>NZ_LQOW01000001.1 GCF_002102185.1 Mycobacterium fragae
CGGTTTGCAACGCATAAAACGCCGAGGGGGTCTGGCTTAACACACTGACCTGCTCGCCGACCAGCAAGGCATGCAGATCCTCCGGTGAACGCACCACCTCGTCGGGCACCACCACCAGCCGCCCACCCCGCAGCAACGCCCCGAAGATCTCCCACACCGAAAAGTCAAACGCCAAGGAATGACACTGCGACCACACCCCTCCGGGCTCGACATCGCCGTCCAAGGACTCCAGCAACCCGATGACATTGCGGTGAGGGATGGCCACCCCCTTGGGCACACCGGTGGTGCCCGAGGTGTAAATCAGATACGCGATATCCTCCGACGCCGGCGCCGGCAAAGCAGTGCACGGATAGGTGTCAATGCGGGGGTCGTCAATATCGATGACCACCAGCTCGTGCCCGCCCAGCCGATGAGCCAGCCCCGCAGTGGTGATCGCGGCTGCCGGCGCCGCATCGGCGAGCATGAACCCGATCCGGGCATCGGGATGCCCCGGATCGATCGGCACATAGGCCGCCCCCGTCTTGAGCACCGCCAAAATCGCCACGATGGCCTCGGCCGACCGCGACAACAACAGCGCCACCCGCTCCCCCGCGCCCACACCCTGGCCGGCCAACAGATGCGCCAACCGGTTCGCGACCTGCTCAACCTCGCGATAGGTCCACGAATGCCGCCCACAGCTGATCGCCACCGCCTGCGGGGTGCGCGCCACCTGCGCGTCAAACACCACCGGAATCGACAGCGGGACGCGCATCGGCGCGGACAACACCGCCCGATTCCCCCACCCATCCAGGCGGGCATGCTCGGCGGCATCCAACACATCCACCGCCGAGAGCCGCCGAGCCGGGTCGGCGCTC
The DNA here is from genome assembly GCF_002102185.1 of Mycobacterium fragae. Classification (GTDB taxonomy): domain Bacteria; phylum Actinomycetota; class Actinomycetes; order Mycobacteriales; family Mycobacteriaceae; genus Mycobacterium; species Mycobacterium fragae. The sequence goes on from NZ_LQOW01000001.1 coordinate 855, forward strand.
AGCGCCACCACCACCCGCTGCAACCGCTCGATCAACGCCTCGATACTGGCCGCATCGAACACATCGGTGCGAAACTCCACCTCCAGCTGGATCCCGGCGGGCTCACCAGACTCGCTCCAACGCTCCCCCAGCGAAAACGTCAAATCCATACGGGCAGTGCGGGTATCCACCGGCAGCGGGGAGACCTGCACATCGCCCAAACTCAGCGCACCAGAGGAT
>NZ_LQOW01000002.1 GCF_002102185.1 Mycobacterium fragae
TCTCCAGCGGCAGACCAAAAAGAAAACCCGAACCCTAAACGAGGGTTCGGGCTATTCCTATGTCCTGAGACATCACAAAGTAGCCCCGATGGGATTCGAACCCACGCTACCGCCGTGAGAGGGCGGCGTCCTAGGCCGCTAGACGACGGGGCCAGAACCGATCCGAGCTGCCAGCATAGCTCACAGAGGTATGCCCACCTAATTGCTTGCGGTGGGCAAACTTTGCTGGGGTACCAGGACTCGAACCTAGAACGGCTGAACCAGAATCAGCTGTGTTGCCAATTACACCATACCCCATTGGCTGGCTAAAACAGCTGGTCAGACAGGGTGAGCCCGCTGCTGCCAGCTGCCCGAGGGCCGACGTGCAGACTACCAAAGATCCGCACCACCATGCTCACGGCTGCCAGTTCCTGGCCGCCCGCAGCCGCTGCAGACTGCGCTCGCGTCCGAGCAGCTCCAGTGATTCGAACAACGGCGGGCTGACGGATGATCCCGTAACCGCGACCCGAATCGGGCCGAAGGCCTTGCGTGGTTTGAGCCCGAGGCCGTCGAGCAGTGCGGCTTTGAGGGCAGCCTCGATATCGGCCACCGCCCACTCGGCCAAGCCATCCAGCGCCGCGACGGCGGCATCGAGCACGCCGCCGCCTTCCGCACCCAGCTCCTTGGCGGCGGCCTTTGGGTCGATCGTGTACTCGTCGTCGTTGAGAAACTTCAGCAGACCCCACGCGTCACCCAGCACGACGATGCGCGTCTGCACGAGTCGGGCCGCCGCCCCGAACTGCGTGTCGTCAAGCCCGATGCGATGGCCGTGCGCATCGAAGTAATCCCGCAATCTGGCGGTGAAATCCTCGGCGTCGAGGAGCCGGATGTGCTCAGCGTTGATCGCGTCTGCCTTCTTCTGGTCGAACCTGGCGGGGTTGGCGTTGACGTCGACGACATCGAACGCCGCCACCATCTCCTCGAGACTGAACACGTCGCGGTCGCCGGCAATCGACCAGCCCAGCAACGCAAGGTAATTCAGCAGCCCTTCGGGGATAAAGCCCCGGTCGCGGTGGGCGAAAAGATTCGACTGCGGGTCACGCTTCGACAGCTTCTTTGTGCCTTCACCCAATACCGTTGGCAGATGGGCGAATTCCGGCACACGCTCAGCCACGCCGATGCGGATCAGCGCCTGATACAACGCGATCTGACGCGGAGTCGACGGCAGCAGGTCCTCACCGCGCAGTACGTGGGTGATCTTCATGAGCGCATCGTCGACCGGGTTGACCAAGGTGTACAACGGATCTCCGCTTGCCCGGGTCAACGCGAAATCGGGCACGGCCCCCGCTGCGAACGCGGTCGGCCCGCGCACCAGATCGTCCCAGCCGAGTTCGGTGTCGGGCATCCGTAACCGCACCACGGGGATTCGACCCTCGGCCAGGTACGCGGCCCGCTGCTCGGCGGTCAGATCACGGTCGAAGTTGTCGTAGCCCAGTTTGGGACTGCGGCCGGCCGCGAGGTGGCGCGCCTCGACCTCTTGGGCCGTCGAAAAGGCCTGGTACGCCTCGCCCGCGGCAAGCAGCCGATCCACCACGTCGCGGTAAATGTCGCTGCGCTGCGATTGGCGGTATGGGCCGTACGGGCCGCCCACCTCGGGGCCCTCGTCCCAGTTCAGTCCCAGCCAGCGCAGCGCATCGAGCAGCGCGAGATAGCTTTCCTCGCTGTCACGTTCGGGATCGGTGTCTTCCACCCGGAAAACAAAAGTCCCGCCGGTGTGCCGGGCATAGGCCCAGTTGAACAGTGCGGTGCGGATCAATCCGACGTGCGGTACGCCGGTTGGCGACGGACAGAACCTGACCCGAACGTCACTAGTCACGACTTTCCTTTGCGGACAACGGGATTGGTCAATGTGCCGATTCCCTCGACGGTGACGCTGACGGTGTCGCCGTCATCGATCGGTCCGACGCCTTCGGGTGTGCCGGTGAGAATGAGATCACCCGGCAGCAGGGTCATCACCGCGGAGATCCATTCCACGATCGCACCGACATCGTGAATCATCGACGACGTGCGGCTGCGTTGTTTGACTTCGCCGTTGACGTCGGTGCGCAGCTCCAGGTCGGCCGGGTCGACGTCGGTGACGATCCACGGTCCGACCGGGCAGAAGGTGTCGTGGCCCTTCGCGCGTGTCCACTGCCCGTCGGAGCGTTGTTGATCGCGGGCAGTCACGTCGTTGGCGATGGTGTAGCCCAGGATGCTCCCGGCGGCCTGGTCGGCGGTGACGTCCTTGCAGGGCCGACTGATGACCGCCGCGAGCTCACCCTCGAAATGCACCGGCGATGCGTTGGCCGGCAACCGAATCGGCACATTCGGCCCGATGATCGCGGTATTGGGTTTGAGGAAGATCACCGGGTCGGCTGCCGCCGAGCCCTTGTCGCCGCCCATCTCGGCGATGTGCGCCGCGTAGTTCTTTCCGACGCAGACCACCTTGCTGGCCAGCATCGGGGCCAGTAATCGGACATCGGCGAGCGGCCAGGAGCGGCCGGTGAAGGTCGGTGTGCCGAACGGGTGCTCGGCGATCTCCCGAGCAGTCATCTCACCGGGCACACCTTCGATGCTGACGAACGCAACGCCGTCGGGGCTGGCGATTCGGCCAAGGCGCATTCGCCAGAGCCTAATGAATCGGTACCGTCGTCGCGGTGACCGATATCGCCAACCTCGATCTTCGAGCTCCCACGGTGACCGACGGGCCGGCGCTGTGGCGAATGGCCGCAGACAGCAAAGCGCTCGACGTCAATTCGCCATACGCCTACCTGCTGTGGTGTCGGGATTTCGCCGAGACGTCCGTGATCGCGCAGGTCGACCAACGTCCGGCCGGGTTCGTCACCGGCTATCTGCGTCCCGACGAGCCGACCACGGTGTTGATGTGGCAGGTGGCTGTCGACACCGCGCACCGCGCCGCCGGGATAGCAGGCCGCATGCTCGACCACCTGACCCATCGCCTGCTCTCTGCGGGCGTTACGCACGTGGAGGCGTCGACCACCCCCGACAACATCGCCAGCCAGCGGCTGTTCGGTACCTTCGCGCGGCGCTGGCACGCTCCTCTCGAGCGTCACGAACTCTTCGGCAACGAGCTGTTTCCCGACGGCCACGCCTCCGAGGAACTGCTACGAATCGGGCCACTACGAGCCGACTTGAGACGCGCGACGCATTCTCAGTAACGTAGCCAGGCGCGCGACGCGAGCCCCTACAGACCGTGTCGGGGGCCGTGCGAGCGGGATGATGAGCCGAGCGAGATCGATGAGCGCGATGAGTGTGCCCTGCTTGGTTCGCTGCTGGTGACCGCCGCAGCACCGGGTGCCCGTCCATGCTGACTCGACTGGTCGTTCCGTTTTGTTCTGTGGCACAGACAAACGGAGGAACACATGACGATTTTCGACGCGCTTGAATCCGAAGTTCGCAGCTATTGCCGATCGTGGCCGGTGCTGTTCGACCGGGCATCGGGCTGCCACATGTGGGATGTCGATGGGCGGCAGTATCTGGACTTCTTCGCTGGTGCGGGCGCGCTCAACTACGGCCACAATCATCCAGACCTCAAGGCGGCACTGCTGGATTACCTGACCGCTGACCGAGTGGTGCACAGCCTCGACATGAGCACCGTCGCAAAGGCCGCGTTCCTGGAGCGCTTCGACGAGGTGATCCTGAAGCCGCGAGGACTCGACTACAAAGTTCAGTTCCCCGGACCGACCGGCGCCAACTCGGTGGAGTCGGCATTGAAGCTGGCGCGCAAGGTCACCGGCCGGGAGAGTGTGATCAGTTTCACCAATGCCTTTCACGGCATGACGCTGGGCGCGCTGTCCGTCACCGGTAATTCGATGAAGAGGGGCGGCGCCGGCATCCCGTTGGTGCACGCCACCCCGATGCCCTACGACAACTACCTGGACGGCGCGCTGCCCGATTTCATGTGGTTCGAACGGCTGCTGGAAGACAACGGCAGTGGCCTCAACGAGCCGGCCGCCGTGATCGTCGAGACCGTGCAAGGCGAGGGCGGGATCAACGTGGCGCGCCTGGAATGGCTGCAGGGACTGGCCGAGCTGTGCCGCCGTCACGGCCTGCTGTTGATCGTCGACGACGTCCAAATGGGTTGCGGTCGAACCGGACCGTTCTTCAGCTTCGAGGCGGCCGGCATCGTTCCCGATATCGTCTGCTTGTCCAAGTCGATCAGCGGCTACGGCCTGCCGATGGCTCTCACTTTGTTCCGGCCCGAACTCGACCAGTGGGAGCCGGGTGAGCACAACGGCACCTTCCGTGGACACAACCCAGCGTTCGTCACCGCCACCGCCGCGCTCCAGTTCTGGACCGACAACCGGCTGGAGAAGGACGTGGTTCGCAAGGGCGAAGACGTCGAACGGGTGTTGACCGACATCGTCGGCGCGGTGGAGGGAGCCGAGGTCAGGGGCCGGGGACTGGCCCGCGGCGTGGCCTTCGAGAAACCCGAGTTAGCCACCGCGATATGCCGGGAAGCATTCGATCGCGGGTTGCTGATGGAGACGTCGGGCGCCAAAAGCGAAGTGGTCAAGCTGATGCCGCCACTGGTGATTGACGACGACGAACTCGCTCGCGGCTTGGCGGTGGCGGCCGAATCGATCGAAGCGGCCACCGCCCGCCAACTGATCGGGAGCGCGCAATGATCGTTCGTACCCTCACTGAGATCGAGGGCACCGACCGCGACGTCGAAGCCGCCACCTGGCGCAGCCGACGGCTGTTGTTGGCCCGCGACGGCCAGCCGTTTTCGTTGCACGACACCGTCCTTGCCGCCAACACCGAGACTGCGATGTGGTACGCCCACCACGTCGAGGCGGTGTACTGCATCGACGGCGAAGGCGAGCTCGTGAACGACGAGACCGGCGAGACGCATCCACTGCGCAACGGAACGCTCTACCTGCTCGACGGCCACGAGCGCCACCGGGTGCGGGCCCATACCGACTTGCGAACCGTGTGTGTGTTCACCCCGCCTGTTACCGGCCGTGAGGTGCACGACGACGACGGCGCATACCCGTTGGTCACGGAGGGTGAGCAAGCACCGTGACTGCCACCATGACAGACCGCTACCCGACCAGGAACACCTCCAAAAGCGACATGATGCCGCGCCCCGATCCGGTGGTGTGGACCAGCGACCGGTGCAGGGGCCCACTCGACCGGCATGCCGTCGACCGCTTCGAGACCGACGGCTTCCTGGCCGTCGATCAACTTCTCGACCCCGACGTCGTCGCCGACCTGTGTGCCGAGCCGCAAGCGCTGTTGAGCAACCCGGCGCTGGCCGACGACGAACGCTCCGTGCTCGAACCCGGCAGCCGGGAGATCCGCTCGATCTTCGAGGTCCACACAATAAGCCCGGTGTTCGCCGCGCTGGTCGCCGATCCCAGGCTGGTCGGCCCGGTCCGCCAGCTGCTCGGCTCCGACGTGTACGTGCACCAGAGCAGGATCAACTTCAAACCGGGCTTCAGCGGCGAGGGCTTCTACTGGCACTCCGACTTTGAAACCTGGCACGCCGAAGACGGCATGCCCGCGCCCCGGGCGGTCAGCGTCTCGATAGCGCTCACGGAAAACCGTGACTACAACGGGTCGCTGATGATCATGCCCGGCTCTCATCGGTGGTTTGTGCCCTGCCCGGGCGAGACGCCGGCCGACCACTATCGCTCGTCGCTGCGCCGCCAGGAGATCGGCACCCCGGACAAGGACAGCCTTGGCCGGTTGGCCGCGGAGAGGGGCATCCGCCAGTTCACCGGTCCGGCGGGTTCGGCGGTGTTCTTCGACAGCAACGCCATGCACGGATCGAACAGCAACATCACCCCGTATCCCCGCTCGAACGTGTTCATCGTCTATAACAGCGTCGAGAACACGCCCGTCGAACCATTCGGAGCTCCGGCGCGTCGGCCCGCATTCATCGCCAGCCGTCAGTTCGACCCGGTCTGAGCTGCGGACGAATCTCGTTGCGGCGCAGTCCTGTGGAACCATGGACAAAGTGGCCGCCGCGGAAATGGTATCGATCAGCAGCACGCGGCGCTGGTCGTTGCTCGTCATCTCGCTGACCGCGACGTTGTGCGCAACCGTCTTCGTCAACGGAATCGCGTTTCTCATCCCGGCGCTCGACGCCGAGCGCGGTATCAACCTCGCCGAGGCCGGTCTGCTGTCGTCGATGCCCAGCCTGGGCACCGTCGTCACTTTGATCGCCTGGGGCTACCTGCTGGACTTCGTCGGCGAGCGGATCGTGCTCGGGGTGGGCCTGGCGCTGACCTCGGCGGCGGCCTTCGCCGCGGCCTCGGTGCACTCCATGCTGGCGGTCGGGACGTTTCTGTTCGTCGGCGGCATGGCCGCCGCGAGCGCCAACACCGCCAGCGGCCGCCTGGTGACGGGCTGGTTCCCGCCGGGCCAGCGCGGCCTGGCGATGGGAATCCGCCAGACCGCCCAGCCATTGGGAATCGCGTTGGGCGCCTTGGTACTTCCCGAACTCGGCGAACGCGACTTCTCGGTGGCGTTGCTGTTCCCGGCGGCGGTGTGCGCGATGTCCGCGGTCATCAGCGCCGTCGGTGTCCTCGACCCGCCGCGCAACAAAAGGACCGCAGCCGGCGATGCCGAGCTGGCCAATCCCTATCGCGGAAAGCCGGTGCTGCTGCGAATCCACCTCGCATCGGCGCTGCTGATGGTCCCGCAGACCGTGGTCTTGACGTTCATGCTGGTCTGGCTGATCCGGGCGCACGGCTGGTCGACGGCGTCGGCCGGCGCCCTGGTGAGCGTCTCCCAGCTGCTCGGCGCCCTGGGCCGCGTCGCCGCCGGGCGGTGGTCGGACCGAGTCGGCTCGCGGATGCGGCCGATCCGGACGATCGCCGTCGCGGCCGCGCTCGTGATGGCGGGTCTGGCGTTCACCGACCACCTGCGATCGCCGCTTGCGGTGACGATGATGGTCGTCGCCTCGGTGATCACGGTGCTCGATAACGGGTTGGCGTTCACCGCCATTCCCGAATTCGCCGGACCGTTTTGGAGCGGACGTGCGATGGGTGCTCAGAACACCACCCAACGGTTGACCGCGGGCGCCGGGCCGCCGGTCTTCGGTGAGCTGATCGACGCGAGCGGTTATCCGCTGGCATTCGCGGTGTGTGCGCTGTTCCCGCTACTGGCAATACCGCTGGTGCCCGTGGGCGCGCGCCCGCGCGGAGAGGATCAGCCCCAGCGAGCCGACCGGTGAGTTCGTAAATGCCACCCTTGAGATCCGTATGGAAGCATGAGTAAATGGCGTCTGAGTCGATCAGTACGGCGGCACGCTGGTCGATGGTTGGCATCTCCCTGGCGGTGACGACAAGCGCCTTCGTCTTCATCAACGGTGTCGCGTTCTTGATCCCCGCCCTGGAAAACGAGCGCGGCACCCCGCTGGCCGAGGCCGGTTTGCTGTCGTCGATGCCGAGCTTCGGCATGGTGGTGACCCTGATCGCGTGGGGCTACCTGCTGGACCGCGTGGGTGAGCGGATCGTGTTGACGGCGGGCTCGGCGCTGACGGCGGCTGCCGCCTATGCCGCGACGACGGTTCACTCCCTGGTGGCGATCGGAGCGTTTCTATTTGTCGGCGGTATGGCGGCTGCCAGCTGCAACAGCGCAGGCGGCCGGCTGGTGTCCGGTTGGTTTCCGCCGCATCACCGCGGTTTGGCCATGGGTATCCGCCAGACCGCGCAGCCGATCGGAATTGCGATGGGCGCCTTGGTGATTCCCGAACTCGCCGAACGCGGGCCCGTCGCGGGCCTGATGTTCCCGGCGCTGTTGTGCGCGGTGTCGGCGGTGGCGAGTGCGCTCGGGGTGACCGACCCGCCGCGCAAGACCCGTGCGACGGCCAGCAAAGAGGAGTTGGCCAACCCGTACCGGGGGTCAAACGTGCTGCGGCGAATCCATGCGGTTTCGGCGCTGCTGATGGTGCCCCAGACGGTGACCGTGACGTTCATGCTGGTCTGGTTGATCAACGACCACCACTGGTCGATCACCGCGGCCGGGGCGCTGGTCACGGTTTCGCAGCTGCTCGGGGCCGTCGGCCGCGTCATCGCCGGCCGGTGGTCGGACCGCGTCGGTTCCCGACTGCGGCCGGTCCGCACCATCTGCATTGTGGGCGGTCTGGTGTTGATGGCCTTGGCGTTCACCGACCGCCTGGGCCCCTCGTATGTCGCCGTGGCCCTGATGGTCGCGGCGTCGGTGATCGCGGTGCTCGACAACGGGTTGGAATCCACTGCGATCACCGAATACGCCGGGCCGTTTTGGACCGGGCGGGCGCTTGGCCTGCAGAACACCTATCAGCGGTTGATGGCTGCCGGGGCGCCGGCGGTGTTCGGTGAGCTGATCACCGCGACCGGCTATCCGCTGGGGTTCGCAGTTTGCGCCCTGTTCCCCCTGCTCGCGGTGCCGGTAGTGCCGGCCGGCGTGCTGCCGCCCGGCCTGGAAACTAGAGCAAGGCTGCAATCCGTTCGCCGGCTTCGCCGGTGGAGATCGGTTGTGCCCCGCGAGTCGCCAGATGGGTCTCCACCGCCCGATCCACGCGCGCGGCGGCGGCGTCTTCGCCGAGATGGGACAGCAGCAGCGCCACCGACATGATCGCGGCGGTCGGGTCGGCAATACCCTGGCCGGCGATGTCCGGCGCGCTGCCATGCACGGGCTCGAACATCGACGGGTTGGCCCGGGTCGCGTCGATATTGCCGCTGGCGGCCAGCCCGATGCCGCCGGTTACGGCGGCTGCCAGGTCGGTGATGATGTCACCGAACAGGTTGTCGGTGACGATGACGTCGAAACGGCCCGGGTCGGTGACCAGGTGGATGGTCGCGGCGTCGACGTGCTGGTAGGCCACCTCGACCTCGGGGTACTGCTCGCCGATTTCCTGCACGGTCCGCCACCACAGAGCCCCGGCGAACGTCAGCACGTTGTTCTTGTGCACCAGCGTCAGGTGTTTGCGCCGCTGCTGGGCGCGTTCGAAGGCGTATTGGACGACTCGACGGACTCCGAACGCGGTGTTGACGCTGACCTCGGTGGCCACTTCGTTGGCCGTACCGACCCGGATCGCTCCCCCGGTGCCGGTGTAGGGCCCCTCGGTGCCCTCGCGGACGACGACGAAGTCGATCTCCGGGTTACCGGACAGCGGGCTGCTCACCCCGGGATACAGCCGGGACGGTCGCAGGTTGATGTGATGGTCGAGCTCGAAGCGCAGCCGAAGCAGCAGCCCCCGCTCGAGCACACCGCTGGGCACGGACGGGTCCCCGATCGCGCCGAGCAAGATCGCGTCGTGCGCCTGCAACTCGGTGAGCACCGAGTCGGGCAGCACCTCCCCGGTGGCGTGAAAGCGCCTCGCCCCGAGGTCGTAGCTGGTCTTCTCCACGCCGGGCAGCACCGCATCGAGAACCTTGACCGCTTCGGCCACCACCTCCGGGCCGATCCCGTCGCCGGCGACGACCGCCAATTTCACGACAGATCAACCACCTCAAGCTTGTTCGCCTCGACGGCCACGGCGATCTCCGACCGAACGTCGGCCGGGACGTCACGGTCCAGCCGCAGCAGAATCGTCGCGCCCGGACCCTCGGCGTCCTCGGACAGTTGGGCGGCGTGGATGTTCACCCCGGCCGCTCCGAGCAACGTGCCGATCTTGCCGAGCGCCCCGGGCCGATCGATGTAGTTGATCACCAGGTTGATGCCCTCAGCGCGCAGGTCGAAGTTGCGGCCGTTGATCTGCACGATCTTCTCCACCAACTGCGGTCCGGTCAGCGTCCCGGCCACGTTGACCACCGAGCCGTCGGAGGCCACCGCCCGCACGTCGACGACGCTGCGATGGTTGGGGCTTTCGGTGGCCGTGCTGATGTCGGCGGCCACCCCGCGTTCGGCGGCGAGCGCCGGCGCGTTGACGAACGTGACCGGATCCTCGATGACCGCCGAGAACAACCCACGCAGCGCCGAAAGCCGCAGTACCTCAACGTCTTCGGCGGCGAGCTCACCACGCACCTGCACCGACAGCGACACGGGCAGCTCGTCCGACATGGTGCCGGCCAGCAGACCGAGCTTGCGCACCAGATCCAGCCAGGGTGACACCTCCTCGCTGACCACCCCCGCGCCCACGTTGACGGCGTCGGGAACGAATTCGCCGGCCAGCGCCAGCTTCACGCTGGCCGCCACATCCGTGCCGGCCCGGTCCTGGGCCTCGGCGGTGGATGCCCCGAGGTGCGGGGTGACCACCACCTGCGGCAGGTCGAACAGCGGGCTGTCGGTGCACGGCTCGCTGGCGAACACGTCGATACCCGCGGCCCGAACATGTCCGCTCGTTATCGCCTCGGCCAGGGCCGCCTCGTCGACCAGCCCGCCGCGGGCGGCGTTCACGATGATCACCCCCGGCTTGGTCTTGGCCAACGCCTCCTTGTCGATCAGACCTGCAGTCTCGGGCGTCTTGGGCAGATGCACCGAGATGAAGTCGGCCCGATCCAGCAGCTCGTCAAGGCTCAGCAGCTCGATGCCCAGCTGAGCGGCCCGCGCCGGTGACACATACGGGTCGTAGGCGACGACGTGGGCGCCGAACGCGGTCAACCGCTGGGCGACCAGCTGCCCGATGCGGCCCAGGCCGACCACGCCGACGGTCTTGCCGAAGATCTCGGTCCCGGAGAACGACGAGCGTTTCCACTCGTGAGCGCGCAGAGAGGCGTCGGCGGCGGTGATTTGGCGGGCCGCGGCCAGCAGCAGCGCCAGCGCGTGTTCGGCGGCGCTGTGGATGTTCGATGTCGGGGCGTTGACAACCAGCACCCCGCGTTCGGTGGCGGCGTCGACGTCGACGTTGTCCAGTCCGACGCCGGCACGCGCGACGATCTTCAGCTTGGGCGCGGCGGCCAGCACCTCGGCGTCGACGGTGGTGGCCGAGCGCACCAGCAGCGCATCGGCTTCGGGGACCGCCGCCAGCAGTTTCTCCCGGTCGGGTCCGTTCACCCAGCGCACCTCGACCTGGTCGCCCAGCGCGGCCACGGTTGATTCGGCAAGTTTGTCAGCGATCAGAACAACGGGCAGGCTCACCCGGCCAGCCTAAGCGGCGATCGCGGAGGCGGCGGTGGGGGTACCACCCGCGTGCGGGGGACCGGGCGCGGCGGGTCGCCGCCATCAGCCCAGCGGCGATCGCTAGCGCGGCGGACTCGGGCGCGGGGAGTGTCGGTGCATGCGTGCATGGTGTCGGTAAATCCGACGAGAGAAGGGACGGCACCATGTGCTGGATGTGCGATCACCCCGACAGCACCGTTGACGAGTAGCTCGATGAGATTGAAAAAACAAAGTCAAAACACGGGTGGGCGATTCAATACGTGGAGAGCGAGCGCGCGCCTTACGCCTACACAGTCGGCTTGCATGAGCGCGGCCTGCCCGAGCTGGTGGTGACGGGCCTGCCGCCGCTGACGGCCGCGCGGCTGCTCAATACGGTCGCCGCGTATCTGGTGGATGGCGGACGACCGGTGCCCGGCGAATGGATTTCGATACCTGATGGGCCGATGCTGGCGGTCGTCCAGGTTGAGCATCCTGAAGCGCACATGAACGTGGCGGTGGCGTTCTACGGTCCTGAGCTGCGGGCGCTGCAGCTGGTATGGCCAGATGACCACGGCCACCGGCCGTGGTGCCCGGAATTCTCCAATGGCGGGGTGCGGCAACCGGTGCTCGGCGTGCGCCCTGACCTGACCGCCTAGCTGCGGGTCCCTACCATCGACCGATGGACATCACCGTCGTGGGCAGCGGGCCCAACGGGCTTACCGCCGCCGTCATCTGTGCCCGCGCGGGCCTTGCCGTACACGTCGTCGAGGCCCAACCGACCTTCGGCGGCGGCTCGCGCACCGCCGCCGACCCGGAGTTCCCGGGGGTGTCGCACGACATCTGCTCGGCGGTGCACCCGCTGGCGCTGGCCTCGCCGTTCCTGGCACAGTTCGATCTGCCCGCGCGCGGAGTGAGGCTGGCGGTGCCGGAGTTGGCCTACGCCAACCCGTTGCCCGACCGCCCCGCGGCGATCGCGTATCACGATCTGAAGCGCACCTGCGAGGGGTTGGAGCACGGCGCATCGTGGCGACGGCTGCTCGGTCCGTTGGTCGAGCATTCTGAGGCCGTGGTGGGATTGCTGCTCGGCGACAAACGCTCGGTGCCTCTCACCGTGCTGCCGGCGATGCAGCTGGGACTGCGGATGCTCGCGCAGGCGACACCGGCCTGGCGGACCCTGGCCGGCGAAGACGCCCGGGCGCTGTTCACCGGCGTTGCGGCCCATACTATTTCGCGTATGCCGTCGCTGGTGTCGGCCGCCGCGGGATTGATGCTGGCGACGCTGGCGCATTCGGTCGGCTGGCCGATCCCGGTGGGCGGCAGCCAGGCGATCGCCAACGCACTGATCGCCGACCTGCGTTCGCAGGGCGGCGAACTGACCGCAGGCGTCGAGATTACCGAGCCGCCGAGCGGTGTGGTGCTGTACGACACGGCTCCCACCGCGCTGTTGGGGATCTACGGCGATGCGCTGCCCGCGCGATACGCGAAAGCGTTGCACCGCTACCGATTCGGTCCCGGCGTCGCGAAAGTCGACTTTGTGCTCAGCGACGACATCCCGTGGTCGGACAACAGGCTGGCGCAAGTGCCGACCTTCCATCTGGGTGGCACACGTGACCAGGTGGCACATGCCGAGTCGGAGGTGGCAGCCGGGCGGCACGCGGAGTGGCCGATGGTGCTGGCGGCCTCGCCGCATGTCGCCGATCCCAGCCGTGTCGACCCAAGCGGTCGTCGACCACTATGGACCTACGCGCATGTGCCGTCTGGGTCGCCGATAGACCAAACAGAGGCGGTTACAACGGTATTCGAGCGATTTGCGCCCGGCTTTCGCGACATCGTGGTCGCTGTCCGCAGCGTGCCGGCGGCACGACTTGCCGACCACAACGCCAACTACGTCGGCGGCGACATCGGGATCGGCGGCAATTCCGCCTTGCGCGCGCTCATGGGGCCGACGCCGCGACTGGACCCGTGGACGACACCGATTCGGCAGGCATACCTGTGCTCGGCGGCGACTCCGCCCGGCGGCGGTGTGCACGGCATGTGCGGCTACTACGCCGCGCGCACCGTGCTCAAGCGCGAGTTCGGCATCCGCGAGCTGCCCGCGCTGGCGCCGGGCTAGGCCGTTTCCGTAATCGGGCGGTCCACCCAGCTCATCAAATCGCGCAGCTTCTTGCCGGTGACCTCGATGGGATGCTCGGCGTTTTCCTTGCGCAGCCGGGCAAGCTCCTTGCCGCCGCCCTCGACGTCGGCGACCAGTTTTTTGACGAAGCTGCCGTCTTGGATGTCACGCAGGATCGCGCGCATCCGGTCCTTGGTGTCGGCGTCGATCACTCGGGGACCCGATAGATACCCGCCGAACTCCGCGGTGTCGGACACCGAGTAATACATCCGGCCGATACCGCCCTCGTACATCAAGTCGACGATCAGCTTCAGCTCGTGCAGCACCTCGAAATACGCCAGCTCCGGCGGATAGCCCGCCTCGACCATCACGTCGAAGCCGGCCTTGACCAATTCCTCGGTGCCACCGCACAACACCGTCTGCTCGCCGAACAGGTCGGTTTCGGTCTCGTCTTTGAACGTCGTCTTGATCACGCCGGCACGGGCGCCGCCGATGGCCTTGGCGTAGGACAACGCCAGCGCCAATCCGTCACCGGACGGATCTTGGGCCACCGCAACCAGACACGGCACACCCTTGCCGTCGACGAACTGGCGCCGCACCAAATGCCCGGGGCCCTTCGGGGCGACCATCGCGACGGTGATCTCGGCGGCCGGCTTGATCAAACCGAAATGAATGTTCAGGCCGTGTCCGAAGAACAACGCGTTGCCGGGCTGCAGGTTGGGCTCGATGTCGTTGGTGAAGATGTCGGGCTGCGCGGTGTCGGGTGCCAGCAGCATGATCACGTCCGCCCACTTGGCCACCTCGGCCGGGGTGTCGACGTCGAGTCCCTGCTCGGCCACCTTGGCCCGCGATTTCGAGCCCTCCTTGAGCCCGACGCGCACCTGAACGCCGGAGTCGCGCAGGCTCAGCGAGTGCGCGTGCCCTTGGCTGCCATACCCGATGACGCCCACCTTGCGGCCTTGAATGATCGACAGGTCCGCGTCGTCATCGTAGAACATCTGCACTGCCACTGTGTGTTTCCTTTGCGTTCGATGAGTTATTTGGCGGTGTTGATGCCGCGCGGGCCGCGGGACAACGACACCAATCCGGACTGGACGATCTCGCGGACACCGAAGGGCTCCAGCACACGCAGCAGCGCATCCAGCTTGCCCGGCCCGCCGGTGGCCTCGATGGTCAACGACTCGGGAGAGACGTCAATGACCTTGGCCCGAAACAAGTTAACCGCTTCGATCACCTGACTGCGGGTGCCGGCGTCGGCCCGTACTTTGATCAACGCCAACTCACGAGCCACCGAGTTGTCGTCGTCCTGCTCGACGATCTTGATGACGTTGATGAGCTTGTTGAGTTGTTTGGTGACCTGCTCGAGCGGCGTGTCCTCGGCCGAGACCACGATCGTCATCCGAGACATGTCCTTGTGCTCGGTGGCACCGACCGCCAGCGATTCGATGTTGAACCCGCGCCGCGAGAACAACGCTGCGATCCGTGCGAGCACACCGGGTTTGTCCTCGACCAACACCGAAAGCGTATGCGTGCTCGGCGATCCCGTAATGCCCATCAGGCGTGCCCCTCGTTGCCCTCGTCGTCGAAGAGCGGCCGGATGCCGCGGGCAGCCTGAATCTCGTCGTTGCTGGTGCCGGCGGCGACCATCGGCCACACCTGCGCGTCGGCGCCGACGACGAAGTCGATGACCACCGGCCGGTCGTTGATCGCCCGGGCCTGGTTGATCACGTCGACGACGTCTTCCTCACGCTCGCAACGCAATCCGACGCAGCCCAGCGCCTCGGCCAGTTTGACGAAGTCGGGGATGCGGTGTGAGTGCGTGGCCAGGTCGGTCTGCGAATACCGCTCCGCGTAGAACAGCGACTGCCATTGCCGCACCATGCCGAGGCTGCCGTTGTTGATCAGCGCGACCTTGATCGGCGCGCCCTCGATCGCACAGGTGGCCAGCTCCTGGTTGGTCATCTGGAAACAGCCGTCGCCGTCGACCGCCCACACCTCGGTGTCCGGACGAGCCATCTTGGCGCCCATGGCCGCGGGGATGGCAAAGCCCATCGTCCCCAGGCCGCCGGAATTGATCCAGGTGCGCGGCTTCTCAAACGAGATGAACTGCGCCGCCCACATCTGGTGCTGGCCCACCCCGGCGACGTAGATGGCGTCTGGTCCGGCGATGGAGCCCAGCGTGGAGATCACGTATTCGGGGCTGAGGCTGCCGTCACTTTGCGGCCCATAAGACAGCGGGTAGGTGGCCTGCACACCGTCGAGGTACTCCCACCAGTCGCCGAGGTCGATGCTCTCGGGCACCCCATCGTGCCGCAGCGCCGCGATGAGATCGGTGATGACGGCCTTGATGTCACCGACGATCGGCACGTCGGCCTGACGGTTCTTGCCGATCTCGGCCGGGTCGATGTCGGCGTGGATGACCTTGGCCTCGGGTGCGAACGAGTCGAGCTTGCCGGTGACCCGGTCGTCGAAGCGGGTGCCCAGCGCGATCAGCAGGTCGCTGCGCTGCAGGCCGGCCACCGCGGCCACCGTGCCGTGCATGCCCGGCATGCCCAGGTGCTGGCGGTGACTGTCCGGGAACGCGCCGCGGGCCATCAGCGTGGTCACCACGGGGATGCCGGTCAGCTCGGCCAGATCGCGCAGCTGCTCGGTGGCATCGCCGCGGATCACCCCGCCGCCGACGTAGAGCACCGGTTTGCGCGCGGCCGCGATCAGCTTGGCGGCCTCCCGCACCTGCCGGTTGTGCGGTTTGGTGTTCGGCTTGTAGCCGGGCAAATCCATCCGCGGCGGCCAGCTGAACGTGCACTGGCCCTGCAGCACGTCCTTGGGGATGTCGACCAGCACCGCGCCGGGCCGTCCGGTGGCCGCGATGTGGAACGCCTCGGCGATCACCCGGGGAATCTCGTCACCGTTGCGGACCAGGAAGTTGTGCTTGGTGATCGGCATGGTGACACCGGAGATGTCGGCCTCCTGGAAGGCGTCGGTCCCGATCAGCGAGCGCCCGACCTGGCCGGTGATCGCCACCACCGGGATCGAGTCCATCTGAGCGTCGGCCAGCGGGGTCACCAGGTTAGTGGCGCCCGGACCGGAGGTGGCCATGCAGACGCCGACTTTGCCGGTGGCGTGCGCATAGCCGCTGGCGGCATGCCCTGCGCCCTGCTCGTGGCGGACCAGCACGTGACGCAGCTTCTTCGAGTCGAACAGCGGGTCATAGACCGGTAACACGGCGCCGCCCGGAATTCCGAAGATGATGTCGACGTCCAGTTCCTCCAACGACCTGATCACCGACTGTGCACCGGTGAGCTGTTGCGGCGCAACGTGTTTGGGCTTGTCCACTGTCGCCCCGTTGGCCGACTGCGGCGGCGCCGGGCGCTCCGGTGGTCGCGTGGTGGGTGCGCTCACGGTTTCCTTCTTGTCTCTGATTCGTCTCTAGTGACCTTTGGCAACAAAAAACCCTCGCCAGCTCAGCTGCTGCACGAGGGTTGCGCGTTGGTGCTCGAAATCTAGTCAGCCACCAACGCGCCGACCGAGTACTACGAGCATTTCGCGGCTGTACATAACGTCCGACCGTAGCCTCCGCACTGGTCAGCCGTCAAATCCGGGTCGATCGGACCCGTCAGAGCCGACTGTGCGGTTTCATACGCGACGCGCCGCTTAGAGCGTATGAGACTGCACAATCGCGGAAGGAAGGTGCCGGTATTCAGTGTCATGATGCACTGGTGGCTAGCGGCGCACCGGACAAACCGAGCCCAGTGGTGCTCAAAGTTTCGCCGATGGCGCACTTTGCGGTCGGCTTCTTTGCTCTGGGCCTGTTGGTGCCGGTGCTGACCTGGCCGCCCAGCGCGCCCGTGTTGGTGATCCCGATGATGTTGTCTGCGTTGATCATTCGGCTGCGAACCGTGGTCGACCGGCAAGGTGTGACCGTGCGGACGCTGCTCGGAAGCCAAACCGTGGGCTGGGAGGAAATCGACGGACTGAGGTTCACCAAGAGCCTGTGGGCGCGCGCCCAGCTCAAAAACGGCGGCCAGGTGCGCCTGCCTGCGGTCAGCTTCGCGACCCTGCCGTTGCTGGCTGAGGCCAGCGGCGGGCGAGTGCCCAACCCCTACAGCTGACGGGGTCAGGGCGTCAGGACACCGGGTTGGCGCCGTTGAGCAACACCCACAGGGCCACGCCGGCGCCGACCCCCACTACCAGCGCGGCAAACGACCCGATAAATGGGCGCCGCGCCCATCCGCGGCCGGCGTCGAAGCCGTAGCGTCCGGGCCCGATCAGGATGATCGCGGCGGTCATCACGATCAGGGTGATCTCGTATTCGTGGCCGTCCGGCAGAAAGAACGGAAAGGATCGCGAACCGTGCTGGGTCGACATCCCGGCGAGCAGCCCGTTGATCAGGTAGGCCAGTGCGCCCGCGGCGGCGAGCGGGGTGAACAGTCCCAGCACCAGCAGCACCCCCGCGGTGATCTCACCGCCCGCCGCGATGTAGGTGAGGATGTCGGCGTGCTGGTAGCCGACGTCGGACAGCGAGTTCTTGAATCCGGTCAGTCCCGGTCCACCCCACCAGCCGAACAGTTTTTGCAGACCATGAGCTACCAGCACGACGCCCAGTCCGACCCGCAGAATCAGCAGACCCAGATTCTGAGTGCCGCGACGGCCCGCCGCGCGCACCCGCTCGTCGTCGACGTCGTGCTCGTCGATCGCGTCAAACGTCGAGTCCCGGTCGGATTCGGGCTGATAGGGCAGCGGATCCTGGCCAGTGATCAGCCCGAACCCCGAGCTGGGCATGCGCATGCTGCCGGAATCGGCGGAGTCGTAATGAGGAATCGTGGTGGTCTCGAAATCGCCTGCATAGTTGGCTGACGGCAGGTCGTCCTCCGGGTCGACCAAGCTTGCTGAAGCCGGCCGCACCGGCGTCGGCGCGGCGGAATCGTCCGGCCGCTGCCAGTGTGCGTCATTCGATTGACTGGTCACCCGTGCCAGGGTAAGGGCAGTTGGGCTTGAATTTGGGATTTGAGCGGCGCTTTCGCGGAGCTGATTCGAGCATCGCCCCGGCAGGGCCGCCCGATGACGGGCGAATGGCCGCCACACGCGGCACCCTTTGCGGGCAGCAGAGCCGCGGAATCCGTAATCTGGCGGTTATGCGGTCGTCGTGGTCGGTTCGCTGCGGGCGGGTTGTGCTGTGCGCGGCGCTGCTCGTTTCTGCGGGTTGCGCTCGGTTCAACGATGCGCAGTCGCAGCCGTTCACCACCGAACCGGAACGCAAGCCGCCGCCGAGCTCTACACCTCCCCCGCCGCCACCCCTTCCCGACAAGCCGTTCCCCAAAGTGTGTCCGGCCCCCGGCGTGATGCAGGGCTGCCTGGAAAGCACCAGCGGGCTGATCATGCTCCCGGACAGCAAGTCTGCGCTGGTCGCCGAGCGCACCACCGGGGCGGTCAAAGAAGTCGCGGTCAGCGCCGAGCCCAAGGTGAAGACCGTCATCCCGGTCGACCCGTCCGGTGACGGCGGGCTGATGGACATCGTGCTGTCACCGACCTACTCACAAGACCGGCTGATGTACGCCTATGTCAGCACACCCAGCGACAACAGGGTCATCCGCATCGCCGACGACGACATCCCCAAGGACATCCTGACCGGGATTCCGAAGGGCGCCACCGGGAACACCGGCGCGCTGATCTTCACCAGCCCCACCACGCTGGTGGTGCTCACCGGCGACGCGGGCAATCCCGCGATGGCATCCGATCCGGGATCGTTGGCCGGCAAGGTCATCCGCCTCGAGCAGCCCACCACGCTCAACCCGGCGCCGCCGACCACGGCGCTGACCGGCATCGGCTCGGGCGGCGGCTTGTGCACCGACCCCGTCGACGGCTCGCTGTATGTCGTGGACCGCGCCCCCACCGCCGACCGGTTGCAGCGGATCACCAAGGACTCGAAGGTTTCCACGGTATGGACCTGGCCCGATCGGCCGGGTGTGGCCGGCTGCGCGGCCTTGGACGGCACGGTGATGGTCAACCTGATCAACACCAAGCAGACGGTGGCCGTCCATCTTGCCCCGGGGACGGGCGCGGTCACCGGTGAACCCGATGTCGTTCGTCAGGACACCCACGGCCACGCCTGGGCATTGCGGATGTCGCCGGACGGAAACGTCTGGGGCGCGACGGTGAACAAGACCGACGGCGACGCCGCCAAGCTTGACGATGTCGTGTTCCCGCTGTTCCCGCAGGGCGGCGGCTTCCCGCGGGCCAACGAGGACAAGACGTAACGGCCGTCAGGCCTCGTGCCCTGGCTCCATGTCGGCGACGTCGGGAAAGCTGACCAGATCATCGGCGCGCTCGGCGGCGTCGCCGATGACGGGTTCCAAGAGGTAGCCCAGATGGTCGCCGAGATCGAACCGCTTCAGCGTCTTGCCGACAAACCACGCGACCGCGTCGTCGAGGATCGGCATGCCTTCGGGACCGGTGTGCCACGAGCAGTGATCGAACTTGTTGACCTGGTCGCCGGTTTGGCCGCCGAACAGGTGGGCCAGGCCGATGTGACGACGTGCGAGCACGTGCACCGCAAGGTACTCCGACCGCGCCGCGACCCGGCAGGTGTGGTTGTTGCGCGACAGCCCGACCAGAAACCGCGGGGGGCGCAGGCTGGTTTGGGTGGCGAAGCCGACCAAGCAGCCTGACGGATGACCGTCCGCCTGGGTCGTGACGACGAACATCGTGTAGTCCAGCATCCCGACGAGCCGGTCGAACGATCCATCGCCCACCGCACCATGATGGCTCAGCGGTCGGCCAGCTCGCGCGGCACCACGAACACGTCGACCAGTGCGCCGTTGCGCCACACCGTCATCTCGATCCGGCGTGCGATCGCATCCTCGACCATCAGCTGCTGGATCGCGGTGGCGGTGACGATGTTCTTGCCGTCGACGCTGACCACGATGTCGCCGCGACGCAGGCCTGCTTCCGCGGCCGGGCTGCCGGCGACCACGCTGGCGATCTGCAAGCCATGGGTGGTGCCCAATTTCGCGGCAGCCGCCGGCGGCACCGGAATGTGCGCCCCGGCGATGCCCAGCCAGGCCCGGCGGACCCGGCCGGCATGCATCAGCGCCGCGATGATCCTGTGTGTTGACGCGTTGATGGGCACGGCCAGTCCAAGGCCGACTCCCGCGACCGCGGTGTTCACGCCGACCATTCGGCCGCGTCCGTCGGCCAGCACGCCGCCGCTGTTTCCCGGATTCAGCGCGGCATCGGTCTGGATCACCTCGTCGACCACACGGCCGGAGCGGGTGGGCAACGAGCGCCCGAGTCCGGAGACGATGCCTGCGGTCACGCTGCCGGCCAGGCCCAGTGGATTGCCGACCGCCACCACCAGCTGTCCGACCCGCAGATCCTCGGCACGACCCATCGCCACGGGCTCGGGAACAGCGCCGCGGGCCTTCAGGACCGCCAGGTCCGAGAGCTCGTCGCGGCCGGCGATGTCCGCGGCGACCTCGGTGCCGTCCGCGAATGTCGCCTGCGCGGACCGCGCTCCCGCGACGACGTGCGCGCTGGTCAACAGGTAGCCGTCTGCGGTGATGACACTGGCGCTGCCGCCGCCGTCGCCGCGCCGGCTGCGCACCGAAATGCTGGCGACGCTGGGCAACACGGTTTGCGCGACGGTCGTGACCACGGCGGAGTAGGCGTCTAACGGGTCCGGCATAACGGCCTCAGCGTCGCCGCGGTTTGCTGTATGCCCGTGTTCGCCGTCGGCTTAGACCCGTGTCAGCCGTTGATTGGTCACTTCGAGCTGGCGGGTGGTGGCGTCGGCCAGTACCCGGATCTGCTCGGGTCGCAGCCGTCCGCACAGCCGGTCCCAGTGGATCGCGACGTCGTCGCCGACGGCCACGTCGGGCACCGCGCTGTACCCGTCGTGCCAGACGTCCAGGCGGCGCGCCGAGGGTTCGGAGAGTTCCAGCGCATGGCCGTCCCAGACCAACCTTCGACACGACACCTCCAGATCATCCCCGTCGCGAGAAAGTACTGTGCCCCAAGTAATCCGGCAATTGTCCAGCACGCCCAAGGGATGCTCGTCCAGGCGTCCCTCGTTGAGGCCCAGCAGCCGCGACCACGGATATATCCCGAACACGTGGAAGCAGTGATTGGCGGCCGCCTCGCTCACCAGATCCGGCCCGAGATGCGACCAGTAGCGGCCCGCCTTCGGGCCAATGATGGCGAGCAGCTCGTCGACGAACTCGGCCGGGTCCAGGTCGGCGCCGACACCGCCGCCGAGCCAATACGATTCGACGAGCCGATGGTCCAACGGGTCGACGATGCCGGTCATCGCCGACAGCACTTGCAGATAGGGCCAGGCGCCGACAAACCTTGACGCGGCGGCCCGGATGTCGTCCACCGACCCATCTCGCAGCGTGGCGCCCAGCGACGGGCCGCAATAGCCCAGGGCGTTGGGCGCATAGGCGTAGCGGGCGAACATCTCCGCACCCTGCGCAGCCGACACCGTCATGCCCGCCCGGAGGTCTCCACCAGCTTGAGGGCATCGCGGTGCATCCGGCCGAAGTTGTAGTAGGCCGCGCACGCCCCCTCGGGGGATACCATGCATGTCCCGATCGGGGTTTCCGGTGTGCATGCGGTGCCGAAAACCTTGCATTCCCAAGGCTTGAGCACACCCTTGAGCACTTCACCGCATTGACATGCCTTCGGGTCGGCCACCCGTACGCCGGGCATCGAGTAGCGCAGTTCGGCGTCGAACGCGGCGAAGTCGTCGTTGAGCCGCAATGCGCTCTGCGAGATGAACCCCAGCCCGCGCCACTCGAAGTGCGGACGCAACGCGAACACCTTGCCCATCAACGCCAACGCAGCCGGGTTGCCGCGCTCGGGCACAACGCGGCTGTACTGGTTTTCCACCTCGCAGCGGCCCTCCCGGATCTGGGTCAACAGCATCGCCACCGACGCCAGGATGTCCAGCGGCTCGAATCCCGAGACCACCAACGGCTTTCGGTACACCTCCGGCACGAACCGGTAGGGCCGGTTACCGACAACCGTCGACACGTGCCCCGGCCCGATGAAACCGGAGAGCCGTAAATCCGGCGATTCCAGGATGGCCTTGATCGGCGGCACGATCGTGACGTGGTTGCAGAACACGCTGAAGTTGGTCAGACCGAGATCACGGGCCCGCACCAACGTCACCGCGGTGGACGGCACCGTCGTCTCGAACCCGATCGCAAAGAACACCACCTGTTTGTCCGGGTTGTCGGTGGCGATCTTCAGCGCGTCCAACGGCGAGTAGACGAATCGCACGTCGGCACCGCGTGCCTTGGCGTCCAGCAGACTGCCGGACGACCCGGGTACCCGCATCATGTCGCCGAAACAGGTGAAGATCACGTCGGGCTGCTCGGCCAGCCACATCGCATCGTCGATGCGGCCCATCGGGATAACACAGACCGGGCAACCGGGGCCGTGGACCAGTTCGACGTTTTCGGGCAGCAGGTGTTCGATGCCGTGCCTGTAGATGGTGTGGGTGTGCCCGCCGCACACCTCCATGAACTTGTAGTGTTCGCTGTCGCCGGCCAACCGTTTGATTGCGGCGATCAGTTTTCTGGCGGCCGCCGGATCCCGGAACTCGTCAACGAATTTCATTCCCGCTCCTTACCCGATTGCCGACGAATCGAAGGCTTCCATTTCGGTGGTATACGCGTCACCGAGCTTCTTGACGGCCGCCAGCGTGAGCAATGCCTCGGTTTCATCGATCTTGGCCATCGCGAAGCCGACATGTACCAGTACCCATTCGTCGGGTTCGGGCATGTCGTTTTCCAGCAGCCGCACCGAGATCGTGCGCTGTACACCGCTGACGTCGACCTTCGCCAGGTAGTTGTCGGCGTCGGTGATTTCGACGATCCGCCCCGGAATCCCAAGACACATTATTGGCTCCTTACTCTCTCGTGGCGACCCGCTGCGCCCGGCTTCGCCGCGCTTGCGATCGCCACGCCTCAGCAGATCCTCGGCAGCGGGTCGCCGACGAGCATGTCGACGATCCGGGTACCGCCGAATCCGGTTCGCACAACGACGGTTTCAGCGGGCTCGGCGACGATTTCGCCGACTTCGGCGGCCTCGGCGCCCAGGGGATGCGAGCGCAGCGCCGCCAGCCCCGCCTCGGCCTCATCGGGCGCGACGACGGCGATGAACTTGCCTTCGTTGGCGACGTAGAGCGGGTCGATCCCGAGCAATTCGCAGGCGCCGCTAACCATCGGCTGCACCGGAAGGCGGTCTTCTTCGAGCAGTACACCCAGTCCGCAGGCCTGAGCCAGTTCGTTGCAGACGGTGCCGACCCCGCCGCGGGTCGGGTCGCGCAGCCAGCGGGTCGACGGCGCTGCCGCCAACAACGATTCGACCAGCGGGCTCACCGAGGCGGTATCGGAGTGAATGTCGGCCTCGATGGCCAGGTCACCGCGGGCCAGCATCACCGCCATTCCGTGATCACCCATCGATCCCGACAACAGCGCCTTGTCGCCGGGACGCACCGATGCCGCAGACAGCTGCCGCCCCTCGGGAATGACGCCGACGCCTGTGGTCGTGATGAACAGGCCGTCGGCTGCGCCGTTGGGCACCACTTTGGTGTCACCGGTGACAATCTGCACTCCGCTGGCTTCTGCCGCCGCGGCCATGTCGGCGACGATCTCCTTCAGCTCGGCGATCGCGAAGCCCTCTTCGAGCACGAATGCAGCCGAAACCCATTGCGGCACAGCGCCGGCAACGGCCAAGTCGTTACAGGTGCCGTGCACCGCGAGTTCGCCGATCGAACCACCGGGAAACCGCCTGGGTTGCACGACGAATGAATCGGTGGATACCGCGAGCCGCTGTCCGCCGGGCAGGTCGATCACCGCGCCGTCGCCGAGCGATTCGAGCAGCGGGTTGCGGAATGCCTCCATGAACACCGCGTCGACCAAAGCGGCCGAGGCTTTTCCGCCGGCGCCGTGCGCAAGCGTCACGTGGTCGTCGAGTAACCGCGGCCGGCGCCGGCGAAATGACTCGATGCGCTCGATCACCTCGCCCTCGCCGAAACGCGGGCCCGAGGCCAGGTACTCGTTCGCCGATTTCGCCATCAGACAACCGCCCCCATCTGCTCATGGACCGTCAACCACAGCTGATAACCCAGTAGCGCTTGCGACTCCTGGATCCGGTGCACACTTTGCGAGCGAACGACGAAGCAAGCGTTGACATCCGGGCTTTTCGCAAACGCGCCGCCGTCGTATCCCGCGAAGCCGATCGTGTAGATGTCGCGCCTGCGCGCTTCGGCCAGGGCCGCCATCAGGTTGGGCGAACTGCCGCTGGTCGACATCGCGATGGCAATGTCCCCGGCTTTTCCGCGGGCGATCAACTGCCTGGCGAAAACCAGCTCGAATCCGACGTCGTTGCCCAGCGCGGTCATGATCGCCTGATCGGCCGTCAACGACCAGGCCGGCAACGGCGTGCCGTCCGGCGGGCGGGCGAACAGCCGCGCCAGCGTCGTGCAGTCGGTGCAGCTGCCTCCGTTGCCGAACGTGAAAAGCCTTCCCCCGGCGGCGAACCGGCGAGCCATCTCGGCGCCCGCCGTGGCGATGAGTTCGCTGTTTTCTTCCAGGGTGGAGCGGCGCAATGCCAGGCTCTCGGCGGCCTTGGCCTCAGCTGACGCGGTCAGGTCGGCCAGCAGCGACGTGGGGTCGTGTTCCTGCGCGTCGATGAACGGATACAGGAAATTGGTCGGTTCGTCAGTCATCTGCACCGCTCACTTTGCTGATGGCCGTCCCGGCATGTACGAGCACGAGCTCGCCGGCGGCGACCGGGTCGACCAACGTGGTCGCAACGGTCTCGACACCCTTGGCGGTGCGCACGGAGGCCATGCCGTCCGCCGATGCGCTGACCACCTCGCCTAGGCGGCCTTCGTCGCTGCAGGTGACGCAGACGTCGTCGGCGCATTCCTCCTTCAGCAGGCCCGGATGCTCGAAACACACATGGGTCAGCTCCCACAGCAGGTGGTAGAACAGCACGAACCCGCCGGTCGCCGGCACCTTGGGGTCGGGGTCGTCCAGCCACAGCACATGGTCGGCACTTCCCGCCGCGGGCCGCTCACCGCTACCGATCCAAACGGTGGTCCCACCCCAGGCCGGGCATCGACGCATCACGGACCGCACCTCCGAGTTGTCGGCACCGCCTACGCCGACCACGATGTCGCCCGGCCGCACCGAGACCCGCACCACGTCGACCACGTCGGGCCCGGTGATCGCCACGGCGGGCAGCGCCCGCTTGCCCACGATCACCGGATGAATGAACTCAACGGCGATGTGCAGGGCATGAGGCTCCCAGCCGGGAGCGATCGACCACATGGTGGCGCCCGCCGCGAACCGTTTGGCCAAAGTGAATGCGGTGGCAGCCAGATCGGCGGCCAGGTCGGCACCGAGCCCGCGGTCGATGGCGGTGATCGTCATGATCGCGCCTCCTCCAGCGCGGTCAGCATGGACACCGCCGCTTGGCCCAGCGCCAGCCCGCCGTCGTTCGGCGGAACCATTCGATGGGTCAGCACTTCGAACCCGGCCTGCTCCAACAGCCGACGGCAGGCGCGCAGCAGCAGCACGTTCTGAAACACCCCGCCGGTGAGGCCCACCAACCGCACGTCGCCGGCGACCGCACCGACCACGTCGGCGACCGCGACCGCCACCGCTTGGTGGAATCCTGCCGCCAACACCGCGGGCTCGGCGCCCGCGCGCAGCGCCGCGACCATTTCGCCGATCATGCCGCGCGGGTCGATCACCGCGTCGTCGCGCACCTGCAGGCGCAGCTGGAAAGGCTCGTCGACCGATTCGGCCAATACCTCGAGTTCGATGGCCGCCTGGCCCTCGTAATCGATCCGGTGGCGCACCCCGAGCAGGGAGGCGACGGCATCGAACAGCCGGCCCATGCTCGAACAGGACACGCAGCCCACGGCGGTCTCCAATTGCGAACGGGTGGCCCGTAATTCGGCAGACGTGCCGGCGGTGACCGGCGCCAGGTCGGGCGTCCAGTCGATGCCCGCCATCCACAACTGCGACAGCGCCATCCGCCACGGGTTGCGCACCGCGGCGTCACCGCCCGGCAAGGGCACCGGCAGCAGATGCCCGACCCGGCTGAAACGGTGACTGTCCTGCCCGAGTGCGAGAATCTCGCCACCCCAGATGGTTTTGTCGCAGCCGTAGCCGGTGCCGTCGAAGGCAACCCCGACGATCGGTTCGCCCAACCGTCCGTGCTCGGCCAGCAGCGAGACGACGTGGGCATGGTGATGCTGGACCAGATCAAGCGGGCGCTCACCGACATGGCGTTCCGCCCAACTGCGGGTCTGATATCCCGGATGCAGGTCGGCGGCCAATCGCACTGGCTCGCCGCGTATTTCGCTCAGCTGGCCGACCGCGCGCTCGAACGCGCGCAGCGTCTCCAGCGTTTCCATGTCGCCGATATGCCCGGACATATAGGCGCGGGAGCCCTCGGTGAGACAGAACGTGTTCTTTAGTTCGCCGCCGACCGCCAGCACGGCCGGGCTGTCGTGGCCCAGGTCGACGGGTAGCGGGGCGTAGCCACGGGAACGGCGGATCGGCAGTTCCCCGTCGTCGATTACGCGCACCACCGAGTCGTCGCACGGCACGTGGATCGGCCGGTCGTGGTCGAGCACGGCATCGCAGAGCATCGGAAGTCGTTGCGCAGCACCGTCTTCGGTGAAGCAAATGGGCTCGTCGGAGCGGTTGGCGCTGGTCAGCACCAACGCGTCGGGAGCCGGATCCAGCAGCAGGTGATGAATGGGCGAATACGGCAGCATCAGGCCCAGCAGTGGACTGCCGGGCGCGACCCCGTCGGCGACCGGTGCGTCCGGACGGCGCCGCAGCAACACGATGGGTCTGGCCGGACTGCACAACACCGCCGCCTCGCAGTCGTCGATATACGCGTAGCGGCGAGCGACATCGAGATTGGCGACCAGCATCGCGAATGGCTTGGCGCCGCGGGCCTTTCGCGTCCGCAGGACACCGACCGCCGCCTCGTCGTCGACGCGACATGCCAGGTGGTAGCCGCCGATGCCCTTGATCGCAACGACAGCGCCCTCGGCCAGGGCTCGCTGCGTGGCGGCCAAGGCGGCGCCGGCTCCGTCGATTCGCTCGGTTCCCGAGGAGAACCACAACGACGGCCCGCAGTCCGGGCAGGCGATCGGCTGCGCATGGAACCGGCGGTTGGCCGGATCGTGGTACTCGGCTGCACAGCGCGCACACATGGCGAACCCGGACATGGTGGTGGCGGGCCGGTCATAGGGCAGGGCGCGGATGATGGTGAATCGCGGCCCGCAATTGGTGCAGGTGATGAACGGGTGCCGGTAACGCCGGTCGGCCGGGTCGAACAACTCGGCGACGCATTCGTCGCACACCGCGATGTCGGGCGGGATCGGCGTGGTGGCTCCGGGGGCGGTTTGGCTGTCGACGATGCGAAAGCCGTTGCCGGTGCCGGTGTCAACGTCGGCGACGTCAACGACGTCGACGGCGTTGATCCGTGCCAGCGGCGGCGCGTCGGCGCGCAGCCGCCGGGCGAATTCGTCAATGCGGGCGAGCGGCCCCTGCACCTCAATGAAGACCGCGCCGGAATCGTTGCCGACGAATCCCGCGAGGCCCAACTCGCTGGCGATGCGGTGGACGAACGGCCGAAACCCCACCCCTTGGACGACGCCGGTCACGGTGAACCGTTGCCGAACGTCGTCCGGTCGCAGCATCAGCGAGGTGTCGGTCATATTGCCCGCCAAGCGCCCCCGGGCCGCATACAGCCGGGTGGCTCGACTTCGTCACCGCTTCGGTTGGTATCCCACTCAGCACACGTCGCGATCACACCGTTCTGTTAACCACGGCAAACCCCGACGAAACTCATCGTAGGCGCGCACGCTGGATAGTGCTGAAGGATTCGGCGCTCGGCAGCTACATGCCAACCGTTCGCGTGATGGCTGCTAGGCCTGGCCGCAAACTTTGAGCACGAGCTCGCGCACCCGCGCCGCGTCGGCCTGGCCCTTGGTCGCCTTCATCACGGCGCCGACTATTGCGCCGGCCGCCTGGACCTTGCCGCCGCGAATCTTCTCCGCAATATCGGCGTTGGCGGACAGGGCTTCGTCGACTGCCGCTTGGATCAGCGAATCGTCGCGCACGACGGCCAATCCCCGCGCCGTCATCACTTGTTCGGGTTCGCCCTCGCCGGCCAGAACGCCGTCGACGACTTGACGGGCCAGTTTGTTGGACAGCTTGCCCTCGTCGACCAGCGCCACCACCGCGGCGACCTGTTTCGGTGTGATCGCGAGCTCATCGAGCGCGACGCCGGCCTCGTTGGCCTTTTGCATTAGGAAGCTGCCCCACCAGGCGCGGGCTGCTTCGCTCGAGGCGCCGTGTTCGACGGTCGCGATCACCAGGTCGACGGCGCCGGCATTGACGAGATCGCGCATTACCTCGTCGGAAACACCCCATTCCTGCTGAATTTGCTTGCGGCGCAACCACGGTAGCTCAGGAATGGTGTGACGCAGCCGCTCGACGAGGTCGCGACTGGGCGCGATGGGCTCCAGGTCGGGTTCCGGGAAATAGCGGTAGTCCTCGGCGGTTTCCTTGGTCCGGCCGGGGCTGGTGTAGCCCGCCTCGTGGAAGTGCCGCGTCTCTTGGGTGACTCGGCCTCCGGATGCCAGAACCGCACCCTGACGGCGCATTTCATATCGCACCGCGACTTCAACGCTTTTCAGCGAGTTGACGTTCTTGGTCTCGGTGCGGATGCCGAACTGTTCGGCGCCGATCGGCTTCAGCGATACGTTGGCGTCGCAGCGCATGGAGCCCTGGTCCATCCTCACATCGGATACGCCCAACGCCCGCAACAGATCCCGTAGCGCAGTCACATAGGCCCGCGCGATCTGCGGCGCGCGCTCGCCGGTTCCCGTGATGGGTTTGGTGACGATCTCGATCAGCGGCACGCCCGCGCGGTTGTAGTCGATCAGCGAACCGGTGGCGCCCTCGATCCGGCCGGTTTCACTGCCCACATGGGTCAGCTTGCCGGTGTCCTCCTCCATGTGTGCGCGCTCGATCTCGACTCGCCAGGTGGTGCCGTCGTCGAGCGGCACATCGAGGAAGCCGTTGATCGCGATCGGCTCGTCGTACTGGGAGATCTGGTAGTTCTTCGGCATGTCCGGGTAGAAGTAGTTCTTGCGGGCAAACCGGCACCACGGCACGATCTCGCAGTTCAGCGCCAGCCCGATCCGGATCGCCGATTCCACCGCGGCCTCGTTCAGCACCGGCAGCGAACCCGGCAGACCCAGGCACACCGGACATACCTGGGTATTGGGTTCGGCGCCGAACGCGGTTGCGCAGCCGCAGAACATCTTGGTGGCGGTGGACAGCTCGACGTGCACTTCCAACCCCAGCACCGGCTCGTAGCGTGCGACGACGTCGTCGTAGTCGAGCAGCTCGGCCGCGGCAAGCGTCATGCGGTCGATCCTAATCGTGTGCCGTGGCCGACGCCGTTTCACCGCCTTCGACTGCGCGCGCGTGCGCCGTCAGCAAAAGATGATCGAAGCTGGACCGCGACCCGATGACTTTGTCGCGGACGGCGCAGAAGTCCTCGGCGATCTGTTCGGCGAGCCGCCGCAGCTTGACGTTGGTTTCTTGAGATCGCCACTTGAGTAGATCGAATGCGGCGTCAGCGTCGATGCCGTAGACCAGCATCAGCATGCCCTTGGCCTGCTCGATCACGGCGCGATGCTGGGCGATTTCTGCGACCTTGGCGGTGATGATGGCCTGGTCGGCTGTGGGCGTGATGTCGATGTAGTAGCCGTGAGTGCCGATGACGACATCGTTGTGGTCGGTGAGCTGATCGCCCACGACGACGACGTGATGCACAGCGCCGGCGGTGTCGATGATGCGGTGTCGCGTGCTGAATGCGCTGTGGGTGTGCAGCATTTCGTCGATGGTTGCGGCCACCTGCTGCCGATCTTCGGGGTGTTTGTGGGACAGAACCAACTCGGTGGTCGGTACGACGGTCCCGGGCTCATAGCCGTGCATGCGCTCTACCTGCTCCGACCATTCCCAGTGTTGGTCTTCGAAGTAGAAGCGGAACCATCCGGCGCGCTGTGGGGTGCCGGCGAGAGCCTCTTCGGCTGCGGCTGCTTGACCGTCGAGTTCGGCGGACATCACCCGCGCTCCGTGGCGGTCGGCGTCACCCATGGGCTGGCGATGACTCGGCGCTGCGACGCGACACTCTGCCGGAGCGCGTCGGCCGCCGCGCGACACAATTCGCGGGCTCGGCGCTGCTCCTCCCGAGCGCGTTGAACTGTGCGGGCGACCTCCGGTCGAACGGCCGACGCGGCAAGCCGCCGTGCAATCCGCGCCCGGTGCGCCTTCTGCCGACATGCTGCCGAGCAGTAGATGGCGTCGGATCTGGCGTGGAAGCCGACGCCACAAACGCTGCAGGTCACCAGCACAGCCATAGCCGTTACGTTACACGTATTCGTTACGCGACAGGACAACTTCTGAGCTGTTCACCCTCCTCAACGCCCGGCACTAGCCGAAGAAAGCCGCCGCGTCGTCGTAGCGGCTCTGCGGTACCAGCTTGAGCTGGCGCACCGCCTCGGCCAGCGGTACGCGTCCGATGTCCTGGCCGCGCAGCGAGACCATCTGGCCGTACTCGCCGGCGTGCGCGGCGTCGGCCGCGTTGACTCCGAACCGGGTGGCCAGCACGCGGTCGTAGGCGGTGGGCGTGCCACCGCGCTGCACATGGCCGAGCACAGTCACCCGCACATCCTTGTTGATGCGCTTCTCCACCTCGGTCGCCAGTTGCGCGGCCACCCCCGTGAACCGCTCATGCCCGAATTCGTCGAGCCCCCCTTCGCGCAGCATCATCGAACCCGGCACCGGCTTCGCACCCTCGGCGACCACACAGATGAAGTGCGAGTCGCCGCGCTGGAAGCGTCGCTTGACCAGTCGGCACACCTCTTCGACATCGAAGGGCTGTTCGGGGATCAGCGTCATGTGGGCACCGGAGGCAAGCCCGGCGTTGAGCGCGATCCAGCCGGCGTGCCGGCCCATCACCTCGACCAGCATCACCCGCTGGTGCGACTCGGCGGTGCTGTGCAGCCGGTCGATGGCATCGGTCGCCACCGTCAAAGCCGTGTCGTGACCGAAAGTCACGTCGGTGCAGTCGATGTCGTTGTCGATCGTCTTGGGCACGCCGACGACGGGGACGTTCTCCTCGGACAGCCAGTGCGCGGCGGTCAGCGTGCCCTCGCCGCCGATCGGGATGAGCACGTCGATGCCGTTGTCGTCCAGGGTCTGCTTGATCTGGTTGAGCCCGGCCCGCAGCTTGTCCGGGTGCACCCGAGCGGTGCCCAGCATCGTGCCGCCCTTGGTCAGCAGCCGGTCATTGCGGTCGTCGTTGTGTAGTTGGATGCGCCGGTTCTCCAGCAGACCGCGCCACCCGTCCTGGAATCCCACCACCGACGACCCATAGCGGGAGTCGCAGGTGCGCACCACCGCCCGGATGACCGCGTTGAGTCCTGGACAGTCGCCACCTCCGGTGAGAACTCCGATGCGCATGTCCTCATCTTGCCGGGTCGGTCGCGTCAGTGGCGACCACACGCTAAATCGCGCTGGGCAATTCCCCGCGGGCGGCCTCGTAGGCCGCGCCCACCCGGTAGAGCCGGTCGTCGGCCAGCGCCGGCGCCATGATCTGCAGTCCGACTGGCAGGTTGTCGTCCGGCGACAAGCCGGACGGCACCGACATTCCGCAATGGCCGGCCAGGTTGAGCGGCAGCGTGCACAGGTCGAACAGATACATCGCCAGCGGGTCATCGACCTTCTCCCCCAACCGGAACGCGGTGGTCGGGGTGGTCGGCGATATCAGTACGTCGACAGATTTATAGGCCTCGTCGAGATCACGCGCGATCAGCGTGCGCACCTTCTGCGCCTGGTTGTAGTAGGCGTCGTAGTAGCCCGCCGAAAGCGCGTACGTGCCGATCATGATGCGCCGCTTGACCTCCGGGCCGAACCCCGCGGCGCGGGTCAGCGCCATCACCTCCTCGGCGCTGTGCGTGCCGTCGTCGCCGATTCGCAGCCCGTAACGCATCGCGTCGAAGCGGGCCAGGTTGCTCGACACCTCCGACGGCAAGATCAGGTAGTAGGCGGCCAGCGCGTGATCGAAATGGGGACAATCGACTTCGGTCACCTCGGCGCCGAGCGCGGTCAACTGTTCGACGGCCTCGTTGAAGGATGCCAGCACACCGGGCTGATATCCCTCGCCGCTATGCAGCTGGCGCACCACGCCGATGCGCACACCGCGCAGCTCGCCTGTTGCGCCGGCTTTGGCGGCGCCGACAACGTCGGGCACCTCGGCATCCACGGATGTGGAGTCTTTGGCGTCGTGTCCAGCGATCACCTGATGCAGCAGTGCGGTGTCGAGGACGCTGCGTGCGCACGGGCCGCCTTGGTCCAGCGACGACGCGCAGGCCACCAGGCCGTAGCGCGACACCGTGCCATACGTGGGTTTGACGCCGACGGTCGCGGTCAGCGCGGCCGGCTGGCGGATCGAGCCGCCGGTGTCGGTTCCGATGGCCAGCGGTGCCTGGAACGCGGCCAGCGCCGCAGCACTGCCGCCCCCGGAGCCGCCCGGTACCCGTTCGGTGTCCCACGGGTTGCGGGTCGGGCCGTAGGCGGAGTTCTCGGTCGAGGAGCCCATCGCGAACTCGTCCATGTTCGTCTTGCCCAGGATCGGGATGCCGGCAGCTCGCAACCGCGCGGTGACCGTGGCGTCATAAGGGGAACGCCAGCCCTCGAGGATCTTCGACCCGCACGTGGTCGGCATGTCGACGCTGGTGAACACGTCTTTGAGGGCCAAGGGCACCCCGGCCAGCGGGGATGGCAGCGCTTCACCGGCGGCCAGCGCCTTGTCGACGGCTTGGGCTGCGGCCAGCGCTTTGTCGACTGTGACATGCAGGAAGGCGTTGTAGCGCTGGTCGGTTGCCTCGATCTGGTCCAGGAACGCCTGGGTGATTTCGACCGACGAGAGTTCCTTGGCTGCGATTTTGGCGGCCAGCGCGGCGGCGTCCAGCCGGATGATCTCCGTCACTGCTCTTCCCCGAGGATCTGCGGGACGGCGAAGCGACCGTCGACCGCTGCAGGCGCCTCGGCGAGCGCCTCCTGCTGGGTCAGGCACGGTGCGGTCTGGTCCGGACGGGTGACGTTGACGTCCTTGAGCGGGTTGTCGGTCGCTTCGACGCCGGTCACATCGACGGCCTGGATCTGGCTGACGTGCGTAAGGATCGCGTCGAGTTGGCCGGCGAAGCTGTCCAGCTCGGCGTCGGTCAACGCCAACCGGGCCAGCCGGGCCAGGTGAGCGACGTCGTCACGAGAGATCTGGGACACGAAGCAGAAGCGTACCGAGCCACGAGCGTGAAGCTGGTGTCACACTCGGCGCCCAGCGTGAAGCTGGCATCACACTCGGCGGGCGGACCGCCGAAATGCCGCGGCCGCGTTGCTGTGCGACAGTGTGCGCGTGGCTTCATATCTGCTGCGGGTGCAGCTGGCCGATCGACCGGGCAGCCTGGGCTCGCTGGCCGTGGCGCTCGGCTCGGTGGGAGCCGACATCCTGTCGCTGGATGTGGTCGAGCGCGGGTCGGGCTACGCGATCGACGATCTCGTCGTCGAGTTACCGGCCAGGGCGATGCCCGACACGTTGATCACGGCGGCCGAGGCGCTCAGCGGTGTGCGGGTGGATAGCCTGCGCCCCCACACCGGGCTGCTGGAAGCGCATCGCGAATTGGAGCTCATCGACCACGTCGCGGCAGCCGGCGACACCGCGGCCAAGCTGAAGGTGCTGGTCGGTGAGGCGCCCCGGGTGCTGCGGGTGGGCTGGTGTGCGGTGCTGCGCAGCGCACCGCCCGGCCTTCGCCTGGTGGCCGGCAGCGCAGGCGCGCCGGAAACCCAGCCGGCCGCGGCGCCGTGGATGCCGATCGAACATGCCGCCGCCCTCGACGGCACCGACGAATGGGTGCCCCAAGTGTGGCGCGATCTGGAGACCACGCTGGTCGCCGCGCCACTGGGCGCCGCGGACACGGCGGTGTTGCTGGGCCGGCCCGGCGGCCCGGTGTTCCGGCCGTCGGAGGTCGCGCGCCTGGGCTATCTGGCCGGCATCGTAGGGACGCTGTTGCACTAACGGCCGGCCACAGGCAATTCGGTCGTCGCCGTCTCGTCCTCGTCTTCCCAGAGCAGCAGTTGACGAACGGCGGGGCGCGATCCATAGGGCTGAAGCATCTGGCTGGCCGGGCGGGGACGCACTCGTAGAGGCCACCAGAACCAGCGACCCAAAAGCGTTGCGATCGACGGCGTCAGGAACGACCGCACGATCAGCGTGTCGAACAACAGCCCCAAGCCGATGGTGGTCCCGATCTGACCGAGAACCTGTAAACCGCTGAACACGAACGTACACATGGTGACGGCGAACACCAGACCGGCAGAGGTCACCACCGAACCGGAGCCGGCCATGGCACGGATGATGCCGGTCTTCAGTCCGGCGCCGATCTCCTCCTTGAACCGCGAGATCAGCAGCAGGTTGTAGTCGGATCCCACCGCCAACAGCAGGATGACGGCCAGCGCAAGCACGACCCAATACAACTGGATGCCAAGAATGTACTGCCAGACGAGTATGGACAGCCCAAACGAGGCGCCCAGCGAAAGTGCCACTGTGCCAACGATAACGAGCGCGGCGACCAGGCTTCGCGTGATGATCATCATGATCAGCAGGATCAGGCTGAGTGCGGCGACGCCGGCGATCATCAGATCGTACTTAGCCATGTCTTGGATGTCTTTGTAGGTCGCCGCGGTTCCGCCGAGATAGAACTTGGCGGTTGCCAACGGCGTGCCCTTCACGGCCTCGTGCGCCGCGTGCTTGATCGGCTCGACATGTGCCATGCTTTCCGGGGTCGCGGGATCACCTTCATGGGTGATGATCATGCGAGCAGCCTTGCCGTCCGGCGAGAGAAACAAATTCAGGCCGCGCTTGAAATCGGGGTTGTTGAAAACCTCCGGTGGGAGGTAGAACGAATCGTCGTTTTTGGCGGCGTCAAAGGCCTGCCCCATCGCGGCCGGGTTGTCGTTTGCAAACGCCGACTGGTTGTTGATCCCCGAGTTGGTGGCGTAGTTCGACAATATCAGTTCAAGATTCGTAAGTTGGCTCTCGATCTGGGGAGGTAGCAGCGAAACCAGTTGTGGCTGGAGCGCATCCAGCTTATCCAAAGATGCTGTGATGCTTTGGAATTGGTCGCTAAGCTGATCGATACCGTCGACCGCCTCAAAGGCAGATCTCAACGCGAAGCACACTGGAATATCGAAACAGTGCTTCTCCCAATAGAAGTAACTGCGAATCGGCCTGAAGAAGTCTTCGAAATCCGAAATTTTGTCGCGCAGTTCATTGATCGTGTCGATCGTGTTGTGAAAGCTTTGGGTCTGCTCGTGCGTAGCGGCGGCGGTTTGCTGCTGCAGGGCATATTGCTGCTGCAAGATGTTGATAGTTTTCCTCAGCTCGCCGGCCTGCCGGAGCAAGTCGGCCGCGCGGTCTTTCTGATATTTCAGGTTCATGACCTGGCTGACGCTTTGCTGGCTGATCTGAAACGCTACCGAGCTGTGGTCGAGCGGCGTTCCCAAGGGCCTGGTCATGGCCTGAACCTGGGCGATTCCAGACACGTGGAACACGCCCTTGGCCACCCTGTCCAAGATGAGCATGTCGGCGGGAGTACGCATATCGTGATCGGTCTCGATCATCAGCAGTTCGGGCTCCAACCGGGCCCGAGAAAAATGCCGCTCCGCAGCCGCATAGCCGATATTGGCGGGAGAGCTGGTCGGCAGGTACGGGCGAATGTCGTAACTTGTCTTGTATCCCGGCAGGGCGAGCAGCCCGACGAGTGCGA
Source organism: Mycobacterium fragae (assembly GCF_002102185.1). Lineage (GTDB taxonomy): Bacteria > Actinomycetota > Actinomycetes > Mycobacteriales > Mycobacteriaceae > Mycobacterium > Mycobacterium fragae. Next base: position 36,108 of record NZ_LQOW01000002.1, read on the forward strand.
TCGCGGACGCTACCGCGAGGATGGGTCCGGGCCAGCGGACGATTGCCGTGCCGATCCGCCGCCATCCCTGAGTCCGCATAGCGCGCGTCGGGTCGAGGAGCCCAAAGTAACTGCCGATGGTAAGCACGGCCGGCGCCAGGGTGAGCGAGGCCGCCAGAGCGATAAGGATGCCCAGCGCGGCGGGAACGCCCAGGCTGTGGAAATACGGGAGCCGGGTAAAGGTAAGACAGAACACCGCACCCGCGACGGTCAGCCCCGAGCCCAAAACGACGTGGGCGGTCCCGCGGTACATGGTGTGGTAAGCGGTTTCGCGATCTTCCCCGGCCTCGCGCGCCTCTTGATAACGGCCAACGAAAAATATCGCGTAGTCCGTCCCGGCGGCGATGACCAATAACGTGAGCAGGTTCGTCGAGTACGTCGACAACCCGATGATCCCGGCATTGCCAAGGAAGGCGACAAGCCCTCTCGCGGCAGCCATTTCAACGAGGACGGTGAGAAGAACCAGGACCGAGGTCATGACCGACCGGTAGACAAAAAGCAGCATCAGCAGGATCACCCCGACCGTGATCGTGGTGACCTTTGCGGTGCCTTTGCTGCCCTGTTGGAACTGATCTGCGATAAGAGGTGCCGCGCCGCTGACATAGGCTTTGACGCCTTTGGGCGGCTGCGTATGGTCCACGATGTCGCGGATGGCGTCGACGGATTCGATAGATTTGGCCTCGCCCTGATTACCGGCGAGGAACACCTGAACATACGCGGCCTTGCCATCGGTGCTTTGCGAACCGGCCGCGGTCAGCGTGTCCCCCCAGAAGTCCTGGACGTGCTGTACGTGCTTCGTGTCCTGCTTGAGCTTGCCGATCAACCTGTCGTAAAACCGATGGGCGTCGGCCCCCAAAGGCTTGTCGCCTTCCAGGACGATCATGGCCGAACTGTCGGAATCGAACTCGTGGAAGACTTTTCCGATGTGCTTCATCGCCTGCAGCGATGGCGCCTCCGGAGGGCTCATCGCCACGTTGTGAGCTTCGCCGACGGTCTCCAATTGCGGTACAAGAACATTCGAGATCGCGGCGAGGGCCAGCCAGAGCAGCAGGATCGGCACTGATAGCCGGCGGATGGTGTGCGCGACGAAAGGCCGCCGCTCGTGCTGGTTGCTCATCCGGATTTGTCCAGGCAGAAGGTATAGGCGTTCACCGCGTTGACGATCCTCTCGTCCTTGACGACATCATTGATGACGATCCGGCAGCCGAGTGTGCTGCCGTTTCCTTGCGCAACCAGGTTGGCGATGACCGCAGGGTCGGTGGTTGTTATCTCGTACCTCCACGGCAGGCTCGCATGGTCAACTCGCTGCGGTGCGGCATGAACGTCCTGGTAGTTGATCGTGGCCGTCGTTCCGGGATTGCCGAAGACCTCATAGACCACATGCTTGGGGTTGAAAGGGACGATCTCGTTGGAGATGCCATTGGCGGCCGACGTGGTGGCGTGTGAGCCGAAGACACTGTGCAGCCGATAGACAGCGAACCCCGCCAGCGTGACCACCGCCACAGCGACCAAGACAATCCAGCCTCGCCGGGCCAAGCTAGTAAGTGAATTCTTGTTCACCCGTTAGCCTTTCGATAGCTGGCCACGCGACATCTCGGGTCAGGTCAACGATCCTGCCCTTGGCGCTCAGCGAGACCGCTATAACAGTACGGTACGGGACCGGACACTATCAAGAGGATGACCGCGGCGCATCTCGAGCGGTGCTGGCGAGCAGCGAGGGCTTATCGGGCGGGCCGAGTCAGGCTTGGGATGACGACGTCGTCGACGAGGGCTTGCACGGTTCGCTGGGTGGGGGGCCGGCTGGGGATGATGGTCCGGAATATGAGGTAGCCGGGCAGCAGGTCCCAGAGTTCGTCGTTGATCGCTGAGGCGTTGATCTCACCGCGGTCGACCGCCTGGTGCAGGACATAGCGGATCAAGGCTCTCCGCTGGTCGATGAACTGGTGCTGCATCACGTCGTTGAGCGCGGGGTTGCGCGACACCTCGACAAGCACCGCGCGAATGGTGCTGGCGTGTTCGCGGGCCTCCTGACACACCAGCTCCCCCAGCCGCAGCAAGTCGCCTCGTAGGGTTCCGGTTTCGGGCGGAACCGCGACCTGGCGGATGCCTTCGATGAACGCCGCCAACACCAACTCGGCCTTCGACGGCCAGCGCCGGTACACCGTGGCCTTGCTGGCGCGGGCGGTGGCGGCGACCGCGTCCACCGTCAACCGGTCGTAGCCGTGTTGCTGCAGGAGCTGCAACGTCACCGCGAGCAACTCGGCTTCTCGCGGCGACCACGGCGAAGACTCCGCGGCCCGATCGGCAATCTGGGTCACAGCGCCCACGATAGCCCGGCAGCCGGGTATTTCACGGCCCGTCCGCACCGAGCAAACCAAAGGTGGTATCGATCAAGTGTGACCGCGTTATCCGATGCCCAGATCGCCGCGATGTCCCCGGAGGAGCGGCAGCAGCTGATCCGGCGACTCGAGCGGCCCCTCGATGACCTGATACCGCCGGCGCGGGCGCAGCGGCTTCGGTTGGGGTGGCTGGGACTCATGATCGGCGGCACCATCGTGCTGATCCCCTGGATCGTGTATCTCGCGCTGGCCCTGCCGGCGAACTACCTGGTGCGCGACTGGCCGGCCACCTGGGTGGGCTTCGACTTGCTGCTGCTCGCCCTCATGACGGCCACCATCGTTCTCGGCATACTTCGCCGACAACTGATGCTGCTCACAGCATCTGCCACCGCGGTGTTGCTGATCTGCGATGCCTGGTTCGACATCATGACCGCCGGGCCCAACGATTTCCGGCTCTCGGTGCTGACCGCCCTGCTGGGCGACCTGCCGATGGCCGCCCTGCTCATCATCGGCACACTGCGGCTGATACGCCTGACCGCGACCAGGCTGTGGCTGCTCGAACCCAGCATGCCGCTGTGGCGGCTGCCGCTGCTGCCGTGAATCAGCCTGGTTGCCCGTCGGGCCCTTCGGCCAACAGCTTTACGAATCCGTCCTCGTCGAGGATGGGCACGCCCAACTCGACGGCCTTGTCGTATTTCGATCCGGGCGAGTCACCGGCGACGACGTAATCCGTCTTCTTCGACACAGAGCCCGCGGCCTTGCCGCCCCGCGTCACGATGGCTTCCTTTGCGTCGTCGCGGGAGAAGCCGGTCAACGAGCCGGTGACCACGATGGTCAGCCCTTCCAGGGTGCGGGGCACGCTCGCGTCACGCTCGTCGGCCATTCGCACACCCGCCGCCCGCCACTTGTCGACGATGGCGCGATGCCAATCGACCGTGAACCACTCCTTGACCGCCTCGGCGATGGTCGGCCCGACACCCTCGACAGCGGCCAGCTGCTCGGTCGAGGCCGACGTGATGGCGTCCAAGCTGCCGAATTCGGTTGCCAGCGCACGGGCAGCCGTCGGCCCGACATGCCGAATCGACAACGCCACCAGCACCCGCCATAACGGCTGTTTCTTGGCCGTGTCCAGGTTGACCAGCAGCCGCTTGCCGTTGGCGGACAGTGTGCCGGCTTTGGTCCGGAACAACTCGGTGCGCAGCAAGTCGTCCTCGGTGAGGCTGAAAAGTTCACCCTCGTCGGCGATTACGTTTGCCTTCAGCAGCGCGATGGCCGCCTCGTAGCCGAGCCCCTCGATGTCCAATGCACCGCGACCGGCGACATGAAACACCCGCTCCCGCAATTGAGCCGGACAGGACCGCGCATTGGGGCAGCGGATGTCGGCGTCGCCCTCCTTGGCCGGAGCCAGCTTGGTTCCGCATTCGGGACACGTTGTGGGCATGACGAATTCGCGTTCGGATCCGTCGCGCAGGTCGACGACGGGACCCAGCACCTCGGGAATCACGTCGCCGGCCTTGCGGATCATCACTGTGTCGCCGATCAGTACCCCCTTGCGCTTGACCTCCGCGGCGTTGTGCAGGGTGGCCAGCCCAACCGTCGACCCGGCCACCGTCACCGGTGTCATGAACGCGAACGGCGTGACCCGGCCGGTGCGCCCCACGTTCACCCGGATGTCCAGCAGCTTGGTCTGCACCTCCTGCGGCGGGTACTTGTAGGCGATCGCCCACCGCGGTGCCCGCGAGGTGGATCCGAGCCTGCGCTGCAACGCCACCTCGTCGACTTTGACTACGACACCGTCGATTTCGTGGTCGATGTCGTGGCGGTGCTCACCCCAGTACTCGATGCGTTCCTGTACACCGGCCACCCCGTCGACCCGGGTGGTGTGCTCGGAGACCGGCAGCCCCCAGGCCCGCAGCGCCAGATAGGCGTCGTGCAGGGTGGCCGGCTGGAATCCTTCGCTGCGCCCGAGTCCGTGGCAGATCATCCGCAGCTTGCGGCGCGCAGTGACCGCCGGATCCTTCTGCCGCAGCGACCCCGCGGCGCTGTTGCGCGGGTTGGCGAACGGCGTCTTGCCGTCCTCGACCAGCGCGGCGTTGAGCGCCTCGAAGTCGGCCAGCCGGAAGAACACCTCACCGCGCACCTCGAGGACATCGGGTATCGGGTAATCGCCGGTGGCCGCGAGCCGGTGCGGAACGTCGTCGATGGTTCGCGCGTTCAGCGTGACGTCCTCGCCGGTGCGGCCGTCGCCGCGGGTGGCCGCCCGCACCAGGCGTCCGTCCCGATACACCAACGACAGTGCGACACCGTCGATCTTGAGCTCACACAGATAATGCGCGTCGTTGCCGATCTCGGCGCGGGTGCGTGCCGCCCACGCCTCGAATTCCTCTGCGCTGAACACGTTGTCCAGCGACAGCATCCGCTCCAGATGCTCGGCGGGCGTGAAATCGGTGGCGAAGCCTGCGCCACCGACCAGTTGAGTCGGCGAATCGGGGGTGCGCAGTTCGGGATGCTGTTCCTCGAGCGCGGTCAGCCGGCGTAACAGCTCGTCGAACTCGGCGTCGGAGATGATCGGCGCGTCGCGCACGTAGTAGCGAAACTGGTGTTCGCGCACCTCGTCGGCCAGTTCACGCCATTGGCGCCGAATCTCGGGCGCGACGGGGTCAGCCTCTGCTGAGCTCACCCTGGCAGGTTATCCAAGGACGGTGACAGCTACTCCTCGACGTAGGCGCGCAACCGGTCGACGGCGGCGTCCCAGCGACGTGACAGCTGGTTGAGGTAGTCGCTGGCCTGGGCCAGTGGGCGGGTCTGCAGTGTCCAGATCCGCTCCCGGCCGCGGCGGCTGCTACTGACCAGCCCGGCCGCCTGCAGCAGCTCCAGGTGCTTGGTCGCCGCCTGGCGGGTGACCGGGACCGCTTGTGACACTTGGGAAGTCGAGCTCGGACCACCGTCGCACAGCCGCACGACGATGCGCAGCCGGTTCGGATCCCCCAGCGCGTCGAATAGTGGTGCCGGCGCCAGCGTCGTCGTCACACCCGCTGCCCCAGCGTCAGATACTTCCGCACCAACTCGACCTGCTTGGCCCAGCCGCCGCTGTTGGCCTCGAACGCCGTGGAGCGCCGCACCTCGGGGATGGCGTCGAATCCGGATTCGACGATGGTGAGCAACACGCCGTCGGGCGTCTCCGACAGAGTGAACTCCACCAGTGTGGTGGGCTCGCGGTCATAGTCGACGCCCGGCTCGACCGCGTACGGGTGCCAGCGGTAGGCGAACCGACGCTGCGCTTCTACAGCCACGATCTGCCACGTGGCTTTCGCCCCGGCATGCGGCCGCTGCAGCTCGGCGACCTCGTCGTCGACGGTTGTCGGCGTGATCGTCGCGGTGACCGACGACCCGGCGACGAATGGCCCGTCGAACCGGGCGCCGAACCAACGGCCGAATTCATCCGAGTCGCTGATCGCCCGCCACACCCGGTCCAGCGGCGCACGCAACACCACCTGCTTCTCGATTCGATCGGTACTCATATGCAACCTCCTGGTTGCGTAACGTACAGCACGAGGCGCGCTTTGCGCAACCTTTCGGTTGCGCTTTCTAGATGGCGTCGGGGTCGTCGGCGAACGCCTCGGCGGCCCGCCGGGCCAGCGCGATCGCGGTGCGCGCCCACTGCGGGGTCGCCGCGGCCAGTCCACACGCCGGGGTAATGCCGATGCGATCGCGCAGCGCCGACCGGCTGAATCCGAGGCGGTCGGTGACCGCTACGACGGCGGCGGCGACCTCCTCCACCGACGGCCGCCGTTGTGGCGGGCTGGACGACACGACACCCAGCATGACGGTGCGGCCCGATTCGATTAATTCCGCGATGGCGTCCAGGTCAGCGGGCCGAAGCGTGGTGGCATCCACGGATACCGCCGCAATACCGCTGCGCTGCAATACTTTCCACGGTAGTTCCGCCGCACAGCTGTGCACCGCCACGTCGGCGCCTGCAGCGGCGACACAGGCGTCGAGCAAGGTGGTGGCCAACGCGTCGTCGATCGGCGGGACCGGGGTCAACGCGGTCACCCCGGTCAGCCGCCCGGCCACGGCCGCAGGCAGCGACGGCTCGTCGAATTGCACAACCACGGGCGTGTCGAGGCGGCGCGACACCGTGGCGCGATGCATGCCCACGCCTTCGGCCAGCGACGCGGCCAGGTCTCGCACTGCGCCCACATCGGTGATCGCCCGGTGCCCATTGGCCAGTTCCAACTCGGCGGCCAGCGTGATGGGCCCCGGCGCCTGCACCTTGACGGCGCGGCCGCTGCCGCCCAGGCCTGCCGTCTCCCACGCCTCTTCCAGCGCGTCGATGTCTTCGTCGAGCAGGCTGGCCGCTCGGCGCGTCACCGCGCCGGGTCGTGCCGTGATGCGGTAACCGCGGGGCACCGTGTCGATGGCCACATCGATCAGCAGCGCGCCTGCCCGTCCGATTGTGTCGGCGCCCACTCCCCTGGCCGGCAACTCGACAATGTGGGCCAGCGCGCCACCCAGCTCACCGACAACGACCTCGGCGGCCGCTCGTGCGACGGTGCCGGGCCATGATCCGGCGCCGCTGGCCGTTGCGAAAGCGCTCACCGGCCAAACGTACTGGCGCTGCGCGGCTACGCTCGATGCAGGGAACCCGGAGAGATATGTCGCGAGCGCTGCTGCTGTGTTGCGCGGCCCTGTTGGCCGCGGGCTGCACGCGGATGGTCGACGGGGAGGCTGTGCCGGCATTTCCGGGCACGATCAGCGCTTCGGCCGTCGACGTCGACCGGGTGCTGCTCGACCACTCCCGGATGCAGGCGATAACCGGCGGCGGCGAGCGCCTGACCATCATCCCGTCGATGGACGGCAAGTCCCCGGTGGACATCGACACTCTCGCGGAAACGACGCCGCCAGCCTGCCGGTTCGTGTACGCCGAAACCGTCACCTTCGGGCCCGACATCGACGAGTTCCACAAGACCACGTTCCAGTACCCGCCTCGCGGCGGGCTGATCTCGGAGGGCGTCGCCGCCTATCGCGATGCCGGCACCGCCCGCCGGACATTCGACGCCCTGGTGGCAACGGTCCGCGACTGCGCCACCACGTCGGCCGGGTACGCCTTCGTTGGCGACTGGAGCGCCGACCGCCGGTCGCTGCACACTCGACCCGGCGGCTGCGGGCGCGACTACCGGGTCAAGTCGATGGTGTTGATCGAGGTCACGTACTGCGGGTTTCCAGAGTCGGTGTCGGACATCGTGATAACGAACATCGCCGCCAACGTGCCGGGCTAGACCCCTTGCGCCTTCCCCCCTTGCGCCGAACGTGCACTGGTGGCGGAAATCCGGCCGAAATTTCGCCGTGGCTACACGTTCGGCGAACTACACGATCGTCGCGCTGCCGATGACTTCGTCGCCGGCCGGATCTGGGCGGTAGAGCACCAGCGTCTGACCGGGCGCCACCCCGCGCAACGGGACACGTAGCCGGACGCGCAGCTCGTCGCCGACCAATTCGGCCACCGCGTCGACGGCCTCACCGTGCGCCCGCACCTGAACCGCGCACTCGACGGGTCCCGACGGCGTCGTCCCCGACGTGAACACCGGCCGATGTCCGGTCAGCTCCCACACGTCGAGATCTGCCGCGGTGCCGACCTGCACCGTGCCCCTGTCGGCATCGATCGCCGTCACATAGCGCGGCCGGCCGTCCGGATCCGGCCCGGCGATACCCAGCCCCTTGCGCTGACCGATCGTGAAACCGTGCACGCCGTCATGGGTGGCCAGCACGGTGCCCCGCCCGTCCACCACGGTCCCGCGGCGCACCCCGATGCGATCGCCCAGGAACGCACGGGTGTCACCGGACGGGATGAAGCAGATGTCGTGGCTGTCCGGCTTCTCGGCGACCGCCAGACCGCGACGGGCCGCCTCGGCGCGGATCTGCGGCTTGGGGGTGTCGCCGATCGGGAAGGCGGCGTGGCGCAGCTGCTGCGACGTCAGCACGGCCAGCACATACGACTGGTCCTTGTCCCGGTCGACGGCCCGGCGCAGCTGCCCATCGGACAGCCGCGCGTAATGACCGGTGGCTACGGTGTCGAAACCCAACGCCAGCGCGCGTGCCGCCAACGCCGAGAATTTGATCCGCTCGTTGCAGCGCACACACGGGTTCGGCGTTTCCCCGCGGGCATAGGACGACACGAAGTCGTCGATCACGTCTTCTTTGAACTTGTCAGCGAAATCCCAGACGTAGAAAGGGATTCCGAGCACATCGGCGACCCGGCGGGCATCGCCGGCGTCTTCTTTGGAGCAGCAGCCGCGTGAGCCGGTGCGCAGCGTGCCCGGCGCCTGGGACAGCGCGAGGTGCACGCCCACCACGTCGTGGCCGGCATCGACCATACGGGCGGCGGCGACCGACGAGTCGACGCCGCCGCTCATCGCGGCGAGCACCTTCACCGTGCCACCCCCGCGGCGGCCAGCGCTGCCTGCCGGGCGCGGGCAACCGCACCCGGCAGCACCCGCAGTGCCGCATCGACGTCGGCCTCGACGCTGGTGTGTCCCAACGACAATCGCAGCGATCCGCGGGCACTGGCCGCATCGGTGCCCATCGCGATCAACACGTGTGACGGCTGCGCCACTCCGGCGGTGCACGCCGAGCCAGTGGAGCATTCGATTCCGTTGGCGTCCAACAACATCAGCAGCGCATCACCCTCGCAGCCGGCAAAGGTGAAGTGCGCGTTGCCAGGGAGCCGCCGCGAGCCGGTTGCACCGTTGAGGTGGGCGTCGTCGACCTCGGCCAGCACGCCGTCGATGAGCCGGTCGCGCAGCAGCCGCAGGCGCGCGCTGTTGGCCTCCAGTCCGTCCACGGCGAGTTGCATGGCCGTCGCCATGCCGACCGCACCGGCGACATCGGGTGTGCCGGAACGAATGTCGCGTTCCTGCCCGCCGCCGTGCGAGAGCGGCACACAGCCGACGTCGCGGCGCAGCAGTAGCGCGCCCATACCCGGTGGACCGCCGAACTTGTGCGCGGCCACACTCATCGCGGACAGGGTGCTTGCGGTGAAGTCGACCGGCAGCTGCCCGACCGCCTGAACGGCGTCGCTGTGTATGGGTACGTCGAATTCAGCTGCGACAGCGGCGAGTTCGGCGATCGGCATGATGGTGCCGACCTCGTTGTTGGCCCACATCACCGACACCAGCGCGACGTCGTCGTGGTGCTGGAGCACGTCACGCAGTGCGGCGGCGGATACCGATCCGTCGGAGGCGGTGGGCAGCCACGTCACCTCGGCGTTTTCGTGTTCGACGAGCCAGTTCACCGAGTCCAGTACGGCGTGGTGCTCCACCGCGGTGGTGACGATGCGCCGGTGGCGCGGCTCGGCGTCTCGGCGTGCCCAGTAGACGCCCTTGACGGCGAGGTTGTCGCTTTCGGTGCCGCCCGCGGTGAAGATCACCTCGGATGGACGGGCACCGAGCTTGGCGGCGATCAGCTCGCGGGATTCCTCCATCCGCCGCCGGGCGGCACGCCCCGTGGTGTGCAGCGACGAGGCATTGCCGACGGTGCCCAACACAGCCGTCATCGCCTCGATGGCAGCGGGGTGCATCGGGGTGGTGGCGGCGTGATCCAGGTACACCATGACCCGCCCAGGATACCGACGGGGGCCTGCGGGTCAGCCAGCCAGGACGTGTCCGGGCAGCGGCTGACCCGGAGCCGCCGTGCGCACCGCCGCCTGACAGCGACGGGCCAGCTCCCGCCGATCGGTGCCCGGTAGCTCGAGCGATTCGACATAGACCCGCGCCAGGGTGCGACGGCTGGCGAGCAGCCGACGGATCGAACGCAGCAACGTGTCGTCGCCGACAAAGGCCGGCACGGTCGACAGGTTCCCGTCCTGGTGGTGATATCGCAGCCGCAGCGGCTGGATTGGCCGGCCAGCGTCGATCGCGGCCTGAAACATCGCCGGGTAGAACGGCCCGCATGCCAGACCGCACCAGGTGGTGCCTTCGGGGAATGCCACCACTGTGTGACCGGCGCGCAGTCGGGCGGCGACGATGCCCACCACACCGGGCAGCTGCCGCAGGCTGGCGCGGTCGATCGGGATGGCCCTGATGATCCGCGCCATCATCCTGACGGCGAACTGGTCGGCCACATCGGCGCGGGCGACAAACGAAAGCGGTTGTGTCCGCCACCCGCTTCTGGGGAGGACGGCGCCGATCGTGACGACATCGAGCCAGGACATGTGATCGCTGACCACCAGGACACCGGGCAGGTTGCGAACCGGCCCACCGGACACCGTGATCCGGACGCCGAGACTGCGCAACAGCAGCCGACAGTAGGTGCGCTTGGCCGCCGACCGCCCCGGTAGCGGGACCGCCAGCAGCGGCAACGCCAGCGCCAACAGCAGGGCCAGGATGGCGCGCAGCGTCATTCGCAGCCCCACAACGAACCGTCGGGGCGCGTCCGAGCAACTCGCGCGCAGACATTCCGCGTCGCAGGACGCCCGCGGCAACCAGGCATGGTCGCGCAACGTCGATCTGCTCATCAGGCGACCCTGCCGGGCACCGCGGCGACACCAGACATCGATCGCAGGCGCCGCAGATAGCGCGTGTCGGCGCGGCGCTTGTCCAGCAGCGCAGGGAAATCGGCGACACCGAAATCGGCGTCGTAGGCCGGCTCACCGCAGATCTGGGCTCCCAGTCGCAGATAGCCGCGCATCAGTGGCGGGATGACCGGTCGTGCGGGGGCGGGGATGTCGTCGAGCGGGCGTCCGTCGATGACCACCGGCCGATACGGGTGCACCCGGTAGCCATCCGGGGCGGCGTGGCGGCGCAGCACGAAGTCGCGCACGCCGCGGATCTGGCTGCCCGGTGGTGCACCCTCGCTTGCGACGGGCACCGATACGCACCCGGCAACATAGTCGTAGTCGCGTCGGTCGAGATAGGCGAGGATGCCGGCCCACATCAGCAGTACCACGGCGCCGTTGCGATGATCTTTGCGAACCACCGCGCGTCCCATCTCCACCAGCGAAGGCCGCAGCGGATCGAGTGCCCGCACGTCGAATTCCGTTGCGGTATAAAGGCCTCCGGCCGCAGCGGCACCGGCCGGCGACAGCATCCGGTAACAACCCACCAGTTGCCCGGAATTGTCCTCGCGGACCAGCAGGTGGTCGCAGTGCTCGTCGAACCGGTCCACGTCGAGACCCGGTGCCCTCAGCGCGAAGCCGGGCTCGCTGCTGAACACCTCGTAGCGCAGCCGCTGTGCAGCCTCGATCAGCGTGGCGTCGGAGGTGAGCAACAACGAGTAACGCGGCTCGCGCGGCGAACGGGTCGCCGCGGGCGGGTCGGCAGGTATGAGGATTGACTCAACGCTCATGCCACCACCGTTGCGGTACTGGTCAGCTAATTGGCGTCGACGTCGTGACGTGTTGATGCACGGCAGGTGACGAGTCGCAGCGAACTTTGTCCAGTATTCTGCGAGCGTGGCTGAGGTCGGCGACGCGACATTCGACCCAGCAGCGCTGCGCGCCAAATACGCCCAAGAGCGTGAGCGGCGGTTGCGCCCGGACGGCATCGACCAGTATGTGCAAATCACCGGTGTGTTCAGCCGCTTCGGCCACGACCCATGGGCCGACCCGAACTTCGCCCGAGACCCGATCGCCGATGCGGTTGACGTGGCGATCATCGGGGCCGGGTTCGGGGGGCTGCTCATCGGGGCACGGTGCAAAGAACTCGGCGTCGAAAACGTCCGACTTATCGACAAGGCCGCCGACGTCGGCGGGACCTGGTACTGGAACCGCTATCCGGGCATTGCCTGCGACGTCGAGTCCTACGTGTATATGCCGTTGCTTGAAGAGCTCGGCTACATCCCGACCGAGAAGTATGCCAAGGGAACCGAGATCTTCGCCCACTGTCGTCGCATTGCCGAGCACTACGATTTGTACCGTGACGCGTGCCTGCAAACCGAAGTGCAGGAAATCCGTTGGGATTCGGCTGCATCCCGCTGGGTGATCTCCACCGATCGCGGAGACAGGATCTGTGCCCGGTTCGTGGCGATGGCCAACGGCTATCTGCAGAAGCCGAAACTACCGGGGATTGCGGGTATTACGACGTTCACCGGTCATGCGTTCCATACCAGCCGATGGGATTACGATTACACCGGCGACGACCTCGGCAGGTTATCCGACAAACGCGTGGGCATCATCGGAACCGGTGCGACCGCTATTCAGTGCGTTCCCCGTCTCGCGGAGTCGGCGCAGCGGCTCTTCGTCTTTCAGCGCACCCCGTCGACCGTCGACGTCCGAGCCAACCGGCCGACCGACCCGCAATGGGCCGCGTCGCTGGAGCCGGGCTGGCAACGCCGTCGCATCGAGAACTTCCAAATCCTCACCGCGGGCGGCCAAGCCGACGAGGACTTGGTCGACGACGCATGGACCAGCCTCACCAAGAAGATGCCAATCGTGAACAGCGATGGGCCAAACGCCGCGGAACTTGCTGACTTCGCGAAGATGGAGGAGATCCGGGCCCGTGTCGACGCGCTCGTCGCCGACCCAGCCACCGCCGAGGCGCTCAAGCCGTGGTACGGCTATTACTGCAAACGGCCCTGCTTCCATGACGAGTACCTGCAGGCGTTCAACCGCGACAACGTCACGCTCGTCGACACCCACGGCCGCGGGGTAGAACGCATCACCGAACACGGTATCGTGGTCGACGGCGCCGAATACCCGCTCGACTGTTTGATTTTCGCCACCGGGTTCGAAGTCGGCACGGATTATCGCCAGCGCACCGGCTTCGAGGTGATCGGTCGCGACGGCCGCACACTCACCGACAAGTGGGCCGACGGCGTGCGTACCCTACACGGCTTGCAGGTCAACGGTTTTCCGAACTGTTTCATCGAAAGCATCGCTCAGTCCGGCTTCACCGTGAACTTCCCCTACCTGATCGACACCCAATCGCGTCACGTCGCCTGGGTGATCGCCTGGGCGTTGCAGCACGGCGCCACCGAAGTCGAAGCGACGGCCGAGGCGGAAGCGGCCTGGGTCGGCGCCGTCGTCGAACGGTCGAGTGTCATCGCCGGAAGACGCGAGTCGTGCACCCCCGGCTACTACAACCGCGAAGGCCACGCGAGTGCGCGACTGAACCGCGACAGCTTTTTCTTCGGCAGCCCAACCGAATACGCCGACATCCTGGAGGCCTGGCGCGCTGACGGCACGCTGGACGGCCTTGACGTCAAAGCGACGGCGCCGCTCAGCCCTTGCGGGCCTTGACCGCCTCGGTCAGCTGCGGTGCGACCTTGAACAGGTCGCCGACCACGCCGTAGTCGGCGATCTCGAAGATCGGCGCCTCTTCGTCCTTGTTGACCGCGATGATCGTCTTCGAGGTTTGCATGCCGGCGCGGTGCTGGATCGCGCCGGAGATCCCCAGCGCGATGTACAGCTGCGGCGACACGGTCTTACCGGTCTGGCCCACCTGGAACTGGCCCGGGTAGTAGCCGGAGTCCACCGCAGCGCGGGACGCGCCGACCGCGGCGCCCAGTGAGTCGGCCAATTCTTCGACCACGCTGAAGTTCTCGGCGCTGCCCACACCACGGCCACCGGAGACCACGATGGTGGCTTCGGTGAGCTCCGGGCGATCGCCGGCGACCGCCGGCTCGCGTGCCGTGACCTTGGCCGCGTTCTCGGCGGGCGCCGGTACGTCCACGGTGACCTGCTCGCCCGCGCCGTCAGCCGGTTCGGCCTCGATCGCGCCGGCGCGCACGGTGATCACCGGGGTGTCGCCGTTGGCCTGCGCCTCCACGGTGAACGCGCCGCCGAAGATGGAGTGCACGGCCTTGGGCCCGGCCTGTACGTCGACGACGTCGACCAGCAGACCCGAACCGATGCGGGCCGCCAACCGGCCCGCAATCTCCTTGCCGTCGGCGCTGGCAGCCAGCAAAACGGCGGCAGGAGTGGCCGATTCGGCCAGCGCGGCCAGCACGTCGACCGCCGGGGTGATGAGGTAGTTCTCGGCGGCGTCGGATTCGGCGACGTAGATCTTGGCGGCGCCGGCCGACTTCAGGCCGTCGACCAGCGGCGCCGCGGTCCCCGGCGCGCCGACCACGACGGCGGCGGGCTCGCCCAACGTGCGGGCGGCGGTGATCAGTTCGTTGGTGACTTTCTTCAGCGCGCCTTCGGCGTGCTCGACGAGCACCAGTACTTCAGCCATGGGTGTATTCCGTGTCTTTCGCGTCGGGGGATCTAGATGATTTTCTGTGCGACCAGGTACTCGGCGATCTTGGTGCCGCCGTCGCCCTCGTCGGTGACCTTCTCGCCGGCGGTCTTGGGCGGCTTGGGGTTTGACGCCAGCACCGTCGACCCGGCGTTGGCCAGGCCCACCTCGTCGGACTCCACGCCGATCTCGGCGAGCGTCAGCTTGGTGACTTCCTTCTTCTTGGCGGCCATGATGCCCTTGAACGACGGGAAGCGCGGCTCGTTGATCTTCTCGTTGACGCTGACCACCGCCGGCAGCGAGGCCTCAAGCGTGAATACACCGTCGTCGGTCTCGCGTTCGCCGATGATCTTGCCGCCCTCGACCGAGAGTTTGCGCAAGTGGGTGAGCTGCGGAAGGCCCAGGTACTCGGCGATGATGGCCGGCACCGCCCCGCCGACACCGTCGGTGGACTCGTTGCCGGCGATCACCAGCTCGGTGCCCTCGATGGTGCCCAACGCCCGCGCCAGCGCCCACCCGGTCTGGATGACGTCAGAACCATGCATCCCGTCGTCGAGCAGGTGGACGGCCTTGTCCGCGCCCATCGACAACGCCTTGCGAATGGCCTCGGTGGCCCGCTCCGGGCCCGCGGTCAGCACGGTCACCGATCCCTCGGTGCCGTCGGCGGCCTCTTTCTCCCGGATCAGCAGCGCCTCCTCGACAGCCCGCTCGTTGATCTCGTCCAACACGGCGTCGGCTGCCTCCCGGTCCAGGGTGAAGTCACCCTCCGTGAGCTTGCGCTCCGACCAGGTGTCTGGGACCTGCTTGATCAGGACCACGATGTTCGTCATGAGTGTGGTTCGTCCTCCTCGAATGGGCCCTGCAGCGGTCAGCCACACGACCTGGGTCACGTCTTACGCAACCGCACACGCATGTTACTGACCGGTAACTTTGTACGGTTCGCTCTCACACCATAGCGGGTCGTGCTGCAGGTTCTTGCGCCTGTCTCGGTGAACCGTTCGCCTCTGCGGCGCAAGGGGCTAGCCTGCCTATTCAATGAGCACATACCACCCGCCCGCCGATCCCGGGTTGACGCTGACCGGCGAACGCACCATCCCGGGCCTCGACGTGGAGAACTACTGGTTCCGCCGTCACGAGGTGGTGTACCAGCGGTTGACGCCGCGCTGCGTGGGGCGCGAGGTGCTCGAAGCGGGCTGCGGCGAGGGCTACGGCGCCGACCTGATCGCCGGGGTCGCCCGCCGGGTGATCGCGGTGGACTACGACGAGAGCGCGGTGGCGCACGTGCGGGCCCGCTACCCGCGGGTGGACGTCATGCACGCGAACCTGACCGAGCTGCCGCTGGCCGACGGATCGGTCGACGTGGTGGTCAACTTCCAGGTCATCGAACACCTGTGGGACCAGGCCAGGTTCGTCCGCGAGTGCGCCAGGGTGCTGCGCTCGTCGGGGCTGTTGATGATGTCCACTCCCAACCGGATCACGTTCTCGCCGGGCCGTGACACCCCGATCAACCCGTTTCACACCCGCGAGCTCAATGCCGAGGAGCTGACCCAGCTGCTGGTGGAGGCAGGTTTCACCGTGGAGGGTGTTTACGGGATTTTTCATGGGCCGCGGCTGGCCGAGATGGATGCCCGCCACGGCGGTTCGATCATCGACGCCCAGATCGCCCGCGCCGTCGCCGATGCGCCGTGGCCGCCGGAGCTGTTAGCCGACGTCGCCGCGGTCAGCGCCGCCGACTTCGACATCGTCGACGCGGGAGACAGCTGTGATATTGATGCCAGCCTGGATCTGGTCGCGATCGCGGTGCGCCCGTGAACCAGACCACCGAGAGCCGGGTACCCGGCCTGTTCACGCTGGTGTTGCACACCCATCTGCCGTGGCTGGCCCATCATGGCCGCTGGCCTGTCGGCGAGGAGTGGCTCTACCAGTCATGGTCGGCGGCATATCTGCCGCTGCTTCGAGTGCTACACACCCTGGCCGGCGAGGACCGTCATCACTTGATCACGTTGGGCATGACGCCCGTGGTGACGGCCCAGCTCGACGACCCGTACTGCCTCGACGGGATGTACCACTGGCTGGCGAACTGGCAACTGCGCGCCACCGAGGCCACCACGTTACCGGCGTTGCGCGCGTTCGGGATTCGCGAGAATGCCGAGGCGCGCCGGGCACTTGAGGACTTCGCCACCTTGTGGCGTCACGGTGGCAGCCCGCTGCTGCGCGGCCTGATCGACGCCGGCACGGTCGAGCTGCTCGGCGGGCCGCTCGCCCATCCGTTCCAGCCGCTGCTGACGCCGCGGCTGCGCGAGTTCGCGCTGCGCGAGGGCCTGGCCGATGCGCGTTCTCGGTTGGCGCATACCCCGGCCGGGATCTGGGCGCCCGAATGCGCGTACGCCCCGGGCATGGAGCATGACTACGCCGCGGCCGGCGTGGGCCACTTCATGGTCGACGGCCCGTCCTTGCATGGCGACACCGCGCTGGGCCGGCCGGTCGGCGACACTGACGTGGTGGCGTTCGGGCGCGACCTGCAGGTCAGCTATCGCGTGTGGTCGCCGAAATCCGGCTACCCGGGTCACGCCGCCTACCGCGACTTCCACACCTACGATCACCGCACCGGCCTCAAACCCGCCCGGGTCACCGGCCGCAACGTGCCGTCGGACGCCAAGGCGCCCTACGATCCCGAACGCGCGGATCGCGCGGTCGACGTCCACGTCGCCGATTTCGTCGACGTGGTACGGGGCCGGCTGCTGGCCGAATCCGAGCGGATCGGTCGCCCGGCACATGTGGTCGCCGCTTTTGACACCGAGTTGTTCGGCCACTGGTGGTACGAGGGACCGGTGTGGCTGGAACGGGTCCTGCGGGCGCTGCCGGAGGCCGGGGTGCGGGTGGGCACGTTGAGCGACGCGATCGCCGACGGTTACGTCGGCTCAACGGTCGAATTGCCGCCCAGCTCTTGGGGTTCCGGCAAGGACTGGCAGGTGTGGGCCGGCGACAAGGTCGCCGACCTGGTGCAGCTCAACTCCGAAGTCGTCGACACCGCGCTGAGCACGGTCGACAAGGCGCTGACCCAGACCGCGTCGCTGGACGGGCCGATCCCCCGCGACCAGATCGCCGATCAGATTCTGCGTGAGACGTTGCTCACGGTGTCCAGCGATTGGCCGTTCATGGTGAGCAAGGACTCCGCTGCCGACTATGCCCGCTACCGGGCGCACCTGCATGCGCACGCCACCCGCGAGATCGCCGGAGCGCTGGCGTCGGGCCGCCGGGAAGTCGCGCAGCGGCTGGCCGACGGCTGGAACCGGGCCGATGGCCTGTTCGGCGCGCTGGACGCGCGAAGGCTGCCCCGATGAAAATCCTGATGGTGTCGTGGGAGTACCCGCCGGTGGTGATCGGTGGCCTCGGCCGACACGTCCATCATTTGTCGACGGCGCTGGCGGCCGCCGGCCACGAGGTCGTGGTGCTGTCGCGTCGCCCGTCGGGAACCGATCCGAGCACCCACCCGTCGTCCGATGAAATCAACGAGGACGTTCGCGTGGTAGCGGCTGCCCACGACCCGCACGAGTTCACCTTCAGCGACGACATGATGGCCTGGACGCTGGCGATGGGCCACGCCATGACCCGCGCCGGATTGTCGTTGGACTTCACCCCCGACGTCTTGCACGCTCACGACTGGCTGGTGGCCCATCCCGCCGTCGCGCTTTCGGAATTCTACGACGTGCCAATGGTTTCCACTGTTCACGCGACGGAGGCAGGCCGGCATTCGGGATGGGTTTCCGGATCGCTGAGCCGCCAGGTGCACGCCGTCGAGTCGTGGTTGGTGCGCGAATCCGATTCGCTGATCACCTGTTCGAGCTCGATGGCCGACGAGATCACCGAGCTGTTCGGGCCAGGGCTGGCCGAGATCACGGTGATCCGCAACGGAATCGACGCAGCCCGTTGGCCTTTCGCGACTCGCCGGCCCCGCACCGGGCCGCCCGAATTGCTCTATGTGGGCCGGCTGGAGTACGAGAAGGGTGTGCACGAAGCGATCGCCGCACTGCCCCGCATCAGGCGCGTCCATCCCGGAACCACGTTGACTATCGCCGGGGACGGCACCCAGCAGGACTGGCTTATCGAACAGGCCCGCAAGCACCGGGTGCGCAAGGCGACGAAATTCGTTGGGCGGCTTGACCACGAGGAACTGCTGCACGCCTTGCATCGCGCAGACGCCGCCGTGCTGCCCAGCCATTACGAGCCCTTCGGCCTGGCAGCGCTGGAGGCCGCCGCGGCAGGCACTCCGCTGGTGACCACCAATATCGGGGGCCTGGGCGAGGCGGTGATCGACGGTGAGACCGGGATGTCCTGCCCGCCACGCGATGTGGCGCGACTGGCCAAAGCGGTCTGCGCCGTGCTCGACGATCCAGCCGCCGCGCAGCGCCGCGCGCGGGCCGCACGGGAAAGACTCACCTCTGATTTCGATTGGCATACCGTGGCCGACGAGACCGCACAGGTATATCTGGCGGCCAAGCGTCGCGAACGCCAGCCGCTTCCCCGGCTACCGATCGTCGAGCACGCGCTGCCGGACCGCTAGCCAGCTCAATGGAAGTAGTCTTCCAGCATGCGCGCCACCTCTGCTGAGCTGACGGCCGCGGAACTGGACCTGCGTGACCAGGTTCGCGCTTTCCTGTCCAAGGAGCTGCCTGCCGGCACATTCGAGCCGGGCCTCGGGATGAGTAGCCAAGCTGATCCTGAGTTTTCGGCGTTGCTCGCCGAGCGCGGATGGGTCGGCATGGCGGTGCCGGCGCGCTACGGCGGTCACGACGCCACGGCCGTGGACCGGTTTGTGGTCGTCGAGGAACTGCTGCGCTGGGGAGCGCCCGTTGGACATCACTGGGTGGCCGACCGCCAGATCGCCCCAGTGCTGCTGCGTTTTGGCACCGAGGAACAGAAGCGCTGGTTGCTGCCGGAGATCTGCCGGGGGAAGTTGTGCTTCTGCATCGGCATGAGCGAGCCGGATGCCGGAAGTGACCTCGCGTCGGTGCGCACGAAAGCGGTTGCCGGCGACGGCGGTTGGCGTGTCTCGGGCACCAAGGTGTGGACGAGCAACGCCATGCGCGCCGACTTCATGATCGCGTTGTGCCGCACCGGCGGCGGCGCGCGCCATGAGGGGCTCAGTCGGTTGCTGATCGATATGCATAGCCCGGGCGTGACGGTCAACCCGATCCCCTATCTCGACGGCAGCACCGACCACTTCGCCGAAGTGACACTCGACGACGTGCTGGTTCCCGATGACAGGGTGATCGGTGAGATCGGACAGGGATGGGCGCAGAACACCAGCGAGCTGGCCTTCGAGCGCGGCGGGCCGGACCGGTGGATCTCCACTTTCCTGCTCGTTCAGGAATTCATGCGCGCTGAACCGGATCTTGCTGCCAGCCCCGCCGGACGCCGCTGGATCGGCGAACTGGCCGCCCAATACTGGGTGTTGCGCCGGCTCTCGCTCGCGGTGGCGAGGAGTATCGACGCGGGCGGCACCCCTTCGGCGGAAGCGGCGCTCATCAAGGAGATGGGCACTCGGTTCGAACAAGACGTGGTGATCGCATTGCGGGAATTGCTGGACCGAGAGCTGCTGTGCGGCTTGGAATCTGCTGAGCCACCTTCATTGTTCGACCGGCTGCTGCGTCGCGCTGTGCTGGATTCGCCCTCGTACACCATTCGCGGCGGAACCACCGAGGTGCTGCGTTCGGTCGCTGCGAAGGGTCTGACATGAGCGATAACGAACTGCACAGCGCCGCAACGAAATTCTTCGATGACCACTGCCCCTGGGAGGTCGTCGCCGAGACCGAAGTGACGGGCTGGGCCGACGCGCTGTGGCAGGCACTGACAGAAACCGGGTTCGCCGATGTGCCGATGCCGGAGGAATTGGGCGGATCGGGCGGTGACGTGGCCGATGCGGTCGAGCTGCTACGGGCAGCGGGAGCGCACGCGGCGCCAGTGCCGCTCGCTGAGGCGGGCCTGGTCGCCGGTTGGCTGCTGGCGTCTGCGGGTCTGGTGCTACCAAACGCGATTCGCACCGTGCTGCCAACCGCCGGGCAGTTGCATCTCGACGATGATCGACTGTTCGGCACGGTGCCGGGGGTGGCATGGGGTCACCGCGCCGAGCATGTTGTCGGACTCGTCGACGGCCTCGTGCTGATAGCGCCGGGTCCGGCCGCACCGGGACCGCATCCGGCGGTCAGCCGCGCCGTCAACCTGGCCGGCGAGCCACGTGACACCGTGCATTTCGACGGCGTGCCGATCACCGCGCGAGCCAGCGCGCCGGATGGAGTCAACGACCAAACGCTGGCGGAGCGTGCCGCTTTGGGGCGGACGGCGCTGATGGCCGGCGCGTTGAACGCCGTCGCGGCGATGACGCTGCGGTACAGCCGCGAGCGAGAGCAATTCGGGCGCCCCATCGGCCGGTTCCAAGCCGTGCAGGCTCATCTCGTCACCATTCATCAGCAGGCGACGGTGGTGGCCGCGGCCGTCGCCGGTGCGGTCGCCGCGCTCGAACGCGGCCACGGCGGCTTCGAAATCGCCTGCGCCAAGCTACTTGCCGACCAAGGTGCAAAGTTGGCCACGCGATCCGCCCACCAGGCACACGGCGCGATCGGCATGACGAAGGAGTATCCATTGCACTATCTGACCCGCCGGCTATGGGCCTGGCGAGACGAAGCGGGCGGCCACCACCGCTGGGCGGACCGGCTCGGCGCGACGTTGCTGTCCGCGGGCCCCGACGCGCTGTACCCCGCGATTCAGTCCGGATCGGACGTGATCCAGTGAACCGGCTGCGGCGCCCGGACGGCGTCGAGGTCGCGTACCGGGTGCAGAACCCACAGGCGTCGGGTGTGCCGATATTGCTCACCCACGGTTTCGCCGCCACCGCAGCCATGTGGGATCCCAACATTGACGCGCTGTCGACGGACCGGCCGGTGATCGTGTGGGACCAGCGCGGGCACGGCAACAGCGACGCCCCAGAGGATATGGCCCGCTACGGCCAGGACATCAGCGTCGCGGACATGGCCGCAGTACTCGACGCCGCCGGCGCGGAGCGGGCGGTGCTGTGCGGCATGTCCTTGGGCGGCTACCTGTCACTGGCCTTTCACCTCGCCCACCCGCATCGGGTGGCCGCGCTGGTGCTCGTCGACACCGGGCCGGGCTACCGCAACGCCGAAGCCCGCCAGAAGTGGAACGACTGGGTGGAGCGAACCGCGCAGCGACTGGAGACCGGCGCACCCGCGCCGCATTCTTCGCCGGAGGTCGCGCGGGCCGTACACCGGCATCCCGAAGGACTGCCCCGCGCCGCCCGCGGCTCGATGGTCCAACACAATGCCCGGGTGATCGAATCACTCGACAGCATCGCGGTTCCCGCGCTCGTCGTCGTCGGCGCGCAGGACACCGACTTCCTGGCCGGTGCCGACTACATGCAGCGCCACATTCCCAATGCCCGCCAGCTTCTCATCAACGACGCCGGGCATGCCGCGAACATGGACCAACCCGACATTTTCAACACCGCCGTGCGTGAACTGCTGGAGCAACTTTGAACACCCAGGACGTAACCATGGACCTGGCCGATCACGTGGCAACCGTCGAGATCCACCGGCCGCCGAACAATTTCTTCGATACCGCGCTCATAACCGCCATCGCCGACGCCTACGCCCAACTCGACAACGACGCCGACTGCCGGGCGATCGTGCTCTGCGCCGAGGGAAAGCACTTCTGCGCCGGCGCCGACTTCTCCCGCTCCGCAGCGGGCGGGTCCTCGGTCGCTGAGCTCTACGTCCAGGCTCTGCGGTTATTCCGGTCGACCAAGCCGGTGGTCGCGGCAGTCAACGGCGCGGCGATCGGCGGCGGGCTCGGACTGGCATTGAGCGCGGACTTCCGGGTGGCGTCCGCATCGTCGAGATTCGCGGCTAACTTCAGCCAGCTCGGATTCCACCCCGGCTTTGGGATCACCGCCACGCTGCCACGAGTCGTCGGGCAGCAGAAGGCACTCGAATGGCTGCTCACCGGTGAGCGCTTCAACGGCGAAAAGGCCTACGCCGCAGGGCTTGTCGACGAGCTCGCTGCCGACGGCGATGTCCGCCCGGCCGCGTTGCGGTTTGCGGGGCGCATCGCGGCTTCGGCTCCATTGGCGGTGACGAGCATCCGCGCAACCATGCGCGCTGGACTTGCCGAGGCTGTCGAAGGGGCCACCGCCCACGAACTGCAAGAACAAACCCGTTTGCAGGCGACCGCCGATTTTCGCGAAGGCGTTGCCGCCGCGGCCCAGCGCCGTGCGCCGATGTTCACGGGTCGCTGATTACAGTGCGCGCCGCGCCGCCTTGACAGCCGCGAACGTCTCTGGGGCGCCGTCGAATTCGATCTGCACCGCGTCGCGGCCCGCGAGGAACAACACCAGCTCCTGTGGTTCGCCAGTCACCGTGACCTCCTCGCCGCGTCCGACGCGGGCGATTTGTCGGCCCGCGGGTGTCTGGAGCACGACCTGCACGGGTGCTTTCGCCAGCGCCATCCGGCTCACGAAACCCAGCGGCCGGGTCAACGCCGTGGCCGTCGACTCATCCAACTCCCGTGGCTGCCAACCGTCGACGGCGCGGCGCACATCCTCGTGATGGATGAACATCTCTCCGATGTTGGCCACCGGATCGAGCAGCTTGAACGGTGAATACAGCGGGGGTCCGGACGCCACCAGCTCGACGAGGTCGTCCCAGCTGTTCGACTGCGCGATCTGATCCTGAACCTTGGCGGTGTGGTCGGCGAGAAACGGAATCACGATGCCGACGGTGGCGTCGAGGCGGCGTTCCCTAACGACCAGGTGAGCGGCCAGATCCCGGGTAGTCCAGCCCGCGCAGAGTGTCGGTGCGTCCGGCCCGACCCTGCGCAGAGTTTCCACGAGAGCGGCACGCTCGCGTTGAGCAGCGTTCATGGACACACCTTAGGCCGGGCGAGTTAGATAGCGGGACGTGGATGGTTCCCCGTCGATTCGCTGGCCTGAGCGGTTCGATCCGCGACGGGCACGGCCCAGGGTCTCCGGCCCCCGGCCGTCGACCGTGCGCTGAGGGCGTCGACTGTGCACGCAGGGCGCAAAATTCCGGCGGATTCCGACCACAGCGCACAGTCGAGACCGCGCATGGCGGAATCTGAAGGGAGACAACGTGAATAAGCAAACCCTGGGCGCGACCAGTCTCGCCGTCGCCACGGCCGCCGCTGCCGGAAGCCTGGCCAACACAACCCGGACGCCGGCCTGGTATGCGCAACTGCGCAAACCGGGCTACGTGCCGCCGGCCAACGTGTTTCCGATCGCCTGGACCTCGCTGTACACCGACATCGCGATCACATCGGCGATGGCCATCGACCGGCTGCGCGACGCAGGACGCCACGCCGAGGCGCGCAACTACGTGATCGCGCTGGCCGCGAACCTGATTCTCAACGCCGGATGGAGTTGGCTGTTTTTCGGCTACCGCAGGCTCGGCGCGTCGGCGCTCGGAGCCGCAGTTCTGGCCGTCAGCAGCGCCGACCTGACCCGGCGGACCGCCGCGGCCGACTCGCGAGCTGCGGTCGCGCTGTCGCCATATCCGCTCTGGTGTGCCTTTGCCACCCTGATGTCGAGTCACATCTGGCGACTCAACCGACGGATCACCGGGCCTTAGCGCGAAGCCTTTTTGCGTTCGATGTCGGCCAGCGCCGCAGCCAGCTCGGCGCGTTGGGCGGCCGACGTCTCCCACGCCAGCTGCCGGTTCTTGACCACCTTGGCAGGCGCGCCGACCGCGATCGAGTAGTCCGGCACATTGCCCTTGACCACCGCGTGCGATCCCAGCACGCAGCCCCGGCCAATCGTGGTTCCCCGCAACACCGTCACCTTGGCCGCGATCCAGGTGTCCGGGCCGATGCGGACCGGGCTCTTGAGGATGCCCTGGTCCTTGATCGGCAATGTGATGTCGTCCATCCGATGGTCGAAGTCGCAGATGTAGCACCAGTCGGCCATCAGCACCGAATCGCCGATCTCGATGTCGAGGTAGGTGTTGACCACGTTGTCCCGGCCCAGCACCACCTTGTCGCCGAATCGCAGGGAGCCCTCGTGCGCGCGGATGGTGTTCTTGTCACCGATGTGCACCCAGCGGCCGATCTCCAACTGCGCCAGTTCCGGGGTGCAGTGAATCTCGACGCCCTTCCCCAGGAACACCATGCCGCGGGTAATGATGTGCGGGTTGGCCAACTTGAACTTCAGCAGCCGCCAATACCGAATCAGATACCACGGGGTGTATGCCCGGTTGGACAGCACCCATTTCAGCGAGGCCAGCGTGAGGAACTTGGCCTGGCGGGGGTCGCGCAGCATTGATCCGCGCCACCGGCGATGGAGCGGCGCCCCCCACATGGTCGTCATGGCCGGAAAGCCTAGCCCGACGACGATGCGGGACGCACGGCGTCCCGAGGTGGGGGCACCCCCAGCCGCGCAGCGGCGAGGGGGAAAGTCGGGCAATCAGGCAGGGTCGAGACGGCACCGGTTACCCTCGGCACCGTGCTCGCGCGCTTTCCCTTCCTGCCGACTGTGCGGGTTATGGACATAAAACGCGCGGTTTTTCGTCATAACCCACACGCTCGACGCGTCATGGGGGTCACGTCGACGCTCGTTCTCGCGGCCACCCTGGCCGGCTGCGGTAATACCGACGCGTGGGTCGACATCGTGCCGGCGCAGGGATGGCCCGCGCAGTATGGCGACGCGTCCAACAGCAGTTACACGCCCACGCCTGGCGCAACCACGCTGGCACTGCGCTGGACCCGGTCGGTGAAGGGCTCGCTGGCGGCGGCGGCGGCTCTGAGCTCGCGCAACTGGCTGGCGCTCAACGCGCAGACCCCCGGCGGCTGCTCGCTGATGGAATGGGAAAACGACGACCAGGGCCGGCAGCGCTGGTGCACCCGGCTGTTCCAGGGCGGCGGTTTGTCCGGCCCGTTGTTCGACGGTTTCGACAACCTGTACGTCGGTCAGCCCGGGGCGATTCTCTCGTTTCCGGTGACGCAGTGGATCCGGTGGCGCAGACCGGTGATCGGAATGCCTTCCACGCCAAGGATTCTCGCCGGCGGTCAATTGCTCGTTGTCACGCACCTGGGGCAGGTGCAGGTTTTCGACGCCCACCGGGGCACCGTGATGGGCAATTCCCTGGACCTGGTCGACGGCGTCGACCCGACCGATTTCACCCGCGGCTTATCCGATTGCGGACCGGCCCGGGCCGGCTGCCCTATCGCGGCGGCGCCCGCCTTCGCGGCGGCCAACGGGATGGTGGTGCTGGGCCTGTGGCAGCCGGGCGCGCCCGCGGCGGCGCTGGTCGGGCTGAAGTACCACCCCGGTCAAAACCCGCTGCTCACCCGGGAATGGACCAGCGATGCCGTCACCGCCGGGGTGCTGGCCAGCCCGGTGCTGTCGAGCGACGGTTCGACGGTCTACGTCAATGGCCGCGACCAACGACTGTGGGCGCTGCGCGCCGCCGACGGCAAGCCGAAGTGGTCGGTGGCGCTGAAGTTTCTGGCCCAGACGCCGCCGTCGGTGACGCCGGGCGGACTGATCGTGTCCGGTGGCGGCCCTGACACTCGTCTGGTCGCGTTCAAAGACGCCGGCGACCACGCCCAGCAGGTCTGGCGTCGCGACGATGTCAGCCCGTTGTCGTCGGCCAGCTTGGCCGGATCCGGTGTCGGCTACACGGTGGCCGGCGGCGAGCGCGGGATGTCGCTGCTTGTCTTCGACCCGGGCAGCGGGCGCACGCTCAACAGCTACGCGCTGCCGGAGGCTACCGGCTACCCCGTCGGCGTCTCGATCGGCCATGATCGCCGGGTGGTCGCCGCGACCAGTGACGGTCAGGTGTACAGCTTCGCCCCGGCGTAACGACGTAGTTCTTACACCGTCAGCGGCGGGATGGCGCTGCGCGGAACCCGGACTTGACTCGCCCCGGCGAAGGGCGGCAGTAACTCGCCCGGCGCGAAGTAGAAGATCAGGTCGTCGTCGGTGATGGCGAAGTTCTGGTAGTGCGAGGAATCCAGCCCGGAGCCGGGCAGGATCGCAGCGCCCAGCCCGCTTTGACGTCCCAGCTCGCGCTGCACGACCGGATAGATGGCGTCAAGCGGTTTGCTCTTGGGGTCGAAGAGCGTGTCGAAGGTGACGGTCTTCGGCGGTTCGAGGTCGTAGTTGAAGCTCTTGTAAGAGGTCGACGGGCGCGGACCACCGACGTCCTCGAAGACTTTGAGCACCACGCTGCGGGTGCCGCCCGGGGGATGCCCGGAATGGTACTGCTCGGAGGTCACTTCCATCTGGTACGGCTGATCACGCGATCCGGACGTCTCCGCGACGTTGACGAATCCGTCCCGGTTCTGGCTGATGTATTGGTCGAGCGCCTGCTGGTCGGGATAGTCGACGGGAAATGTCATGTCCAGCTTGTAGGTGGAGTTCGCGGCGTGAACGTGGCACATCTGGCTGCTGTCGACGCTGCCACCCATGCTGGCGCAATCCGAGTCGGCGGCCGCGAGCGGCATGCCGGACCAGCCCAGCAGGGCTCCGGCCGCGGTCAGCGCGGCCGCGATCAGGTTGCGCATTGTGACTTGTCCTCGCAGGCGGGGAAACGGCTGAAATGCCGTCCCGTCAGCCTACCCGGCCGCTAACGGGACGCGCGGCAAACGTACACGGTCGCAGCGGAGCCGATGCGGGTGATAACCGCGGACAGCGATTGGCCGCCGCGCAGCCGCAGCCGTCGCCGCAGCGCGTCGGGATCGGCTGCGATGCCCCCGACGCCGCGCACCAGGATCTCCAACGAACCGCAGTCGAGGCTTGCCAGCGCCTGACGCAGCCGGCGCTCGTCGAACGGAAGTTGCGCAAGAACCTCGAACCCGCGCACCGCCGCAGGCAGCCGATCGCCGGACAGGTATGCGATGTCGGGATCGAGCTGCCACAACCCGTGCCGCGCGGCGAAGTGGCGGACCAGGCCGGCCCGCACCACGGCGCCGTCGGGGTCGACGATCCATCGGCCGGCGGGCCGCACCGCGCAGTCGTTCGGCTCGGCGTCGGTGAGCTGTTCACCGCTGTCCAGAATGCTGGCCCGGCGGCGGACGCCGGGCTCAGCAAGCCCGGCCGTCCACAGGCATGCTTCGCGGACCGAGCCGCGCCACGAGGTCACCTCGATCTCACCGTCGAAGCCGAGGCGCCGCACGGCGTCGAAATCGATTCCGGGAGCGCACTTTACGACCAGATTGCGGCCACGGTAGACGTCCAGCAGCCGATCCAGGGCGGGCTGGTAATCGCGTGGGTTGAACCGCCGCCGCCCGCTGGTGCGCCGCCCGGGGTCGGCGATGACGGTCGCGTCACGGGTCACCGGGTGCAACGCGTCGGCGCGACACAGGTCGACGTCCGGGGTGTTGTGCCGCGCCATCGCCAGCCGGACGGGGTCGACATCACTGCCCAGCGCTCGCTCGGCACAACCGGCCAGCGCCGCGAGTTCCGCGCCGATCGAGCAGGTCACATCGTGAACAACGAGTCCGGTCAACCGGCGTGCCCGATGCAAGGCCACGGGTGCGGCGGTGGCCTGCTGCAGCGCCTCGTCGGTGAACAGCCAGTCGCCGGTGCCGGGCAGTTTGGTGGCCGCGCGCCGACGCAGCAGCACGGTTTCCACCAGCACCGGTGTGCGCTCGCCGAATCGTTCCCGCACCCTCGCGACGTCAGCCACCCGGTCCGTGAGCTCCAACGAGGCGACGGTGTCCAGCGCCGCGGCGCCCGCTTGCGATGTCAGGTAGGCGACGTCGTCGAGCCCGAACTTCAGGACGGCTTGACCCCGGTGACCATGACGTTGTAGAACCAGCCCTTCGGCACCACCCGCCGCCAGAGGTTTTCGTCGACCCAGCTCAGCGTCTTCCAGCTGGTGAACGCGAACTTGGCCCAGCCCCAGCCGAGCCGGCCCGGAGGGACCGCGTACTCGAAGGTGCGCAGCGGCCAACCCAGCATGGCGGCGGTGAATTCGACGGTCGCGGTCTCGACGTTGGCGGCGCCGGCGTCCGCGGCCATCCGTTCCAACTCGCCGGGAGCGAATGTGTGCAGGTCAACGACGGCTTCCAGCGCGGCGGCCCGCGAGGATTCGTCGAGCTCGGCCTGCGGGCGGCGCCAGGCGCCCAGACCGGGCAGTTTGGTGACGTTGGTGGTGATCCGCCAGGTCAGCGTCGACAGCGTCCGCGCGTAGCTGTCGCCCACGGTGGTCGGCTCGCCGGCGAACACGAACCGGCCGCCGGGTCGCAGCACTCGCAGCACCTCGCGCAGTGACTGCTCGACGTCGGGAATGTGGTGCAGCACCGCATGGCCGACAACGAGGTCGAACGTGTCATCGTCGTAGGGGATGCGCTCGGCATCGGCGACCCGACCGTCGATGTCCAACCCCAGCGACTGCCCGTTGCGGGTGGCGACCTTGACCATGCCGGGCGACAAATCGGTGACCGAAC
Source organism: Mycobacterium fragae (assembly GCF_002102185.1). Taxonomy (GTDB): domain Bacteria; phylum Actinomycetota; class Actinomycetes; order Mycobacteriales; family Mycobacteriaceae; genus Mycobacterium; species Mycobacterium fragae. The sequence continues at coordinate 65,140 of NZ_LQOW01000002.1, forward strand.
CGCGCCGCGCAACGCCGGACTGGATCAGGTTGAGCAGGAAAAACCCTGTGCCGCAGCCTAATTCGAGGGCGCGATCGTAGGGCAAGCGGTGGATCTCGTCGTCGGGGACCACACCGTCGAAGCAGTCCCGCGCGTAGTCGACGCAGCGCTGGTCATAGGAGATCGACCACTTCTCGTCGTAGTTCTCGGCCTCCCAGTCGTGGTAGAGCACCTGGGCGAGCTTGCTGTCGTGCCGGGCCGCTTCCACCTGTTCGGCGGTGGCGTGGGGTTGGGGCGCCGGGTCAACCTTGGTCACGAAGGGCCACTTTAGCCGCACTCGCGAACACCTCGGCATAGCGGCGGCGTTCGGCGGCAAGGCGCTCCGCGGGGGTCAGCTCGAAGACGTCGTCGATGCCGGCCTTGGCCGCGGCCAGCGCCTGCGTCGGCGCGCCGACGAAGCGGCCGGCCCACGCAACCGCCGCGTCGTAGACGTCGTCGGGGGCCACCATCTCGTCGATGAGCCCCACCTCCAGCGCCTCCTCGGCATCGAAGAAACGACCGCTGTACACCAGTTCCTTGGCCCTGCTCGTCCCGACTGTGCGGGTCAGCCGCGCCATCCCGCCGCCGTCGGGAATCAAACCGGCCAGGATCTCCGTCGCGCCGAACCTCGCGTTATCGCCGCTGATCCGCCAGTCGGCGGCCAGCGCGAGCGTCAACCCTGCTCCCAGCGCGTATCCGGTGATCGCGGCAACCGTTGGCTTGGGGATGGCCGCGACGGCGCGCACGGCGTCGCGCCGCACCTCCGCCGCGGTTTCGGCCTCCTGCCGGGTCAGTGTCCGAAGCTGGGGCACGTCATTGCCGGCGGAGAAGATCTCATGCCCGCCGAACAGGATCACCGCGGAGATGTCATCGCGCCGTCCCAGCTCGGCTGCGGCCTGCGCGAGCTCCCGATAGACCTGCCGAGTCATCGCGTTGGTGGGCGGCCGGGAGAGCACCAGCGTCGCCACACCGGGATGGTCTGCGCCGCAGTGGATGCTGACGAACTCGCTCAAAGCGGCCATCCCATCGTTCCGCCCGCTTTCCGTGCTTGGTGGTAACGGTCGGAGTCGAAAAACTCGAAAACCCAGTTGTCGCCGTTGATCTCCAGGTGCGGTTGCACGGGCACGATCTGACGCTCGACGGCCAGCACATCGGCGACGGTGTGGCCGGCCAACGAGTCCAGCTGGGTCCAGGTCGGCGGCAGCAGGAAGGTGCGGCCGGCCGCGAAGTCATCGATGGCGGCCTGCGGAGTGGTCCACCCGGCGCGATCGGATTCGGTGTTCTCCCCGTCGGCGCGCTGACCCCGCGGGAGCGCGCCGACGAAGAAGTAGGTGTCATAGCGGCGGGTGCGTTCGGCTTCCGGCGTCACCCAGTTCGCCCAGGGCCGCAGCAGATCCGCCCGCAGCACCAGGTTCTCCCGGCGCAGGAAGTCGGCGAACGACAGCGTCCGCTCGGCCAGCGCCAACCTGGATTCGCGGTACACCGAGGCGTCACCGACGATGCCGCCAGGGTCGTCGGCGGGCCCGGCGAACAGCACGCCGCATTCCTCGAAGGTTTCCCGGGCGGCCGCGCACACCAGCGCCTCGGCGAGGTCGGTGGCGATGCCGAAGCGCTGCGCCCACCACGACGGCGGCGGCCCGGCCCAGTCGATCGGCGCGTTGCGGTCGCGATCGTCGACGCCGCCGCCGGGAAACACCATCACACCGGCGGCGAATTCCATTGCGGAGTGCCGGCGCATCATGAAGACCGCGATGCCGTTGCCGCTTTCGCGGATCAGCATCACGGTCGCGGCGGGCCGCGGGGTCAACGGCGCACCCGAGTCTGGTGGTGTCAAGAAAGCCTCCGGTGGGCCGCGCGGGTGCGGGTACGCCGGGCGAAGTAACGCCCGTCGATCACGTCCACCGTGATCGCCTGGCCGAACGCCGCAGACAGATTCTCACTGGTCAGCACGTCAGACAACAAACCCGATGCGACGACGCGCCCTTCCGACAACAGCATGCAATGACTGAAGCCGATCGGGATCTCCTCGACGTGATGGGTGACCAGGACCAGCGCCGGGGCGTCCGGATCTGCGGCGAGGTCGGTCAGCCGCAGCAGCAGTTCCTCGCGGCCGCCCAGGTCCAGGCCGGCGGCCGGTTCGTCGAGCAGCAGCAGCTCGGGGTCGGTCATCAACGCCCGCGCGATCAGCACCCGCTTGCGCTCCCCCTCCGACAGGGTCTCGTAGGTGCGATCGGCAAGGTGTTCGGCGCCCAGGCTCTCCAGCATGTCGATCGCCCGGTGGTAGTCGACGTCCTCGTAGCGCTCCCGCCACCGGCCCAGCACCGCGTAGCCGGCCGACACAACCAGGTCGCGCACCAACTCGTTGCCGGGCACCCGTTGCGACAGGGCCGTCGAACTGAAACCCACCCGGGAGCGCAGCTCGGACATGTCCACTCGGCCCAGGCGTTCGCCCAGCACGTAGGCGACCCCGGAGGACGGGTGCTCGGCCGCTGCGGCGATGCGTAACAACGACGTCTTGCCGGCACCGTTGGACCCGATGATCACCCAGCGTTCGTCGAGCTCGACCGACCAACTCACCGGCCCGACCAGCAGGTGGCCATTGCGCTGCAGCGAAACATCTTTGAAGTCGATCAGCAGATCGGGGTCGGTGGCGTCGCTAGCCTGGGCGGGCACCCGACCATCGTGCCGTACCGCGGCGAGCAGACGGCTGTCGGGTCGCCCCGCTATTCGGGTGGGATCTCGACGCGCCGGACCATGCCGTCGACCGCGTCGGCGGCCTCGATCTCGCCACGCGTGACGCCGAGCAGAAACAGCACGGTGTCCAGGTATGGGTAGGTCAGCGACGCGTCGGCGACCTCTCGCAACGCCGGTTTGGCGTTGAACGCCACGCCCAGGCCCGCCGCGGTCAGCATGTCGATGTCGTTGGCCCCGTCACCGACCGCGACGGTCTGTTCCAGCGGCACCCCGGCCTGATGGGCGAAGTCCCGCAACGCCTTGGCTTTGCCCGCTCGGTCGATGATCGGGCCGACGAGCCGGCCGGTGATTGTGCCGTCGACGATCTCCAGCTCATTGGCGGCGACGAAGTCGAGCATCAACTCGTGCGCCAGCGGCTCGATGACCTGCCGGAAGCCCCCGGAGACCACGCCCACGTGATAGCCCAGCCGCCGCAAGGTGCGCAGCGTAGTGCGCGCGCCCGGGGTCAGCTCCAACTGCTCGCCGACCTCGCCGAGCACGCCGGCGGGCAGACCGGCGAGGGCGGCGACCCGCTGGCGCAGCGAGGCCGCGAAGTCCAGTTCGCCGCGCATCGCGGCGTCGGTGATGGCCGCGACCGCGTCCTGGGCTCCCGCGCGGGCAGCCAGCATCTCGATGACCTCGCCCTGGATCAGCGTGGAATCGACGTCGAACACGATCAGCCGTTTGGCGCGCCGCGACAGCGTGTAGTCCTCCATCGCCACGTCCACGCCCGCGTCGACTGCCACCCGCGTCAGCGCGGCCTGCAATTGGCCATCGATCCCCGGTGGCACCGAGACCCGCAGCTCCAGGCCGGTGACCGGATAGTCCGAGACACCGCGGATCAGGTCGATGTTGACCCCCAGCGCGGCCACTTCTCGAGCCACCGCGCCGAAGGCGTCGGCGGTGATCGGCCGGCCGAGCACCACGATGGTGTGCGTCGACGGTTCCCGGATGATCGGCAGGTCGTCGCTGCGTTCGATGCTGACGTCCAGCCCGACACCATGGATGGCTGCCTCGACGGCCTGGCGCAGGGCCTTACCTTGCGCCTCGTCCATGGCGGCGCGCACCAGCACACCCAAGGTCAGCCGACCCCGGATCACGACCTGCTCGACGTTGAGTAACTCCACCCGCTGACCCGAGAGCACCTCGAAGAGCGCCGACGTCACGCCCGGCTTATCGACACCGGTGACGGTGATCAACGCCGACACCTTGCGGGGCGTACTCACCCCAGATTGCCGCCGCGACAGGCCATTAGGTGCGAACGCTCACGTCGTCGACTCTGGTGACATCGCCGCCCTCGGGGCCGCCGTGAGCTCGGCCGACATGTGCCTCGGCGCGCAGTCGTTCCACCATGTGCGGGTAGTGCAATTCGAAGGCCGGCCGTTCGGAGCGGATGCGGGGCAGCTCGGTGAAATTGTGCCGCGGCGGTGGGCAACTGGTGGCCCACTCCAGTGAGTTGCCGTATCCCCACGGGTCGTCGACGGTGACCACTTCGCCGTAGCGCCAGCTCTTGAAGACGTTCCAGACGAACGGAATCATCGATGCGCCAAGGATGAACGCCCCGATTGTGGAGACGATGTTGTACATCTGGAATCCGTCGGTGGGCAGGTAGTCGGCGTAGCGGCGCGGCATGCCGGCGTCGCCCAGCCAGTGCTGGATCAAAAACGTGGTGTGAAAACCGATGAACGTCAACCAGAAATGCAGCTTGCCCAACCGCTCGTCGAGCAGCCGCCCGGTCATCTTCGGGAACCAGAAGTACACACCGGCGAAAGTGGAGAACACGATGGTCCCGAACAACACGTAGTGGAAGTGCGCGACCACGAAATAGGTGTCGGTGACGTGGAAGTCCAGCGGCGGGCTGGCCAGCAGCACGCCGGTCAGACCGCCAAGCAGGAAGGTGACCGCAAAGCCGATCGCGAACAGCATCGGCGTCTCAAATGTCAACTGCCCCTTCCACATTGTGCCGACCCAGTTGAAGAATTTGATCCCGGTCGGCACGGCGATCAGATAGGTCATGAACGAGAAGAAGGGCAGCAGCACCGCGCCGGTGGCGAACATGTGGTGCGCCCACACCGCGACGGACAGCACGGCGATCGACATCGTTGCGTACACGAGCGTGGTGTAGCCGAAGATCGGCTTGCGCGAGAATACGGGGAAGATCTCGGTGACGATGCCGAAGAAGGGCAGCGCCACGATGTACACCTCGGGGTGGCCGAAGAACCAGAACAGGTGCTGCCACAACAGGACTCCGCCGTTGGCCGCGTCGTAGATGTGGGCGCCCAGATGGCGGTCAGCGGCCAGCCCGAACAGTGCCGCGGTCAGAATCGGGAACGCCAGCAGCACCAGGATGGATGTCACCAGGATGTTCCAGGTGAAGATCGGCATCCGGAACATCGTCATGCCCGGGGCGCGCATGCAGACCACCGTGGTGATCATGTTGACCGCGCCCAGGATGGTGCCCAGACCGGCAACGATCAGCCCCATGATCCACAGGTCAGGGCCCGCGCCGGGTGAGTGGATGGCATCGGTCAGCGGGGTGTAGGCGGTCCACCCGAAGTCCGCGGCGCCGCCCGGCGTGATGAAACCGGCGATCGCAATCAACGAGCCGAACAAGAACAGCCAGAACGAGAAGGCATTCAGCCGCGGGAACGCCACGTCGGGCGCCCCGATCTGCAGCGGCAGCACCAGGTTGGCGAAGCCGAAGACGATCGGGGTGGCATAGAACAGCAGCATGATCGTGCCGTGCATGGTGAACAGCTGGTTGAACTGCTCATTCGATAAGAACTGCAGGCCCGGCGCGGCCAGCTCGGTGCGCATCAGCAGCGCCATCAGCCCGCCGATGAAGAAGAAGGCGAAGCACGCGACGCAGTACATGATGCCGATCATCTTGTGATCGGTGGTGGTGATCAGCCGGTAGACGAGGTTGCCCTTGGGGCCGGTCCGGGGTGGGTACGGACGACCGGCCTCGAGTTCTCCTAGCGGGGGCGCTTCGGCGGTCAAGAGCTCCTCCAAACGTCGGGCAATCTTCAGTGAATCCTAGCCTTCGACGGGGCCCGCCGAGGCACTGGTCCTACAAACTGTCGTATTGGCCTCGTGAGACCCCGCTGGCCGGATGTTACCGTCGGAGCCGTGCTGCTCAGGGGTATGCGAGCCAGGCTCGCCGCAGCCGCAGCCGCCTCCGCGATTTTTGCCACGATCTGCCCTGCTTGCACGTCCGGGGGCAGGCCGTCGCCGTCCGCTTCGGTGATCACCAGCACCACCCAAATCGCCGGCGCAGGAGTCCTGGGCAACCAACGCCGACCGGACGAGTCCTGCGCGCCACAACCGGATCAACCGGATCCCGGGCCGCCGACGCGCACCGCACACAACGCCGGGGGTGTGCACCCCGACGCGGTCCAAGTGCCCGCCGACCCGCAGCGCATCGTGGCGCTCTCCGGGGATGCGCTCGACGCCCTGTGCGCCCTGGGCCTGCAATCGCGCATTGTCGCGGCCGCGCTGCCGGACGGTTCCCCGAGTCAGCCGTCCTATCTGGGCACCGTCGTGCACCGGCTGCAAGGGGTCGGTCCCCGCAGCGCTCCCGATCTGGCGGGGATCGAAGCGGCCAAGCCGGACCTGATCCTCGGATCACAGGCGTTGACGCCGCAGTTGTATCCGGCGCTGACGAAGATCGCCCCGACCGTATTCACCGCGGCGCCCGGTCCGGACTGGGAGAACAACCTACGTGGGGTGGGCGCGGCTACCGGCCGCGCCGACGCGGCGGGCGCGCTGATCAACGACTTCGCCGCGCAGGCCCACGAAGCCGGGGCCGCCCACGACGCCGCGCACTACCAGGCGTCGATCGTGCAGTTCACCGAGCACACCATCCGGGTATACGGCGCGGACAACTTTCCGGCCAGCGTGCTGCGCATGGTCGGCGTCGACCGTCCCGCGTCGCAGCGTTTCACCGACAAGCCCTACATCGAGATGGGCGCCAGCGACACCGATCTCGCGGGCACACCCGATTTCTCCGCCGCCGACGGCGACCTGGTGTACGTGTCCTTCGCGTCGCCGGCCGCCAAGGATCATGCCCCCGCCGTGTTCGACAGCGCGTCGTGGCGCAAGCTGGCGGCCAACCGCGACAACCGGGTGTTCGTGGTCAACAACGAGGTGTGGCAGACCGGTGAGGGGCTGGTTGCGGCCCGGGGCGTCGTCGACGACCTGCACTGGGTCAACGCCCCGATCAATTGATGTGACGTTGCCCTCACGGCACAGAAATACATAGCCTATCTATGATATTCTCGGTTGCGTTCCCTAAAATCCGCGATTGAGCCAACCACTCAAGAGGTCTGCCAATGAGCACTGTTTCTGCGTATGCCGCCACGTCGCCGACCGAGCCGCTGACCAAGACCACAATCACCCGCCGCGACCCGGGCCCGCACGATGTGGCGATCGAGATCAAGTTCGCCGGCATCTGCCACTCGGACATCCACACCGTCAGGGCCGAGTGGGGCAAGCCCAACTATCCGGTCGTTCCCGGTCACGAAATCGCCGGTGTGGTAACAGCTGTGGGCTCCGAGGTCACCAAGCACAAGGTGGGTGACCGCGTCGGCGTGGGCTGTTTCGTGGACTCCTGCCGCGAGTGCAGTAGCTGTCTCGCCGGTTTGGAGCAGTACTGCAAGCGCGGCATGACGACGACCTATAACGGCGTCGGCAGGGATGGGCAGCCGACCTACGGCGGTTACAGCGGCGCGATCGTCGTCGACGAAAACTACGTTCTGCGCATTCCCGACGCGCTGCCGCTCGACGCTGCGGCGCCGCTGCTGTGCGCGGGTATCACGCTCTACTCCCCGCTGCGGCACTGGAATGCCGGGCCGGGCAAGCGAATTGCGGTGATCGGCCTGGGCGGACTCGGGCACATGGGCGTCAAGCTGGGTGTGGCGATGGGCGCCGAGGTGACCGTGTTGTCACAGTCGCTGAAGAAGATGGAGGACGGCTTGCGCCTAGGCGCCAGCCACTACTACGCGACCTCGGACCCGGCCACGTTCAAGAAGTTGCGCAACAGCTTCGACCTGATCCTCAACACGGTGTCTGCCAACCTGGATTTGGGTGAATACCTGAAGCTGCTCGACGTCGACGGCACACTGGTCGAGCTCGGCATCCCCGAGCATCCGATGCCGGTGCCGGCGTTCGCGTTGGCGCTGATGCGGCGCAGCCTGTCCGGCTCCAACATCGGCGGCATCGCCGAGACGCAGGCGATGCTGAACTTCTGCGCCGAGCACAACGTGACGCCCGAAATCGAAGTCATCGAGCCGGATTACGTCAACGAGGCCTATGAGCGGGTGCTGGCCAGTGACGTGCGCTATCGCTTCGTGATCGACACGGCCACGCTTTAAGGCTCGTCGGAGTCCTCGCCCTCGCTGCCGTCGACTCCCATCAGCGGCCAGCCGGCGGCGGCCAGCGTGCTCGCCACGCGCCTGACGTTTTCCGGGCCGGCGTCGTAATGGGTCATGTCCGAGATGAACTCGGCGATCTCGTCGTCGTCGATCTCGCCATTGGTGACTGAGGGTGATCCGGCCGCGATCATGTTGTGCACGACTTCGCGAACCTGATCCTCGGTCAGCGGAGTGCTGCGCAGCAGCGCCAACAGCGGCACCCGGTCCGGGCCGGGAACGCCGTCGGGGTAGCCGGCCTGCAGCCAGCGCAGCACCGAGGTCAGAAACGAAGTGGCGGCCACACGTTCAGTGTGGTGCGAGTGGGTCTAAGGGCGCCACTGTGAGGGCGCAAGATTCACAGAATTCATGCGCCGTTCACAGGCGCTAGAAGTCCCAGTCCTCGTCTTCGGTACGGCTTCGCCAGCCCATGCAGAGTCGGACTGCCCACCGTGTTATTACCGAGCTTCATCCGGTGACTTCGTTCCGGACCCGAAAAGGGACCGGCGGACAGGCCGCCCACCGCGATCTGCCGAGATGGCGACTATTCGTAATAGCGAACACCCACACTCTGTTGGCACGTGCCACGGCCACGGCGGTGTCGCACAAGTGTTGGTGCCGTAGATATGGACGACGCTGAGCCCGCGAAGCCCGCAGACGACGATGCCACCGCCACGGCGGCCGCTTCGATTGAGGATGAGACCTCGACCAAGTAGGTGACTGCTAGGTTCGCGCTATCAGACGCCGCGCTTGTTGGTCATCGACTTGACCGCCGCCAGGCTGCCGCGCCGCTGGCCCGCCGCTGCGCGCGCTCCCTTATCAGGCGGGCGTCCAGGGCTGGCAGCCAAAGGTCTCGAAGACAACTACCGTTACCGGAACCTTCGCATATTGTGGCCCCTGAGCGTAATTTCCGTCGGCGATGTCATTGCCCCCGACTGTCCGGCGCGTAATCCAAGTGCACATGAATCTCGGATTCACAGGCCCCTGAGTGTGGTAGATGCCTGGCGCAATTTCGGTACCCACGCGAAAGACCCCATTTCCGGGGATTTCGCCGCTCGGGTAGGCCGTGGCCGGTGACGCAAGCACGATCGCTGCCGCGGGGGCCGCGACCCCGACCAATATGCGAGACGCAATCGCTGCGCGCATCCTGTTCCTCTCCTCAATAATCTTTCGTTAACCTCCCCAAACGATGCGTGAGCTTACGCCTGGAGGCTGTTCATCGAGTACCCGATTTTTGCGATCCGACTTACCTGACGCCGCGCTGGCTCGGATAGACAGCGATTAGCCCGCGTCCTCTCCGAGCAGGCGAGCGCGCCGATACGATGCACATGCGCTGAAATCAAGGCCCGCCGTTTTTCTTCGTCATCGTCCGTACCAACGCCAAGTTGTCGCGACGGCCGTGCGCTGAGGCCGAGTGCAGCCTGTCCAGCAACGTGGCCAATATTTTGGCTGCTGGGCGTGCTGAAGTGGGTTACCGCATTAAGGTTTCTCGATCACTGGGTTTCGACCGCGTTTCGACCCCCGGGCTTCTGGGGCTTCGGCCGTCACCCAAAGCAGTCCTCCTGAAGAATTTTGTGGGCAATTCGTGGGCATAGGGTGGGGGCGAGGCAGTGATCCGGACGAACAATGGGTTTGTTGATCGCGGCGCGCCTGACCGGTTTATGCTTCTGACCTGCATATTTTAGAAGTCCCAGTCCTCGTCTTCGGTGACGACGGCCTTGCCGATCACGTACGACGAACCCGATCCGGAGAAGAAGTCGTGGTTCTCGTCGGCATTGGGTGACAGCGCCGACACGATCGCCGGGTTGACGTCGGTCTCGTCGCGCGGGAACAACGCCTCATACCCCAGGTTCATCAGCGCCTTGTTTGCGTTGTAGCGCAAGAACTTTTTGACGTCTTCGGTCAGCCCGACCTCGTCGTAGAGGTCTTGGGTGTACTCCACCTCGTTGTCGTATAGCTCGAAGAGCAGCTCGTACGTGTAGTCCTTGAGCTCGGCTTGCTTAGCGGCGTCCTCCAGGGCCAGCCCACGCTGGAACTTGTAACCGATGTAGTAGCCGTGCACGGCCTCGTCGCGGATGATCAGCCGGATCATGTCGGCGGTGTTCGTCAGCTTGGCCCTGCTGGACCAGTACATCGGCAGGTAAAACCCGGAGTAGAACAGGAAGCTTTCCAGCAGTGTCGAGGCCACTTTGCGCTTGAGTGGCTCATCGCCGCGGTAGTACTCCATGACGATCTCGGCCTTGCGCTGCAGGTTGGGGTTTTCCTCCGACCAGCGGAAGGCGTCGTCGATTTCAGCGGTCGAGCAGAGCGTGGAGAAGATCGAGCTGTAACTCTTGGCGTGCACCGACTCCATGAAGGCGATGTTGGTGTAGACGGCCTCCTCGTGCGGCGTCAGCGCGTCGGGAATTAGGCTCACCGCGCCGACCGTGCCCTGAATGGTGTCCAGCAGCGTCAGACCGGTGAACACCCGCATCGTCAGTTGCTTCTCGCCGGCGGTCAGCGTGCCCCAGGACGGGATGTCGTTGGACACCGGCACCTTCTCGGGGAGCCAGAAGTTTCCCGTCAGTCGCTCCCAGACCTCGGCGTCCTTCTCGTCTTGTAGACGGTTCCAGTTGATCGCGGAAACGCGGTCGATCAGCTTCATTTTTTCGCTCACCAGAACCCCACTTCACCAGGACGGATAGTCGACTGCTCAGACTTCAAACACTACCCCTGGGGGCCGACAAGCCGGGGTAACACAACACCTAGTGTCGCGTGTGTCTCCTAGTTCGCGACGGCCGCGGCCGGACGGTCGGCGGGGGAACCGGTGCCCACCCCGAAGAAGCGGTACTCGGCCGGTTTGAGCGAGCGGGTGGCCCGCCAGTACTGCCAGGTCATACCGCTCCACAGGGTCCGGTTGACGCCGTGCTCATCCAGGTACCAGCTGCTGCAGCCGCCGGTGTTCCACACCGAGCCGGCCAGCTTTTGCTGTAGCTCCTCGTTGAACCGGTCCTGCGCGGAACGGGTGGGTGCCAGCGCTTGCGCGTCCAGGCGGTCGCAGGCCGCGATCGCCTCGGAGACGTAGTGGATCTGCGACTCGATCATGAACACCACCGAGGTGTGGCCCAGACCGGTGTTCGGACCCAGCAGGAAGAACAGGTTGGGCACGTCGGCGACGGCGATCCCGCGGTGTGCGACGACACCCTCGCGGTTCCAACGGTCCACCAAGTCCTCCCCGTGGGGGCCCTTGACGTCGACGTAGGTGTAGGAGTCGGTGACGTGGAAGCCGGTCGCGTACACGATGACATCGACCGGGTGCTCGACGCCGTCGTCGGTGACGATGCCCTCGGCGCTGATGCGTTTGATCCGTTCGGTGATCAGCGTCGTCTTCGGGTTGGCCACCGCCCTGTAATAGTTGTTGCCGGAGTACAGGATTCGTTTGCAGCCTGCGCGGTAGCGCGGAGTGAGCTTGCGGCGCAATTCCTTGTCGCGGACATTGCGCCGGATGTTCCACTTGCCGATCGCCTCGATGGCTCTCAGCAATCCGGGCTGCTGAGTCATCGCGAATCCGACCGTCTCGAGCCCCCAGTAGATGCCGGCACGTACCGCCAGGCGCAGGCCGGGCACGGTCGCGAATGCTTGGCGCAACGCCGTCGGAAGCGGAGCGAACGGCACTGGCACCACCCACGGCGGGGTGCGCTGGTACATGTGCAACTGGGCGACGTCGTTGACGATCGCCGGCACGATCTGAATCGCGCTGGCCCCGGTGCCGATCACCGCGACCCGCTTGCCCGTCAGGTCGACGCTGTGATCCCACTGGGCCGAATGGAAAGCGGCACCGGCGAATTCGTCGATGCCCTCAATGTCCGGCAGGCGCGGGATGTGCAGTGCCCCGGCGCCCGAGATCACGAACTGCGCCACATACTCCTGCCCGGACTCGGTGAACACATGCCAGTGGTGCTCGCTGTCATCCCAGTGCGCGCGGTCCACCAGCGAACCGAATCGGATGTAGCGGCGCAGCCCGTACTTGTCGGTGACGCCCTTGAGGTAGTCCAGGATCTCCGGTTGCGGGGAGAACAGTTTGCTCCAGGTGGCCTTCGGTTCGAACGAGAACGAGTACAGGTGCGACGGCACGTCGCAGGCGCACCCGGGGTAGCTGTTGTCCCGCCAGGTGCCGCCGATCTCGTCGGCCTTCTCCAGGATGAGGAAGTCCACACCTTGGCGCTGCAGTGCGATGGCCATCCCGAGCCCGGAGAACCCGGTCCCGATGATGATCGCGCGGGTGTGCACGGGCGGAGCCTGTGCGGAGGGCTCGGTGGTCGGCTCGGCGACGGTCATCTCGGATCTTCCTGCTCGGGGGCTCAAGTACCCAGTACCCAGGGTATCGGATGAGTGTCACCGACGGCTGCGACGATGTCAACGCCGCCGACGTTCAGCTCGCGGCGGAGCTGCGCGGCACCGCGTTGTGGATCGGCTGGTCGGGGTCCATGTTGATGCCGAGCAGCTCGGCGGTGCCGCCGATGACACCCATCATGATCGTGGTCAGGTGCTCGACGAACTTGTCGCGGTCCATCCGCCGCGGGCTATCGGGGTCGGACCCCAGCCACCAGTCGGTGGCCGATGCCGCCGACCCGAACGCGGCGAAGGCGGCCAATTCGATCGCGGCGGGGTCCAGTTCCATCTCGCGCAGCTCGTTGTTGAACATTTCCGCCATCGCCAGCGTGATCTCCCGGCCTTCGTTCAGCGTCCGCATCGTCGACTCGGACTGCTCCGGGAAACGGCCCTGGATGAAGAACCGCAGCACGTTGGGATGCTCGTCGACCAGGTTGACGTACTCTTCCACGCTGCGCCGGATGATTTCGCGAGCCGAGTTGGTGGCGAAGTCCACCGACGAGAAGACCGCTGCCCAGAGCATGTCCCGCAGCCGCTCCCCGATCGCCTGGAACAGGTCGGACTTGTCATGGAAATGCCGGTAGATCTTGGGTTTGGCGGTGCCGGCCTCTTCGGCGATCTCGCGGACGCTGAGCTCGGGTCCCAACCGGTCGATGGCGCGAAAGGCCGCTTCGACGATCTCCCGGCGTACCTTCTTGCGGTGTTCGCGCCAGCGCTCGCTGCGCGCGTCGGCCTTTGCCCCAGGCTTCGGGCTGGGGTGGGGTCGAGGAATTCTCACCACGTCAAGCACCTTACCCCGTTGCCATCGCTGACCTGGGAAGACCGGGCAGAGGCCCGTTCCATCGAGTGTGGGCTTAATGCACGGTCAAACCGCGATCCGCGTACATTAAGCACACATTCGGCGGAGCTAGAAGCCCTTACAGCATGCAGGAAACGCAGCCTTCAACCTCGGTTCCCTCTAGCGCCATCTGACGCAGCCGGATGTAGTACAGCGTCTTGATTCCCTTGCGCCAGGCGTAGATCTGGGCCTTGTTGACGTCGCGGGTGGTCGCGGTGTCCTTGAAGAACAGCGTCAGCGACAGGCCCTGGTCCACATGCTGGGTGGCCGCCGCGTAGGTGTCGATGATCTTCTCGTAGCCGATCTCGTAGGCGTCCTGGTAGTACTCCAGGTTGTCGTTGGTCATGTACGGCGCCGGGTAGTAGACCCGACCGATCTTGCCTTCCTTGCGGATCTCGATCTTCGACACGATCGGGTGGATCGAGCTCGTCGAGTGGTTGATGTAGGAGATCGATCCCGTCGGCGGCACCGCCTGCAGGTTCTGGTTGTAAATCCCATGGGCCTGCACCGATTCCTTCAACCGCCGCCAGTCGTCCTGGGTGGGGATGCGGATATCGGCGTCGGCGAAAAGCTGCCGAACCTTGTCGGTCTTGGGCTCCCACACCTGGTCGATGTACTTGTCGAAGAACTCCCCGGTCGCATACTTCGAACGCTCGAAACCCTTGAAATGCGTGCCGCGTTCGATCGCGATCTTGTTCGACGCCCGCAGCGCGTGGTAGAGCACCGTGTAGAAGTAGATGTTGGTGAAGTCGATGCCCTCTTCGGAGCCGTAGAAAATCCGTTCGCGCGCAAGGTATCCGTGCAGGTTCATCTGCCCGAGCCCGATCGCATGCGAGTCGTTGTTGCCCTGCTCGATCGAGGGCACGGACCAGATGTGCGTCTGGTCGCTCACCGCGGTCAGCGCCCGGATCGCGACCTCGATGGTCTGGGCGAAGTCAGGCGAGTCCATCGTCTTGGCGATGTTCAGCGAACCGAGGTTGCACGAAATGTCCTTGCCCACTTTCGCATACGACAAGTCGTCGTTGAACAACGACGGTGTGGACACCTGCAGGATCTCCGAGCAGAGGTTGGAGTGGGTGATCTTGCCCTCGATCGGGTTGGCCCGGTTCACCGTGTCCTCGAACATGATGTAGGGGTAACCCGATTCGAACTGCAGCTCGGCCAGCGTCTGGAAGAACTCGCGTGCCTTGATCTTGGTCTTGCGGATGCGGGAGTCGTCGAGCATCTCGTAGTACTTCTCGGTGACCGAGATGTCGGCGAACGGCACACCGTAGATGCGTTCGACGTCGTATGGCGAGAACAGGTACATGTCCTCGTTCTTCTTGGCCAACTCGAAGGTGATGTCCGGGATCACCACGCCCAGGCTGAGCGTCTTGATCCGGATCTTCTCGTCGGCGTTCTCCCGTTTGGTGTCCAGGAATCGGTAGATGTCGGGGTGGTGGGCGTGCAGGTAGACCGCGCCGGCACCCTGACGCGCGCCGAGCTGGTTGGCGTAGGAGAACGAGTCCTCCAGCAGCTTCATGATCGGGATGACGCCGGAGCTCTGGTTCTCGATGTTCTTGATCGGCGCACCGTGCTCGCGAATGTTGCTCAGCAACAACGCAACTCCCCCACCGCGCTTGGACAGCTGCAGCGCGGAGTTGATCGAGCGCCCGATCGACTCCATGTTGTCTTCGATCCGAAGCAGGAAGCAGCTCACGGGCTCGCCGCGTTGCTTTTTCCCCGAGTTGAGGAACGTCGGGGTGGCCGGCTGGAACCGCCCGTCGATGATCTCGTCGACCAGCTTTTCGGCCAACGCGGTGTCCCCGGCGGCCAGAGTCAACGCCACCATGACGACGCGATCCTCGAAACGCTCGAGATAGCGCTTGCCGTCGAAGGTCTTCAGCGTGTAGGAGGTGTAGTACTTGAACGCGCCCAGGAATGTCGGGAACCGGAACTTCTTGGCGTACGCGCGGTCGAGCAGCGTCTTGACGAAGTTTCGTGAGTACTGGTCGAGAACCTCACGCTCGTAGTAGTTCTCGCGGATCAGGTAGTCGAGTTTCTCGTCCTGGTTGTGAAAGAAGACCGTGTTCTGGTTGACGTGTTGCAGGAAGTACTGGTGCGCGGCTTCGCGGTCCTTGTCGAACTGAATCTTGCCGTCTGCGTCGTACAGATTCAGCATCGCGTTGAGGGCGTGATAGTCCGTCTCGCCCGGCAACGCACCGTGGCCCGTGGCTGTTACACGCTCTGCAGTTGCGGCGGTTGGTGGCACGTGTCGTCCTTCCAAAAGTCAGCCAGGCCCGCGCGGACGGTTTGCACGTCCTCGGCGGTTCCCATCAATTCGAATCGGTATAGGTACGGAACGCCGCACTTGCGCGAGATCACCTCGCCCGCGTAACAGAACTCGGCACCGAAGTTGTTGTTGCCAGCGGCTATCACGCCACGCAGCAAGGCTCGATTGCGTCTGTTGTTCAAAAACTTGATGACCTGCTTAGGAACATAGGCCCCGTCGTTGATATCAGGCGTCTTGTGCCCACCGCCGTAGGTCGGCAGCACCAGGACATAGGGCTGGTCCACCTCGATCGCGCCGTGCAGCGGTATCCGCGTGGCCGGAATGCCCAGCTTCTGCACGAAGCGGTGGGTGTTCTCCGACACGCTGGAGAAATACACCAGGCTGCACGACGGCACGGCAATCTCCTAGGCGGTCAGCGCGGCGCTGGCGAGCGCCTTGATCCGGTCCGGCCGGAAGCCCGACCAGTGGTCGTTACCGGCCACCACAACAGGGGCCTGCAGGTATCCGAGTGCCATCACGTAGTCGCGCGCCTCGCTGTCCAGGGAGATGTCCACCTTCTCGTAGGGGATGCCCTCTTTGTCCAGCGCCTTGTAGGTCGCGTTGCACTGCACACATGCCGGCTTGGTGTACACGGTGATGCTCATCGGCGGTACCACTCCTCTGTGGGTCCTCTGTGGAAAATGACGAACTTGACACGAACTGGCAACTACTCGGGTACTGCATCTGCACTGCTGGTTCAGCAGACCGCCGCGCCCCGAAATTCCCGTCTTACCGATCCGCGGCGGCTGGCTGTCGATGCCGGGTGGCGCGGTCCGGCTGACCTGGTGAACCCGGGGTCTGTCGGTGTGGTGAAACACTACACCTAGTGGCTGACAATAAGAAGGGATACAACATCTTCTGAACAACATTCATGAAATTCCCTGGTCGTAAGCGCTCGCAAGCGCCCCTTATCGGCGTGTCGTAGATCACAATTTGGCCTCGTCAGCCGCGTTCCGATCATGCCGCAGGTTTTACCACTAGCCACCGACAACTACGCCGCGAAATCCACCCGCGCGCGCGTCACAGCAAACCTCGGCGTGAGGCCTCAGCTGACCTCCGCGGCCAGCTTGCCCACCGCGTCGCGCACGTTTGCGGCGAGCTCGGCGTGCTCACGCGGGTGCTTGCCGTCGAGCGTCCGGAACGGCACCGAGAGCTTGATCGCCTCGACGACCCGCGGGCCGGCGATCGCGAACGACTTGCGCGTCTCATCGTGCGCCCAGACGCCGCCGTAGCGGCCAAGCGATCCGCCGATGACGGCCAACGGCTTGTCTTTCAGTGCGCCGCGGCCGAATGGCCGGGAAAGCCAGTCGATCGCGTTCTTGATCACGGCGGGGATGCTGCCGTTATATTCCGGCGTGACCACCAATGCGGCATCGGCCTCAGCGGCCGCACGTCGCAGCGCGGCGACCGACGCCGGCAGGTCGTGCTCATTGTCGATGTCCTCGTTGTAGAACGGCAGCTCGGCCAGCCCGTCGAAGATCGTCACGGTGACGCCGTCCGGGGCAACCTCGGCCGCCAACTCGGCGATCTGGCGGTTGACCGACGCCGCACGCAAGCTGCCTACCAAAGCCAAGATCGTGATCTTCGGCATCCTTGGCAATTCCCTTCGATAGTTGGTATACATCCTTCCACCGACCAAACCGGACCGTGGTCCGGTTTATTCCGGCGGCGTTAGAGTGCAGTGATGAGCGTCGTCAACCGGCCGGGTGAGCTGCCCATTTCCGTCGCCTTGGAGGCACCTTCCGGCCCGCAAGAGCGTGGCGATGCAGCCCGCAATCGCGCGCTCCTGCTGGACGCGGCGCGTCGGCTGATCGCCGAGCGTGGAGCCGACGCCGTCACCATGGACGACATCGCCGCCGCGGCCGGCGTCGGTAAGGGCACGGTGTTCCGCCGGTTCGGCAGCCGGGCCGGGCTGATGATGGTGCTGCTCGACGAGGACGAGCGGGCCAGCCAGCAGGCGTTTCTGTTCGGTCCGCCGCCGCTGGGCCCGGATGCGCCGCCGCTGGATCGGCTGGTGGCGTACGGCCGGGAGCGCATCTGCTTCGTCCATGCCCACCACGAATTGCTCTCGGCGGCCAGCCGCGAGGCCCGCTACAGTGCGCCCGCCGCGGTGCAACGGACGCATGTGCGGGTGCTGCTGGAGGCGGCCGGCGCCAGCGGGAACCTCGACATCCAGGCCGATGCCCTGCTCGCCCTGCTCGACGCCGACTACGTCGAGCATCAACTCATCCACGGGGGCCATACCCTGGAGACGTTGGGCGATGCGTGGGAAAGCTTGGCGCGCAAGCTTTGTGGTCGATGACTACGCACTGGATTCTGCACGTCGACCTCGACCAGTTCCTGGCTTCGGTCGAACTGCGCCGACACCCTGAACTTGCCGGGTTGCCTGTCATCGTAGGCGGCAGCGGCGATCCGACCGAGCCGCGCAAGGTCGTCACTTGCGCCTCCTACGAAGCGCGCCAGTTCGGGGTGCATGCGGGTATGCCGCTGCGCACTGCCGCCCGCCATTGCCCCGAAGCCACCTTCCTGCCGTCGGATCCGGCCGCCTATGACGCCGCCTCCGAGCAGGTGATGGGACTGCTGCGCGATCTTGGCCATCCGGTCGAGGTGTGGGGTTGGGACGAGGCGTTCGTCGGCGCCGAAGTCGATGACCCCACAGAGCTCGCCGAGCAGATCCGCACGGTCGTCTCCACCGAAACCGGGCTGTCCTGCTCGGTGGGCATCAGCGACAACAAGCAGCGCGCCAAGGTCGCCACCGGATTCGCCAAACCCGCCGGCGTCTATACGCTCACCGACGCCAACTGGATGAGCGTGATGGGTGACCGCCCGGTCGACGCGCTGTGGGGGGTTGGCCCTAAGACAGCGAAAAAGCTTGCCACTCTTGGCATCAACACGGTCTGGCAGCTCGCACACACCGACGCCGAGCTGCTCACATCGACATTCGGCCCGCGCACCGGGCTGTGGCTGCTGCTGCTGGCCAACGGCGGCGGCGACGACGTGGTCAGTGCCGAGCCCTGGGTGCCGCGGTCGCGCAGCCACGTCGTCACCTTTCCGCGTGATCTGACCGACCGAGACGAAATGGACGCGGCGGTAACAGAATTAGCGCGACGAGCATTGAGCGAGGTGGTCGCTGAGTCGCGGATCGTCACCCGGGTAGCCGTCACCGTACGCACCGCGACGTTTTTCACCCGCACCAAGATTCGCAAGCTGGACGAGCCCACGACCGACGCCGACGTCGTCGTCGCGACAGCGCTGCGCGTGTTGGACCTGTTCGAGCTGGACCGCCCGATCCGGCTACTCGGGGTACGGCTGGAACTGCAAATGCCTGACTGAGGTGGCAACGGCGTCTTAGACGACGGGTGGAACCGGGCAGTGCAGCACCCCGCACACGGTTCGGAGCAGCTCGGACTCCTCCTCAGTGACGACCCTGTCTGCCATTACGGTCGTCACGACGGCGGCGACGAGGGTGGCCTTGTCGTTGCCTTCGAGTCCGTCGATCACCGGCCACACTTGTTCGAGCGCGAATACGCCCTGTTGGACTGGCCGGAACGGAATCCGTGTCTGGGGAAATGCGACGGCGATCCCCGCCTGGAATGCCGCAGCCGCGCTCCGCGGGTCCCTGTTAGCGGCTTGTGCCAGCACAGCGATGAGGCAGCAGATGGCGCTTTGGGCGCTGGCCAGGCTCTGACGCCTGCTCTTCCACGGCGACCCTGACGTCAAAGCCTCATTCAAGCTGACGAAAACGAGTGTGCCAAGACAGTATTCAAAGATGTCGATCTGACCGTCGGCGTTGATCAGTTCGCCGAGAACAGAGGTCATCAGTCGCGTCTCAGCCTCGGCGCGACCGCGCAGAGCAGGGAAGGCGATGGATGCAACGGGCAAACGCAACCTCGGGTCGAGCTGCGCCACCTCCGCGGCAGATCGCCACGATTCATCGGCCACCTGCTTGCCGTGATACCGGGCGACGATCCGGTACTGAGCCTGCCTGACATTCTGATTGCGGTCGAAGACCAAGCCATAGATCAACGGAACCGCAGTGGCGGAATTGTGCGCAAGGTCGGCAAGGTTCTGCGGTATCGCTTTGCGGACGCGTACGCCCGCCTCGTAGGAAGCGGCGGTCGGATTGCCAACGGCCGCTGCGTATTCGGCAGGGCTGAGGCGGCGTGGCGGAGCTTGCTGCACTGCGGCGTCCGCAAAGCCCATCCTGGCGTCCTCCTCCAAACCGTCCGGCTGTCGAGAGGACCACCGCCTACGCAGCTCCTCGAGGTTCGTGGGAGTGAAGCCAGGCTCGAGCACCTGGATGCGCTTTATGAGCGGCGGGTGAGTTGCATACAGCGCAGAGGATCTCAGGCCCTCGCCGAAGAGCATATGGCTGACGTTTTCGGTTTTGGGGGTCTCCAGCCGAGACCCGGCCTCGAGCCCGCCGATCTTCTTCAGCGCGCCCGTCAGCCCGCTCGTCTCCCGCGTGTATTGGACCGCTGATGCATCGGCGAGATACTCCCGATCACGGGAGACGGCTGCTTTGATCAGCCGCCCGAAGAAGACTCCGATCCAGCCTGCCGCCAGAACGACCAACCCCAGCGCCCACAACGGGAGGCTGATGCGGGCGTCGCGGCTGCGCCCACCCAGATACCACATCATCCGGCCGATGACCGCCAGCGCTGTGATTCCGGCCAACACGCCGATGAGCCTGAGGCTCAACCGCATATCGCCGTTGACGATGTGGCTGAACTCGTGCGCGATGACTCCCTGCAGTTCGTCACGGTTGAGCCGGTCGAGCGAGCCCTGGGTAACGCACACCGCCGCGTCCGCCGGCGTGTATCCCGCGGCGAACGCGTTGATTCCCGCTTCCTGCGGAAGGTAATACAGCACGGGCACCGGCGTGCTCGAAGCGATTGCGATTTCTTCGACGACGTTGCGATACCGATGAAGCTTTGGGTCCGTTGGCATATCCGGTACGCGTATCGCACCGAGGCTCTCGGCAACCTTGACCCCGCCACCCTCGCGCAACATCATCGTCCTGACAACGGACACCCCGGCAATCATCATCAGGACCGCGCCACTCACGACCACCGATAGCACGATCAACTGCTGCGGCGTCGCCCCTCCCTGGGACACGGTGGGCATGATGACCGCGAAATTCACGATCGCGGTAATCCCGAGCACCGCCAAGATAAAAAGGAACACCATCCTTCTCGACGCTGCGCGTACCTTCCGCTGGCGTTCGAAGAAGTCCATGGCCTAGTTCAGAACTGAACGCGCGGGACTTCGCGCACCTCCGGGCCGGCTGCCTCCAGCGGTGCTGCCGCGGTGAAGCCGAACATGCCCGCGAAAAGCGCAGCCGGGAACACTTCGCGCCTATTGTTGTAGTTCATGATCGCGTCGTTGTAGGCCTGGCGGGCGAAAGCGACTTTGTTCTCCGTCGAGGTCAGGGTCTCCGAGAGTTGCATCATGTTCTGGTTGGCCTTGAGGTCTGGGTATGCCTCGCTCAGCGCAAACAGCTTGCTGAGAGCTCCCGTCAGCGCCCCTTCCGAGGCTGCCAGCTGACTCATGGCCTGCGGGTCCCCAGGGTTGGAGGTGGCTGCCGTGCGTGCGGTGATTGCGGAGTTGCGTGCCTGGATGACCGCTTCGAGCGTGCCGCGCTCGTGGGCCATGTAGGCCTTGGCGGTTTCGACGAGGTTGGGTATCAGGTCGTGACGCCGAGTCAGCTGAACATCGATCTGCGCGAAAGCATTCTTGTAGCCGTTGCGCAGACGGACGAGACCGTTGTAGACGCTCCACGCGGTGAACGCGACGACGAACACGAGGATGGCCAGGATCACGACGATGACGACAAGGGAGATGACCATACTGTTCACCTATTCGATGTTTGCTCTTGAATACGGGGCCTCATCGTCGCACGTTGTCCGAAGCGGAGTGGTGAATATTGACATCTGGTTCGCGCGGCGAAACTGCGCTCAGGGCGCCCATCCTGCACCCACGGCGACCAGCGGCGCGAAATCCCGCCGGCACCGCAGTTTCGACGGGCTACGCAGCCGAGGATGGCCGCAGCGCCCGGGTGAAGAGCACGTTGACCTGTCGCATCGCCACGCTGTAGGGCAACCACGCCACCCGCTTGAACGCGTATAGCGCCCGAATGTCCGCCGAGGTGTAGATCAGGAAGCGGTTCTTGGCCACGCCGGCCAGGATCTTCTCGGCCGCCTTCTCCGGCGTGACGGCATGACCGCTGAAGCGGCTGATCCACCGTTGCACCTTCGGGTCGTCGCGGTCGACGCCGGCGATCTCAACGGTGTTGACCAGTGGGGTGTTCACCGCGCCCGGCACGACCACCGACACTCCGATGTGGTGCCGGGCGAGATCGAAGCGAAGCACTTCCGACACTCCGCGCAGCCCGTATTTGCTGGCGCTGTAGGCGGCATGCCAGGGCAGCGCGACCAACCCGGCCGCCGAGGACACGTTGACCAGATGACCGCCCTGCCCGGCCGCCACCATCGGCGGAACGAAGGTCTCGATGACATGGATCGGACCCATCAGGTTGATCGCGACCATCTTGCTCCACTGCTCATGACTGAGCTGGTCGACGGTCCCCCACGCCGACACCCCGGCGATGTTCATGACGACGTCCATGCTCGGGTGATTGGCGTGGATGTCGGCGGCGAACGAGGCGACGTCGTCATAGTCCGCGATATCGAGCACCCGGTGCTCGGGGACGTTGGCGCCCAGCGCGCGGGCGTCGGCCACCGTTTGTGCCAGACCGTCGGTGTTGCGGTCGGTCAGGTACAGCTCGGCGCCGTGGGCGGCCAACCGTAAGGCAGTCGCCCGGCCGATACCGCTGGCCGCACCGGTGAGAAAGCACCTTTTACCCGCGAAATGCCCGTGAACCTTCGCCTGCGCCACGGGCGTGACCCTACCGGCTGCCGCCCTGGGCTCCCCACAGCGATGCAAGCCACAACTGCTCGAGTACCCGCAGGCCACGCTGCACGTCACGACCGGCCCCCAGGAAAGTGACGTCGCCCGACAGCATCATCACCGTGGTCGCGCCGAGCATGCGGACCAGCGCGGGAACGTCATCGCTGATCGGATGCGCTGTGCCGGCGGCGATTTCGTCGTTCACCACCCCGACGATCTGATCGATTACGGTGTCGATCTGACCGTCGAGTATCTCGCGGATCTTTGCGTCGGTGTTCCGGGCCTCGTTGCACGCGGCCATGATCGGGTCGTTGTGCGCGAAGACCTCCGCGGCGCTACCGACCATCCGCTTGGCGAATGCCGCCGGCGATTCGTCCGGGCCGCGGGGCGCGAAGTAGTGCGTGAGTTCTTCGAGTTCGTGGGTGGCCTCGGCGAGGATCTGCGCCAGCACCGCGTACTTCGAGTCGAAGTAGAAGTAGAACCCCGATCGGGCCACACCTGCGCGGTCGCTGATGGTGCTGACCGACAGCTCGGCGAACGGCTTCTCCTCCAACAGCTCACGCACCGCCTGCAGGATCGCCTGGCGCTGCCTGTCACCCCTCCGAAGGGGCGGTCCCTGATCGGCCGCTCCACGAGTCTCGGACTGGGTGCTCACCCTTCGACGATGCACCACGCCAGCAGAAAAGCAAACTTGACAGCCGTCAAGTCTGACCTGAGGATGGGGGCAGTGACGGCTGCCACAACCGGGTAAGGAGCGTCGATGGCGACCATCAGCACCCCGCATTATCTGCTGGACCAGGCCAAGCGCCGGTTCACCCCGTCGATCAACAACTTCCCGGGCATGGGTGCCGTCGAGCGCAGGCTGCTACGCACGGAGTTCAAGAAGCGAACACTCGCTGAGCCGCCCCCGGGCAGTGGGCTCCAGCCGGTCGTCGGCGACCGTGGGCTGCCCATCCTCGGCCACATCATCGAAATGCTGCGCGGCGGGCCGGACTATCTGATGTTCCTCTACCACACGAAAGGCCCGGTCGTCTTCGGGGACTCCCCGGTCCTCCCGGGCGTCGCAGCGCTGGGACCCGATGCCGCGCAAGTGATTTACTCCAACCGCAACAAGGACTATTCACAGCAGGGCTGGGTTCCGGTGATCGGGCCGTTCTTCCATCGCGGACTCATGCTGCTGGATTTCGAGGAGCACTTGTTCCACCGGCGGATCATGCAGGAAGCGTTCATCCGCTCCCGGCTGGTCAGCTACGTCGAGCAGATGGACCAGGTTGTGTCCCAAGTGGTGGCCAACGACTGGGTGGTCAACGATGCGCGCTTCCTTCTCTATCCGGCGATGAAGGAACTCACCCTCGACATCGCCTCGATGGTGTTCATGGGCCACGAGCCGGGTACCGACCGTGAACTGGTGACGAAGGTGAACAAGGCGTTCACCATCACCACCCGCGCCGGCAACGCGATCATCCGCACCAGCGTTCCCCCGTTCACCTGGTGGCGCGGTCTCAAGGCACGAGAACTGCTGGAGAACTACTTCCGCGAGCGAGTCAAGGAACAACGCGGAAAGGACGGCACCGACCTGCTGTCGGTGTTGTGCCAGACCGAAGACGAAGATGGCAACAAGTTCTCCGACGAGGACATCGTCAACCACATGATTTTCCTGATGATGGCGGCCCACGACACCTCGACGTCGACGGCGACGACGATGGCCTACCACCTGGCCGGCCACCCGGAGTGGCAGGAGCGCTGCCGCGACGAGTCCGATCGGCTCGGTGACGGACCGCTGGACATCGAGGCGTTGGAGAAGCTCGAATCGCTCGACCTGGTGATGAACGAGTCGATCCGGATCGTGACGCCGGTGCAGTGGGCCATGCGCCGGACCGTGCGCGACACCGACCTGCTGGGCTACTACCTGCCGAAGGGCACGAACGTCATCGCGTATCCGGGCATGAACCATCGGCTTCCCGAGTTGTGGACCGACCCGCTGAAGTTCGATCCCGACCGGTTCACCGAACCACGCAACGAGCACAAGCGGCACCGATACGCGTTCACGCCGTTCGGCGGCGGCGCCCACAAGTGCATCGGGATGACCTTCGGCCAGCTGGAGATCAAGACCATCCTGCACCGGCTGCTGCGCCGCTACCGGCTGGAGCTCCCACGGCCCGGCTACCAGGCAAAGTGGGATTACGGCGGCATGCCGATCCCGATTGACGGCATGCCGATCATGCTGCGCCCGCTGTAGTTCCGAAGACGACCTGCTCGTCAGGCATACAGCCGGTTCGCACAGGCGACGACCGCGCGCAGGGCCGACTGTGTCGGGTCCTTCGCCCAGCCCATCGCCCACTCGGCCCGGCAGCCGTCCGTTCCGCGGATGAAGGTCGCCGTGGTGTCGTCAGAGCGCAGCTGGTGAAACCGCAGGGTCTCTACGGCGATGCCGTGGTCGTAGAGGATCGCTGTGAGCGCGGCAACCGGGCCCGTGGCGGTGGCGGTCGCGGTCTCGATGCGATCGCCAAGGCCCAGGGTCGCTCGGAATGTCCGGGGCTGCGGTCCCAGCCGGCTGGCCCGACGCTCGCCGTCGGCGCATTCCCACTGGCCCAGGCGCACCGGGCCGGATGTGGGGGCATAGGTGGCTGTGAATGTGCTCCACGACATGGTGCTGGCGTCCTCCCGGAGTGCTCGGGGTAACGGAATGCCATCGAAGCGGTCGGCGCCGCTGGGAAAGCTGAGCTCGAGGGTGGTCATGTGCCGGTCTTCTCTGGTCTGAAGGATTGACCGACGGGTAGTAGCTTCCGACCCACAGCGGGGGGTCGGTCTGGATCAGGCCCCGCTGCGGGTGCTGGCTACTACGAGAAGATGACGCACGATCGCCGAGGTTAGACGCCGGCGTCGGCTCTGTGCAAGTTGTTAAGTCGCGGCCGCCACGTCCTGAAGAGCTTCCTGAAGCAGTCCGGTCACCGCCTCGGCGATCTGGTCCAATCCGGGCTCCTTGGTCACGTCGACCATCAGCCGCGGGTCCATCGCGTCGACGATGACGGTGTCGGGCGCGTCCGGGTCTTGGCGCACCACGACGTTGCATGGCAGCAGCACGCCGATCTGCCGGTCGATGTTGACCGCTTGATGGGCGAACTGCGGGTTGCACGCGCCGAGGATCAGGTAGTCCTCCATGTCCTCGCCGAGCTTGGCCTTCAACGTAGCCTTCATGTCGATCTCGGTCAGCACACCAAAGCCCTTCTCCGCAAGGGCTTTCCGAGTCCGTTCGACCGCATCCTCGAATGATGTGTGCAGGGTCGTCGATAAGGCGATGGCCATGGTCGCCTCCTCTCTTCTCCCCCATTGTGCGCCGAGATTCAGCCGCGACGGGCGTCGAGGTGTACAACGGTGCCTATGGGCTTGCCCTGCCGTCAGTACGCCGCGGCGGTGACCCGCCGTGCATGAACTGTCGCTGTGCCAAGCGATCGCCAGCCTGGTCAAACCGTATGCCGACGGCCGGCACGTCGACATCGTCCGCGTCAAGATCGGTGCGCTACGCCAGGTGGTTCCCGAGTCGCTGACGTTCTGCTGGACACTCGTTCGCGACTACGAGGACATGCCCGATGCCGAGCTGGAACTCGAGTTCGTCAGCGCCGAGGTGCACTGCCGTTCGTGCGGCCGGCGTTCGACGATCACCTCGCAGTGGTCGTTGATGTGCCCGCAGTGTGACAGCGCCGACGTCGAGGTGCTGCGCGGTGACGAGTTTCTGGTGACCTCACTGGACGTTTCATGAAAGGTGCTCGCGATGGGTAGGTTTCATCGGCACGACGACGGCACGGTGCACGCCCACGATCATGACGACGCCGGCCACACGCACGACCATGGCGATCACAGCGGCTATGAAACCGGCTCAGAGCGCATCGACGTGCTGGAGGCCATCTTCGCCGAAAATGATGTCCGCGCCGATTACAACCGAGAAGCGTTCGAGCGCAACGGTGTTCGCGCGCTGAACCTGATGAGCTCGCCCGGCTCCGGCAAGACCACGGTCCTGGGCGCCACCCTCGACGAGCTGGCCGGCGAGTTCGCCGTCGGGATCATCGAAGGCGATATCGCCACCGATCTGGACGCGACCAAGCTCGGTGGCCGGGGCGCCCAGATATCGCTGCTCAACACCGGCAACGGGTTCGGCGGCGAGTGCCATCTGGACGCGCCCATGGTCAACCGCGCACTGCAGGGGCTGGACCTGGCGGAGCTGGACCTCGTCATCATCGAAAATGTCGGAAACCTGGTATGCCCCGCGGAGTTCGATGTCGGCGAGCACGCCAAGGCCATGGTGTACTCGGTCACCGAAGGCGACGACAAGCCACTGAAGTACCCGGTGATGTTCCGCGCGGTGGACGTGGTGCTGCTCAACAAGATCGACCTCGTGCCATATCTGGATGTCGACGTCGACTCCTACCTCGCCCGCGTCCGCGAGGTCAATCCGGCCGCCACGGTCCTGCCGGTCAGTGCCCGCACGGGCGAGGGCATGGGCGACTGGTTCGATTGGCTGCGACGGTTCATGGCAAGCCCGCGCTGATGTCCCCCCAGATCTTGATCGCCGGCATCGGCAACATCTTCCTCGGCGATGACGGCTTCGGTCCCGAGGTGCTGCGTCACGTGCATGCAAAGCTCAGCGAGTCGGACGGGCTGCGCGCAACCGATTACGGGATCGGCGGCATGCACCTGGCTTACGACCTGCTCGACGACTGGGACGCCCTGGTGCTCGTCGACGCCATCCCGAACCGGGGCTCACCCGGGACGGTCCACGTCTTCGAAGCCGACCACGAACCGCAGGACTCTCCTGCGGCGTTGGACGCGCACGGCATGGACCCGGCAACAGTGTTCGCGAGCCTTCGAGCCCTCGGCGGGGCGCCGCCGCGGACTATCGTGGTGGGGTGTGAGGTCGCCGACGTCGGCGAGGGAATGGGCCTGAGCGAGGCTGTCCGGGCAGCGGTCCCCGAGGCGGTGGCGGCGGTCGAATCGGCGGTGGCGATGCTACGGGAGGTTTGACAGATGTGTCTGGGGATCCCGGGGCAGGTCATCCACATGCTCGACGGGTACAACGGTCAGCTCGCCCTGGTCGACGTCGTCGGTGAGCAGCGCAGGGTCAACGTCGGCATGCTGCCGGAGGAGACATTCGCTCCGGGCGACTGGGTGATCATCCACATGGGTTTCGTGGTGGAAAAGACCGACAAGGCCGGCGCCGACGCGGCGATGGCCGGTCTGGAGCTGATGGGCCGGGGCCCTAGCGCGACCGACAACCAGTGAACAGGCCTGCCAACGGGCTGAAGGTGGTCATCGCGGGCGGCAGCGGCTCGCTGGGCCGGCGGATCGTGGCTGATCTTGGTGCTCGCGGCCACGACGTCGCGATCTTGACCCGACGAGTTGACCCGACTTTGCCGGTGCGCCAGCTGCGTTGGGATGGCCGCAGCGTCGGTGACTGGGCCGCGGAGCTGGAGGGAACCAACACCGCGCTGATCAACCTAGCCGGAAAACTCGTTGATTGCCGCCCCACGCGACGCAACATCACTGCGCTCACCGAGAGCAGGGTGCTCCCGACGCGCGCACTCGTCGCCGCCAGTCGAGAATTGAAAACGCCACTTGCACATTGGGTCCAGGCCAGCACCACGGCGATCTGGTCGGACGCCGGCGAAATCCACTGTGACGAATCAACACCGCTACCGACGGGATTGCCGCAGATGACCGGTGTGGCCCGGCGCTGGGAGGAGGCATTCGAGGGCGCTAACACCAACCACGGCGTCATCCTGCGCACCTCGATAGTCCTCGACCCAGACTCACCCGCTCTCGCCCGGTTGGTCTCGCTGACCAAGTGGGGGCTGGGCGGACGGATCGGCAACGGGCAGCAGTGGTTCTCCTGGATCCACCTCTCCGACTGGCTTGCCGTTGTCCGCGCGTGCCTGGACCTGACTCCGGGCGTGTCCATTCCGTCCGGTGTGGTAGTTGCCGCCAGCGACCACCCCGTGCGCAACCGTGACCTGATGGGCATCCTGCGTCGACAATTGCACCGCCCGTCGGCGCCGCCCACGCCTGCGGCCTTACTCAAGCTCGGTGCCGTGGTGCTGCGCAGCGACCCTGCTCTGGGGCTAACCGGCCGACATGCCACATCAAAAGTGCTGCAAGACAGCGGCTTTGAATTCCGCTTTCCCACTCTTGACGATGCGCTCGCCGACTTGTTGGGCTGAACTTCGCTGGCTAGAGCCACCACGACGCGGCTGCGTCCAGGTGACGACGGGCGCGGTGGCGCGCCAGGCTGTCGTCGCCGTCGGTGATCGCCTCGATGACTCTCAAGTGAGCACGTTGGACGTCGACGAGGTCGTTGCGGCTCGGAGCCTGCTGTTCGGTAGTGGCCCACTGCCGGCGGAACAGCTCGACGAGAATCCGTAAAAACAAGTCCAGCACGGCATTACCGGCCAGCTGGGCCAGCCCGGTGTGGAACAAGAACTCCTCCATGCCGCCCTTGCGCACATCGTCGCCGGCGTCCTGGATCACGAGCCGATGCCGGTCGAGGAAGGCCCGCACGTCCGGCGCGTCGCGTCGTTTGACAACCTTTGCGACGTTGTCGATCTCGATGGCATCGCGAACCAGCCGCAAGTCTTCGCGGCACGGTTTGCGGTATTGAAGGTATAGCGCGATCGTATCAATGCTTGCTTGCGCGTGCGGTTTTGCCACCACCAGCCCCCCGCCCGGCCCCGGACGCATCCGCGCGATCCCGTGGTATTCCAACAGCCGCACCGCCTCTCGCAGCACCGAGCGGCTGACCCGGTAGCGTTCCAACAGCGCGACCTCGGTCCCGAAAACCGAACCGACCTGCCAGCCGCCGACGGCGATGTCGTCGCGGATGTTGGCCGCGACCACCTCTGCGCGCTTGCCCTCATGTCCCTCGCGACGCGTGCGCACCCGGCCCACCTGGTGGCGCCGCAACCAGGCGATCACCGATTCCGCGTGGCGCTCGCTCAGCGTCTTGGCGCGCGCCGCGTCGCCGGCGGTGACCGCGGTGACGATCTCAGTGTGCTCGCGGTGTGTCCGGTCGAGCGCCGCGACGGCAGCACCGGGAGACTCGGCCCGCGACTCGTCTGCATACCTTTCGGTCAGCCGCATCAGGATGTCGATAAAGAGCTGCAGGACAGGGTTTTTCGACTGCGCCGCGAGCGCTGGGTGAAACTCGTCGCGCGGCGCCAACCGGGCAGGTGTTCGGTGTTCCTCGGCGTTCAGCACCGCCCGTAGGCGCTCGATGCCTGCCTCGTCGATTCGTTCCGCGGCAAGTGAGGCCGCCAGGGGTTCGAAAAGCAAGCGGGCGTCGAGCAGATCGCCGATTGTGGTGCCCAGATAGTCCAAGTAGATGATGATCGCGTGGGTGGCCGGGGCGGCGTCCGGCTCGGTGACGAGCAGGCCGCCGTTTGGTCCGCGGCGCATGCGCGCGACCCGGTGATGCTCGACCAGGCGAACGGCTTCCCGCAGCACCGACCGGCTGGCCCGGTAGCGCTCTTGCAGCGCCTGCTCGGAGCCAAGCGATTGGCCGACCGGCCAGCCGCGGCGAATGATGTCGCCCTCGATGCGACGCGCGATCTGTGCAGCCCGCTTGTCCAGTCGATGCTCGGGTTCGACACTCAACACGTCAGCAACATGCATCCGGCGATCGGACCGCCGCCCACCGCGGCCACCGCGACCTCTGGGCGCGGGCCCACTTGCCGCGCCCCTGCCTCACCTCGTAGCTGCAGGCAGGCCTCGTGCAGCAGCCAGTAGCCGTGCATGCGCCCCGCCGAGAGTTGGCCGCCATAGGTGTTCAGCGGCAGCATGCCGTCGCGGGCGATCCGCTCGGCGCCCTCGATGAATGGACCGGCCTCGCCGTCACCGCATATCCGCAGCGCTTCCAGCCACGCCAAGGTGAGAAAGGTGAACCCGTCGTAGAGCTCGGCGAGATCCAGGTCGGCCGGCTTCAGTTCTGTCCGCGACCACATCTGCGCCGCGGCGTCGGCCGACGCCATCTTCGGATAATCCGCGCGGTGAAACCAGCCGCCGGCGCCGTCCGCACCGCCGATCGCCTCCACCGCCACCGGCCGGTGCGGGCAGTCGCGGGCATAGTCGGCCGCCGACACCACCACCGCGATCGACCCGTCCACCGGGACGTCACAATCCAACAGACCGAACGGCGTGGACACCGGCCGCGCAGCCAGGTAGTCGGCCATGGTCATCGGATCGCGGTACACCGCAAGGGGATTCAACGCCGCGTTGCGCCTGCTGTTGATCGCCAGCCAGCCCAGCTGCTCCTTGGTGGTGCCATACATGTCCATGTGCCGGCGGCAGTTGAGCGCCAGCCAGTTGGCCGCGGAATACGCATGGGCGGCAACCAGATCCGCGACGTCGTCCATCGGCCCGATTGCGGGTCGCTCACCGTCGGTGGGCGACTCGACGATTCGCGCGAGCGCCGGCCGCGGTGTGTTCGCCGCAGCAGACGGCGACGTCGGGACCGTGCCACCGATCATCTGCACCGTTCGATACACCAGCACATGGCGTGCCCGTTTCTCGGCCACCGCACGACAGGCCGACATCACCGGGGTGAGTAGGCCACCGCTGTCGAACCCGAAGCCGAAATCCGCGTCGCTGATCTGTAATGCGGCGGCGACTTCGGCCGCCGGGGTATCCCCCAGGGTGCCGACGCCGTCGATGTCAGCAGGCTTCAGCCCGGCGTCGGCGATGGCGGCGCGCACCGCCTCCAGGGTGAGCTCTATACCGGGAATGCCAGTGCGGCGACCGATCCGCGAGATACCGATGCCGGACAGGATCGCGTCCTTTTCGAAGTAGTCCATCAGCCCCGTCCCGCACCGCGAAAGATCGTGAATAGAGTGTACTGTATTGCGGGTGACGGAGCTGCCGGCCCGGATGCTGCCTCAGCGCGGCGGTCACGACCGGGCGTTCTGGACAGGCGGTAAAAACGGCCAACTGCTCATCGAGCGCTGCGACGAGTGTGGGCGCTGGGTACATCCGCCGACCGGTAGCTGTCGGGAATGCGGTGGCACGCTGGTTGCCCGTCCGGTGTCCGGACGCGGCATGGTGTTCACCTATACGGTGAACTTGCATGCCTACAACCCGTCGGTGCCAACGCCGTATGTGATTGCCATCGTCGAGCTGGCCGAACAGCAGGATCTGCGGCTCGCGACCAATATCATTGACTGCGAACCCGATTCAGTCGCATGCGGGATGCCCGTCGAAGTCCGATTCGAACAGCACGGCACCGGTGCCGACGCCGTCTACGTCCCGGTGTTCGCGCCTACTTGATCAGCGGGTCACGGGGCATACCGAGAATCCGCTCGGCGATCTGGTTGCGGGTGACCTCGGAGGTGCCGCCGGCGATGGCCATGCCGCGCGCGCCCATCACCATCCGGCTGATCAACCCGGCCGGCCCGCGGGCCAGCGCGATCTCCGATCCCAGCAGCGCCGCGGCGATCGCGCCGCCTTCGATCATGTGCTCGGCCAGCGTGAGTTTGGTGATGTTGCCTTCCGGACCGGGTCCCGCTCCCTCGATACTGCGCGCCGCCCGACGCAGGTTCAGCATCCGCAGTGCGTGTTCGTCGGCCAGGAACTTCCCGACGCGAATTGCGGCGCCCGCCAACCGATCTGCGCGCTGCTGGGTCAGCTGCACCAACTGCGCGGCGACGCCGGCGTAATACGACCCGCCGCCCCCGATGCTGACCCGCTCGTTGCCCAGGGTCGCGCGGGCGACGGTCCATCCGGTGTTGGGTTCGCCGACCACGTCCTCGTCGGGAACGAACACGTCGTTGAAGAACACTTCGTTGAAGTCGGAGCCGCCGGTGATCTGGCGCAACGGCCGCACCTCGACACCGGGCGCTTTCATGTCGACGATCACCGTGGTGATGCCTGCGTGCTTGGGCGCGTCGGGATCGGTTCGCACGGTGGCCAGTCCGCGGCGGCAATAGTGAGCGCCGCTGGTCCACACCTTCTGCCCGTTGATCTTCCATCCGCCCTCGACCCGGGTGGCCCGGGTCTTGATGCCCGCAGCATCCGATCCGGCGTCCGGCTCGGAGAACAGCTGACACCAGACCTCTTCTTGACGCAGCGCCTTCTCGACGAATCTTTCGATCTGCGAAGGGGTTCCGTGCTGGATCAAGGTCAGGATGACCCACCCGGTGATCTGATAGTCCGGGCGTTTGATGCCCGCCGCGCCGAACTCCTCCTCGATCACCAGTTGCTCCACCGCGTCGGCGGCGCGTCCCCATGGCTTGGGCCAGTGCGGCATCACGTAGCCGGTGGCGATCAGCTTGTCGCGCTGCGCCTCCTTGTCCAGCGCGGCGATCTCGGCGGCATCGGCGCGAATCTGGTTGCGCAGTTCTTCGGCTTCGGGGGGCAGGTCGAGGCTGTTGGCCCTGGTGACACCGGCTGCCGTGCGATCGAAGACGTCTTGCGCGGGTGCGTCGCCGCCGAACAGCGCTTGCACGGTGAGCGCGCGGCGCAGGTGCAGGTGCGCGTCGTGCTCCCAGGTGAAGCCGATTCCGCCGTGCACTTGAATGTTCAGCTCGGCATTGCGCGCATAGGCCGGGAACGCCAGCGCGGCCGCGGTCGCCGCGGCCAGGCGGAACTGCTCCTCATCCTCGCCGGCGGCGCGAGAGGCATCCCACACCGCGGCCGTCGCCGACTCGGCGCCGACGAGCATGTTGGCGCAGTGATGCTTGACCGCCTGGAAAGTGGCGATGGTGCGGCCGAATTGCTGGCGCACCTTGGCATAGTCGACCGCGGCGTCGATGCAATCCGACGCCCCGCCGACCGCCTCGGCCGCAACCAACGTGCGGGCGCGGGCCAGCGCCGATTCGGCCGCCGCGGGCAGGATGTCGTCGGCCGTGAGGCTGACGTTCTGCAGAGTGACCCGCCCCGAGCGCCGGGCCGGGTCCAGGTTGGCCGGCACGTCCACCGAGACGCCGTCGCGATCGCGTTCCAGCAGCAATACGTCGTTGCCCGCGGCGATCAGCAGCAGATCGGCCAGCCCGGCGCCGAACACGATGCCGGCATCGCCGTTGGCGACTCCGTCGTTGACACTGACCTCGCCGCCAAGGCCGATACCCGCGGCGACGCTGCCGTCGATCAGCCCCGGCAGCAGACGAGTCTTCTGGTCCGCGGTGCCCTCGGCGGCGATCACCGCCGACGCGATGACGGTCGGCACGAACGGCCCCGGTGCGACCGCCCGGCCGAGCTCCTCGATCACCACCACAAGCTCGGGCAGCCCGTATCCCGAGCCGCCGTGCTCCTCGTCGATGTGCAGGCCCAGCCAGCCGAGTTCGACGAGGTCGTGCCAGAACGGCGGGCGGGCCTCGTCGGCCGCATCCAGCAGCGATCTGGCTGCCCAGCGGGCCTTCTGCGAGGTCAAAAATGCGCGGGCCACCTCGGCGAGTTCGCGATGGTCGTCGGTGAGTGCGATACCCATTCGAGGGCCCTCCTCGTCATTGCAGGAGCTGTGCAAAGAGTGTACTGAATGCCGGATTAGTCGCGAGACAGAAGGGACGGCTGCGATCGGGCCGAGATCACGACCGTCACGTCTGCTTCGCGGCTAGGTCACTTCGGCGCGAAGCGCTGCCCGGCGTCCAAGCGCAGGCACTGGCCGTTCAGCATCGGGTTGTCGATGATGGCCGCGACCAACTTGGCGTACTCCTCGGGGCGGCCGAGACGACGCGGGAAGGCCGCGTCCTTGGTCAGCGCAGTGGCGTATTCGTCCGGGATGCCCTTCGTGAGTCCCGTCGCGAACAGGCTCGGTGCGATGGCCAGCACCCGGATGCCCAGCGATCCCAGGTCGCGCGCCATGGTCAGGCACATCCCGGCGATGCCCGCCTTGGCCGCCGTATAGGCGACCTGCCCGATCTGACCCTCGAACGCCGCGATCGACGCGGTGTTGACGATGACGCCACGCTCCTCGTCTTCCGGCTCGTTCTTGCTCATGTGGCTTGCCGCCAGC
Source organism: Mycobacterium fragae (assembly GCF_002102185.1). Classification (GTDB taxonomy): domain Bacteria; phylum Actinomycetota; class Actinomycetes; order Mycobacteriales; family Mycobacteriaceae; genus Mycobacterium; species Mycobacterium fragae. The sequence goes on from NZ_LQOW01000002.1 coordinate 99,717, forward strand.
CGGCTGATGTTGAACGTGGCGATGAGGTTGAGATCGATCACCGACTGGAAGGATTCCAGGTCGTGCGGACCGGACTTCGACATCGTCCGCTTGGCAATGCCACCGCCGGCCGTCGTCACCGTGACGTGCAATCCGCCGAGACTGTCGACGGCGGCCTGCAGCGCCTCTTCGGTGCCGGTGAAGTCGGTGACGTCCACCGGGTAGAACGAACCGCCCCCACCTTTTAGGCCGGCGGCGACGTCCTTGCCGTCGGAGCCCTCGCGATCGAGGATCGCGACGCTCGCCCCGCGCTCGGCCAGCAGTTCGGCGCTGGCGCGGCCCATGCCCGAAGCGCCGCCGATGACGGCCACCTTCTTGCCATTGATCTCCATTCAAACCTCCTTGTTTGACCGGATCCTTGACCCGTTGCCACAGCACGCTATCGCGGCGACCCACGGAGTTGTCGGTCAGGCATGTCAAGCTGAGCTGTGCTGCTGATCGACGTGGCGACAACCTCGGCCGAAGTGGGCGGCTCCGCTTCCCGTCGGGCCAAGATCGCCAGGATCGCCGACCTACTCGGCCGCGCCAAGGCCGACCCCGCACTGGTCGCGATCGTCGTGGCATGGCTTTCCGGCGAGCTGCGGCAACGCCAGATCGGCGTGGGGTGGGCGACGTTGCGGTCGGTGCCGCCCGCGGCGGCGCAGCCGAGCCTGACGGTCATCGAAGTCGACGCCACTTTCTCGGCAATCGGTGCGGTGACCGGCAAGGGATCACAGGCGCGCCGCGCCGAACTTGTCGCCGGATTGTTCGCGTCGGCCACCGAGACCGAACAGATGTTTCTGCGCCGGCTGCTGACCGGCGAGCTGCGCCAGGGCGCGCTGGCCGGGATCATGGCCGACGCTGTCGCCGCCGCCGCACAGATCCCCGCCACGGCCGTACGGCGGGCGGCCATGCTGGGGGGCGATCTGCCCGCGGTCGCCGCAGCGGGCCTGACCGGGGGCACGGCGACGCTTGACGCCTTCACGCTAAGGGTGGGCCGACCGGTCGGCCCGATGTTGGCGCAAACCGCCACCGGTGTAACCGAGGCGCTCGAAAAGCTCGGCGGCACAGCCGTTTTCGAGGCAAAATTGGACGGCGCGCGGGTGCAGGTGCACCGGGCGGGTGACCAGGTCACCGTCTACACCCGAAGCCTCGACGACGTCACCTCCCGCCTGCCCGAGGTGGTGGAAGCGACGCTGGCACTGCCGGTGAGCGAGCTGATCGCCGACGGGGAGGCGATCGCGCTGCGGCCGGACAACCGGCCGCAGCCATTCCAGGTCACCGGGTCGCGGTTCGGCCGATCGGTCGATGTCGCGGCCGCCCGGGCGGCACAGCCGCTGTCGGTGTTCTTTTTCGACATCTTGCACTGCGATGGCGTTGACCTGCTCGATGCGCCGACCACCGAACGCGTGGCGGTCCTCGACGAGATCGCCCCGACCCGGCATCGGGTCGACCGGCTGGTGACCTCTGATGCCTCCGCCGCCGATCGTTTCCTGGCGGCCACGCTGGCCGCCGGGCATGAAGGCGTGATGGCCAAGTCGCTGACGGCGCCCTACGAGGCCGGACGCCGCGGCGCGGGCTGGCTCAAGGTGAAACCGGTGCACACGCTGGACTTGGTCGTGCTGGCGGTCGAGTGGGGGTCGGGACGGCGCCGTGGGAAGCTCTCCAACATCCATCTGGGCGCCCGCGACCCGGCCACCGGTGGCTACGTGATGCTCGGCAAGACATTCAAGGGCATGACCGACGCCATGCTGGAGTGGCAGACCGCACGGTTTCTGGAACTGGCCACCGGCCCCACCGACGGCTATGTGGTGCCGCTGCGACCAGAGCAGGTGGTTGAGGTGGGGTTCGACGGTGTTCAGACGTCTTCGCGCTATCCCGGCGGTCTGGCCCTGCGTTTCGCCCGGGTGCTGCGCTACCGCGACGACAAGGGCCCGGCCGAGGCCGACACCATCGACACCGTTCGCGCCCTACAGCGGGACTGATCCGCCCCGCGTGTAGACACGACACGCCGGCGCACACCGATGTATTCCGAATCGCAACCATATTGCGCTGCAAGGTAATTCGTGCTGTCGATAGGCCTCCCACTAAGAGAGCGGGTAATGGTCTGCGCCAATCGAATTCACAGCGGGGGCATAGCTTCATGCGAGAAGGTGATAACGGCTGTTGCAGTTCGACGAAATACTCCTCGCGAGGCGCTCTGAAGTAGTTCGGCAACAGCATGTTTGACAAATCGGCCAGCTTAGCCGCAAATGTTTACCACAATGCTTTATGGAGAATAACCGGACAAGGAGAAGGTTGGGCTGGTGTCAGTAACAACCGATCGAAAGGTCCGGGTGTTCAAACGCGAACCGCAGAAGGCTGCCACCAGGCTGTTCCGCCGCGCGGGCCGACCCCCCGCCGCGCCGCTGGAACAAGCCGATTCCGTCTCATCCGCTGAGTCTGTTACCCGCGATCGTCGGCTGACGTTGACGCGACGAGTGGCGGTCACGGTTTGGGCTGCTGTCGTGGTGTACCGGACCGTGACGGCGGGCCTCGCATTCAACCGCGAGCTGCTGTTGCTCTACATCGTCACCGGGCTCATCGCCGCGAGCATCGGTCGTCGCCGCAAAGTGTTCACGGTGGTGCGTGACTGGCTGCCGTTCGCGCTTGTGCTGCTGCTGTACGACCTCAGCCGCGGGGCCGCGGCGTTTCTCGGCGCGCCGACACTGTGGCACTTCCAGCCGGATGCGGACCGGTTGTTGTTCTTCGGGGTGATGCCGACGGTGTGGTTGCAGGAGCGCATCAAGATGGCGCAGCCGCCGTGGTGGGAAGTGATCATCAGCAGCATTTACATGTCGTTTTTCATCCTGCCCTACGTGGTGGCCGGAATTCTGTGGCTGCGCAACCGAAGCGACTGGGCAGCGTTTGTCCGGCGCTTCGTGGCGTTGTCGTTCGGCGCGCTGATCATCTACATCGTCCTGCCGGCAGCACCGCCGTGGGCGGCCGCGCGCTGCACCGCCGCCGACGTCGCCGGCGGACCGTCCGATCCCCCGTGCATGTTCAAAGGCCCCGCCGGTGTCCCCGACGGCGGATTGCTGGGCGCCATGCACATCAGCCAGCCCGGCGCCCACCACTTCGTGGAGCGGATCTCCACTCGGGGCTGGGGAACGTTGCATCTGCAGTCGGCCGGAGCGCTGGTCAACTCCGGGCAGGCCAGCGTGAACCTGGTCGCGGCAATCCCGTCGCTGCATGCCGCGTTGACCGCGATGATCTCGGTGTTCCTCTGGCGCCGGGTCAGGCCGAGGTGGCGTCCGCTGCTGGTGGCTTACCCGGTGGCGATGGCGTTCGTGCTGGTGTACTCCGCGGAGCACTTCGTCATCGACATCCTGCTCGGTTGGGCGCTCGCCGGGATCGTGATGCTGGTGCTCGGTCGTGCTGAGGCTTGGTGGCCGCGGCGGCGCGCGGCCAAGTCATCCGTCGTCGACCTGGCCCAGCCAGCGGGCGATCTTGGCGGCGGCCTCCCCGTAGAAGGTGCGATAGACCCGGTCGGCGACATAGCCGATGTGCGGGGTGGCGACCACGTTGTCCAGGGTGCGTAGCGGATGCCCGTCCGGCAGCGGCTCGGTGTCGAAGACGTCGAGGCCCGCCCCCGCGATGCGGTGTGACCGCAAGGCATCGATGAGAGCGGTCTCGTCGACGATGGGGCCGCGTGATGTGTTGACTAGCAAGGCCGTCGGCTTCATCAGGCCCAGTTCGGCGGCGCCGACCAGACCACGCGTGCGCTCGCTCAGCACCAGATGGATGGTCAGCACATCCGCTCGGCTGAACAATTCGTCCTTGGACACATAGGTCGCCCCGGCCTGCTGGGCGGTCTCGCGGGTCAGGTTCGTGCTCCAGGCGATGACGTCCATGCCGAACGCCGTCGCGACGCGTGCCACGCGGGTGCCGATCCGGCCCAGGCCCAGTACGCCCAGCACCGCCCCGCCGAGCTGGCGACCGACCGACGTCTGCCAGGCACCGCCGCGCACGGACTGGCATTCGTCGATGATCCGGCGGGCGGCGGCCAGGATCAGCGCCCAGGTCAGTTCGACTGTCGACTCCAGATAGCCTCCGGTGGTGCTGACGTAGATGCCGCGCTCCTTGGCGGCCGCGACGTCGATCGAAGCGTTGAACGGGCCGGTGGACGCGATCATCTTCAGCCGCGGCAACCGCTCGATGACACTGCGCGGCAACGGTGTTCGCTCACGCATCACGCACACCACGTCGAATGGCATCAACCTTTCGATGACGGCGTCTGGATCGGCGAGGTGATCCTGGAAGACGGTGATGTCCGCGCGCGCCGTCACCTCTGACCAGTCGGCCATGCTCAGCGCGACGTTCTGGTAATCGTCGAGAATTGCGACCCGCATCGTGCCAATGTGCCACAGCGGCAAGATCGCCTCAGGCCGGCGCGCTCCAGTGGGTTCCCGAGGCGCTGCCCTCGGCGGGTTCGTTGCGGCCGAATATGAATGGGGCGAAGACGATTTCACGGCCGTCGGGATCGCGATAGGTGACGGCTCCCGTCGCCTCCCAATACGGGTGGGACTGCACCGGTTCCAGCCCCGCCGCCCGCAGGCGCGCCGTCGCCTGCTGCTGTGCCGCCGCGTCGGGGAAGTACAGACACAACTGCTCGTGACTGTCGACGGCAACTGGTTCGGCGGCCTCGACGATTTCGAAGGTCAGCGACGATCCCGGTAATCCGAATATCGCGCCGTTGCTGCCGTAGCTGCCCGCGAACGTGGCGCAAAGCGGCAGCCCGACCAGATCGCGGTAGAACTCGACGGATTGCTCGAACCGAGCGGAGCGGCGGGCGAAACGGATTGCCCCGATCGACGCCAATTCGTCGGGCCAGTGCGTAGTTGGATTCACCCCGTCGACGCTAGAACCTCAACGGCTGTTCAGGTCAAGCGGTTGACGTCACGCCTTGATCCGAAGTACACATTGCCGATGTCCACCTGGCTCATCACCGGCTGCTCGACCGGTCTGGGCCGTGCCCTCGCCGAAGCCGTGATCGGCGCCGGACACAACGCGGTGGTCACTGCGCGCGACGTGACGAAGGTCGCCGACCTGGCCGACGCCGCGCCCGAGCGGGTGCTCGCCGCGGCCCTCGACGTCACCAGGCCCGAGCAGATCCGCGACGCTGTGCAGCAGGCGGAAGACCGCTTCGGCGGCGGCCCGGACGTACTGGTCAACAACGCCGGTTACGGATACCGTGCCGCCGTCGAAGAAGGCGACGACGACGACGTCCGCACCCTGTTCGAGACGCACTTCTTCGGCACGGTCGCCATGATCAAGGCCGTCCTGCCGGGTATGCGGGCACGCCGCAGCGGCGCCATCGTGAACATCTCTTCGATCGGTGTCCAGCTGACCCCAGTGGGCTCCGGCTACTACTCCGCGGCCAAGGCCGCCATCGAAGGCATCAGCGGCGCCCTGCGCGGCGAGCTCGCACCGCTCGGCATCTCGGTGACCGTGGTTGAGCCCGGGGCATTCCGCACCGACTTCGCCGGCCGCTCGCTCGCCCAGTCGTCCAGTGTCATCGACGACTATGCCGCCACCGCCGGGCAACGCCGCAAGGAGAACGACACCATGCACGGCAACCAGCCCGGCGACCCCGCCAAGGCCGGCGCCGCGATCATCGCGGCCGTCGAATCAACCGAGCCCCCGGCATTCCTGCTCCTTGGCCCGGACGCCCTGGCCGCCTATCGCTACGTCGCCGACGCGCGTGCAAAGGAGATCGCAAACTGGGAACAGCTCAGCGCCAGCACTAATTTCGACACCTGACGGGCACTTCGCTGTAGCCTCGCAACCCATGGCAGAGATAGATCTGGAAACCCTTTCGACTCCCGGACATGGGTACACCGTCAACTACGACGATGCCGACGATCCGATCCTGTGCGATCAGGACGGCAACCACATCCAGACCTGGCGCGAGGGCTATCCGTACGACGAGCGCATGCCGCGCGACGAATATGAGCGCGAGAAGCGGCGGCTGCAAATTGAGCTACTGAAGTTGCAGAGGGACAGCAAGCGCACCAATGCCCGGTACGTGGTTCTGTTCGAGGGCCGTGACGCTGCTGGCAAGGGCGGCACGATTCAGCGTTTCATGGAGCACCTCAATCCGCGCAGTGCCCGCGCCGTCGCGCTTGACAAGCCCACCGAGAGCGAACAAACGCAGTGGTATTTCCAGCGCTACATATCCAACCTGCCGGCCGGTGGTGAGATCGTGTTGTTCGACCGGTCGTGGTACAACCGCGCGGTCGTTGAGAAGGTGCTGGGGTTCTGCACGCTCGAGCAGCACGCCGAATTCCTCGAGCAGGCACCGCTTGTCGAACGGATGCTGGTCGCTGATGGGATCTGCCTGACCAAGCTGTGGTTCTCGGTGTCACCCGCCGAGCAACGCACTCGGTTCGCCATGCGCCTGGTCGATCCCGTTCGGCAGTGGAAGTTTTCGCCGGTAGACATGGAGTCGCTGGACAAATGGGACGACTACACAGCGGCCAAGGAGGAGATGTTCAACGCGACGGACACCGACTTCGCTCCGTGGATCGTCGTCAAAAGCAACGACAAGAAGCGAGCCCGCATCAACGCGATGCGCTACGTCCTTGCCAACTCAGACTACGAAGACAAGGACGAAGAGGTTGTGGGACAACCGGATCCGTTGATCGTGGGCCGCGCGCTGGCCGAATGAGTTACAACAGTTTTCGAGCCTGCTGGCGGCACTCTTCGGCGATTTGTTTTTCGCGCGAGAACAACAGCCCGTAGCTGAAGCCATTTTCGCCGACCGTTGTACCGGCCTCCACTGCCATTTGCTGAAGTGTGGCTGATGCCACCACGGTGTCCTGGTGGTCGCCCAGCACGGATTGAATCCGCTTGTAGTGCTTGATCGTTTGTTTCGTCTTCTTCGTATTACCGGCAGGCTTGGACAGCTCGGCGGCGTATCGCGCACGCTTGGCCGCCTTGCGTGCCCGGTGCAACATCGCGTCCTCACCATCCGTCAGTGCGGCGGTGAGCCGCCGATCGGCTTTACGGCTGGCACGCCGAGTTTTGCGGATCAGCTCGGCAGTCGTGGTATCGGGATCGACCGGCGGGTCGGTGCGCCATTCGCGTAGCACCGCCATGATGGCCAGATACCGCGGCGAGTCCATGGCTTCACGCAGGCGCTCGCGCGCCGGCAGTTCAATGCTTTGCAGATCGTTGCGAATACGGGACCGCACGGGTCCCAAGATGAGCTCCTCCGGAAACCCGTCGAGCGCCTCGTTGAATCTGCGGCGCTGAACCTGGCAGTCGCGCACGTCGCCGAGCAGGCCCGCAAACCATCGCAGCTCGTCATCGAGCTCGCCAACGACCGATCGGTCCAGCAGCTTCCCGAAAACCCGCAGCGTGCTGCGCAGACGCCTGATGGCGACCCGAGTGTCGTGAATGGGGTCGTGGCCACGACGCAACCCCAAATCACCCGCCATGATCGCATCGATCTGCGTTCCGAGATATCTGACCAGGGCATGCGCCGCGGGGGACGCCGGCTCGGTACTCGGGGTGGGCGATACCACGTGGGAAAGCTTCGACGGATACCGAGACGGCCGTGCTCCGGCATACCGGAGACGATCGGTCAGCCGCTTTGGCACCGATGGCGTGTGCGGCCCGAGTTCAACCTCGATCTCACGCCAAGCCAACAAGCGCTCATCTGCCCAAGCGTGTACGGAGTCGTCAGCGACCTCGGCGCAGAGCTCGTTGGCTACCGGATCGCGGATCCGGTAGCGGTTCCGCATCGTGTGAATGGTCGCAACACTGGTCAGGGGCTTCCCCAAACTGATGCCGGTCAGCAGCTTCGTCATGGCAGCGGGCGGAACATCCGTTGGCGGCCAGCGCAATTCGGTAGGACCCGCAGTCCAGGACGTCGTGAGCTGCCAGCCCGGATCGTCGTAGCCGTCCCGACGACGCACTTGAATGCCATGAGCTTGCAGATCGCGCTCGGGCGTGTCGTAGTAGACAGTGCGCAGGTCAACGGTGTCATGGTCGAGTTGGCCATGCGCGATGATGTCGCCAAGGTCGGGCAACGCGAACCGCTCGTCGACGTCCCACTTGACTTCGCGGTCGAGAACGTTCTTCATGCTGAAAGGGGTTTCCGCAGGGCCAGACGGTCAAACTGTTTGCTGACCTGAGACGTGGAGCTAAGGGGACTCGAACCCCTGACCCCCACACTGCCAGTGTGGTGCGCTACCAGCTGCGCCATAGCCCCGCAAAGTTGTGCCCATCGAAGCTACACCACGGTCTGCTGGCCTTCAAAGCCGCAGCTCAGCATGGGTCTGGAACGCTTAGCGCGTGGGGTCGAACTCCCGTAACGCTTCGGGTTGCTTGCCGGTGGTGATTTGCTCGGCCAACAGCCGACCGGTGGCCGGGCCCTGCTTCATTCCCCACATGCCGTGCCCGCCGGCCACGTAGACGCCGTTTGCCGATACCTGTCCCACCAGCGGACGACCGTCGGGGCTCAATGGGCGTGGGCCAACCCATATCTCGTCGCGCTCCGCCCACTGCACCCCGTCGAGATACGGGCGCGCCGAATCGCAAATGGCGTCAACCACCCTGGCGGATGCCGGAGCATCCGGACGACGGAACTCCATCATGCTGGTGACCCGCAGCTTGCCCTTCAGTGGCGTACACGCCACCCGGGCGTCGGGCAGATAGATCGGGCCGAAAACCGGTCGCTGCACCCGCACCGTGAACGAGTAGCCGCGCCCGGCCTGCACCGGCACCCGAACCCAGCGCCTTACCAGTCGCGGCAACCAAGCGCCGGTTGCGATCACCGCCACGTCGGCGGTCAGCGCCGGACCCTCGGCCGGTTGCACGGTGACGCCATTCCCGCTGGACCGCACGTCAACGACGTCCTCTGTGTGCAGCTCTGCACCCCGTTCGACGACCGAGCGGCCCAGCGCCTGCACGAACCGCCCTGGGTCGACGAACCGCTGACCATCGATGCGGATGCCGGCGGTGACCGCGCTCGACGCCAGCGGCACCTGCTCCCGCAACCCCGCGCCGCTTAGCTCGGTGGTGGAGATGGGCTGTCCGGCATCGGCCAGACGCTGCAATTCCTCGAGCAGGTGCTCGGCCTGCTGCGAATTGTGGAATAGCGCGGTGATAGGCGCCTCGGTGATCGGCGCATCCACGCCGTTGGAGACCAGCGCCTCGTACGCCTGGAAGCACTCCTGGTTGAGCGCGACGCCGGCGCGCGCCGCTTGTATCCACGACGACCGCCGGCAGTTCGCCGCGAACCGTATCAAGAAGCGCCACAGGGCCGGATCGGCGATCAGTGGAATACGCACGGGCCCATTGCGATTCGGCAATGACCGCAGAGCGTATCGCAGCATGCGGGGGTCGTTGAGCGGCATGGACAGCGCCGGCGCGATCCATCCGGCGTTGCCCCAGGAGGCGCCTGCCGCCACCCCGATGCGGTCGATGACCGTGACCGAGACGTCGCGCTCCTGCAGGAACCATGCTGTCGATAACCCGACGACGCCGGCGCCAACCACGATCGCCGATTGCGGCCCGACCATCACGAACCTCCGATAACCTTGTTGACCACGTCCCGCGCGGTCTCCTGGACCTGTGCCAAATGCTCTGGGCCGCGGAAGGATTCAGCGTAGATCTTGTAGACGTCCTCGGTGCCCGACGGCCGCGCGGCGAACCACGCATTTTCCGTGGTCACCTTCAGCCCGCCCAGCGCGGCGCCGTTGCCGGGTGCGCTGGTCAGCTTGGCGGTGATCGGCTCACCGGCCAGCTCGGTAGCGGTGACTTGATCGGCGGACAGTTTCGCCAGCCGGGCCTTCTGCTCACGGTCGGCGGGCGCGTCGACCCGGGCATAGCTTGGCGCACCGTACGTTTCGGCCAGCTCCTCATACCGCTGCGACGGCGTCGCCTCGGTGACCGCCAGGATCTCCGCGGCCAGCAGCGCCAGGATGATGCCATCTTTGTCGGTGGTCCACACCGATCCGTCGCGGCGCAGAAACGACGCTCCGGCCGACTCTTCACCGCCGAAACCGATTGTGCCGCTGGCCAGGCCGTCGACGAACCATTTGAATCCGACCGGAACCTCGATTAGCCGGCGCCCGATGCCGTCGACCACGCGGTCGATGATCGACGAGCTGACCACGGTCTTGCCGACGGCGACACCAGCCGGCCAGGACGGCCGGTGGGTGTAGAGGTAGTCGATGGCGACCGCCAGGTAATGGTTGGGGTTCAGCAGCCCCGCGTCGGGAGTCACGATGCCGTGCCGGTCGGCGTCCGCGTCGTTGCCGGTGGCGATCTGGTAGCCGTCGCGGTTGGCGATCAGCCCTGCCATCGCATCCGGTGAGCTGCAATCCATCCGGATCTTGCCGTCGGTGTCCAGCGTCATGAACCGCCACGTCGCGTCCACCAGCGGATTGACCACGGTCAGATCCAGGTCGTGCCGTTCGGCGACGGCACCCCAATAGTCGACGCTGGCCCCGCCGAGCGGGTCGGCGCCGATCCGCACCCCGGCGCCGCGGATGGCGTCGATATCGATTACCGCCGGCAGGTCGTCGACATAGTTGACGAGGTAGTCATATGGATGCGCGGCACGCAGCGCGCGAGCCAGACCCACCCGCTTCACCGCCGACAGCCCCTCGCACAGAATCTCGTTGGCGCGCTTGGCAATTGCGCTGGTGATGTCGCTGTCCGCCGGGCCGCCGTTGGGCGGGTTGTACTTGAAGCCGCCATCGCGCGGCGGGTTGTGCGACGGTGTCACCACGATGCCGTCGGCGAGGTCTTCGCTGCGGCCGTGGTTGTGGGTGAGAATGGCGTGGCTGATCGCCGGTGTCGGCGTATATCGGCCCGCGGCGTCGACGATCACCGTCACGTCGTTGGCGGCGAGCACCTCCAGCGCCGATACCCACGCCGGCTCGGAGAGGCCGTGCGTGTCGCGTCCGATGAACAGCGGCCCGGTGATACCCGCGGCGGCGCGATGCTCCACGATGGCCTGCGTGATGGCCAGGATGTGTGCCTCGTTGAAGGCCCCGTCCAGTGCGGAACCTCGGTGGCCTGACGTGCCGAACGCCACCTGTTGAGCGACGTCATCGGGGTCCGGTTCGCATGTGTAGTACGCGGTCACCAGCTGCGGTAGGTCGACGAGGTCCTCGGGCTGCGCCGGCTGACCGGCACGTGGGTTGGCGGCCATGACGTCAATTCTGCCGATGCCGCGCATAGGCTGCTTGAATGCCAGGTCGTGACTACCGTGAGTTGGCGGCTGTCTTCATCGGCGGCGCGCTGGGTGCTATCGCCCGTGTGGGCCTGAACAGCCTGGCGGACCCCGACCCGACGCGTTGGCCCTGGCCGACGTTCACGGCCAATATCGTCGGCGCCGTCCTGGTGGGCTACTTCACCACCCGGCTGCTGGAGCGATTGCCGTTGTCGAGCTATCGCCGGCCGCTGCTCGGGACCGGGCTGTGCGGCGGGCTGACCACCTTCTCCACCATGCAGGTGGAAACGCTGGACATGCTCGAACACCACCGGTACGGCCTGGCCGTCAGCTATACCGCCGCCAGCATCGCGGTGGGACTGCTCGCGGTGTATCTGGCGACGGCCGCGGTGCGCCGGGTGCCGGTGCGCTGATGCTCCTCTGGGTCGGAGTGCTGGTCGCCGGCGGCATCGGGTCGGTGCTGCGGTTCCTGGTCGACGGCGCGGTGGCCCGCCGGGTAGTGCGGTCGTTTCCGTTCGGAACGCTGACGGTGAACATCAGCGGTGCGATGCTGCTCGGACTGGTCGGCGGTCTGGCATTGAGCCGTCATGCCGCGCTGCTGGCCGACACCGCGTTCATCGGCTCCTACACCACGTTTTCCACCTGGATGCTGGAAACGCAGCGCCTCGGCGAAGAAAGGCAGGTGTGGACCGCGGTCGCCAACCTTGTGGTCAGCATCGTGCTCGGCATGGGCGCGGCCCTGCTCGGCCAATGGATCGCGGGCCGACTATGAACCAACCGTGCCTGAAGCTGACCACCTACTTTGGCGAGCGCCAACGCGCCGATCACACTGGGCGGCAAGGCTTTCTGGCCGATGCGATGCTGAACCTGTTCGGCGCCCGCGAAGTCGCGACCAGCGTGATGCTACGCGGCATCGCCAGTTTCGGGCCGCGGCACGTGTTGCGCACCGACGAATCGCTGAGCCTGTCCGAGGACCCGCCGGTGGCGATCGCCGCGGTCGACGTGGAGTCCAAGATCAGCGCAATGGTCGACGACGTCGTCGCGATGACCGGTCACGGGCTGGTGACTCTGGAGCGGGCACGGCTGGGAGGCGACGCCATTGGTGACGCCGACGCTCGTGACGCCGTCAAGCTCACCGTCTATGTGGGACGTCAGGAGCGCATCGCCGGGCTCCCAGCATTTCGGGCGGTGTGCGATCTGCTGCATCGGCACGGGTTCGCCGGTGCGGCAGTGTTTCTGGGTGTCGACGGCACCGCGCACGGCGAGCGCTACCGCGCCCGGTTTTTCGGCCGCAACGTCAATGTTCCGCTCATGATCATCTCGATCGGCGCGGCAGCGCAGGTTTCGGCTGCGATCTCCGAGCTCAACGCCGTCATGTCCAACCCATTGCTGACCGTCGAGCGGGTGCGGCTGTGCAAACGGGACGGAGAGTTGTTCGAGCGGCCGCACCGGCTGCCGACGACCGATGCGCAGGGACGTGCGGTATGGCAGAAACTGATGGTGCACACCAGCGAGGCCACCAGGCACGGTGGCTTACCGATCCACCGGGCGCTCGTCCGCGAACTGCTGGACTCCGGGATGGCGCGCGGGGCGACCGTGCTGCGCGGCATCTGGGGGTTTCACGGCGATCATAAACCGCACGGAGACAGGCTGTTTCAGCTGGCCCGACGCGTGCCGGTTGTCACGATCATCATCGACAGGCCCGAGTGGATCGCACGCAGTTTCGACATTGTCCACGAGTTGACCGCCGACCACGGCGTGGTCACCAGTGAGATGGTCCCGGCCGTCGTGTCGATCGGCGGCCCGGCCGCGGGCGGCGACACCCGATTAGCGCAATATGACTACTGATCCGTTGGAAGGACCAGCGCATATAGCGCCATCCGGCGGTTCGACATGTCGTGCTCGCCAAGAAACACGCAGCCGGCGCGCTCACAGAACTTGCGCCCCATCTGGTTGCGGTGGTCGGGGTCGAACATGATCCGCCGACACCGCGGTTCGGACCGGATCAGGCTCATCACGAGATTCGGCAGCAAGGATTGCACGATTCCCTTTTTCAGGGCCCTTTCGTCCGGCACCGCGGCGTGCACACCGATGTCGTATGGGTCGGCGTCGTAGCGAGTGGCGATGGAATCTTTCGCCGCCCAATAGATTTCGAAGTACGCTCCGTCTTTTCCGTCGAGGCTGGCGACGAATGGGCGCGAATAGTTGCCGTCGAGTTGGGCACGCAGGTGGCGATGCCAGCGCGCGGTCGGCCAAGCCGATTCCCAAGTGTCGGCGAGCAGCGGCTGATTCATCCAGTCGGCGATCATTTCCGCGTCCGCGTCGGGGTCGGCGAGGCGCATTGCGTATGGCTCGGGCAGCTCGAGCACACTCGGCGGCGGGGGGAGGTTGCGGACCGCGTCGGGTAAACCTTCGGTCAGCTCCCGCGGGAGGATCGGCTCGATACCAGTCATGTCAGGCAGCGAGCCTACCCAAGCCCACGATGTGGTGGGGTTTTACCTACCCTTCAGCAACGTCGCCAGCACCGCGGCTTGGCTGCCCTGCACGTCGCGGGTAGCAGTCACCAGCGTCACCACCTGGCGCTTGGTCAGCTTGCGCAGCTCGTCGAGCGCCTGGTTGCCCTGCAGCTCCTTCTTGTACCGCTTGGCGAACTCGTCGAAACGCTCGGGCTTGTGGCCATACCACTCACGCAGTTCTTTGGATGGCGCGACGTCCTTGTACCAGGTGCCCACCCGCGGGTCGTCCTTGCGGAAACCTCGCGGCCATACCCGGTCCACCAGCACGCGCTGACCGTCGTCGGGCTTCGGATCGTCGTAGACCCGGGCCACCCAGACACGGCTCTTGGCCATGCGCCCAGGGTAACGCCGCGGTCAGGTCAGCGCGGGCAGGACTTTGTCGGCGAGCAGCTGAACCGACTTCCACGCCTCGTCGACGGGCATGCCGCCGACCAGCGGGTGCAGCACGATCGGTCCGTAGTCGTCGGAGCCGCGGAACTCGTCGATGAGCTGGTCGGGCGTCAGGAACCGGTAGCGTCCCGACGCCTTGACTTCGTCCAGTGTCTGGACGCCGGGTAGGTGCATCAGCGAACGCTGGTCGGTCGACCACCCGCCGTAAGTGACGGCCTCCCAGAGGATGTGCTCGCCGAGCTCTGCCCAAGCACGGTCCGGATCCTCGTGCAGGTAGATCATTCCGCGATTGACCGGCCCGGGCATGACGACGAGCGGCGTGACGCCAGCCTCCGCGCAAAGCTCGCGGTAGTAGGCGGCAATGTCGGGTAGGTGATCGGACAGGCTGAGCGGCAACCGAAACCGTGCCGCGCGCCGCGCCGTCGCGCGCACGCCGCCGCCGACGTAGAGCGGCGGATGCGGCCGGGTCCAGCTGCCGATCCCTGCCCAGACTGACAGCATCCGCTCGATCAGGCTGTCCATGAGTTCGCCGCGACGGCTGAAATCCACACCGAGCGAGTCATATTCGATGGTTCGATAACCCAGGCCCACCGTGGTGTGCAGGCGGCCCCGGCTCATGTTGTCGACCAGCGCGATGTCTTCGGCCAGCCGGACCGGATTCCACAACGGTCCCAGCGCACAGTCGACGCTGGCGATCAGCGTCGAGGTTCGCGCGAGAAACATCGCGGCAGCCATGATCGGGTTGCAGCTCCATCCATGCCCGGTGGCGTGGTGCTCGTCGACACTGATCGAGGTGATGCCCCGTGTCTCGCCCCACTGCGCCATTTCCAGCGCGGCACGGATCAACTCGCCCTGGGTACGTGGCTCTCCTTGCGGCGACGCGAAATTGAAGCGCAGCACCGTCAGCAACATCTCACGCTCCGTCGGGTTGCGCCGCCGACTGCACGAACGCGGAGAAGTCGGGAAACAGCGCACGGTCGACGATCTCGATGCGGGTGCCGAACGCATCGATGTAATAGGCGAACAGCGCGAGCTCCGATCCGGGCACGTCGGCTGTCATTTCGAAAGTGAAGCCGTTGTTCCCCAGCATGTGACCGGTCTCGGCGAGGTTGTCGGTGAAGTAGCCGAGGTGATGGACCGAATTGCCACGCGCGGCCGTCCACGGCGTTCCGGGCACCTCCTGGATGAGTTCGATGTGCGGGCTCTGCACGGAGTAGACGACCGTCGAGGACAGTTCCTGGACCCCGGTCGCGGTGCGGAAGGGCAGCGTATACGTCAGCGGGGTGATCCACCGGTAGCCGGCCAGCGCGCTCAGGCGGGCGATGGCGACGTCGAGGTCGGGCACGACGATGCCGGTGTGGTAGAGGTCTTCTGGTTGTAGCGCGAACGTCATAGGCCTGTCCTTAGATGCAGTCCGAGGCGCCGTCGACAACGAAGACGGCACCGCTGGTGTAGCTGCTTTGCTCGCTGCACAGAAGCGCGATCGTGGGTGCGATCTCGGCGACAGTGCCCAAGCGTCCCAACGGGATATGCGCCAGTTCGGCATCGACCAGCTCTGCGACACCATGCATGGGCGCGGTCATCGGCGTGTCGATCGTGCCCGGCGCCACCGCGTTGACCCGGATTCCTTTGCCCGCCCATTTGACCGCGAGATTTCTGGTGATCGAGATGATTCCGGCCTTGGCCGCGCCGTAACCGGGCACCAGCAAGACTGCTCGCAACGCAGACATCGAGGCGAGATTGACCACGCTGGCGCCGCCCGCCGCCGTCGACGCCTTCAGCGCCCGATAGAGGCCGACCGTCAACCGGTACGGGCCGGTCAAGTTGAGCGCGACCGATGCGTCGAACCCGTCGGGCTTCGACTCGTCAAGGCCGCCAGGGAAATTCGCGCCTGCATTGTTGACCAGCACGTCGAGTCTGGTGAAGCTCTGCGCCAGCGCGTCGACCGACTCCGGATCGGTGATCTGCAACTGTCGATAGGTCATGCCGGACAGGTCGGCGTCGTAGTTCGCGGCGGCCGGTTTGGTTCCGGTGATCGTGACGTCGGCGCCGGCGTCGCGAAACAGCACGGCGGTGGCATGCCCGATGCCGCTGGTGCCGCCGGTGATCAACACTACAGTGCCGGTGAAGTCGAAACTGACTCGCGCCGTCATGAGTACCTCGCAATTTGCTCACGCAGCCAAGCGCTCTCCCAGAAGTTCGTACTCTCGGCCAGCAGGACTTCGTGGGCTTCCCGCAGCACCTCGCGCGCCCCTGGATGATCCACAGGAACAAGCTCGACGAGATGGATGGCGTGCAAGGGGCGGCCCATGTCCAGGTGTGCCCGCGCGCGCTCCATAAGTGCGTCTGGGCCGGCAAGTTCGACCACGTCGGCAGCGACAGCGTCGAATTCGACGGGGTACAACTCGGTGGTGGAGCGATGGTGGAACCAGCCCGAGTAGTTTTCCCAGATCGCCCGCACATCCCAGGCGACCTTCCCATAGCCTTGGCCCACTTCGTATTCCGCGGGCAGGGTGATTTCGCGCATCAGAGTCCGCACATCCTTGCCGGCATTCATCCCGACGACGGTCTGGTCATGGACGTACTGGACGGCGTTGCGCAGTCTCGTCAGCTCGGCGTTGATGCGCTTCTGCCCGGCGATCGGTTCGAAGTGACCGGTCACCAACAACTCCGGCTGCAGATCGCGCACCCGCTCGATTGAGGCGATAGCGGTCAAGGCGTCACGGTATCGGTCACCGCGGATGGTAACCAGGTTCGGAATGTGCCCGAAGATAGGCCCGAAGGTATTGCCGCACAAGCAGATTCTTTCCTCGGGCAACCACACCACCAGTGAGTCGGTGGTCTCACCGCCGGGCACGGAGATCAACTCCATCCGCCGCCCGCCGACCTCCAGCATGAGCGTGTCCGCGAAATCGAGATCGACGACGGGCACACTCTGGCCAGGCAGGTGTGTGGTGCCCAGACGCCGTTGAATGGCCTGGATACCCTCCGCCAGGGTGTCCTTGAAAGCGAACGCGCTGCGGCTGCCCCGGTACGGGATCAGGCGTTCGTTGTCGTCGCGCCACAGTGTCCAATTCGCTTGTGCGACAACGGTGGTGTCGAGGTCACGGACGCTGTCCAGGCCGCCGACATGGTCGACGTGGCCCTGGGTGAAGATGATGTAGCGCACGGGCGAGGGGTCGACGGCGTCGAAGTTGGCGCGGTGCACCGGCCCTTCGAAGCCCATCCCGGTATTGATGATCACCCGGCCGTCGCCGGTGGTCAGCAGATAGGAATTCGACAGGCCCGGCGAGCACCACAGTCCCGGGGCGATCTGCTCGGCCTTCTCGGCGGCCGCGGGGCGCATGGCGTCGGCGCCCGGCCGGCTGCGATAGACCGGTTCGAACTCGGCGCTCATTGCTGCTCCTCGGGACGGACGTCGAACCTGTCGAAGTAGAAGCCGAACCGCGCGCGGAGTTCGGCGGGCGTGACGCCGAAGTGCCGTTGCAGGTGGTAGCGGATGCGGCCGTGCTTGCCGCGCGGGTTGCCCTCCAGATACTGCTGAAAGCGTCCACGCACCTCCGGTGTTAGTTCGACTCCACCGCGCTGGTAAAGCTCCTCCAGCAACGGTATTTCATTGCCGTTGAGTCGATGGAAGCTGACATCGATGCTGCGCTCGGCCGGCACCAGGTCCCGGTCGCGCACGCACGCACTGAGCAACCGGTGCACGCGGTCGCTCCAGTAATCCACCAACCAGTCCGGGCCGATGCTGATGCGGCGCAGCCGATCGGAGTAGGCCATCATCGTGATCGCCGACTGGATCACCGCGACGGGGTCGCGGTGCGTGAAGACCACCGTCGCGTCGGGGAAGGTTGCCATCAACGGTCCGAGCTGCTCGCAGTGCTGGGGACTCTTGAGCACCCAGGTCCGCGGGCCGCGCAGGAATGTCAACGCCTGCAACACCTTCTTCATGTACACGTAGTGCCGGGTCTCGTCGAGGCCCAGGTAGAAGTCCCGCCAATCGGGCACGCGCGCATGCCATTCCAACACGTAGCCGGCCAAATCGAGGTCGAGGAGTTCGACCTCTTCCTCGATCGCCTCGGGAAACCGGTCATGCATGGCGGCGACCACGGGAGCGCTGGCCATCAGCGCATCATGTTCGGACTTGGCTCGCGCGTACCGAGGGTCAACACCGAGAATGTCGGGGCCTTCGCCGCGCGCCGGGATCGGTTCCTGGCTCTCCCAGTACGGCAGCGCGCGCCTGCGCGGGTCGGCCGCAATGAGATTCACCAGATGCGTGGTGCCAGATCGCGGCATCCCGACGACGATGAAGGGCCTTTCGATCGCGATCGACTCGATCTCGGGATACCGCGTGATGAGATCGGTCAACGAGAGCCGGTTGCGCAGCAGCCGGACCACGCGCTGCCGCAGCGACGAGCGAGTGAGCTGGGTCAGCCCTTCGTCGGCTTCGATCGCGGCCACGTGCGCGGTCAGGCGATCACCGAAGCCGTCTGTATCGGCCAGATCGTCGACGCCCGCCTGCTCAATGGCCTCGGCGAGCATCTCATCGATGTCGAATGTGACGTGTCTCGATTCGGTGTATTCCAGAATCTGACGCTGGACCTCGGTCAGCTTGGGCGCCGTCAGGTCGTCGAAGTCGATGTCGGCGATGTCGAGGCCCGCAGAACCCATGCGACCGCCTCCTCGTCTTGGTGTCGCAAGGCAGAGTATCGCCAACTGGGACCTTCGGCGTTTAGCCGAGCCTGCCTTGGGGTATGCGCGGCGCCGAGCGGCGCACAGCCCATAGCCCGCATTCGTAATCTGCCTAGCTACCGGAGATATCTGCCATGTCCGACATGATCATTCAATCGCCCGACGAAGTTGTCGGGTTCCTCAAAGCGCAGCACAACCTCATCGAGGACCTGTTCGACCAGGTGCTGCACGCATCAGACCCGCAGGCGCGGGAGAAGCCGTTCGTGCAATTGCGCCAATTGCTTGCCGTGCATGAGACAGCCGAGGAAATGGTGGTACATCCCCGGGTGCGCCGCGAGGTGGATGCCGGCGACACGATTGTCGATGCTCGACTGAAAGAAGAGCATGAGGCCAAGGAGCTCCTGTCAAAGATCGAGGGCATTGACATCACCTCGCAGCAGTTCATCGACGAGGTCACCCAGCTCCGTGACGCCGTCCTTGAGCACGCCGAGCGTGAGGAGAGCGAAGAGTTTTCTCAGCTGCAGCGGGAACTGGACGGTGACGAACTCAAACGGCTGGGCACAGCGGTGCGAGCAGCGGAGGCCATTGCGCCTACCCGACCGCATGCCGGCGTGGAATCGGCGAAGTTGAATTTCGCCGTCGGCCCGTTCGCGTCGATGCTCGACCGCGCTCGTGACCTCATTGAGCACGGCCTCGGCTAACCCTGCGCATGGCTGTTCGCGCGGCCACCCTGGCCAAGCTGCACGGCGTGACCAACATCGCGGGCGGATTGTGGCCCCTGATCCATATGCGCAGCTTCGAGGCGGTGCTCGGACCCAAAGTCGACCGGTGGCTGGTATACACCGTGTCAGGGCTGCTGGTGAGCATCGGGGCCGCACAATCCGCCTCGAGCGCAGACCCTGCCGGTGTCCGACAGGCGCGCCGCCTCGGGATGGGTACCGCGCTCACCCTCGGTGCCGTGGACTTGGTGTATGCGTTACGCCGGCGAATCAGCCGCGTTTACCTCGTCGATGCCGCGATGGAGGCCGGGTGGCTACTCGCCTGGGCGGCCACTTCCGTCGACGGTCTGGGGAGCGCAAAGGACTCTCCGTAGTGTGGGTGAGGTGACCGTTGGCCGGGATACCACCGTCGCTCTGCAGGACCGCTTCTATCGGGAGCTGCCGGAGCTGTCGGTCCCATGGCAAGCCGAGACTCCCCCTGACGCTCGGCTGCTGGTGCTCAACGAGCCGCTGGCGACCGAGCTTGACCTCGACCCGGCCTGGCTGCGCAGTGCCGACGGAGTGCGCTTCTTGGTGGGCAACATGGTTCCCCGCGGTGCGGCTCCGGTAGCGCAGGCCTACGCCGGGCACCAGTTCGGCGGCTATGTACCGCGGCTGGGCGACGGGCGCGCCCTGCTGCTGGGCGAGCTCGTCGACGTCGACGGGCGCGTCCGCGATATCCACCTCAAAGGCTCGGGGCCCACACCGTTCGCACGCGGTGGGGACGGCCTCGCGGTGGTGGGACCGATGCTGCGCGAGTACATCATCAGCGAGGCGATGCATGCTCTGGGCATCCCAACAACGCGGTCCTTGGCCGTAGTAGGCACCGGACGTTTGGTGCGGCGTGAGACGCTACTACCCGGCGCCTTACTGGTCCGGGTGGCGAGCAGCCACCTGCGCGTCGGAAGCTTCCAGTACGCAGCGGCTAGCGGCGACGTCGAACTGTTGCGACGCCTGGCCGACCATGCGATCGCCCGTCATCATCCCGGCGCGTCGGAGGCCGAGCGCCCTTACCTCGCGCTGTTCGAAGCGGTGGTCGCTGTGCAGGCGTCGCTGGTCGCGCAATGGATGCTCGTCGGGTTCGTGCACGGGGTGATGAACACCGACAACATGACGATCTCCGGCGAGACGATCGACTATGGACCGTGCGCCTTCATGGAGGCCTACGACCCGGAGACGGTATTCAGTTCGATCGATTTCTGGGGCCGCTATGCGTACGGCAACCAACCGGTAGTCGCCGGGTGGAACCTCGCTCGGTTCGCCGAGACACTTCTTCCGTTGCTATCGGACGATCTTGATGAGGCAATCGCACTCGCGGAGGGGTCGTTCGGTGTATTTCACGCCCGGTACGACGCCGCATGGGAATCCGGTATGCGAGCCAAGCTCGGCTTGTCCACAGACGTCACAGCCGAGAACGTCACGCCGTTGGTCGACGAGATGCTCCTCCTGCTGAAGGAGAACCACGTCGATTACACCTCGTTCTTCCGCCGCCTCAGCCAAGCGGCTCGTGGCGACGACATCGATTTGGCCGAGTTCGACGGCTGGCTCACGCGCTGGCGCGCGCTGGGTCCCGACGCCGAATTGATGGACCGGGGCAACCCGATCTACATCCCGCGCAACCATCTCGTCGAGGAGGCTTTGGCCGCGGCGACCGCCGGCGATCTCGGTCCGCTCGAGCAGCTCCTTGCCGCGGTGACCGCACCCTATGACGCACGACCGGGCTTTGAGCGCTATAGCTCCCCTGCCCCAGAGGATTTCGGTGCGTACCGCACCTTCTGCGGCACCTGATCAACCGCTCTGATCTACCAGAACCGCGCCGTCCGGCCGGTCCCCGAAGGTCTGCAGCGAAATATCGTCTGGCTGCGCTGCCAGTCGAATGATCTGCGCCAGCTGCCACGGCGCATCGCACTGAAGATAGTGATCGGCACTGGGCACGACCCAGTAGCGGCTTCGCCCCGGCTTGTCTCTGAGGTATGTCTGCCATACGTGGTTGGCGACCCGCAATGGGGAGACGTTGTCATGCAAGCCCCATACCAGGCTGGTGTTGAATTCCATCCTGGAAAACGCGTCAAGCCAACTGGTTTCGTCCGCAGCGCGCTCGTGAAGATATTGGATCACGTCGGGCAGGACTTGGATTCCGTCGTTGAACGCGAAGCATTTCGCCAGCGCGGCGATCTCGGGATCGTCAAGGGTGCGCCGCGGCATGAATGTGGTGGCGCCCAAACCCGCTGCGAGGGTTTCCGGAGTCGTCGCACGCGCCGTGTCGCGCCCTGTCGTGCTGTCCAACAACGCATTCTGGTAGGCGGTGAGGTTCGCCAGCGGAAGATAGATATTGCCGTTCGTCAAAATGACTTCGGTGGGCACAGAAGCGGGTTCTTCGGCCGCCAGCAACCCCAGCGCAATCATGCCGACGCTGCTGCCTCGATCATGCGTGAGCATCAAATATCGATCCAGCTTCCACACCCGAGTGATCGCGTGAACCAGCAGACGCGCATCGTCTTACAGCGAATAGCGGTAAGGCGCGGGCGGCTTATCGGAGAGCCCGGCGCCGGGAAAGTCCAGCAGAAATATCTCGAACTCGGCGCCCAGCTCACGGCTCAACGCGAAATAGTCGATGCTCGACGTCGGGAAGCCGTGAACACAGACCAACGCCGGCGCTCCCGGCGTGCCGCAGCGGCGGGTGAAGACACTGGCTTCTGTTCCATTGTTGGCGGCCGTTGATGACGCCCACCGAATTTCCGCCCCGCCGCTTCGCCACTCTCCGAAGATGTCCACGCACATCATGATGCGCGGTGAGGTCAGCGACTGGGCGCGCGGCGTTGGTAACCCGCCGTCAACCGGAATAGCGCGCGGTCCAGCGTCGGCAAGATCTCGGTGATGGCGATCTCGCCGGCAGCGAACCGGGCCACCAGTCCATAGGCGAGGTGGGAAATGATCGCGGGGAGGTCTTCGACCAGCCCGGCGTCGGCGCCCTCCAGAACGGCCATGGTGGCGGGGATGACGGCATCCAGTCCGCGACTCACCAGCCGCTGACCTCCGGGGGCAGACCGCGCGCGAAAATACGCTCGCAGCATGTCCGGATGACGCTCCCACGGTTCGAAGATCGTCCGGAACACGCGCATCAGGCCGTCGTAGATGGATTCGTCCGCATCGTGAGTCTGCGCGGCCAAGCCGGCATAGCGGTTCTCGTCCATCCAGCATTCGAGCGCCGCGAGGATCAACGCGTCCCGGGTCGGATAGCGCTTGTAGATGGTGGCCAGCGACGTCCGTGCACGCCGAGCGACCTCTCGCAGCTGCACAGCGTCGTACCCCTCGGTCTCCAAAATCTCCACGACGATGTCGAGGATGCGATCGTGGCGGCGATCCTGGTCGCCAGCCATCGCCTCAGCGCTAGCCACGCGTCGAAATCACCCCCTTGCCGCCGCTGAGTAACACGGTTACTCTACCGGTTGTAACGTGGTTACTCAATCAGGAGGTGCGGGTGGCCGGACGGGTCGCAGACAAGGTCGCGTTCGTCACCGGTGCAGCGCGCGGCCAAGGCCGCAGCCACGCGGTGCGGCTGGCGCAAGAGGGCGCCGACATCATCGCCGTCGACATCTGCCAACCAATCGACAACTCACCGGCTCCACCGGCGACGCCTGAAGACCTCGCGGAGACGGCCGACCTGGTCAAGGGCCTAGATCGGCGCGTCGTCACCGCCGAGGTCGACGTCCGCGATTACGACTCGCTCAAAGCCGCGCTCGACAGCGGCGTCGAGGAACTGGGACGGCTGGACATCGTCGTCGCCAACGCCGGTATCGGCACCGTCGGCGTCAGGCTGGACCGGATGGACGAGGACCTCTGGCAGGAGATGATCGACGTCAACCTGAGCGGCGTGTGGAAGTCGGTGAAAGCCGCTGTGCCGCATCTGCTTTCCGGCGGCGCTGGCTCGATCGTCATGACCAGTTCGGTCGCCGGGTTGAAGGCATACCCCAACACCGGGCACTACGTAGCGGCCAAACACGGAGTCGTCGGGCTCATGCGGTCGTTTGCCGTCGAGTTGGGCCCGAAGAACATCCGCGTCAACTCGGTGCATCCGACGCACGTCAATACACCACTGTTGATCAACGAGAAGACTTTTCGGCTGTTCCGGCCCGACCTGGAAAATCCCGGCCCCGACGACTTGGCTCCGGTGTGCCGGACCTTCCACACCCTGCCGATCCCCTGGGTGACTGCCGAGGACATCAGCAACGCGGTGCTGTTCCTGGCCTCCGACGAGTCGCGCTACATCACCGGCGTTGCACTACCGGTCGACGCCGGCAGCTGCCTGAAGTAAGGACCAACATGACCACTACCCATGACACCGACGTCTACTACGACCCTTACGACGTCAACATCACCGCTAACCCCTATCCCATCTACGCCCGGCTGCGCGACGAGGCACCTCTCTATTACAACGAGCGCTACAACTTCTGGGCGATCTCGCGCCACGCCGACGTCGAAGCGGCACTGTCGGATTGGGAAACGTTCTCCAACAGCCGAAGTGACATCCTCGAACTGGTCCAGTCCAAATTCGACATGCCCCCCGGCGTGATGATGTTCGAGGACCCGCCGGTGCATACGATGCTGCGCGGAGTGATGTCCCGGGTCTTCACGCCGCGGCGGATGGCCGCCATCGAGGACCAGATCCGGCGCTACTGTGTGCGATGCCTGGATCCGATGGTCGGGACGGACAGCTTCGACATCATCGCCGAACTCGCGTCCATGATGCCCATGCGCGTCATCGGCATGCTGCTCGGCATCCCCGAAGACGAGCAGATCGGCGTGCGCGACGCCAACGACGCCAACCTGCGCACCAGGCCCGGCACACCGATGAAGGTCGCCGACCCCGATGCGATCGCCGATGGCCGCATCTACGCCGACTACGTCGACTGGCGCGCCAAGAACCCCTCCGACGACCTGATGACCGCGTTGCTCAACGTCGAGTTCGAGGACGAGAACGGCGTGACGAGAAAGCTCACCCGCAAAGAGGTACTGCACTACACACAGGTCGTCGCCGGTGCGGGCAACGAAACGACGGGCAGGCTGATCGGCTGGCTGGCCAAGGTGCTCGCTGAGCATCCCGAACAGCGTCGAGAAGTCGCGCAGGACCGGTCATTACTGACGCGCGCGGTCGACGAAACGTTGCGATTCGAGCCAACCGGCCCACACGTCGCGCGCTACACCATCCGCGATTACGCGGCCTACGGCACCACTGTGCCCGCCGGCAGCGCCATCCTGCTGCTGTTTGGCGCCGCCAACCGAGACCCGTTGCGCTACAAGGATCCCGACACCTTCAACATCCACCGCGACAACATCTCGCACCTCACGTTCGGCAAGGGTGTGCACTATTGCCTGGGCGCGAATCTGGCACGCCTGGAAGGCCGGGTTGCGCTCGACGAGTTGCTCAACCGGTGGCCCGAATGGGAAATCGACTACGACAGCTTGAAACTCGCGCCCACGTCGACGGTCCGCGGCTGGGAGCGGCTGCGTGTCGTCCTTCCCTGAGACTGGCTTGCTAGTCGCTCCTGGCCGGGGCGAGCCGGGCCATGCCACGCAGGATCCATGGTGTCCGCTTGGCCATAATGGCGACCGCGCGGTCCGAACGGCGCATCACAGACCGAGGGCCGGGGGTAGGGGCTGACGCCAGCTGCGCCTCGGGTGACTCTGCCCGCGGCCCGTGGCGGTCGACTGCAAGCAGTTGCCAGCTGCCGGGTACACCGCGCAACTCGACGCTGCCGCGGTCCTCGAAGCCCGTCCCCGAGCCCACGACAAGATCGCGGACGGTGCTTGAGACGAGGATTTCGCCGGCGCCGGCCTGGCCCATGATCCGCGCCGCGATGTGTACTGCGATCCCCCCGATGTCGTTGTCCAGCAGCTCGCACTCGCCGGTATGAATGCCGATGCGAATCTCGATGCCCAGTTTCTCGGCATCGTCACGCAGGGCCTCCGCACAGCGGATGGCCTGCGTCGGGCCGTCGAACGTGACGAGGTGGCCATCGCCCGTGCTCTTCACCACGCTCCCGCCGAATCGTTCCGCGAGTTCGGCCGTAACCTCACCGAAGCGCTGCAGCACCGCACGCCACCGCTCGTCGCCCGTCTCCGCGGCGCGTTGCGTCGACCCGACCATGTCGGTGAACAGCACAGTGCGCAGGGCGCGATGCGACTGTGACGGCGCCGCATGAGTTCCGGTAAGCAATTTCTCGACCTCGGCAGTGATCTTGTCCGGCTCGGTGAACCAGGGTGCGTGGTCCGCACCGTCGAGCTCGAGCATTCGCGCTCCGGGGATGTGATCGGCGAGGTAGCGGCCCAACTGCACTGGGACGGCAGGGTCGTCGCGGGCATGGACGACAAGGGCCGGCACCGCGATCGCGGGCAGGATTGGCCGGACGTCCATCCGAAACGAGGCTTCGAGCGTCGCCCGCGCCATTCCCGGGCTCGCGCTCATGCGCTCCAACATTCCGAGCTGGCGTATCGACCGGACCGACGGAATGAAACACTTGAGTGCCGCGCCGCTGCCCCACTCCGAGAGGGTGGCGCGGCCGAATTTCTGTCCGTTTTTGATTTGCTCCGTTGAAGGTGCGTAGTGCTCGCCCAACTCAGAGGCGGCGCGTGCCCGCAGATCGGCGGGGTCCATATCGAGCTCTTCCCACCCTCCGAAGCCTGTGTACGAGGACGTGCCGGTAAGGATCAACGCCCGCGTGCGCTCCGGCCGTGTTGCGGCGAAGACCATAGTGGCCGGCCCGCCCTCGCTGACTCCCATCAGGGCCGCTTTCTCGAAGCCTGCGGCGTCCATGACGGCCTCGATCTCGGCCGCTCGATCATCCAGCGTGCGAACCTTCGGTACCGGGTCGGACAGCCCGACCCCGGCCTTGTCGAACAGCAGCACACGACAAAACGTGGAGAGCTGCTCCATGAAAGCTCCGAATTCGGGCATGCTCCAGAACATCTCGACGTGGCTGACGAACGACCCCGCGAAGACGAGTTCGACCGGCCCGTCGCCGAACAACTGATACGCCAGGCTGAGGTCGCCGCAGGATGCATACTGCGTGTCCGCCACGGGCTGAGCGTACGTTGCCCGGGCGCAGGCTTTACCCCAGTTTGGCGAACTCGGTCTGCAGCTCATCCAGACGTCGGAGCGTCTGATCGCGAGGTTCGGTCGGCAGTTCCACCAACACGTGCTCTACGCCGAGATCACGGTAGCCTTCAACGTCCTTGGCCTTCGGTTCTTCTCCCATATGGATGTTGATCACCGGCACGTCGTGGCCTGCAACAGTGCGCAGCTCTTCGAGCTCACCCGACAGAGCTTTCGCCGATGGACTCAAGGAGATCCAGCCGGCCTTCAGCCGGGCAATGCGCTTGAAACTTGCGGTACCGCCACCCAGATACAGCGGCGGATACGGTTTGGTCGCCGGCTTCGGCCAGCTGTAGATTGCGTCGAAGTCCACGAATTCCCCATGGAATTCGGCCTTGTCTTGCGTCCAGATCTCGATCATCGCACGGAGGCGCTCTTCAGACACGCGTCCGCGCACCGCGGGGTCAACACCATGGTTGGCGATTTCTTCACGCAACCAGCCCACGCCCACGCCGAAGCGAAACCGCCCCTGCGACACCAGATCCAGCGATGCGACCTCTTTGGCCGTCAGGATCGGATCGCGCTGCGGGAGCAACGCGATGCCGGTGCCCAAGACCAAGTTCTCGGTGGCGATCGTCGCCGCCGTCAACGCCACAAACGGGTCCAGCGTGCGGTAGTACTTGGGCGGAATCGGGCCGCCCGCTGGATACGGGGTCTGCGCGTCGACCGGGATGTGCGAGTGCTCGGCGAGGAAAAGCGACTCAAACCCGCGCTGCTCGAGCGCCACGCCCAGGTCGACTGGACTGATTCCCTCGTCGGTGACAAAGGTCAGGACACCGAAACCCATGCTTGCTCCCATCGTCAACGTCTAATGATGAAAGGCAACAGCGCGTCGGCGCGAACTTATTCCGGCGTCTCCGGTATGCGCTTCTTCGGTCGCGCCGCGCCCCACAGCCCGACGGCGATGCCGATCACAGCACCACCCAGGCCGATGAGCTGTGAGCCCTTCATCTCGTCACGAACGCTCAGCCCGCCGAGCAGGTCGGAGGCGTCGGCGCCAGCGGAGGCAAGAAACCAGCCCCGCGTGTTTTTGCCACGCAACGCCGCCGTCGCGAGCAGCCCGCCGATCAAGGCGTCGCGGTAGCCCATCGACCGCAACAGCAGTCGTGCCGTCGGCGTCGGCTCGTCCCGGTCGCCCCACAGCCGGTTCGCACGCACGGGGTCGACGAGAAACTGGATTCCCGAGGCAAGTCGGATGCTGCCTGCGGCCAATGCGGCACGGTCGATCGACATGTGCCGCAGCCTAGATGCATTCAGCGCGCGCCGCGTACCAACCGGCCGGGCCGTGCCCCGGTGTCGACGCCGTCGCGGCGCGTGACCACCCCGTTGACGATCGTGGCGGTGTAGCCGGAGGCGCCCTGGATCAGCCGGTGACCACCGGCCGGCAGATCGAAAGCCATCCGCGGGGCATGCAGCGTGAGGGCATCCATGTCGATCACGTTGACGTCGGCCCTCTTTCCGACCTCGATGACCCCGCGGTCCGAAAGCCCGAACAGCTGCGCGGTGTCGTGAGACTGCTTGCGGATGACGTACTCCAGCGGCAGCTTCTCCCCACGGCGACGATCGCGTGCCCAGTGTGTCAGCAGGAAGGTGGGATACGACGCGTCACAGATCATGCTGCAATGCGCCCCGCCGTCGGACAGTCCGACCACGCCCGCAGGATGCATGAGCATCTCCCGGATCGCGTCGTGGTTGCCGTAGCAGTAGTTGTAGAACGGCAGCATCAGCATTGCCGTCGCGTCGGACTCCAGCATCAGGTCGTAGAGCGTGGCCAAGGGATCCTCGCCGCGTTCGGCGGCGATCTTCTCGACGTTGCGTTCGTCGGTCGGCTCGTAGTCGGGGGGATCACCGATCGCGTAGAGCCGGCCAAGCGAGTATTGAACGAGGGCAAACATGTTGTCGAACAACACGTTCGGGTTCGGCGGCAGGTCGTCCTCGGATAGGATCGCGGCCTTCACAGCGGGATCGGCGAGACGCTGCGCCAGCTCCTCGCGACTGCATTCGGCCTTCAGCCGGCGGAAGGTCGGGCGGTGCGTGAAGGCGTGATGCCCCTGAAAACCGAACAGCATGCCGAACGGTCGTGCCGCTATCTGGGGGTACAACCGGCTGCCCGCCGCGTGGGCGGCCGCCGAGATGTCCAGCTGTTCGCGCCACAGGTCCGGGGCGGCGTCGACCTGGATCATGCCGAATGAAATCGGCCGGTCGATCTCCGCGCCGAGGCGCTGCATCCACTCCAGCTCCTTCTTGGGCGCGATGATGTCCTCGCCAGCCACGCCCTGAGGGGCCAGCTCGAAGACGGCCTGGCCGCCGGCAGCCATGGCCCGGCCGAGTCCGAACAGCTCGTCCTCCGCGGCATAGGTTCCCGGAACCGGCTCGCCGTCGATGGCCCGGTGACCGAGCGTGCGCGACGTCGAGAAGCCCAGCGCGCCGGCCTCGACGGCCTCCTGCACTAGGCGCGCCATCGCAGCAATGTCCTCCGGGGATGCGGGCTCGTTGCGGGCGCCCCGCTCGCCCATGGCGTAGGCGCGGACCGCGCCGTGGGCTACCTGGCTGCCCACGTCGACGGCGAATTCCCGCTTTTCGACGGCATCGAGGTATTCGGGGTAGCTCTCCCAGCCCCAAGAGATGCCCTCTGTCAGCGCGGTGCCGGGAATGTCCTCGACACCCTCCATCAACCCGATCAGCCAATCTTCCTGACCCGGCCGCACCGGGGCGAAGCCCACGCCGCAGTTACCGGTGACGACTGTGGTCACGCCGTGACTGCTGGACGGCTCCAGCAGGTCGTCCCAGCTCACCTGGCCGTCGTAGTGGGTGTGGATGTCCACGAACCCCGGCGCGACGATCTTTCCGGACGCGTCGATGGTCTCAGCGGCCTCGCCTTCCAATGGCGGGTCGTCAGGGCCCCGACGGCGAACCTCGACGACCCTGCCGTCCTTGACGGCGACATCGGCGTCGAATCGATCCGCACCCGTCCCGTCTACGACGATGCCGCCGGTGATCTTGAGGTCGAACACGATTACTCCCTCGGATGCCGTGCCAGCCGTTACTCTGGTCAATGTAACACCGTTACAGACACTCGGGAAGGCGGGAGCGCTGCGATGACGACCCAAGCAACCCGTGCCCGGTCTGAGGACGCGATCGGCACGCCGCCACAACGCCCCACCCTGGTGCCCGCCGAGCGCTACATCTCCACGACGTTCGCACGGCTTGAGGTGGAGCGGATGTGGCCGAGTGTCTGGCAGGTCGCCTGCACGGTCGACCACGTCGCCGAACCCGGCGACTACTTCGAATACCGTTGCGGCCCATACTCGGTACTGATCGTTTGCGGCGACGACGGCGTGCTGCGCGCATTTCAAAACGTCTGCCGGCATCGGGGCAATTCACTGTGCGCCGGCTCCGGTTCGGACCTGCGCGAACTGCGCTGCGGCTATCACGGCTGGACGTGGGACCTTTGCGGCGCGCTCAAGCGGGTCCCGAACCGCAAGGGATTTGGGGCTCTGCAGATGTCGGAGTATCCACTGTTCGCGGCCCGCGTCGACACGTGGGAACGACTCGTGTTCGTCAACCTCGACGTCAACGCGATCCCCTTGATCGACTACCTGGAGGCGGTGCCCCAGGACATCGCGTGGTGCAGACTGGGCGACTTCCGTTGCTATGCCACCATGACCATTGAGGTCGAGGCCAACTGGAAGACGATCGCCGACGGCTACAGCGAGACCTATCACATCCAGACGCTGCATCCCGAGCTGCACAGGTGCATGGACGATGTGTATGCGCCGCAGGTGATTTGGGGACACACAGGCAAGTCCGAACAACTCTATGGTGTGCAGAGCCCACGTCTCAAAGAAACGCTCACCGACAGTGAGGTGTGGGACGCCTATGTGACCACCCAGGGCGCATTGATGGGCGTCGCGGAAGGCACCCCGTTCCCCGCGGAACAACTCGAACCGGGCGAATCGGTGGCCGACGTGATCGCAAAGCGCACAAGAGCTTTCGCCGCCGAACGCGGTGTCGATCTGAGTTGGGCCAGCACGGACCAAGTGCTGCGACTGCACCAGTACAACGTCTTTCCGAACCTGACGCTGCTCACCAACGCCGACCACCTGACTGTGATGGCATCACGTCCCGGGCCTGATCCTGATCACGGCGAATTCGTGATGTTCCTGTGGACGCGTATGCCGCACGGTGCGCCGCGAAGCAAGCCCACCGACGTTCGGTTGAAGGCGGGCGAGGCCGACCCCGGTCTGGTGATGACCCAGGACATCACGGTGTTGGCGGGACTTCAGCGCGGCCTGCACCAGCCCGGGTTCACGCATTTGACGCTGTCCAACGAGGAACGACGCGTGATCAACATGCACCGCAACCTCGAACGCTACCTCGAGCTGCCCGACTCCGAGCGCATCACCGGAGGTGAGACCGCGTGACGACGCCGGGCAAGGCCATCACTGCCGAGGCGATCCTTGACGCTGCGGCACAGCTGATCGAATTGGACGGGGTTGAGGCGTTCACCATGCGTGGCCTCGCCGAGCAACTCGGGGTGGCGGTCACCTCGATCTACTGGCATGTCGGAGGCAAAGACAAACTCTTCGACAGCCTGGTCGATCGATTGCTTTCTCAGATGGCGAATCTGCCCATCGAGGGTGACACCACAGTCGAACGCATCGCGTCACTTGCGCGCTCCCAGCGCAGGGTACTGATCGAGCGACAACACCTGCTGCGCATCGCGCATGAACAGGACCGCACGCCGATGCTGTTCCTGCCGATTCAGCGCACATTAGCGGCGTTACTGGCCGAACTGGGGGTGGCCGGGACCGATGCCGCACTCATCCTGCGAGCAGTCCAGGTTCACGTCATTTCGTCGGCCGTGATGCAGTTCTCGGCCGTGCGTGGAGCCAAGCACGACGAAGAGGATCCGTCGCTGTGGACCGACGACTGGCCCGACCAAGCCCTCGTCGAGGCGCTGCAATCCCCCACCGACTACGATGCCGTTTTCGAATACGGACTCAATGCGTTGCTGGCGCCCTTGCAGACCAAAGAGAACTGATGATGCACGACCTTTCGAGACGCGAAGCCCTCAAATATGCTTGCGCCGCACCGATTCTGGGAACGTTGGCTGCGACATCCAACGCGCCGACGGCGTCGGCTGCCAACATGAGACTGGTCGACTTTACGGAGCACATCGTCGCGCCGGACCAGATCAAAGCGGCGGGCTTTGACGGAGCAGTGGTCTACGTGGCCGAATCGCGGCCGGGCGCAAACTTCGATTTCAAGCCCGTCACCCGCGAGTATGCCGATGCGCTACGCGCAGCGGGTCTCCAGATCGTCAGCAACTACCAGTACGGCAAGCCCGGTTGGCCCACCCCGTCGGATTTCACGAGAGGGCACGACGGGGGCGTGGCCGACGCTCAGACGGCTCTTCGACTGCACGGCGCGGCCGGAGGCGGGAATTCGGCGCCGATCTTCTTCAGTATCGACGAGGACATCGACCTCAGCACCTGGATTAACGTTGCGGTCGAATGGTTTCGAGGAATCAACTCGGTGCTGGGAGTGGACCGCACTGGCATCTACGGGCATGCGCGTGCCTGCGCGTGGGCGATCAAAGACAACGTCATAGGGCACTCAACCACCGCGGGTCACCGGTGGGCATGGCAGACGATCGCGTGGTCTGGTGGTCAGCGCGAGCCCGCAGCGGTGCTTTACCAGGTTGTGGTCAACACCCCCTCGAATCCGGGCGTGCTCGTCGGAGGTACCCACCTGGATGTGGACGAGGTCCTCGCGGCCGATTTCGGGCAGTGGGATTTACATCGATAGTCGTATGCTCGCCTGCATGAGCAGGCTCGCGGCCGAGGCGCCCGTCTTGACCCGCACGGACGGGCCGGTAGCGCGCCTGACGCTCAACCGGCCGGACAAACGCAACGCGCTGAGCCTCGAGCTGATGGAACAGCTGATCGCCCGGCTACAGCGGCTCGGCGCGGACCCCGAGGTGCGGGTGATCGTCGTCGACGCCGTCGGCCCGGCGTTCTCCGCGGGCCATGACCTGGGCGAAATGATCGGCCGCGACGTCCCGTTCTACCAGCGGCTGTTCGACGTTTGCACCGAGCTCATGGAAACCATCCACCGCCTACCCCAACCGGTGATCGCCAAGGTCGAGGGAATGGCGACCGCGGCGGGCTGTCAGCTGGTCGGCGCCTGCGACCTCGCCGTGGCCGCGGACGGCGCCCGTTTCGCCACCCCGGGAGTCAAGATCGGTCTCTTCTGCTCGACCCCGATGGTGCCGTTGTCGCGCGCAATCGGCAGGAAGCGTGCGCTGGAGATGTTGCTCACCGGCCGGCCGATCACCGCTGAGACGGCGCTGGATTGGGGCCTGGTGAACCGCGTCGTCCCGGCGGAAGCCCTCGAAGACGAACTCGGCGCGATCGTCGACGCCATCGTGACTTCCAGCCCACTGACGGTAGGGCTGGGCAAGGAAGCGTTCTACGCGCAGATCGAGCTCGATGAACACCGCGCCTACGACCTGACGAAAGCCGTCATGGCGATGAACGCCCGCGCTGACGACGCTCAAGAGGGCATGTGCGCCTTCCTCGAAAAGCGTCCGGCGACGTGGCGAGGGCGCTAGGCCGCTTTCAGTAGTGATAGGTGTCCGACGGCGCGGGCATGTGAACTCGTTCGTCCTCGAATTCCGCGACTTCGATGCCGTACGCCCGAGCCAGTTCGAGTATCTTGGTGGCCCTGGCGACGCGCGGCAGGTCAGACCCGTTGCGGATCTCTCCCCCGTCGCGTTCGAACTCGGCGAAAAACTCTTTGGCCCAGCCGATTTCATCCTGTGACGGCGATAGCCCCTCATTCACCACGGAACATTGGTCGGGGGTAAGGCAGATCTTGCCGGTCATTCCGAACTCTGCGGAGACAGCCGTGGCCTCGATCAGCTTGAGCGGGTTGGAGCCGATCGTCGGCCCGTCGATTGCACTGGGCAGGTTGGCCGCCTTGGCGGCGATCGTGAAGCGCGACCGAGCGTAAGCCAACGTGGCGGTGTCTTCTCCGAAACCGGTGTCCCGGCGGAAATCACCGATGCCGAAGGCGAGCCGGAAAGTTCCCTTGGCCGCGGCGATTTCGGTGATGCGCTCCAGACCTCGGGCCGTCTCGACCAGGGCCACGATCGGGACGTTGGGCAGTCGTTTGGCTGTCTCGGTGACATGGTCCACCGATTCGACCATCGCCAGCATCACACCGCCGACCGAGGTGCCGGCGAGCATGGCCAAATCGTCCGCCCACCAAGGTGTGCCGAAGCCGTTGACGCGGACCCAATCGCCGTTTTTGGCGCGAAGCCAACGTACGACGTTGTCGCGGGCGGTCGCCTTGTCCTTGGGAGCGACTGCATCTTCGATGTCGAGGACGACGATGTCGGCGGGTGAGCGCGCGGCGTCCTCGAACCGGTCCGGGTGCGCGCCGTTGACCAATAACCAGCTCCGGGCGAGAACCGGTTCGATGCGTGAGCCGACGCCGGTCGGGTCCGCCGCTGGGGTGTCGATCTGTTCGGACATCGGTTGATCTGCCGTTTCTTTATCTTGTCGCTGTCTACGTCGTTCTAGTCCCGACCGTAACGGCATCGCAAAACGCGTGGTCAGACGGGTATCCCACATTGCGGTTCGTCTCCGGCGATTTGTGGCTTGGCTGAACGCCTCACGAGTCGCGATCCGTCGTGGGAGAGCATGGCGGAAGCCGGTGCAGCCTGTCGGGGTCGTTACCTTGCACCTGGAGGCAGCGTCGTCCATCGGCTGCGGTGACAACGCCGATCGGCAGCTCCCTACGGTCGCCGCTGTCCAGCTCTACGAAGAGCTGCAGTTCTCCGGAATCGACGAACAACATGGCGTCGTCGTTGGAAAGCTTCCAGGGCTGGCCATCGGTGGGCCACCGGCCACCGAGGAGCCGAATGTCGCCACGGCCATCTTCCTGGCCTTCCGCCTGCTCAGCCGTAATGCAACTAACCCACAGTTTCGCCGGCAAGGGACGGAAGTACACCGCGAGGCGCTGGCGGTTGAGGTCTACGTCAACCGGTATTCCGATTGGAGGCAGCGACGTCCCCTCCGGGCAGTCGTTCAGCGATTTTTTGACTTGACGCGACCCGATCCCAGTGCCGAACCAGTCGATCGTCAACACGGTGGTGAGGTACTGCGCGATCGCCAGGGTCAAAAGACCGCCTGCGCCGGCGGCCCCCACTCCTGCAGCCCCAGCTGCCCAGGTCACCGGCAGCGCAAGCAGACCCACAACAGCCGCGGTGCCCGCCGCCGCGGCCACCTTGCCCGCGGCCGTCAGATTGAAGTTCGGGTTCACTTCCGGATCCGGGGGATTCTGCGCCGGTCGCACACCCACTGTCCGCGGCAGCTCATCGAACCGCTCGCTGACTCGCTTGACTTCCGCCTCGTAATCCTCATCGCTGAGCTCACCTGCACGCCTCTTGTCGCCCGCGGCCTTCAGTGCCTGCTCGAGACTCTCGATGGTTTCCCGGTCGGCCCGCCGGGTCTCCTGCTCCTTCGGGTCGCGCGGTATGCCGTCAAGGCCCATCTCATAGGTCACCTTGAAGGTGGCCTCGAAGTCGTAAATCTTGGTTTCGGCGCTCACCGTTCCGTCGACGACCAACCGGCCGTCCTCGGTTCGGGGCACGATATCGGCGTCGAGAGCGTCCAGGCTTCGGTCCTGACCGCCGATATTGATGGTCTTCGGGCCCGCCAGCAAACACGGCGCATCCGCGTCGAAGTCGCTCTCGTCGAGACCAAAGCTTTTCATCACGGTGTCCCGGACCTGTCGCAGGATGCTCCACCCGGTGACGGCCAATCCAGTCTTCTCATGCGGGTTTTCGGCCAGGATCGACGCGGGCAGCTCCTCACCGGATGGCAGCGCGCGCAACGTCTGCAGCTGGACCACCATGGACTCCTGGATCGCATCACCGACCTCAAAGCGCTGCACAACGGCGTCAAGAGCCTTAAACGTGCTGTCGTCCCGGGCTTCTGGGTCGACGTCCACCGGTGACGGCAGCAGTTTCTGAATCCCGTTGTCACCCATCTCGGCAAGCTTCGGGCGGACCGCGTCGGCGATCTGGGCGCCCAGCGAATCGAGCACCCTGATCCTTGCCTCCTCGTCGGAGAGGCTCGGATGCTGGAGCTTTTCCAGGTTCACCATCAGTTCGCCGGCGATGCAGTGGGTTATCCAATACGCCTCGGCGTAGTCAAGTTCCCAGCTGATCCGGGGGTCTTGTCCGGTGAACACCACGTCGCCTTCGGAACGGCGCTCAATGTGCGGACCGAATAGCCGCGTGGCGTACTGATCGCGGAGCGAGGTGGCCACCAGCACAGGAGCATCTTGCGTGGTGAAGTTCAGTGCGATCGTCTGCTTTCCCGGCCCTATTTGGTGCGGCTCGAGCTGGTCGTGAATTGTCAACCGTCCGAACAGGGGAATCTCTTGGTAGGGAATTTCGCGCGACTCTCCTGCGCGCGGTCCGTCCGGAATGGTGATGGTCGCGGGCGGCAATTCGACGAGCGGGATACAGGTAACCGAATCGATGACGATTTTCGAATCGAAGATCACCAGGTCGATCGCGAAATGCCGCAACGGATCACGGGACTCACCGTCGATCTCCTCCTGCCACAGCCGCTGCTGCGAATCGAGGATGAACCAGACGCGATCCAGCGTGAGGTCGAGAGTAGCCGTCGCGGAGTATCCGGTTCCATCGACGGACTGCGTGTACTTGTCGCCGCTGAACATCTCGACCGTCTGATCCTGGACGCGTTCGCGATGAATTTCGATGATCGTGTCGGGGCGTTGCATGTCGACTCCCAGGTGTTCGGCTTGCCTTGCGCATGCTGTACCCGCAACGGCGTAACTTGAGACACGCCCTCGACCCTGATCCGCCTAGGCCCCAGTCAACCCCTGAGGCCCGCTATGAACCGTTGCACGCTTCGCGTCAGGGATCGGGGGACATGGTCGGGATCCACTAGGTCGGTCTCCGCCAGCGGGCCCGCTTCCCCGTCCACGGTGCGCTCGGTAAATGGACACAACGTCCGGCCTTGACCTCGAAGCGCCTCGATGGTCTTCAGTAACGACCGGTGCCGGAGCAGCGCATGCTCAAGCTCGTCGAGAGACACACCCAAGTGCTCGGACACCAAATCGTCTCGGATCGAAGTGATTTGGCGGCGGAGGTCATTGTGTTCCGGACTGTTAGCGTCGGCCTCGACAGCCACATCGCACTCGCTGTCAAACCCCATCGACCGATTGTTGAGATTCGACGAGCCGATGCGCAGTAGCCGATCATCGACCACCAAGAACTTCGAGTGGGCATAGATCGGCGTACCGCCGTCGGTCACCGGCCAGTAGACGCCCAACCGGCGATGCTTGTCCGCTGCCCAGAGCACCTGAATGAGCCGGTGGCGTGCGCTGTCCATCGTCCCCCGCTCGAGGGGGTTGTTGCCTCTGCGAGCAAGGACGATGACGATTTCCGGGCCGTCGTCTTCCCTTAGTCGATCGGCCAGCGCATCGACGAGGCGTCGGGCCGCCAGATATTGGTTCTCCAGATAGATCGTGTGGCGTGCCGCCGCTATGGCGGCAAGGTTCAGCGCCTCGACCTCTCGGACCTCGGGGCGACCGTCGAGCTCCGGCAAGGTGCGCGCGATCCCGATGTCGACGTTGCGCAGCGCCGGTTCCAGTTTGTTCGGCCAGGTGATGTGCTTCGCCTCAACCGGCGCCAACGATCGACCCGTCGCGCTCTGCCACCGGACTCGAGCTTGCTCACCAAGCGCGCGAGCGGCCGCACCGTCGACGGCTGCTGCCACGTCATGCCGAGGCCCATAGCTGCGACCCATTGTCCGACGGCCGTGACTGTCATGCTGATGCGCACGGGTGTCCCATCGGCCGGCCGTGAGGTCGATGCCGCCGCAGAACGCAACTGCATCATCGATGACGACGATTTTTTGGTGATGGACCGATCCAGTCGGGTGGGCGCCGTCGATGGCGAAGTGCATTCGCTTGCTACTGATCTGGTTCACAAACGCGACGGGAGTGAGCCCGAACCAGATGCCGTCAAACGCCGGGAGCAGACGAAGGTTGGATTTCAGCAAGTAGACCTCGAGAACTGATCGTTTCCACAGCATCCAATAGAGGAAGGCGCCGAGCTGATTGGGGCCGGGGAGTGTGCTGGCGCCCCGCTCGAATGTCATCCTGGCGTCGAAATCCCAACCGATCAGCATGATTCGGTGCCGGGCGCGCAACATCGCCGCCTTTACGTACTTGAAGTAGTCTGCCGCGTCGACGATGTAGGCGAACTGATCGGCGCGCGCCACACACCAGCACGTCTGGCCGGGAGTCAGCAGTCGATCGTCGCGCATGCTGGATCTCTCATCGACCTCGACGGTTCAGAGCGGACACATGCAGTATCTATCACGTTCAAGTCGGCGCTGCTTACACCGAGAGCGATCGTCGCGCCGATGCCGCCCCGTCATAGCGCCTCGCCAATGTCGGGAAGTAAGGCAATGTCCTGCGGCTGGCCGTTACGGAACATAGCGGCAGTCTCCCGGACATTTCTCTTTGCCCAATCGATATTAAAGCGGCTTAGCACCTGGTACTCGGCCTTGAAGCGTTCTGCTCGATCCCCCACCCGTTCGACCGCTTGATCTCTGACGGATGTCGCTGCAGTACCAGTAGAGGAGGTCGTCGAGGCTGCCCGACCGGTCGAAGCCGAGTTGTCCTCGCTCGTAGAAAGTGAAGTGATAGGAGCCGTCATCGGCGATATAAATATTCAGGCCATCCCTGGTTCGGAATCCCACCGGCATGGGACGAACGCCAAGCTCCTCTGACAGCCGATTTATCTCGATTTGGAGTTTCGCCGACTTATCGTCCGAGGCACGGTCCGTATGCGTCAAGGATTCCCCCGTCTACCAGTTCTTCAAGCTCAGATTCAGGCCATTCTGGCGGTACCAAGGTTCCACCGGACTAGTGGGACGCGAGTGCATGTCGAGCCGCTTCGAAGTGCGTGTCAAACAGTGCCTTGCGCCACGCCCACACTTCATCGATTCCCCGCGCCTAGAGGCGGCGACCCCAAGTCGTCGGTCATACCGCTGAGAGCGAACATGAAGCGCCACTTCTTCGACCTGTTGTCGAGTCCGAACTCATTCGGCGCATCTAATGGTGCCAGCATAAAGTCGACGCCGCCCTCTCTGGCTGACCAGCACACTTGAAGTTTGCAATCCGGACCGCGGTAGAACACTGCCCATGCCGGGCGCTCGCCGTATACGACATCAGGGTCAACCTCATCAAGGTCGAAGCCGAGGGCCGACAGCGTCGGCCCCATGTACCGTTCCACATCGCTGGAGCTCATCGTCGATTACCCACCCTCGTGCGCGGAAAGCATAGGCCGTACCTCGGGCCCGCGCCCTTCACCTTTTCAACGCTCGTGGTGTCCGGCCGCGCGCTAGCCACGTGTACTACGGATGACGGGCGAAACAGCGCCGCATCGCCACAGCCCACGCAATCCGAAAACGTGCCCGCCAGCCAAAATTACGTCCGTATCG
The DNA here is from genome assembly GCF_002102185.1 of Mycobacterium fragae. Taxonomy (GTDB): domain Bacteria; phylum Actinomycetota; class Actinomycetes; order Mycobacteriales; family Mycobacteriaceae; genus Mycobacterium; species Mycobacterium fragae. The sequence continues at coordinate 139,031 of NZ_LQOW01000002.1, forward strand.
TGAGGCCATGGATGTGCCGGGGCCCGAGCGGCCCAACGAACCCTCGGACTTCGTCAATCGCCGCCAGCTGCTCCGACTCGCAGGCGTACTCGGTTTGGCCTCCAGCGTGAGCGGCTGCTCGAGCAAGCCGTCCGCGACCACTCCGCGGCCGCCTTCAACTCCGAGTCATGCTGCGGCGCCGGCAACCGGTACCAGCCTGGCGATGGGGCCACCAGCGGGGCCGACACCTGCGCGCCCACCCACCTCAGCACCGTTGCTATGCCGAGATGCTTGGGGCGCGCGACCTGCCCGCCCCGGAGGGCGGCCCCACACCATCACCCGTTTGACCCTCCACCACGAGGCTGTGGTCCTCGGCGACAACCGTAATGCCCCAGGCCGCTTCCGCCAGGACCAGCGCTACCACCAAGACCAACTGGGATGGGTCGACATCGCATATCACGTCGGCGTCGACCGCAATGGCAACCTCTACGAACTGCGCACCACCGAAATTGCAGGCGACACCGCGACCGACTACGACACGACAGGCCATTTCCTCGTCCTCTGCGAAGGAGACTTCGATCAAGAGGTCGTGTCGGAGGCCCAGCTGCACGGAGCCGCGCTCGCGTTCGCATGGGCCGCGCAGACCTTCAGCGTCGCGACCAACACGTTGGCGGGCCATCGAGACCTAGCCCAGACTTCTTGCCCGGGTGCCAACCTCTATGCCCATCTCTCCTCAGGCGACCTCAAGCACCGCATTGACGATCTGCTGGCCGCCGGCCGCGTCGATCTCCAGCGCTTTTGCGGACCCGACGCCGCCGCACAAGTCGCAGCTATCGAGGCGGGCAATTAGCGACCACGCATGTCGGATTCTGTGGGAAAAACGGCCGCAACCCGCTAGTGGAGTGACCGTGCAGCGGCGCAAACTGGGCCAATCCAGTGAGGAGCAGACAAATGGACATCTACGAAGCGCTCTACACGACCAGAATGATGCGGCGGTTGCGGCCGGATCCGATTCCGCTGGACACGCAGGCCCGCATCCTCGATGCGGCCGTTCGTGCCCCCAACGGGGCTAACACCCAACGCTGGCACTTTGTCGCCGTTGACGATCCGGAACTCATACGCGAGTTCGGCCAACTGTTTCGGCAGGCCCGCGCCCTCGAATACGAGAAATTCAGCACGGGGACCGGACCGATGGTAGCGCCGGCGCCCGGTTCGGATCCGGCCGCTCACGCCGAAACGATGCGCTGGATAAAAGGCTCGGGAAATTACCTGGCCGACCATTTCGAAGAAGTCCCGCTGTTGCTTTTCGTCTTCGCGATCGACGACCTCGGCGGCGCCAACATCTATCCGGCGATCTGGAGTATCTTGCTGGCCGCACGTGCCGAGGGTGTTGGCGGCGTGATGACGCTGGTGCTCCGCAATTTCGAGGACAGGGTGAACGAGCTACTTGGCGTCCCCGTTGAAGAGGGCTGGAAGATGTCGGCCATGCTGACCCTCGGCTACCCACGAGGAAAGTGGGGTGTGGCAGCCAACCGACGTCCCGTGCAAGAGGTTTCATCCCGCAACCACTGGGATTCCCCATTCGGTGTAGAGGTACCGCAGCCGCTGTGGCCGCCTCACGGCGAGATGACGTCCGACCTGGCCGCGACGGGATGATTGACTACCGGCCGTGAAAGCGATTGTCGCGCGTGACCGCGCTGCCGGTATCGGTGGGCTTTCTCTAGTTGAAATGCCCTGCCCGCATGCCGCAGAAAACGACGTCATCGTTCGGGTTCATGCCGCAGGCTTTACTCCGGGTGAGCTCGACTGGCCGGCGACCTGGACTGACCGCGCCGGGCACGACCGGACCCCCAGCATCCCGGGACACGAAGTCTCCGGCGTCGTCGCCGAGCTGGGCTACGGCACAACGGGATTGACCCTGGATCAACGGGTTTTCGGGATCACCGACTGGGCCCGCAACGGCTCGCTCGCGGAATACGTCGCTGTGGAGGCCCGTAATCTTGCGCCGTTATCGGCGCACGTTGATCACACCGTGGCCGCCGCGTTGCCGATTTCCGGACTGAGCGCGTGGCAGGGATTGTTCGAGCACGCGCATCTTGTCACGGGCCAGACAGTTCTGGTTCACGGCGCCGCCGGCGCCGTTGGTTGCATAGCGGTGCAACTCGCTCGTGAGGCGGGAGCTCGCGTGATCGGCAGCGGTCGTGCCGACCACAGAGACACTGTTCTGGGTCTCGGCGCCGACAGCTTCGTGGATCTGCGAGAGGATCACCTGGAAGATGTCGGCAAGGTAGACGTGGTATTCGACGTGATCGGCGGCGAAATCCTCAGGCGCTCAGCGGCATTAGTGCGTCCCGGCGGCGCGCTGATCACCATCGCTGAACCGCCGCAGGTGCAGCCAGAGAACGGACGCGCCATCTTCTTCGTCGTCGAACCTGACCGGGCCGGTCTCATCGCGCTGGAACACAGACTTCGCGACGGCCGGCTGCGCCCGATCGTCGGTTCTGTATGTTCACTGGCCGAAGCGCCCTCGGCATTCGACCCCGCTCATCGCACACGGGGGAAGACCGTCATCGCAATCGCCGACGCTGACTAAACCGTCTGCATCGTCGGCACATTTGCGATCGATCACCAGATCTTCACGCGCTGATCGCCGGCGCGCACCATCGTGTCGCCGGGCTTGCATCCGAACGCCTGGGCGAACTGCGGCATGTTGCTGGCCGCGGCGAACGCGCGAATCTCGTCCGGCGGGTGCGGATCAGTGTTCAAACTCAATTCCTCGGCCTCCTCGCGGGTGGTGCCTTCCCAGATGCGAGCGGAGCTGAGGAAGAAGCGCTGGTCCTCGGTGAAGCCGTCGATTTTCGCGTCGGCTTCGCTGGGCTTCGACTTGAGCGCGGTCTGCAGCGCGTCGTAGGCGATGTTGAGACCACCCAAATCGGCGATGTTTTCACCCAGCGTCAGCGCGCCGTTGACATGCAGGTCCGGCTTGCCCGGAATCGGCGCATAGCCGTCGAACTGCTTGACCAAGGCCGCGGTGTGTTCGTCGAACTGTTGCTTGTCCTCGGGCGTCCACCAGTTGACGCGATTGCCGTGGCCGTCGAACTGACGGCCCTGATCGTCGAAAGCGTGGCTCGATTCGTGACCGATCACCGAGCCGACGCCGCCGTAGTTGACCCCGTCGTCGCCCTTGGCGTAGTAGAACGGCGGCTGCAGGACCGCGGCCGGGAAGTTGATGGTGTTGGTGGATGGCTCGTAGTACGCATTGACGGTCTGCGGCGTCATCTGCCATTCCGCGCGGTCGGTCGGCTTGCCGATTTTGTCGATGTCGTAGTGATAGTTGTACTTGTCGGCCGCCTCGAGGTTGGCATACCAGTTGCCTGGTTGGATGCTCAGACCGCTCCAGTCGCGCCAGTGGCGCTCGTCCGGATATCCGATCTTGGGTAGGAACAGCGCCCATTTCTCCAGCGCTTTCTTCTTGGTCGCCTCGCTCATCCAGGTGGCGTTCTCGATGCTGTGTTTCAAGGCATTACGCACATCGGTGACCAGTTGTTCGGCCCTCGCCTTGGCTTCGGGCGGGAAATATTTGGCGACGTACAACTGGCCCAGTCCCATGCCCATGGCGCCGTTGACCGCACCGACTACCCGCTTCCAGCGCGCCTTCTGCTCGGGTTGACCACCCAATGTCTTGCCGTAAAAGTCGAACCGGTTGTGCTGGAACGGGTCACTGAGCGCGAACGCGGCATCGCTGACCACATTGAATTTCAGGTAGGCCCGCCATTGTGAAACCGGTGCGGTCGCCAGCAGGTGATCGAATTCGGCAATGAACTTCGGCTGCGACAGCGAGAAACCGCTGCGCACCTCGACGCCCTGCGCCTTGAAGAATTTCTCCCAACTGAAGTGCGGGCTGACCTCGTCGGCCTGGGCGAACCTGACGAAGTGGTATTGGTTGTCGAGATCGCGCAGTTCGGTCGGCGACAGCGAAACCTTGGCCAGCTCGGTTTCGAACGACAGGACCTGATCCGCTTGCTTCTTGGCGTCGGCCTCCGGCGTGTTGATCAATTCCAGCGACTTCGCGATGTGGGCCACGTAGGCGTCACGGATCTTCTGGTGCTGCGGCTGAAGGTAATACTCGGGGGCAGGCAGACCCAGCCCGGACTGACTGACGTAGCCGATCTGCTTGGTCGCATCCTTGAAATCCGCGCCGGAGCCGAAGTCGAAGATGTAGCTGTCGCCGTTGTTGAAGCTTCTGTCGATGAAGTCAACGATGTCGGCGGGCGTCTTGAGGGCGTCGACGGCCGCCAGTCGCGGCTTGATCGGATCGAACCCCAGCCTATTGATGGTGTCGGTATCCATGCCGCCGGCATACAGGCTGCCGAGTTTTTGCTCGAGCTCGCTTCCAGAGTGGTTCTTGCCGTCCTGCGCAGCGGTTTCAAGGATCTGCTTCTGCTCCTGCAGGCTCTTTTCGGCCAGCACATTGAATGCACCCCAGCTGGTCTGGTCGGGCGGGATCGGATTGGCCTTGTTCCACTTCGCGTTCACGTAGTCGGCGAAGTCGTCGCAGGGGTTGTAGTGACTGTCCAGGTCGAACGCTATCGGCTGCACGGGGAAGCTGGTGGCCGCGGGCGCGTTTTGGTGCTGGGCGGCGTGGTGGCAGCCCGAAACAGCGAGCGTCAGGCCACTGACCAGCACGATCGGTGTCACCAGAAACTTGCGCACGGATTCCTTTTTACTACGCTCCTGTGACGCGCAGTCCCCTTCGCTCCTCAAGCTCGTCTTCGGTAACCCATTCGCGCATCGGTTGCCCGGGCACGCAAAACAATGTAAGGACGAAGCTACAAGGAATGTCAGTGCGGTTGTTAGCGTCCTGATAGTGGATCACGTCGCCGCCGGGTCCCCAGAATGCGTCTCCAGCGCGGAGGACGCGTGGCACTTCACCCTCGAGTTCGAACAACAGCTCACCGTCAATCATGTAACCGAATCCCGGACCGCCAGGAAGGCGATGTGGCGGGTAACCGGGAGCGCCCGGTGGATGCTTGATGAGAACCGTCATCACACGGGCACCTTCAGGAATCAGCGGTGACTGTACTTCCTGCAGGATGGTTATTGTTGATTCCGATTCGGAGTCAGTCGTATCCTGCAACTTTTGTGACCCCTCTCATGGTTGCGAACGGACGCGCAGCCGGACGCAGCAGTACGTCAGAGTGCGATGGGATCACTTGGGTTCCCATTCAACTTCAGTAAATGCGGCGGCTGAAGTTCGCGTCGATCCAGTCGGAGTATCGAGTAGCGAAGATGGTGGCGTGCTCGTCGGGTGCCAGGGTGTGATCGTCGATCACCGCACCGAAGTACGGCGCCTGCGCGTCAGTCACAACCCGACGTTGATCACCAATGGCGGCAAGGCCCGCGCGGACAAAATCGTCCATCCCCATTGCTTCGGGTCCGGCGATCTCCGCTACGCCATTGATAGGGCGCCCGACCGCCACGCCGGCTACGGCGGTGGCGACATCGTCGGCGGCGATTGGGCGGAACAACGCGTGTGGCAACCTGACAACGTCTCCATCTGTCGCGGAATCGGCCAAGCCAACAGCGAATTCGTAGAACGGAGTTGCCCGCACGATCGAATAAGGCCGGCCCGAGTCCTTGATCAGGTTTTCCTGAGCTGCTTTCGCGGTGTTGTAGCCGCTATCTGGCATGATCTGCGCGCCCACTACGGACAAGGCGACATGGTGCTTGACTCCCGCTTCCTGTTCAGCAGCGAGGAGATTCGTGGTCGCGGTCGTGAAGAAGTGCATTACAGGTTCATCGTCGAACAACGGTGAATCGGCAACATCGACCACGACGTCCGCACCGGCGACGGCGTTCGCGAGGCCTTCACCGGTGAGTGAATCGACACCTGACCGCCGTGAGGCGGGGATCACGTCGTGTCCCTGCGCGGAGAGCTTGGCCGCTACCTTCGAGCCGATAAGCCCGCGACCGCCAATGACTACGATCTTCATGCTGAACCTTTCAAAGTTTCATCCGCGGTGGGTTAGCTTGCTTCCCGCCGACATTGCTTGGGGATAAAGCGATTTCGAACATACAGCTCACTGTCAAATAGGTCCACCGGGGAATTTCAAGTCGAAGCGCTTACAGAGTTCGGGAATACTGTCGATATCCATCTCCAGGTCGTACCGCGCACAGAGTTCGTCTAGGTTCTCTTTCGATATCTTGTCCACACCGCCGAGGTCGGAAAGCTCGTCGAAGAACTGCTCGAATCCTGCTGGGGAAATGATCTCAAGTATGCGGGCGGGCTCATCGCCCGCGTTCCAGAATGTATGCCATTGGCCTCGTGGCTTGAAAATGAAGTCGCCAGGTCCGCCGTAGAGCACCTCATCGCCAAGCAAAGCGCCTACGCGTCCCTCGATGATCCAGCTGTACTCATCTTCGTTGTGGTGGCGATGAAGCGGTGCGGCTAGCGCTCGGGGTGACATCGGATGCTCGAGGGCGGAGAAGCGCCCTTCAGCCTGAAACTTATCGATGATGTGGCGGACACCGACCGTCCCAATGAACACGGACTTGCCTTCGGTGCGGCCGACAGTCTTAGCCGGCGGGCCGCCGGGTCTCAAAATGTCACTTGTCACTGCAGTCTCTCTTTCTCAGCCCGAAATCCATTGCCAAAACCGACTTTTACTCGTTAGCCAAGCGCGGCCAGGTTGGCGGCCTCGGTGGACGCATACGAACCTGCACTGGTCCCCAAGGTTGTTACGAACAGCTGATGGATAGCCGCGGCCTGGGCACTGATTGCCTGATAGTTCTGGGCATGCGCGGCGAACTGCATCGCGGTCAGCGCCGAAACCTCATCAGCCGCCGCAGGAATCACTCCGGTGGTCGGGGCGGCCGCGGCAGCGTTTGAGGCGACCGCCTCCGAACCAATGGCCTGCAGGCCATCAGACGCTATCGTCAGTATCTCCGGCTGTGCGGTTACGAAAGAATTGTTCATCTTTGCTCCTAGGCCCAGCTGGAGCCGACGGCGGCGTCGGTGGAGGCCATGTTGGACCCGGCTGTTTGCACCTTGGAGCCGTGCTGGTTGGCCTGTTCGTAGATCACCTGGAAGTTGCGACCCAACTGGGTGATGAACTC
>NZ_LQOW01000003.1 GCF_002102185.1 Mycobacterium fragae
ATCTTGCGGGCCTCGTCCTCCACCGTCTGGGCGTGCACATCAAAACGGCCCGCCATCGCCCGCATCTCGTGCGGGTCGGTCATAAAGCGTGTGGTCATTGGTTTCTCCTAACTAACTCGAAGTCTCGAATACGGTGTCGTCGGCTTAGCGTCAGGTTACGACGTGCCGATGAACGGCTGGCTTCTAATGCGTGACATGTTCTCTTCCCCTTCCCATCACACGAGAACCTGCTTGGGCATCACGGTGGGTTTGACGCCGTAGCGCGGCGCTCCAAAGCCATAGCCGCCGCGTCCGGCCGAGGCCATCGCCGGCATACCGGCCGGCACGGCTGCGACCTCGCTCTCCTCAGCCGCAGCGGTCCAGCCCGAGCCGGCCAGGGTGGCGCCGGTGCCCGCCGGCGTTGCCGCGGACCAACTGGCCGGCACTGACAGGCCGCCGACCGAGGACGAGGCGCCCAAACTGGCCAACACCGGTGCCCCACCAAAGCCGCCGACCGCCGGTCCCGTCGAACCCGCCAGGGTCATGCCCATGCCCAAACCGGCGCCGAGTGGGGTGACGTCGCTGATCGTGACGCCTGCCGGCGCGTTGGCCATGAAGTGGCCGAGGGTTGCCATGGCCGAGATCGTCATCATCGTGCACCAGGCAGCTGTGACATCAACGCCGTTGATGGTGTTCGCCACCATCGGGACACCGAAGAAGCCCTGGATAGCGTCCATGAGGCCGCTGAGTCCGCCGCTGCTGGCCGCCGGGCTGGCCAGCGCACTCAGCCCGCCCTGCAGGTTGCCGAGCAGCCCGGTCAGCCCCGACGTGGCCGCGTTGCTGCTGGCGGCGTTGGTGACGGCCGCAGCTTGTAGTCCCGCCCCGGCCGGGTTGGTGTTCTGCACCGGCGGCGTCAACGGTGACAGCATTGCGGCGGCCGACGAGGACGCGGCGTAGGCAAACAGGGCGGACGCGTCTTGCGCCCACATCTCGAAGTAGCGAGCCCAGTTGGCGGCGATCGCCGGCGTGTTCTGTCCCAGGATGTTCGTTGCGACGAGGACCGCCAACTCAGCCCGGTTCTCCGCGATCACCGGTGGCGGCACCGTCGCCATGAACGCGGTCTCATAGGCCCCCGCAGAGGCCATGGCCTGGGAGGCCGCCTGCTGCAGCTGCCCGGAGGTGGTGTTCAGCCAAGCGATGTAGGGCTGTGCCGCGGCGGCCATCGCCGCCGAGGACGGCCCGAGCCACTCCGAGCCGCTGAGCTGGGAGATCACCGCCTCATAGGAAGCCGCGTTCGTGCTCAGTTCCGCGCTCAGGCTGCTGAACGCCGATGCGGCGGCCATCATCGGCCCCGCCCCGGCACCGGCGTACATCAATGCGGAGTTGACCTCCGGCGGTCGCGCTGCGAAATCGAAGAACATTTCTTAGACCCCGTTTCTCTAATCGCCCGACTAGTTCCTAGGTGACCGTCGGCTTCGGCATCGCCGGCATCACCTTTGGCTTGACGCCATAACGCGGGGCTCCGAAGCCCATGCCTCCGCGACCAGCCGAGGCAACTGACGGCATGCCGGCGGGCATGGCCGTCACCCCGCTGGTCTGCGCTGCGGGCACGGTCCAGCTCTGACCCGCCAGGGTCACGGGTGTGCTCGCACCGGGGACTCCGGCCCAGCTGGGCGGCACCGAAAGGCCGCCGACTGACGCCGCCTGGCCGAGCCCGGCCAGAACCGGTGCCCCGCCGCCGACTGCGCCGAGGCCACCGGCCGCCGGAGCGACCGTCCCGTCCAGTCCGGCTGCCAGGCCGCCAAGGTCGCCGGCGGCCGATTCGGGGAGCGCCGTCAGCAGACCGCCGCCGGCCATACCGATAAGGTCCGAGCCCGCCGACGCCCAGTTTCCGGCCTGAATGTTGAGCAGGTTCGCGATGTTGCTGTTCAGCGGCGAGGCACTGAGCGCGCCGGTGATGCCGTTGATCAGGTTTGTCAGGTCATCTATCGGTGAGGCCGCAGCAGGAGCCGCGGCCGAAGTCGCCGACGATGACGCCCCGAACAGCGATCCGAGGCCCGACACCGGAGTCGAGGCGGCCGCGACCTGGTTGGCCACCTCGGTTTCTCCGTAGGAGCCGCTGCTGGTCGCGAGCAGGTTCACAAATTGCTGGTGAATGGCCTGCGCTTGGGCGCTCACCGTTTGGTAGAGCTGGCCGTAGGTAGAGAACACACCCGCCTGCAGGGCCGACACCTCGTCGGAGGCTGCGGGAAGAATCGTTGTAGTCGGGGCTGCGGCGGCCGCGCTTTCCGCGGAAAACGAGTTGCCGATACCCTCCAGCTGGGCCGCGGCTGCAGCTAGCGCCTCGGGCAGTGTTTTCACGAACATGTATGTCTCCTGGTGGAAATCGGCCGACCCGGTAAGAGGGGTCGGCCACGGTGATCAGTGCTGGTGTCTGGCAACGGATCCACGGCTCCACCTTGGCTTATCCAGAGGCTTAGGGGGTAGCGGGTTAATGGCTTCTTAACGTCCGCGGGCAAACTTTTAACACATCTCATGCGCTTCGGGCGCTCGGCCTCCTCCGGCGCCGACGCGCTAGATTCATCGAAAGCCCCCATAGCCCAATCGGCAGAGGCAGCGGACTTAAAATCCGCCAAGTGTCGGTTCGAGTCCGACTGGGGGCACGTTAAATCCTCGTTAAGCTCGCGACCGCCGGACTACCGGGGGCTCAAGGCGATCGCAAGAAAATCGAGACGCCACAGCGACTGGAACAGCTTGCGCGCGAAGTGCTCGAGGTCAGCAGTGGCGGCGGGGGATGTTTCGCTATCCTGCGCTACGCGCTCGGCGATCTGCCGGATCGTGCGACGGCCATCGATGTTCTGCACAAAAGGTAGCTGGGCCGGACTGAGAGCCATGCGCGCACCCGGCCAAAAAATCTCGGCGCCGGAGACACCGCAGCGGGTGCGCATCATCGGCACGTAGTCGAGAGACTCATCCGTCGAGAAATCAATTGTGTAGCTCTCTTTCGGACGCTCGGGACGGCACGACATGAAAAAATGGCAACCGTTCAATGTCTGGACACGTTCCATCACCGACCAGACCTTGTTCTCCGGCAACGCATTTACGGCCGGATAGAACTCGTTCGCCGGTGCAAACAAATCGTGGGGGTAATACGGCGTCTTGTGGAACCACCCCTGAAACACGAGTCCGGCCGAGGTGACCAGATCGATGCATTCATCGACGGTATAGTCACGCGTGCGCGCGGGCAGAAACGTATCCACCAGGGCGGCATCGGATTGCAAATCCCGCGCTATTTTGAGATAGCTTTGGGCGGGATGATCCGGCGGTAGCGCCGAGATCGTGTCTTTGATTATTTGCACCGATTTATCGTCGTCCCCCAGGCCCAAGTCCCGAAACACCGATTCCAGCAGTTCGACTCCGATTCGGCCGTACTTCGCATAGAGCATCACGGCTACAACGCCATCGGGTCGCACGCATCCTGCCAGTGCTTTCATGCCAGCCAGCGGATCTGCCATGTGATGCAGAACGCCGGTCGATACGACCAGGTCGAAGTCGAGTCCCAGCGACGGCAGCTCTTCGATCGGAAGCGAACGCAACTCCAAGTTCTGCAGTCCGTGCTTGTCTTTCAGGTGCCGCTGATGGCCCAGCGACGACTCACTGATATCGACCGCCACTACTTTGGCCGCACGGTTCATGAACGCAAAAACTGCGGCCTGATTGGTGCCACAACCCGCGATCAGGATATCCAGGTCAGGTTTGTATTCCCGGTCCGGCCATAGGATTCGGTGAGCATGCGAAGGGTCGAACCATTCCCAGTGACCGGCGCTCCATGCCTCGAGGTCTTCGATAGGGCGGGGGTATACCCAGCGTTCGTACTGGCGGCGGACAACATCGCCGTCCCCATCGTCGTTCACTGCGGCAAGGCTCCTTCGGGGCGAAGGCTTGATTATGGTTTACCGTCACGTCGCGGGCAATCCGACGTGCTAGGTGACGGCGACGCCGTGGTCGGTTGGCCCTGCTGCGCTCGACCAGGGTCCGTCCCGCGCATGGCGGGCCTGAGGCGTGCCCGATGTGATTTGGGCCTCTTTTTGTCGCTAAGGCTAAGAAATCCTTATTTATGCTAGCCGGCGCTCATGATGTCGGCGGCTTAGCTGATATCGGCAAGCCGCCTGGGATATCGGTCTAACGCGTTCGCTGTATGGCCGCAAGACAGGTCTGTGAAAATTGCTCCTTAAGTATTTTCTGAGCTCGCGAGCTTACTTGCGCCACAGCAGTCAAATCGCGCACTTTCGGTGCAAATTCTCCCGCTAGACTCGGCCGGAAAGGCGGCGTCACCGGGCGTCGCGTCCCACGACTCCGGGTCCGCCGAATTGCGGCAGTGTTTGACCGCCCGCGGGTCGACGTCCGCCCACCCCGGACGAACGAGTAAGGCTGGTGCCACTGTGAGCGATGTTAGCTATGTGAACGGCGTGGGAGCCGCCACCGGGGATTTCTCGGTGGTTGCCGAAATCGCCGTTGGGCAGGGCGCGATCAGCGCCATCGCGATTAGCTCCGACGGCGGGCGGCTGATGGCCACGCATTATCAAAACGATCGTGTCTCGGTGATCGCCAGCGGTGACCGCCCGCAGGTGCGCAGTGTCCTTGAGGCCGGCGAGCCGTTCGCCGTCGCCCTGGCGCACACCCGTCGCGGCTACATCAGCACCACGTCGACCGCGTATGACTCGATCGTGGCTTTGGACCTGAACACCGACCGCGTCGAGGCGGTGTATCCGGTGGCGCATGCCGTGACCGACTTGGCGGTAAGCCCGAACGGTAGGCACCTGTATGCCAGCCGCAATGCGGTCAACGGCGCCGACGTCGCGGTGCTCGACACCAAGACCGGCCGAGAGGATGCGATCGCTATCGCGGCCGCACCGGGAACCACCACCGAATGTGTGCGCGTCAGCCCCGACGGCAACCGGCTGTACGTCGGGATCAACGGGCCATCTATGGCGGAGCTTCTGGTGATCGATGCACACCAAAAGCAAGTGCTGAGCACGATTCAGATCAGTTCGCCGATCAGGGATGTCGCGGTCAGCCCGGATGGTGCCACCGCGTACGTCGCCAGCTGTGCCGCCGACTTTTCGGCAGTGCTCGACGTCGTCGACACCCGTACCGGCATGGTCGCCAGCACCCACAAGGTCGGCGAGATCACCGGCTGCCTCACGCAATTGGCACTGAGCCGCGATGGTGAGCGCGGGTATCTGGTCAGCGACGAAAGTGTCATGGTGCTGGACACATTGACGGCCAACGTCATCGCGAGCGTCGCGGTCGGTTCGCAGCCGTCCTGTGTGGTCGAAAGCCCGGATGGAAGTCGCCTTTACATCAGCGACTACGCCGGCTCGGTCACGGTGCTCGCGATCACGTCGTACGACGAGCCCACCGCTCCGCACCATTGGGCCCTCCCCGACCTGCCGGCGCTCGAGTCGGCCATGACCTAACCGAACCCCGGGCACCGCCCAGCCGCGGATCATAAGCTGTACGTCGATGTACAGCACAATGCAGCAGTTGCCGCTGACGATCACCGCCATCCTGCGACACGCCTCGGGTGTACATGGCGCACGGCGTGTCACGACCGCGACCGGTGATGATTACCGCACCTCCACCTACGCCGAAGTTGGTCAACACGCCGCACAGCTGGCGAACGCGTTGCGCCGCCTCGGCGTCACCGGCGACCAGCGGGTCGCCACCTTCATGTGGAACAACACCGAACACCTGACGGCCTATCTGGCGGTCCCGGCGATGGGCGCGGTGCTGCACACCCTCAACATCCGGCTCTTCGCCGAGCAGGTCGTCTATGTCGCCAACGAAGCCGAAGACCAGGTCGTACTGGTCGACCTGTCGCTGGCCAAACTGCTGGGGCCGATACTGGCCAAGCTCGACACCTTGCACACCGTGATCGCGGTCGGCGACGGCGAAACCGCGCCGCTGGAGGAATCGGGCAAGACGGTGCTGCGCTATGCCGACGTTTTGGCCGGCGAGTCACCCGAATTCGACTGGCCGCGGATCGACGAGAACTCCGCAGCTGCGATGTGCTACACCAGCGGCACGACGGGCAACCCGAAAGGCGTTGTCTACAGCCACCGTTCGAGTTACCTGCACACCATGGCGGCGTGTACGGCAAACGGCATCGGGGTCGGGTCCAGCGATTGCGTGCTGCCGATCGTGCCGATGTTCCACGCCAACGCCTGGGGTCTGCCGTATGCGGCGTTGATGGCCGGCGCGGACCTCGTGTTGCCGGACCGCCACCTGGATGCTCCGTCGCTGATCGACATGATCGAGACGTTGCGGCCCACGGTGGCCGGTGCGGTTCCGACGATCTGGAACGACGTCATGCATCACCTCGAGAAGGACCCCGATCACGACATCTCGTCCTTGCGGCTGGTGGCCTGCGGCGGCTCCGCGGTCCCGGTGTCGTTGATGCGCGATTTCGAAGAGCGACACGGCGTGCAAATCCGGCAGCTGTGGGGGATGACCGAAACCTCGCCGATGGCCACCATGGCCTGGCCGCCACCGGGCACGCCCGACGACCAGCATTGGCCGCTGCGCGGCACCCAGGGCCAACCGGTGTGCGGCGTGGAAGCCCGCATCGTCGACGACGAGGGCAACGTGCTGCCCAACGACGGCGAAGCCGTCGGCGAGCTGGAAGTGCGCGGGCCGTGGATCACCGGCTCGTACTACCGCGGGCACGACGAGTCCAGCTTCCAATCCGGTTGGCTGCGCACCGGCGACGTCGGCCGCATCGACGAACGTGGCTTCATCACGCTGACCGATCGGTCCAAGGACGTCATCAAATCCGGCGGGGAGTGGATCTCCTCGGTCGAATTGGAGAATTGCCTGATCGCCCACCCCGACGTGGTCGAGGCGGCCGTGGTCGGGGTTCCCGACGAACGGTGGCAGGAACGCCCGCTGGCCGCCGTCGTCGTCAAAGAGGGCGCATCCGTCAGCGCCGAGGATTTGCGAAAGTATCTGGCCGACAAGGTAGTTCGCTGGTGGCTGCCGGAGCGGTGGACGTTCGTCGATGAGATCCCACGCACCAGCGTCGGCAAGTACGACAAGAAGACCATCCGATCCCGCTACGCCGAGGACGGCTACCAGGTCACCGAGGTACGAGACTGAGCGCGCAGATCACGCGGAAGGAGTGACATGAGCTTGCGGGTTGTGCAATGGGCAACCGGGTCGGTGGGGGTGGCCGCGATCAAGGGAGTGCTCGAGCATCCCGAGCTCGAACTCGCCGGATGCTGGGTGCATTCGGAGGCCAAGAGCGGCAAGGACGTCGGCGACATCGTCGGCATGCCGCCGCTGGGAGTGAAGGCGACCAACAGCCTCGACGACATCCTCGCGCTGGATGCCGACGCGGTGATCTATGCGCCGCTGATGGCCAATGTGGACGAGGTGGCCGCGCTGCTGCGCTCCGGCAAAAATGTCGTCACGCCGGTTGGTTGGGTGTACCCCAGCGAACGGTCGGCTGCCCCGCTGGAAGTGGCCGCGCAGGCCGGTAATGCGACGCTGCACGGCGTCGGCATCGCACCCGGTGCCGTCAGTGAGCTGTTCCCGCTGATGCTCTCGGTGATGTCCACCGGCGTGACTTTCGTTCGCTGCGAAGAGTTTTCGGATTTGCGGACCTACGACGCTCCGAACGTATTGCGCCACGTGATGGGCTTCGGGGGGACGCCCGACAGCGCGTTGACCGGGCCGATGCAGAAAATGCTCGACAGTGGCTTCATCCAGTCGGCCCGATTGTGCGTCGACCGGTTGGGCTTCGCCGCCGATCCCCACATCCGCTCATCGCAAGAAGTGGCCGTCGCCACCGCACCCATCGACTCGCCGATCGGCGTGATCGAGCCCGGGCAGGTGGCCGGACGCCGCTTCCACTGGGAGGCGCTGGTCGGCGATACGCCGGTGGTCCGGATCACGGTGAACTGGCTCGTGGGCCAGGAAAACCTCGACCCGCCTTGGTCTTTCGGGCCTGCAGGGGAGCGATACGAAATCGAGGTCCGCGGAAACCCGGACACTTTCGTCACGGTCAAGGGCTGGCAGCCGGAGAGCGTGGAGGCCGGCCTGAAGAGCAACCCCGGCGTCGTCGCGACCGCGGCGCATTGCGTGAACGCGGTGCCGGCGACATGCGCGGCCCCGGCAGGTATCCAGAGCTTCTTCGATCTACCGCTGATCACTGGGCGGGCGGCGCCCGGATTGGCACGCCGCTGATGGGCAGGCCGCTGACTGTGGAGCAGTCGCGGGCAATCCCCGTTTCTGTCGACGACGCCTTCGCAGGCACGATGCCGATACCCCTCCCCACGCTGTTCCGTCATCGCTACGGGCCGATCCCGCCGATCAAGGAGGTGCGCGGCCAAACCGGCGACTGGAGTTCCGTCGGGCAGACGCGCACTGTGCTGTTGGCCGGCGGGGGCAGCATGCGCGAGGAGCTGACCAGTGTGGACCCACCACGGTCGTTCGGCTACACCCTGACCGACATCACCGGCCCGATGTCCCCGCTGGTCCGTCTGGTCGAGGGCGAGTGGATCTTCACTGCGGCGGGCGCCGGAACCACCGTCACCTGGCGCTGGACCATCCACGCCCGCTCGGCGCTGGCGGCACCGCTGGTGCCGGTGCTGGGCCGGCTGTGGAAGGGCTACGCGCGGCGGTCACTGGAGGAGTTGTCGAAGCAACTGGCTGGGAGTCGCTAACCTCGAAGGCCATGTGCCGACTCTTCGGGCTGCACGCCGGGACCGACGTTGTCACCGCGACGTTCTGGCTGCTGGACGCACCGGACAATCTCGCTGCGCAGAGCAGACGAAACCCGGACGGAACCGGTCTGGGTGTGTTCGACGCCCAGGGCCGCCCGCAGGTGCGCAAGCAGCCGATCGCGGCGTGGCAGGACACCGACTTCGCCACGGAAGCGCACGACCTGACCGGCACCACGTTCATCGCGCATGTGCGCTACGCGACCGCGGGATCGCATGACGTGGTCAACACCCATCCGTTCCTTCAGGACGACCGGATCTTCGCGCACAACGGCGTGCTGGAAGGTCTGGATGCGCTCGACGAGCGGCTGAGTGCGGTCGGAACCGCGGATTTGGTGTTGGGACAGACCGATTCAGAGCGGGTGTTCGCGTTGATCACCGCCTCGATCCGCGCGAGCGGCGGTGATGTCGGGGCGGGTCTGGTCGACGCGATGCGATGGCTGGCCGCGAATGTGCCGATCTATGCGGTCAACGTGCTGCTGAGCACGGCCACCGACATGTGGGCGCTGCGCTACCCGGAAGCACACGAACTGTATGTCTCGGACCGCCGCGAGACCCCGCCGGACAGCACATTCAGTTTGCGCACCGAACGCATTCGGGCCGACTCCGACCACCTGCGCTCTCGGCCTTCGGTGGTGTTCGCCAGTGAACCGATGGACGATGACCCACGATGGCGCCTGCTGGCGCCAGGAGAGCTGGTTCATGTCGACGCCGGGTTGCAGATCAAGTGCGACGTGGTGCTGCCGGATCCGCCCCGGCATCAGCTGCGCCGTGAGGATTTGAGCGCCGCCGCTCAGGCCGCCCAGCACACCCAAAGCGCGTGACGGCCAAACGCGCACTGGTGCTCGGCGGCGGCGGTGTGGCCGGGATCGCTTGGGAGACAGGAGTTCTGCTCGGCATCGCGGACGAATCGCCCGGTGCCGCGCGGGCATTGCTCGAGTCCGACATCCTGGTGGGGACGTCGGCCGGCTCGGCGGTGGCGGCGCAGATCGGCAGCGGCCGTACCCTCGACGAGCTGTTCGCCCGGCAGGTCGACGAACGCTCCGCCGAAATCGATCCCGGCGTCGACATCGAGGCCATCACGGAGCTTTTCCTGGCCGCAATGTCGGAACCGGACACCAACGTGCCGCAGAAGAGGCAGCGCATCGGGGCGGTCGCGCTGGCAACCGAAACCGTCGCCGAACCGGTCCGCCGCCAGGTGATCGCCCATCGGCTACCCGAGCATGACTGGCCGGAACGGGTAATCCGGGTCACCGCAATCGATGTCGCGACCGGGGAACTGGTGGTGTTCGATTCCGCCTCGGGTGTCCACCTGGTCGACGCGGTGGCCGCCAGCTGCGCGGTGCCGGGGGCATGGCCGCCGGTGACGATCGGGCAGCGGCGCTACATGGACGGCGGGATCGGCAGCACGATCAACCTGGACGTCGCCGACGACTGCGACGTCGCCGTGGTGTTGGTGCCCGCGGGCGTTTCGGCGCCGTCGTCGTTCGGGCCCGGACCCGCCGCGGAGATCGCCGCGTTTCGTGGTGCGGCACATGGTGTTTTCGCGGACCACCAGTCGCTGGCGGCATTCGGATCAAACCCGTTGGATCCGCGTTGCCGCATCGCCTCGGCTAGAGCCGGACGTGCGCAAGGCCGGCGCGAGGCCGCAGCGGTCGCGGCGTTCTTAGCGGGCGGCTGACGCGCGAGCCGCCGACTACCGAGCGGGTAGTCCTGCTCCGGCACGGATCTGACGGCGTGCGGCGTCAGCATCGACATCAGGAAAGATGTAGTGGCTCAGCGCTATTCGCGCGATGGCACCCGCCATGTCACGCGGGGCAACGGGAAAGACGATGTCTGCCTCATCGCCGCATTGGGTGAGAACGGCCGCCAACACGTCGGTCACCATCGGCAGCACATGCGCCATTTCATCGTTGACGAATCCAGGATCGATGTCGACCAGGCTGCGGGGCGGCTGTTCGCGAAGGAATGTCGCCACGACATCGACTGCCGCCTCGAGCCGCCGCAGGCCCGATAGACCCGAGATGGCCTTTTCCATGGCCAGATTGAGCCGGCGGTATTCGAGCTTCCCCAAGGCAGTGAGTAAGTCTTCCTTAGACGGGAAGTAGCGGTAAAGGGTAGGCCGCGAAACACCTGCAAGCGTGGCGACGTCCGTCAAGGACAATCTGCGGGCGCCCTGCTGGAGCACCAGCCGCCGCGCTGCGGTGAGTATTCGTTCGGCCGCATCACTGCGATCCGACGGGGATTGCGGTGATCGGGACGAGCTCACGACTGCGGTCGCTGTGTGCCCAGAGTCTCTCGCCGACCGCCGCTGGCGGTGAACCGGCGCGCCGCGTCGGCTCATTGGAGCCGACCGACTTTGCGCAGCCAGTCAATGAGCAAGCGCAGCCCGTCGTCGAAGGACATCGGCTGGTAGTTGAGCCGCCGACTCGTCAGGTTGTCGTCCGGTCTGGGCCTACGCACGTCCTTGGCCGCGGCTTCGGCGATCGCCATTAACGTCGGACCGAATTCGGCGGTCAATGCCTGCGGATCGGAGCGATAGTCGAGGTCCTCCACGCGGTGGTCGATCCCGGCTATCTCACACGCGCGATTGATGCCGGCAGCGGTGCTGAAGGTGTCCTCGGGCCGGCCGATCAGCAAGTAACGCTCGCCCGCCACCCCTCGGTCGAGGGCTGCGATCGATCCCGCTGCGACGTCTGCGCCCGCCACCCACGTCACCGGGAAAGCCAGATACCGCTTGATCCGTCCTCGCATCCCGGCCAACAGCACACGGTTGAAGCTGGTTCGGTGCAAGGCACGCTCGACGACCAGACCAGGACCGAAGATGGCACCCGGATGACAGGTCAGCACATCCTCGCCCGCCTCGGCGCGCTTGCGCGCCTCGGTAAATGCGGCCAGTTTGGTGACCGTGTAGGGGTCGCCTGGGGGATTGTCGAGGACCGGCGCCTCCTCGAAAGGCGCGTCCGTGCGCAGATTGAAGAACGTGGACGTGCTCAGCGCGACCACCCTACGCAAACCCAGCTTCTGGGCCGCATCCAGGACGTTCGTCGTGCCAATCGTGTTGACGGCCTTGAAGTCGCTTAAGTCTTGGCTTGCGCCCCCAAGCAGCGCCGCGCAGTGAATCGCGGCGTCGGCTCCGGTAGCCGCGCGTAGGACATCGTCGGCATCGGAGACGTCACCCTTGACGATCTCGACGCCGATCTCGGCCAATGCGGCGGCCTCGTCAGGGTTGCGCACCAGCGCGCGCACGTGATCGCCGCGCTCAACCAGCTGTTGGCAGACGTTGGACCCGGTCTGGCCGGTGGCGCCGGTCACGAGGATGCTGCTGGGCACGATAGGCCACCCTTTACATTCGCTACATCTGACGTAAAGAAAGTAACACGTCAGCTGCGCGTGTTCTAGGGTTGCTCCATGTCTATCGACCCTTCGAAGATCCTGCTGACTGACCGTGTTGCGGTGGTCACCGGCGGCGGCGCGGGCATCGGGCGCGGTGTTGCGGCAGGTCTCAAAGCGTTCGGCGCCTCGGTCGCAATCTGGGAGCGCAATCCCGAGTCGTGTGCCGCCGCGGCAGCACAGATAGGCGCACTGGGGATCACCACCGATGTCCGCGACAGCGCACAGGTCGACGCCGCGCTGGCGCGTACTGTTGCCGAACTCGGACCGGTGACCATCCTGGTGAACAACGCCGGCGGGGTGTTCCACTCCTCCATCCTCGAAACCAGCGAGAATGGCTGGGACGCCCTGTACAGGGCCAACTTGCGCCACATCTATCTGTGCACACAGCGGGTAGCGCGCGGAATCGTCGAGCAGAACCTGTCGGGGAGCATAATCAGCGTGAGCTCGATCGAAGGCATCAGGGCCGCACCGGGATTCGCGACTTACGCGGCCGCCAAGGCCGGCGTCATCAACTACACCAAGACTGCCGCCCTGGAGCTGGCTCCCCACGGCATCCGGGTCAACGCCCTGGCACCCGATATCACGCTCACCGAGGGCATCGCTGCGATCGCAGGCCCGGGTGCCGGCCAACAGTTCGGCTTCGTTGTGCCGATGGGCCGGGCGGGCCATGTCGATGAAATGGCCAGCGCCGCAGTCTTTCTGGCTTCCGATATGTCCAGCTACATCACCGGCCAGACCATCCACGTCGACGGCGGAACCCAGGCGTCGTGCGGCTGGTACCACCACCCGGATACACGTGAGTACGTTCTCGGCCCAACGCGCTAACGGTCAGTCCTGGCCGCGACGTGGGCCGACATACCACCGTCGATGCGGATCATCTGACCGGTGATGTAACGCGATTGATCCGATGCCAGAAACACCACGAGGTCTGCAATGTCCGCGGGCCGTCCTACATAAGGCGTCAACGTGGCTTTCGCCAGGCCCGTCAACGTATCCTGCCCGAGATGCGCTTTGACGGCGTCGGTTAGGATCAGGCCCGGCACAACGGTATTCGCCCGAACACCCTGCTTGCCGTGACTGGTCGCAACGTACATGGTCAGTGTGTTGACACCGGCCTTGGCGACGGCGTAGGCGACGCGGGTACTGTCAGCCGACAGCGCCGCGCCCGACGACATGTTGATGATCGAACCTCCACCGGCACGAACCATTGCGGGGATGGCGTGCTTGCACATCAGCATTTGGGAGCTGAGGTTCACAGCCACCGAGCGCTCCCATACCTCGAGGGCCATTTCGGTCACTGTGGTGTCGCGGGACAGAAAATCCGAAGCCGTCAGGGCAGCGTTGTTGTGCAGAATGTCCAGCCGGCCAAAGCGCGCGAGCGTGGACTGCACTGCCGCCGCCGCATCAGCTTCCACCGATAGGTCACCGCCGAGGGCGATCGCCTCGCCTCCCGACGCGATGACCTCCGCCGCGACGTCGGCCGCCTTGGCCTCGTCGACGTCGACGACAGCAACCGAGGCGCCGTTGCTTGCCAGCGCCTGCGCCGTCGCCCCGCCGATACCACCGGCGCCACCGGTCACAATTGCCACCTTGCCGACCAGTCGGGACACCTGCGCCGCCTCCCTCCATCATCGGCCCGCCACCAATTGGACAACCGCCGCCGGAAATGGCCCGGACGGCGATACTGTCAAGCTATGCCACGCATCGCACCGATCCCCATGGATCAGCTCAGCGAACAGTCTCGCGAAATAGTCGAGGGCGGTGTAGCCGACGGGCTCTACGCCACGCCGGTGCCGCTGCAGATCTTTGCCTATCGCAGCGCCCAACTCGCCCAGGTGAATATGGCGCGCAAATATCTGGGCGCCGACTCGCTACTGGGCGGCCGACTGTTGGAGCTCATTCGCATCCGCAGCGCGCAACTCGGCGAATGCGAGCCCTGCAGTCAATCGCGCAAGCACGACTCGATCACCGACGAGGACGTCGCGTGTCTGCTCGCCCCGGGCCACGGCACGCTGACGCCGCAGGAGCAGATCGCCATCGAGTTCATCGATCTGCTCTCAGCCGATCACCACGCGATTGATGACGCCTTCTACAAGCGTCTCGGCGAGCACTTCACGGCAGCCCAAATCGTCGAACTGGGCTTCACTTGCGCGTCGGCCATGGGGTTACACCGCTTCATTCACACCCTTGATATCTACGGCGACTCCGCTCCCGCCATCGAGTACTCCCCCGACCAGATCGACCGCGCCGTCTGACACCCAGCGTGATAAGGCTGCGGTTCTGCGCTCAAGGCGCTTGAGGGGTCCGCGATGGCACTGCCGACGTTGGTTCTGGTACACGGCGGTGGCCATGCCGCCGACTGCTGGGAACCCACAGTCGAGGAAATCCATCGCCAGGCGCCGGACCTGAAAGTGCTTGCGGTCGATCTGCCCGGCCGGCGTGGCAAGCCGGGTGACCTGCTGAAGATGACCATCGCCGACTTCGTGGATTCCGTGGTCGGCGACATCGAGGAGGCCGGGCTGGACGAAATTGTTCTCGTCGGTCATTCGATGGCCGGGCTCACCGTACCGGGCGTCCTCACCAAACTCGGATCTACCAGAGTGCGCGAGCTAATCCTCGCGACAGCATTCGTCCCCCCCGAGGGCAAGACCCTCGTAGACACGCTGACGGGACCGTTCGCGCGGCTCGCGCGGCGCGGAGCCCAGAAAGGCGAAGTTGGGGGGATGCCCGCCGCGCTGGCTAGGTTCGGATTCTTCAACGGAATGACCCGTGCCCAACGCCAATTCATAGCCCGCAAGCTCTGCGCGGATTCTACGAGCATTCTCACCGAGAACGTATCCCGGAAAGGCATGCCGAACGATGTTCCGCGCACCTGGATCCTTACCCTGCGCGATCGCGCTCTTTCGCTGAGGTCTCAGCGCCGCAGCATCGAGGCCATCGGCGGTGTGCAGACGGTCATTCCGATCGACACCTGTCACACGCTAATGGTCAGCAAGCCCAGAAGACTAGCGGAGATCCTTGTCGAACGCTGCGGGCTGTACGCAGAGTAGCGATGATCGATTCCGTACGAATTCCCCTAACGGGCTGCAGCAGAGGCAATTTCAAGGTCGGGATGGCGTCTCCATTGGCGTGCCGGCCCCTGGTTAGCGCACGTTAGACCGGTCCAGTTGCGCCTGCAACGCCGATGCTCCAAGGCTTGAGTCTTTCGCATGATGGGACATCGAGTGGATGGAGACATCGTGGCCTTCGGCGGCTTTGCGGAGGGCACCCACGGTGGCCTGTTCACGGTTGATGTGGGTGAACGGGTCGAAGTGATACCACCGCATCGCGTTCTCGAACGTCATCTTGTTGACCTCATCGTCGGGCACATTGTTGCGGGTCAGCACCTCGTGCAGCTGCTCGGGGGCACCCGGCCACATGCTGTCGGAATGCGGGTAGTCGGCTTCCCAGCAGATGTTGTCGATACCGATCTCGTTGCGCAGCGCGACCCCAACCTGATCGGAGATAAAACACGTCAGGAAGTGTTCACGGAACACCTCGGAGGGCTTTTTGCCGTTGAAGTCCTGACCCGTCCACGTCGAATGCATCTCAAATGTACGATCAGCGCGCTCCAAGAAATACGGAATCCATCCCGTGCCACCCTCGGCCAGCGCGATCTTGAGATCCGGATACTTCTTGATCGGCTTGGACCACAGCAGATCGGCGGCGGCCTGCACGATGTTCATCGGCTGCAGAGTGATCATCACATCCATCGGCGCATCCGGGGCCGTGATCGCCAACCGGCCTGAGGACCCGATGTGCACATTCATCACCGTTTCGGTGTCCACCAGGGCTTCCCACAACGGCGTCCAATACTCGTCATGGAAGCTCGGATACCCCATGGCGGCCGGGTTTTCGGTGAAGGTCAACGCATGCACCCCGCGGTTGGCATTCCTGCGGACTTCCTTGGCGCAGGCCTCGGCATCCCAGATCACCGGCAAACACATCGGGATGAACCGCGCCGGATAGGCCCCACACCACTCCTCGACATGCCAATCGTTGTAGGCCTGCAACAACGCCAATGAAAACGCTGGATCCTCTGTCACAAATAGGCGACCCGCGAAGCCCGGGAAGGTCGGGAAGGAGATCGACCCCAGCATGCCCCCGGCGTTCATGTCCTTGATCCGCTCGTCGACGTTGTAACAGCCCGGCCGGATCTCATCCAGCCCTTGCGGTTCGAGGCCGTACTCCTCTTTCGGGCGGCCGGCCACTGAGTTCAGGGCGACGTTGGGGATCACCACATCGCGGAACTGCCAGGTATCGCTGCCGTCGGGGTTGTGCACCAGCCGCGGCGCCTCATCCAGATATTTCTTCGGCAGGTGGTTCTTGAACATGCCCGGTGGCTCGACGACGTGATCATCAACGCTGATCAGGATCATGTCTTCTTTTTTCATGTCTGTGCCCCTTTACCGTATGGACGACAGCATAGACAGAACATGAGCGCGTTCTTGATCAATCAGGTCATCTGCGATCCTCAGCGGATCACCGGAATGAGCAAGCGGGCGTCGCGCTGCGGGCCCCAATGCAGGGCGCATCTGGTGCGCGGCCCAAGCTCATAGGCCGCGGGGAATTGCCCGGTGAGCGGATTGCGCGGCCATAGCCACCGACCCGCGACGACAAGCCGAAGTTGCTCGCCGGCCCGAAACAACGTCGCTGACGGTCCAAGTGGGATGTCGACTGGCACAACCTCTCCCGGCTGCAGCGGGCGTCGTGCATCGAGGGCAGGCACCGGCTCGAAGGGGCGGGAAGCAGCTTCGTCGAGTGTCCGCATGGACGTCCTCAACCAGCCGCAGGTGATCCGGTCGCGACCGAAGCCGTAGGAGCCCTCGAACGGCACATACTCGGTCCCGCGCCACTTTTCGACACCGACGAACAGGTCAATGTCGTCGCCGTCGTCTGCTTCGACGAATAGCCGTAGTGCCATCGGGCCGGTGATCTCGGTGTCGGCGGTTACGGTCCAGCCGAAACGTGCCCCGCCGGAACGGGTGTCGAATGTAATCGAGCCTTGCTGTTCCGACGGGGCGCTCGACAGGCCGGCCTCGGTCAGATGCAGCGGCGTCCATTCGGTGGATTCCAGCGGCCAGCTGGTTTCGTCACGAACGGTGACGACGCGGTCGCGGTCCTCGCGAACCTCCAAGCGCACCCGAGGCAGCGGCGCATCGGTCCCACCGCGCAGATGACGGTCCAGGAATGCCAGTTGCGTGCCCAGGGCGGACTCGGAATAAAACGTCGTCCACTTGCCGCCGCGATGGGTATACAGGTGCTTCTCGGCCGACTTGATCTGCTCGAAGCCGCGGACCGATCCGCGGCTATGCAGAAGGTTGTCGGAGAAGCTGCCGCAGATCAGCGCAGGCACCTCGATCTTGGACAGATCAGGAACCAGCGATCGCCAGAACTCGTCGCGCAGTGGCCGATTCGCATTCTTTTCGCCCAGTTGATATTTCAACCGGACGCCCTTCAGGCCGCGGCTCCAGATTTTGATGAAGCCGATCTCCTTGATTCCACCGGGGCGCGCCAGGTCGCGGTATGCGTCGGTGAATCCCTCCCACGGAACGATCGCCTTCAGGTGCGGCGGTCGCAGCGCGGCGGCCTTCCATTGTGAGATGGCAAGGTAGGACACCCCGATCATGCCGACCGCCCCGGTGCTCCAGGGCTGCGATGCTGCCCACTCGATGAGGTCGTAGACGTCCTCTCCTTCCTGATCGGAGAGCAGCGAGCCCACGCCCTCGGATCGGCCCGCGCCGCGCAGGTCGCAGTTCACCACTGCGAAGCCGTGGGAGGCCCACCACACCGGATCCGGCGCCTCCCAGGTGGTCAGGCTGGAAAACTGCACACGCGACGGTTGGCGCAACACGCGGTACTGAAACGGCACAGAGTAGCCGCGGCCCCGTTTCTTGGTGGGCAGCTTGTCCTTGCCGTACGGATGTGCGCACAACAGCACCGGGAACGGGCCCGCACCCGGCGGCCGGTAGACATTGGCGCGCAGCACGGTTCCGTCGCGAGCCGTCGCCGCCACGTCCTCGTCGACCACCACGGCACCGGGCGCCGGCGGGTAAACGATTGCGGGAGAACGCACAAAGCCGCGCAGCCGCTGCATCATGTAGCGAACCGATCCGGGCCGCTTCCACGGTCTGTCATGAGCAGGCGCGTCGAATGCGGCCATGCCTAGTCCTTCTCGCCGTCTTCGCCCGGTGCATCAGTCTCGAGACTGTCCAACGTCCGCGCGGCCAGCGTCCGGCCGATGTCTATCACCTCAGCCGCGCGGTGGAATTCCAGGCCGCGGCACGCCGAGCGCGGCACCTCGATCAGCAAGTCGGGTGGATAGGCGGCGAGCGTGTGGCGAGCCAACGCCGCCTGAGCGATGTCGATGGTGCGGTTCATCACTTCGAAGCTGCCCAGCCTGGGCACTTCCGGGGTCTCCTCGGGGTAATCCACCGGCTCTTCGGCGGATTCGGCATCGGTTTCGGGGTTCTCCGGGATCGAAGCGCCGAACCGGTTGAGCACCGCGCGCGCCGTCGGCCGGTCGAGCAGTGACCGGGCCGCGGAAGCGTCGAACAACGCAGAAGTGCTGCGCAGCATGCGATTCAGCCACTCGGTGGTGGGCCGGGGGTCGGCCTCGCGTTCGCCTTCGCTCTCGCTGCCGGACAGACTGACAGCGATGGTCAGATCCGCGTTGACCGCCGCAATCGGAGCCATCGGCAGCGGGTCGAGGATCCCGCCGTCGGCGAGCAGGCGCCCATCGTGGACGTGCGGCGCGATCACCCCCGGAATGGCGATCGACGCCCGGATGGCCTCGTCGACCGGCCCGCGCTGCAGCCACACCGACCTGCCGGTCAACAAATCTGTGGCGACAGCGGTGTATGGGACCGGAAGTTGCTCGATGGTCACCGCGCCCAGGATGTCGCGCACCGCGTCGAGGATTTTCTCGGCCCGCAGCACGCCCGCCGCGGTGATCGACGGATCCAGCAGGCGCAGGATGGCGCGCTGCGTCAACGACCGCGCCCACTCGGCGAACTCGTCCAGCCGTCCCGCCGCCTGCAAACCGCCCACCAGTGCGCCCATCGACGAACCGGCGATCCCGACAATCTCGTAGCCGCGGTCGTGCAGCTCATGGATCACCCCGATGTGGGCGTAACCGCGAGCCCCGCCGCTGCCGAGCGCCAGCGCCACCCGAGGCGGTGACGAATCGGCCATGGCTTCATTTTCGCCCCATGCTCGTCGACTTTTTTCAGCCGTGATCCGAATTCCGTCAGAGCCGGCCCGACTTCAGCCGCACTCGCCGTTGGCGGCCGCTCGGACTGCCACGATCACCGCCGCTTGCCGCGCCGGCGTCAGGTCCTTCCACGCGGTGTTCCAGGTGCCCCCGCCGGCGGCACCGGGCGCTTGAACCGTCGCCAGGTACGGCTCTATCAGCGCCTGACGGTTGCCGGGTCGGACCTGCATCCACACGTGCGCGGCATGGCAGGCCTGGAAGTATTCGCCTTCCGTCGACTTCGCCGGGACGCCGACTCTCGTCGTCACGCCGGCGGGCGAAACACCGACGGCCCCGGGCGGCAAGCTCGCCGCGGCATGGCTGGCGGTGGGCGTGTCGGAGGGCGCCCGCGACGATGCCGAGCAGGCCGCCACCGCCGACACGGCGGCCACGACGACGACCGCGCGCCACATCACCGGGCGTTCTGGGCAGCACCGCACCTTGTCAAGCTATGCAACACTGGCTGCCGTGATGGAGCGAATTGCATTTCAGGAGTGTTGTCGGCCCTAGCCTGCCGCCGCCCCTGACCCGCCCATCCTTCGGAGTTCGCCATGGTTTCCGCCAACCTGGTCGCCGATCCTGTCCGGCCCCGCCCTCCGGTCGTCCGGTCCGTCCCCGGACCCACCCGGCTGCGGCTCGCCGACCTGTTGCACACCACCGACCTCACCGCCGACGAAGTGCTGAGCGGCCGTTACGACCACCTGCTGCCGCCGGGTAGCGTGCCGACCGACCAGCGTTGGTTCGCCCGCCTGCATGGCGACGACGAAGTCGACGTCTGGCTGATCAGCTGGGTGCCCGGGCATTCCACCGAGCTGCACGACCACGGAGGATCGCTGGGTGCATTGACGTTGTTGTCCGGGTCGCTCGACGAATTCCGTTGGGACGGCCAACGATTGCGCAGCCGTCGCCTCGACGCCGGCGACCAGGCCGGGTTCCCGCTGGGCTGGGTGCACGACGTGGTTTGGGCGCCGAGCGGCCCTCCGGCCGGGCCGACGCTGAGCGTGCATGCGTATTCGCCGCCGCTCACCGTGATGTCTTACTACGAGATCGCCGACGACGACTCGCTGCGCCGCCGGCGCACCGAACTGACCGACCAGCCGGAGCGGCGATGAGCCGCATCGACCGGACACTGGAGGCCGCCCGCGGCCGGTTGCGGCGTCTGGCCGCCGACGAGGTACCCGATGCGCTGCGCCGCGGCGCGTTGCTCGTCGACATCCGGCCGCAGGCCCAGCGCGAACGTGAAGGGGAGGTGCCCGACGCCTTAAAGGCGTTAGTCATCGAGCGCAACGTGCTGGAATGGCGCTGCGACCCCACCAGCGACGCGCGGCTACCGCAAGCCGTCAGCGACGACGTGGAGTGGGTGATCCTCTGCTCGGAGGGCTACACATCGAGCCTCGCGGCGGCAGCACTGCAGGATCTGGGCCTGCGTCGCGCCACCGACGTCGTCGGCGGTTATCACGCCCTGGTCGCCGCCGGCGTGCTGGCCGGACGTTAGTACGTCTCAGGCGCCTGCGCCAGCGCCACCGCCGGTAGCAATGTCGATGCTGGTGTCATACCAGCTATCCCCAGGTGGGGGCGGTGCCGGTGCGGCGGGCGACGGAGCCGGGTCCGGCGGATCGGTGGGTGGAGCCAGCGCGATAAGCACGCCAGCCAGCGCAATCGTGGTAATGCTGCGGAGGCATGACGACATCGACTAATCGTGCATTTACCTGATCGACGGGGTAGTACTTCTTTACGGGTTCTTTACGGCGGGCTTGCTTGCGCCTTACCGGTGGCTGAAGTTCGGCGGCCGTTTCTGGATGAAGGCGGCCATTCCTTCGGACTGGTCGTCGGTCGCGAATGCCGAATGGAAGATTCGACGTTCGTAGAGCAGCCCTTCGGCGAGCGTGGTTTCAAAGGCGCGGTTAACCGCCTCCTTAGCCATCCGGGTCGCCGACAGCGACATCCCCGCGATGGTGGTGGCGACGGCCTTGGCCTCAGTGAGCAAGTCGTCGGCGGGGACCACCCGCGACACCAGGCCGCTGCGCTCGGCCTCGGCGGCGTCGATGGTACGGCCGGTGAGGATCAGGTCCATCGCCTTGGCCTTGCCGATGGCCCGGGTCAGCCGCTGTGAGCCGCCCATGCCCGGCAGCACCCCGAGCTTGATCTCCGGTTGGCCGAATTTCGCTGTGTCAGCGGCGATTAGCAGATCGCACATCATCGCGAGTTCACATCCGCCGCCCAGCGCGTGCCCGGCCACCGCAGCGATGGTCGGGGTCCGGACGGCTGCGAGCTTCGACCATGTGGCGAAAAAGTCGGAGCCGAAGACGTCGGCGAAGGTAAGGCTCGACATCTCCTTGATGTCCGCGCCGGCGGCGAACGCTTTGGCCGAGCCGGTGATGATGATCGCGCCGATACCCGGGTCCTGGTCGAATTCGGCTGCGGCGCCAGTGACTTCGTTCATCATCTGACTGTTGAGAGCATTCAGTGCCTGCGGCCGGTTCAGAGTGATGACACCGACGCGCCCGTCGCGGTCGACCAGGATGGTCTCGTAACTCATGACTTCTCCTCGAACGTCAGGTCCGGATCTGCGGGTGCGAAATAGGCCTCCACGTCGGCCGCGCTGACCTCGGCGAGCGTGGCCGGATCCCATTTCGGGTTGCGGTCCTTGTCGACAAGTTGAGCACGGATGCCCTCGATCAGGTCGTGTGAGCGCAGCGATCCGCACGACACCCGATATTCTTGCGTCAGAACGTCTTCCAAGGTGTCAAGCTTGGCGGCGCGGCGCACTGATTCCAGTGTCACCGACAGCGCGATCGGAGAGCGGGTGGCGATCAGCTTGACCGCGTCCTGAGCAGGTCCACCGCCCGGCCCGGCGTCATGGCCCCGCAGTGCGGCGACGATGTCGGCGACGGTGTCCCCGGCGTAGCACTGGTCTATCCAATCACGTTGTGCGGCAAGGCTACTCGGTGGCGGTTCGACGGCATGAGCCTCGAGTGCACCCTCGACGCCGTCAGTGACGATCGCTCGGGTCAACGCGTCGAGCTTGTCGTGGGGCACGTAGTGGTCGGCGAAGCCTAGCGCGATGGCGTCGGCACCGGAAAACGGCGCGCCGGTCAGCGCCGCATGCAGGCCCAGCGAGCCCGGCGCCCGGGACAGCAGATACGTGCCGCCCACGTCGGGGATGAACCCGATGCCGACCTCGGGCATCGCCATTTTGGTGGTATCGGTGACCACCCGCGTGTCCGCGTGCGAGCCGACGCCGACCCCGCCGCCCATCACGATGCCGTCCATCAACGAGACGTATGTCTTGGGGAAGCGGCCGATCTGGGCGTTGAGCAGATATTCGTCGTACCAGAAGCGTCGCGCCGCGACCCCGTCGGCGCGGGCGCTGTGGTAGATCGCCACCACGTCGCCGCCGGCGCACAAGCCGCGTTCGCCGGCGCCGGCCAGCACCACCGCGCGCACCGCGTCGTCCTGCTCCCATCCGGTAAGCACCGCGCTCAACTCGTTGACCATGGTCTGGGTCAGCGAGTTGATCGCCTTGGGGCGGTTGAGGGTCAGGAAGCCGATGCCGTCTTCGACGCGGGCCAAGATCTCGTCGGATTCGCCCGTCACGAGCGCGCTCTCCCCTCGTCGAACGGTGGGTTTAAAACAGGTCAAGCCTCGACGAGCAATCTAGATCGTTACCCCCTCCGAGGCGCCCGCGGGTAAGGTTTATCTCGAAGGTCCGGACCACAGCTGCGACGCCACCAGGTAGTTGGGAACCCGACCGGACCACGGTTCGTTGACCAGGTGTTCGCAGAACTCGAACTCCACGCAAGAGAGGATCCGACGGTGCGGGAGACTAGCAACCCGGTATTTCGCTCGCTGCCCAAGCAGCGCGGCGGATATGCGCAATTCGGTAGCGGCGCCGGCGCCGCAACCCAGTACGGGTATCAAGCCGATCCCTACCCGGCTCCGTACGTCGACCAGCGGGCCGGCGTCGCTCGTCCGCTGACCATCGACGACGTCGTCACCAAGACCGGTATCACGCTGGCGGTGCTGTCGGCGGTGGCCGTCGTCTCCTACTTCATGGTGGCGTCCAACCTGGCGCTGGCGATGCCGTTCACCTTCATCGGCGGGTTCGGCGGGCTGGCGTTGGTGCTCATCGCCACCTTCGGACGCAAGCAGGACAGCCCTGCGATCGTGCTGACCTACGCCGCACTCGAGGGGCTCTTCCTCGGGGCCATCTCCTTCGTCCTGGCCAACCTCTCGGTGTCGACCACCAACGCCGGCGTCCTCATCGGGCAGGCGGTACTCGGGACTATCGGGGTTTTCGCCGGGATGCTCGTCGTCTACAAGACCGGCGCCATCCGCGTGACCCCGAAGTTCACCCGGATGATCGTTGCGGGCTTGTTCGGTGTGCTGGCCCTGATGCTCGGCAACGCGCTGCTGGCGATGTTCCACGTCAACGGCGGTGAGGGCCTGGGGCTGCGCAGCGGCGGCCCGCTGGCGATCATCTTCTCGCTGGTGTGCATCGGCCTGGCGGCGTTCAGCTTCCTCATCGACTTCGACGCCGCCGATCAGATGATCCGCGCCGGAGCTCCCGAGAAGGCGGCCTGGGGTATCGCGCTGGGCCTGACCGTGACGCTGGTCTGGCTCTACATCGAGATCCTGCGCTTGCTCAGTTACCTACAAAGTGACTAGTCCCCGGTGCGTTGACTCTGCGCTGACGGCGCGGGTTACTCGCACTTTTGCGCCATAGACGCAGAGTCAACGCCATCTGTCAGTGCGCATTGCGACCATGCCTGCATGGGGTGGGAGGGTCAACCGTTCATTGGCAGTGGGGCGCTCGCCGCGGGCGCCGTGAGTCGGCACGAGCTGCGCAAGTACTACACAGCGATCATGCCGAACGTCTACATCGACAAGCACGTCGAACCGTCGCTGCGACAACGCACCACCGCTGCCTGGCTCTGGTCACGCCGTGAAGCAGTGATCGCCGGTGCTGCCGCCTCGGCGCTGCACGGCGCGAAATGGGTTGACGACGACGCGCCCGTCGAGTTGATCTGGCGCAACGCGCGCACGCCGCAGGGGGTCGTGACGCGGGACGAGCTGCTTTTCGATGACGAATTCCAGACGCTCGACGGCCTGTGCGTGACGACGCCCGAGCGCACAGCGTTCGACATCGGCCGGAGGGGACCCATTGGTCGCGCGGTTGCGCGCCTTGACGCGCTCGCCGGCGCTACCGGCTTCAAGGTGAGCGATGTCGAGGACCTCGCCGGCAACCATCCGCATACCCGTGGTCTGCGCAAGTTGCAGATGGCGCTGGGTCTCGTCGACGCGGGAGCTCAGTCGCCGAAGGAAACCTGGTTGCGGCTGTTGCTCATCCGTGCTGGGTTCCCGAAGCCGCGGACGCAGATTCCCGTTCTGAGTCCCGACGGCTATCCGCGGTACTTCATCGACATGGGCTGGGAAGACATCATGCTGGCGGTCGAATATGACGGCGATCAACATCGGACGAGCCGGCCGCAGTACGTCAAGGACGTCGAACGGCTCGAGTACATAAACCGGATCGGCTGGACCCATATCAGGGTGCTCTCTGAGCACGGTGGCCGCGATGTCATCAGCCGTGTTCAGCGTGCCTGGGATGCGTTGACTCTGCGCTGACGGTGCGGGTTACTCGCACTTCTGCGCCATAGACGCAGAGTCAACGCCATAAAGCTAGGACAGCCGCTCCATCACCATCGCCATCCCCTGACCGCCGCCGACGCACATGGTTTCCAGGCCGAACGTCTTGTCATGAGTCTGCAGGTTGTTCAACAGCGTGGTTGCGATGCGGGCGCCGGTCATGCCGAACGGGTGGCCCAAGGCGATCGCGCCGCCCGAGACGTTCAGCTTGTCCTCGTCGATTCCCAACTCGCGGGCGGAGCCGAGTACCTGCACAGCGAAGGCCTCGTTGATCTCGAACAGATCGATGTCCTTGATCGACATGCGGGCGTTCGCGAGCGCGTTTTTGGTTGCCTCGATCGGTCCCAGGCCCATGATCTCCGGGGACAACGCGCTCACCCCGGTGGCCACGATGCGCGCCAACGGTGTCAGGCCGAGTTCTTTGGCCTTGGTGTCGCTGGTGATCACCACCGCGGCGGCGCCGTCGTTGAGCGGGCAGGCGTTGCCCGCGGTCACCGTGCCATTGGGCCGGAACACCGGTTTGAGCTCGCTGACCTTCTCGTAGGTCGTTCCCGGTCGCGGGCCGTCGTCCACGCTGACGGTGGTGCCGTCGGGCAGCGTGACCGGTTCGATCTCGCGCTCGAAGAACCCGCTCTTGATCGCCTCCTCCGCCCGGTTCTGGCTGCGTACACCCCAGTGGTCCTGGTCTTCACGGCTGATTCCGGTTAGCAGGGCGACGTTTTCGGCGGTCTGACCCATCGCGATGTAGATATCGGGCACGGCCTCATCGGTGCGCGGATCATGCCACTCGTCGGCGCCCTCAGCGGCGGCGGCGGTACGTTGCTGGGCGTCGTCGAACAGCGGGTTCTTGGTGTCCGGCCACGAGTCCGAGTTGCCCTTGCCGAATCGAGACACCGTCTCCACGCCGGCGGCGATGAACGCATCGCCCTCACCGGCTTTGATCGCGTGGAAGGCCATCCGCATGGTCTGCAGTGACGACGAACAGTATCGGTTGACGGTGGTGCCGGGCAGGAAGTCGTAGCCGAGTGCGACGGCCACGACCCGGGCCATGTTGAAGCCCTGCTCGCCGCCCGGCAGACCGCAGCCCAACATCAGGTCCTCGATCTGGTGCGGGTTCAGCGCCGGCACCTTGTCGAGTGCGGCGCGCACGATTTGGACGGCCAGGTCGTCGGGCCGCATGCTGACCAGCGACCCCTTCATGGCCCGGCCAATCGGCGAGCGCGCGGTTGAGACGATGACAGCTTCCGGCATGACGGCTCCCTCCAGCCCAGTGGTCTGCGACCGAATCTAGCCCGCCGACGATGCGCGGCGTCGCGGGACTACCCGCTGGCAGGTACGACGAGGGGTGCAGGCACGCCGGTCGTGGGCCGCCGCCACAACCGAGATATCAGGCCGGTGGTGCGTCCGGCGTCGGATTCGGTGGCGGCCACCGAGCGCAGCGCCGGCTCCTGCGCGTCAGTGGACTCGCCGAGCGCGCGGCACAAAGCCGGCAGCAGCTGACTGGCCGCGAGCGCGTAACCGGCCGCCGACGGGTGGTATTGGTCGTCGGACAGCATCAGTTCGGGTGCGTGCCGAAACTCGGCGGTCATCAGCGAAGCCAGCGGCACCGGCACACCACCGGCCGCCTTGACGGCGGCCGACTGCGCGCGGGCAAGCCGCAGCCCCCGCGTGCGTGCCGTCCAGCGCAGCGGCTGCGGGATCGCGGTGATGACCCCGAAATCGGGACATGTGGCGACGACGACCACGGCGCCGCTGGCGCACAACCGCCGCACTGCGGCCCCGAGCCGGCGCGCCGAGGCGCCGATGCCGTTGAGCGCGGTGACGTCGTTGGCGCCGACCATGATCACCGCCGCATCCGGCGGCGGGCCGGCCACGAACATGGCGTCGACCTGACCGGACAATCCCTTCGATGTGGCACCCACGATCGCTTTGGTGCTCAACCGTATGCGTTTGCCACTCTGCTCGGCGAGCCCGCGCGCGAGTAGCACACCGGGCACTTCGTCGGCGCTGCGGCAGCCGTATCCCGTTGCCGTCGAGTCGCCGAAGATCATCAGGTGCAAGTCGAAGGGGACCCCGCGTTCCCAGCGCTGCACCGGCCCGCCGCCCGGGCCGTATACGCCGTCGGCGCGCGGCGGAATGTCCCACGACTTCGGGATGACGCTGCGCGCTCGTTGCGCCTGGACGATCAGCAGGTTGCGTGCGCCCAGATAGGCCGTGCCCGTCGACGCCAACGCACCCGCTGCGGCCAGCGCGATCATCGAACGCCGCGGCGCGCGTAGCTTCACATGATCATTTTAAGGTGCACTGGGCCGGTGCTCAGGGACCCGAAGGCCGACATGATCACAGAGCGGATCAAATGCGGTATCGAATCAGATTCTTTGATTGTTGAAGTTCTTATAGGTGTCAAGCTAGGTTTGCGAGGTTAGCTGAGCGCCCGTGTCGGGTACACCACATGGACCAGGGCTGAACCGGATGCTCTGCTACTTCGTCGACTGACTACAACGGCGTAGGAAGTGGTGAGCATGACCGCACCGAGCAAGGTACCCAGCCTTCCCCGTGATGATCTCCGCGCCATAAAGGCGCTCCGAGCACGCAGGTTTCCGGTCAGCGACGGCACCCCCGTCGAGGTCGTCGAAAGTGGTCCCAGCATCCCCGCCAGATTGTTGTCGCTGGCGTCGTGGCTGACGATCAGGCCGGCTCTGGCGGTTGGCAGCTACGTCCCCCGCATGCCTTGGCCGTTTGGCCTCATCGACTTCGCGTCGCGGGTGTTGCTGCCCGCTCCGGGAACCATCCGCAAAACGGTCGAGCTGCCCAACGCGACCGCACAGCTGGTGCGCGCCCCGGGGGTGCTGCCGGCCGATGGCAAGCGCCGCATCGTTCTCTATCTGCACGGCGGCGCTTTTTTGACTTGTGGAGTGCACTCGCACAGCCGGGTTGTCAACGCCATCTCGCGATTCGGCGACGCGCCCGTCCTCGTCGTCAACTACCGGCTGATCCCCAAGCACTCGGTCGGCATGGCGCTGGATGACTGTCACGACGCCTACCGCTGGTTGCGGCTGCGCGGTTACGAGCCGGAGCAGATCGTCTTGGCCGGTGACTCCGCGGGCGGCTACCTCGCGCTGGCGTTGGCGCAGCGGTTGCAGGAAGACGGCGAGGAGCCCGCAGCCATGGTGGCCATCTCACCGTTGATGCAGCTGGCCAAGGAGCCCAAACAATCACATCCCAACATCAAGACCGACGCGATGTTTCCTGCCAAGGCATTCGACGCATTGGTCGCGCTGGTTGCCAGCGCCGCCGCCAAGCACATCGTCGACGGCAAGCCAGAAGAGCTCTATGAGCCGCTCGACCATGTCGAGCTTGGGCTGCCGCGGACATTGATTCACGTCTCCGGGTCTGAAGTGTTGTTGCACGACGCGCAGTTGGCTGCCGCCAGGCTGGCAGCCGCCGGTGTGCCGGCCGAGGTGCGGATCTGGCCCGGCCAGATCCATGACTTCCAGCTCGCCGCACCGATCGTGCCGGAAGCGACGCGGTCACTGCGGCAGATCGGCGAGTACATCCGCGAGGCCACCGGGTGAGGCGCAGCGGCTGATCACCTGAGACGATGTGGGGCATGCGGATTGCCCGGCACATCAGCGAACTCATCGGCAATACCCCGCTGGTTCAGCTGAACTCGGTTGTTCCGCCGGGATCGGGCCAGGTTGTCGCCAAGGTCGAATACCTCAATCCGGGTTTGAGCAGCAAGGATCGGATTGCCGCGAAGATGATCGACGCCGCCGAGGCCAGCGGGGAGCTCCAGCCGGGCGGCACCATTG
Organism: Mycobacterium fragae; assembly: GCF_002102185.1. Taxonomy (GTDB): domain Bacteria; phylum Actinomycetota; class Actinomycetes; order Mycobacteriales; family Mycobacteriaceae; genus Mycobacterium; species Mycobacterium fragae. The sequence goes on from NZ_LQOW01000003.1 coordinate 28,911, forward strand.
TCGAGCCCACCTCGGGGAATACCGGTGTCGGGTTGGCGCTGGTCGCGCAGCCGCGCGGCTACCGGTGCGTGTTCGTCTGCCCCGACAAGGTCAGCGAGGACAAGCAGAACGTGTTGCGTGCATACGGCGCCGAGGTCGTGGTGTGCCCGACAGCGGTGCCGCCGGAGCATCCTGACAGCTACTACAGCGTCTCCGATAGGCTGGTCGCCGAGATCGACGGCGCCTGGAAGCCCGACCAGTACTCCAATCCGGAGGGGCCGGCGAGCCACTACGAAACCACCGGCCCGGAGATCTGGGCCGACACCGACGGCCAGGTCACCCATTTCGTCGCCGGCATCGGCACCGGCGGGACGATCACAGGCGCGGGCCGCTACCTCAAGGAGGTCTCCGGCGGGCGAGTGCGCATCGTCGGCGCCGACCCGGAAGGGTCGGTGTACTCCGGCGGCAGTGGCCGGCCTTACCTCGTCGAAGGTGTCGGCGAGGACTTTTGGCCGGCGGCCTACGACCGGAACGTGCCCGACGAGGTCATCGCGGTGTCGGACGCCGATTCGTTCAACATGACTCGGCGGCTGGCCCGCGAGGAGGCCATGCTGGTCGGCGGGTCCTGCGGAATGGCGGTGGTGGCCGCGCTGAAGGTTGCCGAGGAGGCGGGCCCGGATGCGTTGATCGTGGTCCTGTTGCCCGATGGCGGCCGCGGCTACATGTCAAAGATCTTCAACGACGCCTGGATGTCGTCCTATGGATTCCTGCGCAGCAGGCTGGACGGCAGAATCGAGCAGCCGACGGTCGGCGATGTGCTGCGCGGGAAATCCGGTGTGCTGCCTGATCTCGTGCATACCCACCCATCGGAGACCGTGCGCGACGCGATCGGCATCCTGCGTGAGTACGGGGTATCCCAGATGCCCGTCGTCGGCGCCGAGCCGCCGGTGATGGCCGGCGAGGTCGCGGGCAGCGTGTCCGAGCGTGAACTGCTGTCCGCCGTCTTCGAGGGCCGTGCCAAGCTGGCCGACGCCGTGGGGCTGCACATGAGTCCGGCGCTGCCGATGATCGGAGCCGGCGAGCCGATCGGCTCGCTGGCAAAAGCACTGCGGGACTTGGACGCTGTGATGGTCGTCGAGGAAGGCAAACCGGTCGGGGTTATCACCCGCTACGACTTGTTGGGTTTTCTGTCCGAAGGTCCGCGACGCAAGTAAGGGAAAGGCGTTCATGACCGACCAACCGTCCCCGCCGCCGGGTGAGGCAGCCCCGCCGTCATCGGCTCCGCCACCGCCGCCGCCCGGAGGTGCATACCCACCGCCGCCCCCGTCCGCGGGCGGCTATGCGCCGCCGCCGCCAGGGCCGGCGATCCGCGGCCTGCCGCGGGAGGCCTACACGTCGTGGTTGACCCGGGTCGGGGCGTTCATCATCGACTCCATCCCCTACGTCATCATCATCGGCAGCGGTTTGCTGATCCTGCAGAGCACTTACGAGTCCGCATGCCTCGTCGAAACGATGTCCTACGGGGCGGTCGAAGTCTGCGACGCCGGATACTCGACGCTGGGTTGGACGGTGTTCTGGCTGGCGGTGTTGGCGGGATTGGGGTATCTGGTGTGGAACTACGGCTACCGGCAAGGCGCCACCGGTTCGAGCATCGGCAAATCGCTGCTGAAGTTCAAAGTCGTCAGCGAGACCACCGGGCAGCCAATCGGTTTCGGAATGTCGGTGCTGCGCCAGATCGCCCACGTCGTCGACACCCTCACCTTCTACATCGGTTATCTGTTTCCGCTGTGGGATGCCAAGCGCCAAACGTTGGCCGACAAGATCATGTCGACGGTTTGCCTGCCGCTGCAGCCCGTTGATCGCTCATGAGCGAGCAGCGCCGCGCCGGACTCGCTACCAAGGCCATCCACGCCGGTTTCCACACCGACCCGGCGACCGGAGCGGTCAATCCGCCGATCTACACGACCAGCACCTTCGCTCAGGACGGCGTCGGCAAGTTGCGCGCGGGATTCGAATATTCGCGCTCCGGCAACCCGACTCGGGCGGCGCTGGAGGCGTCGCTGGCCGCCGTCGAGGACGGCAGGTTCGGCCGTGCGTTCAGCTCCGGCATGGCCGCCACCGACTGTGCGCTGCGCGCGCTGCTGCGTCCCGGTGACCATGTGGTCATTCCCAACGACGCCTACGGTGGCACGTTTCGGCTGATCGACAAGGTGTTCACCGAGTGGGGCGTCGAGTACACGCCGGTTGCGCTGTCCGATCTCGACGCGGTCCGCGCGGCGCTCACCCCGCGCACGCGGTTGATCTGGGTGGAGACGCCCACCAACCCGCTGCTCTCGATCGCCGATATCGCGGCGCTCGCCGGGCTGGGTGTCGAACGCTCGGCGAAAGTGCTGGTGGACAACACATTTGCGTCACCCGCGCTGCAGCAGCCGTTGACGCTCGGCGCCGATATCGTGCTGCACTCGACCACCAAATACATCGGCGGGCACTCCGATGTGGTGGGCGGAGCGCTTGTCACAAACGACGAGGAGTTGGACGCCGCGTTCGCGTTCCTGCAGAACGGTGCCGGCGCGGTGCCGGGGCCGTTCGATGCCTATCTGACCCTGCGGGGCCTGAAGACGTTGGTGCTGCGGATGCAGCGACACAGCGAAAACGCCGCCGCCGTAGCGGAATTCCTTGCCGGGCACGCAGCGGTGAGCGCCGTGCTGTATCCGGGATTGCCGAGCCATCCTGGCCATCAGGTCGCCGCGCGGCAGATGCGGGATTTCGGTGGCATGGTGTCGGTGCGGATGCGCGGCGGCCGGAGCGCGGCCGAGGCGCTGTGCGCCAACACGTCGGTGTTCATCCTCGCCGAGTCGCTGGGCGGGGTGGAGTCGCTGATCGAGCATCCGGGCGCGATGACCCACGCATCGACCGCCGGTTCCCAGTTGGAGGTTCCCGACGATCTGGTGCGGTTGTCGGTCGGCATCGAGGACGTCGCCGACCTGCTTGCCGACTTGGATCAGGCGCTGGCTCAGCTTCGCTGAGACTGCAACGCCTGACGGATGGCCGCGGTCGTCACGGCCAGATTGACCTCGGCGAGTCCGGGTTCGGACTCACTCACCCAACCGGCGCTGGCGATGTCACCGGCGCGGCTGTGTACCCAATCCCAGCCCCGCTCGTTGAGGCTCAGTATTGCGCCCAGCCCGTCGATAGTGTGTAGCAGCGAAACGATGCTCGCCGTCGTAGGGTCGGGGCTGCGGTGATCGAACAGCGTGGCCATCAGCGCCGCGCGAGCAGCGTTCACCCGGGTGCGGTCGACCAACGGCCAGGCCTGCGCTCGCCGGAATCCTTTGCCCTGCAAGCGAACCTGCTGTATCTGACCGTCCTGCTCGAGCTGCCGCAGCACAGTCGCCGGAATATCGCGCCGCAGCTTGGCGATCGCGGCCGCTGGGCTGATGGGACGACGCGAGAGCAGCTCCAAGGCCGGCGCCAACACCGGGTCGGCCGGATCCGGTCCGTTGAGCACAATCAGCAGTCCGGACTGCACCGGCTCGCGCTCCACCGCCGGACGGATGCGACAGGCATACGCCAGATCGAGCAGAGCGGCCGCGGTGAGGACGCGTTCGCGGCGAGCCCGGTCCAGCCCCGGCTGCGCTGACGCATTGTCGAGCAGCAGCAGAAGTAAATCCTCGGCGATGCGCGCCACCAGCGGACTTGATCCCGCCCGGTTCCCCGACCCGTGCCGTGCTCAGGAGTGGTATGGCTCCGCGCTGACCAACGTCACTTCGATGGTGTTGCCGTTGGGCACGGTATAGCTGCGGGTCTCGCCGACCTTGGCGTCGATCAGGGCCCTGCCCAGCGGTGAGTTCGGCGAGTACACCTCGAGCTTGCCGACGTTGACACCCTCTTGGCGGGTGGCGATCAGGAAGGTCTCGGTGTCGGTCTTGTCGCCGTTGTAGTAGACCTTCACCACCGAACCGGGCAGCGCCACACCGGACTGCTTGGGAGCTTCGACCTTCGCGTTGGACAGCAGGTCCTGCAGCTGGCGGATGCGGGCCTCCTGCTGGCCCTGCTCTTCGCGCGCGGCATGGTATCCGCCGTTCTCGCTGAGATCACCCTCCTCACGCCGGTCGTTGATTTCCGCGGCGATGACGGGACGGTTCGCGATCAACTGGTCGAGCTCGGCCTTGAGTTGGTCATGTGACTCCTGGGTCAACCAGGTCACCTGAGTGTCCGTCATCTCGTCGTGCTCCTTGTTGTCGGTTTCGCGGCATGCGCCTCGGCGTTTTCGCTGTCTTGCTGCCGGGCGGTTCCACCGCGTGTACTGCCGACCCCAGTAGTCGGGCGGAACCCCTGAGCGGCGCGTATGGCCGCTAATGCAGCAATACACGGTCCCAGCAGGAACCGTGCATCCAAATAGGATACCACCGTCCGCGCAGGCGCCGAACTCATTTTCGCAGCTGGGCGTTAATTACAGGCTGCGCAAACCCTATGCGGTCAGGGCGCGCGCAGGTAACCGGGCACGTCGGTGCCGCAGCCGTAAACATCTCCCAGCACCGCCGGTTTCGAGGATTTCACGATCGTCGTCACCTGGACGGTCGCCTGTGACGCAGGGGGAACCAGCACCTCGCGTCGACCGGTTTCGCTGCCGTCTTTCGAGCGGACGCGCACGATGCAGTCGACCGGACGCGACGGGTCCGACCGGGTCACGCTGATCGTCACCGACACCGTATGGTCGTCGATCAGCCGATAGCCGGCCAGCTTGCCCTCGACGTCGCTGCTGCCCAGCCGCCGGTATCCGATGACGGCGACCACGACGCCGACGGCGACGACCAGGACCGCCAACGCGATCGCCACTCGACGCCGCGTCGCCCGCGACAGCCGGGGCCGCCCGTAGCGGGTCGGCGGGGGCCGGATGGACCCTTCGGTCATGGAACTATTAGAACTGGAACTATCGGGCCACACGCCCGGTCGACAAGCACACGGACAGGGAGCAGGTGAGCGAACTGCGGTTGATGGCGGTGCACGCCCATCCCGACGACGAGTCCAGCAAGGGCGCTGCCACCCTCGCCCGTTACGCCGACGAGGGCCACCGCGTGCTGGTGGTCACGCTGACCGGTGGCGAACGCGGCGAGATTCTCAACCCCGCGATGGACTTGCCGGAAGTGCACGGGCGCATCGCAGACATCCGCCGCGACGAGATGGCGAAGGCGGCCAAGATCCTCGGGGTTGAGCACACCTGGTTGGGCTTCGTCGACTCCGGCCTGCCCAAGGGCGATCTGCCACCGCCGCTGCCGGATGGCTGCTTCGCACTGGTGCCGCTGGAGGTGTCCGCCGAGGCGCTGGTGCGGGTGGTGCGCGAGTTCCGGCCGCATGTGATGACCACCTACGACGAGCACGGCGGCTATCCGCATCCCGATCATGTTCGCTGCCACCAGGTTTCGGTGGCGGCCTACGAAGCGGCCGCGGACTATTGCCGCTTTCCCGACGCGGGTGAGCCGTGGGCGGTGTCAAAGCTGTACTACATGCACGGCTTTCTGCGCCGGCGGATGCAGGTGCTGCAGGACGAGTTCGCCAGGCACGGTCAGCAAGGGCCGTTCGAGAAATGGTTGCAGTTATGGGACCCCAAACATGACGTGTTCCCGCACCGGGTGACCACCCGGGTGGAGTGCTCGGCGTATTTCAGCCGGCGCGACGACGCGCTGCGCGCGCACGCCACCCAGATCGACCCCAACGCCGAATTCTTCGCCGCACCGATCGAATGGCAGCAGCGGCTGTGGCCGACCGAGGAGTACGAGCTGGCCCGCTCACGCGTCCCGGTGAGTCTTCCGGAGACCGACCTGTTCGCCGGAATCGAGCCTGCCCAATGAGTCAGATGGTTCTGAACATCGCAATCGCCGTTCTGGCCGACGACGCTCCGCGCAACACCGGGCCCGACTTCGGCAAGGCCAGCCCGTTCGGGCTGCTGGTCATCGTGCTGCTGATGCTCGGCACGTTCCTGCTGGTGCGGTCGATGAATCGGCAGCTGAAAAAGGTCCCCGAGTCCTTCGACCCTGACCACCCGGAGCCCGACCAGGCCGCCGACGAGGGCACGGTCGGCCCCGATCTCCCCACGGGCCGCGACGGATCACCGCGTGAGCCCGGGGACTAACACGCTCGCCGGGGCCGCCAGCCCCTACCTTCGCCAGCATGCCGACAACCCGGTGCACTGGCAGCAATGGACGCCGCAGGCGCTGGCCGAGGCCGCCGAGCGCGACGTGCCGATCCTGCTTTCCGTCGGCTACGCCGCATGCCACTGGTGTCACGTCATGGCCCACGAGTCCTTCGAGGACGACGAGGTGGCCGCCGCAATGAACGCCGGGTTCGTCTGCGTCAAGGTGGACCGCGAGGAACGGCCCGACATCGACGCGGTCTACATGAACGCCACCGTCGCGCTCACCGGGCAGGGTGGCTGGCCCATGACCTGCTTCCTGACGCCCGACGGACGTCCCTTCTTCTGCGGTACCTATTACCCCAAAGCCGCATTCCTGCAGCTGCTTTCGGCCGTCGTCGATACCTGGCGGAATCGTCGCGACGAGGTTGAGCAGGCCTCCGAGCGTATCGCCGCCGAACTGCAGTCGATCGCTGGGGCACTCCCAGGGGGCGGCCCGGAGATCGCGCCGACCCTTTGTGATCACGCCGTCGCCGCCGTGCTGCGTGACGAGGACACGGCGCGCGGCGGTTTCGGCGGCGCACCGAAATTCCCGCCCTCGGCGCTGCTGGAAGCCCTGCTGCGGCATGCTGAGCGGACGGGGTCAACGCAGGCGCTGGACGCGGTTCGTCGTTGCGGAACCGCGATGGCCCGCGGCGGAATCTATGACCAGCTGGCCGGCGGCTTCGCGCGCTACAGCGTCGACAACGCTTGGGTGGTTCCGCATTTCGAGAAGATGCTCTACGACAACGCGTTGCTGCTGCGGGTCTATGCGCACTGGGCGCGACGGACCGGGGACGGGTTGGCGAGGCGGGTCGCCGGACAGACCGCGCGGTTCATGCTCGACGAGCTGGGCGAGGCCGATATGTTCACCTCGTCGCTGGACGCCGACGCGGCCGGCCTGGAGGGCTCGACATATGTGTGGACGCCGCTTCAGCTGACCGAGGTGCTGGGCGTCGACGACGGACGTTGGGCCGCTTCGGTTTTCGGAGTGACGGAGGCGGGCACGTTCGAAGCCGGCGCATCGGTGCTCCAGTTGCGAACCGATCCCGACGACCCGGACCGCTTCGAGCGGGTCCGCACCGCGCTGCTGGCGGCCCGGCTCACCCGGCCACAGCCGGGCCGCGACGACAAGGTCGTCACCGCCTGGAACGGGCTGGCCATCACCGCGCTGGCCGAGGCCAGTGTGGCGTTAGCGGCGCCGGAGTTGGCCGATGCCGCGGCCAGATGCGCGACGGCGCTGATAAACCTGCACCTGGTGGACGGCCGGCTGCGGCGGGCCAGCCTGGGCGGACGGGTCGGCGACAGCGCCGCGATCCTGGAGGACCACGCGATGCTGGCCACCGGCCTGCTGATGCTCTACCAGCTGACCGCCGACGACGCCTGGCTGACGACGGCAACCCGCCTGCTCGACATCGCGCTCGCGCGCTTCGCTGATCCCGACCGCCCCGGCCGCTGGTTCGACACCGCCGATGACGCCGAGCAGCTGATGTTGCGGCCGGCCGACCCGCTGGACGGTGCGACGCCGTCCGGGGCGTCCTCGATCGCCGAGGCGCTGCTGATCGCCGCCCACCTTGCCGCTGGAGACCGGGCCGACCGGTATCGGCAGGCAGCTGCTGAGGCGCTGCAGGCGCACTCCCCGTTGCTGGCCGGCGCGCCGCGCTCGGCCGGGCATTGGCTGGCGGTCGCCGAAACCGCGGTGCGCGGGCCGCTGCAGATCGCCGTGGCCTGCGACACGCCGGGTTCGTCGCTGCTGGCCCAGGCGCGCCGGCTCGCACCCGGCGGCGCGATCGTGGTCGGCGGCGAAGCGGGCTCATCCGAGCTGCTGGTCGGCCGCGACCGGGTGGCCGGCGCCGACGCGGCCTACGTGTGCCGCGGGCGAGTGTGCGACATGCCCGTCACCACCACCGAGGATCTGGCGGCCGCGCTGGCGCGGTAGCCTGCGTGCCATGCCGAGCGCCGAAGACATCGCCCACACCGTCAACCGCTACATCGGACTGCTTGCCAAGGGCAGCGCGGACGATCTCGTCGAGTTGTACGCCGACGACGCCACCGTCGAGGATCCGGTCGGCGGCGAGGTGCACATCGGGCAGCAAGCCATCCGCGGTTTCTACTCCGCTATCGAAGGCGCGGAGCGAGAATGCGAGCTGGTCTCGCTGCGAATCGCCGGCAACGAGGCTGCCTTCCAGTTCCGGCTGACCGTCAAGGCCGGCGACGGCGGACTGGTGATCGAGCCCATCGACGTGATGGCGTTCAACGACGACGGCAAGGTCGCCGCGATGAAGGCCTACTGGGCAGCGGATAACGTCACCCAGCTGTAGCGGGTTCCGGCTACGCCGGGTGGCCGACGTAGAACACCGCGAGCCACATGGCGATGTAGTGCAGAATCGCCGCGATCGCGGTGAACGCGTGGAAGAACTCGTGGTACCCGAACGTCCTAGGCCACGGGTCGGGCCAGCGCAGCCCGTAGAGCAGGCCGCCGAGACTGTAAAGCGCGCCGCCGACGGCCAGCAGCACCATCGCCGCCACGCCGGCGACGTGGATGATCGTCGGCGCATACCAGACGGCCACCCAGCCCAGCAGCAGATACAGCGGCACGCCCACCCAACGTGGCGCCGTGGGCCAGCACACTTTCAGCAAAATCCCAGCCAGCGCCCCGCCCCACACGATCCAGAGCACCAGCTTTCCGGTGTTGTGCGGCATGGCCAGCCGCGCGAACGGCGTATAGCTGCCCGCGATGAACACGAAGATCATCGAATGGTCGAGCCGCTTCATTCGCGTGCGGGCGATCACCGACTTCCAGTGCACCCGGTGATAGGTAGCGCTGACGGCGAACATCGCCACCGTGGCCGCCGCATAGATCAGCGTCGCGTGGCCCGCACGCGGCGAATGCACCGCCCACGACACCGACACCAGAGTCGTGCCACAGACGATCGCCAGCCACGCAGAGTAGAAGTGGATCCACCCGCGCATACGCGGCTTGGTCAGGACCTCGGTGGCGCTTTCGACGACATCCTCGGTGAAGTCCTCGACCGCGGCGATCGGCCCGGAGTGTTCGGTCTGCTGGCTCATGTCCCTTCCCGGGTTGCGGCTGGGTTGCCGGTAACTACTGCGTTCCACAGTAATCTGGATCCCTGTGGAGATCATTCCGCCGCGCCTCAAGGAACCGCTGTATCGGATCTACGAGTTACGGCTGCGGCAGGGCCTGGCAGCATCCAAATCGGCGCTGCCCCGCCACATCGCGGTGCTGTGCGACGGCAACCGGCGCTGGGCACGCAGCGCTGGTTACGAGGACGTCAGTTACGGCTACCGGATGGGCGCGGCCAAGATCGCGGAGATGCTGCGGTGGTGCCAAGAGGCCGGTATCGAGATGGCCACCGTCTATCTGCTGTCCACCGAGAACCTGCGACGCGACCCCGACGAACTGGCTGCGCTCATCGAAATCATCACCGACGTCGTCGAAGAGATCTGCGCGCCGGCCAACCGCTGGAGCGTGCGCACTGTCGGCGATCTCGAGCTGATCGGGGAGGAACCCGCGCGCCGACTGCGTGACGCCGTAGAGGGAACCCCGCCCGACGCCGGCTTTCACGTCAACGTCGCGGTCGCCTATGGCGGCCGCCAGGAGATCGCCGACGCCGTTCGCGCGCTGTTGAGCAAGGAACTCGCCAACGGCGCCACCGCGGAGGAGCTCGTCGACGCGGTCACCGTCGACGCCATCTCCGAGAACCTGTACACCTCCGGGCAGCCCGACCCCGACCTGGTCATCCGGACGTCGGGCGAGCAGCGACTGTCCGGTTTCCTGTTGTGGCAGAGCGCCTACTCGGAGATGTGGTTCACCGAAGCGCACTGGCCCGCTTTCCGCCGGGTGGACTTCCTGCGCGCGTTGCGCGATTACAGCTTGCGCCACCGCCGTTACGGCATGTAAATCGGCTCACGGCGCATGTCACACTTGAGACATGGCTGCGCTGTCGGCGGTGGTGTTCGCACTGAGCTGGTGGCTGGGGGCGTATCTGCTGGCCCGCGACCCACGCAAGCCCGCGCTTGTGCTGGCCTCCGTCGGGCTGTGTGGCTTCGCGGCCGTGGTTGCGCTGGACGCGGTGCGGCTCGTTGCGCACAGTGGCCTGCTCAGCCAGATCGAGATCTACCTGGCGGCCGTCCCCGGTGTGGCGTGGTTCGCGGTGCTGCTCGAGCTCGCCCGGCCGTGCGACAGCTGGCGGGCCCGCACCGGTGAGCTGCTGCTGGTGGGCGCCGTCGCGGCGCTGACCCTGATCGGCGCGACGATGGCCGGCAGCGTCGACGGCCCGCTGCGGTTGGGCCATTGGGTGATGTTCGCGGTGATATCGCTTTCCACCCTCGGCGCCATGGCCAAGGCCCTGACCCGGCCCGCCCAGCCGATCCCGGTGGCCGGCCTTGTCGTGGTGGCGACGTTGTTCTTCGCGCTGAGCAACGCGATCCTGATCATTCCGCTGGGTCTGGTGCCCAGCTGGCTGGCGTTGGCGTCGACGGGATGCGACGTGCTGGCGCTCGGTATTGCGGTGGCCCTTTGGGATGCGTTCGACGAGGGTCAGGCGCTGCGCGCCGACATGCTGCGGTCGTTTTGGGGCGGCGTCGCGGTGGCGGTGCTGTTCGGCGGACAGGTGCTGGTCGGCATCGCGTTGACAGGCCCGCAGACCGCGCTGATGGTGCTGCTGTTCACCAGCTTGGCGATCGCGATCGACGTGCAGGTGCTTGCCGACCCGTTGGCCGGCATGCTGGACCGGATGGCGTTCTTCCGTTCGCCGGCATTGCGCGCCGATCGGGCGACGTTGCGGCGCACCGAATCCGCGCTGCCGCTGCGATCGGCCGATCCGCTCGACGACGTCGACGACGACACATTCGCTCGGCTCACCCGCCGCGCGCTCGGCCACTACGGCGACCTCTCCAAGTTGGTGGCCAGCCCTCTGACCGCGCTGCCGGAGATCGACGAGCGGCTGGCCGCCCGCGGCGCGCCCGACCAGCCGCTGGAGCGGGCCATCGAACTCAAGGCTGTGCTGGCCGACCGCATCGCGGCACTCAAGCCGCGCGACGGCGGCGACTTCGGCACCACCGAGGAGTGGCGCCACTACAACTCGCTCTATTTCCCCTACGTCGTCGGAGTGCGCGCCTACGCGCAGAACGCCACCGCTTCGGGCCTGGACCCAACAGCCCGACGGGCCTGGCAGTGGTTGGTCACCGAGGTGCCGCAGCGTTCGCTGCACAACTGGCAGAACGCGGCCGCCCGGTTGATCGCCGCCGACCTGCGCGGACGCGTCACGGTACCCAGCAATTGAACCGACGCGGGAATAGCCGCGTATTACACACAAGTTGACCTGCGCATGGCAGTGCTTGGCAGTGTCATGTGTCGATCTGGCAATTACCAGACCGCAGGCTCAATGGTGTCCACCCGAACCGCATCCCCTAGGAGTTCGACATGACCGCTGTTTATGGTCTGCCAACCCGGCCCTTGTACGACTCGACCGATTCGTTGCTGCGCTTCGCCATGCGCGCCGACGCCACCCTTACGGGGCTGGCGGGCCTGATCGTCGCGGCGGCGGCGGACCAGATCTCGTCGCTGACCGGGCTGAGCTCGGCCGCCGAATACGGCTTGGGCGCGTTCTTTGTGCTCTACGGGTTGGTGGTGTTCACCCTCGCGGCAGTACCCGACCTGCGTCGGGCCGGGATCGGCGTCGTCATCGCCAACGTCGTCTACACCGTGGCGGCGATCGCCGTCGTGGCCGCCGGTGCGCTGCCGCTGACTGTGGTGGGTGTCATCGCCACACTGGCCAGCGGTGTCTACACCGCCCTCTTCGCCTACCTGCAATACCTCGGAGTGCGCCGACTGCCGGCGTGACTCCCTTCCCGCCGGTGCGGGGCGCTGCCGTCAGAGGTTGCGGTGGGTGGCCCCGCATCGGCTCGTTGCCCTTTCGCCCAACGTCGAGTTGTTGTTGAAATTTCGCGATTTTCGCCCAACAACTCGACGTTCGCGCCGGGGGGAGGGGTTAGAGCTTGCGCAGCCGCAGCCGGTTGATCGAGTGGTCGGCGTCCTTGCGCAGCACCAGGGTGGCCCGCGGGCGGGTGGGCAGGATGTTCTCGATCAGGTTCGGGCGGTTGATCGAGCGCCAGATGTCGCGGGCCGCGATGATCGCCTGCTGGTCGTTGAGCCCGGCGTAGTGGTGGAAGTGCGACGCCGGGTTGGCGAACGCAGTTGAGCGCATGGCCAAAAACCGCGACACATACCACTGCTCGATGTCTTCGACGCGGGCGTCCACGTACAGCGAGAAGTCGAACAGGTCCGACACCATCAGGGTGGGCCCGGTCTGCAGCACGTTGAGGCCCTCGAGGATCAGGATGTCGGGGTGGCGGACCACGTGCTTGGCGCCGGGCACCCGGTCGTAGTGCAGGTGTGAGTACACCGGCGCGCACGCGTACTCCGAACCCGACTTCACCGAGGTGACGAATCTCATCAGCGCGCGGCGGTCATAGCTTTCCGGAAACCCCTTGCGGTGCATGAGGTTTCGTCGCTCCAGCTCAGCATTCGGGTAGAGGAAACCGTCGGTGGTCACCAGGTCCACCCGCGGATGATGGTCCCAGCGGGCCAGCAGCGCCTGCAGCACACGGGCCGTGGTCGACTTACCGACCGCCACGCTGCCGGCCACCCCGATGATGAACGGCACGGGCCGGTCCGGGTTTTGTTGTGGTTCGCCGAGGAATTCGGCGGTGGCGGCGAACAGCCTCTGCCGGGCGGCGACCTGAAGATGCAGCAGACGGGCGAGCGGCAGATACACCTCTTCGACTTCGCGCAGGTCGATCTGCTCGCCGAGACCCCGTAACCCGACGACTTCTTCCTCGGTCAGCGGTAGCGGCGTCGACATGCGCAGCGCACGCCACTGACTTCGGTCGAACTCCACATAGGGGCTCGGCTCGCTCAGCCGCGGCATGACTGTCAGTCTTGCAGCCGCGGCCATACGGGCCTCGGCTGGGGCGACCCCGATAGCGTTAGCCGGTATGGAGCCTGCAGCGCTGATCCGCGAGTACCTGATGCTGGGTTTGCGCTTCGACCGGATCGAGTCCGGCTACGTCGACGCGTTCACCGGCGACCCCGCGCTGCGCCAGACCGTGTCGGCCGAGCCTGCGCCCGACCCGTCGGCGCTGGTCCGCCAGGCCGAGCGGCTGACCGCCGCGCTTCCGGATGTGCCGCGCCACAACGGATTCGACGACGCGCGTGCCGATTACCTGCATGCACACCTGCGGGCGCTGGCGTGCGCCGGACGGAAGTTCGCCGGCGAGAACATCGGCTTCGTCCAGGAGGTGCGCGACTACTTCGACGTGGACATCGCCAAGGGAGATGTGGAGACCTACCGGCAGGCTCACGCCCGGCTCGACGAGGTGCTGGGCGGCACGGGCCCACTGGCCGAGCGGATGATCTCCCACCGCGCCGCCGAGGAGATCCCGCCTCAGCGGCTGGCCGAATGCATCCACGCGTTCTCTAGCGCGCTGCGGGATCGGGTTCGCGCCGAATATCCACTGCCGGACACCGAAACCATCGATTACCAGGTGGTGACCGACAAGCCATGGTCGGGATTCAACTACTACCTGGGCGACTACCGCTCGACGGTGGCCGTCAACGCCGACGTCAAACAGCTGATGTCCAACCTGCCGCGGCTGGTCGCCCACGAGTCCTATCCCGGACACCACACCGAGCACTGCCGCAAGGAAGCCGGGCTGGTCCGCGGCCGCGGCCAGGACGAGCAAACCATCTTTTTGGTCAACACCCCTCAGTGCCTGATCGCCGAGGGACTGGCCGACCTGGCACTGCACGTCGCGATCGGCCCGGGCTGGGGGCGTTGGGCCGCCGACATCTACGCCGACCTGGGATTGCGTTTCGACGGCGACCGGGCCGAGGCGATCTCGGAGGCGACGGCGGCGCTGGCCGGCGTCCGCCAGGACGCGGCGCTGATGCTGCACGACGAACACCGCGACGCCGACGAGGTGGCCGATTTCCTGCGACGCTGGCTGCTGGTCACCGACGAGCGGGCCCACCAGATGCTGCGGTTCCTGTCCTCGCCGTTATGGCGCGCCTACACCAGCACCTACGTCGAGGGTTACCGGCTGTTGTGGCGCTGGCTGGATGAGCGTCCCGGCGGCATGAGCCTCATCCAGCGGTTCGGCCGGCTGCTGGACGAGCCGCTGATCCCGTCAGCGCTACGCATAGGCTGAACCCATGGCTGCCGATTACCCCGATACCGCGAGCGGCGCCTACCGCGCGGTACTGCAGGTCATCGAGTCCGTCGAACCGCGCATCGCCGCTGCTACGCGCAAAGAGCTTGCCGACCAACGTGATTCGCTCAAGCTGATCGCCAGCGAGAACTACGCCTCGCTTGCGGTTCTGCTCACGATGGGCAGTTGGCTGTCGGACAAGTACGCCGAGGGCACCATCGGGCACCGCTTCTACGCCGGCTGCCAAAACGTCGACACCGTCGAGGCCGTGGCCGCCGAGCACGCCCGCGAGCTGTTCGGCGCGCCCTACGCCTATGTCCAGCCGCACTCGGGTATCGACGCCAATCTCGTTGCCTACTGGGCCATTCTGGCCACCCGGGTGGAGGCGCCCGGCCTGGCCGACGCGGGCGTCAAGCACGTCAACGACCTCTCCGAAGCGGACTGGGAAGCGCTGCGGCACAAGCTGGGCAATCAGCGGCTGCTGGGCATGTCGCTGGATGCCGGGGGCCATCTCACGCACGGCTTTCGGCCCAATATCTCCGGCAAGATGTTCCATCAACGCAGCTACGGCACCGACCCGCAAACCGGGTTGCTGGATTACGACGCGCTCGCCGCGGCGGCCCGGGAATTCAAGCCGCTGATCATCGTCGCCGGATACTCGGCCTACCCGCGGCGAATCAACTTCGCCGCGATGCGCGAGATCGCCGACGACGTGGGCGCCACCCTGATGGTCGACATGGCGCACTTCGCCGGGCTGGTTGCGGGCAAGGTGTTCACCGGAGACGAGGACCCGGTGCCGCACGCCCACGTCACCACCACCACAACGCACAAGTCGCTGCGCGGTCCGCGCGGTGGGCTGATCCTGGCCCAGCCGGAGTACGCCGATGCCGTCGACAAGGGCTGCCCGATGGTGCTGGGCGGCCCGCTGGCGCATGTCATGGCCGCCAAGGCGGTTGCCTTGGCCGAGGCTCGGCAGCCGGCGTTCCAGACCTATGCAAAGCGGATCGCCGACAACGCCAAGGCGCTGGCCGAGGGCTTCCTCAGCCGGGGAGCGCGGCTGGTCACCGGTGGCACCGACAACCACATCGTGCTGCTCGACGTCACGTCGTTCGGGCTGACCGGGCGTCAGGCTGAATCGGCACTGCTGGACGCCGGCGTCGTCACCAACCGCAACTCGATCCCGGCCGACCCGAACGGCGCCTGGTACACCAGCGGCATCCGGTTCGGCACTCCGGCGCTGACGTCGCGCGGCTTCGGCGCCGCCGACTTCGACCGGGTCGCCGAACTCGTGGTCGACGTGCTGAAGAACACCCAACCTGCTGCGGGAGCGCGCGGCACGTCCAAGGCGAAGTACACCTTGGCCGACGGCACCGCGCAGCGGGTGCGCGACGCGGCCGCCGAGCTGCTGGCCGCCAACCCGCTCTACCCGGGGCTGACGCTATAGCGGGCCGGACGTGGCCCACACTTCGTCGGCGCCGCATGCCAGACTGGCCGTCGTGACCGCCTCACCCGATACCCGCACCGCCGCGTCTGTGCTGTCCGCCCCGCTCGCGGAGGTCGATCCCGACATCGCCGAGCTGCTCGACAAGGAGTTGGGGCGCCAGCGCGACACGCTGGAGATGATCGCGTCGGAGAACTTCGTGCCGCGCTCGGTGCTGCAGACCCAGGGCAGCGTACTGACCAACAAGTACGCGGAGGGGTTGCCCGGGCGCCGCTACTACGGCGGTTGCGAGCACGTCGACGTCGTCGAGAACATCGCGCGCGACCGCGCGAAAGCATTGTTCGGGGCGGAGTTCGCCAACGTCCAGCCGCATTCGGGCGCGCAGGCCAACGCCGCGGTGCTGGCTGCGTTGATGTCGCCGGGGGAGCGGCTGCTCGGCCTGGACCTGGCCAACGGCGGCCATCTGACCCACGGCATGCGGCTCAACTTCTCCGGAAAGCTCTACGACGTCGGTTTCTACGGCGTCGACCCCACCACGCACCTGATCGACATGGACGCCGTGCGCGCCAGTGCGCTGGAATTTCGCCCGAAGGTGATCATCGCCGGCTGGTCGGCTTATCCCCGGATTCTGGACTTCGCGGCGTTCCGGGCGATCGCCGACGAGGTCGATGCCAAGCTCTGGGTGGACATGGCGCACTTCGCAGGGATGGTCGCGGTGGGCCTGCACCCGTCGCCGGTGCCGCACGCCGATGTGGTGTCCACCACCGTGCACAAGACGCTTGGCGGCGCGCGCTCCGGCATGATCCTGGGCAGGCAGGAATACGCCAAGGCGATCAACTCCGCGGTGTTCCCGGGCCAGCAGGGCGGGCCGCTGATGCACGTCATCGCCGGCAAGGCGGTCGCACTCAAGATCGCCACCACGCCAGAGTTCGCCGACCGTCAGCAACGCACCCTCTCCGGGGCACGGATCATCGCCGAACGGCTGCTGGCCGCCGACGTGGCCAAGGCCGGCGTGTCGGTGGTCAGCGGCGGCACCGACGTCCACCTGGTGCTCGTCGACCTGCGTAACTCGCCGCTGGACGGCAAGGCGGCGGAGGATCTGCTGCACCAGATCGGCATCACCGTCAACCGCAACGCCGTCCCCAACGACCCGCGCCCCCCGATGGTGACCTCGGGTCTGCGGGTGGGCACGCCGGCACTGGCCACCCGTGGCTTCGGGGACGCGGAGTTCAGCGACGTCGCCGACATCATCGGCACCGCGCTGGCGGCAGGGGGTTCGGCCGACATCCCCGCGCTACGCGCGCGGGTCACCCGTCTGACCAGGGAGTTTCCGCTTTACGAGGGCCTGGAAGACTGGACTTTGGTCGATCGCTGACGCGCCGTCGCCCAATTTCACGAAACCTGTTACGCAAGTTACAGTTACTTTTATGGCAATCAAACCTGTCGCTAACGCATTGACCCAGGAGCTCGAGCCGGTCGTCGAAGCGAACATGGACCGCCACCTCAACACCGAGGACCTCTGGTTCGCTCACGATTACGTGCCGTTCGACCGGGGCGAGAACTTCGCCTTCCTCGGCGGACGCGATTGGGACCCGTCCCAGGCCACGTTGCCCCGGGTTTTCACCGACGCCTGCGAGATTCTGCTGCTGGTCAAGGACAACCTGTCCGGTCATCACCGCGAGTTCGTCGAGCACTTCATCCTCGAGGAGTGGTGGGGGCGCTGGATCGGCCGGTGGACCGCCGAGGAGCACCTGCACGCCATCGCGCTGCGGGAGTACCTCGTGGTGACCCGGGAGGTGGATCCGACCGCGAACGAAGAGGCCCGAGTCGAGTATGTGATGAAGGGCTACCGGGCCGACCACTACAGCCAGATCGAAACCTTGGTGTACATGGCGTTCACCGAGCGCACGCACGCCGTTTTCTGTCGCAACCTGGCCGCGCAGCTCGAGGAGCCCATCTTGGCCGGTCTCATCGATCGGATCGCCAGAGACGAGACGCGCCACGAGCTGTTCTTCTCGAACCTCGTCGAGCACTGCCTTGGCTACGCGCGTGACGAGACGATCGCGGCGATCGCCGCCCGCGCCGCCGAGCTCCATGTCGTCGGAGCCGACATCGACGCGTACCAAGACAAGGTGCAGAACGTCGCCGAGGCAGGCATTTTCGGCCCGGAGCAACTGCGCCAAGCGATCTCCGAGCGCATCACCGAATGGGGATTGGCCGAGCAGCCCGAACTGAAGCAGTTCGTCATCGGCTAGCCGGCTCGTCACGGCGCGCCTGCACGGTTGACCCGCGCGGGCGAGGGTAGCGTCATATCCGATGGCTAGCGACATGCTCTGCTGTCTAGACGGCACCTCTTGTCACGACTACGTCGGGACCGGCCCCGGTCCTGGTGCCGCCGCCCCGCCGAATCACCTGCGCGGGGCCGCGCGGGCTCGAGGAGCGCTCCGTGACTGATATCCGGACGTATGTGCTCGACACCTCCGTGTTGTTGTCGGATCCGTGGGCCTGCACCCGATTCGCCGAGCACGATGTGGTGGTTCCCCTGGTCGTGATCAGCGAACTCGAAGCCAAGCGCTATCACCACGAGCTGGGCTGGTTCGCTCGTCAGGCATTGCGGTTGTTCGACGACCTTCGGCTGGAGCACGGACGGCTTGACTTGCCTATTCCGGTTGGGACGCAGGGCGGTACGCTGCATGTCGAACTGAACCACAGTGATCCGGCCGTGTTGCCGGCAGGGTTTCGAACGGACACCAACGACTCTCGGATTCTCAGTTGCGCCGCCAACCTCGCCGCGGAAGGCAAGCGAGTCACGTTGGTGAGCAAGGATATTCCATTGCGAGTCAAGGCCGGTGCGGTCGGCCTGGCCGCCGACGAGTATCACGCACAAGACGTCATCATCTCCGGTTGGACCGGGATGGCCGAGATCGAAGCCGCGGCCGAGGACATCGATGCGCTGTTCGCCGAGGGCGAGGTCGACTTGGCGGCGGCCCGAGACCTGCCCTGCCACACCGGGATCCGGCTGCTCGGCGGCAGCTCGCATGCGCTCGGGCGCGTCAACGCGCACAAGCGCGTCCAACTGGTACGCGGTGACCGCGAGGCATTCGGGCTGCGCGGCCGCTCCGCCGAGCAGCGGGTGGCGCTGGACCTACTGCTCGACGAATCGGTGGGCATCGTGTCGCTGGGCGGCAAAGCTGGCACCGGCAAGTCGGCGTTGGCATTGTGCGCGGGGCTGGAAGCCGTGCTGGAGCGGCAGACCCACCGCAAGGTGGTGGTCTTCCGGCCGCTGTATGCGGTCGGCGGCCAGGAGCTGGGCTACCTGCCCGGCAGCGAGAGCGACAAGATGGGCCCGTGGGCGCAGGCGGTATTCGACACCCTGGAAGGCCTGGCCAGCCCGGCGGTGCTTGACGAAGTGCTTGCGCGCGGCATGCTCGAGGTGCTGCCGCTGACCCATATCCGGGGCCGCTCATTGCACGACTCGTTCGTCATCGTCGACGAGGCGCAGTCGCTGGAACGCAACGTGCTACTGACCGTGCTGTCGCGGCTCGGTGCGGGCTCGCGGGTGGTGTTGACCCACGACGTCGCTCAGCGTGACAACCTGCGCGTCGGCCGCCACGACGGGGTCGCGGCGGTGATCGAGAAGCTCAAGGGGCACCCGCTTTTCGCACACATCACGCTCCTGCGCAGCGAACGCTCGCCGATCGCCGCGCTGGTCACCGAGATGTTGGAGGAGATCAGCCGGGCACCGCTGCCCTAGTGTTCGTCCCCCGCTTCGGTAGGCTTCGGGCGTGCCGAGACGACCGGACACCCAGGTGCTGCGGTACTGGCGCACGGTTGCCGGTGTCGTGGCCGGCGCCGCCGTCGTCGCGATCGGCGCATTCACCGGGCACGTCAGGCTCGCCGAAGCTGACGACGTCGTCGACTGCTCGAAAGTCAAGTGCGTGGCGTTGACGTTTGACGACGGGCCCACCCCGTTCACCGACCGACTGCTGGGCATCCTGAACGACAACAACGCCAAGGCGACGTTCTTCGAGATCGGCAACAAGGTCGCCGCCAACCCGGCCGGCGCCAAGCGGGTCGTCGACGCCGGCATGGAGATCGGCAACCATACCTGGGAACACCCGAACATGACGACGCTCCCACCGGCCGATGTTCCCGGCCAGTTGTCCAAGGCCAACGACGCGATCGCCGCCGCCACCGGCGTGCGGCCGAAACTGTGGCGGCCTCCCGGCGGCCTGACCGACGCGGCGGTGAACCAGCAAGCCGCAAACGCCGGTCTGGCCGGAATCCTTTGGGACGTCATCCCGTACGACTGGATCAACGACTCGAACACGGCAGCCAGCAGATACCTGCTCATGACGCAGATCAAGCCGGGTTCGGTGGTGTTGCTTCACGACACCTACTCCAGCACAGTCGATCTGGTCTACCAGTTCATTCCCGTGCTCAAGGCCAACAACTATCACCTGGTGACCGTCAGCCAGTTGCTCGGGCCGCGAGCGCCCGGCAGTGTCTACGGCAGCCGTGACAACGGGCCTGCGGCCAACGCCCTGCGAGACGTTCCCCCGTCTGATATCCCGTCGCTGCCCAACACACCGTCACCCAGGCCGATGCCCAACTTCCCGATCACCGACATCCCGGGCCAGAACTCAGGCGGATCCAACAACGGCGCCTGACCGCCGAGCGACCTCAAGTCGTGGTGATCTTCAGCGCCCCAATCACTTTGTCGATGGTGGCCCGGGCATCCGCGTCGCCAATCGGCGATGCGCCCAGGAAGAACGTGACGGGCTTGGTCTTGACCGCGATGATCGTGACGGAGTCGCCTTTCACGTTGCGTGAGGTATCGCCGATCGTCACGTCGGCGTCCACCCGGGCGGCTTCGATGCCGTCGACAGTTGTCGACGACGTATGCGTCGGGCCCAGCGTGGGCGAGACGTCTGCGTAACCGGGACCGTTGGACACACAGGTCATCAACTTCGATGCTTGATCGGCGACGTTCATGCTGGTGACGAAGTTGGTAATCGCGACCTCTGCCTGCATGACCCACTGTTGGGCATCGGGCACCTCTTTGGCCACGCCCACCGCGTCGATGGCGTTCGGGAGCGAGTTGTCGGCGAACGGCGTCCATCCGGGGGCCGCGCTGATCGGGAACGACAGCGCGCCCGCGCTGACATCGTTGCCGCTGGGCTCCTCACCCGCGGACACATTGGGTGTGCAGTCGGTCGCGGTCTGTTTGGAATTGCTCGGCGCCGACGTCGGAGCGCTTGTCGTCGCCGACGGCGCGGACTTGGTCGGCTTGTTTTCCTTGCCGACGTTGACCACCAGGATCACCGCCAGTGCGATGACGGCCAGCACCGCGATGCCCGCGACAATCAACCAGGGCAGTTTCGAACGTGGCCCCTGCGGCGGTGGCCCTCCGGGATAGGGTCCGGGCGCCCAGCCGGGCGGAAACTGCTGGCCGGGTTGGGGATACTGCGGAGGCGGATAGGGATACGGGCCACCGGGCGGATAAGGGTACTGCCCACCCGGCGGCGGACCGCTCTGCTGCGGACCGCCCTGCTGCGGACCGCCCTGCTGCGGGCCGCCCCAATATGGGCCTTGCCCATACGGATTCGTACCGGAGGGATCCTGACCGTAGGGTCCGCCGGGAGGAGTCGTCATTGCTGAATCACACTCACTTTCATCGGCCACCTTCCTGACCGGGTAGCTCACCCGCCGCGGCGAAGGCCATCAGCTCGCTGCGGCCGATCTGGCTGATCAGACTGGCGGAGTCGAAGTAGATGCGCTCGTTGATGATTCGATCGCCGTCGAAGAAGAACACCGCGATGATTGGGACCCGGAACGCCTTGCCGGTGGGCGGCAGGCCATAGAACTCACCGAGATTGGTGCCCAGCAAGTCGAATTCGGTGATGATCGCGTCGTCGGCGACGTGGTAGCGCACGTTGTCGTGGCGCTGGTCGGGGAAGGCGGTGCGCGTGGTCCGGTAGTAGCCCATCACCTCGTCGTCACCGTCGAAGACCTGCCCGGTGGCCATGATCTCGTAATGCGGGTGCCCGTTGAATGTCGCCAGTGTCCGGTCGAATTCCTTGGTCACTTCGGTGTTCATGTGCTCTTCGATGGTCGCCAGGCGGCGTCGCCGAAGCTCGTCGCTGATCATGTCGGCTCGTCGGTCACTTTGGTCATGGCCAGGACGTCCAGCCGGCGGTCGAGTTCCTCTTCGGACAGCTTGTCGCCGATCAGCCCGCGATCGATCACGGCCTGGCGGATGGTCTTGCGCTCCTTGAGCGCTTCCTTGGCCACCGCGGCGGCTTCTTCGTAGCCGATCGCCGAGTTCAGCGGCGTCACGATCGACGGCGACGACTCGGCCAGCTCCCGCAGATGCTCCACGTTGGCGGTCAGGCCGCTGATGCACCGCTCGGCGAACAGCTTCGACACATTGGTCAGCAACTTGAACGACTCGAGCATGTTGCGCGCCATCATCGGGATGTAGACGTTGAGCTCGAAGGCCCCGTTCGCGCCGCCCCAGGCGATCGCGGCGTCGTTGCCGACCACCTGGGCTGCGACCTGGGTAACCGCCTCCACCAGAACAGGATTCACCTTGCCCGGCATGATCGAGCTGCCCGGTTGCAGATCCGGCAGCTGAATCTCAGCCAACCCGGTCAGCGGGCCGGATCCCATCAAGCGGACGTCGTTGCCGATCTTGGTCAGCGACACCGCAATCGTGCGCAACGCGCCGGACGCTTCGACCAGCCCGTCGCGGGCGGCCTGGGCCTCGAAAGAGTTGACGGCCGGACGTAATTCGGTCAGCCCGGTCTCGGCCACCAGCACCTCGACCACCTTGGCGCCGAAGCCATCGGGGGCGTTGAGGCCGGTGCCCACCGCGGTCCCGCCGATCGCCAACTCACCCAGCCGGGGAAGGCACGCGCGCACCCTTTCAATGCCGGCCTCGACCTGCCGGGCGTATCCGGAGAACTCCTGACCGAGCGTCACCGGAACGGCGTCCATCAAATGCGTGCGGCCCGATTTCACCACAGTGCGCCACTCGCGAGCCTTGGCCGCCAGTGCGTCGTGCAACACCTGCAGCGCTGGAATCAGATGGCGCACAGCGGCTTCGGTGGCCGCGATGTGGGTGGCGGTCGGGAAGGTGTCGTTGGACGACTGCGACCTGTTGACGTCGTCGTTGGGGTGCACGGTGACCCCGTTGGCCGCCGCGATTGACGCGATCACCTCGTTGGTGTTCATGTTGGAACTGGTGCCCGAGCCGGTCTGGAACACGTCGATGGGGAACTGGTCGTCATGCTGGCCGTCGGCGATCTCGTTGGCGGCGGCGATGATCGCGTCGGCCTTCTCCGGACTCAATAGCCCGAGGTCCTTGTTCACTTGGGCGCACGCGCCCTTCAGCAGACCCAACGCGCGGATCTGGGCGCGCTCCAGCCCTCGCCCGGAGATCGGAAAGTTCTCCACTGCGCGCTGAGTCTGGGCTCGCCACAACGCTTTCGCCGGCACCCGGACTTCGCCCATGGTGTCGTGCTCGATGCGGTATTCGGCGCTGTCGGCCATAAGGTGTGGTCCTCGCTAATGTCGGTTTACGGCAGTGGATATTGCGCGTTGGAATCGCCGGTGAAGTCGATGGCGGAGTATTCGTTCAGCTTCGACAGCCGGTGATAGGCCTCGATCATGCGCACCGTGCCGGACTTCGAGCGCATCACGATGGACTGGGTGGTGCAGCCGCCGGGGTAGTAGCGCACGCCCTTGAGCAGGTCGCCGTCGGTGACCCCGGTGGCGCAGAAGAAGACGTTCTCCCCGGACACCAGATCCTCGGTGGTCAAAACCTGGTCGAGGTCGTAGCCGGCGTCGCGCGCCTTCTCTCGCTCGGCGTCGTCCTTGGGCGCCAGCTGCGCCTGGATCGCGCCGCCCATGCAGCGGATCGCCGCCGCGGCGATGATGCCCTCCGGGGTGCCGCCGACACCGGCAAGCATGTCGGTGCCGGAGTGTGGTCGGCACGCGGAGATCGCGCCGGCCACGTCACCGTCGGTGATCAGCCGGATACGCGCGCCGGTGGCACGAACGTCGTCGATCAGCTCCGCGTGCCGCGGCCGCTCCAGAATGCACACCGTCATGTCGCGCACCGAGAGGTCCTTGGCCTTGGCGACCGCACGGATGTTGTCGGCGATCGGCGCGGTGATGTCCAGCACATGCGCGGCCTCGGGGCCCACCGCGATCTTGTTCATGTAGAACACCGCCGACGGGTCGAACATCGCGCCACGGTCGGCCACTGCCAACACCGAAATGGCGTTGGGCATGCCCTTGCTCATCAGCGTGGTGCCGTCGATCGGGTCGACGGCGAAGTCGCAGTCCGGACCGTCGCCGTTGCCGACCTCCTCGCCGTTGTACAGCATCGGCGCGTGGTCTTTCTCACCCTCGCCGATGACGACCACGCCCCGCATCGATACCGAGTTCACGAGTTCGCGCATCGCGTCGACGGCGGCCCCGTCGCCGCCCTCCTTGTCGCCGCGGCCCACCCAGCGGCCCGCCGCCATCGCCCCGGCCTCGGTTACCCGCACCAGTTCCAGAGCGAGGTTGCGATCCGGGGCTTCACGACGAGACGCGCTCATGGTTGCTGATTGTCCCAGAAGCGGGTCGGCGCTCGGGAGCTGGGATACTCGTGATGTGACCAGCCAGCCGCAGCCGACGGCCAAACCGGCCAAGCCCCGGCTGCTGCAGGACGGTCGGGACATGTTCTGGTCGATCGTGCCGCTGGTGGTCGCCTGCATCGTGCTGGCAGGCATGGTCGGGATGTGCACGTTTGCCCCCGGCGGGACCAACCGCGGAACGGTGCCGTCCTACGACGCGGCCGGCGCCTTGCGGGCCGACGCGCAGACGCTGGGATTCCCGGTCCGGTTGCCTCGGCTGCCCGCGGGCTGGCAGCCCAACTCGGGCAGCCGCGGCGATATCGAAAGCGGTCGGACCGATCCGTCGACCGGTCAGCGGCTGCGGGCGGTGACGTCCACGGTCGGATACATCAGCCCCACGGGGATGTATCTGAGCCTGACGCAAAGCGACGCCGACGAGGACAAGCTGGTGGGTTCGATCCACCCGTCGGCGTACCCGACGGACACAGTCGACGTCGACGGCACCCGGTGGATCGTCTACCAGAGCGAGAGTAGCGCCGAGCCGATGTGGACCACCCGGCTGGACAGTCCGGCCGGTCCCGCGCAGATCGCGATAGCCGGTGCCGGCAGCGTCGACCAATTCCGTATCCTGGCCGCGGCCACCCAGTCGCAACCCCCGTTGCCGTCGAAGAAGGGACCCTAGATGACAGCACCCGAGGCCGATCTGACCGGCTGGTCAGCCGCTCCGTTCACAGCCGGGGGGTACACACACGACGTCTACCGCAAGGGCAAGGGGCCCGGCGTCGTGCTGATACCCGAGATACCGGGCATCCATCCCGGAGTGCTGGCCTTGGGAAATCACCTGGTGGACAACGGCTTCACGGTCGCGATCCCGTCGTTGTTCGGCGAGCCTGGTCGGCCGATCTCGCCAGGCTATGTGCTGCCCACCATTGCACGCGCTTGTGTGGCAAGGGAATTCGCAGCATTCGCGACGGACAAGCAGCGGCCGGTGTCGGTCTTCTTGCGCGCCTTGGCCCGCGACCTCAAGGCGTCGGCCGGCGGAAAGGGCGTCGGGGTGATCGGCCAGTGCTTTACCGGTGGCTTCGCGCTGGCCGCCGCGGTCGACGACAGCGTGCTCGCGCCGGTGCTGAGCCAGCCGTCGCTGCCGTTGCCGTTGACGCCGAAGCAGCGGCGTGACGCCGGGGTGTCCCGGGTGGAGCTCGACGTGTTCGCCGACCGCGCCGCGAACGATGGCTTGTGCGCGATGGGACTGCGGTTCAGCGAGGACAAGATGTCACCGGGCGAGCGGTTCAAGACGCTCAAAGAACGACTCGGTGACGCGTTCGAGGTGATCGAAATCCCTTCCGGCGCAGGCAATGAGCACGGCTTCAGCAAGGCTGCGCATTCGGTGCTCACCGACGAGGTCCGTGAACTGGAAGGCCATCCGGCCTATGAGGCCCGCAAACGGGTGGTCGAGTTTCTCACTCAGCGGCTGTCGTAGCCGATTCGTCGCCCTGGACGAGCTCGGCGCCCCTGTATACCGCGAGGTAGACCTCGATGGTGGTGACCACGACGATCATCAGCACCGGGCCGATAACGATGCCCCATGGGCCGAACATCGCGATGCCCGCGAACACCGCAAGCAGCATCAGCGCGGGGTTGAGCCGGGCATCGCGCGGCACCAGTATCGGCCGCAGAAAGTTGTCGAGGTTGGTCACCACGATGAGATGCCAGAGCACGACGAACACGCCACCGGCGCTGTTGCCGAAGAACACCATCCCGATGCCGACGGAATCGTGACGATGCCCCCACCGAGCGGAATGATCGATAGCGCGGTCAACAGGATCGCGAAAATAAAGAAGCCGTGGTGAAATCCGGCGATGTAGATCGACGCAGCGCCCGCCACGCCTTGGCACGCCGCGATGACGAACTGGCCACTCACGGTGCCGCGCACCATCGAGCCCATCTTCTGCAGGTACAAGTCGGTGACTTCTTCGCCGAGCGGATTGAGACGCCGGATCAAGTCGAGCAGTTTCTCGCGATGGGTGAGCAGCGCGACGAACACGTACAAGAAGATGATCGCGGAAGTGACGGCGCCGAACAGGCTTCCGGCGGCGTGTTGCAGGAACTGCAGCAACCACTCGCCCATCTTCTGCGCAACGGTCACCATCGCTTTTCGCAGCGACTCGGCGGTGAGGGTGGTGTGCACGAACGGCACCTGCGCGAGCAGATCGTTGGCGACGTGCAAAGCCTTTTCGCCGAGCTTGCTCAGATCGGTCCGCTTCACCCAGTCGGCGACCTGGGCGACCATGCGCGAGATCTGCACGATTGCCAACAGCACCAACAGGCCAACGGGCACGATGACGGCGATCAGTGCCGACAGCAGCGTGCAGGTGGCCGCCAAGCCGGTGGACAGCCGCCGATCGAACCACTTGAAAAGTGGGGTGAACAAGTACGCGCCGACGGCGGCAACGACGACGAGGACGAAATAGGTCCGCAGGAAGTACGCCGCGAAGAGCAGGGCGATGACGGTGAAGATTGCCAGCGCGCGTTTTTGGGTGAGCGTGAATTCGGTGTACATCGCCGCCCTCCGCGTCGCTACGTCGTGAAACGTTAGCGCCGCACGGCTGATCCAACGGCCTGACGCGCCCGTTGCTGGGCGATGAATCGGATCGACAGGCGCTGCAGGAGACCGGGCGCCACACGGGCGAACAGCCACGAGGCGTGCGCGCGTCTGGGCACCACCAGCAGCGCCTTGTTGCGTTCGATCGCCTTCAGCGTGTCGCGGGCCAGCCGGTCCGGGTCGTAGGCCTTTCTCATGCCTTGGCCGCGCAGGTAATAGTCGCGGCCGACGAATCCACCGATTGCGCCCTTGTCCAGGATCGGGGTCTCGACGGCGGCCGGGCATACGGCCAGCACACCGACCCCACGCGAGATGGCCTCGGAGCGCAGCGCCAGCGACAGCCCGACGACCGCGTGCTTGGTCATCACGTAGCTGGTGATCTGCCCCGCGGCGGTCAGCCCGGCCATCGACGCCGTGTTGACGATGTGCCCGTGGCCCTGCTGCAGCATCACCGGGTAGGCGGCGGCGACCCCGTGCACCACGCCGCGGATATTGACGTCGATGATCGCGTTCCACTGGTCCAGCGTGAGCAGTTCGGTGTCGCCGCCCCAGGCGATGCCGGCATTGTTGAATATCAGATCCAGCCGACCGGTGCGGGCGACGACGTCGTCGACGGCGGCCTGCACGGCGGCCGCGTCGGTGACGTCGAGGGTGGCGGCGCGTGCGCTGCCCCTACCCGCCAGTCCCGCAGCGGTTTTCGCGGCGGCGTCGCCGTCGATGTCGGTGCAGACGACGTCGGTGCCGGCGGCCACCAGCGCCCGGCACAGCGCCGCGCCGATGCCCGAGCCTGCGCCGGTGACGATCGCCTGTTTGCCGGTGAAAGATTTCAACACGGCACTACGAGCTGACGGCAATGCTGCCCGAACCTGCCCGCAGGTTTACATGAAGTCTGAATGCAAGTGTTTTCTTCAGGCAGGAGAGCCTTTTCCACGGCTCCAAAAACGTCAACGTAGTCCCTCTCGGTGAAGAACCCGGCGAAGAAGGCCACCGTGATGACCGCGACGACCAACACGACACCGGCCACGACGCGCGCCCAGGCTGCAACACGGTTGACCGTCTTCTGCGGTCGCATCAACCGATCGTATCGCGGTCAGGCAGGGGTTCCCTCGGGCCGTGGGTCGTTCCATTTGGCGCGCAGCACTGCCCAGGGGTTGGCGTAGCGGCCCGGGTAACGGTAATACGGCGACCGCCGCTTGAGCAGCTCGTGTGCCAGGGGAGCTGCCAGCCGTACCGGATAGCGGAGCCAGCCCATCCGATCGGCGGCCTCGGCAAGCAGTTGCGGCCACGAAATCCGTTGGAATTTAAGGACTTCCGCTGACCGTGAAGTATCCATCCAGTCGGTGGCGAACCAATCATCGTCGCTGTCAGGGTTGCCCTTGCGGCCCGCGGGCACCGCGCCGACGAGGCCCATCGCGGCCGCGACTGTCGGGGCGAGATCGCCTTGGAGCCGCCGGTGCGAGTCGTCGCCGCCGATCAGCAGTGTCTCGTCGATCACCGGTGCAGTGGTGGCCGCGACGAACGCGCGGGCCACGTCGCGCACGTCGACGGTCTGGATGCGGCCGTCGACGGGCAGCGAAGCCTCGAAGTAGAGGGTGTCCAGGTCGATGTCAAACCGCGGTTCCGCGGTGAGCACGCCGCCCAGCCGCAATATCACCCAGTCCAGCCCGGAGCCGCGCACCAGCTGCTCGGCTTCCACCTTGTGAGCGCCGTAGTTGTCGGATGGTCGCAGCGGGGTCTCCGGAGTGAGCAGGTCGGTGACCCGATGCGGATTGCGGGCGCCGTAGGTGGCCACGCTCGACGCCAGGACGAAGCGCGGCGGCGTTGGCAGCGCCTTGGCGGCGTTGACCAGAAACCCGGTCGCGTCGACGTTGACTTTGCGGGCCAACGCCGGCCGCGCGTAACACAGCGGCGGGATGATCGCGGCGAGGTTGATGATCGCCGCGGGAGAGACCGCCTGCAGCAACGCGTTCACCGCGTCCGGATCGGTGAGGTCGGCCCAGTGAACGTCGGCGGCGGGCAGCAGGGCGGCCGCCTTTTTGCGGTTGGCCGGGATGTCGAGGTCGGTGGCGACGACGTGGCGGCCGTCGGCGATCAACTGCCGCACGGTCGCGGATCCGACCAGCCCGAACGCGCCGGTGACCAACACAGTCTCGGCCATGGTCCTCCTTTGACTGGGTAAACACGTCGACACTTGCATCTTCGCGGGAGAATGGGCAAATGTACGACCGCAATTTGGACTACAACTGGCACGTCGACATCGAATTCGACGAGGACGATACCCATACCCATGCGACGGTGCGCGCCGAACTCGGTGGCGGCGAGACGATGACCACCCTGGGCGACGCCTACCGCCATCCGAAGGACGCCAGCCAGCCGATGATCGGTGAGGAGATCGCGGCCGCCCGCGGCCTGATCGCGCTGGGCACCGAGCTGCTGCAGGACGCCTCGACGCGGATCGAGCAGGTCACCCACCAGCCGGTCCACCTCAACCGCTGACTCTGTGGCGCTGGCCGTTTGCCTGCTCTTCGACCGGCGATCCGAGCGCGCGATCCGTGCGCTGTGGGATCGAATCGAAGACCGTGGCGTGCCGAGCCTGCGCTCGCACACCCACGGTCGGCACGTGCCGCATGTGTCCTATGCGGTACTGCGGAGCTGGGATCAGCCGGCGGTGACGGGGGCGTTGACCGACCTGCGCGACGGGTCGCCGGTCGAGCTCAGCTTTGAGGGCGTGGGGTTGTTCCGGCGCGGCCGGACGTGGTTGGTCGCCGGGGTTAGCGCGGATTTCGTCGCACGCCAATCACGGGTCGTCGAGGCCGTCACCGCCACCGGCGCGGAGCTGCACAAGCACTACGTGCCCGGAACCTGGCTGCCGCACTGTTCGCTCGCGCCGCGCGCGATGCTGGCTCAGCTGCCCGAGGTGGTGGGCGCCGTGCTGGACGTATTGCCGCTGCGGGCACGGCTGGACCGCGCCGCGTTGGTCAATAGCGCGACGGGCGAAGTCTGCCCGCTGCCGTCGCTGCCGTGACTCGAGATGCCTGAACGCTATTCTGCTGGCGCCGCGGCGACAACCGCCGCCAGGTGAGGATGGCTTGCCGCCTTGACCTGCTCGAACAATTCGCAGTAGTAGGGCAGGCACTCGGCCATCGCCTGCTCGGTGGTGAATAGCGGCTTATAACCCAAGTCGCGCTCCGCCTTGGCGATGGAGAAGTAGTTGTCGAGGTAAAGCCGTTCCACCGCAAGGGGTTCCAGCGGGGGCTGCGGTAGGCCAAACCGGAAGTGCAGCCGCTGCCATACCGACATGACGTCGCGCACCACTCGGCCCGATACTCGCGCGCGTGGCCAGGACACGCCACACTCCTCGACGATCGGTCGGGCGAACTCGAACATGTTGATCGGCTCGCCGTCGTTGATGAAGTAGGCCTGCCCGGGCGCGGTGCCGCCCGGCACTAAGTGTTCGGCGGCCAGGATAAAGCCGTGAATCAGGTTGTGTACGTATGAATTATCAAGCTTGGCGTTCTTGCTGCCGATGAGCACCTTGACGTGGCCGGCGACAACGCTTTCGAACAGCCTGCGAAACATCGTCTGGTCGCCGCGGCCCCATATGCCGCTGGGACGGATGGAACAGGTCAGCAACCCGTTAACGCCGTTTTGAGACAACACGAACTTCTCGGCGACCACCTTGGTCTCCGTGTAGAGGTCGTTGAACCTAGCGGTGTAGGGCAGCGTCTCGTCGCCGCCGGCGATGCGCTGCCCACCCATCACCACGCTGTTCGACGCGGTGTAGACGAACCGCTTGACCCCGGCCTGCTGCGCCGCATGCACCAGGTTCTTGGTGCCGTCGACATTGACCGCGAAGCTGCGCCGGCGATACTCGTCGCTGACCGACGCGCCCCCCATCAACTCGATGATCGCTGCGGTGTGGAAGACGGTGTCGACCCCGTCCACCGCGGCTGCGACGGTGTCGGGGTCGCAGATGTCGCCTTCGAGCACTTTCAGCCCCGGTCGCGCGGGCAGCGGAGACGGCGCCCGGTCGAAGGAGCGCACCTGGTAGCCGCGGTCGAGCAGCGTCGTCACCAGGTTGGCGCCGACGAAGCCGGAGCCGCCGGTGACCAGGACGCGGCCGAGTTCAGTGGTCAGCGATGCATCACCCATGCCGGCGAGCATAACTGAAACACGTTCCAGTTTCGAGCACGAGTGCTCAAGCTGGTTGCCGATTCAACTATTTGTCAGCGTCTTCGTTCTCGCTGGCAGCCAACGCGTCGGCCACCCGTTTGCGCGCTCCAGCTAAGTACTCCTCGCATCGTTTAGCCAGCTGTTCGCCTCTTTCCCACAACTTCAGCGACGCATCGAGGTCGAGCCCGCCCTGTTCGAGTAGCCGCACGACCTCGATCAGCTCGTCACGGCATTGTTCGTACCCGAGCTGACTAATGGGCCTAGCCTTGTTCTGCTCGTTATCGGCCATCGGTCGGTCCTTCGCTCACCGCCGCCACGGCCCCGTCGCCCACCCGCACCCGCAACCGGGTCCCGGCCGGGGCGTCGTCGATGGAGCGCAACACCACAGCAGGCCCCTCCGCCGGCACCCTCTGCACCACCGCGTACCCACGCGCCAGCGTTGCCGCCGGGCCCAGCGTGGCCAGCCGAGCCGCCAGGTGACCGATGCGATCGGTCTCAGCGGCCACCAGCCGGGTGATGTCCCGGCGCACCGCGGACCGGGCGCGGTGAATCTCGTCGGCCCGTGCTGTCAGCGCCGCCAGCGGCTCGGCCAGCACCGGGCGACTGCGCAACTGGGCCAGCGCCCGTTCTTCGCGGGCCACCCAATTGCGCAGCGCCCGCGCGCTGCGGCGGCGCAGGTCGTCGAGCAACTGCTGCTCGGCCGCGGTGTCCGGCACGATCTTCTTCGCCGCGTCGGTTGGGGTGGCGGCACGCAGATCGGCGACCAAGTCGCACAAGGGGTTATCGGGTTCATGACCAACCGCACTGACCACCGGGGTGCGGCAGGCCGCAATCGCCCGGCACAGCGTCTCGTCGGAGAACGGCAGCAGGTCCTCGACGCTGCCGCCGCCGCGGGCCACCACGATCACATCCACATCCGGGTCGGTGTCGAGCTCTCGCAGCGCGTCGACGATCTGCGGGACGGCGTTCGGGCCCTGCACGGCGGTGTTGCGTACCGCGAAGCGCACCGCGGGCCAACGCGAGGCGGCGACTGTCGTCACGTCGTGTTCGGCCGCGCTGGCCCGGCCGGTGATCAGCCCAATCATGGTGGGCAGGAACGGGATTGGCCGCTTGAGCCGCGGGTCGAAGAGCCCCTCGGCGTCCAGCAGCCGGCGCAGTCGCTCGATGCGTGCCAGTAGCTCGCCGATGCCGACCGCGCGAATTTCGGACAAGCGCAACGAGAATGTGCCACGTCCGGTGTAGAAGGTGGGCTTGCCGCAGACCACCACCTGGGTGCCCTCGGCCAGTTTTACCGGGGCATCCAGCACCAGGTCACGCGGGCAGGTCACGGTCAGGCTCATGTCGGCCGCCGGATCACGCAGCACCATGAACACGGTCTTGGAGTCCGGCCGGATGTTGATCTGGGTCAGCTGTCCCTCGACCCAGACCGTGCCGAGCTTGTCGATCCAGCCCGCCACCCGGATGGCCACCGCGCGAACCGGGAACGGGTTCTCGGCCGAGCTCCCCGGCGCAGCTACAGTCACTTCGCGTTCGCGCGGGTGATCCTGTTGGCCAGCAGCGTCTGGAACGGCGCACGCGCCCTGGTGGCCTCCTCGTAGGCCAGTAGCGCCTCGAGTTCGTCGACGTCCAGCGTGTTCAGCCGGGCCCGCAGTTGGGCCAGAGTCAGCGTCTCGTAGTCGAGTTCGTCGGCCACGGGCGGTGCCGGCACCGTCGACGTCGGCTTCCTGGCGTGCCGTGGCAGCGGCGCGGTCGGCGGATCGGCCGGCGCATCGGACGTCGAGTAGAGCGCGAAGCGTCCGTCGGCGCGGCGCCCATTATCCACCGGCTCGGGCGCCTGCTCCTCACCCAGGTCCTCGTCGAACGTCGCCCACTCCGGCTGCTCCTCCTTGGGCGGGAACAACGACTCCAGGGTGGCGTCGCCCTTGATCACCAGGTCGGCCATGTTCTGCTGGAATCGCATCACGATGTGCGCGGCCTGGCTGGCCAGTGTCATCGGGTACATCAGGATGGTTTTCGGCAGTTTCATCGTCTCCTCGACGGCGACCGTCGCCGCGCCCACCAGCAGCCGAACCCCATACGGTGCAGTAGCCATGCGTCCCAGCCTGCCTCAACCGGCGGTCAACTCCAAGCTGGCGGCGCAGTGTCGTCGGATAGGCCCGCGGAAAGTACCCTGGTGGCCATGCCCCCGACCGTCAACATGGGGATCCCAGGCGCAACTCGCCCGGCGGCCGAGC
This sequence comes from Mycobacterium fragae, assembly GCF_002102185.1. Classification (GTDB taxonomy): domain Bacteria; phylum Actinomycetota; class Actinomycetes; order Mycobacteriales; family Mycobacteriaceae; genus Mycobacterium; species Mycobacterium fragae. Next base: position 62,374 of record NZ_LQOW01000003.1, read on the forward strand.
CGGTCACCGGAAAACGGGTGCTGCTGGCCGAACCCCGCGGATACTGCGCCGGCGTGGACCGCGCCGTCGAGACGGTCGAGCGTGCGCTGGAAAAGCATGGGCCGCCCGTCTACGTGCGCCATGAGATAGTGCACAACCGGCACGTGGTGGACACGCTGGCCAAGGCGGGGGCGGTGTTCGTCGACGAGACCGACGAGGTCCCCGAGGGGGCCATCGTGGTGTTCTCCGCCCACGGCGTGGCCCCTACCGTGCACGCGTCGGCCGCCGAACGTGAACTGCAGGTCATCGACGCTACCTGCCCGCTGGTCACCAAGGTGCACAACGAGGCCAAGCGGTTCGCCCGCGACGACTACGACATCCTGCTCATCGGCCACGAGGGCCACGAGGAAGTGATCGGAACCGCCGGCGAAGCCCCCGATCACGTGCAACTGGTCGACGGGCCCGGCGCCGTCGAGGAGGTGACGGTCCGCGACGAGAACAAGGTCATCTGGCTATCGCAGACCACATTGAGCGTCGACGAGACGATGGAGACCGTGCAGCGGCTGCGCGAGCGCTTCCCGAAACTGCAGGATCCGCCCAGCGATGACATCTGCTACGCGACCCAGAACCGCCAGGTCGCGGTCAAAGCGATGGCGCCGGAGTGCGAGCTGGTGATCGTGGTCGGATCGGCCAATTCGTCGAACTCGGTGCGGTTAGTCGAGGTCGCGCTGGGCGCCGGATCGCGGGCCGCGCATCTGGTGGACCACGCCGACGACATCGACCCAGCCTGGCTGGATGGGGTCACCACCGTCGGCGTGACCTCCGGCGCGTCGGTTCCGGAGGTGTTGGTGCGCGGTGTGCTCGAGCGGCTGGCCGAGCACGGCTATGACGTGGTGCAGCCGGTGACCACGGCCAACGAGACGCTCGTGTTCGCCCTGCCGCGGGAGATCCGCCCGGCCCGGTCCTGACGGCTCGCGTCACGTGTCGTCGTCGTCGCGGGCTGATCCGCGATAGCGGACCCGCGAAATGGGGTGATGCGTCGCGGTGGCGCCGGACGTTCCATTCGGCACCGGCCGGCGGCGTGGCTCCACGGGGGGCGGAGGTTCGTAGGGCTCCATCGGCTCGTAGGGGTCGAAGCGGCTGCTGCGGCGGGGTGGCTGGCCCTTGCGAAGATGCGGATCGCGGCGGATTTCTCGCGGTGGCCGACCGCGCAGGTCCGGATCGCGCGGCAGCCGGCCCCGCCGGGGCGGTTCGACGGCGTCGAGATCGCGGGTGCGTGTGGGGCGGCGCCGACGGGTCCGATCGACCGTCGGATCGGGCGCGTCGTCCAGCGGCGGCCGGATGTGCCGGGAGCGTGACGGCGCCGGACGCTTGGCGGCCCGCTTGCTGTCGGTCGGCGACCCGGATTTTGCGGACCTCGCGGTACGACCGACGGCGTGGGCCCGCTGCGGACCGGTTCCCGTGCCCTCGCCGGCCGAGTCGACGTCGGCGGAACTCACGCCGAGTATCGATGCCAGTTTCCCGGCGAACCACGTCGTCTGCTTGGCGCTGCTCGCGGTGTCGGCTTCGGACCTTGCGGTCGTGCGGGCCGCCATGCCCTGGTACCAGCGGACCAATCCGATCAGCAGCACTCCAGCCGACGTAAACAGCATCAGCGGGAATCGCTCGATCAGCGGATAACCGCAGTTGATCAACAGGTCCTTGAGTTTGGCGATCTTGGCCCCGTGGAACAGCCAGTACGCCCCGGGCACCGCGCAGAACAAGATCAGCGGCGGCTGGACTACCGCTGTGAAGACACCGGACTGGCGCACGGCCAGCACAGCCGCCACACACCCCACGACATAGAGCCCGGAGAAGACGGTCGTCAGCTCCTTGTTGCCCGATCCGGCGTCGAAGGCGAAGCCCACGGCGGTCGTGGTCACCGCGACGACGACGGCCGCCCACCACGGAACACCGGGGACATTGGGGTGAATCGAGCGATGACCCCCGGCAACCGACGATCTAGCCCGTGCTGCTGACACACGTTGACCGTACCGGCTCAGCGCCGGAACGCCCGTAAAGAGCTCGTTACCATGCTCATGGCGTGCCACCTGAGTTGTGGCTCGGCTCTCCTACACTTGAGTCCCTGTGAGCTTGAGCCTCGGGATTGTCGGGTTGCCGAATGTCGGCAAGTCAACGTTGTTCAACGCATTGACCAAAAACAACGTGGTGGCCGCCAATTATCCGTTCGCGACGATCGAACCCAACGAGGGCGTGGTGCCCCTACCGGATCCCCGGTTGGCGAAGCTGGCCGAGATGTTCGACTCGCAGCGGATCGTCCCGGCGCCGGTGACGTTCGTCGACATCGCCGGCCTGGTCGCGGGCGCGTCCGAAGGGGCCGGGCTGGGCAACAAGTTCCTGGCCAATATCCGCGAGTGCGACGCGATCTGCCAAGTGGTGCGGGTGTTCTCCGACGACGACGTGGCCCACGTCGCGGGGCAGGTGGACCCCAAATCCGATATCGAGGTCGTCGAGACCGAGCTGATCCTGGCCGATCTGCAAACGCTCGAGCGCGCCGTGCCGCGGCTGGAGAAAGAGGCCCGCAACAACAAGGACCGCAAACCGCTGCATGAGGGCGCTCTGGCCGCCCAACAGGTGCTCGACGGCGGGAAGACGCTTTTTGCGGCCGGGTTGGCGGACTCGATGCCGCGGGAGCTGAACCTGCTGACCACCAAACCGTTTCTGTACGTTTTCAACGCCGACGAAGCGGTGCTCACCGACGCGGCGCGGGTCGCGGAGCTGCGCGAGCTGGTCGCGCCGGCCGACGCGGTGTTCCTGGACGCGAAGATCGAGGCGGAATTGCAAGAGCTCGACGACGAGTCGGCCGCGGAACTGCTGGAGTCCATCGGGCAGACCGAACGGGGACTCGACGCCTTGGCCCGCGCCGGCTTTCACACGCTGAAGTTGCAGACCTTCCTGACGGCGGGGCCGAAGGAGGCGCGGGCATGGACCATCCATCAGGGCGACACCGCGCCGAAGGCGGCCGGGGTGATCCACAGCGACTTCGAGAAGGGCTTCATCAAGGCCGAGATCGTGTCCTACGACGACCTGGTTGCCGCCGGGTCGATGGCCGCGGCCAAAGCCGCCGGCAAGGTGCGGATGGAGGGCAAGGACTACGTGATGGCCGACGGCGACGTCGTCGAGTTCCGGTTCAACGTCTAGCTCGAAGATCCGGCCTTGAGTGCTCGTAGGCCATCTAGGGTCCTTCTTATCAGCTCACGTCGTTCATCAATTGGCGTCGAGTCACCGAGGGGGGCGTGCACCCGCAAATAACCCTGTGTCACCAGGTCGTCGACCAGGAACCGCGTCGCACCGAGCGGCAATGACAGGCGAGCGGCGATCTCTGCGACGGAGGGGTGGTGCGCGCAAGACGTCAGGATCTGGCCTCGCACATCGTTTCGCCGCCAGCGCGGCGGCTTCGCGGTGGTGCTGAGTGCTTCGATCGGAGCCTCGAGTGCCAGGCTCGGCTCATCCGCGGTTTCCGGTTCTGTGAACCAGTCGCCACCGGCGTCGCTGTGCGACGCCTTGCGGTTCTCCAAGAACCACAGGGCCTGGTCGGCGTGCACCGACGCTCGCACCTCGTTGGAGACGACCTTGAGTATGGTGCGGTCGGTGTCGATGACGAATGTGGTCCGTTTGACCGGCAGCAGCCGGGCCAGCAGGCCACGGCGCCGAGTGTGCCGGCCACGCCAGGCCTCCTCACGCGCCACGACGGATCTACGCAGCTTGGCGAGCCTGCCCCGGCGCACCCCGAACAACTCGGACACCACGCCGTCCGCGTCCGAGAGCAGCGGATAGTCGAACGAACGCTGTAGGGCGAAGTGGGCCTGTTTGTCGACGGTGTCGGTGCTGATGCCAACACGCTGGGCGCCCACCCTGGCGAATTCGTCGCTCAGGTCCCGAAAATGACAGGCCTGCGCTGTACAGATCGGGGAGGACGCTATTGGAAAGAAAAACAGCACAACCGGCCCTTTGGAAAGGAACGCCGACAGTGTCCGAGGCCGACCGGTGTGGTCATACAAAGTGAAGTCAGGCGCCTTATCGCCCGCAATCATCGGCAAAGAATAACGCGGGAAGCGGCTGGCTATTGAGAAAGGCATATCCTGGGGTAGTTATCTGCGCCGAACAAGGGACGGCGAAGCACGGTGGATCCGAGCGCGTCACACGACTTCGACAAGCGTGCCGATGCCCTCGCGCGGCGTGAATCTGACGTCAGGCAGCGCGAATGGCTCGCGGATGAACGCGACCGTTTCGCTGATGAGCGCGATCGCATCGCTGACGAGCGCGAGCGGATAGCCGACGAACGCGAACTGCGCGCCGACCAGCGTGAGGGCACGGCCGCGGAACGGGAACGTGAGCGCATGCAGCGTGCCGAGCAACGAGCCGAACGCGGGAAAGCCAGTGTGCGGCGTGATCAGGCCGAGATCCAGCGTGAGATTGCCTCAACCCAACGAAGGCGTCTCGAAGACTGATCTGTATCTGGGCCTCCACCATGGCACTCAGCAAGCCTGGGCATACTGCTATTGACCAAGCCGGCCGGACTGGAGGGAATCGACGATGACACGAGGGGTAGCGGCCTTGCGGCTGCTCTGCTGCGCGGCAGCGGCCACATTCGTGGCCGTATTCGGCGCTGGGGTGGCGCACGCCGACGAGGACGGCTACCTGAATCAGTTGAGCCGGCATGGATACCAGGTGGTGCCGCAGTCGCGGGAATTCCTGCTCGGCAGTGGCCACGCCATGTGCAACGAGCTGGAGGCGGGGCACTCGCCACAGGACGTTGCCAGAAACTGGACGTACCCGAACGCGTCGTACCAGAACCTGCTGGACATGGCGAACGCGGCGCAAGACAACCTATGCCCCGGCCGTTCGGCTCGGTGATTTGAATTAGTCTGGAATGACGGCGATTTCGCCGCCCAGCTTATAACCCGGCACCAGCGGAAGGGTGTCTCCGCTCCAAAACGACCCTGGATCGAACCAGTTGACGTGCTTCTCGGTTTCGATCAGCCCCATCTCTTCGTACGTCACTGCCACCGTCTCCGCGCAATACGCAGATTCGAAGCCGCCCTGTCGCTCAGACGCCCGGTGCCGCCGAGCCGATTCGCGAACCTTCTTGTCCACCACGGGGATTCCTCGCACCCAGTCGTACCGGGTCGGAAGTCGACCGCGTAGCCAACGCAGCGTGAGTCGCGCCGAGCTTGGAAACGGGGTGCCGTCCATCCGGGCGATGACGCGCAGCAGTCGATCCTCCTGCTCACGGTTGGCGTACGGCTCCAGCTGACGCAGCCAGCATCGCTGTCCGTAGCGCTGCATCCACCGCTCGACCGCTTGCCGGGCGTCGTTGAGTTGCACACCGCGGTGGTTGGTGCCTGCCCAGACGTCGATTAATTTGTCGCCGAGTTCGGCATGCCAAATCAACGGCGGCAGATCCTCGATCGCGACGGTCATGCCGACGTGGTTGACCGGGCTGTTCGACAACGTCTGGATGGCACGATCAGGTCCGGAGCGGCCGCGAAACAGCCAGATGTCACCGGTGCGGGTCTCATCCAGCGCGCGATCCAGGGTCACCGTGCTTGCTTCCACGAGAGCACCATATGCACATACCGGTCGTGCCGGGGACAGCCGCGCGAATAGCCTGAGCCCATGCGCACGATTTGGAAGCTGCTGGGGTTGGCCGGCGTCCTCGGTGTCGCCGCCGGGGGAGTGCTGGTGGTCCGCGATCAGCGGCGGCGGAAAGCGTATACGCCCGACGAGATCCGGGACCGGCTACACCAGCGCCTGGCCGAAGCGGGCGATCAGTCCTAGAGGCCGGCGACGGCGTAGAGGCGCTGAGTGCCGCTGAAGCCCTTCAACTCCGCGTCGCGGCCCTGGTCGAAGGAGATGTCCTCGCAGTTGCTGACGGCGTCGCGCACAGCCTCACTCACCAGAATCTCCCCGCCGCCGGCCTGCCCGGCGACTCGTGCCGCCATGGCCACGTTGCGGCCGAACAAGTCGTCGCCGCGGCGCACCGACCGGCCCATGTGGATGCCGATCCGCACCCGAAAGCCGTTGCGTCGCTTGCGATGTGCATCCCTCTGCAGCGCGTGCTGGATGTCGATGCCGCAGCGCACTGCCTGCTCGGCACGGGCGAAGGCAATCATGAATCCGTCACCCTGGCTCTTCACCACATGCCCGGAGCGCTCTGTGACCAGTTTGCGGACCAGCTTGTCGTGCTCGCCGATCAACTTGACAAAAGCCCGGTCACCGACCCGCTCATTGAGCGCGGTGGACTCCTCGATATCGGAGAACAGGATTACCACCTTGCCGTCCGGAGTTACCCGAGCCAAATCGGGGCGTTCCACCTCGGCCCAATCGGCGAGGTCTTCGATGCTGCTGCGCACCGCGGCGCCCAATCCCTCCTTGCGCACTAGGTTCGCGGTCTGCCACACGGTCTTGACCGCCTCCCGGCCGCCGGAGAGCAGCCGGCTGCGGCTATCAGCTCGTCTCCGTAGGGCTTCGAGCTCGCGGCGACTGCGGGCCAGCATTACCCACATGGCGGCAAGGCCGGCGGCTTCGATCACGGCGACGCCCGCCAGGACGTAGAGCGCAAGCGTCACGGGGACATGCATGCTTTGCATCTTTCCCGATCATGGCTCGCGATAGGCGCGACAGGTGCCCCTGTTTGGCTGCCCGAAAAACGGATACCTTGAGCCTGATCTGATTGGCTGATTTTCCTGGAGGTCCCGCGATTGACCGAATCCGCTGGTAGCCACTCAGACTTGCTGGTGATCTTCGGCATCACTGGCGATCTGGCCCGCAAGATGACTTTTCGCGCGCTGTACCGGCTGGAGCGCCGGAAGTTACTGCAGTGCCCGATCGTGGGCGTAGCGAGCGACGACATAGCGGTCGAGGAGTTGGTCAAGCGGGCCCGCGATGCGATCAAACAGGCCGGCGAAGAAATCGACGACAAGGTGTTCGACCGGTTGGCGGATCGGTTGTCCTATCTGTCCGGCGATGTCACCGATGACGCGCTCTACAACACGCTGGCCGAGCGGATCGGTTCGAAGCGTAACTGCCTGTACTACCTGGAAATGCCGCCGTCGCTGTTCGCGCCCATCGTCGAGAACCTGGGTAAGGCCGGCCTGCTGGAGCAATCGCGCGTAGCGGTGGAAAAGCCGTTCGGCCACGATCTCGCGTCGGCTCGTGAACTCAACGCCCGGCTGCGCGCTGTGCTCGACGAGGAGCAGATCCTGCGTGTGGACCACTTCCTGGGTAAACAACCCGTCGTCGAGCTGGAGTACCTCCGGTTCGCCAACACGACGATGGCCGAGCTGTGGGACCGCAGCAGCATCGCCGAGATCCACATCACGATGGCCGAGAATTTCGGCGTCGAGGACCGGGGCAAGTTCTACGACGCGGTCGGCACATTGCGCGACGTCGTGCAAAACCATCTGTTGCAGGTGCTCGCCTTGGTCGCGATGGAGCCGCCGGTAGGTCCGAGCGCCGACGACCTCAATGACAAGCGGGCCGAGGTGTTCCGCGCGATGCCGGCCCTGGACCCGTCTCAGTACGTGCGCGGCCAGTATCGCGGCTATACCGACATCGACGGGGTGGCCAAAGACTCCAAGACCGAGACGTTCGTTGCACTGCGGACGGAGATCGACAACTGGCGGTGGGCCGGGGTGCCGATCTTCCTGCGCGCCGGTAAGGCGTTGCCCGAGAAGGTGACCGAGGTTCGGCTGTTTACGCAACGCGTTCCTGCATTGGCGTTTCTGCCCAAGCGCGAACGGGCCGCGCGTAACCAAATCGTGCTGCGCGTCGATCCCGATCCGGGAATGCGCTTGCAGTTGGTGGCCAAAGACGGGGACTCCTGGCGCGATGTCCACCTCGACTCCCTGTTCGCTCAGGACCTGGGCGAGGCGATCCAGCCCTACGAGCGGCTGTTGTATGCCGGGTTGAGCGGTGACCGCGAGTTGTTCGCGCGGGAAGACAGCATCGAGGAGACTTGGCGGATCGTGCAACCGCTACTCGATACCCCTGGCCAGGTGCACCCTTACGAGCCCGGATCGTGGGGGCCCGATGCTGCACGGTCGCTGCTGCGGGGCCACCACGGCTGGGAAGAGCCGTGGATGCCGGGGAATAGCCATGCGAAGTAAGGAGAGCAGGAGAACATGCAGCTAGGGATGATCGGCTTGGGCCGAATGGGTGCGAACATCGTCCGCCGCGTGGCCAAGGACGGGCATGAATGCGTTGTGTACGACCACGATCCCGACGCGGTCAAGGCGATGGCCGGCGAAGAGCGGACCACCGGGGTGTCTTCGATGGCCGAGCTCGCCGAGAAACTGAACAAGCCGCGCGTGGTCTGGGTGATGGTGCCGGCAGGTGACATCACCACCGGGGTGATCAAGGAGCTGGCCAAGACTCTCGACAAAGACGACATCGTGATCGACGGCGGCAACTCCTACTACCGCGACGACATCCAGCACGCAAAGCTACTGTCCGACAAGGGAATTCACCTCCTAGACTGCGGCACCAGCGGCGGTGTGTGGGGCCGGGAACGCGGCTACTGTCTGATGATCGGTGGCGACGACGACGCGTTCACCCACGCCGAGCCGATCTTCGCCAGCGTCGCGCCCGGCGTGGACGCGGCACCGCGCACCCCGGGCCGCGACGGCGAGGTCGCGCAGTCGGAGAAGGGCTATCTGCATTGCGGGCCGTCCGGCGCGGGGCACTTCGTCAAGATGGTCCACAACGGCATCGAGTACGGGATGATGGCCTCGCTGGCCGAAGGGCTCAATGTTCTGCGCAACGCCGACGTCGGCAAGCATGTGCAGGAGGGTGACGCCGAAACCGCGCCGCTGACCTACCCCGAGTTCTATCAGTACAGCTTCGACATCTCGGAGGTTGCCGAGGTGTGGCGGCGGGGCAGCGTGATCGGCTCGTGGCTGCTGGATCTGACCGCGATCGCGTTGCAGGAGTCGCCGGAGTTGAAGGAATTCTCCGGTCGTGTCTCCGACTCGGGGGAGGGGCGCTGGACTTCCATCGCCGCGATCGACGAAGGCGTTCCCACCCCGGTGCTGACGACCGCGTTGCAGTCCCGCTTCGCGTCGCGCTCCCTGGACGACTTCGCCAACAAGGCGCTGTCGGCCATGCGCAAGCAGTTCGGCGGACACGCCGAGAAGCCGGCGAACTAAGAGTTGACGAACTCGACGACGACGTCGCTGAAGGCGTCGTTGTCGTCGCCGGCCGCGGTGTGCCCGGCGTCGGAGAGTTCGACGAACTCCGCGCCCGGCACCGTATCGAGGAAATGCCGCACGCCCTCCGGGCTGACCACATCGGACAGTTTGCCGCGGATCAGCAGGACCGGAATCGTCAGATGCTTGGCGGCCTGCTCGAATTTCTCCGTGCGCAGCTGGGGGTCGTCGCCGGGCTTGGTCATGAACGCCGGATCCCAATGCCAGTACCAGCGGCCGTCGCGCAGCCGCAGATTCTTCTTCAAGCCCTCCGGGCTGCGCGGCTTGGTCCGATGCGGCAGGTACGCGGCGACGGCGTCGGCGGCCTCTTCAAGCGAGTCGAACCCGTGGAGGCCGCTGAACATGAATTCGCGGATGCGGGCGCTGCCGTTCTTCTCGAACCGCGGCACCACGTCGACGAGGACCAGTCGGGTGACCTTGTCCGGCCCGGCCCGATCCGCGACCAGAATGCCGGTCAACCCGCCCATGCTGGCGCCTATCAGCATGACGGGCCGGCCGATGGCATCGAGCACATGCATGACGTCCTCGGTCAAGGTCTCGACGTCGTAGTCGGCGTCCGGAGCCCGATCGCTGTCACCGTGACCACGGCTGTCGAGCGCGACCACGTGGAACCCCTCGTCGGCCAGCACCTGCCCGGTGTTCTTCCAGGAGAACCGGTTCTGGCCGCCGCCATGCAACATCAGAATCGACGGCCGGTCGGCCGACGTGCCGGAGCCGCGATTCCACTCGTCAGCGACCAGGGTGATGCCGTCGACGCCCGAATACTCGACCGTCTGCGGAGTGCTGCTCACAGTAGTCACGGGCCTCCTCTCGGTAGGTATCCCGCCTGACGTTACCGTCCGCGCCTCCCGGCGATGAGTTTCGGACCTTGGACGGGTCGATCATGATCGAACCGACAAAAAGGAGACGACATGCCAGCGATCACGCCGTCGCTATGGTTCGACAACAACCTGGAGGAGGCCGTCGAGTTCTACACGGCGGTCTTTCCGAACTCGCACATCGAGGCCCTGCACCGCTACACGGACGCCGGTCCTGGTGTACCGGGTGAGGTGGCCTGGGGAAGCTTCGTGCTGGACGGCACCCGGTTCATCGGCATTAACGGAGGCCCGCAGTTTCCGTTCAGCGAAGCGGTGTCGTTCACGGTCGACTGCAAGGACCAGGATGAGGTCGACTATTACTGGGAGCGGTTGACCGATGGTGGCGAGGAATCGCAGTGCGGTTGGCTGAAGGACCGCTACGGGCTGAGCTGGCAGATCACCCCGCAGCGGCTTATCGAGTTGGTCAACGATCCCGACCCGGCGCGCGCGACGGCGGCGACCAAGGCGATGCACGGCATGCGCAAGATCGTCATTGCGGATCTGGAAAACGCGGTGGCAAACGTGGCGCACGACTGAGCCAGGGCTGCTGGAATACGTTGGAGCCGTGCGCGCGGGAACCAACGTTTTATCCACCAAACCCGCGGGGCCGACGGAGCGGACGGCGCTAATCGCGGGCCTGATCGGGGCGGCGGTGCTGGCAGCGCTCGTTGGCTGGCTGGGCTTTCGAGCGTATGAGGCCCACACCATCAAGGCGCAGCGCGACCTGTTCGTGCAAACGGCTCGGCAGGCAGCGGTGAACCTGAGCACGGTCGACTACGAGCATGCCGCCGACGACGCGCAACGGATCCTCGATTCGGCGACCGGCAAGTTCTACGACAGCTTCTCTCACCGCAAGCAGTCCTACATCGACAACGCCACGCAGACGCGGTCGAAACAGACCGGTGCCGTCATCGACGCCGGATTGGAATCGCAAACGAGAAACGCGGGCCGGGTGCTGGTGGCGGTGGCAGTGCGCGATGCGAGCCGGGCCGAACAGGAGCCGCAGTTCTGGCGGATGCGGATCACGGTGCAGAAGACGGGCGAGGTCGGCAAGGTTTCCGACGTGGAATTCGTGCCATGACCAAATACCGGGTCAACTGGTTGCGGGTGCTGGTCTACGGTCTGCTTCCCGGTATGGCATTGCTGCTGGCGATGGCCGCGGGCTTTCTGAAGTGGCATGACTCGTCGATTCGTGACACTGACATCGCCCGCAGCCAATCCGTCAAGGCCGCAAAGGATTCCGCCATCGCACTGCTTTCCTTCCGATCCGACACCATCGAGAAGGACGTGGCTGCCGCGCGGGAGCGGTTGACTGGTGGCTTCCGCGACAGCTACACGCAAGTGACACAGGAAGCGCTCATTCCTAATGCGAAAGAGCAGCACGTCTCCGCGATCGCCCATGTTCCCGCAGCGGCGTCGGTGTTGGCGACCGAGAATCACGCGGTGGTCCTGGTATTCGTCGACCAGATGGTGACCATCGGCAACTCGCCGCCGGCCGATAGCTCCTCGAGTGTCCGGGTGACCCTCGATAAAAGCGGGGAGCGGTGGCTGGTCTCGGGCTTCGACCAGTTCTGAGAGGCTGGGCGCGGAGGATAGCGGAGGATGAAGCGATGACCGGACCCCGCTGGATCGACGTTCAGGCACCGACCGTCGACTTGAAGGCCCTGACCTGGGGGCCACCCGACGGCCCGATCGCATTGTGCCTGCACGGATTCCCCGATACGGCGTACAGCTGGCGCAAGTTCGCTCCCAGGCTGGCCGAGTCGGGCTGGCGGGTGGTGGCGCCGTTCACGCGTGGGTATGCGCCGTCGTCGATTCCCTCCGATGGCAGCTATCACATCGGCGCGCTGATGGACGATGCGCTGCGGGTGCGGTCGGCGGCCGGCGGCTCTGATCGCGATGTGGTCATCGGTCACGACTGGGGTGCGATCGCCGCGACGGGGTTGGCCGCGCTGCCCGACAGCCCGTTTGCCAAGGCGGTGATCATGTCGGTGCCGCTGGCGGCGGCATTTCGACCGCTGCGGCGGGTGCCCGACGGGGGCCGGTTACTCGCTCAACTGCCCCACCAGCTAGTGCGCAGCTGGTACAGCATGTACTTCCAGTTGCCTTGGCTACCAGAACGTTCCGCGTCCTGGATAGTGCCGCGGCTGTGGCGGCGCTGGTCGCCGAACTATGACGCCGAGGAGGATCTTCGCCACGTCGACGCCGCGATCGGGACCCCGGAGAGCTGGCGAGCCGCGCTGGGAACCTACCGAGCCACGCTCCGCAACACGCGGCCGCCTGCCCAGTACGCCGAGCTGCACCGGCGCTGGAAGTCGGCACCAACGCTGCCCAGCCTGTACTTGCATGGTCGCGAAGACGGCTGTTTTGCACCGGTTTTCGCGCACTGGACGGAAAAGGTGCTTCCCCCCGGGAGCGACGTGGCCATCGTCGAACACGCCGGGCACTTTCTACAGCTCGACGAGCCGGAGAAGGTTGCCGATTTGGTGTTGAGGTTCACCGGCTCAGCGGGCTAGGGAACGTCGTCGTCCTCGTCCGGGCCCGGCCGTCCGGGGTATTTGAGCCGGTCAGTGGCATGATCCGCAAGGCCCTCGACTTGGTCGATAACGAAAGCGCGTGACTCGCAGACAGTGGCGGCTGCATTGTGATGAACTCGGAAACGATGATTTCCGACATTCCCAGCCAAACACTGCCCCCGGAAGCCGAAATCGGCTTCGTCGACCTCGGCCCGCTGACCCTCGAAAGCGGTGCAGTGATCGACGATGTCCGTATCGCCGTGCAGCGCTGGGGTGAATTGTCGCCAACGCGTGACAACGTGGTGGTTGTGCTGCACGCGCTCACCGGCAATTCGCACATCACCGGCCCCGCCGCGTCCGGGCATCCCACGGTCGGCTGGTGGGAGGGGGTGGCCGGGCCGGGTGCGCCGATCGACACCAACCGCTGGTGCGTGGTGGCCACCAATGTGCTGGGCGGTTGCAATGGTTCTACCGGGCCCGGCTCGCTTGCCCCGGACGGAAAGCCATGGGGCTCGAGATTTCCGCACATTTCGATGCGGGATGTGGTTGAGGCGGATGTCGCGGCGCTTGCGGCGCTGGGTATCGACGAGGTTGCCGCCGTCATCGGCGGATCCATGGGTGGCTTAAGGGCTTTGGAGTGGATCGTGAGCCACCCGGACCGAGTCCGCGCCGGACTGCTGGTGGCAATCGGCGCTCGCACCCCCGCGGACCAGATCGCTCACATGACCACCCAGATTGCGCTCATCAAGGCCGACCCGAACTGGCAGGGTGGCGATTATTACGGCACCGGGCGCAAGCCCGATTTCGGGATGTCCATCGCCCGTCGCTTCGCGCACCTGACCTACCGAGGCGAGGCCGAGCTCGACACTCGGTTCGGCAACGACAGCCAGGCGGGCGAAGACCCGACGAACGGCGGCCGTTACGCGGTCCAAAGCTACCTGGAACACCAGGGCGACAAGCTGGTGGACCGCTTTGACGCCGGAAGCTACGTGGCGTTGATGGCGTTGTGCAACCACCATGACGTAGGCCGTGGCCGCGGCGGGTTGCGAAAAGCGCTGCGGGGGTGCCCGGTACCCGTCGTGGTCGCTGGTATCACCTCCGACCGGCTCTACCCGCTGAGGTTGCAGGAGGAGCTGGCCGAGCTACTGCCCGGCTGCACCGGCCTGCACGTGATCGAGTCCGCCTACGGGCACGATGGCTTCCTGGTGGAATTCGAGGCGGTCAGCGACTTGATCCGCGAGACCCTCGAATTGGCAGAGAACGGGGGCGCGTGACGACCGGGTAGGCGAGCGCTTACCACTCGTCATCGTCGTCGGCGAGGAGTTTTTCGGGGTGGTGGAAGGTGTTGGTTCGGCGTTGGCCGCGAACTTCTGAAGTACCTTTTAATCGGCACAAGGTTAAGGCAGCTGCCAGGGTGTTAGCCACACCCAGCGCCCGCAGGACGATGCATGGCCGACGGCTATGGCTGGTAGTCAGATCTGCGCTCAGCGATGCGCATCGATCAGATCGGCAACCGCCTTCTGGGCATCTTTTGTGGACAGCGGGCGAGCGTCGAACATCTCCCCGATCATCATCGCTACCGGTGCAGTCCATAGCAGCATGCTCAACGCGACGGCATGTTCGCCATCGGTGGCGGCATTTAATCGCGCCATCATGTTCGCCAGCGCCACGCCCAGACGTTGCATGGGTTGCCCCGCAAGCGCGCCACGCAACTGCTTGGTGGAGATGAGAATTTCCAATCCCGCCATCGCTTTCGGATTGGCAAACGCTTCCCACGTAGTCCGCACCAACTCTTCCGTGCCCGTGACTTGCGCCGGATCGGCTAACAGATCAAGTGATGCGCCGAGGCGATCAACTGCATCTTCGATTACCGCAGTCAACAGGCCATCGCGGTCGCCGAAGTGATGTTGGATGACACCCCAACTCAGGCCGGCTCGTTCAATGATGTGCCGTGCGCTAGCCGCCGAGAAACCTTCCTCGCGAATGCACCGGACCGTCTCGTCGATGAGTAAATCGCGGGTCCGATCCCCACGCTCCTGCCGCCCGGTACTTGGACGACGCGGGGCGGTTCGTGCTCTGTCAGCCATCTCCGCAGTACGCCCTGCTCAGCGCCTTCCATCTCATTCACAGCACCTTAGATCACGGCTCTTGCCCTTAAAACATTGCATGTGCCATTCTTCAGGCATGCAGCTACCCAAGCGAACGGTAGGGGGGCCATGACGGAGACGATTAACGCCGACGAACACCAGGGATCGCGGCAGAGGCGCGGTCTCTCGTCACTGCAAAAGTCGTTGTTCGGAGTTCTGGCGTTCTTCTTCGCCATCCATATCGTGTTCTGGTACCTCGAATTTCACGCCGGGGTTTCCCATATGGTCGCTTCCACCGGATTGGTGGTTGTCGTCGTTGGCTGTTTCTTGACGGCGCTTGCTCTGCCGTGGCTGCCGCTTGCGGGCCGTCGCGACTGGACCACGTCGGAGCGGCTGAGCGCGATGGTGATCGTGTGGGTGTTCATCGCTCTGATCCCACGATTCATCTGGGAGTTGCCGTGGCTCCTTCTGTTCGACCAGATCAGGGCCGGCGTACAGAAAGGCGCTCTGTGGACGTATATGTGGGCGCCCATCCTGCTCGGAGGCGATGCACGCTACTTAAACGGTGACCCGCTCATCGTCGTCCTTGAGTGGATTGCCTTCTTCGTCGGCCTCTTCGAGGCTTACGCGATGGTGCAGTTCTTCCGGAATGGAGAGCGATTCACCAGCACTCAACTCTCCTTCATCATGGGCGGAATGATCGTGGAGGTCACGCTGCCAGCGGTCTACTTCGGGGTAGAGATCGCGAACAATCTGCAGAGCATGAGCAGTCCCGTTGAGATGTGGATCAAGTTCGTGGTCCTGAACCTCTTGTGGTGCACCATGCCCTTCGTCACCTATTTCTGGGGCGTGCACAGGTTGGCGCGGCAGGATCTTGCGGTCAAGTTTTAGCTTGTTTGATGGTGCGAATTGCCCGCGATGGACGTGGGCGGAGTACGGTGCGCGACCCCATGATCGGTCAGGACTCAAGTTCGAAGATTGAGGCACGCAGCAACTGACCGGCGATCCGAGCGGCTGGCTCGAAGGAAGCCGCGCAGCCCCGGCTCGCACGTTGCGAGCCGACGAGGCGTTGCCGATGTTCGCGATATCCGTCGGCGCATCGCTGGTCCGCAGCGACGAGCGGATCGCCCCGGCCGACGGTGTTGGCGCGGTGCTGCGGTACGCGCCGACGCTGCACTAGCGCGCGCGTCACGGTCCGTCGTCGTCTTCGTCGTCGCGGAGGAGTTTCTCGGGGTGGTGGAAGGTGTTGGTGCGGGGTTGGCCGTAATCCAGATGGGGTGGGGGGATCCACTCGGTGTCGCCGTTGGCGTTTTTGCGGGTGGTCCAGCCGTCGTCGGTGACCAGTTTGTGGTGGGGGCCGCAGGCTTGGGTGAGGTCGTTGACGTCGGTTACGCCGCATTGGGCGTAGGCAGTGGCGTGGTGGGCTTCAGTGAGGTAGCCCGGCACGTCGCAATTCGGAAATGAGCAGCCGCGGTCCTTGGCGTGCAGCACAATTCGCTGGCCCGGTGAGGCCAGGCGCTTGGTGTGGTAAAGCCCGATCGCCTTGCCCTTGTCGAAAATGGCCAAGTAATGGTGGGCATTACTCGCCATGCGGATCACATCGCTCATCGGCAGCAGGGTGCCGCCAGCGGTGAGCGCTTTACCGCACCTGGATTCGAGCTCGGCCAGGGTGGTGGACACGATGATGCTGGCGGGCAGCCCGTTGTGTTGGCCCAGATCACCGGAGGCCAACAGCGCACGACCCGCCACAGTGAGCGCGTCATGGTTGCGTTGGCCGGCGCTTCGGGTGTCGTTTTCGATGGCTTGCTGCGATGGTGTTCCGCTCACACAGGGATCGGGATCGTCGGGTTTGCACATGCCGGGCGCGCCCAGCTTGGCGACGACCGCGTCGAGGGTGGCGCGGGCCTCGGGCGTCAGATAACCGGTGATCGGGCTCATGCCGTCGAGGCCTTGTTTGCCGATGATGAGGCTGCGCCGGCGGGCCCGATCGTTGTCGGTGAAGTCGCCGTCGGGGTTGAGGCAGTCGGTAAGCTTGTCGGCCAGCTTGCTCAACTCGTCTGGGCGATGCTGGCCGCCCAACCGGGCCAGCTGCTCCTCGGCTTTCTGACGGGTTTCCACGTCGACGAAGTCGGGGAGGCGGTGGACAAAGCCGCGGATCACCGCCACATGTGCGGTCCCGATGCGTCCGGCCCGCTGGGCCTCAGCGGTGGCGGTCAGTAGCGGCGGCAATGGTTCGCCGGTGATGGCCGTGCGCGGCCCCAGATCCTCCGCTTCGTGGATGCGCCGTGAGGCTTCGGCGCGGGTGATGCGCAGCCGGTTGGCCAGCGCGGACGGCAGCTTGCCGCCCAACTCGGTGGCATCGGCCTGCTGGGCGACCTGGTTGATCAGCGGATGCTCGACGGCCGGAAGGCGGCGGCGGAAGGTCTCGCAACGTTGGAGCATCACCAGCCGCTCCGGCGTGGTCAGCGCGTCGAAGGACAACTCCAGGGCACGGTCGAGGTCGGCCTCGAGCGCGTCGAGGACCTCGACGATCTCATCCCGGCTGCTCGAACACATGTTCGAATATTATCCATTCAGGCCGACGCGCGGCCACCGACAATGCGCCGTCTGTGGATATAAGTCGGACTGTGGACAACTTAGGGTGGGTGTCATGCCGGCCCGGATGGCCGCGGTTGACGCGCAGTTCTATTGGATGTCGGCCAAGATCCCCAGCGACCAGTTCCTGCTCTACGCATTCGACGGCGAGCCGGCTGACTTCACGCGCGCCGTCGAGGAGGTCCGCAGCCGCGCCCACGCCTGTCCAGACTTGACGATGCGCGTCGACGACGGATCGGCGTGGACCTATCCGCGGTGGGTGCCGGCGGCCGTCGAGTCCGATCAGCTGCTGCGCCATCGCCTCGATGACGACAGCTGGCGAGGCTGTCTGGAGGCCGTGGTCCGGCTCGCCGATGACCAGCTCGACGTCCGTCGAGCCCAGTGGCGCTTGCACCTGTTCTCGCCCGTGTACGGCATTCCGGGCGCCGCCGGCTCGGGCACCGTCGGGGTCATGCAGGTCGCACACGCGCTGGCCGACGGGGCGCGCGCCTCGGCGCTGGCCGCCTGGTTGTTCGGCCGGGCAGAACCCGTACCCGAGGTGACGAGGTTGTCGCCGGGCTTCCTGCCGTGGCGCGCCGTGAACGCGGCGCGCACCCACCGCAAGCTCGTGCGCGACACCCGCGCCGGGATCCTGCGCCCTCCCGCCCCGTCACGGCCCGTGCTGTCCATCAATGCCCGGCCCGCGGGCAAACGCACGGTGCGCACGCTGGTGCGCAAACGCGCGCAGCTGCGTGGCCCCACGGTCACCGTCGCCGTGCTCGCCGCGGTGTCCGGTGCGCTTGCCGGGCATCTCGGCGATTCGGCCGGACCGCTGGGCGCCGAGGTGCCGATGGCCAAACCCGGTGTGCGCCATGCCCATAACCACTTTGCCAACGTCCCGGTCGGGCTGTATCCGGACCTGCCTTGGCAGGCCCGGGTCGAGCGGATCGCCGCGGACCTGGCCAACGCCCGGCGCCGCTCGCAGCACCCGGCGGTGCGCGCGGCCGACCGGGCCTTCGCCGCGGTGCCCGCTCCGCTACTGCGCTGGGGCGTCAGCCAATTCGACCCGAACGTGCGACCCCCGCAGGTGTCCGGCAACACCGTGGTGTCAAGCGTTGACCGCGGGCCCGCGGACCTGCGCTTCGGCGACGCGCCGGTGCTGCTGACCGCCGGCTATCCGGCACTATCACCGGCGATGGGCCTCACACACGGTGTACACGGTATCGGCGACACGGTCGCGATCAGTGTCCACACGGCCGAATCGGCGATCGGCGACGTCGACACCTACGTGCAGCGCCTGGACGCAGAGCTGTAACTCACTGGTCCTCAACGGAGTTCCGGGTCAGGCCGATAGCGAGGATCAGATCCTCGTGCAGTTCGAACCACACGGTGTGGTAGGAGTCGATGAGCGGTCGGGACAGCCAGGAGTTGTCACCGCCGCGCAGCTTGTCGAGTGCCGCTTGCAATTTCTCCGCATAGCGGCCCAGCCGCGGCAGCTGGGCCGCGGCCGCGGTGATGATCGGCAGCGCCTGCTGGTGCAGACGGTCGAGGCGGGCGATGACGGCCGCGTCGTAGTCCGCGTCCTCGTGGGTGTTGGGCTGGCCGTCTTTGACCTGCCAGTCGGTGACCAGAGCCTTGAATTCGGCGTTGACCGAACGGAAATCGTCGTAGGTGGCGGTCAACGCCGCCGCGTCAACGGCCTCGCGCTCTTCGGCGAGCAGCTCATTGAGGCGCTGGCGCCCTTCGGGGCTGATTCGCAATTGTTTCCCGTCGACGAGCAATCCGGACCGGGTGAGCTGCTCAACGGTGGCGGCGACGTCGATCGGATCCTCGCCCAAGGTCGCGGCCAAATCGGCGTTGCTCACGCGGCCCTTGAACCGAAGTGCCTGCAGCACAGTCAATTCACTCATGGTTGTTGCTCAGCAGTGCGCTGAGCATGGCGATCAGCGGACCGCCGCGCAGCGGACTTAGTCGCTGTGCGATCTCGGTCAACTCGCGCAGCTCTGGCGTGTCATCCTCCGACCAGGCGACCAGTTCCAGTGCGCCGTCGCGTACCTCGCCTTCGTTACCGTCGACGGTGATCAGCCGGCCGGCCAACGATTCGACGACCCCGGCGCCGCAGCCCACCACGGCCACCCGGCCCAGTTCACGGCTGACCACCGCGGCGTGGCTGGTTACCCCGCCGGTTTCGGTAACGACGCCCCGCGCGACCAGCATGCCGTGAATGTCATCGGGGCTGGTGTGATTGCGCACCAGGATGACGTCCTCGCCACGCTCTGCGGCATCCACCGCGGCGTCCACCTCGGTGTATGCCCGTCCCGTTACCACCCCAGGACTCGCAGCCAGTCCGCGAGCTAAAAGTGTTGCGGCCAAACGTGTTTCCGGCTGCAGTAACGGCTGAAGCAGCGCCTGCACGTGGTCCGGGGTCACCCGGCGCATGATCTCCGCGTCATCGATCAGCCCGTCGCGGCGCAGGTGCAGCGCCAGTCGCACCGCGGCTTGCGCGGAGCGCTTCGCCGGCCGTGTCTGCAGCAGCCAGAGCCTGCCGTCCTCTACGGTGAACTCGATCTCCTGCACGTCGCAGGTGAGCCGCTCCAACGTGCGGGCAGCCACCGCCAGCTCGTCGTAGACGCGCGGCTGCTGGTCACGCAGCGCGCTGATCGGTTGGACGTCGACCATGCCCGAAACCACGTCGTCGCCCTGCCCGCGGGGCAGCCACTCGCCGAACTCGTCGTCGGTACCGGTCATCGGATTGCGGGAAAACACCACGCCGGCACCGGAATTGGCGTCGAGGTTGCCGAACACCATCGCCTGTACCACTGCAGCGGTGCCGCCGCGGTCGTCGAGCCCGTGATGGGCGCGGTATGCGACCGCGCGCGGCGAATTCCACGACGCGAACACCGCCTCGATCGCGGCGCGTAACTGTAAGTAGGGGTCGTCGGGCACGGTGTCGGCGACGATGCGTCGGTAACCGCCAATGAACCGCCGACGCGTATCGCGGGCAAACGCCGCGGTCCCGAGCGCCTGTTCGACCTCGTCGCTTATGCCCAGATCCAGCACCGTGTCCATCATCCCGGGCATCGACACCGCCGCACCGGAGCGCACGCTGACCAGCAGCGGCCGGGGCCCCCGCCCGAATGTGCGCGCTGTCGCGGCTTCGAGCCGACGCAGGCCGTCGAGCACGTCGTCCCAGACCGCGTCCATCGTCGACTCGGGGTCTGTCAGATAGCGGGCCCCGACGTCCGTGGTGATGCAAAAGGCAGGCGGCACCGGCAGGCCGTGGCGACGCATGGTGTCGATGGCGTACCCCTTGTGGCCCAGCATCTCCGGCGTAGTGCCCGCGCCGCCGTCCAATAACAGCACGGCACGTGGCTGGGTGGAGGCACGTCGTGACACCCACCGAGGTTACCTTTCGGCAAAGTCGTGTCAGGAACGCAGCAGGCCAAACCCGAAATTTGTGCCGAGCCCTCGCCGTAACGCGAGGTGGATCCAGAGCAGGGCGTACGGCTCGAGCAGGCGGGCCAGCGTCAAGTCGCCGACGTCAACGGTTTCGAAACCGAGCTCGGCGACCAATCCGGCGGTCACCGACTTTGCCTCGTCATCGTCACCGCAAACGAACATCACCGGCTTGCCGGGCAGTTGGGGGCCGTCCATCATCGGTGCACCGATCTGGTTCATCGCCTTGCAGACCCGGGCGCCGGGCGCCCATTGCGCTACGTGCTCGGCGGCGGAGGTGGTGTGCCCCACCTCGAGCCCGGTGATGTCGGGCGTCAGCGGGTTGGTGCAGTCGACGAGGATCTTGCCGGACAGGTCGCCACTGGCCTGGAGGGCCTGCTGGGTGCCCTGCCACGGCGTGCACAGCACGACGATGTCGGCTGGCGCTGCGGCTGGTTCGTTGGTGGTGACGGCGTCGAGCGACGCGTACTTTGGGTCATCGGGGTTGCGCACGCCGAATGTGACGTCGTGGCCGCGGTTTCGCCACGCGGTGCCCAGCGTCTTTCCGACGTTGCCGGCGCCAATGATCGCGATTTTGATGGCTAACTCCTTTGTGGGCTTGCGGTGATGGGGACGCTACGTTGAACCTGAACACCGGACAAGAACGTACTTTCAAGTGGGTAGCTGAGCCGGAGGTTAGTGTGGACGAGAACTTCGAGTGTCCGGTCGAGGCGACGCTGGCGGTCATCGGTGGCAAGTGGAAGGCCGTGCTGATATTCCATCTGATGACCGACGGCGCACAGCGGTTCGCCGAATTGCGCCGCAAGACCCGCGGGATCAGTGACCGGGTTCTGGCGCGACAACTGCGCGAGCTGCAAACCGACGGCATCGTCCGTCGCGAGGTCTTTGCTGACGTGCCGCCGCGGGTCGAGTACTCGTTGACCGAATACGGGGAGTCACTGCGGCCGGTGACCGAAGCGATGTGCCAGTGGGGCAAGCGGCATATGGCCGTCGGCGCGGCATGATCTAGGTTGGCGTCTATGACTGCCTACGATGTCGGGTTACTGATCCTGCGGGTCGTGCTGGGGCTGACTCTGGCGGCCCACGGTTACAACAAGTTCTTCGGGGGCGGCCGCATCCCGGGCACCGCGCGCTGGTTTGAAAGCATCGGCATGAAGGCCGGCACGTTCCAGGCGGTGGTCGCGGCGAGCACTGAGATGAGCGCCGGGTTGGGGCTGGCCGCCGGACTGCTTACCCCGATTCCGGCCGCCGGCTTCGTCGCGCTGATGTTCGTGGCGGCCTGGACCGTCCACCGGCCGCACGGATTCTTCATCATCAACGAAGGCTGGGAGTACGTCATGGTGCTCGCCGTCAGCGCCGTGGCGGTGGCAACGGTGGGCCCTGGGGAGTACAGCCTGGACTGGCTGCTCTTCGGGTGGCGCTACTTCGGCTGGAAGGGTCTGCTGATCTCGGTGCTGCTGGGGTTGGGCGGCGGCATCGGTCAGCTGCTGCTGTTCTATCGTCCGCCGGTCAAGCAGGAGCAGTAGCTGTTTCGCGTGCCATCACCTCGGTGGCGGCGCGCTCCCCGGAGCGGACGGCGCCGTCGACCCATCCGCACATGACCGCGGAGCTCTCCGTTCCGGCCCAATGGATGCGACCGCACGGCTCACGCAGCGCGGGCCCGAACTCCGTCAACACCCCCGTGGGGGCGTGGCTGATCATCCCGCCGCCGGAATAGCGCTCGACGGTCCAGTCCTGCTCGTGGTAGCCGACGGGAGAGGCGGCCTTGGCGCCGAACCGGTCGACCAGTTCGCGCACGATTGTCGCTCTGCGATCGGCTTCGTCAAGCCGTCCCAATGCCCGCGCCGCGGGGCCTTCGGTGATGACGCACAGCACGCCCGGCGTGCCGGTGTCCGTGCAGGCGTCGATGGTCAGGGTGACCGGCGATCCGGGCGAGACGGTCTGGCCGGACAGACCGTCGGCGCGCCAGAACGGCTCGTCGTAGACGACCGAGACCTTGACGATCGCGCCGCCCGGCATCCGCTGATGCAGAAACCAGCGATCGGTCGGCAGCATCGGCTCGTAGCGGATCTGGCCGGCGATCGCCAGCGGAACCGCGACGATCACCCGGCGGGCACGCACCGTCAGGTCGTCGGAGCGGACCGCGACGCCGTCATCGTCCTGCGCGATGAACCGCACCGGCTGCGACAACTGCAGCGCGTCACCGAGTTCGGCGGCCATCGGCCGGTAGATCGCGCCCATCCCACCGACCGGGCGCGAATCCTGGGCGCCGCCCTTGCTCGACACCACAAAGTCCGGTCCGCCTCCCGACGCCATCTGGTAGAGCATCCACAGCAACGACACCTCCGATGCGGCCGAGGTGTACGGGCCGGCCAGGGCCACGTCCAGCATGTCGCGGGCCTGGCCGGACATCAGGTTCTTGTCCAGCCACGCGCCCAGGCTGATCTTGTCCCATTCGGCGGCCTTGCGCGCTTCCCACGGCGCTTCCAGGGGAATCGATCTGCACATCTGGCGGATCTTCATCAACCCGATGCCGAGATTCATCGTCGCCCATGGGCTTACCGTCCACGGGATCGTGCCGGCATACCGGTGCTGCTTGCCGTCGACGACCATCATGGATTTGCCATCGGTGTATTGCTTGTAGGACGGCACACCGAACTCGTTCATCAGCGCGTAGATCCGATCCTGTCCCGGACCGATCCACGCGCCGCCGCGATCGACCCAGGACCCGTCGGCGAGCACTTCGGTGTAGGTGCGCCCGCCGACGCGGTCACGAGCCTCCAGCACGGCCACCGCGCGGCCCGCCTGTTTGAGCCGCAGTGCGGCGGTCAAACCGGCGAATCCCGCACCGACGACGCAATAGTCAACCTCTGGCACCAGCAGCAAGCTACACCGATCGCGATGCCTCGCGTCGATTACTCGGCGAATACGGCAGGCTGCTGCCGGTGTTCTCGTCCACGATCACGCGTCCGCCGAGGTAGGGAAATGCGCGCTGCGGACACGCCGACCGGTTGCAGATCTTGCAGCCCGCCCCGATCGGCACGGCGGTGTTGGGGTCGTCGAGGGCGACCCCGGTCGAGTACACCAGCTTGTCCGCGTGGACCAGATCGCAGCCCAAACCGACGGCGAAACTCTTGTGCTGGCCCAGATAACCCCGCCCCTCCGGCGCGGTGGTCTTGGCGATCCAGAAATACGAGCGGCCGTCGGGCATCTGTGCCACCTGGGTGACGATCCGGCCCGGCTGGGCGAAGGCGTCGTGCACTATCCACAAGGGGCAGCTGCCGCCGACGCGGCTGAAGTGAAATGCCGTGGCTGACTGGCGCTTTGAGATGTTCCCGGCCTTGTCGGTTCGCACAAAGATGAACGGCACACCCCGCAGCTGCGGGCGCTGCAATGTTGAAAGCCGGTGACACACGGTCTCGAAGCCGACCTCGAACCGGCGGGCCAGTAGGTCGATGTCGTAACGTAATTCTGTTGCGGCGCGGTGAAATTCGCGGTAAGGCAATAGAAACGCGCCGGCGAAGTAGTTGGCCAGCCCGACCCGGGCCACCCCACGTGATTCTGGGCTGAGCTGGTCGTCAGTCGCGACGAGTGCCGACAACAAATCCGACTGGCTCAGCAGTGCGAGTTGGGTGGCGATCTGGAAGGCCCGCTGGCCCGGCAGCAGCCAATGCGCCACCCGCAGCACCTTGGTGCCCGGGTCATAGGACCGCTTGGCATGTTCGGCGAGGCCGCCGTCAACCGCCACCGTGACGTCGAATCGCTCCCGCATCAGTGTCGCCAGCTGAATGTCCAGCCCGCCGATGGTCATCCCGTTCTCGGTGAACATCTGCTCGGCCGCAATGTCGAGTTCACCGATGTAGTTGTTGCGGTCGTAGAAGAAGTCGCGAACTTCCTCGAACGGCATCGGGCCCTCGAGGGGCATCGATGTTTCGGTGGTCGCGCGGGAGCGATAGGCCTCCAGCTCCTCGGTGGCATCGCGCAGCCGTCGGTGCATGGCAACCAGGCTGCGGCCAACCTCGGGCATCCGGGCGACCAGTTCTTCGATTTGAGCCGGGCTGACCGTCTCGTGGGCCGCCGTGGCGGTGAAGACGTCGGACAGGTCGGCCACCAACCGGGCGTCGGAGTCGGAGGAGAAGTAGTGCGGCGGCAGGTCGAAACGCTCGGTGAGCGCAAGCAGCACCGACACGGTGATGGGCCGCTGGTCGTTCTCCAGCTGGTTGACGTAGCTGGTGGACAGGCCGAGCGCCCGGGCCAGCGCGACCTGTGTGAGGCCGCGCTCGTCGCGCAGCCGTCGTAGCCGCGCGCCGGAAAACATCTTCGCCACGATCGAGATGCTACCCCGCTTGCCTTTTGCAACTTTCGCAATCTGCGCCGGCTGAGGACACAAAATTACGCATGTGCTGGGACTTTCATTTGATATCCGCATTGCATAGTGTGCGGATTATGTTGATCCATTCCGTCCGCACTCACCGCAGCGCCGACGACTTTCCGCGCACCGAGCAGCTGGCCTACAAGATCGCGGAGGTCGCGGCCGACCCGGTGCCCGTGCCCGCCGAGTGCGAGGCGATGGTGATCAACCGGATGATCGACAACGCGGCGGTCTGTGCGGCGTCGGTGTTGCGGCGACCGGTCGCCACCGCCCGTCAGCAGGCGCTGACGCATCGGGCCCAGCCGGGTGCGACGGTCTTCGGCGTCGACGGCGGCTACTCGGCGGAGTGGGCGGCGTGGGCCAACGGCGTCGCGGTGCGCGAACTCGACTTCCACGACACGTTTCTGGCCGCAGAGTACTCCCATCCCGGCGACAACATCCCGCCGTTGGTGGCGGTCGCCCAGCAACTCGGCGTGCGCGGTGCCGACCTGATTCGCGGGCTGGCCACCGCCTACGAGATCCAGATCGACTTGGCCCGCGGAATCTGTCTGCACGAGCACAAGATCGACCACGTCGCGCACCTCGGCCCGTCGGTGGCCGCCGGGCTGGGCACGATGTTGCGGCTGGACCCCGAGACCATCTATCAGTCGATCGGGCAGGCGTTGCACCTGACCACTGCCACCCGGCAATCCCGCAAGGGGTCGATCTCCAGCTGGAAGGCATTCGCACCCGCCCACGCCGCGAAGGTGGCCATCGAGGCCGTCGACCGCGCGATCCGCGGCGAGGGTTCGCCCGCTCCGATCTACGAGGGCGAGGACGGCGTAATCGCCTGGCTGCTCTCGGGTCCCGAGCACACCTATGAGGTGCCCCTGCCCGCGCCTGGGGAGCCCAAGCGGGCGATCCTGGACAGCTACACCAAGGAGCATTCCGCGGAGTATCAAAGCCAGGCACCGATCGACTTGGCGCGCCGGCTGCGCGAGCGCATCGGCGACCTCGAACAGATCGCGTCGATCGTGTTGCACACCAGCCACCACACCCACGTCGTGATCGGCACCGGCTCCGGCGACCCGCAGAAGTTCGATCCGGACGCGTCGCGGGAGACGCTGGATCATTCGCTGCCTTACATTTTCGCTGTCGCGCTGCAGGACGGCAGCTGGCACCACGAACGCTCGTATGCCCCGGAACGGGCGCACCGCGCGGACACGATCGAGTTGTGGCACAAGATCTCCACCGTCGAGGATCCGGAGTGGACCCGCCGATACCACTCGACGGACCCGGCCGAGAAGGCGTTCGGGGCGCGCGCTGAGGTGACGCTCAAGAGCGGTGAGGTGATCAGCGATGAGCTGGCCGTCGCCGACGCACATCCGTTGGGGGCGCGGCCGTTCGGACGGGAACAATATGTTGCCAAGTTCACCGAGCTCGCTGAAGGTGTCGTGGATGCCACTGAGCGGCAACGGTTCCTGGACACCGTGCAGCGTGTCGGTGAGTTGAAAGGCGGCGAGCTGGGCGCGCTGAATGTGCGAGTCGCGCCGGAGGTGCTGGACAAGGCTCCGACGATTCCGTCGGGAATCTTCCGATGACCGGGTTGCTGGCGGCGGCTTCCAGCGCCGCCGACAAGCGCCTGGTGTTGCGCGCCGGGCTTGATTCCGGTCGGCTGCAACGGTTTCCGGGGGCAT
The DNA here is from genome assembly GCF_002102185.1 of Mycobacterium fragae. GTDB lineage: Bacteria > Actinomycetota > Actinomycetes > Mycobacteriales > Mycobacteriaceae > Mycobacterium > Mycobacterium fragae. The sequence goes on from NZ_LQOW01000003.1 coordinate 89,160, forward strand.
TCTCACCGCTGGTAGCCAAGCTCGTCGCCGAGATCGGATTCGACGGTGTCTACGTCTCCGGCGCCGCGCTGTCGGCCGACCTCGGGTTGCCCGATATCGGGTTGACCACCCTGACCGAGGTCACGGCTCGCGGGGCGCAGATCGCCGCGGCCACCGACCTGCCCACCCTGATCGACGCCGATACCGGATTCGGCGAGCCGATGAACGTCGCGCGTGCCGTCACCGTTCTGGAGGATGCCGGACTGGCCGGCTGCCACCTCGAAGACCAGGTCAACCCCAAGCGATGTGGGCACCTCGACGGCAAGGCCCTCGTCCCGACCGCCGAGATGGTCAGACGGATACGCGCGGCGGTGGCCGCGCGCCGGGACCCCAACTTCGTGGTTTGTGCCCGCACCGACGCCGTCGGCGTCGAGGGCTTGCCGGCCGCGATCGACCGGGCCCGTGCCTACGCCGACGCGGGCGCCGACATGATCTTCACCGAGGCGCTGTCCGAGGCGGACGAGTTCGAGCAGTTCCGCGCGGCGATCGATATCCCGTTGCTGGCCAACATGACCGAGTTCGGCAAGTCGCCGCTGCTGAGCGTGCAACAGCTCACCGACATCGGCTACAACGTCGTGATCTACCCGGTCACCACACTGCGGCTGGCCATGTTCGGCGTCGAGGCCGGCCTTCGTGAAATGCAGGCGGCGGGAACACAATCCGGACTGCTGGATCGCATGCAGCAGCGCAGCAGGCTCTACGAGCTAGTGCGCTACGCGCAGTACACCCAGTTCGACAACGAAATCGCGGGAGGCGACTGATGACTGTCCACAAGGGCCTGGCCGGTGTCGTGGTCGACACCACGGCCATCTCCAAGGTGGTGCCCGAGACCAACTCGCTGACCTACCGCGGGTACCCGGTCCAGGATCTGGCCGCGCATTGCAGTTTCGAACAGGCCGCCTATCTGCTGTGGCACGGCGAACTTCCCACCGACGGCGAGCTGGCGCTGTTCTGCCAACGCGAACGCGCCAGCCGCCGGCTGGACCGCTCGATGCTGTCGCTGTTGGCCAAGCTGCCGGACAACTGTCATCCGATGGACGTAGTGCGCACCACAATCAGCTATCTGGGCGCCGAAGATCCCGACGAGGATGACAGTGCCGAATCCGCGAATTACGCGAAGGCGCTACGGATGTTCGCGGTGCTGCCGACAATCGTCGCCGCCGACATGCGCCGGCGTCGCGGTCTGGCGCCGATCGCGCCGCACAGCCAGCTGGGCTATGCCGAAAACTTCCTGCGGATGTGTTTCGGCGAAGTGCCCGAACCGGTCATCGTCTCCGCGTTCGAGCAGTCGATGATCCTCTACGCCGAGCATGGCTTCAACGCATCGACTTTCGCGGCGCGGGTGGTGACCTCCACGCAGTCGGATATCTACAGTGCGGTGACGGCGGCGATCGGCGCGCTCAAGGGCCGGTTGCACGGCGGCGCCAACGAGGCGGTCATGCACGACATGATCGACGTCGGCCATCCCGACAAAGCGTCGGAATGGTTGCACGGCAAGCTGTCTCGCAAAGAGAAGGTCATGGGCTTCGGGCATCGCGTCTACAAGAACGGCGATTCACGGGTGCCGACGATGAAAGAGGCGCTGACCCGGGTCGCCGCGGTCCGCGACGGCGCGCGCTGGCTGGACATGTATCGGGTGCTGGAAACCGAGATGTTCGCCGCCACCGGAATCAAACCCAACCTCGATTTCCCCACTGGCCCGGCGTACTACCTGATGGGATTCGACATACCCAGCTTCACACCGCTGTTCGTGATGAGCCGAATCACCGGGTGGACCGCTCACATCATCGAGCAGGCCGGTTCCAATGCCCTGATCCGTCCGCTGAGCGAGTATTCGGGCCGGCCGCAGCGATCGCTCAGCTCAACAGGCGGTCGGGTGTGACTCGCAGTACGGCGTCTTTCCGGGGAATCGGTAGCGGTGTCCGGCCACCCAGCGGTAGACGGCGTCTTGCAGAGACCGGATACCGGGAATTCGATACAGCTTCAGCGGCAGCGTGGTGCCGATCGCGGCCGACACGGCCGCGTTCGTTGCCTCTGCGCCAGCGTATACCGCTCCCGACGTATCCAGCCACCAGTTCGATTCGAGCAGCTGCGAGGGCGGAATACGTAGTCGCTCAGCGACTCCCGGGCCCTGCAGCGGTTCGATCTGCAGGTCTCCCGTCCGATTGAGCTTCAGGATCGAATCCACCGCCCTGGTACACATTCCGCACGCGCCGTCGAAAAACAGAATCCCTGACACCGGCCACCTCCCGTAAGCCGACCAACCCGAAAACGATGCCGGTGCCGATCTCGGCGACGGCGCTGAACCACGATAGCCAAGTCACGTTGATGTGCGGTGGCGAGATGAAGCTGTCCTGGTAACCGGGCAAGAACGTCGGCAACAGATGCGCATAGGTGAACACCAGCGCGCTGCCGAACCCGACCGCGATCGCGGCCAGCGGTGCGCGCGGGCGACACATGAGCACCAGCGCCACCGCCAGCACCACGAACAGCCCCTGCACGGTGCCGCCGACCATGATGAACGGTGGTGATGCCGACATACCGCGACGCAGATGGTCCAGGCCATGCACCGTGAACCCGATCGCGAATGCGACTGCCGCCCAACGCAGGTTCTCCGGTGGTTGCATAGACTCTGTCTACTACTACAGCAAGTAGTAGTCAATAGGGCCGTCAACCCCGTTTCATCGGTCTAGAACACGTTCTAATCTGTCGGCCATGGGATTCCTCAAGCCCGAACTGCCGCAGGTCGACATGGCGGAGTGGAGCAAGGGCACCCGCAGCGAAAAGATCCGTCCGATGGCCAAGCACTGGGCCGAGGTGGGCTTCGGAACGCCGGTGGCACTGCATCTGTTCTACGTCGCCAAAATCCTGCTCTACATCCTCGGCGGGTGGCTGTTTGCCTCTGTCACCAACGGACTCGGCTTCACCGACGTCGCATCCTGGTGGTCCGAGCCGATTGTCTTCGAGAAGGTCGTGCTCTACACGATGCTCTTCGAGGTGATCGGGCTGGGCTGCGGCTTCGGCCCGCTGAACAACCGATTCTTCCCGCCGATGGGCTCGGTCCTGTATTGGTTGCGACCCGGCACCATTCGACTGCCACCGTGGCCGCGCCAAGTCCCGTTGACCAAGGGCGACGCCCGCGGCCCAGTCGATGTCGCGCTCTACGCGGCGCTACTGGTGATGACGACCTGGGCGCTGTTCTCGGACGGCACCGGCCCGGCACCGGAATTGGGCACCACGGTCGGGTTGCTGCCGATGTGGCAGATCGTGACGATCCTGGTCCTCGTCGGCGTGCTGGGGTTGCGCGACAAGGTGATCTTTTTGGCCGCCCGCGGCGAGGTCTACGTAACGATGACGGTGACGTTCCTGTTCGGCGGCGCCGACATGATCGTCGCCTCCAAGCTGGTGTTCCTGGTGATCTGGATAGGCGCGGCGACCTCAAAGCTCAACAAGCACTTCCCGTTTGTGATCTCGACGATGATGTCCAACAACCCGCTGGTGCGACCGCGCTGGCTCAAGCGGCGGTTCTTCGAGAGCTTCCCCGACGATCTGCGGCCCGGGCGGCCGTCGCGGCTGCTGGCTCACATCAGCACCGCGATCGAGATGTTGGTGCCGCTTCCGCTGTTCTTCTGCCACGGCGGCTGGCCGACCGCGGTGGCGGCTTTCGTCATGGTCTGCTTCCACCTGGGGATTTTGGTGTCGATCCCGATGGGGGTCCCGCTGGAGTGGAACGTCTTCATGATCTTCGGGGTGTTGTCGTTGTTCGTCGCTCACGCGCGACTCGGATTGAGCGACCTGAAACACCCTGTGCCGGTGGCGATTCTGTTTGTCGTCGTCGCCGGAATCGTCGCGCTGGGCAACGTCTTCCCGCGAAAGGTCTCGTTCCTGCCCGGCATGCGGTACTACGCGGGGAACTGGGACACCACACTGTGGTGCATCAAGCCGTCGGGCAACCAGAAGATCGAGGACGGCATCGTGGCAATCGCCAGCATGCCTCAGGCCCAGCTGGAGCGGTTCTATGGCAGCCCCGAGGCGGCGCAGATCCCGATCTACATGGGATATGCGTTCCGCGGCTTCAACACTCACGGCCGAGCGCTGTTTACGCTGGCCCACCGGGCGATGGCCGGCCAGAACGAGGACGACTACGTCATCATCGACGGCGAACGGATCTGCTCCACCGCCATCGGCTGGAACTTCGGCGACGGCCACATGCACAACGAGCAACTGATCGCCGCCATGCAGGAGCGCTGTCACTTCGAGCCGGGCGAGGTGCGAGTCGTATTACTCGACGCGCAGCCGATCCACCGCCAAACCCAGGCCTATCGGCTGGTCGACGCTGCCACAGGCGAATTCGAACGCGGATACGTCCGGGTCGCCGACATGGTGACCCGCCAGCCGTGGGCCGACGACATGCCGGTCCAGGTGGACGACAGCGTCGCCCGGCAGGTGTGAGGCTCGGCGCCCGATCGAGTGTGTACTGGTGGCGGCGAATCGGCGAAAAGCCCGCCCTGTACGCACACTCGATGCCGTGAGCGCACACTCGTTGCCGCCGGGCGCCACGCTAGCCGGCTCTGGCCCGCACCTCTTTCGCCGCGGCGACCAGGTTGCTCAGCGACGCGGTCACCTCGTCGGTGTTGCGGGTCTTGAGCCCGCAGTCGGGGTTGACCCACAGCCGGTCAGCCGGAACGGCTTTCAGGGCGGCCTGCAGCGACGTGACGATCTCGTCGCTGCTCGGCACCCGCGGCGAATGGATGTCGTAGACGCCCGGCCCCACGCTGTTGGAGAAGCCGACCGCGTTCAGATCGTCCAGCACCTCCATGTGCGAACGGGCCGCCTCGATCGAGGTGACGTCGGCATCGAGGTCGGCAATCGCGCCGATCACCTCACCGAATTCCGAGTAGCACAAGTGGGTGTGGATCTGGGTCGAGTCGGCGACTCCCGACGTCGCCAGCCGGAACGCGCCGACCGCCCAGCGCAGGTAGTCCTCCTTGTCGGCGTTGCGCAACGGCAGCAGTTCGCGCAGTGCGGGCTCGTCGACCTGGATGACGGCGATGCCTGCTGATTGCAGGTCGACGGTCTCATCCCGGATGGCCAGCGCGACCTGGTTGGCGGTGTCGGCCAGTGGCTGGTCGTCGCGGACGAACGACCAGGCCAGGATCGTCACGGGTCCGGTCAGCATGCCCTTGACCGGCTTGTCGGTCAGCGACTGGGCGTAGGTGATCCATTCGACCGTCATCGGGTGGGTGCGGACCACGTCGCCGTAGAGGATCGGCGGGCGCACGCAGCGGCTGCCGTAGGACTGCACCCAGCCGTTCTGGGTGGCGAAGAACCCGTCGAGTTGCTCGGCGAAGTACTGCACCATGTCGTTGCGTTCCGGCTCGCCGTGCACCAGCACGTCGAGGCCGAGTTGCTCCTGCAGCTTGATCACGTCGGCGATTTCGGCCTTCATCCGCCGCACGTACTCGTCCTGGTCGATCTCGCCGGCCCGCAGCGCGGCGCGGGCCTTGCGGATCGCGGAGGTCTGCGGGTAGGAGCCGATCGTGGTGGTCGGTAGCGGGGGCAGGTGCAGCCGCGCGTTCTGGGCCTCGCGGCGTTCGGCCGCCGGCCCGCGATGCGTGCCCGACGCGGTGATCGCGTCGATGCGTGCGCGGATCTGTGCATTGCGCAGCCGGGGATCCGCGCGCCGCGATGCCATTGCGGCGGCCGACGCCGCGATCTCGTCGGCCACCGCGTCACGGCCGTCGCGCAATGCGCGCGCCAAGGTGACCACCTCGTGCACCTTCTCCGCGCCGAACGCCAGCCAGCTGCGCAGCTCGTCGTCCAGATCGGTCTCGGCCGCAAGGGAATAGGGCACGTGCAATGTCGAGCACGACGTGGACACCGCCACTGCCTCCACCGACCCCAGCAGCGTCGCCAGTCGGCCGAGCGCCGCTTCCAGGTCGGTGCGCCAGACGTTGCGCCCGTTCACGATGCCGGCCACCAGCGTCTTGCCGGCCAGCTCGGGAACCGACGCGACTGCAGTGTCGGCGCCGCGGACCAGGTCGACGCCGATCGCCTCGACGGGTGTACGCGCCAGCGCGGGCAGGGCCGCGCCTGGGTCACCGAAATAGGTGGCGACGTGGATCGCCGGCCGCTTGGTCACCGACCCGAGCGCGGTGTAGACCCGTTCGGCCAATCCGGGCGCGTCGTGGGAGATGTCGGTCACCAGCACCGGCTCATCGAACTGCACCCATTCGGCGCCGTTGTCGGCGAGCAGGCCGAGCAGCTCGGAGTAGAGCGGGATCAGCTCGTTGAGCCGCTCGATCGGTACGCCCGCACCATCGACCGCCTTGCTCAGCAATAGGAAGGTGATGGGGCCGATGAGCACCGGCCGCGCCGGAACCTGTTGCTGCAGTGCTTCTTTCAACTCTCCTAGCACCTTGTTGGGGTTCAGCATGAATCGGGTGCCGGGCCCGATTTCGGGGACGATGTAGTGGTAGTTGGTGTCGAACCACTTGGTCATCTCCAGCGGCGCAATGTCATCGGTGCCGCGGGCCGCGGCGAAATAGCGGTCCAGTTCGTCGCCGACGGTGCGCACCCGGGCCGGCAGCGCGCCCAGCAGCACTGCGGTGTCGAGCATCTGGTCGTAGTAGGAAAAGGTGTTCACGGGCACGGAATCCAGGCCGGCGGCCACCAGCTCGGCCCAGGTGTCGCGGCGCAGGGTGGCGGCGACGTCCTCCAGCTCGGATCGGCTGGTTCGCCCGGCCCAATAGCCTTCGGTCGCGCGTTTGAGTTCGCGTTTCGGGCCGATGCGCGGGGAGCCGGTGACGGTGGCGGTAAATGGTTTAGCGGTCACGAGTTGGTCCTAACACTCGAGGTGGTGGTCATCGCCAGACGGACGCACGGCACTACAACCGCTACAGCCGTTCGCCCATTCCACGAGGCGATGAGCCGCCAGGCGCGGCACGCCCGGCACAGCCGGCAGGTCTTCGGACTCGCAGGCACGCACCGGGTGGTGCTCCTAGTGGCCGTCGCTTCCCGGTCCCAAGACCAGTGCTGATGACGGCGGTCGTTCCTGCATACCGCTGCGGGTCAGTCCCGGACTCTCACCGGGTTCCCTCTCGCGAGACATATTCAACATGCCTCGCTCGATGCCGACACTCGTGCCGGCAGACCAGCTGCGTCGTCGAGATTACCCGGCGGCCAGCGCCTCGGCGATGGGGACGTCCCCATTGTTGAACTCGATGGTGCGTCGGATGGTGGAGTCGTCGCTCAGCGCGGCGGCGACGACTTGCGCGACGTCGGCCCGCGAGACTTCACCTTTCGGCTCGCCGACTGCGATCCGCCCCGTCGGGGGTTCCAGCGTGAGCCGCCCGGGCCCCAGCACGGTCCAATCGAGGTCGCTGGCGCGCAGGTGGGCGTCGGCGGCCGCCTTCGCCTCGGCGTAGGGGAAAAACGAATTGTCTTGCGGTACACCATGGTCCGGCCTAGCGCCGAAGTACGACACCATCACGAACCGGCGCACACCCGCGTCTCCGGCCGCGTCGATCGTGCGGATCGCGGCGTCGCGGTCGACGGCGTAGGTCCGCGCCGGGTTGCCGCCACCGGCACCGGCGGAGAACACGACCGCGTCGTGCCCGGCGAGCAACTCGGTGAGCGCGGCGGTGTCGAGCTGCTCGATGTCGGCGACCACCGGACGAGCACCGGTCGCGGCGACGTCGTCGGCATGGTCGGGATTGCGGAACACCGAGGTCGCCTCGTCGCCACGCTCGGTCAAGATGCGGGCCAGATGCAACGCGACCTTGCCGTGGCCGCCGATGACGACGATGCGTGACACGTTCGACGACGCTACCCGCCGCAAAAGCGGATAATGAGTCGACCATGACTGACCCCGCTGAGCAGTGGGCGCATGTGCTCACAGATGGTCATGCCTCGCTGGTCAGAACGCGACATCTGTTTCGCTACCTGCCGTCGGCGCCGCGCTGCAAGCTGTGCAATAACCCGTTCGGCGGGCCGGCGGGGCGAGTGCTGGGAGTCGCGGGTTTTCGGCAGTCGCGCAAAAACCCCAACCTGTGTACGCGCTGCTGCGACTCACTGCCGAGCGGGGGAGCCGAAGTCGACATCGCGGTGCTCTTCGCCGACGTGCGCGGCTCCACCGCGATCGGGCAGTCGGCCGAGGCAGCCCACTTCGCCGCGTTGCTCAACAGGTTCTACGCTGCGGCGACGCAGGTGCTGCTGCGCCACGGCGGGGTGATCGGCAAGCTCATCTGTGACGAAGTGATGGCGTTTTTCGTGAAGGGCATCAGCGGGCCGGACTATCGCCGACGGGCGGTGCAGGCCGCGACGGACCTGCTGGCGGCCATCGGCTACGGCACGCCCGAGGGGCCCTGGCTGGACGTGGGTGTCGGCGTCAACGCCGGCGTCGCCTACGTCGGCAACGTCGGCGACGCGGTGGTCGACTTCACCGCGCTCGGTGACCCGGTGAACACCGCTGCGCGACTGCAGCAAGGCGCCGCGGGCGGAGAGGTGGTTGTCGCGCGCGGCGTCGCCGACGATGTCGCGGCCCAAGGCACCCCCCGCACGCTGCATCTTCGCGGTCACGAGCAGCCCGTCGACGCGTTCGTATTGAGCGCCAGCCCGGCCCGCGGCGGTGCGCCTGCGACCGGCTGATAAGAATCAGTACAGAGCATTCAAGCCTCATCGAAAGGACAATCGCCATGGCTGAAGCCGTAATCGTCGAGGCAATCCGTTCACCGATCGGCAAACGCAATGGTGGGCTGTCCGGCGTACACCCCGCCGACCTGTCCGCACAGGTTCTCAATGGACTCGTGGAGAAGGCCGGCGTCGACCCCGAGATCGTCGACGACGTGATCTGGGGATGCGTCATGCAAGCCGGCGAGCAGGCCGTCGACATCGCGCGCACCGCGTTGCTGACCGCCGGCTGGCCGGAGACCGTTCCCGGTGTCACCGTCGACCGCCAGTGTGGGTCGAGCCAGCAGTCGGTGCACTTCGCCGCTGCCGGCGTGGTCGCCGGGCACTACGACGTCGTCGTTGCCGGTGGGGTGGAATCCATGTCGCGGGTGCCGATGGGGGCCTCGCTGGCCAATGGTGGACGGCCGTATTCCCAGGCGTTCCTGGACCGCTATGACGGCGCAATCCCCAACCAGGGTCTCGGCGCGGAGATGATCGCCGAGCAGTGGGGATTCGACCGCACGACGCTTGACGAGTTCTCGCTCGGCTCCCACGAAAAAGCCGCGGCGGCACAGGATTCCGGTGCGTTCGACGACCAGATCGTCGGCATCAAGGATCAAGACGGCAACGTTGTGCTCAAGGACGAAGGCATCCGTCGCGGAACGCCGATGGAGAAGATGGCGCAACTGAAGCCCGCCTTCAAAGAGGACGGGGTGATTCACGCCGGGAACTCCAGCCAGATCTCCGACGGTTCGGCCGCGCTGCTGTTCATGTCGGCCGAGAAGGCGAAGTCGTTGAAGCTCAACCCGATTGCCAAGGTGCACACCGCAACGCTGGCCGGCGCCAACCCGGTGATCATGCTGACCGCGCCAATTCCGGCCACCCAGAAGGCGCTCAAGCGTTCCGGGCTGAAGCTCGAGGACATCGGGGTGTTCGAAGTCAACGAGGCGTTCGCGCCGGTTCCGCTGGCGTGGCTGAAGGACATCGGCGCTGACGAGAAGAAGCTCAACCCCAACGGCGGTGCGATCGCGCTCGGCCATCCGCTCGGCGGCTCCGGTGCCCGGATCATGACCACGATGCTCTACCACATGCGGGACAAGGGAATTCGCTACGGACTGCAGACGATGTGCGAGGGCGGTGGTCAGGCCAACGCCACCATTGTGGAATTGCTGTGACGCAGACGGCGCCCGCGGCGCTCACCGAGCGCCGCGGCAACGTCCTGGTGATCACGATCAACCGGCCCGAGGCCCGCAACTGCGTCAACGGCGCGGTCAGCACCGCCGTCGGTGACGCGCTGCAGCAGGCGCAGGACGACCCCGAGGTGCGGGCCGTCGTGATCACCGGTGCCGGCGACAAATCCTTTTGCGCCGGAGCAGATCTCAAGGCGATCGCTCGGCGGGAGAATCTGTACCACCCGGATCACGGCGAGTGGGGGTTCGCCGGCTACGTGCACCACTTCATCGACAAGCCCACCATCGCCGCGGTCAACGGCACCGCGCTCGGCGGTGGCACGGAGCTGGCCCTGGCCAGTGATCTGGTGGTGGCCGAGGAACGTGCGCAATTCGGGCTTCCGGAGGTCAAGGTCGGGCTGATCGCCGGTGCCGGTGGCGTGTTCCGCATCGTGCACCAGCTGCCCCGCAAAGTCGCACTCGAGATGATCCTCACCGGTGAGCCGATCAGCGCCGCCGAGGCCGCCCGATGGGGCCTGATCAACCAGGTCGTGCCGAACGGCACCGTGCTGGAGGCGGCGCTGGCGCTGGCCGAACGGGTCACCGTGAACGCGCCCCTGTCGGTGCAGGCCAGCAAGCGGATCGCGTATGGCGTCGACGACGGCGTCATCCCCGACGAAGAACCGGGCTGGGCCCGCACCACGCGTGAATTCGCCACACTGCTGAAATCCGAGGACGCCAAGGAAGGCCCGCTGGCGTTCGCCGAAAAACGCCAGCCGATCTGGAAAGCGCGCTAAGCCCTCACCGCGCAAGCCTATTGACCGCACGGCCGAATACGCCGGGGAGCAGCGTGGCCGCCGGAACGACGGCACACCGGCCAACGCGCGGGGCGGTGGTGAGCACCAATGTGCGGGTGAGCAGCCGGTAATCGCGGGTGATGCGCTGCCACGCCGCCACATACTGCGACGGCGCCTCGTCGACAATGGCGGCCACCGCCGCGCCGGCTTGTTTGACGGCCAGGCTGATGCCTTCGCCGGTCAAGGCATCCTCGTACCCCGCTGCGTCGCCGACCAGTAGCACCCGGCCCGCAACCCGGCGGGAAACCACCTGCCGCAGTGGACCGCAGCCGCGGGCCCGTCCGCGGTCCGCCCTTTGCAGCTGCTCGGACAGCCGCGGAAACCACGTGATGTCGGGGCGATGGGAGGACAGAATCGCCACGCCGACGAGGTCCGGCTCCACCGGTGTCACATAGGCCTCGCCCCAGCGCGACCAATGCACTTCGACGAAGTCGGACCAGGCCGGCACGCGGAAGTGCCAGCGCACGCCGTAACGCCGCGGCTTGCCCGCGACCGTCTTGATTCCGATGGCACGCCGCACCGTTGAGTGCAGGCCATCGGCCGCCACCAACCATTTGGCCCGCACACCGGCGGCCGTCACCCCGTGCGCATCCTGGTCGACGCCGGTGATGCGTGTCGAAATCCATTCGGTGTCTTGCTCTTTGGCGCGTGCGGCCAACGCAGCGTGCAACGTCGTGCGCCGCACGCCCCGGCCGGGCCCGTTGCGAAAACGCGCTTCGGTCCGTCGGCGCCCGTCCAGATAGGCGATGCCCTGGAAGGGCAGACCGGCCGGATCCACGCCTAGCGATGCCAGCACCGCCAGACCGCCTGGCATCAGACCCTCACCGCATGCCTTGTCGATCGGGCTTTCGCGAGGCTCGGCGACGATCACTGAAAGCCCAAGGCTACGAGCGTGTAACGCGGTCGCCAGGCCGGCCGGACCGCCGCCCGCGATCAACAAGTCGGTGTCGTAAGCGCTCATGTGTAGCCCAGCGCCGAGTTCTCCACCCTGATCCGCACCGCGAGCACCAGCGCGTTGGCCAGGGTGAAGCACACCGCGGTCAGCCATGCCGTGTGCACCAGCGGCAGTGCTACACCTTCGGCGACCACAGCCACGTAGTTCGGATGATGCAGCCACCGGTATGGACCTCGATGCACCAATGGCGCCTCCGGCACGACGATCACCAGCGTGTTCCACCGTCGGCCCAGCGTTGCCACACACCACCAGCGCAGCGCTTGGCTCAGCGCAACCAGCACGAGCATCGGCCAGCCAAGCCAGGGAAGGAACGGACGGTGCAACGCCCAAACCTCGACGACGCATCCGAGCAGAAGTCCGGCGTGGATGCTCACCATCACCGGATAGTGACTACGGCCGAATTCCTTGCCGCCCTGGGCAAAAGCCCACCGCGCGTTGCGCTTGGAGACGATCAGCTCCGCTAGCCGCTCGACGCCGACCGCCAAGATCAGCAGGTAATACATGGGCTAGCAATCGTATCCATGTAGTGGGTCACGCCGGGGCGGGTTGGTCGGTTCAACTGCTCGCCAATAGCTTCTGGGATCGCTAGGTTGGGGGCGTGCGGATTCTTGTGACCGGCGCAACAGGCTATATCGGATCCCGCCTAGTCACAGCGTTACTCGCCGAGGGCCACGAGGTGCTGGCCGCCACCCGCAACCCCGAGCGCCTGGGGAATCTGGGCTGGTGCGACGACGTCACAGCCGTCCTGCTCGACGCCAGCGATCCGGCGTCTGCCCGGACGGCGTTGGCCGTGGCCGGACCAGTCGACGTCGTCTACTACCTGGTGCACACGATCGGTCAACCGGATTTCCGCGAGGCAGACTTGCGCGCGGCGGCCAACCTCGCCGCCGCTGCCAGGGACACCAGCGTGCATCGGATCGTTTATCTGGGCGGCTTCCTCCCTGACGACGAAGTAGTGTCGGAACACCTGGCCAGCCGTGCCGAGGTGGCCGACGCGCTGGTCGTCGACGGCGGCCCGGAAGTCGTCTGGCTGGGCGCGGCGATGATCCTGGGCGCCGGCTCGACGTCGTTCGAGATGCTGCGCTACGTCGGCGACCGGTTCCCCGTCATGCCGATACCGCCGTGGATGGACAACCCGATCGACCCGATTTCCATCCGGGATGTGCTGCACTACCTCGTCGCCGCCGCCGATCCGGGACAGGTGCCGGCTGGCGCCTACGACATTTCCGGCCCCGACAGCACGTCGTACAGCGAGCTGCTGAAAACCTATGCGCGTATTTCCGGCCAGTGGCACACCGGTCTGCCGGTACGCGGCGTGCACACCACGATGGCGTCGTGGATCACCGCGATCGCACTTCCGGTTCCCGACAGACTGGCCGCCGACCTGGTGGAGTCGCTGGATCACCCGATGCGTGCCTCCAGCACCGGCCTGCGCGATCTGGTTCCCGACCCACCCGGCGGCCTAATCGGTGTCGAGGACGCGATCACACGGGCACTGTCAAGCCGGGAGCCCAAGCCTGTTAACGCGCTGGCCGACCCGCACCACCTGGCAGACAGCGACCCGGTGTGGGCCGGCGGCGACACGCTGCGCATCCGGCGGCTCGCGAAAGCCGTGACACCAACGCTCGCCCATCCCGGTCTCGGGCTGCTGGATGCCGTCCCCGGACCCATTGCCGGCGCCGTGCGAACCGGCCTCGACATGCTGATCACTCTGACCCCGAAAGTGCGTCCCGCATGACCGATCTGAGCACCCGCCCCAGCACCCTCGACGAGATTCGCCGCGCGATCACGAATGTCGCTGTGCCGCACCATGAACCGCCTTCGGTCGTGCGTCGCCGGCGCATCGTCGTCGCGGTCGTGCTGGTGCTCGGCGCCGTCGTGCTCGGGCTGTCCATGACAAAACATCCGGGCGAGGCCAGCTTCTACTGGCTGACGTTGGCGTTGTCGGCGGTGTGGCTGATCGGGGCATTCGCCTCCGGGCCGCTGCACCTGGGCGGCATCTGCTGGCGCGGCCGCAACCAACGCCCGGTCATCACCGGCAGCGCCACTGGCCTGGGACTAGGCGCCATCTTCGTGCTCGGTGGGCTGATCGCCAAGCAGATCCCGGCGGTCTCCGAATTGATCACCAAGGTGCTGCAGTTCGCCGACCAGGGATCGTGGCGGCTTACCCTGGCCATCGCGTTGTTGGGCGCCATCGCCGAGGAGTTGTTCTACCGCGGCGCGCTCTACACCGCGCTGGGCCGGCACCATCCGGTGCTCATCTCGACCGTGCTGTACGTCGCCGCCACTCTGGCCAGCCAGAACCTCATGCTCGGCTTCGCGGCGATCATCCTCGGGACGGTGTGCGCAATGGAGCGCCGCGCGACGGGTGGGGTGCTCGCGCCGATACTGACCCACTTCGTGTGGAGTCTTGTGGTGATACTCGCGCTGCCGCCGCTATTCGGGTTCTAGACGCTGCTTCTAACGCTTCGAGTGTGCATCCAGGGCGGGAAACTCGCGAAAATCCCGCCCTCAGTGCACAGTCGACGCCCTCGGCGCACAGTCGACGCCGGAATCAGCTGTCGGTGAAGTTCGGGGTGCGACGCTGCTGGAAAGCCGTTGCGCCTTCGATGAAATCGTGTGACTTCAACAGTGCCGACTGGCCCTGCAGTTCGCGTTGCAGCGCTGCTTCCAACTCGGTGAGCGTCGCCGCGTTGATGGCGTCCTTGGTCTTGGCGAATGCGACCGCGGGGCCAGACAGCAAGCCGGACACCACTTTTTCCACCTCCGCCTCGAAGTCGTCGGCGGGATAGACCGCGCTGATCAGGCCGGCGGCCAGTGCGTCGGCGGCCGGCAACCGCTCGGCCAGCAAGGCCATCCGCATGGCCCGTGTCCGGCCGATCGCTGCGGCGACCAGCGCTGAGGCGCCGCCGTCGGGCATCAGCCCCATCTTGGTGAAGGCGAGCATGAAAAACGCTTTCTCCGAAGCCAATACGAGATCACAGGCCAGGGCAAGGGAGACGCCGACGCCGGCAGCCGGCCCCTGAACGACGGCGACCACGGGGCGGGGCAGCGCGACGATCGACCGCACCGCACGGTTGGCCTCCAAGATGATGTCGGTGTCCGGGCCGCGGTCGGCCACGTCGTCGGCGCTCATCCCGGCTCCGGAGCTGAATCCACGGCCGGCACCGCCCAGGCGCACCACTTTCACCCGCGGGTCGGTGGCCGCATGCTCCATGGCATCGGCGATCCCCGCCAGGACCGACGTTGTCAGCGAGTTCAGGCTCTCCGGACGGTCGATGGTCACCGACAACACTCCGTCGGCCAGGGTGACGGAAAGACCCGCGACGGACGTCAGGGAGGCTGAATCCAACATGGGGATCACCTTAAGTGACCGGGGTGCAGGGCTCCGGCGGGCGGCTGCGAAGATGCGAGCTACAGCTGGTTGTCCCTCGACAAGGAGGTCGGTAGATGGCGGGACCGCTAGAAGGGCTGCGAGTCATCGAGCTCGCCGGAATCGGGCCCGGCCCGCACGCCGCGATGATTCTCGGCGATCTCGGTGCCGACGTTGTGCGTATCGAACGGCCCAACCAGGCAACCGGTGTAGCGCGGGACGCCATGCTGCGCAATCGACGCTTCCTCACCGCCGACCTCAAGTCCGAAAAGGGACGTGATCTGCTGCTGAAGCTCGTCGCCAAGGCCGACGTGCTGATCGAGGGCTACCGCCCCGGGGTCACCGAGCGGCTGGGACTGGGCCCCGAGGACTGCGCCCGGGTCAACGACCGGCTGATCTATGCCCGGATGACCGGGTGGGGCCAATCGGGTCCGCGCAGCCAGCAGGCCGGTCACGACATCAACTACATCTCGCTCAACGGGGTACTGCACTCCATCGGCCGGGCGGGCGAGCGCCCGGTGCCGCCGCTGAACCTGGTCGGGGATTTCGGCGGCGGCTCGATGTTCTTGCTGGTTGGCATCCTGGCCGCGCTGTGGGAACGGCAGACCTCCGGCAAGGGTCAGGTCATCGACGCCGCGATGATCGACGGGTCGTCCGTGCTGGTGCAGATGATGTGGGCGATGCGGGCCATGGGAATGTGGACCGACGAGCGCGGCACCAACATGCTGGACGGCGGCGCACCCTACTACGACACCTACGAATGCGCCGACGGCCGCTACGTCGCGGTGGGCGCCATCGAATCGCAGTTCTACGCCGAGCTGCTCGAGGGCCTCGGCCTGAACGCTGCCGATCTGCCGGGGCAAAACGACCGCAGCCGCTGGCCGGAGCTGCGGGCACGGCTGACCGAGGTGTTCGCCTCGAAAGATCGCGACCACTGGGCCAAGGTGTTCGCCGACTCGGACGCGTGTGTCACGCCGGTGCTGGCGTTCGGGGAAGTCGAAACCGAGCCACATGTCACCGAGCGGAAAACCTTCTACCGGGTAGGCGGCGGGCTGCAGCCGTTGCCGGCGCCGCGGTTCTCGCGGACCGTGCCGGGCGAGCCGCGACCCCCCGGTACACCCGGAGCCGACACCGAGGCCGTCCTCCGCAACTGGTTATAGTGCCACCCGACCAATTGACCGAAAGGAAATACTCGCGTGGAGATCAAAGGCGCCGGCGCACTTGTGACCGGTGGAGCGTCGGGCCTGGGGCTGGCCACTACCAAGCGGCTGCTCGACGCCGGTGCGCAAGTCGTGGTGCTCGACCTCAAGGGCGAGGAAGTGGTCCGCGAGCTCGGCGAGCGGGCGCGTTTCGCACCGGCCGACGTCACCGATGAAGCCGCCGTCACCGCCGCCCTCGATCTCGCCGAGTCGATGGGCCCGCTGCGCATTGTCGTCAACTGCGCCGGCACCGGTAACGCCATCCGGGTGCTGGGCAAGGACGGTGTCTTCCCGCTGGACGCATTCCGCAAGGTCGTTGACATCAACCTGATCGGCACGTTCAACGTGTTGCGGTTGGCCGCCGAGCGGATCGCCAAGACCGAGCCGGTGGGCGAAGAGCGCGGCGTCATCATCAACACGGCGTCGGTGGCGGCCTTCGACGGCCAGATCGGTCAGGCAGCTTACTCGGCGTCCAAGGGCGGCGTGGTCGGCATGACCCTGCCCATCGCGCGTGACCTGGCCGGCAAGGGCATCCGCGTGGTGACGATCGCTCCGGGCCTGTTCGACACCCCGTTGCTTGCCGGCTTGCCCGAGCCGGCCAAGGAGTCGCTCGGCAAGCAGGTGCCGCACCCCAGCCGGCTGGGCAAGCCCGACGAGTACGGCGCACTCGCTGTGCACATTGTCGAGAACCCGATGCTCAACGGCGAGGTCATCCGGCTGGACGGCGCGATCCGGATGGCGCCGCGATAACCCCGACGCGTGGTCCGGCCGCAACGAGCCGCAAAAAGAGAAAGAACCCCGACTAGCGGGGTTCGAATCAATAGGGAAACGGCAAAGGTGCGATCGCGGTAACACTCACCTCGTCGCGGACGCGTCCACAGCAGCGGGCGCGTCCTCCGCGGAGCTCAGCTTGCGGTGGGCAGCGGGTGCCAGTCGTCGAACTGCTCCGAGGTTTCGCCCTCTACCAGCACGTCGCCGTGATAGAGAGCCTCGAAGTCGGCCTTGATGACGTCGGCACTCGAGTCGTCGATCCACATGTTCATGAGCGTATGGGTCTCCATTAAGGAATCGTTGAGTCACGATTCGGAAAATCGTGGCAATTATTACCGCTGGGTAGGGTCGACCGGCGGCGCCGGCTCCGCCCGCGATTGACACGTATTTACGAAGACTCCACGAAGAACAAGTTCGTCCGGCTTGTCGGACTAGACCTATTTGGCAGATGTGCAACCGATACTGTCTGCGGGTGTGTCCTGGCTGGTCGGTGCAGCGGTGAACCATTCCGCATGCCGGCGTCGTGTCTATTGCTGGAGCGCCGAAAGCGAAACATCACGTCGGCGGCGTCGACTTATCGCCGATAACTTAGCGCCGGTACCGACCTGGGAAGGGCCGAGGGAGGGATTAGGCATGCTGCAGCGCATCGCTCGACTTGCCCTCGTCGCTCCCCGGCGCGTCCTCGCGGTCGCCGTCCTCGTCCTGGTCGCAGCCGCCGTGTTCGGCATACCGGTCGCCAAGAGCCTCTCGGCCGGCGGTTTTCAGGATCCGACGTCGGAGTCGGTCCGGGCTATCGCGCAGTTGACGGAAAAGTTCGGACAGAGCGATCAGCAGCTGCTGATCCTGGTGACGGCACCTAGCGGCGCCCGTGGTGACCAGGCCCGCGCGGTTGGCACCGAGATCGCCGACCAGCTGCAACGGTCGTCGCTGGTACTTAGCGTGTCCTCGGCGTGGACGTCACCGCCGCAGGCCGCTGGCGACCTGGTGAGCAAAGACGGCAAGTCCGGCCTGATCGTGGCCAACCTCAAGGGCGGCGAAAACAACGCACAGAAGTACGCCAAGACCCTGGCGGGCAAGCTTGTGCGGGATCGGGATGGCGTCACGGTCCGCGCCGGTGGGGTGGCGATGGTCTATACCCAGATCAACCATCAGAACGAACGCGACCTGTTGCTGATGGAGTCGATCGCGATTCCGCTGAGTTTCGTCGTGCTGGTCTGGGTGTTCGGCGGGCTGCTGGCGGCAGCGTTGCCGATGGCCCTGGGCGGGCTGGCCATCGTCGGCTCGATGTCGGTGTTGCGGTTCATCACCTTCAGCACCGACGTGTCGATCTTCGCGCTCAACCTCAGTACCGCGCTGAGTCTGGCGCTGGCCATCGACTACACGTTGCTGATCATCAGCCGCTACCGCGACGAGTTGGCAGACGGCGCCGCTCCAGATGAAGCGCTCGTCCGGACGATGGCCACCGCCGGCCGCACGGTGCTGTTCTCGGCGACCACCGTGGCGTTGTCGATGGTGGTGATGGTGCTGTTCCCGACCTACTTCCTGAAGTCGTTCGCCTACGCCGGCGTCGCGTCGGTGGCATTCGTCGCGCTCGCGGCCATCCTGGTGACCCCGGCCGCGATCGTGCTGCTGGGGCCGCGACTGGACTCGCTCGATGTGCGTCGGCTCGGGCGCCGGTTGCTGCGACGACCCGATCCCGCGCCCAAGCCGGTCGAGCGCCTGTTCTGGTATCGGTCGACGAAGTTCGTGACGCGCCGGGCCGTGCCCGTCGGTCTGGCCGTCATGGCGCTGCTGTTGCTGCTCGGGGCTCCGTTCCTCGGAGTCAAGTGGGGGTTCCCCGACGATCGTGTGCTGCCACGATCGGCGTCGGCGCATCAGGTCGGCGATCAGTTGCGCAACGACTTCGCCGACGACTCGACTACGGCGGTGCCGGTCGTCGTCCCGGATGCCCGGGGCCTGAGTCCCGCCGACCTCGAGCGCTACGCCGCCGACTTGTCCCGAGTCCCCGACGTTTCGGCGGTCTCCGCACCGACCGGGACGTTCGTCGCCGGTAAGCGAGTCGGGCCGCCGGCCGCGGCGACAGGCTTAGCCCACGGCAGTGCGTTTTTCACGGTCGCCAGTACGGCGCCACTTTTCTCGCAAGCCTCCGCCACGCAGCTCGACCGGTTGCACGCGGTGACCGGGCCGAGCAACCGGTCCGTCGAAATGGCGGGCTTGGCGCAGATCAATCGCGACAGCGTGCACGCCGTCACCACGCGGCTGCCGGCGGTGTTGGGGCTGATCGCCGTGATCACCTTCCTGCTCCTGTTCCTGCTCACCGGAAGCCTGGTGTTACCCCTAAAGGCGTTGGTGTGCAACGTGTTGTCGCTGACGGCGGCGTTTGGTGCGCTGGTGTGGATCTTCCAGGACGGCCATCTAAATGCGCTGGGGACCACCCCCAGCGGGACACTGGAAGCCAACATCCCGGTGCTGTTGTTCTGCATCGCGTTCGGGCTGTCCATGGACTACGAGGTGTTTCTGGTCTCCCGGATCCGTGAGTACTGGCTGGCTTCCGGTGCAGCCCAGGCGGCGACGTCCGACAGGGCCGCCAGGCGCGCCGCCAACGACGAGAGCGTAGCGCTGGGGCTGGCCCGCACAGGCCGGGTGATCACCGCCGCAGCGCTGGTGATGTCGATATCGTTCGCCGGTCTGATCGCGGCTCAGGTGTCGTTCATGCGATGGTTCGGGGTCGGCATGACACTGGCCGTCCTGATGGACGCGACGTTGGTGCGGATGGTTCTGGTTCCGGCGTTCATGCATGTGCTCGGCCAGTGGAGTTGGTGGGCGCCCGGACGACTCGCCCGGCTACACGAGCGGTTCGGTATCAGTGAGGCGGCCGCGGCGAAGCCGTCACCGCCCGCCCATCGCACGTCGGGACGGCACCGCCCCGAAAACGTGCGACCGGCCGACGATCTGCGGACCGCGGCGAAGGTTGGTGACAGTGGCTAGCCCAGAAACGGCGGAGTTCCGCCGTCGGCGAGCGCCGCGCGGGTCCGGTGATCTACTTCGCGACCAGATCCTCGACGCTGCAACCGAACTCCTGCTGGACACCGGTCAGGCCAAGGCGGTGTCGATCCGCTCGGTGGCAAAGCGCGTCGGCGTGACACCGCCGTCGATCTACCTGCATTTCGAGGACAAAGATGCGCTACTGGACGCGGTGTGCGCACGTTGGTTCGCAAAGCTGGATCAAGAAATGCAGCGCTTAGCGGCGGGGCAGCCGTCCACCCTGGAGGCGCTGCGCGCGCAGGGGCTGGCCTACATCCGGTTCGCCATCGAGAGCCCGGAGCTCTATCGAATCGCAACCATGGGGCGGTGGCGGGCCGGTAGCCACGTCGACGCCACCCTAACCAGCTCGGCGTTCGAGCACATGCGGGCCGCGGTGGCGGCGCTCATGGACGAAGGCTTCTATCAGCCCGGCGACGCGACGACCCTCGCGCTGCAACTATGGACCACGTTGCACGGGGTGGCAGCATTGTTGATCGCCAAGCCACACCTGCCGTTCGGCGACGCCGACACGTTCGCCGATCAAGTGCTCAGGGCCGCGCTTTCCGGCCATATGGTGGCAGGGCTCGTCGGCGCCGACGCCACACCAGAGCAGATAGCCGAATGGCTGACGGCAGTTAAAGTTTCGCGAACCGGTTAGTCGAGCAGCGCGGGCAGTCGCTGCAGCAGTGTGGGCAACGCCTTACTCGCGGTCTCTCGCACGGTGATGGTGGCACTATCGGACAACGGCGTCGGCTCGGGATTGACCTCGATCACGACCGCGCCTCGGGCCAGCGCCAGGTCGGGCAGGCCGGCCGCCGGGTAGACGATGCCCGACGTTCCCACCACGACCAGCACATCAGCGGCCGCGGTCGCCTCGACAGCGTGCTGCCAGGTGTCGTCGGGCAGTGGCTCGCCGAACCACACGATGTCGGGCCGGATCAGCCCGCCGCAGCCGCAGGTCGGCGGCTCGACTTCCACCGCCGGCTCAGTCATCTCAGGTAAGGCTTCCGTATACGGCTTAGCGCATGTGGCACAACGGAATTCGAACAGGCTGCCATGCAGATGATGCACCGGCGTGCTGCCGGCCCGCTCGTGCAAGTCGTCGACGTTCTGGGTGACCACGCTGACGTTGGCATGATCCTGCCAGGCGGCGACGGCGCGGTGTCCATCGTTGGGTTCGACATGGCTCACCAGGTAATGCCGCCACAGGTACCAACCCCATACCCGCTCGGGATGTTGCAACCAGCCCTGGGTGCTTGACAGCTCATACGGGTCGAACCGGGCCCACAGGCCGTTCTTGTCGTCGCGAAAGGTCGGCACACCGCTTTCGGCGGAGATCCCCGCGCCGCTGAGCACCGTTATTCGCACCCCCCCAACATAGCGGCGATCGCAATCTGCGGGACTGGGAGATACTGGGCACGTGGAGTTGGGGGAGTGGCTACGGTTCGACGGGCGAGCGGGTCGCCCACTGTTCGACCAGCTCCGAAACCAGATCATCGACGCGATTCGAACGGGCAGATTGCCGCCCGGCACCCGTCTGCCCACGGTGCGTGAGCTTGCCGGTCAGCTTGGCCTGGCGGTCAACACCGTGGCGCGCGCCTACCGCGAACTGCAGGCGGCCGGCATCGTCGAAACCCGCCGTCGTTTCGGCACATTCGTCGCCCGAGCCGACCCGTCGGACAGTGCAATGGCGGCAGCGGCGCGAGCATATCTGGACGTTGCACGCGGACTCGGGCTGGGCAAGGCGGAGGCGAAACGCTACCTGGACGCCGCGCCGGACGAGTAGACCGCTCAGCGCAGTACTTTTGCCAGCGTGCGCAGGTTGCGGGTAGTGGTCGACGATTTGTAGCGCTTTTTGCCCATCGTCTTGCCGATGGTGCTCTCCAGGGTGGCGCCCTTCGGCACCTGCCAGTAGATGACGCCGGCGCCGCGGGCGATCTTTTCGTCGGCGCCGGCATCATCCGCGAGCGCCGCAAGCTCGTCGAGCACCGCAGGATCCGCGACGAGCGTGACGTAAGACTGGTATCCCTCCACCTCGGGGTCGAACGGGTAGCCATCGACGATGGACCGCACAGTATCGAGGTCGTAGACCAGCACCCAGGCGTCATAGCCGAAGCGCCGTCGCAGCGTGCTCTCGGCCTTGGTCCGCACCGCGTCGGCGGCCGACCGCGACTCCAGTAACACGTTGCCGGTGGCCAGGATCGTGCGCACGTTGGCGAACCCCGCGTCGGACAACGCCGCCGCCACGTCGGCCATCTTGAGGTTGACGCCGCCGACATTGACGCCGCGCAGGAACGCCGCGTACCGGGTCATGAGTCGAATTCCAGCAGCGTGACACTCGAGCGGGTCCGGCGCAGCGGACCGATGCGATCAACCGGCGGCCAAGCCAGTAGCCTGGCCCGTCCGCGACCAGGATGCAGCGCGACATCGCGGGCCGCTCGCACGCCGGGGATTGACCGGCCGAACGCGACGCTCTCGTCTGCTGTCTGGGCGAACGGCATCGGCGGTAGGGCATACCGATCCGACAGCTGCCAGCCCTTCAGTGTCCGGCGGCTGGCCCAGTGCGGCACGGAGTCGAACACCATTTGACCGCCGGGGAATTTGGCAGCGCAGTCGGTGACCAGACCGCGCGCGTCGGCGGGGTCCAGATACATCAGCAGCCCCTCCGCGGTGATCAAGACACCGTGGCCGGCGTCGACGCGGTCCATCCAGCTGCGATCCAGAGCCGACTGGGCGAGTTCGACAATGCGGTCATCGCGCGGCAGCAGCTGCTTGCGCAGTGCCATCACCGGAGGCAGGTCCACGGAGTACCAGGTCAGCTCGTCGGCCAGGCCGGTGCGATCGAGTCGCCAGAAACTGGTCTGCAAGCCCTCGGCCAACGCGACCACCGAGGCTTTCGGGTGAGTGGTGAGATAGGCAACGGTGACGGCGTCGAACGTCAGCGCCCGCCGCGGGTGATATTGATGCGGGTTGCCGAACTTGCCGTAGTCATAGTCGATGTCGTCGAAAAGCTGGACCGCCCACGGGTCGTCGAGCACGCCGTCGGCGCGCTGGGCTTCGGCGGCGCGGTTGCGCAGTGTCCACAGTGTGGTTGCCGAAACCCCGGCCAGGATGTTGCCGTCGACCGTTGTCATAGCGGTGATGGTAGCGATGCTGGCGACGTAGGCTTTCGACATGGGACGCCAAGTGTTCGACGACAAGCTGCTGGCCGTGATCGCCGACAACTCGCTCGGGGTGCTCGCCACCGTCAAGCGCGATGGGCGTCCACAGCTGTCCAATGTGCAGTACTACTTCGACGCCCGCAATTTCGCCGTCCAAGTGTCGATCACCGAACCGCGGGCCAAGACGCGCAACCTGCGCCGCGACCCGCGGGCCTCGCTCTTGGTCAGCTCCGACGACGGTTGGTCATATGCCGTTGCCGAGGGCGACGCCCAGCTCACTCCGCCGGCGGCCGCGGTCGACGACGACACCGTCAAGGCGCTGATCACGTTGTACCGCAACATCGCCGGTGAACACCCGGACTGGGACGAGTACCGGCAAGCAATGGTCACCGACCGCCGGGTGCTGCTGACGCTGCCGATCACCCACGTATACGGCATGCCGCCGGGCAAGCGGTGACCGCGGAGTAGGCTGCCGGGCATGGCTGCATCTAATTCCGCGCCGGAGGACGGGATCAAGCGCAAGTTCCGCGAAGCCCTGGATCGCAAGCGAGCCAAGTCGTCGAGCGGATCGGACCACAAGGATGCCGGTGCCAAGCAGCCGCGTGCACACGGGCCGGTGGAGAACCGCCGGGAATTCCGTCGCAAAAGCGGTTAGTCGCTGCGCGCCAAGGTCTTTCGGTGCGACGGCTGCTCGGCCCGCCTACAGGAACGCTCGGTTGCCGTATCTGTCGAGCGAGACGAGCTCTCCAACTGGCCGACGCGTCGTGGGACCGTATTTGCCAATCGGCCAGCCGAGAGGGATTACGGCACACGGAGTGACATTCCACGGCAGGCCCAGTGCGCGTCTGGCCAGCAGCTTGCTCCACAGCGGCAAGGTAATCAGCGCCGCGCCCAATCCGGCCGCACGCGCCGCCAGCAAGAGGTTCTGCACTGCGGGATAAATGGAGCCGTAGGAGCTGCTTGCGGCCGCCGACGGCCAGGGTGGGATGACGCCTTTGAGGCATGCCACGACGACGACAGGGATCGCATCGAAGTGATCCGCCTGCCATCTGGCTGCCTTCAGTATCCGGAGCATCTTCTCATCACCGCGGCGCTCGAGTATGCGTGCGCCAATCGCGCTGTACACGTTGAAGGCACGGCGATTCAAGCGGCCTAGTTTCGCGACCACTTCGCGGTCCTTGACGACGATGAACTCCCAATTCTGCGCGTTCGAACCGGTCGGCGCCTTCATCGCCAGTTCGAGAATGTGAAGCACCAGCGAGTCGTCGACCGGGTCACTCTTGAGCCGACGGATCGCCCGTTGGGTACGTATCGCCTCTTCGAGCGGCATTGTCAAAGGTTCTTGCTGCGTCATGACCATGATTCCAACACGCTCGGACGAGCTGCGCGACTAGCCAGTGATCCGGCCGCCGATGCGCTGCTCGGGGCCTCAAAGTGTGCTGTCCGCGATACGCAACAGCACCTCGGCAACGGATTGCGGTCGTGAGAGTAAAGGTGAATGACTACCTGGAAGCTCGATGATTTCATCGTCAAGCCTGTCGTGTGCCACCCGCTTCGACCATTCTGGGGACAGGAATCTGTCCTGGGTGCAGACCACGTAAGTACTTGGCACGGCAGGGAATTGAGTCAGCGAGAGTGGTAAGCGCTGGGGATACAGTGCTTGTGGGCGAAGGCGACGAAAGGCTGCGTCCGCGGTGCGGTCGTCGCAATCGTGATAGATCACCCGTCGTGCGATGTCGGCGTCAACCCACACCGTTCGTGTTTGTTGGTCAGGTCCAGCCACGCCCTGCTGCCAGAGCGGATTAAGCATGCTTGGCTCGTCACGCAATTGATCGAGAACGCTTTGGCCGATCGATGGGACTACACCACACAGGTAGACCACATGTCGCACCGACCGACGCTCGGCGACAAGCGGCACGGTGTGGCCCCCGAGGGAATGCCCGACGAGCACGACGTCGTCGTCGCAACCCGCGAGCGACGCACACACCACATCTGCGTAGACATCAAAACTCGCCGACCCGTCCTCGCATGGCAAATCCATGGCGACCACACGTTGGCACGCTCGCTCAAGCAGCGGTGTCACCAATTCCCAAGACCACGCGCCGAGCCATGCACCGTGCACCAACGCAAACGTCGTCACGCGGCAAGGGTACGAGCAATTCGCTCCGCGAACGGCGAAACGCGCACGGAGGGGAGATGTGCCGAGCTGACGATTTGACCGCGTTACCGCCGCTCCGTCCTACACTGACCGAGTGCCGAAACTGCGACTAACCGGTGATCCGGCGGCTGACGCCCTGCTCGGGGCCGACCCTTTCGCGTTGTTGGTCGGAATGCTGCTCGACCATCAGAAGTCCATGCGGATGTTCATCTACCGGAGCCAGACATTCCCGGCCTCGAGGAGCGTCACTGCGACGAGGATTTGTACAAGAGCGATGTCCTGACAGCCATTACGGCCGCGCCTCGAATATCAGGTTGAACGGCGTCTGTGTCGCCCTCCGGAACCGGGTGAAACCACCGTCTTCGACCATCACCTTCCGCAACCGCTGCTCTCCCGCTTGTGCGCCGAGCGCCGGTCCGTGCTGCGCCAGCGACACCGGAACACAAATCAGCGACGATGCGCCGTAGTACAGCCGGCCCACTGGATTCAAGTTCTCCAAGACGCTGTCGCCCGCGAACGGTTCGACGAGCAGGCAGTGGCCATCGGGTTTCAGTGCAGCTCTCGCATGGCGAGCCGCGCCGGACGGGTCCGCCATATCGTGCAAGCAGTCGAAGAACCCGACAAGGTCATAGTCATCGCCGCGGTAGGACGTGGCGTCGGCCAGCTCGAAGCTCGCGTTGTCGACGCCCGCTTTCGCTGCCCGCTCGCGCGCGGTTTCGATTGACGGGCCGTGATAGTCGATGCCGACGAACTGCGAATTCGGAAATGCCTGCGCCATAAGGATTGTGCTCGCGCCGTGTCCGCAGCCGACGTCGGCGGCGCGGCCGCCTGCGGTTAGCTTCTCAACGACGCCGTCAAGCGCGGGCAGCCACGACGAGACCAAATTTGCATTGTAGCCGCCCCGGAAGAATCGCTCGGTGCCGTCGAACAGGCACCGATGATGTTCGCCCCATTCCATGCCCTTGCCGCTGCGGAAATTCTCCACCGCACGCTCACGTACGTAAAACAGGTCTTGGACGATCTGGTATGCGCCCACCAGGTCGACGGGACCGTTCGCGTTGGCGAGGCACAGCTCCTGTTCGTCATTCAAGTAATAGGTCTGGCTGGCTTCGTCGTATTCGACATAGCCGCCGGCGGCCTGATTTGCCAGCCACTCGCGGATGTAACGCGCGTTCGTCCCGGTCTTTTGCGCCAGCTCCTCGGCCGACAAGCGGTGCCGGGCGAGCGCCGTATATAAGCCGAGCTCGTCGCCGATCAACATCAGCACCGCGCTCACCGACGCGCCGAGATCGCCGACCGCCTTGCCAAGAAATGTATTGAGTTTGTCTTCGGTAACGGTCATCGCAAGCTCCTTTGCTCACCGTGGCCAACGCTAGGCTCCTGGGCACGGCCTTGTCAGCACGAAGGCGTCGATCGGATCCTCATGTCCGCCCGAACTCGGGTGCCCGCAGTCCTAGACTGGCCGAGTGCTGAACCTGCGACTAAGCGGGTCTTGCTCCATTCTCGGAAATAACTAACTGACCGGCCAAAACTCAGGGCTGCGATTCGCAGCGGATCGGGGCGCAGCATTACCGACCGGTCGCGTAGGCGCGGGCAGGGTGTCCCCCGTGGGGGGCCTGCCCGCAGGAGGAGCGAGCGGGTACCCCCTGCACGCTCTGCCGAGCGGGCGCCTGCCCGCCTGCCTGTGTGCCCGAATGTCCCTGTGCTGCAAGCGGAGCCCTGCGTGCTGCCTGCCTGCACGCCTGCACCCCGAGCGCTCTCCCCCCGCGTGGGGGTGTGCCATGACTCGGGCACGCCTATGTCCGAGTGCCTGCCCCCGCTACCTGAGTGCCCTGCTGGGCGGGGTGCCCGTAGCTAGCCCGCCAGGAGGCGGGCGACGCCTAAGCGCAAGAAGCTCCACTGCTAAGCGCCACCCCTGCCGCCTGCGCGCGTGCATGGCTAGCCGTGCACGCTGCCCTACCCCGAGGAGGCGGGCAGGACCTCCTCCGAGGTCTACTACGGAGAGACAAATTTCCGGACAAAGCGTTTGGGCGACCGTTATTGGGTGGTACTCAACACCGGTGCGAAACATCAAACAATTTGCAGCCGCGACTGCTTTGGCCACGGGTCTTGGACTTGCCGGTCTGGGCGCGGCGAGCGTAGCTGAAGCCCTTCCCGGCCCTACCGGACCGATGCCGGCCGACTGGTGCCCTGGACAGTATTGGGACCCGGGCTGGGGTAATAACTGGGACTGGAACAACTGCCACGCTGGCGGGCCGGGTTTCATGCCCAACGGCGGCCCCGGGCCCGGCCCGGTCGGCCCCAATGGGATGCCCAACGGTGGTCCGGGACCCGGCCCGTACGTGCCTAACGGCCCCGGCGGTCCGGGCGGCTTCAACGGCGGTCCGAATGGTGGAGGCGGCGGCCACGGCGGCCACTGACCGGTAGCCATAGCGGTCGCTTCGCAGACACGCTGAGCGCGGTCCAGCTCGACTGCTGGTATGAGAAGCCCCCGGTGCCGAACCACCGGGGGTCTTCCGTTAAGCTATTTAGTTGTCCCCGTTAGGGTTCGATCACGGAGCGTCGTAGAGACGCGCCACACCAGCCGGGTTAAGGAACCCTAGACGGATGCGGCTGATCGCCCGGACGTACTGTCCGTCGTTGGTCACCGAGGGGAACCGCTCGACGGTCGTACCCTTCCGCAGCACGTAACTCTCTTGGGTGCTGTCAACACCCCAGGCCACGGTCGCAGCGTCCACGCGGGTGGAGGTCAGGACTGGCAGACCGGGGACGGTGATCCCGTCCTCCACGAATTGCAGCAACGGCTGGTTGCTGTCGCTCGCGGTCTTGAGCTTGGACAGAGCCTCGGCGGTAGCCGGGGAGGTCAGCCAATGGGTTAGCTTGGCCCCGTTGGCCCCACCCGCGTACCGGGCCTCGATGAACGGGTCCAGGTTGGCCAGCGTGCCAGCGGTATCAACCGTGGCCGTGGTCAGCGACAGCAGACCGTTCGGCCCCTTGGTGGTCGTAGCCGCGAAGTATGCGGCGTCGATTCGGCACCATTGCGCATACCGGGACGCTGTGCCCGGAGAGCGGCGTTTGGCAGTCTCAGGACTACCCGAGCACGACCGCGCCAATCGCTGCGGGCAACGTCATGCCGCCGCACAATGGCAGGGCGGTCAACTGGAAGTTGATCCGCTACGCCTGATCATCCACTAGGAAAGCGGCACCTCTGTGATGGGCGGTGCCGTTTTCTCTGGCCGGCGCAGTTCTAGACTGGCCGAGTGCCCAATCTGCACCTAGCGGGTAATCCGGACGCCGATGCGCTGCTGAATGAGAATCCTCTCGCCCTTCTCATAGGTGCATTGCTCGACCAGCAGGTCCCGATGGAAACCGCCTTTGCGGGCCCCAAGAAGATCGCCGACCGCATGGGCGGATTCGATGCCACCGACATCGCCAACCACGATCCGGACAAGTTCGCCGCACTATGCTCGGAAAGACCTGCGGTACACCGCTTTCCGGGCTCAATGGCCAAACGCATCCAGGCCTTGGCACAGATCATCGTGGACCGCTACGACGGCGACGCGGCCGCACTGTGGTCGGCCGGTAACCCCGACGGGCCGGAAGTGCTGCGGCGGCTCAAGGAATTGCCGGGCTTCGGTGACCAGAAGGCGCGGATCTTTCTCGCGTTGCTTGGCAAGCAGTACGCCGTGACCGCCAAGGGCTGGCGCGCGGCTGCCGGCGAGTACGGCAAAGCCGGCTCACACCTGTCTATCGCCGATGTCGTCGACGCCCGGTCACTGGAGCAGGTGCGCTCATACAAGAAGCAAATGAAGGCGGCCCAGAAGGTCAAGGGAAAGGCGGCAACGTGAAGACACATCTGAACTGTCCATGCGGCGAGGCCATCGTTGGCAAGGACGAAGACGAACTGGTCGAGCTGACCCAGGCGCACCTTGCGAGCGTTCATCCCGGCCTGGAGTACGACCGCGACGCCATCCTGTTCATGGCGTACTGACCCGCGCCAAGGCGCCAAAGACAACCTGGGTTACGGCACCACCGTCGAACCGATGGTGGGCATGAATTGGCACTGCTTGTCCTTGGTGGTGACCTGCCCGAAGATCGTCGACATGATGCTGCCCGAGCCGGTGTCGGCGATGGCCGTCAACGTGGTGGGCCCGTTCGGATTGATGTCCGGTTGCGGCTTGAGCGTCGCGCTTCCCGACTTCCCGGTGGTCAGATTCACCCACGTCACATTCAACGGCAGCTTCTGCACCTCTGCGGGCCCGGACGTGCCGATCGCGGTGAACACGTAGGCGGTCTGGCCCGGTTTGGGGCCGGGGGTCGGAATCTTGGCCGGCCCAGCCACCGACAGCGCGGTCGCCAGGGCGTTACCACCGTCCGGCAGACAGCCGTTGCCGATCGAGGGATACATGAATTCCTGTGTCGGCGGCGCGTCCGGGCTGAAACCCGGAGCCGCCGCCGGGGCGGGAGCGGGTGGTTCCGCCGGCGGTGCCGCCGCCGCGACCGGTGTGGCGGCCGCGGGGCCAGGCGCGGCCTCGGGCGCGGGGCCCGCGGCATGCGCCGGGTCGATACCGGTGGGCAGGTGCGCCTGAGCGCCCGGTTCCACACCGGGCGGGACGGTGTGCGCCACCGGGGCCGCCTCGGTAGGCCCCTGCACGAATTGGTTCACCGACGACGCAACGTTTTTCGATTCGCCGGGCGCTGCCGGGTTGTGGGTGAACGCCGACGCCGCGGCCATCAGCAGCTGCGAGGCCTGCTCGGGATTGCCGGCGGCCTGCTGGATGATGGGGCTCAACTCGGTGAGCGCCGGCAGCCCCGGAACCTGTTGCGAGGGCAGCGGTGGAGGCGGAGCCGGGTCAGCGGCCGCGCCTGGGCAGATCACCAGTGCGACGCTCGATGCGACGGTCGCGGCGGCGAGGCCGTTGATCAGATTCCTGGTGATTGCCACGGTGTTCTCCCGGTCTTGGTTGAAGGGTGGCCGGCTAGTAGGGGCGCACTAGCCGGCCAACGTGCATGTCAGGGCAGGCCGGACAGCGGCAGCAACAACGGGTTCGGCGCCACGGCCGGAACCGAGGTCAGCGCCGTCGTCGGCTGGGCGACACCACGAGGAACCGGGACACCGCCGGGCGCCACCGAGGCCAGGTCGCCGGGCAGTGAGACCTGCTGCGGCAGCGGCACCGGAAGGAACGGCACCTGTGGCAGGTCAACTTGCGCGCTCGGCAGCAACCCTGTCGGTCCGGCCGCAGGCGCAGGAGCGGCCGGCGCCGGAACGGTCGGTGCCAACCCGGGGATACCGCCGACCCCGGGCGCGGCGTTCGTCGCCGCCGGGGCTGCGGCGGTGGCGCCGGGAATGAGCGAGGTCTGGCCTGGGACGGCGGGGGCGGTGCCCGGAAGGCTCGCGGGCGTCGGCTGCGGCACTTTGATACCAGCGCTGGCCAACGGCGGCTGCGCCGGCGGCTGGGCGCCCAGCGCCGTGGCAAGGTTTTGCAGCACTTGCGGCGCATTGGCCGCCGAGGTGACGAGCTGCTCGCCGATATTGGGTGCGGGTATCGGCGGCGCCGGGTCGGCATGGGCTGTACCCAGCAGACCGCCCACGATTAACGCGGCCGACGTGCCCGCCACAACGGTGGTGGCGCGTACCAACGTCCAAAAGGTTGACATGGCTCTCCCTGGTTCTCGACGACAGGTCCCGCGCTGAACGTAACGCGATACCAAAGTGACTCAAGTGACACGTGTGGCGGTTATTCGATCGTTACGCAGACGAGCGGTTGCAGTGACCGGACGCCGTCGCACCCGTCGCGCCCCGTTAGCATCGAGCAGATAGACACCACCTCGGCCGCCCCGGCGGCATCAAGCACCCGCCGGCGGGCGTTTTCGCGCAACGCCGTCGGGCCGGTGCTGTTGGTGTTGAGCGTCGCCGCGCGGCTGGTCTGGACATATCTGGTCCCCAACGGGGCCAACTTCGTCGACCTGCACGTGTACGTCGGCGGCGCCGCGGCGATCGACCACCCGGGAACGCTCTACAGCTACGTCTATGCCGACCAAACGCCCGATTTCCCACTGCCGTTCACCTACCCGCCGTTCGCCGCGGTCATCTTCTACCCGCTGCACTTGTTGCCGTTCGGACTGGTCGCCTTCTGCTGGCAGATCGGGACCATGGCCGCGCTCTACGGCGTGGTCCGGATCAGCCAGCGCTTGCTCGGCGTCCCGGCCGGCGAGGGCCACCGCGTCGCGATGCTGTGGACCGCGGTCGCCATCTGGCTCGAGCCGCTGCGCAGCACCTTCGACTACGGGCAGATCAACGTCCTGTTGGCGCTGGCCACGCTGTGGGCCGCCTACACCACCCGGTGGTGGCTCTCGGGCCTCTTGGTCGGCGCCGCCGCCGGCGTGAAGCTGACCCCGGCGATCA
This sequence comes from Mycobacterium fragae, assembly GCF_002102185.1. Taxonomy (GTDB): domain Bacteria; phylum Actinomycetota; class Actinomycetes; order Mycobacteriales; family Mycobacteriaceae; genus Mycobacterium; species Mycobacterium fragae. The sequence goes on from NZ_LQOW01000003.1 coordinate 120,942, forward strand.
CCGGCCTGTACTTCGTCGGCGTCCGGCGCTGGGGCGCGGCCGTGTTCTCCGCGGTGGTCTTCCTGGCCACCGTCGCGGTGTCGGCACTCGTCGTCGGCGACCAGACCCGCTACTACTTCACCGATCTGATTTTCAAGACCGACCGGGTCGGACCGATCTGCACGACGTTCAACCAATCCTGGCGGGGCGGTATCTGCAGAATCTTCGGCCACGACTCCGGCTACTCGCCGCTGGTGCTGGCCGGGATCGCCGTCACCGCGGTGCTGGCCATCCTGGCCTGGCGCGCGCTGAGCGCTACCGGCGCCGACGGGTCCGATGGAACCGACCGCCTAGGGCTGCTGCTGGTGGTGGAGCTGTTCGGACTGCTGTTGTCACCGATTTCCTGGACACACCACTGGGTGTGGCTGGTGCCGTTGATGATCTGGCTGATTCACGGGCCGTTATCCGGACGCCGTGGAACGCGGATTCTCGGCTGGAGCTGGCTGGTGCTAACCGTCATCGGGGTGCCGTGGTTGCTCAGCTTCGCCCAGCCGACCATCTGGCAGAACGGCCGCGCGTGGTATCTGGCCTGGGGCGGGATGGTCTATATCGTGGCCAGCCTGATGACGTTGGGCTGGATCGCGGCAACGGGCCGCAGCGTCAGCTCCCGATAATCCCGTCGATGTCGTGTGCCATGTCGATGTCGTTTTGCGTGATGCCGCCCGCCGAGTGCGTCACCAACGCGAAAGTCACTGTCCGCCAACGGATATCGATGTCGGGATGATGGTCCTTGGCTTCGGCGTGCTCGGCTACCCGGCGCACGGCGTCGATACCGTCCAGGAACGACGGGAACTTGATCGACCGGCGCAGGGCACCCTCGGCGCGCTTCCAGCCATTGAGTTCGGGCAGTGCGGCGTCTACTTGTTCATCCGTTAACACAGCCATACATCCGACGGTATACCGTCACCCGCGATGCAGAACCAGATCGTTGTGGCCGGGGCCGTCATCTCCGGGTCGGCGGTGCTGCTGGCACAACGGTGTCGGCCGCCGGAACTGGCCGGGCGCTGGGAACTGCCCGGCGGCAAGGTGATGGTTGACGAGACCGAGCCGCACGCATTGGCGCGCGAGTTGGCCGAGGAACTCGGTGTAGACGTCGACGCGGTCGCGGTCGGCGAACGGCTGGGTGCCGACATTCCGCTGAACGAAACAACGACGCTGCGGGCGTATCAGGTGACGCTGTTGCGCGGCGAGCCACACCCGCACGACCATCGTGCACTGCGCTGGGTGACAGCCGCCGACCTGCACGACGTCGACTGGGTGCCCGCCGACCGGGAGTGGTTGCCCGCGTTGGCGCGGATGCTTGAAACACCGTAAAGCCCAGCGCACACAGGAGTTTGCCAGAAACACCACAGCAACATTCAAGCTGCGGCCCGTGATTTGGTTTTTACATGCCAACACGGAACATTAACGTTGCGTTGTCATGCTGATAGCGGTCCGGCTGGTTACCTGTAACGCGTGGGTACGGCGACCACGCCGGATGGTGGAGCACGCCGACGTAGGAACTCGGCACCGCCTGTCGACTACCCGTCGGCAACCGTCTTGGTCGGCCCGTGTCCCACCCCCTATGCTGATGAACGGTTGCTGACCAGCGCGGGCCGCCGATGGTGATGGCCACGACGAAACTGGTCGGAAAGATCGGCGAGATCGCAGTCGAGTCGCCGAGCGGTCCCAAATACCAACCCACGCACGGCTCGACGACGTGGCGCGCCCGTACCGGTGAGGAGGTCCTTCCTTGACTGCGACGCCGCATGTCGGAGGCGCACTGGAGGAGTTGTTGGGGCGCAGCGGGCGCTTCTTCACTCCGGGCGAGTTCTCCGCCGACCTGCGCACCGTCACCCGGCAGGGCGGCCGTGAGGCCGACGTCTTCTACCGCGACCGGTGGAACCACGACAAGGTGGTCCGTTCGACGCACGGCGTCAACTGCACGGGATCGTGTTCGTGGAAGATCTATGTCAAGGACGGGATCATCACCTGGGAGACCCAGCAGACCGACTATCCGTCGGTGGGTCCGGACCGCCCCGAGTACGAGCCGCGCGGGTGTCCCCGGGGTGCGTCGTTCTCCTGGTACAGCTATTCGCCGACCCGGGTGCGGTATCCGTACGCCCGGGGCCTGTTGGTCGAGATGTTCCGGGAAGCCAAAGCGCGCCTGGGTGATCCGGTGTTGGCGTGGGCAGACATTCAGGCCGACCCTGAGCGTCGCCGCCGCTATCAGCGGGCCCGCGGCAAGGGCGGGCTGATCCGGGTCAGCTGGGCCGAAGCCACCGAGATGATCGCCGCCGCCCATGTGTACACCATCAAGGCGTACGGGCCGGACCGGGTGGCCGGTTTCTCACCGATACCGGCGATGTCGATGGTCAGCCATGCTGCGGGTTCGCGGTTCATCGAGCTGATCGGCGGCGTGATGACGTCGTTCTACGACTGGTATGCCGACCTTCCGGTGGCCTCGCCCCAGGTGTTCGGCGACCAGACCGATGTGCCCGAGTCGGGGGACTGGTGGGACGCAGCGTATTTGGTGATGTGGGGTTCCAACGTGCCCATTACCCGCACGCCCGACGCGCACTGGATGGCCGAGGCCCGCTACCGCGGCACCAAGGTGGTGAGCGTCAGCCCCGACTATGCGGACAACACCAAGTTCGCCGACGAGTGGATGCCGTGCGCGGCCGGCACCGACGGGGCGCTGGCCATGGCGATGGGCCACGTGATCCTCTCGGAATGCTATGTCAAACAAGAGGTTCCGTTCTTCGCGGACTTTGCGCGTCGCTACACCGATTTACCGTTTCTGATCAAGCTCGAGCAGCGCGGCGACGCGATGGTGCCCGGAAAGAACCTCACCGCAGCCGACATGGGTCAAGCCGTGGAGAACGCGGCGTTCAAACCCGCGATATTGGACTCCGCTACCGACTCCGTCGTAATCCCGCACGGCTCAGTCGGATTCCGCTACGGCGAGGACGGCGTCGGGAAGTGGAACCTCGACCTGAATGGAGTGACTCCCGCGCTGAGCGTGGAGCGCCCGCACGCGTCCAACGGCGACCGCGCTACCGCGCTGGTGCAGTTCCCCGGCTTCGACACTATCGACGGGCACGGCGAAACCGTGACGCGTGGCGTACCGGTGCGCCGCGTCGGCGAGCATGTGGTGTGCACAGTGTTCGACCTGATGCTCGCCCACTACGGGGTGGCGCGCCCCGGGCTTCCCGGCGATTGGCCCACCGGTTACGACGACGCCACCCAGGCCAACACCCCGGCCTGGCAGGAGCCGATCACCGGCGTGTCGGCTGCGCAGGCGATCCGTGTCGCAAGGGAATTCGCCCGCAGCGCTGAGGAATCCGGCGGGCGGTCGATGATCATCATGGGCGGCGGTATTTGCCACTGGTTCCACGGCGACGCCATCTACCGTGCGGTGCTGGCGTTGCTGATGCTCACCGGGTCGATGGGACGAAACGGCGGCGGCTGGGCGCACTACGTCGGTCAGGAGAAGGTTCGTCCGCTCACCGGGTGGCAGACGCTGGCAATGGCCACCGACTGGGCGCGGCCCCCAAGACAGGTCCCCGGCGCGTCTTACTGGTATGCGCACACCGACCAGTGGCGCTACGACGCCTACGGGGCAGACAAGCTGGCCAGCCCGGTCGGCCGTGGCCGGTTCGCCGGAAAGCACACCATGGACCTGCTGACCTCCGCGGCGGCCATGGGGTGGAGCCCGTTCTACCCGCAGTTCGACCGTTCCAGCCTCGACGTCGCCGACGAGGCGCACGTGGCGGGTCGCGACGTCGCCGAGTATGTGGGCGAGCAACTCGCGCAGCGCAAGCTCAAACTCGCGATCACCGATCCCGACAATCCGGTGAACTGGCCACGGGTGCTCACCGTGTGGCGGGCGAACTTGATCGGCTCGTCCGGCAAGGGTGGCGAGTACTTCCTGCGGCACCTGTTGGGGACCGACTCCAACATGCAGGCTGAACCAACCGCGGACGGGGTCCGGCCTTCCGATGTGGCCTGGGACAACGAGATTCCGGAGGGCAAGCTCGACCTGATGATGTCGATCGACTTCCGGATGACGTCGACGACACTGATGTCCGACGTGGTGCTGCCGGCGGCGACCTGGTACGAGAAGGCCGACCTGTCCAGCACCGACATGCACCCGTATGTGCACGCGTTCAGCCCGGCGACCGATCCGCCGTGGGAAACCCGTTCGGACTTCGACGCGTTCGGCGCGATCGCCCGAGCCTTCAGCGCGATGGCCAAGCGCCATCTGGGTACTCGCAGCGATGTTGTGCTCACCGCGCTGCTGCATGACACCCCCGACGCGTTGGCGTATCCCGATGGCACCGAACATGTCTGGTTGCACGCCGACGAAGTGCCGGTCCCGGGCAAGACGATGAGCAAGCTCACGGTCGTCGAGCGCGACTACGGCGCGATCTACGACAAGTGGGTGACGCTGGGTCCACTGGTCGAGAAATTCGGGCTGACCGTCAAGGGCTTCACAGTGCATCCCTTCCAGGAGGTCGAGCAGCTGGCCGCCAAATTCGGTGTGATGAATTCCGGTGCCGGTCAAGGCCGCCCGGCGATGACGACGGCCGACCGAATGGCCGACACGATATTGATGCTGTCGGGCACATCCAACGGCCGGCTCGCGGTCGAGGGTTTCCTGGAGCTGGAGAAGCGCACCGGCCAGAGGCTGGCCCACCTGGCCGAGGGCAGCGAGGAAAAGCGCATCACCTACGCCGACACCCAGGCGCGTCCGGTGCCGGTGATCACCAGCCCGGAATGGTCGGGCAGCGAGACCGGCGGCCGCCGCTACGCGCCGTTCACCATCAACATCGAGCACCTCAAGCCTTTTCACACGCTCACCGGACGGATGCACTTCTATCTCGCTCACGACTGGATCGAGGAACTCGGCGAGCACCTGCCGGTCTATCGGCCACCGCTGGACATGACCCGGCTGTTCAACGCGCCCGAGCTCGGCCCGACCGAAGACGGCATCGGATTGACCGTGCGGTATCTGACGCCGCACTCGAAGTGGTCTTTCCACTCCACCTACCAGGACAACCTGTACATGCTCTCGCTGTCCCGCGGCGGCCCGACCATGTGGATGAGTCCGGGGGACGCCGCGAAAATCAATGTGCGCGACAACGATTGGGTCGAGGCGGTCAACGTCAACGGCGTATACGTATGCCGGGCCATCGTCAGCCATCGCATGCCGGACGGAGTGGTGTTCGTCTACCACGTGCAGGAACGCACCGTGGACACGCCGCGCACCGAGACCACGGGTAAGCGCGGCGGTAACCACAACGCGCTGACCCGGGTGCGGATCAAGCCCAGCCACCTCGCCGGCGGCTACGGCCAGCACGCGTTCGCGTTCAATTACCTGGGTCCGACCGGCAACCAGCGCGACGAGGTGACGATTGTGCGCCGGCGCAGCCAGGAAGTGACCTACTGACATGAAGGTCATGGCGCAACTGGCGATGGTGATGAACCTCGACAAGTGCATCGGCTGCCACACCTGTTCGGTCACCTGCAAGCAGGCCTGGACGAATCGCAGCGGCACCGAGTATGTGTGGTTCAACAACGTCGAAACCCGCCCCGGCGTCGGCTATCCACGCACGTACGAAGATCAGGAACGGTGGCGCGGCGGATGGATGCGCGACAAAAAGGGCCGGCTACGGCTGCGCGACGGCGGGCGAATCTCCAAGCTGCTGAGGATCTTCGCCAACCCGAAGCTGCCGAGCATCGGTGACTACTACGAGCCGTGGACCTATGACTACGAAAACCTGACGTCGGCACCGCTGGGCGACACGTTCCCGACCGCCGCGCCGCGCAGCCAGATCAGCGGCGAACCGATGAAGATCGAGTGGGGCGTCAACTGGGATGACAACCTGGCCGGATCGACGGAGACGTTGCGCGACGACCCGGTGCTGAAGAAGGTGAGCGACGAGGTCAAGCTTCAGCTCGAAGAGACCTTCATGTTCTACCTGCCCCGGATCTGCGAGCACTGCCTCAACCCCTCCTGCGTGGCCTCGTGCCCGTCGGGTGCGATGTACAAGCGCAGCGAGGACGGCATCGTGCTCGTCGACCAGGACCGCTGCCGTGGCTGGCGGATGTGTGTGTCGGGATGCCCTTACAAGAAGGTGTATTTCAACCACAAGACCGGCAAGGCCGAGAAGTGCACGATGTGCTACCCGCGCATGGAGATCGGCCTGCCGACGATCTGCTCGGAAACCTGCGTGGGCCGGCTGCGCTATCTGGGCTTGATGCTCTACGACGCCGACCGGGTGCTGGAGGCGGCGTCGGTGGAACGGGACACCGATCTCTACCAGGCGCAGTGCCGCGTTTTCCTGGACCCGAATGACCCGACGGTGATCGCCGCCGCGCGCGCAGAAGGCATCTCCGATGAGTGGATCCAGGCGGCGCAACGCTCACCGATCTATGCGTTGATCAATAAATACAAGGTGGCGTTGCCGCTGCACCCGGAATACCGGACCATGCCGATGGTCTGGTACATCCCGCCGCTGTCGCCGGTGGTCAATGCCGTCAGTCGCGACGGTCACGACGGCGAGGACCTCGGCAACCTGTTCGGCGCGCTGGAGGCGCTGCGCATCCCCATGCAATACCTGGCCGAACTGTTCACCGCGGGCGACACCGCCACCGTCGAGCAGGTGCTGCGCCGGCTGGCGGCGATGCGCTCCTACATGCGTGATATCAACCTCGGCCGCGAAACCCAGCCGCACATACCGCATTCCGTCGGGATGACCGAAGAAGAGATCTACGAGATGTACCGCCTGCTCGCGATAGCGAAATACGAAGAGCGGTACGTCATTCCAACCGCGTACGCGCCCCAGGCCCGTGATCTCGAACAGATGGCGGGGTGCTCGCTGGACGGCGATGGCGGCCCGGGCATGTACGAGGACGGGCCGGTGCCGGTGTCGGTGGAGGCCTTTCACGCCATGCGTCCACGGTCGCAGGTGAACCTGCTGACGTGGAACGGCCAAGATGTCCCGTCCGAGATGTTCCCCCAAGAGCAGAAGCAATGAAACTACTGACAAGGTCGCGCGGGCCGCAGCTTTCCGACCGGTTGGTCTGGCAGGCGGCCTCGCTGTTGCTGGCCTACCCGGATGAACAGCTCGAGGAGCGGCTGGAGACGGTCGAGACGCTGCTGACCCATATCGACGGGACCGCGGCGGGGTTGCTGGCCCGCACGCTCGCCGCAGTGCGGGCCGCCGACCCGCTGACAGCGGCCACCGAATATGTGGAAACCTTTGATATGCAGCGTCGCTCGACCATGTACTTGACGTACTGGACGGCCGGCGACACCCGCAACCGCGGGCGCGAGATGCTGGCGTTCGCGACGGCCTACCGGGAGGCCGGCGTAACGCCGCCGACCAGCGAGGCCCCGGACCACCTGCCGGTGGTACTCGAGTTCGCCGCCAGGGTCGACCCCGAGATGGGGCGTCGGCTGATGATCGAACATCGGGTGCCCATCGACGTGCTATTGCAGGCGTTGACGAAAGCCGGGTCGCCCTACGCGCACGTTGTTGCCGCGGTGTGCGAAACGCTGCCACCGGTGACTGATCAGGAGGTTGCGCGGGCGCGCCGGCTCGCTGAATCCGGCCCGCCCGCGGAAGCTGTTGGGCTGCAACCGTTCACGTTGACCGTGCCACCCAAGCCAACCGGCGGGAATTGATATGGCCAACACAAGCCTCGCCGAGGTCTTCTGGGACGTCGCGCCGTACGTCTCCTTGTCGATAGCCGGCGTCGGCACCTGGTGGCGGTACCGCTACGACAAGTTCGGCTGGACCAGCCGCTCGTCGCAGATTTACGAGTCGCGGCTACTTCAGATCGGCAGCCCGCTTTTCCACTTCGGCAGTCTGATGGTGATCGCGGGCCATGTCATGGGCCTCTGCGTCCCCGAGTGGCTAACCGAGGATTTCGGGATGAGCGACCACTTCTACCACTTGCAGGCGCTGATTCTCGGCGCGCCGGCCGGGTTGGCGGCCCTGATCGGCATCGGGTTGCTCATCTATCGGCGATGGACCCGAGGACCGGTGAGCCTGGCCACCAGTCTGAGCGACAAGCTCATGTACCCGGTGCTGGTGTGCGCGCTGGTGGCCGGCATGTGCTGCACGTTGATGGGCGCCACGCACTACGGCGAGGTCCACGACTACCGGCAGAACGTGTCGGTCTGGTTCCGGTCGATATTCATCCTGGACCCGCGTGGCGACCTGATGCACCAGGCGCCGATCTATTTCCAGGTGCATGCGACGATCGCGCTCATTTTGTTTGCGATGTGGCCGTTCACCCGGCTGGTGCATGCGTTCAGCGCACCGATCGGATATCTGTTCCGGCCCTACATCGTTTACCGCAGCCGCGAGGCTTACCCCAGCCGCGAGGCGGTTGAGAAGACGCAGCTGGTCGGGTCGGCGCCGCGCAAGCGCGGCTGGTGACGGACTGACTGGCACAATCACCCGGTGCAGTTTCGCAACATCGCCATTGTGGCTCACGTCGACCACGGCAAGACGACCCTGGTCGATGCGATGCTGCGGCAGTCCGGAGCGCTGCACGAGCGGGGCGGCCTCACGGAGCGTGTGCTGGACACCGGTGATCTGGAGCGCGAAAAGGGCATCACGATCCTGGCGAAGAACACCGCCGTGCACCGCCATCACCCCGACGGCAGCGTCACCGTCATCAACGTCATCGACACGCCGGGGCACGCCGACTTCGGCGGCGAGGTGGAACGCGGACTGTCGATGGTCGACGGAGTGCTGCTGCTGGTCGACGCCTCCGAAGGCCCGTTGCCGCAGACCAGGTTCGTCTTGCGCAAGGCACTGGCCGCCCATCTGCCCGTGATCCTCGTAGTCAACAAGACCGACCGCCCCGACGCGCGCATCGCCGAGGTGGTCGAGGCCAGTCACGACCTATTGCTCGACGTGGCAGCCGATCTCGACGACGCCGCGGCCAAGGCCGCCGAGGAAGCGCTCGGCCTGCCGACCCTGTACGCGTCCGGGCGCGCCGGGGTGGCCAGCACCATCCAGCCACCCGACGGTCAGGTGCCCGAGGGGGACAACCTGGATGCGCTGTTCGATGTGCTGCTGCAACATATTCCGCCGCCCAGCGGGGACCCGGACGCGCCGCTGCAGGCGCTCGTGACCAATCTGGACGCGTCGGCATTTTTGGGCCGGCTGGCGCTGGTCCGCATCTACAACGGGCGGTTGCGAAAGGGTCAGCAGGTGGCCTGGCTGCGTGAGAGTGGCCCCAGCACCGCGAAAATCACCGAACTGCTGGTCACCGAGGGCGTCGAGCGTTCACCGACCGAGGAAGCGCAAGCCGGTGACATCGTCGCGGTTGCCGGGATACCGCAGATCATGATCGGCGACACTCTTGCCGACCTCCCGAATCCCGTTGCGCTGCCGCGTATTACCGTCGACGAGCCGGCGATCTCGGTGACGATAGGGACAAACACTTCGCCGTTGGCGGGCAAGGTGTCCGGGCACAAGCTCACCGCGCGGATGGTCAAGACGCGGCTGGACACCGAACTGGTGGGCAACGTCTCGATCCGGGTGGTCGACATCGGCCGTCCCGATGCCTGGGAGGTTCAGGGCCGCGGCGAGCTGGCGCTTGCGGTGCTCGTCGAGCAGATGCGCCGCGAGGGATTCGAGCTGACCGTCGGTAAGCCGCAGGTGGTGACCAAGACGATCGACGGCAAGCTGCACGAGCCGTTCGAGGCGCTCACCATCGACTGCCCCGAAGAGTATGTCGGCGCGATCACCCAGCTGATGGCGGCCCGCAAGGGCCGAATGGTCGAGATGGCCAATCACGCCACCGGGTGGGTCCGGATGGATTTCTCGGTGCCCAGCCGCGGGCTGATCGGGTGGCGCACCGATTTCCTCACCGAGACCCGCGGCACGGGCATCGGCCACGCAGTGTTCGACGGATATGGGCCGTGGGCGGGCGAGATCCGCACCCGGCACACCGGGTCGCTGGTATCCGACCGGTCCGGCATCATCACGCCGTATGCGCTGATTCAGCTCGCGGACCGCGGCCAGTTCTTAGTCGAGCCCGGGCAGGAGACCTATGAAGGCATGGTCGTCGGGATCAACCCGCGTCCGGAAGACCTCGACATCAACGTCACCCGCGAGAAGAAGCTGACCAATATTCGGTCCTCGACCGCCGATGTGATCGAGACGCTCACCAAGCCCATCGAACTCGACCTGGAGCGGGCGATGGAATTTTGCGGGTCCGACGAGTGCGTCGAAGTGACTCCCGAGGTGGTGCGGGTCCGAAAGGTGCAGCTGGAGGCCACCGAGCGGGCCCGCAGCCGGTCCCGGGCAAAGGCGCGGGGCTAATTGCACCGGGCCCGGATACCCTAATGCTCGTGCCGAAACGAGCTCGCCGCGCCCGCGTGACCGCCGGCGTGCTGGTTTCGTTGCTGGCACTGGCGGCGTGCACCGTCAGTCCACCGCCGGCGCCGCAGAGCACCGAGACCTCGAAGAGTACGGTGCCGCCGCCGCAGCGCAAGACGCAGATCATCATGGGCATCGACTCCATCGGCGCCGGGTTCAACCCGCACCTGGTGTCCGACCTGTCGGCGGTCAACGCCGCGATCGGCGCGCTGGTGCTGCCCAGCGCGTTCCGGCCGGTGCCCGACCCCAACACGCCGACGGGGTCGCGGTGGGAGATGGACCCGACGCTGCTGCTGTCCGCCGAGGTGACCAACGACAACCCGTTCACGGTGACCTACAAGATCCGGCCGGAGGCCCAGTGGACCGACAACGCGCCCATCGCCGCCGACGACTTCTGGTATCTGTGGCGGCAGATGGTCGGCCAGCCCGGTGTGGTCGACCCGGCCGGCTACGACCTGATCACCGGGGTGCAGTCGATCGAGGGCGGTAAGCAGGCGGTCGTCACGTTCTCCCGGCCGTATCCGGCATGGCGGGAGTTGTTCAGCAACATCCTGCCGGCACACATCGTCAAGGATGTGCCGGGCGGATTCCCGGCCGGGCTGGCGCGTGCTTTGCCGGTCACCGGCGGACAGTTCCGGGTGGAGAACATCGACCCGCAACGTGACGAAATCTTGCTCGCCCGCAACGACCGCTACTGGGGTTCGCCGGCCAAACCGGATCTGATCCTCTTCCGCCGGGCCGGGGCGCCGGCGGCGTTGGCCGACTCCATGCGCAACGGCGACACCCAGGTGGCCCAAGTACACGGTGGCTCAGCAGCTTTCGCGCAATTGTCCGCGATCCCGGATGTGCGCACGGCACGGATCATGACACCGCGAGTCATGCAGCTCACGCTGCGCGCCAACGAGCCCAAGCTGGCCGACCGGCAAGTGCGCAAGGCGCTTTTGGGCCTTCTCGACGTCGATCTGCTGGCCGCGGTGGGCGCCGGCAGCGACAACACCGTGCAGTTGGATCAGGCGCAGATCCGCGCGCCCAGCGACCCCGGCTACGTGCCGACCGCGCCGCCGGCGCTGACCAAAACGGCGGCGCTGGCGCTGCTGGAGTCGTCGGGATACCAGATCGAAAACGACACGTCGGCGACCGTCGCTCCTCCACCGTCGGCTGGGCCGGAGACCGCGCCGACCAGTACCGGGCCGCCGGAGATGACGCGGGGGCGCATCAGTAAGGACGGCAAGCAGCTGTCACTGGTCATCGGCGTGGCGAGCAACGACCCGACGTCGGTGGCGGTGGCCAACACCGCTGCCGACCAGCTGCGCAACGTCGGCATCGCCGCGACGGTACTGGCCCTCGACCCGGTGGCGCTGTACCGCGACGCGTTGGTCAACAACCGGGTGGACGCCATCGTCGGTTGGCGACAGGCCGGCGGGAACTTGGCGACGCTGCTGGCATCGCGCTACAGCTGCCCGGCATTGGAGGCGACGGCGGTGTCCACCGCGGCGGCGCCGACGGCCTCATCGGATCCGGCTCCCACGTCGCGAGCGAATCCGGCCACTGCGCCGACGACACCGACGTCGACGCCGCCCAGCCGGGCACAGGAACCGGGCGCGCTGGTGCAGGCGCCGTCGAACATCACCGGCATCTGCGATCGCAGCATCCAGGCGAACATCGATGCCGCGCTGGCCGGCACCCAGAACATCAACGACGTCGTCAACGCGGTGGAGCCGCGGCTGTGGAACATGTCCACCGTGCTGCCGATCCTGCAGGACACCACGATTGTGGCTGCCGGACCCAGCGTGCGGAACGTCAGCCTCACCGGGGCTGTGCCGGTCGGAATCGTCGGTGACGCCGGGCAGTGGGTGAAAACCGCGGACTGATCGTCTTGGCGGTCCCGTTTCCGTAGTAGTCGCTAGCGTTCCTTGTGCTAAGCGATTACGTTGGCGGTCAGACATAGCAGAGGAGCTAGATATGGCAGACGACGTCGACCCGATGTTCGAGCAACTCTACGGGAGAGAGCGCTCGGGCGAGGGGCTGATCCCGTGGGATATCGGTGGCCCGCAGCCGGTGGTGCAGCAGTTGGTCGCGTATGGGGCCGTGCGCGGTGAAGTGCTCGACCCGGGCACCGGGCCGGGTTATCACGCGATTCACTATGCCTCACAGGGCTATTCGGCAACCGGCATCGACGGGTCGCCCTCGGCGATCGAGCAAGCCAAACGCAATGCCGAGCGGGCCGGGGTGAAGGTGGATTTCCAGGTTGCCGACGCGACGGTCCTGGATGGCCTCGAGAACCGATTCGACACCGTCGTCGACAGCGCCTTCTACCACGTGTTCATGGACGACGAGGAAACGCAGACCCGGTACGCGCAAGCGCTCCACCGCGCCACCAAGCCCAGTGCGCGGCTGTTCATGTTCGAGTTCGGCCGCCACAACGTCAACGGACTGCAATTCGACGGGCTACCGTCCGACAACTTCGAGCGGGTCCTCGGCGCCGGCGGGTGGCGCGTCGACTATGTGGGCACCTCCACGTACGTGGGCATTTTCAGGCCGGAAACGTTGGAGTTCATGCAGCAGGCGATGGGTAACGATCCGGTCATGGCGAAGCGGTTTCAGCCACTGCAGGAGCGACTGAAAGTGCTTGGCCCGCTTTTGGATAACCACCGCGTGCACTTTCCGGTTTGGGCGGTCGCCGCTACCCGCATCGACTAGCCTTAGCCGGCACCCGCCGGGGCGGAATGGGCGAGCACAGTGTCGACGATGTGCACGAGTTGCCGCCGGTTCGGTGGCGCCCCGGTGAGCAGGAGCTGCTGGTTGATCAATGCCGGTCCCACTCGTCCGGTAAGTGGCGTGAGCGCCGTCGCGTCGATTTCGCCGTTGGCCACACCGGTCTGCAGAATCGATTCGATGATCCGCAGCCGGGGAGCCACCACGGCGTCCGCGAAAATGGCACGCAGTTCCGGTTCGTGAATGAGCTGGCCCATGATGGCCAGGCTGGGAAACGCTGTCTTGCCGGCCAATACGTCGCAGTGCGCGCCGAAGACGGTCAGCAGGTTCTCCCGGGCCGATCGGTCGGCTCGGGGCTCGGGCAACGGCGGAAGCGCATAAAGCAGTGCCGCATGCACCAAGGCGTGTTTGGTCGACCACCGTCGATACAACGCGGCTTTGCCGGTCCGGGCCCGAGCCGCGATCCCCTCCATGGTCAGCCGCCCGTACCCGACGTCGGCCAGTTCGGACAGGGTCGCGTCGTAGAGTGCGTGCTCGAGTTCCTTGCCGCGGCGGCGCGTGCGGATCACCTCGGTCTGCTGTGGCATCCCACGATAGTAGCCACGAGCGTTTCTTGGCGCGGGCGGCTTTGCGGCGGAAAGTCAAGCCCGCGTCGGCGGTAGGGTGCGTCCATGCAGTCCATGCAGGAGACGCCGCGGCTGCTGTTCGTGCACGCCCACCCGGACGACGAGAGCCTCACCAACGGTGCCACGATCGCTCACTATGCCGCCCGCGGGGCTCATGTGCAGGTCGTTACCTGCACGCTCGGTGAGGAGGGCGAGGTCATCGGCGAGCGCTGGGCGCAGCTTGCGGTCGACCACGCCGACCAGCTCGGCGGTTACCGCATCGGCGAACTCACCGCCGCGCTGCGCGCCCTCGGTGTCGGCGAACCGATTTTTCTCGGCGGACCGGGGCGCTGGCGTGACTCGGGCATGGCGGGCACCGCGCCACGACGCCAGCAACGCTTCATCGACGCCGACGAACGCGAAGCCGTCGGCGCCCTGGTGTCGCTGATTCGCACGCTGCGCCCACACGTCGTGGTCACCTACGACGCCAACGGCGGCTACGGGCATCCCGACCATGTGCACGCGCACGTCATCACCACGGCGGCGGTCGCGGCCGCGCGCACCGACGAGTACCCAGGCACGCCGTGGACGGTGCCGAAGTTTTACTGGACTGTCATCGCCCGCAGCGCGTTCATGGCAGGGTGGGCGGCGCTCGGCCCTGACGATCTACAGCCTGGGTGGGTGATGCCGCCACTCGACGGCGACTTTGACCGGATGGGCTACTCAGACGAGGAGATCGACGCCGTCGTCGACGCTGCCGACGCGCTGCCGGCCAAGGCGGCGGCGCTGGCCGCGCACGCCACCCAACTCGTCGTCGGTCCCACCGGTCGCGCCTGCGCATTGTCGAACAACTTGGTATTGCCGATCCTGGGGGAGGAGCACTATATTCTCGTTTCCGGCGTCGCCGGAGATCGCAACGAGCGAGGCTGGGAGACCGATCTGCTCGCCGGGCTCGACCTCACCGAATCCGCGACGCGGTAAGCTTCCGACCAGGCAGCCGCGGAAGGAACGGTATGGACCCGGATCTGGATTACAACCAGCAGCACTGGCAGGACCGGCTGGACAGCTTCCAGTGGGTATTAGGTTCCCTGGTCGCCCAACTGGACAGCATCCCGACCTGACCGCCACCAAACCGCGCGCCGGACGAATCGACGACACCGGCACGACGGACCCTGCAATTCGTTACGTCGTCTTGACGTTGCTCGCCGTCGACGGGATTCTCTCCGCGCTCGCCGGGGCCCTGCTGTTGCCTGCCTACATCGGTTCTGTCCCGTTTCCGATCAGCGCGTTGGTCAGTGGCTTGGTCAACGCCGCGCTGGTCTGGGCCGCTGGGCGGTGGACCAAATCGACGCGGGTGGCCGCGTTGCCGTTGTGGACGTGGCTGTTGACGATCGGCGCGATGAGCCTGCCCGGACCGGGTGACGATGCGATCTTCCAGATGAATTACACGCCGTTGCTGCTGATCGTGCTGGGCTTGACGCCGCCGGCGTGGGTGCTCTGGCGGCGCCCGACCCGACGCTGACGACCTGGCGCTACTGTTGCGCGTATGGCACGGGCCGAGGACTCGATGGACGCGCGGATGAAATCCGACCGGGCGGAAGTTACACCAACGTGCCGTTGACTCCGGGCGAACGACAGACTGTCCTGCCCAGCCCTGTGGTGCCTCCGCAACCAAGTACGTCGGCGATGCGGAGAGTATTGCGACGGGCCCGCGACGGGGTGGCGCTGAACGTCGACGAGGCGGCCGTCGCTATGACGGCACGCGGCGACGATCTCGCCGACCTCTGTCACAGCGCTGCGCGGGTGCGCGACGCGGGTCTGGAATCGGCGGGACGGCGCGGACCGCTCGGGCGACTGCCGGTCAGCTACTCGCGCAAGGTGTTCATCCCGGTGACTCATCTGTGCCGGGACACCTGCCACTACTGCACGTTCGTCACGGTGCCGGGCAAGTTGCGCGCCCAGGGTGCCGGCATGTATCTGGAAGCCGACGAAATCCTCGACATCGCTCGCCGCGGTAGCGAACTCGGTTGCAAGGAAGCCCTATTCACTCTCGGTGACCGGCCCGAGGAGCGCTGGCCGGAGGCTCGGACGTGGCTGGAGGAACGGGGTTACGACTCCACGCTGTCCTATGTGCGGGCGATGGCGATCCGGGTGCTGGAGGAAACCGGACTGTTGCCGCATTTGAACCCTGGCGTGATGAGCTGGTCGGAGTTGTCGAGGCTCAAGCCGGTGGCGCCCTCGATGGGCATGATGCTGGAGACGACGTCGCGACGGCTGTTCGAAACCAAGGGACTCGCTCACTACGGCAGCCCCGACAAGGATCCGGCGGTGCGGCTGCGGACCTTGACCGACGCGGGCCGGCTGTCCATTCCGTTCACCACCGGTCTACTGGTCGGCATCGGCGAGACGCTGCACGAGCGTGCCGAGACGTTGCATGCGATTCGTAAGTCGCACAAGGAGTTCGGTCACGTCCAAGAAGTGATCGTGCAGAACTTCCGCGCCAAGGAGCACACGGCGATGGCCGCGATGCCCGACGCCGGCATCGACGATTTTCTGGCCACCGTGGCGGTGGCGCGGCTGGTGCTCGGCCCTGGCATGCGCATTCAGGCGCCGCCCAACCTGGTGTCGGCCGACGAGTGCCTGGCGCTGATCGCCGCCGGTGTCGACGATTGGGGCGGCGTCTCGCCGCTGACCCCTGACCACGTCAACCCCGAGCGGCCCTGGCCCACTTTGGACGATCTGGCCGCTGTCACCGCCGAGGCGGGCTACGACTTGGTGGAGCGGCTGACCGCGCAGCCCAAGTACGTTCAGGCCGGGGCGGCCTGGATCGACCCGCGGGTGGCCGGACATGTTGCGGCGCTGGCCGATCCGGGCACCGGGCTGGCCCGCGATGTCAAACCGGTGGGCATGCCCTGGCAGGAGCCCGACGACGTGGCGTCGATCGGCCGGGTCGATTTGAATGCCGCGATCGACACCGAGGGCCGGGCCGCCGAGGCCCGCAGCGATCTGGACAGCGCGTTCGGGGACTGGGACTCGATCCGCGACCATGTCCACCAGCTGGCCGCCCGCGCACCCGAACGCATCGACACCGACGTGTTAGCCGCGCTGAGTTCGGCGGAACGCGATCCCGCGGGCTGCACCGACGCAGAATACCTGGCGCTGGCCACCGCCGAGGGTCCTGCGCTGGATGCTGTTGCTGCATTGGCTGATTCGCTGCGCCGCGAGGCGGTCGGTGATGACGTGACCTTCGTGGTGAACCGCAACATCAACTTCACCAACATCTGTTACACCGGCTGCCGGTTCTGCGCCTTCGCGCAGCGCAAGGGCGACGCCGACGCCTATTCGCTGTCCACCGCCGAGGTCGCCGAACGTGCCTGGGAGGCCCACGTCGCCGGCGCCACCGAGGTCTGTATGCAGGGCGGCATCGACCCCGAGCTGCCGGTCACCGGCTACGTCGATCTGGTGCGCGCCGTCAAGACACGGGTGCCCTCGATGCATGTGCACGCCTTTTCCCCGATGGAGATCGCCAACGGCGCTACCAAGAGCGGGCTTTCGGTCAGGGAGTGGCTGATCAGCCTGCGCGAGGGGGGACTGGACACCATACCCGGTACCGCGGCGGAGATCCTGGACGACGAAGTGCGTTGGGTGCTCACCAAGGGCAAGCTGCCCACGTCGATGTGGATCGACATCGTGACCACCGCGCACGAGGTGGGGCTGCGGTCGTCGTCGACGATGATGTACGGGCATGTCGATAGCCCGCGGCACTGGGTCGGTCACCTTAAGGTGTTGCGCGACATCCAGGACCGCACTGGAGGATTCACCGAGTTCGTCCCGCTGCCGTTCGTGCACCAGAGTTCGCCGCTGTATCTGGCCGGCGCCTCGCGGCCCGGGCCCAGCCATCGTGACAACCGCGCCGTACACGCACTAGCCCGAATCATGTTGCACGGCAGAATTTCTCATATCCAGACCAGTTGGGTGAAGCTCGGCACCCGGGGCACGCAGGTGATGCTCAATGGTGGCGCCAACGACCTGGGTGGCACGCTGATGGAAGAGACGATCTCGCGGATGGCCGGCTCCGAACACGGATCGGCCAAGACCGTGTCGGAGCTGGTCGCGATCGCCGAGGCCATCGGCCGGCCCGCGCGTCAGCGCACCACCACCTACGCCCCGCTCGCAGCGTAGATGTGCGGTCGGAGGGTATACCGGCAGAATGCCATCGAACATCGACACCGACCGATTCCCCGAGTGGCGGCCATTTATCGACGCGGTGCAGCAGCGCCGGCCGGACACCGGGACGTGGTGTGAGGCCTGGACCGTGCGCGACATCGTCGTCCATCAGGCCGGTAATGCCGAGGAACTCGCGCGGGTGCTGAGCGCGCATCTGGAAGGCCAACCGGTTGGCACCCGTGGCTTCGAGGAACGCGAGGGGCCACTGCGCGCGATGAACGACACCGATTTGTGGGCGGCGTTGCACGACAGGATGGCGACGCTGAACGAGATCGCCGAAGCGGCCGACGATGTGCCGGCCGATACCGACGTCGGCTGGACCGGCCGCACCATGAAAGTGCCCTGGTTCGCCGAGCACATGCGCGAAGAACTCGTGCTGCACACCTGGGACATCACCGGAGACAACGCCGCGGCTCAGCGGCAGCTGGCTCAGGCGTGGATGACGACACACAGCGTGATCGCAGTGGGAAAGCCGCTGTTGGCCAAGGGTGTCAAGCAATTGCAACCCGGGGAGCGCATCGAGGCGCGGCTGCGGGTTTCCGGCAGCGAGGATGTCGTGATCGATGCCGACGCGGAGCGCACCACGATCAGCCTCGCGGAGCCTGACGGTCCGGCCACCCTGGAAACCGATGCCGCTGCGCGGGTCCTGCTGTTGTGGGGCCGCCGGCCCGCCGACCCGTCGCGAATCTCCAGCAGTGTCGGGCCGGAGACGCTGGGCCGGGTGCGCACCCTGCTTTCCGGTTACTAAGCAGGCCCTTTACGCCGTGCGCCGTGAGCGGGTATACAGGCGCTCATGAGACGGGCGCTGACCGCTCTTGCGCTGCTGATCCTGACGGTGGCCGGGTGCGGCGGCGGCGGCAAAGAGCATCCGCGGCCCGCCACGTCGGCAACGAGCTCGCCGACAACGAGCTCGTCGTCTGCGGCCGGCCCCGCGAAGTTCGCGGTGAGCAGTCCCGCCTTTGCGGATAACGCGCAGGTCCCGGTCGAATACTCCTGCAAGGGCCGAAATGTACCTCCGCCGCTTCGCTGGCAGAACGTGCCGCCCGGCACCGAGTCGCTGGCCCTGGTGGTCGACGATCCCGACGCGCCCGCCGGGCTCTATGTCCACTGGGTCGTCACCGGCATCCCGCCGTCGACCACCGAAATCGGCGAAGGCCCGCTACCCGGCGGCGCCAGCGTCAGCCTGAACTCCAGCGGGAAGGCGGAGTATTTCGGCCCGTGCCCGCCGGCAGGCAGCGGCGTCCATCACTACCGTTTCCAGTTGTATGCCCTGAACAAGCCGTTGAAGCTGGTGGCGACCACCCCGGCGCGTGAAGCAACCCAAACAATCGCGAACGCGGCCGTCGCCGACACTCGCACGGTTGGCCTGTTCAGCGGCTGACCGCCCTATAACCGCGCCGCCAGCTCGGTGCCCTGGCGGATTGCGCGCTTGGCGTCCAGCTCGACCGCCAGCGCCGCGCCGCCGATGATGTGTGGCTTAATGCCATTGCAGCGCAACCCGTTCTCGAGGTCACGCACCGGCTCCTGGCCCGCGCAAACCACAACGTTGTCCACCGCGAGCAGCCGCAGGTGTTGCCGGTCTGTACCGAAGCTGATGTGCGACCCGTCATCGCTGATGCGCTCGTAGTTCACCCCGGAAAGTTGCTGCACGCCTTTGGCTTTCAGTGACGCTCGGTGTACCCACCCAGTTGTCTTGCCCAGCCGCTTGCCCTGCGGGCCCTTGCTGCGCTGCAGCAGATACACCTCGCGGGTCGGCGGCGCCGGGATCGGAGTCACCAGTGCACCTCGGGCTTCTTGCGGGTCGGCCGCGCCCCATTCTGCTTTCCATTCCTTTAGGTTCAGCGTCGGTGAGAGGTCGGTGACCAGGAACTCGGTGACGTCGAACCCGATACCGCCGGCGCCGATCACCGCCACCCTCTTGCCCACCGGCTTGACGCCGGCGATCGTCTCCGCGTAGGTCAACACCATCGGGTGATCAATGCCGGGAATGTCCGGGATCCGGGGCGCTACGCCAGTGGCCAGCACGACGTCGTCGTATCCGGCCAACTCATCGACAGCCACCCGGGTGCCGAGTCGCACGGTGACGCCGTGCTTGTCCAGCATCGTCGTGAAATACCTGATCGTTTCGCGGAATTCCTCTTTACCGGGAATCCTTCGTGCCAGCTCGAATTGACCGCCGATGAAGTCGTTAGCCTCGAACAGCGTGACGTGATGGCCGCGCTGCGCGGCGTTGACTGCGACGGCCAGGCCGGCCGGGCCGGCCCCGACCACCGCCACCGTACGTGCCCGCCGGGTGGGGGACAACACCAGCTGTGTCTCATGGCCGGCGCGGGGATTGAGCAGACACGACGCCGTCTTGTGCACGAACGCGTGATCCAGACAGGCCTGATTGCAGGCGATGCAGGTGTTGATCTCGTCGGCGCGGTCGGAGGCGGCTTTACGCACCCACTCCGGGTCGGCGAGCAGTGGCCGGGCCATCGAGATCAGCTGCACGTCGGTATCGGCCAGGATCTGTTCTGCGGCCTGCGGCATGTTGATCCGGTTGGACGCCACCACCGGAATGCTGACCTGTCCGGCGACGGCATGGCTGATGTCGACGAAAGCGCTGTTCGGGACCGAGGTGACGATCGTCGGCACCCGCGCCTCGTGCCACCCGAAGCCGGAATTGATCATGGTCGCTCCGACGGCCTCCACTTCGGTTGCCAGCGCGACGATTTCGTCCCAGCTCTGGCCGTCCTCGACGTAGTCGGCCATCGACATCCGGTAGCAGATGATGAAGTCGGATCCGACGGCAGCTCGGGTGCGGCGCACGATCTCCACCGGGAACCGACGCCGGTTTACGGCATTGCCGCCCCAGGCGTCGGTGCGCCTGTTGGTGCGGGGCGCCAGAAACTGGTTGAGCAGATACCCTTCGCTGCCCATGATTTCGACACCGTCGTAGCCGGCCTCGCGGGCCAGCACCGCGCACCGCGCGAAATCGTCGATCGTGCACTGCACGCCACGCGAGGTCAACGCTCGCGGACGAAACGGATTGATCGGCGCCTTGATCGCCGAGGCGCTCACCGACAGTGGATGGTACGCATAGCGTCCGGCGTGCAGGATCTGCAGCAGGATCTTGCCGCCGGCTTCATGAACTGCCGTGGTGATGCGCCGGTGCCGGCGCGCCTGCGCCGAGGAAACCAGCTCCGAGGCGAACGGCAACAGCCAGCCGGTGCGGTTGGGTGCGTAGCCGCCGGTGATGATCAGGCCGACGCCGCCGCGTGCGCGTTCGGCGAAATACTCGGCGAGCCGGTCGATGTGACGGGCACGGTCTTCCAGTCCGGTGTGCATCGAACCCATGACCACCCGGTTGCGCAACGTCGTGAAGCCGAGATCCAAGGGGGACAACAGATTCGGATAAATCATAGTGCCGCGGTCACCTCGTCGAGCCAATCGATCGCGCTCTGCTGCGCGCGGATGCCGCCGCGCAACACCAGATATTGATGCAGTGCGCTGCCCCGCAGCGCCGACGGGTCGGGGAACTGCTTCTTCTCGAATCCGCGGTAAATGTCCAGCAGCTGGGAATGTTCGGCGCGCAGCGCGGTTATCTGTGCGCGCAGCGCGTCCGGGTCGCCGTACGCGGCGCCGCGTAGCTTGACGGCGACATCGCGGGTGCGAGTGTCGCCAAGCGCGCCGCCTCGTCCGGTTAGCGGCTCGGCGATCCAGCGAGCCAATTCGGCGCGGCCGGTGTCGGACACGGTGTAGACCTTTTTGTCCGGCCGCCCGTGCTGCACGACCGTCGTCGCCTGCACCCAACCGTCGTCTTCCATCGTGCGCAGCGTGCGGTAGATCTGCTGGTGTGTGGCGGTCCAGAAATAGCCGATCGAGCGATCGAACCTGTGGGCGAGCTCGTAACCCGAGCCGGATTGCTCGCACAAAGAAACCAGGATCGCGTGCGGTAGGCCCATCCGGGCAGCGTAGGGGCGACGGCGTGCCTATGCAACTAGTTGCAGTGCACCGAGGCGCATAGGGGGTAGCGCTTGGTTGCTTTTTGTCTGCAACGTCTAGTATCAGTAATCAACGGATCCGCGTCATTGAACAGGACATGGAGGAGACCTTCGTGACGTACACGATCGCCGAACCCTGCGTCGACATCAAGGACAAGGCATGCATTGAGGAGTGCCCGGTCGACTGCATCTATGAGGGCGCTCGGATGCTGTACATCCATCCCGACGAGTGCGTGGACTGCGGCGCCTGCGAGCCTGTCTGCCCCGTCGAAGCGATCTTCTACGAAGACGATGTGCCGGATCAGTGGAGCAACTACACGCAGATAAACGCCGACTTCTTTGCCGAGCTCGGCTCGCCGGGCGGCGCGGCGAAGGTGGGCCTGACCGAGAACGATCCGCAGGTCGTCAAGGATCTGCCGCCGCAGGGCGAGGGCGACTGAGCGAGACAGTGATTCGCCGGCCAGTGTCGGCGTCGTTGCCGGTGTTCCCGTGGGACACCCTGGATCAGGCACGGGCGCTGGCCGAGTCGCACCCGGACGGCATCGTCGACCTGTCCGTCGGCACTCCGGTCGACCCGGTCGCGCCGCTGGTTCGCGATGCGCTCGCCGCGGCCAGCGCATCCCCTGGATATCCCGCCACCGCGGGTACCCCACAGCTTCGCCGGTCCGCGGTCGCCGCGCTCGGGCGCCGTTACGGCATAACCGAGTTGAGCGAGTCCGCGGTGCTCCCGGTCATCGGCACCAAGGAATTCATCGCCTGGCTGCCGACGCTGCTGGGCCTGGGCGCCGCCGACCTGATCGTGGTGCCCGAGCTGGCGTATCCGACCTACGACGTCGGCGCGCGGCTGGCCGGCACTCAGGTGCTGCGCGCCGATTCGCTGACTCAGCTCGGTCCGCAGTCACCGGCGTTGGTGTACCTGAACTCGCCGAGCAACCCCACCGGCCGGGTCCTCGGCGTCGATCACCTGCGCAAGGTCGTCGGCTGGGCGCGGGAGCGCGGCGCGCTGGTGGCATCCGACGAGTGCTATCTGGGACTGGGCTGGGACGCCGAGCCGCTGTCGATACTGCATCCGTCGGTGTGCGACGGCGACCACACCGGTCTGCTGGCCGTGCATTCGCTGTCCAAGAGCTCCTCGCTGGCCGGCTACCGGGCCGGTTTCGTCGCCGGGGATGTCGACGTGATCGCGGAGCTGCTCGCGGTGCGCAAGCACGCGGGGATGATGGTGCCCACGCCGGTGCAGGCGGCGATGGTCGCCGCGCTGGATGACGACCCCCACGAGCGCGAGCAGTGCGAGCGCTACCGGCGCCGCCGCGACACGTTGCTTCCGGCCTTCCGCTCGGCCGGTTTCACCATCCACCACTCCGAGGCCGGGCTGTACCTCTGGGTCACTCGCGGTGAGCCGTGCCGCGACACCATCGAGTGGCTGGCAAAGCGCGGCATCCTGGCCGCGCCCGGCGAGTTCTACGGCCCGGGCGGCGAACGGCATGTCCGGGTGGCCCTGACCGCCACCGACGAGCGGATCGCCGCGGCGGCAACACGGCTTAGTTCTTAGCGCCGTGTAATACCGTCGCAGCATGAGCGACTACGACGTCGAGGCGGTGGACCGGCTGCCGTTTGCGACTCCGGCGAAATCCGAGCGGTACCGCACCGAGAACTACCAGGGCGCCGTCGGCCTCAACTGGTACCGGACCGATCCGACCCTGCAGCTCACGATGGCCTACTACCTGCAGCCCGACGAACTGGCCGTCGCAGAGCCGCACCTGGACCGTATCGGGGCGCTGATGGGCGGCCCGGTGACGCGGTGGGCCGAAGAGACCGACCGCAACCCGCCGCGGCTGGAGCGCTACGACCGCTGGGGTCACGACGTCAGCCGGGTGGTCCAGCCGACGTCGTTCACCGAGTCCAAGCGGGCCGTCCTGGCCGCGCAGCAGGCGCTCAAAGACGATATGCGGCGCGCCGGGTTAAATCCGACGATGCCGCTGTTCGCGGCCAACTATTTGCTCAACCAGGCCGACATCGGGATGGGATGTGCGCTGGGCACCGGCGGTGGCATGGTCAAGTCGCTAGTCGCGGCGTATGCCCCCGCCGACGTGCGGGACTATGTGCTGGGCAAGTTCGAGTCCGGCGAATGGGAGGGCGAAACCGCCCAGCTGTTGACCGAACGCACCGGTGGATCCGATCTCGGCGCGCTGGAGACGACGGCGACGCGACACGGAGATGCGTGGCGGCTCAACGGTTTCAAGTGGTTCGCGTCCAACTGCGACGGCCAGGTGTTCGTCGTCCTGGCCAAACCTGAGGGCGCGCCCGACTCCAGCCGAGGCGTGGCGAACTTCCTGGTGCTGCGGACCCGCCGCGACGGCAGCCGCAACGGCGTGCGGATCCGCCGTCTGAAGGACAAACTCGGCACTCGGTCGGTGGCCTCCGGCGAGGTGGAATTCGTTGACGCCGAGGCCTTTCTGCTCACCGGCGAACCGTCCAGCGACACCGGCTCGCACGACGGCAAGGGCCTGGCCCGGATGATGGAGCTGACCAATGCGGCCCGGCTGGGCATCGCACTGTTCGGCCTCGGCAACGCGCGCCGCGCCCTGGTCGAATCGCTGTGCTACGCGCGCCAACGCCGCGCGTTCGGCGACGCGCTGATCGACAAGCCGTTGATGCGCCGCAAGCTCGCCGAGATGATCGTCGACGTCGAAGCCGCCCAAGCCATGGTGTTCGACGGCGTCGGTTTGGCCAACCACCGCCAACCCCGGGCGGTGCGTCAGCGCATCGCCGTGCCCATCACCAAGCTCAAGGTCTGCCGGCTGGGCATCACGATGGCATCGGACGCGATCGAAATCCACGGCGGCAACGGCTACATCGAAACCTGGCCGGTGGCAAGGTTATTGCGCGACGCGCAGGTCAACACGATCTGGGAGGGCCCCGACAACATCCTCTGCCTGGACGTGCGGCGGGGGATGGAACGCATGCAGGGCCATCAACCGCTGTTGGAGCGTCTGCATGACGCGGTGTCGGTGTCCGACGACGATGACACGCCGCGGCTCGTGCGCCGCCGCGTCGACGATCTCGATGCGGCGATCACCGCGTGGAGCAAGCTCGACGGCGCCGTGGCCGAGGCGCGACTGTTCCCACTCACCCGGTTCATGGGCGACGTGTACGCCGGCGCCTTGCTCACCGAGCGGGCTGCCTGGGTCCGGGAGACCCGCGGGGCTGAGCACGACGCGCTCGTCGCCCGTTTATACGCGCAGCGTTATCTGGCCGATCATGGGCCGCTTCGGGGCATCGACGTGGAAGGCGACGGGGCGATCGAACGTTTCGACGAACTCGTCGACGGAACGCTGGTGTGGTCGTGACGACACCGGTCGGCGGGCGGACGGTCCCGCTGTCCTTTGCGGATGTATGCAAGCGAGTCTTTCTCGGCAAGCCGCTGATCACCGAGGAGCTGTCAACCGAGAGGTTGTCGAATCCCGTTGCCCTCGGGGCGCTTTCACCCGACGCGATCTCATCGACGGCCTACGGTCCCGAGCAGATCCTGATCGAGCTGTTGCCGCGAGCAGGGCTTGCCGCGTTTGTGTTGTTGCTTCCTATCACCGGCGTCATTTTGTTGATCCTGGCGCTGGTGGCGGCATCGTATCGGCAGGTCGTCATGGCCTACACCCGAGCCGGCGGTTCTTACATTGTCGCGCGGGACAACTTCGGGCCGCGCGTGGCTCAGATCGCCGCCGCCGCGCTGCTGATCGATTACATCGTCACGGTGGCGGTGCAGACGGCGGCGGGCACGGTGGCGGTGGTGTCGGCGATACCGGTACTGGGCCCCTACAGCCTGGAGATCACCGTCGGAGTGGTGATCGTTATGTGTTACGCGAACCTGCGCGGGTTGCGGGAAGCGGGCCGGTCGTTCGCGGTATCGACCTACTCCTTCGTGATCATGATGATACTGATGATCATCACTGGCGTCGTTCGCGAAATCTTCTGGGGCCTACCGACATACGACCCACAGCACATCCCGGGGGCGGTGCCCGTGCATCAGGGGACTGGGTTGGTGATGGGCGCGACGATCCTGGTATTACTGCGAGCGTTCGCCAACGGCGGGTCATCGCTGACCGGAGTGGAGGCCATCTCCAACACCGTCAATGTCTTCCGAAAGCCACAGGGCCGCAACGCGCGCCGGGTCCTCACCGCTATGGCTTGCATTCTCGGGTTCTTGTTGGCGGGTTTGTCCTACCTGGCCTACGTCACCCACGCCACTCCCTATGTCGACGAATACCCGTCGGTGCTGTCTCAGGTTGGCCGGGTGGTCTTCGGTCACGGGGTGATCGGTCAGGCCCTTTATCTCCTGCTTCAGGTTTCGACCGCGGCGATCTTGTTCACAGGCGGGAACACCAGTTTCAACGGTTTCCCCGCACTGGCGAGTTTCGTCGCAGAAGACCGCTTCCTGCCCCGGCAGCTGACGAAACGCGGTCACCGGCTGGTGTTTTCCAACGGCATCATCGCGCTCACGGCACTCTCGGTGGCGCTGCTGGTCGTCACTGGTGGGTCGGTCAATGCGCTGGTGCCGTTCTATGCGATCGGCGTGTTCACCGGCTTCTCGATGGCTGGTTACGGCATGACCAAACACCATCTGACCCACCGCGAGTCAGGCTGGCGACACAAGTTGGCGATCAATTTCTCCGCGGCGATCTTGTCAACAGTCGTGGTGGGCATTTTCGCGGTGGCCAAGTTCACCGAAGGTGCGTGGCTGGTTGTTGTTGTGTTCCCCTTGCTGGTGTTCGTGCTGATCCGACTCAACCGCGAGTATCGGGCCGAGGCGGCGATTCTCGAGATGTTCCGCACGGACCGACCCGAGGTGGTGAAATACGCTCGACACCGCGTGTTTGTCTTCGTCAGCTCGCTTGACCTCGCGGTGCTCGAGGCGCTGCGCTACGGCAAGGGACTGCGAGCCGACGAGTTGATCGCGGTGCATTTCATGGTCGACGCGGCGCTTGCCGAGCGGCTACGGAAGCGTTGGGATCACTTCGATCTCGACACCCGGCTGCGGGTGGTGGACTGCCCGGACCGCCAGATCAACAGGGCCGCACAGGAACTGGTGCTGCGGGCGCTGAGCGAGCATCCGGACACCAACGTGACGGTGCTGCTGCCGCGCCGCACCTACGCGCCGCTGCTGGGGCGGCTGCTTCATGACCGCACCGCGGACAAGATCGCGCGGGCCGTCAGCCGAATCCCGGACGCGGCCGCGACGATCGTGCCCTACGACGTGCAGTCCCGGATCGCGGAAGCGTTCCCCGAACTTTTCGAGCAGCGGGTTGCTCGCGAACTCGAGAGGATCGAAGCGCGGATCTCCCGCGGTGAACAGCAGACCGTCCAGCAGTACGAGCACCCGGACCGGCCGGCGACGGTGATTCCGGTGGGCGGGCTCATCGAGGGACAGCGGGCCACCATCGAAGGCCGGGTCAGCCAGGTCGAGGACATCACAAGACGTCGAGGAACCTTCCGCTGGATCATCGTCGGTGACGACAGCGGCGACGTTCGCGTCACCTTCCGGCCCGGGCACGGCGGCGACGACATTCAGCCGGGCCAGCTGTTGCGCATCACCGGAAAGGTGCGTCAAAGCGGCAACCACCCCGTCGAGATGGTCGACCCGAACTATCAGCTGATCGAGGAATCAGAGGAGTCGTAGTCACATCGTCGTGTTCGACGGGCGCGGCCGATGCGAGCGATACTTGCGATCCAGCAGCTCAGCGGTTTTCAGGTTCGTGTCTTCGGGCGGTGCCGTGGGGCCGCTCGAAGCGGGAGCACTCGGCGAGCCGCCGCGCGTCCATGCCACCAACTGCGGGATGAGGATCAACGCGCCGACGGCGGACAGCGAGGTTGTCCAGACCCGCCGGGGCAGCAAAGCGCTGTTGCACTGATCGACGTAACTGGTGGCCGGGCGGCCACTTGATGCGGCGCGCTGGTCATCATTCGTCGCCTGCAGCAACTCGGAGCTATAGCCGTTGCCGCATTTGATCTGGATTCCCCACTGGTCGTATGCGTGCAGGTAGACGGGGAAACACAACGCGAGCAGGCCGGCGGCGAGCAGGGCGGCGCCGACGAGCATGGCTAGCCAGGGCCGGGTGATCACCTTGGCCGATGTGTCCATGACCCTATGATGCGACGCGCGTCCCGTCGCGTCACGAAGTCAGGATGTAGTCGTCGTCGCGGGGCCGGGTCAGCATGCTGGTCAGCCGCTTGCGGCCGAACGGCCACAGGTCGATGTGGTTGTCGTCGGCGAAGTACCAGGAGTTGCAGCCGGTGTTCCAGACGGTCGGGCCCATCGCCTCGGCGACGTCGTCGGCGAACCGGCTGGTGGCTTCCTCGGTTATCTCGACGGTGGTGATCTCGCCGTCGCTGAATCGGCGTAGCCATCCGACGATGTAGCGGGCGGTCAGTTCGGCGACGTGTTGAAGTGACATCGACCCGGAGGGGGAGTTGGGGCCGAGAACCGTGAACAGATTGGGGAACCCCGGAATCGCCGTCATCGCCCAGGCTCGCGGACCCTTCGCCCAGGCGTCGTCGATAGACAGGCCGTCGCGCCCGCGCAAGCTCATCGGGCGCATGTAGTTGTGGGCCTGGAAGCCGGTGGCCAGCACGATGACGTCGACGTCGTGGTCCACGCCATCGGCGGTTCGTATCCCGGTCGGGGTGACCGCCGTGATCGGCTCGGTGACGAAGCTGGCGTTTGGCCTGCCGATGCGGCGGTAGTAGCTGCCGGAGACCACCTGCCGCTTGCAGAACGGTTGGTAGCCGGGGGTGAGGCGGACACGAAGGTCCTTGTCGCGCACCTGAACTCGCAGGCATAACCGTGCATAGCGCTGAGCCAGCCGTCGCCGCCAGGTCGGCCGGGTAACCAGGTCGACGACAAGATCGGAACCGATGCGCTGCCCACGGTCCACGGTCCACGCGAACCCCGGCATCGCCCGCAGCAGCCGCCCGACGACACGCGGTTGCCGCAGCCCCGTCGGCATCCACATCACCCACTGCGGAGTGCGGACGAAATGCGTGATGTGCGCCGCAGCGGGCTGCAGCGCCGAGAACACCTGCACGCCAGTCGAACCGGTGCCGATCACCGCCACCCGTCGGTCCGCGGTGTCGACGTATGTCCAGCGGGCGGTGTGCACCACAGGGCCGGGAAACGAGTCCAGACCGGGGATATCGGGTATCGACGGGTGGTGCAAGACGCCGGTGGCGGCGACGAGGAAGTCGGCGTCGATCTGCTCACCGCCGGCGGTGGATATCCGCCAGCGGTTGTCGGTGAACACCGCCGAAGTGACCTCGCATTCCAGTCGCAGGTGGCGGTCCAGTTGCAGGCGGTCGACGACATCGCGGTGGTATTGCCGGATCTCCTCGGCGGTGGCCCATACGTGTTTCCAGTCGGGTTTGGGCGCGAACGCAAACTGGTAGGTGTGCGACGGCACATCGCATCTCAGGCCGGGGTAGCGGTTCCAGTGCCAGACGCCACCGACCTCGGAGCCCTTTTCCAGAATCGTGAAGTCGGTGAAGCCGGCCTGGCGGAAGGTGTGCGCGGCGGCGATACCGGCCATGCCGGCGCCGACGATCACGATACGAGGCTCACGTCTGGGCTCGACGGCGACCGGAAGCGACCGAAGCCCGCGCAATACCGGGCTGGCAATTCGCGTCGGCTCTCCGGCGGGCGCGAGGTGCGGCAGCCGGCGGGCCAGCATCTCGATTGCCGCGCGGCCTTCGATGCGGGCCAGCGCGTTGCCGATGCAAAAGTGGATGCCGGAGCCGAACGCGATGTGCTCGTTGGGTTTTCGGTCGAGCCGAAATTCGTCGGGATCATCCCAGTAGCGGGGGTCGCGATTCGCGGAGGCGATAAGCGGCAGCACGCTGGCGCCGGCGGGGATCGTCGTTCCGTCGATCGTCACATCGGTGGTGGCGACTCGCAGTAGCCCTTGGCCGGGCCCGTCGAACCGCAGTGTTTCCTCCACTGCTGCTGCGGCCAGGGCGGGATCGGCGGTGATCTGCTGCCAAAGCGCGGGACGGTCGAACAACGCCAGCATCGCGTTGGAGACCAGGTTCGTCGTCGTCTCGTTGCCGGCGACCAGGAGCAGGACACAGAAGTTGATGAGTTCGCCGAGGCTCAGTGCATCTGCGTCATCGTCGCCGGCAATCAGCAGGCTGACGAGGTCGTCGCCGGGATCGCGGCGCCGCTGGCGCACCGTTCGCGCGAAGAACCACGCGATCTCGGCGGCGCTGGTCAGCATCCTCACCTTGCTGCCGCCGGTGAGCAGCCCGTTGACCAGGTTGTCCGACCAGCGCTTGAAGTCATCGTGTCGGTCGGCCGGGATGCCCATCATCTCGGCTATCACGATGGTAGGCAGCGGGGAAGCCAGCTCAGCGACCAAATCGATTGATTCGCCGGAGACTTTCGCGGCGATGTTCTCGACGAGGCTTTCGGCGATCTCCCGAATCCTTGGTTCCCAGGCGCTGATTCGTCTCGGGGTGAACGCTCGGCGCACCTTGCGACGCAGCTGGGTATGGTCGGGCGGGTCGCTGGTCAGCAATGTGCGATGCGGCACCACTCGACCGAGCACTCCGGCGAGCCCGCCCGGGACCTTCATCGCCGGGTTGAACGGGTTGCTGTCGAAGCGCGACGCGTTGTCGAGGTCGGAGGAGAACCGCTTGGCATCCCGCACCGCGAGCGCCACGTCATCGTGGCGGCTGAGGATCCACAGATCGGGATTGTTGCAGTGGTAGACCGGTGCTTCGTCGCGCAGCCACGCATAGTGTGGGTAGGGGTTTTCTATGACCGCCGGGTTGTTCAAATCGAAATGCGTTCGCGTCATTTCGCTGCTCTGATCGCGGTCATCAGGGTATGCACCCATTGCCGAACGAAGCGGTCCTCGTCGATTCCGAACGGCCGGTCGTCGTGGATCGACGTTGCGATCCAGTAGTTCTCGATCGCCCCGAGCCAGATCACGGTAATCGCTTGGAAGTCGCGATCCGGTGAACCGTCTGCAGGCGCTTTCTCCTCGAGCCACTTGGCCAGGAACTGGCGCGACTGTGCGAACAGCCGATCGCGGGCATCGGCCATCACCTCCGGGAACCGCTCGCCTTCCTTCGCCATCACCCGAATCAGGTCACGCCAGCTGGTCATCAGCACCAGCGATCCACGGGCAACCAGCGTCAGCTCGGCCTCCAGATTGCCCAGCGAAAGCATCGGCGCGAGGCTGAAACTCGCGTCTGCGGTCTGAATCGCCCGTTCGACCGCCGCGGACAGCACCTGTTCCTTCGAGCCGAAATGCGTGTAGAGGGCTCCCGAGTGCGGCGACAGCCCGGCTGCTTCCTCGATCGACGCGACGGATGTGCCGGCATAGCCGCGGTCGGCGAATAGCCGCAGCGCCTCATTGAGGATCCGATCGCGGGTGCTGTCGGCCACAGACGTCGCTCCAATCAAGCGCTTGGGTATTCCAAGCATATGCTTGTCCGGCCGCCTCCACAAGAGGGGTCCAGTCGGCGGGTGGTTAAGTGACCGGTGTGAAAAGACTGGCAGCTGTACTGGGCTCCCTGACCGGCTCGGCGTTCACCGCCAATGGCTATCGACCACTGAGCAAGCGCGGCTACCCCTCGCTGTACGCCTTCGCCTTCGGCGTTTTCGCTTCCGAACTTCCGCTGCAGATGCTCGGCGGCCAGGTGGCTCTGCTGACCGCGGTGAACCGCAGGCTCTCGCCGCGGGTGCGCTGGTTCAGCTGGCTGGTATCGGCGGCGTCGTGGCTGGGACTACTGGGCCTGCACCGCATCGGTCGCCAGGCCGACGCGCCCCTGACCGCCGCGCTGGACGCCGGGTTGGGCACCGACCGTCGCACCGAGTCGGGTGATTTGTGGAAGCGGCCGGAGGGCGCCGGCACCGCCAAGACGCCCGGAGTGATCCGCATGATGCGGATCTATCGCGACTATGCGCACGACACCGACATCAGCTATGGCCCTTATGGCTCGCGGAACCATCTCGACATCTGGCGACGGGCCGATTTGGACCCGGACGGACGGGCGCCGGTCCTCCTGCAGGTTCCCGGCGGCGCCTGGATGCTGGGCAGCAAACGCCAACAGGCGTATCCGTTGATGAGTCATCTCGCCGAGCTGGGCTGGGTGTGTGTGGCGATCAACTACCGGCTCAGTCCACGCTCGACGTGGCCCGACCACCTCGTCGACGTCAAACGCGCACTGGTCTGGACCAAAGAGCACATCGCCGAGTACGGCGGCGATCCGGACTGGATAGCGATCACCGGCGGCTCGGCGGGCGGCCACCTCAGCGCGCTGGCGGCGCTCACCGCGAATGATCCACAATTCCAACCGGGTTTCGAGGACGCCGATACCAGCGTGCGGGCCGCTGTCCCGTTCTACGGCGTCTACGACTTCACCCGAACGGACACCTCGATACACCCGTTGTTGGCGCCGACGCTGGCCAAGTACGTGTTCAAACTGTCGCGCTCCGAAACCGCCGAGGCATTCCGCGCCGCCTCGCCGATCACCCACGTCGGTCCCGACGCACCACCGTGTTTCGTGCTGCACGGACGCAACGACTCATTGATCCCGGTCGAACAGGCCCGGGCCTTCACCGCGCGGCTGAGCGAAGTCAGCAACCAGCCCGTCGTCTATGCCGAATTGCCCTGCGCGCAACATGCATTCGACATCTTCGGATCGGCGCGTGCCGCGCATGCGGCCGTGGCCGTAGAGCAATTTCTCGCCGAAATCTACGCATCGGGCCGCGCAGGCACCGGTGTCGAGCGCCGGGGAGCCAGGGGTTAACCGCACGGCAGCTGGTACACCTTTTGCCCACCTTCGAGCGACAAATCCCTTGTGGGCCTTAGATTGTCGCTATGAGGCGGGCAAATTGCATACCTCTTCGGTCCAGGGACTCCTGTGACAGAAGTGATCGCCGCCCTGCGTGTGGATCTACGCGTCGATTACTACGCGACCGCTTTTCGCCCGCGAGACGCAGACCAGCATTTCGTCATCGCCCTCTGCAGTGCGCCCCCGGCGATCGACCTCCCCGGCCAGCACCTTGACCTTGCAGGTGCCGCAGAACCCTTGCTGGCAGGAGTAGGCCGTCGTCGGGTCGCGGTCGAGCATGACGCTCAGCGCCGACCGATTCGCGGGCACGCTGAGCACCTGCTGCGAGCGCCCGAGTTCGAGCTCGAAGGGGATACCGTCGACGACCGGCGGCGGACTGAACCGTTCATAGTGCAGTGGCGCATTGGCGTGTTGGTCGCGCAGTGTGCGTACCGACTCCAGCATGCCGGTCGGCCCGCAAACATAGACAGCTGTCGTCGGCCCCGCGTCGGCGAGCAGCTCCTCCGCGGTGGCGAAACGGCCGCGCTCGTCGTCGGCCCATACAGTCACCCGATCCGGCGCCACCGCCACCACCTCGTCCAGCAGCGGCATGTACTGACGGCTGCGGCCGGCATACACTGCGCGCCAATCGACTCCATGCTGCGCGGCCAGCCGGATCATGGGCAGGATCGGCGTCACCCCGATGCCGCCGATCAAGAACAACACCTCACGCTCATCGGTGACGAGATAGAACGCGTTGCGGGGACCCTCGAAAACCAGTGTGTCGCCAGCGTCGAAGGCTTCATGCATCTCAATTGAACCGCCGCCGCCATCGGCGATCCGGCGCACGGCGATGCGGTAGTCGGTGCGCCGCCCGGGCGGACCGCACAGTGAATACTGCCGGCGGCGACCCGAGGGCAGCCGAACATCGATGTGCGCGCCGGGCGTCCAGGAGGGCAGCAATCCGCCGTCCGGGTCGGCCAGCGTCAAAGCGACCACATCGGGCGCGAGCAGTTCGCGTTTGGTGACCACAGCGGTATTGGTGCGCTGCACCGGCACAACCCGTGACGGCCTCCACCGCGAAGCCGACGCCAAGCCCCCGAACAGCGCGCCCACGCCGACCAGCGCCGTGTAGAGCCGGTCGCGCTTGCGGCGGCCATAGAGGTCGGCTGGCCTGCTTTCCCAAATGCTTTGCGTCACAGTATCTCTCTCAGGTCTGTCGAATGTCGAATCGCGCGAACAGCCGGACCAGCGAAGGGCTGACGCGGCGCATCGCGTACCCGATTCTGGATTCCGCCGCGATCGGCACTACCGGCGGGCCGGTCTTGACAGCCTTGACAATCGCCTTGGCGGTGGCTTCCGGCGTGTAGTTGCGCCGCCGATACGCGGCGTCGGCCCGCTGCCGGGCCCGCTCTTGCTCGTCCGGTGACATACCGGCGTACACCGTGCTTTTGGCGATATTGGTATTGACGAAACCCGGGCACACCGCGGTAACCGTGATGCCCTCGTCGGCGAGGTCGGCCCGCATCGATTCGCTCAACGCCAGCACCGCCGCCTTCGTGGTGCCATAGGCCACCATCGATTTCGAGGGCAGAAATGCAGCGGCCGACGACACGTTGATGATCGTGCCGCCCTGCCCGCGCTCGACCATCTGAGCACCGAAGGCTCGGCTGCCGTTGATGACGCCGCGCACATTGACTCCCATGATGGCGTCCCAGTGCTCCGGCGTCGTCTCCAGGAACCGGCCCGCCATCCCGATGCCGGCGTTGTTGACCAGGATGTCGACAATGCCGTGCTTGTCGTGCACTTGTGCCGCAAGGTTATTCATCGCAGCTTCGTCGCTGACGTCGACCTGATAGACGGCGGCCTCGGCCCCCTCCGCCCGGACTGCTTCCGCGGTTGCGTTGGCGCCGACGATATCTCGGTCGACCACCACGACGGTGGCCGCACCCTGGCGGGCCAGCTCCACGGCGGTGGCCCGGCCGATCCCGGCGGCCGCGCCGGTGACAAGCGCGAGTTTGCCTCGCACGTCACGAGGTCCGGTCCCGACAAGGGATTCGCCGGACGGCGTGGCGCCCTCGGTCACCGAGTCGACCCACTCGCTGGTCAGCCGGGCGATAATGTCGGGACGCGAGGCCACCACCCAGTGGCCGCCCTCGATCGGGACGACGCGGCTGCCCCTCGGTATCGAGCCGGTGAACCGCTGTAGGGGCGGCGACACGAAATAATCCTTGCGCGGCACCAGCACCTGTACCGGGACGCTGGTCTGCGGCAACTGCTTTCCCGGAGCCAGCAGAGGGCCGGGCATGTTGGCGCGGTACAGGTTGAGCCCATTGACGTAGTCGTGCATCGAGCGGGGGACCGCGCCACGGTGGCTACGGGTGCTCGATCCGCCGATACGGCCTACGGCCTCAAAGACTTTGGACGTGGCCCCGGATCGGATCGCGATTTCAGGCACACCCGGACACAGGAAGAACCAGATGTAGGAGGAGGCCAGGAACTGTTTGGCGACGTCGGCCATGGCACGCGGGGTGCGCGGTGAGCGCAGGAACTTGCCGGCATAGTTCAGGTGCGGCCCGGAGATCGACGTGAACGAGGCGATCCGGTTCATCACCGCGTCGTCAGTGACCGCCGCCCAGCCCTGAATCGAACCCCAGTCGTGGGCCAGTAGGTGGACGTCGTCCACCCCGAGGCTGTCGATCACCGCTGCGATATCCGAAACGAGTTGGGGGAGCCGGTATCCCGATCGGTCGGTCGGCGCCGACGATTCACCGATCCCGCGCACGTCGTAGGCCGCGAAATTGTATTTGTCACCGAGATGCTCGGCGACCCCGTCCCACACGTGGTGGTTATCCGGGTACCCGTGGATGGCCAGGACGGTCGGGCGCCGTTGGTCGATCTCGGTGTAGGCGTGGACCGCCAGGGTGACGCCGTCCGACGCCGTCACAGAGCTGCTGATCATGGCTCCTCGATGCTCAGTGCGACGCGCGGGCAGCGGGCGACCTCGCCAAGTACTCGACCGCGCGTCCCACCCCGCCCAGCTGGCTCGGGTGGAAACTCGGCGTGTAGTAGGCGCCGATGACGCGCAGGAACTGGAAAGGCCCGGGCACCAAGCCTCGCCGCGCCGCGTCGAAGTAGTCCCGCCAGCGCGGTTTGGTCCCGGGCGGCAGGTGCGGGTCGACCGAGTACATGAATCGCACACCGCGGACGAACAGCCACAG
The DNA here is from genome assembly GCF_002102185.1 of Mycobacterium fragae. GTDB lineage: Bacteria > Actinomycetota > Actinomycetes > Mycobacteriales > Mycobacteriaceae > Mycobacterium > Mycobacterium fragae. The sequence goes on from NZ_LQOW01000003.1 coordinate 156,950, forward strand.
CATCGCCGGCGTCACCAGCAGCTGGGTGCGCACCTGCCGCCAGTACCCGGCCTGCAAGTGCTTCATGGTGTCGAAGGCGACCGCTTTGTGTTCGACTTCTTCCGCGCCGTGCCAGCGCAGCAGGTCCAGCATCACCGGGTCGGCCCCGAGTGCGTCGAGTTGCGGGGTGTCGAGAATCCATTCACCGAGGATGGCGGTGTAGTGCTCGAGGGCGGCCACGATCGACACCCGTTCGAGTAACCAGCTCTGCTGTCGTCGCTTGCTCCACCGCGGCCGGTCGCCGACGAGCTTGTTGAACATCCAACGGATCTGGTCGGTGAACGGCGTCAGATCGATGCCTTTTGCGGCGAAGTGCTCGGCCACACCGGCGTGCGCCTGGGAATGGAGGGCCTCCTGGCTGATGAAGCCCTGCACGTCCAGCCGCAGCTGGTCGTCCTTGATCAGCGGCAACGCCTTCTTGAAGACGTCGACGATCCACTCCTCGCCCGCCGGCAGCAGCAGGTGCAGGACGTTGCAGAAATGAGTCGCGAAGGGCTCGTTGGGCACGTAGTAGAACGGCAGCTTCGCCCAGTCGAACTCGACGTCACGCGCCTGCAGCACAATCCGCTCATGGTCGAGTGACGCGTCATGCGGACCCGCCGCCTGGTCATCGACAGTGAACATCATCAACTCCCTTACAGACGCTAGGCTACTGCGTCGCCGCCGAGGCTCCCCCTCTCAGCCTCGGCGACTAGACGCTCGCATCGCAGGAACCGGACGAGATTGTCGACCGTCTCGGTCAGGGGCGGCTCGTGCGTGCGGACCTTGGCCAGTTCGCGGGCATGCCGGTACTGGGTGTTGTCGTAGCGCTTGTCCCGCATCGCTGCGATTTTGTCTGCCGAGCGGGTGAGGAAGTCAACCAGCGGATACATCGGATCGCGCGGTGTGCATCGCTGGTTCAGCAGCTCGGCGAAGGACGGGATGTCGTGGTACTCGAACCGGTAGCCGTAGCGTTCGGACAAGACCCGGGTGATATCCCGCAGGTTGTAGTAGTCATCCGCGGTCATATTGAAGACATGACCGCACTCGGCGCGTGCCTCGGCCGGCAGGCTCATCAGCGCGACGATGTGATCGGCGATCAGGTCCGCCGGCAGCAGGCTGACCTGGTTGAGGGCGCCGACGGCCAGGCCGTGCTCGATCATGAACGCGGTGAGGCGCACATAGATGTCGTCCTGGCTACCAAAGCCCGCGCTGGTCGGACCGATGAGCGAGGGTCGGTAGATGCGCACGTCGAGGCCTTGCCGCAGCGCGTTGAGCGACAGCTGCTCGGCCACCCACTTGGTTTGCGAGTAGCCGAAGTCCAGGCCGCTCATTTCCTCGTTCGCGTACGCCTCGCCGACGACCGGCATGGTGCTCCAGCCGTAGATGAAGGTGCTGGAGACCAGGTGGAAGGTCTTCCGGTGCGACGTCATGGCCAGGCGCAACAACTCCCACGTGCCGCCGACGTTGGCGGGCCGCAGCGCGTCGTACGTGCGGACGTAGTTGACTAGGGCGCCGTTGTGCACGATCGCATCGACGGACTCGGCCAATCGCTGGAACTCCGCCTCGCCGATTCCCAAGTGCGGCTCGGCCAGGTCGCCGCAGATAACCCGGACCCGCGCCCGCACTTCGACTTCCAGTGCCGGGGACCAAAGCCGAGCCCGGCGCAGCGAGGCGACGATCCGGTCCAGGCCGTGGGCCGCATCGGTGGCGCGGACCAATGCATGGACGGTGTAGGAGGTCTGCTCGAGCAGGTTGCTCAGCAGGAAGGGCCCCAGGAAGCCGGTGGCACCGGTCAGCAGGATGTCGGTCGGCACGCCGTCGCGCGCCGGCGGAAGCTCCGGCAGGGGCAGCTGTGCGTCGGCGCGCATCTTCGCGGTCTCGTATTCCTCGTACTCGGCGGAGATCTGATCCAGCGCGTGGCGCAGCGCGTCGAGCGGTTGTCCGGATCCGTCGCCGAACTGCCGCATGAGCCGGAAGAACTCGGCGACTGTCAGGCGCTGCAGTAGCCGGGTGTTGACCTCCTCGGCCAGCTCCCCGGCGCCGTGCTGTTCCAGCAGGGCCTGCATGTCCGCGCGCAGCTCGGCCAGGGCCAGCGAGTCGATGCCGAGATCCGCGAAGGAGCAGTCCTCGTGGCCGGTCAAGTCGTAGCTCTCGATGAGATGCCGGAAGCGTTCCAGCGGACCCGCGGCGGCGTCGAGGCTGTCATGGGTTTGATGCGTGTAACTCGCCAGCACGGGCAGCTCACCATCCAGCCAAAGTTGGCGGGTATGAGCGCGCCGGATCTTGCCGGAGGTGGTTTTCGGGATGCTGCGCGGCGGCGCGAACAGGATGGTGTGCGGATCTATGTGGCAATGCCTGCGGATTGCTCGCGCCAGGGCCTTGGCGTCTGGGAGCACGTCTTCGTCGCGCACCTCGGCGACAACGACCAGCGCTTCCTGTTCGTTGCGCTCGACCGAGAAGGCGGCGACACAGCCGCCGCGGATTTGTGCGGCCGACCGTTCCACGACGCCCTCGATGTCGGCGGGGTAGCAGTTCACGCCGCGGACGATGATCAGATCCTTGCTGCGTCCGCAGACGAACAGCTCACCCTCGTACAAGAAGCCGAGATCGCCCGTCCGCAGATAGGTGTGTGCTTCGTCGCCTGCGATGCGGGCTTCGAAGGTCTCTGCGGTTTGCTCGGGGCGGCGCCAGTAGCCGCCTCCCTTGGACGCTCCGTCCACCCAGATCTCGCCGATCCGGCTCTCGCCCAGATCCTGCCTGGTTTGCGGATCGACGATGCGGACCCGGTTTCCGTCAATTGGCTTGCCGCAGCTGACGACTGCGCTCTGGTTGTTGTTTTCGGGCAGGGCCTTTTCGACCCGCACCAGATTCTGTTCCAGCGCTCGCTTGTTCACCGCGAGGGTCTGACGCCCCCGCATGGACACCACAAGGGTGTTTTCCGCCAGGCCGTATGCGCCGGTGAGCGCATCGGGCCGCAAGCCGTATGCGGCGAACCGCTGCCGGAAGCGGGCAAAGCTCTTGGCCCGCAATGCCTCTGCCCCGACGACGAGGCTGTCCAGGCTGCTCAGGTCTATCCCGGTCAGTTCGGACGTCGGCAGCTTGTCTTCGCGCAGGCAGTAGTCGAGGGCGAAGTTCGGCGCAGGGGAGTGGGTAGCGCGCACGTCGCTGATGAGCCGCAACCAGGCCGAAGGTCGGGCCAGGAAGTCGACCGGCGACATCGCATGCGTGGTTCCGCCGTTCACCAGCACGAACAGGTAGGCGGAGATCAAGCCCATGTCGTGGTGCTGCGGGAGCCAGCTGACGCACACTTCACCGCCCGCAAACGCCGAGCGGTTGGCGATGATGTTGGCGTGGCTGACGATCACGCCCTTGGGATCGCTGGTGGAGCCGGATGTGTACTGCAGGAAGAGAACCGAGCCGGGCGTGTCCGGCACCGGGGCCCCGCCAAAGTCCTGCGTGCCGTCCGTGGCGAACCAGGGCAGCGCTGGCGGCCGCTCGGCATCCTGCCACGGGAGCGCGCCTTGCCGGTGACCGAGCAGCTGGCGGTAGTCGTATTCGAACTGCTTGGTTGACAGCACCGCCTTGGCCCGGGAGTCCCGCGCGATGAAGCCGAGCTTGGCCAGCCCCGCCTCGAACGCCATCGGCAGCGGAGGGCTGACCGGCACGGCGATCACCCCGATGCGCGCGCAGGCGTAGAACGCCGCAACCATCTCCAGACCTGGCGGGTAGACCAGTAGCGCCCGATCCCCCGGCCTCAGCCCGGCCTCTGCGAAGAGATAGGCGGCCAGCTCGCGCGTGCGCTCGGCGAAGCTCTGGTACGTGTAATGCTCGAGCTCTCGGCCTTCGGCGTCGACGAACCGGTACAGGGTCTGGTCCGGTTTTCGGGCTTCCCACATCTGCAGGTAGTCGATAAGCGTCTCCGCCATCGGAGTCACTCCCCCTTCCGGGCTCGGGTCAACGAAGCCAACAGAGCTCACAGAATAGAGCAATTTGCTTCACGTATTTCGTACAATGACAAAACCGATTCTAAGCTGCCTACTGAGGTCAAGCAAACACTTTTTGCCGCTTTCGGCTGTTGGACATCAAAACTCACAAGAACTTCACAGGCTGATTCTTGGCGGCGGTGAAGTGCGACCTTCCCGGCCAGCCCGGGCCGAGTTTCTTCGGTGGTCAGATGTCACCGCGATTCTGAATTCATGACCTCCGTAAGTGCGACTATCAGTAGATCAGTAGATCGTAAACCACCAGCTCACAGCCCTGCATCCGTGAATACTCCGTTACTGGAGTACGTATTTCCGCATTTCCGTATTCCATGACCGCGGACTGCTCAATCGGCTCCCTGCTGATTCGGAGGGCCCTATTGCGAACGATTACATTAAGGCTGAATTCACAAGAAAAGAATGGTATTTCTTAATGGGCAATATGCTTTGAGCGCTGATACGCCAGCAACCTCTGCTCACGCGAACTGGCAAAAAGCCGCTGCAGCCGGGCGTCGAAGCCGGGTACGGTAGCGCACGCGCCGCGCGCGACTCGGGGGGCCGGGCGCCTCGGCCGGGCAGGGCCAGCAGCAGGATCCGGCGCCCGCGAATTGGCGGAAGTCATAGTTTACTGATATACGGATATAACAGACTACTGACAGGCCTTGCCGAAGGAGATCACATGGACAGCACCGGCAACCGCATCGCCGCTGCCCCGACCGAACCCGTCTCCATCGGACGGACCCGCAGTGGCCGAACACGACGAACCGTCGACCTCTCGCCGGCCCAGCATCGAGCGCTGGACATCTGGCAGCGAGACGCCGCCGACCGGCTCGGACTCGCCCGCGTCACCGGACAAGAGGTGCTGTCCGCACTCGTCGACCAACTACTGGCCGACCCGAAACTCTCGGCACAGATCACCCACACCATCCGGACCCGCAGATAGCCTCACGAACGGGTTGAGGACGGTACCTGGGCGATGCGGATCCGCGGCCCGGGGCGGGCGGTGAGGTTGACGATGCCAACAAATCGTTCGCCGTCGATGATCGGCGACAGCGGCTCGTCCTCGGCCTCGATGATCATCTCGTGGCCATTGACGTCGCACAGCCGGCGACCGCGGATCGCTCCGCTGGTGAGCGCCACGGGAAGCTGCGCGACGATCAACGACGGCCTGAGCTCCCCGGCTTGGAAATGCAGGGCACCGGGTTCGCTCGCCTTCGGGAATAGCCGAAACGGACCGCCGATACGGAGATCTATCGCGCCGGCGTGAAGCAAGCGGTGTGTCCGCGTCGGGAGCTCCTCGCCGTCGATTACGACGCGGGCGCGCGTCGGAGCGAACAGACGGGTTGCGTAGTTGGGCGTCTTTGCGTGGCTGGGAACGACTTTGTTGGTCACGTAGTCGGCGAATGAGCGGGCGATCACTTTGACGACGTCTGCCCGGCCATGAGTGTGGTTCTCGTAGTACTTGTCGTAGAACCGGTTGCCGACACCTCCGGCGGCGAGCCCGAAGCAAAGCCGGTGGAACTTGGCGCCATCCGAGGTTTCACCGTCAAGCGTCAACGTGTCGAGGTGAACTTCGGGCGGGGCCTGATCGGTCTCTGCCGCAGCGGTCAGTGCGCGCAGAATCACTTCGGGCCGTCCGCGTACGTGCGCTTTGCGCGCGACGGCGTTGACACTGCCGCCGTTACTGGGCACGAATGCCGGCCAGCGTTGCGGATCGCCGACGCAGTGCTGGACTTCGTTGATCAGCCAGTGCAGCGCGCCGTCGCCGCCGTCGCTCACCAGGTGGGTGACCCGCGGACACAGCTGCTCGACGGTGTTGCGCAGCTCCTCGACGGAGGCCGTCTCGTGCACCTCGCCCCACCGGCCGACAATGCGACGCAGCTCGGCGCTGCGGTCGCCCCGCGCAGCAAGATTCTTGCGTGCTTGCGGATTGACGATGACGCCTAGATACATCCGGACGTACTCCTCGACGAGGGACGGAGGCGCCCAGATGGCATCTTGCGCGCCAACCCAGGACGATACCTGCGACGTCATCGTCGACGAGCAACGCCTGGCAACGGCCGATTATGGTGGCTGCCATGCCCGCTTGGACCGCAGCAGACCTGCCGTCGTTCGCCGGACGCACCGTCATCGTCACCGGCGCCAACGCGGGGCTGGGCGAGGTGACCGCGCGCGAGTTGGCCCGAGTCGGCGCCCACGTCACCCTGGCCGTGCGCAATGTCGAGAAAGGCAAAGCGGCCGCGGCGCGGATGACCGGGCAGGTCGAGGTGCGTCCACTCGATTTGCAGGACCTGTGCTCGGTGCGGGATTTCGCCGACGGTGTCGACGCGGTTGACGTCCTGGTCAACAACGCCGGGATCATGGCCGTCGACTTTGCGCTCACCGTCGACGGCTTCGAGCGCCATATCGGCACCAATCACCTCGGGCATTTCGCGCTGACCAACCTGCTGTTGCCCAAGCTCACGGACCGGGTGGTGACCGTCTCGTCGCTCATGCACATGTTCGGCTACATCAGCCTCAAGGATCTGAACTGGCAGTCCCGGCCGTATTCTCGGTGGCTGGCGTACAGCCAGTCGAAGCTGGCCAACCTGCTGTTCACCAGCGAGCTGCAGCGGCGCCTGGAGACCGTCGGCACGTCGCTGCGCGCGCTGGCCGCCCACCCCGGCTGGTCGCATACCAACCTGCAAGGCCAATCCGGACGCAAAGTGAGCGACGCGGTGGTGATGGCCGTCGATCGGGTGGTGTCCACCGATGCCGACTTCGGCGCCCGGCAGACGTTGTACGCGGTGTGGCAGGATCTGCCCGGCGACACGTTCGTCGGCCCGCGATTCGCGTTTTATGGTCGCAGCCAGCCGACCTGGCGCAACTGGCCCGCGAAGCGCGCAACTACTGCCGCGGCGCTGTGGGAGCTGTCCGAACAGCTCACGAGTACTAAATTTCCGCTTTGAGACAGCAACTAGTGCGCTAGCCTGTGCCAACGTCACGGGTGGCGAGTACGGACGGCTTGCGGCCGGACGTCGGCGAGGAGGTCACCCCATGTCGAATACCGATATCGCGGGCTTTCTCGCCCTGTGCGCGGCGCTGGCGGCCGCCATCGGCAGCGTGGTCCGTCAGCGCATTGCGCAGCAGATCACCGACGAACGGGTCGGCCACTTGGCGCTGTTCGGCATGTTGGTGCGCGACGGTCGGTGGTGGCTGGGCGGTTTGGGGGACATCGCCAGTTACTGCCTGCTTGCTGCGGCGCTCGACAAGGGCTCGGTCATGTTGGTCACGGCGCTGCAGGTGACGGTGCTGCTGTTCGCCTTACCCATCTACGCGCGGGTGACCGGTCATCGGATAACCCGCTCGGAGTGGATCTGGGCGGTAGTGCTGGCCGCGGCATTGGCGGTGGTCGTCACGGCCGGGGATCCGACGGCCGGCCAATCCCGCGGTTCGTTGGAGGCTTGGATCGTCGTGGCCTTCGTCATGGGCCCGGCGTACGCGTTGTGTGTGGCGGGCGCCCGGATTTGGTCTGATCGCCCGGCCTCGGCGGTGCTGCTGGCGGCGGTGTCGGGTTCGTCGTTGGCGCTGTTCGCCGTGCTGACCAAGGGCGTCGTCGATGTGCTCGAACACAAGGGCAACCTTCTGCATGCCCCTGAGTTGTATGCCTGGATACTCGCCGGGGTGGCCGGGATGATCTTTCAGCAGTCGGCATTTCGCGCTGGCTCGCTGACCGCCTCGCTGCCGACGATGACCGTGGCAAAGCCGGTGGTCGCCGTGGCGCTGGGGGTCACAGTACTCAACGAGACGCTGGAAGCTTCTGGTCCGGAGTGGGTCCTGTTGGTGGCGGCGGTTGTGCTGGTGATCGTCTCGACCGTGGCCCTGGCTCGCGGCGAGGCCGCGGCCATGTCGGCAGGCGCGGGGCGTGACGCGCAAGTGGCCGCCGAGCCGGAAGCGCCGTCATCCCGAGCGCTCGATAGCCCGTAGCCCGAGCGAAAGCACAAGCCGCACATCCGGATCGGCCAGCGACGTCGACAGTAGTTTCTCGATCCTGCGGGCCCGATAACGCACTGTATTTGGGTGCACGTGCAGCTGCTGCGCGGCGGCACCGACGTCACCGAAACTATCCAGATGGGCCCTCAATGTCTGGGCCAGCACCGGGTGGTGGGCCTGCAGGTCGCGCAGGCGTGGGTCGACGAACCGCTCGTCGGCGCCGACCATTGTGACGATCTCGTCGAGCAGCACCGTGGTGCGCGCTTCGGCCAGCGACGTCACCTCGCCGATCGAATCCGGGTGGCGCCCAGCGCTGTCCAGCACGCGGTCCACCTCCGCGCGTGCTGCGGGCAAACCGGCGAGGCCCGTGAGCGGCGCGGCGATGACGGCCCGCAACCGCAGTCCGAGCTCGCTGCGCAATGCGGCGATGGTGCCGCGAATCCAGGAGGTCAGCGAACCGATCTTCGCGATCTGCGGCAGCAGCACATATACGCGTGAACCGCGCGCCGCGACCTGGGCATCGGCCCGAAAGGCGTTGGCGCTCAGCGCCAGAACGTCGGGCAGTCGGGCATGTCGGTCGATGGCATCGAATCCGATCAGCGCGGCGTTTCCGTCGGCCACGATCCCCAGCTCACCGGCGATCGCGACCACGTCGACAGGTCCGCCGTCAACCAGTCCCAGAAGCTGCTGCGCCCTTAGCGCATGCGTGGACGGCCTGGCCGCCAGCCGCGACATGATGCGGGCGGCCAGCACCGCGGCGCCACGCAGCACCTCCTCGGCGTCGTCCGCCAATGGTCGGGAACCCTGCTGCACCCAAATGGTTCCGGCGAAGACCGGCGCGCGGCGGGCGTCGACGGCGGGCTGATGGATGCCGATTGCCAGCCGTGGCCGCAGGCCCAACTCGGGGCGCTCCGCGACACGGACAACATCTTCGCTGGCCCGCAGCGCATCGAAGATTCCCCATTGGGCGATCCACTTGAGATGCTCCGGCGGCCCGGCACGACCCAGGATGGACAGCCGCCGCAATTCGTCGGCTTCGTCGTTGGATGCCGAATAGGCCAACACGTGTGACTGCTCGTCTTCGATGCTGACCATGCCGTGGATGCGATCGGCCAGGGACTGCGCCAGCCCGAACAAGTCGGTGCCGGAGTCGTAGCGCGGATCGCCGCGGTCCCCGTGATGCTCGAAGACGTGATTGACCAACCGGTACAGCCGTTCCCACCGGGCCCGCGGGTCGACGGCCACCACCGCCGTCCCGGCTGCGATGGCCCGGGCCACCAGCGCATCGGATGGCTTCTTGGCGAAGACGGCCACGGCCGGACTTGGCTGGCGCTCGATCCACCGCTGCGCCTCGTCGTCACCGACGCCGAGCAGGAAGAACACGTCGGCCGAGTCCGCGCCGGTCGCCAGACCGAGTCGCACGTCGTCGGAGTCGACCAGCGCAGCCGACGCCACCGGGAGGTCGAGGCCGCGAGGCGCCTCGATCAGGCTCGCGACGGTTGTATCCAGGGCCAACAGCAGCTGGCCCAGGCCGACTCCGGTTGACCGCATATTGTGTGATTCTACTAGCTGAGCGCCTCACTCTTGTCCAATAGGACAAGTCGTGGCAGGCCCTCGGCGCGCATTCTGAGGGGCATGGACGCGATCAGCGATGTCCCCCCGCCCGCCAACGAGCCGATCCACGACTACCTGCCGAGTTCGACCGAACGCGCCCGACTGCGCGCCGCGTTGACCTCGCTGGCTGATCATCCGATCGACCTGCCACACGTCATCGGAGGCAGGCACCGGATGGGCGGGGGTGAGCGGATCGACGTCGTGCAGCCGCACCGCCACGCCGCGACGCTCGGTACGCTGACCAACGCCGAACACGCTGACGCCGCCGCGGCCATCGACGCCGCCATGAGCGCGCGGGACCCTTGGGCGGCTATGCCTTTCGACGAGCGGGCCGCGATCTTTCTGCGCGCCGCCGACCTGCTCGCGGGCCCGTGGCGGGAAAAGATCGCCGCCGCAACGATGCTCGGCCAGTCCAAGACCGCCTACCAGGCCGAGATCGACGCACCGTGCGAGCTGATCGACTTCTGGCGATTCAACGTCGCCTTTGCGCGTCAGATTTTGGCGCAACAGCCGATCAGCGGCCGCGGTGAGTGGAACCGCACCGACTACCGGCCGCTGGACGGATTCGTCTACGCGATAACGCCGTTCAACTTCTCCTCGATCGCGGGCAACCTGCCCACCGCACCGGCGCTGATGGGCAACACCGTGGTGTGGAAGCCGTCGATCACCCAGACCCTGGCGGCCTATCTGACCATGCAGCTGCTCGAGGCGGCCGGCTTACCGCCCGGAGTCATCAACCTGGTCGCCGGCGACGGGTACGCGGTTTCCGATGTGGCGCTCGCGGATTCACGGCTGGCCGGGATCCACTTCACCGGGTCGACGGCCACCTTCCAGCACTTGTGGCGCGAGGTCGGCACGAACATCGGGCGCTATCACAGCTATCCGCGGCTGGTCGGCGAGACCGGCGGTAAGGACTTTGTGCTCGCCCACGCCTCGGCGCAGCCGGATGTGCTGCGCACCGCGCTGATTCGCGGCGCGTTCGACTATCAGGGCCAGAAGTGCTCGGCGGCGTCGCGGGCATTCATCGCGCGCTCGGTGTGGCAGCAGATGGGTGACGACTTCCTGTCCGCCACCGCCGAGCTGCGCTACGGCGATATCACCGACTTCTCCAACTACGGCGGCGCGCTGATCGATGAGCGAGCCTTCGCCAAGAACGTCAACGCCATCGAACGGGCGAAGGGTGCAGCCAGCGTCACGATCGCGGTCGGCGGCGAATACGACGACAGCGAAGGCTATTTCGTACGCCCCACGGTTCTTTTGTCGGACGATCCGGCCGACGAGGCGTTCGCAACCGAGTACTTCGGCCCGCTGCTGGCCGTGCACGTCTACCCCGACGATCAGTACGACCGGATCCTCGACGTCATCGACACCGGATCCCGTTATGCGCTCACAGGCGCGGTGATCGCCGACGACCGCGACGCCGTGCTGGTCGCGCAAAACCGGCTGCGGTTCGCGGCAGGCAACTTCTACGTCAACGACAAGCCGACCGGCGCGGTGGTGGGCCGCCAGCCGTTCGGCGGGTCGCGCGGATCGGGTACCAACGACAAGGCGGGCTCTGCGCTGAACCTGCTGCGCTGGACATCGGCGCGCACGATCAAGGAGACGTTCGTGCCTGCCACCGACCACAACTACCCGCACATGGCGGGCGAACAGTAATGACGCCCGGGCGATCGCAAGCGCGGCGAAGCCGGGCGCGGCGGGTCGTCCGCATCAAACCCGGGTTGTTCGCCAACACGCTGCGGCCCGCGATTCTGGCCGCGGCCGGGTCCGACGGGCTGCGGCGCGCCGTCGAACGCCTACCGGTCACCAGCAAGGTGGTACACCGATTCGTCCCGGGGGAGACACTCAGCTCGGTGCTGGACAGCGTTGCGGCCTTGCGTAATTCGGGGCGCCTGGTCAGCATCGACCACCTGGGCGAGGATGTCACCGACGTCGACGGTGCGAACGCCGGTATGGACGCCTATCTTCGCCTCCTCGACGCGTTGGGCCGGCGCCCCGATGTCAGTCACGATGGCGTGCGCCCCCTCGAGGTATCCCTCAAACTCTCTGCCCTGGGACAGGCACTCGACCGCGACGGCGAGAAGATCGCCCTGGAGAATGCGCACACGATCTGCGAGCGCGCCGAGCACATCGGCGCCTGGGTGACCCTCGACGCCGAAGACCACACCACCACGGATTCGACGCTCTCGATCGCCGCGGATCTGCGGGCCGATTTCGATTGGCTGGGTGTGGTTTTGCAGGCCTACCTACGGCGCACGCTGGGCGACTGTGAACAATTCGCCGCCTCCGGGGGCCGGGTCCGGCTCTGCAAAGGCGCCTACGACGAACCCGCGTCGGTGGCCTACCGGGACGCCGCCGAGGTCACCGACTCCTACCTGCGCTGCCTTCGGGTGCTGATGGCCGGATCGGGCTACCCGATGGTGGCCTCGCACGACCCGGTGATCATCCACGCGGCGGCCGAACTTGCGAGCGAATCCGGCCGTAGCGCCGGCGATTTCGAATACCAGATGCTGTATGGCATCCGCGACGGCGAGCAGCGGCGATTGGCGCACGCCGGCAACCACGTGCGGGTGTACGTGCCATTCGGCACGCAATGGTACGGATACTTCATGCGGCGCCTGGCCGAGCGTCCGGCCAACCTGATGTTCTTCCTGCGGGCACTGGCCAAGCGCTGACACTCATCGACGCCGACGTAGCCTGTGCCACAACCGAAGTGGGAGCAGTCCGATCAACGGTGCCCGCTTGCCGAGCTCGCCCCTGTGGTCAAAGGCGGTGGCGTATTGGCGCGCCTGCGCGGCGGTCGAATACACCTTGGATCCGTTGGCTTGGCCGCAGCCCCGCTCACATTCCCAGTGCATCGTGCGGCCCTCGACGCGGAAACGCGGTCGATGGCCCAGCAAGCGGCATGCCCACGGCGTAGCAGTCATGAGCCGTCATGTGGCTTCCGCGGTCGTCAGCGGCATGGCAAGGTCTTCAAGCTTTTGCCCTTCGGCCTTGACCCCGAAGATCAGTTCGACCACGCCCCCGACTGCCATCACCGCGGCGCCGATCAGGAATGACAGCGCGGCTTGATGGCGGTCGCCGGATTCGATCAGGTCGCCGAACAGCAGCGGTCCGGTGATGCCGCCGATGGCGGTACCGACCGCATAGAAAAAGGCGATCGCCAACGCCCGGGTCTCCATCGGGAAGATCTCACTGACCGTCAAATACGCGGCGCTGGCACCGGATCCGGCCAGGAAGAAGCACACCATGAGAACGCCGAGAAACGTCCAGACGCCGCCGAATTGGCGCAGGAAGACGCCGGCCAGCACGACCGCCACCACGGCCGAGCCGAGGTAGGTCAGCGAGATCATCGGCTTTCGTCCGACCGTGTCGAAGAGCGGTCCGAGTAACACCGGCCCCGCGAAGTTGGACAGCGCCCACAGGATGAAGAACACCGGGACCATCCCAGAGGCGACCGAGTAGAAGCCACTCAACAACGTGCCGAGGTTGAAGGTGACCCCGTTGTACATGAACGCCTGCCCGATGAAGAGTGCAAGACACAAGATCGCGCGGCGGGGATACAGCGTGAAGGCCACCTTGGCGATTTCGCGGAACGGGATGGACTTGCGCTGCCGGATCGTCAGCGATCCCTCTGGCTCGGGCAGCTTTTCGTGCGTCTGGCGCTCGATGTCGTCCTCGATGCCGCCGACGATCCGCTCGGCCTCCTCTTGGTGGCCGTGAATGAAGAGCCAGCGCGGACTTTCCGGAACGTTGCGGCGCACCACCAGCACCGTCAAACCGAAAACCGCGCCGACGCCGAAGGAAATTCGCCAGCCGATATTGAGAGGAAAGATTGACGTGTTCAAGAGCACCAGCGCAGCGGCGGCGCCCATCGCCGATCCCAGCCAATAGGAGCCGTTGATGGCCAAATCGACGCGCCCACGGGCCCGCGCGGGGATCAGCTCGTCGATCGCGGAGTTGATCGCGGCGTATTCACCGCCAATGCCGCTGCCCGCGAAGAACCTTGCCGCGAAGAAGTACCAGGGTGCGAAGGAGAACGCCGTCGCCGCGGTGGCCGCAAGATAGATCGCCAGAGTGGTGATGAACAGTTTCTTCCGACCGAAGCGGTCGGTCAGCTGACCGAAGAACAGCGCACCCGAGCACGCACCGGCAATGTAGAAGGCGGCGGCAACGCCGATCTGCGCGGCGCTGATCTTGATGCCGCTGCCGGGTTCGGTCAACCGGGCCGCGACATTGCCCACCATGGTGACTTCGAGGCCGTCGAGAATCCACACGCCGCCCAATCCGATGACCACCCGCCAGTGGAACCGCGACCAGGGCAGCCGGTCCAGCCTAGCCGGTACCTGCGTCGTAATAGTGGCGGTCTGTACTTCTGAGGTCATCGCGGCAACATACCCCGATCGGTCACGATTCATCCGCTGGTGGACGACTCGTCGAGGTAAGAGATCCCGACATCACGGCACGCAGCCACCAGCCGCTTGTCGCGCGTCCAGAGCTGCGCCCCGTCGATGAGTGCCACGGAGCCCATCAAATGAGCATCAACGGCACTCAAGCCACGCCCGAAGAGATGGCGGTGGTCGACGAACGCCATCACCTCGGTGTGACGAAGGAGCGGGAACTGGTGCAGGCTGCCGAGCAGCTCCAAGATCACGGTGCGCTGCCTGATCGATCCGAGAGCCAATTCTTCGATCACGGATGGGTGAGACCCGACCTCATCCGCTTCCAGTAGGGCGACCAAACGTCGGTCGGTGTTGTGGAGATGGTCGATCCACACCGAAGTGTCGACGAGGATCACCCCGCGGAGCCCCGCCGCCGGGGGGCCGCAGCGGCCTGCTTTTCCGATCCGCCGAGAGCGGACAGCCGACGGGCACTTTCGACGCGTATGAGGGTGGTCAACCCGTCGCGCAGCAGTGCTGACTTCTCCGTGATGCCCGTGAGTTCACTCGCGCGGGCCAGCAGTTCGTCGTCGATGGTTACCGTCGTCCTCATCACGTACCTCCTGCATCAAATCTAGCATCATTTGATGCGCTGAATGATGAACGCCATGAGCTCAGTCTGCCAAGATGGCAGGCTGGATCCTATGGCTGAGCCGATGTTCGAACCGTTCGAGCGTCCGCGGCGATCCGGCGCCCCGCCATTGCCGCTCTCGGTGACCGATCCCGCGCGAGCGGTAGTCGAGTTCGGTCTGCTGCTCACCTCCCTGCCGCTGCGGCGCGCGTTGCCGAGCGGCGACGGGCATCCGGTGCTGGTGCTGCCCGGCCTGCTGGCCGATGACATATCGACGCTGGCGCTGCGGCGCATTCTGCGCGGCCTGGGATATCGGGTTCATGGCTGGCGGCTGGGCCGCAACATCGGCCCGACGCCGCAAGCGGTCGCCGGGATGGGTGATCGCCTGCGTGACCTGCACACCCGGTACGGCACTCCCATCAGCGTGATCGGCTGGAGCCTGGGCGGTATCTACGCGCGGGCGATGGCTCGGCGGCGGTCGTCGTCGGTGCGGCAGGTGATCACCCTGGGCAGCCCGTTTCGCCTCACGGATCGAAACCAAACGCGGGCCAGCGCGGCCTTCAACCGCTTTTCGCACCTGCACGTCGAGCGAACCGCCGCCCCGCTGGACCTGGAGACCGAGCCCCTCCCGGTCCCGGCGACTTCGATCTACTCCAGATACGACGGGGTGGTGGCCTGGCAGGCCTGTCTCGATCTGCGATCTCCTCGTGCCGAAAACATCGCGGTGGTCGGCAGCCACTTCGGTTACGGGCACAATCCCGCGGTGGTGTGGGCGGTCGCGGACCGACTGGCGCAGCCGCGTGGGCAGTGGGCCCCGTTCCGGCCGCCGGCGGCCCTGCGCCCGCTTTTTCCGCGACCGGACTCACCCGACTAGGGGTTGACCGCCCGTCGAGGCCGGGAACGATCGTTGCCGAACCCACGCACCACATGCGCGCGCACGAACTCGGCGACAACCTCAGGGTCGTCCATGTCCAGTGTCGACGACGGTGTACTGAACAGCGAGAACAAGATTCGCGCGAACCATTCACCCGCAGACGCGACGTCGAGGTCTTTACGAACCTCGCCGGTGAGCTTGGCGGCCGCGAGATATGGAGAGAGGAAGTCGACGCATTCGCGCAGCAGTACGCCGGCATCCTTGGTCAGCAGCAGGCTGATCGCGTCCTGGTCGAAGTACTTCTCCGATGCGATGGCCCGCCGTGCCTGGGCCACGAAAACCGCTGCGCGACTCAGCTTTTCCTCCAGCGAGCCTCCGCGGTCCATGGCTTTGGACATCTCGCGGTAGAACCGTTCGGACGCGTGCTCGGCGCACGCTTCGACAATGGCGGACTTATCGCGGAAGTACTCGTATACGGTGCTGCGGGACACGTTGGCCACCCGCGCGATGTCGACGATCGTCGTCTTCTGCATCCCGTCCTTGCGGAAACAGGCGTACGCGGACTCGACGATGAGCTCGCGGGTATCAATCGCGGTTTCCTGGATCGTCACGGCACCAACGCCCCTCGGGGCACCAGTCCGGCGTCTGCCGACTCGAAGGCGGCGTTGACATCGACCAGATGGAACGGCTTGGGCATCAAACGGGTAAACGGAAAGCGGGTGTGCTGCAGGAACGACAAGCCGACGGCCAGTGTGACCGGGTCGTAGAGCATCACGCCGCGAACCGACTTGTTGCCGTAGACAAGGACGCTCGGGTCGAGTTCGAATGTGCGCCCCGTTCCGATGTTGCCCACCTCCAGCAGCGTGCCGCCGTGGTTGAGGAATCCGATCCCGTCGGGAATGACACCCGGTACGCCGACGACCTCGAGCACCCAGTCGGCGCCGATGCCGTCGGTGCTCTGTTGGACCCGCTCGGTGATCTCCGCGGTCGAGATCCCGCTGGCGTCGATGCAGTGCGTGGCGCCGAAGTCCGCTGCGACGTCGAGTCGTTCGGCGATCTTGTCGATGACGATGACCTCGGCCGCACCTGCGGTGCGCGCGACCGCGGCGGCGTTGATGCCCAATCCGCCCGCGCCCTGGATGACGACGGTATCGCCCAGGCGCACGTCGCGCAGCGCGAACAACACCTGCGCCAGCGCGCAATTGAGCGGCGCGACGGCCTCGTCCGGAAGGTCTCCGGGCACCTTGTAGAGCGGCTGGCGGCGGGTGGTGTAGTAGTACTCGGCGTGCGCGCCGACGAAATGCGGGGGCTGGTCGTGGGTGCGGAATTCGCCGGCCATCAGGTTCTGGCAGGCGTATGACCGGCCGCGGGCACACGCGTGGCATTGACCACAGGTCCAAAAGTATGGCGTGACCACACGATCACCTACCGCGAGCGGCTTGCCGGTGGCGTCGGTAGTCAGGCCCTCGCCGAGTTCGACGATCTCGCAGACCATTTCGTGGCCCATCGCGAAGGGGTAGAACAACGGGAGCTCGCCGCGGAAGATGTGCAAGTCGGATCCGCAGATGCCGGCCATCCGCAGTTTGAGCGCCGCGGTTCCCGGCGCCGGGGTGGTAAGCGGAAACTCGGCGAGCTCAATCGGCCCGCCGGCGGCGGTCAAGAGCGCGATCTTGGGCATGATCGTCCTCCCTAGCCGGCCGGGGCGAGAATCAGTCCACTGGTCGGCACGCCGGTGCCCGATGTGACCAGTACGTGCTCGACGTTGTCGACCTGGTTGTACGAAGTACCCCGCACCTGGCGCACACCCTCGGTAATCCCGTTCATGCCATGGATGTACGCCTCGCCGAGCAGGCCGCCATTGGTGTTGATCGGTAGCGACCCGCCCATCGACAGGCGCTCGACGGTGGCGAAGTCCTTGGCTTCACCGCGCCCACAGAACCCGAGTTCCTCGAACTGGGTGAACACGAACGGCGTGAAGTGGTCGTAGATGAACGCGGTCTGGATGTCCTGCGGCTTGAGGCCCGAATCCTTCCACAGCTTGTCGGCGACCACACCCATCTCGGGCAGCCCGGTGATGTCCTCGCGGTAGTAGCTGGTCATCATCTCGCCCTCGGAGGCGGCGCCCTGGGCCGCGGCGGTGATCACCGCAGGCGGCTGACGAAGGTCGCGGGCGCGTTCGGTGCTGGTGACCACCAGCGCGACCCCGCCGTCGCTTTCCTGGCAGCAATCCAGCAGCCGCAGCACGGGTTCGATGATCCAGCGCGAATTCTGATGGTCCTCCAATGTGATTGGGCGCTGGTAAAACCAGGCGTCGGGGTTGGTGGCGGCATGCGCGCGGTCGACGATGGCAATCGTGGCGAAGTCCTCGTTTGTGACGCCGTAGGTCGACATGTAGCGCTGGGCGTGCAGGGCGACCCATGCTGCCGGAGTGAGCAATCCGAACGGCGCGTAGGGCGCCATGAACAGCGGGGTCTCCGCGCTTGTGCGCCCGGTGCCTCCGAAGCGCATACCGGAGCGCTCGTTGAACGCGCGATAACACACCACTACGTCGGCGACACCCGTCGCGATGGCCATCGCCGCGTGCACCACGGTGCCGGCGGCCGCCCCGCCGCCGTGCGGCACTCGCGAAAAGAAAGTCAGGTCACCGATGCCGACGCTGCGGGCGACGTCGATCTCGTCGCTGGCGTCCATGGTGAACGTGACCATGCCGTCGACGTCAGCCGGCGCCAAACCCGCGTCGTCGATGGCGGCACTGACCGCTTCACAAGCCAATTGCAGCTCGCTGCGCCCGGATTCCTTGGAGAATTCCGTCTGGCCGATGCCCACGATGGCTGCGCTGCCGCCCAGACTCATGCTTCGTTCCTTTGGAGGGCTGCGTCGAGCAGGCTGAGCACCGCGGTGCCCGAGACGTGGTCGCCAAGGCTGTTGGCGCCCTTGAAGGTTACTTCGACGAAGTTCTCGCCGCCCTTGCCCTCGGTTTTGCCGGTGACGCTGCCGGTGAAACGCAACGGATCGTCGGGGAAGCAGGGCACACCCAATCGGATGGACAGGTTCTTGACCATCGCTTCCGGTCCGGCCCAGTCGGTGAGGAAACGCACGCAGTATCCATTGGTGGTCAAGATGTTCATGAACAGGTTGGGCGAGCCCTGCTTGTTGGCGAAGTCGCGGTCGTGGTGCACCGGCATGAAGTCGCGCGACGCGATAGCCCCGGCGACGATCAGCGTCGTGGTGACCGGGATCTCCAGCGGCGTCACCACGTCACCGACATTGATGTCGGCCCACTTCAGCGTCGTGGTGCTCGTTGTCATGGTTGGCCTTTCGGGTAGGCGGCGCCGAGATGGGCGAGCTGCAGGGATCCCGGGCCGAGGGCGAGCTCGTTGTGCTTGGCCCACAGGAAATAACGATGCAGGGGATAGGTGGTGTCGATCCCGATCCCGCCATGCACTTGCTGGGTGGTGGCCGCAACCCGCGCACCGGCCTCTGCGGCCCAGAACTTCGCGATGCGGGCGGCCCGGTCGGCGGGCCGGCCCTGTTCGATCAGCCAGGCGGCATGCCACGTGGTCCACCGGATCGCCTCGACGTCGATGAACGCGTCGGCCATTCGCTGCTGCACCGCCTGGAAGCTGCCGATGGGTCGGCCGAATTGTGACCGTCCGGTGGTGTAGTCGGCCGCGATCCGCAACGCCCGTTCGGCGACTCCGAGCTGAATCGCGCACAGCCCGACCAGTGCCCGGGTGTGCAGCGACTCGACCTGTCCAGCGAGCCTGTTTGCGTAGGAAACCGTTGCACCCTCGAGGAACACGTCGGCATGCGGCTGGCCGTCGGTGGTCTTCACCGGTCGAATCTCGACACCGCCGGTATTTGCCTCCAGCAGGTAGAGGCCGATGTTCCCGTCGTCGGTGGTGGCCGGAATCAGCACGGTGTCGGCGAGTTGCGCGGCCGGCACCAGCTCTTTGGTCCCGTCCAGCCGCCAGTTCGATCCGTCGCGCCGTGCGGTGGTAGCCGGGTGGATGACGTCTGAGCGGCCCGGCTCGGCCAAAGCCGCAGTCAGGATTCGCTTTCCGGCAATCACGTCCGGCAGGAACCTCTGTTGTTGCTCGGCGGTGCCGTGCCGGGCGATCGGGTCGGCGCCCAAGACCAGCGTCGGGTAGACCGGCACCGGAGCGACGCTGGCGCCCACCTCGGCCAGCAGGACCCCGAGCTCGACGAAGCCGCCGCCGTTACCGCCGAGCGCTTCCGGCAGCGCGGTGCCCAACAGGTCGAGCGACGCGAGTTCTTTCCACAGCGCGTCGTCGTAGCGAACCTCGCCGGCTTCGAGCTCCGCGAGCCGTGCGGGGGTGGCTCTGCGCTCGAAGAGTTCTCGGGCGAGCTTGCTGATGGTCTCCTGCTCTTCGGTGAACGTGAAATCCACGAACGTCACCCGCCTGCAGGCCGAAACTGGTGCAGTACCAGATCGTTCTCGAAGGTTTGATAGCAGACCTGCACCGGCATGCCGACCGTGACGTCGGCAGGCTCGATGTCGACCAGATTCGAAACCAGCCGCACCCCTTCGTCGAGCTCCACCAGCGCAACGATGTAGGGATATTCGAAAAACGGAAACCGGGGCTGGTGTGGCATCACATAGCTGTAGACGCTGCCGCGCCCCGACGACTCGATGGTGTCCCATTCCAGTGAACGGCATTTCGGGCACATGGGCCGCGGTGGGTTGCGCAGCGCGCCGCATCCGGTGCAGCGCTGGATCAGCAGTTGATGTTCCCGCAGGCCGTTCCAGAAGAACGCGGTGTCCGGGCTGATCGTCGGGGCGAGTCGGGTGGCCATCAGCTTTGCGGCCTGAATCGCAGCACCCGGAATCGTTGCCGGCCCAGGACTTCGCCGTTCTGGTCGGTGTAGGTCGTCAGCCAGGTCAGGAAGAAGCCGGCGCCCAGCGCGGTCTGCTTCTCGTCGGAAACCGACTCGTATACCGTCGTCGCGCTGACGACATCGCCCAGTCGCGGGTAGCGTTCGATCTCGAACTCGGAGTTGGTTGCCACGGTGCTGGTGTACCCGGCCTCGTCGAGGAATGCTGTTGGATTGGCCTTGATTTCGACCGGCGCGCCGCCTCGTTCCGCGATCCCTTCGAGTTTTGGTGCAGGCATCGTCCAGGTCTGCAACATGACCGGCGGGGAGACGATACCGCCGAACCGCGACGAGGCCGCGAACTCCGGGTCGAGGTAAACCGGATTCAAATCGTCGAGCGCATGCGCCCAGTGCCGGATCATCGGCTGATTGACCGGATCCGGCGCTACCGACGGCTTTCCGGTGCCGCCGGTCGGCTGGCCGACGAGGGCCCGCAGTTTCGCTTGCAGCTCTGGGTCGGTCACCGGGTAGGTCCTCCTGAGTTTGTGATCGTAGCTCGAAGGTCGCGGGGCGCTCGTGGCATGCCCAACCCGGCCATGGCGATGATGTCGCGCTGAATTTCGTTGGCGCCGCCGCCGAACGTGTTGATGACCGCGAACCGGTATGCGGATTCCAGGGCTCCCCGCAGTGGCGCATCGTCGCCTTTGCGTAGCCCGTTACGGTCGAGCACTTCCAGCAGCTGACGGGCGACCTGCTGCGTCAGCTCGGTTCCGAACACCTTGGCGGCGGATGCCTCGCCCATGTTCAGTACGCCTTTGGTCATCGCCGCGTTGACCCGCAGGTTGACGAGTTTGTATGCAGCGACCTGTGCCTCGACCCGGGCGAGCGCGAGCTGCACCCACGGCTGGTCGATGACGCGCCCGTCGTCGAGCTCAGTCGTGGTGGCCCACTGCAGGGTCTTCTCGAACAGCGGCTCCAGCGCGCCGAGGTTGCCCAGCGCTGCACGCTCGAAGTTCAGCTGGGTGGTGATCAGCTGCCACCCTTGGTTTTCGCCGCCGACGAGAGCGCTGGCCGGGACCCGCACATTGTCGTAGAACGTGTAGAAGGTGGAGATGCCCGGCATGGTGTGCAGCGGCTGCCAGGAAAATCCGGGTGATGAAGTCGGCACGATGAAGATAGAAATCCCTTTGTGCTTCTTGGTGTTCGGGTCTGTTCGTGCGGCCAGCCAGATGTAGTCGGCGTACGCGGCGCCGCTGGTGAACATCTTCTGGCCGTTGATCACGTAGT
Organism: Mycobacterium fragae; assembly: GCF_002102185.1. Lineage (GTDB taxonomy): Bacteria > Actinomycetota > Actinomycetes > Mycobacteriales > Mycobacteriaceae > Mycobacterium > Mycobacterium fragae. The sequence goes on from NZ_LQOW01000003.1 coordinate 178,544, forward strand.
GATCACCGTCGCGGACTGCGGTGGTGCGCAACGACGCGAGGTCGCTGCCGGCCTCCGGCTCGGAATAGCCGATCGCAAATTCCACACTGCCGTCCAGGATCGCCGGCAGAAACGTCTGCTTTTGCTCATCGGTGCCGCACTGCATCAGGGTCGGCCCGACCGTGTTGAGAGTCACCAGCGGGACCGGCGCGTTGACCCGCTGCGCCTCTTCGGCGAATATGAACTGCTCGATTGCCGAGAAGCCCCGTCCGCCATACTCTTTGGGCCATCCGACGCCGAGCAGATCAGCCTCCGCCAGCGCCCGAATGCATTCCCTTACTTCGGGACCACCTTCGACGCGGTCGCTGATCGCGGCGCAGCGTTCCGGCGTCATCACCCGTTCCAGCGCGGCGCGGATCTCGGCGCGCAGCTGCTGCTGCTCGGGCGTGTAGTCGAAGTCCATCGGTCAGGCTCCCAGCCGTATCGGCATCCGTTTCACACCGGGGATCATGGTGGCCCGCATCCGGTCCACCTCGCCGACCAACTCCAGCCTGGGGAAGCGACGAAGCAGCTCCTCGAACAGGACGCACGCCTCCAGGCGCGCTAGTTGCGCGCCCAGGCAGGAATGTTCGCCGCACCCGAACGCGATGTGTGGGTTCGGGTGGCGGGTCACCTTGAATTCTTCTGAGTCCCAACCGAATATGTCCTCGTCACGGTTGGCCGAGCCATAGAGCATCACCACCACCTCGCCCTGGGAGATCAGCTGTCCGCGAATCTCGACATCGGTGGTAGCGGTGCGCGCCATGTGAACTACCGGGCTCTTCCACCGCAACATTTCTTCGACGGCGCCCGGAATCAGCGTCGGATCGTCGATCAGCAGGCGGCACTGGTCGGGATGCTCGATGAGCGCGAGAGTGCCCAGCGCGATCAGGTTGCGGGTGGTTTCGTTGCCGGCCACCAGCAGCAGGTAAGCAAATTTGAGTAGGTCCTCGTCGCTGAGCCGGTCTCCGTCGATCTCGGCATTGACCAGAACCGACAACATGTCGTCACGCGCTTCGGCACGCCTGGCGGCGATCAGTTTCTGGAAATACTGGTAGCACTGGCCGAGCGCCACGAACGTCTCGAGTTCTATCTCCGGGTCGGCGGTTCCGGTGGCCGCGTCCGACCAGGCCCGGAATTCCTCCCAGTCGTCGGGCGAGGCGCCGAGCAGCTCGGCGATGATGCGAGTGGGCAGGGGAGCGGCGATCTCTTCGGCGAACTCGTGGGTGGATCCGGGTTCGACACCGTCGATGATTCCCCGCACGATCTCACGGATCTTCGGCTCGAGGATGGATACGTGGCGCCGGGTGAACCCGGAGTTGATCAGCTTGCGCAGCTGCCGGTGCCGCGGCGGGTCGGTGAAGATCAGGCTGCCCTCCTGTACCGGGTTCGGCATCGCCGGGTCGGGGATGGTGATGCCCTTGGTCGAGGAGAACAGCGCCGGATTGCTTGATACAAACCGGACGTCTTCGTACTTCAGCAGCGCCCAGAATTTCGTGACGTCGTTCCAGCACACCGGTGATGTCGCGCGCAGCTCACGGTAGGTGGGATACGGGTCGCCGGCGTAGAAGTCCGGGGAGTGCAGCGGGAATTTCGATTGCACCGAGCCTCCCTCAAGGTGATGGCAATCCGACATTTCGGGATGATCTGTCCGGATCACTCTGTTTACTCTGACGGCACCGAAGCTGTCAATATGTCCGTGTATAAGTCAAATACGCGTGAGCATTGACGACAGTGACCCGACAGGTGTAGACCAAGTGTCATGTCAGGCTCGCGCTCGCTGATCGACAGCTACCAGGTCTACATCGACGGGCGGTGGGTCGAGCCACAGAACGGCCGCTACGACGACATCTGCCCTGCCACCGAGGCTGTGATCGCCTCGGCTCCCGACCCCAGTCATGCCCAGGTCGACGCCGCCATCGCCGCTGCGCGCGCCGCGTTCGACTCCGGGCCGTGGGCCGACGCCGGACCCGAGCAGCGGTCGGGCTGGCTCAACCAGCTCGGCCAGGCGTTACTGGAACATGCCGACGACTTCTACGCGTTGGCGCAGCAGGAGTGGGGCTGCACCGCCAACGAGCGACTGGTCCACATCGACGGACCCCCGTTCATGGCTTTGCAGGCGGCCGAACTCGCCAGCCATCCGGTCGAAGAGGAGATCGAAGCATACGGTGCCGCCGGGAAAGCGGTGCTGCGCTACGAGCCGCTCGGCGTGGTGTCGATCCTGACGCCGTGGAACTTTCCGCATACCCTCAACGTGATGAAGGTGACCGCCGGACTGGCGGCCGGCAACACCGTCGTACTCAAGCCGTCGCCGCTGGCTCCGCTGGCCGGCCTGGCGCTGGCCCGAATCATCGACGAGCACACCGACATTCCGCCTGGTGTGGTCAACGTCGTCACGCCCTCGGACATCGAGTCCAGCAAGCTGTTGACCGTCGACCCACGGATCGACATGGTCAGCTTCACCGGAAGCTCAGCAGTGGGCAGGGAAGTGATGGCCGCGGCCGGCGGCACCATGAAACGACTGTTGCTCGAATGCGGCGGGAAGTCGGCCAGCATCGTGCTCGACGATGTCGGTCTGAGCGACGAGTTGCTGGAGCGGATGCTTTTCGAGTCCTGCTCGTTCCACGCCGGACAGGCCTGCATCCTGCACAGCCGGCTGCTGCTTCCCGATCCGATCCACGACGAGGTCGTCGATCGGCTGGTAACGCTGGCCCGCGAAGTGAAGGTCGGCGATCCCACCGACCCGCAGGTGCAGATGGGTCCGCTGATCAGCGCCGCGCAGCGCCAGCGCGTCCAGGCACACGTCGACGGCGCCCTCAACGACGGCGCCAAGCTCGCGACCGGCGGTGGGCGACCGGCCGGCTTGGATACCGGCTACTACTTCGAACCGACGATCCTCACCGACGTCACACCGGATTCGACGATCGCGCAGGAAGAAGTGTTCGGCCCGGTGCTGTCGGTGCTGCGCTACCGTGACGACGACGACGCGGTGAGGATTGCCAACAACTCGCAATACGGGCTTTCCGGCGCGGTGTGGGGCACCGACGTGGACCGTGCGGTCGGCGTCGCCCGCCGCGTTCGCACTGGCCAGATCACGGTCAACGGCAGCGGTCCCGGCGGTGCTCCGTTCGGCGGCTTCAAACAGAGCGGCTTCGGCCGAGAAAGCGGCGGTATCAGGGGAATTCGTCAGTACATGGAGCCAAAGGCCATAGGACTGCCGGCGTGACCGCAGCCCTACGCGGGCTCCGCGTCGTCGAGATCGCCAACGAGATCTCGGGTCCCTACTGCGGCAAGCTATTCGTCGACCTCGGCGCCGAGGTCACCAAGATCGAACCGCCATCGGGTGACCCGCTGCGCCGATGGGGCCCGTTTCCCGCCGGCCGGCTCGATCCCGATCGCTGTGGGCTGTTCGAGTACCTCAACGCCGGAAAGCGCAGCGAGGCCCGCGATTTCGCCGATGAAACCGACCTGGCGGGGGTCCGTGAGCTCGTCGGCGACGCCGATGTCCTCATCGACGCCCTTGCGCCTGGAACCCTCGACGGGGTCGATCCTCGCCGGGTCGTTGTGCGCATCTCGAACTTCGGGCGGCACAGTTCATTTCGTGATCGAGCGGCCACGCCGCTGACCATGCAGGCGGCATCCGGCTGGGTCAGCACACGCGATCCCGACCGCCCTCCCGTGCAAGCCGGCGCCCGGATCTCCGAATTCGTCGCGGGCGCATACGCTGCCCTGGGTGCACTGACCGCGCTGCGCATCGCACCCGCCGATCGAGTGACCGAGGTCGACGTCTCGGTGTTGGAGGCGTTGCTGTCCACGCTGCCGTACCCGATGCTGCTGGCCGAGAAAATGCGCACCCTGGGCCTGCCGGTCAATACCCGGTCTGCCCCGATGCTCGGTGTCGTGCGGGCCGCCGACGGCTGGGTCGGGATCAACTGCCTGACCGGGCAGCACTGGCTCGACGTGTGCGCCATGGTCGGACTGCCGGAGTTCGGCGAGCATCAGTTCGCGATCATGATGGGTGGCCCCGAGCGCGCCGACTTCTTCGCCAAAGCCCAACCGTGGCTTGCCGAGCGAACCGTCGCCGAGATCGTCGAACTCAGTCAGGCGCTGCGCATTCCGGCTGCGCCGGTCGCCGACGGCGCCGGCACGCTGGAATGCCCGCAATACCTCGAGCGGGGATTCTTCATCGAAGGTGGCGGCGCCGATTGGTCGTTTCGACGTCCCGGGCCGCCGTTTCGGTTTTCGAACACTTCGGCGCGCGGTGAGCCATGGCGGGAAGCCCGGCCGGTCGCCGCGGATCCGTCCCTGCCATTCGCGGGAGTGAAAGTCCTTGATCTCAGCACGTTCTGGGCGGGTGCGTACCTCACCTGCTACCTCGGAGCCTTCGGTGCCGACATCGTCAAAGTCGAGTCAATCCAGCGTCCAGACGGTTTCCGGTATTCGGGCGCATATCCGCACGAGGGCGAGGACTGGTATGAGCGCAGCGCGCTGTGGCAGGCCACCAACCTCAACAAGCGCGACCTCACCCTCGATCTCACCTCGCAGCGCGGCCGCGACCTCGCGCGCCGGCTGGCTGCCGACGTCGACGTCGTCGTCGAGAACTTCTCCCCTCGGGTGGTGGAGCAGTTCGGGCTGGACTATCCGTCGCTGGTATCGATCAACCCCGACGTAATCCTGGTCCGCATGCCGGGATTCGGCCTGGACGGCCCGTGGCGCGACTACGTCGGCTGGGCGTTGAACATCGAACAGGTCTCGGGCATGTCGGCGGTCACCGGCTACGCCGACGGCCCGCCCTGCAACGTGCAGGGCCCGGCCGATCCCATCGTCGGTGTGCATGCCGGCGTGGCACTGCTCGGCGCGCTCGAGCACCGCCGTCGCACCGGCGAAGGTCAGCAGATCGAGGTCGCGCAGATCGAAGTCGGCGCCGCCGTCACGGCCGAACCGGTGATCGAGTACTCGATGAACGGAATCGTCAAGCCGCGGGAGGGCAACCGCCGGCGCGGCTACTGCCAAGGTGTCTACCCGACCGCCACCGACGACGCTTGGGTGGCGCTGTCGGTGCGCGACGACGCCGACTGGTCGGGGCTGGTGGACGCGATGGGCCGCCCAGAACTGCTCGAGGATGGCCGGCTGGCGTCGGCCGACGGGCGCGCCGACGCCCACGACGTCTTCGACGATGTGGTCGGTTCCTGGACTAGGACGCAAATGCCGGCGAATATTGTTGCGGCGCTTCGGATACGCAACATCCCCGTCGAGGAGCTGCTCACTTCAGATCAGATGTATGACGTGCCTGCGCTGGATGAGCGCGGCTACTACGAGGACTTCCAGCACCCGGTCACCGGTCGGCACCGCTATCCGGGGTGGCCGTTTCGCATCAACCCGGGGCCGCGTCGTCATCACCGATTCGCCCCGCCGACGCTTGGCCAGCACAACGACGAGATTTTGCGCGCCATGGGCCTATCCGACGACGAGCTCGCCACGCTGCGCCGTGATCGTGTCATCGGCGAGCGGGTGACGGGCTCCTAGCCGGCTATCCGCAAGGCTTCGTCGACTGGGCGCCGCTCCGCTACCCGGGCCAGAGCAGAAAGTCCTTCGCGACGAGGGACTTCCTGCCGGCTCAGTCTTCAGAGACCTCGAAGCGGGTGGCGCCGAAAGGCTCAGCGGTTCCGAACGCGTACACCGTCGTCGGCGTGATCCGGTACGCATACCATGGCGGCGGACCGGCTGACGGGGCGCTGTAGTCGGCCGTCAGCGCGCCGTCCCGCACCTCGGCGGGCCAGCCTTCCCGAACGAAAGATGCTGCGACGGAGTGTAATTCGGCATCATCGGTGACCACGTTGGCTGTGCCCTCCACGACAAGGTCGAACTCAGCTGTCGCCACGCCGACGGTGCAGCGCGGATCCGCTGCGATGTTGCGCGACTTACGGGTGTGCGGACCGGAGCTGAAATACCAGACGCCGCCGATCTGGGTGATGCCCACCGGGGTCAGATGTGGGCTGCCGTCCGCGTTGAGCGTCGTCAGCCACACGGTGTGTCGATCGGGACCTCCGGTGCCGGGTGCTTGGGGCAGGTCGCGTGCCAGCGTGTCCCGCACCCGGTTCCAGTCGATTGGCGGCGCCCCGTACCCGTCGAGGTTGCGATGTGAGATCTGCATGCCAATACAGACCGACCCGCGTGGCAGAAGTCATCGCTCCGACAGCAGAAGCAGCGTCCATGCGGCGATCGACTGGGCATCGGTGATCTCCCCGTCGGCGATCATCCGATCCACTGCCTCGCGGGAGAACCAGGCGCTGTGCATGTCCTGCTCCTCGTGCTCGCGTTCGTGTTCACCCTCGGTGACGCCGGTCGCCAGGAACACCCGACCACGCTGGCTGCTCATCCCGGCGGCGACGTCGAGGATGCCGAGAGGATGCATGGCTTGCGCGCGCAGGCCGGTCTCCTCACGCAGTTCTCGCGCCGCGAGAGCCTCGGGGTCGAGGTCCGCAAGATCGGGTGCGGTGCCCTGCGGGAACTCCCACCGGCGCATGGCGAGCGGATAGCGGTATTGCTCGACGAGGCAGAACCGGTCGCCGTCGCGTGCGATCACCAGCGCGTAATCCGGCTTGTCGATGACGCCGTAACTGCCGCGACTGCCGTCGGGACGACGGACCTCGTCCTCCCGCACGCTCATCCAGCGGTTTCGATACACCTCACGCGACGCGACGCGCACGATCGGATCCATCCGTCCAGTATTCTTGACGTCCTCCCTGCAGTGAAACTGCGGGGATTCCTCGTGCCGGCCGGCTGTCTCGATGGCCGCTCATGCGGCTATCGCCGTGGGCTGGTCGGTAGTGGAGGTTCGTGCCGAGCGGCTCTGTCGCATCACAGTTTTGGCTTTACGCCTCGCTTTGATGCGCGCCACTGACCTCCGCGACGGCGGATGTCTGCGGCCTCGCCGCTTGCGTGCTGATGCACTACGGCTGGACTTCGGCGACTCGTCGACGTCCTGACAATGCCGCCAGCCCTTGCGGGCTGACGGCAAGTCCAGCCGATCGACCCCATCGACCCCGGTGCGGACATGAAGTCCCAGGTAGGCCGAAAACAGGTCGCGATCCTCGCGAATGCCGCACGCGCAGCGGTGCACCCGTTGCGAAAGCGGCTTGTTCTTTTTCATCCCGCACAGACAGGTTTGCGACAAGGCGGTGGTTCGTGGGTTGTACTCGTAGAGCTGCTGGCCGCCGGCACTTTCAGCCTTGCGGCGCAACCTGTCTACCAGCAACCCCGGTGCCCGGTCACGCACACTGCGCGGGAAGCTCTTCTGCCACGACACGTAATCAAGTCGCTCACAGGCGATATCGGCGCCGTGGCCCAACAATCGGTTGCCCAGCGCCCCATGCAAGGATTTGCGGTGCTCGGCCAACCGGCGATGCAACTCGGCCACCTGCCTGGTGGTCCGCATCGCAGCCGCCGAACGCTGCCAACCGCACCGCACCCACGTGTGAGTGCCATCGGCGCGGAAGCATTCCGGTGAACCGGCACGGTGCTGACGATCCAGACGCCGCTGGGCGCGGCGCAGCCTCTTGGTATCCAACCGGATGCCATCAGCCAACGGTTCCACCCAGCCCGACCAGCTACCATCACCGCGCTGCACGGCGATCGCGATCTGGCTCGGGCCGAGGTCAAACGACACCCGACCCGCCCCCACCGGGTGCCGCTGCGTTGGGCGCCCATCACACACCAACTGCATGCGGTAGGTATCACGGCCGTCGATCACCGTGCGCACAATCCGGGTCGACAACACTTTCCCGGCCGCGATCAACACTTCGATCTCACCGAGCTCGGCCCGCTGCTCACGACCACGGCGACCCCCCATCGCCACCGGCGCGATCGGGATCACCAAACCCGCGCCCCACTGCAACCCAACCAACCGCCAAGCATCATCGGTGTTGGGCCGCAGCGCACCATTGCCGTCCTTGGCTGCCACCGAATGCAGACCGCGCCGCGCGTTCTTAAACCGCGGCTTGCCCTTCTTGCCGACGTGCCACTGGCGCACCGCATCAAACGCTCGCGCCCCCAGATTCTGGGTCTCCTGCGCCGGCAGATGTTCACGCACCCACGACGTGCGCAGCGACGACGCGAACGACTGCGCAGCATCAGCGGTGAACCCGTGCCCAGCCTGCACCGCCCCAAACGCGGCACCACGCTTCTTACGCTCGGCGGCTGTGCGCCGCGGCAATTCGCGCGCCGCCTGCCAGGCTGGATCGGCCTTCACCGCGCGGCTACGCCCGATGAACTCGCCCAGCACCGCGTTATACACCCGCACCCCGGTGAACAACCGAGTGCCGATCTGGCGGCACTGCGTTGGGGTCGGCCGCAGCGGCCACGACCGCACACGCGTCGGCGCACCCCGGGCCCGCTTGCGCGCACGAGGCTTACCCACCGCCTCGACGGCCGGTGTCGCTGCCATGCGGTCCGACATAGCCACAGCACAACCGTAGAGGCGACCACTGACACCAACGACGTCTCGCCGTAAACGCCACAGCGTGTCGCGACTGCACGCCCACCTCGTCTTCGAAACCACCATGCGCACCGTACGCCGAGCTCGATGTCGAGTTGGTCGAGTTCAACGGCGAGGCCGACCACGCGCACCCGCTCGTGGCTTATCCGCCCACACAGGCGATCTCGACGCTGATGCAACGCCTCAAAAGCCGCACGGCTAACTCCGTTCGCCGGGAATCCACCGGCGCATGTGTGCCCGCCCCCATGTGCAGCCACCTGTGGTCGCCGTCCTACTTCGCCGTCTCCTACGGCGGCGCACCCTCATCGATCATCAAGCAATACATCCGAAGGTAACCTGCTCACGTGCTGCTGACCTCGCTCGCCGCAGGCCGCGACATCGGCGACGCCGTCCGCATCGGCGACGTCACGCTCAGCCGCAGCGATTTCGTGGGCGCCGCCACGTCGGTGGCCGAACGGGTCGGCGGTGCGGACCGAATGGCGGTGCTGGCCACCCCGACCGCGTCAACCGCGCTGGCCGTCGCGGGTTGCCTGATCGCCGGTGTGCCGGCGGTGCCGGTGCCCGCCGACGTCGGTCAGGCCGAGCGGCGTCACATCCTCACCGACTCTGGCGCGCAGGCCTGGCTGGGTCCCGTTCCCGACGAGCCGGAGGGCCTGCCGCACGTCCCGGTGCGCCTGCATGCCCGCTCCTGGCACAGCTATCCTGATCCACCTCCTGAGGCCACCGCGCTGATCATCTACACCTCCGGCACCACCGGCCCGCCCAAGGGGGTGCAGCTGAGTGGAAAGGCGATCGCCGCCGACCTGGACGCGCTGGCGCAGGCTTGGCAGTGGACACCGGAGGACACCCTGGTGCACGGACTGCCGCTTTTTCATGTGCACGGTCTGGTGTTGGGTCTACTCGGGTCGCTACGCGTCGGAAACCGCTTCGTGCACACCGGAAAACCCACGCCAGAAGGTTACGCAGCAGCAGGCGGCACGCTGTATTTCGGTGTTCCCACGGTGTGGTCACGTGTGGTGGCCGACCCAGGGGCGGCCGAAATGCTAAGGCCGGCACGACTGCTGGTGTCCGGCAGCGCTCCGCTGCCGGTGCCGGTATTCGACCAGTTGGTCGCGCGCACCGGCCATGCGCCCGTCGAACGATACGGAAGTACCGAATCGCTGATCACGCTGTCCACCCGCGCTGACGGCGAGCGCCGTCCGGGCTGGGTCGGCCTGCCGCTGGCCGGCGTGCAGACCCGGTTGGTCGACGACGCAGGTGCTCCGGTAGCGCACGACGGGGAAACCATTGGGCGACTGCAGGTTCGCGGCCCCACCCTGTTCGACGGGTATCTGAACCGGCCGGACGCCACCGCGGAGGCGTTCGACGCCGACGGCTGGTACCGCACCGGAGATGTCGCGGTCGTGGACGGCGACGGTATGCATCGCATCGTGGGTCGTGAGTCGGTCGACCTGATCAAGTCCGGCGGATACCGGGTGGGCGCCGGTGAAATCGAGACGGCGCTGCTCGGCCATCCCGGTGTGGCCGAGGCGGCGGTCGTCGGCCTGCCCGACGAGGACTTGGGCCAGCGGATCGTGGCGTTCGTCGTCGGTGACGGTGATCCGCAGGCCCTGATCGACTATGTGGCTCAGCAGCTTTCGGTGCACAAGCGTCCGCGTGAGGTGCGGATCGTCGAGGCGCTGCCCCGCAACGCGATGGGCAAGGTGCTCAAGAAGGAGCTGATGACGTGGCGCTGACGTTCGACGAGATCTGCGTGGACGCGGTGGATCCCACCGCGCTGGGCGTGTGGTGGTCGACGGTGTTGGGCTGGTCGCACGACATCGACGATGAGGGCGACGTGCTGCTGCACGCCCCGGCGGGCGCCGGCCCGAACTGGATGTTCCTCGGCGTGCCCGAGGGCAAAGTCGCCAAGAACCGCATCCACTTCGACTTTCGGCCCGACAACCAGCAAGCCGAGGTCGATCGGGTGGTCGGGCTGGGAGCGCGTCGCGTTGACATCGGTCAGGGCGACGACGCAAGCTGGGTCGTGCTGGCCGACCCCGAGGGCAACGAGTTCTGCATCTTGGCGGCGGAATAGGCCAGGCGTAACGGCCGGCTCAGTCGCGGTGGCTCACGATGTTGAGGACGTTTCCATCCGGTGCCCGCACGAAGAATCGGCGCACGCCCCACGGCTCCGTCGTCAGCGGATGCACAATCTGGTAGCCCAGCTTCCGGGCTTCGTCGTAAGCTCCTTCGACGTCGTCGGTGTGGACCGAGATGACGGAGTCTTCGGGCGCGGTGGCGTCGCGGCTTACCAGCTGGACGACTGCCTTGGTGTCGGGCGAGGTGTATCGCGCCACCCAGCCCAGGTTGAACTCCTCGGTGCTCAGGCCGAGGTAATCGGTGTAGAAGCGCTTCGCTTCTTCGACATCTGCGACGCCGAGGTTGGCGGTGATACGGGTCGCACGCATGGTCAGCTCGACACGGGTTCACCGGCGTAGTCGCCGAATGACCACAAGTTGCCTTCAGGGTCGCGCACCGCGAATTCGTTTGCGCCGTAATCGGTTTTGGCGAGCGGGCGCACGATATCAGCCTGGTGTGATAGGACGCGTCCGTAGAGTGTGTCCGGGTCGCGGGTGACGACGTATCCGCCGGCGGTTCCAGGTTCACGCGACCAGTCCGCGCCGGGTTTGTGGCTGCCCAGCATGATGCCGCCGCTGCCTTCGGGCCAGTTCAGCTGGGCGTGATCCACCGTGTCGCCATCGCCGTATCGCGCCGCGACGACGAAGCCGAACACCTCCACGTAGAAGTCGATGAGCTTGGGAGCGTTATGCGCCTGTAGCGTCGACCAGACAGTCGGATTCGAGGTAGTCATGGTCCCACTCTGATCCGAACGAGTGCCCGCCGTCTTGGATATTTCGGAACTCTTCGGCCAACCAGGCGCGCGGCGGGACTCCGGCGAACCGGACGAACTCTCTCGTCAGGTGGGCCTGGTCGTAATACCCCCTGTCGACCGCGACCGCGGCCAGGTCAACCCGGCCGTGCCGCCGCGCCGACGCCGCGATCGCCGTCGTCGCGTGCTCAAACCGCATCAGCATCGACACGGTCTTCGGCGTCCGGCCAACCTCCTGCTGGAACAGCGTTGTCAAATGCCGTGCGCTGACCCCGACACGATCTGCCAAGGCGCCCACCGCAATTCGGCCCTCGGTGCGCTCCAGCAGACGCCAGGCATAGGCGACCTCGGGCCGCACCGTCACGCCGTCGCGGCGCCGTCGGGCGTTGGCCAGATACTCCGCGACGGTCGCAAACACCTGTGGCCATCGGCGCGCTGCTGCCACCCGCTCGGGGAGCTCGCCTGCGCGTCGACCGAGCACGTCGAGTGCGTCGTACTCGGTGACGGGCAGCTCGGCGCTGGGCATCCCGAACAACGCCCGCGAGGCCAGGGGATGCACCGCCAGCTGCACACCTGCCTGGCCACACCGTTGGCGCACATGGCTTGCCTGCACGTGCAGACCGCCAAGGATCAACGGGTTGGGCCGGGCCACCGCCAGCGCGTCGGCGCTGTGCGCGGCCTCCACACCATCGTCGAGGCTGACGATGAATGTCAGCGTCGACGATGGCATGCCGCGATGCACCGTCTCGGGCACATCCAGCGCGCGGTAGCCGACCATCGACATGATGCCGGGCGCGCTATGCGGCGGCGCCACCACGAACTCCCAGCTGCGCTGCGCTTCGTCGACCATCACAACACCGGCTTCAGTTGGCGTGCAGGTCCTCGTTGAGCTCGATGCCCCGACCGTCGCGGGACACTACCTCGACGGCGCCGGTCACCGAGTTGCGGCGGAACAGCATGTTATTCCCGCCGGATAGCTCGCGCGCCTTGACCGAGGTTCCGTCCGGCATGCTGACCTTGGTCCCCGCAGTGACGTACAGGCCGGCCTCGATCACACAGTCATCGCCCAACGAAATTCCCAGCCCGGAGTTGGCGCCGAGCAGACAATGCTTCCCGATCGAAATCACGTCGGTGCCACCGCCGGACAGTGTCCCCATGATCGAGGCGCCGCCGCCGATGTCGGAGCCGTCGTCCACCACCACGCCTGCCGAGATGCGACCCTCCACCATCGAGGCGCCCAGCGTGCCGGCGTTGTAGTTCACGAATCCTTCGTGCATCACCGTGGTGCCCGCCGCCAGGTGCGCGCCCAGCCGCACCCGGTCGGCGTCGGCGATGCGCACCCCGGTCGGGACCACGTAGTCGACCATTCGGGGGAATTTGTCCAGGCCGTACACCGTGACGGGTCCGCGGCGGCGCAGCCGTGCCCGCACCGTCTCGAAACCCTCGACCGCACACGGCCCGTGGTTGGTCCACACGACATTGGACAAGATCCCGAAGAAAGCGTCGGCGTTGAGCCCGTGCGGCGTGACGAGCCGATGCGAGAGCAGATGCAGCCGCAGATAAGCGTCGTAGGCATCGATGGCCTTGTCGTCCAGCGAGCCGATCACGGTGCGCACCGTGACGGTCTCGGTCCCGCGGTCGTCGTCGCGGCCGGTGAGCGCCGCCAAGTCGTCGGGCACCTCGGCCACCGAGAGCCGCACCGTGCCGCTCTCGCCGGACTCGATCAGTTCCGGTGCGGGAAACCAGGTATCGAGGACCGACCCGTCGGCGGCAATCGTCGCCAACCCAATACCCGAAGCTCCAGTCACGCTGGCCACGCTACTGTCCTGGGCCGCGTAGCCGCAAAAGGCCTCTACGCTGGGATCGTGCTGGATCTACGTGGTGACCCGATCGAGCTGACCGCGGCATTGGTCGACATCCCCAGCGAGTCCCGGAACGAGGCGCGCATCGCAGATGAGGTGGAAGCCGCGCTGCAGGCGCAGACGTCGGATTTGGAGGTCATCCGCAACGGCAATGCCGTGCTGGCGCGCACTGCGCTGGGTCGGCCGTCGCGGGTGCTGCTGGCCGGGCACCTCGACACAGTCCCGGCGGCCGACAATCTGCCCAGCCGCCGAGACGGCGACCTGCTGCACGGCTGCGGCACCGCGGACATGAAATCCGGTGTCGCTGTCTTCCTGCATCTGGCCGCCACGCTCGCCACGCCCGCGCATGACTTGACGCTGGTGTTCTACGACTGCGAGGAAATCGAGTCGGCGGCAAACGGTTTGGGTCGCATCGAGCGTGAGTTGCCGGAATGGCTGGCCGCCGATGTGGCCATCCTCGGCGAGCCAACAGGCGGCTACATCGAGGCTGGCTGTCAGGGCACGTTGCGGGTCGTCATCAGTGCGAGCGGAACACGGGCGCATTCGGCGCGACCCTGGCTGGGCGACAACGCCATTCACAAGCTGGGCGCTGTGTTGGACCGGCTAGCGGGCTATCAGGCCCGCAACGTCGACATCGACGGCTGCACCTACCGGGAAGGCCTGTCGGCGGTGCGCATCGACGGCGGTGTCGCCGGCAACGTCATCCCCGACGCGGCGTCGGTGACGGTGAACTTCCGCTTCGCACCGGACCGATCGCCGGACGCCGCGCTGCACCACGTCCACGAGGTATTCGACGGGCTCGACGTGCGGATGGAGCAGACCGATCTTGCGGCCGGAGCGCTGCCCGGGCTGTCGAAGCCGGCCGCCAAGGCCCTCGTGGAGGCGGCCGGCGGGCAAGTGCGGGCGAAATACGGCTGGACCGACGTGTCGCGGTTCGCGGCCCGGGGCATCCCCGCGGTCAATTACGGGCCGGGTGATCCCAACCTGGCGCATCGGCGCGACGAGCGGGTTCCGGTCGGCCAGATCACCGCCGCCGCGAACATGTTGCGGCGATATCTGAGCCCTTAGCTGCGCTGCGCCTGGGCGGCGGCGTCGGCGGCCGCGGGTTGTAGTCCCCGATCGGCCAGGTCGGCCGCGACGTCGGCCAGCGCCGTGGCATCGCCGGTCGCCAGCGCGCGCGCATGGGCCAGCGTGAGCCTTCCCAGCACGCAGTCCACCTCGACGGCCAACCGCTCGGCCCGATACACCGCCCGGTTGTCACCGAGCCGCGTCGCGTCCTGCAGCGCGCGCAGGGCGATCGCCGACTGTCCGCCGCGCTCGGCCGCCTGCACGGCCTCACGGGCGGCCTCGATCGCGCCCGTCGTGTCGCCATGGGCCGCCTTCGACCACGCCTTGGCCAGCGCCAGCTCGGGCGCGAACAGCCTGGACTTCATGCCGTGCCGAGATTCCGCGCGGCTCAACGCCTTTGCCGCCGCGAGCTGTTCACCTCGTTGGCCGAGCGCCTGCGCCAGCAGAGTCAATGACAGCGGGCCCCATGAATACCCGGTCCGCGCCAGCGGATCGGCGGCCCGCTGCAACAGCGCCACCGCGGCGTCGAAATCGCCTTGGGCAATTGCCACGTAACCCACCAGCGTTTCACCGATCGCCCTGCCGGGCTGCTGCAGCTCGGCGAAGTCGGTGTAACGCTGCGCCAGCTCGCGAGCCGCCCGCAGCCGGCCCGCCATCAGCAGCGCGGTGATCCGGGCGAAGCCACTGGTGAACCTCAGCAATCCCGGATGCTCGCCGGCGGTCGCACGAGCGGCCAGCGCCTCGACGTCGTCGAACCGGCCGGTACGCGCCGAGGACAGCGCGGCGGCCGAAGCCGCCCAGCCCACCGCCACCTCGTCGGCGTGCGGTGAGGCCAGCACCTCCTCGGCGATGCGCAGCGCACGCAGCGGCGTGCCCGCGTTCATCGCGAACGTCGCGGCGAGCGCGTCGACCGTGGCCCGCGCCGTCGGCACCTCGATCTGGTTGCGCGTCGTCTGCAGAAAGGCGGTCGCCCGTTCCGGCTCGTCCTGCATCCAGAACTGGTTCGCCGCGCGCGGCAGCGCCCAGGCGATCAGCTCGGATTGCGACAGCTGGTCGGGATCCACCGCGGCCAGCACCGCGCCGGCCTCGCGTCCGCGGCCCTGCCAGGCCAGTGCGTAGCCCAGCGCCAGGCGTGCCGCGAGCCCGCCGGAATGCTCCAGCGCGGCCTGCGCCAGTCGTTCGGCCAGCTCCAGCTCACCCAGCCGGAGGGCGTGCTGGGCCGCGGTGGCGTCGGCGAGCGCACCGGGAGCGTCGCTGTCGACGGCCAGCGCGGCGCGTCGCAGCTGCTCGCCGACGTTCTCGGAAGGCTGGGACGCCAGCTGTTCGAGCAGCGATGTGCGCAATCTGCGCGCGGTGTCCGGTTCCTGGGCGGCGCGGGTGCGGGCGGTGTAGAGCGGATGGGCCGCTCGCACCATGCCGTCGTCATCGGCGGTGACCGCCCCGATGGTTTCCGCGTCGTTGACGGTGTCCTCACCGGCCAGCGCGGCGAGGTCGCTGCGGCGCAACGGTTCTGCGATTGCCAGGTAGTCCAGTACCGTGCGGGCCGGCGCGGGCAGGGCGTTGAGATAGCGGTCGATCAGACCGGAAAGCGATGGGCTGTCGGCCCCCTGATCGCCGTTTTCGAGCAGACGCCGCACGTACAACGGGTTGCCCTGGCTGCGGGCGAAGACGTCATCGACGTCAGCGGACGAGCCGGCGGACTCGAGCAGCGCCGCCGTCTGCGATCTGTCCAGCGGCTCGATCTCGATCCGGGTGAGCAGATCGTCAGTCCACAATGCCGCGACGGCGTCGGGCGGCTCCGCCTCGGCACGGACCGTGACAATCAGCCGTGCGGAATGATCCAGCGCAAGCTGATACAGCAAGGTGGCCGACATGTGGTCCAGGTCGTGTGCGTCGTCGACAACGACGAGCAGCTCTGCGCCGTCGCGAATCAGCGAGTCGCGGGCGGTGCGCAGGAGCTCAGCGGGCCTACCGTCGTCGGCTGCCAAAACGTCGGTCAGGCGACTGAACGCGCCGAACGGGATGCTCCGCTCCGACGCGGTCCCCGCCACCCATCGCACCACGGCCGACGGCCGCCGCGCGGCGAACCTCTCCGCGGCAGCGCGGGCCACCGAAGTCTTGCCGACGCCGTCGGCTCCCACCAACACCGCGCCGCGCCCGGCACCATCCAGGCTCGCCGCCACCCGGTCCAGCACGGCATCGGGCGGCGTGGCAGCCCAACCAGTCGGCACGGCCGAATTATTGCCCACTCTGCGTTCGTCCCGGCGACAGGCCCAAATGCGGGGGAGGGCAGCCTGGTCTACGTTTCGACTGTGCGCCCCAAACGTGATGCGCCCCACCAGTGGGCGATCTGTGTGTACTGCGCGTCCGGGCCGACGCACCCGGAGTTGTTGGCGTTGGCCGCCGAAGTCGGCGAGGCGATCGCCGATAGAGGCTGGACGCTGGTCTGGGGCGGCGGCAATGTCTCGGCGATGGGCGCTTTGGCCACCGCCGCGCGGGCGCGCGGCGCCTGGACCGTCGGCGTGATCCCCAAAATGCTGGTGCGCCGCGAGGTCGCCGACAACGACGCCGACGAGCTGATCGTCACCGACACCGTGCGCGAGCGCAAACAGATCATGGAGGACCGCGCCGACGCGTTCATCGCGCTGCCGGGCGGTATCGGCACGCTCGAGGAGCTGTTTGAGGCGTGGACCGGCGGGTATCTCGGGGTGCACAACAAACCTGTGGTGTTGCTCGACCCGAACGGGCACTTCGACGGGCTGCGGGCATGGCTCTACGGGCTGCTCGACAGCGGTTATGTGTCGCAGGCCGCGCTGGATCGGCTGGTGGTCGTCGATGAGGTCAGCGCGGCGATGGCGGCCTGCACACCCGGCTGAGCACCGTGGCCGCCCGGGGTTAGGCTGGCCGCCAAACTCAGAAACGAGGAGAACAGTGTCCGAAGTCGGGCTGGTCGATATAGCAAGCCGGATACCTGGTGTGTTGGCCGACCTGCCGGTAATGGCGCGCGGAGCTGTGACCGGGTTGCTGGCCCGGCCCACGTCCAAGACGTCGATCGGCAAGGTGTTCCAGGACCGGGCCGCCCGCTTCGGTGACCGGGTGTTCATCCGGTTCGGTGGCCAGCAGCTGACCTACCGCGAAGCCAATGCGACCGCCAACCGGTATGCGGCGGTGCTGGCCGCACGCGGTGTCGGACGCGGCGACGTCGTCGGGATCATGCTGCGCAACTCACCGAACGCGGTGCTGATGATGCTGGCGGTGGTCAAATGCGGCGCCATCGCCGGGATGCTCAACTATCACCAGCGCGGCGAGGTGCTGGCCCACAGCCTGGGCTTGCTCGACGCCAAGGTGCTCGTCGCCGAATCCGACCTGGCCGGCGCGGTGGACGAATGCGGCGCTCCCAATGCCGTGCCGATGGCGATCGAGGAGATGGAACGGCTGGCCGCCACCGCCCCCACCGCAAACCCCGCCTCGGCGTCGGCGGTGCTGGCCAAGGACACCGCGTTCTACATCTTCACCTCCGGCACCACCGGGCACCCGAAAGCCAGCGTGATGACGCACCGCCGTTGGCTGGCCGCACTGGCGGCGTTCGGTGGGCTGGGCTTGCGGTTGCACGGCAACGACACGCTGTACAGCTGCCTACCGCTGTACCACAACAACGCCCTCACGGTCGCGGTGTCGTCGGTGATCAACTCGGGCGCGACACTTGCTCTGGGCAAGTCGTTTTCGGCGTCGCGGTTCTGGGACGAGGTGATCGCCTACGACGCGACGGCGTTCATCTACATCGGCGAGATCTGCCGGTATCTGCTCAACCAGCCAGCCAAGCCGACCGACCGTGCACACAAGGTGCGGCTGATCGCCGGCAACGGGCTGCGCCCGGAAATCTGGGAGGAGTTCACCACCCGGTTCGGCATCGCGCGGGTTTGCGAGTTCTACGCCGCCAGCGAGGGCAACACGGCGTTCATCAACATCTTCAATGTGCCCAAGACGACGGGCATCGCGCCGATGCCGCTCGCATACGTGGAATACGACCCCGACACCGGCGCTCCGCTTCGCGACGAGAACGGCCGCGTGCGTCGGGTGCCACCCGGCGAGCCCGGCCTGCTGCTCAGCCCGGTCAACAGACTTCAGCCGTTCGACGGTTATACCGATCCGACCGCCAGCGAAAAGAAGTTGGTGCGCAACGCTTTTCGCAAGGGCGACTGCTGGTTCAACACCGGCGACGTGATGAGCCCGCAAGGTATGGGCCATGCCGCGTTCGTCGACCGGCTCGGCGACACCTTCCGGTGGAAGGGCGAGAACGTCGCCACCACCGAAGTCGAGGCGGCGCTGGCGGCCGACAAGTCCGTCGAGGAGTGTGCGGTTTTCGGCGTGGAGATCCCACGCACCGGCGGCCGTGCCGGGATGGCCGCGGTCAAGCTGCGTGATGGCGCCGAGTTCGACGGGAAAGCGCTCGCCACCACGGTGTACGAGCAGCTGCCGGTGTATGCGCTGCCGCTGTTCGTGCGGGTGGTGGACTCCATGGAGCACACCACCACGTTCAAGAGCCGCAAGGTGGATCTGCGCGAGCAGGGATACGGGCCGGGTATCGAGGACCCGATTTACGTGTTGGCCGGCCGCGACGAGGGCTATGTGCCGTTCTATGCCGAATATCCCGACGAGGTGGCGGCGGGCAAGCGACCGCAGGGCTGAGCGCAGCACTGCGCGGCGACCAGGCACCATAGACGCGTGCGATCCACACCGTCGGCGTCAGCCGATCGATCCACCCTGTGCGGCCGTCCGGTGGCCGGCGACCGTCCGCTGATCATGGCGATCGTCAACCGCACCCCGGATTCGTTTTACGACCGCGGCGCCACCTACGCCGACGACGCGGCCAGGGCTGCCGCGCACCGGGTCATCGCCGACGGCGCCGACGTCGTCGACGTGGGCGGCGTCAAGGCGGGTCCGGGGGAGGGCATCGACAGCGAGACCGAGATCGCCCGCGTGGTGCCGTTCATCGAGTGGCTGCGTGACGCTTATCCCGATCAGCTGATCAGCGTCGACACGTGGCGCGCGGAGGTGGCCCGGCAGGCCTGCCGGGCAGGGGCGGACCTGATCAACGACAGC
Source organism: Mycobacterium fragae (assembly GCF_002102185.1). Classification (GTDB taxonomy): domain Bacteria; phylum Actinomycetota; class Actinomycetes; order Mycobacteriales; family Mycobacteriaceae; genus Mycobacterium; species Mycobacterium fragae. The sequence continues at coordinate 197,964 of NZ_LQOW01000003.1, forward strand.
TGGGGCGGCTTCGATCCGGATATGGCGGAGGTGGCCGCCGAATACGGGGCGGGCCTGGTCTGCTCGCACACCGGGGGCGCGTCGCCAAGGACCCGCCCGTTTCGGGTCAGCTACGGGTTGACCGCGCGCGGCGTAGTGGATGACGTGGTCGGCGAGCTCACCGCCGCGGCCGAACGTGCCGTCGCCGCCGGCGTCGCCCGCGATCGGGTGCTGATCGACCCGACCCACGACTTCGGCAAGAACACGTTCCACGGGCTCGCGTTGTTGCGCCACGTGGAAGATCTTGTAAACACCGGGTGGCCGGTGTTGATGGCGCTCTCCAACAAGGATTTCGTTGGGGAGACTCTGGGGGTGGGTCTGACCGAACGGCTGGAGGGGACGCTCGCGGCCACCGCACTGGCGGCCGCGGCCGGCGCGCGGATGTTCCGGGTGCACGAAGTAGCGCCCACGCGTCGGGTGCTGGAAATGGTGGCGTCGATCAACGGAGAGCGGCCGCCTGCCCGCACGGTGAGAGGACTGGCATGACGGAGCTTCTCGCCGCCCTGCCGGGTGACACTTGGCTGTCTGATCGCAGCTGGATCCGTCCGAGCTGGACGGTCGACGAGCTGGAGGCGGCAAAGGCCGGCCGCACCATCTCGGTGGTACTGCCCGCCCTCAACGAGGAAGACACCATCGAATCGGTCATCGACAGCATCTCGCCGGTGGTGGGAGGGCTGGTCGATGAACTGATCGTGCTCGACTCGGGCTCCACCGATGACACCGAGATCCGCGCTATTGCGGCCGGCGCCCGCGTGGTCAGCCGCGAACAAGCTCTGCCCGCTATCACGCCGCGGCCCGGCAAAGGCGAGGTGCTGTGGCGCTCACTGGCCGCGACCAGCGGCGACATCGTGGTCTTCATCGATTCCGACCTGATCGACCCGCACCCGATGTTCGTGCCGTGGCTGGTCGGTCCGCTGCTCACGGGCGACGGCGTGCACTTGGTCAAAAGCTTTTACCGGCGGCCCTTGAACGGGAGCGGCAGCGCCACCGGTGGGGGTCGCGTTACCGAGCTGGTGGCCCGCCCGCTGCTGGCAGCGCTGCGGCCCGAGCTGAGCGGTGTGCTGCAGCCGCTGGGCGGCGAATACGCGGCCACGCGTGAACTGCTGATGTCAGTGCCCTTCGCACCCGGCTACGGCGTGGAGATCGGCCTACTGATCGACACCTATGACCGGTTGGGTCTGGATGCGATCGCTCAGGTCAACCTCGGTGTGCGGGCGCACCGCAACCGGCCGCTGGCCGAGCTGGGGCCGATGAGCCGCCAGGTTGTCGCGACCCTGCTCTCCCGCTGCGGCCTCCCCGACTCCGGAGTGGGCTTGACCCAGTTCTTCGTAGACGGCCCCGACGGTTGTGACTTCACTTCGCGAACGTCGACGGTGTCGCTGGCGGACCGGCCGCCGATGAACGCCGTGCGTCCACGCTGAGCTTGTCGGCAGGATGAGGCAGGATCGGTGACGTGGCGTTGGTGTTGCTGTACGTGGTGGTGCTCGTCATGGTCGCGATCGTGCTCTTCGGTGTGGCCAGTCTGCTGTTCGGCCGCGGTGAGCAACTCCCGCCGCTGCCCCGTGCGACGACGCCGACGGTGCTGCCCGCCTCCGGTGTCACCGGCGCTGACGTCGACGCCGTCAAGTTCACCCAGTCATTGCGCGGCTACAAGACGAGTGAGGTGGACTGGGTGTTGGACCGGCTCGGCCAGGAGCTCGACCTGTTGCGCGGCCAGCTCACGTCGGTGCAGGCGGCGTCGAGCGCCGAAGCCGAGCCTGATGGAGACGACGGCGAGGACAGCCAGGAGCAAACGTGAGCGCGCCACCCGACGACGGGCTGGTCCGCTGCGGTTGGGCTAATTCGGCAAGCGACCTGTATCGCGACTACCACGACCACGAATGGGGTCGGCCATTGCACGGGCGGCTGCCGCTGTTCGAACGGATGAGCTTGGAGGCCTTCCAAAGCGGCCTTTCCTGGTTGACCATCCTGCGCAAAAGGGAGAATTTCCGTCGCGCATTCTCCGGCTTCGACATCGAAACCGTCGCTCGCTACACCGAGCGTGACGTGGCCCGGTTGATGGCCGATCAGGGGATTGTCCGCAACCGGGCCAAGATCGAGGCGACGATCGCCAACGCGCGCGCTGCCGCCGACATCGAAGACCTCTCCGAGCTGCTCTGGTCGTTCGCGCCGGCGCCGCGGCCCCGGCCCGCGGACCCCTCCGAAGTGCCAGCCCTGACCGCGGAATCCACGGCCATGGCACGCGAATTGAAACGGCGCGGCTTCCGATTCGTCGGCCCCACCACGGCCTATGCGTTGATGCAGGCGACCGGGATGGTCGACGATCATTTGCGCGGCTGCTGGGTGCCGCCGCTGACGCGCTGAAGCCCGATAAGGCCCGATATGGCAGGTCCAGAGCCGGGTCTTGTACACGCGCCGTTGCCGATAGGGAACAATGGGGAGGACGACGGGCCAGCTCGAACTTGGAGGGAGCACTCGATGGCGGCGATGAAGCCCCGGACCGGTGATGGTCCGCTGGAAGCGACCAAGGAGGGGCGCGGCATCGTGATGCGGGTACCGCTGGAGGGTGGCGGTCGACTGGTCGTGGAGCTGACGCCCGACGAGGCCGCGGCTCTGGGTGACGAGCTCAAGGGCGTTACCAGCTAGCCGTTACGAGCACACCTTCCGGTAGATCTCCAGGGTCTGCTTGGCGATGTTGGCCCAGGAGAATTCCCCGATGCAGCGCTGCCGTCCCGCTCGGCCGTATCGCTGCGCCCGTTCCGGGTCGGCCACGAGGGCGTTGACGGCCTCGGCGAGCCCGGCCCGGTAGCCGACGGGGTCGTCGGCGTCATAGTGCACCAGCGAACCGGTGACACCGTCCGCCACCACCTCAGGTATGCCACCGACGTCGGAAGCCACCACCGCGGTTGCACAGGCCATTGCTTCCAGGTTGACGATACCCAGCGGCTCATAGACCGACGGGCATACGAAAACTGTTGCTGCCGAAAGTATCTCGCGTATTTTGCCGATGGGCAGCATTTCTCTGACCCAGAACACGCCGGAGCGGTTGCGAGCCAGTTCGGTTACCGCAGAGCTCACTTCGGCGGCGATGTCCGGGGTGTCGGGTGCCCCGGCGCACAGCACCAACTGCGCATCGGGGGTGAACCGTTGCGCGGCTGCCAGTAGGTGGTCCACCCCTTTCTGCCGGGTGATCCGCCCGACGAACCCCACGGTGGGCCTGTTCGGATCGACGCCTAGCTCGGTCAGTATCGAGTCGCTCGGGCTGCGCTCGGCCGGATACCACACGTCGGTGTCGATCCCGTTGCGCACGACGTGCACCCCGCCGGGATCCAGCGTCGGATAGACCCGCAGCACATCGTCGCGCATGCCTGAGCTGACGGCGATGACGGCGTCGGCGGCCGTCACCGCGGTGCGCTCGACCCATGACGACACCCGATAGCCCCCGCCGAGTTGCTCGGCCTTCCATGGCCGCAACGGCTCCAGGGAATGGGCGGTCAGCACATGGGGTATGTCATAAAGCAATGCGGCCAGGTGCCCGGCCAATCCGGTGTACCAGGTGTGCGTGTGCACCACGCTGGCGCCCGCGGCGGCGTTGGCCATGAGTAGATCGGATGAGAGCGTGGAGAGCGCCGGGTTCGCGCCCTGTAGCCGGGAGTCGGGCTGATGCACGAACACGCCCGGCCGCGGCGCGCCCATGCAGTGCACGTCGACCTCGCACAGGTGACGCAGTTGGGCGACCAGCTCGGTGACGTGCACCCCGGCGCCGCCGTAGACCTCCGGGGGATATTCCCGGGTCATCATCGCCACCCGCATACCGGCACGCTAGCTCGGCGCCGATGCGGGCCGCGCGCGGCCCGAGGAGAAGCCGAGCAAATCGGGCCCAGCGGCTGCGGGGAGCCGGCGCATCACGCCGAACCACGCTGGGCAATCACACGATTGACCTGGCAGCGGCGCCAAGCGGCCGATAGGTTTGACACATGAGGGAAGCGCCGCACGTGCTGGGCATTGTCCTGGCCGGCGGGGAGGGCAAGCGGTTGTATCCGTTGACCGCAGACCGGGCCAAACCCGCGGTTCCCTTCGGCGGCGCGTATCGGCTGATCGACTTCGTGCTGTCCAACCTCGTCAACGCGCGCTATTTGAGGATCTGTGTTCTCACCCAATACAAGTCGCATTCGCTCGACCGCCACATCTCGCAGAACTGGCGGCTGTCCGGACTGGCGGGCGAGTACATCACCCCGGTTCCGGCTCAGCAGCGGCTGGGACCGCGCTGGTATACCGGCTCCGCCGACGCGATCTATCAGTCTCTGAACCTGATCTATGACGAGGATCCGGACTACATCGTGGTTTTCGGGTCCGACCACGTGTACCGGATGGACCCCGAGCAGATGGTCCGGTTCCACATCGAAAGCGGCGCCGGCGCGACAGTGGCCGGTGTGCGGGCGCCGCGCGCGGAGGCGACGGCGTTCGGCTGCCTCGATGCCGATGACTCCGGGCGCATCCGCAGTTTCATCGAGAAGCCCCCCGAGCCGCCCGGCACCCCCGATGACCCCGAGGCCACCTTCGTCTCGATGGGCAATTACATCTTCACCACCAAGGTGCTCATCGACGCGATCCGCGCCGACGCCGAGGACGACCAGTCCGACCACGACATGGGCGGTGACATCATTCCCCGGCTGGTCGCCGACGGGATGGCCGCGGTCTACGACTTCTCCGACAACGAGGTGCCCGGCGCCACCGACCGCGACCGGGCCTACTGGCGTGACGTCGGGACACTCGATGCGTTCTACGACGCGCACATGGACCTGGTCTCGGTGCACCCGGTGTTCAACCTCTACAACAAGCGCTGGCCTATCCGGGGCGCGACGGAGAACCTGGCGCCGGCCAAGTTCGTCAACGGCGGCTCGGCTCAGGAATCGGTGGTCGGCGCGGGCAGCATCATCTCGGCGGCCTCGGTGCGCAATTCGGTGCTGTCGTCAAACGTCGTCATCGACGACGGCGCGATCGTGGAGGGCAGCGTGATCATGCCGGGCACTCGGGTCGGTCGCGGAGCGGTGGTGCGCCACGCGATCCTGGACAAGAACGTCGTCGTCGGGCCCGGGGAGATGGTCGGGGTGGACTTGGAGAAGGACCGGGAGCGCTTTGCGATCAGCGCGGGCGGGGTGGTCGCCGTGGGCAAGGGCGTCTGGATCTAGGGCAGCCCGCCACTACCACACGTACGGCACCAAGCGGGACCGCACTTTCTGCGTGTATTCGGAATATCCGGCCAACTCGTGTTCGAGCATGTTCTCCTCGTCGTCGATGCGCAGCGCGAGGACGAGCACACCGAGCACCAGGCCGACCAGCCCCCAATAGGAGCCGAGCGCCAGCGGGATGCCGATCATCATGATCAGGCCGGCAAGGTACATCGGGTGGCGAACGAATCCGTATAGGCCGGTGCTGATTACGCGCTGCTCAGCCTCGACAGTGATGTTTGCGCCGGCGTAACTGTTCTGGGCGACCGTAACGATGCCGACGCCGAGTCCCGCTGCCACCATGACGTTGCCGAGCACCGACACGGCCGTCGGCGCGCTCGACCAACCAAACCGGTGGTCCAGGGCGCTGACGACAACCAGCACCGTGAACGTCACGAAAAAGCCTGTGCTGGCGAGCTTTTGCGCAGTGCGAGTCTCGGCCACCGGGCCGCCATGCAACCGCCGCCGCAGTACGGTCGGGTTCGTGACACCCCAGTAGATGCTTGGACCGACCGCGGCGATGGCATAGACCGCGAGAAACAACCATGCCTGCCAGTAGTCGAAAGTGCCTGCCGGCCAGAACAACATCAGGCCGAGCACGACCAGTACGACAAATCCGTAACCCAGGGCTTGAACGATGGTCTTCACGGCTACCACACGTAGGGAACGAGTCGGTACTGAACCTGTTGGGTGTAGTCGCGGTATCCGTTCAGTTCCTGCCCGAGTAGTTCCTCTTCATCGCGGATGCGAACTGCGAGCACGAACAGCCCGGGGATGACAAAGACCAGACCCCAATACGAGCCGAGCGCGAGCGGGATGCCCAGCATCAGGATGACGTTTCCGGTGTACATCGGGTGTCGCACAAGGCCGTAAAGGCCTGTCGTGATGACCTGCTGATCCGCCTCGACGGTGATGTTGGCCGCGGCGTAACTGTTCTGGATGACGACCATCATCGAAAGCCCGAGGCCGACCGCTACCAACACATCGCCGACCAGACAGACTGTTGTGGGCACCGAGGACCAGCCGAAGCGATGGTCAAGGGCGCTGAACACGAACATGGCCGCCAGCGACATCAACGCGATAGAGATGATGATCTTCTGCACCGCTCTGGCTTCTGCGATCGGGCCGGCTCGCATGCGCCGTTCCAGGGCGGCCGGATTCGTGCGCATCAAGTAGATGCTGGGGATCCAGGTGGACAGGGTGAACACGACGATGAAGACCCAGGCCTGCCAGTAGTGGAATGTGCCGGCCGGTAAGAACAGCAACAACACGAAGGCGACAAGCCCCAACACCGCTGAAAGTAATGTCTTCCCAAGCATTTTCATGTCAGCATCCTCAGTTGCGTAGATCGCGGCGGCGGAGAGCTGCTGCCCCTACCGCGATCAGTGTCGTGTCGATCACCGATTGCCACAGCAGCGGAACCGCAGTGAAGTCGCCGCCGACCCGCGGAACGTGTGCGAACGGTTCGAGGTCGAGCAGCCACTGCGGAAAACCCGACAACGAACCAATGAGGTACAACGCGATGAATCCGACCAGCACACCCCAGGCCACCGGAGTGAACCTGGGCACCAGCCCGAACAATGCGACCGTCACTGCCGCCAGCAGCCACACCGCGGGGAGCTGCGCGGCCGCGGTGGCCACGACCGTCGGCAACTTGCCGCCGATGTCGTCGGCGGCGACGCCGTAGGTGAACCCGGCTGCGAGGCCGGCAACCAGCAGCGCGACAGCCGATCCAGCCAACGCCATTGTCAGATGACTTGCCAGCCAACGGCTTCGGCTCACCGCGCCGGCCAACAGCGTCTCAGCGCGCTGACTGGTCTCTTCTTGATGCATGCGCAACGTCAGCGAGACAGTGGACGCGGCGGCCGCCATACCGAGCATGCAGAACGCCACCGCGAGAAAGGCCCGCTCGAGCGCCGTGGTGCCACCCATCCGTGCGACGATGTCGCGGACCGAGGCGCTGCCACCGATTTCGTCACCGATACCGTGCGCGATGCTGCCGATCAGCAGGCCATAGAGGCACAGCCCGATCGTCCACAGCAGCAGCGTGCCGCGGTCCAATCGCCACGCCAGCCCGACGACGCCCCGCAGCGTCGGCGCCGCGGTGCCCGCACCTGGGCGCTCGGCGATCAACCCGGCGCCGACGTCGCGGCGCGCCAGCAGGCGGTAGGCCAGCACGGTGAGCATCACGGTCGTCGCCAGATGCAGCAGCAGCACTTCCCAGCGGTCACCGGCATACGGCCGGACCAGCAATGACCAGCCCAGCGGCGACAGCCACGACAACGTGCCCGAACCGGCGTCGCCGACGGCCCGCAGGGTGAAGGCAGCCCCCAGCACGCCGAACGCGACGCCGCGGGCGAACCGGGCGCTCGGCGACAGCTGGGCGGCCACCGCGGCTACCGCGGTGAAGACCAAGCCTGAACAGGCCAGCGCGGCCGCGAATGCCAGCGAACCGGACGGTGCGACCGCGGTGTTAAGCAGGCCGGCAGCGCCGATCATGCCGGTGATGATCGAGGCGCCAAAAGTCAGCAGCAGTGCCGCGGTCAGGCTGGCGTAGCGGCCCACCGCGGTCGAGTCGATCAGCTCGGCGCGACCGCTCTCTTCGTCGGCGCGGGTGTGGCGGATGACGGTGAGAATGACCGCCACGGCGATGAGCAGATGGAACATCCCGGCCTTCCAGATGCCGACCGCCCCGAGGCTGTCGTTGTAGACCTGCCCGTACAGCGTGCGCTGCGCCGGGCTGGCCATGATCGAGGCCGCAAAGGCGGCCCGGGCGGCCTGATCCGGATAGACCTTCTCGATGCTGCCGATGTAGACGGTGGCCAACGGCACCGAGAGCAGCAAGACCCATAACGGCAATACGATCCGGTCGCGGCGCAGGTAGAGCCGCAGCATCCCCCACGTGCCGGAGAACACCGAACCCTGTTGCTTCGCTTCGTGTGCCGGTCGATGTGGACGGTCCAGAGTGGTGGTCATGCCCGGACCTCCTGCCCGGCAAGTTCGCGCTGGCCGTCGCTGCCGACGCCGTAGTGGCGCAGGAAGAGCTCTTCAAGTGTCGGCGGCTGGCTGACCAGGCTGCGCACCCCGGCGTCACCGAGTACCCGGATGAGCTCGCCCAGGCTCTCACTGTCGACGTGGGCCCGCAGTGTGTTGCCCTCGATGCTGACGTTTTCGACGCCCTTGATGCGTGTCAGATCGCCCGGGTTGCCGATCATTTCGGCCTTGATCGATGTGCGGCTGAGATGACGCATCGAATCCAGTGAGCCGCTCTCGACCGTCTGGCCGGCCCGGATGATCGTCACCCGTTCGCACAACGTCTCGGTCTCGGCCAGGATGTGACTCGACAACAGCACCGTCACACCACGGTCGCGTGCCTCCGCAACGCATTGCTGAAACACGTTCTCCATCAACGGGTCCAGACCGCTGCTCGGCTCGTCCAACAGCAGCAACCTCGCACGCGACGAGAACGCGGAAACCAGCGAGACTTTCTGGCGGTTGCCCTTCGAGTATGTCCGCGCCTTCTTGTGCGGGTCCAGCTCGAAGCGCTCGATCAGCTCCTCGCGGCGCTTCTCGTCGATACCGACGCGCATTCGGGCCAGCAGGTCGATGGTCTCCCCACCGGTGAGATTGGGCCAGAGCGTGACATCGCCTGGCACATAAGCGATCTGACGGTGTAAAGCAACGGCGTTGGTCCACGGGTCTGCGCCCAGCATTCGGGCGCTGCCAGAGTCGGCTTTGACCACACCCAGCAATATCCGGATCGTCGTCGACTTCCCGGCCCCGTTCGGGCCGAGGAAGCCGTGTACCTCACCCTCGCGTACGGTCAGGTCGAGGCCGTCCAGCGCCCGAACCGCACCGAAGTTCTTTGTCAGGTTGCGAATTTCGATGGGGTTCTGATAGCTGTCAGCTGACATCTGCTTCTCCTTGATCGACTCGGGCTTCGGCTTGTTCGAGGAACGCGTCGTACATGGTCCGATCTGCGATCAGGCCTTCGGTGTAGAGCTCGAGCGAGGGCAATATCATTTCGTTGCCGTAGTCGCGTAAGACAGCGCGCAGATCCGTTGGGTTGTCGTGCATCTGCAGGTAGAGCAGGAAGCTGCCGCCGCCGGCGATCGCCAGGTATTTGGCCCGAGCTTTCGGGTCGCGGCTGGGCTTGAGGGTGCCGGCCCGCACGCCTTCGTCGATATATTCCTCGGCATCCTCGATCATCCGGCGCCACAACGTTTGTGCCAGCTCGCCGCCGGCCTGCATGCTGCGGACGAGGTAGGCCATCATCGGCGCGTAGGACTCGATCTCGGCCAGTTGAGCGAACCAGGTGGTGGGATCGGTCGACCTCATGGCTTCCGACTTGGCGCTACGTATCTCCTCGGCGATGTAGTCATCGCAGGCCTTGCGCAGGCCTTCCTTGGAGCCGAAATGGTGGATGACCAGAGCTGCGCTCACTCCCGCGGCTTCGGCCACCGCTCGCAGGCCGGTCGCGAAGCCGTGCTGACCGAACTGCTCGATCGCGGCATCGCGGATCCGAGCAGCTGCGGTCAAGTCGGCTGAACGCATGTTCAGTACACTAAACACTCGTTCAGTCGTGAGTCAAGGACGGCACGCGTCAGGGTCCCGTAAAGATTGGTCAGGCCCGATCAGTCTCTGACCGCGGCGAGCAGGCCGTCGCCAAGCGGTACGAGCGCCGGGGTCAGCCGCTCGTCCTCGGCGATCAGCCGCGCGGCCTCGCGAACCGCGCTGACCTCGGCATCGTGGGCCGCAGGGTCACCGGCTCGGCCGCCCAGCGCGGCGCCATGCACGACGATTGCCCCGCCCGAGCGCAGCAACCGCACACCCTCGACGACGTAATCCGGCTGGTCGATCGGATCGGCATCGATGAAAACCAGGTCATAGGACTCGTCGGCCAGGCGGGTCAGCACCTCCTGCGCCCGGCCGCTGATCAGCCGGGTCCGGGATGGCCCGATACCGGCCTCGGAGAACGCTTGCTTGGCGATGCGCTGGTGTTCGGGCTCGATGTCGATCGTGGTCAGCACGCCGTCCTCGGCCATGCCCGACAGCAACCACAAGCTGCTGACTCCCGCTCCGGTACCCACCTCGACAACGGCTTTGGCACCGCTGAGCTTGGCCAGCAGGCTCAGCAGGGCGCCGACCGCGGGGGTGACCGCCCCGGCCCCGATGTCTACCGCGCGCTCCCGCGCCGCCATCAAGATCGCGTCTTCGGAGATCGACCCCTCGGCATGCGCGGAAAGGGACTCGGCCCGACTCATCGGGCCCGGGTGGCCGGATGTGCGGTCGGTTGTGGCCATGCCCGCAGCGTAAAACCAACCGCGGTCGCGCGCGGGCAGGCGCGCCCGGTCCCTGCGCCCAGCCCTCGTCGCGCAGCTTCCCGCGACACGCCCGGAGCGGGCGGATGATCAATGTCACCTAGCGCGGAATAGGCCCAGCGCAATCGGGCCGAGTACGATGAATACACGGTTTCTCAGTGAAAGCTCAGTCCGCTCACATATCGTCCACACGCCGATACGCGACGGTATCTGCATGGAACGTCCAGCGCGCTGGTCCGGGAATAGAGCTGGGCGGCTTCGTGTTGCTCGCGATGACGAATTGCCCGACGCGGACGGCAATCTCAACTCGGAGGATCTGAACATCACCACATTGATGAGCCCGGCGAGCATGTCGCATCCGGAGCAGTATCGGGATGCCGACTGGGTCGAACCGTCTCAAGAGCCCTACGGCACCGCCGTCTTCGACGCGACCGGGGACAAGGCGACTATGCCGTCATGGGATGAGCTGGTGCGCCAGCACGCCGACCGGGTATATCGGTTGGCCTATCGGCTCTCCGGTAATCAGCACGATGCCGAAGACCTCACCCAGGAGACCTTCATCCGGGTTTTCCGGTCGGTGCAGAACTACCAGCCTGGAACCTTCGAAGGCTGGTTGCACCGCATCACGACCAACCTGTTCCTCGATATGGTCCGCCGCCGCAGCCGGGTCCGGATGGAGGCGCTGCCCGACGATTACGACCGGGTGCCGGCTGACGAGCCCAACCCCGAGCAGATCTACCACGATGCCCGGCTGGGCGCCGACCTGCAGGCGGCGTTGGATTCGCTGCCGCCGGAATTCCGCGCTGCCGTCGTGCTGTGCGATATCGAAGGTCTGTCCTACGAGGAGATCGGCGCCACGCTCGGCGTCAAGCTAGGCACCGTGCGCAGCCGGATCCACCGTGGACGGCAGGCGCTGCGTGACTATCTGGCGGCGCATCCGCAAGATGCCAAGCCCGCCGAGGCACCCACCACGCCGGACTTCATCGGCTGACACAAACGGCTTGATCGGCTGTTCAGTGGTGTTGCGCGGGGTGCGGCGCGCTACATTCGAGGTAGTGCACACCCAAGCCGTACAAGCAACGCGAGAGGAGCTGGTGATGGTCGACCGGGGACATGTGTTCCGGCGCGCATTCTCCTGGCTTCCCTCGCAGTTTGCCTCGCAAAGCGACGCGCCCGTGGGCGCGCCGCGGCAATTCGGTTCCACCGAGCATCTATCGACCGAGGCCATCGCGGCATTCGTCGACGGTGAACTGCGGATGACGGCGCACCTGCGCGCCGCCCACCACATTTCGCTGTGCCCCGAATGCGCTGCCGAAGTCGATGGCCAGAGCCGGGCACGTGCCGCGCTGCGTGACTCGCGGCCGATCAGTATCCCCAGCGAACTGCTGGGACTGTTGTCGCAGATCCCGCACTCCCCGCCGGACGACGCAATCCCGGGGCTGTCCGATCAACTCACCGACGGCAGCCCGCGTGACCGGCGCGAGCCTCGGTAGGGTGAGTACCAAGTCGGCCAAGCCGGCGGACGACGCCGTGCCGGTGCCCATTGCGCGTTTCTTGAGCGCTCGGAAGAGGATGACGTGAGTTCCGACCAAGATAAAAATGGCGCCCACCGACTGGCGCCGCGACCCGTTTCACGGCCGCCAGTGGACCCGGCCTCGCGCCAGACCTTCAGTCGTCCCGACGGCGTGCAGGGCTCGTTCGTCGCCGAGCGCGTGCGTCCGCCGAAATATCGGGATGAGGGCGAATTCACCCCGCACGACAATCCGGACGACCCTGTTCTCCTGGAAGCCTTCGGTCGTCCGTTCGCCGAAGCCGAGTCGCTGCAGCGTCACCCGATCGATGCCGGCGCGCTGGACGGTGAGAAGGACAAGGACCAGCTAGAAGAAGCCGACGATCCGTGGCGCGATCCGGGTGCGGCCGCCGCTCTCGGCGGCCCGGCCCTGGCCCGGCCGGCGCTCGACGGCGCCGCGGCGGCGCGCGGTCGGCTCGGGGTCCGCGACGTGCTGTTCGGCGGCAAAGTGTCTTACCTTGCGCTGTCGGTGCTGGCCGTTATCGCGTTGTTGATCGGAATGATCGGCGGCGTGATCGGACGCAAGACGGCCGAGGTCGTCGAAGCGTTCACCACCTCCAAGGTGACGCTGTCCACCAACGGCAACGGAGAGTCACCGGCCGGCCGGTTCGCCAAGGTGGCCGCATCGGTGTCCGACTCCGTGGTCACCATCGAGTCGGTCAGCGATCAAGAGGGCATGCAGGGGTCCGGTGTCGTGATCGACGGCCGCGGCTACATCATCACCAACAACCACGTCATCTCCGAAGCGGCCAACAACCCAAGCCAGTTCAAGACGACCGTGGTGTTCAACGACGGCAAGGATGTGCCGGCCAACCTGGTGGGCCGCGACCCCAAAACCGACCTGGCCGTCCTCAAGGTGGACAACGTCAACAACCTGACGGTGGCCCGGCTCGGGGACTCCAGCAAGGTGCGCGTCGGTGATGAAGTCCTCGCCGCGGGTGCGCCGCTAGGGCTGCGCAGCACGGTGACGCACGGCATCATCAGCGCATTGCACCGGCCCATCCCGTTGTCGGGCGAGGGTTCGGACACCGATACCGTCATCGACGCCATCCAGACCGACGCCTCGATCAACCACGGGAACTCCGGTGGTCCGCTGATCAACATGGACTCGCAAGTGATCGGCATCAACACGGCCGGCAAGTCGCTGTCCGACAGCGCCAGCGGGCTCGGCTTCGCCATCCCGGTCAACGAGGCGAAATTGGTTGCGCAGACGCTGATCAAGGACGGCAAGATCCACCACCCGACGTTGGGTCTGAGCACCCGGTCGGTGAGCAACGCGATCGCGTCGGGCGCACAGGTGGCCAATGTGAAGGCCGGAAGCCCCGCGGAAAAGGGCGGCATCCTGGAAAACGATGTCGTCGTCAAGGTCGGCAATCGGTCGGTCGCCGACTCCGACGAGTTCGTGGTCGCCGTGCGGCAGTTGACCATCGGGCAGCCCGCCCCGATTGAGGTCGTCCGCGACGGCCGCCATGTCACGCTGACCGTGACACCCGGCCCGGACACCAGCTGAGTGTTCGCCAACGTCGGCTGGGGGGAGATGCTGGTGCTCGTGGTGGTCGGGCTGGTCGTTCTCGGCCCCGAGCGGCTCCCGGGCGCCATCCGGTGGACTTCCAACGCACTGCGCCAGGCACGCGATTACCTCAGCGGGATGACTGCCCAGCTGCGCGAGGACATCGGACCGGAATTCGACGACCTGCGCGAGCCGCTGAGCGAGCTGCAGAAGTTGCGCGGCATGACGCCGCGCGCGGCCCTGACCAAGCATCTCTTCGACGGCGACGACTCGCTGTTCACCGGCAAGTTCGAGCCGCCACCGACCGCCCCGCCGGCCGCCCCGCAGCGACCAGCCGTCGAGCCGGCACCGTTCGACACCGACGCGACCTAGGACACGGATCCGCGAAATCGCCGCTGTGGTCGTAATTTTGAAGGCATCACAGCCATGGCTGCAATCTCGGTGACGGATCGGGTTTAGCGCCGGGTCGGGTCCAGGCCCAGCGACATACCGGCCAGGCCGCGGCGGCGCGACGACAGAGCGTCGGCGATGCTGCTCAGTTCCTTGCCCACTGCGGAGTCGGGGGCACTGAGCACGATCGGGACCCCGGAGTCTCCGGCGGCGACCAGCTCAGGGTCCAACGGGATCTGACCCAGCAGCGGGACGTCGGCACCGACCGCGCGGGAGAGCCGCTCGGCGACCTGCTGTCCGCCGCCCTCGCCGAACACCGGAAGCTGTGATCCGTCGGGCAACGCCAGCCAGGACATGTTCTCGACCACCCCGACGATGCGTTGCCGGGTCTGCAGCGCAATGCTGCCGGCCCGCTCGGCCACCTCGGCGGCAGCCGACTGGGGAGTGGTCACCACCAGGATCTCCGCGTTGGGGATCAGCTGCGCGACCGAGATGGCGATATCGCCGGTGCCGGGCGGCAGGTCGAGCAGCAGCACATCGAGGTCACCCCAATAGACGTCGGCCAAAAACTGCTGCAATGCCCGGTGCAGCATCGGGCCGCGCCACACCACCGCCTCGTTGCCCTTTGTGAACATCGCGATCGAAATCACCCGCACCTCGTGGGCGATGGGAGGCAGGATCATCGACTCGACCTGGGTCGGACGGTCGGTGGTGCCCATCATCCGCGGGATGGAATGGCCGTGAATGTCGGCGTCGAGCACGCCGACCGACAACCCACGGGCGGCCATCGCCGCGGCCAGGTTGACCGTGACGGTCGACTTTCCCACGCCGCCCTTGCCGGAGGCGACCGCATACACCCGGGTCAAGGATCCGGGCTGGGCGAACGGGATGACGGGCTCGCGGGCGTCGCCGCGCAATTGCTTACGCAGCTCGGTGCGCTGCTCGTCATTCATCACGTCCAGGCTGACTTGCACCTGGCCGGTGCCTGGGACGTCGGCCACGGCGTGCGTCACCCGCTCGCTGATTTCGGTCTTCTTCGGGCACGCGGCGGTAGTGAGGTAGATCTCGACGTGCACCGAGCCGTCGGGACCCACTTCGATATCTTTGACCATCCCGAGTTCGGTGATGGGACGCCGCAATTCAGGGTCGATCACCTTGGCGAGCGCGGCGCGAACGCCGGCAGTCAGGTCGGCGGCGTCATCGTGGGTCGTGGACATCACCGCCGAGTGTAGGCGTCCCTGGATATCGGTCGGTCAGCTGGCTGGGCCGGTCACCGGTCCGGTTGCCGGCGCCGGATTCCCGGCCGGCCCGGGCGGCTGCGCACCTGCTGGCGGAGCCTGAGCGGGGCCTGGCGGTTGTCCGCTCGGCGGGCCGGCAGGCGGAGCTCCGGCTGGTGGAGCGGGTGGCGCGTTCGGCGGCATTCCGCTCGGCGGGGCGCCCACAACCGGGGCGGGCGGCAAGCCGGCGGAAGGCGGCGGCGCCGCCGGTGCGAGCGGGTTGGCCGGTGGCAGGTTGGGCCAGACCTGCTGTGGCTGCACGGATTCTTGGCCGATGCAGATCACCGTGCAAGACGGTGCTCGTGGAGTGGACTGCTGCCACGGCCACATCGGTTGCTGGGCGGCGACCCCGGGTTGACCGCTGAGGTCGATCAGAGGCATCCGCGCCAACGGATCGGTGGACGACAGGCCATGGATGTTGAGCGGCAGCCCTGGACCGATGCCCTCCGGGTTCTCCAGGTGCAGATCGCCGAGCGGCGGTGGAGCGCCGACGAGTGGCGGCAGGTCGACGGGGGCGACGCCGGTGGCGTAAGCCGCGGCCCATCCCAGCACGTTGCGGGCATAGGGCATCGAGTTGTTGTAGCGCAAGATCGCGGACATCACCTGGGCTGGATCCCGCATGTTCAGCCCGCCGGTGCACAGGTAGCGCGCGGCTGCCAGCGTCGAGTCGTAGAGGTTCTGGGGATCGGCCACGCCGTCGCCGTCGCCGTCGGAGGCGTAGCGCGCCCACGTTCCCGGCAGGAACTGCATCGGCCCCATCGCGCGGGCGTAGGTGACCCGGCCGCCGGTGCTGCCCTGGACGATGACCTCGTTGCCGGGCAGCGTGCCGTCCAAGGACGGGCCGTAGATCGGTCGGACGGCCGTGCCCCGGGCGTCCGTGGCGCCGCCGTTGGCATGCATCGACTCGATGCGGCCGATTCCGGCAAGCAGATTCCAGCTGATGCCGCACGCGGGATCGGAAGCGGCCATCTTGGATTCGGCGTTGCGGTAGGCCGCAAGCGCCATCGTCGGAATGCGTAGCACGCCAGGCGAGTTCACCACGAACGTCGGTGGGGGAGCCGACATGGTTGCCGCCGCGATGTGGAATGCGGTCGGCGGGTGCTGGACGGCGATCACCAGCGGGCCCGACGGGTCGGTGGAGGCAGGCGCGACGGCGGCCACGGTCGTGATCGCGGCGTCGTGCAATGTCGACTTCGGTCCGGGAAATGGGGGAGCCGCGGCGCCGACGACTCCCGCGAATACCACGCTGGCGATCACGGCAACACCGAAGGCCGGGGTTCGGGTCGCGCGACTGACGAACTGCCCCGCGAAGGCAACGGAGGTGGCCGCGCTGGTGACAAAGCGTCCCGTGGCGGCAAGGGACGCGGTCAGGGTGGCACCGATTTCCGGGGCGCGGGGGATGCTGATCTTCGGGATGCGGGGGATGCTGACCTTCGGGACGTGAGGGATGCTGACCTTCGGGACGTGAGGGATGCTGACCTTCGGGACGTGAAGGATGCTGATCTTCGGGACGCGGACGGCGCTGATCACCCGCTGTCGCATCTTTGCAAGGGCCGGGCGTGCACCCCAGCGTCCCCCAATGCGCACTCGACCGTCCTCAGTATTCGGGCGTTTCCACGCGGTCCCGACACAGGGTCGTGAACTAAGTCACCATACATAACACTTGTGACCCCAGTGGCCACAATGGCCCAGTCTCTATCGCGATGACGACAGGCAGATGTCGCTAGCGGGACTTCTTGGCGCGGTGCTCTGCGCCGTCGGCGCTGCTCGTCGACGACTTGGTAGTCGTTTCCTGCTGCCGGTCCGTTAGCAGCGAGCGCAGTTCTTCTAGTTCACGGCGCAGGTAGTCACGGGTTTTGGCCACCTCGCCGATAGCCAGCCGCAGCGCGGCCAGTTCGCGGGCCAGATACTCGGTGTCAGCTTTGGTCTGCTCGGCCCGGCGGCGATCCTCTTCCAGCGCGATCCGGTCGCGGTTTTCCTGACGATTCTGCGCCAACAGGATCAGCGGCGCCGCATACGCAGCCTGGGTGGAGAACGCCAGGTTGAGCAGGATGAACGGGTAAGGATCCCAGCGCAGGCCGACCGCGGTGACATTGAGCACGATCCACGCGATTACCACGAGCGTCTGCAGCAGCAGGTAGCGACCGGTGCCGAAGAAACGGGCGACCGATTCGGTGAGCTGACCCACGGCCTCGGGGTCCACGCGCGGCGCGACCATACGCGAGGTGCGCGGTGTGTAGAGCCGCTGGCGCGCAGACGGCTTGGTCACGACGGCCCTCCGACGGCATCCAGCGCGGGTTCGTCGCTACGTGCGCGCCAGTCGTGGGGTAGCAGGTGGTCGAGCACGTCATCCACGGTGACCGCACCCAACAGATGGTGCTGGTCGTCGACGACGGGCCCGCAGACCAGGTTGTATGCGGCGAAATAGCGGGTCAGCGTGGGCAATGAGGTTTCGGGCGCCAGGCAGGGCAGGTCGGCATCGACAATCCCGCCGACCAGGGTGGCCGGTGACTCGCGCAGCAGCCGCTGCAGATGCACACATCCCAGGTAATGACCCGTGGGGGTGGCGGTCGGCGGACGTGTGACCAGCACCAGCGACGACAACGCGGCGGTGAGGTCGGGATCGCGAACCCGGGCCAGCGCTTCGGCGACCGACGTGTCCGGCGTCAGCACCACCGGGTCGGAGGTCATCAAGCCCCCTGCGGTGTCGGGCGAGTGCTTGAGCAGCCGGCGCACCGGGTCGGACTCGCCGGGATCCATTCGGCGCAGCAGCACCTCGGCATCGGTCGGATTCATCACGCCGAGCAGGTCAGCGGCGTCGTCGGGGTCCATCTCCTCGAGGACCTCGGCCGAGCGTTCGGTGCCCAGCTGGGTCAACACCTCGGTCTGTTCCTCCTCCGCCAGCTCCTGCAAAATGTCGGCCAGCCGCTCGTTGTCGAGTGCCTTGACCACCTCACTGCGCCGTTTCGGCGGCAGCTCGCGCAGTGCGTCGGCCACCTCGATCGGGCGCCATCCCTCGAACTGATGCAGCAGCTGCGCCACCCCCTGCCCGGGCATCGCCAGCGCCGAGGGCGTCAGGCCAGCCACGTCGTGCCAGTCCACGATGTGCACCGGCGCGCGCCGGCCGAGCCGTCGGGGCACGCGTACCGCGATCCGGGTCACCATCCAGTCACGGGTTCGGGTCTGCTCCATTCCCAGGTCGGTGATCACCACGTCGGTGTCGGCAAGGTGTGGCAGTTCGGGATCGTTGACCCGCACCCTGGTGTCGAGAATCTGGCCCAGCGCCAGCACCTCGCCGGGCCGCTGCTCGAAGCGGTGCAGCGACACGCTGGTGGTGTTGAGCGTCACCGCGTTTGGCTCGATCGCCGCGACCCGGCCGATCGGTACGAAAATCCTTCGGCGGGAAGGCAATTCGACGACGAGTCCAAGAACCCGCGGCTGCTGACGAACAATGCTGATGCTGACTACGACGTCGCGCACCCGACCGACCGACTCGCCCATAGGGCCCAGCACCAGCATTCGCGCCAGCCGCGCCGCGTACACCCTGTCGATCGACGTCATGGTGCACAGGGTAGGAGTTGATCTTGTGAACGACGCTTATCGGCCCCGACGGACCTGCCTGTCGGTCCCCGGCAGCAGCCAGAAGATGATCGACAAGGCCAAAGCTCTGCCCGCCGACGAAGTGTTCCTCGATCTGGAGGACGCCGTCGCCCCGGACGCCAAAGCGTCGGCTCGCAGCCGGGTGGCCGCCGCGCTCGCCGATCCCGGCTGGGCGGGCCAGTTACGCGGGGTCCGGGTCAACGGCTGGACCACGCCGTGGACCCATGTCGACGTCATCGAGGTGGTCTCCGCGGCCGGCGCCCAGCTCGATGTCGTGGTGCTGCCGAAGGTCTCTGACGCCGGACACGTCACCGCACTCGATTTGCTGCTGACGCAGTTGGAGACCATCCACGGGCTTCCCGTGGGCGGTATCGGGATCGACGCTCAGATCGAAGACGCCAGGGGGCTGATGAACGTCGACGCGATAGCGGCCGTGCCCCGGGTGCAGGCGCTGGTGTTGGGCCCCGCGGATCTGATGGCAAGCCTCAACATGCGCACACTGGTCGTCGGCGAGCAGCCTGAGGGTTACGACGTCGGTGACGCCTACCACCACGCGCTGATGACGATCCTGGTTGCCGCGCGTGCGCACGGCATCGCCGCTGTCGACGGGCCGTACCTCAAAGTGCGTGATGTGGAGGCGTTCCGGCGGGTGGCGGGCCGGTCGGCCGCACTCGGCTACGACGGCAAATGGGTGTTGCATCCCGATCAGATCGCCGCCGGAAACGAGATCTTCAGTCCCCGTCAGGATGAGTATGACCACGCCGAGTTGAT
This sequence comes from Mycobacterium fragae, assembly GCF_002102185.1. GTDB lineage: Bacteria > Actinomycetota > Actinomycetes > Mycobacteriales > Mycobacteriaceae > Mycobacterium > Mycobacterium fragae. The sequence continues at coordinate 217,673 of NZ_LQOW01000003.1, forward strand.
CCTGGAGGCCTACCAATGGCACACCTCGAGCGCAGGCGGTGCCCGCGGGGCGGTGATGCTGGGCGACGAGATGATCGACGAAGCCAGCCGCAAGATGGCACTGGTGATTGCCGCCAAGGGACGGGCAGCGGGCATGCAGCGCCAGTCCGGGAAGTTCGAGCCGCCTACTGATCGGTGACGGTCACTGGCTGGACAACGGACTGAGAGCCATGGCGATCACCACGATCATCAGCACCACCAGCAGCACCAACGTGACCCCGCCGACCGCGATGCCGCCGATGGCAAGTCCGCGGCCCGGCTGGTGGGTCCGATTGATCTGATTGAGAGCGACGGCCCCGAGCACAATGCCGACGATGGGAATCAGCAGCCCGACGTAGCAAAAGACGGTCAGCGGAACTCCCAGCACCACGCCGGCGATCGAGGTGACCAGCGATCCGATGGCCAGCCCGTTGGTGCCGGAGGCCGGGAGGCGATACGGGTCGTAGGGGTCGTAGGGCGTTGGGAAGTGCGGCGGACCGCCATAACCCGGCGGCGGACCGGCCTGGTACGGCGGCGGGTAGCCGTACGGTGGCGGCGAATACGGCGGCGGATGGTACTGCCCGGCATTGGGGTCGCCGAAAGGCTGATTCGGGTCGGTCATGGCTAGCGCGGGCGGTAGGTGAGGAAGAAAATCAGGGCGACCACCAGCGTCGCGGCGCCGACCACGATGCCGGCGACCGCCATGCCGTAGCCCTCCTGCTGGGTCCGCTTGATCTGATTGATCGCAATCCCGCCCAACACGATTCCCCCGATCGGGCCACCCAGCGGGAGCAATCCGACCAACGCGGCGATCAACGACGCAATCGCCAGCGTGTTCGTCCGGGTCTGGCCGCCCGGGTAATTGGATGCGGGATAGGGCTGCTGCCCGTATTCCGGCGGCATCGGTTGGAAGGGCGGAGCGCCATATCCATAGCCGGCCGGCGGCGGATAGCCGGGCTGGGGAGGCGGATAGGACGGTGGAGGGCTTGACGGCGCCGGTTCGGACTGGCTTGCTTCGTTGTGGGCTTTCTCGCCGGGCTCGCCGCCGGGACCTGTCATGCTGTTCAACCTAGCGTGGGGAGTGAGCCTCCGGCGGACCACCAAGAAGCTGACTGACCAGCCGGCACGTCGGCAGAGGAGAATGAGACGATGACCAGCCCCTTCCAGCCCGGACAGGTGCCGGGTGCCACTCCGGGCGCCCCGGCCGCGAGCCGACGCGCCGCCTCCGGATTGCCGACTCCGCCGAAGGGCTGGCCGGTGGGGTCCTATCCCACCTACGCCGAAGCCCAGCGCGCCGTCGATTACCTGTCTGAGCAACAGTTCCCGGTGCAGCAGGTGACCATCGTCGGCGTTGATCTGATGCAGGTCGAACGGGTCACCGGTCGACTGACTTGGCCAAAGGTGCTCGGCGGCGGCGTGATCAGCGGCGCCTGGCTGGGCCTCTTCATCGGCTTGGTGCTGGGGTTCTTCAGCCCGAACCCGTGGGGGGCGTTGGCCACCGGCTTGATTGCGGGCGTGTTCTTCGGCTTGATCACCTCGGCGGTCCCCTACGCGATGGCGCGTGGCACTAGAGATTTCAGCTCGACCCTGCAACTGGTCGCCGGCCGATACGACGTGCTGTGCGACCCGCAAAACGCGGAGAAGGCGCGGGATCTGCTCGCGCGACTGGCCATCTGAGGCGGCCTCACGCGCCTGCAGCACGTGTTGCATACCACGCCTACCTGGCTCTACCGTTCTGGCGCGGGACAATCCCCCACGGGTGAGAGGCGGGTGTAGTGGCGAGTCGTCGCGGGCGTGCACGCCGGCTGGGCGTGGTCGCGCTGGCGGTGTTGACGGCCGCGTCGGTGGCACCAGCCTGCGGGAGCGGCGGCGACGGGCGGGTGATCAGCTTCTACACCCCGGCCAGCGACGCCGGCACCTTCACGGCGGTAGCCAAGCGCTGCACCGACCAGTTCCGCGGGCGGTTCACCATCCAACACTTCAGCCTGCCCAAGGGCGCTGACGCCCAGCGGCTGCAACTGGCCCGCCGGCTGACCGGTAACGACCGCACCCTGGATGTGATGGCGGTCGACGTGATATGGACGGCCGAGTTCGCGGAAGCGGGGTGGGCGCTGCCGCTGTCCGACGATCCGGCCGGACGGGCCGAGCCCGATGCCACGAGCGACACCCTGCCCGGCCCGCTCGCCACGGCCACCTGGCAGCACAAGCTCTATGCCGCACCCGTCACCACCAACACCCAATTACTTTGGTACCGGCCGGATTTGATGGACAAGCCGCCGGCAACCTGGAACGCCATGGTGACCGAGGCAACCCGGTTGCACGCTGCAGGCAAGCCCAGCTGGATCGGTGTTCAGGCCAACCAGGGCGAGGGTGTGGTGGTGTGGTTCAACACGCTGCTGGCAAGCGCCGGCGGCCGGGTGCTCTCCGAAGACGGCCAGAAGGTCACGCTGACTGATACGCCGGCCCACCGGGCCGCGACCGTGGCCGCACTACAGATCCTCAAGTCGGTGGCGACCGCGCCGGGCGCCGACCCGTCGATCATCCGGACCGACGAGACCACTGCGCGGTTGGCATTCGAACAAGGCAAGGCGGCGCTGGAGGTCAACTGGCCTTACGCGCTGGCGTCGATGCTGGAGAACGCGGTCAAGGGCGGGGTGGCGTTCCTGCCGCTCAACCGGCGTCCGGACTTGGCCGGCAGCATCAGCGACGTCGGCACCTTCGATCCCACCGACCGGCAGTTCCGCGAAGCCTACGAGGCCGCCAAGAAAGTGTTCGGTTTCGCGCCCTATCCCGGGGTGCAGCCGGACCGGCCGGCCAAGGTGACCATCGGCGGGCTGAACCTGGCGGTGGCCAGGACCACCCGGCATAAAGCCGAGGCGTTCGAAGCCGTGAGGTGTCTGCGCAGCGTGGACAACCAGAAGTATGTCTCGGTCGAAGGAGGCCTGCCGGCGGTGCGGACCTCGCTGTATTCCGACCCGCAATTCCAGGCGAAATATCCGATGTACGACATCATCCGCCAACAGCTCACCAACGCCGCGGTACGCCCGGCGACGCCGGTGTATCAGGCGGTGTCCACCCGGATAGCGGCCGCATTGGATCCGATCAACGAGATCGATCCCGACAAGACCGCCGATCGACTCACTGTGCAGGTGCAGAAGGCCATCGACGGCAAAGGCCTGCTCCCGTGACCGCGCCGGCGATCGCGAGCCCCCGGCACACCGAGAACCTGAAGTCGGAACGACGGTTGGCGTTCTTCCTGGTCGCGCCGGCGGTGCTGGTGATGCTGGCGGTGACGGCCTATCCGATCGGATACGCGGTGTGGCTGAGCCTGCAACGCTACAACCTGGCCACCCCTGGCGACACCGCGCTCATCGGCTTGGGCAATTACCAGACGATCCTGACCGACCGCTATTGGTGGACGGCACTTTTGGTGACGCTGGCGATCACAGTGATTTCGGTGACGATCGAGTTCGTGCTGGGTCTCGCGCTGGCGCTGGTGATGCACCGCACGCTGATCGGCAAGGGGCTGGTGCGCACCGCGATCCTCATCCCGTACGGCATCGTCACCGTGGTGGCCTCCTACAGCTGGTATTACGCGTGGACGCCGGGGACCGGGTATCTGGCCAACCTGCTGCCGCAAGGCAGTGCGCCACTGACTCAGCAGATCCCGTCGTTGGGCATCGTGATCATCGCCGAGGTCTGGAAGACCACGCCGTTCATGGCGTTGCTGCTCCTCGCGGGTTTGGCGCTGGTGCCCGAGGATCTGCAAAAAGCAGCACAGGTCGACGGCGCCGGCGCTTGGCGACGGCTGATCAAGGTCACGTTGCCCCTGATCAAACCGGCGATCCTGGTCGCGCTGTTGTTCCGCACGCTGGACGCCTTCCGGATCTTTGACAACATCTACGTGATCACCGGTGGTTCCGGCAATACCGGCTCGGTGTCAATCCTGGGTTACGACAACCTGTTCAAAGGCTTCAACGTGGGCCTCGGCTCGGCGATTTCGGTGTTGATCTTCGTCTGCGTCGGCATCATCGCGTTCATCTTCATCAAGGGCTTCGGCGCTTCGGCCCCGGGCGGTGACAGCGATGGCAGATGAGCGATTGGGCGCCCGACGCGCCACGAGCTGGGCGATCATCGACACCCTGGTGGTGCTCTACGCGCTGCTGCCAGTGTTGTGGATCCTGTCCCTGTCGCTCAAGCCGACCTCAACGGTCATGGACGGCAAGCTGATTCCCACATCCATCACCTTTGACAACTACCGCGGAATCTTCCGAGGCAATGTCTTCAGCTCGGCACTGATCAACTCGGTTGGAATCGGGTTGATCACGACCGGGATCGCAGTTGTGATCGGTGCGATGGCCGCCTATGCGGTTGCCCGGCTGGTCTTCCCCGGCAAGCGGCTGTTAATCGGTGCAGCGCTTTTGATTTCGATGTTTCCGGCAATCTCGCTTGTCACGCCGCTGTTCAACATCGAACGGCGGATCGGGCTGTTCAACACCTGGCCGGGGCTGATCATCCCGTATATTGCGTTCGCGCTGCCGCTGGCCATCTACACGTTGTCGGCGTTTTTCCGGGAGATCCCGTGGGATCTGGAGAAGGCGGCAAAGATGGACGGTGCCACACCGGGCCAGGCCTTCCGCAAGGTCATCGCCCCGCTGGCGGCACCGGGAATCGTGACCGCGGCGATCTTGGTGTTCATCTTCGCGTGGAATGACCTGCTGCTCGCGCTGTCACTGACCGCCACCAAGGCGGCGATCACTGCTCCGGTGGCAATCGCCAATTTCAGCGGCAGTTCGCAATTCGAGGAGCCAACCGGATCGATTGCCGCCGGCGCGATGGTGATCACCGTCCCGATTATCGTTTTTGTTCTAATCTTCCAACGACGGATTATCGCCGGGTTGACCTCCGGAGCGGTGAAGGGATAGCTCGATGGCCGAGATTGTGTTGGACAGGGTGACCAAGAGTTACCCCGACGGCGCGACGGCCGTAAAGGAACTGAGCGTCACCATCGCCGACGGCGAGTTCATCATCCTGGTGGGGCCATCCGGCTGTGGAAAGTCCACGACGCTGAATATGATTGCCGGACTCGAAGATATCTCGTCGGGCGAACTGCGTATCGGCGGCGAACGGGTGAACGAGAAGGCGCCCAAAGACCGCGATATCGCAATGGTGTTCCAGTCGTATGCGCTCTATCCGCATATGACGGTCCGGCAGAATATCGCATTCCCGTTGACCCTGGCGAAAATGAAAAAGGCGCAGATTGCCGAGAAGGTCGAAGAGACCGCGAGAATCCTTGACCTGACTGACTTTCTCGACCGCAAGCCGTCGCAATTGTCTGGCGGGCAGCGGCAGCGGGTGGCGATGGGTCGGGCGATCGTGCGCCATCCCAAGGCATTCCTGATGGACGAGCCGCTGTCAAACCTCGACGCCAAGCTACGGGTGCAGATGCGCGGTGAGATTGCCCGGCTGCAGCGCCGGCTGGGCACCACCACCGTCTACGTGACCCACGACCAAACCGAGGCGATGACACTCGGTGATCGGGTGGTGGTGATGCGCGGCGGTGTGGCCCAGCAGATCGGTACGCCCGACGAGCTTTACGAGCGACCCGCCAACCTGTTCGTGGCAGGGTTCATCGGCTCGCCGGCGATGAACTTCTTCCCCGCCACGCTGACTCCGACCGGATTGAACTTGCCGTTCGGCGAGGTGACGCTGACGCAGCCGGTCCATGATGTGCTCGCGCAACACCCCGAGCCGAAGAACGTGATCGTCGGGATACGCCCGGAGCATCTGCAAGACGCCGCCCTGATCGACGCCTACCAACGCCTCAGCTCGCTGAAGTTCGAGGTGAAGGTCGATATGGTGGAATCGCTGGGTGCCGACAAATACCTGTATTTCACCACCGAAGGTTGCGTGGTCCACTCGGAGCAGTTGGCCGACCTCGACTCCGAGCCCAGCGGCGACGAACACGAATTCGTGGCCCGGGTTCCCGCCGCGTCGAAGGTGGCAAAAGGGCAGTCTATCGAATTAGCTTTCGACACATTGAAACTCGCCATCTTCGACGGCGACTCCGGGATCAATTTGACTATCCCGCCTCCACCCGAGGCCGAGTGACGCAAATCCTGGCCAAGGTGCGCGTACACTTATCCGCGCAATTCGCCGAGGCGGGTATAACCGCGGAACCCGATGTCGCGAGAGTGACGTTTGTGGGCGCCGAGCCCATCGAGGTGCTGCGTTTCCAGCCCGCCGCGGACGGAGTGGTGTGTTACGTGTCGCTGGGCTGTGCGCGGCATCCGATGGTCGATCCGGCAACCGTGCTCGCGGACCCCTTACGTGGCCCACGCGCCGAAGTGGTTCTGCGCCTGCGTGATCCGGGCCCGGTCACCGGCCTGGCCCGCAGCCTGGCGATCATCGCGGCGAGTCCGGCCGTCGAGGGTGTCGTGCTGGCGCCGGAAGCGCTGATCGACCTGGGGAAGCCGCTGTGGACGCGGTCATCGGGCCGGGTGCCGTTCACCGCGGTGCTGTTGGGCCGCAGCGGCATCGCCGATCTGCCGCTGGACCCGCCGCGCGACCCGGTGTGGTTTCTGTCCGCGACACCGATCACCGCGACCGAGGCGGCCTGGGTGCGGCTCAAAGGTGCCGATGCGATGCGAGAGGCATGGCGAAGCGACGGCGTCGACATCCTCGATCCGAATCGACCTGCCGCACAGCCAGATTGATGTGCGCGGGGCGTTAGAGCCAGTCTCTGCGTCGAAAGTTGCGGTATAGCAGCAGGCACACGGTCGCCATGAACAGAAGCACCACCGGGTAGCCCCATTTCCAACTCAACAGGGGCATGAAGTGGAAGTTCATCCCGTAGATCCCGGCGAACATCGTGGGCACCGCCAAAAGCCCTGCCCAGGCGGATATCTTGCGCATGTCGACGTTCTGCTGCATCTCGACGCGTGCCAACGCGGCCTGCACCAGCGAGCTGAGATTCTCGTCGTAGCTCGCGATCTGGTCGGCGACGTGCGTCTGGTGGTCGGCGACGTCACGCAGGTAGCGCCGCACTTCCTTCGAGATCAGGTCCTTGTGCTCGGACTGCATCCGCTGAAATGGCAGGGACAGCGGGTTGACACAGCGGCGCAGCTCGACGACCTCACGCTTGATGTGGTAGATGGGTTCGATGTCGGTGCGGTGGCCGGGCGCGAACGCCATTTCCTCGATCGCGTCGATATCGGTTGCCATCAGGTTGGTGACCTCGAGGTAGCGATCCACCACGTAGTCGGCGATTTCGTGCATCACCGCGTACGGACCCAACCGCATGTGATCGGGGTCGGCGTCCATCCGCTTGCGCACGTCGGCGAGGCCGCCGTGTTCACCGTGGCGGACCGTGATGACGAAACGGCTGCCGACGAAGATCATGACCTCGCCGGTCTCGACGACCTCGCGGGCCAGCACCACCGATTCGTGCGGAACGTAGTTGACGGTCTTGAGCACCAGGAACAAGGTTTCGTCGTAACGCTCCAGCTTGGGCCGTTGGTGGGCATGCACCGCGTCCTCGGCGGCCAGCGGGTGCAGGCCGAAAACCTCGGCCACGTCTTGCATCTGGCTCTCGTCGGGCTCGTGCAGGCCGATCCAGACGAACGCGTCCTGGCCGTTCTCCGCTAACTCCCGCACCTTGGCTTGCGCGTCGGCGGCGGTGTATACGCCTGGCAGGCGCACCCCGTCCACATAGACGCCGCAGTCGACCAGTGCGCGCGACAACGGTCGATGATCGGCCGGCGCTGGGGGCAGGTCGGCAACCCTGTTTCGTACCGCCGGTCGCAGTGATGGAGGCAAGCCGCGAAACGATGGCATCGAGTCAACCTCCCGTCGCAGCGTAGTTGGCCGAGCCTCGTCATGCTACGCCGCGTGGCCTGAAACCGGCTGTGGGTCGCCCGTTGACCTGGGGTGATCGGACCCGGGGTATCCGGCCTGCTCGGGTGCGCTAGTTTCGACCCGACGAAACTGAAGCACCCAGCTGTTCGCCAAAGGAGCAATTGACGTGAGCACGACTTCTCCCTTGACGGTTGCCGTCACCGGCGCCGCCGGCCAGATCGGCTACAGCCTGCTGTTCCGCCTGGCAAGCGGCTCGCTGCTGGGCCCCGACCGACCGATCGAGCTGCGTCTGCTCGAGATCGAGCCCGCGCTGAAAGCGCTCGAGGGTGTCGTGATGGAGCTCGACGACTGCGCGTTCCCATTGCTGGCCGGCGTCGAGATCGGCGCGGACCCGAACAAGATCTTCGATGGTGTGAACCTGGCGCTGCTGGTGGGGGCCAAGCCGCGCGGACCGGGCATGGAGCGCAGCGACTTGCTGGAGGCCAACGGCGCGATCTTCACTGCTCAGGGCAAGGCCCTCAACGAGGTTGCGGCGGAGGATGTCCGCGTCGGTGTGACGGGCAACCCGGCCAACACCAATGCGTTGATCGCGATGACCAACGCGCCCGACATCCCACATGAGCGGTTCTCCGCGCTGACTCGGCTCGACCACAACCGGGCAATCAGCCAGCTGGCCAAGAAGGCCGGGGCCGCGGTCACCGATGTCAAGAAGATGACGATCTGGGGCAACCACTCCGCGACGCAGTACCCCGATGTATTCCACGCCGAAATCAAAGGCAAGAACGCCGCCGAGGTCGTCAACGATCAGGGGTGGATCGAGAACGACTTCATCCCGACGGTCGCCAAGCGTGGCGCGGCGATCATCGACGCGCGTGGTGCCTCGTCGGCGGCGTCGGCCGCGTCGGCGACCATCGACGCCGCCCGGGACTGGCTGCTGGGCAGTCCGGCAGGCGACTGGGTGTCGATGGCGGTCGTCTCCGACGGCTCTTACGGTGTGCCGGAGGGCCTGATCTCGTCGTTTCCGGTGACCACCAAGGACGGCAACTGGAGCATCGTCGGCGGTCTGGAGATCGACGAGTTCTCGCGGGGCCGCATCGACAAGTCGACCGCTGAGCTCGCCGACGAGCGCTCCGCGGTCTCGGGGCTGGGCCTGATCTGAGCCGCAGTACGCTCGAGGACGTGTTCGAACCAAGCCCGCACATTGTCTTAGAAGACGAGGAGATCTTCGAGGCGCATGTAGCCGGGAAGCTCTCCGTGCAGCTGCGGGCCCCGCTGGACACCCAGCGGGCGCTGTCGATCGCCTACACCCCTGGTGTCGCGCAGGTCAGTCGCGCGATCGCCGCCGATCACACCCTGGCTGCTCGCTACACCTGGGCGAACCGACTGGTGGCGGTGGTCAGCGACGGCAGCGCGGTGCTCGGTCTGGGCGACATCGGCGCGGCGGCGGCGCTTCCGGTGATGGAGGGCAAGAGCGCGCTGTTCAAGGCGTTCGCCGGCTTGGACTCGATTCCGATCGTGTTGGACACCAAGGATCCCGACGAGATCGCAGAGACCCTGGTGCGGCTGCGGCCGACGTTCGGCGCGGTCAACCTCGAGGACATCTCCGCGCCAAGGTGCTTCGAGATCGAGCGTCGCTTGATCGAAGCGCTGGACTGCCCGGTGATGCACGACGACCAGCACGGCACCGCGATCGTGGTGCTGGCCGCGCTGATCGGCGCAACCAAGGTGCTCGGCCGTGACATGTCCTCTCTGCGTGTGGTGATCTCCGGTGTCGGCGCAGCCGGCGTCGCGTGCGCCAAAATCCTGATGTCCGTTGGCATTTCCCACATCACCGTGCTGGACTCGCGCGGGATCCTGCATCGTGGCCGCGACGACCTGACCGCGGTCAAAGCCGAGCTGGCGCAACGCACCAACCCCGACCGCCTGACCGGCGGCATGGTGGAGGCGCTCAAGGGCGCTGACGTTTTCCTGGGCGTCTCGGCGGGTGTGGTACCCGAAGAGCTGATCGCGTCGATGGCGCCGGACGGCATAGTGTTCGCGCTGTCCAATCCGGACCCGGAGATCCATCCCGATCAGGCTGCCCGGCATGCCGCCATCGTCGCCACCGGTCGCAGCGATTTTCCGAACCAGATCAACAATGTGCTGGCCTTCCCCGGGGTGTTCCTCGGCGCGTTGGACGCCGGCGCCCGCAGGATCACCGAGGCGATGAAGGTGGCCGCAGCCGAGGCGATCGTGTCCGTCGTCGCCGACGAGCTGGCACCGGATCGGATTGTCCCGAGCCCGCTGGACCCGCGGGTCGGACCGGCGGTCGCCGCCGCCGTCGCCCAGGCCTCCGACAACTCGGGGTGAAAGCGGGCAAGCTGGCCGCGCCGGTGCTCGCGGCGGCGCTGGCCGTGGCAGGCTGCGGCGATACGCACCATCACGGGCGCGAACTGGTGGTCGGCTCGGGCCCCGGCTCCGAATCGGCGCTGCTGGCTGCCATCTACACCGCAGCGCTGCGCTCATACGGGTCCCCGACGCGCACCGAGGCGGCGCCCGACCCCCTGCAGAAGCTGGACTCAGGGACGTTTGTCGTCGTGCCCGGCTTCACCGGCCAGGTGCTGCAACGCTTTCAGCCCGATGCCGCGGTGCGATCCGACGCGCAGGTCTACCGCGCGATGGTCGGCGCGCTGCCCGAGGGTATCGCCGCCGGCGACTACACCACCGCGGCCGAGGACAAGCCCGCGCTGGCGGTAACCGAGTCGACGGCCAAGGCGTGGGGCGGCACCGATCTGAGCGAGCTGCCCCGCCACTGCGCCGGACTTGTCGTCGGGTCCATCGCCGGCGCCCGGACACCGTCGGCGGTGGGCAGCTGCCGACTGCCGAGACCTCACGAATTCCCCGATAACTCAACGCTTTTCGGTGCGCTGCGAGACGGTCAGCTGACCGCGGCATGGACCACCACCGCCGCCCCGGGCGTGCCCGCCGACCTGGTGGTGCTGGCCGATGGCAAGCCGGCGCTGGTGCAGGCCGAAAACGTGGTGCCGCTATACCGGCGCAACGAACTGACCGACCGGCAGCTGCTGGCCGTCAACGAGGTGGCCGGCGTGTTGGACACCACCGCGCTGGTCGAGATGCGCCGCCAGCTCGCCAAGGGCGGCGACCCGCAGGCGCTGGCCGACGCCTGGCTGGGCGAACACCCGCTGGGGCGTTAGTGGGTCGACGGCATCATGCGGCCCAGCACCGCGGCGAACAGCCGTTGATAACCCGAACCAGTCGCTCGCACGATCAGGTCCAGCGCCTTGGCGTCTGGGCCGACGAGCACTCGGGGCTTGTTCTTGCGCACTGCCTCCAAGATGATCCGGGCAGCCCGCTGCGGGCTGGTGCTGGCGAGCCGTTTGTCGAAGAACTCGGCCATCTCTTTGACGTCCACCCCTTCGGCGGCGGTGGCGTTGCGGGCGATCGCCGTCTTGATGCCGCCCGGATGCACGGTGGTCACTTTCACCGGGTGGCCGGCCAGTACCATTTCCTGGCGCAGTGCTTCGGTGAAGCCGCGCACGGCGAATTTGGCTGAGTTGTAAGCGGATTGGCCGGGTACCGAGAACAGGCCGAAGATGCTGGAGATGTTGATGACGTGTCCGTCGCCCGAGGCGATCAGATGCGGCAGAAAGGCCTTGGTGCCGTTCACGACGCCCCAGAAGTCGACATCCATCACCCGTTCGATGTCTTTGAACTGGCTGATTTCGATATCACCCGTGTATGCGATGCCGGCGTTGTTGTAGATCTGATTCACCTTGCCGAAGTGCTCGTTGACCTCATCGGCGTAGGCCAAAAATGCCTCGCGCTCGGTGACATCGAGACGGTCCGACTTGACGGACGCCCCGATCGCCTCCAGCCGTTCGACGGTCTGCGCAAGTCCTTCGGTGTTGACGTCGCTGATGGCCACCTTGGCACCGGCGCGGGCCAGCTCGATGGCCAGCGCTTGACCGATGCCCGATCCGGCCCCGGTGACAACGGCCACCTTCCCGGCAAATCCCTCCATGTGCCCTCCTTACATGCGCGAACGTCGACCTGTTGGGTCGAAGTTCGGCGAACCAGCCCGACAAGTCGACGTTCGGCTGCCCAATTTAAGCAAACGCCAGATCGAGGATCTCCTGCTGCTCGACGGCGTGCACTTTGGACGAACCCGACGACGGGGCCGACATGGCACGGCGCGAAATCCGCTTGATGCCGGTCAGTTTGTCGGGCAGCAGCTCGGGCAGCTCTAGGCCGAACCGAGGCCACGCACCCTGGTTGGCAGGCTCCTCCTGCACCCAGAAGTACTCGTTGACACTGGGATAGCGGTCCAGCGTCTCGTTCAGCCGGCGCTTGGGCAACGGCGCGAGCTGTTCGATACGAACGATCGCGACGTCGTCGCGCTCATCTTTGGCCTTCCGGGCTGCCAGTTCGTAATACAGCTTTCCACTGGTCAACAGGATCCGGGTGACCTTGCCGCGATCGCCGACACCGTCCTCATACGTGGGCTCTTCGAGCACCGAGCGGAACTTGATCTCGGTGAAGTCCTTGATATCGCTGACCGCGGCCTTGTTGCGCAACATCGACTTTGGCGTGAACACGATCAACGGCCGCTGAATCCCGTCCAGGGCGTGGCGGCGCAACAGGTGGAAGTAGTTCGACGGGGTCGACGGCATCGCGATTGTCATCGAACCCTCCGCCCACAGCTGCAAGAACCGCTCGATGCGCCCCGACGTGTGGTCCGGGCCCTGACCTTCATGACCGTGCGGCAGCAACAGCACCACGTTCGACAGCTGGCCCCACTTGGCCTCGCCTGAGCTGATGAACTCGTCGATGATCGGCTGCGCACCGTTGACGAAATCGCCGAACTGGGCCTCCCACATCACAAATGCGTCCGGATTACCGACGGTGTAGCCGTATTCGAAACCGACCGCGGCGAATTCCGACAGCGGCGAGTCGTAGACCAAGAACTTGCCACCGGTCGGGCTGCCATCGCCGTTGGTGGCCAGCAGTTGCAGCGGGGTGAACTCCTCACCGGTATTGCGATCGATGATCACAGAATGCCGCTGCGAGAAGGTGCCGCGGCGGGTGTCCTGCCCGGACAGCCGCACCAGTTTGCCTTCGGCCACAAGCGAACCCAACGCCAGCAGCTCCCCGAACGCCCAGTCGATCTTGCCCTCGTAGGCCATCTCCCGGCGCTTCTCCAGCACCGGCTTGACCCGTGGGTGCACGGTGAATCCCTCCGGAAAGGACAAATGCGCATCACCGATGCGTGCCAGCAAAGCCTTGTCCACCGCCGTGGACAGCCCCGCCGGGATCATCTGGTCGGACTCCACGGATTCGCTCGGCTGTACGTCCCGCTTCTCCAAGTCGCGGACCTCGTTGAAGACCCGTTCCAGCTGGCCCTGGTAGTCGCGCAGGGCGTCCTCGGCTTCCTTCATCGAGATGTCTCCGCGGCCGATCAGCGCTTCGGTGTAGCTCTTGCGCGCACCGCGTTTGGTGTCGATGACGTCGTACATGTACGGGTTCGTCATCGACGGGTCGTCACCCTCATTGTGGCCGCGCCGGCGGTAGCACAGCATGTCGATGATGACGTCCTTCTTGAACTTCTGGCGGAAGTCCACAGCCAGCCGCGCGACCCATGCGCACGCTTCCGGGTCGTCGCCGTTGACGTGGAAGATCGGCGCTCCGATCATCTTCGCGACGTCGGTGCAGTATTCGCTTGACTTGGAGTGTTCCGGCGATGTGGTGAAGCCGATTTGGTTGTTGACGACGATGTGGATGGTGCCGCCGACGCGGTAACCGGGCAGCAGCGCCAGGTTCAGCGTCTCGGCCACCACCCCCTGCCCGGCGAAGGCCGCGTCACCGTGCAGCATCATCGGCACCACGGAGTAGCCGTCCTCGCTGGTCCCTTTGTCGAGCAGATCCTGCTTGGCTCGCACGAGTCCCTCGAGCACCGGGTCGACGGCCTCCAGATGCGACGGGTTGGCGGTCAGTGACACCTGAATGTCGTTGTCGCCGAACATCTGGATGTAGACGCCGGTGGCGCCGAGGTGATATTTGACGTCACCGGAGCCGTGCGCCTGCGCCGGGTTCAGATTGCCCTCGAACTCGGTGAAGATCTGCGAGTACGGCTTGCCGACGATGTTGGCCAGCACGTTGAGCCGCCCCCGGTGCGGCATTCCGATCACGACCTCGTCCAGTGCATGCTCGGCGCACTGGTCGATCGCGGCGTCCATCATCGGGATCACGGTCTCCGCGCCCTCCAGCGAGAACCGCTTCTGCCCGACGTATTTGGTCTGTAGGAACGTCTCGAACGCCTCGGCCGCGTTGAGCTTGCTCAGAATGTATTTCTGTTGGGCCACAGTCGGTTTGCCGTGCTTGACCTCCAACCGCTCCTGCAGCCACTGTTGCTGTTCGGGTTCGAGGATGTGGGTGTACTCGACGCCGATGTGACGGCAGTAGGCGTCGCGAAGCACCGAGAGAACGTCGCGAAGCTTCTTGTACTCGGCACCGGCGAAGCCATTGACCTTGAACACCCGATCGAGGTCCCACAGCGTCAGGCCGTGAGTCAGCACATCGAGGTCGGGATGACTGCGGAAGCGGGTGTTGTCCAGCCGCAGCGGATCGGTGTCGCTCATCAGGTGTCCGCGGTTGCGGTAGGCGGCGATCAACTCGATGACGCGCGGGTTCTTGTCGACGATGGAGTCGGGGTTGTCGGGGCGCCAGCGTACCGGCTCGTACGGGATGGAGAGTTCGCGGAAGATCTCGTCCCAGAAGCCATCCGAGAGCAGCAGCTCGTGAATGGTGCGCAGGAAATCACCGGATTCCGCGCCCTGGATGATGCGGTGGTCGTAGGTCGACGTCAGCGTGACCAGCTTGCCCACACCGAGGTCGGCAATGCGTTCTGGGCTGGCGCCCTGGAACTCGGCGGGGTATTCCATCGCGCCGACACCGATGATCGCGCCCTGGCCGGCCATCAGCCGCGGTACTGAGTGCACCGTGCCGATGGTGCCTGGGTTGGTCAGCGAAATCGTCACGCCGGCAAAGTCTTCCGCGGTCAGCTTGCCGTCGCGCGCCCGACGCACGATGTCCTCGTAGGCGGTGACGAACTGCGCGAAGCGCATAGTCTCGCAGCGCTTGATGCCGGCTACCACCAATGAGCGTTTGCCGTCTTTGCCCTGCAGGTCGATCGCCAGCCCGAGATTGACGTTGGCCGGCGTCACCGCGCTTGGCTTGCCGTCCACCTCGGCGAAGTGGCGGTTCATGTTCGGGAACTTCTTGACCGCCTGCACCAACGCGTAGCCCAGCAGGTGGGTGAAGGAGATCTTGCCGCCGCGGTTGCGCTTCAACTGGTTGTTGATGACGATCCGGTTGTCGATCATCAGCTTGGCCGGGATGGCCCGCACACTGGTCGCAGTCGGGACATCAAGCGACATGGACATGTTCTTGACGACGGCCGCGGCGGCCCCGCGGAGCACTTGGAATTCGTCGCCTTCGGCCGGCGCCGGGGCGGCTGGTTTGGCCGGGCGCGGCGGCGCGCTGGTCGCGCCGTTGGCGGGCGCGGTCGGAGGTGATGCAGGCGGCTGAGGTGACGGGGCCGGCGCGGCCTCGGGCAGCGGTTGGGCGGAGGCGGCCGGCTGCCCATCCGGCTCGGGCGGGGTGTCGATCGTCGGTTCGGGGTTGTAGTCGACGAGAAATTCATGCCAGCTGGGATCGACCGAGGAGGGGTCGTCGCGGAACTTGCGGTACATCTCCTCGACCAGCCATTCGTTCTGCCCGAATGGTGAACTCGTACTGCTCACGTCAGCTGCTCGCCTCGATTCTGGTCCCGACAGGTTCCGCCCCATAAAGGCTAACCCTTGGGGCCTGCCGCCTAGGTCTGATGGCGGCGACCCTCTTCGCCCGGCTTCGCCGCGCTTGCGATCGCCGCTAGCCGACGTCGCGGACGGTGGGCAGCAGATGCAGAGTGACCGGCCACCGGGCCGGCGGCGTGCCGAACGCCTTGCGGGTGTTACGGACGATCTTCTTGCCCACCATCCGGTTGCCGACCGCGCCGATGCCGGCGCCGATACCCACCGGCAGCATCTTGCCGAACAGCAGCGCGCCGCGTCGCAGCGTGTATCGCTTGACGGCGTACTTGAGCAACCGCGAATTCAGCTGTGACAACGCCGGCATCGGCAGCGATGCCACGCCTTCGGACAACCATGCGCCGCTGGTGCGGCCCGAACCGATCAGCTCGGCAATGGCGTGCTTGCTGTCGTCGCCGACCAGCACCGCCAGCACCAGGGCTCGTCGGCGCTCACGGTTTTCGGCCGGAACGCCGTACACCACGGCGAGCGCCAGCGCGAAGAAGGCGGTCGCTTCGAGGAACACCGCGGTCTCCCCGGCGGCCGCGGACAACGCGGTCAGTATGCCGACCCCGGGCAGCAGCGCCGCTGAACCGACGGCTGCGCCGCTGGCCGTGACCGCTGCCAGGTAGCGCTTCTCCAGCTTCGAGACGATATCGGCCGGGAGCGCGCCGGGATGCGCGCGGCGTAGCCGTTCGACATAGGCCGCCGCCGCCGGCCCCTGGATCCGCGCGCTGCGCTCGATGATCTGCGCTAATGCGCGTGCGGACACCGTGGGCTTGCCATTGGTCGTGTCGGGCCGCGAGTCCGAATTTGATCGGTTGCGTCGGGCGCTCATGGGTGCCTCCGGGTGCGAGTGGGCGTCTCTCCAGGCTAGCGCCGGCGGCTGGAAAGGTGGGGCGGGCGTGACGGCGATTACTCCACCCGGAATAATCCGTCCGGACAACTTCAGGGCACAGCACGCCGGACAGGACGGATGGTCGATGGCCTATCAACTGACGTCGTTGGGTATCTCGGTGTTGGCGCTGGTCAGGGAGCGTCCGATGCACGGCTACGAGATGTTTCAGACCCTTGTCCGGCGCCATGCGGACCGCATCGTGAAGGTTCGGCCGGGATCGCTCTATCACGCCGTGGACCGGTTGTCCGAGGAGAAGCTGATCCGGCGCGCGGCGACCGCTCGGGAAGGGAACCGGCCCGAGCGCGTCGTCTATGAGATCACCGACGCCGGTGCCGAGGCGCTCGGGGAGCGGGTGCGCGAACTGATCGCCACCCCGGTGCACGAGTTCCCGCAGTTGGTTGTCGCGCTCGCCGAGGTCGATACCCTCGATATGGGCACGGCAGCAATCGCGGTCGACGACCGCATCGGAGCGCTGGAGGCTCGCGTCGCCGAGATCATGGCGCTTCGCGACGCCGGTGTCACGCCAGCCGGCTACCTGGCCGCGCTGGACTACTTGCTGGCGATGATGCAGACCGAGGTTTCGTGGCTGCGGGGGTTTGCCAGGTCGCTGCGATCAGGTCGGCTGGAGTGGAAGCGAGCCGCGGGCCCCGAGACTGGTAACCAAGACGAGGTGGGGACATGACGACGGCGACAGGTCGGAAGCGGAGCGGCGGGCCCGCTCGACGCGCCGGCGCGCCGCCGACGAGGAAGCCCACCAACCGAACGGATTCGGGAAATCCCTGGCATGCCCTCTGGGCGATGATGGTCGGCTTCTTCATGATCCTGCTCGACTCCACCATCGTCGCGGTCGCCAATCCAAGCATCATGATCAAGTTGGGCACCGGATACGACACGGTGATCTGGGTGACCAGCGCATACCTGCTGGCCTACGCGGTCCCGTTGCTGGTGGCCGGACGGCTCGGCGACCGATTCGGTCCCAAGAACTTGTACCTGGCCGGCCTGGCGGTGTTCACCGCTGCCTCGTTGTGGTGCGGCCTGTCGGGGAGTGTCGGCATGTTGATCGCCGCGCGCGTGGTGCAGGGCATCGGGGCTGCCGTGCTGACGCCCCAGACGCTGTCGACGATCACACGCATCTTTCCGCCGCAACGTCGCGGGGTGGCGATGAGCGTGTGGGGTGCCACCGCCGGCGTCGCCACCCTGGTCGGGCCGCTGGTCGGCGGTGTGCTTGTCGACGGGCTGGGCTGGGAATGGATCTTCTTCGTCAACGTCCCCATCGGCATCATCGGCCTGGGGCTGGCGGTCTGGCTGATCCCGGTGCTGCCCACCCACAAGCATCGGTTCGACGCGGTCGGCGTCGGGCTGTCAGGCGCCGGGATGTTTCTCATCGTGTTCGCGCTGCAGGAGGGGCAATCGGAGGGCTGGCAGCCGTGGATCTGGGCGGTGATCGTCGCTGGCATCGGCTTCATGGCCGGGTTCGTCTACTGGCAGTCGATCAACACCCACGAGCCGCTGATCCCGCTGGAGATCTTCCGCGACCGCGATTTCAGCCTGTCCAACCTCGGCGTGGCGGTGATCGGGTTCGTGGCCACGGCGATGGTGCTGCCGCTGATGTTCTATGCCCAGGCGGTGTGCGGACTCTCGCCGACCCGCTCGGCCCTGCTGATGGCGCCGATGGCGATCACCAGCGGTCTGCTCGCGCCGATAGTGGGCAACATCGTCGACCGGTCACACCCGCGGCCGGTGGTCGGTTTCGGTTTCTCGGTGCTGGCGATCGGGCTGACCTGGCTCTCGATCGCGATGACACCGTCCACGGCCATCTGGCTGTTGGTTTTGCCCTTCATCGTGATGGGCGTCGGGATGGCGTTCATCTGGTCGCCGCTGGGCGCGACGGCGACTCGGAACCTGCCGCCGCGCCTTGCCGGCGCCGGTTCGGGCGTATACAACGCGACCCGGCAGGTCGGCGCCGTGCTGGGCAGCGCCGGCATTGCCGCGTTCATGACTTCGCGCATCAGTGCCGAGTTGCCTCCGATGCCCGGTGGTCTGCATCCGGATGCCGCCGAGGAAGACGGGGCCCTGCAGCTGCCGTCGTTCCTGCGTGAACCGTTTGCGGCGGCGATGTCTCAGTCCACATTGCTGCCGGCGTTCATCGCGCTGTTCGGTGTGGCGGCGGCGCTGTTCATGGTCGGTTTCACCACTTCGGCGCGTGCCGGACAGGCCGCGAGCGACGCCGCGGCGGCCCAAGCGCGTCAGCGAGTCCGGTTACGGCCCAACGCTTCAGACGCCGCGGACAACGCTGGTGACTTTGACGATGGCTATGACGATGGCTATGACGATGACGGCGACTACGTCGAATTCACGTTGGTCCGCCCGGCTGACGCCGCACCTCTGCGGCCTAGCGACGTCGCGCCGAGCCCGGTGGAAGCCGGCGAGGAGGATACCGAGCCGCTGTCCGCCCACGCCGTATATCCGCGGCCGGCACCCTCGGAGGCATGGCACAGCTCACCGGTCGAAGCATGGCACAGCTTGCTCGACGAGCCAGCTCCCGCAGCGGATGAGGAGCCAATTGGTTTTGCGCACAACGGCTTTCATGTCGACGAGGAGCGGCGATTCCGGCCTATCGCGGACTTCTCGCCACCGACTGCCAGCATCGATGACATCGACGAGACCTACGGCGCGCCGGGCCGCCCGTCGGAGCACCGGAACGGTTATCAGCGTCCGTCGCGGCACGCGCGCCACGATGAGCCGCGCGCGCACCCGCCGCGCAACCGGCACTACCGTGCCGATCCGGACGACACGGTCGACTACGGCCGGCATTCGTTTCGAGACTGACCTTACGACGAGGTCAACGCCAAAAACGTGCCCAGCTCCACCAGCCCCGCCGGCGTGGCGGGCAGGTAGTCGGTGAGGCTGTCCGCCCGAACGATCACCGCCGTGTACTGGGCCCGGCTCACCGCCACGTTGAGACGATTTCGGTTGAGCAGGAAGGGAATTCCGCGCGGAATATCATCGATGGACGACGCCGTCATGGAGATGACGACCACGGGCGCCTGCGCGCCCTGGAACTTGTCGACCGTCCCTACCCGTACGTCGCCTAGCCCGGCCGCCGCCAAGCGCTGCCGCAGCAGCACAACCTGCGCGTTGTAGGGCGCCAGCACCAGCACGTCGGCCCCTTTCAAGGGCCGGGCGCCGTGCTCGTCGGTCCACGACCTGCCGAGCAGCCGTCCGATCTCGGTCACGATCGCCTCGGCTTCGTCCGGGCTCTCGGTCGAGTTGCCCTCGTGGCGGACTGCCAGCACATGGACGCCGGCCGGGTACCCGTCGAGATGTCGTGCCGTGGTCTCTGCCACGTGCGAGTGCAGCCGGCCCCCATAGGACAGTGCCGACACCGCGGCGCACACAGCGGGATGCATGCGATGAGAGCGCTCCAGGAAGTAGCCGAATTCGGCAGGTAACGTGCGCCGGCCGTCGACCAGCCAGCCCAGCGCAGAGGTGTCGACCGGCTCGGGGTGAATGCCCTGACTGACCTGCGGCAGCTGCTGCGGATCACCGAGCAGCAACAGATTTGCCGCCGCGGGGGCGACGGCGACGGTGTTGGCCAAACAGAATTGGCCGGCCTCGTCGATCACCAGCAAATCGAGGCTTCCGGGCGGCACTCGGGCCGGATTGGCGAAGTCCCATGCGGTTCCACCGATCACGCACCCCGTGGTAGCGGAACTGATGAATGCGGCGTAGTCCTTTTCCTCGATCTGCTGCCAGCGGGTGTTGTCGCGGTCATAGCGTTTCTTCGCCATGCATTGCGGATCGACACCGGCGTCGATCGCGGTGTCCAACAGGTTCTCCACCACGGCGTGGGACTGCGCGACAACGCCGATGCGCCAGCCATGCTCGGCGACCAGTTGTGCGATGACCCATGCGCCGGTGTACGTCTTGCCGGTGCCCGGCGGACCATGTACCGCCACATACGACGAATCAAGGTCGAGCACCGCTTTTGCGATGGCCAGAGCGATGTCACCGGTGACGTCGGGACCGCGCGGTAGCGCTTGGCCGCTGCGGGTTCGCGGCGGGCGCCGCAGCAAGATGTCGAATAGCGCGCTGCGGGGGAGTTGCGGCAATCCGGCGGCGACCCCGGCAGCCGTCGATTCGATCGAGTCCCGCAATGCTGTGGTCGGGATAGGCGGCCCTGGTGTGAGCGCGAACGGAAATTGATGGAAGACGTTGCCGTTCTGGGGTATTCGCTCAAGGATCACCACCTCGCTCGGCACAGCCCAGTCGTCGGCCTCGACAATGGTGGCCGAGCCGGCCGCCCGGCGATCGGGGTTGTCGGTCATGCCTGGCGGAGCCGGTGGATCGTAGAGTGCGAAGACGCTCGTGTTAAGGGTCCCACGCGCCAATTCACCGGTCAGCTGTACGCGTCGTTGTAGCTTGCGCGCCCGCGGAGGCTTATCCCAGTCGGCGACGACGGCTGCGTCGCTGACGATGAAAACGTCTGTATCGTCGGCCCATTCATCGACGGGATAGTTCAGACGATCGAAGTGCCCCCACCAAAACGGCTTGTCTTCGCGGCGATGGTAGCCGCGCGCTGCGGCGATCAGGGCAACCGCCGTCTGCTCGGGAGTGCGTACGCCGCCGTCCGCAACAGTGCTGAAGCCATCCAGGGCCGTCGCAAGCGGGTCGTCCGGTTCGACCCGTCCGCCATCTGAGACCGGTTGGGCGCCAATTGGTGTTATGCCACATTCGAATGCTCGCATCAACAGCCAGTCGCGAAGGCCGCGGGTTGACCGGCAGTCGTAGTGGTTGTAGTCCTCGATCTCCTTGAGCACGGTCGCGGCTTCGTCGGCGTGCCCCTGTGCGCCCAGCTCGCAGTATCGGGCGTATTGGGTTATCGAGTCGGCGGCGGTGGTCACCTCGCCTGAGCGCAGCTGTGCGCCCATATAGAGGGGTTCCAGGGCTTTCAGGCCGACGGATTCGCTGCCCACCCGAATGCTCTTGCGCACAATCGGATACAAGTCGACCAGCGTGCCGCTGCGTAGTAGCTCATCGACATCGTCCTCCCCGATGCCGTGGCGCCCGGCGAGTCGCAGCAACGCCGTCTTCTCATACGGTGCGTAGTGGTAGATGTGCATGTTCGGGTAGCGCTTGCGACGCTTGGCCACCAGGGTCAGAAAGTCGCGCAGCGCCTTCCGCTCGTCCGCGCGGGTATGCGCCCATAGTGGACGGAAATTGCCCGCCGTGTCCATGACGCCGAACAGATACTCAAGGCCCCACTCGTTGCCGTCGGCCGTCCACAGCGGATCACCCTCGAAGTCGAAGAACAGGTCGCCGTCGTCGGGGTTGGGTAACAGCGCCAGCGGCTGCGGGTCGGCGACGTCGTATTGTGGTGTGCCGGTAGCGCGTTGGCGGACCTGCAGTTCGGCCTGTGCGACCAGCTTGTCGACGGTGCGGGCCGGGAGGTCGGGTACCGGTCCGCTGTGGCCGGCGAGTTCGGTGAGCGTGTTGATGCCGGCATCGAGCAACTTGGCTCGCTGGGTGACCCGTATGCCGGCGACCAGCAACAGGTCGTCGGTCGCGTGCACCTGCTCGTCACACTCCGGGCAGCGAAAACACGCCCGCACCCGCTCGTCGTCCCAGCGCACCGGGGTGCCGCCGGCATAGTGCTCGTCGAGCAGCCGCTCCAGGATCACGCGCTGCGCCCGATAGACCGGGATCAGCTCGTCGACGGGATAGCGCACCGCGGCGCCGTTGCCGAGCACCAGCTCGGCCTCGGCGGCCACCGGGATACCCGAGCGGCGCAGCGTGTCGGCATAGGCCGCGAGCTGAAGCAGCGCGGTGACCTTCGCCGAGCGAGCCAGCTTGGTGTCCGAGACCCGGTACTGCGTGCCATCTCGCACCAGGAAATCGGCGAACCCGACAAAGCGCCCGTCGAACATCGTGGCTTGGTACACCACCGCCGCGCCGCCGGCGATGGCCCGCTGCGTCGCGGTTGCGGCGGCGGTGAGCCCCGCGAGGGTGTAAGCGGGCCGGCCGATGACGACCACCGCATCCGAGAATTCCTCTCGTAGCGCCTCGAGTCGGCGTCGCTCATGCTCGTCACCGAGAGCGGCGGTGCGCGCCAGTAGTTCATCCGCGACCGTGACACGTGGACCCCAGCCCAGCTTCGCGTCGAAATCCCGCAGCAGGGCGTATTCACAGCGGGACGCCGCAGCGAGATCGGAGGCGCTGTAGATGATGCGATCGTCGGCCATGAACACAGCAGCAACTGTAGGCGGGCACACCGACATGATTGGCCGGCTTCAGCGCGCGGTATTGCCGATGAGTTCCACCCCGTTTCCGTTCCAGCGGAACTTCACCACGCTCGGTAGGCCGATACCACCGGAGTAGGTCAACGCCACGGTGTCGCCGGTGCACTGCGAGGTGTCCATGCCGTTGAACCCGAAGGTGTCGGGCACCCCCTGCGGTATGAACTTGCCGAGATGGAACATCACCGCTCTGGTGTTGGGGCTTTCGGCGTTGGTGTTGGCCTTGACGATCACCGCCGACAGCTGTGCGCATTCGTTGTAGTTGCCGGCCAACGGCTCCGGGTTCCACGGCTGCTTGCTGCGCGGGTCGTGGGGCAGCTCGGAGACCGCCCTGGCGATCGCGGGCGCGGCCAGATCGATCGCGCACGGGTCGGGCGCCGCCGGGCTGGTGCTGGTCGGGGCGATCGTGGCGGGTGCGCGGGTGGTGGCGGTCGGATGGGGCGTGGCGGCCTGCGGGGTCTTGGCGACGGTGGAGTCACCCGAGCCGCAGCCGCTCAGCATCGCGACCATCAGGAGGGCAGCAACGGTAAGCCGCCGGATACCGCGGAGACCGCTCCACACAACGCTGCACCGTACCGCCAGTCGGGTCGCGGGGGCGGCAGGCGCGTCGAGCAACGATCTGGTGGCCCCTAGGCCACTAGACTTCTTGTGCAATGGCCTCCCCGGACGACGCGACTCCGACCTTCGCCGACCTGCAAATACACCCCAAGGTCTTGCAGGCTGTCGTCGACGTCGGCTACGAGTCGCCGTCGGCGATTCAGGCGGCGACGATTCCGGTATTGATGGCCGGGTCGGACGTGGTGGGGTTGGCGCAAACCGGTACCGGCAAGACGGCCGCTTTCGCCGTCCCGATCCTGTCCAAGATCGACACCACCAGCAGAGCGACTCAAGCGCTGGTGCTCGCGCCGACCCGCGAGCTGGCGCTTCAGGTGGCCGAGGCGTTCAGCCGCTACGGCGCGCACCTGCCGCAGATCAACGTGTTGCCGGTCTACGGCGGATCCTCCTACGGTGTGCAACTGGCCGGGCTGAAACGCGGGGCGCACGTGGTGGTCGGAACGCCGGGCCGAGTGATCGACCATCTCGAACGCGGCACGTTGGATCTATCAAGGGTCGATTACCTGGTGCTCGACGAGGCCGACGAAATGCTGCAGATGGGTTTCGCCGAAGACGTCGAACGCATCCTGTCCGAGACTCCTGAGTACAAGCAGGTAGCGCTGTTCTCGGCGACGATGCCGCCGGCGATCCGCAAGCTCACCGCGAAGTACCTGCACGAACCGCTCGAAGTCACTGTAGAAACGAAAACCACTACCGCCGAGAACATTTCGCAGCGCTACATCCAGGTCGCCGGCCCACGCAAGATGGACGCCCTGACCCGCGTCCTCGAGGTGGAGCCGTTCGAGGCGATGATCGTCTTCGTCCGCACCAAGCAAGCCACCGAGGAAGTCGCCGAAAGGCTGCGGGCCCGAGGGTTTTCCGCGTCGGCCATCAATGGCGATATTCCACAGGCGCAGCGGGAACGGACCATCGCCGCGCTCAGGGAGGGCGGCATCGACATCCTGGTTGCCACCGACGTGGCGGCGCGAGGACTCGATGTGGACCGGATATCGCATGTGCTCAACTACGACATCCCGAACGACACCGAGTCCTACATACACCGGATCGGCCGAACCGGCAGGGCCGGGCGATCCGGCAGCGCGCTGCTGTTCGTCTCGCCGCGAGAGCGCCACCTGCTCAAGTCGATCGAGAAGGCGACACGTCAGAAATTGACGGAAACTCAGTTGCCCACCGTCGAGGACGTCAACGCGCAGCGGGTGGCGAAGTTCGCTGACTCGATCACCGACACGCTCGGCTCGCCGGAGATCGAGTTGTTCCGCAGCCTGGTCGAGGATTACGAACGCGAGCACGACGTCCCCATGGCCGACATCGCGGCGGCGTTGGCGCTGCAGTCCCGTGACGGCGAGGCGTTTCTGATGCCGCCGGAGCCACCGCCCGAGCGCTCGAAAGAACGTCGGGACCGTCCCACCAAATCGACGCGCAAGCCCCGCGATGGGTTCGCCACCTACCGCATCGCGGTGGGCAAGCGACACAAGGTCGGGCCGGGAGCAATCGTGGGCGCGATCGCCAACGAGGGCGGGCTGCACCGAAGCGATTTCGGCCACATCAGCATCGGGCCGGACTCCTCACTAGTGGAGCTGCCGGCCAAACTACCCCGTGCAACGCTCAAAGCACTTGAGCGGACCCGTATTTCGGGTGTGCTGATCAATCTGCGACCCGAGCGTCGTCGCAGTGGACACGGTGGCGCCAAATCACGCCGGAAACCCGCCGGATGACGATCTCAGACGCCACCACCGCTCAGGGCGGACTAGAACAGGTCTCCGGACCGGACCGGGTCGCGTCGCTGACCGGTATTCGCGCGGTGGCCGCCATCCTGGTGGTCGGCACCCACGCGGCGTACACCACCGGCAAGTACGTCCACGGCTATTTCGGCTTACTGTGTTCCCGGATGGAGATCGGTGTGCCGATCTTCTTTGTGCTGTCTGGTTTCCTGCTGTTCCGCCCGTGGGTGAAATCCGTCGCCACCGATGCCCCGCCACCCTCGGTGCGTCGCTACGCCTGGCACCGGGTCCGGCGCATCATGCCGGCCTATACCGTCACCGTCTTGGCGGCCTACCTCGTCTATGAGTTTCGGACGGCCGGACCGAACCCCGGCCACACCTGGATGGGCCTGTTCCGCAACCTGACATTGACGCAGATCTACACCGGCAATTACCTGGCGTCGTACTTGCATCAGGGCCTGACCCAGATGTGGAGCCTGGCGGTGGAGGTCGCTTTTTACGTGGTGCTGCCGGCGCTGGCGTATCTGCTGCTGGTGTTGGTCTGCCGGCGACGATGGCGGCCGGTGTTGCTGTTGGCCAGTCTTTCGGCTTTGGCATTGGTCACTCCGGCCTGGCTGGTCTTTGTGCACGCCGCGACGTCGGTGCCCAACGGCGCTCGGCTCTGGTTGCCCACCTATCTGGCCTGGTTCGTCGTCGGCATGATCCTGGCGGTGCTGCAGGCGATGGGGGTGGGCTGCTACGCGTTCGCGGCCATTCCGTTGGCGGTGGTCAGTTACTTCATCGTCTCCACACCGATCGCGGGGGCGCCGACGACGTCCCCCCAGGGGCTGGGTGAGGCGCTCGTCAAGGCGGGCTTTTATGCGGCGATCGCGGGGCTGGCCGTGGCGCCGCTGGCCCTTGGCAACCGGGGTTGGTACGCCAAACTGCTGGCGACCCGCCCGATGGTGTGGCTGGGGGAGATCTCCTACGAAATCTTCCTGATTCATTTGGTAACGATGGAGATCGCGATGGTCGAGCTGGTGCGCTACCCGATCTACACCGGCTCGATGCTGTATCTGTTCGTGGTGACGCTGGCAATCACCATCCCGTTGGCATGGCTTTTGCACCGCTTCACGCGGGTGGAAAGCTGACACCCAACGCGCCTTGGAAGGTAGGTTATGCTGCCCTAAGTAATCGGGCGAAGGGTGCATGGCGGATGGGCGATCAGAAGGGGTCCCGCGGGTTTGCGGGCGCGGTTCTGAAACTGCTGCGGGCCGGCGACTACCGGCTCACCGTCACCGGCCGACAAGAGATCAGCCCGCATTACCTGCGCTTGAGCTTCAACGCGGGCGGGATGCTCACAGAGAACCCCGTGCATCCGACGATGTGGATCCGGATGTGGTTCTCCGACGGCGGCAAGGCGCATCAGCGCGGCTACACACTGGTCGATCCGAATCCCGAAACCGACAGCACCGATATCGAATTCGCGTTGCACGCAGGGATCGCGTCGCGGTGGGCGCAGGCCGCACAGCCGGGCGACACCATCGAGGCGACGGTGCTGGGTAGTAAATTCGCGATACCGCAGCCACATCCGGCCGGATACGTCATCGTCGGCGACACCGCGTCACTGCCCGCGATCAACTCGCTGCTGGACGCGATCGGCGACGCCCCGGCCAAGGTCTTCCTCGAAGCGGGTTACGACGACGACAAAGACCTGCCGGTCGCACGCGACACGGACGTCACATGGGTCGACCGCAAGAATGCCGGGGAGGCATTGGTGCAGGCGGTCAGGTCAGCGGCGTTCGACGGCAGCGACCACTTCGGTTGGGTGGCTTGCGATAACCGCACCACGCGGTCGGTGACAAAGGTGCTGCAGAGCGACTTCGGGATACCGCGGAAATCCATTGCCTCTCGGGCTTATTGGATGGTCGGCCGTTCGATGGATTGAGCGGCCGGTGCCAAGCCGGGGAGTAGGACCGGCACCACGAAATCCTCGATCATCGCCTGCTCGTCGGCGGTGTCGTGACCCGGGAAGATCAACAGCGAGGTGATCACCCGAACCAGCCAGCGGCCCCGGCTTTCGACGGTCGCCCGGTCGTCGGCCCCGAGCGAATTGACGAATGATGAGGCCAGGGCGGCAATCAACTCCGACTGCTCGGCCATCTCACCGCCGATCGGCGGCTGGGTGGTGGCGAACCACGCAGCCAGCGCCGGGCTTTCGCGAACCAGGCGAAGTGTTGTGGCAATGCCCGCAACCAGTCGTTCGCGTGGGTCGTCGACTCCGCTGATTTGGTGTTTGATCGCGTCATAGAGCCGGTGGGTCTCGCGGTGAACGTACGCGGTTCGCAGCGCCTCACGGTTTTCGAAGTATCGGTACAGCGTCGCGCGCGAACATCCTGCGGCCCTGGCGATCTCGTTCATCCCCACCGAACCGGGATCTTGGCGGGTGAAAAGCTGCTCGGCGGCGTCGAGAATCCGGTCGGCGGCCACCTCGATGCGACGCTCCGACAGCCAGTCATTGCCGGCCATCAGGACATGACCCGGAACGGAACCGACAGCGGCCGTCGCACATAGCTTCCACCGGACCACACGATCCCATCCTCGTCGACCTCGAATTCCGGGCAGCGGGACAGCAATTCGGTCAACGTGACCCGAGATTGCATCCGGGCGGCGGCCGCGCCCAGACAGTGGTGCGCGCCGTGGCTGAAAGTCAGGATGTTGCGAGGGCATCGCCTGACATCGAGCTCACCGGCGTCGGGCCCGTACTGACGCTCGTCGCGGTTTCCCGATCCATAGAGCAGCAATACCCTGCGGCCAGCCGGCACGGTGGTGTCGCCGATGGTGACCTCGCGGGTGGTGGTGCGGGCCAGCCCCTGCACCGGCGAGGTCAGCCGCAATAGCTCGTCGACGGAATCAGGGATGAGGTCGGGATTCTCGGCGAGCATCCGTCGTTGATCGGGACGCTGGTGCAGCAGTTGCACCGACCCGCCCAGCATCCCGGTGGTGGTGTCGTTGCCGCCGGTGACCATGGTGAACGTGAACGCGAGCACCGACAGCGTGCCGGCGATGTCGCCGTCGGCGCCGACTCCCGCAGCGACAAGGTGAGAGATGGTGTCGTCCTCGGGCTCGCCTCGGCGCCGCTCGATCAGCTCGGTGAAGTAGGCCATCATCGACCCGACCGCGTCGCCGGCGCTGGTGATACCGGCATCGGCGGTGTTGGCCGCGACGATGGCCTGAGTCCACCCATCGAACTGGGCGCGGTCTTCCTCCGGGACACCCAGATAATGCGCGACGACCATCGACGGCAACGGCTTGAACAGCTCGGCGGCGATGTCGCCGCCACCGGCGGCCCGCAGCCGCTCGATGCGCTCGACGACGAATTCGCGCACCTTCGGCTCCACCGCCTCGACTTGCCTGGGCGTGAAACCGCGCGACACGAGCTTGCGGAACTCGGTATGTACCGGTGGATCCTGCATCACCATCGGCGGATTATCTTGCAAGCCAATGAGTTCCAACTCGCCGTAGTTAACGGTCAACCCCTGCGCGGACGAGAACGTCTCGTGGTCGCGGGCAGCAGCCCAGATATCGGCGTGCCGAGACAGCACGTAATAGTCGTGGTCGGGCTTGCCGTCCGGTACCACGTGATGCACCGGGTCGTGGTCGCGCAGCCCGCGATACATCGGCCAGGGATTCGGCCAGGTTTCCGCTGTGCACAGCTCGAAACGGGCCTCGTGAGACAATGCTGCCGACATGTCTCATGCATACGACAAATATTCTGCAGTGTCAACCACTCCGTCCGAGCCCGTCCCGTCGAGTGTGCGCCCAGGGTGACGACACGCCGAGTGACGGCGCCCTGAGCGCACAATCGAATCCCACACCGCACACTCAACGCCGCGCGGTGGCGTTACGTTCGGCGGGCCGCCTAGACCCCGGCGCCGGGGTTGAGAATGCCCAGCGGGTCCAACGCCTCTTTGATGCGACGGTTGAGCTCCATCGCGTCGGGACCCAGGTAGTCGGCCAGCCAGGGCCGCTTCAACCGGCCGACGCCGTGCTCGCCGGTGATAGTGCCGCCCAGGCTCATGGCAAGCTCCATGATCTCGCCGTAGGCCAGCTCGGCCCGTTCGCTCATCGCCGCGTCGGCGGGGTCGTACACGATCAGCGGGTGGGTATTGCCGTCGCCCGCGTGGGCGATCACCGAAATCATCAAGTCGCGTTCTGCGGCGATACGGGCTATCCCGCCGACCAGATCGGCCAGCGCTGGCAGCGGAACGCCGACGTCTTCGAGCAGCAGCGGACCCTTGGCCTCAACCGCCGGAATCGCGAACCGACGGGCGGCGACGAACGCCTCGCCCTCCTCCGGGTCGTCGGTCGAAAACACTTCGGTCGCACCGTATTCGGCGAACACCCCCGCCATGAATTCCGTGTCTTCGCTGCCGGCCCGGCCGCGTTCGTCTGAGCAGGCCAGCAACATCGCGGCGGCGCTGCGGTCCAAACCCATCCGAAGCTTGTCCTCCACCGCGTTGATCGCGACCGAGTCCATGAACTCCAGCATCGCCGGGCGCAGCCGTGCCGTCACCGCGAGCACCGCCTCGGCGGCGGCCTGCACCGACGCGAAATTGGCCACGACCGTGCACGACGGCTGTTGCGGCGGAACCAGCCGCAGGGTCACCTCGGTCACCACCCCTAGGGTGCCCTCGCTGCCGACGAACAGCTTGGTCAGCGAAAGCCCGGCGACGTCCTTGAGCCGCGGGCCGCCCAGCCGCACCGCCGTGCCGTCGGCCAGCACCACCTGCACGCCGAGCACGTAGTCGGTCGTCACGCCGTATTTCACGCAGCACAACCCGCCCGCGTTGGTCGCGATGTTGCCGCCGATGCTGCAGATCTCAAACGACGACGGGTCCGGCGGATACCACAGCCCGTACTCGGCGACGGTCGTTTTCACCTCGGCGTTGAGCAACCCGGGCTGGCACACCGCGGTGCGGGTGACGGGGTCGACGGTGATGTCGCGCATCTTCTCCGTCGACAGCACGATCCCGTCGTCCACCGCAGTAGCGCCGCCGGACAGGCCCGTACCCGCACCGCGTGGCACCACCGGAACCCGGTGCGCGCTGGCCCATCGCATAATGGTCTGCACGTCTTCGGTACGCCGGGGCCGCACCACGGCGAGCGGTTTTCCCGCCGCCGGGTCGAAGGCGCGGTCCTGCCGGTAGCCCTCGGTCACCGCCGGGTCGGTGACCACCATTCCCTCTGGCAGCTCGGCAATCAGGCTGTCCAGCACATTCGCGCCCATGACCTCGATCCTACGGAGGCCACCGCGGCTTACACTCCCGGTAGCCGGCGCATCAACCGCATGGTTTGCGATTCTGCATTCATGGATTAATCCTCTTCGACGCCGTGGTCGACGGCTAGCCCCCGGTGACGGGCCGCAATTTGGCGCATCGCCGCGGCGCCGTTGTCGGCATCCTGCTGGGGATCGCGGCGATAATCCTGTGGGTCAGGGCCACTCAGTGTGCGCCTTTCTCGTTGCCTGACGTGTAACGAAGGGGGAAATTCTTGCCCGTTATGGTTTCGATTACGGCTGCGCCGAGAGGTTTGACTTCGTAATAGCGGGAGACGTAGCCAGTGCTATCCGGTCCAGTAGTACAAGGGCCTTTCGGGCACACGTCCTTAATCGGCCACGCGAGCAAGCCGATTATCAGCATGACGACGGCTGCGAGCAGAACAAGTTTGACTTTGCTCATGCTTTTACCTCGCGTCTAGGGAGCTGCCCGACGGCATCATAGTGAGTTGTCTTGGTTGCACGCGGTCACTCGACTGTGGTGGCCGCAACGCGATCCAGGTCTCGCAACGACTGCACGCGCAACGACACCAGGCCGATCGCGATCATTGGAATCGCCAGCACGAGAAACGTCGTCCGAAGCCCGGCGGCGTCGGTCAACGGGCCTGCCAGCGTGAAGCCCAGCGGGCCGGCCGCATACGCAAGTGAGGTCATCACCCCGACAACGCGACCGCGCAATCTCGGGGGCGACTTGGTCTGCATGACGAAGTTGTAGATCGGGGCGATGGGCCCATAAACCAGCCCGATCAGCGCGCACAGCAGCAGGATCAGCGGCAGCGGCGGCAGCGTCGATATCAGCGCTGTGCAGCCGCCCAACGTCAGGGTGGCCACCAACAGGGTCCATCGCCTCGTCAGGCGCCGAACCAGCAGGGGATAGGCCAGCGCCCCGGCCAGCCCGCCAAAGCTCAACGCCATCAGCACCCAGCCCAAATGTGCCGGCTCATCGCGGTCGGTGAAGTACTTCGGGAACAGCACGCTTTCCATCGGCAGGTAAAGACCCGTCATCGCAAGGTCGATCAGCGCCAGCGTGCGCAAGACCTTGGCGCTCCACACAAACCGCAGCCCATCGACCATCCCGGCCCACAAACCAGTCGGGCGATCTTCCACCGCTGGCGCTCCGGCTCCCGGCAACCGCAACACGCCGATCGCCAGGATGGATAGGCCGAAGGCACCGGCGGTGACCCACATCGTGTTGATGCCGCCGATGGTCGCGATGAGCATCCCGCCGAGCCCCGGGCCGACGATGTACGCGACGTTGAAAATGGCCTCGTAGAAGCCATTGGTGCGGTCCAGCGTCCAACCCGCTCTCGTCGCGGCCTCGGGCAGCATCGACTCCCGGGCCGTGATGCCGGCGGGATCGAACAGCGCGCCGAGCGCGGCCAGCACCGCAAGCACAGCGACGGTGATGCTCCGCTGCCCGAAAGTGATCGCCAGCACCGGAACCGCAACCGCGGTTGCCGCCGACAGTGCATCGGACATCAGCGAAATACGGCGCCGGCCAAGATAATCCACTGCTGTTCCCGCGATCAGCGTGGAGAACAGCAGCGGCAACGAGGCGGCACCCGCGACGATGGACGCGTCCGACGCACTGCCGTTGTGTTGCAGCACAAGCCACGGGAATGCGATCAGCGAGATACCGTTCCCGGCGGCGGCGGCCAGGGCCGCGAACAGGATGAGATAGACCGGACGGCGAGACGGCGAGTACATGGGAATTCGGGGACGAAATTTAGCAGCGGACAGGCCCGGTCGGCGACCGAATTTCGGTGACCGTGCACAGTAGGGCGGTGAGCCTCGCGCACCCGCGTACTGGAGTGTTGTTCGATTCTCCGGTACTGCCCGGCACCGGATGGCCCGGTGATCCCGCGACAGCGGACACGGCGGTGGCGTCGACACCGGCGCAGGTCGCTGCGATGGCCGAAGCGGTCGAGGCTGTCGACCAGCTCGACGCGGAGGTCTCTGTATGCCGGGCCTGTCCGCGATTGGTCGAATGGCGCGAACAGACTGCAGTCACCAAACGCCGCTCATTCGCCGACCAGCCCTATTGGGGCAGGCCGGTGCCGGGCTGGGGCGCCGAGCATCCGAGGCTGATGGTCGTCGGGCTGGCACCAGCCGCCCAGGGCGGCAACCGGACTGGGCGGGTGTTCACCGGCGATCGGTCCGGCGACGTACTGTACGCGGCGCTGTACCGGGCCGGCCTGGCGAATTCCCCGATCAGCGTCGATGCTGCCGACGGCCTGATGCTGCGCGGCACCCGGGTCGCCGCTGCGGTGCGGTGCGCCCCGCCGGACAATGCGCCGACGCCGGCCGAGCGCGCAACCTGTGCGCCGTGGTTGACCGCCGAGTGGAGGTTGACCGGCGGCGACGTACGCGTCATCGTGGCGTTGGGCGGGTTCGGCTGGCGATCGGCGCTGGATATGGTCCGCTCCGGCGGAGGTCAGGTACCCCGGCCGCAGCCCAAATTCGGCCACGGCGCCACCGCGACTCTGCACGCCGCCCATGGCGAGGTGGTGCTGTTGGGCTGCTATCACCCGAGTCAGCAGAACACGTTCACCGGGAAGCTGACCGAGGCGATGCTCGACGACGTTTTCCACCAGGCGAGGAAGTTGGCGGGCATTTCGTGACGACGGTGCTGGTCTCCGGGGCAAGCGTTGCTGGTACGGCTGTGGCGTATTGGCTTGCGCAACATGGTTATTCGGTGACAGTGGTGGAGCGACATGATGGGCCGCGGCCCGGCGGCCAGGCGATCGACGTGCGCGGTCCTGCGCTGACCGTGCTGGAACGGATGAGGCTGCTGGACGCGGCGGAAACGATGAAGACGGCCATGCGCGGCGCCTCGTTCGTCGACGGGGACGGAAACGAGCTGTCTCGGGACACCGAAGCGACGCCGACGGGTGGGGTTTTCGATAACCCCGATATCGAGATCTTGCGCGATGACCTGGTCGAGTTGCTTTACGACGCAACACAACCGGACGTCGAGTATGTCTTCAATGACACGATCACCGCGCTAGGCGATCAGGGTGATTCGGTTGCGGTGAGTTTCGAGCATGCCGACGCGCGCGATTTCGACCTTGTCGTCGGCGCCGACGGGTTGCACTCGACCGTACGCAGGTTGACGTTCGGTCCGGAAGAGCAATTCACCAGACGGCTGAAAACTTACGTGGCGATCTTTACCGTTCCGAACTTTTTGCAGCTCGACCACTGGCAGATCTTCCAAATGGGAGAGACCTCGCTCGCCGCCGTCTACAGCGCCAGGAACAACACCGAAGCCCGCGCGATCTTGGGGTTTCAGGATGCCGAGCTGCGGATCGACTACCGCGACACCGCCGCACAGTTCGCCGAACTGGAACGGCGGATGGCCGCCGATGGGTGGGTCCGCCCGCAGCTGCTGCAGTACATGCGCACGGCACCGGATTTCTACTTCGACGAGATGGCCCAGATCGTCATGGACCGCTGGTGCGACGGCAGGGTGGCGCTGGTCGGCGATGCCGGGTACTGCTGTTCGCCGCTGTCCGGTCAGGGCACCAGCGTCGCGCTGCTCGGCGCCTACATCCTCGCCGGAGAGCTTGCCGCCGCCGACGGCGATTACCAGCTCGGCTTTACCAACTACCACGCCGCCTTCAACGACTACGTCCAGCGCAACCAACTCCTGGTCACTGAGGATGTCGCCGGCGGGGAACCGATACCGCGCGACGAGTTCTACCGGGTGGTCCACTCGATCGAGCTCAAGGATTACTGAGGGGAACGTTCTGGTGGCAGCGCGCGTTGACGCGGTCATGCGGCTATCCGTGCTTGATCTCGTCCCGGTGCGCACCGACCAGACCACCGCGGATGCGCTGGCGGCCAGCCTGCGCCTGGCCCAGACGGCCGACCGGTTGGGATTCACCCGCTACTGGGTCGCCGAGCACCACAACATGCCGTCGGTGGGCGCCACCAGCCCGCCGGTGTTGATCGCCTATCTCGCCGCCCACACCTCGCAGCTGAGGCTGGGATCCGGTGGTGTGATGCTGCCCAATCACGCGCCGCTGGCGGTGGCCGAGCAGTTCGCCTTGCTGGAAGCGGCCGCTCCGGGACGCATCGACCTCGGCATCGGCCGCGCACCTGGTTCGGACCCGGTGACGTCGATCGTGTTGCGCGGCGCAGCCGGTCGCGACGATCGCGACATCGATAACTTCCCCGAGTACCTCGACCACGTGCGGGCCATGATGAGCAGAGCCGGTGTGCGGGTGCAGTTGCCCGACGGGGACTACATTCTCAAGGCCACCCCGGGCGCCGCCACCGAGCCACGGCTGTGGCTGTTGGGCTCGTCCATGTATTCGGCGCGGCTGGCCGCGGCCAAGGGGCTGCCCTATGTGTTCGCCCACCACTTCTCCGGCAAGGGAACCGACGAGGCGCTCGCGCTATACCGCTCGCAGTTCGTGCCCAGCGACCTGGCAGCCGGGCCGACGACATTTCTGACCGCGAATGCCGCGGTTGCCGAAACGCGAGAAGAGGCAACGGCATTGATGCTGCCGAACCTGCACATGATGGCCCGGTTGCGCACCGGGCAACCGCTGGGGCCGCTGGAGCTCGTCGAGGACGCTCAAGGCGCGGAGCTGACGCCGCAGCAGCAGCACATCGTCGACAGCGGACTCAAACGCGCGGTCGTGGGCACTCCCGTGGAGGCGGCCGAACAGTTGCGCGCGCTGGGCGAGCGGTTCGGTGTCGACGAGGTGATGGTGCATCCGGTCGCCTCGGCGCGCCGTGGCACCGACCCGGGAACCTCGCCGGGCCGGGAGAAAACGCTGGAACTGCTGGCGAAAGAACTCTTTTAAGGCGTTAGCACGATGACCGGAATCGGTCGCGACGTCCGGCGCTGGTAAGCCTCGTAGCGATTGCCGTTGTTCTTGTTGACGATCTCCCACAGCCGCGCATAGTCCGGGTCGTCGGGTAGTACGGGTTTCGCTGTGACGGCGAACCGCTTTGTCCCGACGTTGATTTCGGTGTTTGGGATGGCCTTCAAGTTGTGGTACCAGCCGGGTGATCGTGGATCTCCGCCTTTGGAGGCAACGATCAAATAGTTATCACCGTCGCGAGCATAGGACAGGGACGTGGTTCGTGGCTTGCCGGTTTTGGCGCCGATCGTGTGCAGCAGCAACATTGGTGCCATGCCGGGTATCCGGTGCCCGATCCGACCATCGGTGCCCTTGTAGATTGCGTCATGCAGGCGAAGCAGCGGCGGTCCGATTTGTTCTTCGACCCATCGAGATATATCCATGGCGTCAGTCTTGTGCAGCGGCATCGATCCGCGCCAGTGCGTCGCGCAAGATCTGACCGGTTGTCTCGGGGTCGCCGTCGCGGCGCAGCAGCATCCCCTTGGCGAATGAGAGTTTGTCGCCGTTGCGCCGCGGCAGGACGTGCAGATGAATGTGCGGCACGGACTGAAAGGCGGCTCGGCCGTCATTGATCGCGATATTGGTTGCATCGGCCAACTCCGTCGCTCGAGCTGCCAAAGCGATCCGCCGTCCGATCGTCACCATGTCGGCCAGGGTCTGCGGCGGCGTGTCGGTCACGTCGGCCGTGTGTCGTTTGGGCAGCACCAGGGTATGGCCGCGGGTGAACGGGCGGATGTCGAGGATCGCGAGGTAGCTGTCGTCTTCATGGATACGGATGGCGGGCGCTTCCCCGGCAACGATCGCGCAGAACACACAGGACATGTCGCCACGTTAGCCGTTCATGCCCGGGCTGGTACCGCGGCGGCCATTGCCTCGATCGCCCGGTCCAGGATCCGGCGTGTGGTGGCGAAGTTCAGCCGCGCGAAACCAGAGCCCACCGTGGCACCGAACGGGATGCCCGGGCTGAGCGCCACCTTGGCCTTCGAGAACAGGTATTCGGCGGGCTCGACCGGCAGCTCGAGCGCACGAAAATCCACCCACGACATATAAGTCGCCTCCGGAGAGTTGAGCTTCACCCCGGGGATCGCCTCCGGGAGGGTTCGCGCCAGGTGGTCGCGGTTTGCCTGCAGGTAGCCGAGCACCTCGTCCAGCCATCCAGCGCCCCCGTCATACGCGGCGATGTTGGCCCGAATACCCACCGTGGACGCACCCATCTTGTGCAGCATGTTGATCCGGTCCCACTCGTCGACGTCACGGGAGTTGGACAACACCACCTGAGCGCACATGAGGCCGGGCAGATTCCAGCCCTTGGACGCCGAGAGCAGCGTGATCACCGTGTCGGCCGCCGCCGCCGACACCGATGCGGCAGCCGCATGGGCCCGCTCATAGACCAGTGGGGCATGGATCTCGTCGGCGATGACGCGGGCGTTGTGGCGGGCCGCAATGTCCACGATGGCGCGCAACTCCTCAGCGGTGAACGCGGTGCCCAGCGGGTTGTTGGGATTGCACAGAATCACAGATCCCGCCCCGCTGGCAAAGGCGGAGTCGAGGGCATCCAGATCCATGACGTAGCGGCCCGAATCATCTTGCGGCATCGGGATTTCCACCCGCTGGCGGCCGGTCACGCGCAGCACGTCGAAGAACGGCATGTATGCGGGAACGGGCAACACCACGGGGCTCTCCGGTCGGGTGAGGAAGTTGACCACGACTTCCATCCCCTTGAGCACGTCGGGAACGACGCGGACCCATTCGGGCTGGACATGCCAGCCGTAACGGCGTCGGCACCAGTCGGCGGTGACCCTCGGCAGGACGTCCTCGCCGACCGGGGGATAGCCGAACTCCTCGTTGGCGACGCATGCCCGGATGCCTGCCGCCACCGGCGGTGCGGTGGGGAAGTCCATCTCCGCGATCCACAGCGGCAAGACGTCGGGCTCGAAGAAGTTCCACTTGATCGTCTTGCGTTGCCGCAGCTGGTCCTCGGTCAATCGATCGAAGTTCACATCAGTAGTCTGCCTGCACATGGACCCTCGGGAGCTTGCCTTCGCCGGTGCGACCGAGCAGGCGCAGATGCTGGCCGCCGGCACCATCACCGCGCCAGATCTGCTCGAGGTCTACCTGGAACGCATTGCCCGGCTCGATCCGCAGCTGCGCTGCTACCGCGTTGTGCTGGCCGACACCGCCCGGCAGGAGGCGGCCGCTGCGCAGCGTCGGCTGGACGCCGGCGAGCGGCTGCCGCTGCTCGGCGTCTCGGTCGCGATCAAAGACGACGTCGACGTCGCCGGCGAGGTAACCGCGTACGGCACCAGCGCCCACGCGCCACCCGCCAGTCGAGACGCCGACGTGGTGTGCGCGCTGCGCGCCGCGGGCGCCGTGATCATCGGCAAAACCAATGTGCCCGAACTGATGATGTTGCCGTACACCGAGTCGCTGACGTTCGGGGCAACCCGCAACCCGTGGAACACCGCGCTGACACCGGGCGGCAGCAGCGGGGGCAGCGGCGCCGCGGTGGCGGCCGGGCTGGCGCCCCTGGCACTGGGCTCCGACGGTGGCGGCTCGATCCGAATCCCGTCGAGCTGGTGCGGTCTGTTCGGGCTCAAGCCGCAACGCGCTCGGGTTCCGCTGGCCCCGCACGACGACGCCTGGTGCGGGCTGAGCGTCAATGGACCTATGGCGCGGTCGGTGAAAGACGCGGCGCTGTTTCTGGATGTCACGACGACGATGCCGAGCCCGGACGGCGGGTTCGTCGCCGCGGCAGCGCGTGATCCTGGACGGCTGCGAATTGCGTTGAGCACCAAGGCCCCACCGCCGATGATCGTCCGGTGCGGCAAGGAGCAGCGGGCGGCGGTCGATCAGGCCAGTGCACTGCTGCGCGATCTCGGCCACCACGTGATTGCACGCGACCCCGACTACCCACCGGCCGCGACCTTCGCCCACTACCTGCCGCGCTACTTCCGGGGGATTTGCAACGACGCGCGGTCGCTACCTCATCCGCAGCGGCTGGAGGCGCGTACCCGCAACATGGCACGCATCGGGTCGCTGTTC
The DNA here is from genome assembly GCF_002102185.1 of Mycobacterium fragae. Taxonomy (GTDB): domain Bacteria; phylum Actinomycetota; class Actinomycetes; order Mycobacteriales; family Mycobacteriaceae; genus Mycobacterium; species Mycobacterium fragae. Next base: position 256,152 of record NZ_LQOW01000003.1, read on the forward strand.
TCCGACCGGCGGATGGCGGCCGTGCGTGCCGGGGAGGCTGCGATGGCCGCCCGGATCCAGTCGATCTTCGACGATGTCGACGTCGTCGTCACCCCCGGCAATGCCATCGGGCCATCGCGGGTCGGCGCCTACCAACGCCGCGGCGCCATCTCGAGCTTGCTGCTGGCGTCGAGACGCGTGCCGTTTTTCGAGATCTGGAATCTCACGGGTCAGCCCGCCGCCGCGGTGCCCTGGGGACTTGACCGCGATGGCGTGCCGCTGGGCGTACAGCTCGTCGGGCGGCCACACGACGAGGCCACGCTGCTGGCGCTGGGCGCACAGATCGAGGCAGCACGACCGTGGGCGCAGCTACGGCCGCCGGTGTCATGACCGTGCAATCACCCGCCAGGCATCCAGTTTCCGGCCCGGCGGCATGGCACGAGCCGGGCTCGTGGACGGCAGCAACTGATAGCCGACCCGTGCGTCGAGGGCTACGAGTCTGCGAAAGAGCGTGGCCGCGGCCTGGCCGTTGAAGTACACCCGCGTGATGGAGCGGTAATTGGCCAACAATTCGGCAAAGTCGTTGGCCAGCACGCTTTTCGGGTCGATCCTGGAATCCGCGCTACCTTCCCGGCGGCACTTGCAGAGCACATCCCAGAGCGCCACCCCGTGAGATTGGATTGCGCCCAAGCGGATCTCGTACGGGGCTTGCGCGTCGAAACCGAAGAGTGCACCGGTGATCGGCCAGAACGCATTTCGTGGATTGGCGTAGTACTGACGTGTTGCCAGCGATAGGACGCTGGGAAAGGATCCGAGTATCAGCACCCGGGCCGCGTCGTCGACAACCGGCGGGAACCCCTCGAGCAGCGGTGTGGTCATCACCTCACATGATGACCGCCGGCGTTATACCTTGGCGACGTGTCCGACCCGAACATCGAGGCGTTGCTCGACGGTCTTGAAGGCACCGCTCGAGACGAGCGCGCCGAGCTGATCGACTGGCTGCTCGAACAGGGGATCACCCTCGACGAGATCCGCACCGCGGATCCCCCGATGCTGCTTGCGTCACGACGACTTGTCGGCGACGACGGTGTCTACGTGTCCACCCGGGAAATCAGCGAGCGCTACGGCGTCGACCTGGATCTGTTGCAGCGGGTGCAGCGCGCCATCGGACTGTCCAGGGTCGACGATCCCGACGCGGCCGTGCACCTGCGTGCCGACGGCGTGGCCGCCGCTCACGTGCAACGGTTCCTGGACGTCGGGCTGGATCCCGACCATCTGGTGCTGGTCGTCCGGGTGCTCGCCGAGGGACTTTCACACGCCGCCGAGGTGATGCGTTACACCGCACTGGCGGCCATTCTGCAGCCCGGTGTAAGCGAATTGGAGATCGCACAGCGCTCTCAAGCATTGGTCCGCCAGATCACGCCCCTACTGGGCCCGTGGATCGAAGACATGTTGTTGATGCATCTGCGCCACCAGATGGAAACCGAGGCCGTCAACGCCAGCGAACGCGCCGCGGGCAGCGCACTACCGGGCGCTCGACAAATCACCGTGGCGTTCGCCGATCTCGTTGGTTTCACCCGGCTGGGGGAAGCCGTCCCGCCCGAAGACCTGGAGCAACTCGCGAACCGGCTGGCCGAGCTCGCTCGCGATGTCGCGGTGCCGCCGGTGCGGTTCGTCAAGACGATCGGCGACGCGGTGATGCTGGTCTGCCCCGACCCGGTTCCGCTACTGGACGCCGTGCTGAAGCTGGTCGAAGTCACCGACACCGACAACGACCTGCCCCGGCTGCGTGCGGGTGTGGCATGCGGTCAGGCGGTGAGCCGGGCCGGCGACTGGTTCGGAAGCCCGGTGAATACCGCGAGCAGGGTGACCGGGGTGGCGCGACCGGGCGCGGTGCTCGTCGCCGAGCCGGTTCAAGACGCGGTCGGCGAAAGCGCCGGATTCAGCTGGTCGTTCGCGGGTGCCCGCCACCTCAAGGGCATCAAGGGCGAAGTCAGGCTCTTTCGCGCTCGCCGCGGGGAGGGCACGGAGGAGCAGTAGGGCGGTAACGCCCCAAAAAAAATATGAGGCAGGCCCGGAGGACACTGGGAGGCGTCTCACTTATCCTGCGCGGCCGGTTTTCACTCCTTACACCGGCTCTTTGGATTCAGCCACTTCCGGACCTGCTTCGTTCCTAAAGCTACAACTTCTGACCCGTCATATCAACGGTTTTCGGCCATCCCGCGCGGCTTTGGATCGGCGCCGTCGGGGTGGGAGCGGAGGCCGACAGGCGCCGCCATGTTCGCCGACGGCGAAGCGCCCTTCCCAAGGTGTTGTAAAGGTGTAATCATGTAAGCATGAGACACCATCACGTACATGGGCGGCGCTATGGCCGCCCCGGCGGCTGGCAGCAAGCGCACCAGCCCGACGCCAGCGATGCCGCGGAGTGGTTCGCCGGGCGTCTACCAGAGGACTGGTTCGAGGGCGATCCGACCGTCGTCGTCGACCGCGAGGAGATCACGGTCATCGGGAAGCTGCCCGATGCCTCCAAGGAAGACTCGGCACAGGACGAAAGCCAGGCGCGGGCCTCGGGTCGGGTGTCGCGGTTCCGTGAGGAAACCCGGCCGGAGCGGATGAACATCGCCGACGAGGCGCAGGACCGCTACGGCCGCAAGGTCTCCTGGGGTGTCGAGGTCGGTGGCGAGCGGATCATGTTCACCCACATCGCTGTTCCGGTCATGACACGGCTGAAGCAGCCGGAGCGCCAGGTGCTCGACACTCTGGTCGATGCCGGCGTTGCCCGGTCTCGTTCCGATGCGCTGGCATGGTCGGTCAAACTCGTCGGCGAGCACACCGACGAATGGTTGGCCAAGCTGCGTGAGGCCATGTCGGCGGTCGACGACCTGCGCGCGCAAGGCCCCGAGCTGTAACAGCCTGGTACCGAGGTGGCATCGCTGCGAAATTGTGCCCATCGGAGGGCTTCGGGTGTCACGATTGACGGGCTTTGACCGCGCACTTTGTGTATCCGAAATCTGTGAGCAGCGCCGACCTCGAGAAGGCCGCGGCGTGGTTCGCCGAGGCCCGCGGTAAAGACGGGCAACAGGCTTGGGGCGGCTGCCAATTCACTCGGAAGCCCGATCTGCGCGCCGAGCTGCGACCCTATCCCGAAACCGGCAACTGGCTTGTCAACCTCTCGCCGAGCGGGACGACCGCAGAGCCGGTGGTGTCGCCGTGGTCGCAGGCCGACCGCCAGGTAGCGGACGCCACCGCACGGGAAGTTCATCGGCAGTGTCCGCCGCTCGACGGGCTGCAATGCGCGGTGATCGCGCCCAATCCGCATCTGGCCGTGGCGCATTCGATGTGCCGTCAGATCGAACTCAGCGGCGGAGCGCCCGTGATGGTCCGGCCCGGCGATCCGGAAGCGATGTGCCGCACCCTCAGCGAAGACGGCATAGCGGCGGTTTTCACGCTGCCGCTGGTTGCCTCGCGTCTCGGTGAATACTTTCACGGGACACGAGGTGCGACTCCACCGGACATCCGGTTCGTGTTCTGTGGCGGCGACGTGCTATCACCGGCTCGACAGGACATGCTCGAGCAGATCTGGAGTGCACGAGTGTTCAACATGTTCGGCTGCTCCGAGTTGTTCGGTCCGCTGGCTGGCCCCAGCGAGCATGGCGCGCCGCTGGTCTGGCGGTGCGCCCCGGTGGCAATCGAGGTACTGGACCAATCCACCCTGGCCGCGTGCGGGGCGGGCGAACGTGGCGTGGTAGTGCTGACGACGCTATGGCCCAAAGCCAGCCCACTGTTGCGTTATTGGACCGACGACATCGTCGATGTCGTTGAAACAGCTTCAGTGACAGGAACTTTCACATTCCACTACGTCGGTCGTCCACCGTCCATGCTGAACATCGGCTCGGCACAGGTTGCACTGCGCGATATCGACGACATTTTGCTGAGCAGCGGATTGTGTAGTTCGGAGTGGTCGATCCGACAAACCGTCGGCGACATATCCATCGCTGCCGAGATGCCGAGCAGATCAATTGATGCGGTAAAACGCGTTGCCAAGGCCCTGGACGAGGTCATCGGTGCGCCAGTGGAATTCGTTCCGAAAGAGCCGGGGTCGCTGCCCCGGCGCAACCCCAAGTTCACTGTGTGATTTTGGCGGCCATCTTCGCTGCGATCTGGCTGGCTTGATCACTCAGGCCGCTGTATTCGCAGGCGGTCACGTCCATGACGACATTGGACTCGGCCTTCAGTGCGCGCTGGCATGCCCAGCCGTTGGCGCCTTCCGAGGTGTTCAGGATCCCGATGTCGTGGTCGCCCCCGGTGAATGTGCCGAGACTCCAATGATTGGTTTGGCCGTTTTCGGTGACCGCGACATTTTGGCCGGCGCATGCCTTCCATTTCGCCGCCGAACTGCTCAGGAAGGCAGCCGCCTTGTCGGCCGACGGGAAACCGATGGCGTATTGGATCACCCAGTGGTCGAAGCTGTCTCCCGGCTCGTGCAGTTCCACGGCGCTGACCCCGGTATAGCTGCTGCCGGCATACACCGGCACGCGACCGGCATCAATCGCCCCGCGGCAGTCGGGATTCGACAGATCTGTGGTCGCGGCGCCCAGCGAGTCGAGAGGTTTCTCGGGCTGCATGTTGGAGGCGCCCATGACGCCGTCGATTTCCGAAGTGCTGAGCAGCAGGCCGCTCAGCCGTTCGGGGGGGAGCGGTGGCGGCGGCGGGTTCGGCTTCGGTCGGGTGAGGACGAAGACCGTGACAGCACCTAAGGCCACGGCGATGACGAGGGCGGCCGCGGCGGCGATCGGCCACACGTTGCGTTTGCGCGGCGGTGGCGGTGGTGGGCCTGGCATCCAACCGCGGGGCGGTTGCTGGGGTGGCGGAGCAGGGGGTTGGCCGCTCCAACCACCGGCCGATTGGAAAAACCGAGGGGCGGGCGTCGATGGTGGGGCGCTGGCGGGGATGGGCCCGCTGGTGGGTGTCCAACCGGGCTGGGCAGCGGGGCCCGGCTCGGTGCGGGGCAGAGGTCCGGAGCCGGCGGGGCCGGGATACGGCTTGGGCGGCGCTGCCCAGGTCTGGGCGGGGGTATTGACGGTGCCAGGCTGGGTAGGCGCGGTGGCGGGCAGGGTTTTTTCCTCGCTGCGCCGCAAGATGTTGGCGGCGTGGTCTTGATCGGGGTCGCTGAGCGCGTCGTGGGCGGCCCGGGCTAGATCGCCGGCGCTGGCGTAGCGTTCTTCGGGCTTTTTGGCCATCCCCCGCGCGATCACCGCGTCGAACGCTCTGGGGATGCCCGGGCGCAGTGTGCTCGGCTTGGGGATGGGCTCCATCAGATGGGCGGTGACGAGCATGCTGGCGCTGTCGGCGCGGTAAGGCGGCGACCCGGTCAAGCATTCATGCAACACACAGGTCAGCGAATAGATGTCGGCGCGGTGGGTCACCTCCGCGTTGGTAAACCGTTCCGGGGCCATGTATTTCCAGGTGCCCACGGCGGTGCCCAGCGACGTGAGCCGCTCATCGGTGGTGGCACTGGCGATGCCGAAATCGACCAGGTAGGCAAAATCATCGCGCGTGACCAGAATGTTTTGCGGTTTGATGTCGCGGTGCATCACGTCGGCGGCGTGGGCGGCATCCAACGCCGACGCGATCTGGTGGATGATGGCCACCGCCCGCGCCGGGGTCAGCGGCCCAAACCGCTTGAGCAGTGCATCGAGGTCATTGCCCTCGACCAGGCGCATCTCCAAAAACAGCTGGCCGTCGATCTCGCCGTAGTCGTGGATGGGCACCACGTGCGGTTCTTGCAGCCGCCCCGCGATACGGGCCTCGCGCTGCATGCGTTTGCGAAACACCGGATCCTGGCTGAAGGCATCTGAGAGCAACTTCAGCGCCACCGTCCACTCCTTGACGGTGTGCTCGGCCTCGTAGACCTCGCCCATCCCCCCACGGCCCAACAACCGCGTCAGCCGATATGGCCCGAATTGCGAGCCCACCCGCGAACCATGCGCGGTCTCGCTCATCGCCAACTCCTCAACGAATACCCACTAGGCCCCGACCCTGACGGTAGAGGTCCACCCGCTCGCACCACACCAAAACCACTGGATTGGGCGGTCGGTTCTACCCGCGCTCTGTCACTCGGGTGCTCATTCTGTCGGCGATCTGGCTGGCTTCATTGGTGATGCCGTATCCGCATGCGTTGACGTCGAAGACCACATTCGAGACCGCACTGAGCGCGCGCTGGCACTTCCAGTTGTTGGTGTTCTGCTGGGTGTCTATCTGGGTGATCTTCGGGACGTCACCCGTGAGATTTCCGATCTGCCAGGTACTCGTTGTGTTGTCGTTGTGCGTGACGGTCACGGTTTGCGTGGCGCAGCTGTCCCATTGGTTCGCCGAGGCCTGCACGAATGCGCGGGCCGCCTCGGCGGTCTTGAACAGCGCCACGTCTTGGTCGACGAAGTGGTCGTTGTTGTCTCCCGGCTCGGAGAACACCATGTAGCGCAACTGTTGAAGGTCGCTGTCGGCGTATGTCGGCTTTTCGCCGGCATAGAGCGCCCCGACGCAGTTGGGGTTCGACAGCTTGACCGTCGGGTCGGCGGGCTCCCGGCCGAGTTTGTCTGGCCGCATGTTGGTGGCGCCCATGATGTCGTTGACCTCTGCGCCGTTGAGCAGCATGGAATCCAGTTGGTCGGCTTTCACCAGCGGCAGCGGAGGCGGCGGTGACGGAATCACGACCAACACCACCACAACCACAATCGCGATCAGGGCCGCCAAACCCAGGCCCGCCAAGACGATCCACTTCCCCCGACCCCGTTTTTTGGGTTGATTCCAATTGGGCGGCGTCATCGATGGTTGGGGCTGGCTCCAATTGGGTGGCGGCGTGGTCGAAGGTTGGGCTTGGTTCCAGTTTGGGGCGGACGTCGACGACTGTTGCGGTTGGTTGAAGAACGGCACAGGCGTGGTCGTGGGTTGGGGCTCGCTCCAGCTCGGCGGCGGCGTGGTCGTGGGTTGGGGCCCGCTCCACGTCGGGGGCGGCGTCGTCGTGGGTTGGGGCCCGCTCCAGCTCGGGGCCGGTGTCTGCGTCGGTTGGGGTCCGCTCCAGGTCGGCGCGGGTGTCGGCGTGGGGCCGGACGTGGCGGCTTCCTGGCTGCGTCGAAGCAGGGTGGCCGTCTGGTCCTGATCCGGCGTGCTGAGCGCGGCGTGGGCGGCGAGTGCCAGGTCGCCGGCGCTGGCGTAACGGTCCTCGGGTTTCTTGGCCATCCCCCGGGCGATCACGTCATCGAGCGCTTTGGGGATACCGGGCCGCAACTCGCTGGGCTTCGGGATGGGTTCCATCAGATGGGCGGTGACCAGAACACTGGCGCTATCGGCCCGGAAGGGCGGAGATCCCGTCAGGCACTCGTGCAGCACGCACGCCAGCGCATAGATGTCGGCGCGGTAAGTCACCTCGTCGCCCGAAAACCGTTCCGGCGCCATGTATTTCCAGGTTCCCACGGCGCTGCCCAGCTGGGTGAGCTTCTCGTCGGTGGTGGCGCTGGCGATCCCGAAATCGACCAGGTAGGCGAAGTCGTCGCGGGTGACAAGGATGTTTTCCGGTTTGATATCGCGATGCATCACCCCGGCGGCGTGCGCGGCATCCAACGCCGATGCGATCTGGTGGATGATCGCCACCGCACGGGGCGGGGTCAACGGCCCGAACCGCTTCAGCAGGGCGAACAGATCAGTGCCCTCGATCAGGCGCATGTCCACGTACAGCTGTCCGTCGATGTCGCCCCAATCGTGGATGGGCACCACATGCGGTTCTTGCAGGCGGCCCGCGGTGCGGGCTTCACGCTGCATGCGCTTGCGGAATACCGGATCTTGGCTAAATACCGCTGACATCAGTTTGAGCGCCACCACCCGGTCTTTGACGGTGTCCTCGGCTTCATAGACCTCGCCCATTCCGCCGCGGCCCAATAGCCGTTTGAGGTGATAGTGCCCGAATTGAGTCCCCACCCGTGAACCCTGTGCGGTGTCGCTCATCGCCGACTCCTACCTGCAGGCAAACCGGGCTCTGGCAAATGTCCGGCTGTAAGGTACGACGGTAAATCTCGGCCCACCCGACCCGCACGAAAACCGCAGTATTCGCGGTGGCCGGCCGAACATTTCCGCGGCCAACCTACCCGTGGACCCGATGCAGTTGCTGGTCAACGGAAATGGAAGTTGCTGACTAATTGCGGCGACTGGCGAATAGTCCGCAAATCGTTGGGCGCTAAGACGTTCGGGTCATGCCGCAGTCTGCACTGCCGCGCACTGAAAGTTATGCTCCCTAGTTGCAGGCCCAAGTGTCGATCCAGCCACCGCCTAGCCTGTTTAGGGCGTCCTGCTCCGCGGCGCCCAGCGTAGGCCCGTACCCGCCCTGGCGGTCACCGGCGGCGTCGTAGGCGATTGCGCCACAGTTGGTGAAGGTAACCAGCACTTGGCAGTCGGTGTAACCACAAGCGCTCATCGCTGCACTCACCGCGGCCGCCTTCGTCGGGGCGTCCCATGCTCTGCCGTACATACCGCCGCCTCGGGAGTAGGCGATTGCGCCGACGTAGCCGTCAGCGCTCGCCGCCGGGGCCAGTGCGGTGGACATCGCGGTTGCCGCTGCCATGCTGAGGAGCGCGACCGCAGCTCGTCGCTGAAAAGCGGTCATTTCCATGGATCGTTCCTTTCGGAGGCCGGCGACCCGGCGGATTCGAAAACGGTTGGCGTTCATGGTGTCTGGCCTCACAGCTATACCGGCTTTGTGGCGGTGACGGTCTCGCCCCACTTGGACATCGTCAGCGTCACCGAGCCGTTTTGCACCGGATTGATCTGGAGCTTCACGAGATGGTGGGACCCGTCCGAGGCGATCCAGACGGTGGTTGGAGTCTGTTTTTCGTTCTGCGGGCCCAGACGTGATCCGGCGAGTCTGGCGATGTCGCTGGACGAAGATTCGCCGTTGATTTTCGTGGTCGCAATGTTGTCGACTTGCTCGCTGCCGACGGCCTTAGGATTCTGCAGCTTGGACAGCAGGTTGGCCAATCCCTTGTTCGGGTCGAGAATTGTCGAAACGTCATAAATCGACATGCCATCGCCGTAGTCGGTGTACTTCTTGCCGGGGTCGGCGACGTCGGAGTAGAGGTGTCCGTCGACATAGACGAACGACGAATCCACGTTCTTCTTGCCCACACTCAACGTGGCAGTGCCCTTGGCCACCGTTTGCGGCTTGTTCGATATGTCGCCGTCGAGCTTGGTGACCGCGAGGTTGGGTACCTGTCCCTGTACCCGGACGCTCACGTGCATCCCGGTGACCTTGCGCATAGCGTCGGCGGCCTGTTGGACCACCTTCGCAGCGTCGACATTTGGAGGAGATTGCGATCCGCCCGTGCTTTTGCCGTGGTCGGAGGCGCAGCCAGTGAGCACCAGCGCCGAGAGAACAACGGCGTACATGGCGACAACACCGGCACGAGATCGGAGCTTCATAAACATCCCCTTCATTGGGTTCACGGCATGCTGCCGCGAGGCAAACTCTCCTGCAGGCGGCCCGAAAGCCAGGCGGTCAGTTTAAGTCCGCGGGTATGAGTTTGACTTCGTTTTTTACTATTCGCTCAGAGCGGCTTTGACGTTTGTCGGACCGTTTCGGGGATTGCGATTTTTGAGTTGGCTCACCCTAGTCCTGGTAGCCGCCGGTGCATTTATCTCAAACACGTTGCGGCCCGGCTGATTTAAACCGCTATGCCCTCAAGACCTCTGTGCATTTCATTGACTGCCAACCCAATTCTGCGTCTGGCCCAGCGGTCAAGCTACCTTGCGGCCTTTGGTGTGCGGGTCGAGCCGGCTGAGCCGCCAGAACAGCAGGATCACTATTGCAATTGCGAGCGCGACGCAGATGCCAAGACAGGTCAGCCAACCTGTGCGCGAGGGATCCCAAAGTGGGTCTTGGTCGCCGCCCGTCTGCTGGCGAAGGTAGTTCAGATCCGCGGTCGCAGCGCCCATCGCATAAGCCCACCGCGACGGCGACAACCATGCCAGTTGCTCTAGCGGGACTCGACCGTGCACCGCGAACATCCCGCCGCACAGGATGAGTTCGGCCATCACCACCAGCACCAGTAGCGGCATTCCACGATCGGCGTTGGCGATCATCGCTGAAATCAGCAGGCCGATCATCATCGAGACAACGGTGACCGCGACCACGGCCACCGCTACTTCCGCTGTGCCCGAGTGCAACACCTTCGAGTCATCGGGCGGCGGCAGACCGAAGACGCCGAGCAATCCCAGAACCAACCCCTGCAGGGCGGTCAGCGCAGTGAGCACGACCAATTTGGAGGCCAGGTAGGCGCTCCGAGACAAGCCGATCCCATGCTCGCGCAAGTAAATTGCTCGTTCTTTGACGATTTCCCGGATCGACGTCGCGCAGCCCATGAGTCCGCCGCCGATGATCAGCAATGTCAATAGTTGAGCGGGTTGAGTGGACTTCTGCGTGAATGCTTCTGCCACCGACAAGCCCGCATGACCCGGAGCCGCGTGCGCGAACAAGCTCAGCAGCAACGGCAGGATCAACAAGAACAACGCGTACTGGCGATCGGCGGCGATCACCGCCACATACCGCCGGCAGAGGATGGCGAACTGGGCCAGCGCGCTTTGCTGAGCGAGCGGCTGCGTGGGCGGAGCGGGAGCCTGAGACGGCGCGCGCACGACCGCACGCGGGCCGGTGAAGGCGTCATGCAGTGGTGAGGCTTTGAAGCGGCCCGACCAGTCGGTGGCGCTGTCGCGTTCGAGAAGCGTGAACAGATCGGCGAAGTCCTCGCAATGGAAGTAGTTGAGCGCGTGTTGAGGAGGGCCGAAGTAGGCCAGGCGGCCGCCGGGCGCGAGGACGAGCACCCGGTCACACATCTTCAGTTGGGCGATGTTGTGGGTGACCACCACCACCGAGCGGCCATCGTCGGCGAGTGCCCGCAGGGTTTGCATGACCGATTTCTCGTAGCCCGGGTCGAGCCCCGACGTTGGCTCGTCGAGGAACAGCAGCGAGGGCTTGGTGAGCAGTTCCAGTGCGACGCTGGTGCGTTTTCGCTGACCGCCCGACAGGCTGTCGATGCGCTGATCGGCCTGCTCGCTCAGACCGAGTTCGGCCAGGACTTCCTCGATCCGCTGGCGGCGCTCCCCGTCGGACACGTCGTGCGGGAACCGTAGCCGCGCGGCATAGTTCAGTGCCCGTCGCACGGTCAGCGGGGTATGCAAGATGTCGTCCTGCGGAACGAAGCCGATTCTGTGCCGCAGCTCCGCGTAGTTCTCGTAGAGGTCGCGGTCGTCGTACCGGACCTGGCCGCTGCTGGCCGGCCGGAACCCGGTGAGCGCGCCCAGCAATGTCGATTTCCCTGCGCCACTTGGTCCTACGACCGCCAAGAAGCTGCGTTGCGGCAGGGAGAAGGTGATGTCGGTCAACAACACCTTGCCCTTCTTGGTGACCACGCCCAAGTCCGAGGCTTCATAGGACACGTCGCCGGTGTCGACGTATTCCACGAGGCGGTCACCGGAGAGGTGCAAGAGCTGGTGTCCGATGCCGACAAGATCGTCGGGCCCGATGACCGCTCGGCTGATCCGGGCTCCGTTGACGTAGGTACCGTTCGCGCTGCCGACGTCGGCGAGCTCCCACTGGTTGCCGAATCGCCGCATCACGGCATGCCGGCGCGAAACCAGCAAGTCGGCCAGCACGACGTCATTCTCGGGTGCGCGACCGATGGTGATCGCGAGCTGGTCGATCGCGTGCACCGCAGTCGGTGGCCGGGCCACGGTTGTGCCCTCTGACCTGGGAATCTGACCGTCGGAAGCGGTGGCGACGGTCGGGCTGGGAGCCCCTTTGGTAACCGGGTAGAGCTGCATCGTCACGCCCGAGGAGATGGAACCCAGCACAACGGTCGTGGGTTGGTGCACCGTTAGGCGTTCCATTCGGCGACCATCGACGAACATGCCGTTGGGGCTGTGATTGACGAGAACCCAACCTGCCGGCGTCGGCTCCAGCACAGCGTGGTCCCGCGACACCCTCGGATTGTCCAGATGCATGTCCGCGTCGTTGGCGCGGCCGATCGTCCAGGTCTGGCCGGCGGTCGCGCGCCACGTGCGCCCGTCCGCCCGCACCTCCAGCGGCGGCGGCATGGTGGTGAGGGTTTCAGTCTTGTCGTCCATGCGTAGCCTCCAGTGCGACTCGCTGGCTCCCGGAGCTTACGGTAAATCCGAACCCACCCCGCCACAGCAGAACCACAGGATTCATCTCGGGGATCGGTGCTAAGCCCTGGTCATCTCGTAGTAGGCGCCCCGGCGCGCCATCAGGTCGGCATGGTTGCCCTGCTCAACGATCCGGCCGGCCTCCATCACCAAGATGGCATCAGCATCGCGGATCGTCGAAAGCCGGTGGGCGATAATAAAACTCGTACGATCTCGGCGAAGCTCGCGGGTGGCCTGGGCAATGAGCAGTTCGGTGCGGGTATCCACAGAGCTGGTCGCCTCGTCGAGGATCAGCAGCTGGGGGCGGGCCAGAAATGCCCGGGCAATGGTGATCAGCTGCTTCTCCCCGGCGCTGATGTTGTCGCCGTCGTCGCTGATCCAGGTCTGGTAGCCCTTTGGCAGCGTGTGGACGAAGCGGTCGACATGGGCCGCCTTGGCGGCATCGATCACCTCGGCTTCGCTGGCGTCGGGGCGCCCGTAGGCGATGTTCTCCGCGATCGTCCCGCCGAAGAGCCAGGTGTCTTGAAGCACCATCCCGATCCGCGATCGCAGCGAATTCCGGCTCATCGATGTGATATCCACGCCGTCGAGCAGGATGCGACCGGAGTCGACGTCGTAAAACCGCATCAGCAGGTTCACCAGCGTGGTCTTGCCCACGCCGGTCGGCCCGACGATCGCGACAGTGCTGCCCGGTTCGACGGTCAGCGACAAGTCCTCGATCACGGCAGTGCCGGCGCGATAGGCGAAGCTCACATGCTCGAATTCGACACGCCCGGTTGGTCCTTGGCCGTTGACCGACGGCAGCGCCGGTTCGCGGTCCGCTGATTCCTCCGGCTCATCGAGCAGGTCGAAGACTCGCTCGGCACTGGCCATCCCAGACTGCAGCGTGTTGTACATCGAGGCGACCTGGGTCAGCGGCGCGTTGAACTGACGGATGTACTGGATGAACGCCTGGATGCTGCCGACGGTGATCTGTCCGGTCGCCACCTGCAGGCCACCCAGCACCGCCACCACCACATAACTCAGGTTGCCGATGAACATCGTCGCCGGCGACACCAGTCCGGAGAAGAACTGCGCACCGAAACTGGCCTGGTACACGTCGTCGTTGAGCCGCCGGAAGCGGTCTTCGGCCGCGCCTTGCTGACCGAAGGTCTTGACCAGCGTGAAACCGCTGTAGGTTTCCTCGATATGGGCGGCCAGGCGCCCGGTGCTGCTCCATTGCGCTGCAAAAAGCCGTCGTGAGCGCCGCGCGATCGCCCGGGTCGCCAGCAGCGACAGCGGCACGGCCAGCAGGGTGAGCCCGGTCAGCAGCGGCGAGATGGTCAGCATCATCACCAGCACAGTCGTCACCGACAGGATCGCCGTCAGCAGTTGGCTGATCGTCATCGACAGCGATGTCGCCAGGTTGTCGACGTCATTGGTGACTCGGCTGAGCACCTCGCCCCGCTGCCGGGTGTCGAAGTAGGCCAATGGCAACCGGTGCACCTTTTCCTCGACGTCGGCGCGCAGCGCCTGCAAGGTGCGCTGCACTGTAACGTTCAACAACCGGGCCTGCGACCAAATCAAAAACGCCGCAAGCACATACATGGTCAGCGCCAGCGCCAGCGTTCTCGCGACCGCGTCGAAGTCGACGCCTTGGCCGGGAACCACATCCATGCCCGAGAGCAGATCTGCGAAACTGTTGTTGCCGCGGGCCCGGGCGGCCGCGACGGCCTGGGCCTTGGTGATGCCGGCGGGCAGCTGCCGCCCGATCAGGCCGTTGAACAGCAGATCGGTGGCATGCCCAAGGATCCGCGGGACAATGACACCGATGGCGGTGCCGACGACGCCGAGTGCGATCACCGCCATCACCGGGACGCGTTGCGGCGCCAGGCGCTTCACCAGGCGAACGGCCGTAGCCATGAAGTCGCGGGACCGCTCGGCCGGGGCGGGCGCCATGCCGCGGGTCGGTCTGCCCATCGCCGCGGTCATCGCTGGCCTCCCACGCTCGCGTCCAGCGACTGCGATTCCGCGAATTCTCGGTACGTGGGGCAGTCGGCGAGCAGTGATTCATGGGTGCCCGTACCGACCACCCGACCGTCGTCGACGACGATCACCTGATCGGCTTGGACAACAGTCGAAATACGCTGCGCCACAACAATAACCGTTGCTTCGCTGGCGACCTCGCGCAGCGATGTCCGCACGCGCGCGTCGGTGTGGACATCGAGTGCGGAGAAGGCGTCGTCGAACAGGTAGATGGCCGGTCGGCGGATCACCGCCCGTGCGATCGCCAACCGTTGCCGCTGCCCGCCGGAAAAGTTGATGCCGCCCTGGGCGACTCGCATCGCGAGTCCATCGTCATGTTCGGCCACAAACCCGTCGGCGGCCGCGACCCGCAGTGCGTCCCACATGTCTTCTTGCGATACGACTTGTCCGGGCGCCGCGCCGTAGCGCAGGTTGTCCGCAACGGTGCCCGAGAACAGGTAGCCGCGTTGTGGCACCAGCCCGATGCCGGCCCACAGCCGGTCGATGTCGTACTCGCGCACGTCGAGCCCGTCGACGAAAAGGGTGCCGGCGGTCACGTCGTAGAGCCGGCAGATCAGCGACATCAGCGTCGACTTTCCCGAACCGGTGCTGCCGACGATCGCGGTGGTGGTGCCTGGCAGCGCGGTCAGCGAGATATCCTGCAGCACAGGGCGATCCGCGCCGGGATAACGGAACGTGGCGCCGTCTAGCCGAACCACGCCTTGCATACCCGCGGGGGGCCGTCGGGGGTTGTCCGGGCTACGGATCGCCGGGCTTGCCGAAAGGACCTCGCTGATCCGTTCCGCGCAGACCGACGCGCGCGGCAGCACCATCACGGTCATCGTCGCCAACAACACCGCCACCAGGATCTGGGCGAAGTAGGCGAGAAACGCGATCAGCGAGCCCACTTGGATTTCGCCCCGGTCGATGAGCCGGCCGCCGAACCAGATCACCGCAACGCTCGAGCAGTTGATGATCAATGTGGTCGCCGGCGCCATCAGCGCCTGCCAGTTGCCGACGGTCAGCGTGGTGTTCGACAACGCGCGGTTGGCGTCGGCGAACCGCTGACGTTCGAAGGGCTCGCGCGCGAAGGCCCTGACCACCCGCACACCCGAAAGCTGGTCGCGCATCACCCGGTTGATGTCGTCGATCCGGCGCTGCATGCTGCGGAACATCGGCAGCATGCGCGAGACGATCCAGGAATTGGAGAGCGCCAACAGGGGGACGCTGACCACCAGCAGCCAGGACAGCGCCGCGCCCTGGTGGATGGCCATCAGGATTCCGCCGACACCCATCATCGGCGCGGTGACCAGCACCGTGCAGGTCATCTGCACCAGGAACTGGATCTGCCGGACGTCGTTGGTGGTGCGGGTCAGCAGAGACGGCGCGCCGAACCGGGCGGTCTCGTGTGCGGAGAACGTCGTGACCTGATGGAACATCGCCGAGCGGAGATCCCGGCCGAACCCCACGCCAATCCGCGAGCCCCAGTAGACCGCGCCGACCGAGCACACCACCTGCAGCCCCGTTGCGGCGAGCATTAATCCGCCGAGTTTGACGATGGTGGCGGTGTCCCCCTTGGCGACCCCTTCGTCGATGATGGTGGCGTTGACCGTCGGCAGATACAGCGACGTCAGTGTGCTGACCAGTTGCAGTGTCATCACCGCCGCGACCAGCCAGCGATACGGCCGGACGTACTGGCGCAGCAGTGCCAGGAGCATGCCGTAACTGTCGCACACCGCTGGCCGCCAAATAAGCCCTGGTCACCGTGTGTGTCGTGGTTGGCCCCCGGTGCTGCCGCTACAGTGCATCCTGTGACCAGCAGTAGGTGTGCGCAGCGTGCGGCGTAACGTGGCGGCAGCGCTGGCCCTGGCGGCGGCAATTCTGATCCCGACGGCCGCATGCTCTGACTCCGGTTCAAACAATTCCTCGCCGACGCAGTCATCCGGACCCGCCTCTGGGGAGGGACATCACGGCCCGTTCTTTCCGCAGTGCGGCGGGATCAGCGACGAGACGGTGACGAACCTGACCAAGGTGGCCGGGCTGGTCAACACCGCCAAGAATTCGGTGGGCTGTCAGTGGCTGGCGGGCGGTGGAATCGTCGGCCCGCACTTTTCCTTCTCCTGGTACCGCGGCAGTCCGATCGGGCGCGAACGCAAAACCGAGGAGCTCTCGCGTGCCAGTGTCGAAGACATCAACATCGACGGCCATGGCGGCTTCATCGCCATCGGTAGTGAGCCCACGTTGGGTGACTCCCTGTGCGAGATCGGCATTCAGTTCTCCGACGACTTCATCGAATGGTCGGTCAGCTTCAACCAGAAGCCGTTTCCCGACCCGTGCGACGTCGCCAAGGAGCTGACCCGTCAGTCGATAGCGAACTCGAAATGAGAGCCGCCGTGCGTCATCGGATCCTCGTCGGTGCGGCCGTCGTGGCGCTGACCCTGCTGACCATGTTGACCGGATGCACGAGGTCGGTGGCGGGCACCGCGGTCCGGGCAGGCGAGGGCGGGGCTCCGCGCAACAACAACTCCGAACAGCAGTATCCGAACCTGCTCAAGGAATGTGAGGTGCTGACCACCGACATCCTGGCCAAGACGGTAGGTGCCGAGCCGCAAGATATCCAGAGCACCTTCGTCGGCGCCATCTGCCGCTGGCAGGCGCTCAACCCGGGCAGCCTGATCGACATCACCCGGTTCTGGTTCGAGCAGGGCAGCCTGGCCAACGAACGCAAGGTTGCCGAGGGACTGAAATACCAGATCGAAAGCCGTTCCATCGCGGGCGTGGAGTCGATCGTGATGCGGCCGAACGACCCGAACGGCTCGTGTGGCGTGGCCAGCGATGCCGCGGGCGTGGTCGGCTGGTGGGTCAACCCGCAGGCGCCCGGGATCGACGCGTGCGCCCAGGCGATCAAGCTCATGGAGCTCACGCTGGCGACGAACTCCTAGCCGCTAGCGTGGCACGTGGAAGTCGACCAGCGCGGCGCCGCCGGGTGCCAGGTCTTCCCACCGGCCCGCAACACGCAGCACCGCGATCGCTGACGTCGGGAACTTCGACGTGATCGCCTCGACCGCGGTGGCGTCGGTGTCCTCCGTGCCGGCGAGGTCGACGGCCACGGCGGACGTCGTCGGCTCATGCCCGACGACGAGCAGGGTCGTCACGTCGTCGGCGACGCCGTTGATTTGGTCGATCACCATTTCGGGGCTAGCGCCATACAAGCGCTCGACGTACTGCACCGGCGCGTCGATATCGGTGCGCCGCAACGTTTGCCGCGCGCGCGTGGCGGTGGAGCACAGCACCGCGTCGATGGTCGGCACGTTGGCCCGCAGCCATTCGCCGGCCAGGCCGGCCTCCCGTTCGCCACGCGGCGCCAGCGGCCGATCATGGTCGGCGACTCCCTCCGGATATGCCGATTTCGCGTGACGCAGTAGCACCAGCGTGCGGTGTGCAGCACTCACTCGACCCACCGTAGGGCATGCCGATCGAGGTCCCTGAACTTGTCGGGGTCGGGTCCTACACTCGCGGTGCCTGGTCAAAGGGAAGGGGTCAGCATGCGGTTCGTGCACACCGCCGATTGGCAACTCGGCATGACCCGTCACTTCCTCGCCGGCGAAGCGCAGCCAAGGTATTCGGCCGCCCGCCGAGACGCGGTGGCCGGGCTGGGCACGTTGGCCGCCGACGTAGGGGCGGAGTTCGTTGTGGTCGCCGGTGACGTCTTCGAACACAACCAGCTTGCGCCGCAGGTGATCAGTCAGTCGCTGGAAGCCATGCGTGCCATCGGGATTCCCGTCTATCTGCTGCCCGGCAACCACGATCCGCTGGATGCGTCATCGGTCTACACCAGCGCCCTGTTCACCGCCGAATGCCCGGACAACGTGATGGTGCTCGACCGGGCCGCGGTGCACGAGGTCCGGCCGGGCCTGCAGCTCGTTGCGGCGCCATGGCGCTCCAAAGCACCGACAACCGACCTGGTGGCCGACGTGCTCGGCGATCTCGAGGACGCGCCCCCCGGGGTGACCCGGGTACTCGTCGCGCACGGCGGCGTCGACGTCCTGGATCCCGATCGCGACAAGCCCTCGGTGATCCGGCTGGGCTGCCTGGAGGACGCGCTGGCCCGCGGCGCACTGCACTACGTGGCATTGGGCGACAAGCACTCGGTCACCGAAGTCGGCGGCAGCGGGCGGGTGTGGTACTCCGGCTCGCCAGAGGTCACCAACTTCGACGACGTCGAATCGGACCCCGGCCATGTCCTGGTCGTGGAGCTCGACGAGGCGGATCCGCAGCGCCGGGTCACCGTCGACGCCCAGCGTGTCGGTCGCTGGCGATTTGTCACGCTGCAGCGCCAGGTGGACAACAGCCGCGACGTCGCCGACTTGGACCTGAACCTGGATCTGCTGACCGATAAGGACCGCACCGCCGTGCGGCTGGCGCTGATCGGCTCGCTGACGGTCACCGACCGTGCCGCGCTGGATGCCTGCCTGGACAAATACTCGCGGTTGTTCGCCTCGCTGCGATTGTGGGAGCACCGCAGCGATTTGGCGGTGATACCGGCCGACGGCGAGTTCACCGACCTCGGCATCGGCGGTTTCGCCACCGCGGCGGTCGAGGAGCTGGTCGAGACGGCCCGTAACGGAGCTGCCGAGACCGCCGATGACGCTCAGGCGGCGTTGGCGCTATTGCTGCGGCTCACCAGCCACGGCCGGGGTGCGGCATGAAGCTGCATCGGCTGGTCCTGAGGAATTACCGCGGCATCGCTCACCGCGAGCTCGACTTCCCCGATCACGGCGTGGTGGTGGTATCCGGGGCCAATGAAATCGGCAAGTCGTCGATGATCGAGGCGCTGGACCTGCTGCTGGAATCCAAAGACCGCTCGACAAAGAAGGAAGTCAAGCAGGTCAAGCCGACCCACGCAGACGTCGGATCGGAGGTCACCGCCGAAATCAGCGCCGGCCCTTATCGTTTCGTCTATCACAAGCGGTTTCACAAGAAGTGTAAGACGCAGTTGACCGTGCTGGAGCCACACCGCGAACAGCTGACCGGCGACGAGGCGCACGACCGGGTGCAGGCCATGCTGGCCGAGACCGTAGACACCGAGCTGTGGCGTGCCCAACGGGTGTTGCAGGCGGCGTCGACCGCGGCGGTCGATCTGTCTGGCTGTGACGCGCTGTCGCGCGCGCTCGACGTGGCGGCCGGCGAGACCGCCGCACTGTCGGGCAACGAGCCGTTGCTCATCGAGCGGATCGACGCCGAGTACGCCCGCTATTTCACCCCGACCGGCCGGCCCACCGGGGAGTGGGCCGCGGCGATCGCCGCGCTCCGCGACGCCGAGGCCGAGGTGCAGCGATGCGCGGCGGCCGTCGCGGAAGTCGACGAGCGCGTACAACGCCATGACAACTTGACTGCTGAGCTGGCGGAGTTGTCCAAACAACAGCAGGGCGCCGATGCTCGGCACTGCTCGGCGCAAGCCGCTGCGGCGAAGGTCGCCGAGCTCACCAACCAGGTGCGCGAAGCCGAGCTGATGGCGGCCGCCGCCAGCGCCGCCAGCGCCGCTTCGACCGCCGCGCATACCGAACGGCTCCGGCTGCGCGACGAAATCGCCGCCCGCACAGCGGCTCTCGCTGCGCTGGAAGCCGAGGCAGGCGACGCCACCGAGGCCGAGTCAACCGCGCGCGAGGTCGTCGTGGCCGCCGAAGCCGTGGTCGAGGAGGCCGAGCAGGCCCTGGCGGCAGCCCAGTTGGGAGTCGAGTCCGCACGGCGCACCGTCGAGGAGCTGCGCCGCCGAGACGAAGCAGAGCATCTAGCGGCCCGACTGACCAAGATCGACGACGCCGAACGGGAACGCGACCGGGCCCGCGAGGAGTTGTCCGCGATAGCCCTCACCGACGAGATAATGCAGCGGATCGAGCAGGCCCACGCCGCCGTCGACCGGGCCGAAGGGCAACTCGCGTTGATCTCGACGACGGTGGAGTTCACCGCGGTCGCCGACATCGACCTATGCGTCGACGACCAGCGCGTCTCGTTGCCTGCCGGTCAGACTTGGTCGATGACCGCCACTGCCGACAGCGAAATCGAGGTGCCCGGCGTCTTGAGGGCCGGGATCAGCCCGGGAATCACCGCAGTCGAAGTTCAGACCAAATACGCTGAGGCACAAGAAGAGCTGGGTGCTGCGCTGGCCGCCGGCCACGTTGCCGACGTGGCGGCGGGGCGTCAGACCGACCAGCGCCGACGCGAACTACAGCAGAGCCGCGATCGGCTGACCGCCACGTTGGCCGGGCTGTGCGGTGACGATGATGTCGAACAGCTGCGATCACGACTTGTTCAGCTGCGTTCCGAAAATACCGACCACGCCGGGCGGGATAGTGCCGCGGTGCGGCTTGAACTCGAGCAAGCCGAGGCGGCGCATCTGAAAGCCACCACAGACTGCGAAACGCACCGCCGCGTCGCGGCTGCGGCGACGCGGAAATTCGCCGAGATCGCCACGCAGGCAACGCGTTTGCATGACAAGGTGGTGACCGTACGCAGCGAGCTGGCTGTGGTCTCCGAACGGCTGGAGCAACAGCGGGCCTCGGTCGGAGACGACGATCTGGCGGCCACTGCCGACGCTGACCTGTTGAGGGCTCAGGCTGCCGAGCACCGGCTTGCCGAGTTGTCCGAACAACTGGCCGCCGCAGCGCCCGAGGCGGTGACCGCCGAATTGGCCGAGGCCGCCGAGGCGGCCGACGCTTTGCGCGCCCGCCACACCGAAGTCGAGCGCATGCTGCACGAGATCAGCGTCGAGCTAACCGTATTTGGCACCGAAGGGCGCAAGGGCAAGCTCGACGCCGCCGAGGCCGAGCGCGAACACGCGCAATGCGAGTACACACAGGTTCATCGCCGTGCCCGCGCCGTGCAGTTGCTGCGGTCGGTGATGGTGCGCCACCGCGACACGACCCGACTGCGTTACGTCGAGCCGTTCCGCGCCGAACTGCAGCGACTCGGGCGTCCGGTATTCGGCCCAAGCTTCGAAGTCGACGTCGACAGCGACCTGTGTATACGTAACCGCACTCTGGACGGGTGCACCGTGCCGTATGAATCCCTGTCGGGCGGGGCCAAGGAGCAGCTCGGCATCCTGGCCCGGCTGGCCGGGGCGGCGCTGGTCGCCAAGGAAGACACCGTGCCGGTGGTGATCGATGACGCCCTCGGCTTCACCGACCCCGAGCGGTTGGCCAAGATGGGGGAGGTGTTCGACGCCCTTGGCGCCGACGGGCAGGTCATCGTGCTGACCTGCACTCCTGCTCGATACGACGGTGTCAAGGATGCGCAGCGGATCGAATTGAGCGCATAGCGGCCCGCGGAGTCCTACACTCACTCCCCGACAGGAGTGCACATGGATGTTAGCTGCGATTGTGCCCTCGTCGAGGCCGGCTCGGCGGGATAACCCAACTGACCTTTGTCAAATCCCACGAGAGGAATGCGTGCGAGAGCCATGACCACTACGCCTGATTCCTCTCAATCTGAACCACAACAACGTCCGCGGGCCCGCACCTTCCGCGACGTGCCCGACGGGCGCGATCTGCTGATTGCTCGCCGCCGTCCAATTGCTGGGCAGGGCTGGCGCAGGTTGGTGGCGAAACTCACGGGCGGGCGGGTCAATCCGAGACCGAGCGCCAAGCAGCAGGAGGATGCTCAGCTCGTCGACACCATCCGCGGGTCAATGGGGGGCGTTCATAAGGTGGCCTTCGTCTCCTCCAAAGGTGGTGTCGGTAAGAGCACGATGACCGTGGCGGTAGGCAACACCATCGCTCGTCTGCGGGGCGACCGGGTGATCGCCGTGGATGTCGATGCCGACCTTGGTGACCTTTCCGCGCGATTCAGTGAGCGCGGCGGTCCCCAGGCGAACGTCGAGCAGCTGGCCGCATTGCAGAACATCGAGCGTTACTCGAACGTGCGTGAGCACACCGTGGTGAACGACGATCGGCTGGAACTACTTGGCGCCCAGAATGATCCGCATTCGACGTACAGGTTTGGTCCAGAGGACTATGCGGCCACGATGAAGATCCTGGAAAGGCACTGCAACGTTATCCTGCTTGACTGCGGCACCTCGATCAACGGGCCGTTGTTCAGCAAGATCGTCAACGATGTCACCGGTCTGGTTGTCGTCGCATCCCAGGACGTGCGCGGCGTCGAGGGGGCATTGGCCACGCTGGACTGGCTGCATGCGCATGGCTTTGACCCATTGTTGGAGCACACCGTGGTGGCGCTCAACGCAATTCAGAAGGGCAAGCCGTTCATCGATCGCGAGACGGTCGAGAATCAGTTCATGAAGCGCGTGCCCGAGGTCTTCACGATGCCCTATGACCCGCATCTAGCCACCGGTTTGGCCGTGGATTTCACCGCCCTCAAGCGACGAACGCGCGAGGCCGTGCTGGCATTAGCCGGAGGCGTGGCAGCGCATTACCCGCCCAGCCAAGTGCCCGACCGTCGCGGCGACGAGTGGGATAGCTGGCTGGATACCATACGCCAGGACTGAGTCAGTCCCGCGTAAACCCGATCGCCGTGTATACCGGGTCGGCCAGTCCAAACGCGCCGAAGTTGGCCAGCGTGCTGCGCACCGCGATATTCCCGGGCGACTGGAACAGCGGCAGGCTGAAGCCTTCCTGCCAAATCATGGTGTCGACCTCGTTGGCGAGCGCGCGCGCCTTGGCCTGGTCAAGCTCGGACAGCGTCGCGTTGATCTTCGCATCGATTCCGGGGTTGCCGATCTTGCCGAAATTGCTGTCACCGTGCGACGTGTAGATCTGTGGTAGCGCAGACAGCGGAAAAGCATTGCCCACCCAGCCGAATTGCGCGATGTCGAAGTCGCCGACGGATATGTATTGGCTGAAGAAGCCGGTGCCCGGCTTTACGTCGAGCACCAGCTTGACCCCGATCTGCGCCAGGTTCCGCTGGGCGACCAGAGCGACCTGCCGGGCGGTTGGCGCATCGTAAAACACGTCCCGGATGACGAGCGGTTTGCCGTTCTTTTCCCGCACCGTCCCGTTGAGTTTCCAGCCCTGCGCATCCAAGTCGCTGCGCGCCCGGTCGGGGTTGAAAGCGGCTGGTGCGCTGTTGTTTTGGTAGCCGAGCTGGCCGGCGACGTAGATGTGGTTGTTGAGCGGCACCGGGTGGCCGGTGAGGCCGTGCTGGACGACGTTCACGATGGCCTGGCGGTCGATGCCTCTGCAGATCGCCAGCCGCAGCTTCTCATCGGCCAGGATGGATCCTTGCGCGCCGTTGAACGTGAAGTGGTACCACGTCGGGGCCGGCGCACGGCGGATCGCGATCCCGGGCGTGCGCTCGGCGGTCACCATGTCGTCGAGCGTGCCGACGCCGGCAGCATCGATGGCGTTGTTCTGCAGGGCGGGGATGACGGCGCTGGCGTCGAGCACCAGAAACGTGATGGAGTCGAGCCGCGGCTTGGTACCCCACCAGCGGGGATTGCGGGTCAGCACGATGCGCTGCGCGGTCTTGTCAATCCTGGACACGATGAACGGTCCGGCCGACGGGCCGGGGGCGTTGAGCTGACCTTTGTTGAAGACGTCGGGGTTTGCGGTCATGCTGCGCGGCTGGATGCCGCTGGAGAACATCCCGCGCCACTCCGCGTAGGGCTCGGCGAAGGTGATCACCGCCTGCCGGTCGTCAGCGCCCCGGGTCACCGACTTCACCCGTTCGAACCCGGCTCGGCTGGCGATCAGGTACCGCTCGTCGCGGCCGCTGCACGCCTCGACCTCCGATTTGAGGTCTTCCCACGTGATCGGGGTCCCGTCGCTCCACACCGCGTTGGGATTGATCGTGTAAGTAACGACCTGCGGAGTGGCGCTGATCAGCTCGGCACCGGTGAAGTAGTCGGTGTTGAGTTTCAGCGACCCGTCCGCCTGGGTGAGGAATGCCCCCGGCAGCGTCGGCACGACTATCGAATTGAGGTCCGCCGTGTTGCCGTCGATGTTCAAGTTGTTGAAATTCGGCGGAAATTCGCTCAGGGCAAGGCGCAGGTTGCCGCCGTCGCGCAGGGTGGCGGGGTCTCGGGGGTTGATGTCGCTGCTGGTGCCGACCCGTGCGGCCCGCATCTCCGGGAGGTCCCGATAGCCACTCGAGCACCCGGTGACGATCAAACCGATCACCACCGCCAAGACGGCTGGCCCGCGGGTTGTCACCCGGACGAGGCTAGACATCGGCGTGCGCCCGCGGGACGGCGGCCAGCAGTCGCCGGGTGTAGTCGTGCTGCGGGTTGGCGAAAACCTGCTCACCGTCGCCCTGCTCGACGATGGTCCCCCGATACATCACCGCGACCCGGTGGGCCAGATGTTTGACCACCGAAAGATCATGCGACACAAACAGATACGACAATCCGAGTTGCTGCTGCAGGTCCAGCAGCAGGTTGATGATGCCCGCCTGGATCGACACGTCGAGCGCAGACACCGGCTCGTCGAGCGCCAGGATCTTCGGCTGCAGTGCCAGCGCTCGGGCAATTCCGATCCGCTGCTTCTGCCCACCGGAGAACTCGGCGGGATAGCGGCTGGCATCGGCTTGGTCTAGGCCGACGATCCCAAGCAGTTCGGCGACCCGTTCTTCGCGCAGGTCTCTGTCAAACCCGTTGGCGACCAACGGTTCAGCGATGACATCGAACACCGGCAGTCGGGGATCCAGCGACGCCACCGGGTCCTGGAACACCACCTGCAGCTCGGTCCGCAGCTTATGACGATCGGCTCGACGGAGGGCCGCCACGTCGGCGCCGAGGATCTCGATGGCACCCCCCTGGGGTCTGGTGAGCTCGAGAATCTGGGTCAACGTGGTCGATTTGCCTGAGCCGGATTCGCCGACGATGCCCAGAGTCCGGCCCTGCTGCAAGGTGAAGCTGACGCCGTCGACCGCACGTACCTCGCCTACCTGTCTGCGCAGGACGACGCCTTTGGTGAGTCGGTAGGTCTTGACCAGATCGGTAACCTTGAGCGCCACCGGCGGTTCGCCGCCGGTCGTGCTGTCAATCGGCTCCGGCGCCGTCGCCACGCCGAAGACGTCGGCTGCGCTCCGCCCGGCGACATCGTCGGTGCGAATGCAGGCCGCCTGGTGGCCCTCTCGTATGGTGACGAGATCCGGTTCCGCGGAACGGCACTCGTCGATCGCGAGCGGACAGCGTGGAGCGAACGTACAGGCGCCCGGAGATAGCGTCGTCATCGTTGGCGGTGCACCCGGTATCGGAATCAGCCGGGTGCCCTGTGGGGCGTCAAGTCGCGGCACCGAACCGAGCAACCCGACGGTATAGGGCATCCGACGGTCACGGTAAAGCTCGTCTACGGAGGCGATCTCGACCGGACGTCCGGCGTACATGACCAGCGCTCGATCGGCGAACTCCGCGACCACACCAAGGTCGTGGGTGATGATCAGCACGCCCGCGCCGGTGACGTCGCGCGCGGTTCGCAGTACGTCGAGGATTTGCGCCTGCACGGTGACGTCCAGCGCCGTTGTCGGTTCGTCGCAGATCAACAGGTCCGGGTCATTGGCGATCGCGATCGCGATCACCACTCGCTGGCGCTCACCGCCGGACAGCTCGTGCGGGAAGGCCCTCGCCCGGCGTTGCGGTTGCGCGATCCCGACCAGTTCGAGCAGTTCGACGGCTCGCTTGCCGGCGTCGGCGCGGCTGATCGTGTGGTTGTGGACTTCGATGGCTTCGGCTATCTGGTCGCCGATGGTGTAGACGGGCGTCAGCGCCGACATCGGATCTTGAAACACAGTGCCGATCGCCTTGCCGCGGATCTGTGACATCGCACGGTCGGACAGGCCGAGCAACTCCTTCCCGGCCAACCGCACCGACCCCGACACGGCCGCGTATTCGGGCAGTAACCCGACGACGGCCATCGCGGCTGTGGTTTTGCCACAACCGGATTCGCCGACGATGGCGACCACTTCACCCGAATCGATGTGATAACTCGTGCCACGCACGGCGGGCAAGCTCAGGTCCGCCGTTTCAAACGTGACGTTCAGATTGGTCACTTCGAGCAGGGTTGTCACTTCGAGCGCCGTTTTCTGCGACGGGTTGATCCGCTGCTCGGGTCCACGGCGTCCCGCAGACCGTCGCCGGCGAGGTTGGCGCAGAACACGATCAGCACGAGTGCGCCGGCCGGGAACAGGAAGACCCATGGGAACGTGGTCGTCGAAGGTGTGCCTTCGGCGATCAGCGTGCCGAGCGACACGTCGGGTGGTTGGATACCGAAACCCAGGAAGCTCAAACCGGTTTCGGACAGGATCGCGGTTGCTACGTTGAGTGTCGCGTCGATGATGAGGATCGATGCGACGTTCGGCACGATGTGATGGACAATAATGCGGCGGCTTGGCACTCCCATATACTTTGCTGCCCGGACGAATTCGCGTTCTCGCAAGCTCATCGTCAACCCGCGCACCATGCGCGAGCTCACCATCCAGTTGAACACTGCCAGCAGCAGGATGAGCCACACAATGGTATTCGACTGTTTGGCGCGCGTGGTGACGATCAGGATCAGGTAGAAGGCGGGGATCACCATCAACAGGTCCACCAGCCACATCAGGACCCCGTCGCGCCAGCCGCCGAAGTACCCGGCCACCGATCCGACAGTGGCCGCGATACTGGTCGAAATCACTGCGACACAAAACCCGATCAACATCGACTTCTGCATGCCGCGCAGAGTCCGGGCCAACAGGTCCTGGCCGAGCTGGTTGGTACCGAACCAATGCCGCAGCGAGGGCGGCTGCAGCAGCGCGTTGTAGTCGAGATCGTTGTAGCCGTA
The DNA here is from genome assembly GCF_002102185.1 of Mycobacterium fragae. GTDB lineage: Bacteria > Actinomycetota > Actinomycetes > Mycobacteriales > Mycobacteriaceae > Mycobacterium > Mycobacterium fragae. The sequence continues at coordinate 283,115 of NZ_LQOW01000003.1, forward strand.
GGGGAGTAGAGGCGGCAACGCGTAGCAGCCGATGAACAGCAGCGCCAAGAGAATCAAGGCCACTACCGCAGGCTTGTTGCGGAGAAACCTGCGCGCCAACAGGTTCCGCCGCGACGTGAAGGTGCCCGGGTGGATCCCGGATCGGACCGGCGTGGTTTCGGTGACTTCGGAGGTGGCCTGCTGGGTCATGACACCCGCACCCTGGGGTCCAGCGCGGCGTAGAGGATGTCGGACAGCAGTCCGGCGAGCAGAACCGCAGCTCCGGCAAACGTCGTGATGGCCGCGACGATGTTGGTGTCCTGCGTCGAGACACCTACCACCGCCCACTCGCCCATACCGTGCCAGCCAAAGATCTTCTCGACGAAAATCGCTCCGACGACAAGGCCGACAACCCCGTACGCGAACAACGTGGCCATCGGGATCAGCGCGGTGCGCAGGCCGTGTTTGAACAACGCACGTCGGCGCGTGAGCCCCTTGGCCCGAGCGGTTCGGATGAAATCCTCGTTCAGCACGTCGAGCATCGCGTTGCGCTGATAGCGACTGAAGCCCGCCATCGCCCCGAGGGCCAGCGTGAGAGTCGGCAACACCATGTGCTGCACCCGGTCGACGAGCTGGTCCCACAATCCGCCGGGCGGAACCGGCGAGGTCTCACCGGTGTACAGGAAGATGCGCGCCCCGGTGAAATCATTCACGCGCAACCCCGCCAGAATGAGCAGGCCCGCGAGTACGAACGACGGGATGCTCAAAATGATCAACGACAACACGGTGATCACCCGATCACTCAGCCGGTACTGACGGACTGCTCCCCACGCCCCGATGATCACGCCGGCCACCGTGCCCAGCACCAAACCGGTCGCTACCAGCCGCACGCTGACCCGGACACGGCGCCAGAGCTCTTCGGAGACGGGGTGACCGCTCACCGTGGCGCCGAAGTCACCGCGGACCGTGCCGGAAAGCCATTTTGCGTAGCGGATGGGAATGGGCCTGTCGAGGCCGAGCTGGGCGGCCTTTGCGTCGATGGCCGCCTGCGGCGGCCTGGGGTGGCGCTGTTCGAAGCTATCCAGCGGATGAAAGACCACCGATGTCAGGCAGAACGCCAGGAATGTCGCCACCAGCAACAGCACGAGGTACTTGAGCAATCGACGCACCAGGAAGCGGATCATGCCCGCTGGCCTCGTCGGTAACGCATGGCGACAGCGTAAGAGATGTGCTTGCCAATGCAGGCGAACGGATGTGATCCGCCTGATTTGTACCGGTGAATAGTAACGGCCGAATTGTTAAAATCAGCCACCCGAGCGGTCGATCCAGCAAACGTTAGGAGAATGGCGTGACGGTTACCGATGACTACCTGGCCCACAACGCCGAATATGCGAGCAACTTCAACGGACCGCTGCCGATGCCGCCGAGCAAACACGTCGCGATCGTGGCGTGTATGGACGCCCGGCTGGACGTCTACCGCATGCTCGGTATCAACGAGGGCGAGGCGCATGTCATCCGGAACGCGGGCGGCGTCGTCACCGACGACGCGATCCGCTCACTGGCCATCAGCCAGCGACTGCTGGGAACCCGCGAAATCATCCTGATCCACCACACCGACTGCGGCATGCTGACTTTCACCGACGACGAATTCAAGCGCGCCATCCAGGAGGAGACCGGAATCAGGCCGGCCTGGGCGGCCGAAGCATTCCCGGATGCCGCCGAGGACGTTCGGCAGTCGTTGCGCCGCATCGAACAAAATCCGTTCGTCACCAAACACACGTCGCTGCGTGGTTTCGTCTTCGACGTCGCGACCGGCAAACTCAACGAAGTCACCGCCTAGCCGCGAGCGCCGTCAGCCGATCTTGTAGGTGGCGATCGCCTTGGCGATCAAAACGCCGCGCGGATCGACGATTTCGGCTTCGCAGTTGACCAGCGACCGCCCGCGCCGCAACACCCGGCCGACCCCGATCACGTCCGTGGACCGGGCAGGCGCCAGGTAATCGAGCGCCATCGACACCGTCACCCCCCTTAGGTCGGGCGGCGCATCCGCGCCGCACCAGGCCGCCGCCATCACCGTCAGATCCGCGAGCGTGGCAATGGCACCGCCGTGGACCATGTCGCCGATGGTGACGTTGGACGGATCCCAGGGCAGCCGCAGCCGGACCTCGTCGTCATCCAGCACGTCGGCCACGATTCCCAGCTTCTTCACAAACGGGGACTGGGGCAGGAACTGTGCGATGACATCACGGCCGCGGGCGGCTTCGGTCGACGAAGACATGGGCCAACCCTATGTGCCGTGGTTATTGACAGCGTCAGCCGAGGCTGGTTTCATACGTGGTAATGCTTACAAATATGGTCAATCCTACCAATTTTACCCAGAATTAGGACAGGCGGACTATGACCAGCCAAGTAACGGCAGGCCCGGCGGCCGGCCAGTATGAGCTCAGCCACCTGCGCTCGCTGGAGGCCGAAGCCATTCACATCATCCGCGAGGTGGCCGCCGAGTTCGAGCGACCGGTGCTGTTGTTCTCCGGCGGCAAGGACTCGATCGTGATGCTGCACCTGGCGCTCAAGGCGTTCCGCCCCGGGCGACTGCCGTTCCCGGTGATGCACGTCGACACCGGACACAACTTCGACGAGGTGCTGGAGACCCGCGACCAGTTGGTGGCGGAGACCGGGGTGCGGTTGATCGTGGCCAAGGTGCAGGACGACATCGACGCCGGCCGCGTCGTCGAGACCATCCCGTCGCGCAACCCGATCCAGACGGTGACGCTGCTGCGCGCCATCCGCGAGAACAAATTCGACGCCGCCTTCGGTGGTGCCCGGCGCGACGAAGAGAAGGCGCGCGCCAAGGAGCGGGTGTTCAGCTTCCGCGACGAGTTCGGGCAGTGGGACCCGAAAGCCCAGCGGCCGGAGGTGTGGAACCTCTACAACGGGCGCCACCACAAGGGCGAGCACATTCGGGTCTTCCCGCTGTCCAACTGGACCGAATTCGACGTGTGGTCCTACATCGGCGCCGAGAAGATCACGTTGCCCTCCATCTACTACGCCCACCGGCGGAAGGTGTTCGAGCGTGACGGGATGCTGCTGGCCGTGCACCGGCACATGCAACCCCGCCCCGACGAGAAGGTGTTCGAGGCCACGGTGCGATTCCGCACCGTCGGCGACGTGACCTGCACCGGCTGCGTCGAGTCGACGGCGGCCACCGCGGCCGAGGTGATCGCCGAGACCGCCGTGTCGCGGCTGACCGAGCGCGGAGCCACTCGAGCCGACGACCGGATCTCCGAGGCCGGCATGGAAGACCGCAAACGGCAGGGGTACTTCTGATGACTACATTGCTTCGCTTGGCCACGGCCGGTTCCGTCGATGACGGCAAGTCCACGCTGATCGGTCGGCTGCTCTATGACTCCAAGGCAGTGATGGAAGACCAGTGGGCGTCAGTGGAGCGCACCTCCAAGGAACGCGGCCACGACTACACCGACCTGGCCCTGGTCACCGATGGGCTGCGCGCCGAACGCGAACAGGGCATCACGATCGACGTGGCCTACCGCTATTTCGCCACTCCCAAGCGGAAATTCATCATCGCCGACACCCCGGGCCACATCCAGTACACCCGCAACATGGTGACCGGGGCGTCCACGGCACAACTGGTGATCGTGCTGGTCGATGCTCGCCACGGCCTGCTGGAGCAATCCCGTCGACACGCCTTCCTGGCGTCGCTGTTGGGCATCCAGCACATTGTGCTGGCGGTCAACAAAATGGACCTGATCGACTGGAACCAAGAGAAATTCGAGTCGATCCGGGACGAATTTCACGCCTTCGCCGCACGCCTGGACGTGCAGGACGTGGTGGCGATCCCGATCTCGGCGCTGCACGGCGACAACGTGGTGACCAAGTCGGACGTGACGCCGTGGTACGAGGGGCCGGCGCTGCTGTCCCACCTCGAAGAGGTCTACATCGGCGGCGACCGCAACATGGTGGACGTCCGGTTCCCGGTGCAATACGTCATCCGGCCGCAGACCCGCGAGCACCAAGACCACCGCAGCTATGCGGGCACCGTGGCCAGCGGCGTGATGCGCCCCGGCGACGAGGTGGTCGTCCTGCCGACCGGCAAGTCCACTCGGATCACGGCGATCGAGGGGGCGACCGGACCGGTGGAGGAAGCGTTTTCACCGATGGCCGTCTCGATAAGCCTGGCCGACGACATCGACATATCCCGTGGCGACATGATCGCCCGGCCGACGAATCAGCCGAGGGTGACGCAGGACTTCGACGCTACGGTGTGCTGGATGGCCGACGACCTGGCGCTGGAGGCCGGCCGCGAGTACCTGATCAAGCACACCACCCGAACCACGCGGGTCAAGGTCGCGGCGCTGGACTACCGCCTCGACGTCAACACCCTGCATCGCGACAAGAGCGCGACCGCGTTGCAGCTCAACGAACTCGGCCGGATCTCGCTGCGCACCCAGGTGCCGCTGCTGCTCGACGAGTACACCCGCAACGCCAGCACCGGCTCGTTCATCCTGATAGATCCCAACACCAACGGGACTGTGGCTGCGGGGATGGTGTTGCGCGACACCAAGGCCCGCGCATCGAGTCCAAACACCGTGCGGCACGACTCGCTGGTGACCGCGGCGGACCGGCTGTCACGGGGACGTACGGTGTGGTTCACCGGGCTGTCGGGTTCAGGCAAGTCGTCGGTGGCGATGCTTGTTGAGCGTAAGCTTCTCGAAAAGGGTATTCCGGCTTATGTTCTCGACGGCGACAATCTGCGCCACGGTTTGAACGCCGACCTCGGCTTCAGCATGGCCGATCGCGCCGAGAACCTGCGCCGGCTGGCGTATGTGGCGATGCTGCTCGCCGATTCCGGGCACACCGTCCTGGTGCCGGCGATCAGCCCGCTTGTCGAGCATCGTGAGCTGGCCCGCCGGGTGCATGCCGAGGCGGGGATCGACTTCACCGAGGTATTCTGCGACACCCCGCTTGAGGACTGCGAAAAGCGTGATCCCAAGGGTCTTTACGCCAAGGCCCGTGCGGGTGAGATCACGCATTTCACCGGCATCGACAGCCCCTACCAGCGGCCGAAGAACCCCGATCTGCGGCTCACTCCGGACCGCAGCTGCGAAGAACTCGCACAGCTCGTCATCGACCTGATCGAGTCGCGAGCGTGAGCGACCACGAGCTTGCCGCCAGGCTGGCGACCCAGGCCGGGGAGCTGCTGCTCGGTGTTCGCGACGAGCTCGCCGAGGCTACCGAAGCGGAGCGAAAGGCCGCGGGGGACAAGCAGTCTCACGAATTTTTACTGGAGGCACTGGGACGCGAGCGGCCGGATGATGTGGTGCTCTCCGAGGAGGGCGTCGACAACCCGGCGCGGTTGCGCTCCGAGCGGGTGTGGATCGTCGACCCGCTGGACGGCACCCGGGAGTTCTCCGAACTCGGTCGGCAGGACTGGGCCGTCCACGTGGCGCTGTGGCAGACCGGTGAAGTCGTCGCGGCCGCCGTTGCCCTTCCGGCGCATGGCATCACGCTGGCCACGCCGCATGTCGCACCGCCCCCGCCCCATTGGGGCCCGCCGCGCATCGTCGTGTCGCGCACAAGGCCGCCGGCGCTCGCGCTGCGAGTTCGCGATCACCTGGACGGCGACTTGGTGACGATGGGATCGGCGGGGGCCAAGGTCGCCGCCGTCGTACAGGGACTGGCCGACGTGTATGTGCATGCCGGCGGCCAATACGAATGGGATTCCGCGGCGCCGGTGGCGGTGGCCCGGGCAGCCGGCTTGCACGCCTCACGCATCGACGGCTCGCGGCTCGAATACAACCGGGCCGATCCGCTGCTGCCGGATCTCGTGGTGTGCCGCCCCGAATACGCCGACGCGGTGCTGGCGGCGGTCAGTGACAGCGGGGGGCCTTAACCCGGCGGTGGGAGAATCCAGACCATGCGAATGTCGGCCAAGGCGGAGTACGCCGTGCGAGCGATGATCCAGCTGGCCACGGTCGACAGTGGCGCATTGGTCAAGACCGACGATCTGGCGCAAGCGCAGGGCATACCCGCGCAGTTCCTCGTCGACATCCTCTCTGACCTGCGCACCGATCGCCTCGTGCGCAGCCACCGCGGACGCGACGGCGGTTACGAGCTGGCCCGCCCGGCCTCGGAAATCAGCATCGCCGACGTGTTGCGCTGCATCGACGGCCCGCTGGCCAGCGTGCGGGACATCGGGCTGGGCGACTTGCCCTATTCCGGGCCGACCGCCGCGCTGACCGACGTCTGGAGGGCGCTACGCGCCAGCATGCGATCGGTTCTCGAGGAGACCACCGTCGCCGACGTGGCTGCCGGCACGCTGCCGAAACACGTCGGTCGGCTCGCCGATGACTATCGTGCCCAGGAACGCAAACGTCACGGCCCGCGCAGCGCGGGCTAACGCGGTCAAGGCGTCGAGGCTGTCTTCCGTGCGTTGACACCGCGGTGAGGGCGCCGACACGCCGAGCGACCGCGCCGCCAGCGCAGTCTCAACTACCCGAGCCGTACGGCCGGGTGAGAATTTCGAGGAAATGGCCCGCGGGGTCGCGGAAGTAGACGCCGCGGCCGCCGTCCCTGGTGTTGATCTCGCCGGGTCGTTGGCCTCCCGGATCCGCCCAATGCTGCATTCCGCGCGACCGGATCTTGCCGTAAATCGCGTCGAAGTCCTCCTCGGAAACCAGGAATGCGTAGTGCTGCGGGCGGATTTCCTCGCCGTCTGGCGCGTCGGCGTAGTCGAGGTCGGCGCCGTGCTCGAGTTTGACGCTCATAAAGGGGCCGAACGGCACCGGGTCCGGTAACCCGAACAGCTCGGTGAGAAACTCCGCGGACTCGCGCTTGTCGCGCGCGGCGACAATGGTGTGGTTGAAGGCGATAGACATTGTGCTTGCCAGTCAACCACTACGCGCCGGCGCCGGCCACCGTGCCGGAGCGCTACTTCGGCGCGGTCAGCTCCAGGGCGATGTTGTCCGGATCGCGGAATTCCAGGATGTACGACGGTCCGATGTCCTTGACGGGCTCGTGAGCGATGCCGAGCTCATCGAGATGCTGAGCCGCCGCGTCCAATTCGGCCCTACTTGCCGTCCTGAACGCGATGTGGTCCAGGCCGGCGCGGTCTTCGTCGAAGCGGTCGGTGGCAACCGGGCGCAGCCCGATCAGCGCGCCGCCGAGGTCATAGATGACACCACCGAATAGGAACCCGAGCTGGTCGCGGGTCGCTTGGTCGGCATTGTCGGGGACCTCAAGCAACACGGGCCAGCCGAACACGCTCTCGTAGAACCGTCGGGAGCGTTCGATATCACTGACGGTGAGCCGCACATGCGCGATGGAATTGGCAGTGATGCCCACCCGAGACATGCTGCCATGTGGACGACGCACCGCATCGACTGGCTCGCATGCCAGAATCGCCGTCGTGCAGATAGCGATGACCATGCCGGTGATGGAGCCGGGCTTGGATGCGGCCGTGCTGCGGGACTGGGCCCGCGCAATCGACGACGGCCCGTTTGCGTCATTGTGTTGGGGCGAGCGTGTCACGTTCGACAACCCGGAAACGTTGACACTGCTGGGCGCGCTGGCCGTATGGACTGACCGGGTGCGGCTGATGACGACGGTGATCGTGCCCCAGCTGCACGACCCGGTGATGCTGGCCAAGGCGCTGGCGACGGGGGACATGCTCAGCGGCGGCCGGCTCACCGTGGGCGTCGGCGTGGGTGGTCGGACCGAGGACTATCGGGCGGTCGGTGCGGACCCGACGACGCAGACGATGCGCGGCATGGCCGAGCGGGTGGCGATCATGAAACAAGTGTGGGCGGGCGAGAAGGTCACCGATTCCGTGCTGCCCGTCGGGCCGGCCCCGATCCAGGCGGGCGGACCGCCCCTGTTGGTCGGGAGCATCGGGCCCAGGACCGTCCGCAGCGCCGCGGCCTGGGCCGACGGTTTGGCCGGTACCACATTGGATCTCGATGTCGCCAAGCAGAACGAGCTGTTCGATGTGGCACGTGCGGCTTGGGCCGAGGCCGGCAAACCCAAACCGCATCTGGGCACCTCGTTCTGGTTCGCGCTCGGTACTACCGAGGACGCCCGACGGCAGGTGCACCGACATCTGCGGCACTACATGAACTGGATACCGGCGGAGTACATCGACGCGATGGCGCCTGCCACCGGATTTGCCGGCACCGAGGACGAACTGGTGGCGGTGCTCCGGAAGTTCGAAGCGGTCGGTACCGACGAAATCCAGCTCATCCCAACGAGTTCCGATTTGAACCAGGTTCGCCGAGCCGCCGATGTTGTCGCCGAACTTTAGGCGGGCTTGCGGGCCTCGATCAGCACTCGTGAACTGTGGGTGACAAACGGTCCCCCGGCTTCGATCTGCTGGTGCAAGCTGAACAGCCTCTCGCGATGATCGGCGACGGTGAAGCCCGGAATCGCCCAAATCACTTTGCGCAGAAAGTAGATCACGCCGCCGACATCGAAGAACTCGATCCTCAGCCGCTCGTGGCGCAGGTCGACGAGGTCCAGTCCGGCCTCCGAGATTTGGGCGCCGACGACATCCGGGCTTAACTGCCCGTGCGCCATCACCTCTGGACGCGGGCCCAGGAAGTACTCGACCAGCTCCCGAACGGACGCGGCGCCGACGTGCTGGGCGAAATACGTGCCGCCCGGTTTGAGCACACGGGCAATCTCGTCCCACCACAGATCCGCCGGATGCCGACTGGACACGAGATCAAATGCCGCATCGGCGAACGGCAGTGGCCGCTCCGTGCAGGCGACGACCACCACAGCCAGCGGATGCAGTCGCTGGGTGGCCAAGGCAAGGTTCGGCGGCCACGGCTCGGTGGCGGCCATCGTCGGCGGAAAGGGGCCAGCCCCCGGCAGCACCTCACCTCCGCCGGTCTGAAGGTCCAGTGCCGACGTCACTTCCGCCAAGCGACCACGCAGCAGGCGCTGGTATCCCCACGACGGGCGTTCTTCGGTGGCCCTGCCATCCAGCCATGAGAAGTCCCACCCGACCACTGACACTGCATCGGCCTCCGCGACCAGCTCGTCGAACGTCCGCGTCATCCCCCCATCATTGCGGACGTGCACACTGGGCTCATGTCCGAGCGCAATGTGCTGGGCGGCCCGCTGGAACCGTGCGGCAGCGACCCGCTCACCGGTTTCTATCGCAACGGCTGCTGTTCAACCGGGCCTGAGGACCTCGGCTTGCACACGATTTGCGCCGTGGTGACCGTCGAGTTCCTGGAGCACCAGCGCTCGATCGGAAACAACCTCACGACACCATTTCCGCAGTATCGATTTCCCGGCCTGGTACCGGGGGATCGGTGGTGCGTCACCGCCACGAACTGGCTGCTGGCTCACCGCGACGGCTGCGCCGCCCCGGTGGTGCTGGCGTCGACGCACGAGCGCACCCTCGAGGTAGTTCCGCTCGAGGCGCTGCAGGAGCACGCCGTCGACGTGCCCGACGACCTGGGCAGCCTGTGAGCTCTACAGGCTGCCGCAGTGTGCCGGGCGGCTGAATATGGTGGCCCAGGGCGGGCAGCCGGACCGAAAAACAGCTTTGACCTGCGAGGACTCTGGTGCCCCCGGCAGGATTCGAACCTGCGGCCTTCTGCTCCGGAGGCAGACGCTCTATCCCCTGAGCTACGGGGGCGCATACACGAGATGATGCGCCAACGGGCCACGCCAGACTAACGCATGACAACAGCTGGCTGAGCATCGGAATGGATTCGGGGACTGACCACTACAGCCCATAGGATGGCCTGCGTGACCCCCGCCGACCTGGCCGAGCTGCTCAGCAGCACCGCGACCGCGGTGCTGAACGAGCATGGGCTGGACACCGCCGCGCTGCCGTCGGCGGTCACCGTCGAGCGGCCCCGCAACCCGGAGCACGGTGACTACGCCAGCAACCTGGCGCTGCAAGTCGGCAAGAAGGTCGGCGTCAACCCGCGCGAGCTGGCCGGATGGCTCGCCACGGCGCTGGCCCAGGCCGACGGCGTCGCCTCGGCGGAGGTGGCCGGCCCCGGCTTTATCAACCTGCGCCTGGAGGCGTCCGCGCAGGGCGTCATCGTCAACAACGTCATCGACGCGGGCGCGAAATACGGCAACTCCGACGCCCAGGCCGGGCACAAGATCAACCTCGAGTTCGTCTCCGCCAACCCGACCGGACCGATCCACATCGGCGGCACCCGCTGGGCCGCGGTCGGCGATGCCCTGGGCCGGTTGCTCACCACGCAGGGCGCCGACGTGGTACGCGAGTACTACTTCAACGACCACGGCGCCCAGATCGACCGGTTCACCAACTCGCTGATCGCCGCGGCCAAGGGCGAACCGACGCCCCAGGACGGTTATGCCGGCGCCTACATCGGCGAGATCGCCGCGCAGGTGCTGCAGAAGGCGCCCGACGCGCTGGCCCAGCCCGATGACGAACAGCACGAGACGTTCCGGTCAATCGGTGTCGATTTGATGTTCACGCACATCAAGGCATCGCTGCACGACTTCGGCACCGACTTCGACGTCTACACCCACGAAGAGTCCATGCACAGCAGCGGCCATGTCAACGAGGTCATCGAACGGCTGCGCGCGCAAGGAAACATCTACGAAAAAGACGGCGCAACATGGTTGCGCAGCAGCGCTTTTGGCGACGACAAGGACCGCGTCGTTATCAAAAGCGACGGCCAGCCAACATATTTCGCGGGTGATCTCGCCTACTACCTAGACAAGCGGCAACGCGGCTTCGACCTGTGTATCTACATGCTCGGCGCCGACCATCACGGCTATATCGCGCGACTCAAGGCCGCGGCCGCGGCCTTCGGCGACGAGCCGGCCACCGTCGAGGTGCTGATCGGCCAAATGGTCAACCTGGTACGCGACGGCCAGCCGGTCCGGATGAGCAAGCGCGCCGGCACGGTGATCACCCTCGACGACCTGGTGGAAGCGATCGGCGTCGATGCCGCGCGCTACAGCCTGATCCGCTCCTCGGTGGACACCCCGATTGACATCGACCTGGCGCTGTGGTCGTCGGCCTCTAATGAAAACCCGGTCTACTACGTGCAATACGCGCATGCCCGGCTATCGGCGCTGGCCCGCAACGCCGCAGAGCTCGGCCTGATCCCGGACACCGGTCACCTCGAGCTGCTCACCCATGACAAGGAGGGCACGCTGGTCCGCAATCTCGGCGAGTTCCCGCGAGTGTTGAAAACTGCGGCAGCACTGCGGGAACCGCACCGGGTGTGCCGCTACCTGGAAGACCTGGCCGGTGACTACCACCGGTTCTACGACTCGTGCCGGGTGCTGCCGCAGGGCGACGAAGAGCCCAACGAGCTGCACACCGCGCGTCTGGCACTGTGCCAGGCGACGCGCCAGGTCATCGCCAACGGACTGGCAATCCTCGGCGTCAGCGCGCCGGAGCGAATGTGAACGCGCATCCGGCCGGGCCACTGCACGCGGAAGGGATCCACCACGCGGGTGTTCCGCCGCAGCCGCAGACATCGCAGGAACTCCTGCGGCTCGCCCCGAATGTCTGGCCCCGCAACGCCGTACGCGGTGGCGATGGAATCGTCGGCATTGCCGGCGTTTCCCTGAGCTCGCTGGCTCAGGAGTACGGCACACCGCTTTTCGTCATCGACGAAGACGACTTCCGGGCGCGGTGCCGGGAGATGGCGGCGGCCTTCGGAGGCGGCGAGAACGTGCACTATGCCGCCAAAGCCTTCCTGTGTACCGAAATAGCGAAGTGGATCGACGATGAGGGCCTCTCGCTCGACGTGTGCACCGGCGGTGAGCTGGCGGTTGCGCTGCATGCGGACTTTCCACCCGAGCGAATCGCACTGCACGGCAACAACAAATCGGTCGCCGAACTGACCGCGGCCGTCAAGGCCGGAGTGGGCCATGTTGTGGTGGACTCCATGATCGAAATCGAACGCCTCGATGCCATCGCGGGCGAGGCGGGTGTCGTCCAGGATGTGCTCGTCCGGGTCACCGTCGGGGTCGAGGCCCACACGCACGAATTCATCTCCACCGCACACGAAGACCAGAAGTTCGGGCTATCGCTGGCGAACGGTGCGGCAATGGCCGGGGTGCGGCGGGTCTTCGCCACCGATCACCTGCGCCTGGTGGGCCTGCACAGTCATATCGGGTCGCAGATCTTCGACGTCGGCGGCTTCGAACTCGCCGCGCACCGCGTCATCGGCCTGTTGAGCGATATCGTCGCCGAGTTCGGAGTCGAAAAAACGGCTCAGATCTCCACCATCGATCTGGGTGGTGGCCTGGGTATCTCGTATCTGCCGGATGACGATCCACCGCCGGTGCGCGAGCTGGCCGACAAGCTGGGGGCCATTGTGCGCAACGAATCCGCGGCGGTGGGTTTGCCGGCTCCCAGGCTCGTCGTGGAGCCGGGCCGCGCCATCGCCGGGCCGGGGACCGTCACCCTCTACGAGGTCGGAACCGTCAAAGATGTCGGCGTGAGCCCGTCGGCACACCGTTGCTACGTCAGCGTGGACGGCGGCATGAGCGACAACATCCGCACTTCGCTCTACGGCGCTGAATACGATGTTCGACTGGTCTCAAGGGCCAGCGATGCCGCCCCAACGCTGGCCCGGGTCGTCGGAAAGCACTGCGAGACTGGCGACGTCGTGGTTCGAGAGACCTGGCTGCCGGCCGACATCGCCCCGGGTGACCTGGTCGCTGTCGCCGCCACCGGTGCCTACTGCTATTCCCTGTCCAGCCGCTATAACCTGATCGGCCGCCCGCCGGTGGTAGCGGTGCGCGGCGGCCAGGCCCGTCTGATCCTGCGCAGAGAAACGGTCGACGATCTGCTGAGTCTGGAAATGAGGTGAGGCGTGAACGGTAATGAGAAGCCGGTCGGCGTAGCAGTACTGGGGTTGGGCAATGTCGGCAGTGAAGTCGTCCGCATCATCGAAGACAGTGCCGATGACCTCGCCCCCCGGATCGGTGCACCCCTGCAGCTGCGCGGTGTAGGCGTACGCCGGGTCGCGGCCGACCGGGGTGTGCCGATCGATCTGCTCACCGACAACATCGAAGAACTGGTCTCCCGCGAGGACGTCGACATCGTCGTCGAGCTGATGGGGCCGGTCGAACCGGCACGCAAGGCGATCCTGACCGCGCTCGAGCATGGCAAGTCGGTCGTCACCGCGAACAAGGCCCTGCTCGCGGTCTCCACGGGTGAGCTCGCCCAGGCGGCCGAAAGCGCCCACGTGGACTTGTATTTCGAGGCGGCCGTCGCCGGCGCCATCCCCGTGATCCGACCGCTGACCCAGTCGCTGGCCGGTGACACAGTGCAGCGGGTAGCCGGCATCGTCAACGGCACCACCAACTACATCCTTTCCGAAATGGACAGCACCGGGGCCGATTACGAGAGCGCACTGGCCGACGCGAGCGCACTCGGTTACGCCGAAGCCGACCCTACCGCCGACGTCGAAGGCTATGACGCCGCCGCGAAGGCCGCGATCCTGGCGTCCATCGCGTTCCACACCCGGGTGACGGCCGACGACGTCTACCGCGAGGGCATCACCAAGGTGACCCCGGACGACTTCGTGTCCGCACGGGCGCTTGGCTGCACCATCAAGCTGCTGTCCATCTGCGAGCGGATCACGACCGACGATGGGCAGCAGCGGGTTTCGGCGCGTGTCTATCCCGCGCTGGTGCCGTTGGCCCATCCCTTGGCCGCGGTCAACGGCGCATTCAACGCCGTGGTGGTCGAGGCGGAAGCCGCGGGCCGGCTGATGTTCTACGGTCAGGGCGCCGGCGGAGCGCCGACCGCCTCAGCAGTGACCGGTGATTTGGTGATGGCCGCGCGCAACCGCGTGCTCGGCAGCCGGGGTCCGCGCGAGTCCAAGTACGCTCAGCTGCCCATCGCCCCGATGGGATTGATCACCACCCGCTATTACGTGAGCATGAACGTGGCCGACAAGCCCGGCGTATTGTCCACGGTCGCAGCAGAATTCGGCAAGCGTGAGGTCAGCATTGCCGAAGTCCGCCAGGAAGGCATGGTGGACGAGGGCGGTCTGCGGGTCGGCGCTCGGCTCGTGGTCGTGACACACCGCGCCACCGACGCCGCGCTCTCCGATACCGTCGCCGCGCTGGCCGACCTCGACGTCGTGCAGGGTGTGGCCAGTGTGCTGCGGCTGGAGGAAACCAGTACATGAGCCCCGCGGGTACCGCCAAGACCAGCACCCACCAGCAGTGGCCGGGTGTGATCGCGGCTTACCGTGACAGGTTGCCGGTCGGCGACGACTGGGCTCCCGTCACATTGTTCGAGGGTGGCACCCCGCTCATACCGGCGACCAGACTGTCCGCCGAGACGGGTTGCACGGTCCACCTGAAAGTCGAGGGGCTCAACCCCACCGGCTCGTTCAAGGACCGCGGCATGACGATGGCGGTCACCGACGCCGTTGCTCGCGGCCAGCAGGCCGTGCTGTGCGCGTCGACTGGAAACACGTCGGCGTCGGCGGCCGCCTACGCCGCCCGGGCCGGCATCACCTGCGCGGTATTGATACCCGACGGCAAGATCGCGATGGGCAAGCTTGCCCAGGCAGTCATGCACGGTGCCAAGATCATTCAGATCGACGGCAACTTCGACGACTGCCTGGAACTCGCCCGCAAGATAGTCGCCGACTTCCCGACCATCTCGCTGGTCAATTCGGTCAACCCGGTGCGGATCGAGGGTCAGAAGACGGCCGCGTTCGAAGTCGTCGATGCGCTGGGTGCCGCGCCCGACGTGCACGCGCTGCCCGTCGGCAACGCCGGCAACATCACCGCATATTGGAAGGGCTACACCGAATATCACCGCGATGGGGTCATCGACAAGCTGCCGCGCATGCTCGGCACGCAGGCGGCAGGCGCGGCGCCGTTGGTATTGGGCGAACCGGTACGTCAGCCGGAGACCATCGCCACCGCCATCCGTATCGGCTCGCCGGCGTCGTGGTCGTCGGCCGTCGAGGCGCAACAGCAGTCCAAGGGACGGTTCCTGGCCGCGACCGATGACGAGATTCTCGCCGCGTATCACCTGGTGGCCGCCGCCGAGGGTGTCTTCGTCGAACCGGCGTCGGCGGCGAGCATCGCTGGCTTACTCAAGGCCCTCGAGGACGGCTGGGTGGCCCGCAGATCCACCGTGGTGTGCACGGTGACCGGCAATGGCCTCAAGGATCCGGACACCGCGCTCAGGGACATGCCCAGCGTGTCCCCGGTGCCCGTCGACCCAGTCGCCGTCGTCGCGAAGTTAGGACTGGTGTAATGACGACGCCGCTGCCGCCAGGGCTGCTGGCAAGCGCCGTGGTCGCGGCGTCCAGCGCCAACCTGGGTCCTGGCTTCGACAGCATCGGGCTGGCATTGAGCCTTTACGACGAAATCATCGTCGAGACAACCGATTTCGGTTTAGTTGTCGAGGTCGACGGCGAGGGTGCCGGCCAGCTGGCGCTGGGCGCAGAGCATCTGGTTGTTCAGGCTGTGCAGCGCGGGCTGCGCGCAGCCGGCGTCAACGCTCCCGGCTTGGTGGTGCGATGCCACAACGCCATCCCACACTCCCGTGGCCTGGGTTCGTCGGCGGCGGCCGTAGTCGGCGGCCTCGCCGCGGTCAATGGGCTTGTCACACAAGCGGGTTCGACACCATTGAGCGAAACAGAGCTGATCCAGTTGTCATCGGAGTTCGAGGGCCACCCCGACAACGCCGCCGCCGCGGTGCTGGGCGGCGCGGTGGTTTCTTGGATCGACAGCAGTTGCGACCCGCCGGGCTTCGGGGCGGTGCCGCTGCGGCTTCATCCCGACATCCATTTTTTCCCCGCCATTCCCGAGGAACGGTCGTTGACGGCGGAGACGAGGGTGCTGCTGCCCGCGCAGGTCAGCCATTACGATGCTCGCTTCAATGTCAGTCGCGCAGCGCTGCTGGTGGTTGCGCTAGCTGAACGGCCCGATCTTTTGATGACCGCCACCGAAGACGTGCTTCACCAGCCGCAGCGCGTCCCCGGGATGCCGGCATCGGCGGAATTAATGCGACTGTTGCGGCGTTGTGGAGTGGCAGCTGTGCTTTCCGGTGCCGGTCCGGCGGTGATCGCACTGAGCACAGAGTCCGAGCTGCCTGCAGAGGCCTTAGAGTACGGCGCCGCAAACGGGTTTGCGGTCAGCGAGCTGAAGGCCGGAGATGGGGTCCGCTGGACTTCCGGGGTGACGGTTCCCAGCTGACGTCTACCAGCACGGCGAACGGGTTTCTTGCTTCCGGCATCGAAGCAGGTTATCCTCGGAGCCGTCCAGCAATCGCAGCATCTGCAACTGCGTTGAGACCAGGACGACCACCAAATTCTTCTTCTGGACGATGGTTCGCCATTTAAACCGCCAATCCTGGCGATCACCGTTGCGGAGTCGATTGTTGGTAGCACTCGGCGATTTGGCTGAATGCAACGAACCTCTCGCTTGAGTCGATCAGCGAGAGAAGAAAGGAAATCCGTGACTGATACGGACCTCATCACGGCTGGCGACAGCACCGAAGACGACAAGCTGTCGAACTCCGTGAGCACAGATACTTCCGCCGAAGCCGACGCATCGGAGTCGGCGGCGGACGCCAACGCGGGCGAGTCGGACGGCTCGCTGTCGACCATGGTGCTTCCCGAGCTGCGTGCGCTGGCCAGTAGAGCCGGCGTCAAGGGCGCCTCGGGGATGCGTAAGAACGAATTGATCGCCGCCATCCGGGAAACCCGGGGGCAGGCGAACGGCGCCGCTTCCGGCGGCAGCGAGGCCGGCACTACGGAGGGCACCGCAGCCGAGGCTTCGGTCGATCAGACCGAAGCTCGCCCAGACCGGACCTCCAAACAGGACCGCCGGGGCGAGAAGGCCGATCAATCCGAGACCGAAAAGCCCGCACGCGACCAACAGGACACCAAGACCGACGAGCGCGAGTCGGAAACGGCCGATAAGGGCGGCGATCAGCAGGGCCAAAAAGACGGCGCCGGGCAACAGACCCGCGGTGGCTCGAACCAGCAAGATGACGACGGTGAGGGTCGAGGCGGCCGGCGGGGGCGCCGGTTCCGGGAACGTAGGCGCCGCGGTGAACGAGCCGGCGACGGTGACACCGAGCTTCGCGAAGACGACGTCGTCCAGCCGGTAGCCGGCATCCTCGATGTTCTGGACAACTACGCGTTCGTGCGGACCTCCGGTTATCTGGCCGGCCCGCACGACGTGTACGTCTCGATGAACATGGTGCGCAAGAACGGCTTGCGCCGCGGCGACGCGGTGACCGGCGCCGTGCGGGTGCCCAAGGACGGTGAACAGCCCAATCAGCGACAGAAGTTCAACCCGTTGGTGCGCCTGGACAGCGTCAACGGCGGCCCGGTCGAAGACGCCAAGAAGCGTCCCGACTTCGGCAAACTGACGCCGCTGTACCCCAACGAGCGGCTGCGGTTGGAGACCGCGACGGAGAAGCTGACCACGCGCGTCATCGATCTGATCATGCCGATCGGCAAGGGCCAGCGCGCGCTGATCGTGTCGCCGCCCAAGGCTGGTAAGACGACGATCCTGCAGGACATCGCGAACGCGATCACCAAGAACAACCCGGAATGCCACCTCATGGTCGTGCTCGTCGACGAGCGCCCCGAGGAGGTCACCGACATGCAGCGCTCGGTCAAGGGCGAGGTCATCGCCTCCACGTTCGACCGGCCGCCGTCGGATCACACGTCCGTTGCCGAGCTGGCGATCGAGCGGGCAAAGCGACTCGTAGAGCAGGGCAAAGACGTCGTGGTGCTGCTGGACTCGATCACCCGGCTGGGACGCGCCTACAACAACGCCTCCCCGGCATCCGGGCGCATTCTGTCCGGCGGTGTCGACTCGACCGCGCTGTATCCGCCCAAGCGCTTCCTCGGCGCGGCCCGCAACATCGAGGAGGGCGGATCGTTGACCATCATCGCCACCGCGATGGTGGAGACCGGATCCACCGGTGACACGGTGATCTTCGAGGAGTTCAAGGGCACCGGCAACGCCGAGCTCAAGCTGGACCGCAAGATCTCTGAACGCCGGGTTTTCCCCGCGGTCGACGTCAACCCGTCGGGCACCCGCAAGGACGAGCTGCTGCTCTCACCCGACGAGTTCGCCATCGTGCACAAGCTGCGTCGTGTGCTGTCCGGACTGGATTCCCACCAGGCCATCGACCTGCTGATGTCGCAGCTGCGGAAGACCAAGAACAACTACGAGTTCCTGGTGCAGGTGTCCAAGACGACGCCGGGCATGGACAACGACTAACGCGCTTGCGGCATACAGTGATCTGCCGTGGCGGACACTCTCCAGCAACTGCTTCGCGAGCGGATTGACGACGACGCGCCCGCGGTGAAATCCGGCGACCGGGTCTGGAGCTGGCGTGAGCACCTGGCAGATGCCTCCGCCACCGCGGCCACATTGATCGGCATTGCCGACCCGAAACGGCCGCTGCATGTCGGCGCACTGCTGGGCAACACTCCCGAGATGCTGGTCGCGATGGCGGCGGCGGCGCTCGGCGGATACGTGTTGTGCGGCATCAACGACACGCGCCGCGGCGGCGCTTTGGCTCGGGACATCCTGCGGGCCGACTGTCAGATATTGCTCACCGATCCCGCCCACCGCGGGCTGCTCGACGGTCTGGACCTGCCCGGGGTTCGGGTGCTGGACGTATCTACCCCGGACTGGTCTGGTTTGCTCGCGGCCGCGGGGGCGCTCACCCCGTACCACGAGGTCGCCCCGACCGACACGTTCATGATGATCTTCACGTCGGGCACCAGCGGCGAGCCGAAAGCCGTGCAGGTCACCCACCTGACGGTGTTGTTCGCCGGCGCTTCATTGATCGAACGCTTCGGGGTCGACGCCTCGGACGTGTGCTATCTATCGATGCCGCTGTTTCACTCCAACGCGCTGCTGGCCGGATGGAGCGTGGCGGTGGGCTCCGGCGCGGCGATGGTGCCTGCGACGTTCTCGGCGTCCGGTTTGCTGGCCGACCTGCGCCGCTACCGCGCGACCTACATGAACTATGTCGGCAAGCCTTTGGCGTACGTGTTGGCCACCCCCGAGCAGCCCGACGACCACGACAACCCGCTGAAGGTCGCATTCGGCAACGAAGCAAGCGATCGTGACATCGCCGAGTTCAGCCGGCGCTTCGACTGCACGGTCTGGGACGGCTTCGGATCCACCGAAGGCGCGATCATCATCACCCGCGACGACGGTTGCCCGCCGGGTTCACTGGGCCGCGGCTTTCCCGGTGTCGGGATCTACAACCCCGAGACCCTCACCGAGTGCCCACCGGCCGTGTTCGACGACGACGGCGCGCTGATCAATGCCGAGGAAGCGATCGGCGAATTGGTGAACACTTCGGGCGCCGGCCTGTTCGCCGGCTATTACAACGACCAGGAAGCCACCGACGCGCGGCTGCGCAACGGCATGTTCTGGTCGGGTGATCTGGCCTACCGCGACACTGACGGATGGATCTATTTCGCCGGACGCAGCGGGGACTGGCTGCGCGTCGACGGCGAAAACATGACAACGGCGCCCATCGAGCGCATCCTGCAGCGGTTGCCGGCAGTCAGCCAGGTCGCGGTGTACGCGGTACCCGATGAGCACGTCGGCGACCAGGTGATGGCCGCACTGGTGTTGGCTGACCATGCCGAGCTGACCCCCGACGAGCTCGGGGAGTTCCTGGCCGTTCAGCACGACCTGTCACCCAAGGCCTGGCCGCGCTATGTGTGGATCACCGACAAGCTGCCGAGCACGGCCACCAACAAGATCCTCAAGCGCGAACTGCGCGCCCAGGGCGCTACACCCGAAGGCGGGCTGCTGTGGACCCGTGTCGGCCGCGACCAGGCCTATACCGTCGTGAACCGCCGGGCCGGGAATGCGCTGGCGTAGTGCTGCGTTTGGGTGGATAGTGCCTGACCTGGCATAATCAATCGCCGAAGTTCAGGTTCCGGTTCACGTCCGTTTCCCTATCCATTCGGGCGACCCGGCGACCGACGATCGCAGAGGACATCATGAAATCTGGCATTCACCCGGCATACCGCGAGACCACCGTGGTCTGCGGCTGCGGCAATACCTTCCAGACCCGCAGCACCAAAGAAAGCGGCCACATCGTGGTCGAGGTCTGCTCGCAGTGCCACCCGTTCTACACCGGCAAGCAGAAGATTCTGGACAGTGGCGGGCGAGTGGCCCGCTTCGAGCGGCGCTACGGCAAGCGCAAGGCGGGTGCCGACAAGGAGCCTGCCGAGGCTCCGCAGGCCGACAAATAGCTGACTTACCGACGCCCGAACTGTCGCGGATGGACCCGCGCAGGCCGGGCGTCGGTTTGCGTTTGGGAGAGGAGGTGCGATGACGCAGAGCGTGCAGGCGATCGACGCCCTGCTGGCCGAACACGCCGATCTCGAGCGTCAGCTCGCCGATCCCGAACTGCACAGCAACCCCGTCAAGGCCCGCAAAGTCGGGCGTCGGTTCGCCCAATTGGCGCCGATCGTCGCGACTCACCGCAAGCTGGAGTCCGTGCGGGGCGACCTGGACACCGCGCGCGAGCTGGCCGCCTCCGACGAGTCGTTCGCCGCCGAGGTAACCGAACTGGAGGCATGCGCGGCCGAACTGGACACCCAACTCACCGACATGCTGGCGCCCCGCGACCCGCACGACGCCGACGACATTGTGCTCGAAGTCAAATCCGGTGAAGGCGGCGAGGAATCGGCATTGTTCGCCGCGGATTTGGCGAGGATGTACATCCGCTACGCCGAGCGCCACGGCTGGACGGTGACGGTGCTGGACGAGACGACCTCGGATCTGGGTGGCTACAAGGACGCGACGCTGTCGATAGCGAGCAAGGGTGACGCGGCCGACGGGGTATGGTCGCGAATGAAGTTCGAGGGTGGTGTGCATCGGGTGCAACGCGTTCCGGTGACCGAATCCCAAGGGCGCGTGCACACTTCGGCCGCCGGCGTTCTGGTCTACCCCGAACCCGAGGAAGTCGGCGAGGTGCAGATCGACGAGTCGGATCTGCGCGTCGACGTCTACCGCTCGTCGGGCAAGGGCGGTCAGGGCGTCAACACCACCGACTCCGCGGTGCGAATCACCCACCTGCCCACGGGAATCGTCGTCACCTGCCAAAACGAGCGCTCCCAATTGCAGAACAAGACACGCGCCCTGCAGGTGCTGGCCGCAAGGCTGCAGGCGATGGCCGAAGAGCAGGCACTGGCCGAAGCGTCGGCCGACCGCGCCAGCCAAATCCGCACGGTGGACCGCAGCGAGCGCATCCGCACATACAACTTCCCGGAAAATCGGGTCACTGACCATCGCATCGGCTACAAGGCACACAATCTCGACCAGGTGCTCGACGGCGACCTCGACGCGTTGTTCGATGCGTTGGGCGCCGCCGACAAGCAGTCCCGGCTGCAGCAGGCATGAGGACCCGACTGCGCGAAGCGATCGACGCGGCTGCGACGCTGCTCGCAGACGCCGGAATCGGTTCTGCGCGCTACGATGCCGAAGCGTTGGCCGCGCACATCGCAGGCACCGAGCGAGGACGGCTGCCCCTGATCGACCTGCCCGATGACGAGTTTTTTGGGCGTTACCAGTCGGTCATCGCCGAGCGCTCGCGCCGCGTGCCCCTGCAGCATCTGATCGGCAGCGTGATGTTCGGGCCGGTCACGCTGTCCGTCGGACCCGGAGTGTTCATCCCCCGTCCGGAAACCGAAGCGATGTTGGAATGGGCCAGCGCGCAGAATCTTCCGGCACAGCCGGTGATCGTGGACCTGTGCACCGGCTGTGGTGCGCTGGCGGTGGCGTTGGCCCACCGCCGGCCGGCGGCCCGGGTGCTCGGCATCGACGACGCGGAGGCGGCGCTCGACTATGCGCGGCGCAACTCCGCGGGCACGGCGGTGGAATTGCTGTGCGCCGACGTCACCGATGCCGACTTGCTCACCGAGCTCGACGGACGCGTCGACCTCGTGGTCGCCAATCCGCCATACGTCCCCGATGCTGCTGTGTTAGAACCCGAAGTGTCCCAGCATGATCCGCGTCACGCGGTGTTCGGTGGCCCGGATGGAATGACCGTGATCGCGGCGGTCATCGGCCTCGCCGGGCGTTGGCTGCGCCCGGGCGGCTTGTTCGCTGTCGAGCACGACGACACAACGTCAAAGATGACATATGAAATGATCAGCGGCACAGCCCTTTTCGATGAGATCGTGGCCCGAATCGATCTCGCAGAACAGCCACGGTTCGTGACCGCTCGCCGAAGGGCGGCGCATGACTGAGGTGTTCGACTGCGCCGATCCCGACCAGCGCTCCCGCGGAATTGCCTCGGCGGTCGGGGCGGTAAAGAACGGCCGGCTGGTGGTTATGCCGACGGACACCGTTTACGGCATCGGTGCCGACGCTTTCGACAGCGCGGCCGTTGGCGCATTGCTGTCGGCGAAGGGCCGCGGGCGCGATATGCCGGTGGGGGTACTGGTCGGCTCGTGGCACACCATCGACGGGCTTGCGCTCAGGGTTCCCGACGGCGCCCGTGACCTGATCCGCGCATTCTGGCCGGGCGCGCTGAGCCTCGTGGTGCGGCAGGCGCCGTCGCTGCAGTGGGACCTCGGCGATGCCCGCGGAACGGTGATGGTGCGGATGCCGCTGCATCCGGTCGCCATCGAATTGCTGCGCGAGGTCGGGCCGATGGCGGTGTCGAGCGCCAACGTGTCCGGCCGTCCGCCCGCAGTTGACGTCGAGGACGCGCGCGGCCAACTCGGCGACCTCGTCGACGTCTATCTCGATGCGGGTCCGGCCGCCCGGCAAGCGGCCTCCACGATCCTGGACCTGTCCGGGCCGGCACCCCGGATTCTGCGCTCCGGACCGGTCAGCGCGGAGGATATCGCGGCAATACTCGGAACGGACTCGGCGAGTTTGACCGGCTAGGCGCGCTATTCGAGTATCGGGTTGGTGCAGTACGGTTTCGGGATGCTCAGCGATGCCGACGGCCTTGCCGGCGGTCTGCTCGCCCTGTCCGATCGTGGCGCCGGTGTGCCGTTGCGCGAGCTGGTGCTCGTCGGGCTGACGGCCGCGATCGTCACCTACTTTGCGACCGGACCGGTGCGCCTGCTGGCCACCCGGTTGGGCGCCGTCGCCTACCCGCGCGAGCGCGATGTGCATGTGACCCCGACGCCCCGGATGGGCGGGCTGGCGATGTATCTCGGCATCATCTCGGCTGTCTTTCTGGCTTCCCAGCTGCCCGCGCTGACCCGCGGTTTCGTCTACTCCTCGGGCATGCCCGCGGTGGTGGTGGCGGGCGCGCTGATCATGGGCATCGGGCTGATCGATGACCGGTGGGGCCTGGACGCACTGACCAAGTTCGCGGGTCAGATCACCGCGGCCAGCGTGCTGGTCACCATGGGAGTCGCCTGGAGTGTTCTCTACATTCCACTCGGCGGCGTCGGCACCATCGTGCTGGACCAGGTTTCCTCGATTCTGCTGACACTGGCGCTGACGGTGTCGATCGTCAACGCGATGAACTTCGTCGACGGGCTCGACGGGCTGGCCGCCGGGCTGGGCCTGATCACCGCGCTGGCGATCTGCATGTTCTCGGTCGGCCTGCTTCGCGACCATGGCGGTGACGTGCTGTTCTATCCGCCGGCGGTGATCTCGGTGGTGCTGGCCGGGGCCTGTCTGGGCTTTCTGCCGCACAACTTCCACCCCGCCAAGATCTTCATGGGGGATTCCGGTTCGATGCTGATCGGTCTGATGTTGGCCGCCGCGTCGACGACCGCCGCAGGTCCGATTTCGCAGAACGCCTACGGCGCCCGCGATGTGTTTGCTTTGTTGTCGCCATTCCTGTTGGTGGTGGCCGTGATGTTCGTGCCGATGCTCGACCTGCTGCTCGCGATCGTGCGGCGCACCCGGGCGGGTCGCAGCGCGTTCAGCCCCGACAAGATGCATCTGCATCACCGGCTGCTGCAGATCGGTCATTCGCACCGGCGCGTGGTACTGATCATCTATCTATGGGTCGGCATCGTCGCTTTCGGCATGGCGAGCACCATCTTCTTCAATCCCCGCGACACCGGTGCCGTGATGCTGGCCGCGATTGCCATCGCAGTCGTCGCGACGTTGATCCCCTTGCTACGCCGGCGCGACGATATCTACGACGAGGAGTAGTAGAGTCGCGCGAATTGTGGTACGGTGCAGCTAGAACCCGAATTAACCTCGCGGGTTGCCGGCCACTGGCCGTCGGACCCAACTCCGATCGCGCCGACTAACGACCGACAAAGGGAGCTACTCCTTGGGTGATTCGAGTGCGTTGATTGCCCTCCGATACGCTCAACGGGCCACGCTCGAATCAACCAGGCAGACTCCCAACCGTGGCGATCGCAAGCGCGGCGAAGCCGGGCGCAGCGGGTCGTCACGAGACAACCTAGCGAGGACTGAGGTGCAGCAGTGACAACGCCAGCGCAGGACGCGCCGTTGGTGTTTCCGTCTGTTGCGTTCCGGCCGATTCGGCTTCTTGTCATCTCCGTTGCCCTGACCGCTGTGGCGATAGCCGCGGCCGGTTGGCTCGGGCACCCGATGGTTGGTGTGTTCATCGGGATCGGGCTTTTGATGGGTTTGCTCAACGCGCTCTTGGTGCGCCGTTCGGTCGCCGTCATCACCGCCGACGCGCATCCGCTCAAAAAGAAGTTGGCACTGAATTCAGCCGGGCGGCTGTTGGTGATCTCGGTGATCGGACTGATCATCGCGTTCGCCTTCCGGCCCGAGGGATTAGGCGTAGTTTTCGGACTTGCGCTCTTCCAATTGCTGCTGGTGTTCAGCACCGCGCTACCGGTTTGGCAGAAGCTGCGTGCGGGAGGAGCCGATCCGGACGGCGGCACCGAGGGGAGGGAAGACAGCGATGACTAAGGCGCTCCTGGCCGAGGCCAGCATCGAAGTCGGCCAGCACAACACCGCCAAATGGTTCGGGATGACCGTCAACACCGACACCATATTGTCGAGCGCTATCGCCGCGGTGATCGTGATCGCCCTGGCGTTCTTCCTGCGTAGCAAGGTCACCTCGACCGGGGTGCCGGGCGGGGTTCAGTTGTTCTTCGAGGCGATCACCATCGGGATGCGCAACCAGATCGAGAGCGCGATCGGTATGCGGATCGCCCCCTTCGTGTTGCCACTGGCGGTCACGATCTTCGTGTACATCCTCATCTCCAACTGGCTCGCGGTGCTGCCGCTGCAGTACACCGACGAGAAGGGGCACACCACCGAGTTGCTCAAGTCGGCCGCGGCCGACATCAACTACGTGCTGGCGCTGGCGTTGTTCGTGTTCATCTGCTATCACGCGGCCGGTTTCTGGCGGCGGGGCATTCTGGGCCATCCACTCGGGGTGCTCAAGGGCCACGTCGTTTTCATGGCCCCGTTCAATCTGGTCGAAGAGGTTGCCAAGCCGATCTCGTTGTCGCTCCGACTTTTCGGGAACATCTTTGCCGGCGGGATCCTGGTCGCGCTGATCGCACTGTTTCCGCCGTATGTCTTGTGGGCACCCAACGCCATCTGGAAAGCATTCGACTTGTTCGTCGGACTGATCCAGGCCTTCATCTTCGCGTTGCTGACGATCTTGTACTTCAGTCAGGCGATGGAGATGGAAGAAGACCACGTGTAGGCCCAGACGACGGTTTCAGGATTGTTAGCCACCACGTACCACAACGGAAAACCTGGTAGACCGCTACCAGATATCAAGGAGGATAAGGATGAATCCCACTATCGCTGCCGGCGCCCTTATCGGCGGTGGACTGATCTTGGGCGGTGGCGCCGTCGGCGCCGCCATCGGTGACGGTGTCGCCGGTAACGCGCTGATCTCCGGTGTTGCCCGCCAACCTGAAGCACAGGGCCGGCTGTTCACACCGTTCTTCATCACGGTCGGTCTGGTGGAGGCCATGTACTTCATCAACCTGGCGTTCATGGCGTTGTTCGTCTTCGCCACACCAGTCAAGTAATCCACTGAAATGGGTGACATGAGCGCTACCGTCCTGGCCGTCGCGGGCCGGGCCGCAGAGGAAGCCGAAGGCAACAACTTCCTCATCCCCAACGGGACCTTCTTCGTCGTGCTGATCATCTTCTTGATCGTGCTCGGCGTGATCGGCACCTTCGTCGTGCCGCCGATCATGAGGGTGCTGCACGAGCGCGAGAACATGGTCACCAAGACGCTGGAGGACAACAAGAAGTCGGCAGAGCAGTTCGCCGCTGCTCAAGACGACTACGAGAAAGCGATGTCCGAAGCCCGGGTGGAGGCGTCGGCCGCCCGCGACAACGCCCGGGCCGAGGGCCGCAAGGTCGTCGAGGACATGCGCGCCCAAGCGGAGGAACAGGTGGCTTCGACGCTGCAAGACGCCGGCGAGCAACTCAAGCGGGAGGGCGACGCGGTGGCAGCGGAGCTGCGCTCTCGGGTGGAGGGCATGTCCACGACGCTGGCCAGCCGCATCCTCGGCGTCGAGGTCACAACCTCGGTTACCACGACCGGGTCGGGGCGGTAGTCAACATGTCGACTTTCTTCGGGCAGCTGGCCGGGTTCGCCGTCATCGTGTTGCTGGTCTGGCGCTACGTCGTGCCGCCCGTGCGCAGGCTGATGACTGAGCGGCAAGAGACCGTGCGACAAGAGCTGGAAGATTCCGCCGCGGCTGCCAAGCGGCTCGAAGAAGCCGGCCAAGCCCACGCCCAGGCGCTGGAGGAGGCCAAGGCCGAGGCGCGCCGAATCACCGAAGAAGCCCACGCGGATGCCGAACGTATCGCCGAACAACTGCACGCCCAAGCGGACGCCGAGGTCGAGCGCATCAAACAACAGGGCGCCAAACAGGTCGAGCTGATGCGAGCGCAGCTGATCCGCCAGCTGCGCCAGGACATCGGTACCGAATCTGTCCGGCGAGCAGGTGATTTGGTGCGTGGCTATGTCGCCGACTCGGAGCAGCAGTCGGCCACCGTCGATCGCTTCCTCGACGATCTCGACGCGATGGCGCCGTCGGACGCCGAGGTCGAGTACCCCGTACTGGCGAAGATGCGTTCGGCCAGCCGACGGTCACTGGACGCTCTGGTGGACCGGTTCGGCGAGATCGCCGACGGCCTCGATGACAAGGCGCTGTCCACCCTCGCCGAGGAACTGGCATCGGTGGCTGCACTTCTGAACCGCGAGATCGTGGTCACCCGCTACCTCACCGTTCCGGCCGAGGACGCCGCACCCAGAATCCGGCTGATCGAACGGCTGGTAGCGGACAAGGTTGGAGACACCACACTGGACATACTCCGCAGTGCCGTCTCGCAGCGCTGGTCCACCAACTCCGACCTGGTCGATGCTGTCGAACACATTGCGCGCCAAGCGTTGCTGATGCGCGCCGAACGAGCCGGCCAGGTCGACGAGGTTGAAGACCAGCTGTTCCGGTTCAGCCGCATCCTCGATGCTCAGCCCCGCCTCGCCATCCTGCTTGGCGACTATGCCGTTCCCCCCGAAGGCCGTGTCCAGTTGCTGCGCAACGTCCTCGACAGCGCCAGCGGCCGCGTCAACCCGATCGCTGCCGAGTTGCTGTCCCAGACGGTTGAATTGCTGCGCGGCCAGCCTGCCGAGGAGGCGGTGCTCGGTCTCGCCGAGGTGGCGGTAGCCCGCCGCGGTGAAGTCGTCGCACACGTCACCGCCGCGGCTGAACTCACCGACCGGCAGCTCGAGCGCCTCACCGAGGTGCTGAGCCGGATCTACAGCCATCCGGTGACGGTGCAGATGCAGATCGATCCCGAAGTGCTGGGCGGGCTTTCGATCACGGTGGGCGACGAGGTGATCGACGGCACGCTCTCCTCTCGCCTTGCCGCAGCCGAGACCCAGCTACCAGACTGAACTACCAACGAGTCATCACAATCACAATCAGGAAGACGAAAAGCCATGGCAGAGTTGACAATCTCCGCTGACGACATTCAGGGCGCAATCGAGGAATACGTTAGCTCATTCACCTCCGACACCGCCCGCGAAGAGGTAGGCACCGTCGTCGACGCGGGTGACGGCATCGCGCACGTCGAGGGAATGCCGTCGGTAATGACCCAGGAACTGCTCGAGTTTCCCGGCGGTGTGTTGGGTGTGGCGCTCAACCTCGACGAGCACAGCGTCGGCGCGGTGATCCTGGGTGACTTCGAGAAAATCGAAGAGGGCCAGCAGGTTAAGCGCACCGGCGATGTGCTGTCGGTCCCGGTCGGGGACGGGTTCCTGGGCCGGGTGATCAACCCGCTCGGCCATCCGATCGACGGCCGCGGCGACATCGAAGCTGACGAACGCAGGGCCTTGGAGATCCAGGCGCCCTCGGTGGTGCAGCGCCAGGGCGTCAAAGAGCCATTGCAGACCGGGATCAAGGCCATCGACTCGATGACCCCGATCGGCCGCGGGCAACGGCAGCTGATCATCGGCGACCGCAAGACCGGCAAGACCGCAGTGTGCGTGGACACCATCCTCAACCAGCGGCAAAACTGGGAATCCGGCGATGAGCAAAAGCAGGTGCGGTGTGTCTACGTAGCCATCGGGCAGAAGGGCACCACGATCGCCGCCGTGCATCACACGCTCGAGGAGGGCGGCGCGATGGACTACACGACGATCGTCGCCGCGCCCGCATCCGAGTCCGCAGGTTTCAAATGGCTTGCGCCATACACTGGTTCGGCGATCGCGCAGCACTGGATGTATGAGGGTAAGCATGTGCTGATCGTGTTCGACGACCTGAGCAAGCAGGCCGAGGCGTACCGCGCGATCTCGCTGCTGCTGCGCCGCCCACCCGGCCGCGAAGCCTACCCGGGCGACGTGTTCTATCTGCACTCGCGCCTGCTGGAGCGCTGCGCCAAGCTCTCCGACGACCTCGGGGGCGGCTCGTTGACCGGCCTGCCGATCATCGAGACCAAGGCCAACGACATCTCGGCCTACATCCCTACCAATGTCATCTCGATTACCGACGGACAGTGCTTCCTGGAGTCCGACCTGTTCAACCAGGGTGTTCGGCCGGCGATCAACGTCGGGGTATCGGTGTCCCGGGTCGGTGGCGCGGCGCAGATCAAGGCGATGAAGGAGGTTGCCGGGTCCCTGCGGCTGGACCTGTCGCAGTATCGCGAACTGGAGTCGTTCGCGGCCTTCGCCTCCGACCTCGACGCCACGTCGAAGGCGCAGTTGGAGCGGGGTGAGCGCTTGGTGGAACTGCTCAAGCAACCGCAAAACCAGCCGGTGCCGGTAGAGGAGCAGGTGGTTGCGATCTTCCTCGGTACCGGTGGTCACCTGGACTCGGTTCCGGTCGAAGACGTACGGCGTTTCGAAACCGAATTCCTCGATCATGTCCGGGCTTCCGAAGAGGGCATTCTTTCCGAGATTCGGGAATCGCAGAATCTCACCGAAGAGCAGGCCGAGAAGTTGACCGAGGTGGTCAACGACTTCAAGAAGGGCTTCGCGGCGACCGGCGGCGGCTCGGTGGTGCCCGACGAGCATGTCGAAGCTCTTGACGAAGAGAAATTGGCGAAGGAAGCGGTGCAGGTGCACAAGCCCGCGCCGCCGCAGAAGAAGAAGTAACCAAAGATGGCTGCCACACTTCGCGAGCTGCGGGGCCGGATCCGCTCTGCCGGGTCGATCAAAAAGATCACCAAGGCACAGGAGATGATCGCGACCTCGCGTATCGGCAAGGCGCAAGCCCGTCTGGAGGCGGCTCGGCCGTACGCCAACGAGATCACCCGGATGCTCACCACGCTGGCGAACGAAGCCGCCTTGGACCACCCGCTGCTTGTCGAACGGCCTGAGCCGAAACGGGCTGGTGTACTGGTGGTCTCATCCGACCGCGGTCTCTGTGGTGCATACAACTCCAGCATCTTTCGGCGCGCGGAGGAGCTGTTTTCGCTGCTTCGTGAGGAAGGCAAGACGCCGGTACTCTATGTAGTCGGCCGAAAAGCGCTGAATTACTACACATTCCGAAACTGGGATATCAATGAGTCGTGGACAGGTTTTTCGGAGCGACCCGGGTACGAGAATGCCGTCGAGGTGGCTGAGACGTTGGTGGAAGCCTTCTTGGCGGGCGTCGAGAACGACGGTGAGCGTCAGGAGCAAGAGGGCGCTCCCGCGGTCGACGAGTTGCACATCGTGTACAGCGAATTCAAGTCGATGATGTCGCAGTCGGCCGAGGCGCACCGCATCGCCCCAATGGTTGTGGAGTACGTCGAGGAGGACACCGGGCTGCACACGTTGTACTCATTCGAGCCGGATGCGACAACGCTGTTCGAGTCGCTGCTGCCGCGGTACTTGACCACCCGCGTATACGCGGCGTTGCTCGAGTCAGCTGCATCCGAGCTGGCGTCGCGCCAACGGGCGATGAAGTCGGCGAGCGACAATGCTGACGATCTCATCAGGGATCTCACGTTGGAGGCCAACCGCGAGCGACAGGCCCAGATCACTCAGGAAATCAGCGAAATCGTCGGCGGCGCAAACGCACTCGCCGAGGCCGCTGGATAAGCCCCTTTAGGAAGCGAAAAGATTATGGCTGCTACCACGAAAAAGACTCAGAAGTCTAACAACTCCAAGAGCACCGACAATAACGGCCGCGTGGTGCGGGTAACCGGGCCCGTGGTCGACGTCGAGTTTCCGCGCGGCTCCGTGCCGGAGCTGTTCAACGCGCTGCATGCGGAGGTCACGTTCAAGGCACTTGCTAAGACGTTGACGCTGGAAGTAGCGCAGCATCTCGGCGACAACCTCGTGCGCGCCATCTCGCTGGAGCCGACCGACGGGCTGGTGCGCGGCGTCGAGGTGATCGACACCGGCGACTCGATTTCGGTTCCGGTCGGCGAGGGTGTCAAGGGCCACGTCTTCAATGCGCTTGGCTATTGCCTGGATGAGGATGGCTACGGAAAAGATTTCGAGCATTGGCCCATTCACCGCAAGCCGCCGGCGTTCGACGAGCTGGAACCCCGTACCGAGATGCTCGAGACCGGCCTTAAGGTTGTCGATCTGCTGACGCCGTATGTGCGCGGTGGCAAGATCGCGCTGTTCGGCGGTGCCGGCGTGGGTAAAACGGTGCTCATCCAGGAGATGATCAACCGTATCGCTCGAAACTTCGGCGGCACTTCGGTTTTCGCCGGCGTTGGTGAGCGTACCCGTGAGGGCAACGACTTGTGGGTGGAACTCGGCGAAGCGGATGTACTCAAGGACACCGCGTTGGTGTTTGGTCAGATGGATGAGCCGCCCGGCACCCGTATGCGGGTGGCGCTGTCGGCCTTGACGATGGCCGAGTACTTCCGCGACGAGCAGGGCCAGGACGTGCTGCTGTTCATCGACAACATATTCCGGTTCACTCAGGCCGGGTCGGAGGTGTCCACGTTGCTCGGCCGGATGCCCTCGGCAGTGGGTTATCAGCCGACGCTGGCCGACGAAATGGGCGAGTTGCAGGAACGCATCACCTCGACGCGGGGCAAGTCGATCACCTCGATGCAGGCGGTGTACGTTCCCGCCGACGACTACACGGACCCGGCGCCGGCGACGACCTTTGCCCACCTTGACGCCACCACCGAGCTGAGCCGGTCGGTGTTCTCCAAGGGCATTTTCCCGGCAGTGGATCCCTTGGCGTCCAGCTCGACCATCCTGGACCCCAGCGTGGTCGGCGAAGAGCACTACCGGGTGGCACAGGAAGTCATTCGAATCCTGCAGCGCTACAAGGACTTGCAAGACATCATTGCGATTCTTGGTATCGACGAGCTGTCCGAAGAGGATAAGCAACAGGTGCAGCGGGCACGGCGTATCGAGCGGTTCCTGTCACAGAACATGATGGCGGCCGAACAGTTCACCGGCCAGCCGGGTTCCACTGTGCCGTTGAAGGAAACCATCGAGGCGTTCGACAAGCTCGCAAAGGGCGATTTCGACCATGTGCCCGAGCAGGCCTTCTTCTTGATCGGCGGCCTTGACGACCTGGCCAAGAAAGCTGAAAGCTTCGGCGCCAAGTTGTGATTCGTTCCTACCCGCAACGAGAGGTGGTTTGATGGCGGAGTTGAACGTGGAGATCGTCGCCGTCGACCGCAAGATCTGGTCGGGCGAGGCGACATTCCTCTTCACCCGCACCACCGTCGGCGAGATCGGTATCTTGCCACGGCATATCCCGGTGGTGGCGCAGTTGGTTGACGACGCCATGGTCCGCGTCGAACGTGAGGGTGAGGACGACCTGCGCATCGCGGTGGACGGTGGTTTCATGTCGGTGACCGAGGAGGGCGTCACCATCCTCGCCGAGTCGGCCGAATTCGAATCGGAGATCGACGAGTCTGCGGCCAGACAGGATTCCGAGTCCGACGATCCCCGCATCGCCGCCAGGGGCCGCGCGAGATTGCGCGCTGTCGGCGCGATCGACTAGCGGAGTCGCTCCCGATGAGCGCGCTCATGATTGTCATGGTCGTGCTCGTCGCGGTGTTGGCAATTGCCGTTGTCGCGCTGAGTTATCGTCTGTGGAAACTGCGCCAAGGCGGAACGGCGGCAATCATGCGGGACATCCCCGCAGTCGGGGGCCATGGTTGGCGCCACGGCGTGATCCGCTATCGGGGTGAGGATGCCGCGTTCTATCGGTTGTCCAGTGTTCGCCTGTGGCCGGATCGTCGACTGGGCAGGCGCGGCGTCGAGGTCGTTTCGCGCCGGTCGCCTCGCGGTGATGAGTTCGACATCATGACCGAAGAGATCATTGTCTTGGAGCTGCGAGACACCACACAAGACCGCAGGCGGGGTTATGAAATCGCACTGGACCGAGGCGCATTAACGGCTTTCCAGTCCTGGCTGGAATCACGTCCCTCGCCAAGGGCGCGGCGGCGCACCACGTGAAGCCCAGACCTATTCCTCCGACTGCTCGGCCTGCCCGCCACCCGGCTGCCAAAGCACGTCCCCGTTCGGATTGGCCAGTCGGGATAGGATAAACAACAAGTCGGACAATCGATTCAGGTACTTGGCCGGCAACGGGCTGACATCTGATGGGTGTGTATCGATTGCCGCCCACGCCGAACGCTCAGCGCGCCGCACTACCGTCCGGGCGACATGCAGTAGCGCGGATAACGGTGTACCACCTGGCAGCACAAAAGAATTGAGTGCCTCCAGGCCCTCGTTGAACTCGTCGCACCACCCCTCGAGCCGATCGATGTAAGCCTGGGTAATGCGCAGCGGAGGGTGCTTTGGCTTGTCCACCACCGGAGTCGAAAGATCCGCGCCGGCGTCGAACAGGTCATTCTGAATCTGCCGTAGCACGTTCGTTATCCGCTGTTCGGGGGTTCCAACTGCGATCGCGACACCGATCGCCGCGTTTGCCTCGTCGCAGTCTGCATACGCGACCAATCGCACGTCGTTCTTGGAGACCCGCGAGAAGTCGCTCAACCCTGTGGTGCCGTCATCACCGGTGCGGGTATAGATGCGGGTCAGGTGTACTGCCATGACTCAAAACGGTACCGGGTGGATCGCCGCGCCCGACTGACAGGGCGAACCCCCTTCATTACACTAACCGCGTGGCGGAGCGTTTCGTGGTTACCGGTGGCAATCGGTTGTCGGGCGAAGTTGCTGTTGGGGGCGCCAAGAATAGCGTTCTGAAGCTGATGGCAGCGGCGCTGTTGGCCGAGGGCACCAGCACGATCACCAATTGCCCCGATATCCTCGACGTCCCGCTGATGGCGGAGGTCCTGCGCGGCCTCGGCGCGACAGTCGAACTCTCCGGCGCTACCGTGCGAATCACCTCGCCCGACGAACCGAAATACGATGCCGACTTCGCCGCAGTGCGGCAGTTTCGGGCATCGGTCTGCGTGCTGGGACCACTGGTAGGTAGATGCAAGCGGGCCAAAGTGGCGCTGCCCGGCGGCGACGCTATCGGGTCGCGTCCTTTGGACATGCACCAGGCGGGGCTGCGGCAGTTGGGTGCCAACTGCAATATCGAGCACGGCTGCGTCGTGGCTCAGGCGGACACGTTGCGCGGGGCGGAGATTCAGCTGGAGTTCCCGTCAGTCGGGGCCACCGAGAACATCCTGATGGCCGCGGTCTTGGCCGAGGGCGTCACCACGATCCACAATGCGGCCCGCGAGCCCGACGTTGTGGACCTGTGCACGATGTTGAACCAGATGGGCGCAAAGGTCGAGGGTGCCGGCTCGCCGACAATGACCATCACCGGTGTGCCGCGGCTGCATCCCACAGAGCACCGCGTGATCGGAGACCGCATCGTGGCGGCCACCTGGGGCATCGCGGCGGCGATGACCCGCGGCGACATCACGGTCACCGGCGTCGACCCGGCGCACTTGCAGGTGGTGCTGCACAAGCTGCACGACGCGGGTGCGACAGTCACCCAGACCGACGACAGCTTCCGGGTGACCCAGTACGAGCGGCCCAAGGCCGTCAACGTCGCGACACTGCCATTCCCCGGGTTTCCGACGGACTTGCAGCCGATGGCGATCGCTTTGGCTTCGATCGCCGATGGCACGTCGATGATCACTGAGAACGTGTTCGAGGCACGGTTCCGGTTCGTCGAGGAAATGATCCGGCTCGGCGCGGATGCTCGCACCGACGGCCACCACGCCGTCGTGCGAGGACTACCGCAACTGTCGAGCGCGCCGGTGTGGGCGTCCGACATCCGAGCCGGCGCCGGCTTGGTGCTCGCGGGACTGGTAGCCGACGGCGACACCGAAGTCCATGACGTGGTCCACATCGATCGGGGCTATCCGTTGTTTGTGGAAAACCTTGTCAGTCTCGGAGCCGAGATCGAGCGAGTAGAATAGCGCTGACTAAACAACCCACGCCGCTTCTAGGGAGCGATTAGTGGAGTTGACGGTGCTTGGGCTGCGGAGTATAGTAGCAGGGTTGCCTGTTGATGGGTGTTGTTTGAGAACTCAATAGTGTGTTTGGTGTTTTTGTTTGTTGTTGTTTTTTGCCGCATTCTGATGCCCCGT
>NZ_LQOW01000004.1 GCF_002102185.1 Mycobacterium fragae
CACCCGCCGAGAGTCGAGCGCTCAACCTATTCCGATGTCTTGCGACACGCTATTCGCATGTCCTGGAACCACACACCTCCGCCACCGCCACTTTTCAGCGAGAATCGCTGCGGGTCGGCCGGCGTCCGGGCAGGTAGGACCGTTTCGGTTCCGAACGCATGCGGCAAGTGAAATCTCGCAAGGGAGTGGCGCGTGAAGGGATGCGAAAGTGCATCTCACTGGAGCATCATTAGTTCCGCAAGCACTAACTCTCAGTTAGCGGGCGTATTAGCTGGTTTCCTCGCAGCCGCAATAACCGTGCTATTTGCGTCAACGAGAAAACCGGGCAGCCACACAATCGTGCTGTTTTCTTCTGGCGTTCTCGTATTAGGTCTGGACAGTTACCTCTTCAGCCTCATTACTGGAACTGATCTCCCCGATCCTCCGGACCCATCGCTGTGCGCCAAAGTGTGGAGTCAAGGCATGGCCGCTACTGGAATGCTCGCCGTTGGCGGTTCGGTTCTAGTCTGTGGTCTCGGTTGGATGCTCGTTACTTATGGTGAATATCTCGCTACCACTGATATGACACGCCCGGTCAGGGTAACCCCGAAGACCTTCCACTTCTCCGCGTTTATGGGAGTGTCCTGGGTGCATGCCTTTCAGGCGCGATCGTAGTAACAACGACAGGTATGTTGATGTCGCTAAGCGTCTACTACCTGCAGGCCATAAATGATAGACACCTCTGGGTGAGATGGGCGGCAGTGGTTTACGGCCTTCTAATCATTACAGTGTGCGGAATTGTGATAATAGGCCGGACGCTCCCGACGGTCCGAGCACTTAGGCTTGCCGGCGCCAGTACGGTCGAATTTTCAATCGGCAGGTTGCCACAGACAACCTATTGGACTGCAGGTCTAGCCGGTGCGGGTGCGATATTCGCGGGTTTGCTGTCACAGTGGACTTTATGGTCGTGGGTCCACGTCACAGGCGCACTGGTTCTTGCACTTGTCATCCCCGGCCTAATAAATCTAGGTATCGCGTCGTCAGTGGCCAAGCCGAGTAGCTCGGCGAGCAACGCAAGGTCTTACCCGTGGTTATTCTGGGTGCCCTGAATGCGCTCGACGCTGTCTTTGGAATTTCCGAACAAGATCATCGCCACCGAACCCGGGCGCCGCGCTGAATCACAAACCCACGCAGGATGAGGCGTTGCAGCGCCGCTTCGCTGAGGCCGATGTGGCGCTTGAAACTGTCGACCGGCTGCCACCCGTGGTTGCGGGCCGCGGCGCGCGCCCATTCCTTGGTCTGCCGATCGGTCACGTCCCGCCCCGAGGGGCGAATGGCTTGGAGCGCCTGAGCACCTGCGTCGATCACCCATCGACGTAGGCGAAGTTCGCGCAGGAGGCGAAGCGGACCCCGTGGGTCCAGACCGACTAGGCGCCGCGCAGTCTCAGTACTGCGGCGATGGCGGCCTGGGGGCGGCCCAGGATGGTATCGGCTCGGTGCTGGTCCGCTGGGTTCAATGGGTTCGAGGCGGCTCGCCAACATAAGGACGGTCATCAGCGCCGAAGCGACGCCCAGGGCGATCAAGCCGCTTACGAGAAGGTGGGCAGGTACTGCGCTGAGTAGGGCGACGGCAGCTGTCCCGGCTATCGCGACTACAGCGCCCCGGCGGATCGCACTCATACCGGGGGTGATGCTACGTCCGGGCTCTTTTCGACCGCAAGCCTGCGACCTGCGACGACGGGCGGCCCGCAAGGTTTGTGAGTACGCGGACGCTCCGACTGAGCCCAGGTACGGTGGTCGTACGTCGCTGCCATGGGAGCGTGCTTATGCCAGATCCTTTGTCCGGTCCTCGTTTACGCCAGGTGGCGCTGGTCGCCCACGACTGTGAGAACACCGCCACCGCTCTGCGGGAGACGTTTGGCTGGCCGGACCCGTTCCACGATCCTGGGGTCGGAGAGTTCGGCCTCGTCAACGCCGTGTTCGCCGTGGGGGACTCCTTCGTGGAGGTGGTCTCTCCCGTACAACCCGACACCACTGCCGGGCGCTATCTCGCCCGTCGCGGATCCGACAGCGGCTACATGGCCATATTCCAGATGCCTTCGCTCGAAGAGGCCCGCCGGCGGGTGAACGATCTGGGAGTGCGCGTGGTCTGGAAGGTCGACCTCGACGACATCGCCGGGACCCATTTGCACCCCAAGGACACCCCGGGGGCGATCGTGTCCCTCGACTGGGCGTCGCCGACCGACTCGTGGCGGTGGGCGGGACCGGCGTGGACTGGAACAGTGCCGGATCACCCGGCGGGCGGTATCGCCGGCATCACGGTCGAGGTGCAAGAACCGGCCGAGGCGGCCCGGCGGTGGGCCCGCGTTCTGGGTCTCGACGCCGAGGTTGAGGATGGGGTTGCGCACGTCCGGCTGGACCCGGCCGGCCAATCCCTGAGGTTCGTCCCTTCGGTTGACGGCCGGGCCGAGGGCATCACCGAAATCTGGTTGACACCCGGCTTGCCGGGCCTGCCGAACGGTAGCGGCCCGGTCGCCGAGATCGGCGGCGTGCATTCGTAGTGCGTGCACCATGACCGCCCTCGACACTGGCACTGACGATCTCTTGGCCGAGGTGGCCGACGGCGTCGCTGTGATAACCATGAACCGGCCGTCTCGGCGCAACGCCTTCTCGGACGACATGCTCGATGCGTTGGGACGCGTCCTGGCCCAGGTCGAACTCAGCGATGAGGTTGGGTGCGTGGTACTGACTGGAGCAGGCGGCGCCTTCTCGGCTGGGGGCGATGTGAAGGCGATGGCCGATCGGGGATCTTCAGGTGCGACGTCGGTGCCGGTCGACGTGGCGATTCACCGGCAGCGTCTGAACCAGCAGGCGACCAGCGGGAAGCTGTGGCGGATGCCGAAACCGACCATCGCACAGATTCCCGGCCCCGCCGCGGGCGCCGGCTTTGCGCTCGCCTTGGCCTGCGATCTCAGGTACGCGGCCGAAACTGCCATCTTCACCACCGCTTTCGCTCGCGTCGCCTTCGCCGGCGATTACGGCGGAACCTGGTTCTTGACCAGACTGGTCGGCCCGGCGAAAGCCAAGGAGCTCTACTACTTTTCGGAGCGGCTCACAGCCGGTCAGGTCGAGAAGCTGGGTTTGGTCAACGCCGTGTTCCCGGCCGACGAACTCGACAGAGAGGTGATGGACCGGGCCCGGAGGTTGGCCGGGGGCCCGTCGATCGCCTACCGCTACATGAAAGAGAACCTCAACCGTGCGGTCCACGGGAACCTCGAGGAATGCATGGACCTCGAGGTCACACACCACATCCATACGGGTTTGACAGAAGACCACCGGGAAGCGGCGCAGGCGTTCGTGGAGAAGAGGGAGCTTCGGTTTCGCGGTCGCTGACGCGCGGCGCTACCGCGGCAATCACCCTAGGGCGGGCCGAACCGATCGCAGATCGCCACACACATTCCTGCAGCGGGAATGGCCACCCATTGCAGTTGTCCATCCGCTTGGCGCACGCACTGTATCGGGCCGGTGTCCCCCCATAGTTTCGTGCCTTCTGTCGAACATGGTTGAAAGTCGGCATGCGCTGGGCTGCTCTCGATGAGGACGACGCATGGAGCGACCGCCGTCAATATCGCGAAGACGACGAACCTCAGTGCCTTCATGACCAGCACCTTTCTGTAGCAACAGCGCCGAACGACAGCAAACAGGATGAAGCGGCACGCTCGGCGAGGGCAGGCGAACTATCCCGAAAAAGCCTTATGACCAGTTCCACACCGACATGTCGCCGGGCGGGTAGTTGTTGCACACGTCTGTCGCCTTGGCTACCACACCTTTGTTGTTGAAGAAGATTTTCATGTGGTTGACCCAGGCCCACGTCAGCGGATCGCCATTGTAGAAGTTTTCTGAGTATTGCCTGCGCTCCGCCGGTGACAGCGCGAAAAACCAATGCGCCTTGTTTATCGTCGCCTGCTGAACGTTTGGGTGGTTGTTGAAGTCGACCATGTAGCGCTGGTAGTACACCGGGCTGGTATCCCTTGCGGCCGCCAGATACTGCTCGGCGTCGCAGGTGGTCTGGATCATCCGGCGGGGTACCGGGAAGTCCTCGGTGGAATCGGCTACCGCGGCCTTGGGGAAGGTCGCGGCGGCGATGCCGAGGCTTACCAAAAGGGCCAGGAACCAGACGCCTGCACGCAGGCTAGATGTCAGCCGGAGCATGTCGATTACC
The DNA here is from genome assembly GCF_002102185.1 of Mycobacterium fragae. Classification (GTDB taxonomy): domain Bacteria; phylum Actinomycetota; class Actinomycetes; order Mycobacteriales; family Mycobacteriaceae; genus Mycobacterium; species Mycobacterium fragae. Next base: position 4,202 of record NZ_LQOW01000004.1, read on the forward strand.
GTAACACTCTCAGGGTCTGCAGGGACAGGAAACGAGATCAATAGCCGATGTTACTACGTGCGGCTACCTGGGACGATGGCGCGGTTGGCGTCGCCCGCAGGCCCCCGTAATCGCCGAACGGGCGGTCCCTTTTCATCGCGGCCCGCGCTGGTGCGTCTCGGCAGTGCGGATGGAGTCAAGCGCGTCGTATCGGAGCTGGCGCAGCGATATGCCGGACACCGCTGACCAGCAGTGAAACCATACTGACGTGTACCACAGCGGGGATGGCGGCGCTGGTTTGACCACGACAGGGCTGGTCTGTGGCTCTTGTGGCGCGCAGTCAGGCCCGACTGCGAAGTTCTGCGGCGAGTGCGGTGCGCGACTCGCGCAGGCCGCCCGGTCGGCGGAGTACAAGCAAGTGACGGTCCTTTTCGCCGACGTGGTGCACTCGATGGACATCGCGGCCGCGGTTGGTGCCGAGCGGCTGCGCGAGATCATGGCCGACCTGGCCGATCGCTGTGCCGCAGTCGTGCGACGGTACGGCGGCACGGTCGACAAGTTCACCGGCGACGGGATCATGGCGGTGTTCGGAGCTCCGGTGGCGCTGGAGGACCACGCGATTCGTGCCTGCCTGGCAGGTTTGGGGATTCAAGCCGAAGCACAGCAACTGGCCGCTGATGTCCAGAACCGCGATGGCGTGCAGCTGGAACTGCGGGTCGGGTTGAACTCCGGACAGGTGATCGCCGGTGAGATCGGTTCCGGGCCTTTCGGCTACACCACCATCGGGGAGCAGGTGGGGATGGCCCAGCGGATGGAATCGATCGCGCCGCCGGGCGGAGTGATGCTCAGCGAGTCGACTGCCCGATTGGTCGAGCACGCCGTGGTTCTGAGTGATCCGGAGATGGTAGGCATCAAAGGCGCGGTCGATCCGGTCGTAGCACGCCGGCTGCTGGCTATCGCCGATCGTCACCCGCGACGTCGCAGTGAGCCGACGTTGGTCGGGCGTCGATGGGAACTCAACACCATTACGGCAATTCTCGACGAGGCGATCGATGGGGCCGGCTGCGTCGTCAATGTCATAGGACCGTCCGGAATTGGCAAGAGCCGCCTGGTTCGCGAAGCCGCCGCGATCGCGGTCGCCCGCGGTGTTGAGGTAATGACAACTCACTGCGAATCGCACGCCCGCGATATTCCCTTGCACGCGTTGGCCCGGCTGCTTCGGGCGGGGACGCAGACCACCGATCTCGGCGCTGGAACCGCTCGGGCGCGGATACGCGACCGGTTTCCAGATGCGGACCCGGAAGACCTTGTCCTCCTTGAGGATTTGCTTGGCATTCGGGATCCCCGCGATGCACTGCCCGAGGTCGCGGCCGACGCGCGGCGCCGGCGGTTGTTGACTCTGATCAATTCCGCGTCACTCGACCGCGATGATCCGGCGCTGTATGTGATCGAGGATGTGCAGTGGATCGATGAGGCCAGCGAATCGATGCTGGCGGAGTTCCTGGCGGTGATTCCGCGAACTCGCTCGGTGTCTCTGATCACCTATCGACCGGAGTACCGCGGAGTATTGACCCGGGTGTCCGGCGCGCAGACCATCGCGCTTCGCCCGCTCAGCGATAAGCACGCGGCAGAGCTGGCCGAAGAGCTGTTGGGTCCTGATCCTTCGGTGGTGTCATTGGCGACGACCGTGGCTGAGCGTGCCGCCGGAAACCCGTTCTTCGCCGAGGAGATGGTCCGCGACCTCGCGGAGCGGGGCGTGCTGCACGGTGAGCTCGGCACCTACCAATTGCGGAGTCAGACTGCTGATACAAGCGTGCCCGCCACCCTTCAGGCGACGATCGGTGCCCGCATAGACCGACTCGAGTCGACTGCAAAACGTACATTGAACGCGGCGTCCGTCATCGGAACGGTGTTCGACGACGATTCACTGAAGGCCCTGTCCGACGACGTGGATGTGGCTTCTCTGGTAGAGGCGGAACTCGTTGACCAGGTGAAGTTTTCGCCGCGTGCGGTGTATGCATTTCGCCACCCGATGATCCGATCGGTGGCCTATGAATCGCAGCTGAAATCAGACCGCGCACAACTGCACGGCCGACTGGCCAGAGCGATCGAGCAGACCGACAAGAACGCGTCGTTGATCGCTCAGCACTATGAGGCGGCTGGAAATTTGCGCGCGGCATTTGAATGGCACATGCGGGCAGGAGCGTGGTCCAACAATCGCGACAATACCGCTGCGCAGACAAGTTGGCGTAGGGCGCAGTTGGCCGCCGATCAGCTGCCGGCTGACGAACCGGATCGGCTGACGATGCGTATCGCGCCACGAACGCTGTTGTGCGCGACAGTAGTTCGCTCAAGTGGCAGCCGCGCCGATTCGGGTTTCGACGAACTGCGTGAGCTGTGCACTGCAGCGGGCGACGAGCGATCGTTGGCGGTCGGCATGGCCGGGCGAGTACTGGAGCTGTTTTTCAACGGCCACCGCCGTGAGGCCTCGGAGCTCGCGACGGAACACGCGCGGCTGCTCGAGTCGATCGGCGACGCCACTTTGACCATCGCTGTGCTCGGGGCCGCCGCTTCCGTCAAGCACGAGACAGCCGAGATTTCTGAGGTCCTGCGATTGGCAGAGCGGGTCATTGACCTTGCGCATGGGGACCCTACGATGGGCGGCACATTACAGTCGGGCTCCCCATTGTCGATAGCTACCGCGCTGCGCGGCCTTGCGCGTTCGTACTTGGGTATCGGCGGCTGGAAAGACGACTTCCGTCAGGCAGTCATCATGGCCAGACCATTCGAGGCGGTCGCACGCACAGGTGCGATGTTTCACGCAGATATCGTTGCCACGATCAACGGAGTGGCGCTCCCCGATGAGATGACGCTGCGCGAAACCGCGGAAACGTTGACGCTTGCAGAGCAATCCGGTGAGGATGTGGCGCTTGGCCTTGCTCGATGCAACCGAGGGGTTGCTTTGGTGCACGGGAACGGCACTTCCCGCCAGCTCGGTGTGGAACTCCTCTCGGAAACCCGTGACGCCGCATTGCAGCGTCGATACTCCATCACCGGCATACAAACGATCGACGTCGTTCTTGCGCAGGAACGGCTGATGTCGGGTGACCTCAGCGGCGCCATCGAGTTGTCGCGGCTCCCACTGGACGAGTTGTTGGATGAGGGTGGGTTGGTGTGGGTCCCGGCAGCCACCGCGGTATTGGTGGAGGCACTGCTGCAGCGTGGCGGTGCCGAAAACGTCCAGGAAGCGCGGCATGCGATCGACCGGTTGGCGGCGGCGCCTTTTGAACCCGGGCTTGTGCTGCGAGACATCTTCCTTCTGCGGTTGCAAGCACTGCTGGCACGCGCGCAAGGCGATGAGGATGTCTACCGGAACGCCCGAGATCGCTACCGCGAGATGGCCACCCGGCTGGGGTTCGAAGGGCACATCAAGTACGCCGAGGCGATGCCGTGACCGCCGCTGGGCGAGTCGAAGGCAAGGTCGCGTTCATCACCGGGGCAGCGCGCGGTCAAGGCCGCGCGCATGCGGTGCGATTGGCGCAAGAGGGTGCGGACATCATTGCCATCGACATCTGCAAGCCGATAGAAGGGTTCTTGAACCCGCCATCCACACCGGCAGATCTGGCCCAGACCGCGGACCTGGTCAGGCGCCACAACCGCCGCATTGTCACCGCCGAAATCGACGTTCGTGACTACGACGCGCTCAAAACCGCAGTCGACAACGGGGTAGACGAGCTGGGCCGGCTCGACGTGATCGTAGCCAATGCAGGCATCAGCAACGCCGGCAGCGACGACGGCGACACCCTCGACAAGGTCAGTGAACAAGACTGGCAGGACATGATCGATGTGAACCTGTCGGGCGTGTGGAAAACCGTGAAAGCCGGTGTGCCACATATATTGTCGGGCGGTCACGGGGGCTCGATCGTGCTGACGAGCTCGGTCAACGGGTTCAAGGCGTATAGCAATCTCCATCTCGGTCATTACGTCGCGTCCAAGCACGGTGTCGTCGGCCTCATGCGGGCCTTCGCGGTCGAACTGGGTCAGCACATGATCCGCGTCAACTCGGTGCACCCCACGTTCGTGAACACTCCGATGCTGCTGAACGAAGGACTGTACAAATTGGTCCGCCCCGACCTGGAGAACCCCGGCCCCGATGATTTGGCCCCGTTTTGCCAGACGTTCCACACGCTGCCGATCCCATGGGTCGAGGCGGAAGACATCAGCAACGCTGTGCTGTTCCTCGCGTCCGACGAATCCCGCTACATCACCGGCGTCACACTGCCGATCGATGCGGGACAGTGCCTCAAGTAGTCCCGCGCACCCGCTCGCCGAGGCGGGCGCGCAGATCCTCCTCGAAGGCGACGACCTCGGGGCTGAGCTTCTCGGCGCGCAGCCGCTGCAGGTTCGGATAGCCCGCGTTGCGCTCGGCTTCCCATTCGTCGGCGAACTTGCCCGACTCGATCTCGCTCAGCACCTCTCGCATCACCCCGGCGACGTCGATGCCGTCGTATCGATCCGCCCGCGACATCTGGCCGTACTGGCTCGTGGGCGAGTGATAGCGCATCTGACCGGCGTAGCCTTCCAGCCGCAGCAGCCGGTAGTTCCGTTCGATCTCGCCCGAGAGCATCAGCTCGGTCATAATCGCCTCAATCGGGATGCCGGCCTCGGCCATCAGCCCGACGAAGCTCATCGAGACCCGGGCCATGGCCGGGGCGAACAGCTGCTCCATCGCCAGGTCGAGGACGGCCTCCTGGCGCGGCGTCATCTCGATGGCGCCTTGGCGCAGCCCGCCGATAGCCCGTCCGATGGCCAGCGTGCGGGCCAGAGCGGTTCCGGTGTTGTCCTTGTGAATACCGAGCGCGGTAATGAAGCCGATGCCCTCCACGTAGCACGCACGCACCTCGGGACCGAGCATCCTGGGCGCGACCATGCCGACGTCGCAGTCGGGGTCGATCCGGTCGAAAGCCGCCGCGTAGCCCGAGGCAAGCACCCACAGCGCATCGGGTTTGGGCGTGATGGGCAGCTCGGGGATTACGTCGTCGGGGATGAGGGTGCAGATCACGTCGCAGTCGCTCGCCTCCTTGATGTCGTGCGCCGTGAAGCCTTCGGCCGCGGCTTGGTCCCGGGAGGCGTCGGCCTGGGTGTAGACCTCCACGGCGAGGCCCGAGTCACGCAAGTTCAGGGCCCACGAGCGGCCCTGATTGCCATACCCGACGACGGCGACCCGCTGCCCGTCCAGCACCGAGAGGTCAGCGTCGGACTCGTAGTAGATCCTGGTCATCTTCAATCCCCTCTGCCGCAGTGCCGTGTTGCTCATTCACCGGCTGGTTCACACATTTTCGACCCGAGGTCTTAATACTTCGTCGCTGATGTCGCCTTTACCTGCGATTTCGTGTGACATCCTGATCCGGTGCCCGCGGAGGTGCCGCCGTCAGGGGTGGTGACCTTTCTGTTCACCGATATTGAGGGTTCGACCCGTCGGTGGGAGTCCGGCGCGGATGCGATGCGGGTGGCGCTGGCCAAGCACGACAAGGTGTTGCGCTCTGCGATTGAGGCCCACGACGGCTTCGTCTTCAGTCACAGCGGCGACGGGATGGCCGCCGGGTTCACATCGCCGGTGTCGGCTGTGGCCGCGGCCGTCGATGCACAGCGCGAACTGGAGTTGCCCGTACGGATGGGGCTGGCGACCGGCGAGGCCGAGTTACGCGACAACGACTATTTCGGCACGGTGCTGAACCGGGCCGCGCGGGTGATGGCCGCCGGCCATGGCGGCCAGATCCTCGTGGCGGACTCCACAGCGGGCTTGCTCAGCGGTGTCGAGCTGGTGAACCTCGGACCTCGCCGGCTGCGGGACCTGCCGAACCCGATCGCGATCTTCCAAGTCGCCGCGCCGGGTTTGCGGACGGAATTCCCACCGCTACGGACGGTCGATTCCAGTCAAGGAAATCTGCGGCCTGCGCCGAGTCGGCTCATCGGTCGCGACGACGACGTTGAAGACGTCGTATCGACGATGCGATCGCAGCGGCTGGTCACGTTGGCGGGTGTCGGTGGTGTCGGTAAAACCCGACTGGCACTCGAGGTGGCGGGAGTCCTCGCTGACGAATTTCCTGATGGTGTCTGGGTTTTGGAGCTGGCTTCGGTCGCCGATCCGGCAGCTGTGCCCGACGCGGTGGCTGCGGTGCTGGGCATCACGCAGCAGCCCGGCATGACGATGAGTGAGTCGATCGCAGCGGCTTTGGAGGCCAGGATTCGTCTCCTGGTGTTCGACAACTGCGAGCACGTCGTCGACGCAGCGGCGGATCTGATCGACCTTATCCTCGCGAGGTCGGCCACGGTCAAGATCCTGTCGACAAGCCGTGAGGGGCTGGGCCTCGCTGATGAGCGATTGTGTCGGGTTCCCTCCCTGGAAGTTGTTGCAGCCGTGGAGTTATTCAGGGACCGCGCTGCCCGGGACCTGTCGGCTGAGGAATCCACGGCGGTCGAAGAGCTGTGCCGTCGACTTGACGGCATCCCCTTGGCGATCGAGCTGGCCGCCTCGCGCATGGAGTCGATGACCGCGACCGAGATGCGCGACCGCCTCGATCACCGGTTCAAGCTGCTTGTCCGGTCGCGGCGTGGACTCGAACGTCACCAAACGCTGCGCCAGGCGGTGTCGTGGTCGTATGACCTCCTGGCAGAACCAGCAAAGACGCTGCTGGAACGGTGTTCGGTGTTCGCCGGTGGCTTCGACGTTGAAAGTGCTTGTGCCGTATCAGGATTCGGGGAGGCCGACGAGTTCACGATCCTCGACCTGCTCGACTCGCTGGTGCGCAAGTCCTTGGTCGTCGCGGACCGGTCGACGGGTAAGACCCGGTTTTCGATGCTGGAGACCATCCGCCGGTTCGCCGAGGAGAAGCTCGTCGAACGTGGACAAGCGGCCGAGGCGAGTTCGGCGCACGCGCGGTATTTCGCCGACCGCGAGACCGACATCCTCGCGCTGTGGGACAGCCCGCGCCAGCGGGAGGCGTACGACTGGTTCGCCACCGAACTCGCCAATCTGCGCACCGCGTTCCGCTGGGCCGCCGACCGCGGTGACGTCGACATTGCCGCGTCCATCACGACGTACGCCTGGATTCTCGGTTTCTTCGGCGTCCAGAACCTCGAGCCGGTTTCGTGGGCAGAAGAGCTGATCGAGCCGGCGAGGGCAATCGGGCACCCGCGGCTGGCGAGCGTGTATGTAGGCGCATCGCTGTGCTGGGTAACCGGCCGGGTCGATCAAGCGCTCGCGTACGCCGCTAGCGGTCACGCCATTTTAGCGAGCAACCCGCATGCGGCGCCATACGGCCTGGAAGGCGGGCTTGGCGGAGCCTATATGGCCATCGGACAAGCTGAGCGGTGGGCGGAGGTGTGCCGCATTCAGCTCGAACGCCGAGGCGACAACCACGTTGCCATTCGTACCTGCCGCGTCTGTGCACTGGCTTTCGCCGGTCTCCTTGAGGAGGCGAGAGCAGCCGCCGACGGATTGATCGAAGCAGCTATTGCCACCGATAACCCGTATATGCATACGTTTGCGATCGCCGTCTATGCATATTGCCTGAGTTCAGCAGGTTCCGAACGTGACCTCGCGCTCTGCCGGCAGGGGCTAGCGCTCGCCCAAGAAAGCGGCAATCAGTACAACGCAACGATTCTCGCGACAGCTCTGGCCCGACTCGAATCCGAACCCGTCGTTAACGTCGCGGCGATCGAGCATCTGACGCTGGTTATTCGGCATTGGTACGACGCGGGGAATTTCGGGAATTTGGTCGGCCCGCTCGCGATGCTCAGCGCATTCCTGGATCGCCTGGGGCGGTTCGAGCCCGCCGCGACAATAGCCGGCTTTTCATGCGACCCCGTATCGCTGGCGACGGTCCCAGAGCTGGCCCCCACCATCGCCCACCTCCGCGAGGTGCTCGGCGATCAGTCCTACGAATCGTTCGCCGGCAACGGCGAGGCGATGACCGCGGCCGCCATCGTCGCGTACGCCTATGACCAAATCGACCAGGCCCGAGCGGAGCTGGAAGGGGTCTCGAAGTGACGCGGTCGTGGTGGGGGTGGGGCAACGTCGAGGAAGCGCTGTCGGAGCGGGAGACGAATGAGCTTGTGTCACGGGTGGCGGCGATGCTGCCCGGACATGACCTGACCGATCACCAACCGCCGGACCCGTCCGCGCTGGAATTGCCCACGCCACGGATTACCCCGCCGGCATCGCTGGCCTCGCTGTGTTCGGTCGACCCCGTCGATCGAGCGGGTCATGCGCGCGGCAAGGCGTTTCGCGACGTGGTGCGCAATCTGCAGGGAAGCCTCGACCACGTCCCCGACCTGATCGCCAGGCCACACCGCGAGCAGGACGTGGTCGACCTGCTGGATTGGTGTGCGCGGGAAGGCATCTCGGTCATCCCGTACGGTGGCGGCAGCTCGGTGGTCGGTGGGGTCGAGCGCCGGTTCGACGGCCCCGCGCTCACGCTGGACACCACCGAGATGGGCGCTGTGCTCGAGATCGACCGGGTCAGCCGGGCCGCGCGCGTCCAGGGCGGGGCACTCGGGCCGGCGATCGAAAACCAGCTGCGCCCATACGATCTCACGCTGCGACATTTTCCGCAGTCGTTCGGGTTCTCCACCCTCGGGGGTTGGTTGGCCACCCGTTCGGGCGGGCATTTCGCCACGCTGTACACCCACATCGACGATCTGACCGAGTCGCTGCGCGTCGTCACCCCGACCGGCGTGAGCGAGTCGCGGCGGCTGCCGGGATCCGGTGCCGGGCCGTCGCCGGACCGGTTGTTCCTCGGCTCGGAGGGCACGCTCGGCATCATCACCGAGGCGTGGATGCGGTTGCAGAACCGCCCGCGCTGGCAGGTCACCGCTTCGGTGGCATTTGACGACTGGACGGCGGCGGTCGCGGCGACTCGGGCGATCGCGCAGGCAGGGCTCTACCCGGCGAATTGCCGGCTGCTGGACCCAGCCGAGGCGTTTCTCAACGCCGGCGCGGCGGTCGGGGGCGGACTGTTGGTGCTGGCCTTCGAATCGGCCGACCACCCGACAGACCCATGGCTGAACCGGGCGCTAGAGGTCGCCGCTGAACACGGCGGCACGGTGACCGCGCAACGCAGCCGCGACACCGCAAGCGACACAACGAAACCCGACGCCTCGGCCAACTGGCGTTCGGCATTCATGCGCATGCCCTATCAGCGCGACGCCCTCGCCCGTCGCGGCGTCATCGCCGAAACCTTCGAAACCGCTTGCACCTGGGAGGGTTTCGACGCACTGCATGCCGCGGTGACCGAGGCCGCCCGGACCGCCGTCGAACGAGTCTGCGGTTCAGGCGCGGTGACGAGCCGGTTCACCCACGTCTACCCCGACGGGCCTGCGCCCTATTACGGCATCTACGGCGGCGGGCGCTGGGGTTCCCTCGACGCACAGTGGGACGAGATCAAGGCAGCCGTTTCCGAGGCGATCATCACCACCGGCGGCACGATCACACATCACCATGCCGTGGGCCGCGACCATCGTCCGTGGTACGACCGCCAGCGGCCCGACCCGTTCGCAGGGGCCCTGCGCGCGGCAAAGTCAGCACTTGACCCGGCCGGAATCCTCAACCCCGGCGTGCTCATCGACACCGTCCGGTAGGCAGGACCTCAAGGTGGGCCGTCACCCACCGCGCCATGTCGGTGAGGTCCCGGGTGCCGTCGTCGAAGGATCCCGACGCGGGTTCAGCCGCCAAAGCCACAGCGGTCATGCCCGTCGGCCAAGTGAGCAGGCCCATTTGTCGTACCAGGTGATTGCCGGCAGTTGACGGTCCCCAGCCGCCTTTGAATCGGGCGCCGGAAATGGTGCCGATTCCCCAGCTCTGGTCACGCGTCACGCGGCCCATCAGCGCAAAGATCGGCGCGTTTCTGCCGTCGCAGACAGCGCCGGAGATGAATCGGGCCTGGTCAACCAACGACCAGTCCGTCTGCCCGAACGCGGTGAACTCCGGACGCACCCGTTGTGACTGGACCGTCGTCGGGTCGCCGTTTTCTCTCAGCACGGCTTCGACCTTGCCCGCCGCGATGGCCGGGTCGCCCAAACGCCGCCAGATCGATTCGGCTGCCGCATTGTCGGATTCGGTGATGGCGGCCGTCATCTCGGGCGTGACTTCGGCCGGAGTGCGTTCGCGCAGCGCGGCAATGGCCACCGGGACCTTCATCGTCGACCAGGCCGGTCCGCTTTGCCAGTGCCCCAACGCAATTGGAGCGTTCCCGCTGCCGGCGGCGCTGACAGCTAACCCGATGACCGCGTCCAGCTCCGACTCCAACTGCGCGAAGTCAGCAGCCAACGCCGCCGCGTCACCCGCGCCAGGATTGGTTGCCACCCGGCGAGGGTATCCGCGAGAGGCGGCGACATCGCGCCAACCGGCTAGCTTGCTGAGGACATAGCGCTTACTGTCGAAAGCATCAGGGTCGTCGGGGGCCCGCGTGCGGTGTTGCAGGCTGGGAGGAATCGTGGACATCGTACTGGGGATGTCGATGGCACCCTCGACCGTCCAAATGGTGCTGGTCGAAGGCGAAAACGCGGACGGCGCCACCGTCGAGGAGGACGGCTTCGAAATCCCGAGCAACGGGGAAGCCGACCAACCCACAGTCCCAAATAGCGCAGCAAATCAGGTGATCGCGGCGATCCTTGGCACCCGGGAAAGCGCCGCCGAGGGCGGCTACCGGCTGACGTCGACCGGGGTGACCTGGACCGATCCCGCCGAGGCCGGGGCGCTGCGCGATGCGCTGGCCGCCCACAAAGTGGAAAACGTCATGCTGGTCTCGGCCTTCTTGGCCGCGGCCGCACTGGCACAGACGGTGGGCACCGCACAGGGCTATGCGCGTACCGGATTGCTGTTCGTCGAACCGGATACCGCGACATTGGCTGTTGTCGACTCGTCCGACGGCTCGATCGCCGAGGTGCGCCGGGAAGTCCTGCCGGCCGATGACGACGAGGCAGTGGCCGAACTGACCAAGATGGCCGCCGATGCCGACGGCCTGCAATCGCGTCCGGAGGGCCTGTTCGTGGTGGGCTCCGGTGTCGACATCGCCATGATCAAACCGGAGCTGGACAAGGCGACATCGCTCATGGTCAGCGCGCCCGGCGAGCCGGAGACGGCACTGGCCCGGGGCGCCGCGCTGGCGTCGGCGCACGCACCGTTATTCGAGTCGTCGACGGCTGCTCTGGCCTATGCGCAGGATCCCGGCACCGGTGTCGTCAACCCAGAGGTCGCGTTGGCCGCGGGACTCGCCGCGGAGGCTGAGGTGGTTGGCCAAGCCGAGGGTCAAGGACTGGCTTACAGCGCCGCACCGGACGATGAAGCCAACGTCTATACCGTGGCTGGGGGCGCGGCAGAATCGACGGCACTCGACTTCCACCAGGCCGACACAGATCAGACTGAGCGCAAGCCGTTCCTGGTGGCGCTCGGGGTGTTGACGATCTTCGTCGTCGGTGTCGCCGCACTGGCGATTGCGCTCGCACTCAATATCCGGCCACACGTCAATGACCGGCCCAATCTGGGTCAACGTGTCGTGGTTCCCACGAAGCAGGCGCCGCCACCGCCTAAAGCGCCGCCGGCACCTGCACCGGCCCCAGCGGCTCCGGCACCCGCCCCCGCGGCGCCAGCGCCTGCACCGGTCGCACCGGCACCGCCGCCGGCACTTCCGCCTCCTCCGCCGGCACTGCCGCCGCCTCAGCTACCCGCGCCACAGCTGCCGGGCCCAAACATTCCGGGTCCGGGGATTCCGGGTCCGATGATTCCGGGACCGAAGATTCCGGGTCCGGGCATCCCGGGCATCGGTGGTGGCCACGGCGGCGGCATCCCGGGCATTCCGCACTTCTAAAAGGCTTGGGCTGGAGCCCTGCCGCCGCGTTTAATGTGTTGATGGAGCTGATAACGCCCACCGACTCGATATTCCTGCTGGGCGAATCTCGCGAACATCCCATGCACGTCGGTGGCTTGGCGCTGTTCGAGCCGCCGGAGGGCGCGGGACCCGAATTCCCGCGTGAGGTTTACGAGGCGCTGGTCGACAACAGAGACTTCCAACCCACATTCCGCAAACGGCCGGCACGCCTCCTCGGCGGCATCGCCAACCTGGCGTGGGCCTACGACGACGAGGACGACATCGACATCGACTACCACCTGCGCCGGCAGGCACTTCCCACGCCGGGACGGGTCCGCGACCTACTCGAGTTGACCTCGCTGCTGCACGGCAGCCTGCTCGATCGTCACCGCCCGCTGTGGGAAGGCCACTTCGTGGAGGGGCTGAACGACGGCCGGTTCGCGCTGTACACCAAGTTCCACCACTCCCTGATCGACGGCGTCTCGGCGTTGAAGCTGATGCAGCGCTCGCTGTCCCGCGACCCGAACGATCAAGAGCTGCAGGCGATCTGGAGTCTGCCTCGCCGCCGACGCTCGGCCAGTCGTTCACGCTGGCAGACGCTGACCCAGCTCGTGGGATCTGTTGCGGGACTTGGTCCGTCGGCGCTAACTCTTGCTCGTGCAGCGCTGATCGAACAGCAACTGACTCTGCCGTTCGCCGCACCGCGCACCATGCTCAACGTGCGGATCGGTGGTGCCCGGCGGTGTGCGGCCCAGTCCTGGTCGCTGGACCGCATCAAGAGCGTCAAGCGGGCCACCGGGGTGAGCTTCAACGATGTGGTGCTTGGGATGTGCGCCGGCGCGCTGCGCCACTACCTGGCCGACCAACATGCGCTCCCCGACACGCCCCTGATCGCAATGGTGCCGGTAAGCCTGCGCAAAGAGGACGAGGCCGACAGTGGTGGCAACCTGGTCGGCACCATCCTGTGCAGCCTGGCCACCGACGTCGACGACCCCGCGAAGCGGCTCGAGGCGATCAGCGAGTCGACGCGCTCCAACAAGAAGGTGTTCACCGAACTGCCGCGGCTGGAGGCGTTGGCGTTGTCGGCATTTCTCATGTCGCCGATGGCTCTGGCCGTCGTCCCCGGAGTGGGCACCGCAGCACCGCCGCCGTTCAACCTCGTCATCTCGAACGTGCCGGGGCCGAACGAGCCGATGTACTGGCGGGGCGCCCGGCTCGACGGCAACTATCCGCTGTCCATTCCGCTGGACGGGCAGGCATTGAACATCACGGTCGTCAACAACGCCGAGAACCTGGATTTCGGCTTGGTCGGCTGCCGGCGCAGTGTGCCGCACCTGCAGCGGCTGCTCGACGACCTGGAAACCTCGCTCAAAGACTTGGAACGCGCGGTCGGAGTCTAGCGCGGTATGCCCAAGCTGAGTGCCGGGCTGCTGCTGTATCGAGTGCGCGACGACGTCGTCGAAGTCCTGATCGGGCATCCCGGCGGGCCGTTTTGGGCCCGCAAGGACGACGGCGCGTGGTCGATCCCCAAGGGGGAGTACACCGACGGCGAAGACCCTTGGGTTGTCGCGCAACGCGAATTCGTCGAGGAGCTCGGGCTGCCGGTGCCGGCCGGACCGCGCATCGACTTCGAGCCGCTGAAACAGCCCAGCGGCAAGGTCATCACCGCCTTCGCTGTCCGGGGTGATCTCGACATCACCGATGCACGCAGCAACACCTTCGAACTGGAATGGCCAAGGGGTTCCGGCAAGTTCAAGGAGTTTCCCGAAATCGACCGGGTCGGCTGGTTTCCAGTGGCACAGGCCAGGCTCAAGCTCCTCAAAGGCCAGCGCCCGTTCCTGGACCGGTTGATGGCGCAACAGACATTGGCGCACCTTCGCGAGGGTGCCTGAAGGCGGATCGTTACGCCAAAGCCAGGAACAGCTTTTCGAGCTCCTCTTCGGTGAGGGTGGGGCCGAGCTCGCTGTCGCTTCCGACGATGCAGTGGCGCATACCGGTGGCGACAATCTTGAAGCCGGCGCGATCGAGTGCACGCGACACTGCGGCGAGTTGGGTGACAACCTCCTTGCAGTCTCGGCCGGCCTCGATCATTGAGATGACCCCGGAAAGCTGGCCTTGTGCGCGACGTAGCCGTTTCAGTACCAGATCCATCGCCTCGGTATCGATGTTCGCCATAGTTCGTTCCTATCTTTCTGTCGGAAGGATTATCGGTTCGCGTCGTGGGAAATAGTCGGCGGCCCTTGGTAGGGGCGTTGCAGTACGGCGAATCCGGGCGTGGTTGCGGCGGCGATGATTGCTTCGAGCAATGCTGCGCCGTCATCTGGATTGGGAACCGACGTCAGCACCGGTCCGAAGAATGCCGTGCCGTTGACCGCGATGATCGGGCTGCCTCCGCTTCCGCCCAATGCCTCTTGACTGCATCGATGCGCCGTGCGGACGGCGTCCTCCCATGTCGGATCGTCGAGCACGTCGGCGAGTGCAGGGCTGCAACTGGTTGTCGCCAGTGCCTCCTTCACCGTGGTGTCGGACAACTTCTCATGCCGGTTGTGAATACGGGTACCGAGCGCTTCGTAGAGTTCGCTGAACGCGTTGGGTCCGCCATCCGCGGTCGCCGCGGCGAATACTCGTCCCAGCCGCTTTGACCAGTTCAGCTTGGCCCGGTGTCCGGGGTCGACATCCCGCCCTTCGTTGAGTGTTGCCAGGCTCATTTGCCGCAGGGCAACGCGGCAGTCGACGGTCTGCCCGGCAGCTTTCAACCATCGCGACGTCGCCCACGCGAACGGGCATATGGGGTCGACATAGAGTTCGATGGTGTTCACTGCAATTCCTTTGCGAGAGTGTTGATTGCGGCGCGAAGTTGTTCTGTTGCCTGCTGCGCGACCGGCGAAAGCGCTGGATCATCGACGACCTGCACCATCACTTGCGGGTCCATCGCCTCGATGTGCACGGTGCTCGGATTTTGCGTATCTTCTCGGACCACGACGTTGCAGGGCAGGAGCAGTCCGACTTGCTTCTCCGCCGACAAGGCCCGGTGGGCTAGCGGCGGGTTACAGGCACCGAGGATGAGATAGCGCTCCATTGATTCTCCGAGCTTCTCTTTGAGAGTCGCCTGGACGTCGATCTCGGTAAGGATCCCGAAGCCGTTATCTTTCAATACGTCTCGAGTTCGGCCAACGACCTTGTCGAACGCAATGTTGGAAGTCGACGTGCTTATCGCAATGGACATGAAGCTCCTTTCCCCTGCGCCGCTGAATACCGGTAGGGGTATCGGTCTGAAGGCCAGAATATACCCCTGGGGGTATCTTGTCCAGCGGGTGATCTCCGCTGGAGTTCATGACGGTATGGTCACGCCATGAAGACGTTGCGAACACCCGACGATCGATTTGCCGGTCTACCCGAATTCCCTTATACCCCAAGGTATTGCGACGTCTCAGACGGCGACGCCGGCACGTTGCGGGTCGCCTGGGTGCAAGATGGCCCCGACGATGCCGACCCGGTGCTCATGCTGCACGGCGAGCCGTCGTGGTCCTTCTTGTATCGCAAGATGATCCCGGTGCTGGCCGCGGCCGGGCATCGAGTCGTGTGCCCGGACCTGGTCGGTTTCGGCCGCTCCGACAAGCCGACTCGACTCGAAGACCACACCTATGCCCGCCATGTCGAGTGGATGCGGGCGCTGGCCTTCGACGTGCTGGACCTGCGCCGGGTGACCCTGGTCGGGCAGGACTGGGGCGGGCTGATCGGGCTGCGGCTGGCCGCCGAACATCCCGACCGGTTCAGCCGGATCGTCGTCGCCAATACCGGGTTGCCCACCGGCGACATCCCGATGCCCGAGGTCTGGTGGCAGTTCCGCAAGGCGATCCAGAGCGCACCCTCAATCGATGTGGGCCGATTCGTGCAGTCGGGGTGTCGTCGACCGATGAGCGACGCGGTGCGCTCTGGCTACGACGCACCATTCCCCGACGACTCCTACTGCGTCGCCCCTCGGGCGATGCCTTCGCTGATACCGACGTCGCCCGACGACCCCGCGGCACCGGCCAACCGCTCGGCATGGGCGAAGCTGTGTGAAAGTCCGACGCCCATGCTGGTCGCCTTCAGCGACGGCGACCCCATAACCGGCGGGATGGCGCCGATCTTTCAGCGTCAGATGCGCGGCGCGCAGGGTATCGAGCACCCGGTGGTGCGCGATGCGGGGCACTTCCTGCAGGAGGACGCCGGCGAAGAACTCGCCGGCTACATCGTCGACTTCCTGCGCAGTCCGTCCTGACCGCGAGCGGGCGTGTCTGTACGCCGACACGCCGGTTTTCGCGTACAACTGCGCCCGCTCGACGGGAGTCGCGCGAGGCTAGCGCTCCCAGGGCGCGATTTCGTCCATCTTCTTGTAGTACTTCGCGAGGTGGCTCTTGACCCGACCAACGTCGGCCTTGGGCAAGTCGATACCGCCGCGTGCGCCGTTCATGATCGCGCCGGCGATCATCACTCCGCGCGGCACTGCCTTGAGCCTGCCGCCGATGACGTCGGCGAACAGCAGCTTGTAAGCGGTGAAGTTGTCCTTGTTGCCGTTGTCGTACCAGATGTGAGCGTCGCGGTACTTCTGATTCGGTTTGTCCTGGGCGTCGGCCCACTTGCGGACGCGCTTCTCGGCGGCGGCGCCGTCCCATTTGCGACCGCGATCGGCCAACGGCAGGTCCTTGAATGCTGTCACTGACATTTTCATCGCGTGCCCCCTTCGGGGCCGTGATAAACGCGTCCTATCCGAGGCCAGGAACGATGTCGCCGAGGCTGAAAGTGACGGGTTGTTCGAGTTGCGCGTAGGTGCACGAACGCGGGTCGCGATCGGGACGCCACCGATTGAACTGCGCGGTGTGACGGAACCGCGGCCCCTCCATGTGGTCGTAGCGCACCTCGACCACTCTTTCGGGTCGCAGCGGCACGAACGAGAGATCCTTGCCGGCGTTCCAACGAGAGAATTCGTTCTTGCGCGGCGTTCGTTCCCCGGCCTCATGCGCGGCCCAGCTCCAGGGATGATCCTCGAAACTGGTGACCAGCGGCTGCAGCTCGGCGAATAGCCGCCGCCGTTCGGTCATCGGGAAAGCGCCGATCACGCCGACCGACGCGAGCTGCCCGTCATCCTGGTACAGCCCGAGCAGCAGCGAGCCGATCGCGTCGGCGCCGGACTTGTGCACGCGGTAGCCGGCGACCACGCAGTCGGCGGTTCGCTCGTGCTTGATCTTGAACATCACCCGCTTATCCGGTTGATACGTGATGGTCAATGGCTTGGCGATGATCCCGTCGAGGCCAGCTCCCTCGAACTCCTCGAACCAGCGTTGTGCGGTCGTCACATCGGTGGTCGCCGGGGTGAGGTGGATCGAGGGACCTGAACCCGCCAACGCGTCGACGAGCGCGGCGCGGCGCTCGGTGAACGGTCGGCGGGTGTAATCGTCATCGCCAAGGGCCAGCAAGTCGAACGCGATGAACGCGGCCGGCGTCTTCTCGGCGAGCATCTTGATGCGGCTGGCCGCCGGGTGGATGCGCTGTTGCAGCGCCTCGAAGTCCGAGCCGTGCTCTGTGGGAATGATGATCTCGCCGTCGATCACGCAACGTTCTGGCAACTCGGCCGTGGCCGCTGCGACCAGCTCGGGAAAATACCGCGTCATCGGCCGCTCATTGCGGCTCCCCAGCTCCACCTCATCGCCGTCGCGGAAAAATATCGACCTGAATCCATCCCACTTGGGCTCGTAGGAGGCCTCGGCCGGGATCGCCGCAACAGCTTTGGCCAGCATCGGCGAAACCGGCGGCATCACGGGTAAGTCCATTGGTTCATTTTGACGTGCGGCATGCTGGAATCCACATATGGCTGGTGCAGCTGAAGAACTCGACGTCGACGGGGTCAAGGTCCGGTTGACCAACCCGGACAAGGTGTACTACCCGAAGCTCGGTTCATCCGGCACTAAACGCAAGCTCGTCGAGTATTACCAAGCGGTGGCCGGCGGGCCGATGCTGACCGCCCTGCGCAACCGCCCGACCCATCTGCAGCGTTTCCCCGACGGCATCGACGGCGAGGAGATCTATCAGAAGCGGATTCCGCAGCACCATCCGGACTATCTGGAGACCTGCCGGATCACGTTCCCGTCGGGGCGCACCGCAGACGCGCTGAAAATCACGCATCCGTCGGCGATCGTGTGGGCGGCACAAATGGGCACGATCACGCTGCATCCCTGGCAGGTGCGCTGCCCGGACACCGAGCACCCCGACGAGCTGCGCGTCGACCTGGATCCGCAGCCGGGCACCGGTTTCGCAGAGGCCCGCGCGATCGCCGTCGATGTACTCAAGCCACTGCTCGACGAGCTCGGTCTGGTCGGTTACCCGAAGACCTCCGGCGGGCGTGGCGTGCATGTATTCCTGCGCATCAAGACGGCCTGGGACTTCATCGCAGTCCGGCGGGCGGGCATCGCGCTGGCCCGCGAAGTCGAGCGCCGCGCCCCGGATGCGGTGACGACGTCATGGTGGAAGGAGGAGCGCGGCAAGCGGATATTCGTCGATTTCAACCAGAATGCCCGCGACCGCACCTTCGCATCGGCGTACTCGGCGCGTAAGACGCCGATCGCGACGGTGTCGACACCGCTGACATGGGACGAGCTTGGCGGCGCGGATCCCGACGACTACACGATCGCGACGGTGCCGGATTTCGTTGCCGGCCGGGATGATCCGTGGGCCGACATCGATTCGACGAAGCAGTCGATCAAACCGCTGCTCGACATGGTCGCCGCCGACGAGGAGCGGGGGCTGGGGGACCTGCCCTACCCGCCGAACTACCCGAAAATGCCGGGCGAGCCCAAACGGGTGCAGCCGAGCCGGGATACGGATCGGAAATCAGCTACGTAAGCAGGCGACTCTACGCGTTTTCGCTGATGTTTTGCGGCTCGTGGTGGCCGCATGCTGGCTAGCATGAGTGAGATTGATCCACGCGTGGACGCGCCGCTGGTGGACTGGAGCGAGCTTGGCGTGAGCGGGCTTTTGCCAACGGGCACGGTGACGTTGCTGTTAGCCGATGTTGAAGGTTCGACGCGGCTGTGGGAGACCCAGCCTGAAGAGATGACGGCAGCGTTCGCGCGATTGGATCACGCACTGTCGGATCTGCTGGCCGCTCATGGCGGAGTCCGGCCCGTGGAGCAGGGTGAGGGCGACAGCTTTGTCGTGGCATTCGCGCGTGCAAGCGACGCGGTGGCGAGCGCGCTGGAATTGCAGCTGGCGCCTTTAGCGCCTATCCGGTTGCGGATCGGTGTGCACACGGGTGAGGTGCAGCTGCGCGACGAGGGTAATTACATTGGCCCGACGATCAATCGGACTGCGCGGCTGCGCGATCTGGCCCATGGTGGCCAGACCGTGCTGTCGGGCACGGCGGAGGATCTTGTTGTTGACGCGCTGCCCGCTGACGCTTGGCTGACCGATTTGGGCACATACGAGCTTCGCGGTGTTGCCCGTCCGGAGCGCGTGGTGCAGTTGTGTCATCCCGATTTGCGCAACGACTTTCCACCCTTGCGGACGACTAAAGCTGTTGCGGCACACAATCTTCCATCGCAATTCACCAGCTTTGTGGGCCGCGGGTCCCAGATGGCTGAGGTACGAAAGCTGTTGGCGCAGAACCGGATCGTCACATTGACCGGTGCCGGTGGGGTAGGCAAGACGCGGCTTGCGGTAGAAGTCGCGAGCCAATTGGCGGCCGAATATGCCGATGGTGTGTGGTATGTGGATCTGGCGGCGATCACCGATCCCGGCCTGGTGCCAGTGGTGGTCGCTCGCGCACTGGGGCTGCCCGATCAGCCAGGCCGCTCCACGATAGACACGCTCACCCGTTTCATCGCTGACCGCCAAATGCTGGTGGTGCTGGACAACTGCGAGCATCTGCTGGATGCCTGCGCCGAGCTGGTCGCTTCCCTGTTGGGCGCGGCGCCAGGACTGACGCTGCTGGCGACCAGCCGTGAGCCGATCGGGGTAGCGGGTGAGGCGACGTGGCGGGTGCCCTCGCTCTCGACGGCCGATGAAGCGATCGAGTTGTTCGCCGATCGGGCACGGTTGGCGCAGCCCGACTTCAACCTGAGCGACAACAACGAGACCCTGGTGGCCGAGATTTGCCAGCGCCTGGATGGGATGCCGTTGGCCATCGAGTTGGCCGCTGCGCGGGTGCGGGCGTTGTCGCTGGCCGAGATTCTCGGCAGCCTGCATGACCGGTTCCGTTTGTTGACCGGGGGTGCGCGTACGGCGGTACGCCGCCAGCAGACCCTGCGCGCGTCGGTGGACTGGTCGCACGCGTTGTTGACCGAGCCCGAGCGGGTGTTGTTTCGGCGGCTGGCTGCGTTCATGGGTGGCTTTGACCTGGAGGCCGCCCAGGCAGTCGCCGGCGACGGCGACGTGGAGCGTTTCCAGGTGCTCGACCTTCTCACCCTGTTGGTGGACAAGTCCCTCGTTGTGGCCGAACACACCAGTGGCGCAACGCGATACCGCTTGCTGGAGACGGTGCGCCAATACGCCCAGGAAAAGCTTCTCGAGTCAGGTGAAGCCAATAGCGCGCGGACGCGTCACCGCGACCACTACACCGCGCTGGCCGCCCCACTCGACGACCCCGTAGGCCGTGATTACGACCAGCGTCTCGAGCAGGCTGAAACCGAAATCGACAACCTGCGGGCCGCGTTCGGGTGGAGCACAGAAAACTCCGACACCGAGTTGGCGTTGGCACTGGCGTCCTCGCTGCAGCCGCTGTGGCTCGCGCGAGGCCGCCACCGGGAAGGGCTGACCTGGTTTGACACGGCCCTCGCCGACGACGACGCGCAGCACCCCGGGGTGGCCGCCGCGATACGGGCGCGCGCGTTGGCCGACAGAGCTCTGCTTGCCGTCCGGATGGGCACCCCCGAGAGCGCGGACCAGGCTCAGCAAGCGCTGGCGATCGCTCGCGAGGTCGGTGACCCGGCCGCGCTGACCGGCGCATTGATCCCCTGTGGCTACATCGCCGCCTTCAACGATCCTGAGGTCGCGCGACGATACTTCGCCGAGGCGATCGATCTCGCTCGCGCAGCCGGTGATCGCTGGAGACTCAGCCAGGTCCTCCCCTGGCAGGCCGTGGCCGCGATCGCCACGGGCAACCCGATAGCGACACGCGCTGCCGCCGAAGAAGGACGCGAGCTCGCCGAGGCGATTGGTGACCGGTTCGACTTGCGCGCGTGCCGCTGGTGCCTGGGAGTCGCCCAGATGTTGCAGGGTGATCTTGCGGGCGCTTCCGCACAGCTCACCGAGCTGGTGGGCGAAGCCAAGGCAGCTCACGATGTCCTCGTCGAGGCGAGTGCTCTGGGGACGCAGGGCTGCCTACTGGCGTACCAGGGTGACCCCGGTGCGGCCCGCGCCGTCGCCGATGCGGCTGGTGAAGCGGCTTCCGAGTGCGGCGATATACACAAGGGCCTCGCCTGCAGGGCGTTGGCTGAAGCCGCGTTGGCAGCTGGGGATATTGCGGTGGCGCTGGACGCGATCGCTGTCTGGCCACACTTGAGTGCCCTGGCCCAGACGGCGGGCATCCGTTATCGGTTCAGGGCGGAGGCCGCGCTGGCGGGTGGGGACCTACTCGAGGCCCGCCAGGCTGCCGATGAAGCCGTCACTACCGCGACGGGCGGCACTTACCTGTCCCACGCGTTGACCACCCGCGCCCGCGTCGCGATTGCCCAGGGGGACTCTGAGCACGCTTGGCGTGACGCCCACGATGCACTCGCGTGCGCCGCTGATGTCGAGGCCTACCTGCTCATCCCCGACATTCTTGAGTGCCTCGCCGTCCTCGCGGGCGAGGTCGAGAGTCACCGCGAGGCCGCTCGACTCTTGGGCGCCGCACATGCGATCCGGCAACGTATGGGCACGATGCGGTATAAGGTCTGGAACGCCAGCTATGAGGCGTCGGTGGCGGCGCTACGGAATGCCATGGGTGAGAAAGGCTTTGAATCGGCCTGGACCGAGGGCGCTGCCCTCTCTATCGAGGAGGCGATCGCCTACGCGCAACGCGGCCATGGCGAGCGCAAACGGCCCGCGAGCGGCTGGGCATCTCTCACTCCCACCGAGCGCGACGTGGTAAAGCTGGTCAGCGAGGGTCTCGGCAATAACGACATCGCCACACGGCTTTTCGTCTCACCGCGCACTGTGCAATCCCACCTCACCCACGTCTACGCCAAACTCGGCCTCACCTCGCGTGTGCAGCTTGCCCAAGAGGCCGCCCGCCAGGCGTAAACGCTACGACGAGGGCAGGCTGTCAGTTCAATAGCGACTCGGGTGTTTCCCACCGCAGGCCGTCGAATCGTCCGAAATCGCTGTCGTAACTGACTATTCGTGCGCGGTGCTCAATCGCCAAAGCAGCCAGGTGGGCGTCGTTGACGAGATTTCCTCCGGCACCGACCTGAGACAGCAGCCGGGACAGCAAGTCGCCGTGGCGCGGGGTCGGCGTAACGATGACCGAGCCCGGTGCGTTACACCAGTCGAGCACTTGAGCCATCGCCGCGTCGCTGCTCAGCGGTGACGGAAACAATCCGTGCCGAGTCGTCAATCGGACAAATGCGAGCAGGGGCACCCAGGCGAGGCCGACGGTGTCGCCGCCGGACAGCGCACCGTCAAGCCAGCGGCGCGAGGTCTCGTGGTGGTCTGCGGCGGTGTTGACGGCGTAGAGCAGGACATTGGCGTCGACGATCCTCATGCGCGGCGGCGCTGTCGGCGGATCAGCTCTTCGTCTTCGAGTTCGCCGGCGATCTGCAGGGCTCGGTCCAGGTTGACCGACGGCACACCCAAGTCAGCTGTACGAGTTTCGAAAACCGCGGGAGCCGGTCGGCGCTGCGCACCTTGCCGGATGGCGTCATTGAGCGCCTGCTTGAACGATATCTGTCGCTCGCGCATCAACCGCCTGATGACGACGAGCGTGTCATCGTCCAACGTCACCGTGGTCCGCATTTTGACAGCATAGCATCAAACAGACTGATGCGATGCTGTCAGCACATGACGGCGTTGTCGACGAGCAGAGAACGCCCTTATCGGTACTTGATAACATGATTCTCATGAACCAACGTGGCCTGCCCGCGGTGATGCCATGACAGAGACATCTGTACTGGACAGTGACACCGGCCTGCCGCCGCATGTACAGGGCGCCGCCGACCCTCGGTTCAAGTGCGCCGTTCGTACCTTCGCCGGCCTGTTTCCTGGTCCGCGTTTCGGCGGAGGCGCCCTTTCGGTCTACGTCGACGGTGAACCTGTCGTCGACGTCTGGACCGGCTGGTCGGATCGCCACGGTGAAGAGCCGTGGACAGCCGACACCGGCGCGATGGTCTTCTCCGCAAGCAAGGGGGTCGCCGCAACGGTCCTGCATAGGCTCGTCGACCGCGGCCTGCTGTCCTATGACGCGCCGGTCGCACAGTATTGGCCGGAGTTCGGCGCTAACGGCAAGGCCGCCATCACCGTCCGCGACATGCTGCGGCACCGAGCCGGATTGTCGCACCTGAAGGGTGTCAGCAAGGACGAGCTGCTAGATCACCGTTTGATGGAAGAGCGGATTGCGGCTGCACCCGTCGATCGGCTGGCCGGGCGGGCGGCCTACCACGCCTTCACATATGGCTGGCTCGCTTCGGGTCTGGCTCGGGCGATAACGGGTATGGGCATGCGCGAATTGTTCCGGAGCGAAGTCGCGCACCCGCTCAACACCGACGGCCTGCATCTTGGGCGCCCGCCAAAGGACGCACCGACCAAAGTTGCGCAGATCATGTATCCGCAAAGCAGACGGGCCAACCCGTTGATCGACCACCTCGCGCCGAGGTTCGCCGAGCTGCCGGTGGCCGGTGGATTGGGTGCAATGTACGTGCCGGGCATCACCTCTCTCGTGCAGGGCGACATCCCATTTCTTGACAGTGAGATACCGTCGGTCAATGCCGTGGTGACCGCGCGCGGGCTGGCCAAGATGTACGGTGCTCTCGCCAACGATGGCCGTATCGACGGAAAGCAGTTCCTGTCAACGGAATTGGCAGGCGGCCTTCTGGGCAAGCTGAGTTTGCGGCCCGACATGAACCTGGTGTTCCCGATGTCGTTCCACCTCGGTTACCACGGATCACCGATACCCGGGGCGTTGCGGGGATTCGGCCACGCCGGTCTGGGCGGGACGATCGGGTGGGCTGATCCCGTCACCAACAGCTCGTTTGCCTTCGTGCACAATCGGCTTGTTACACCGATCGTGATCGATCAGATCCTTTTTGTGCCACTGATTCTGCCCGTGCGGCGCGCCATAGCGGCCGCACACACGCGAGGCTTCCAGGCGGTACCGCAGTTAGGTGCGCCCTACCCAGAACCGGCCCGCCAAGCAGGGCCGACCACCAAACCGACAGCGGCAGAGCGGAGTTGACCGGCGCACGCCTAAGTCGGTTCGTCCAACAACCGTAGAGGATGCAGGCCGTCGACCGCCCCAACGAACGGCGGATGGATGCTGTAGCCGAGCATGCGGCGAATGTCGTCGGAGACCTCCCGGGCGATCTCGCGGGAGATCGATAGCGTGAACGCCTCCATCGGCCGCAGCCACGGTTGGCAGTATTGGGCGGTGACAGCAAGCCGGTCGCGCGCAGTCGTGTTCGCACCGCCGCCATGCCACAGAGTTCCGACGAAGAACACGCACGAGCCGGCGGGCATCACGACGGGCAACAAGGGATCATTTGGCCCCGGCCGACGCTTGCCCCAGCGGTGGCTGCCGGGGTAGAGCACCGTGGCGCCGTTGTCTGCGGTGAAGTCGTCGATCGCCCAGATCGTCGCTGCCGCCAGCGGCGCCCGCGGCCGCGGAATCGGGTAGAACCCGTCGTCATGATGAGCCAGCTGCGCGGACTCGCCCGGCTGAATATTGATGGCTTGCAACGCCGAAAGCAGATAGTTGGGCATCAGCAGCCGATCCAGCACCGCCAGCACCCGCGGATGATCAACCAATCGGTCGCACACCCGTGTCCGACTCAGCACGCTGTAGATGCGCTGGGTGCGTTTGCCCTCGAACGAGTTACGGCCGGTATGCCCGAGCCAGGGCCGCACCACGTCATTGATCTCCCGGCACTCTTCGGCGCTTAGCAGGCTCTCCCAGATGACGTAGCCCTCGCGGTCAAGGGCCGCCCAGTCGGCGTCGACAATCGCTGGGTCGACCGAGCTGCCGCTGCTTGATGTCCACTTGTACCGCTGCGCCAGATCGGTCCGCAGATCCTCCAGCGTGGTGACTGACTCGTCGTCGGCCATGATCACCACACTAAGCCAGCAGCAGCGGTCAGGACAGCTCGAAGTGCTGGTAGTCGATGGGATTCATCCAGTAGCCACCCCAACCCCAGCCGCGATCCGTGAACACGCGTACCGCGGCGTCGCCGTCGTGCAGCAGTCCGGGGTCGGTGCGGCCGCGGTCCAGGTATGCCGAGGCGTTCTTCGGCTGGAATTCGCCCGTGCTGTCGATGGAGGGGTTGAGGAGCGGGTTGAGGTCGATAGCCCGACCGTAGGAATGTTGGGACGGTCGGTTGGTTCCCGGAAGATCTCGGCAGTTGAACGCCGACGTGTTGTTGTCCTCCATCGATAACTCGTCAGCAGCGCCCGGATAGTGATCGACTGCCCGGATCTTGCTGATCGGATAGCGCAGCCGGTAAAGCTGCTCGAAGATCGTAATGACCTGTGCCGCCACGTCTTTGTGCACGATCAGCTCACCCCGGTGCGTCTGGCCGTCGAAACCGATGTGGTTGACGTCGACGCGCCGTAGCTGCTCGGGCTCGACCGGGCAGCCCGGTCGCCAGCTGGCGCCGAGTTCGGCGGCCGTGATCGGGTGAACGGTCGGTGCTGGCGTGCTCGTGGATGGCGACGTCGGTGTGATCACAGGACGCGGAGGGGTTGCGGAGCACGCCAGGAGAAGGGCACCGGCCATTGCCGGCAGGACGGTGAGTCTGCGCAAATAACTAGAGTCGGCTCGCCGCGAATGCCGCGGCTTGGTTGGTCATCCCGGGAACATATGCGACGTGCGCGGCCCCGTTCCTGCCTTCGGAGCAAATCGGGTCGCCGGGAACGCACATATCGATCGTCTTGGCACGATACAGCGGACTGATCGCGGGCAATCGGCCGCCTCCCAGCATCCTCGCGAATGAACTCTCCGGGTTGCCGAAGACTGCGACCGCTGCGACGTGATCGGCGACCTGAGGCGGCAAGTCGTCGGTGGTCATATCGATCACGCCCGCGCCCTGCGAATATCCACCAAGCACCATTCTGGTGTTGGGGCAGTTCGCGGCCATGGATTGGACATGAGCACGCGCGTCACCGGCACCGGCGATCGAGCTACTGACGAAAGCGTCGGTGGCCGGGTAGTTGACCGGGTAGACCCCGACGGACCGCCCGCCAACCTGCGACCTGAGCGAATCGATGAATGCCTGGCCGACCCCGCCCACACCGGGGGGCTCGTTGGTGCCACGAGCGAACACCACCTCCACGTCGGGACAGGCAGCAGAAGCGGAGGGAATGGCTATGGGCGAGCCGAGCAGCGTCCACGTCATCACCACCGCACCTGTGAGGATGCGAGCGATGTTGCGCGTACTCATCTCTAGATATTGCCATTAACGTGGGAAAACGCGCTATAGGTAATAGCATCCTTTCAGTGACCCAACAGGCACTTCTCGGAGCCGACAGCGGTCTCCCACGCGGCGTCCGCGGCGCCGCCGACCCGCGCTTCGCAAACGTGATCCGGTTGTTCGCCCGGCTGTTTCCCGGGCGCCGGTTCGGTGGCGGAGCCCTGTCGGTGTACATCGAGGGCCGGCCCGTCGTCGATGTCTGGACTGGATGGTCGGACCGGGCCGGCGAGGCACCGTGGACGCCCGACACGGGTGCCATGGTGTTCTCCGCCACCAAGGGTGTCGCATCGACGGTGATACACCGGCTTGTCGACCGGGGACTGCTGTCGTACGAGGCGCCCGTCGCCGAGTATTGGCCGGAATTCGGCGCCAACGGCAAGGCCGACATCACCGTCCACGACGTGCTGCGGCATCGATCCGGACTGTCGCATCTCAAGGGCGTCAGCAAGGCGGAGTTGATGGATCACCTCCTGATGGAGGAGCGGCTGGCCGCCGCACCGGTCGACCACCTGCGGGGCGCCCCCGCCTATCACGCGCTGACCTATGGTTGGCTGCTGTCGGGCCTGGCCCGGTCGGTGACGGGTATGGGCATGCGCGAGCTGATTCGCACCGAGGTGGCCCAGCCGCTCAACACGGACGGACTGCATCTGGGCCGGCCTCCTGCCGGTGCGCCGACCAAGGTGGCGCAGATCCTTGCCCCGCAAAGCAACCGACCCAATCCGGTGTTCAACTTCGTCGCCCCGAGGGTGGCTGGGCTACCGTTCTCAGGCGCACTGGGTGCAATGTACTTCCCTGGAATCAAATCCTTTGTGCAGGGCGACATTCCGTTTCTGGACGGTGAGATCCCGGCCGCCAACGGCGTGGTCACCGGTCGTGGGCTGGCCAAAATGTACGCCGCGCTGGCCAACGGCGGCCAGATCGACGGAACACAGTTCCTGTCGTCGGAGCTCGTGGAGGGCTTGACGGGCAGACCGAGGGTGCTGCCCGACCTGAACATCGTGGTGCCGATGCCGTTTCACCTCGGCTATCACGAATCGCCGGTTCCCGGCCTGCTCAGGGGGTTCGGCCACATGGGTCTGGGCGGAACCCTCGGATGGGCCGATCCCCAGACCGCCAGCGCGTTCGGCTTCGTACACAACCGGCTGCTGACGCCGATGGTGTTCGACATGGCGTCGTTCGCGGGCTTAGCTCGTCCGCTGCGCAATGCGATCGATGCCGCCCGCCATGCCGGTCCCCTCGAAGTGCCGCAGTTCGGCGCGACCTATGGAAAACAGCGACGCCCGGTCACGGGCAAGGTGGTCTCGGGTCGGCGGTAGCTGTTCGGAATCTCCGCGTGGGGGCTTGCCGCTCTACGCGTTTCTGCTGATGTTTTGTGCCTTGTAGTCGCCGCATGCTGGCTAGCATGAGCGAAACTGACTGGAGCGAGCTGGACGTGAGCGAGCTGTTGCCGACGGGTACAGTGACGCTGCTGTTGGCAGACGTCGAGGGTTCCACGCGGCTGTGGGAGACTCAACCCGTCGAGATGACCGCTGCCATTGCGCGTTTCAACCAAGTTGTGTCGGACCTCGTTGCGGCCCATAGTGGTGTGCGCCCGGTGGAGCAGGGCGAGGGCGACAGTTTCGTGGCCGCGTTCGCCCGGGCTTCCGATGCGGTGGCCTGTGCGCTCGAATTGCAGCGCGCGCCCTTGGCCCCGATTCGGCTGCGGATCGGCATTCATACCGGCGAGATTCAGCTGCGCGATGAAGGCAACTACGCCGGGCCGACAATCAACCGCACCGCGCGACTGCGCGATCTTGCCCATGGCGGGCAGACCGTGCTGTCGGGCGCGACGGAGCAGATGGTGGTCGATCGACTACCCGACGGTGCGTGGCTGACCGACCTGGGCACCCACCCGCTGCGCGATCTGCCGCGCCCGGAACGCGTCGTGCAGCTGTGCCACCCCGATGTGATCAACGAGTTCCCGCCTCTGCGAGTACCCAAAGTGGTTGTCGCCCAGCGGCTTCCGGCACAGCTCACTAGTTTCGTTGGGCGCGAAGCCGAGATGCGTGAGGTGGCGGAGCTGCTGGCCGAGAACCGGCTGGTGACGCTGACCGGCGCCGGCGGCGTCGGCAAAACCCGCCTGGCGGTCCAGCTGGCGACACAGATGGCCGGCGAATTCGCCGACGGTGTGTGGTACGTGGATCTGGCGCCGATCACCGATCCCGACGTTGTGCCGACCGCCGTGGCCCGCGCGTTGGGGTTACCCGATCAACCCGGCTGCTCCACGATGGACACCGTCACCCGATTCGTCGCCGACCGCCACATGCTAGTGGTGTTGGACAACTGCGAGCATCTGCTGGATGCGAGCGCGTCGCTGGTCGTAGCTCTACTGGGCGCAGGTGAGAAGTTGACGCTCTTGGCGACCAGTCGGGAGACGATCGGGGTTGCCGGTGAGATGGGCTGGCGGGTGCCGTCGCTGTCGCTGACCGACGAAGCCGTCGAGCTATTCACCGATCGGGCTCGCCATGTTCGGCCCGGTTTCGCCGTGACCGACGAGAACATCGCGGTGCTGACCGACATCTGCCAGCGGCTGGATGGTTTGCCGTTGGCGATCGAGCTCGCCGCGGCGCGGGTGCGCGCCCTATCACTGACCGAGATCGCTGACACCTTGCACGACCGCTTCCGGCTGCTCACCGGTGGTTCGCGCAGCGCGGTGCGCCGTCAACAGACGCTGCGCGCCTCGGTGGATTGGTCGCATGCGCTGCTGACCCAGTCCGAACGGGTGCTGTTCCGTCGGCTGGCGGCGTTCATGGGTGGATTTGACCTCGACGCCGCACAGGCAGTCGCCGGATCCGGCGACGTGGAGCGCTACCAGGTGCTCGATCAGCTCACCCTGCTCGTGGACAAATCGCTGGTGGTGGCCGACGACAGCCGGGACCGAACCCGTTACCGCTTGCTGGAGACGGTGCGCCAGTACGCGCTGGAAAAGCTCGGTGAGTCCGGTGAGGCCGATGCCGTGCGATCGCGTCACCGCGATTACTACACGTCGATGGCGGCGGCGGTCGACGCACCGGCCGGCAGCGATTACGAGCAACACGTCGACCGGGCCGAATTGGAATTCGACAATCTGCGGGCCGCGTTTGACTGGAGCCGTGAAAACTCCGATATCGAGCTCGCGTTGACCCTGGCGTCGTCGCTGCAGCCGCTGTGGTTCGCGCGAGGCCGCGTGCACGAGGGCTTCGCGTGGTGCGACGCGGTCGTCACCGATGAGGTTGCACAGGACCCTGACCTGCCGGCAGCGATTGTCGCCCGAGCGTTATCCGACAAAGCGATGCTTGACTCCGCCGCCCGCGGCACCCCGAACGTTAATCAGGCGCACCAAGCTCTGGCGCTTGCGCGTGACATCGGCGACGCAGGCGTGCTGGTGAGAGCGCTCGTCGCCTACGGCCTGACCGCCGCCCACAACGCCGAGCTGGCAGGGCAGTACTTCGCCGAAGCGACCGAACTCGCCCGCCGCTCCGACGACAAATGGAGGCTCGCTCAAATCCTGGGCTGGCAGGCGCACGTGGCATTGCTCTTCGGTGACCCCATCGCTGCGCGCGTGGCCGCCGAGGAAGGACGCGATATTGCCGCCGCAATCGGTGACGCGTTCAACTCGCGCCACTGCCGGACGTGCCTCGGTCTGGCACAGATGCTGGAGAGCGATATCGCAGGGGCGCTCACGCAATTCCGCGCGGTGGCCGCCGAGGCCACGGCCGCCCATGACGGGATCCTCGCGGCGGGAAACCTGGCGCACCAGGCCAGCGCATTGGCCTGGCGGGGCGACGGGGAGGCGGCCATGGCGGCGGCCGAAGCCGGCCTCGGTTCCGGGACTGAATTCGGCCCCTTCGTCTCAGGCATTTGCTACATGGCGTTGGCAGCAGCGGCCCTGTCAGCCGGCGATGTCGGGACCGCGCTGGAGGCGAGCGCGGCGGCCTGGGAGCATGGGGGCGCCCTGCCGGGCTATGCCTCACTCCAGCGGCCCATCGTTGCGCAGGCCATCTTGGCGAGTGGGGATCTGGTCGCCGCCCGCCGCTGGGCCGACGAGGCGGTCGAGAAGGCGACGAGCTGGACGGTTGTGATGTCGTCACTGGTCACCCGTGCCCGTGTGGCGATGGCGCAAGGCGAGCTAGAGCAGGCTCAGCGCGACGTCCACGAGGCGTTGGCGAATCTGCCCGAAGGCTTTCCCTACGTGGGCATTGCCGACACTCTCGAATGCACGGCCATCCCGGCCGAGCGCTGTGGCAGCCACCGGGAAGCTGCCCGACTTTTTGGTGCGGCAGCCGCAATCCGCGAGCGCCGGGGAATTGGGCGGTTCAAGGTCTGGGAAGCTGATTACGAAGCATCGGTGACGAAATTGCGAAATGCTATGGCCGAGGCGGACTTTGAATCGGCTTGGGCCGAGGGCGCGGCCCTGTCGACTGAAGAGGCCATCGCCTATGCGCAGCGCGGCCGCGGCGAACGCAAACGGCCCACCAGCGGCTGGGCTTCACTCACGCCGGCCGAGCGCGACGTCGTACGACTGGTCAGCGAAGGACTCGCCAACAACGACATCGCCACCCGGCTGTTCGTCTCGCCACGCACGGTGCAGTCCCACCTCACCCACGTCTACACCAAACTCGGCCTCACCTCTCGCGTGCAGCTGGCCCAGGAAGCAGCGCGCCACGTCTGACCGGTAAGAAGTTAGAAGCCCGCCGGTTCGGGGAACACGTGTCGACATGGCGCCCAATTCGGGCGCTGTTACGACAGGAGCAGCAATGATCGGATCAATCGTTCTCGCCATCATCGTGGGCGCGATCATCGGTGTAGTGGCGCGTCTCGTCATGCCGGGTAAGCAGAACATCGGCATGATCATGACGGTGCTGCTGGGTGCAGTCGGCGGCTTGATCGGCTCTGCGGTGGCCACCCAGTTCGGCTACCACAACGCCAATGGTGGAATCGCCTGGATCCCGTTCCTCATCGGAGTCGTGGTCGCCATCTTGTTGATAGCGATCTACCAGGCATTGACCGGGCGTCGTACCAGGGCAAGGACGCTGCGCTAACCGCGGCGCGGGGAAAGAGCGTGGCGCCGCGTTTCGAGGACGTCATCGCATCCAAGTACCTGCTGCTGACGACGTTCACCAAGGACGGTCGCCCGAAGCCGACACCGACATGGGGTGTCCCCGACAGCGACCGTCTACTGGTCATTACCGACGATGGCTCATGGAAAGTGAAGCGGATCCGGAACACACCCAGGGTGACGATCGCCAGAAGCTCAGCGCTGGGCACGCCCAGGAGTGAAGCAGTCGAGGCGGTGGCCCGGGTGCTACCGAAGTCTGAGACGCGACGGGTCTACAACGCGGTGCTCAGACGGTACTGGTATCACGCCGGCTGGTTTTATGCGCATTCAATCCTGCGCGGCGGCGTCAACAAGGTGCACGTGGGCGTGGAGATCAAGCCCGCCGAATTACCGCGACAGTGACGGCTCCTCGGTAGGCGGCTTCTCCGACTTGTCCTGGGGGTCCCGCAGCAGCAATTCACGCACCACCGGACGTGGTCCGTACGGCCGAAGCAGGGTACTGGCGGGGCGCGGACGCACGTGTTGTGGCCACCAGAACCAACGTCCCAGCAGGGTGGCCACCGATGGCGTCATGAACGACCGCACGATGAGGGTGTCGAACAACAGACCCAGAGCAATCGTGGTGCCCACCTGGGCCATGACCCGCAACGGGCCGAACACGAATGAAGCCATGGTGGCGGCGAACACCAAACCGGCAGCGGTCACCACCGAACCGGATCCGGCCATCGCGCGGATGGTTCCCGTCTTCAGCCCGGCGTGTACTTCTTCTTTGAATCGGGATATCAGCAGCAGGTTGTAGTCCGACCCGACGGCCAGCAGCAAGATGACCGCCATCGCCAGCACCATCCAGTGCAACTTGATCCCGAGTAGGTACTGCCACACGAGCACGGAAAGGCCGAAGGACGCGCCCAGCGAAAGCAGCACGGTGCCCACAATGACCAGGGCCGCGACCACGCTTCGGGTGATGACCAACATGATGATGAAAATCAAAGTGGCCGCGGCTATTCCGGCGATCATCAGGTCGACGTTGGAGGCGTCGCGCATGTCCTTGTACAGCGCCGCGGTGCCACCGAGGTAGACCTTGGCGCCCTCCCACGGCGTGCCCTTGATGGCCTCGTGTACCGCCTGCTTGATCGGATTGATGTGGGAGATGCCCTCAGGAGTCGCCGGATCGCCTTCGTGCGAGATGATCAAACGAACAGCGTGGCCGTCGGGTGACATGAACTGCTTCAGGCCGCGCTGGAAATCCGGGCTTTGGAACGCCTCCGGCGGCAGATAGAACGTGTCGTCGTTCTTCGCTTTGTCGAAGGCTTCTCCCATGGCCGTCGCGTTGTCGGACAACGCTTTCTGTTGGTCGTTGAGACCTTTCGTCGTCGCGAAGTTCGACATGATCGTGTCGAGATTTCGCTGCTGGCTGGCAATCTGCGGCGGTATCAGCGCCACCAATTGCGGCTGGATCTGGTCTAACCTCTCGAGATTCGCGTAGAGCTTCTCGATGTTCTCACTGACTTCGTCGATACCGTCCAGCGCGTTGAAGATGGATTGCACCGCCCAGCACACCGGTACGTCGTAGCAGTGCTTCTCCCAGTAGAAGGCGCTGCGAATCGGCCGGAAGAAGTCATCGAAGTTCGCGATTTCGTCGCGCAACGCCTCGGTGATCTCAACGGTCTCTTTTGTAAGAACCACAGTTTGATGCGTCGTGTTGCTGAGATCCTGGGTGACTTGCATCTGCTGGTGCAGAAGTGCCATCGTTTTCCGGAGCTCGTCCGCTTGCTTCAACAGGTTATTGGCCTGTTCCTCCTGGTAATGCTGGGTCTGGATCTGCCCGGCGCTTTGCGCGCTCATCAGAAAAGCAAGGGTCGAGTGGTCGAGCGGAGTGCCCAGGGGCCGGGTGATGGTCTGCACACGGCCGATACCCGGGATGTGGAAGATCGCTTTGGCCACCTTGTCCAACACCAGGAAGTCGGCCGGATTACGCAAATCGTGATCCGTC
Source organism: Mycobacterium fragae (assembly GCF_002102185.1). Classification (GTDB taxonomy): domain Bacteria; phylum Actinomycetota; class Actinomycetes; order Mycobacteriales; family Mycobacteriaceae; genus Mycobacterium; species Mycobacterium fragae. The sequence continues at coordinate 37,754 of NZ_LQOW01000004.1, forward strand.
TCGATCATCAGCAATTCGGGATTCAGCCGGGCCTGGTTGAAGTGTCGTTCGGCGGCGGCATAGCCGACGTTGGCCGGGGTGTCCGGCGGCAGGTAATGGCGGTTGTCGTAGTCGGTTACATAACCGGGCAGGGCAACCAGACCGACAAGTGCGATCGCGATCGTCACCGCGAGAATCGGTGCGGGCCAACGCACGATCGCGGTACCGATTCGCCGCCAGTTCCGGGTTTGCAATATCCGCTTCGGATCGAGCAGCTTGAAGAAGCTGCCCACCACCAGCACCGCCGGTCCCAGCGTCAATGCCGCGAAGACCGCGACCAGCAGGCCGACCGCGCAAGGCACACCCATCGTCTGGAACCACGGCAACCGGGTGAAGCTCAGGCAATACATCGCGCCGGCGACGGTAAGCCCTGAACCCAGCACGACATGCGCGGTGCCGTGAAACATGGTGTAGAAGGCCTGTTCTCGGTCCTCGCCGAGGCCACGGGCCTCGTGATAACGGCCCATCACGAAAATCGCGTAGTCCGTGCCCGCGGCGATCGCCAGCAACACCAGCAAGTTGTTGGCGAACGTGGACAGTCCGATGATCCCGTAATTTCCCAGAAACGCGACGACACCTCGGGCCGCGGCCACTTCGACGAGGACGATGAACAGCACGATGAGCGTCGTGATCACCGAGCGGTAGACGAAAAGCAGCATCACGATGATCACCAGGAAGGTCATCATGGTGACCTTCTTGACGCCCTTCTCGCCCGCATGAGACTGATCGGCGATCAGCGCGCCGGCGCCGGTGACATGGGCCTTGACCCCCGGTGGCGCGGGCACCGAGTCGACGATCTTGCGGACCGCTTCGACGGACTCGGTGGACAAACTCTCACCCATGTTGCCGGCGAGGTAGACCTGGACATAGGCCGCTTTTCCGTCCGGGCTTTGCGAGCCCGCAGCAGTCAGCGGATCATTCCAGAAATCCTGGACGTGCTGAACATGCTTGGTGTCCTGTTGAAGTCGCCTGACGATCTCGCCGTAATACTGGTGTGCGGCATTCTCGAGCTTCTGCTGGCCCTCCAGGACGATCATCGCCGAGTTGTCTGAATTGAATTCGCGGAAGGTCGATCCGACCTTCTTCATCGCGATCATCCCCGGCGCGTCTTTCGGGCTCTGTGACACCGCGTGCTCTTTGGTGACGACCTCCAGTTGCGGCACGGTGACATTCACAAACACGGTGAGTCCCAGCCACAGCAGCACGATCGGCAGCGCAAGCCGATGGATCATCCGGGGCAGGAACGGCGGGATCAGCGGCTGCGAGACAGGCTGCGTCGCCTCGGTGGTCTCACTCATGCGGACTTGTTCAGGCAGAAGGTGAAGGCATTCACTGTTTCGTCGGCGGGGGATCGATTTGTGGCCTTGACTATCGGCCCGCGCCCGTCGTTATCGTCCAGGGTGATCTTGCAGGCAATCCAATCGCCAGTTCCCTGTGCCACGAGATTGGCGGGGAGGGAAGGCTGCGTTGTGGTCAGCTGTGTCGACCACGGCAGGGGCGCGTTGAGGACCTGCTGCGGCTTGGAATCTTTGTCCAGGTAATTGATGGTCGCCATGCTGCCCGGTGGACCCCAGACCTCGAGTGTTAAGACCTTGGGGTTGAACGGCTTTATCTCTTCGGCGACCGCGCCCCCGCCGAAGGCATTGCCGTGCACACCGAAGATGCCGCGAAGCCGGTACACGCAGAACCCCGAGACCGCGACCACGGCGGCGATCACCAGCACCACCCAGAATCGTCTGAGGAGGCTGGGGGTTGTGGCCCGCTTGGCCTTCTGCTCAGCGACCTCTTTGTACTCGTTCTCGTACTCGCTCGTCGTGTGCCCCTCGGTGCGCAGAGGTTCGGTCGTCGGCTCGGTCGTCGTCATGGGTGCCTCCATCCTTAACCAGGGGCGAAGGACGCTCAACTAATTAGCTTGTGTGTAACCTTAGCTACTCTAATCGGAAGAGGCGAGTCCCGGGAACCTGGGTAGGGCAGGGAGGAACAGCGATGATAGGCGTCAGGCAGCCAGTTCGATCCACGAGTCGAACCGGAAACGGTACGATCCAGCCCATGAAGGCAACGGGTTTTGCAGTCGCCGGGTTTGCAGCCATCGCCGTGGCGATCGGCTTGGCCGTGCCGGCACACGCCGACATCGACACCGATTTCGATCAGCAGCTCAACAGCTTTGGTATCTATGGCCCGCACGACTACAACCCCTACCTGGCCAAGATCGCCTGCAATCGGCTGGGCCGGGGCGTCGACCCGGACGCGGCCGCATCGGCTCGTTTCGTCGCCCGCAACCTGCCGCGCGGCACCACCCAGGTGCAGAGCTACCAGTTCCTCGGCTCCGCCATCAGCTTCTACTGCCCCGACCTGGCACCCAAGCTGCAAAACATCCCGCCCAGCTAGGCCGACGGGACGACTCCCCGGGGAAGCGTCAGCGGCAGATCGTTGTACGTGGCGATGCCCGGTGCTGCGGCGACGACCGCCGGGATCGCGTTGATCGTGGGCATCGCTGTCAAGATGTGCCCGAGCGTCATGAAGTCGGCCATCGTCTCGGCCTCAAAATCTGGTGGCGGTAAAAACCCGACGCTGGTCCGCACGGTCGGTCGTCCGTCGATTTGGATGACCCAGCCGTCCTGGTCGATCTTCCAGTCCGGGTCGAGCGTTTGGCCTTTGCGCCAGCGGACGTTGAGCTCGACGACGGGTTTGTCGCCGACTATGCCCTGCCAGCTTGCGTAGACACCGGCGACGCACCCGGCCGGGATCGTCCAGGACCCGAGGTCCAGGTCGGCGGTGGTTTGCGCGTATTCGGCCTCGCAGCGCACGTCGTCGAGCTCGACGCCGAGCGCGTCGGCAACCAGTCGCACCGCCTCGGCGAAAATCGCCGTCCCCTGTGCGGCCATCGGCGCCAAGTCGGGGGAGTCGATCGGCGTGCCGAAACCGACCGGGCGCTCGGTCGCCGGTGAGTCGTAGAACGTGGTGTCCGCGGCTTCGTTGACAGTGACCTTGTCGACCCGGTCGCACACCATCGCCGACACGATGGCCAACAGCTGGGCGAAGCCTGGGCTCGATCCCGAGCCGAAGATCGTCGAGCCGCCTTTCCGGCACGCCTCCGCAATGCGGTCTCGACCGGCGCCGAGGTTGTGCCCGGTGACGAACGCGGCCGTCGCGACCACGTTCACGCCCGCGGACAGGATGCGCACCAGCTCATCGGCATCAACCCACATCGGGTTGTAAACCACGCAGTCCGGCTTCAGCGCGAGCAGGGCATCGACATCATTAGTGGCCGCTACGCCCAGCGGCGCGATACCGCACAGCTCGCCGACGTCGCGGCCGACCTTGTCCTCCGACCAGGCGTAGCACCCGACCAATTCGAAGAGCGGGTTCGTGGCGATCGCCTGCACCGAGCTCTTTCCGACATTTCCCGTTGTCCACTGGACGACCCGATACTTGTTTGGCACTCGCACAGCATAGGGTTCAGTCCTCGACCGCAACGCCTCGGCGTGTGCGTCGGCGCCGGTGCGCTCCAGTCGGTTTGCCGGTCGGGCGACGGTTGCGCAGACCACCCTTGGGCGCCTCGACGGTGGCGGTTTCTGTGGCGGTTTCTTCCACGTCTTCTACGTTTTCCACGGCGGGCGCCTCTTGAGCCTCCGACTCGACTTCCACGGCCGTCGGCTCGACTTCGGGACTTTCCGCAGTGACCTCGGCGGGCTTCTCCTCGCCCTCCGACTCTTCGGCCTCGGTCTCTTCGGCTTCTTCGGCCTCTTCCTCGGCGGCTTCGGTTCCTTCGGCCTCGTCGGCTTTCTTCGGCCGCCTGCGGCGAATGCGTCGCTGCTTCTCTTTCTTGGGCTTCACCGGTTTGGGCGGTGGCGGCGGCAGCTCGGCGACAAACGACAGGTAGAAACCGGCAATGCCGAGTAACGCGATCGCGGCGGCCGCGCCGTACATCCCGAACAACCACTGCCCGGAGGTGTCGAGGCTCAGCCAGATCTCGCCGATCGCGGTGCCGACGATCAGAACGCCGGCCAACACATGGGCCACGATCGACCAGGTCTGCAGTGTCAGGGCCAGTTGCGGCGTGCCGTACTCCGGCTTGCGAGTGCGCTGCAGGGTGAAGACCACCGGCAATGCCGCCAAGGCGATGACCACACCCGTGACGATCCGCAGCCCGGTGCCCAGGCCGTGTGAGATATCGCCCATCAGCTCGAGCCCGCGCGGCAGCACGAAGACGTAGTAAAGGATGCCGGCAGCAATCGAGAACGTCGCATGCCACAACGTGGCGACCCAGCGTCGCATGCCCCTCCTAGAGCTGGTGATCCGAGAGCGACCAAGCCCGACCATCATGCCTGGTCGCATCCCGGACCGCGTGCGGAGGATGCGGGATTTGAACCCGCGAGGGCTATTAACCCAACCCGCGTTCCAGGCGAGCGCCATAGGCCACTAGGCGAATCCTCCGTCGGCCATGGTAGCCGAGCCGGGTTCGCCCGGACCGGGGACTACACTCGCCATGGACCCCGCGCGGCGTCTATCCTGTGAACTCCCCCAGGGCCGGAAGGCAGCAAGGGTCAATGGGCTCTGTCGGGTGCGCGGGGTCCCCCACATTCCACGGCGTTGACGGTGAAAGGCGCATGGTGTCGTTTGATTCCCTCGGCCGTGCGGAATTGGCGGCCCTACACGAGCACCACCAACAGGATTACGCCACGCTGCAGGCCAGAAAACTGGCGTTGGACCTCACTCGCGGGAAACCGTCAAGCGAGCAGCTCGATTTGTCCAACGCGTTGCTGAGCCTGCCCGGGGACGACTACCGCGACGCAGACGGCACGGACACCCGCAACTACGGTGGGCTGCACGGCCTGCCGGAATTGCGGGCAATATTCAGCGAGCTGCTCAGCATCCCCGTGCCCAACCTGATCGCGGGCAACAACGCCAGCCTGGAGCTGATGCACGACGTCGTCGTCTTTTCCATGCTGCACGGCGGTGTGGACTCGCCGCGGCCCTGGAAAGACGAGCCACGCGTCAAGTTCCTCTGTCCGGTTCCCGGCTATGACCGGCACTTCGCCATCACCGAAACCATGGGCATCGAGATGATCTCCGTCCCGATGCGCGAGGACGGCCCGGACGTCGACCTGATCGAAGAACTGGTCGCCGTCGACCCGGCCATCAAAGGCATGTGGGCGGTACCGGTGTTCGCCAACCCCACGGGCATCACCTACTCGTGGGAAACGGTTCGTCGTCTGGTCCAAATGCGCACGGCGGCAGAGGATTTCCGGCTGTTCTGGGACAACGCCTACGCGGTACACACCCTGACGCTGGACTTCGTCCACCAGGTCGACGTGTTGGGGCTGGCGACCGCCGCAGGCAACCCGAACCGGCCCTACGTTTTCGCGTCGACGTCGAAGATCACCTTCGCCGGCGCGGGGGTCAGCTTCTTCGGCGGATCGCTGGGCAACATCGCCTGGTATCTGCAGTACGCCGGAAAGAAATCGATCGGCCCGGACAAGGTCAACCAGCTGCGGCATCTGCGGTTTTTCGGCGACGCCGATGGTGTGCGCCTGCAAATGCGGCGCCACCAGCAGCTGCTGGCACCGAAATTCGCGTTGGCGCTGGAAATTCTGGAGAAGCGGCTGGGCGATTCCAAGATCGCGTCGTGGACCGAGCCGAAGGGCGGCTACTTCATCAGCCTCGACGTGCTGCCCGGCACCGCGCGACGCACTGTCGCGTTGGCCAAGGACGCCGGTATCGCGGTCACCGAGGCCGGCGCGTCGTTCCCTTACCGAAAAGACCCGGACGACAAGAACATCCGGATCGCGCCGACGTTCCCTGCGCTACCGGATCTGCGCGACGCCATTGACGGGTTAGCCACCTGCGCCTTGCTGGCCGCCACCGAGTCCTTGCTGAAATCGAGTGTGCGCTGAGGGCGGGAAAATTCGCGAAATCCCGCCACTGGTGCACACTCGACACCGAGGATTCACACCCGATGGCCAGCCGAGCCGACGTCGGACAGCCTCGGTAGCCTGCTGACCGTGGCCCTCTACCGCAAGTACCGACCGGCAACCTTCGCCGAGGTGGTGGGGCAGGAGCACGTCACCGGGCCGCTGTCCACCGCGCTGGCGGCGGGCCGGGTCAACCACGCGTATTTGTTCTCCGGCCCGCGCGGCTGCGGCAAGACATCGTCGGCGCGCATCCTGGCCCGGTCGCTGAACTGCGCGCAGGGACCGACCGCGACACCGTGCGGTGTGTGCGAGTCCTGCGTCGCGCTGGCGCCCAACGGGCCCGGCAGCATCGACGTCGTCGAACTCGACGCAGCCAGCCACGGCGGGGTCGATGACACCCGTGAACTGCGTGACCGGGCGTTCTACGCGCCGGCCCAGTCGCGCTATCGCGTGTTCATCGTCGACGAGGCGCACATGGTGACCACGGCGGGGTTCAATGCGTTGCTCAAGATCGTCGAGGAGCCGCCCGAGCACCTGATTTTCGTCTTCGCCACGACCGAGCCGGAGAAGGTGCTGCCGACGATCCGGTCGCGCACCCACCACTATCCGTTCCGCTTGCTGCCGCCGCGCACCATGCGCGGGCTGATCGAGCGCATCTGCGAGCAGGAGGGTCTCGTCGTCGACGACGCGGTGTACCCGCTGGTGATCCGGGCCGGCGGCGGTTCGCCACGCGACACGCTCTCGGTGCTCGATCAGTTGCTGGCCGGCGCCGACGGGAATCGGCTGACCTATCAGCGCGCGCTGGGACTGTTGGGCGCCACCGACGTGGCGTTGATCGACGAGGCCGTCGATGCGCTTGCCGCCGACGACGCCGCTGCGCTGTTCGGTGCGGTGGAATCGGTGATCGACGCCGGGCATGACCCTCGGCGATTTGCCACCGACCTGCTGGAGCGGTTCCGCGATCTGCTTGTGCTGCAAGCGGTCCCGGATGCCGCCGCTCGCGGCGTGGTCGATGCGCCGGAAGACGTGCTGGACCGAATGCGTGATCAAGCGGCCCGGATCGGGTCGGCGACGCTGACCCGATATGCCGAAGTCGTCCAGGCCGGGCTGAGCGAGATGCGCGGCGCGACGGCGCCGCGTCTGCTGCTCGAGGTGATCTGCGCGCGGCTGCTGTTGCCGTCGGCCAGCGATACCGAGTCGGCGCTGCTGCAACGCGTCGAGCGGATCGAAACCCGGCTGGACATGTCGATCCCCACCGAGCGGGCCGACCCACCCAAGCGGCACAGCACGCAGGTCAACCCGCAGGTCAAAAAGCCCGAGCCGGCGCCCAAACCAGCCGAACCCGAACCGGCCCCGCCGCCAGCGGCCGCCCCGGGCGAGCCCGGCGCGGCCGCTGTGCGAACCCTGTGGCCGACCGTGCGCGACAAAGTCCGTCAGCGCAGCCGCACCACCGAAGTGATGCTGGCGGGCGCGACCGTCCGCGCGGTCGAGGGCAACACACTGGTGTTAAGCCATGAGTCGGCGCCGCTGGCGAAGCGGCTCTGCGAACAACGCAACGCCGACGTCATCGCCGAGGCGCTCAAAGACGCGCTGGGGGTGGATTGGCGGGTGCGCTGTGAGGCCGGCGACCCGATGCCGCCCGCCGCGCCCGTCGAAGAGGACCACATGCTGGCCGAGGCGGGCAATGACGATGCGCCGGCGGAGCGTCGCGACCCCGAAGAGGCCGCACTGGAGTTGTTGCAGAACGAGTTGGGCGCTCGCCGCATCGACAACGGCTAACGACAATCAGACTAAGGCTGCCACCAGGGCCGCAGCGGCAGCCCATTGTCCGGATTACGCTCGTCGACCTTGGCCGCCAGGACGTGATGCAGCTGAATCTTGTTCTGCTCGAAGCCCACTCGCGAAGCGGCCATGTAGAGCCCCCACACCTTGGCGGTGGGCAGACCGACTTCGGCGACCGCTTCGTCCCAGTGCTCGACGAGGTTGCGGCACCAATCGCGCAGCGTCATCGCGTAGTGATGGCGGAAGTTCTCCGCGTGCAGTACCTCGAAGCCGACGTCCTGGATCTCGGTGATGATGCGCCCCGAGCCGGTCAGCTCCCCGTCGGGGAAGACGTAACGGTCGGTGAAGCTGCCTGCCCGGAACATCGACCGGTTGTCATGGCGGGTGATGCAGTGATTGAGCAGCAGTCCGCCGCTGCGCAACTTCGACTTCAGGAAGCGGAAGTAGGCCGGGTAATTGCTCACCCCGATGTGCTCGGTGAGGCCGATCGACGAAACCGCATCGAACCCGGTCTCGCGGACGTCGCGGTAGTCGGAGTGGCGCACCTCGGCCAGCTCTGCAAGCCCTTCGGCCTCGATGGCCTTTTGCCCCCATTTCGCCTGCTCGGCCGAGAGCGTCGCACCAATGGCCCGAACACCGCGCCGGGCTGCGTAGCGCACCATCCCGCCCCACCCACAGCCGACGTCGAGCAACCGATCGCCCGGCTGCAAGCGCAGTTTGTCGAAGATCAGCCGGTACTTGTTCTCCTGCGCCTCCTCCAGCGTGGCATCGGGGTGGGGATAAACCGCGCAGGTGTAGGTCATCGACGGCCCGAGCACCCATTCGTAGAAGGTGTTGGAAACGTCGTAGTGGTGGTGGATGGCCTCGGCGTCGCGGGTCTTGCTGTGCCGCAAGCCCTCGGCGATCCGGCGCCACCGAGGCAACGCCTCTTGCGGTGGCGGCGCGATCGGCATGAGCCGTTCGAATCCGATCGAGCGGACGATGTTGGCCAGCACGCGAGGCGAAGGCCGTTTGAAGTCGAGTTTGGTCGCCAGCGTGTTGAGCAGGTGGTAGGGATCGCCGGGGTGTACGCCGCGGAGGCCGAGGTCGCCGGAGATGTAGGCGCGGGCCATCCCCAGTTCGCCGGGTGCCGTCACCAGATAGGTGGTGCCTCGCGGGGACAGCAGATCTATGCCCAGCGTGGCTTCTTCGGGGCCGGCGGTGCTGCCGTCGTACGCGCTGAATTTCAGTTCGTGTTGGCTCCGGCCGGCGAACACCGCCAAGATCTCGGCGAGGCTCATCTTGCCGGTTGCGGTGGGGGCATGTGCCTTGGTCGTCGTCATCGTCGTTGCACCGCCTTTGCATACAGGTCCAGAAGACGCGAATCCGGGTCGTAGGTTTTCTTCACGGTTTTGTAGGCTTCGCCGCCGTAGAGTTCGTCGAATTCCTCGCGGCTGTAATAGGAGTCGGAATACAGCGACTTGTGTCCGTCGAGCTCGCCGACCTTCGCCTCGATCAACCGGTTCGTCGCGCCCTCGGTCGCACCGGCCGGAACTGAGGACCAAAAACCGACATTGACGTAGGTGCGGCCCGGCTGAATCGGATACAGCGGCCAGCCGCCTTCGTCGCGTAACCGTAACGGGCACAACCAGACCGGAGCGATGGGGACCGTCTGCAAGAACCACTCCAAGAACTCGGTTGTCCGCTCGATCGGCACTTCGACGTCCTGAACCACCCGTTCGCGTGGCGGACGACCCTGACGCTTCTCGATCCGGTCGGCGATACCGAAACGGTGGTCGAGCGCCACCAGTTTCCAGTAGACGCTGCTGCGCCGGTAGCGCCGCGGCCACCACCGCCGCACCTGGGGGTTCTGCGCGCCGAATGAGCGTGAGCACCAGAACCAGTCGGTGTCCCATCGCCAGAAGTAGTCGTGCATGGTCAACCGGTCTTCTTTGATGCCGGTCTGGTGCTGGATGGAGCGGTAGTAGATGTCCTGGCCGGTGTAGTCGCTGACCGGACCGGCGGTGGTGGTGCGTACGCCGACGCACAAGTAGCTCTCGTCGGCGCTGAAGACCACGCCGTCGAGGTAGTCGACCGGCACACCGTCGAGCCCGCCGGTGTCGATGATGCGGTCCATCGCCGCCACCATGTCGGCGAGCGAGTGAAATCGGACGTGTCGCAGCGCCACGAACGGCTTTATGGTCTCGAGTTCGATTCGCAGTCTGGTCGAATAACCGAGCGTCCCATAGGAATTCGGGAACGCACGATACAGGTCGGGATGCTGCTGCGGCGATACGGTGAGCAATTCGCCTGCGCCGGTGAGGATGTCCATCTCGAGCACCGACTCATGCGGCAGGCCGTTGCGAAACGAGGCCGACTCGATGCCCAAGCCGGTGACCGCCCCGCCAAGCGTGATGGTCTTCAGCTGCGGGACCACCAAGGGCGACAGGCCGTAAGGCAGTGTCGCGGCGACGAGGTCCTCGTACGTGCACATGCCGGCCACGTCCGCAGTGCGGGCCTCCGGGTCCACCGCGATCACATTCGTCAGCCCTGATACGTCGAGGCCCGGCGCGTCGCGCTTGGCGCGGGCGCGGAACAAATTCGAGGTGGGCTTGGCGAGTCGGACGGACGCCGTCGCGGGAATCGAACGATAACTCGCCAACAACCGCTCGACGCCCGCCTCGTGAGCCGCCGATGCGGCTGCGGGGACAGGCATCACATATACCCTAGTCCCCGATAGCAGCCTGTGCACGGGATGCAACAACCCGCGCGCGGCGTCGACAAACCCACCGACAGAGGAGTTTCGCCTGATGGGAAAGGTCAGCGCAGCCAGCACGATCTTGATCAACGCGGAGCCCACGGCCGTGCTGACTGCCGTCTCCGACTACCAGAACGTCCGCCCGAAGATCCTCTCTTCGCACTACCGCGACTACCGGGTATTGGAGGGTGGTCAGGGGCAGGGCACCGTCGCCGAATGGAAACTGCAGGCCACCAAATCCCGGGTGCGGGACGTGCGGGCCAGCGTCGACGTCGCCGGCCATGCCGTCATCGAAAAGGACGCCAACTCGACGATGGTCACCAACTGGACGGTTGCTCCGGCCGGACCCGGCTCGAGCGTCACCGTCACGACCACCTGGACGGGCGCGGGTGGGGTGAAGGGATTCTTTGAGAAGACGTTCGCCCCGCTGGGCCTGAAGAGGATTCAGTCCGAAGTGCTGGCCAACCTCAAGAAGGAGGTTGAGGGCTAGCCTGACCTAGGAATCCTGCGATACCGCGGACGACGGCGTCGGCGTATTTCTGCCTGCCCTCGGGGGTCTGCATCAGCGACGAGTCGGCGGGATTTTTCATGTTGCCGCATTCGACGAGAACGGCCGGATACTGCGCGAGGTTCAGGCCGGCCAGGTCGGCGCGCCCGTACAGCCCGTCTTGGCCGATGTAGTTGGCCGGCGGAATACCGGAGGCTTGCAGTTGGTCACGCATGATCCGGGCGAACTGCACCGACGGTCCCGCCTGCACCTGGTTGAGCGGTGGCGCCGAATAGTTGACGTGAAAGCCGCGCCCGTTCGGCGGGCCGCCGTCGGCGTGGATGCTGACGATCGCGTTCGGGTGTAACCCGTTGGCCATCGCGGCGCGCTGGTCGACGCACGGGCCCACCGAGCTGTCGTCGCCGCGCGACATGGCCGTCCGCGCTCCCAACGCGCTGAGCGCCGCGCGAATGCGCAACGTCGTGTCCCAGGTGAAGCTGTGCTCCGGGTAGCCGTCGTTGGTCGTCGTGCCGCTAGCCTGGCAGTCTTTGGTGCCGCCGCGACCATTCGGCACCTGGCGGCTGATCGACCCGTCGTTGGCGCCGTTGTGACCCGGGTCGAGGAACACGGTCATGCCCGCGATGCTGGTAGGAGCGGCCGTCGCCTCGGGGAGGTGGGGTGTCGGAGCAACCATGAGTACGCCGAGCGCTACTACGACCCCGACACGCAGGCGAGCTAGTAAGCGCACTGCGCCACGGTAGCCTGCCGGCGTCTAGGCTGAAAGTTTCGAACCGCCGAGCCTTGTTAGGCGAGACCAAGTCGAGACCAAGAAGCAAGAGGACTGTCATGCAACCAGGAGGCCAGCCGGACATGTCGGCCCTGCTCGCTCAGGCGCAGCAGATGCAGCAACAGCTGATGGCCGCACAGCAGCGGCTCGCCAACTCCGAGGTGCAGGGCAAAGCCGGGGGTGGCCTGGTCGAGGTCACGGTCAAGGGCAACGGCGAGGTGGTCGCGGTCAAGATCGATCCCAAGGTCGTCGACCCCGCTGATGTCGAGACGTTGCAGGACTTGATCGTCGGTGCGCTCGCCGACGCGTCCGCGCAAGTCAGCGCCATGGCGCGGGAGCAGCTGGGTCCGCTGGCCGGCGGGATGGGCGACGCGTTGGGTATCCCGGAGTCCTGATTGTTCGAGGGGCCGGTTCAGGATCTGATCGACGAGCTCGGCAAGCTGCCGGGCATCGGGCCGAAGAGCGCGCAGCGCATCGCCTTCCACCTGTTGTCGGTCGAACCGGCGGATATCGACCGGCTCACCGCGGTGCTGGCCCGGGTCCGTGAGGGCGTGCGGTTTTGCTCGGTGTGCGGCAACGTCTCCGACGACGAGCGCTGCCGAATTTGTGCTGATAGCCGTCGAGATGCGTCTGTGGTGTGCGTGGTCGAGGAGCCCAAGGACATCCAGGCCGTCGAGCGCACGCGCGAATTCCGGGGCCGATACCACGTGCTGGGTGGGGCGCTGGATCCGCTGTCCGGAGTCGGTCCCGAGCAGCTGCGGATCCGCGAGCTGCTGAACCGGATCGGCGAGCAGACCGACGGCGTCGAGATCAGCGAGGTCATCATCGCCACCGACCCCAACACCGAAGGCGAGGCGACGGCCACCTACCTGGTGCGGATGCTGCGCGACATCCCCGGGCTGACCGTGACGCGGATAGCGTCCGGGCTGCCGATGGGCGGCGACCTGGAGTTCGCCGACGAGCTGACCTTGGGCCGCGCGCTGACCGGCCGTCGCGCCATGGCCTGATTGCCCATTTGCGCCGAAACCGACGTTTTGCAGGCCGCTTCTCGCACTTTTTCTGCAAAACGTCGGATTGAGTGATGTCGGTAAAGCGCTGGGCTGGATCGTCATCCGGGTGATCGCCGGGGACAGGCCAGACGACATCATCGAACGGGTGCGTGTCGGCGCAAAGAGGCCCTACGCCCGTAGCCGTTCGCGGCGCAGCAACTCCACCTCCGGCAGCGCCAGCGGCGCCAGCTCACCGACCACGCGGCCCAGCAGGTAGTCGGCGAGTTCGGGATTGCGGGCCAGGCATGGGCCGTGCATGTAGGTGGCGATCACGCTGCCCTGCACCGCGCCGTCAAAGCCGTCGCCGGCCCGGTTGCCGGCACCCTTCTTGACCGCGCCCAGCGGCGATGCCGCATCGCCGAGCACCGTTCCGCCCCGGTGATTCTCGAAACCGGTCAACGGCGCCGTCAGCCCGTCCAGCAGCGGCCTGCTGACCACCTCGCCGATGGTGCGAACCGGCTGCGGCGAAGTGGTCGCGTCGAGCAGACCCACGCCGTCGACCCGCTCGCCGGATGACGTCTCATACCAGTGCCCGAGCACCTGGATCGCCGCGCAGATCGCCAGCACGGGCGCGCCGCGGGCCGCGGCGCGCTGTAGACCCGGATACCGAAGCAGATGCCTGGTCGCCAGCCGCTGCGCATAGTCCTCCGCCCCGCCCAGCGTGTAGAGATCCAGCGACTCGGGCACCGGGTCGGCCAGCGTGATCTCGACGATCTCCGCGGCGATGCCCCGCAAGAGCAGCCGCTGTCGCAGCACAACAGCGTTGCCGCCGTCGCCGTAGGTGCCCATCACGTCGGGCAGCACCAACCCGATCCGGACTGTCATGTGATTCGCCGGTTGAGTTGCAGGAACGCGGTGTAGTTAGCGACGACCTCGACTCGTCCGGGCGGGCACGAGGCGATCGCGGCGACGGTGTCGTGCACCAGGGTGTGCTGCACGCCGGCATACCCGAGCCGCACCGCCAAGTCGGTGCCCCGCTCGCCGGCAGCCACCACCGGCACACCCTCGAAATGCTCGAAGCGCACATCCCAGAGCCAGGACAGATCCTCGCCGTCGGGTACCCGCCCGTTGACCGAGATCACCACACCGGCGGCATGCTTGTCGACCATCGACAGCGCTTCCTGCCACCCGGCGGGGTTCTTGGCCAGCAGCATCCGCACGGTGTGGTCCCCGATACGGACGGTCCGGTAGCGCCCGGCGACCTCGTCGACCGTCGACACGGCTGCGACGGCCGAAGCCGGATCGGCCCCGAGCGCGACGGCCGCCGCCACGGCCTGCGCGGCGTTGCCGCGATTCACCGCCCCGGGCAGCCGCAGCCGCATCGGCAGCGCCAGCCCGTCGGGTCCATAGAGCATGTCGTCGTCGAACCACCAATGCGGGCTGGGCCGTTTGAAGTCGGCCCCGGTGGAATACCAATGCGACTTCTCGCGAACGATCACCTCGCCGCTGCGCGGGCAGCTCACCGAGTCGGCCGACCAGGCACCGCCGGCGGCCACCCACACCACGTCGGCGCTGTCATAGGCGGCCGACGTCATCAACACGTCGTCGCAGTTGGCGACGAGCACCGTCTTCGGGCGCCGGGCCAGCCCGGCCCGCAGCGTGCGTTCGATCACGTTGATCTCGCCGACCCGGTCCAGCTGGTCGCGGGACAGGTTGAGCAGGACGACGACGGCGGGTTCGACAGCATCCGACACGTGCGGCACGTGCATCTCGTCGACCTCCAGCGCCGCCAACCCGGCGCCGCGGTCGGCGGCTAGCGCCGCCACCAGGCCGGCGTCCATGTTGGCGCCCTCGGCGTTGGTGGCCACCGAGCCGAGAGTTCCCAGCGCCGCCGCGGTCATCCGGGTGGTCGTCGACTTGCCGTTGGTCCCGGTGACGATCACCGTGCGCCGGCCCGCGCCGAGCTGACGCAGGATCGAGCGGTCCAACGTCATCGCCACCAGGCCGCCGATCATTGCGCCGGCCCCCCGGCCGGTCACCCGCGACGCCCACCGCGCGCCGGCTCCGGCGGCCAGGGCGAGGCGTCCACGGGCGGTAATCACGTTCGGGAGTTTAGGGCGATCGCAAGCGCGGCGATTGCGCCGGGCGCAGCGGGTCGCCCTCATCGAGTTAAGTTCACGACACGTCGCGCGGCGAACCGGCGATGTCGGTTCGACGTGCCATCCTCACCTTTATGGAGACGATCTGGGGTCGGCCGACCAGTGAACCCGGCACGGGCTGGGCCGTCATCGACGTCGAGACCTCGGGCTTCCGCCCGGGCCAGGCCCGGATCATCAGCCTCGCGGCGCTGGCCCTCGACGTCGACGGGCGAGTCGAGGAGTCCGTCGTCAGCCTGCTCAACCCCGGCGTGGATCCCGGTCCGACCCATGTGCACGGCCTGACCGCCGCCATGCTCGAGGACCAGCCGCAGTTCGCCGACATCGCCGACGACGTCGTCAAACTGCTCGACGGCCGCACGCTGGTCGCGCACAACGTCGCGTTCGACTACGCCTTCCTGGCCGCTGAGGCCGAGCTCGCCGACTTCGAACTCCCGGTCGACGCGGTCATGTGCACGGTCGAGCTGGCCCGCCGGCTAGAACTGGGCATCGACAACCTGCGGCTGGAGACGCTCGCGGCGCACTGGGGAGTCGCCCAGCGCCGGCCGCACGACGCCTTCGACGACGCCCTTGTGCTGACCCGCGTGCTGGCCGCCGCACTCGAGCGGGCCCGCGACCGCGACGTCTGGCTACCAGTGCGCCCGGTCACCCGCCGCCGCTGGCCCAACGGCCGGGTCACCCATGACGAGCTTCGGCCGCTGAAGGTGCTGGCGTCCCGGTTACCCTGCCCGTATCTCAACCCGGGCCCGTATGTGCGGGGCCGACCGCTGGTGCAGGGCATGCGGGTGGCACTGGCCGCCGAGGTGCGCCGCACTCACGAGGAACTGGTCGAGCGGATCCTGCACGCCGGGCTGGCCTACACCGAGGCCGTCGACCTCGACACCTCGCTGGTGGTCTGCAATGAGTCCCGGCCCGAGCACGGCAAGGGTTATCTGGCCCGCGAACTGGGTGTGCCGTTGGTTTCCGACGCGCAGTTCATGGATTGCGTAAACACCGTCGCTGGTGGCACCGGCGTCGAGGAGTTCATCGACACCGCAGACGTCGGCAAGCAGTTCGCCCTGTTCTAAAGGGTTCTAGCGCGATGCGCGGTTGACCGCCGAGACGACGGCGCGCAGCGACGCGGTGGTGATCGACGGCGCGATCCCGACGCCCCACACCGTGCGGCCGCCGACCGACGCCTCCACATACGCGGCGGCCTGCGCTTCCTCGCCGGCACTCATCGCATGCTCGAAGTAGTCGAGCACCGATACCTCGAAGCCGACGTGGCCCAACGCGTCGACGAATGCGGCGAGCGGGCCGTTGCCGGCGCCGCTGATCTCGGTCTCTGTCCCGTCGATCTTGACGACGGCCAGGATGCGGTCGGTGCCGCCGTCGACCTCGGAGGCGATGACCTGCTGGCGCATCCGCTCCAGCGGCCGCACCGGGGCCAGGTATTCCTCGGCGAACGCATCCCACATGTCCTTGGGCGAGACCTCACCCCCTTCTGAGCCGCCTCCTCCTTCGGCGATCTTCTGGATCACCTGGCTGAACTCGATCTGCAGCCGTCGCGGGAGCGCCAGGCCATGGTCGGCCTTCATGATGTAGGCCACCCCGCCCTTGCCGGACTGCGAATTGACCCGGATCACCGCCTCGTAGGTGCGGCCCACGTCGCGCGGGTCGATCGGCAGATACGGCACCTGCCACAGCATGTCTTCGACGTCGGAGTCGGCGGCGTCCGCGTCGATCTTCATCTGGTCCAGGCCCTTGTTGATGGCGTCCTGGTGGCTGCCGGAGAACGCGGTGTAGACCAGATCGCCGCCGTAGGGATGACGTTCGTGCACCGGCAGCTGATTGCAGTACTCGACGGTGCGCCGGATCTCGTCGATGTTGGAGAAGTCGATCTGCGGGTCGACGCCGCGGGAGAACAGATTCAGCCCCAGCGTCACCAGGCACACGTTCCCGGTGCGCTCGCCGTTGCCGAACAGGCAGCCCTCGATTCGGTCGGCGCCGGCCTGATAACCCAATTCGGCTGCTGCGACGGCTGTTCCGCGATCGTTGTGTGGATGCAGGCTCAAGATCACCGAGTCCCGGCGCGCCAGGTTACGGCTCATCCACTCGATGGAGTCGGCGTAGACGTTCGGTGTGGCCATCTCCACGGTGGCGGGCAGGTTGAAGATGATCGGGTTGTCCGGCGTCGGCTGGATGACCTCGCCGACGGCGTCGCAGACTTCTTTGGCGTATTCCAGTTCGGTGCCGGTGTAGGACTCCGGTGAGTACTCGAAGCGCCACCGGGTGCCTGGGTATTTGGCCGCCTCTTCGACGCATTTGCGGGCGCCGTCGGTGGCGATCGCCTGGACGGCAGGCCGGTCGGCGCGAAAAACCACGCGGCGCTGCAGGATTGACGTCGAGTTGTAGAAGTGCACGATGGCCCGCGGCGCCCCCTCGCACGCTTGGAAGGTGCGCTCGATCAGCTCCGGGCGGCATTGGGTCAGCACCTGGATGGTGACGTCGTCGGGAATGACGTCCTCGCTGATGATCTCGCGGATGAAGTCGAAGTCGGTTTGGCTGGCCGACGGGAAGCCGACCTCGATCTCCTTGTAGCCCATCTGGACCAGCAGCTCAAACATGCGGCGCTTGCGGGCCGGGCTCATCGGGTCGATGAGGGCCTGGTTGCCGTCGCGCAGGTCGACCGCACACCACATCGGGGCGCGAGTGATCACTCGGTCGGGCCAGGTGCGATCGGCCAGCCGGACGGGTTCGACTTCCTCGGCGAACGGCCGATACCGCTTGATAGGCATCGACGATCCGCGCTGGGTGTTCCACGCGGGTTGGCCGGCGTTGGGGCTGCCCGCGGGTTTGGTGATGGTCCGCGTAGATCTGAACGCGTCGGGCGAATCAGAAGGGAAACTAGTCACGGTGATTGCTCCGGTGATATTGAAGGGCGCCTAATTCGGCTCAGACCGGCGCATCGCGAACTCCGCGACGGGAAGCCGGCCTGCGATCAGACCCCGCCGCGGCGTTCGAGAAGGAGCACCCGCTGCACGCTTTAGTACTTTACCGTGCTTACACCCGTCCCCAAAACCCCAGGTCGTCCCCTTACTGACCGGGCGGGACGATCTTGACCGGGATGTCGGTGTTCTCGTCGGTGTGATAGCTGGCGCACACCCGGTGATAGCCGTCGGCGATCTGCAGCGGCACACCGTTGGTGAGATCGCCGCGCACCGCCAGAATCGGCGACAGCTGCTTGCCTTTCTTGATTTTCTCGAGGTCTGCTCGCACGTGCGGGTTGTCGGGCGGCAGCAGCGCCAGGCGCGACGCGCGCAGCAGGTCCTTGGCCTTCTTGTGCACCAGCGGGGCCACCTTCAACGCCGCGACGAGTTCGCTAACCTGCTGGGCGGTGGTGAGCAGGGCCAAGTAATCCGCGGCCGCCGGATAGTCATGCTCGTCCGGTTCGGCACTCCACAGCACCGCACCCATCGTCAGGACCCCTTTCTCATGTCAACGTATTCTGTTGTGGACCTTGAACCTCAGCGATGCTAGGTCTGATGGTGGCGACCCGCTGCGCCCGGCTCCGCCGCGCTGGCGATCGCCACTAGGACTCTGCCCGATCAGAAGGGGTCGCAGTGGCGCTCGTCGTGCAGAAGTACGGCGGATCCTCGGTAGCCGACGCCGGGCGGATCCGCCGCGTCGCCGAACGCATTGTTGAGGCCAAGAAGCAAGGCAACGACGTCGTCGTGGTGGTCTCGGCGATGGGCGACACCACCGACGACCTGCTGGACCTCGCCCTGCAGGTGTGTCCGGCGCCGCCGGCCCGGGAGCTGGACATGCTGCTGACCGCCGGCGAGCGTATCTCCAACGCGCTGGTGGCGATGGCGATCGAATCGCTTGGCGCCCATGCCCGCTCGTTCACCGGCTCGCAGGCGGGTGTCATCACCACCGGCGCCCACGGCAAGGCGAAGATCATCGACGTCACCCCGGGCCGGTTGCGGTCCGCGCTCGACGAGGGCCTGATCGTGCTGGTCGCCGGCTTTCAGGGCGTCAGCCAGGACACCAGGGATGTCACTACCCTGGGCCGCGGCGGCTCGGACACCACCGCGGTGGCGTTGGCCGCCGCGCTGGGCGCCGACGTCTGCGAGATCTACACCGACGTCGACGGCATCTTCAGCGCGGACCCGCGGATCGTGCCGAATGCCCGGCGGTTGGACACCGTGACGTTCGAGGAGATGCTCGAGATGGCGGCCTGCGGCGCGAAGATACTGATGCTGCGCTGTGTGGAATACGCCCGTCGCTACAACATGCCCGTCCATGTCCGGTCGTCGTATTCGGACAAGCCGGGCACCGTCGTTACCGGATCAATCAAGGACATCCCCATGGAAGACCCCATCCTGACCGGCGTCGCGCATGACCGCAGCGAGGCCAAGGTGACCGTCGTCGGTATACCTGACCTGCCGGGGTACGCGGCCAAGGTGTTCCGGGTGATCGCCGACGCCGACATCAACATCGACATGGTGCTGCAGAACGTCTCCAAGGTCGAGAACGGCAAGACCGACATCACGTTCACCTGCCCGCGGGACAGCGGGCCCTCCGCGATGCAAGTACTGGACGCGCTCAAGGACGAGATCGGCTTCACCCGGGTGCTCTACGACGACCACATCGGCAAGGTGTCGTTGATCGGTGCCGGCATGCGTAGCCATCCGGGGGTGACTGCCACGTTTTGTGAGGCGCTGGCCGGTGTGGGAATCAACATCGACCTGATCTCCACTTCCGAGATCCGGATTTCGGTGCTGTGCAAGGACACCGAGCTGGACAAGGCGGTCGTCGCAGTGCACGAGGCATTCGGGCTCGGCGGCACGGAGCACGCAACCGTCTATGCCGGGACGGGGCGCTAATGGTCGCCATCGGTGTAGTAGGCGCCACCGGCCAGGTGGGCCAGGTGATGCGCGCGTTGCTCGACGATCGCGAATTCCCGTCGACCAGCGTGCGGTTTTTCGCGTCGGCCCGCTCGCAGGGCCGCAAGCTGACGTTCCGCGGCCAGGAAATCGAGGTCGAGGACGCCGAAACAGCCGACCCGGCCGGGCTGGACATCGCGCTGTTCTCCGCCGGCGCGGCGATGTCGCGGGTGCATGCGCCACGGTTCGCGGCCGCCGGGGTGACGGTGATCGACAACTCCTCGGCGTGGCGCAAGGACCCCGACGTGCCACTGGTTGTCTCCGAGGTGAATTTCGCTGCCGCCCGGAACCGCCCCAAGGGCATTATCGCCAACCCGAACTGCACCACGATGGTCGCGATGCCGGTGCTCAAGGTGCTTCACGACGAGGCCCAGCTGGTGCGCATCGTGGCATCGACGTATCAGGCCGTCTCCGGCAGCGGCGTGGCCGGGGTGGCCGAGCTGGCCGAGCAGACCCGGGCAGTGATCGACGGTGCCGAGCTGCTGGTGCACGACGGCAGCGCGCTGGCGTTTCCGTCGCCGCACACCTACACCGAGCCGATCGCGTTCAACGTCATCCCGCTGGCCGGGTCGCTGGTCGACGACGGGTCCGAAGAGACCAACGAAGACCAGAAGCTGCGCGACGAAAGCCGCAAGATCCTCGACATCCCTGATCTGTTGGTCAGCGGCACCTGTGTGCGCGTCCCGGTGTTCACCGGTCACTCGCTGTCGATCAATGCCGAGTTCGCGCAACCGCTTTCACCCGAGCGGGCGCGTGAATTGCTCGACGGTGCCCCGGGAGTGAAGGTGGTCGACGTGCCGACCCCGCTGGCCGCCGCCGGCGTCGACGAATCTCTGGTTGGCCGGATCCGCCGCGACCCCGGTGTGCCCGATGGACGCGGCCTGGCGCTGTTCGTCTCCGGCGACAACCTGCGCAAGGGCGCGGCGCTGAACACCATCCAGATCGCCGAGCTGCTGGCCGCCGAATTGTGATCCGGGCGTGAGCTCGCCCGCCCGCCTATCGCTACTGTTCGCGTGTTTGCTTGCTCCGATTGGTGTTTCGATCGCCCATGCCGACCCGCCGGCGCCGATGCCCGAGCCGGTGATGCCCCCGCTGGCGCCCGGCGAGGTGATCCGGATCGGCCCCACCGCAGGGACCGGCACGCCCACCCGGGACTATGGCATCGGGGCGACCGACCTGTGCGAATTCATGGAATTTCCAAGCGAAGTGATGCAGGTCTGCGGTGACAGCTTCGCCGGCCAGGGCGTCGGCTTCGGCGGCTACTATGCGCCGATCGCCTTGCGGGTCGACACGTCATCGGTGGACGACCCGAACGGGGTGCGCTACACCGGCGTCACCGGCGTGTGGGAGCCGTTGCTCGCCGACCCGGCACCGCCGGGCGTAGCGCAGTTGCCCGCCGGTGTAGTGCAGATCAACCGGCAGAACTATCTGTTGGTGACCAGCACGGTCGAACTGGTACCGCAGGGTTCGCGACTCGTGAAAGCCGAACCGGTGCATGGATTTTGGCAGACTGTTGCCGGGTCGGTGCGGACCGCCGACTACCTGGGGGGGCAGCAGTCGCAGATCAGCGGCTATTACGACCCGATCCCGACGGCCGAATCGCCGAGCGGGTGGGTGTACATCGTCGCCGACAGCTTCCAACGCAACCAACCCGTGACGCTCTACCGCGTCGCCCCGGAGAAGTTCGGCGACCGGTCTCAGTGGCAGGGCTGGTCGTCCGGTCCCGACGGCGGTTGGGACAAACCCCCAACGCCGTTGTGGGCGGACACGGTTGGCGAGATGAGCTTCAAGCAGATCGACGGCAAGGCGGTGCTGTCCTATTTCAACTCCAACACCGGAAACATGGAAGTGCGGGTCGCCGACGACCCGACCTCGCTGGGCACCGCGCCGGTGACCACGGTGGTGCAACACGTGGACGAGTGGCCCGAACCCGCGGAAAGCCTGCCCCCGCCGTATGACAACCGGCTGGCGCAGCCCTACGGCGGATACATCTCGCCGGGTTCGACGCTGGACGAACTGCGGGTGTTCGTCAGCCAGTGGCACAACAGCGATCCGCGGGCGCGTGCGCCCTACCGGGTCATCCAATTCGCGGTCAACCCGTTCAAACCGGAGTAGCCGCCGTGTCATTCATAGCTGTTTCATAGCCAGCACCTAGCGCGGACTATTCGTTGGCCGCGCATCATTCGAGGCATGAGTGAAATACCTGAAACACCAGCCACTACTTCGGCCGCAACGACGCCAGCTGCTGCGCCCGCCAAGCCATATTGGCTTTATCGGCTGGCGGCGTGGGTGGTGATCGTGGCCGGCATCCTGTTCATCGTCACGACCATCTTCTTCGCCGGCTTCCGGATTGCCGGTCACCATGGTCACCACCATTGCCGTCACCACCACGCGATGGTCCACCACCGGGGGCCGGGCGGTCCGCAAGGCGGTCCCGGCGCCGGCGCACCCGGTCCCGGACAGCCGCCGCACTCCATCGCTCCGTCCACGGCGCCGCCGCGCCCGTAGCGTTTGGTGTGCGTGTTCTGCTGTTGACCGTTGAAGGGGGCATTATCAAGACATGACGCAGGCACCTGAACCTCCCCTCCCGCCGGAGGCCCCGCCACCGCCGCCTCCTCCTCGGCCACCGCATGAAGCGAAGCCGCCCCGCCTTTATCAGGTCGCGGCGTGGGTGATGATCGTCGCCGGCACTGTTCTCATCCTCGCGATCGTCTTTTTCACCGGCGCCGCAGTCGCGATGCATGACCTTCGCTGCAGCTATCACCACGGCGTGTCCAAACCCGGCGGTATGCCGGACGGACCGCCGCCGGGGCCCGGGCGGTGGATTTTCATCGCCCCTGGCGGCCCCGGTGCCCCGCCGCCCATGGGCCCGGGTGGTCCGCCGATGCCGCCGGGACCACCGCCACCTCCAGCGCCACCGCCCGCGCCACCTCCACCGCCGCCGCCCCCGCCTCGGTAACCCCTAGGGCTGCGCGAAAAGCGTCTTCAGTGTGAAGCCGCTGCGACGCTCACCGGCGTGTCGTCGCAACGGCTTCACACTCGGCGAAATCAGGTTGCCCGAGTACGACGTAGCCGACAGCCGACGGTTGATCTGACTGGCCCAGTTGGCATGATCGAGCCCATGCATCGGGCAATGCGTATTACCGCCGTGGCGATAACCGTCGGAATCTTCGCGGCCCCGGTCGCGGCGGCCCGCCCATCCGATCCGGGCGTGGTGAACTACGCAGTGATGGGCAAGGGCTCGGTCGGCAACATCGTCGGCGGGCCGATGCGCGACGAATCGCTGTTCACTCAGCCGTTCCAGTCGTTCTCGGTTGACAACCCGGTGTGCAACAACTGGGCCGACATCGGGTTGCCGGAGGTCTACAACGATCCCGACCTGGCGTCGTTCAACGGTGCGAGCACCCAGACCTCGCCCACCGATCAGACCCACTTCGTCAAGCAGGCGGTCGGTGTCTTCGCCACCGGCGACGCCGCGGGCCGGGCGTTTCACCGCGTCGTGGACCGCACGGTCGGCTGCAGTGGGCAGACTACCGCGATGCACTTGGACAACGGCGTTACCCAGGTGTGGTCGTTCGACGGCGGCCCGCCCGGCGCCACCGACGCGTCGTGGACCAAGCAGGAGGCCGGCACCGACCGCCGCTGCTTCACTCAGACCCGGCTGCGGGAAAACGTGCTGCTTCAAGCCAAGGTGTGTCAATCCGGCAACGGCGGTCCCGCGACAAATGTGCTGGCTGGCGCCATGGAGAACGCGCTGGGCCAGTAACGCCGCGGGAATATGTCGGTGCTCTCTGGAAGATGGAATCTTGTGGCTATGGTTGGGTAGCCGCGCGCAACCAGTGGCCCGCGACCGAGGTCCGGGCCCCGGAGGGATCGAGAATATGGCCTTTGCCGTCGCGTCGCAGGTAGATCAGTCACGCCTCGCCGACGGCGAACTGGCCAGTTCCGCGGCCGCCGCGCGGTACATCGGCGACACCTGTTTGTCCGACGGCCCGGTGGGCCGGGTCGGTCTCGAGGTCGAAGCGCATTGTTACGACCCGGTCGAGCCGCATCGCAGACCGGCCTGGGAGGAAATCACCGCGGTCCTCGAATCGCTGCCGGCGATGCCGGGTGGCAGTGCGCTCAGCGTGGAACCCGGCGGCGCCGTGGAACTGTCCGGGCCGCCCGTGGACGGGGTGCTGGCCGCGATCGAGGCGATGACCAGCGACCAGGCCGTGCTCCGAGCCGCCTTCGCCGAGGCCGGACTGGGGTTGGTGATGCTGGGCGCGGACCCGCTGCGGCCGGCCAAGCGAGTCAACCCGGGCGCGCGTTATCGCGCCATGGAACAGTTCTTCGCGGCCAGCCGCTCCGGCGTCGCCGGTGCGGCGATGATGACGTCGACGGCGTCGGTCCAGGTCAACCTGGACGCCGGGCCCCGGGCCCGGTGGGCCGCGCGGGTGCGGTTGGCGCACGCTCTGGGGCCGACCATGGTCGCGATCGCCGCCAATTCACCGCTGCTCGGTGGGGAGTTCTCCGGCTGGCTATCCACCCGACAGCGGGTGTGGAGTCAGCTCGATTCGGCGCGGTGCGGACCCATTCTGACCGCCAGTGGCGACGACCCGGGCACCGACTGGGCGCGCTACGCGCTGAAGGCGCCGGTAATGCTGGTGCACGAGCCCGACGCCGTTCCGGTGACGCGCTATGTGCCGTTTGCGGATTGGGCCGACGGGCGCGCGGTGCTGGGCGGTCGCCGGCCAACGGCCTACGACCTGGACTATCACCTCACCACGCTGTTCCCGCCGGTGCGTCCACGGCAGTGGCTGGAAATCCGCTACCTGGACAGCGTTCCGAACGCCATCTGGCCGGCAGTGGCGTTCACGCTGGTGACCCTGCTCGACGACCCGGCCGCCGCCGAGGTCGCGGCCGAAGCCGTCGAACCCGTCGCCACCGCGTGGGACACCGCCGCGCGGGTCGGGCTGAATGACCGGCGGTTGCACGCCGCGGCCAGCCGCTGCGTGGCCATCGCCGCCGAACGTGCACCGGCCCAGCTGGGCGACGCAATGCGGCGCCTGGTCGAGGCGGTCGACCAGGGGCGCTGTCCGGCCGACGACTTCTGCGACCAGGTGATCGCCAACGGGATCGCCCCGGCCGTCGCCCAGCTGGCGCAAGGGCAGCCGTGACATCACGCGAAACCCTGGCCCGGGATCTGACCCGGGCGCGAGATCGGACGCTGCGCCTGACCGACTTCGACGACGCCGAACTTTGCCGGCAGTACGACCCGCTGATGAGTCCGCTGGTATGGGACTTGGCGCACATCGGTCAGCAGGAAGAGCTTTGGCTGCTGCGCGGTGGTGACCCGGATCGACCGGGCATGTTGCCCCAACCGATCGACGGCCTGTACGACGCATTCGTGCACTCCCGCGCCAGCCGCGCCGAGCTGCCGCTGCTGTCCCCGGACCAGGCGCGGGTCTATTGCCGCACCGTGCGCTCGGAAGCCCTGGACGCCCTCGACGCCTTGCCCGACCAACCCGACGCAGATTTCGCGTTCGGCATGGTCGTCAGCCACGAACACCAGCACGACGAAACCATGCTGCAGGCGCTGAACCTGCGCAGCGGCCCGCCGCTGCTGGCCGCTGGATCTGTGCTGCCCGAGGGCCGACCGGCACTGGCCGGGACGTCGGTGCTGGTTGCGGGCGGCCCTTTCGTGTTGGGCGTCGACGCCGCGAGCGAGCCGTTCTCGCTGGACAACGAACGCCCCGCGCATGTCGTGGATGTGCCGGCATTTCGCATCGGGCGGGTTCCGGTCACCAACGGCGAGTGGCGGCAGTTCATCGACGACGGCGGCTACGCCCAGCCGCGGTGGTGGTCGGCGCGCGGCTGGGAGCATCGCCAGCACGCCGGCCTGACCGCGCCGCAGTTCTGGGACGCCGATGGGCACACCCGGACCCGGTTCGCCCGCATCGAGGAGATTCCCTCCGACGAACCCGTCCAGCACATCACCTATTTCGAGGCCGAGGCCTACGCCGCGTGGGCCGGCGCCCGGTTGCCCACCGAAATCGAGTGGGAGAAGGCCTGTGCGTGGGATCCGGCGGCGGGTGCCCGGTGCCGCTACCCGTGGGGAGCCGAGGAGCCCTCTGCCGCCCGCGCCAACCTGGGCGGCGACGCGCTGCGCCCGGCGCCGGTCGGCGCCTACCCGGCGGGCGCGTCGGCCTACGGGGCCGAGCAGATGCTCGGTGATGTCTGGGAGTGGACCAGCTCGTCGCTGCGGCCCTGGCCGGGATTCACGCTGATGATCTACCAGCGGTACTCGCAGCCCTTCTTCGGCGGCGACTACCGGGTGCTGCGCGGCGGGTCGTGGGCGGTGGAGTCGTCGATTCTGCGGCCGAGCTTCCGCAACTGGGATCACCCGTACCGGCGGCAGATCTTCTCCGGTGTCCGATTGGCGTGGGACGTCTGATGTGTAGGCACCTGGGCTGGTTGGGACGCGAGGTCTCGGTCTCCTCGCTGGTGCTGGAGCCGGCCTACGGTCTGCGCACGCAGTCCTATGCGCCCCGCCGGCAGAAGTATGCGCTACTGAACGCCGACGGTTGGGGCGTCGGGTTTTTCGACGGCGCGATTCCGCGGCGGTGGCGCAGCGCCGCACCGTTGTGGGGGGATGCGTCGTTCGCCTCGGTCGCCCCCGCGCTGCGTAGCCACTGCGTGGTGGCGGCGGTGCGCTCGGCGACGGTCGGCATGCCGATCGAAGTCGGCGCCACCGCGCCGTTCACCGATGGACACTGGCTGCTCTCCCACAACGGCATCGTCGACCGCCATGTGCTGCCCGCCACCTCGTCGGCCGAATCGGTCTGTGACAGCGCGGTTCTCGCTGACCTGATCTTTGCCCGCGGACTCGACGAGCTAGGTGCGGTGGTCGTGGAGATCGGGAATGCCGACCCGCATGCTCGGCTGAACATATTGGCGGCCAACGGTTCTCGTATGCTGGCCACCACCTGGGGTGACACCCTGTCGGTGTTGCACCGCGACGACGGCATCGTGCTGGCCAGTGAACCCTATGACGACGATGCCGACTGGGATGAAGTGCCGGACCGCCATCTGGTCGAGGTCACCCCGGACGGCATTACCATGACCGTGCTGAAGGGACCCTGATGACGCTGTCGCTGTCCAACCATCTGGCCGCGGACTCGGCATACCACGCGCTGCGTCGCGATGTGCTCGACGGCCTTCGGTGTACACCGAAGTCGTTGCCGCCCAAATGGTTCTACGATTCTGTAGGCAGCGACTTGTTCGACCAGATAACGCGGCTGCCCGAGTATTACCCGACCCGCGCCGAGGCGGAGATACTGCGCGCCCGGTCGGCCGAGGTGGCGTCTACAGCCGGTGCGGACACCTTGGTCGAACTGGGCAGCGGCACGTCGGAGAAGACTCGGATCCTGCTGAACGCGCTGCGCGACGGCGGCTCGCTGCGCAGGTTCGTGCCGTTCGACGTGGACGCCAGCATGTTGTCGGCGGCCGCGACCGCAATCCAGCGCGAATATCCTGGCATCGAAATAGCCGCTGTCTGCGGCGATTTCGAAGAGCACCTGGCCGAAATCCCCGGTGGTGGGAGGCGGCTGTTCGTCTTCTTGGGTTCGACGATCGGTAATCTCACGCCCGGCCCGCGTGCGGAGTTCTTGGCGGCGCTGGCGGCGGTGTTGAAGCCGGGCGACAGCCTGCTGTTGGGCACGGACCTGGTCAAGGACACCGGCCGACTCGTCCGGGCCTACGACGATGCCGCAGGGGTGACGGCCCGGTTCAACCGCAATGTACTAGCGGTGGTCAACCGGGAACTCGACGCCGACTTCGACCTCAGCGCCTACCAACATGTCGCCCGCTGGAACGCCGCCGAAGAGCGGATGGAAATGTGGCTGCGGGCCGAGGCGCCGCAGCAGGTGCGCATCGGCGCGCTGAATCTGACCGTCGAGTTCGCCGCCGGTGAGGAGATGCTCACCGAGGTGTCCTGCAAATTCCGGGCGGAGGCCGTGGCCGCCGAGCTGGCGCGCTCAGGCCTGCGCCGCATCCGGTGGTGGACCGATGACGCCGGCGACTTCGGGTTGTCACTGGCGGTCAAGTGAGCGCTGGTCTCGCCGATGCCTGGCGGGCCGCCCGTCCGCCGGTCGCGGGGCTGCATCTGGACAGCGCAGCCTGCTCTCGGCAGAGCTTCGCGGTGCTCGACGCCGCCGCCCGGCATGCCCGGCACGAGGCCGAGGTCGGCGGGTACGTCGCCGCGGACGCGGCCAAACCCGTGCTGGACGCCGGACGCGCGGCGGTGGCCGCGCTCGCCGGCATGCCCGACGCCGAGGTCGTATTCACCACCGGTTCCCTGCACGCGCTGGACTTGTTGCTGGCCAGTTGGCCGCCCGGCGGTCGCACCCTGGCCTGCCTGCCCGGCGAGTACGGACCCAACCTGGCCGTGATGGCGGCGCACGGCTTCGCCCGACGCCCGCTGCCGGTCGACGGTGAGGGTCGAGTCGCGGTCGACGAGGCCGCTGTCGGCCTGGCCGCCGACCCACCCGACTTTGTGCACCTGACCCCGGTGGCCAGCCACCGCGGCGTGGTGCAACCGCTGTCCGAGATGGCACACGTGTGTGCTGAATTGGGGTTACCGCTGGTGGTCGACGCCGCGCAGGCACTGGGCCAAGTGGACTGTGCGGTGGGCGCCGACGTGATGTACGCGTCGTCGCGCAAATGGATCGCCGGCCCGCGCGGTGTCGGCGTTCTTGCCGTGCGCGGGCCGCTGATGCGGCGGCTGCAGCCGCGGCTACCGCCGCCAGATTGGGTGTCGTCGCTGTCGGTGGCCCAGCGCCTCGAACTTGGCGAGGCGAATATAGCTGCGCGAGTGGGCTTTTCGGTCGCATTGGGCGAGCATGTGGCGTCCGGGCCGGTCGCGATGCGCGCGCGTCTGGCCGAAGTAGGCCGCACCAGCCGGGCCGTGCTCGCCGACGTAGGTGGCTGGCGGGTGGTGGAAGCGCTCGACGAACCCAGCGCGATCACCACACTGGCACCTGTCGACGGCCTGGACCCGGCGCGGGTGCGTGCCTGGCTGATTGCCGAACACGGCATTGTGACGACGTCGGCGGGCGTGGAGCGGGCGCCGCTGGAAATGACCGCGCCCGTGCTGCGGATCTCCCCACACGTGGACGCCACCGCCGACGAGCTGACGACCTTCGCCGAGACGCTCGCGCTGGCCACCGCGGCGGTGTGATGCTCGGCGCCTTTCAGCCGGCCTTGTGCGCACTCAGCAGGTAAGCCGGCATCTTCGCCCGGCCCTTGTCGTCCTTGGGAAAGTCCGGCATCTGGAACGGCGCATCGGGGCGGGCCGGGGGAATGTTGGCGTGAATGAACGCCGGTCGGATCTCGTCGATTTCCCAGTGCTTTGACACCGCGTCCCGCAGCTCGTCTTCGTCGACGGTGTTGGGTCCCTGCTCGGCATCCGGCGGGAAGGCGCCCTTGGCGAATACCAGCACGTAGTAGTTCGCCCCGGGGGCGGCCGCACGATGCACCGCGCGCAAATACCCGTCGCGGCCTTCGATCGGTAGCGAATGAAACAGCGTGGAGTCGATCACCGTGTTGAAACGCCCGTCAAAGCCGGTAAGCGAGGTGATATCGGCCTGCACAAAGGTGGCGTTGCTCAACCCGCGTTCCTCAGCGGCCTTGGTGGCGGCCGCGATCGCCGTCGGGGTCAGGTCGACGCCCACAACCGTGTAGCCCTCGGCGGCCAGAGCCAGCGACAGCTCCGCGTAGCCGCATCCGGCGTCGAGCACGTCGCTGCGTACCTTGCCGGCGGCCACCAACGCCGCCAATTCCGGCTGCGGCTCCCCGATATTCCACGGCGGAGGGCCCTCGAAGACGCCTTGCTCGCGATAGGCATCGTCCCAGTTCATCACCTCATTTGCCATGCTCTTCAACCTACTCGGGGGTGCAGCTGCGGCCAGCATCCGCGCGCCTGCGTACCGCGCGCCTCGCGATGGGGTACCTGGCGGGCCAGCAACCAGAAATTCGCGTAGTGCGCTACGCGTTTCATCACGCCCAGCCCGAGCGACGATCGGGACATCTGAAAGTGGGCGCAGCGGCAGCAAAGCCCATCGACAGCCGATCCAAAACCATAGGAGGTCCGAAATGACTACCACACCAGAAATAGAACTGCTGGATGTTGTCACACCCGACACCGAGTCCAGCACCCAAGAGGCGCCGGTCCTGATCACCGAGCAACAGGTCGCCTTTGGCACGGCGGCGGCGGTGCCGGTGGCGCCGGCGAGGAAGCGGCGGTTGGCCGCGGCTGTGCACAAACTGTCGGCGGCATTGACCCCCGACCCTCGCGAGCCTCGGCGGCATTACGCGAAACGCTATGACTTCCTCGAGCACGCCGCCATGGCACGCGAGATGGGCCGCCTGTAATCGCTGGGCAGCGGTTCGCGCCGCTCGATGCATCGGAGGAGGATGTAGTGAACGCCGTTACGCTCGCGCTGATCTTGATCGGCGCAACGGCCTTCGCCGTCGGGATAAGCCATCTGCAGGCGAAACTGGAACGCTGGGCCTATCAGCGTCATGCGCAAGACTGATGAGCCGGCAACCACGGCTCATCAGCCTTGCGGCGTATGACCCGGTTTATACAAAGTTATCCCACGTCGTCGCATCGAAATTGGTACCGTCCGAAAACGCCACCCACGAAGCTGTACCACAACGTAGCAAGCCGAACGGGATCCCTGTGAACGAAAATGGCTCGGGCACACTGTCGCGGTTGGTTTCCTGGATTGCCGAGAAGCTGGACCGCTCCATCGGATGGTCGCGGTTACCAACTCCGTTGGCCATACCGGTGTTAATCGGATTGCGCCAGCAGCTGCGCGCACACAACCTATACGACACCGGCCGCGGTGCCGGGGACAAGCCGCCGTACGACGCCGAACTCGTTGGTGACCTCACCGCTCGTTCCCTCAACGGCACCCACAACGACCTTGATCACCCCCTCATGGGTTCGCTGGGCAGCAGGTTCGGCCGTAACGTTCCGCTGGCGCACACCTACCCCGAAGAGGATGAGCGCCTGCTCGATCCCAACCCGCGGCTGATAAGCCGGAAACTGCTCGTGCGCGAAGGATTCCAGCCGGCCACCACGCTGAATCTGCTGGCGGCGGCGTGGATCCAGTTCGAAGTCCATGATTGGTTCAGCCACGGCACCGACCTGTCGCATCAGTGGGAGATCCCGCTCGACGACGACGATCCATGGCCCAATCGGTCCAGGCGGAGCAAACGGCCCGCCGGCAAGCACGTCATGCGGATCGAACGAACCCCGCCCGACCCCAGCCCGGACAGCCAGGGTCCGCCCACGTTCGTGACACGAGATACCCACTGGTGGGACAGCTCTCAAATCTATGGTGGCGCACCAAATTTGGAATTCGCCAAGGCACTGCGGCTGGGCCGTCGCGGACAGCTGCGGATCGACGACCTGGGGCTGCCGCCCGAAGACGCAGAGCAGACCCTCGACCTCAATGGCACCGCGGGCGCCTTCTGGGTGGGTCTGGCGATCTTGCACTCGCTGTTCATGCGCGAACACAATGCGATTTGCGAGCGGCTGGCCGCGGAGTACCCGCACATGTCCGACCAGCAACTGTATGACAAAGCGCGCCTGGTCAACTGCGCGCTGATGGCCAAGATCCACACCGTGGACTGGACGCCGGCCGTCATCGCTCACCCCACCACCGTCGTCGCGCTTCGCGCCAACTGGTTTGGCGTTCTCGGCGAGCGGTTTCGCAAGTATTTCGGGCGGATCACCAAGGACGAAGTGCTGCAAGGTATACCGGGATCACCCACCAACCAGCACGGCGTCCCATATTCCCTCACCGAGGAGTTCGTCGCGGTTTACCGCATGCATCCGCTGATTCCCGATCACTTCGTATTCCGGTCCGTGGCCGACAACAAGCTGATCGCCGAGCACGAACTGCCCGACCTGACCGTGCGTCACGTGCGCGATCGGCTGAACGAGCTGAAGATGGACGACATCTTCTACTCCTTCGGTCGCGCCTATCCCGGTGCCATCAACCTGCATAACTTCCCCAGGCATCTGCAGTACTTCAAGCGGTACGACGACTCGGTTGTCGACCTTGCGGCAATTGACATCCTGCGCGCCCGCGAACGCGGCGTGCCGCGCTACAACGAGTTCCGGCGGCTGCTGCGCCTGAAGCCGGCGTCGTCGTTCGAGGAGCTGACCGACAACCCGCAATGGGCCGCGGAATTGCGGCGGATCTATGGTGACGTGGAACGGGTGGACCTGATGATCGGACTGTACGCCGAGCCCAAGCCGCCTGGATTCGGGTTCAGTGACACCGCCTTTCGCATCTTCATCCTGATGGCCTCCCGACGGCTCGAGAGCGACCGCTTCTTCACCCGCGACTATCGCCCCGAGATCTACACCCCAGCCGGAATGGACTGGATCGACTCGAACACCATGCGCACGGTCCTGCTGCGGCACTTCCCGTCGCTCGAGCCTGCCCTGCGCGGCGTCAAGAACCCGTTCGCACCCTGGGCAAGGGTCGACCGGCGATGACCGACACCTACGTCGCCTACAGCGACAAACTGGAACGGCGGCAGCCCGACGAGGAGCAGTCGATCGCCCAGATCATCAAGGTGCTGCACTGGAACAACAAATTTGCGTATCGGAAATACAAACACGCGATCCGTGACGCGCACGCCAAGAGCCATGGCATCCTTCGTGGAAAGCTCACCGTGTACGACGATTTGGATCCCCAACTGCGCCAGGGACTTTTCGCGACACCGGGGAAGAGCTACGACGTCATCGCCCGGCTTTCCAGCACTGCGGGCGGACTTCGCAGCGACCAGCTGCGCGGAGTCCGCGGCCTCGGCGTCAAGGTGCTTGGTGTCGACGGGAAGCGCGAGGACAGCGGGTTGCCCGGCGAGCCGGCCACCACGCAGGACTTCGTGCTGGTCACCCACCGGGAGTTCCCGTTCGCCGATATGCGGGCCTACGCGCGGGCAGGGATGGTGGCGGCCTGGATCCTGGCCTGGCTGCCGGACATCGGCCTGAGGTTCATCAGCAATCTGGCGGTCGCCGCCCTCAAGGTCGGACTGCCGGTGCCGGCTACTCTGGCGTTGTTTGCCCTGCCCAACAACCACATTCTGGGCGAGACCTTCTACTCGTCGGCGCCGCTGCGTTATGGGGACTACGTGGTCAAGATGGCCTACGTGCCGTTGTCGGAATCGGTGAAAGCATTGGTGGGTGTGCCGGTTCCCCGCGCCGCCGGCCGAGATGCGCACCGCGACATGGTTGTCCAATTCTTCGACAGCAACAGCGCCGAATACGAGCTGCGCGTGCAACTGTGCACCGATCCCGTCGCGATGCCGATCGAGGACGCCACGGTGGAGTGGCCCGAAACCGTTTCTCCGTACCGCGGAGTCGCCAAGATCAGATTCGACATGCAGGACGTGGACAGTCCGGCGCGCCGTGCCTACGGCGATGACGTGCTGTCGTTCAATTCGTGGCGCACCCTGGAGGTTCACCGTCCGCTCGGGTCGATCAACCGGCTCAAAAAACAGGTTTACGAGGCGTCGAGCCGGTTTCGGCATGAGATGAACAATGTGCCTCGAGCAGAACCCACCGATATCGCGCAGCTGCCCGATTAGGGCAGCTTTCCCATAGCCAGTTTTACCGCGGACTTTTGATAGTGACGCTTACACTTCCCTTCATGGCAGGTCAATGGCAGCTGCTTGACCGCCCAGCGGAGTTTGGTGCTATTTGCTCGGCATTGAGCGAGCAGGACAGTTGCGGCGTTGTCGTCGTCGGCGCCGCCGGGGTCGGCAAGACCACGCTGGCGCGCACCGTCACCCAGTCCCTGCCCTCGCAGGTGCACTGGACGGCGTGCACCGAATCTTCGCGCAGCATTCCGCTCGGCGCGTTCGCGCCGTGGTTGCGACCATCCGCCCCGCGCGACCCGATTGCACTGATGTACTCGGCGCGGGAGTCCATTCTCACCGACAAGGACACCGTCGTCGGTATTGACGACGCGCACCTGCTCGACCAGCTCTCCGCGACGCTGCTGCACCAAATCGCGGTGGATCGGGCGGGGCGGATCGTGGCCACCGTCCGAACCGGCGAGCCGGTTCCCGACGCGGTCACCGCCTTGTGGAAAGACGGCTATCTGCAGCGATTCGAGCTCGATCCGTTCACCAAAGAGCAGAGCATCGCGCTCGTCGAATCCGTCCTGGGCGGAACGTTGGAGGGTCTTAGCGCCGACGTCATGTGGGAGTCGTCCGGCGGTAACGCGCTATTTCTCCGGCACATGGTCGAGGGCGCGGTGCAGGCCGGGACGCTGACAGAGGTCAACGGGGTATGGCAGCTGCGCGGGCCGACAGTGGTCCCCTCCGGGCTGGCCGTGCTGTTGGAAGACCGTCTCGAACACGCCGGCGCGGACGCGATCAACGCAATGAAGCTGTTGGCGCTGTGCGAACCGCTCGACATCGACGCGCTGTGTGAGCTGGCCGGTGAGGAGGCCGTGGATGCGGCCGAGGTGGCCGGCTTGATCCGGATCGATCATGACGGGCCCAAGGTCAACGCCCGGTTCACCCATCCGCTCTACGGTGAGGTGCTGCGGCGTCGCATCGGCACGGCATCCGCGCGCAAATTGCGCGGTCGTATCGTCAAGGTGCTCCGAGACCGCGAACTCGACTCGGCGGCCACCCGTATCCGGCTGGCGCAGCTCTGCATCGACAGCGACGAGCTCGTCGACACCGACC
The DNA here is from genome assembly GCF_002102185.1 of Mycobacterium fragae. Classification (GTDB taxonomy): domain Bacteria; phylum Actinomycetota; class Actinomycetes; order Mycobacteriales; family Mycobacteriaceae; genus Mycobacterium; species Mycobacterium fragae. The sequence goes on from NZ_LQOW01000004.1 coordinate 72,334, forward strand.
TGCTCACCTCGGCCGCCAAGGATGCGATCTTCTTGTCAGACCTACCGCTCGGGGAGCGGATCGCCCAGGCAGCCTTCGAGCGTGGGGGTGGGGTGCAGGCCGGTGAGCTGTTCTCCCGCGCGTTGTTGTGGCAAGGCCGGCCGGTGCAGGCCGAGCAAGTCCTGGCCCGCTTTGAGCCCGCTGACCTCGACGAGTTGCAGTTGGTGCAATGGGGCATCCCGCGTGTGTCGATCCTGTTCTGGTCGATGGGCGACATCGAGCGCGCTCACCAGGTGATGGCATTGCTGCGCGATCATGTACAGCACCCAAGCCTGAAACTCATCGTGGAGGCGACCGGATCGGCAATGGCGGTGCACGAGAACAAAATTGCCGAAGGCTTGGATGCGGCCGAGCGTGTGCTGTCCAATCCGCATGCGCCGAAACAGGCGGTCGATTTCGCCGCCTTCAGTGCCGGGCTGGCGATGCCGGTCGCGGGCCGCGGCGGCGATTTCGCGCCGATCGCCGACCGGTGTCGTGCAGAGCAGAAGGCCACCGACGGGATGATCCGCATCATGGTGCGCTACGGCGACGTGCTCGCACGCACGTACATCGGTGAACTGGAACAGGCCGATCAGGCCGCCGCCGGCTATGCGCAATTCTCCTCAGCCGGACAGTTTCTCGGCTGGGCCATCGCGAAAATCATGGCCGGCCTGGTGGCGACCTACCGAGGCCGGTTCCCCGACGCCATCGCGTCGATTGAGCAAGCCCTTGCAGCGCTGGCAGCAGATGTTCCACTGCCCTGGCTTCTGCCCGCACGGACACTGCTGGCCCGAGCGTATGCGGCGGTCGGTAAAACAGAACAGGCCGAACGCGTACTCGACGACGCCAAGGAACACACCGGACGGTTCATGGCGCTGCACGACCCGCAGTTGCTGATCGCGAGGTCGTGGGTGACCGCCGCCAAGGGCGGCGAACGTTCCGCCATCGAGTTCGCCCGCGAAGCAGCGGATTTAGCGCACCGCTCAGGGCAATACGCCGTCGAGGCTGAGGCGCTGCACGATGCCGCCCGGTTCGGTGACCGCACCGTCGCGGATAGCCTGGCGAAACTCATTAAACGCGTCGACGGACAACTGGTGGGACTTCAAGCCCGCCACGCCGAAGCTGTTGCCACCTCTGACGGAAAAGCGCTCGACGCAGTGAGCGTGGAATTCGAAAATGCGGGCTTTTTGCTTTCGGCAGCGGATGCCTCGGCGCAAGCCGTACCGCTGCACGATCAAGCCGGTCGGCGACGCGAAAGTGCGGAGGCCTCGGCGCGCACGCTGCGATTGGCGGCTCAGTGCGGTGGCGCCACGACCCCGGCGATCCGGTGTGCGGCGCGGCCGTTGCCGGTGACCTCACGCGAGCGCGAGATCGCTGCCATGGTTGCCGAGGGACTGACGAACCGGGAAATCGCAGAGCGGCTGACGGTTTCGGTCCGCACGGTCGAAGGCCACATATACCGGGCCTGCATCAAACTCGACGTCACCGACCGTGACGAACTCGCCAAGATCGTCTGGCAGGATTCAGATCGCTAGCGGACCGTCGTTGCATCCCAGGCGTGCACGGGCTCGTTGGTGTGCATGTGATGGCAGTAGCGCCTTAGCATCTCGGCCAGCGCGGCCGGACGCGTCATCCCGCGCTCCTGTAAGGCCCGCACCGTCGACACCTGCCAAACCGCCCCGTTGCGTCCGGTCTTCGCGCGCTCCTCGATCACACCGAGAAAACGGTCACGCACATCGGCGGCAACGCCCCAGCGCGTCAGTCCTTCGTACGCCATCGGCAGCAATTTGCCCAGCACCAGCTCTGCGGTGCTCACCTCGCCTACGCCCGGCCAGTACAGGTTGGCCGCGATGCCGTACCGAGCGGCCGCTAGGAAATTCTTCTGCGCGGCAGCAAAACTCATCTTGGTCCACAGTGGGCGTTCTTCCTCGGACAGCGTGCGCAACATGCCGTAGTAGAACAGCGAATTGGCCATCATGTCGATGACGGTCGGTCCTGCCGGCAACACCCGGTTTTCCACCCGCAGATGTGGCCGGTCGAGCCCATCGACTTTCACGACGTCGTACACCGGCCGATTCCACCGGTAGACCGTGCCGTTGTGCAGGCGTAGCTCCGAGAGCTGCGGGGTGCGTCCGGCGGCAAGTTCAGCAACCGGATCTTCGTCGGACACCTCGGGCAGCAACGACGGGAAGTAGCGCACGTTCTCCTCGAACAGATCGAAGATCGACGTGATCCAGCGTTCGCCGAACCAGACTCGCGGCCGCACGCCCTGGGCCTTGAGCTCGTCGGGGCGGGTGTCGGTGGCCTGTGTGAACAGTTCGATGCGGGTTTCGGCCCACAGCTGGTGACCGAACAAATAGGGCGAATTCGCCCCGACCGCCAGCTGCGGCCCGGCCAGCACCTGCGCGGCGTTCCAGTTGTTGGCGAATTCGGAGGGCGCCACTTGCAGGTGCAACTGCATGCTCGTGCAAGCCGATTCGGGGGCGATGGTCGGCGAATTCAAGCTGAGTGGCTCGGGGCCGGCGATGTCGATCTGGATGTCCTCGCCGCGGGCGTTGAAGATGGACGCGTTGAGCGCCGCATACCGTGTCGAATCACTCATCCATCCGCCGGTGAGGTGTTCGGGCATCAGCGTGGGAAGAATTCCGATCATCACGATATGGGCGCCGCCGGCGTTGGCCTTGGTCTCCGCGGCGTTCAGGCTGGCCCGCACATCTGCTTCCAGCTCCAACCCGGTACGGCCCGGCAGGTGCCGGGGCGGCACGTTGAATTCGATGTTGTAAGCGCCTAATTCGGTCTGATACGCCGGGTCGGCGATGGCGGCCAGCACATCCTGATTCGACATCGCCGGTTGATAGTCGGCGTCGACCAGGTTGCATTCGATCTCCATGCCGGTGAGGGGGCGATCGAACTCGAAACTCGACTGCGCGAGCATGGTCTCGAAGACGTCCAGGCACAACTGGACCTTGCGCCGGTATTCCTGCCGGTGCGCGCGGCCATAGGTGGTCTGCTTGACCTCTTCGCCCACACCGCCGATGCAACCGGTTTACCGATGGCTGCGCAACCGGGTAGGTCTACGTCTGCACATCAGATGCGCAATCTTATAGCATCTGATGCATGAGAACGACGATCGACCTCGACGACGACGTACTGCGTGTGTTGAAGCGGCGCCAGCGCGAGGAAGGCAAAACGTTGGGGCAGCTCGTCTCGGAATTGCTCGCTCAAGCGCTCGCGGCCGGTCCGCCCCCGGCCGTGGACATCCGTTGGACGACGGCCGACTTGCGCCCGCGCGTCGACCTTGACGACAAGGACGCCGTCTGGGCAGTCCTCGACCACACATGAGCGAGACGTTCGACGTCAACGTGCTTGTGTACGCGACTCATCGGGCCAGCCCGTTTCACGACAAAGCCAAAGCACTCGTTGAGCGGTTCCTGGCCGGTCCGGGACTGGTTTATCTGCTGTGGCCCGTGGCGATGGGCTACCTGCGGATCGTCACGCATCCTGCATTGCTCGATGCGCCGCTGTCGCCCAATGTCGCAGCCGACAACATCGAACAGTTCATCGCACCACCGCACGTGCGGCTGGTCGGCGAGAGCGACGGATTTTGGTCGGTGTATCGACGGGTGTCTGATGTCGTCAAGCCGAGGGGCAACCTGGTGTCCGATGCCCATGTCGTCGCTCTCATGCACCAGCACGGCATCGCAACCATCTGGAGCCGCGACCGCGATTTCCGCAAGTTCGAAGGGTTCACTGTGCGGGACCCCTTCACCGGCTAGCCATGTAAGTCATCATTGACGACGTGGCCGAATCTGCGGAGTTCATAGCCTCGATCGACCAGGGCACCACCAGCACCCGCTGCATCATTTTCGACCACGACGGTGCCGAAGTCGCCCGCCATCAGCTTGAGCACGAGCAGATCCTGCCGCGAGCCGGTTGGGTCGAGCACGATCCGGTCGAAATCTGGGAGCGCACCTCATCGGTGCTGGTGTCCGTGCTGAACAGGGCCAATTTGGAACCTAAAGACATTGCGGCGCTGGGTATTACGAACCAGCGGGAGACCACACTGGTCTGGAACCGCCGCACCGGCAGGCCCTACTACAACGCGATCGTCTGGCAGGACACCCGCACCGACCGCATCGCATCGGCTCTCGAACGCGACGGGCGCGGCGACGTGATCCGACGTAAGGCCGGCCTGCCGCCGGCGACGTATTTCTCCGGCGGCAAGCTGCAGTGGATTCTCGACAACGTCGACGGGGTGCGGGACGCGGCAGAGCGCGGTGAGGCCGTGTTCGGCACCCCGGACACCTGGCTGTTGTGGCACCTCACCGGCGGTGCCCGGGGCGGCGTGCACGTCACCGACGTCACCAACGCCAGCCGGACGATGCTGATGAACCTGGAGACCTTGGACTGGGACGACGAGCTGCTGTCGCTTTTCGGGATACCTCGAGCGATGCTGCCGTCGATCGCGCCGTCGTCGCCGCAGCAGCCGTATGGCGTCACAGCGGACAGCGGACCCATCGGCGGCGAGGTGCCCATTACCGGAATTCTGGGCGACCAGCATGCGGCGATGGTGGGCCAGGTGTGCCTGGCACCGGGGGAGGCCAAAAACACCTATGGAACCGGGAACTTCCTGCTGCTCAACACCGGTGAGGAGATCGTGCGGTCGGCCAATGGTCTGCTGACCACGGTCTGCTATCAATTCGGCGACGCCAAACCCGTTTACGCGCTTGAGGGTTCGATCGCGGTTACCGGCTCGGCGGTGCAGTGGCTGCGTGATCAGTTGGGCATCATCAGCGGCGCCGCGCAGAGCGAGGCGCTGGCCCGTCAGGTCGACGACAACGGCGGAGTGTATTTCGTTCCTGCGTTTTCCGGGTTGTTCGCCCCGTACTGGCGCTCGGATGCCCGCGGCGCGATTGTCGGGCTCTCGCGGTTCAACACCAACGCGCATCTCGCGCGTGCGACCCTGGAGGCGATCTGCTACCAAAGCCGCGACGTGGTCGACGCGATGAAAGCAGATTCTGGCGTGCACCTCGAGGTTTTGAAGGTTGACGGCGGTATCACCGCCAACGACTTGTGCATGCAGATACAGGCCGACGTGCTGGGCGTGGACGTAGTGCGACCCGTGGTCGCCGAGACCACCGCATTGGGCGCCGCATACGCAGCAGGCCTCGCGGTCGGATTCTGGGCAGACCCGAATGACCTGCGGGCCAACTGGCGGGAGGACAAGCGTTGGAAGCCGGCGTGGAGCGAGGACGAGCGCGCCGCAGGCTACGCGGGCTGGCGTAAAGCGGTGCAGCGGACCCTGGATTGGGTCGACGTGTCCTAGCGCGACGGTGTGCTATTCGGTTTCGCCGAGGATGGCGTAGATCTCGCGGCGTGCATTATTGAGGATGTCGACGATGCGCTCCTGCTGCTCGACGGTGGCGAGCATCGCGGATTGCATTACCGCACCGGACAATTGCGCGGCCGCAGTATGCATGTTGAGCTGGAATGGCTCGATGCCGTCGGCGATCTCCTCCCACGGCGGGGTCTCGATCTTTTCGGCCGCGGCGCGCCCCTCCTCGGTCAGCTCGAAAAGCTTCTTGCTGCCGTCGGATTCGGTAGCGGTGATCAGGCCCTCGTCGACGAGCAGCTGCAGCGTCGGATACACCGACCCCGGGCTGGGTCGCCACAATCCGCCACTGCGCTCGGCAATCTGCTGGATCATCTCGTATCCGTGCATCGGCTGCTCGGCCAACAGCAGGAGGATGGCCGCACGCACGTCACCGCGACGCCCACGGCCTCGTCCGCCGCGGCGCCAATTGCGCAATCCGGTTGGGCCGAAACCGAAACCGAACCCCGGACCGAAGCCGGGGCCGAAGCCGCCAGCCATGGCGAATGGGCCGTCATGTCGGCCGGCCTGGTCGCGCAGGTGCTCCTTGAACTGCCGTTTGGCTTGGCGCCTGGCCTCCTGAAATGCGCGTCGTTGCGGTTCGAAAGGGTTGCTCATATGTGTGCTCCTTCATTCTCATCGTGCTTAGGGATACCGGCAGCGTTCATTGCCCCTTCTCCTCGAGGCCGATCCGGGTCTTGTCGAGCAGATCGAATATTTCCTGCAGAGTGCGCCCGGGGGCATCGTTGAAGACGGAGATGCTGTCGCCTGGGCAGAAGTTCAGCGAGCGGATGCCGGTGCTGTCCGGGTACATCTCGGCAATCTTGTGCTCCAACGCCATCACGGCCGCCGAAGTGGCCGCGCAGAGTTCTGGGCGCCGAGTTCCCTGGACGGCTGCAACCGCGCCTAGCAGGCACCTGCGACCCCGCCTGTCCATATAGGCGTGCTGGGTCCAGCCGCGTGTGTCCAAAACGTCGCGGATCTGCGCCAGAACCTCACTCGGTTTCATTCCTTCTCGAATCCAGATGGTCGACCAGCTTGGCAGGGACGCCGGGCGCTGCCGATACGTTGACGATATATCGTAAATTATCGTGATGCAACGGTTGATTCTGGGTGGTCACCCCGGCGCGTGACCCGCTCCGCGCGAGTTTGTATCCGATCGAGGCTGGGTAGCACTCGATGGATGAACGACGAAAACCGCGATCTGAAGACCGAAGACCGGCTCGCTGCCGACACCAAACCGGCGACGGCGGGCGACACCGAGCGCCTGCGGTTGTGGGTCAACTGGGTGTTGGCGCTGTTGACGGTGCCGGCCGCGGCGGCCGTCATGATCTTTGCGCTTGGTGCGGTGATGAGTACCGCTGCCTGCAGCGCCCGGGCGTGCCCGAACTTGGGCCCCGGCGGGATCGGCTTCAACTTCCTGTTCTACGGCGCCCCGGTGGTGGCCGCGGCGGCGATCGTCGCTTCGTTTTTCACGGCGCGTCGCCGATGGGGCATCGTTGTTCCGATCTGCGCGTTGGCGTTGTTGATCGCGGATATCACCATCGTTGCCGTGACCGTCGCGCAGTAGGACGGCCGCGAGCCTAGTGGGGCGGCGAGAAACCCTCGTCAGGCCAGAACGGCGCCGGCGGGGGCGGCGCATGCGGGGGCGGCGACGGCGGTGGTCCGCCGGGCGGGGGGCGTAACCGCGCTAGTTCTCGGTGGTGGCGTTCGGCGAGGACGGCGGCGAGGGCGAGTTGCGGCGGAGTTCCCGGCGGCGGCGGCGGAGCGACCCGGGACAGTACGTCGCCGGCTATCCGATAGGCCATCTGATCGCGCACTCGCGGATCGAGTTGGGGTGCCCGTGAAAGGAATTGGCGCGCAAGCTCTGCTTGCTCGGCGCCCAGCCCGGAGAGCTGCAGCGACGAAGCCCACCACGCCAGCGACACAGGCATTGCGGGCGGCGGCCCCAGCTTGGGCCCACGTTCGCTGATCACGATCGTGCCCGCGAAGATGTCGCCGAGCCGTTTGGCCTTCGGCGAAATCATGCTGCAGATCACCGCGGGGCTGCCGAACAGCATCCAGATCTCCACCACCGACGCCAGTGCACGAAACAGCGCCTGACGGAAGCGTTCTGGGCCGCCATCGTCTGACACCACGCGAAGGCCCATCACGATCTTGCCGACCGAGCGACCCCGTGTTGCGATTTCGAAGACAAGCGGATACCCGACGAGCACCAGCACGGTGAAGATGACGATGATCGCGCCGATGACGGCGTCATCGAATTCGCGGAGCGCGATCGACCACAACACCAACGCCACCACATAGCCGAAGAAGACGACGGTGATATCGATCAGCGCACCGACCGCCCGTACCGGCAGCTGGGCGATCTGCACGTCGAGAACGACGGCGTCACCGGTGACGACCTCCGACATGCAGCAAACGCTACTCGATCCATCTGGACGATGACCCGCTAGTCTTCGGGTGGTGGACGTCGACGCGTTCGTTCTCGCGCACCGCGGCACCTGGGACCGCCTCGATCGACTGGTCAAAAACCGTCGGCGACTCACGGGCGCCGAGATCGACGAACTCGTCGAGCTCTATCAGCGGGTGTCCACACACTTGTCGATGCTGCGCTCAGGGTCGTCAGATTCGGCTCTCGTCGGCAGACTTTCCACGCTGGTGGCGCGGGCCCGCGCCGCGGTCACCGGCGCACACGCCCCGTTGACCAGCGAACTGATCCGGTTCTGGACGGTGTCGTTTCCGGTGGTCGCCTACCGCGCCTGGCGTTGGTGGTTGGCGACGGCAGTGGCTTTCTTCGCCGTAACAGCTGTCATAGCGCTGTGGGTGATGGGCAGCCCGGAAGTGCAATCCACGATCGGAACACCACGCGAGATCGATGAGTTGGTCAATCACGACTTCGCCTCGTACTACAGCGAACACCCCGCTCTAGCGTTCGCGCTGCAGGTATGGGTCAACAACTCCTGGGTGGCCGCCAAGTGCATCGCGTTTTCTGTCGTGCTGGGAGTGCCGATCCCGTTGGTGCTGTTCCAAAACGCCGCCAACACCGGAGTCGTCGCTGGTCTGATGCTGCAAGCGGGCAAGGCCGACGTCTTGCTGGGGCTGCTGATTCCGCACGGACTGTTGGAACTCACGGCGGTGTTTTTGGCCGCCGCGGTCGGGATGCGGCTGGGCTGGTCGGTGATCTCCCCGGGCCGGCGCCCCCGCGGCCAGGTGCTGGCCGAGCAGGGCCGAGCCGTCGTGTCGGTCGCTGTGGGGTTGGTCGTGGTGTTACTTGTCTCGGGTGCCATCGAGGCGTTGGTGACTCCCTCGCCGTTGCCGACGTTCCTGCGGATCGGCATCGGAATCGCCGCGGAGGCGGCGTTTTTGACCTACATCGTCTATTTCGGACGACGTGCCGCACGCGCCGGCGACACCGGCGATATCGCCGACGCGCCGGATGTGGTCCCAACGGGCTAGCCACACCGAGTGGCACTGGCCACTCGGCGCGGGGTTAGAGCCGACCGGTGGCTTTCATCGCCAGGTAGCAATCGGCAAGTGCCGGCGCGAGTTCGGTAGGCGGCGCGTCGATGACTTCCACGCCGCCACGGCGCAGCCGCGAGGCGATCGCCCGCCGGTCGTTGCGGGAGCGTTCGGCAGCCGCGGCGTCGTAGACGGCGGCTGCATCGGCACGGCCGACGGCCATTTGGTCGACGCGAGGGTCGGCGACCGCGGCGAGGATCACCCGGTGCTTGGCGGACAGTTGGGGCAATACCGGCAGCAGGCCCTCCTCGAGGGCGGTCGCGTTGAGGTCGGTCAGCAGTACCACCAGCGCCCGGCGACGTGCGCGGGTGAGGATGGCCGAAACCATTGCGGTTGCATCGGATTCGACAAGCGTGGGCTGCAGTGGCGCCATCGCGTCGACTAGTCGGGCCAACAGCTCGGTGCGTGATGCGCCGAACACACCGGCCCGCGTCACCCGGTCGTGGGCGAGGAAGTCGACATGGTCACCCGCCCGGGCGGCCAGCGCGGCCAGCAGCAGCGCGGCATCCATCGACCAGTCCAGCCGCGGCCAGCCGCCCGGATCGCCACCCGTCGGGTCGACTCCCACGCGCCCCGCGGCGGTGCGGCCGGTGTCGAGCACGATGACGACACGGCGATCCCGCTCCGGCCGCCAGGTCCGGACCACGACGTCGGCGCGCCGCGCGGTCGCCCGCCAGTCGATCGAGCGCACGTCGTCGCCGACGACATATTCACGCAGCGAGTCGAATTCGGTGCCCTGCCCGCGCGTCAGCGTCGGCAACAACCCGTCGATCTCGCGAAGTTTGGCCAACCGCGACGGCAGGTGCTTGCGCGACAAGAACATCGGCAGCACCCGGACCCGGCCGGCCACCGGACGGGACCGTTGCCGTCCCGCCAGCCCCAGCGGTCCGACCGAACGGGCAGTCACCACCGCCGCCCGCTGATCGCCGCGGCGCACCGGCCGCAAACAGGTGTCCACCCGCTGCTGCTGTCCGGCGGCGATGTTCACCGCATGGGTGTACGGCTCGGCGCATGCGCTGGGGGACCAAGCATCGCGGATCTGGCCGCGGAATCGGCGCCGGCCGCCATTGTGGATCAGCAGGGAAGTATTCACCGACTCGCCCAGTCGCACCGAGCCGTTTTCCAGCCGGGTGTACTGCAATCCGGACGGGCTCGCCGCCGAAGCGATGTCCGCCATCACCAGCACCGCCAGCGTCGCCAGAAGTATGCGGAAAGACGTTGCGGGCCAAGGCGATAGCGCAACAGGCAGCACGCAGATGAGCGCGATCAGCCCGGTGCGCCCGGTCAGGATCACTAGCGTGGCACCGGGACCGAGGCCAAGATGCCGTCGAGCACGCCGTCGGGTGTGGCGCCCTCCAGCTCGGCTTCCGGCCGAAGCATCACCCGGTGCCGCAACGTCGCGCGGGCCATGGCCTTCACGTCGTCGGGCGTGACGTAGTTACGTCCGGAAAGCCACGACCACGAACGTGCGGTGGCCAGCAGCGCGGTTGCGCCGCGCGGCGAAACACCCAGATGCAGCGCCGGAGAACGGCGGGTGGCCGCAACGATGTCAACGATGTAACCCAGTATCTCGTCGGCGACGAGCACCTGACGCGTCGCGTCGCGGCCGGCTGCCAACTCGGCGGGCCCGGCGACCGGTTGGATGGCCGACAGGTCGCGCGGGTCGAAGCCGTGCGCGTGTCGGCCCAAGATCGCAATCTCGGAATCGCGCTGAGGCACTGGCACAGTCAATTTGAGCAAAAAACGGTCAAGCTGTGCCTCCGGCAACTGGTAGGTGCCCTCGTATTCGATCGGATTTTGCGTCGCGGCGACGATGAACGGGTCGGGCAATGCCCGCGGCTCGCCCTCCACGCTGACTTGGCGCTCTTCCATCGCCTCCAGCAGGGCGGCCTGTGTCTTGGGCGGTGTGCGGTTGATCTCGTCGGCCAGCATGAGATTGGTGAATACCGGGCCCGGGCGGAAGACGAATGCGGCGGTACGAGCGTCATAGACCAGCGACCCGGTGACGTCGCCGGGCATGAGGTCCGGGGTGAACTGGACCCGCTTGAACTCCAACTGGAGTGCTGCGGCCAGGGATCGAACCAGTAACGTTTTCGCCACTCCCGGAACGCCTTCGAGCAGCACGTGACCGCGGCACAACAACGCGATCACCAGGCCGCTGATCACGGCGTCCTGTCCGACGACGGCCTTGGCGATCTCCGCACGCAACGCCAGCAACGCATGACGCGCCGATTCCGCCACCGGCGGCTGGGCGGAGGGGGGAGCCGATTGGGTCATGACTGCGCGACCTGCCTTTCGATGTCATCGAGCGAACGGGCCAGCTGAACCAGGTCGGCGTCGGTGGCCGGCGACGGTCCGAACAGGGCGTGCCCCACCATCTCCGCATGGGCGCCACTGCGCTGCGCCACGGCGGTCACCACCGCTGGCGCCGATGCATCCGCGCCAAGTCCGAGTCGCGGTGACAGCCGCTGTAGCGTCGCGGCGCGCAATGCTTGCGCGGCTCGATCGCGGGCCCGCCGCGATCGATACAGCCGGCCGCGGCCTTCGACGGTCTCCGATGCGCGTACCACCACCGGCAGCTCCTCGGCGACTAGCGGGCCCACTCGGCGCCCCTTCCACAAGGCAACCAGGATAACTGTCAGGCACAACTGCCAGACAATCCAGATGACGTTGGGCGGGATAAGGTCGAAAACCGAGGCTGTACCCGATGATTCACCCTCGACTCGCTGCGGTGCATACCACACCAGGCGAGCCCGGTCACCTGCGAGGTTCATCGCCAGCGCCGCGTTACCCTGCCGCAGCAGGCCTTTGTTCGTCATGAACTCGGTACTGCCGACGACCGTGACGGTGTGCTCTCCGTCGCGGTAACGCACCAGCGCTCCGCCATAGCAACTGGTTATTGTTCGGTCACCGACGGCGTGGTAGGTGTTCGACGGCCCGAATGCTACCGATCCTGCTCGGTTGGCTTCGCGCAGTGCACAATTCGGCGCACTGTCCAGCACACTGGCGCCGCTGTTGCGGATTCCGGGGGCAAGCGCGGCGCGGGCGCGTGAGGTCGGCTCCACCAGCAGCAGATCTGCCGACGTGGCCGCCAGCCGCCGCAGCAGCGAGCCGTTGGTGATGTGCTGGGTTTCGGCGAACAGCAACAGAGTTCCTGGCTGCACCGCGTTCTCCGCCTCGGCGACGCTGCCGGCGACGACAACCTCGACACCGTGCTCGCGCAATAGGGTCACCAGGGCGTGCGCGCCCCCGGGGCCGGTGGATGCCGGATCCATCTGGCCGCCCGGGCGCGGTGCGGTCAGGAATGTGCCGATCGCGGCGACCACGCAGATGGCGGCCAATGCCAACACGACCCAGCGCCAGGCACGCCACCGTCCGACCACGCTCGGGGAGCTGTCGGTGACCGTCACTGGACCGACGCCCACGAGTCGACCGTGGCTTGCTGATCGGTCTCGGGTGAACGGCCCGCCCCAGAGTGGAATCGCAGATGGTCGTCGAGGTCGACGATCACGTGGTAGGACTGTGGCGTTCCTGTCCGTTGGCCGTAGGCAACGTCGTTGAAAACGGTTGCGGCTCGGGATAACTCGGACGCGAGCGCAGGTATGGACGCAGCGGCGTCGCGGGCCAGCTCGTTGGCTGTGCGGCCGGGAACCGGGTTGAGGATCCCGGTCTCCTCGAGCCCGCGGGCGACCGCGCGCAACCGATGCCTGATCGCTGAGGCCCAATTACCCTCGGCCGCAAAGCCTTCGGCGATACGACGATGCTGGCTGGCGCTGAGCTCGCCGGCGTCAAACAGCTGGTAGTCGCCGCCCCGCTGGGTGCGGATGGTGCGGCGTGCGACGCGGATAGCGATCACAACCGCGACAACCAGCAGGATGAGCAGCACGGTCACGGTAAACCAGCCGCCGGGTACCGATGAGCCCTTCTCCACCAGTCGGTCCAGTAGTTCGTCGACCCATTCGTGGACCCGTTGGGTGGGCGACGGTTTGGGGTAGATCGGTTTGGCGAGTTCGCGCTGCGCGGCGTCGTGCGCGGCATCGCGGTCGATGTCGATAGCGGGCATCCTCGGGTGGTCCCTACGCCGGCCGGGTCAGCCAGAGGTAGTCGGTGGATGCCGCCGCCGCAGGGCCGCCGGTCGCGCCGGTCTGCAGAACCAGATCGAACGCCTCGGCACGGATCCGGCGGTCGGTGTAGAGCAGGACGACCACCCCGGCGCTGAATGGAGCGGTGATGATCCGGCCGATCGCCGATCCGATGGCCCCTACCGTCGCACTGATCAGCAGCGCGCCCGTGGACGCGGAGAGTAGGTAGCTGACGAAATTGAACGGCGCGGCTACCGCTCGGGCGATGAGGAATACCACGATCCCCGTCAGCAGCCGAATGCCGAGCACCCGCCAAAAGCTGTTGCGGACCAGCGCGAAGGATCTGCTGATCGCATCGATCACCCGCAGCCGCTCCAGCACGATCAACGCCGGGGCGAACGACAACACGGTGTAGCCGTAGACCACGGCCGCGATCAGGGCCAGCACCAGCGGGAAACCGAATACGAATGCCGCCGCGGCGCTACCTGCGGCGCCAACTGCCGCGATGATCAGCGCCACCAGGGCGCCCAGCAGTATCAGGGCGGCAAGCTCGAGCGCCGCCAGTCCGAGCAAGGCGAGTATCCGTCCGCGGATTTTGGCCCACGTTTCGCCGATGGTGATCGTCGAGCCGAAAATTCCCCGCCCGATGACCACGGTGAGCATGCCACTGAGCAGAACGGTGGCCAGCCAGGAGACGAGCATGGCGAGCGTGGCCGACAGCAGCCACGCGCCCAGGTCACCCCCGCTCAGTTCGTCCGGCGGGGTGGTCCTCAGCCGGCTCGCGGCGGCGAGCGGTCCGGCCGTCGCGATCAACGTGATGATCTGCGTTATCACCACGATCACCGCGGTCAGCCCAAGCGTGGCCTTCGGATTGGCCCGGATATAGCCGACCGCGCCGTTGAAGATGTCGCTGAGGCTCAACGGCCGCAACGGGATTATCCCCGGCTTGAACCCTCCGGGGGTGAACGGTGGCGAACCCCCGTATGGGGGTGGACCGTATCCGGGCGGCGGGTAACTCGGGGGCGGGTAGGCCGGGGGCGGGTAACCGTTGCCGTCCACGACGCCGCGC
>NZ_LQOW01000005.1 GCF_002102185.1 Mycobacterium fragae
GCATCAGCCCCGCCTTGGCCGCAAACGCCGACTGCGACGCCACCAACTGCGGAATATGAGCATCCAACAAACTCATCGCCAACATCCTTTCTTATCGATTACCGTTGTCACACAAGAACACTCAGCCGTCATCCCCCTCCCCCTCGGCGGCGTCAGAATCCCAACTGCCCGGCACCATCGGCATCCTCGGGGCGTCATCGAATTCGTCGTCGGCGAGCGCGGTGAGCCCGGCCGGCTGGGCTGCCCCCTTCGAGACCGTCCCGGCGAATCCCAGTGTTCCCGCGCCCCGGTCGGAGGCCACCGTCGATGGATCATCCGGCGGTCGGCCCCAGTCGGGGTTGACCCCGATATTCATGTCCGCGAACTCGTCGCCGTATCCACTCTGCGACGCGCGCCGACGGCGACGGGCTCGTGCCGCCTCGCGCGCGGAAGTCGCGGCCGCGGCCGTATCGGATTCCGGTGTCTTCTTCTTGGCGCCGGCAGGGGCACCGGCGCTCGTGCGCATCCCGGAGCCGACCCCGATGCCGGGCGGAGCGATGACGTAGGGGGGCACAAAACCCGGTCCTGGCGGAGGCGGCGGTACCGCCGGCGGCGCCGGACTGGCCACTGTGCTCGCCGTCGGAGTGGGCGCGGGCGCGGGGGCCGTCGCGGGGACCGCCGCCGGCGCGGCAATCGGGGTCGATCCGAGCGCCGGCGCCAAGATGGGCTCCTCGACGACGGGCGCCGGTGCCGGCGCGACCACAGGCTGAGGCAGTGCGGCCAGCCCGGCCAGCCCCGCGAAGCCGCCTACAGCCGCGAAGGGGGCGACCGCAATGAGGGCTCCTGCCGCCAGCAACGCCGGCTGCGTCCCCAAAAAGGGCGCAAGCTGGGCTAGGTGGGTCGGCCAGTCGAACATCTCCAGGGCAACCAGGTACTGAAAAGCCAACGCCGGATTTTGCATCAGGTATACGCCGAACTGTTGAAAGTCCTCAAACAGTTCGAGGGCCCGAACAACCCACCACATCGGGTCGGCTGGATTCGTATATGCGTCGTACGGGAGTCCGTTTACCGTGCCCTCAGCGGGATTCCAATTGATTCCGAAGTTCTTCAGGATGTTCGCGATGGCCTCATCCAGCGGGTTGTCGACCTTGGGGTCGGGGAAGGGATTTCCGGAGTCTTGGGTTGAGGCAGTGGATTTCTGGATCGGCGGCGCGGCGGTGGTTTGTGGTGTCGACGCCACAGCGGTGCCGGCGACCATCTGATAGGTGGCCATCGTGGTGGCGGCCTGGACCCACATCCGTACGTAATCGGCCTCGTTGAGCGCGATCGGAATCGTATTGATCCCAAAGAAATTCGTCGCCACCAACACCGCATGCACAGCATGGTTGGCAGCCAACTCGGGCAGGGTCGGCATCGCCGCCAACGCGGTCGTGTAGGCCGCGGCCACCGTCTCATGCCCGGCGGCCGCTCCCGCGCTGTCGGCGCTGGCCTGCGTCAGCCAGGCCAGGAATGGCACATTCGCAGCGACATACGACTCTGCGCTCGGTCCCTCCCATGCACCGCCCTGCACCCCGGCCAACACGGCAGTGAGTTCGTTTGCAATCGAAGCATATTCAGCGCTCAACGAATTCCACGCTGCCGCGGCTGCCAGTAATGATCCTGGCCCGGGACCACTGCTCAGCAACGCCGAATGGACCTCTGGCGGCAAAGCCATCCACACCGGCGCGGTCATCAGCCGCCGGCGAGTAGATAAGACGACGCCGCGGCGGCGTCGCCTGCCGCGTAGCTGGCGCCCCCCGCACCCACGCCGACCCCGGAGCGGCCGAGTTCCTCCACACCTTGGGCTGCCACCGTCGCATGCTGCGCACCGTGCGCGCTCAACTCGGCCGCGCTCTGCAGCGACACGAAGTCGGCAGCAGGAGGAACCACGGCCGTGATCAGCGGAGCCGCGCCGGCGTGCGCGCCCGCCAGGCGCGCGGTCAACGCTTCGACGGCGGCACTGGCAGCGGCCAGGCCTTCCGGGACCACTCGCAACGTCATGTCAGGCAACCTCCCTCATCGAGCCCTCACCCAGCAGCCTAATGAACATGATTTTCATTACGGGGTATTCAATACGATGACGGCGGGTATTTCAAGCCCGCGCAGCCCCTGTGTTGCTTTGGCGCTGTCGGGGATTCGGCATCATCCGGCCTGAGCAAGGTGCGGTGCCGGCGTCTAACCGTCCTCTCTAAGGTCGCCCGCCTCGTCGTCGCCGTCGGTTTGCCAGCTCTTCGGGACCATCGGCACCGTCGGTGCTGTGCCGAATCCGTTCTCGCCCAACGTGCTCAGCCCCGCCGCCTGCGCGCTCGAGGACTTGCCGACAGTGCCGGCGAAGCCCAACCTGCCCCCGCCCCGATCCGACGCCAACGCCGGCTGGCGGTCCGGTGGCACGTCCCAGTCCGGCTCGACCTCGATATTCATCTCCATGAACTCGTCGCCGTACCCACGCAATCCGGTCCGCCGGCGCCGGCGCCCGTGCGCCCGATCCCGGCCTGACGCCGCCGCACTCGCCGACGCGTCATCGTTCTCCGAAACCGGTCTCTGGGCTTTCCTGCTCGCCCCACTGCCGGCACTGCTCTGCGCCGACAATCCCGACGCACTCACCGCGTACAAGCCCTCGGTCGTCGAAGTGGTCGGGCCGAAGCCGGCTCCGGGGTCGCCGCCCGCCGGTCCGCCGGCCATCGTTGAGGCTGGGCTCGGCGTCGCAGCGCTCGACGTCGTCGACGCGTTCGTCGTACTTGTTTCGCTACCGCTCACCGTCAGCGGCGCAGGTGCAGCGCCCGTAGGTGCGGCTGTGGCCGCGGCGGCCGGCATATCCACTTCAGGGGGAACTGCCATACCGGAGACGCCGGCCACCCCCGCCACCCCGGCCAGTCCAGCCAGTCCGGCCATTCCGCCGAACGCCGCGGCCGTAGCGGGAACAGCGGCCAGCAATAATGCGGGGGCCGCTTGCACCAAGGGCCAAACGAGCATCAACGAATGGAAGATGAACCAGGCCAGCGCGGTAGCTAGCGCTGGGGACATTCCGGGGATTTGCATCAGCATAGCGCTGACGGCATTGGCAAAGGGGACCGCGGGAATGGGCCATCCATCGGGGTAGAGCAACTTGCCAAGTGGCCAAAGAATATTCTGCGTGATGTCCGAGAGGCTGCTTGCCAGCTGGTCTTGCCACGACGAGCCGGCGGTGGCTGCCATCGTGGCTTGCTGCTGCGTGGCGGAGGCATCCGCGCTGTTGAGGTGCGCACCGGTCTCAGTGGCCGGGACCGCGGCCGCCATCTGCGTTGCCACAGCACCGGCTTCACCGCCCGGGTTGACGATCGGCGCCGCAGGCATGGTCGCGGGGACGGCGGCCACAGCGGACCCGGCGACCATCTGGTAGGTGCTCATCGTCTCTGCGGCTTGAATCCACATGCGTACGTAGTCGGCTTCATTCAGCGCGATCGGGATGGTGTTGATCCCGAAGAAGTTCGTGGCCACCAACGTCGCGTGAATGGCATGATTCGCCGCCAGCTCCGCAAGCGTGGGCATCGCCGCCAACGCGGTCGTGTAGGCCGCCGCCGCCGTCTGATGCTGGGCGGCTGCCGTGGCGCTGTTTGCGCTGGCCTGTGTCAGCCATGCCAGATACGGCCCGTGCGCCGCCACATAGCTTTCCGCGCTCGGGCCCTCCCACGCCCCTGCCTGCACTGCGGCTAGCACCTCGCTCAATTCGGCAGCCGCCGAAGCGTATTCGGCACTCAACGAACTCCACGCGCCCGACGCTGCCAACAACGCTGCGGGACCCGGACCGCTCGACAACAGCGCCGAATGCACCTCCGGCGGCGAAGCCATCCATATCGGCGCCGTCATCGGCCGCCCACAACCAAATACGACGAGTCCGAAAAACTCATCACCGCTCCTCCTTCTCCTCCCACGTGTTGGGTAGCATCGGCATGCGCGCGCCATCGCCAAATGCACTGTCGGGCAGTGTGTTCAGCCCCGCTGCCACTGTCGCGCTTCCCTGGCGCGTGGTTCCCGCGAAGCCCAGCTGCCCCGCACCCTGATCCGATGCAGCGGTACTCGCATCTGGTGGCTCCCAGTCCGGCTTGACCGCGATATCCATGTTCATGAACTCGTCGCCGTAACCGCGCAGCTCCGCCCGCCGGCGCCGGCGCGCACGGGTCCTCTCCCGGTTCGATGCCGAGGCCGCCGCGGCCGCGGCATCTGGCTCCTGCGACTTCTTCCTGGCACTGTCACTGGCATTCATCCCCGAGCCGAACCCGATACCGGGACCACCACCCACCAGGTAGGGGTAGCCGAAACCTGTTACGGCGGTAGCGGCGGGTGGTGGCGCAGAGCCGGCGGCGGTGACGGACGTGGGCGCGGGTGCAGGCGCAGGAGCCGTCGTGGGAGCCGACGCCGTCACGGCAGTCGCCGGGGTGATCGCCGCAGCCGCCTTGGGTTCGACGGCCGGCAACGCCGCCTCGGATGGCGCGGGCGCTGCAACAGGTTGCGGTTGGGCTGCCAGTCCGGCCAGCCCTGCCAGGCCGCCCACCGCCCCGACCGGAGTTGCGGCCAGGGCAAGCGCGGCCGTCGACAACTGGGGGGCGAACGTGTTGATGAATTCACCCAGATGGCCGATCTCGTCGGCGATCAGCGCCGGAATGTCGTTCGCCAGCTGAGCTAACGCCGCAGCGGGATTCGTTTGAAACTCGCTGAAATCCCGGCCCAACGTGTCCGTGATTTCCGTGATTCGATTGATGTACCAACTCAGCTGCGTTGGATCCCCGCCGTCATTGTCGATGATGCCGCTGCCGTCGCCGCCGCTGTCGCTGGTGCTGTCGGCCTTCTGGATCTGCGGGGCCGGGGCGGTGGACGGCGTCGATGCCACCGCCGTGCCGGCAACCGCTTGATAAGTCGTCATCGTGGTAGCGGCCTGGATCCACATCCGCACGTAGTCGGCCTCGTTGAGCGCGATCGGAATCGTGTTGATGCCGAAGAAATTCGTGGCCACCAACACCGCGTGGACGGCATGGTTGGCGGCCAGCTCCGCCAGGGTCGGCATCGCCGCCAACGCGATCGTGTAGGCCGCGGCCACCGTCTGATGCTGGGCCGCCGTCGCCAGGCTCTTGGCGCTGGCCTGCATCAACCACGCCAGATACGGCCCATGCGCGGCCACATACGACTCGGCGCTCGGCCCCTGCCACGCTCCCGCCTGCACGGTGGCCAGCAATGCGCTCAATTCCTCAGCCGCGGAAGCATATTCAGTACTCAGCGAGGACCATGCCGCGGCCGCCGCCAACAACGATCCCGGTCCCGGACCGCTGCTCAGCAACGCCGAATGCACCTCAGGCGGCGACGCCATCCACACCGGCGCGGTCATCACAGGCACTCCTGCGGGTCGGGCTAATCAGGGCTGGTGGCAGAATTCAATACGACGCCCTGTCGTAGAACAAGACCCCGACGGGGTAGGGGGTATCGCCCTTAGGAGAGCGTGCCGGTGATCACATACCCAGCAGAGTCGGCAGCGCCATCGCCGAATCGAGCGCCAACGCGCAGAACACCACGGCCAGGTAATTGTTCGACTGCAGGAACAGCCGCAGCGGCTTGACCGCCTCGCCGCGGCGCACCCCGGCGTAGAGCTGGTGCGCCATCGCCAGGAACCACACCCCGGCCACCAGCGCGACCGCCGTGTAGAGCCACCCGGCGGCCAGCGCCAGCACCAGCGTCGCAATCACCGTGAGCCAGGTGTAGACCAGGATCTGCTTCGTGACCTGACGCTCGGTCGCGACCGCCGGCAGCATCGGCACCCCGGCGGCTCGGTAGTCGTCCTTGTACCGCATCGCCAGCGCCCAGGTGTGCGGCGGCGTCCAGAAGAAGATGATCGCGAACATCACCAACGCCGGCCAGCCGATGGTGCCGGTGACCGCCGACCAGCCGATCATCACCGGCATGCAGCCGGCCGCGCCGCCCCAGACCACGTTCTGCGAGGTGCGTCGCTTGAGCAACAAGGTGTAGACGAACAGATAGAACACGATCGTGGCCACGGCCAGCAGCCCCGAGAGCAGGTTCGTCGTCCACCACAGCCAGAAGAACGAAGCGACACTCAACGCCACCCCGAACACCAGGGCGTTGCGGGTCGGCACGGTCGCTCGCGCCAACGGCCGGCGCGCGGTGCGCTTCATCACCTTGTCGATGTCGGCGTCGGCCACACAGTTCAGCGTGTTGGCGCCCCCGGCCGCCAGCATCCCGCCGATCAGGGTGTTGAGAATCAGCAACGGGTTCACCATGCCGCGGTCGGCGAGCAGCATCGCCGGTATCGCGGTGACCAACAACAGCTCGATGACCCGCGGCTTGGTCAGCGCCAAATACCCCACCAGCGTGTTGCTGACTCGGCTCGGCGCGACGCGCTCGCGAATGCTCACGCAATGACTCCTCGGGTCGCACGGCGCGCAGCTTCTACTACAGGCGATGGTAGACCGCCTGCCTGCGCCGCTTGCATCGCAGGGTCGACTCACGGTTCATACCCGCCCCGACGTGGTACACCCATCTCCTACGACATCTGCAGCGACGCAGGATCCCGCACTAGGGTAGGGAGGGATCCATTTGCCGACCCGAGGACCGCGTTCGTGACAACACTCGAAGACATCTCCACGCTCACCCAACCGCACCATCCCGATGACTGGACCGAGATCGACTCGGCCGTAGTTGACACCATCCGGGTGCTTGCCGCCGATGCGGTTCAGAAGGTCGGCAACGGCCATCCGGGGACGGCGATGAGCCTGGCTCCGCTGGCCTACACGCTTTTCCAGCGGACCATGCGCCACGACCCCAGCGACACCACCTGGCTGGGGCGCGACCGGTTTGTGCTCTCGGCCGGGCACAGCAGCCTGACCCTCTACATCCAGCTCTACCTCGGCGGCTTCGGTCTGGAGCTCTCCGATATCGAGTCGCTGCGCACCTGGGGATCCAAGACTCCAGGGCATCCGGAGTTCCGACACACCAGGGGCGTGGAGATCACCACCGGCCCGTTGGGCCAGGGCCTGGGGTCGGCGGTGGGGATGGCGATGGCGTCCCGCTACGAGCGCGGCCTGTTCGATCCCGACGCCGCCCCGGGCACCAGTCCGTTCGACCACCACATCTATGTGATCGCCTCCGACGGCGATATCGAAGAGGGCGTGACGTCGGAGGCGTCGTCGTTGGCGGCGGTGCAGCAACTCGGCAACCTCATCGTTTTCTACGACCACAACCAGATCTCGATCGAGGACGACACCAACATCGCGCTCTGCGAGGACACCGCCGCCCGGTATGAGGCCTACGGGTGGCACGTGCAGCGAGTCGAGGGCGGCGAGAACGTTGTCGCCATCGAGGAGGCCATCGCCAATGCGAAGGCCGTCACCGACCGGCCGTCGTTCATCGAGCTGCGCACGATCATCGGGTATCCGGCCCCCAACGCCATGAACACCGGCAAGGCGCACGGCGCGGCCCTCGGCGACGAGGAAGTGGCCGCCGTCAAGAAGGTGCTCGGCTTCGATCCCGAGAAGACGTTTGAGGTTCGCGAAGAGGTGCTAGCCCACACCCGCAAGCTGGTGGACCGGGGCAGAGAGGCGCATGAGCGTTGGCAGCCGGAATTCGACGCCTGGGCGCAGCGCGAGCCTGAGCGCAAGGCGCTACTGGACCGGTTGACCGCCGAGGAGCTTCCCGACGGGTGGGACGCCGACATCCCGCACTGGGAGCCCGGATCCGACGAGATCGCCACTCGCAAGGCATCCGGTGCGGTGCTCAACGCGGTGGCGCCGAAACTGCCTGAGCTGTGGGGCGGTTCGGCTGACCTGGCCGAAAGCAACCTCACCACGATCAACGACGCGGATTCGTTTGGGCCGCCGTCGATTTCCACCAAAGAGTTCACCGCGTCGTGGTACGGACGGGTGTTGCACTTCGGTGTTCGTGAGCACGCGATGGGCGCGATCCTGTCCGGCATCGTGCTGCACGGCCCGACCCGCGCGTTCGGCGGCACGTTCCTGCAATTCTCCGACTACATGCGCCCGGCGGTGCGGCTGGCGTCGCTGATGGACATCGACACCATCTACGTCTGGACGCACGACTCGATCGGTCTGGGCGAAGACGGGCCCACGCACCAGCCGATCGAGCACCTCTCGGCGCTGCGCGCGATTCCAGGCCTGTCGGTAGTTCGCCCGGGCGACGCCAACGAGACCGCTTACGCCTGGCACACCATCCTCGCCCGCGGCAACGGCAGCGGCCCGGTCGGGCTCTGCCTGACCCGACAGGGCTTGCCGGTACTCGAGGGCACCAGCCGGGAGGGAGTCGCGCGGGGCGGCTACATATTGGGCGACCCGGGCGGCGACGAACCCGACGTCGTGCTCATCGCCACCGGCTCAGAGCTACAGATCGCTGTGGCCGCCCAAAAGGCATTGGCGGACAAGGATATTGTGGCGCGCGTGGTGTCAATGCCGTGCCTGGAGTGGTTCGAGTCGCAACCCTACGACTACCGCGACAAGGTGCTGCCGCCGAGCGTATCCGCTCGGGTCGCCGTCGAGGCCGGTGTCGCGCAGTGCTGGCACAAACTGGTCGGTGACACCGGGGAGATCGTGTCGATCGAGCACTACGGCGCGTCCGCCGACTACAAGACGCTGTTCCGCGAATTCGGCTTCACCCACGAAGCGGTCGTCGCCGCCGCCGAACGAGCACTGGACAACTGAGAAGGAAGGTCAGTTTGATGACTCAGAATCCCAACCTCGCCGCTCTGACTGCGGCCGGCGTATCCATCTGGCTGGACGACTTGTCGCGGGACCGGATCCAGTCCGGAAACCTGCAGGAACTCATCGACACCAAGGAGGTCGTCGGCGTCACCAGCAACCCGACGATCTTCCAGAAGGCGCTGGCGGACAGCGACATCTATGACGCCCAACTGGCCGAGCTGGCCGAGCGCGGCGCCGACGTAGACGCCGTCGTCCGCACCGTCACCACCGACGACGTGCGCAACGCCTGCGACGTGCTCAAGCCCCAGTGGGAGGCATCCGACGGCGTCGACGGCCGGGTGTCGATCGAGGTCGACCCGCGGCTGGCACACGATACCGACAAGACCACCAAGCAGGCCATCGAGTTGTGGAAGATCGTCGACCGGCCGAACCTGTTCATCAAAATCCCGGCCACCGAGGCCGGCCTGCCCGCCATCACCGCAACGCTGGCCGAAGGGATCTCGGTCAACGTCACGCTGATCTTCTCGGTCGAGCGGCATCGAGCGGTGATGGGCGCCTACCTGAACGGCCTGGAAAAGGCCAAGCAGGCCGGACACGACTTGTCCAAGATCCACTCCGTGGCATCGTTTTTCGTCTCGCGGGTCGACACCGAGGTCGACAAGCGTCTGGAGAAGATCGGCACCGAGGAGGCGCTGGCGCTTCGTGGACAGGCCGGGGTGGCCAACGCGCGACTGGCCTACGCCGCCTACCAGGAGGTGTTCGTCGGCGGGGATCGTTTCGAGCAGCTCAAAGCCGACGGCGCCCGGGTCCAGCGACCTCTGTGGGCGTCGACCGGCGTCAAGAATCCCGACTACTCCGACACGTTGTACGTCACCGAGCTGGTCGCCCCGAACACGGTGAACACCATGCCGGAGAAGACGATTGAGGCCGTCGCCGACCACGGCGTGATCACCGGCGACACTGTCACCGGCACCGCCGCCGCGGCCCAGGAGGTGTTCGACAAGCTCGAGGCGGTCGGGGTCGACCTGACCGACGTGTTCGTCGTCCTCGAGGACGAAGGCGTGAAGAAGTTCGAGGAGTCCTGGAACGAGCTGCTCAAGGAGACGCAGGCTCAGCTCGACTCTGCGACCAAATGAGCCCGGCCGGCAGCCGGGCCCGCGTCGAACAATGGCGAAACCCGCTGCGGGACAAACGGGATAAGCGCCTGCCCCGGATCGCCGGGCCGTGCGCACTGGTGATTTTCGGTGTCACCGGCGACCTGGCCCGCAAAAAAGTGGTACCGGCCATCTACGACCTGGCCAACCGCGGCTTGCTGCCACCCACCTTCGCCCTGGTCGGATTCGCCCGCCGAGACTGGGACGACGAGGACTTCAGCAAGGAGGTCTACGAGGCGGTCAAAGCGCACTCGCGCACACCGTTCCGGCAGGTGATATGGGACCGGCTGGCCGAGGGATGCCGGTTTGTGGAGGGCACCTTCGACGACGACGACGCGTTCGCCCGACTGGCCGAAGTCCTGGAGAAGCTCGACGTCCAACGCGGGACCGGCGGCAATCACGGTTTCTATTTGGCGATCCCGCCGAAGAGCTTTCCCGCGGTGTGCGAACAGTTGCACAAGGCCGGCCTTGCCCGGCCACCGGAGGGCAGCTGGAGTCGGGTGGTGATAGAAAAGCCGTTCGGCCACGACTTGGACAGCGCACGCGAGCTCAACAAAGTGGTCAACAGCGTCTTCCCCGAGGAATCGGTGTTCCGCATCGACCACTATCTCGGCAAGGAGACGGTTCAGAACATCCTGGCGCTGCGGTTCGCCAACCAGTTGTTCGACCCGATCTGGAATGCGCACTACGTCGACCACGTACAGATCACCATGGCTGAAGACATCGGACTAGGCGGGCGCGCCGGCTATTACGACGGAATCGGCGCGGCCCGCGATGTGATCCAGAACCACTTGATGCAACTCCTGGCATTGACCGCCATGGAAGAGCCAGTGAGCTTTCAGCCGTCCGAATTGCAGACCGAGAAAATCAAGGTCTTGTCCGCGATCCAACTCGTCGAGCCGCTGGACGAGACCACCTCCCGCGGCCAGTACACCGCCGGTTGGCAAGGCGGTCAGATGGTAGTCGGACTGCTCGACGAAGAGGGTTTCTCCAAAGACTCGACAACCGAGACCTTCGCCGCCATCACGCTGGAAGTCGACACCCGTCGCTGGGCCGGCGTGCCGTTTTACCTGCGCACCGGAAAACGCTTGGGCCGCAGGGTAACCGAAATCGCCCTGGTCTTCAAACGAGCACCACATCTTCCGTTCGACGCCACCATGACCGACGAACTGGGCGCGAATGCCCTGGTGATCCGGGTGCAACCAGACGAAGGCGTGACGTTGCGGTTCGGGTCCAAGGTGCCCGGCACCGCCATGGAAGTTCGCGACGTCAACATGGATTTCTCCTACGGTTCCGCGTTTGCCGAGGACTCGCCCGAAGCCTACGAACGGCTGATCCTCGATGTGCTGCTCGGCGAGCCGTCCTTGTTCCCGGTAAACGAGGAAGTCGAATTGGCTTGGGACATATTGGATCCGGTTCTCGACCATTGGGCCGCACACGGCAAGCCCGAGCCCTATGAGGCGGGCACCTGGGGTCCGGCATCGTCGTTCGAGATGCTGCGCCGGACGGACCGGGAATGGCGGCGGCCGTGATTGTCGAGCTTCCCGACACCAGCACCACCGCGGTAAACAAGAAGCTCGACGAGCTGCGCGAGAAGGTCGGGGCCGTAACGCTGGGCAGGGTACTGACATTGGTGATCGCGCCGGACGGCGACGCTGTGCTCGACGAATCCATCGAGGCGGCCAATTGGGCGAGCCACGAGCATCCCAGCCGGGTGATCGTGGTGATGACCGGAGATGCGGATGCCGACGATGCGCGCTTGGACGCGCAACTGCGAGTCGGCGGTGACAGCGGCGCCGGGGAGGTCGTGGTGCTGCGACTGTCAGGTCCGCTCGCGGGACACGACAGCAGCGTCGTCGTACCCTTCCTGTTGCCCGACATCCCGGTGGTCGTCTGGTGGCCGGATATCGCCCCCGCGGTGCCGGCCCAGGATCCCTTGGGCAGACTGGCGATTCGGCGCCTCACGGACGCAACCAACGGCGTCGACCCGCTGTCGGCCATCAAGAGCAGGCTGCCCGGATACACCGCCGGTGACAGCGACCTGGCGTGGAGCCGCATCACTTACTGGCGGGCGCTGCTCACCTCGGCGATCGACCAGCCGCCGCATGAGCCGATCATCTCGGCGCTGGTGTCCGGCTTGAAAACCGAGCCCGCGCTGGACGTTCTCGCGGGCTGGCTGGCGAGCCGGATCGACGGGCCCGTGCGCCGCGCGGTCGGTGAGCTCAAAGTCGAACTGGTCCGCAACACCGAAACGGTGACGCTCAGCAGACCGCAGGAAGGGCTGACCGCGACGTTGAGCCGCACCGCCAGGCCGGATGCGCTCGTTCCGTTGCCGCGCAGGGAGACCCGCGAGTGCCTGGCCGAGGATCTGCGCCGGTTGGACCCGGACCCGATCTACTTCTCAGCACTCGAAGGCATCGACCGCGTGGAGTACGTATGAGCACAACAGTCGAGAGGTTCCCCGACAGTGACGCGCTCGCCGCTGGAGCGGGCGAGCGATTGATCGGCGTCATCGATGCGGCCGTAGCCGCCCGTGGGCGGGCGCTGATCGTGCTGACCGGCGGCGGCAACGGCAACCGCCTGTTGGGGTACCTGGGCACGCACGGGCAGCGGCTCGACTGGTCCAAGGTGCACTTGTTCTGGGGCGACGAGCGCTACGTCCCCGAAGGCGACGACGACCGCAACGACAAGCAGGCACGCGAAGCTTTGCTGGACCATGTCGACATCCCGGCTCGCAACGTTCACACGATGCCGGCCAGCGACGGCGAGTTCGGTAACGATCTTCCCGCCGCCGCGCTGGCCTACGAGCAGCTGCTCGCCGCCAACGCCGAACCGGGAGAACCCGCACCGGATTTCGACGTTCATCTGCTCGGAGTGGGGCCCGAGGGCCACATCAACTCGATGTTCCCGGACAGTGCCGCCGTGCGCGAGAGCAGCCGTCTCGTGGTCAGCGTCGACGATTCACCGAAACCCCCGCCGCAGCGAATCACGCTGACACTGCCCGCAATCCGGCGATCGCATCAGGTTTGGCTGATGGTGTCCGGCGCGGAGAAGGCCGACGTGGTGGCCGCTGCCATCGGCGGCGCCGACCCGGTTTCCGTGCCGGCGGCCGGCGCGGTCGGACGGGAGAAGACGATCTGGTTTCTCGACACCGAGGCGGCGGCCAAGCTTCCGGCTGACTAGGGACCTTCCGCCTGCCGATCGCAATAGCCGGCCGCATACTCCTCCAGCCGGCGCGCGATATCGGATTCTGCGGCGCGCGTCGTCACCATCACCTGCCAGTAATGGTCACACTGCCGCTGCTGCATATCCGATCAGATGCGGGAACAGTGACGAGGGTTCCCGCCATAGCCATAATGATCGGCATGGCTGATAAAACCGCCCGCAACCGACCCCCGCGAGAGCGGATCAAGACACTCACGCAGGCAGCGATGAACGCCGACGTCACGGTGGGGCAACTCGAAGACCTTCTAGGCGGGCTGGGCGAAACCTTGAAAGATCTGAACAGTTCGCTCGCGCGCTTGAACGGCGCGGTGGAACGCCTGGATGGCGGCCTCGACCACTTCGAGGCCACGCTGAGCAGAATCGACGACTTGATGGGCCGGCTGGTCACGCTCGTCGCGCCGATCGAGGCCATCGTCGAGCGGATCGACTACATCGTGGGTGTGGGCGAGACCGTGATGACACCGGTCTCGACCACCGAGCATGCAATACGTGGGATGTTGAACGCCTTGCGGAATCGAACGGCTCGGTAGCCATCGTTTGAAAGACCCGCCCTCCGGGTACCGCTGGCTCACGAGGAGGGCTGTCGATGGCGGGCGGGCATTCGATCGTGGATCGGGGCCGGTTGGCTGTCGACTTGCAACGCGCGGTGACCGGCGAGGTCCGGTTCGACGACGGGGCCCGCGCCCTATACGCCAACGACGCCTCGATCTACCGGCAGGTGCCCACCGGCGTGGTGGTTCCGCAGAGCGCCGACGACGTGCTGGCCGCGTTGCGGGTCTGTCGCGAACACCAGGCGGCCGTCTTCGCCCGCGGCTGTGGCACCGGGCTGGCGGGACAGACGGTGAACGCGGCGGTGGTCTTCGATTTCTCCAAGCGGCTCAACCGGATCGTCGAGATCGACCCGGCTCGCCGGATCGCGCGGGTGCAGCCGGGCGTGATCTGCGACGAACTCCACGAAGCGGCCGAACCTTTCGGCCTGACCTTCGCCCCGGACCCGGCCACCCATGACCGGTGCACGCTGGGCGGAATGATCGGCAACAACTCCTGTGGCACGCACTCCGTGGTGGGCGGAAAGACGGTCGACAACGTGATCACGATGGATGTGGTCACCGTAGACGGTCACCGCATGACCGTCGGGCGCACAACCCCCGAGGCGCTGGCCGCATTGCGGGCCCAACCGGACAGATGCGGCGACATCTACCGTCGCCTCGACGATCTGATCCAGCGCTACGCGGAAGAGGTTCGCCAACGCTACCCGCGTATTCCCCGTCGCGTCTCCGGTTTCAACCTCGATTCGTTGTTGCCGGAGAACGGTTTTGACGTGGCCAAGGCACTTGTCGGATCGGAGTCGACGTGTGTGTTCGTGCTCGAGGCGACCGTTCGGCTGATTCCGTTGCCCGCCTATCGCGCGCTATTGGTCGTCGGCCACCCCGACGCCGCCACCGCCGCTGATCACATGGACCCGCTGCATCACCCCGCGCTCATCGCGCTGGAATGCTTCGACGCCGGCGTGCTGGAGAACCTGGAAAAGCATGATCAGCACATCCCGGGAATGGACCAGCTGCCGGACGGCCAAGCGTGGCTGCTCGCCGAATACGGCGGCGACAGTGCCGAGGAGGTCGAGGATGCGGCCCGGACCGCCGCCGACCGGCTCACCGCCGGTCAACCCAAGCTTTTCACCGACCCCGACCAGCAAGAGCAGGTCTGGGAGGTGCGGCGCAGCACCATCGAATTCACCCGCATCCCCGGTGAGCACGCCGGGCTCGCCGGCTGGGAGGACGCCGCCATAGCACCCGAGAATCTCGGTGACTACATCCGGGATTACTGCCAACTGCTCAAGCGCTACGGCTACCACTGCGTGCTGTTCGGCCACTTCGGCCAGGGCTGCATGCACAACCGCCTGGACCTCGACCTGCGGACCGCGCCCGCGGTCGACGATTTCCGGCGTTTTCTCGACGAGGCAGGCGATCTGGTGATCAAATACGGCGGCTCACTGTCCGGGGAACACGGAGACGGTCAGCTGCGCGCCAACCAGCTGGCGAAAATGTTCGGCCCGCAATTGGTTTCGGCGTTCGACGAGTTCAAGCAGATCTGGGACCCCGAAGGCCGGATGAACCCGGGCAAGGTGGTGCGACCGTACGGTCCCGACCAGAACCTCGCGGTGGGCCCCGACTATCGACCACGTCACGTGCGGACGGTCTTCGCCTACCCCGACGACGAAAAGGGATTCGTCGACGCGACCAACCGCTGCTTCGGTATCGGCAAGTGCCGTCACACGTCGGGCGGCGTCATGTGTCCGAGCTTCATGGTCACCCGTGAGGAGCAGCATTCGACGCGGGGGCGGGCACGTCTGCTCTTCGAAATGATGAGCGGGCACCTGGCCGACGGACCGGGCTGGCGTGACCAGCACGTCAAAGACTCGCTCGACCTATGCCTGTCCTGCAAGGGTTGCAAGTCCGATTGCCCGGTCGGCGTCGACATAGCGACCTACAAGGCCGAGTTCCTATCGCACTATTACCGGCATCGGCTGCGCCCGCGCAGCGCCTACGCCCTCGGGTTGATCCCGATCTGGGCCCGGCTCGCCTCACATGCCCCACGTCTGGCCAACGCGGCCCTGCACGCTCCCGGGCTGTCCCGGGTCGGGAAAGCCGCGGCCGGTATCGCGCCGCAACGCGATGCACCACGCTTCGCGCACAAGACTTTTCGGGCCTGGTTTTCGGGCCGACGCGCCGACCACGGGGACCCGGTATTGCTGTGGCCGGACACCTTCACCAACTACTTCCAGCCGGAGATCGCCGCCGCGGCGGTACGCGTGCTCGAAGCGGCCGGGTGTTCGGTGAACATTCCGCAACGGCAGCTGTGCTGTGGGCGGCCGCTTTATGACTACGGGATGCTGCGCACCGCCAAGCGCTGGCTGCGACGCATCCTCGACGACTTGGCCGAGCCGATCTCCGCCGGGCTCCGGCTGATCGTTCTGGAGCCCAGCTGCGCAGCCGTGTTTCGCGACGAGCTCACCAACCTCTTTCCCGACGACGCGGACGCGCAGCGACTATGCGCCGCGACCATGAGCCTCGGCGAATATCTGTGCCAACGCGGCTACCAGCCGCCACCGTTGCATCTGCGGGCCCTTGTACAGACCCACTGCCACGATCATGCGGTGCTCAAACCCGAGTGCGATGCAAGGCTTTTCGACGCCATGCAGCTCGATGTCGACCATCCGGATTCCGGCTGCTGCGGGATGGCAGGCAGCTTCGGCTTCGAGGCGGGCGAACGCCATAAGGTTTCGGTTGCGGCTGGCGAGCGCGTCATTTTGCCGGCGGTTCGCGCCGCAGATCCTCGAACAGTCATCGTGGCCAACGGATTCAGTTGCCGCGAGCAGATCGGTCAGCTCGCCGGAAGGCAGGCGCTCCACCTCGCGCAGCTGCTTGAGCTTGCCGAGGGCTCCGGCCCGGACGGTCCACGCAGAAACCTCGAACCAGCAAGGAGTACAAGGTGAGTGAGCAACAGACTGCGGCCGACGTCATGGTCGACAGACTGCTCGAGTGGGGCGTCGACACCGTGTTCGGCTTGCCCGGCGACGGCATCAACGGGCTGATGGACGCGTTACGCAAGAAACACGACCAGATCACCTATATTCACGTCCGCCACGAGGAAGTGGCCGCGATGGCCGCCGTCGGCTACGCGAAGTTCACCGGCAAGCTCGGCGTGTGCTTCTCCACGTCCGGCCCGGGTGCGGTGCACCTGATGAACGGCATGCTCGACGCCAAAGTGGAGCAGGCACCAATCCTGGCCATCACCGGGATGACCTATCACGACCTGATCGGCACCGCCTACCTGCAGGACATCAACATCGACTACTGGATGAACGATGTCGCGCTCTACAACCAGCGGATCATGGGGCCACAGCACGTGCACAATGTCGTCGATTTCGCCTGCCGGACAGCGCTTTCCGAACGCGGTCCCGCGCACATCGGTTTCCCCATCGATTTCCAGGCCGCAGACGCCGACAGCGGCACACGCTTTCAGCGCAACGTGCCCGGACACACCTCTGCCGTGTATCAGCCTCCGATCCGGGTTCCGCAGCGCGATCTGCTCCGTCGCGCAGCGGCGGCGTTCGAAGACAAGCACCGCATCGCGATTCTGGCCGGTGCCGGTGCTCGCGGAGCGGGTGCCGAACTCGAGCAGGTAGCCGACAAGCTCGGGGCGCCGATCATCAAGGCGCAGTTGGGCAAGGACTGTGTCCCCGATGACAGCCCGTTCACCACCGGTCCGATCGCGCTGGTGGGCAGTAAGCCCAGCGAGGAAGCGCTCGAGCAGGCCGACGCGCTGCTGATCGTCGGCAGCAGCATGCCCTACACCGAGTACTACCCCACGCCCGGCCAGGTCAGCTGCGTGCAGATCGACGACAAGCCGGAGCGCATCGGCCTTCGGCACCCGGTCGACGTCGCCCTGTGCGGCGATGCCAAAGCGACGCTGACCGAACTGCTCGCATTCCTGCCGCGCAACGACGACCGATCGTTTTTGGAAAAGGCCCAGCAGGGCATGCGGGATTGGTGGGAGCTGATGCGTGAGCGCGGCACGCGCACCGACCTACCCATGAAGCCGCAGGTTCCGGCGTGGTACCTGAACGACGTGCTGACCGACGACGCGATCATCTGCGGGGACTCGGGCACGGTCACCACCTGGGCGGCACGCCAGATCAAGTTGCGCGCCCGGCAACAGTTCAGCTTCAGCGGAACGAACTGCTCGATGGCGGCGGGGTTGCCCTATGCCATTGGCGCACAGACGGCCTACCCGGGCCGGCAGGTGGTGGTGTTCACCGGAGACGGTTCGCTGACCATGCAACTCGGCGATTTCCTGACCTGTGTGCAGCACCAGCTGCCGATCAAGGTGGTGGTGCTGGCCAACCGCACACTGGGGCTGATCAAGTGGGAGCAAATGGTTTTCCTCGGTAACCCCGAATACGGCGTTGATATGGCTCCCTTCGATTTCGTCAAATTCGCCGAGGCGTGCGGTGGACGCGGCGTCCGCATCGACGACCCGGCCCGGTGCCCGGATCAGTTGCGCGAGGCGATGTCCTGGGACGGGCCGGTGATCATCGAGTGCGTCGTCGATCAACACGAGCCTCCGATGCCTGCGAAGGTCCAAAAGGATCAGGTGAAGAAGCTCTACGCCGCACTCAAAGCCGGCACTCCGAACCGCGGGCGGATCGCCATGCAGATGGTGAAGGACATGCTCGATGAGTCCAGCTTCGACGCCAGCCCGGGTCATGTGATTCCGGAGCCGATCGGCAAAGCCGCGCGCAAGGTGGCCGGCCGGATCGTGGACCGCCTCGACGATCAGTGACGACCGGCGCGGCCGGGTCAGCGGTATTTGATCAGCAGCGCCATGCCCACGATGGCCACCAGCCAGATACCGGTGACGAACAGGGTCAACCGGTCGAGGTTCTTCTCCACCACGGTCGACCCGGACAGGCTGGACTGGACGCCGCCGCCGAACAGCGTCGACAGTCCGCCACCTTTGGCACGGTGCAGCAGCACCAGAAGCACCACGAGCACGCTGGTGACCACCAGGGTGATCTGCAGGGCCAATTCCATGGCGGCCACCTTACCGGGCGGCGGTCGACCACCTGAAATGGATGCGGTCCAGCGCCGCCTGGACCGCCGCGGGGAAGCGCGGGTCGGGCTGCAACGCGTTCTCCCGGTAACAGGCTTCGGTGAACTTGATCACGTGTTCGTCGCCGTTCTCCAGTGCACGGCCGAACAGGTCATGCCACGACGGCGCTCCGGCACCCGACGCGACGGCAAGGCTGTCACGTTCGGTGCCCGCGTCCTGGGTGAACATCAGCAGCAGCGCGACGTGGACGCGCCACATGGCGGCCACCGACGGCACCTGTTGCTCCTCAGGGAGATGCGCCAGCGCGATCCGCATGGCGGCCGGCGCGGTCACGCCGTGAATCATCGGCACCGGCTGTACCTCCGGGTGCGCCAGGTAAACACCGGCGAAGGTCGACGTCATCTCGCTCAGCCGCCACCCCGCAGGCGACGGCCGCAGCGCGGACAACGCCTCGCCGTAACCTGGGTTGCTCTGCAGATCGGCCAGCCGCGACGGCCTCGACACCCGGCCAAGCCCTTCGATCGCTTCGGCGAGGGACTGCTCGCCGTTGGTCACCTCACCGGGCAGTGCCGTGTAGCGCGCGGCCCAGTACGCCAGTCCGCGCGCCAACTCTGTCAGCGCCAGCTCGCCGGGGTGTTCGGTGGCGGCCAGGCAGCGCACCGCATGGGCGGTGCGGATCAGCCCATGGGTCAAAGCGGCCATCAGTCCCGGTACCAGCCGCGGCCACCATCGGGCCAGCACCTCACGCCACGGCCTGTCGGTAAGTTCGCGGCGGAACAGCTCCTCCCAATCCCCCACGCGGTCGAATCGTCCCAACGCCTCCCGCCAGGACTGCTCGTCTGACGGGTCGATCCGAAACCGGGGCTCCGGTGGATCGTGATGGCTCACCCGGCGTTTGTAGTCTTCCACCCAGGCGGCTATCTCGTCGCCAAAGCCCAAGGTACACAAGGCTTCTGCGGCCATCGGGCCGTGGTTGGCGAATTCCCTCTCCCCGCGTTCATAGCCGAGGCGGTCGAGACGCTCATACGCCTCCGCGATTGCGTGGCCATACGCATTGGACATAGCCGTTGACGCTACGGCCTCAACTGCGGTTGAGGTCAAGACATCTGCGCTCTACGGGAGCGGGCCCCCGGCGGCGATGGCGGACAGGGTGGCGAACTGCTCGCCGTCCAGCGACGCGCCACCGACCAGGGCACCATCGACGTCGTCCTGCGCGACGATGTCGCCGATGTTCTTGGCGGTCACCGAACCTCCGTAGAGCACCCGAACGGTGTCGGCGATCTGTGGTGACCCCAGCGCGCCCAGTTCCTTGCGGATGGCCGCGCACACCTCCTGGGCATCGGCGGCGCCGGCAACCCGACCGGTGCCGATCGCCCATACCGGCTCATAGGCGATGACGACGCGGCCGATCTGCTCGGCGGACAACCCGGCCAGCGACCCGCGCAGCTGGTCCTGGCAGTGGGCGACATGCTCACCGGCTTCCCGGACCTCCAGGTGCTCGCCGATGCAGATGATCGGGGTCAGCTCGTGTTTGAGCGCGGCAGCCGCCTTGGCGGCCACCAGCGCGTCGTCCTCGCCGTGGTAGGTGCGCCGCTCCGAGTGACCGACGACGACGTAGCTGCAGCCCAGCTTGGCCAGGAAGGCCCCGCTGATATCACCGGTGTAGGCGCCGGAGTCATGCTGCGAAAGGTCCTGCGCGCCGTAGGTCAGCCGCAGCTTGTCGCCGTCGACAAGGGTCTGCACGCTGCGCAGGTCGGTGAACGGCGGCAGCACTGCGACGTCCACCTTGTCGTAGTACTTGTCCGGCAACGAGAAGGCGATCTTTTGCACCAAGGCGATCGCTTCGAAGTGGTTGAGGTTCATCTTCCAGTTGCCGGCAATCAGCGGCTTGCGGCTCATCGGATTCCTTATCTGCTCAGCACTTCTAGCCCGGGCAGCTCTTTGCCCTCGAGGTATTCCAGCGACGCGCCGCCGCCGGTGGAGATGTGCGAGAAGCCGTCCTCGGGCAGGCCCAGCGCGCGCACTGCAGCTGCGGAGTCGCCGCCGCCGACCACGCTGAATGCGCCCTTGCCGGTCGCGGCCGCGATGGCTTCGGCGACACCCTTTGTGCCCGCGGCGAATGCCGGGAACTCGAACACGCCCATCGGGCCATTCCAGAAAATGGTTTCGGCGTTGGACAGCAACGCGGTGAACCGGGTCACCGACCCGGGCCCGATGTCCAACCCCACCTTGCCTTCCGGGATCGCATCGGCGGCCACGATCTCGGGTGGCGAATCGGCGCCAAATTCGTCGGCCACCACAATGTCGACCGGTAGGCGCAGCACGTCGGCGTAGGTGTCCAGCAGCCGGCGGCAGGTGTCGATCATCTCGGTCTGCAGCAGCGACTTGCCCACCGAAAGGCCAAACGCGGCAAGGAATGTGAAGCACATGCCGCCGCCGATCACGATGCTGTCGGCGTGCGTGGCCAACTGTTCGATCACACCGAGCTTGTCGGACACCTTCGAACCTCCGAGCACCACGGCATACGGCTGCCGCGTGGAGCTGGTCAGCTGCTCGAGGACAGCGACTTCCGCGGCGACAAGTTTGCCGGCGTAGTGCGGCAACAGAGTGGCCACGTCGTAGACCGAGGCCTGCTTGCGGTGCACCACGCCGAAACCGTCGGACACGAAAGCGCCTTGGGCCCCAACGAGTTCGGCCAATTGCCTCGCCAACGCCAGCCGTTCGTCGTCGTCCTTGCTGGTTTCGCGCGGATCGAAGCGGATGTTCTCCAGCAGCAGCACGTCCCCGTCGCTCAGCCTCTGCACGCAGGCCTGCGCGTCGGGGCCGACGACGTCACCGGCCAACGGCACGTCTCGGTCCAGCTGCCCGGCCAACGCGGCCGCGACCGGCGCCAGCGACAGTTTCGGGTCGGGCTTTCCTTCGGGCCGGCCCAGATGCGCGGTCACCACCACCTTGGCGCCGGCGTCGCTCAGTGCTTTGAGCGTCGGTACCGACGCGCTGATCCGGCCGGGGTCGGTGATGTCACCGTCATCCAGAGGGACGTTGAGGTCCGAGCGCACCAGGACGCTGCGACCCGAAACTCCGTCTGCGAGAAGGTCTTCCAGGTTGGGGATGGACACGGTTAGAGCGACTTGCCGACCAGGGCGACGAGATCGACGAGGCGGTTGGAGTAGCCCCACTCGTTGTCGTACCAGGACACCACCTTGGCCTGGTTGTCGATCACTTTGGTCAGGCCGGCGTCGAAGATCGAGCTGTGCGGATCGGTGACGATGTCACTGGAGACGATCGGCACGTCGTAGTACTTGAGGATGCCCTTGAGCCTGCCCTCGGCGGCGGCCTTGAACGCCGTGTTGATCTCCTCGACAGTGGCCGACTTGGACAGATCGGCGGTCAGGTCTGTGACCGAGCCCGTCGGGATCGGCACCCGCAGCGCATAGCCGTCGAGCTTGCCCTTCAGCTCGGGCAGCACCAGCCCGATCGCCTTGGCCGCCCCGGTGGAGGTGGGCACGATGTTCAGCCCGGCAGCGCGGGCGCGGCGCAGATCCTTGTGCGGTCCGTCCTGCAGGTTCTGGTCCTGCGTGTAGGCGTGGATGGTGGTCATCAGGCCCTTGACGATGCCGAACTCGTCGTGCAGCACCTTGGCCAGCGGACCCAGGCAGTTCGTCGTACACGACGCGTTGGAGATGATGTTCTGGCTGCCGTCGTACTTGTCGTCGTTGACGCCCAGCACGATCGTGATGTCCTCGTCGGTGGCCGGCGCGGAGATGATCACCTTCTTGGCGCCGGACTCCAGGTGGCCCTTGGCATTGGCGGCGTTGGTGAAAAGCCCGGTGGATTCGACGACGACGTCCACACCCAAATCCCCCCACGGCATTGCGGCCGGTCCTTCCCTGACCGCCAGCGCCTTGATCTTGGCGCTGCCGACGACGATGGTGTCTTCCCCTTCGAGGCTGACGTCCTGAGGCAGCCGGCCCAGGATCGAGTCGAATTTGAGCAGGTGCGCCAACGTCGCGTTGTCGGTGATGTCGTTGACGGCCACCACCTCCACGTCGGTGATGCCCTGCTCCTGCTGCGCCAGTAGGGCCCGGTAGAAGTTCCGCCCGATTCGACCGAAGCCGTTGATGCCTACCCGGACCGTCACGTC
Source organism: Mycobacterium fragae (assembly GCF_002102185.1). GTDB lineage: Bacteria > Actinomycetota > Actinomycetes > Mycobacteriales > Mycobacteriaceae > Mycobacterium > Mycobacterium fragae. Next base: position 22,854 of record NZ_LQOW01000005.1, read on the forward strand.
TGTCGTCTCCTTAGTTGCTGATGTGATCCACGGGCCAGCCTAATCGTGTGGCTATGGGGTCGCGAGGTCCGGTCGGTCACACCCGCCTGGCGGTGCCGGTGTGGCGGCTGTGGCCATTGGGAGTCATCGCGGCGCGGTGTCGGTACGGTGCGTCGTGACGTGGACGGGGAACTCGTCGCCAGCTTCCGGCCATGGTTGGCGGCTCAGCATGTCCTCGACGTCGACATAGCCCGCCTCGATCAGCCCGGCCTTGGCGTCGACGATGCGATACCACTGCCGCTGCGTCTGGATGGGCTGGCCTTCCAGGATGATCACCCGGACCTCGCCCTCGTCGAACTGACAGCGCCGCTGCACCGCCTCCAGTAGCTGCTCGTTGTGCAGGTGGCCTTCGCCGAAGTTCCAGCCGATGAGCGGCCCGGCAACGACTTCACCTTCGCGAATGCTGTAGTCGGCCTCGTTGGCCTCTCCCCCTAGCGCGCGGGGCAGCAGACCGTTGAGCGCCCGACCGTGCAGGTGCATGGCTCGAAACGCCCCCGGAACCTTGTCGGCCATGACTTCGGCGGTCTGCGGGCCGTACAGCTTGGCCAGCTGCTTGGCCACCAGCTGCGAACTCTTGATTACATGGCTTTCGACCTTCTCCTCCGCGCCCGGGCGGAAGCACCAGATGCTGGTGGCCCAATTCCCGGCGTAGTAACGCATGGCGGGCAGGAACGAAATCTGCTGCGGGAACATATTTCCCGCGATCAGAGCCCCAGCAAGCACGATGATCAAGGCGGCGAGCAGCAGCGGTGAGCTGATGTCGTAGACGGTGATCGATCCGTAGTGCCCGAACAGGTAGAACAGCGAGAAGATGAAGAACACGTTCCATTCCAACGGAACTCCCATCGGGAGGTTGGAAATGATATTGAAGTGGAAGATCACCATGAACGCGATCAGGGCCCACCGCCACGGTTGACCGTCGGCGAAGAAAACCAGAATCCCGGGCACGATGAATTCCGCTGTGGTTCCGCCAACGTGCGCCATGAGTTTCGGCAACCAGGACGGGCGCAGGTCGTTGACCGGGTCACGGTAGAGCTGGTGCTTGAACCAGGTGAACATCTTGGGTCGCAGCAGGGCGTTGTTGCTGGTCATCACCGCCACCACGTACGGGAAGTGGTGGTTGAGCTTGGAGGTGGCCGCGCCCCACCACAGCCCGAGCATGATGATTTTGAACGCGGCGATCTGGTCGACGAATGGGAAGAAGAACACGAACAGCTTCAGCCAGTAGTGTTCGCCGCGAGCGGCCAGGAAGATCGTCTTGTCGCGCAGCCCCAGCAGCGCCAGCGCGACGATGATCGGAACCACCAGCACCGGGTTGATCAGCCCGACGGCGTCGCTGCTGGTGGCCGGGCCGCTGTGTCCGGGAGAAAGCAGCGCCCACACCCCGGAAACCAGCACGATGGCATAGAGCACGACGTCGACGACGGTGCGGGTGTCGCCGGCGGTGAACGGCACCTTGTCCGGCCAGGGCGGTAGCCGAATCGTGTTGGGCCGCAACCAGTACAGGAATCCGCCGATCGGCGGCCAGAACCGTCCGGTCAGCGGGCCGGATCCACACCCCAGGCCCAGCACCTCGAACAGCAGGGTGAAGACGACGACCTTCTGGTACACGATCGGCTGCGTCCACCACTGGCCGATGTTGCCGAGGCCGCCCAAACCGGGAGTGAGCGAGATGATCGCGGCGGGCGCGGCGATGTACACGCCGATTTTCAGCAGGTACAGCAGATAGATCGCATACGGCGTGCCGAAGCCGTGTTCGGCCCAGTGGCGGCTGCAGACCTGGACCCGGTTGCGCCACGGCTGCGTGGCCCACGTGTCGTGGTCGACGTCGGGAAGTTCCGGTGCGATGAATCCCATGATGACCTCGTTCCAGGCTTGAAGTGGAAAATTCTAACCTGAAATCAGTTGGCGGATAGCGTGAATCGACGCTAAGCGTCTTCCAGCAGATCCGGGGTCACTGCCGATTCGGTGTCCGGGATACCCTCTTGCTTCGCCTTGCGGTCGGCCATCGACAGCAGGCGTCGAATGCGGCCGGCCACAGCGTCTTTGGTCATCGGAGGGTCGGCCAGCCGGCCCAGCTCCTCCAGGGAGGCCTGCCGGTGCTCGATGCGCAGCTTGCCCGCCGCAGCCAGGTGGTCGGGCACAGTATCGCCGAGGATTTCCAGCGCGCGTTCTACCCGGGCCGCCGCCGCCACCGCCGCGCGTGCCGAGCGCCGCAGATTGGCGTCGTCGAAATTGGCCAGCCGGTTGGCGGTCGCCCGCACTTCGCGACGCATTCGGCGCTCTTCCCAGATCAGCCGGGTGTCCTGGGCGCCCATGCGGGTCAGCAGCGCCCCGATCGCCTCGCCGTCACGTACCACCACCCGATCGGCGCCACGCACCTCGCGCGCCTTCGCGCTGACCCCGAGCCGACGCGCGGCGCCCACCAGGGCCAGCGCCGCCTCCGGGCCGGGGCAGCTGACCTCCAGCGCCGACGAGCGTCCCGGCTCGGTCAGCGAACCGTGCGCCAAGAACGCGCCGCGCCAAGCGGCTTCCGCATCGGCGACACTGCCGCCGACGACCTGGGCCGGTAACCCCCGCACCGGGCGCCCGCGCAAATCGAGCAGACCGGTCTGGCGGGCCAGCGCCTCACCGTCGTTGGCGACGCGCAGAACATACCGGGTCTGCTTGCGAATACCGCTGGCCGACAACACATGTACGACGGCGTTATAGCCGTACAGCTCGAAGATGTCCTTGCGCAGCCGTCGCGCGATGCTGCCCAGGTCCACTTCGGCCTCGACCACGACCCGGCCACCCACGATGTGCAGCCCGCCGGCGAATCGCAGCAGGGACGTCACCTCGGCACGCCGCGCGCTCACCGAGTTCACCGCCAGGCGGCTCAGCTCGTCTTTGACTTCGACCGTCATCGCCACGCGTCGTCACCCCTCGGTCCGTCTGCGCCGGTTTGTTGACGTTCACTCTTGATCGGCAGCGCTTCGGTGGTCCTCGCCGAGGGTGGTGCCGGACCGCTCTCACGCACGCCGACCCCATCCAGTGCCGCGGCCAGCTTGCCCGGGTCGTGCAAAGGTGTACCAGGCCTGGCGACATCGGCGAATTGCACCTGCGCATGCAGCAGGGTTGCGGTGCGGCGCAATTGATCACGCTCGCGCTCACTCGGTACCCGCTCGGCGTCGATGATGACGTCGTGGACGGTGAAATCCGGCGCGTGCTGCGCGAGCACGTGCAGATGCCGTTCGACCGAGAAGCCGGCCGTCTCGCCCGGTTCGGCCATCAGGTTGAGCACCAGCGCCCGCCGTGCGCTGGTCGCTTGCAGCGCCGCGGCCAGCCCGGGCACCAGCACGTGCGGGATCACGCTGGTGAACCAGGATCCCGGCCCCAGCACCACCAGATCGGCGGACATGATCGCGTCGACGGCCTGCCGGGTGGCCGGCGGGTCGCCGGGAAGCAGCCGGACCCGGCGGACCTTACCCGGTGTGGTGGCGATCGCCACCTGCCCGCGAATCAACCGGAACATCCGCGGATCGGCCTCCAGGCCCGAAACGTCGGCCTCGATCTGCAGCGCGATCGGGCACATGGGCAGCACTCGGCCCCGCACACCGAGGATGCGACCGAGCTCGTCGAGCGCTGCGACCGGGTCGGCCAGCACCTCGTTGAGACCGGCGAGCAGCAGGTTGCCGATCGGGTGCCCCGCCAGCGCACCGCTGCCGCCGAACCGATGCTGCAGGATGGTGGCCCAAAGCCGCCCGTGTGGGCTGTCGGATGCCAACGCCGCCAACGCCATTCGCAGATCGCCCGGTGGCACCACATCGAGTTCGCTGCGCAGCCGGCCCGACGAGCCGCCGTCGTCGGCGACGGTGACGACGGCGGTGACGTGCGGGGTCAGCCGCCTGGCAGCCGACAACGTCGCATACAGGCCGTGTCCGCCGCCCAGCGCGACAATGCTGGGACTTGTTCCCGGACTCATTCGCGGCCCAGATCCCGGTGCAGTACCCGCACCGACAGTTGCGCCTCGGACTCCTGGGACTCCAGCATCCGCGCCAATGCCTCGGCGATGGTGACGCTGCGGTGCTTGCCGCCGGTACATCCGATGGCGACGGTCATGTAGCGCTTCCCCTCCCTGCGGTAGCCGTCGACAACCAGGGACAGCAACTGATGGTAGGTCTCCAGGAACTCTGCCGCGCCAGTCTGGCCGAGCACGTAGTCACGAACTGCGGGATGTTGGCCGGTGTGCGGGCGCAATTCGTCGACCCAGTGCGGATTGGGCAGGAATCGCACGTCCATCACCATGTCGGCGTCCATCGGCAGACCGTACTTGAAACCGAACGACTCCACGGTGATGCTGGTGTGGGCGACGGCCTCACCGCCGAATGCCCGTTCGATGCTTTCCCGCAGCTCGCGCACCGAAAGTGTCGACGTGTCGATGATCAAATCGGCATTCGCCCGCACCGCAGCCAGCATCTCGCGCTCAGCGGCGATGCCTTCGGCCAATGTTTGCTCTCCCTGCAGCGGGTGGCTGCGACGATTCTGCTCGTAGCGGCGCACCAGCATGTCATCGGAGGCCTCCATGAACAGCACACGCGGGGTGATATTGCGGGTGGCCAAGTCATTGCGGACCCAGTCCAGGTCACCGGTGAACCCGCGCGAGCGGACGTCCATCACCACGGCCAGTTGTGTGATCCGCGATCCCGCTGCCAGCCCGAAGTCCACCATCCGGGTGATCAACTGGGGCGGCAGGTTGTCGGCCACATACCAGCCGAGGTCCTCGAGCACCTTTGCCGCGGTGCCGCGTCCGGCGCCCGACAGCCCGGTGACCAACACGACGTCGATGCCGGAATTGTTTGTGCCAGACCCGTTTTCGTGGCTTGCCAGGTCCATACCGTCGCCCGTCATCCCGATGCCCGTTCGGGAAGCCGGTCCTCCGCTCGCAGCGCATCGAGCACCGCGGTCGCTGTCGCGACGCCGATCCCCGGAACGGCGGTGATCTCGTCTACGGTGGCTTGCCGCAGACGCGCCAGCGACCCGAAGTGAGTGACCAGCGCCTTGCGGCGATGCTCACCCAGCCCGGGCACGGCGTCCAGCGCCGACGCCGTCATCCGTTTGGACCGCTTGCTGCGGTGATAGGTGATGGCGAATCGGTGCGCCTCGTCGCGCACGCGTTGCAGCAGATACAGGCCCTCGCTGTTGCGCGGCATGATGATCGGGTCCGGCTCCGACGGCACCCACACCTCTTCCAGCCGCTTCGCCAAGCCGATCACCGCGACATCGGTGATGCCGAGTTCGTCGAGCACCGCGCTGGCCGCGTTGACTTGCGGGGCACCGCCGTCGACGACGTACAGGTTCGGCGGATAGGCGAACTTCCGCGACCGTCCTTCGGGGGCAAGCATATTGGGGTCCTGCTGGTCACGTAGGTGACGCATGAACCGGCGTCGGGTCACCTCGGCGATCGAGGCGACGTCGTCGGACCGGCCTTGACCGGCGGCTTCCCGGATGGCGAAATGGCGATAGTCCGACTTGCGCGGCAGCCCGTCTTCGAACACCACCAAAGAGCCCACCACGTCGGTGCCCTGCACATGGCTGATGTCCACGCATTCGATGCGAAGCGGTGCTTCGGCCAGCCCCAGCGCTTCCTGAATATTCTGCAGCGCAGCGGATCTGGCGGTGAAGTCACCGGCGCGCTTGAGTTTGTGTTGCTGCAGAGCCTCTTTGGCGTTCCGCTGCACGGTCTCGGCCAATGCCCGTTTGTCCCCGCGCCGCGGCACTCGCAGCACGACCCGTGAACCGCGCAGCTCCGACAGCCACGTGGCCAGCTCCTCGGCGTTGGGCGGTAGACAGGGCACCAGCACTTCACGGGGCACCGGGTTGGCGGATTCGTCGGCGGCGCCGTCGAGTTCGGCCTGGTCGGCGTAGAACTGGGTCAGGAACTGCTCGACCAGCCGGGCCACGCCGGAATCACCGGGATCGCTGGGCTTTTCGACGATCCAGCCGCGCTGGCCGCGAACACGCCCGCCGCGGACATGGAACACCTGCACCGCTGCTTCCAGCTCGTCGTCGGCGAATGCCACCACGTCGGCGTCGGTGCCGTCACCAAGCACCACGGCCTGCTTCTCCAGGGCCCGCTTCAATGCCCCGAGGTCATCACGAAGCCGTGCCGCGCGTTCGAAGTCGAGTTGCTCGGCGGCGGCGTTCATCTGCTGTTCCAGGCTGCGGGCATACCGCTCGGTTTTGCCGGACAGGAAGTCGCAGAAATCCAGCACGATCTGACGGTGCTGCTCGGCGCTGACCCGCCCGATGCACGGGGCGGAGCATTTGTCGATATAGCCGAGCAGACATGGCCGGTCGATTTGCTTGTGCCGCTTGAACACTCCCGCCGAACACGTGCGCGCGGGAAAGACCCGGGTCAGCAGGTCCAGCGTTTCCCGGATAGCCCAGGCATGCGAGTACGGCCCGAAATAGCGCACGCCCTTGCGCCGGGGGCCGCGATAGACCATCAACCGCGGGAACTCCTCGTTGAGCGTGACCGCCAGCACCGGATACGACTTGTCGTCCCGATAGCGGACGTTGAACCGCGGGTCGAACTCCTTGATCCAGTTGTACTCCAGCTGCAGCGCCTCGACCTCGGTCTTGACCACCGTCCACTCGACCTTGGCGGCGGTGGTCACCATCTGCCGGGTGCGCGGGTTGAGGCTCGCGACGTCGGCGAAGTACGAGGTCAGCCGGCTGCGCAGGCTCTTGGCCTTACCGACGTAGATCACCCGTCCGTGCTGGTCCCGGAACCGGTACACGCCCGGCTCGACCGGGATGGACCCGGGCGCGGGGCGGTATGTGGCGGGATCAGGCACGGTTTCCAGGCTAGTCGGCTAGGCGACGGGTTCGAACGTGCACTCACGGCTTCCAGCGTGCGCTCAGGGCGAAGGTCATCGGCGTGTCGGCGCCCTGGACGCACGCTCGGTCTTCACCGAGCCCGCAGGTCCGGCCGATACCGCTTGAGCAGTGTCCGTACGGTGTCCATGGCATCCACGGCGCGGTCCTTGTCGACGGCCTGAATCGCCATCACCGGGATGTACTCGTCGTCGGGCAAATCGATCCTCGCCCAACGCGCTCCGGCCGGAAATGACACATCGACCACCTCCGACCACGGCACCAGGCGATCGCCGAGCAGGTTGCGCACCGATAGTCCCGCGGCGCCCACCCGTAGTCGTGGCCGGGCGAACAGCAGCACCAACCCGCCGAGAACGAGGCCCAGCATCGCCATCGCCACCTGATCGGCGGTCTGGAAGATCACGCCGCTGGACTTGATCTTGAGCAGCAGGCCCACCGCGACGAGCGCGGCGGCGATCACGAACGCCACCGCATAGGCGAAATACGGTGTCAGATGCGGGCGAACTTCCGCGTCCCAGTCCGGCTCTGCGCTCACGGCTTTTCGGAGAGGTCGCGCAGGGTCAGCGCGGTGCTCAGCGCCGCCGCCGTCGCCTGGGCCCCCTTGTCCTCCGCGGAGGTCGGCAAACCGGCACGGTCCAACGCCTGCTCTTCGGTGTCCGTGGTCAGCACTCCGTTGGCGACGGGCTTCGACTCATCCAGTGAGACCCGGGTGAGTCCTTGGGTGACCGCGTCGCAGACGTAGTCGAAATGTGGTGTGGCCCCGCGGATCACCACGCCGAGTGCGACGACGGCGTCATGGCTTCGCGCCAGCGCCTGGGCCACCACCGGGATCTCGATGGCCCCGAGCACCCGGACCACCGTCGGGTCGTGAACGCCCCACTCGGCTGCCGTCTTGCAGGCGCCGGCCAACAGCGAATCACAGATCGTGGTGTGCCAGGTGCTGGCCACGATCGCCAGCTTGACTGCGGACGCGTCGAGCGCCGGCATGTCCGGCACACCGGCGCCACCACTCATATTGCGCCGCTCCTCCTCATCGCTTTGCTCTGCATCGTCACCGGCGCGTCACAAAGCTCCCCCGAATTCGCCTGGCAGATGGACGGATTCGTGGTAGTCGTCCAGTCCGATCAGGTCGTGGCCCATCCGGTCACGTTTGGTCATCAGATACCGGATGTTCTCCGCGTTCGCTCGCACCGGCAGCGGCACCCGCTCGATGATGTGCAGTCCATATCCATCCAACCCGACTCGCTTGGCGGGATTGTTGGTCAGAAGCCGCATCGACCGGACGCCGAGATCGACCAGGATCTGCGCGCCAATACCGTAATCCCGCGCATCGGCGGGCAATCCGAGCCTGAGGTTGGCGTCGACGGTGTCGGCGCCGGCGTCTTGCAGTTGGTAGGCCTGCAGCTTGTGCATGAGGCCGATACCGCGGCCCTCATGACCGCGCATGTAAAGCACCACGCCCCGGTTTTCCCGCGCCACCATCGCCAGCGCCGCGTCCAGCTGCGGCCCGCAGTCGCAGCGGCGGGAGCCGAACACGTCGCCGGTCAGGCATTCCGAGTGCACCCGCACCAGTACGTCGTCGCCGTCGTAGTTCGGCCCCGCGATCTCTCCGCGGACCAAGGCCACATGTTCGACGTCTTCGTAGATGCTCGTGTAGCCGACCGCGCGGAACTCTCCGTGCCGGGTCGGGATGCGGGCCTCGGCGATCCGCTCGATGTGCTTCTCGTGCTTGCGGCGATACTCGATCAGGTCGGCGATGGCGATCAGTGCCAGATCGTGTTCGTCGGCGAAGACCCGCAGTTCGTCGGTCTGCGCCATCGAGCCCTCGTCCTTCTGGCTGACGATCTCGCAGATCGCACCCGCGGGCGCCAGCCCTGCCATCCGGGCCAGGTCGACGGCGGCTTCGGTGTGGCCGGGGCGGCGCAGCACGCCACCGTCCTTGGCGCGCAACGGAACCACGTGGCCGGGTCGCGTGAAATCCTCGGCGACACTGCTCGGATCGGCAAGCAATCGCATCGTGGTGGCCCGGTCGGAAGCCGAAATACCCGTTCCTACACCGTCTCTCGCATCGACGGTGACCGTGTAGGCGGTGCCGTGCTTGTCCTGGTTCACGGCGTACATGGGCAACAGGCCGAGCCGGTCGCAGATTGCGCCTTCCAGCGGCACGCATAAGTATCCCGACGTGTAGCGCACCATGAACGCCACCAATTCCGGGGTGGCCTTCTCGGCGGCGAAGATCAGGTCGCCTTCGTTTTCCCGATCCTCATCGTCGATGACGACGACAGCCTTACCGGCCGCGATGTCGGCAACCGCCCGCTCGACGGAGTCCAACCTCGTCATCTATGCCACCCGTCCGTCGCCCTGTGCAGGGCACTTGTGTTGCATCCAGTATGAACCACGAGGCCGGCGCCGTTATTGCCACGGCTTGCTGAGCGGGACGTTGCCACCAGAGAGAGCGCTTACCAGCGGTTTAGCTCAGCTAATCGTTGATGACCAGGCTGGTCTCGTCGACCGGCGTGCCGAAATAGCGGGCTTGCGGGTCGACAACCACGGCCTTGGTGTCGCCGTGGCGGGCCAAACTCTCGCGGGCCATCTGCTCGAACGAGATCTTCTCCGGCCCGCCGATGTTTACGATTCCGCCGATCGGTTCGTCCGCGGCCACCCGGGCGACGTTGGCCGCAACCTCGTCGGAGGAGATCGGCTGGATCAACGCGTCCGGTACGCGTACTTCGTCGCCGACCGTCAGTGACGCGGTGATGCCGTCGACGAACTCGACGAACTGAGTTGCACGCACGATCGAGTACGGCAGTCCCGATTCGGTGATGAGTTTCTCCTGGGCGACCTTCGCTCGCATGTAGCCGCTTTCGGGTAGTCGATCGCAATTGACTATCGACAGCGCGACGTAGTGTCCGACACCAGCGGCTTTGGCCGCCGCCGTCAGGTTGGTCGTCGACGTCGTGAAGAACTCCATCACCGGATCGTCTTCGAACGAAGGGGAATTCGTCACATCGATCAGAGTGTCGGCGCCGCTCAACGCGTCGGCCAGGCCATCGCCGGTCAGCACATCGGCGCCGGACGAGCGCGACGCCGCAACGACCTGGTGGCCGTCGCCACCGAGAAGTGCAACCACCTTGGTACCGATCAACCCGCTTGCTCCGAACACCGTAATCTTCATGCACTCAACGCCTTTCGCTATTTTGCTGCAAGGAGCCGCTCGACGTACTTGGCGATGATGTCGACCTCGAGGTTGACCGGCGTTCCCACCGGCGCCCGGCCCAACGTGGTCAATTCTCGGGTGGTCGGAATCAGCGACACCTCGAACCAATTCTGGGGTTGGCCGCCGAGCCCGGACACCGTCAGCGAAATGCCGTCGACCGTGATGGAGCCCTTTTCGACAACGTAGCGGGCCAGTTCGGCAGACAGCTCGATCCGGACCACCTCCCAGTGTTCGGATGGCGTGCGCGCCAGGATCCGGCCGGTGCCGTCGACATGGCCCTGCACGATATGGCCGCCCAGCCGGCTGTTGACCGCCGCGGCGCGCTCCAAGTTCACCTGGCTGCCCGTATCCAGCCCGGCCAAGCTGGATCGGCTCAGCGTCTCGCCCATCACATCGGCGGTGAACTGACCGCCGGGCTGCACCTCAACCACCGTCAGACACACGCCGTTGACGGCGATCGAGTCGCCGTGGCCGGCGTCCGCGGTAACGACCGGGCCACGGATGGTAAAGCGTGCCGAATCGCCCAGGTCCTCCTTGCCGAGGACCTCGCCCAATTCCTCGACGATTCCGGTGAACACCGGCCTCACGCTAGTCGCCACCACCTCGCGCTTCCACGTTCGGTCAGCGAGACCCTCTACGATGCACCTATGCAGACGCGTCGTCGCTCGTTCCATGCTGTCCTTGCCGTCCTTGCCGCCCTCACTATCGTCACCGCTTTGGTCGGTGGCTGTTCGTCCTCGAAACAGTCCAGTGCGCCGTTACCGGATGCCACCACCCTGCTCAAGCAATCCAGTCAGAGCACCAAGAACCTCAAGAGCGTGCACCTGGGGCTGTCGGTGGACGGCAAGGTCAAGGGGCTGCCGCTCAAGACGCTGGACGGCGATCTCGCCATCGCGCCCGACACGGCCGCCAAGGGCGAGGCCAAGATCATCGTGGCGGGTTCGGACGTCGACGCCAAGTTCGTGGTCTACGACAAGATCTTGTACGCGGCGCTTACTCCCAACAAGTGGACCGACTTCGGTCCGGCGGCCAATATCTATGACCCCTCGTCGATCCTCAACCCGGAGACCGGGCTGGCCAACGTGCTGGCCCACTTCACCAACGCAAAGGCCGAAGGCCGCGAGACAGTCAACGGCCAGGACACCGTTCGTGTCACCGGGAAGGTCCCGGCTCCCACGGTGAATCAGCTTGCGCCGCAACTGCATGCCACCGACCTGATGCCGGCCACCGCATGGATCCAGGAAAAAGGTGATCATCAGCTGGTGAAGGCCAAGCTGGACCAAAGCGCCGGCAATTCCATCGTGATGACGCTGTCGAACTGGGGTCAGCCGGTCCAGGTCAGCAAGCCGCCGGTGAGCTGAGTCGATGAGCAACAACCGCAGAATCGCGATCAGCGCGGGCAGCCTCGCCGTGTTGCTGGGCGCCCTCGACACCTACGTCGTCGTCACCATCATGCGCGACATCATCACCACCGTCGGCATTCCGATCAACAAGCTCGAGCGGATCACGCCGATCGTCACCTGGTATTTGCTGGGCTACGTGGCCGCGATGCCGCTGCTGGGCCGGGCGTCCGACCGGTTCGGGCGCAAGCTGCTGCTACAGGCAAGCCTGGCCATGTTCGCGCTGGGCTCGGTGGTGACTGCACTCTCGACCGATCTGCACGTGCTGGTGGTCGGCCGCACCATCCAGGGCCTGGCCGCCGGCGCGCTGCTGCCGGTCACGCTGGCGTTGGGCGCCGACCTGTGGTCGCAGCGCAACCGCGCCGGAGTGCTTGGCGGCATCGGCGCCGCGCAGGAGCTGGGCAGCGTGCTGGGCCCGCTCTACGGGATCTTCATCGTCTGGCTGACCAGCCGCTGGCAGGACGTGTTCTGGATCAATGTGCCGCTCGCCGCAATCGCAATGGTGATGATCCAGTTCAGTCTGCCGCCCCGCGACCGCGGCACCGAACCGGAAAAGCTCGACCTGGTCGGTGGGTTGCTGTTGGCGATCGCGCTGGGCCTGGCGGTGATCGGGCTGTACAACCCCGATCGGGACAACCAGCAGGCGCTGCCGAGCTACGGGTTGCCGCTGGTGATCGGCGCCATCGTCGCGGCGGTGGCCTTCGCGCTGTGGGAGCGTTTCGCCCGCACCCGGTTGATCGAACCTGCCGGTGTGCATTTCCGGCCGTTTTTGGCTGCGCTGGGCGCATCGGTCGCGGCCGGGGCAGCACTGATGGTGACGCTGGTCGACGTGGAGCTGTTCGCCCAGGGTGTGCTCGGGAAGGATCAAAACGAGGCGGCCATCCTGCTGCTGCGTTTCCTGATCGCCCTGCCGATCGGAGCGGTGGTGGGCGGCTGGATCGCCACCAGGATCGGTGACCGGATCATGACATTCGCCGGGTTGCTCATGGCAGCCGGCGGTTATTGGCTGATTTCGAAGTGGACGGCCGACCTGCTGAGTCAGCGCCTCAATGTTTTCGGGTTGTTCAGTTTGCCCGCCCTGGATGCCGATCTCGCGATAGCCGGGCTCGGGCTGGGCCTGGTGATCGGGCCGCTGTCGTCGGCCACGCTGCGGGTGGTCCCGTCGGCCCAGCACGGTATCGCCTCGGCGCTGCTGGTCGTGGCCCGGATGACCGGCATGCTCGTCGGGATCGCCGCGCTGAGCGCGTGGGGCTTCTATCGGTTCAACCAGATCGTGGCGGCCAAGTCGGCGGCGGTCCCGCCGGATGCCAGCCTGCTGGAGCGGTTACAAGCTCAGGCGGTGCTGTACCGGGATTCGTTCGCGGAGATGTACGGCGGCATCTTCACGGTCACGGCGGTCGTGTGCGTGGTGGGGGCGCTGCTGGGCTTGCTGCTCAGCAGCCGTCGCGTCCACGCCGAAGAGCCGGAACTGCCCGAGCCGGAGGCCGTCGCGCCCCGGGCCTAGCCGTCGAACCGCAGCGGCGCATACTTCGTGTAAACGACGTGGTCAACCAAAATTTGGAGCACAATCACGTCGTGGCGCACACCGACACCAGCACTCCTCAGCCGGCAGGCACCACGGCCGGCGGCGTCCTCACCGCCCTATACGGCATCGCGGGATACCTGATTTTCCTCGTTGCCTTTCTGTACACCATCGGGTTTGTCACCGACGCGGATTTCATGGTCGGCGGTGTGCATATCGTCGGCAAGAGCATCGATCGCGGCGGCCTGGGCGACGGCACTCTCACCGCGACCGCGGTGATCGTCGACGTCGCGTTGCTGGCGCTGTTCGCCGTCCAGCACAGCGTCATGGCCAGGGCCGGCTTCAAACGCTGGTGGACCCGCATCGTGCCGGCCAGCGCGGAGCGGTCGACATACGTCCATGCCTCCAACATCTGCCTGATCGCGCTGCTCGTCGCCTGGCACCCGATCACCGACGACGTGTGGCGGGTCACCGCCCAGCCCTGGCGGGCGCTGTTGATCGCTGTCGGACTGGCGGGCTGGGTGATCGCGTTGTTGAGCACGTTTTTGATCGACCACTTCGATCTCTTCGGGCTGCGTCAGGTGTTCGCCCGGCTGCGCGGTCAGCGGCCCGCGGAGCATGCCTTCGCGACGCCGTTGTTCTACCGGGTCGTCCGGCATCCGCTCTACCTGGGATTCCTGCTCGCGTTCTGGGGCACACCGAGAATGACCGTGGGCCATCTGATCTTCGCGGTGGCCACCACCGGATACATCCTGATTGCCGCTCGATTTTTCGAGGAACGCGATCTGGTCCGGATCTTCGGACAGCAGTACCGCGACTACCAGGGCCGGGTGCCGATGCTGATTCCGGGGATGCGCCGTCGCTCCGGACGCACAGCGGCTTAACGCGGCACCAGGCTCAGCAGCAGATCCGGGCCCACCTGCTCGACCCCGTCGAAGCGCCACCGCAGCGCCCGGGCGATGCTCGCCACCCCGACATCGTCGACCGCGGTGATCGGCCCGCCCAACAGGATCGGCGCGACGTAGGCCAGGATGCGGTCGATGACGCCGGCCCGCAGGAACGCGCCGGCCAGCGTGGGCCCGCCCTCGACCAGGACATCTGTGCGATCCGCAAGCGCGTTGAGCACTTCGACCGGATCGTGCGTGCGGATCACCATGGTGCGCGAATCGTCGTTGAGAACCTTTGCTTCCGAAGGTATTTCACGCTTGCCCACCACCACACGCAGCGGTTGCCGATGCGCCAGGCTGCCGTCGGCCTGCCGGGCCGTCAACGCCGGGTCGTCGGTGAGCACCGTGCCGGTGCCCACCACGATGGCGTCCGCCGCGGCTCGGCGGCGATGCAGGTCCGCGCGCGCAGGCTCGCTGGTGATCCACTGGCTCGAGCCGTCCGCTGCCGCACTGCGTCCGTCGATGCTGGCGGCGTACTTCCAGGTGACATGCGGCAACCCGGTGCGTTGCTTGTGCAGCCACTCCCGCAACGGTCCGGCCGCCACCAGATCGGCGTGCACGTCGGTGACGACATGCACCCCGGCCTCCGCGAGCCGTGCCGCGCCGCCGGCGGCGGACGGATTCGGGTCGGCGACGGCATACACCACCGCGGCGATGCCCGCGTCGAGCAGCGCGTTCACGCACGGCGGCGTCTTGCCGTAGTGATTGCACGGCTCCAGCGTGACCACCGCGGTGCCGCCGGCGGCCAGCCGCCCCGCGCGGCGTAGCGCCACCACTTCGGCATGTGCGCTGCCAGCCGGCTCGGTGCCGCCGGCGCCGACGACCCGCCCCTCGCGGTCCAGGATGACGGCACCGACCGGAGGATTGGGGTAGGTGCTGCCCTTGACCAGCTCGGCGTGCTCGATGGCGAGTCGCATGGCGGCGTCATAACCGATGGCCGCCTGGGTGCTCATCGGCGCAGATGCGGTGACGCGGCGCTGGCCTGTCTCCGCAAAGCCTCGACCGCGGCTTCCGGATCGTCGGCGTTGTAGACGGCCGAGCCGGCGACGAAGCAGTCGACACCGGATTCGGCGGCCTGCTCGATGGTGTCGGCGTTGATGCCGCCGTCGATCTCGACCAGGATGGTCAGCTCGCCCGAATCGACCATCTTGCGCACCGTGCGCACCTTGCTCAACACCTCGGGGATGAAATCCTGGCCGCCGAACCCGGGCTCGACCGACATGACGAGAAATGTGTCGAAGTCCTTGAGGATGTCCAGATACGGCTCCAGCGGGGTGCCGGGCTTGATGGAGAGGCCGGCCTTGGCGCCGGCGGCCCGGATGTCACGGGCGACGGCGACCGGGTTGTCGGTCGCCTCGGCGTGGAAGGTCACGTTGTAGGCGCCGGCTTCGGCGTACGGCGGCGCCCAGCGCTCCGGGTTCTCGATCATCAGATGGCAGTCCATCGGGATGTCGGTGTGCTTGAGAAGGCTTTCCACCACCGGCAGCCCGATTGTCAGGTTCGGCACGAAATGCGCGTCCATCACGTCGACATGCAGCCAGTCGGCGCCCCCGACGACGGCGGCCTCATCGGCCAGCCGGGCGAAATCGGCGGCCAGGATCGACGGCGCGATCAGCGGACGGTTGGGGGTGGCTGACATGCGGATCAGCCTACTTGTAGGGCGGCCGCGAACATGGCGTCGGTGCCGTGCCGGTGCGGCCACAGCTGGACATACGGGCCCTCCCCCAGATCCGTGACGGGGTCGAACAACGGCCGGGCGTCCAGCGCGGCGACCGGGTGGCGGCGCAGCGCATCGGCGACGACCCCGACCGTCTCGGCCAGGTGCGGCGAGCAGGTGGCATACAGCACCACGCCGCCGGACCGGGTCAGTGTGATCGCGGCGCCCAACAGTTCGCGTTGCAGCCTGGTCAACGCCGGAATGTCGGCCGGCTGACGCCGCCAACGGGCCTCGGGCCGGCGGCGCAATGCACCCAGCCCGGTGCACGGCACGTCGACCAGCACTCGGTCGAAACCCGGGTCCAGGCCGCTCTTTCGGCCGTCGGCGCGCAGCACGTCGACCGGCAGCCCGCGGGTGTTCTCCTCGACCAGATCCGCGCGGTGCGGCGACGGCTCCACCGCGGTGACCCGAGCACCCGAGGCCGCGCCCAGCGCGGCCAGCAGCGCGGTCTTGCCGCCCGGCCCGGCGCACAGGTCCAGCCAGCGGCCGCCGTCGCCATCGACCGGCAGCAACGTCAGCGCGCGGGCCACCAACTGGCTGCCCTCGTCCTGAACCAGCGCTCGGCCGTCGCGCACCGCCGGCAACTGGGCGGGGTCGCCGGCGGGCAGGTACACCGCGTACGGCGAATACCGGCCGACCCTGCCCTGCACCGCGTCGGCCAACTCCTGAGCGGTCAGCACACCGGGCCGTGCAGCCAGGTGCACCTGCGGGCGCTGGTCGTCGCTGGCCAGCACCGCGTCGAGTTCGCCGGCCGCCGGACCCAACGCGTCGGCGAAGGCCTGCGCTATCCAGCGCGGGTGGGCGTGGCGGAACGCAGCATGCCCGATCGGATCGGCCGCCGCGTCCGGCGCCAACTGCTCGACCCAGGCCTTTTCGTCATGGGCGCTGATCGCTCGCAGTACACCGTTGACGAAACCGGCACGCGCGGAGTCGAATTCGATTGCTGCCTGCTCGACGGTCGTGGACACGGCGGCGTGGGCGTCGACTCGCGTACGCAACAGTTGATAGGTGCCGAGTCGCAGCAGGTCCAGCAGCACCGGGTCGATGGCCTCCGGTGACCGGCCTGCGGCCGCACCGATGACCGCGTCGAGCAAGCCGCGGGTCCGGCAGGTGCCGTAGGTCAGCTCGGTGGCGAAAGCGGCGTCGCGACCGGTGATCTCGCGTTCGCGCAACAGTGTGGGCAGCAGCAGGTTCGGATACGCATCCCGCTCGGTGACCGCCCGCAGCACGTCGAACGCGGCCCGGCGCGCCGGGTCCAGCGGCTTGCGTCGCGGCCGGCTGCGCGACTTCTGGGTCATGTCGCCCTCGCCGCCGAGTCCAACCGGGCGCCGCGGGCCCAGTCGGTGGCGTTCATGAATTTCTTTCCAGGCGGCTGGATTTCACCCAGCCGCACCGGATCCGAGCCGGTGCCGATCCATATGCTCTGGCGGTCCACGTGAATTTCACCGGGTTGCAAGGGCTTCGGCCCGTCGGCGTCGACGTGCACGGGGCCCAGTTTGATCCGCACGTCGCCGATGCGCGTCCACGCTCCAGGGCTCGGTGTGACGGCTCGGATGCGCCGTTCAATGGCCTGGGCCGGCAGGTCCCAGCGCACCCGGGCTTGCTCGACGGTGATCTTGGGGGCGATGCTGACCCCGTCGGCCAGCTGGGGCACCGGCGTGATTGTCCCGTCGGCGATGCCGTCGAGGGTGGTCTCCAGCAATGCAGCGCCGGAAATCGCCAGCCGCGCAAGCAGATCGCCGGCGGTGTCGCTCGGGTGGATCGCCTCGGTGACGACGCCGTAGACGGGTCCGGAATCCAGGCTCGGCTCGATCCGGAAAGTGGTTGCGCCGGTCACCGTGTCACCTGCGGCAATCGCAGCCTGCACCGGGGCGGCGCCACGCCAGGCGGGCAGCAGCGAGAAGTGCAGGTTGATCCAGCCGTGCGGCGGCACCGCCAGCAACTCCTCGCCGAGCAGCGCCCCGTAGGCCACCACCGGGCAGCAGTCCGGCGCCAACTCGGACAACTCACCGACGAACTCGGCGGTGTTGGGTCGCGGGGGCCGCAGCACCGGGATGCCGTGCTCGAGTGCCAGGCGGGCCACCGGCGATGGACGATGATGCCCGCGGCGCCCGGAGGCGGCGTCCGGTCGGGTCAGCACCGCGATCACCTCGTGGCGCGACGAGTCGATGAGCCGGCGCAGCGCGGGCAGCGCGGGTTCGGGAGTGCCGGCGAAGACGAGACGCACGGGCACAGTGTAGGGAGCGACGGTCGGATTGCGAGAAACCGCTGATTCTCCGACGATCGATGGTGAAACATGGCAGGACATGGATCCGCTCGTGGCTCACCAACGTGCTCAGGACGCGTTCGCGAACGTTCTTGCCAACGTCAGACCCGATCAGCTCGACGACCCGACGCCCTGTTCGGAATGGAAAGTCAGGGATCTGATCGAGCACGTTGTGGGCGGCAACGAACACGTGGCGCAGTTGGCCGGCCGCTACGAGCAGGCCCCCGCCCGACCCGACGAACTGACCGAAGCGCACCAAGCCAGCGCGGTCGCCGCCCATGAGGTGTTCGCCGGTCCGGACGGTATGACAACGATGTTCCAGCTGCCGTTCGGGCAGATCCCCGGAGCGGTGTTCATCGCGATGCGCACCAGCGATGTGCTGGCCCACGCATGGGATCTCGCAACTGCCACCGGCCAAGCCACCGATCTCGATCCCGAGCTGGCGACTGAGCAGCTGGCCTTCACCCGTCAATTCGTCCAAGCCGAGTTCCGCGGTCAGGGGAAGCCCTTCGGCGAGGAACAGCCGTGCGCATCGGACCGCCCGGTGGCCGATCAGCTGGCCGCGTTCCTTGGCCGAAAGGTGAAGTGATCGGCGCCTATTGGTCGTCTTCGGCCAGTCGCGGGATCAGACCGCCGGCGAGCACATCTTTGACTTGGCGCGGTGAAAGCCGGTGCCGCACAGTAAAATGCTTTTTCTTGCTGACATTCTCGATCTGCAAGGTGTCCTTGTCGGCCAGGGTGTCACGAAGTTCGGCGATGCGCAGCGTGTCGTCTTGGTCGATGGCGTCGTAGTCGTCGGCATTGTCGAACTCGAGCGCCAACACACCGAAGTTGGCGAGGTTTTGCCAGTGGATGCGCGCGAATGATTTGGCGATCACTACCCGCAGCCCAAGGTAACGCGGGGCGATCGCGGCATGTTCGCGTGAGGATCCTTGCCCGTAGTTGTCGCCGCCGACAATGATGTGACCGGCCTCGCCGGCCTCCTGTGCCCGTTCCGGGTAGGACTCATCGATCTGGGTGAAGCTGAACATCGCCAGCTTGGGAATGTTGGAGCGAAATGGCAGCGCCCTGGCGCCGGCCGGAGAAATCTCGTCGGTGGAGATGTTGTCGCCGACCTTCAGCAGGACCGGCACCTCTATTTCGTCGGGCAACGGCGAAAGTTCTGGCAGCTCGGATACATTGGGCCCCTTCACCGGCTCGACCTGCTGTGCTTCCTCGGCTTCCAGCGGCGGCACCAGCATCGCGGTATTGACCGAACTCTTTTCGGGCAGCTCGAGTTTCGGATAGTCCATCTGCACGTCGCGCGCCCAGTCACGGGGATCGGTGATCACGCCGGTCAACGCCGATGCGGCGGCGGTCTCCGGCGAACACAGCCATACCGAGTCTTCCTTGGTGCCCGAGCGGCCCGGGAAGTTGCGCGGCATCGTGCGTAGCGAGTTGCGGCCGACGGCGGGTGCCTGGCCCATGCCGATGCAGCCCATGCAGCCGGCCTGATGGATGCGCGCACCACCGATCACCAGCTGGGTCGTCGCGCCCATCTTGGTCAGGTCGGTCAGGATTTCCCGCGAGGTCGGGTTGATGTCGAAGCTGACTTGCGGCGATGTCTGGCGTCCGGCCACCATCGCGGCGGCGATCGCGAAATCGCGCAGTCCGGGGTTGGCGCTGGATCCGATCACCGCCTGCGCGATCTCCTCACCGGCGACCTCGCGGACCGGCACGACGTTGCCCGGCGAGGACGGCTTCGCGATGAGCGGCTCGATTTTCGACAGGTCGATGCTGTCCTCGACGTCGTAGCCGGCGCCGTCGTCGGCGACCAGCTCAACCCAGGCGTCCTCACGGTCCTCGGCGCGCAGAAAGTCACGGACGGCCTCATCACTGGGGAAAACCGTTGTGGTAGCGCCTAGTTCGGCGCCCATGTTCGCGATCACATGGCGGTCCATCGCGGTCAGGCTGGCCAGCCCGGGCCCGTAGTACTCGATGATCCGGTTCACTGCGCCCTTGACGTCGTGGCGGCGCAGCATCTCCAGAATCACGTCCTTGGCCGAACACCACTCGGGCAGCTCGCCTTCCAGGCGGATGCCCCACACCTCCGGCATGCGTATGTGCAGAGGTCGCCCGGTAATGGCCAGCGCGACCTCCAGTCCGCCCACACCGATGGCCAGCATGCCCAGTGAACCCGCCGCCGGGGTGTGCGAATCCGACCCCACCATGGTTTTGCCGGGAATCCCGAAACGCTGCATGTGCGTTGGATGCGACACCCCGTTGCCGGGCTTGGAGAACCAGAGCCCGAACCGTTGTGCGGCGGTGCGCAGGTACTCGTGGTCCTCGGCATTCTTCTCGTCGGTCTGCAACAGGTTGTGGTCGACGTACTGCACGCTCACCTCGGTGCGGGCCCGGTCGAGTCCCAGCGCCTCGAGTTCCTGCATCACCAGCGTGCCGGTCGCATCCTGGGTCAGCGTCTGGTCGATGTGTATGGCGATCTCCTCACCCGGCGTCATCTCACCGGATTCCAGGTGGGAGTCGATCAGCTTCTGGGCGACGTTGAGCGGCATACCTGGCTCCTACTCCTGGCTCGCTGGCCGAACATCTGCGTACCCCGCTGGGCCGGCACTTATGCGTCGACGTCCTCCACGTACGCCGCGGGCTCGCCTCCGGCAGCGGTGAATGAGGTCAGCGCGCGCACCAGCCCGCGGCGTTCGGCCGGCGGCATCTGCTCCACAATGGCCGCGATTTCAGCACGCCGATGCTCGGTGACCTGCCGCACCACCGAACGTCCCCGCTTGGTGAGCGCGGCCAGCAGTTCGCGTCGCGAGGTCGGATGCGGCAAGCGGTCGATCAGCCCGGCGCCGACGAGCCGGTCGACCATCCGGCCGGTTGCCGATGGTTGTACGCCCAGCACGCCCGCCAGTGTGGCGAGGTTCATCGGACCCCGGTTGGACAAAATCACCAGGGCCCGAAACTGCGGAATCGTGATGGTCTCGTCGACCTGAGCGATCGAATGGGCCGAGATCGCCACGAGCAGGCGAGACGCCGTGAGCAGCGCGTCGGTGATCGCGTCGAGTGACTCGTCGGTTGCCGTCGGGTCTTCGGCCGGCATTGATTCCTCCGCTTGTCCGGAGGACCAACTATAGCAGACGTCTACTATAGACTCCATCAATTGTTTCCTAATGATACTATCGCGTCATCATCCGTTCTATTCTGGAGGCCCGATGACCACCGACACCCACCACGCAATGGCGACCACCGCTCAAGCGGTGTGGGCGCTGGGCGACTATGCGCTCATGGCCGAGGAGTTGATGGCCCCGCTCGGCCCGGTCCTGGTGGGTGCCACCGGAATCGGTCCCGGCGATCGGGTGCTCGACGTTGCCGCCGGGTCAGGCAACATCTCGATCCCTGCCGCCAGGACGGGAGCGAGTGTTGTTTCCAGCGACCTGACTCCGGAACTGCTGGTCCGGTCCCGAGCCAGGGCCGCAGCAGAAGGTGTGACGCTCGACTGGCTGGAAGCCGACGCGGAAGCGCTTCCGTTCGCCGACGGTGAGTTCGACGCGGTGATCTCCGCGATCGGCGTCATGTTCGCGCCGCATCATCAGCGTGCGGCCGACGAGCTGGTCCGGGTCTGCCGGCCCGGAGGGACGATCGGGGTGATCAGCTGGACCCCCGACGGCTTTTTCGGCCGGATGCTCGACACCCTCCGTCCGTATCGGCCGACCGTTCTGCCGGGCATGCCGCCGGAGGCATTGTGGGGACGGCCCGACTATGCCGTCGGGTTGCTGGGTGACCGGGTCAGCGAGGTCAGCGCGCGGCGGGGCATGTTGCCGGTCAACCGCTTCGGCAGCGCCCAAGCAGTCCACGAGTACTTCAAAAACCATTACGGCCCAACGATTAACGCATACCAGTGCATCGGAGACAATCGCGTGCTGGCCGACACACTCGACGCCCAGCTCGTCGAGCTCGCGGAGCATCACATCAGCGACGGCGTAATGCAGTGGGAGTACTTGGTCCTCACCGCACGTAAACGCTGAGCCGCGCCGCCTAGCCGATGTGCAGCGGATCGATCTGCACCCGGACCGGCTCGTGGTCTTGGCGTGCGCTGAGCACCGCCACCGCGCGGCGCAGCGCCGCCGCCAACGCCAGACCCCGGTCGCGCGGAACCCGCACCAACATCCGGGTGACCGGGACACCGGCGTCGACGCCGGCGGGACGGCGCGCGCCGGGCGGCAACTGCACCGGTCCGAGCCGCTCGGCACCGTCGGGCAGCCGGACCTCGTCGAGCAGCGCCGCGACCGCGTCGGCACTGCCGTCGAGCGCGGCGATGTGCATACTCGGCGGCAGGCCGACGTCGGCACGGGCGGCCAACTCGGCGTCGGCGTGCCCGACCGGATCCCACCGGATCAGTGCTTGCACGGTCGGGATCGACGACTCGGCGACCACCGCCACCACTCCGCCGTCGCCGCGGGCGCGCACCAGCGCCACGGCGGCCAGCCAATGGCGCAGCGTGTCCTCGGCGGCGCGCAGGTCCTGTCGACCCAGCAGTGCCCAGCTGTCCAGCAGCAGCGCTGCGCCGTATCCGCCGGAGGCCACCGGTTCGGTCCCCGGGGTGGCCACCACCAGGGCCGGACCAGCGCCGACGGCAGCCACGACGGCGTCGCCGCCGGAGGTGATCACCGTCGTCCCGGGGAATGCTCGGCCGAGTTCCTCGGCGGTGCGCCGCGCGCCGACGACGACCGCGCGTATCGCATCCGACCCACAGCGTGCGCACCGCAGGGCGGGATCGACCCGGCCACACCACCGGCAGACCGGCCCTGAGCCGTCGCGCTCGTCCAGCGACAGCGGGCCGGTGCAGTGCCGGCAACGCGCGATCGCGCGGCAGCGCCCGCAGGCCAGGGCCGGCACATAGCCGCGCCGCGGCACCTGCACCAGCACCGGCGCACCGGCCTCCAACGCCGAGCGGGCCGCCCTCAACGCCACCGACGGCAGCCGCGCAGTGCGGGCCGCCGGGTCGCGTTCCTCGGCGTATCCGCCGTCCTCGAGCGCGACGACCCGCGCCGTGCGGGAGCGCACCACCGGGCGCGCCGCGACCACGTCATGCGCCCATCCGCTGCGCACCAGCGCATGCGCCTCCGCCGTACGGGCATAACCGCCGATCAGCGCCGCACAGCGGGTCTGGTGGGCGCGCAGCATCGCCACCTCGCGGGCGTGCGGATACGGTGCCCGCGGCTCGGCCAGCGTGTCGTCGCCGTCGTCCCAGACCATGACCAGGCCCAGGTCGGTCACCGGGGCGAACACCGCGCTGCGGGTGCCGATGACCATCCGTGCGCCACCGCGCAGCGCCGCGAGCCAACGCCGGTAGCGTGCCGCAGGTCCCAGGCCTGCGGACAACGCCACCACCCCGGACTCATCCAGTAGTCCCGTCGCCGCCTGCCACAGCGTGTCCACGTCGCGCTGATCGGGCACGATCGCCAGCACCCCGCGCCCGGCCTGCACCGTCTGGGCGGCGGCCTCGGCGAAGCGGACCGCCCAGGGCTCGCCGGGCAGCGCCTGCCAGACCGCCCGGGCCGCCCGCGACTCGGCCAGCGCGGCGAGGAACTTCTCACCCCGGCCGTATACCTCCCAGCCAGACGCGTCTATCAGCCCGACGACGGGTTTGCCTGGGGCCGTTATGGTTTCACGTTCCACCCGGGCGTGCCGGGCCGGCACCGCCAGGCGCAGCACATCGGCGCGGGTTCCGGCGTAGCGGGCGGCGACCGCGTCGACCAGGCGGCGGACCTCGGCAGTCAGCACCGGTTCGGGTGATACCACCCGGTCAAGCCACGCCAGCTTGCCGATGTGGTCGGTATCGGTGCGGCGTTCCAGCACAAACCCGTCGACCAGGCGGCCGTGGAAGCGGACCCGAACCCGCACACCGGGTTGGGCGTCGTCGGACTGGTCCGCGCCCACCAGATAGTCGAATTCGCGGTCCAGGTGCGGCACCGACAACATCGGCAGCACCCGGGCGATCGGCTCGTGCTCGGCGCGCTGCCGGGTGGTGCTCACGGCTCGACGGCGGTGTCCGCGCGGCCGAAGAAGAACCCGGCGGTGATCAGGATCTGCGCCGCCGCATACGCCCACCAGATAGGCACCGCCAACGCCTCGTTGTCGAGCACGAACCGGCCGATGCCGATCATCGCGTCCGACCCCGCGAAACACACCGCGCCCACCGCCGTCCAGATCGTCGGCAGCCGCGCCAGCAACGCCGCGCACACCATGGCGGCCAGCACGACGATGTAGACGATCACCGGCACCACCAGCCGTTCGCGGACCAGCCCCGGCCAGAACCACACCAGCAGCGCCGCGCACGCCACGCACGTGAGGCCCACCGCCACCAGGCGAGGCCACGACCGTTGCGCCAGCGGAATCAATGCGCCCAGAAAACACAGGTGCGCCAACAGAAACGACGCCAGGCCGAGCACAAACGACATCGTCCACCACGGGATGGCCAGCAGCGCATCGCCGAGCGCCGACAACACCAGCGCGGGCATCAACCAGCGCCGCTCGCGGACATTCGGATGTGCCGCCGCCGCGGCCGCCAGCAGCAGCGCCATCGACGCCTTGAACGCCGGCTGGGCGCCGAACTGCCCCGTCAGCTCGGCGCCCGGCGGCGAGCGTAACGCTGTGACGGTCAGGAACAGCCCGTAGCCGACCCCGGCCCAGCCCGCGACCACCCACCCTCCGACCACGATGCGCGGTGCATAGGGTGTCTGCATGCCCGACGACGTCCGACCCGCCATTGACCCCATCCTGCTGAAGGTACTGGATAAGGTGCCGTACGAAATGTCGCTTGACGCCGGCGTCGAGGAGGCGCGCCGACGGCTGCGGCAGTTGCCGCGCCGCTCGGTACACCCCGAGGTGCGAGTGGAAAACCGCGCCATCGACGGCGCGGGCGGCCCCATCGGCCTCCGGATCTATTGGCCCCCAACGGATGCCGTACTACCGCTGGTGGTGTTCTTCCACGGCGGCGGATTTGTGGTTGGCGATCTGGATACCCACGACGCCGCCTGCCGCCAGCACGCCGTCGGCGCCGACGCGGTAGTGGTGTCCGTCGACTATCGGCTGGCCCCCGAGTATCCGTATCCCGCCGCGGTGGATGACGCTTGGGCGGCAACGCAATGGGTGGCCCGGTGCGGCGACGAGCTCGGCGCCGACAGCACCCGACTGGCGGTGGCCGGGGACTCCGCGGGCGGCACGATCGCTGCCGTCGTCGCGCAGCGGGCCCGCGACAACGACGGCCCGCCGATCGCCTTCCAGTTGTTGTGGTACCCATCCACGCTGTGGGACTCGTCGCTGCCGTCCTTTCGCGAAAATGCCTCGGCGCCCATCCTCGGCCGCGATGAGGTCGCCATGTTTTCTCGTTGGTACGCAGGCGAAGTCGACCTTTCCGACCCACCGCCCGGGATGGCGCCGGGGCGGGCGAAGAACCTGGCCGACCTGCCGCCGGCCTATATCGCCGTGGCCGGGCACGACCCGCTGCGCGACGACGGCATCCGCTACGGCGAGCTGCTCGCGGCCGCGGGTGTGCCCGTCGAGGTGCACAACGCCGAGACGATGGTGCACGGCTACGTCGGCTACGCCGGCGTGGTACCCGCCGCCACCGAGGCCACGGACCGCGGATTGGCCGCACTGAAGAAGGCACTGCACTCGCGCGCGTAAAGCCAGCACCGAGATCGACGTTAGATCCGAATTTTTCGGCAAACCTGGCGCTCACGTCGATCCCGGTGTGGTTCGCCGGGCGGATACGATGGTGGACATGATCGGACGAAGGCGAGCATGACACCCGACTACCAGACGATCATCGTCGGCGCCGGATTCTCCGGCATCGGCACCGCGATCAAGCTCGACCAGGCCGGACTGGGCGACTACCTGATGATCGAGGCTGGTGACGGTGTCGGCGGCACCTGGCACTGGAACACCTATCCCGGTATCGCCGTTGATATTCCGTCGTTTTCCTACCAGTTCTCGTTCGAACAGCGGCCGGACTGGTCACGGACCTACGCGCCCGGCAAAGAGCTGAAGGCGTATGCCGAGCACTGTGCCGACAAATACGGCCTTCGTCCGAAGATCCGCTTCAACACCAAGGTCTTGTCCGCGGAGTTCGACGACGAGCACGCGCTGTGGCGGGTGCAGACCGATCCCGGCGGCGTGATCACCGCACGGTTTTTGGTGAACGCCAGCGGCGTACTCACCGTGCCCAAGCTGCCTGACATCGCCGGCGTCGACTCCTTCGACGGCATCACCATGCACACCGCCCGCTGGGATCACGACCAGGACCTCACCGGCAAACGTGTTGCGGTCATCGGCACGGGCGCCTCAGCGGTTCAGGTGATTCCCGAGATCGCGCCGATTGTCAAGCAGCTCACCGTCTTTCAGCGCACGCCGATCTGGTGTTTCCCGAAGTTCGACGTGCCGCTGCCGCGGCCGGTGCGGTGGGCCATGCGGCTGCCCGGCGGCAAGGCTGTGCAGCGGCTGCTCAGCCAGGCCTTCGTCGAGGCGACGTTCCCGATCCCGGCCCAGTACTTCACGGTGTTCCCGCTGGCCAAGTGGATGGAGCGGGCCGGGCGGTCCTATCTGCGCCAACAGGTCGAAGACCCGGTGCTGCGTGAAAAGCTCACTCCGCGTTATGCCGTCGGCTGCAAACGGCCGGGCTTTCACAACACCTACCTGTCGACGTTCAACCGTGACAACGTGCGGTTGGTGACCGAGCCGATCGACAAGATCACGCCGTCGGCGGTGGTCACGGCCGACGGCGTCGGCCACGACATCGACGTACTGGTGCTGGCGACGGGGTTCAAGGTGATGGACACCGACAACGTGCCGACGTTCGCGGTCACCGGCAGCGGCGGCCGGTCGCTGAGCCAGTTCTGGGACGAGCACCGGCTGCAGGCCTACGAGGGCGTCAGCATTCCAGGTTTCCCGAACCTGTTCAGCGTGTTCGGCCCGTACGGCTATGTCGGGTCCTCGTATTTCGCCCTGATCGAGTCGCAGACCCACCACATTGTGCGGTGCCTGAAGCGGGCCTGTCGTGACGGCGCTACCCGCGTCGAGGTCACCGAGGAGGCCAACGATCGGTACTTCGCGGAGATGATGCGCCGCCGGCACCGCCAGGTGTTCTGGCAGGACAGCTGCCGGCAGGCCAACAGCTACTACTTCGACAAGAACGGCGACGTGCCGCTGCGGCCGACCACCACGGTGGAGGCGTATTGGCGTAGCCGGCGCTTCGACCTCGACGACTACCGGTTTACGGCCTAGCGCTCGCGTTAGACCGCGCGCTTGAGGTCGTCGACCTTGTTCAGCTGCTCCCACGGCAGCTCGATGTCGGTGCGGCCGAAGTGGCCGTAGGCGGCGGTCTGCGCATAGATCGGGCGCAACAGGTCGAGGTCGCGGATGATCGCGCCCGGCCTCAGGTCGAACACGTCGCCGATGGCCTTCTCGATCTTGATCGGGTCGACGGTCTCGGTGCCGAACGTCTCGACGAACAGTCCGACCGGGGCGGCCTTGCCGATGGCGTAGGCCACCTGCACCTCGATCCGCTCGGCCAGGCCCGCTGCGACGACGTTCTTGGCCACCCAGCGCATCGCGTACGCGGCCGACCGGTCCACCTTGGATGGATCTTTGCCGGAGAAGGCGCCGCCGCCGTGACGGGCCCAGCCTCCGTATGTGTCGACGATGATCTTGCGGCCGGTCAGGCCGGCATCGCCCATCGGCCCGCCGAGCACGAACTTTCCGGTCGGGTTGACCAGCAGCCGCACGTCGGAAGCGTCCAGGGTGTCGTGCGCCAGGTCGTCGAGCACGGTGTTGAGCACCTTCTCCCGGATGTCGGGAGCCAGCATGTTGTCCAGGTCGACCTCTGGAGCGTGCTGGGTGGAGACGACGACGGTGTCCAGCCGCACCGGGGTGTTGCCTTCGTAGGCGATGGTGACCTGAGTCTTGCCGTCCGGGCGCAGGTAGGGCAGCACACCGTTCTTGCGGACCTCGGTCAGCCGCCGCGACAGCCGGTGGGCCAGCGCGATCGGCAGCGGCATCATCTCAGGGGTGTCGCTGATCGCATAGCCGAACATCAGGCCCTGGTCACCAGCGCCCTGAGCGTCGAGCGGGTCGGCCTCGCCCTGCACCCGCGCCTCGTAGGCGGTGTCAACGCCCTGGGCGATGTCGGGTGACTGCGCACCAATGGCGATGTTCACCCCGCAGGATGCGCCGTCGAAGCCCTTGTCGGACGAGTCGTAGCCGATCTCGAGGATGCGGCTGCGGACGGTGTCGGGAATCTCGGCGAACGCCTCTTTGGCAGAGGTCGTCACCTCGCCGGCGACGTGCACCTGACCGGTGGTGACCATCGTCTCGACCGCAACTCGTGAGCGTGGGTCGTCGGCGAGGAGCGCGTCGAGCACCGAGTCGCTGATGGCGTCGCAGATCTTGTCCGGATGCCCCTCGGTCACCGATTCGCTGGTGAACAGCCGACCCTTTTCGCTCACAACCCCATCCTCTCAAAGCTTAGTTAGGCGAAGTATATCGCCATGCCCGACTGGCCGGCACGGCGGTCACATGCTGTGCAGTTACCCGCTGCCGCCCTGCAGGAAGGCGACGATTGCGTCCACGATACGACTGGCCATCAGCGTCTTGGAGCCGTGCTGCAGCGCCGACTCGGTCCCGTCGGACGCCAGCAACCAGCCGTCGTTGTTGTCGACCTCGAAGGCCTTTCCCTCGCCGACGGCGTTGACCACCAACAGGTCACAGCCCTTGCGGCGCAGCTTGGCGCGAGCATGGAACAACACGTCGCCGTTGGCGTCGCCGGTCTCGGCGGCGAAGCCGACGATCGCCCGCATGTTGGGCAGCTGCCCGTCGGCGCGGGCGCGCACCGCGGCGGCCAGCACGTCGTCGTTGCGGACGAGTTCGATGGTGGGCGGCTGGTTGGTGCCCTTCTTGATCTTGGCCGCCGACACCTGTGCCGGCCGGAAGTCCGCGACGGCGGCCGCCATCACCAGCACATGCGCCTCGGGCGCGTGTTTGGAGACCGCCTCGGCGAGCTGCTGCGCGGAGCTGACATGCACGACGTCGACGCCCGCGGGATCGACGAGCCCGGCAGTGTGACCGGCGATCAGCGTGACCTCGGCGCCGCGCTGCGCGGCGACTCGGGCCAGCGCGTAGCCCTGCTTGCCCGAGCTGCGGTTGCCGATGAAGCGCACCGGGTCTATCGGCTCGCGGGTACCGCCGGCGGTCACCAGCACCCTGCAGCCGGCCAGGTCGTACGGCAGGGCGTCGTGGCGTTCCAGCAGCAGATGAGCCAACGTGGTGATTTCCTCGGCCTCGGGCAGCCGACCTGCGCCGCTGTCCGCCCCAGTGAGCCGCCCGGATGCCGGTTCCAGCACCACTGCCCCGCGGCGGCGCAGCGTGGCCACGTTGTCTTGGGTGGCGGGATGCAGCCACATCTCGGTATGCATTGCGGGTGCGAACAGAACCGGACATCGTGCGGTGAGCAGCGTCGCGGTCAACAGGTCGTCGGCGCGGCCGTGGACCGCCCGGGCCAGCAGGTCGGCAGTGGCCGGCGCGACGACGACGAGGTCGGCGCCTTGGCCGATCGCGACGTGCGGCACCAGCGGGACGTCTTCGAAAACACCGGTGTGCACCGGCTCACCGGAGAGCGCCTCGAAGGTGGCGGCTCCGACGAAACGCAGCGCGGATTCGGTGGGAATGACGCGGACCTGGTGGCCCGCCTCGGTGAGCTGGCGAACGACGGTGGCGGCCTTGTAGGCGGCGATGCCTCCGGAGACGCCGACGATGATCCGCTTGCGGTCCATAGCCGCCCGCCCGATCCCGCTATTCGCCTTCGGTGTGCTCAAGCAGGTCGGCGTGGATCTCGCGCAGTGCGATCGACAGCGGCTTCTCCTGAAGCCCCGGCTCGACCAGCGGACCGACGTATTCGAGGATGCCCTCGCCGAGCTGGTTGTAGTAGTCGTTGATCTGGCGAGCCCGCTTCGCCGCGTAGATCACCAGCGCGTATTTGCTCGACACGCGGTCCAGCAACTCGTCGATGGGCGGGTTGGTGATGCCCAGCGGCGCGTCGTAACCGACCATTCCCGACGCCGGGTCGAATTGATCGGGGACGGCGGCCAACTGCGCGTCGGTTTGCGAAGTACTCACGTAAGACTTTCTCCTGGCTTCGGGCAAGGTGGTCGAGCGGTGAACAACTAGTGGTGAATCGAGTCTGGATGGCGATCACGCCGTACCCGGCGCGTTTTCCACCAGCAAGGATACCAATTCAGAGCACGCAGTCTCCAATCGAGCGTTGACCACGACCTCGTCGAAGTCGCCCTGAGCCGCCAGCTCGGCGCGGGCGGTGGCGAGCCGACGCTGGATCACCTCGGGCGTCTCGGTTCCCCGGCCGGTCAATCTCGCCTCCAGCGTCTCCCAGTTTGGCGGGGCCAGGAAGACGGTGATCGCCTCGGGCATTGCCTGTTTGATCGCGCGAGCCCCGGCCAGGTCGACCTCGATGAGGACCGGGTGCCCGGCGGCGGTGGCGTCGCGGACCGGCTGGGCCAACGTGCCCGAGCGGTGCAGCCCTCCGTGGATCTCGGCCCACTCCAGCAGGGCGCCCGCGTCGATCAGCTGCTGAAATCGGGCCGGGCTGACGAAGTGGTAGTCGACGCCGTCGACCTCACCCGGTCGCGGCGCCCGAGTCGTCGCCGACACGCTGAAGTGCAGGTCGGGAATCCGTTCACGCAGGCACTTGACCAGCGTCGACTTCCCGACCGCGGAGGGACCGGACAGCACGACCACGCGTCCTGTGGCCAGCGGCCTCAGGCGTTCGTCGCGCCCGCCGTCCGGTCCTCCGTCGGCGGTCACCGACCCTCCCGGATTAGGAGAAGTCGAACTTTTCCAGCAGTGCTTTGCGCTGACGATCGCCGAGCCCACGCAGGCGGCGGGTCGGGGCGATTTCGAGCTCGGTCATGATTTCCTGCGCCTTGACCTTGCCCACCTTCGGCAAGGCCTCCAGCAGCGCGGAAACCTTCATCTTGCCCAAGACCTCGTCGGTCTCAGCGTCCTTTAGCACCTGCTTGAGGTTGGTGCCGCCGCGCTTCAGCCGGTCTTTGAGCTCGGCTCTCGCTCGACGTGCGGCGGCAGCCTTCTCCAACGCGGCCGCGCGCTGCTCGTCGGTCAACTGGGGAAGGGCCACGATTCCTCCGTCTCATCGATCTTTGTTTGTCTTAGCCGGGTACTCCAGCCAGCGCAGACGACCGTACCCACGCCGTCAGACGAAATCTAACCCGCCCCCCTGGTTGGGGCCATGAAGGCCCAGCGTGTGGGCTCGGTCGGCGGCATCGGTGAGGGCAGCGGCCGAGCATATGCGGGGCGCGGTTTCGGCGGCGGCGGGACCATGCCGTCGACCCGGATACCGGTGTCTACCAGGGGTTTTCAGGCTGCCGACCCGGCGGTGCAGCTAAACACGACACGTCTCCGCGATTGCCGCTGAGCCGCGCAAAGCAGAAAATTCGGCAATTACGCACGTCACGGCGTGTCGCGCGTGTCGGCCGGCGCGTTCGGCCACATCAGACGGTCAACTACGGCCTGTAGTAGCGGTCGTAGGGGTCGATCCGCCTAGGATCTAGCCGTGCCAATGATGCGGATCCGCGAGGCGGCCGAGCTGCTGGGAGTCAGCGACGACACCGTCCGGCGCTGGATCGACCAGGGCACTTTGTCGGCCACCCAGGACGCCTCCGGCCGCAAGGTGATCGCCGGGGATGTGTTGGCCAAATTTCTGCGCAGCAACGCGCCCCCGCTGCCGCGCAATCCCCTCGGCGTCGGCAGCTCGGCGCGTAATCGCTTCGTCGGCCTGGTCACCAACGTGGTCACCGACAAGGTGATGACCCACGTCGAGATGCAATGCGGGCCTCACACCGTCGTGTCCCTGATGAGCACCGAGGCCGCGCGCGAACTGAAACTCGCGCCCGGCAGCATCGCGGTAGCCGTCGTCAAGGCCACCAACGTCATCGTCGAAATCCCGGAAGGCTAGCCCGCGAGGTAGGCCAGCGCGTCGCGCATCCGCTCCCCGGCCGCCCGCAGCGCCCCGACGTCGGGTCCCGCCCTCAGCACGTCGCGGGACACCGCTGGTAGCAGCTGACCGGGGGCGGCCCCGCCCAATCCGCGAAGCGCCTCGGCCTGCCCGCCCTGCGTTCCGATGCCCGGCACCAGCACCGGTCCGTCCAGTGCGCTGACATCGGGTGCTTCGCTCACCGTCGCTCCGATGACGACGCCCACGCAACCGGGTTCTGGACGCAGCGCCCGATTCACCGCCGCCGCCTGGTCGACGATCGACTGGGCCACCGTGCGGCCGTCGGTCTGGGCGCGCTGCACCGTTGCGCCCTCGGGGTTGGAGGTGGCCGCCAGCACGAACACCCCTCGGCCGTGCGCCGCCGCGCTGTCCAGCAGCGGCGTCAACGACCCGAATCCCAGATACGGCGAGGCCGTGACGGCGTCGGTGGCCAGCGGCGAGTCACCCGCCCAGGCGGCGGCGTAGGCCGCCATCGTCGAGCCGATGTCGCCGCGTTTGGCGTCGGCCAGCACCAGCACGCCGGCCTCGCGCAGCGCGGCGATCGTGCGCTCCAACACCGCGTATCCCGCGGCGCCATACGCCTCGAAGAACGCCACCTGGGGTTTGACGACGGCGACGTCGGCGTAGGCCTGCACGCAGATGTCGCAGAACGCCGCAAGCCCGTCGGGGCTGAGCGGAAGATTCCACGCCTGCAACAGTTCCGGGTGCGGATCGATGCCCAGACACAAGGGCCCTCGACGCGATATCGCGTCACGCAGCCGGGCACCGAACCCGGGCACGGCTAGTTGCCGCCGTTGCCGAGCGCGCTGTGCAGCTCCTGCAGTGAGCGCACACCGATGACGCCGCGGATGCCGGCTTCGATGCCCTGGACGGCCGCCGAGGCGCCCTGCACCGTGGTCACGCAGGGAATGTTCATTGCCACTGCCGCCGAGCGGATCTCGTAGCCGTCGATGCGTGGGCCCGAGTTGCCGTAGGGCGTGTTGATCACCATGTCGACCTCGCCCGCCTTGATTGCGTCGACGGCGGACACCGGCGGACGGCCTGGCTGCGGCGCCTCGAAATGCTTGCGGACCTCGTCACACGGAATCCCGTTGCGGCGCAGCATTTCCGCGGTTCCCTCGGTGGCCAGTACCCGAAAGCCCAGATCGGCCAACCGCTTGACGGGAAACACCAGTGACCGCTTGTCCCGGTTGGCCACCGAGACGAACACGGTGCCCTGAACCGGCAGCGAGCCGTACGCGGCGGTCTGACTTTTGGCGAAGGCGCTGCCGAAGTCGTGGTCGATGCCCATCACCTCGCCGGTCGATTTCATCTCCGGGCCCAGCAGCGAGTCGATGCCCGAGCCGTCGGCCCGACGGAACCGGTGAAACGGCAGCACCGCTTCCTTGACGGCGATCGGGGCATCCGACGCCGCGCTGCCGCCGTCCCCGGATGACGCCAGCATTCCCTCGTCGCGCAACTGAGAGATCTTGGCGCCCAGCATAATCCGCGCACAAGCCTTGGCCAGCGGGACAGCGGTGGCCTTGGACACGAACGGCACCGTGCGGCTGGCCCGCGGGTTGGCCTCCAGTACGTAGAGCACGTCGTCCTTCAGGGCGTACTGCACATTGAGCAGGCCCACTACGCCGATGCCGTGCGCGATGGCCTCGGTCGCTTTTCGCACCTTCTCAATGTCGCTGCGGCCCAGCGTAACCGGGGGCAGTGCACAGGCCGAGTCACCGGAGTGGATGCCGGCCTCCTCGATGTGCTCCATGATCCCGCCGATGTAGACCTCATCGCCGTCGCAGAGCGCGTCGACGTCGATCTCGATCGCGTCCTCCAGGAAGCGGTCGACGAGCACCGGGTGCTCGGGTGAAAGTTCGGTGGCGCGGGCGATGTAGCCCTGCAGCGTGTCGTCGTCGTAGACGATTTCCATGCCGCGGCCACCCAGCACATAGGACGGGCGAACAAGCACCGGATAGCCGATTTCGGCCGCGATCCGGCGGGCCTGCGCGAATGTCGTCGCGGTGCCGTAGCGCGGTGCGGGCAGCCCGGCGGTGGACAGCACATCGCCGAATGCGCCGCGGTCCTCGGCCAAATCGATGGCCTGCGGCGGCGTCCCGACGATCGGCACCCCGGCGTCGGAGAGCCGCTGCGCCAACCCGAGCGGGGTCTGCCCGCCGAGCTGCACGATGGCACCGGCCACGCCCGGACCACCGGCGGCCGACTGTGCTTCGGCGTGGAACACCTCCAGCACGTCCTCGAACGTCAGCGGCTCGAAATACAGCCGGTCGGCGGTGTCGTAGTCGGTGGACACCGTCTCCGGGTTGCAGTTGACCATGATGGTCTCAAAACCGGCCTGGCTCAGCGTGGTTGCGGCATGCACGCAGCTGTAGTCGAACTCGATACCCTGGCCGATACGGTTGGGCCCCGACCCGAGGATCAGTACCTTGGGCTTCTCGGTCTGCGGGGCGACCTCGGTCTCGGCGGCCGGGTCGAGCTCATAGCTGCTGTAGTGATATGGCGTCTTGGCCTCGAACTCGGCCGCGCAGGTGTCCACGGTCTTGTACACGGGGTGGATGCCGAGCCGGCTCCGCAACGATCGCACCCCGTCCTCGCCGGCCAGTTCGGGTCGCAGCGTGGCGATTTGGCGGTCGGACAAGCCGCTGTGCTTGGCGCGCCGCAGCAGATCCACGTCGAGGACAGCGGCGTCGACCAACTCACGCCGCAACTCGACGAGCTCGCCGATCTGGGCGACGAACCACGGGTCGACACCGGATGCCTCGGCGACCTGCTCGACCGTCGCACCCAGCCGCAGCGCCAGCTCGATGTCGTAGAGCCGGCCCTCGCTGGGTGTGCGCAGCCGCCGCAGCACGTCGTCGACAGCCAGTTCCGGATCGGGCGCCGTCCAGAACCCGGCACGGCTGGTTTCCAGCGAGCGCATCACCTTGCCGAGTGCCTCGATGAAGTTGCGGCCCAACGACATTGCTTCACCGACGGATTTCATCGTGGTGGTGAGCGTCGGGTCGGCGCCGGGGAATTTCTCGAACGCGAACCGCGGGGCCTTGACCACGATGTAGTCCAGCGTCGGCTCGAAGCACGCCGGTGTTTCGCGGGTGATGTCGTTCAGGATCTCGTCGAGCGTGTAGCCGATGGCCAGTTTGGCGGCGATCTTTGCGATCGGAAAGCCGGTGGCCTTGGATGCCAGCGCGGATGAACGTGATACCCGCGGGTTCATCTCGACGACGATCAGCCGCCCGTCGCGCGGGTTGACGGCGAACTGGATGTTGCAGCCGCCGGTGTCGACGCCGACTTCACGCAGGATGGCGATCCCCAAATCCCGCATCACCTGGTATTCCCGGTCGGTCAGCGTCATCGCCGGCGCGACAGTCACCGAGTCGCCGGTGTGCACGCCCATCGGGTCGACGTTTTCGATCGAGCACACCACGACGACGTTGTCGTGCCCGTCACGCATCAGCTCGAGCTCGAATTCCTTCCAGCCGTAAATGGATTCCTCGATCAGCACATTGGCGCTGGGAGAGGCGGCCAGGCCCGCACCGGCCATCCGGTCGACCTCGTCGGCGCTGTGCGCCATCCCCGAACCCAGGCCCCCCATGGTGAACGACGGACGCACCACGACCGGAAGGCCCAGCTCGGCGACGGTCTCATGGACCTCGTCCATGGTGAAACAGACGCGGCTGCGGGCTGATTCGCCGCCGACCTTGGCGACGATGTCCTTGAACCGCTGGCGATCCTCACCGCGTTGGATGGCGTCGAAGTCGGCGCCGATCAACTCGACGTCATAGCGCTCCAATACCCCGTTCTCGTACAGCGCGACCGCGGTGTTAAGCGCGGTCTGGCCTCCCAGAGTTGCCAGCAGCGCGTCGATCTTGTTGCCTCGCTCGGCCTGCTGGGCGATGACCCGTTCGACGAACGCCGGCGTGATCGGCTCGACGTAGGTGTGATCGGCGTACTCCGGGTCGGTCATGATCGTGGCCGGATTCGAGTTGACGAGCGTCACCTCCAGGCCGTCGGCTTTCAGGACCCGGCACGCCTGGGTGCCCGAGTAGTCGAATTCGCAGGCCTGCCCGATGACGATCGGCCCGGAGCCGATCACCAGAACGTGGCGCAGGTCGGTTCGCCGCGGCATCTAGCGCTCCCCTGCCATCAGGTCGACGAACTGGTCGAACAGGTATTCCGCGTCGTGCGGTCCGGCCGCGGCCTCCGGATGGTATTGCACCGAAAACGCTTTGCCGCTGGCAAGTTTGACGCCTTCAACCACCCCGTCGTTGGCACAGGTATGGCTGACCACCGCCGGACCGAACGGCGTGTCGAAGGACTGGCCGGCCTCCCCCTCCAATGCGAAGCCGTGGTTCTGGGCGGTCACCGCGACCCGGCCGGTCGCGTGGTCCATCACCGGGACGTTGATACCTCGATGACCGAACACCATCTTGTAGGTCGACAGGCCAAGCGCGCGGCCCAGGATCTGGTTGCCGAAACAGATGCCGAACAACGGGATTCCGGCCTCCAGCACCTGGCGGGTAACCCCGACGACGTGGTCGGCGGTGGCCGGGTCGCCCGGGCCGTTGGACAAGAACACGCCGTGCGGTTTGACCTCGGCGATCTGCTCGAAGGTCGCCGAGGACGGCAGCACCCGGCTGCGAACTCCTCGACGGGCGAAGTTGCGCGGGGTGTTCGTCTTGATGCCGAGATCGATTGCGGCCACCGTGAACCGGGGCGGCCCTTCGGGTTCGACGACATAGCCGTCCGCGGTGCTGACCTGGCCGGCCAGATCGGCGCCCAGCATCGGCTGCTGCTCGCGCACCCGCTGTATCAACTCCTCGGGCTCATCGAGCGACGCACCGGAGAACACGCCGGCCTTCATCGAGCCGCGGCTGCGCAGATGGCGCACCACGGCGCGGGTGTCGATGCCGGCGATCCCGACCACCCTCTGGCGCACCAGCTCGTCTTCGAGCGTGCCGGTGGCTCGCCAGTTCGACGCTCGCGGTGAGGGATCGCGCACTGCGTAGCCGGCGACCCAGATCTTGTCGCCGCGGCTTTCGGCGTCCTCGCCGTTCCAGCCGGTGTTGCCGATCTGCGGGGCGGTGGCCACCACGATCTGCCGGTGATAGCTGGGATCGGTCAGCGTCTCCTGATAGCCCGACATGCCGGTGGAGAACACCGCTTCGCCCAGTGTCTGGCCCACCGCGCCGAATGCGGTTCCGGTGAAGATCCGGCCGTCCTCGAGGACCAGGAGCGCTCTACTCATGCGGCGCCCTCTTGTTCAGCCTCCAGCCAGCGGTCATACTCGCTCCGATTGCTTGCCCGAAACCCGGTGTCGATCTCGGCGCCCGACGGCAGCCGCCACCGGATCGCCAGTACGCCGACGCGGGTTGCGACCTTGCCGGCTATGCCGCGCTCGATGCGGACGGCGGTAACGGAGTCCTGCGGAATCCAAATCGGGCGCGCACGAATGCGTTGCAGCAATATTCCCTCGGGATGGCGGCTAAGCACCGCCTTACTGCGGTAGCCCAGATCACCGGCGGTGATCCGCTCGTTCCAGTTCGGCGCCATCGTGCAGCCGCAATAGACGCCGCGGGTGGTGATCATCGCCGAGCCCAGCTCGTCGGGCACGTCGGGCAGTGCGCCGATAATCTCGGCCTGCCGCTCCCCACGCCGCCGCCAGCCGCGCATCATCAGCTGGATGACCAATGTGATCAGCACCGCCACAAGCGCGGCGACGATCAGCGATGCGACCAAGGTTGCGGAGTTCATGCCGGGCTCTTCCCGTCGCGCGCGGTGATCTTGCCGCGCAGCAGTGTTGTGGTCACCGTGGCGGGCAACGTCATCGCCTCGTACGGGGTGTTGGACGACCTGCTTGCCAAGTCCGCTCCGGCCACCGTCCAGGTGGCATCGGGATCCACCACGGTGAGGTTGGCCGGCTCCCCGATTTCCAGTGGGCGCCCGTGGTCGGGCAGCCCGGCGATGCGCGCCGGGTTCTCGCTCATTACGCGCGCCACATCACGCCACGTCAACAGACCGGGCATGACCATAGCCTGCACCACGGCGGACAGCGCAGTCTGCAATCCCAGCATTCCCGGCAGCGCAGCGGCGAACTCGACACATTTCTCGTGTTCGGCGTGCGGGGCGTGATCGGTGGCCACGCAGTCGATTACCCCGTCGGCGAGCGCTTGACGCAGCGCGCCCGCGTCGGCGGCTTCACGCAACGGCGGGTTGACCCGGTTCACCCCGTCATAGCTGGCCAGCCGACTGTCGTCGAGCAGAAGGTGATGCGGCGTGACCTCGGCGGTGATCGAAATGCCTTGGGCCTTGGCCCATCTGAGGATCTCGACGGTACCGGCAGTGGACGCGTGACAGATGTGCACCCGGGCACCGGCGTCGCGGGCCAGCAGGGCGTCGCGGGCGACGATCGATTCTTCGGCCGCCCTCGGCCATCCGGAGAGTCCCAGCCTGGCGGCGTTTGGGCCTTCGTGCGCGACGGCGCCGCCGGTCAATCTGGGCTCCTCGGCGTGCTGTGCTATCAAGACGCCCAGGCCGGTGGCGTACTCCAGGGCCCGCCGCATCACCAGCGGGTCGTACACGCACTTGCCGTCATCGGAGAACATCCGCACCTGCGCGGTACCGGCGGCCATCATGCCCATCTCGGTGAGCTCGGTTCCGGCCAGACCAACGGTGACCGCCCCGACCGGGTGCACGTCGACCAGGCCCACCTGCTGGCCCCGGTGCCAGACATGGTCGGTGACCACTGGGCTGTCGGCCACCGGATTCGTGTTGGCCATCGCGAACACGGCGGTGTAACCGCCGAGAGCTGCTGCGGCCGAACCGGTTTCGATGTCCTCAGCGTATTCGCGGCCGGGCTCGCGCAGATGGGTGTGCAGATCGACCAGGCCCGGCAGCAACACCTGTCCGGTGGCGTCGATCACGTCGGCGTCGTCGGGAATCCGTAGTCCGGCACCGATATCGGCGATCTGACCTTCAAAGCCTGCGGTGTCGGCCAATACGTCGACCCGGTCCCCCTCGCCGTAGCGGCGAACACCGCGGATCAGCACGCTCACGCCACGACCTCCGCTGCTCCCACCAGCAGATGGAACAGCACCGCCATCCGCACATGAACACCATTGGAAACCTGTTGCAGCACAGCGGATTGCGTGGAGTCAGCCACCGATGAGGAGATCTCCATGCCGCGAAGCATCGGTCCGGGATGCAGCACCACGGCATGACCGGGAAGCATCGCCTGGCGCCGTTCGGAAAGCCCGTAGAGCACGGAATACTCACGCGCGGACGGGAAGAAGCCGCCGTTCATCCGCTCGGCCTGCACCCGCAACATCAGCACCGCGTCGGCCACAGGCAGTTCGGCGTCCAGATCGTAGGAGACGGTGACCGGCCAGTCGGAAACCCCGACCGGCAGCAGTGTCGGCGGCGCCACGAGCACCACCTCGGCGCCCAGGGTGTCGAGCAGCATGACGTTGGAACGGGCGACCCGGCTGTGCAGGATATCGCCCACGATGACGACGCGGCGGCCCTCGATGTCACCGAGGCGCTGCCGGATGGTCAGCGCGTCCAGCAGCGCCTGAGTCGGGTGCTCGTGGGTGCCGTCGCCGGCGTTGATCACCGACGGACCGCCGGCGCCGTCAGCGGTCCAGTCGGCCAGAAGATGCGCCGCACCCGACGCGGGGTGCCGGATGATCAGCGCGTCGGCGCCCGCCGCCCGCAGCGTCAGCGCGGTATCGCGCAGCGATTCGCCTTTGGCCACCGACGATCCGGCGGAGCTGACGTTGATCACGTCGGCGCTCATCCACTTGCCGGCGACCTCGAACGAGACTCGGGTGCGAGTGGAGTTCTCGTAGAACATCGTGATCACGGTCCGGCCGCGCAGCGTCGGCAGCTTGCGGACCTCGCGGCCCACCAGCGCCTGTGCGAACCGGTCGGCGTCGTCGAGGATCGCAGTGGCGTCGTCGCGACTCAGGTCGCCGGCGGCCAGCAGGTGCCTGGTCATGGCGCCTCCTCGCGAGAGATCACCACGCCGTCGCGGCCGTCGTGCTCGGCGAGCAGCACATGCACGCTCTCGCTGCGCGATGTGGGCACGTTCTTGCCGACGTAGTCGGCCCGCAGCGGCAGCTCGCGGTGTCCCCGGTCGACCAGCACCGCCAACTGCACGACTTGCGGGCGGCCCAGGTCACGCAGCGCATCCAGCGCCGAGCGCACCGAACGACCGGAGTACAGCACGTCGTCGACGAGGATCACCAGCGCGTCGTCGATGCCGCCGGCCGGTATCGAGGTGGCCTCCAGCGGGCGCGGCGGCTTTTGCATCAGGTCGTCGCGGTAAAGGGTGATGTCCAGCGCGCCGTGGGCAACGTCCACGCCGGAGAATTCACGGATGTTGGCCGCCAGCCGCTCGGCCAGGATCACCCCGCGGGTCGGAATCCCGAGCAACACCACCCGGGGCGCGGGCCCACTCATGTCGTCCAGAGCGGTCTTCTCGATGATCTGGTGTGCGATGCGGGAAATGGTGCGACCCACGTCGGCCGCCGACATCAATTCCCGGGATCCGCTGCCTAAGCCGATACCACCCGCAGCGCCCATGCGCGACCTTGACCTCCTTCTCCGCCTCACCGGACGGATCGTTAAAGGATGTCGACTGACCGGCAGCGTAACACTCCCAGTTACGCTGGCGAAAATGACAGGCTCACAATCCTCCGGTTTTCCGCGTATCGACTTCGACGCCCTCTACCGTGGCGAAAGCCCGGGTGAGGGCCTCCCGGCGGTGACGACGCCGCCATGGGATACCAAGGCACCCAAGGAAAGTGTTGTCGGCTGGCAAACCCAAGGTCTGGTGCACGGGGAGGTGTTGGACATCGGCTGCGGACTCGGCGACAACGCCGTCTACCTGGCCGAAAAAGGTTTTCACGTCACCGGGCTGGACATCTCCCCGACCGCCCTGATCACCGCCGAGCGCCGCGCCAAGGACGCGGGTGTGAACGTGACGTTTGCGGTGGCCGACTCCACCAGGCTCGACGGTTACACCGATGCGTTCGACACCGTCGTCGACAGCGGCATGTTCCACTGCCTCGACGACGAAGGCAAACGCAGGTACGCCGCCGCGGTGCACCGCGCCACCCGCTCGGGCGCCACCCTCTTGCTCAGTTGCTTCTGCGACGCCAACCCCCCGGACCCCGAACGACCGCGCCCGACGGTCACCGAGCAGACGCTGCGCGACGTCCTCGGCGGCGCCGGCTGGGACATCGTGTCGCTGGAGCCGGCCACCGTGCGCCGCGAGATGGAGGGCGAACAAGTCGAAATGGCCTTCTGGCTCGTGCAGGCGCAGCGCCGCGGATGACGCTCAACCGGGTGAACCTCGATGGCAACCAGGCCTCCATCCGCGAGGCCTTCGACGCCGGCCTGCTCGCCGGCGCGGTGACCATGGTCTGGCAGCACGGAGAAATGTTGCAGGTCAACGAGATCGGCTATCGCGACATCGACGCGCGGCTGCCGATGCAACGCGACACCCTGTTTCGCATCGCGTCGATGACCAAGCCGGTCACGGTCGCAGCGGCGATGACCCTGGTCGACGAGGGCAAGCTGGCATTGCGCGATCCGATCGTGCGCTGGCTGCCGGAGTTCGCCGACATGCGGGTGCTCGACGACCCAACCGGACCGCTGGACCGCACCCATCCGGTGCGGCGGGCGATCCTGGTCGAGGATCTGCTCACCCACACCAGCGGTCTGGGCTACGGATTTTCGGTCGGCGGACCGATTTCCCGCGCCTATGTTCGCCTCCCGTTCGGGCACGGTCCCGACGTCTGGCTGGCCGCACTGGCCGAGTTGCCGCTGGTGCATCAGCCCGGTGAGCGGATGACCTACAGCCACGCCATCGACGTGCTCGGGGTGCTCGTGTCGCGGATCGAAGGCAAGCCGTTCTACCAGGTGCTCGACGAGCGGATCCTGCAGCCGCTCGGCATGGTCGACACCGGGTTCTTCGTCTCGCTCGAGGGCCGTCGTCGCACCGCGACCATGTACCGGCTCGACGAAAATGACCGGCTGCAGCACGACGTGATGGGCCAGCCACACATCTCACCTCCGGCGTTCTGTAACGCCGGCGGCGGATTATGGTCGACCGCCGACGACTACCTGCGGTTCGTCGAAATGTTGTTGCGCGACGGCACATTGGACGGCGTGAAGGTGCTGTCGCCGGAGTCGGCGCGCGCGATGCGCACCGATCGTCTCACCGACGAGCAGAAGCGGCACACCTTTCTCGGCTCGCCGTTTTGGATCGGTCGCGGATTCGGGCTGAACCTGTCGGTGGTGACCGATCCGGCGAAGTCGGCGCCGCTGTTCGGGCCCGGCGGGCTGGGGACGTTCAGTTGGCCCGGCGCATACGGGACGTGGTGGCAGGCCGACCCGAGCGCCGACCTGATCCTGCTCTATCTGATTCAGAATCTGCCGACTCTGTCCGGCGACGCGGCCGCGGCGGTCGCCGGCAACACGTCGCGCGCGAAGCTGCAAGCGGTGCAACCGAAATTCGTGCACCGCACCTATCGCGCGCTGGGGCTCTAGTCCCACCGCGCCTAGATCATGGCGAACGGCGACACGTTTGCGCCGATCTCCAGCGCGCCGGCCAGCTCGCGGCTGAGGTCGTAGTCGAACACCACGTGCCCGGCGATCACGTCGACATCGCGTTTGGCCCGCTGCATGGGGTTGTCGAGGAACTGCACGCTGGCGCCGGACGCCTCGAGCAGATCGGCGATCACCGCACGGGATTCATGTACGACGTGCGCCGCGGCCGCGCGTGTGTTGGCGCGGGCCGCACGGCCGACATGCTGCCCCCCGGAGACCCTGGACTGGATGTCGTCGGCGGCGGCGTCGACCAATGTCCGCAGCGTGCGCAGCCGCACGCGCGCATCGCCGAGA
Source organism: Mycobacterium fragae (assembly GCF_002102185.1). GTDB lineage: Bacteria > Actinomycetota > Actinomycetes > Mycobacteriales > Mycobacteriaceae > Mycobacterium > Mycobacterium fragae. The sequence goes on from NZ_LQOW01000005.1 coordinate 65,826, forward strand.
CGAACCTGCGCGGTGGGCTGATCCTTTTGCGCCACACCGGAATAGGCAAGTATTCGCTCACCGAGCCGCTGGGCGTAGAGATCGGCGACCAGTTCGGCGGAACCCAGCGCGGGCATCGCGGCCGTCAGAGCCAGCGCGGGCACCATCGGCCAGCGGTACACCGCGGCGTCGTGCAGCGCCGCACCCGGCGTTGTGCCGCTGTAGATGTCGACCACCTTGACCAGCCGGTGCCCGGGCACCCACACGTCGTCGACGACGACGTCGTTGGAGCCGGTGGCGCACATCCCAGCGGTGTGCCACACATCGTCGACACGAATATCGCTCGCCGGCAGCAGAACCAGCGCCGGATACGGTTCGTCGTCTGGGCCGCAGATCGCGCCGACCAACACCCAGTCGGCCTCCATCACCCCGGTCGCCCATGACCATCGGCCGGTCAACCGGATCCCGCCGTCCACCGGCGCGCCGCGCCCGGTCGGCGCCAGCGGCGCAGGGCACAGCACCGGCCCGTCGACGAACACTTCGTCTTGAGCTTGCTCGTCGAACAGCGCGAGCAGCCAGTTGTGGAGCGTGTAGAACCCCAGTGTCCAAGCGCTCGAGGCGCAGCCGTGGGCCATTGTGCGTACCGCGTCGAGGCTGTCCGGAAAGTCGGCCTGCTGACCGCCGTAACGCGCCGGCAGCAGCAGACGTGCGAGACCGGATTCCCGATAGTCGTCGATGGTGGCGCGCGGCAGCCGGCGCATGTTTTCCGCCTCACCGGCGCGGTCGGCCAAGCGGGCGACGAAATCTGCGCTGACCATGGCGAGGACCGTACCATACCTTTTGGTATGGTAAGCGGCGGAAACGCTCAGTGCCGCAGCATCACCTCGAGGAAGTCCTCTCGGCGTCCGGCGGCCTGCGGGCTGGGCCGCGAACCAGACAGGTGCAAGAACCCGATGCCGGCGGCGAACGTGGCATTGGCACGCATGTCGGCCTCCTCGGGGCCGAAGCCGTCGTCGAGGAACGCTTGCCGAACTGCCGCGACCACCTGATGATCGGATGCCCGCACAGCGGCGGCGACCGCGGTCTCCGATCGCGCCCACTCCCGCATCGCCCGCTCCAGCATCCAGTGCCGAGGACCGACCAGTGCGGTCATCATGCGCGACAACCGCTGCCGGGGAGGCTCGCTGGCCAGCTGGTCGAAATACCCGCGATCCTCGTCGCGGACGGCGGCCCAGGTTCCGATCAGCGCTTCGCGGTAAGCCTTCATGTCGCTGAAATGCCAATAGAAGCTGCCCTTGGTCACCCCGAGCCGACGGCAGAGCCGGTCGAGCGTCAAGCCCTTCACACCGTCTTCGGCGAGCACCCGGAAGCCCTCCTGCACCCAGTCATTCACGGAGAGCCGCGAATTGGCCGAGCCGCCCGAGGATGCCACGGTCGGTAAGCCTAGCGATCTAGGCAGACGCCGACTGCGAAATCGCACACCAGTCCAATATTCCGAACGCCTGGACGCCGCCGGGAGCCCTAGGCGGAGTCGCTCGTCAGTGCCCGGCGGGCGTAGGCACGCACGTCAGCGTCGTCGTCTTTGAGCGCAATGCTCAGCGCGTCGCGGGCCGCGGCCTCCGAGGACGCCCACCGAGTCAAACTCAGCACAGCCGCCTTGCGCACGTCGAGGTGCTCATCGACAAGGGCGTCGGCCAGCCGCGGGACCGCCAGCTCCGCCGCGGTACCCGACAGCGCCCGGGCCGCACCCTCGCGCACCTGCCATGCCGTTGCGCGTAAGGCCTGCTCGACGGCAGCTAAATCCGTTTCACTGCAACCTATTTCACCTATCGCTGCGAGCGCCGCCGCGCGTACCAGTGGATCCGGGTCGGCGAGCAAAGCGCGCACCACGTTCTGACCTGCCCGCAGCGCGGCCAAGCCGTTGGCCACCGCGATACGAACCTCTCGGTTGTCGTCGCGGGCGGCCGCGGCGACTCCGGCCGCGTCGTCGATGGATACCAGCGCGCGGACCGCCTCGATCCGCACCCGGTGGTCGGCGTCGCACAGTGCGCGGCGGTACTCCTCGGCGTCACCGACACGGCGCGCGGCCAGCAGATACACGCTGACGGCCCGAACCACTGCGTCCGCTGACGTGAGAAATGCCTGTGCGGCTCGCGGACGCGGTAGCACTTCGACGAGTTCGCGCGCGCCGTCGGCGGCGACGCGCCGGACCGCGGCATCGGTGTCGTCGAGTGTGGCCAGCAGCGCCTCCGCGTAGCCGTCCGGCGTGTGCTCGGTCAGCGTGGTCACCGCGGTCCGTCGCACGCCGGCATCCGGATCATTAAGGAAGCCAGCGAGATCCGCGATGGTGGGTTCGTCGAGGGCCAGGACGGCGGCGATACGAGGCGACGGCGGGTCGGCTGGTGCCTGACCGCCGACTCTCGAGCGTGCGGTGGCCGGGGCTCGACCGCCGACCACCGGCGGCTGCTTGACGGTTCGCACCGTTTGGTCGGCCGGCGGCAGTGCGTCCAGGCCGGGCACCGACACAAAATACGGGGCGACCGGGCGCTTGAGGAACTCCGTCGACCCGTCGGCGGCCTTGCGCAGGTTGAGGTGGTAAGCCCACTGCTGGTCGTCGCGTGCGGGCAGGTCGGCGCGTTCGTGGTAGAGCCCCCAACGTGATTCGGTGCGCGTCAGCGACGAGCGGGCCGCCAGTTCGGCGCAATCCCGGATGAACGACACTTCGACGGCCCGCATCAACTCATGCGGTGTGCGGGCGCCGATCTCGGCGATCTCTGCGCGCATCCGCTCGAAGGTGCGCACGGCGATGGACAGCTTGGCCGCCGACTTCGGCGGCGCCACATAGTCGTTGACGAATCGGCGCAGCTTGTACTCGACCTGCGGCTGCGGTGGACCGTCGGGGTGGCGCAGTGGGCGGTAGATCAGTTCGTGGGCAGCCACCAGCTGGTCGGTCGGAAGTCGTTGGGGCGCGGCGATGTCGGACAAGGTCGAGGCGGCGTGCGCACCGGCCAGGTCGCCGAAGACGAACGCCCCGATCATGTAGTTGTGCGGCACACACGCCAGATCCCCGGCGGCATAAAGGCCGGGCACCGTGGTGCGGGCATGCTCGTCGACCCATACCCCGGATGCGGAATGCCCGGAGCACAAGCCAATCTCGGAGATGTGCATCTCGACGTCGTGGGTGCGGTAGTCGTGGCCGCGGTTGGCGTGAAACGTGCCACGGGTGGGCCGTTCGGTGCTGTGCAGGATGTTCTCCAGCGCGGTCAGTGTCTCGTCGGGCAGATGCGACACCTTCAGGTAAATCGGCCCGCGCGCGGACTCGATCTCGCTGCGCACCTCGGCCATCATTTGCCCCGACCAGTAGTCCGAATCGACGAACCGCTCCCCCAGCGCGTTGACCTGGTAGCCGCCGAAGGGGTTGGCCACGTACGCGCAGGCCGGGCCGTTGTAATCCTTGATCAACGGGTTGACCTGGAAGCACTCGATGCCGGAGAGCTCCGCGCCGGCGTGGTACGCCATCGAATATCCGTCGCCGGCGTTGGTCGGATTCTCGTAGGTGCCGTATAGGTATCCCGACGCGGGCAGGCCGAGCCGCCCGCACGCGCCGGTGGCCAGGATCACCGCCTTGGCGGTGACGCCGACGAATTCCCCGGTGCGCGTGTGCAATGCGGCCGCACCCACCGCGCGGCCGTCGTCCACCAAAACCCGTACCGGCATCAGCCGGTTCTCGATGCGGATCTTTTCCCGCATCGATCGCTGTCGCAGCACCCGGTAGAGGGCCTTTTTGACATCCTTTCCCTCGGGCATCGGCAACACATATGAGCCGGATCGGTGCACTCGTCGCACCGCGTACTCGCCGTGCTCGTCTTTTTCGAACTTGACTCCATAGCGCTCGAGCCGCTGCACCATCGCGAACCCGCGGGTGGCGGTCTGGTAAATGGTGCGCTGGTTGACGATTCCGTCGTTGGCGCGGGTGATCTCGGCGACGTAGTCTTCGGGATCGGCCTTGCCGGGTATGACGGCGTTGTTGACACCGTCCATGCCCATCGCCAGCGCCCCGGAGTGGCGCACGTGCGCCTTTTCCAGCAGCAGCACCTGCGCGCCGTGCTCGGCCGCGGTCAGGGCGGCCATGGTGCCCGCGGTACCGCCGCCGATGACCAGCACGTCACAGTCCAGGCGCACGGGGGCCGCAGGCTCGGGGATGTCGATCATGCGGCTATCGAATCCTGCAGCGCGGCAATGATTTCCGAGCGGAGTTCTGGCCGCGGCCGATCGTCGCGCGGCGCCGGTACGTCGACGAGCGCCTGCAGCGGCTGGCCCGCGCGGCCCAGCACCGCAACCCGGTCCCCCAGCGTCAGTGCCTCGTCGACGTCGTGGGTGACGAACACGATCGTCGTCGGATGGGCTCGCCAGGAGTCGATCAGCAGCCGCTGCATCGCGACGCGGGTTTGGGTGTCCAGCGCACCGAACGGCTCGTCCATCATCACCGCGCGCGGGGCCCCGGCCAGCCCCCGGGCCAGCTGGACGCGCTGTCGCATCCCGCCGGAGAGGTTCTTGGGCAGGTAGTCCCCGAAGCCGGCCAGGCCGAGCTCGGCGATCCAGCGGTCGGCCCGGGCGGCCCGGGTGGCGCGCGGCTCGCCGCGCAGCCGCAGCGCCAACGTGATGTTGGAATGCACGCTGCGCCATGGCAACAGCGCGTTGTCCTGAAACACCACCCCGCGATCACCCGAGGTGGTGGTGACCTCGGCGCCGTCGGCCAATATCCGGCCCGCGTCGGGGGCCAGCAGGCCGGCCAGCGCGCGCAGTACCGTCGTCTTGCCGCAGCCCGACGGCCCTGTGAGTACCAGGATCTCCCCCGGCCGCACATGCAGGCTCAGCCCGTCGATGACCGGAACGCCGCTGTAGCACAACCGCACTCGGTCCAGCTCGAGGCTCATTCCGGCCGTCATCGTGCGTTCTCCTCACCGCGCGGCAGCCACCGCGTGACCCGTCGGCCGACCAGCTCCACCGCCGCCGCCGTGGCGAAGCCGAGCACCCCGATCGTGATGATGCCGACGAACACCTGCGGATAGTCCAGCACCGTGTAGGCCTGCCAGGTGCGATAGCCGACGCCGAGCCGACCGGAGATCATCTCGGCCGATATCACGCAGATCCACGCCACACCCATGCCGACCGAAAGGCCGCCGAAAACACCCGGCAGGATGCCCGGCACCACGACCTGGATCAGTACGTCGGCGCGGCCGCCGCCCAACGTGCGGACCGAGTCCTCCCACAGGGTGGGCAATGCCCGCACGGCGTGCCGGGTGCTGACCATGATCGGGAAGTAGGCCGCGAGGAATGTGATGAACACGATGCCGGCCTCGTCGGTGGGAAACAGCAAGATGGCCACCGGCACCACCGCGATCGCCGGGATCGGCCGGGCGAGCTCGGTCAGCGGGCCGAAGAGGTCACCGAAAAGCCTTGACCGGCCGAGCATGATCCCGGTGGCCACGCCGACGGCGGCGGCCAGCCCGAAGCCGGTGAGGATGCGGATCAGCGACTGGCCCAGGTCCATCCAGTAGGCATCGGTGCCGAGCGCGCGCCGCAGCGCGCCGACAATCTGCGTCACGGTGGGCAGGGTGTCGAATCGCAACCAGAACCGAACGTGACCCGCGGTGAGCAACTGCCACAACCCGATCGCGGCCGCTATCGACGTCAACCGCAGCAGCCGGGACCGCCATACGGCACCCGCGCGCGGCCATGTCGGACTGAGGGGTGCGGCGACCAGTGGGCCGGCGCCGACCTCGACGGCGGTCATGCCGCACCCGCCAGGGCCTGCTGGTAGTCGACCGCGACGCTGCCCGGATGCCCGCCGACGTAGCGTTGCGCACCCGCAACGGTGTCGAACGGCAGATACTGGTCGCCGGCTCGCACCCAGACCGATTTGTCGGCGAACCAGCGGGTGCCCAGTTCGCTGTCGTGCACGTAGGCGGCGCGCACGTGCGCGCCGCGGGCGGTTGCGTCGCGCACGACCCGCAACAACTCGGTCGGATTGGCAACCGCTCGGGTGGTATCCGAACCGTCCAGCCACAATTCGGCGGCCCGCGCCGAGGGGTTGGCGGTAGCCCGCAGTGAGGCGTCGTAATCGAGCTTGCGCGCGGCGAACGCGGCCCGCAGCGGCCTGTCCTGGACAAAGGCTCCGACATCGAGGGGGGTGAAGTCGCCGATCGACTTCAGGTAAGGCACATCGTTTTTCAGTGCGTCGACCAGCGACGGCTTGAGCGTGGTGTCGAAGGATGTACCGCCCGGGCCGTTGTAGAGATAGACGACCTCCTGCGGCAGCCCGCTGCCCTCGGCGACAATGCGCGCGGCCTCCAGAGGCTTTTCGTTGATGAAGTCGGTGGCGTCGAGCTGGGCCTGTAGAAACGCATCGAGCACGTCCGGGTGCGCGGCAGCGTAGGCGCGGCGCACCACCACGCCGTGCAGCGTTGGGTAGTTGAGCTCCGCACCGTCGTAGAGCAGCTTGGCCTTGCCCTGGTACACCAACAGTCCCGGCCACGCGACGAACTGCGAAAGTGCCTGTACCTGACCGGACTCCAGAGCAGACGCGCCGACCTGCGGTTGCTGGTTGAGTACGTCGACGCCGGTGCCGGGATTGATACCGGCGTTCGAAAGCGCCCGCACCAAGGTGCCATGACCGGCCGACCCGACGCTGGCCGAGACCTTTTTACCGACCAGGTCGGTCACCGCGGCCGCGGGCGAATTGGGTGCGACCACCACCATGTTCAGCCCGCCCTTGGCGTTGTAGCCGGTCACCGAGACGATCTCGGTGGCCGCACGTGGGTTGGCTTGAGTTTTGGATCCGTTGATCAGCATGGGGTAATCACCCATGGAGCCGATGTCGATCTTTTCGGCGACCATCTGCGCGGTGATCGGCGCGCCGGTGTCGTAGTCCTGCCAGACCACGTGATATTTGGTGCCGGTGCGCCTGGTGACATCGGAGAGCCGTCGCTCCAGATAACCCTGGGCACGCAGCAGCGTGCCCGCGGTCACCGTGTTGATGGTTCTGGACTGGTAGCCCACGACCACATTGACGCTGTCGGCAGAGTCCAGCGCGCAACCCGAAGCAACCAGGGCAAGCGACGCCATCAAGACGGCGGATCGTCTCATGAGATGTCCTGTGGTCAGCGGATCAGGTAGGGCATGTTGACGGTCACCGCGCCCGTCGGGCAGCGGGCGGCGCATGGCCCGCAGTACCAGCATTCATCGACATGCATGAAGGCCTTCCCGGTGTCGGGGTTGATGGCCAGTGAGTCCAGTGGGCAGATCTCGACGCACAGCGTGCAACCGTCGATGCACAGCGACTCGTCGATTGTCACCGGGACGTCGACACGGTGGTTGACCAGCGTCATGGTGCGCTCCTTATCATGCTGCCGCGCATGGTGATTCGATCACCGCGCATCCGGATATATTCCAGGTCAACGGGTCTGCCATCGTCCAGACTGGTCAGCCGCTCCAACATCCACAGCGCTGCCCCGTCGGGAACCTGAAGTGCCGCCGCGGAATGCGGGTCGGCGGGAATGGCTTCCAGCGCCAACGATGCCGAGCCCAGCCGATGCCCACTGACCTGCTCGATCAGCGCGAACACGTCGTTGCTTTCCAGTGGATGCGCCAGGATCTCGGCGCCGATATCCGGTGCCAGATAGGTCAGGTCGAGGCTCAACGGCAAGCCGGCGAGGTAGCGAAGCCGTTCGACGAACACCACCTGCTCTCCGGGCTCCAGCCGCAGCCGCTGCGCGACCGACGGCGGAGCGGCCACCGTCATCGCCGCGCGCACTTCGTTGTGGACTTCGCCGTAGCTTTTGAAGGTTTCCTTCAGCCCCAGCAGCGCGTCGAGCCCGTGATCGTATTTGCGTTGCGCAACGTGCGTGCCCACCTTCGGCCCGCGGTCGATCAGCCCCTCGTCCTTCAGGGCCTTCAGCGCTGCGCGAATTGTGTTGCGGGAGACGAAGAATTCGGCAGCCAATTCCGGTTCGCCGGGCAGCCCGTCATCGTAGCCGCCGGCGTGGATCTGATGGCGCAGCACATCGGCGACCTGCCGCGCGCGGTCAGCGCGACCCTGGCGAATGTGCAACGTTACGGCCACGCCGACACGCTAACGCCGCCCGCACCGCAGCTCGGCTTACCGAATCTCGGGACAGTGCGCTGGAGCAGCGCATTGCGCCGCTCTGGACTCCGTGGCAACCAGCCGAAAGCCGGCCACCGGCTGGGTATTGCGCCACCTCCGGACAACCGGCGGCGTTTCCGATCCCGGTGAGCGGAAGTTCAGGTTTGGCGACACAACCCACGGGTATCCAGCGAGACTTGCGTCAGTTCTACAGCCCCGGGAGGGGGAGCAAATGTTCGTCCATAACAAAGATCTTCAATTCGAGGTCCGAGTCGGCCAGCCCGATCCACGCTTCGCGTCGCTACTGATGGAGCAGTTCGGTGGCGCCAACGGCGAACTCACGGCCGCGTTGCAGTACTTCATCCAGGCGTTCGTGCTGCGGGAGAAGAATCCCAAAATGTACGACCTGTTCATGGACATCGCCACCGAGGAGCTCAGCCACCTCGAAATGGTGGGGTCGATGATCACCATGCTGCTCGACGGGCTCAACGACGACCTCAAGCTCGCTCACCAGCGGTGTGATTGGATGCCCGCAGTGGCCAGCGCCGACGGCCGCGAACAGGCGATTCACCAAGTCTCGGTGAGCCCGCTGTTCTTCGTGCTCAGCGGCGGCGGACCGGATGCCAAGGACTCCGCGGGCAACAACTGGACGGGTGCCTTCATCGACGCCAACGGCGATCCGACGGTTGACCTGCGCAACAATCTGGCCGCCGAGTCCAGGGCGAAAATCGTGTACGAATACCTCAAGCAGTTCACCGATGATCCCGGCGTGCAGGACACGCTAACCTTCCTGATGACTCGCGAGGTCGCTCACTACCAGCAGTTCAGCGCCGCGCTCAATGAACTTCCGGTCAACTTCCCACCCGGAACGCTGGCTGGTGATCCGCGGTTCCAAAACGTCGCGTTCAACATGTCCAACGGCGGCGAGTCGGTGCGCGGACCCTGGAACCAGGGCCAAGGCCCATGGCCGGAGGGCATGAAGTGGAAGTACGTCGAGAAGCCCGAAGAACAGTGGCTGGGCACCAAGATCCGGCAGAACACAGGTGCCGAAAAGAATCCGACGGGCTCACCAGCCGTTGAGGCGGAGAAGCCGTTCACTCACGAACAGCACATGCCCACAACATAATCGACAGCATGACGGCCGGCGTCGAGAATTTGGGCGCCGGCCGTTCGCTTCAGTGGATCTGTGGATCCGGCGGGTTGTCAGCCGCGCGACCGGAGAATGCGTCGCGCACGTGGTCGACGATCGCGGCGACCATGCCCATCGTCTTGAGCACCGCGGGACTCGGCGGAGTGCCGGGGTGCGGGCGGGTGGGCGCGATCTTCTTTGCCTGCTCGAGCCTCGCGCCGAGCTTTTCCAGCTGCTCGCGACTGACCGCGGCTTCAAACTGTGGCCACACGACGTCCTGCTCATAGGCGATGTGTTCCCGAGCGGCTTGGACAAATTGTTGAAGTGCGTCGTGGTAGGCCGAGTCACGGAGCTTGCCGTTTTCCAGGCGCTGCAACAGCTTCTTGCCGTCCTGCTCCTGACTGATCGCTTTGTCGGCGAGCGCATCACCGTCGTCGAGCGCCTTGCGCACCGCAGGCCAGAAGAGCTGTTCCTCGATGGCTTCATGTTGCGACTCGGCGATGACCAGACTGGTCACCATCGTGTGCAAGCCGCTGGTCTCGGCCCCGGAGCCCGACGGCGCGGAGTCCAGCACCTCCAACATGCCCAGCACGCTCTTGTGGTCCTGGCGAAGAAACGTCAAAGCGTCCATACGTGGAGCCCTTCGGTTAGCGGTCCGTTGGGCATACCCGGATCGCAGGCGGCTGAACCCCTCATCCGATCACGGCGCGGGTGGTCGCCACCGCCACCTCCGACGCCTTGCCGTTCCCACCTGCCTCGGCAACAGCACGTCTCGCGGAGGCCATCCGCGCCAGCGCCGCCTCGGTGAAGATGGACAACCCCAGGTCGGGGTTATACCCGTGAATTTCCTTGACATCGATCTCGGCCAGGAAGTAGAGGATCTCCTTGGAGATCATCTGTCCCGGCACCAGCACGGGGAACCCGGGCGGGTAGGGAACCACGAAAGTCGTCGACACCAAGGGCTTTCCGTCGGCAAGCCGTCGACCCGCAGCGCCCAGCGGGAAATGTTCACGGTCAGAGTCCTCATACCCGGCATAGAACGCCGACCGCATGTCGCCGAACGAACAGGCGGGGTCCGGACGAAACGCGACGTCGAATTCGCTGAAGTCCGGCAGCGGCGGTAGGTCTTCGGTGATCTCTTCGACCCTGCGCTGTTGCAGGACGCGATCGTCTTTACTGGCCGCGCAGTGGCCGTGCTCGAAATCGTCGGCCACCCGGCGCAGCGCGTCGAGCAGGTAGTGCACGCTCGACCAGGTCACGCCGATCGTGAAGATCAGCAGCACGCTGTTGATCGAGGTCTTGTTGATCTGGATCCCGAACCGGTCCATCAAGATCTTCTCGCGGAACTCGTATCCCGTCATTCCGGTCTTGCCGACGAACAACGTCACCCGCGTCGGGTCGAGCACGAACTGATCCGACCGCCACGCCTCGTTCCACTCGGCCAGGGCGCCCTGCCTGACCTGTCGGTAGGAGCTGACCGTCGATCCCCGAAACTCGTCGGGCACCAGGTCCGACTCGTCGAGGATGCGAAACCACTTGCTGATGAGCCGGTCCTTGCGAACCCGGTGACGGAACACCAGCGCCATGTCATAGACGTAGCGCACCATCTCAAACCCCTCGATGTCGACCTGGCGCCGCGCCAGGTCCAACGAGGCGAGCAGTTGCTGGTTCGGCGAGGTCGAGGTGTGGGTCAGAAACGCCTCACCGAACGCGTCGCGGGTGAGCGCTTTGAAGTCCTGGTCGCGGATGTGGATCATCGACGCCTGCCGCAACGCCGAGAGCGATTTGTGGGTGGAATGTGTCGCGTACACGCGGATCCGGGCGCGGGTGGGGTCGGGAAGCAGCCGGTGCTTGACCCATTCGCCGCGCTCGACACCCTCCATCGAGGCCCGCCAATTCCGGTACTCCTCGGCATAGGCCTTGGACGACAGCATCGATTCGATTTGCTCTGCGGCGATCATCGCCGTGCGCTGCCGGGCCCACGGCACTGCGGTTGCGAACGCGTACCAGGCCTCGTCCCATAAGAAGCAGATGTCCGGCTTGATCGCCAGCACCTCCTCCATGACGCGGCGCGGGTTGTAGACGACGCCGTCGAACGTGCAATTGGTGAGCAGCAGCATGCGCACCCGGTCCAGCTGCCCGGCCGCCTCCAGGTCGAGCAGCGCCTTCTTGATCGTCTCCAGCGACACCGCTCCGTAGATCGCGAACGACTCGAGCGGGTAGGCGTCCAGATACATCGGATACGCCCCGGCCAGCACCAGCCCGTAGTGGTGGGACTTATGGCAATTGCGGTCGATGAGCACAATGTCACCGGGCCGGGTGAGGGCCTGCACGACGATCTTGTTGGCGGTCGATGTCCCGTTGGTGACGAAGTAGGTCTGATTGGCGTTCCAGGTCACCGCGGCTTTGTCCATCGCGGCCCGGATCGTGCCGTGCGGGTCCAGCAGCGAGTCCAACCCGCCCGATGTCGACGATGTCTCGGCCATGAAGATGTTGCGGCCGTAGAAATCACCCATGTCGTGTAGCGACTTGGAATTGAAGATGCTGGCGCCACGCGCGACGGGCAGCGCGTGGAATTGGCCTGCCGGCCGCGCGGCGTAGGCGCGTAAGGCATCGAAAAACGGTGTGGCGAACCGGTTTCGGATGCCGGCGAGCACCGTGCTGTGCAGGTCGGTGACGTCGTTGAGCCGGTAGAACGTGCGGTCGTAGACGTCCGGCTCGTCCTCGGTTTCGGCGGCGATCGACTCGTCGGTGAGCAGGTAAAGGTCGATGGTGGGGCGCAGTTCACGGATCCACTCCCCGCATTCCACCCAGTCGTGGGTGCGATCGGTGGCCACTTGCTCTTTGGCCCCGAGCAATGTGTTCATCAACGGCACCCGGTCTTTGGACCGCAGCGGCAGGTCGTGCCGGATGATCGCCGCCTGAATCTCGCCGTTCAGCGCGACCGCCGTGATGGCGTCCTCGACGCTCGTCACCACCAGCAGCTCGAACTGGACATCGTCGGCCGGATCGCGAAGCGCGCGCAGGCAGTCGGCCAGGCTCTCCGGCGCCGAGGCCGGGGAATCATCGCCGAGCAGAACGGTGTAGAACTGCTGTTCTTTGGCGCGCGCCACAAGCTCCTGATCTGCCAGCGAGCTCGACGTGTCAAAGAGCGCCGCGCGGTCGCCGTATTCGGACAGCAGCCGCACCGCCAGCGACACCTGGTCGGCCAGGCCGATAGTGGCCATGTTGTCCAGACGGTCGCGGAATGCCTTTAGGTTCTCCGCACCCGGATACAACCAATAGCGCTCGTAGGCGCTAAGACGATTGATCAGGCGCTTGACCCGGGCGACTTCGCGGGTGGTGTCCAGCCCGGCACGGTCGAGCACGGCGAGTTGATGGCACGCGTCATCGAGCAGATTCCAGGTGTCGATTCGCGAGTACGACGGGTTGGCCACCGCCGCCAGCGCAGAAACCCGAAGCCGTCTCGGGCGTTTGCCGTCGCGGTCCATACCGCCAGTGTGTCCCTCCGCAGAGTGGCGTGGGGGCATTTAAGGCCCGACGAGCGTGCACTCAAGGCGAAATTCCCCGCGATTTTTCGCCCTGAGTGCACATTCGGCGTTGGTGGACGCCGCCAACGGCTCAGCCCTCGAGGTCGTCGTCACCTCTCGTGCGCCCGCGGGTGATCTCCATCCACCGCCGCACAGGCAGGTCCCAGCGCCGAGGCCCCACCTCGGTGACATCGGACAGCGACCGAACCACGGCCTGCGTCAACCCCATGATCGCGGCCATCACCGGAAGCAATGGCTGAAACGGCCTTGCCGCCGAACGGACCGTGCTGATCCGCCGGGCCAGCACGTAGCGCTCGATCGAGTAGTACAGAAAAGCCCCGACGCCCAAGCCGTAGATCGCCAGCGCCGCCGCGATCACCGCCTGCCCGTACGCCGCGCACATGACTGCGCCCAGCACCACCGTCGCCGCCAGCACGCCGGCGATGACGACGCGTAACTCCAGCCGGGTCATGACGGCTCTTCGCGTGCCGCTGCTTGTACTGCAGCAGCGGCGGCGCGGATCTGCGGCGTCACCAACATGATCTGGCCCAGCACCCCGTTGACGAAGCCGGGCGAGTCGTCGGTGGACAGCTCCTTGGCCAGCTGCACCGCCTCGTCGACGGCGACCGGCTCCGGCACGTCGTCGGCATGCAGCAGCTCCCACACCGCGACCCGCAGGATGGCCCGGTCCACGGCGGGCAGTCGATCCAGCGTCCAGCCCTGCAGATGCGACGCGATCAGCTCGTCGATATGAGCCGCGTGCTCGCTGACCCCGCGAGCCACCGTCACCGTGTAGGGATTCAGCGGTGTCACATCGGGCTTCGCCTCAGCCAGCGCGCTACGCGCCTCGGCCGCTTCGGCCGGAGTCAACCCGCGGGCCTCGGCCTCGAACAACAAGTCCACCGCACGCTTGCGGGCCTGGTGCCTACCCTTAACAGACCTTGCCGGCTTGGCCTCAGCCATCGTCAGGCACGGCCCAAGTAGCTGCCGTCGCGGGTGTCCACCTTGAGCTTGTCACCGGTGTTGATGAACAGGGGCACGTTGATCTGGGCCCCGGTCTGCAGCGTCGCCGGTTTGGTGCCGGCGCTGGACCGGTCGCCCTGCAGACCCGGCTCGGTGTGGGTGACCTCCAGCTCGACGGTCACCGGCAGCTCGAGGTACAGCGGGCTGCCGTTGTGGAACGCAACCTGCACCGGCATGCCATCCAGCAGGAACTTGGCCGCGTCGCCGACCAGCGACTCAGGCAGGTGGTGCTGCTCGTAATCCTGGCTGTCCATGAACACGAAGTCCGCCCCGTCGCGGTAGAGATATGTGGTGTCGCGCCGGTCCACCGTGGCGGTGTCTACCTTCACCCCGGCGTTGAACGTCTTGTCGACGACCTTGCCCGACAGCACGTTCTTCAGCTTGGTACGCACAAACGCCGGGCCCTTGCCGGGTTTGACGTGCTGGAACTCGACGATCTGCCACAGCTGGCCGTCTATCACCAGCACGAGCCCGTTCTTGAAGTCGGCAGTCGTTGCCACAGTCGCGCAATCTCCTACAGGATGGCCAGTTCCTTGGGGAACCGGGTGAGCAATTCCGGTGCGTGCCCGGAGGTTTCGTCGGGAACGACGAGCGTGTCCTCGATGCGGACGCCGCCGCGGTCGGGCAAATAGACGCCGGGCTCCACGGTCACCACGGAGCCCGCCAGTAGTGTACCGGCGGCCGAAGCATTGATTCCCGGCGCTTCGTGGATCTGCAGCCCCACCCCATGACCGAGGCCGTGGCCGAAATGCTCGCCGTGGCCGGCGTCGACGATGACGCGGCGCGCTTCTGCATCTACGTCGGCCAGCACCGCTCCCGCCTGCAGCGCATCGCGGCCGGCGCGTTGCGCGTCGCTGACCAACTGATAGATATCCCGCTGCCAATCGGCGGCCTTGCCCAGCACGAACGTTCGGGTCATATCGGAGTGATAGCCGCCGACCAGGGCACCGAAGTCGATCTTGACGAAGTCGCCCGCCGCAAGCACCGCATCGGTGGGCCGGTGATGAGGAATCGCCGAATTCGCCCCGGCGGCAACGATCGTCTCGAACGACACGCCGTCGGCGCCGTGGTCGAGCATCAGCGACTCCAACTCGCGGCCGACCTCACGTTCGGTTCGGCCGGGACGCAGCCCGCCGCGCTCGATCAAGTCGGTGAGCGCGGCGTCGGCCGCCTCGCATGCCAGCCGCAGCAGCGCCACTTCGCCGGCGTCCTTGACCTCGCGCAACGCTTCCACCGTCTGCGACGCTCGGACCAACTCGGTGTCACCGGCCTCCCCAGAGAGCGCGTCGAATCCGTCCACGGTGACCACATGGCTCTCGAAGCCCAGCCGCTGCGCGCCGGCGGACGCGGCCCGCGCGACCAGGTGGCGCCCGCAGGCCCGCTCGATGGCCAGTTCCAGATCGGGTGCTTGGCGGGCAGCCTGGGTGCGGTACCGACCGTCGGTGGCCAGCACCGGGGCCCGGTCGTCGGCGAACACCAGCAGGGCCGCGTTAGAGCCGGTGAAACCGGATAGATAGCGCACGTTGACCAGGTCGGTGACCAGCATCGCGTCCAACCCCGCGGAGCAGATCTGCGTGCTGAGAGCGGCTCGACGGTGGGAATGTGTCACGTTCGCTGACGGTACTCGCTACGCTGAGGCCCCATGACTAACTGGATGCTGCGCGGGCTGGTACTCGCCGCTGCGATGGTCGTTGTCCGCGTCTTTCAGGGAGCCCTGATCAACGCGTTCCAGACGCAAGCCGCGTTGATCAGCATTGTGCTGCTGGTTTTGTTCATCGCCGGTGTCGCGGCGTGGGGTGTGATCGACGGCCGCGCCGACGCGCGGGCACAACCGGATCCGGATCGCCGCGGCGACCTGGCGATGACGTGGCTGCTGGCCGGCCTGGTGGCCGGGATTGTCAGCGGCCTGGTGGCATGGCTGGTTGGGCTGGTCGACAGCGCAATGTATGTCGGCGGGCTGATCAACGAGATCACCACGTTCGCGGCCTTCACCGCGCTGGTGGTGTTCCTCGCCGGGATCGCCGGAGTCACGGTCGGCCGCTACCTCATCGACCGCAAGGGTGAATATGCCCCGCAGCGCGGCGGTGACGAGGACCGCGTCGACACGGACGTGTTCGCTGCCGTGCGCTCCGATGAGGCGGCCCGCGAGGGCGGCGGCTGGGGCGAGGAACAGCGCTCGCCGGTGGCGACGGCGCAGCGTGAAGACCATGGTGCGGCAACCGCTTACAGCGAGGAGACGACGGAAGCCGCCCCGGCCTACAGCGAGGAGACGACCCAGGAGGTTCCGGCCCGCGGGAGCGCGGAGCCCACCGAGGCCATCCCGACGGAGGGCGAAGCAACCCAGGAGGCGCCGACGCAAGCCAAACCGAGGCGGTTCGGCCGGCGGGCAGGCAAATCGGACGAAGATCAGGCGTAGACGCTGGCCAAATAGCGCAGGGCCAACAGGTAGCCCTGCACGCCGAGTCCGACGATCACCCCGGTGGCGACGGAGCTCAAATACGAGCGGTGCCGAAACTCCTCGCGCGCATACACATTGGAAATGTGCACCTCGATCAAGGGTGCGCGCAGCTCGGTGCAAGCGTCGCGCAGTGCCACTGATGTGTGCGTCAGCCCGCCGGCGTTGAGGATCACAGGTTGGTTCGCGTCGGCGGCCACATGAATCCAGTCCAACAGCTGCGCCTCGCTGTCACTCTGCCGCACAGCGATTTTCAATCCGAGCTGGGCGCCCTCACGTTCGATCATCTCCACCAGATCGTCATGGGTGGTATCGCCGTAGACTTCCGGCTCGCGGCGGCCAAGCCGGCCGAGATTCGGCCCGTTGATGACGTTGACGGTTGTCACTGGGCGGCGACCTCCGCGTAGGCTGCGGCAAGCAGCGACGGGTCGGGCCCTTCCAGCCGGCCCGGCTTGGCCAGCCCGTCGAGAACCACGAACCGCAGCACGCCCGACCGGGTCTTCTTGTCGCCGGCCATGTACTCCAGCAGCTGCGGCAATGCGTCGGCGTCGTAGCCGACCGGCAAGCCCAGCGACGTCAGGATGCTGCGATGCCGGTCGGCGGTGGCGTCGTCGAGCCGGCCGGTCAGCCGGCCTAACTCGGCGGCGAACACCAGGCCCACCGACACCGCGGCGCCGTGCCGCCACTGATAGCGCTCCCGGCGTTCGATCGCGTGGCCCAAAGTGTGGCCGTAGTTGAGGATTTCGCGCAGCTGCGACTCCTTCTCGTCGGCGGCGACCACTTCGGCCTTGACGGTTACCGCGCGGCGGATCAATTCCGGCAGCACCTCGCCGGCAGGGTCCAGCGCCGCCCGCGGATCGGCTTCGATGAGATCGAGGATCACCGGGTCGGCGATGAACCCCGCCTTCACGACTTCGGCCATCCCGGCCACGATCTCGTTGTGCGGCAAGGTTTTCAGGGTGTCCAGGTCGACGAGCACCGCGATCGGCTGGTGGAACGCGCCGACCAGGTTTTTGCCGGCGTCGGTGTTGATCCCGGTCTTGCCGCCGATCGCCGCGTCGACCATGCCCAGCAGCGTGGTGGGCACGTGCACGATCGAAACTCCCCGCATCCACGTCGCCGCGGCGAAACCGGCGACGTCGGTGGCCGCCCCACCGCCCAGACTGACCAGGGCGTCTTTGCGGCCAACGCCGATGCGGCCCAACACTTCCCAGATGAACCCGACGACGGGCAGATCCTTGCCGGCCTCGGCGTCCGGGATTTCGATGCGGTGTGCGTCAACACCTTTGTCGGCCAGGCGCTTTCGGACCAGCTCCGCGGTCGCCGCCAGCGCCGGCTGGTGCAGGATAGCGACCCGGTGGCGCCCGGCGAGCAATTCGTCGAGCTCGGCCAGCACGGCGCGCCCGATCAGCACCGGGTAGGGCGGGTCGACGGCCACCTCCACGGTGACCGGAGGGGCGGCGTTCGTCATTTGGCCGCCTCGACCTGTGCCTGCAGCCGCGACACGATGTGGCGGACGACGGCTCCCGGATTGCGGCGATTGGTGTTGACCCGGATGGTGGCCACGCGCCGGTATAGCGGCACCCGCTGCGACATCAGCTCGCGGAATTTCTCGGCGCGGTCGTCACCGGTCAGCAGCGGCCGCACGGTGTTGCCGCCGGTGCGGCGCACCCCTTCGGCGGCGCTGATCTCCAGGAAGACGACGGTGTGTCCGGCCAGTGCCGCGCGCACACCGGGACTGGTGACGGCGCCACCGCCCAACGACAGCACTCCGTTGTGTTCGGCCAGCGCGGTGCGGACCACTTCTTCCTCGATCCGGCGGAATTCCGTCTCCCCGTCGGTGGCGAAGATCTCGGCGATGCTGCGTCCGGTGCGCTGTTCGATCGCCGCGTCGGTGTCCAGCATGTCGACACCGAGCGCCTTGGCCAGCCGTCGCCCGATCGTGGACTTACCCGACCCCGGCAGCCCCACGAGTACGGCCTTGGGTGCCATTACCCCGATACCCGGACTTCGGTGGCCGGTTCGCGGTCGGCGACCGCACGCCGATAAGCCTCGATGTTGCGGCGGGTTTCGGCCAGCGAATCGCCGCCGAACTTCTCCAGCACGGCGCGGGCCAGCACCAGGGCAACCATGGTCTCGACAACCACGCCGGCGGCCGGCACCGCGCACACATCGGAGCGCTGGTTGATCGCGACGGCCTCGTCGCCGGTCGCCATGTCGACGGTGGCCAGGGCCCGGGGCACGGTGGATATGGGCTTCATCGCCGCGCGCACCCGCAACGGCTGGCCGTTGGTCATACCGCCTTCCAGCCCGCCGGCCCGGTTGGTCGAGCGGGCAACGCCGTCCGGCCCGGGATGCATCTCGTCGTGTGCGCGGCTGCCGCGCCGGCGTGCGGTCTCAAACCCGTCGCCGATCTCCACGCCTTTGATCGCCTGGATGCCCATCACCGCCGCGGCGAGCTGGCTGTCCAGCCGGTTCTCGCCGCTGGTGAACGAGCCCAAACCGACCGGCAGGCCCACCGCGACGGCCTCCACGACGCCGCCCAGGGTGTCGCCGTCCTTCTTGGCGGCTTCGATCTCGGCAATCATGGACTTCTCAGTGGCCTTATCGAACGCGCGAACCGGGCTGGCGTCGATCGCGGGCAGGTCCTCGGAACGCGGCGGCGGACCGTCGTAGCGGGCCGACTCGCCGATGGACACGACATGGGAGAGCACCTCGACGCCGAGCGCCTGCCGCAGGAACAGCCGTGCGACCGTCCCGGCGGCGACACGGGCGGCGGTCTCGCGGGCACTGGCGCGCTCCAAAACCGGGCGGGCGTCGTCGAATCCGTACTTGAGCATGCCGGCGTAGTCGGCGTGGCCGGGCCGCGGCCGGGTCAACGGGGCGTTACGCGCGACGTCGAGTTCGGCCGGATCGACCGGGTCGGCCGCCATGACGGCCTCCCACTTCGGCCATTCGGTGTTGGCGATCTCGACGGCGATCGGTCCGCCCAGCGTGATGCCGTGCCGCACCCCGGCCAGCACGGTGACCTGGTCGCGCTCGAACTTCATCCGGGCGCCGCGGCCGTACCCAAGCCGACGGCGAGCCAGCTGGGCGGCGATGTCCTCGGAGGTGACGGCCACACCGGCGACCATGCCTTCCAGCACGGCCACCAGCGCGCGGCCGTGGGATTCACCGGCAGTGGTCCATCGCAACACGTGTCCCATCTTCCCACGAGTGGCCGGGGAGCCGGGCGAACGCTCAGGTTTGCGTGAGCGCGCTCGCAGGGTTCGGCACCGCGATATGAAGGACATCGTTGACCAACGATGAAACGATACTGACGTGGCTCCCAGCGGCGATGGTGGCGACGGACTGACCGCGACGGGGCTGGTCTGTGGGTCATGCGGCACCGAACTGTCGCCAAAGTCCAAGTTCTGTAACGAGTGCGGTGCTCCCATCACTCAGGTCAGGCGATCGGCGGAGTACAAGCAAGTCACCGTGTTGTTCGCCGATGTGGTGCATTCCATGGACATCGCAGCGTCGGTGGGTGCCGAGCGGCTGCGCGAGATCATGGCCGACCTCGCCGATCGCTGCGCGGCGGTGGTGCGGCGTTATGGCGGAACCGTCGACAAGTTCACCGGCGACGGCATCATGGCGGTGTTCGGCGCACCGACGGCCTTGGAGGATCACGCCCTTCGCGGGTGTCTGGCTGCATTGGGTGTTCAGCAGGAGGCCAAGCGGCTCGCCGTCGACGTGCAAGGCTGCGATGGCGTGGACCTCATGCTACGCGTCGGACTCAACTCCGGTCAGGTGATAGCCGGTGAGATCGGTTCAGGCTCTTTCGGTTACACCACCATCGGTGAGCAGGTCGGCATGGCGCAACGGATGGAATCGGTTGCGCCACCGGGCGGGGTTACGCTCAGCGAGTCCACGGCTCGACTCGTCGAGAAGACTGCGATGCTGGGTGACCTGGAGATGGCTCCCATCAAAGGAGGTCATCGTCCAGTGCCCGCGCGCCAACTATTGGGCATCGCCGGGCAGCGCGAACTCGCCGGCTCCGGGCAAGCGGCGTTGGTCGGCCGCGACTTGGAGTTGACCACGCTGGCTGGCCTTTTGGATCGCGCCGCCGCCGGTCACGGTGCTGTGGTGTGTGTCGCGGGGCCAGCCGGGATCGGTAAGACCCGGCTTGTCGGTGAGGCAGTGCGATTCGCGATCGGCCGCGGTGTCGATGTATTTTTCACCTTTTGCGAGTCGCATACCAGCGACGTGCCGTTTCATGCGGTGGCGCGACTGCTGCGTGAGGCCGCAGGGATCACCGATCTCGGTGACGAGGCGGCGCGCCGACGGGTGAATGACCAGCTGCCCGATGCTGGCGAAGAGGATGTTCTGCTGCTATATGACCTGGTGGGCATACGCGACCCCGAAGTGGCATTGCCAACCATCGATCCCGACGCCCGGCGGCGGCGGTTGACTGCCCTGATCAATTCCCTGGCGCAGGCGCGTAGCGAGCCCGCCATTTACGTCATCGAAGACGTGCATTGGATCGACGAGGTGAGCGAGTCGATGTTCAGCGACTTCGTTTCAGCCATTGCCCGGACGCGTTCGTTGGTGTTGATCACGTATCGCCCGGAGTACGAAGGTGCGCTGGCCAATGTCACAGGTACGCAGACGATTTCGCTCACACCGCTGACTGAAGCAGAAACGAACCAGCTGCTCGCCGACTTATTAGGATCCGATGCGTCGGTCGCGGCGATCAAAACCACCGTTGCGGGCCGTGCCGCCGGCAACCCGTTCTTCATCCAAGAAATGGTGCGCGAACTCGGCGAGCGCGGAGTGCTCGAGGGCGACCGCGGCGGCTATACCTCCAGTGCGGACGTGGCTGAGGTCCATGTGCCCGCCACCGTGCAGGCCACCATTGCCGCACGCATCGACCGTCTCGGCGGGGCCGCCAAACGCACATTGAATGCCGCAGCGGTGATCGGCTCCCGGTTCGAGGCCGACCTGCTCGCGTGCGTCGACGAGGATGTGGCGCTTGCGGAGCTTGTCGATGCAGAACTTCTCGATCAGGTAACGGTTTCCCCGCGAGCCGAGTACGCCTTCGATCACCCGTTGATCCGCGCGGTGGCCTATGAATCGCAACTGAGGTCGGACCGCTCGCTGTTGCACCAGCGGGTAGCGACGGCGATCCAACAGCGCGATCCGTCGGCCGTGGAGGAGAATGCGGCGCTGATCGCCACACACCTGGAGGCTGCAGGCGATTTGCGCGCGGCGTGGGGTTGGCACATGCGGGCCGCGACGTGGCTGACGGACCGCGACGTCCGCGCGGCACGAGCGAGTTGGTTACGGGCCCGGGAGGTCGCCGACCGATTGCCGGACGACGATCCGGACCGAACGTCGATGCGCATCGGCCCGCGAACCCTGATCTGTGGCTACGCCTGGCGCGCCGGAGGTGGCGGGTTTGCCGAAGCGGGCCTCAATGAGCTGCGCGACCTCTGCGGTGCGGCTGGTGACCAGATGTCGTTGGTGATGGGCATGTCGGGAGTGCTTGTGTCGATGACTCTCAACCATGAGCTGCACCAATTACGAACGCTTGCAACGGAATACGTCCGCATGCTGGAGTCCATTGGTGATCCCGCGCTGATCGTTGGGCTGCTCAACACCGCGACGCATGCCAAGTTGGAGGCCGGTGAGATCACCAATACACTACCGCTGATCGAGCGGGTAATCGAGCTGGCCGATGGCCGAATCACGATGGGCAATTTCTTCTTCGAATCACCGCTTGCCTGGACGATGACCCTCCGAAGTCTCGCCAATTGCAGCCTGGGACGTCGGGGTTGGCGCGACGACCTGACAGCTGGGCTCGCGATGGCTCGCGAGGTGCAGCGTTTTACCCAGATTGTCGTCACCACATACGGCTATGTGGTCCCAGTGATGAACGGCGCCCTGATCCCTGATGCGGCGGTGATCGGGCACACAGCCGATTCACTTAGGACCGCCGAGCGATCCGGCGACGACGTTTCACTGGCGTGGGCGCGAGTCGCGCACGGCATCATGCTGGTTCGTGTGCCTGGCGGCGACTGGGCCTCCGGTATGGAGTTACTGGCGAAGGGACGTCAGCAAGCATCCCGGCACGCGGACCTGCTTACGGTGACGATGGCCGATATCCAGACCGCAGAATGCATCGCAAACGCTGGAGATCTGGGCGCAGCGATCGAGATCGCCGAGGCAACCGTCGGGCACCTTCTCGACAGCAACGAAGTCTTCTTCCGAGGCCCGGCATGGACCGTGCTGGTGGAATCATTGCTACGCCGCGGAAGCAAGCAAGATCTGCAGCAAGCGCAGGCCGCCATCGAGAGGCTCGCAGCCTGTCCGAGCGAGCCGGGGTTCGTGCTATATGAGCTGGCGCTGCTGCGGCTACGTGCGCTGTTCGCTCGCGCCCGCGACGACGACCAGGCATACGGAAAATTCGTGAAGCGCTATCGCGACATGGCGAGATCACTTGACTTCGAAGGGCACATGGAGCGGGCCGGGGCGATGTCATGACTGTCGTCGCTCACGCCGTCCTGTTCCCCTCTTTCCACGCCTGGCTTGGGGCCGGGCGAACGCTGGGCCTCAGTAAGCGTGCCGCGGCAACGTAGTGAGCTGCCAGACTCCCAGAACAAGCGCGACGACGCCAACGGTGGCCAGCGCCCATTGACCCCCCACGCTCAACGGAAGCACGCCTATGGAGGCTGCCGTCCACACGATCGGCGCGAGCAGAAGGTTGGACAGGCCGAAGGCCCACACCAGCCCCCGGGATGTCGGACGGACCCGGTTCAAACCGAATAGCAGGCCGACACCGCCGACGAGGAACGACACCCCACCGACGAGGAGGACCGCACGCGGCACGCTCCACCAGATACTGAGCGGTCCGCTCAAGATGGCGACGACGGCGCCCGCAACGCTCCAGAAGCCCAGGTCGGCGCGGATGGATCGCCAGCGGAGATCGTCGGTTCGACGGGAACTATTTGAGATCGATGTGCCTGTCATGTCCCCGATCGTGCGGCGGATCCACTGCCAGCTCCAGCGTCGGGGCTGCCAGAAGCTGCCAGTCAACAACCCAGCGCAACGGCCATCGCGCTCGCCAGGCACATCGATGGCCCGTGCGGCACGCTGCCACCGCCCCGGAGGACACCGATCACCGCGGTCAACAACGGCGCGCCAGCCGCAGCCAGAAACCACGCGCCGACACCGAAGCAACCGGTCAACGCGCCGAGGCCGAGCGCCAACTTCACATCCCCCGCGCCCATCGCCGTCGGCGAAACCAGATGCACCGCCAAATACACCCCGCCCAGCGCCATCGCCCCGGCGACGGCAGGCAAACCGCGGCCGGCCAAACAGGCAGACGCCGTCACCGCGGCGGCCCCCGGCAACGTCAACCAGTTGGGCAGCCGGCGTTGCCGAATGTCGTAGCCGGCCAACGCGGCCATCCACAGCATCGCGATCCCCGCCCCCACGGGCGGCAGGCTAACCCAGCGCGGCCGCCATCGCCTCACGCGGCGCGGGCAGCCCTGTGAATTGTTCTACCTGCGCGAACGCCTGATGCAGCAGCATCTGCAGGCCGTTGATCACCCGCCCACCCGCCGCAGCCACCGCCGCGGCCAGCGGCGTGGGCCATGGGTCGTAGACCGCGTCCAACAGCACCGGAACCGAAGCAAACACCGAGGCATGCCGGGCGGCCACATCGGCCGGCAGCGTGTTGATCAACACGGTCGCCTCGGCCACCGCGGCCCCCAGTTCGCTGCTTTCCAGGTCGCAGAACCGCGTCGCCACCCCGACACGGCTGCCCAGCTCCAGTAACCGGGCCGCCTTGTCCGGATTGCGTGCCACGACGGTGACATGGCTGACCCCAAGTTCGGCCAATCCCACGATCACCGCAGGCGCAGTGCCCCCGGACCCCGACACCACCGCCCGCCCCGACGCCGTGCCCAACGCTCCCCGCACACCGTCGACGTCGGTGTTGTCGGCCCGCCAGCCGCGCGGCGTTCGCAGCAGGGTGTTGGCCGATCCCACCAGTTCCGCGCGGGCGGTGTGCTCGTCGGCGAAGGCCAGCGCGGCGAATTTTCCCGGCATCGTCACCGAGACGCCCACCCACTCCGGGCCGAATGCACGAACTACGGCCGGCAGCTCGTCGGCGCCGCATTCGATGCGCTCGTAGGTCCAGTCGGCCAGGCCCAGCGCACGGTAGGCGGCCAGATGCAGCTGCGGTGATCGCGAGTGCGCGATCGGCGAGCCGAGCACGCCGGCTTTTCTAGCGGGCGCTGTCGAGGACACCGTTGTGTTTGGCCAACTCGATGTTCGCCAGATGCTCTTGGTAATCGCGGGTGAACAGCGTCGTGCCCTTCGCATCGATTGTGACGAAATACAGCCAGTCACCGGGTGCGGGATGCTCCGCCGCTTCGAGGGCATCGGTGCCGGGCGAGCAGATCGGTGTCGCCGGCAGGCCCTCGTCGACGTAGGTGTTCCACAGCGTGGGCTGCTCGCGGTCGGCGTCAGTGGTGGCCACTTCCCGGCGGTCCAGCGGATAGTTCACCGTCGAGTCGAACTCCAACGTGCGGTGCTCGGCCAGCCGGTTGTAGATCACCCTGGCGACCTTCGGGAAATCCTGCGGTTTGGCCTCGCGCTGCACCAGCGAGGCGACCACCAGCACGTCGTAGGGCGACAGGTTCATGGCCTTGGCCGTGTCCAGCAGACCCGACTTCACGTAATCGACGGCGCTTGCGCTGATCAACGTCTGCAGGATCGTCTGCGGAGAGGCCGACGGGTTGACGTTGAACGTGCCCGGCCCGATCAGGCCCTCGAGCCGGCGGTGGTCGTCGCCCATCCGCTTCACCGGATCCAGCGCCCAGGCGGGCACCGCCAGCGTGGCCGGCGCGGCCTGACCGGCCGCTGCCCGCAGATCGGGCACTGAAACGCAGCGCCGGTCCCCGTCGAGGTCCACGCAGGTGGCCCGGGAGATCAGGGTGAAGATGCCCGGCGTCACCGCGTTGGTCTTGACGTCGGTGGTGTCGTCGAGTTGCTGCCCCTCGGGAATGACCAGCTTGCCCACCCGGTTCTCGGGATCGGTGAGCCGCTGCACCGCCGACGACGCGGGAATTTCGGTGCGCATCCGGTAATAACCGGGCTGGATCGACGAAATCTTGTCGTTGCCGTGTGCGGCGTCGACGAATGCCCGCACCGTGCGGACCACGCTGTGGCTCTGCAGCGTCTCGCCGATCGCGGTGGTCGAGTCGCCGGCGTGGATCTGGATCACCACATCACGCTTGCCGCTGCCGGTGTAGTCGTTCTGCGGGCCGAATACGGTGTGCCACAGTTTGGAGCCGACGAACGCCGCCGCCACGACGACGACGATGAGCAGCCCGACGGCGAACCCGAGGGCGACGCGCCGGCGCCGCCGGCTGCGTTCGGCGCGGATGCGTTCGGCACGGCTGCGACCGCGCCGCGGCGGCCCCACCGCCACCGGCCGGGCGCGCCCCGCGCGCCCCCGACCCTCAGACACCGTTGACCTCCCCGGGCAGCGCGACGCGGCGTTCGTCGAGCCATCCTTGCAGGATCGCCACCGCCGCCGCCTGGTCGATGACCTTACGCTGGCCCTTCGCGCGAACCCCGGCCTGGCGCAGCGACCGCTGCGCGGCCACCGTCGTCAGCCGCTCGTCGGCCAGCCGCACCGGTGTGGGCGCGATCCGGCGTGCCAGCACCTCGGCCAGCTCGATGGCGTCGCGCGCCGACGACCCCGTGCGATCGGCCAGGGTTCGCGGCAGCCCGACAACGACCTCGACCGCTTCCAGTTCGGCGACCAGTTCGGCCAGCCGGCGCAGATGCTTGCCGGACCGGTCGCGACGCACGGTTTCAACCGGGGTGGCGAGGATGCCGTCCGGATCGCTACAGGCCACGCCGATACGCACGCTGCCCACGTCGACGCCGAGCCGCCGGCCGCGTCCGGGATCGTCCCCGCCGGGCCGATCCGGCGGGCGGTGCGCCGCAGAGTCCACTCAGCTAACCCGCGCTATCTCTTTTCGCAGCGCGTCGAGCGCGGCGTCAATGCCGGATGGATCTTTGCCCGAGCCCTGCGCCAGATCGGGCTTGCCGCCACCCCGCCCGTCGACCGCGCCGGCCAGCTGCTTGACCAGGTCATTCGCCCGGATCCCGAGATCCTGGGCGGCGGGATTGACGGCGACGGCATAGGGCACCGATCCGCTCTCTCCTTCGGCGATCAACGCCACCACAGCCGGATCGCTGCCGAGCTTGCCGCGGATGTCGCCGACCAGCGAGCGCAGATCTGCGGCTGTCATTCCCGCCGACATCCGCTGCGCCACCACGCGGACGTTACCGATGCGCTGCGCGCCCGCGGCGGCATTGACCGCCGCGGCCCGGGCCGTCGCCAACCGGGTGCGTTCGAGCTCCTTCTCAGCGGCCCGCAGCCGCTCGACGAGGTTGGCCACCCGGGCCGGCACCTCCTCGGACGGCACCTTCAGCGACGACGCCAGCCCGGCCATCAGCGCGCGCTCCTTGGCCAGGTGCTTGAACGACTCCAGCCCCACATAGGCCTCCACCCGGCGCACCCCGGAGCCGATCGAGGATTCGCCCAGGATCGTCACCGGCCCGATCTGCGCCGAGTTGTGCACATGGGTGCCGCCGCACAGCTCCAGCGAGAACGGCCCGCCGATCTCGACGACCCGCACCCGGTCGGGATAGCTCTCCCCGAACAGCGCCAGCGCCCCCATCGCCTTGGCCTTGTCGAGCTGCTCGGTGAAGGTGTGCACCTCGAAGTCGGCCTGCACCGCCTGGTTGGTGACCTCTTCGACTTGCATGCGCTGCTCTTCGCTCAACGGGCCCTGCCAGTTGAAGTCGAAGCGCAGATAGCCCGGCCGATTCAGTGAGCCGGCCTGTACCGCATTGGGGCCCAAGACTTGTCGCAGCGCAGCGTGCACCATATGAGTGCCCGAATGGCCTTGGGTGGCGCCTTTGCGCCAACCGGGATCCACCGCCGCAGTGACGGTGTCGCCCTCGACGAATTCCCCGGATTCCACGTTGACCCGGTGCACCCATAGGGTTTTGGCGATCTTCTGCACATCGGTGACGGCGGCCCGTGCACTCTCGCCGGCGCCGGTGCCGGTGATGGTTCCGACGTCTGCGAGCTGCCCACCGGCTTCGGCGTAGAGCGGGGTGCGGTCCAACACGAGCTCCACACGTTCCATCCCGTCAGCGCCGTGAGACACTACCGGGACTCGGCTGCCGTCGACGAAGATGCCCAAAACCCGTGCCTGCGACGTCAATTCGTCGAAGCCGGTGAACTCGGTGGGCCCGGTGTCGACCAATTCGCGGTAGGCCGACAGGTCCGCGTGCGCGTGCTTGCGGGCGGCGGCATCGGCTTTGGCGCGGCGCCGCTGCTCGGCCATGAGTTCCCGGAAGCCGGCCTCGTCGACCTGCAGGCCCGCTTCGGCGGCCATCTCGAGGGTGAGCTCGATCGGGAAGCCGTAGGTGTCGTGAAGGGTGAAGGCATCCGAGCCGGACAGCACCTTGGCCCCGGATGCCTTGGTGGCGCCGGCCACCTCGTCGAACAGCCGCGAGCCCGACGCCAGTGTGCGGTTGAACGCCGTCTCCTCGGCTACGGCGATGCGGTTGATCCGTTCGAAGTCGGCGACGAGTTCGGGGTATGACGGGCCCATCGCGTCGCGCACGGTGGCCATCAGGTCACCGACGATGGGCGCTTCGATGCCTAACAGCTTGGCGGAGCGGATCACCCGGCGCAGCAGTCGGCGCAGCACATATCCGCGCCCGTCGTTGCCGGGGCTGACGCCGTCGCCGATCAGGATCGCCGCGGTCCGGCTGTGGTCGGCGATGATCCGGTAGCGCACGTCGTCCTCGTGGTTGCCGACGTCATACCGCCGGGGTGCGCGCGCGGCGACGGTGTCGATCACCGGCCGCAGCAGGTCAGTCTCGTAGACGTTGTGCACACCCTGCAGCAGCACTGCGACCCGCTCGACTCCCATGCCGGTGTCGATGTTCTTGCGCGGCAACGGCCCGAGGATCGGGTAGTCGGTTTTGCCGGCGCCTTCACCGCGCTCGTTTTCCATGAACACGAGATTCCAGATCTCGAAGTAGCGTTCTTCACTGGCCAGCGGGCCGCCCTCGGGGCCGTATTCCGGTCCCCGGTCGTAGTAGATCTCCGACGACGGCCCGCACGGCCCGGGGATACCCATCGACCAGTAGTTGTCCGACATGCCGCGGCGCTGGATCCGCTCCGCCGGCAGCCCCGCGACCTCCTGCCACAGCTGGGCGGCTTCGTCATCTTCCAAATACACGGTGGCCCAGAGCTTTTCGGGATCAAACCCGTATCCGCCGTCATCGAGGCTGCTGGTCAACAGCGTCCAGGCCAACTCGATGGCGCGGCGTTTGAAATAGTCGCCGAACGAGAAATTGCCGGCCATTTGAAAGAACGTGTTGTGCCGGGTGGTGATCCCGACCTCGTCGATATCCGGTGTGCGGATGCATTTCTGGATGCTGGTGGCCGTCGGGTACGGCGGCGTGCGCTGGCCTAAAAAGAACGGCACGAACTGGACCATGCCGGCGTTGACGAACAGCAGATTGGGGTCGTCGAGGATCACCGAGGCGCTCGGCACTTCGGTGTGACCCGCTTTCACGAAATGATCCAGGAACCGCTTCCTGATCTCGTGTGTCTGCACGTTCCGCTTCCTTTTTTCGACCGCACTACAGTACCGGTCCGCCTTACTCGCGCCCGTCAGGCTGTGACGAAGCTCAGCCGGACCGACCGCCGGGAATTGTCCCGATTCAGGTCGACGAGCACCACGCTCTGCCAGGTACCCAGCAGCGGCTCGCCGCCGGCAACCGGCACCGTCACCGACGGCGCCACGAGCGCCGGCAGCACGTGGTCGGCGCCGTGGCCCGGCGATCCGTGCGCGTGCCGATAGCGCTCGTCGCGCGGCAACAGCCGCTCCAGCGCGTCGACGAGGTCGTCGTCGGAACCGGCGCCGGTCTCGATGATGGCCACCCCCGCCGTCGCATGCGGGACGAACACGTTGCACAACCCGTCCCCGCCGTCCGCGCGGGAGGCGCAGAACGAGCGCACCTGCTCGGTCAAATCCACGATGCGGCGACGGCTGGTGTCCAGCTCCAGCACATCGGTATCCATGCTTTCCAGCCTACGGGGAACGGTCGCCGGCCTGCCAATGCCTTGAATCCGTACGGCTTTGCCGATTGCCATGCGCAATGAAATCCGTCGGAGGAAAGTAGTGGATGTTCCGGTGGCGCCGCCGGGGCGCTGCCCCGAGAAATGAGGGGGTGGATCGTGTACGCACGCTCTACCACTATTCAGGCGCAACCCTCCTCGATCGACGCGGGAATTGCGCACCTTCGCGACGAGGTCATGCCCGCCCTCCAGGAGGTCGACGGGTGTGTCGGTGTGTCGCTGTTGGTCGACCGGCAGTCCGGCCGATGCATCGCTACCAGCGCCTGGGAGAACGAGGAGGCGATGCGCGCAAGCGACGAGCGGATACGCCCGATGCGGGACCGGGCCGCCGAGATGTTCGGGGGCAGCCCGGAGGTCGAAGAGTGGGAAATCGCGGCGCTGCACCGTGATCACCCCTCGCGTGAGGGCGCCTGCGTGCGGGCCACCTGGGTACGCGTCGAGCCGGACCAAATGGACCAGGGCATCGAGTTCTACAAGTCGTCGGTGCTGCCCGACCTGGAGAACCTCGAGGGGTTCTCCAGCGCGAGCCTGATGGTCAACCGGTCATCCGGGCGCGCTGTGTCGTGCGCGACGTTCGACAGCATGGATGCGATGGACCGAAACCGCGATCAGTCGACCGAGCTCAAGAACGCCCGGACCCGCGAAGCGGGCGCCCAGGAGCTCGACGAACGCGAGTTCGAGTTGGCGATCGCCCACCTGAGGGTGCCCGAGCTGGTGTGAGGCCCATTGCCACGCTGAATCGGCCGGAGGAAGGTAATTGAGTGGACCGGTGGCGCCGCCGGGGGCGCTGCCCGAAAGGAGGAGTGAATCGTGTACGCGCGCTCTACCACTATCGAGGCGCAACCGTCGTCCATCGACGCCGGTATCGCACACGTTCGCGACGTAGTCATGCCCAGACTCCAGGAGGTCGAGGGCTGTCTCGGGCTGTCGTTGTTGGTCGACCGGCAGTCCGGGCGCTGCATCATGACCAGTTCCTGGGAATCGCAAGAGGCGATGCATGCCAGCGCCGAGCGGGTGCGGCCGGTTCGCGACGAGGCCGCGCAGGCCTTCGGCGGCAGTCCAAGCGTCGACGAGTGGGAGATCGCGGTGCTGCACCGTGACCATCACTCCGGCGCGGGCGCCTGCGTGCGCACCACGTGGCTCAAGGTGCAGCCCGACCAGTTCGACCGGGCCATCGAGTTCTACCGCGAGTCGGTGCTGCCTGACATCGAGAAGCTCGAGGGCTTCTGCAGCGCGAGCCTGATGCTCGACCGTGCGTCATGGCGTGCGGTGTCGTCGTCGACGTTCGACAGCGCCGACGCGATGCAGCGCAATGACGACAAGGCCCGCTCGCTGCGGACCGCCCTGCTACGCGACCTGGGCACCGATCAGTACGACGTCGGCGAGTTCGAGCTGGCAATCGCCCACCTGCGGGTGCCCGAGCTGGTCTAGCCGCTTACGGCAGCGAGTCCCCCGGGAAGCCGCGGCAGGGGTGCACCTCGAAGGTGAACACCCCGGCTTGCACGCCGGGGTCGTCGTTCATCATCGCGGTGGTCTCGTCGACGCTGCCGGTGAACACGCCGACGCCGCATACCTCCGAGCCGTCGGCGACCGGCAACACCACTGGCAGGACGCCTTCGTGGCGCAGCGCGAAGTTGCGCCGGCCGTGCTCCCAGATGATCGCCGGGGTGTCGTCGCCGCCGAAGTTGGGCCCCTGCTTGAGGATGACGACGCTGTAGGTCTTCGCGGCCGGCAGCAGCGCGTTCATCTCGTCGTCGGTGAAGGTCTTCATCCGGTACCCCTGTCGCCGTCGATCAGCGCGGCGCGTTCCAGCGTCGCCTGCGCCATCTTGGCATGCGCGGCATCGACGAGCACCCCGTCGACGCCGACGGCGCCGAGCCCGTTGGCCTCGCCGTCGCGATAGGCGGTCACGTTGCGCCGCGCCAGCGCGATTTCCTCCGCGGTCGGTGAGTAAACCGCGTTGGCGACGGGGACCTGGCTGGGGTGGATCGCCCACTTGCCGGTGTAGCCCAACAGCGACGCCCGCCGCGCGTCGCGCTCGTAGCCCTCGAGATCGCGGTAGTCCGGGTAGGGCGCGTCGATTGGCTCGATGCCCGCGATGCGGGCGGCAACCAGCACCTTGTTGCGGGCGTAGTGCCAAAAGTCGCCGGGGTATTCGCCGAGCGGGACGAAGTTGGTGTCCACCCGCGCCCCCTGCGACAGCGAAAAGTCGCCGACGCCGAAGATCAACGCGTCCAGCCGGTTGCTGGCGACGGCGATCTCCTCGGCGTTGGCCAGTCCCTCGACCTCCTCGATCAGCACCTCGAGCCGGATCGGGCGCCGCAGCCCGAGCTTGGCCTCCAGCTGGGTCAGCAGCACGTCCACCCACCAGACGTCACGGGCGGTGCGCGCCTTCGGGATGACGATGGTGTCCAGGTGTTCGCCGGCGTGCGTGACGATTTCGATGATGTCGTCATGGCACCACCCGGTGTCGAGTCCGTTGATGCGGACCGCACGCACGGCACGGCCCCAGTCGAGTTCGGTCAACGCGGTGATGGCGTTGGCGCGCGCCGCCTCTTTGTGTGCCGGTGCGACGGCGTCCTCGAGATCGAGGAACACCAGGTCGGCTTCCGAGGAGGCGGCGCGGGTGAACATGTGGTCGTTGCTCGCGGGAACGGCGAGTTCGGAGCGGCGCAACAGCATTGGCTGATCTCCTTGGCTACAGCACGCCGCGGGCGTGCAGGTCGTCGATTTCGGTGGCCGTCAGCCCGAGCAGTTCGCCGTACAGCTCGGCGTTGTGTTCGCCGAGTCGTGGGCCGAGGTGCTGGACCCGGCCGGGCGTGGCGGAAAACCGCGGCACCGGCGCCTGGACCGTCATGGCGCCGAGTTCGTCGTCGTCGACTTTGATGAAAACCTCGCGGTGGGCCAGCTGTTCATCGGCGACCAGATCCGCGACGTCGTAAACCGGTGCGGCGGCGACGTTTTCGGCCTCCAGGATGTCAATGGCCTGCGTCAGGGTCTTGCCGGCCACCCAGTCGGCGACAACCTGGTCCACCTCGGCGGCCCGGGACAGTCGGCGCTGCGGGTCGGAGAAGTCGGCGTCGTCGGCGAGGTCGTCACGTCCGATGGCCCGAAACACCCTCAGCGCCAACGCCGGTGAGCTACCCGACATCGCCAGCCAGCGACCGTCGG
Source organism: Mycobacterium fragae (assembly GCF_002102185.1). GTDB lineage: Bacteria > Actinomycetota > Actinomycetes > Mycobacteriales > Mycobacteriaceae > Mycobacterium > Mycobacterium fragae. The sequence goes on from NZ_LQOW01000005.1 coordinate 98,487, forward strand.
CGGTGCGGTAGGTGTTGCGCGGCGCCGAGATGTCCCAGCGGTTGCCCGCCCTGGTGGGCACCAGCCCGAGTTGGTCGTAGCCCAGCAGCGTCTGCTCCAGCAGCCTCGCCAGGGGGTCGATCAGGTTGACGTCGATCAGCTGGCCGGGCGCCCCGTACACGTCGCGGTGATACAGCGCCATCATCACCGCGTAGGCGGCGTTCAGCGACGCCACGCCGTCGGCCAGCATGAACGGCGGCAGGGTCGGCGGGCCATCGGCCTGGCCGGTGATGTTGGCGAACCCGCTCATCGCCTCACCGAGCGTGCCGAACCCCGGCCGATCGCTTTTCGGGCCGGTCAGCCCGTAGCCGGTGATGTGCAGCATGACGATGCGGTCGTTGACGGCACGCAGGGCCGGGTAGTCCAGTCCCCAGGCCCGCAGCGTCGACGGCCGGGTATTGGCGATCACCACGTCGGCGTTCTCGACCAGCCGGCGCAGCAATGCTTGGCCTTCGGCCACACGCAGGTCGAGGGTGATCGAACGCTTGTTGCGCGACACCGACTTCCACATCAGCCCGACGCCGTCGACCTGATGGCCCCAGCCGCGGATCGGGTCGCCGGGTCCGGGTTGCTCGACCTTGATGACGTCGGCGCCGAACTCACCGAGATAGGTGGCGGTAAGCGGCGCCGCGGCCAGGGTGGCGATGTCGAGGACCCGGATGCCGTCGAGCATCATGCGCCGACGGGCGCGGTACGGGCCGGCCGAGGCAGGCTCAGATGCTCGCGCAGGGTCGCGCCGTCATACGAGTCGCGGAACAGGTCGCGTCGCTGCAACTCCGGGACCACCATCCGCACCACGTCTTCGAAGGCTCCGGGCAGATGTGTTGCGGCCAGGACGAATCCGTCGCATGCGCCGGTGTTGAACCACTCCTCCATCTGGTCGGCGACCTGCGGGCCGGTGCCGACGAAGCGGGGGCCCTGCAGCAGCGTGGCGCGGTGGCCGGCCAGGTCGCGCAGCGTGACGGTGTCACCGCCGATGTGGGTGCGCAGGTTTTGCACCAGGCCGCGGATGCCGGACACCGAATCGATGAGTTCGTCGGTGATCGGGTCGTCGAGGTCGTGCCGGGAGAAGTCGTAGTTCATCAGCTCCGAGAGCAGGGTGAGCGAGGCCATCGGGTGCACCAGCTCGTTGAGGAAGACTTGCTCGCGGTGCTTGGCGTGGTCTTCCGACTCCCCCACCACGGCGTAGGCCATGGGACACAGCTTGACCGCCTCGGGGTTGCGACCGGCCGCGGCGATGCGCTCCTTCTGGTCGGCGTAGTGACTGCGCGCGACGTCGATGCCGGGGTCGCCGGTGAAGATCAAATCGGCCCAGCGGGAAGCGAATTCACGGCCGCGCCCCGACGAGCCGGCCTGGATGACCACCGGCCGGCCCTGGGGGCTGCGCGGTACCGTCAACGGCCCGCGTACCGAAAAGTACTCGCCGACATGGGCGAGCTCGTGCACCTTCGCGGGATCGGCATATCGCCCGTCGACCCGGTCGTGCAGCACGGCGCCGTCCTCCCAGGTGTCCCACAGCCCGACGACGGCCTCGAGGAACTCCTCGGCCCGGTCATAGCGTGCGTCGTGGTCCAAATGTGTTCGCAGGCCGAAGTTTTGGGCTTCGCTGTCGTTGACCGAGGTGACCACGTTCCACGCCGCGCGCCCGCCCGACAGGTGGTCGAGGGTGGCGAAGGTGCGGGCCACATGGAACGGCGGGTAGTAGGTCGTGGAGCAGGTCGCGCCCAGCCCAATGCGCGACGTCGCCTGGGCCAGCACACCCAGCACGATGGACAGGTCCAACTTGACCGGTCGGGCGCCGTATCGCACGGCCTCGGCGACCGATCCGCCGTAGATGCCCGGCATCGCCAGCCGGTCGTCGAAGAACATCAGGTCGAAGCAACCCTCTTCGAGTTGGCGACCGATTTTGGCGTAGTAGGAGGCATCGAGGTAACCGTGCTCGGTGGCGGGGTGCCGCCACGAGCCCGCATACACCGAGGTGTTGCCCGCTTGCATGAAGGCGACCAGCGCCATCTGTCGTGTGGTCATAGCTCTGTGTCTAACATTTGATATATCAGATTTCAAGTGTCAGATGCCGGATTGGCTTAAAGTCGTCGTCATGCCCAGCATCGATATCTCCGGGACGGTGCGCGAGCGCGCCGCGCGCGAACTGCGCGACCGCATTCTCACCGGCGCGCTGCCTGCCGGGACACGCCTCGACCTCGACGCCATCACCACGGAGTTCGCGACCAGCCGCACCCCGGTCCGGGAGGCGTTGCTGGAACTGTCCTACGACGGGCTGGTACGGGTGGCTCCGCGCAGCGGCATCACGGTGATCGGCATCAGCCCCGACGATGTGCTGGACAGTTTCACGATTCTGGGTGTGCTGACGGGTCAGGCCGCGGCATGGGCCGCGCAGCGGGTCACCCCGGAGGGCATTGAGCGGTTGCGCGTGTTGGCCACCGATGTGGAAGCCCACTCCGGTGAAGGCGCGATCATCGACGCGAATTGGCAGTTCCACCGCGAGATCCATCGCGCGGCCCACTCGCGGCGGCTGATGGCGCAGATCCGTCAGGCGGTCCGTGTCGTGCCGTCGAATTTCCTGGCGATGTTTCCCGAGCATGAACACCACTCGTTGGAGGATCACCAGGCGCTGGTCGCCGCGCTCGCCGACCGCGACGCCGAGCGGGCGCGGGATATCGCCGAACGCCATGTGCTCGACGCGGGCCGCTCGCTGGCCGAGTGGCTGGAGCGGACGAAGACCTGATCAGCCGCGCTTGCCGCGGATGATCGCCCGCAGCTTCGCCAGCCGGCCGGTGATCTCGCGTTCACCGCCGTGGCCGGTGGGCCGATAGTAGTCCACGCCGACCAGCTCGTCCGGTGGATACTGTTGCGGCACAACACCATCCGGGTCATCGTGGGAATACTTGTAGCCCTGCGCGTTGCCCAAAGCCGCGGCACCCGAATAGTGGCCGTCGCGCAGATGCGCCGGCACCAGCCCGGCCTTGCCCGCTCTGATGTCGGCCATGGCCGCGCCCAGCGCGGTGGTCACGGCATTCGACTTGGGTGCGGTGGCCAAGTGCACCGTGGCGTGCGCCAGGGTCAGCTGCGCTTCGGGCATGCCGATCAGTTGCACGGTCTGCGCGGCGGCGACCGCGGTCTGTAGCGCCGTCGGGTCGGCCATCCCGATGTCCTCGCTGGCCAAGATCATTAGCCGCCGCGCGATGAACCGCGGGTCCTCCCCGGCGACCAGCATCCTGGCCAGGTAGTGCAGCGCCGCGTCGACGTCGGAACCACGCACCGACTTGATGAACGCGCTGATGACGTCGTAATGCTGGTCGCCGTCGCGGTCATAACGGATCGCGGCCTCATCCAGTGACTGCTCGACGGCCTCGACGGTGACGCGATCCCCCGCCGCCTCGGCCGCCACCTCCAGCGCGGTCAGTGCGCGACGAGCGTCGCCTGCGGCCAACTTCACCAGCAGGTCCACGGCGTCGGGCTCCACGTGCACGCGCCCGTTCAGCCCGCGCGGGTCCTCGATCGCGCGGTGCACGACGGTGCGGATGTCGTCGGCGGTCAGTGGCCGCAACTGCAGGATCAGCGACCGCGACAACAACGGGGCCACCACGGAGAACGACGGGTTCTCGGTGGTGGCCGCCACCAGAAGCACCACCCGGTTTTCGACCGCCGAGAGCAGCGCGTCCTGCTGGGTCTTGGAGAACCGGTGCACCTCGTCGATGAACAGCACCGTCTGCTCGCCGTACGCGGCGGCCCGACGCGCGGCGTCGATCACCGCGCGCACTTCCTTGACACCGGCCGAGATCGCCGACAGCGCCTCGAAGCGGCGGCCGGTCCCCTGCGAGATCAGCGCCGCCAGCGTGGTCTTTCCGCTTCCGGGCGGGCCGTACAGAATGACCGACGCCACGCCCGAGCCCTCCACCAGGCGGCGCAGCGGCGAGCCGGGTGGGAGCAGATGGTCCTGTCCGACCACCTCGTCGAGGGTGGCCGGACGCATCCGCACCGCCAACGGTGCGGCCGTCGACCCACCGCCGTCGCGCTCGGTGAAGCCGGGTGCGCCGGGGACGTCGAACAGACCGTCGGACACGGTTTCAGGCATACCACGTAGACCGGACTGGCATCGCAGTGCAGCGCCCAGCGCCTGCCTTGCGGTCAGCAAAGGCCAATAGAGGTGCTGTTGCAGAAAAATCCGCCGATGTTCATGTCAAGGAGCTCACCCGAGCGAGTAAGAGGCCAGCGTGGCGGGCAGGGCGGGCAGGTCGAGCGTGGTGGTTGCGGACGCCGACGAAGTGGTCGGGGTGCTTTTGGCCGGAGTCGCGGTCGGACCGGCGCCGGCACATGCACCCAGAAGCGTCACCGTTGCAACGCATCCCAGTATCGGAATGAGCGCCTGGGTCGGCTTCCGCAAAGTCGCAGCCCACCGCGGTGTGCGGCCGTCGACGGTTCGCATAGTGACCGCTTCCCCAGCATGAAGACACTTGGTAGAGCGACTTTACCGCTGCGGCCCAGGTCGTGGGCGGATCCCGGCCTCATCGGCAGCGCCACACGCCGCGGCCGATGAGATCAGCGCGCGCACGCGGTCTACACCTCGACACGCTTGGCGTCGAAGGAGGAAGAAACATGACCGAACAGACCAACAGCCGCAGGTCCCGCAGCCGGATCGTCGGCACCGTGATCACCGCGCTGCTCGCGGTGTTCCTGGCATTCGATTGCGTGACCAAGATCGTCGGTGTCGAAGCCAGTCGCGAGGGAACAGCGGCGCTCGGCTTCCCGGTCGAGCAGACCCCGGTGATCGGACTGGTACTGCTGGCCTGCCTGGTCGTCTTTCTCATTCCGCGCACGGCGGTGCTCGGGGCGATCGGTATCACCGCTTATCTCGGCGGCGCGGTGACGGCGAACATGCGCGCCGAAAAGCCGATCGCCACGTTCGTGCTGTCGGCGGTCTATGTCGGCGTACTGCTCTGGATCGGGCTGATTTTGCGCCGCCCCGAATTGCTACGCACGCTTGGCCTGCGCCGACGGACCGAGTGACGGCATGAATACCGCCCACGCATGTCGGTTCGCAGCGGCGGCGCCGAATCCTTGCTAAGTTCTCGGACGGCATACTCCACGACAACAAGGCAGGAGCGGCAATGAGCCGACCCCCGGAGTACCCAGGCAACCCGAGCGATCCGTGGGGTCCTAACCCCAATCCCGGCGGCCAACCACCTCCCGGCTACGGCCCGCCCGGACCGCCTCCCGGGCCCCCTCCCGGCTACGGGCCACCCGGGCCACCTCCCGGACCGCCCCCCGGCTACGGACCGCCGCAGCCCGGGTATGGCGCGCCACCACCGCCTCCCGGCTACCCGCCGCAGCAGGGCTACCCACCGCCTCCCGGCTATCCGCCGCAGCAGCAGGGCTATCCACCGCGGCCCGGCCAGCAATTCGATATCGGTCAGGCATTCAGCTGGGCATGGAACAAGTTCAGTAAAGACGCTGTGCCACTGATTGTTTCGTTCGTCGTCTACGGCCTCATAGGGGCGATCCTCTACGCGGGGGTGATCGCCGGTTTCGGAGGTTTCAGCTCCAGCAGCGGCGGCGGAGGTTTCGGCTTCGCTTTGGGCACCACCGGCACGATCGTGCTCGACATCGTGGCGTTCGTGTACGGCACCCTGACCCAGGCGGGGTTGCTCTCCGGGTGCCTCGACATTGCCGACGGGAACGCGGTGAGCATCGGTTCGTTCTTCAAACCACGCAACTTCGGCGGTGTGATCCTCGCCGCGCTGCTGGTGGGCTTCCTCACCGCGATCGGGATGGTGTTGTGCGTTATTCCCGGCCTCATCTTCAGCTTCTTCGCGATGTTCACGATCCCGTTCGCGATCGATCGCGCCCTGCCGGCGATAGAGGCGTTGAAGGCCAGTTTCGCAACGGTCAGGTCGGACGCCGGCGGAGCTTTTCTGTCCTGGCTGGTGCAGGGACTGCTCGTGTTCGTCGGGGCGCTCCTGTGCGGGCTCGGCCTGATCGTCGCCGCCCCCGTCGCGATGCTGATCCTGGTCTACACCTACCGTCGACTCTCCGGCGGCCAGGTTGCGCAGTTGACGCCCTAACCGGCCGCCCGCCGAACGGGATCGGACGTCACCTCGTCGATGACGGTGTGGATGAACTGCATCTTGTCCAGCACCGCCGCCGGCAGCACAAACGGGTACAGGTCGTCGTGACCCATGGACCGGTTCACCATGTTCAACGACCACGACAACGGCAGCCACATGTCGATGATCTTGCGAAAAGCGCTGGGGCCCAAGGGTGGTCGCTCGAAGGTGGCGGCGGCCGGGGCCAGGCCGCAAGCCGCCGAGGTGTCCAGAGCGTCGCGGATGTGCAGGTAGTGCGCAAACGTCTCGGCCCAGTCTTCGGCCGGATGCATGGTCGCATACGACGACACGAAGCGCTCCTCCCAGCCCGCTGGCGTGCCTTCGCGGTAGTGCCGATCGAGGGCCTGCTGGTAGTCGGCGTCCGGGTCGCCGAACAGTTCGCGAAAGCGCGCCAAGTAGTCCGCTGACGGGTCGATCAGCCGGTAGAAGTAGTAATGGCCGATCTCATGACGAAAGTGCCCCAACAGGGTTCGATACGGCTCGTCCATTGCGACGCGCAGTTGTTCACGGTGCACGTCGTCACCCTCGGCCATGTCCAAAGTGATGACGCCGTTGTGATGTCCGGTGATGACGTTCTCCGACTCGCTGGACAACAGGTCGAACGCCAACCCGTAGTCGGGGTCGCGGTCGCGTCCGACGATGGGCAGCCTGAGCTCGTGGAGCTCAACGATCAGCCGCCGTTTGGCGTGCTCGGCACGAGCGAACGCCGCGAGTGCCTTGGTGTCGGAGTCGTTGGGCCGCCGCCGGGTCAACTTGCAGGACACACACAGCTCGTTACCCTGCACCAGCCAATTGCATTCGGCGAGATGCATATTGGCGCACAGCTGATAGTTGTCGGGGTCAACAGCCCCCGCATGCCCGGACTCGGCGATCACCAGCAAGGCCATGTCGTCGAGGGAGAACCCGAGTGCTGAGCCGCACGACAGGCAGACCGAGTTCTCGAACGTCAGCCGTTGACCGCAGTTGGGGCACACGAAGTCACGCATGTTGCGCTCCCATCGCGCATGGCACCACGTCGACAGCGACGTCGATGACACTGTTCTCGGAGTTGGTGTAGATGATGCCGCGCAGCGGTGGCACATCCGCGTAGTCGCGGCCGCGGCCGACGATGATGTAACGCTCGTCGATCAACTGGTCGTTGGTGGGATCCAAGCCCCGCCACCGGTTGTCCGGCGTCCACACCGCCGCCCACGCGTGGGTGGCATCGATGCCGACCATCCGGTCCTTACCGGGCGGCGGGTCGGTGGCCAGATACCCCGACACATAGCTGGCGGCCAGGCCGTTGGCGCGAAGGCAGGCGATGGCCAGCCGGGCGAAATCCTGGCAGACCCCCGCGCGGGCCGCCAGCATCTCGTTGACGCCGGTGGAAACCGTCGTCGAGCCGGAGCGGTAGGTGAAGTCGGCATGTATCCGCGAACCCAGGTCACGCAGCACCTCGATCAGCGGACGTCCCGCCGCGAAGCTGGGCGCGGCGTACTCGCGTACCCCGTCGGTGATCTCCGGCGGATCGAGGTCGAGGGCGAATTCGACGGCCAGCGCGCCGTCCACGCCCGTGGGGCGAGCCATTTCCCAAGGGGCACAGGCAAACCCGCTGCCGTACAGGTCGGCGGGGGGCGGATACACCTCGACGACGGACTCGGCGGTGATGGTCAGCGTCCGGTGGGGTTCGGTGACGTGGAAATAGGAGCTGATGTTGCCATATGCGTCGCGGCTGGTCGAGCTGTCGGCGGGTGCCGGCACGATGCGCAGCTCGTGCGACAGGCAGCATTGGCGGTCCAGGTTGCGCGGAGTCAGAAACCCCCGCCCGTAGGAGCTGGTCACCACATCGGAGTAGCGGTATTCGGTGCGGTGGGTGATCCGGTAGTGGCGGGTAGCCCCGTTGCCGGCGCGGGTCATGGCACCACCCGGCGCCGGTCGGGTCCCCACAGTGGCTGCATCATGCCGGGCAGCGACAGTTGAGTGGCGGTGATGACGCCGGACAGATCGCGCAGGCCGTCGTGCATGGCGTCGAGCAGCTCGGTCAGCTCGGCCCGCTCCCCGGCGGCGGTGACCTCGTCGAGGTCGCCGGGGTCGACCCGACGCAGCCGTGTGCTGATCTCGTCGACCACGCGCTCGGCCCGTGATGATCCGGACGCCCCGGGCAGGGTCTTCAAGTTGGCGCGCAACCGTTCCAGCTGATACACCAGCGACCGCGGGTTCTCCTCGTCGAAGAGCACCAGGTCGGCCACGGCTGCAACACTAACGACGCCCAGGTTGCGTCGCAGATAGATCACCGACGACTCGCACGCCACCAGCGTGGACTCGATGATCGTCTGCTCGGCGGCACGGCTGCGAGCCTGCCCCAGCGTCGCGCGCAGTAATCCGGTCAACCACAGTCCACGTTCGATGCGTTTGCCGATATCCGTCATCGTCCAGTCGACGTCGCGCACCACCGACTCGGCCGCCATCCCGGACAACGCCAGCATCCCGGCGAGGGTCAGCGCGTGCGCAGTGGCCAATGCGGTGTCGTCGGCGACCGAGATCGGCCCGCCCGCAGGCGCTTCGGGCAGTTGTGCCAGCGCTCGCTCCACACTGCTCAGCACCATCCAGGTGTCGTTGGACATCTGGTCGCGCACCGAGCGGGCCGCCCGGCCGAGTCGTTCCACCGACTGCGCCAGCGACCCCGGTCGTTGCCGGTCGACGGTGAGCGCCCACAGCGTCCGCGGCGCTGCAGCGACCGGGTCGGGGGCGGCGTTGTCGGTGCCGGTGAGCTTGCCGAGCGCAGTCAGCAATACCGGCACACATTCGCTTCCTGCGGTGTGCTGGCGGTGGCGGTATTCGTGGTAACGCTCGCGGGTGACGGTCAGCAACCGGGCCGTGCTTTCGGCCCGCTCGCCGTAACGGCCCAGCCAGAACAGATCCGAGAGCACCCGCGGCGAGCTGATTCCGCGGGTGCCGCTGGGCCGTGTGGTCGGCGGTTCCACCGGCGGCGCCGTGACCTCGGCCTGGGCCCGCGTCGGCGCCTGGACCCAAACATCCTTGGCGGCAACAGTATTCAGCTTGTAGGCGGCATTTCCCGCTGCGAGCACATAACCCAGCCCGCCGACCATCGGCGCATAGCCGCCGCGCTGCGAGACGGTGAACAACCGCACTCCGACGCCGGCCGCGGCAAATCCCTGATCGGTCGGCGCCGACGAGAACTGCGGCAGCTCCTGTCCGACCCACTGCCACGGCGTGGCCGCGATACGCGCGGCCAGCGCCTCGCGTTCTCCGGTCGACAGCGCCGGACCGACGATGGTCTTTCCGCCGACGGTCGGTTTGATCAGCAGCGACGGCAGGTGGCTGAGCAGATGCGATCGTTCGGCGTCGATACCGCCCCAGTACGTCGGCGCCGAGGGCAGCAGCGGGGCCTCGCCGATCAGCAGATCGGCTATCTCGGGCAGGAAGCGCTGCAGCCCAGGGCTTTCCAGTACCCCGCTGCCCAGGGTGTTGACCACGGTCACCGCCCCACGGCGCTGCACCTCGACAAGCCCGACCACGCCCAGCTGGGAATCCGATCGCAGATCCAGCGGATCGGCGTAGTCGGCGTCGACGCGGCGCAGCACGACATCCACTCGCTTGAAGGTGCCCAGCGAGCGCATCCACAGCGTGCCGTCGCGGACCACCAGGTCGGCGCTTTCGACCAGCGGGAAACCCAACACGGACGCCAGATACGCCTGGTCGAAAGCGGTCTCGGACCCGATGCCGGGGCTGAGGACCACCACCACGGGATCCTCGGCGGCCTCCGGCGCGGCGTCGATCAAAGCCAGCCGCAGAGTCTGCGCGAACGGTGACACCGGACGCGGTCCGACGCGCTCGTAGAGGTCCGGAGCGGCATGCGCGACCACGCGACGGTCTGCCAGGGCGTATCCGGCTCCGGACGGCGCCTGAGTCCAGTCCGCGTTGACCAGGAAGGCGCCCGACCGGTCGCGGCTGACGTCGCAGCCGTGCAGGAAAAGTTGATGCCCTCCGGGTATTTCGATGCCGCGGGCGGCCCGGATATAGCCGGGGTGGGCGAAGAGCAGCTGAGCCGGCAATACCCCGCTGGTGACGGCCCGCTGTGGTCCGTACACGTCGGCCAGCACCGCGTCGAGCAGCCTGCTGCGTTGCGCCACACCGGTTTCCAGCGTCGTCCAGTCTTCCGGGGTCAGCAGCAGCGGCAGCGCGTCCAGGTGCCAGGGTCCGGGGGTTGCGATGCCCTGGCCGTTGGTGACCGGCTCGCCGTCGTGGTCGACGGCGATGTAGGTGATCCCGTCGTGCTCGACCAGGGCGCTCACCGTCGCGCGCAGCCGGTCCAGGCCGGCACGGCCGCGCTCGCCGATCACTGCCGCAAGCTCAGCCCAGTGCGGGCGAATTTCGCCGTCGGCGTCGACGAACTCGTCGTAGCCGATTCCCCGCGGGACGCCATGCACGTCGAACAGTGCCGGCTGTCCCCGGGCGCCGCGGTAGGCGGCAACGAGCCGGTCTCGATCGTCCTGCACAGCCTCTGGCGGCGACGACAAGGAGCTACCGCCTACCGGTCGATCAGCCAACTGCGCCACACGATTTGCACACTAGCCCGTTTGCCGGGCGCACAATCGAAGGGTGGCCACGTGGGACGACGTTGCCAGCGTCCTCGGGGAGCTGCCGCTCGTCGAGGAGCGGTCGACGCACGACTGGCGGATCGGCAAGAAGCTGATCGCCTGGGAGCGGCCGCTGCGCAAGTCGGACCGGGACGCGTTGGCGTCGTCCGGGATCGAGCCGCCCGAGGGCGATATCGTCGCCGTCCGGGTCGCCGACGAGGGCGTCAAGTTCGCGTTGATCGCCGACGAGCCGGGCGTGTACTTCACCACGCCGCATTTCGACGGTTATCCCGCGGTGCTGGTCAGGCTGGCCGAGATCGACGAGCTCGGGCTGCGCGAGCTGGTCACCGAGGCTTGGCTGACCCAGGCCCCGAAGCGCCTGGTCCAGGAGTTTCTGGGCGAGTCGATCTGACACTTGACTCAGATCACAAAACGAGTAACTCTGACAACATCAGTAACATCTACAACATAAACAGCGTTGGTAACAATTGCATCAATTTGCACTTTGATTTACTTTGATTAACTCCAGTTACTTAAAGCGCCTTCACATCAAAGATCCCGCTAAATTAAATAGTTCTCAGCTGTTGACAATTTTCACTCAGGTTTGTTACTGGTGTTAAATGAGTTATTTTCACAGGGCATTCAGGGTGGAATCGCTGTGCAAGTCGCTTGTTATTTCCGCGGTCGTCGTCGTTGTCATCTCGGTCTTCATTGATCCCGCCACGGGCGTGGCGTATGCAGAGAGCGTCAACTGGGACGCAGTCGCGCAGTGCGAGTCCGGCGGCAACTGGTCGGCAGATACCGGTAACGGCTTCTACGGTGGCCTGCAATTCAAGCAGTCCACCTGGGAGGAAAACGGCGGAGTCGGCTCGCCGGCGCACGCCTCGCGCGAGCAACAGATCGCGGTGGCGAACCGCGTCTTGGCCACCGAGGGCCCCGAGGCGTGGCCCAAGTGCGGCCCCGATCAAACGCTCTTCCCGACCGAAGTGGTCAACATCCTGCGGTCCGGGCATCCGATCCGGACCACGATCAACAAACTATGGTCGAAAGCGCTCCGGCACTAGCCGATGTGATCACCCCGTGATCGGGGCCTAGTGCACCGGCTGCAGTTCGAAAAGCGGGAGCACCCGCGTCGTCTTCGACTGATACTCGGCGAAGCCCGGCGCCGCCGCGGTGATTTTCGGGAAAAGCTCGTCGCGCTCGGCGGCCGGTAATTCACGGGCGATCACGTCGAAGGATTCATTGCCGATCTCGACGTGTGCCGACGGGTTGGCGCGCAGGTTGTGCACCCACGCGGGGTTGATATCGGATCCGGCGAAAGAGCCGACGATGATCAGCTTGCCGTCGACACGGAAATGGGCCAACGGCGCGGTCCGAGGCTGACCGGACTTGGCGCCCGTCGTGGTGAGCAGCAGCAGGTTGGCGCCCTCGAACTGGCCGCCGACCTTGCCGTCGTGGGCCCGGAACTCGTCGACGATGCTCTTGTTGAACGCCTTGAGCGTCTCGGCATCGGGAATCTGTTGGGTCATGCGCGGTCAACCCGCTCGGGCCGGGCGTCTATTCCGGACTCCTTGCGCTGCTGGGCGGTGATCGGTGCCGGGGCATCGGTCAACGGGTCGACGCCGCCGCCGGACTTCGGAAAGGCGATGACCTCGCGGATCGAATCCACACCGGCCAGCAGCGCGGTGGTCCGGTCCCAGCCGAACGCGATGCCGCCATGCGGCGGCGCCCCGAACATGAACGCCTCCAACAGGAAACCGAACTTCTCTTCGGCCTGCGCCTTGTCGAGGCCCATCACGGCGAACACCCGCTCCTGGACGTCGCGGCGATGGATACGGATCGAGCCGCCGCCGATCTCGTGGCCGTTGCAGACGATGTCGTAGGCGTCGGCCAGGACGGCACCCGGGTCGCTTTCGATGCTGTCGACTGACTCCGGCTTGGGCGCGGTGAACGCATGATGCACCGCGGTCCATGCGCCGGAACCGACGGTCACCTCACCGGCAGCGGTGGCCTCGTCGGCGGGCTCGAACAGCGGCGGGTCCACCACCCAGGTGAACGCCCAGGCGTCCGGGTCGATCATCTCGAGCCGTCGCGCGATCTCGACGCGCGCAGCGCCCAGCAGTGCGCGCGAGGACTTGACGGGCCCCGCCGAGAAGAAAACACAGTCTCCGGGCGACGCGCCGACATGTGCGGCCAGTCCTGCGCGTTCGGCGTCGGACAGGTTCTTGGCCACCGGCCCGCCCAGTGTGCCGTCCTCGCCCACCAGCACATAGGCCAGGCCCTTGTGCCCGCGCTGTTTGGCCCAGTCCTGCCACCCGTCGAGCGTGCGGCGCGGCTGCGACGCCCCGCCTGGCATCACCACCGCGCCGACGTATGGCGCCTGGAAAACCCGAAACGGCGTGTCCTTGAAGAACTCTGTGCACTCGACGAGCTCGAGGCCAAATCGCAGGTCGGGCTTGTCCGACCCGAAGCGGCGCATCGCTTCGGCGTAGGTGATTCGCGGCAACGGTAGCGTCAGGTCGTAGTCGATCAGCGCCCACAGCGCGCGCAGGATCTGCTCGGAGATCGCGATCACGTCGTCGGCGTCGACGAAGCTCATCTCCATATCGAGCTGGGTGAACTCCGGTTGCCGGTCGGCGCGGAAGTCCTCATCGCGGTAGCAGCGGGCGATCTGGTAGTAGCGCTCCATCCCGGCCACCATCAGCAGCTGCTTGAACAGCTGCGGGCTCTGCGGCAACGCGTAGAACGAGCCCGGCTGCAGCCGCGCCGGCACCAGGAAGTCCCGGGCCCCTTCCGGCGTCGAGCGCGTCATGGTCGGGGTCTCGATCTCGACGAAGTCATGCTCGGCCAGCACGGCGCGGGCCGCCGCATTGACCTTGGAGCGCAACCGAATTGCCCCGCCCGGGCCGTCACGGCGCAAGTCGAGGTAGCGATACTTGAGCCGGGTTTCCTCCCCGGCAGGCTCGTCGAGCTGAAATGGCAGCGGCGCGCATTCGCCCAGCACGGTCAGCGACGTTGCGTTGACTTCTATGTCGCCGGTGGCGATCTCCGGGTTGGCATTGCCCTCCGGCCGGATCTCGACGACACCCTCGACGGCGATGCAGAACTCGGCGCGTAGCCGGTGGGCCTGGCTCAGCACGTCGGCGGCGCGGAACACCACCTGCGACACCCCCGAGGCATCGCGTAGGTCGATGAAGATCACCCCGCCGTGGTCGCGGCGGCGCGCCACCCAACCGGCCAGCGTCACCTTCTGCCCGGCGTCGGAGGCGCGCAACGACCCGGCGCCGTGACTACGCAACACGACTGCACAGTCTAAAGGGCGGGTCGGGGTTGCTAATTTCAGTGACATCGCAGTCGATATTGCAGTTGTCGGTCCGGGCGCCGTCGGTACGACGGTCGCCGCATATCTGCATGCCGCCGGTCACCGGGTGCTGCTATGTGGGCGGACACCGCGACAGCAGATCGAGCTGCGGCCCGACGACGGCGATCCGATCGTGGTGCCCGGCCCGGTGTGCACCGATCCGGCGGAGATCGCCGGTCCCGTCGGCGTAGTGGTGCTAGCCGTCAAGGCCACCCAGAATGATGACGCCGCCCGCTGGCTGGCCCGGCTGTGCGACGAAAGCACCCTGGTCGCGGTGCTGCAAAACGGCGTCGAGCAAGTCGAGCAGGTGCAGCCACACTGTCCGTCGTCGGCCGTGGTGCCGGGCATTGTCTGGTACGGCGCGGAGACCCAACCGGAAGGATGGGTGCGGTTGCGCACCGAAGCCCGGATCGTGCTGCCCACCGGGCCGGCCGCCGACAAGCTCGCTCAACTGCTCGGCGAGGCCGGCTGCGTCGTGGAATGCGACTCGGACTTCACCACCGCGTTGTGGCGCAAGCTGCTCGTCAACGCGCTGGCCGGGCTCATGGTGCTGACCGGGCGACGATCCGGAATGTTCCGCCGCGACGACATGGCCGAAGTTTCCCGCCGCTACCTCGCCGAATGCCTGGCCGTGGCCCGCGCGGAAGGTGCCCGCCTCGGCGACGACGTCGTCGACGAGATGGTGGAGATGTTCCGTCAGGTCGCCACCGACATGGGCACCTCGATGCTCGCCGACCGCGAAGCCGGCCGACCGCTGGAATGGGACATCCGCAACGGGGTGATCATCCGCAAGGGCCGCGCGCACGGTCTGCCCACACCGATCAGCGACGTGCTTGTACCGTTGTTGGCCGCCGCCAGCGACGGACCCGGATAGCTAAGGCAATGCCGATGAAGAAGAAACCGAAGATGTTTCCCTGCGAACGTGTGGACGTGAGCTTCACCGAGACCGCGCCGTACCGGTTTTCCAACAGCGTCGAGCTCGCAATCACGCCCGAGCAACTGTTCGAGGTACTCGCCGATACGGAGGCCTGGCCGCACTGGGCGAGCGTGATCACCAAGGTGACCTGGACCAGTCCCGAGCCCCGCGGGGTGGGCAGCACGCGCCTCGTCCACATGCGCGGCATTGTCGGTGACGAAGAGTTCCTGGTCTGGGAACCGTTCACCCGCATGGCTTTTCGGTTCAACGAATGCTCGACGCGGGCCGTGGCGGCGTTCGCGGAGGACTACCGGGTCGAGGCCATTGCGGGCGGCTGCCGGATGACATGGACGCTGGCGCAGAAACCCGCGGGGCCGGCCAAGGTTGCGATGTTCGCGGTCCGGCCGCTGCTGAATTTGGGGTTTCGCCGGTTTCTGGCCAATCTGCGCCGCTACACCGATAAACGATTCGCCACGACGCCGCAGAGTTAGGGTCACACCATGACAGCGGTCGACGACATCACCACCCTTCGCCGGCGTCGTGAGGCGGTCGTCAATCAGCACGCCGAAGCGGAAAACCGCCATGACGTCAAGGCGACAATCGCAACCTTTCACCGTCCGCGTTACGAGGTGAACGGTGAACCCCTGGACGGCGAGGAGGCCGTTCGCGAGCTGCTCCAAGGCTTGATGGACGGCTTTCCCGATTTCCACATCGCCATGGGCAAGATGCGCCATGCCGACGACGCCGTCTTCGGCGAGGGGGTCATCACGGGAACCCATGACGGCGAATGGTCGGGTATCCCAGCTACCGGACGCCGCGTCGAGTTTCCGGTAGTTGGAATTTTCGAGTTCGACGGCGACCGATTGCTATGCGAGAAGGTCTATTTCGACACAGCCACCGTGCTGACTCAGATCGGCGTTCTTCCCGCCCCGAGCTAAAACAAACCCGCCCAGGCCGAGCGCCGCACCGCGTCCGGATCATCGAGGACGACGTCGGACCATGACCGGATGACGCGGGTGGCCCGTCGCCGAGTGTCGTAGGGAGGCCAGTCGTCGGACCAGCTATGGCCGTCGGACCAGCCTTTGGTGGCGAAATCCAGCCATGTTCGCTGCATCCGGCGGCCTACGGCGGGCTGCAGCCAGCTGCCCAACGGATGCAGCCTGCGGCCCAGCTGCGAGGCGTAATTGTGCTGAATTTGCACGATCTCACTGCCATGAACCGCACCCAGGCCCAGCGCCCTCAGGACCCACGGCGTGTGATCGAACCGGTAGACATAGGTCGGCGCATGCGCGCTATAGGCGTCGGCGAACGCCCAGACACCTGCGCCGAACATGGCGTCGCCGCCGAGGGCTATCCGCGCGCGTCGGCGTGGGTAGCCGGGGTAGGCGGCCAGGACGCGCTCCCGTGCCTGCGGGCCGAGGCGGGAAAGACAGCGGTTGATGTTGGCCGGTGTCGTCGGCAGCATCGGCGGCTTGGAACGCGCGAATATCGACGCCTCGTGACGGTTGGCGCCGATGATCAGTGGCAGTCGCGTCACCGTGCCCGCGCGGGCCGCCTCGATCGGATGCCGCGGCAGCAGGTCGACCCCGTAGGTCAGCCCATGCGCGAGCGTCGGTGTGGTCGCCACGCTGGCCAGCTGCAGTTCTCCGGCGGCCCGGCGCAATTGGCGTTGCGGCAGTTCTTTTATCGCCTTCGGGCCCACGCCGAGCCGGTCCAGGAACTGCCGCGCCTGCTCGGCGCGCGTCGCCCGGTCGGCGATGAGCGGCAATGCCGGGCTCTGCACGATCGCGCGGGCGAACAGCCCGTCGGCGGCAGGACTGGCCAGCATCGCCAGTATCGAAGTGGCGCCTGCGGATTGACCGAATGCGGTAACGCGGTGGGGGTCACCGCCGAACGCGGCGATGTTGTCGCGCACCCAGGCCAGCGCGGCGATTTGGTCGCGCAGGCACAGGTTGTCGTCGAAGCCCTCGCCGAGGTCGCCGAGTTCGAAGCCGCCGAATACCCCGACCCGATAGGACACGTTGACGACGACCACGTTGCCGTGGGCAGCCAGCCGCGACCCCTTGTACAGCTGCAATTGCCCCGCGCCGGTGAGGAATGCTCCGCCGGGGATCCAAACCATCACCGGCAGCGAGGCGGACGTCTCCGGTGACCACACCGTCAGCGTCAGGCAGGCCTCGTCGCGGATTTTCGGGTTATTGCGGTCGCCTGCGACCAGCGAGCGGCTCTGCAGCGGCAGCGGGCCGTGCTCGACGGCGTCGCGCACACCGGTCCATGCCGGCAGCGGCGCCGGCGCGGCGAATCGACGCTCGCCGACAGGTTGCTGCGCGTACGGCACGCCGCGCCACACCGCGACGCCGCCTTCGACGGTGCCCCGGAGATCACCGACCGCCGTGTGCGCGAGGGTCGGAACTTCGGCAACCGCGGGCACGCCTGAATCGTAGTGTGCAAAGCTGATCCCGTCGGGCTAGAAGCTCTTGGGAGCCACGACATCGACGCAACGGAGAGTGCGATGACCTTCAACGAGGGTATGCAGATCGACACCAGCACGACGACGACTTCTGGTGGCGGCGGCGGGCGGATGATCGCGATCGGTGGCGGATTGGGCGGGTTGATATTCCTGGTCGTGGCCATGCTGCTCGGCGTCGATCCCGGCAAGGTGGTGACCCAGCAGCCCGCGAACACCCGCGAGGACGTGGCGCCCGGCTTCGACCTCAACCAGTGCCGAACCGGAGCAGACGCGAACAAATACGTGCAGTGCCGCGTGGTGGCCACCGGCAACTCGGTCGACGCCGTCTGGAGCCAGCTGATGCGCGGATACACCCGCCCCCGGGTGCGGCTTTTCAGCGGACAGGTCGACACCGGCTGCGGCCCGGCAACCACCGAAGTGGGGCCGTTCTACTGCCCGGCGGATGAGACCGCCTACTTCGACACCGGCTTCTTCGACGTGCTGAAAGATCAATTCGGTTCCAGCGGTGGGCCATTGGCGCAGGAATATGTGGTCGCCCACGAGTTCGGCCATCACGTGCAGGACCTGGCTGGAACCCTCAGCCGCGCCCAGCACGGCGCGCAGGGCGCCGGCGGCAGCGGCGTGCGCACCGAGTTACAGGCCGACTGCTACGCCGGCGTGTGGGCGCACTACGCCTCGATCACCAAGCAGGAAAGCACCGGCGTGCCCTACCTGCAACCATTGAGCGACAAGGACATTGCCGACGCGCTGTCGGCGGCGGCGTCGGTGGGCGATGATCGGATCCAGAAGGCCGCCACCGGACGGACCAATCCCGAGTCGTGGACCCATGGCTCGTCCGAGCAGCGGCAGCACTGGTTCACCGTCGGTTACCAGACCGGTGATCCCAACCAGTGCGACACCTTCCGCGAACCGAATCTCGGCTAGCCGCTCAGAACAGCGTCGGCTGCAGGGCCTCGGCGATCTGATGCTTCGGGGCGCTATCGAATCGGCGCTGATCGCCGGCCAGCCCGTACTTGGCGATCAGCGGTGCGGCTCGCGCCCGTAGCTCGTCGCGATAGTGCGGCGGCAAATACGCTCCGCGCCGGTACAACTCGCGATACCGGCCGACCAGTTCGGAATGGGTGCGCGCCAGCCACGACATGAACCAGCCGCGCGTCGACCCACGCAAATGCAGCCCGAACACGGTCACACCCGTGGCCCCGGCTTCGGCGATCTGCCGTAGCAGGCTGTCGAGATGCTCGACGGAATCGGTCAGGTGTGGCAATACCGGCGCCACCATCACGTGGCAGTCCATGCCGGCGTCGCGGATCGCCGCGATCAGCCCGAGGCGTGCCTGCGGGCTGGGTGTGCCCGGTTCCACGTCCTTGTGCAGTTCGGGATCACCGACAGCGAGCGAGACCGCCAGGCTGACCGGAACCTGCGCCGCAGCGTCAGCGATCAGTGGCAGGTCGCGGCGCAGCAGCGTGCCCTTGGTCAAAATCGACAGTGGGGTGCCCGATTCCGCGAGCGCGCCGATGATGCCCGGCATCAACGCATAGCGGCCCTCGGCGCGTTGATAGGGATCGGTGTTGGTGCCCAGCGCGACCGTGTCGCGACGCCACGATTTGCGGTGCAGCTCCCGGCGCAGCACGTCGGCGACATTCGTCTTGACGATGATTTGGGTGTCGAAGTCGTTGCCGCAGTCCAAGTCCAGGTATTCGTGGGTGGGCCGGGCGAAGCAGTAGCGGCAGGCGTGCGAGCAACCGCGGTAACCGTTGACGGTGTACTGAAAAGGCAGGCCGGCAGCGGTGTTCGGAATCTTGTTCAGCGCGGATTTGCACAGCACTTCGTGGAACGTGATGCCGTCGAATTGCGGCGTCCGCACACTGCGGACGAAACCGATGCGCTCCAGCCCGGGCAGCGCGCCGTCGTCGACGCGGATGCCCTGCTCGTCCCACCGCATACTCTATTCGAACTCTTGTTCGAATATATGTCAAGCCTCGGCGAGCAACTCCCGCAACCTGGCCCGGCCGTCGTCATCGAGCGGCAGCAACGGCCGGCGCGGATCCCCGACGCCGGCGCCGAGAAGATCCAGCCCGGCCTTCACCGTCGTGGGCAGGCCGCCCGCGACGATGAACTCCAGCAGTGGCTTGAGGTCGTCATAGATCTTCTGCGCTTTGTCCAAATCGCCTGCGCGGGCAGCGTCGTAGAGGTCGATGCAGGGCTGTGGACGCAAACATGGTGCGGCAGTACACCATCCGGCCGCCCCGGTCCGTAGCGCATCGAGCACCAGCGGGTTGCTGCCGTTGTAGAACGGCAGCCGACCATCGCTGAGTTCGGCGATCCGCTGCATCCGCGACAAGTCCCCGGTTGACTCCTTGACCATGGTCAGGTTGTCGATGGTCTCGAACATCCGCACCAGCAGCTCCGGGCTCATGTCGATGCCACTGGTGGCCGGGTTGTTGTACGCCATGATCGGAATCTCGATGGCCTCGCCGATGCTGGCGTAGTGCTGCACGATTTCTCGTTCGGACAACTTCCAGTAGGACACCGGCAGAATCATCACCGCGTCGGCGCCGGCCTTCTCGGCATACTGCGCGCGCCGAATTGTGTTGGCAGTGGTGAGATCCGAGACACCAACCACGACAGGCACCCGTCCGTCGACCGCGGAAATCGTGGTGTCGACGACGGTGTCGAACTCGGACTCATCGAGGTACGCCAGCTCCCCGGTGCTGCCCAGCGGTGCGATCGCGTGGACTCCCGCGCCCACCAGCCGATCGACGAGCGCGGCCAACGCGGCGGTGTCGATCGGGTCGGCGGAATCGGTGGCGAACGGTGTCACCGGGTACGCGATGATGCCGTGAATCTCGGGCACTGTGGGCTCCTCAGCTGGTCAAAACGTCGGGATCATTCTTCAGGGCGCGGCGCGCGTAGTAGGCGAAGTTCGCGCGGCTTCGTTGCGGCCTCAGCGTCCAGTCATGGGCCTCGCGGGCCAGTCGCTCCGGCAGTTCCTTGATGGTCCCGGCAGCCATCGCGGCCAGTTGCAGTTTGGCCGCGCGCTCGATCAGCACCGCCAGCGAGCAGGCTTCCTCGACGCTGGCCCCCGCCACCACCTGGCCGTGATGGGCCAGCAAGACCGCCTTCTTGTCGCCGAGGGCCGCGCTGATGATCTCGCCCTCCTCGTTGCCGACGGGAACGCCCGGCCACTCGGGCAGGAACGCGCAGTCATCGTAGAGCGGCGTGGTGTCCATCTGCGACACCACCAGCGGAACCTCCAACATCGACAACGCCGCGGCGTGGAACGCATGCGTGTGCACGATGCACTGCACATCGGGCCGGGCGCGATAGATCCAGCTGTGAAAGCGGTTGGCGGGATTTGCCATTCCGTCGCCGTCGAGCACGTGGAGATCCTCGTCGACGGTGAGCAGATTGCCCTCGGTGATCTCGTCGAATCCCAGGCCCAGCCGCTGGGTGTAGTACGTGCCGGGCTTCTCGGCCCGGGCGGTGATCTGCCCCGCCAGACCCGAATCGTGCCCGGCGTCGAACAGCACGCGACAGGTCAGCGCCACCTTCTGGCGTGTGGTCAGCTTCGACTCGCCGACGTTTGCGGCCAGACTCTCCTGCGCACGCCGCATCAAGTCGGCCTTCGAGTCAGTGAATGTGGTTGCCATGAGTGGCTCCCTGGATCGCCGGGTTTATGACACTATGGCCACCATAGGAAACCTTGTGTCATCATGCAAACCATGACAGCACTGTTGCGTGCGGTCCGCCGGCAGCGCGGCCTCACCCTGGAGAGCCTCGCCGAGCGAACCGGATTGACCAAGAGCTACCTGTCGAAGATTGAGCGCCGCCAGAGCACACCGTCGATTGCGGTGGCCCTCAAGGTGGCCAGTGCCCTCGACGTCGACGTCGCGCAGCTTTTCTCCGAGCAGGCCGCCGACGAGAACATCACCGTCGACCGCGCCGGCGACCGTCGCGGCGCCAAGGGTCAGCGGTACGTGGCGTTGGCGTCGACCGTTCTGGGGAAGTCGATGTCACCCTTCGTTGTTCGGCCCAAACGAAGAACAGCAGACGATCTGCATCCGGTGCATCCTGGCCAGGAATTCGTGTTCGTGCACGCCGGATGCGTCGAACTGGATTACGGCGACCGGACCCTCACCCTCGGGGCGGGCGACAGCGCCTACTTCGACGCATCGGTCAGCCACAAATTCCGTGCGGTCGGCGCCGAAGCCCCCGAAGTCATCGTCGTCGCGCAGAACGATCCCGACGTAGGCAGGCACGTCGGCCGTCAGGTATGAAACAAGGATGGACGACGAGCCGGAACCGGTAAACGGCGACGGCAAGCCTGCCCCGTCGGGCATCAGCCGCCGGCGGCTGCTCACGACGGGCGCGGCGGCGGCCGTCGTCGGTGCCGGCATCGGCGCGGGCGGGATTGCGCTGCTGCGGTC
Organism: Mycobacterium fragae; assembly: GCF_002102185.1. Taxonomy (GTDB): domain Bacteria; phylum Actinomycetota; class Actinomycetes; order Mycobacteriales; family Mycobacteriaceae; genus Mycobacterium; species Mycobacterium fragae. The sequence goes on from NZ_LQOW01000005.1 coordinate 120,405, forward strand.
ATCGCATCACGGCCCGACGCTGTGGACGCAGTCCGATCGAAGCGGCGTACAACCTGTCGGCGGTCTGCATCTACAGTTCGGCCGAGACGCCTCGCGCGAAGTCGTGGTGTCGTGGCATACCACCGATCGTGTGCGCAACCCACGCGTCATGGTGGGCACGTCGACCTCCGGATTCGGCCGCGTCGTGCAGGCCGAGACCCGAACCTACCGGGATGCGAAGTCCAAGACCGAGGTTCGCGCCAACCATGCCCGCCTCGACGGCCTGAGGCCGAACACCGATTACGTGTATGCGGCGGTACATGACGGTGCCGACCCGGAGCTGGGAACGGTCCGCACCGCGCCACTCGGGCGGAACCCATTGCGCTTCACCAGCTTCGGAGATCAGGCTACCTCAACGCTCGGCAGGCTGAAAGACAGTACCTACGTCAGCGACAATCTCGGTTCGCCTGCCGCCGGGGACACCACGACCGCGATCGAACGCATCGCTCCATTGTTCAACCTCGTGAACGGCGACCTGTGCTACGCCAACCTCGCACACGACCGCATTCGCACCTGGGCGGACTGGTTCGAGGGCAACAGCCGCTCGGCACGCTATCGGCCCTGGATGCCGGCGGTCGGCAACCATGAGAACGAATTGGGCAACGGGCCAGTCGGTTTCGCCGCATACCAGACATTCTTCGCGCTGCCCTCGTCGGGATCCGACGCCGAGCTTCGCGGGTTGTGGTATTCGTTCACCGCAGGCTCGGTGCGGGTGATCAGCCTCAGCAACGACGACGTCTGCTTGCAGGACGGCGGCAACTTCTACGTGCACGGCTACTCCGGTGGCGCGCAAAGACGTTGGCTGGAGACCGAACTCGCCGATGCTCGCGCCGACCCCGACGTGGACTGGGTAGTGGTGTGCATGCACCAAACGGCCGTGTCGACCGGGGCGTCCACCAACGGCGCCGACCTGGGCATCCGCCGGGAATGGCTGCCGCTGTTCGACCATTACGGGGTCGACCTTGTCGTCTGCGGTCACGAACACCACTACGAACGCTCGCATCCGGTGCGCGGAACCCTGGATACCGAGGGCAAGATGCCGATAGCGGTCGACACCCACGGCGGCGTGATCGACACCACCAAGGGAACCGTGCACGTCGTCATCGGCGGTGGCGGCACGTCGGCACCGTCGAACACGATGTTCTTCCCGCAGCCCAAGTGCCGGGTGTTGACCGGTGTCGGCGACTTCGATCCGGCGCGCGGACACAAGGCGCCGATCTATCTGGTCGAGGACGCACCCTGGTCGGCGTTCCGCGACCGCGACAACCCGTACGGGTTCGTGGCATTCGATGTCGATCCGGGCTCACCCGGCGGCAACACGTCGATCAAGGCCACTCACTACGCCGTCACCGGCGCGTTCGGCGCGACGAAAGTCGTCGAAGAGTTCACTCTTACCAGGCCGCGCGGCGGCTGACGCCCCGGCCCCAGGTCCGGCCCGCCCGGTGGTAATGTCATTTCCGTTTCAGAACAATGACACTCTCGGGGAGCCGTCGCATGCCCACGGAATCGGTCGCGGAGTTCGCCGAGCGGGCCCGCGCCTGGCTGGCCGCAACCATGCCGCGCACCGACCCGCGCAATCCGTCGTTCGCCGATCGTGGCGACGAGGCGTCCTGGCAACGCGCCCGCGAACTGCAACGACTGCTCTACGACGGCGGATTCGCGGGTATCTGCTTCCCAACCGAGTACGGCGGGCTCGGCCTGGACATGGAGTATCAAAAGGCGTTCGACGCCGAAAGCGTCGGCTATGAGATGCCGCTGATCTTGAACACCCCGACGTTCACGATCTGCTGTGCGACCATCCTCGATACCGGCACCGAAGACCAGAAGCGGCAACACGTTTCGGCGGCGCTGCGCGGCGACGAGGTGCTCGTCCAACTGCTCTCCGAGCCCAGTGGCGGATCGGACCTGGCAGGCGTGATGACGCGTGCCGACCGGCATGGCGACCGCTGGGTGGTCAACGGCGCCAAGACGTGGAGCACCGGCGCCTTCGCCGCCGACTACGGCCTGCTGCTGGCCCGCACCAATTGGGATGTGCCCAAGCACGACGGCCTGACCATGTTTCTTGTGCGCATCGACAGCCCGGGGCTCACGTTGCGCCGGATCACGCAGGTTCACGGCTCAACCGAGTTCTGCGAGGAGTTCTTCGACGACCTCGAGCTCGGCGACGACGCGGTGGTCGGCGAGGTCGACAAGGGCTGGGAGGTGGCGTCGCGCCTGCTGTACCACGAGCGGCGCGCGGTCGGCGGTGGCTCGGAATTCGCCAGCGGAAGCGGCAGCGAAAACGCGCAGGAGCAGCCGCCGGACTACACCGCACTGATCCCGGCGACCGGGCAGGCCGGCAACGACAGGGTCCGCGAAGCGGCGGGGCGGGCGCTGGTGCACCGCGCCGTCCGCGACCACCTGGTCGATTACGTCTACCGCGGCGTGCTCGACGGCTCACTGCCGCCCGCCGCCGGCTCGCTCATCCGCCTCTACCACGCCGAGTCCATCGAGCTCGAAGTCGACACCGCCCTGGCGATCGGCGGCAGCGCCGGTGTCGTCGACGGGCCCACCGGGGTATTGGCCGTCGGCCAACGCTATCTGTCCCGGCAGACCGCGGCGCTCGGCGGCGGCAGCACCGAAATGGCGCGCAACGTCATCGGCGAACGGGTATTGGGCTTTCCGCGCGAATACGCCGCCGACCGCGGCGTCCCGTTCAACCAGGTGAAGCACAGCCGAGCCTGACCGGGGCCCCCGGCCGAGCCTGCACCCTTGGCGCCGAGTGTGAATGTGGGGCGGCAATTTCGCGATTTTCCCGCCCTAGTCTCACACTGAAAGCCATCAGTTCACAGTCGATTTGCGCGAGGATTGGTGCTCCCTAGCTTTGAAAGAACTTCGGCGACAACGGAGTCCGCGGCGACGTCGACCTGTTCGCCCGTCGTCAGATCCTTGACCCCGATTGTTCCCGATTCGATGTCGCGGTCACCGGCGACCAGCGCGAGCCGCGCACCGGAGCGGTCGGCGGCACGCATCGCGCCCTTGAGACCGCGGTCGCCATAGGCCAAGTCGACTCGCACACCGGCGGCTCGCAGCTGCCCGGCCAGCACCGCAAGCCGCAACTTGGCCTGCTCGCCCAGCGGCACGCCGAACACATCGCAACGCGCCGTAACGCCAACACTTTTGCCCTCGGCTCGCAGCGCCAGCAGGGTGCGGTCCACGCCGAGACCAAACCCGATGCCGGACAGGTCGGCTCCCCCGAGCTGGCGCATCAGGCCGTCGTAGCGGCCACCGCCGCCGATGCCCGACTGCGCGCCCAGGCCGTCGTGCACGAACTCGAACGCGGTCTTGGTGTAGTAGTCCAGACCGCGCACCATCCGCGGGTTGACGACGTATGGCACGCCGAGACCGTCCAGGTGCGCCAGCACGGTTTCGAAATGCTGCTTGGCGACATCGGATAGGTGGTCGAGCATCACCGGCGCGTCCGCCGTCATCGCCTTGACCTCGGGGCGCTTGTCGTCGAGCACCCGCAGCGGGTTGAGCTCGGCCCGGCGGCGGGTTTCCTCGTCGAGGTCGAGTTGAAACAGGAAGTCCTGTAACAACTCTCGGTAATGCGGGCGGCAGGTGTCGTCGCCCAGCGAGGTGATCTCCAGCCGGAACCCGTCGAGGCCCAGCGAGCGGAAGCCGGCGTCGGCGACCGCGATCACCTCGGCGTCCAGCGCGGGGTCGTCGACGCCGATTGCCTCCACACCGACCTGCTGCAGTTGGCGATAGCGCCCGGCCTGGGGCCGCTCGTAGCGGAAGAACGGCCCGGCATAGCACAGCTTGATGGGCAGCGCCCCGCGGTCCAGGCCGTGTTCGATCACCGCACGCACCACCCCGGCGGTGCCCTCCGGGCGCAGCGTGACCGAGCGGTCGCCGCGGTCGGTGAAGGTGTACATCTCCTTCGACACCACGTCGGTGGACTCCCCCACGCCGCGCGCGAAAAGCGCGGTATCCTCGAAGATCGGCAGCTCGATGTCGCTGTAGCCGGCCCGGCGGGCGGCGTCGAGCAACCCGTCGCGCACCGCGACGAACTGCGCCGAGTCGGGCGGGACGTATTCCGGCACGCCCTTTGGCGCGCTGAATTGGGTCACGGGCTGAGCCCCTCGAGAAACGGGTTGTAGCGGCGTTCGGCGCCGATCGTGGTCTGCGGGCCGTGTCCGGGCAGCACCACCGTCTTGTCGTCGAGGACCAGCAGCTTGTCGACGATCGAGCACATCAGGTCGCGCCCGCTGCCACCGAACAGGTCGGTGCGGCCCACCGAGCGCTCGAACAGGGTGTCACCGGTGAACACGATGTCGTCATCGTCGCTCACCCGGAAGACCACCGAGCCGCGGGTGTGGCCGGGCGTGTGGTCGACGGTGACGCTGACGCCCGCGAGGTCGATTTTGTCGCCGTCCCGGTCCAGTTCGACGACCTGCTCGGGCTCGCGGAACATGGCGCCCAGCAGTATCTGTCCCAGCCGCGGACCGAAGCCCTTGATCGGGTCGGTCAGCATGAACCGGTCCTCGGGGTGGATGTATGCCGGGCAGCCGAAGGTGTCGGATACCTTCTGCGCCGACCAGATATGGTCGATGTGGCCGTGCGTGAGCAGCACGGCCGCGGGGGTCAGCCGATTCTTGTCAAGGATGCGCCGCAGCTGGCCCATCGCACGCTGGCCTGGGTCGACGATGATGGCGTCCGCTCCCGGGTGCGGCGCCAGCACATAGCAATTGCACTGCAGCAACCCGGCGGGAAATCCGGTGATCAACACGAGGTCCAGTTTCCCATTACCGTGCCGCAGCCCGGCCCGCGCCACCTGTATTCAGCATCGGCTGGCACACTCATGCTGACTCAGCACACGAACACGAAAGGATATCGGCGGTGCCGACCAACGAGCAGCGACGTGCGAATGCCAAGCGCAAACTGGAGCGCCAGCAGGAACGCCGGGCACAGCGCGCCCGTCGTAATCGCCTCATCGCGATCGTCGGCGCAGCGCTCGCAGCGGTGGCCGTCGTGATCGCGGTGGTGCTCACCTTCGTTCTCACCAATCAGGACAAGAACAAGCAGGCATCAACCGCCGGCAGCTCACCGACGTCAAACGCATTCCCGGGTGTTCCCCCGTTGCCATCGTTCAAGCCGCCCGCGAACCTGGGCGCCAACTGCCAGTACCCGCCTTCACCGGATCCGGCCAGCAAGCCGGTGAAACCGCCGAGGACGGGCAAAGTCCCCACCGACCCGGCCCAGGTCAGTGTCAGCATGGTGACCGACCAGGGCAATGTCGGCTTGCTGCTCGCCAACAACGAGTCGCCTTGCACCGTCAACAGTTTCGTCAGCCTGGCGACGCAAAAGTTCTTCGACGGCACGCAATGCCACCGGTTGTCCACATCGCCGACCCTGAGCGTGCTGCAATGCGGCGACCCGAAGGGCGACGGCACTGGCGGGCCGGGGTATCAGTTCGCCAACGAATACCCCACCGACCAGTACAAGCCCGACGACCCCAAGGCGCATGAGCCGGTCGTGTACCCACGCGGCACCTTGGCCATGGCCAACAGCGGCCCGAACACCAACGGCAGCCAATTCTTCATGGTGTACAAGGACTCCCAGCTGCCACCCGAATACACCGTCTTCGGCAAGATTCAGGACGACGGGCTGGCCACCCTGGACAAGATCGCCAAGGGCGGCGTCGCCGGTGGCGGTGAGGACGGGTCGCCGACGATTCCGGTGACGATCACGTCGGTGCGGCTCGACTAAGGCGCGCAACGAATTAGGCTGCGGACCCGCTCGAGGGCGGGGGGCTGCCGGGCGTGAACCAGGCGACTTTGGCGTGCCAGGATCGAGCCGAGCCGTACGCGAAGCCGATCGCGCCCAAGCATGCGCACAACCAGACGGGCAGCGTGGTATCGATGCCGATCTCGGCGGTGATCACCTGGATCGCGGTCGCCGCCACACCGAAGCCGGCCGAGGTCAAATACAGGTTGACCGTCGCCGTCGAGCGGGGATCTTCGCGAAGGATCAACAGCACCCTGCCCGCGTAGCTGAACAAATAGATCAGCAGCGCTCCCAGCACCAGCCAGTAGGCGCCGAACCAGAGGGTGCTGACGTGGGCCGGGAACAGGTCATGGTGGTAGCCCTCGTCGGCGATGATGAACACCGCCAGGAGCAGCGGAATGCCCAGCCGCAGCGGCATTTCGATGTGCCGGCGAAAGAGGCTGCGGAGCTGGCGTTCGTGGTCCAGCCGGGCCAACCCGTGGTGGATGATCGCAGTCACCGCGACGATCAGGCAGATGTGGCCGAGCAGATCTTCCACATTCCACCGCCCGGTCATCCGGTGCAGCACGGGTCCCAGGGTGGCCGATGCCCACGGCGACATCAGCAGCACGGCACAGCCTTGCAGGGCGATGTTGAGGGTCGCGCCAGCTTCCCACCGGGACCGCCAGGTGTGGCGACGGATCCACAGGCTGTAGATGATGGCGGCCAGCGTGGCGACGATGAGTGCGGACATCATTGGCACCAACCAACTTACCCGCGGTCGAGTCAGACGGGCGGTTTGGTCGGGTCCGGGTGTAGGTCGCGCAATCTCAGTTTGTGCGGCGTTGATTCGACGTATTCGGTGACCGCCTCGGGCCGGATCAATCCGAAGCGGACTTGTAGGTCGACCGGATTCAGTCCGAAGTACTCGGCGGCTCTGATGAGGTTGTCGGCCGTGATGAGCCTGCCCTCGCGAGCCGCCTTGTAGTACGCCGACTTGCGATAGCCGAACGCCTCATAGACCTCGGTGGCGGCCAGCGGCCTGCCGACAAGGTAGGGCAGCACCACGGTCGGGTCTTTATCTCGGTCTTCCATGAGCTCTCACAGTGCCTTTGGTGGAAAAGGTCCCGATTACCTGGACGTAATAACTATGTTAACTACCGGAGTTCACTTTTTTGGACTAGAGTTTGTTTATATAGCCCAAAGTCTATTGCCGAAGTTGCGACCGCGCGGGAGAAGCCCATGTCGGTACACGAAAACATTCAGGCCCCTGGCCGGCGGCGGCCACACGAGAGATCGGTCGTGCTGCAACTCGCGCAACGGGCGGCGATAGCCGGCGTCGGTGCGCTGGCGATCATCGGCACCGTCGGCAGTGCCGACCTGCTGGGACAAGCCCGCGCGGACAGCCCGCCGTGCGTGGCCGGCCCGACACAACCTTGCCCGGCGCCGGTGCCTGACGCGGCCAATGCGCCGAGTCAACAATCCGGCCCGCAGCTGGTTTGCACGTCAGCGGGAATGTTCGGGCAGCACTGCTACCGCCGATAGCTAGGCCGCCGACGTCACCCGGTAGACGTCGTAGACGCCCTCGACACTGCGCACCACGTCGAGCAGGTGCCCCAGATGCTTCGGATCGCCCATCTCGAAGGTGAACCGGCTGACGGCCACCCGGTCGTTCGAGGTGGTCACCGATGCCGACAGGATGTTGACCTTTTCGTCCGCCAGCGCCCGGGTGATATCCGACAACAGCCGGTGCCGGTCGAGCGCCTCGACCTGAATCGCCACCAGGAACACCGACGACGCCGACGGCGCCCAACGCACCTCGATGATGCGTTCGGCCTGCTGCTGCAGAGACGCGGCGTTGGTGCAGTCGGTGCGGTGCACGCTGACCCCGCCGCCGCGGGTGACGAATCCCATGATCTGGTCGCCGGGCACCGGCGTGCAGCACTTGGCCAGCTTGGTCAGGACCCCCGGAGCGCCCGGCACCGCCACCCCGACGTCGTCGGTGCTGCGCGCGCGGCGCGGCATCGTGGCGGGGGTCGACCGTTCGGCAAGGTCCTCTTCCGCCTGCTCGATACCACCGAGCTCGGCCAGCAGCCGCTGCACGACATGCTTGGCCGAGACGTGGCCCTCGCCGATCGCGGTGTAGAGCGCGGACACGTCGGCGTAGTGCAGTTCGTTGGCCACCGCTGCCATGGACCCGCCATTGACCAAGCGCTGCAACGGAAGTCCGCCGCGGCGCACCTCGCGGGCCATCGCTTCTTTACCGGATTCCAGCGCTTCCTCGCGACGTTCCTTGGCGAACCACTGGCGGATCTTGGTCTTGGCGCGCGGTGACACCACGAACTGCTGCCAGTCCCGCGACGGCCCGGCGTTGGGCGCCTTGGAGGTGAAAACCTCCACAACTTCCCCGTTTTCCAGCTTGCGCTCCAGCGCAACCAGTCGCCCGTTCACCCGGGCCCCGATGCAGCGATGGCCGACCTCGGTGTGTACCGCGTAGGCGAAGTCCACCGGCGTCGACCCGGTGGGCAGCGTGATCACGTCACCCTTCGGGGTGAACACGAAGATCTCTTTGACCGCAAGGTCATAGCGCAACGACTCCAAGAACTCGCCGGGATCGGCGGCCTCACGCTGCCAGTCGAGCAGTTGGCGCATCCAGGCCATGTCGTCGATCTCGGCGGCCGCGTGGGGGTGCGGAACTCCGTTGCGGCCCTTGGCTTCCTTGTAGCGCCAGTGCGCCGCGATGCCGTATTCCGCCGTGCGGTGCATGTTGCGGGTGCGAATCTGCACCTCCAGTGGTTTGCCTTCCGGGCCGACGACGGTGGTGTGCAACGACTGGTATACCCCGTATCGCGGCTGGGCGATGTAGTCCTTGAACCGGCCGGCCATCGGCTGCCACAGCGAATGCACCACGCCCACAGCGGCATAACAGTCCCGGATCTCGTCGCACAGGATGCGGATGCCGACCAGGTCGTGGATGTCGTCGAAGTCGCGGCCCTTGACGATCATCTTCTGATAGATCGACCAGTAGTGCTTGGGACGGCCCTCGACCACGGCATTGATCTTCGCCGCAGTCAGGTTGGCGACGATCTCGGCGCGCACCTTGGCCAGGTAGGTGTCCCGCGACGGCGCACGACCGGCCACCAGCCGCACGATCTCCTCGTACTTCTTGGGGTGCAGGATCGCGAACGATAGATCCTCGAGCTCCCACTTGACGGTGGCCATTCCCAGCCGATGGGCAAGCGGCGCAATCACTTCCAGCGTTTCGCGGGCTTTGCGGGCCTGCTTCTCCGGCGGCAGGAAGCGCATGGTCCGCATGTTGTGTAGCCGGTCGGCCACCTTGATCACCAGCACCCGCGGATCGCGCGCCATCGCGGTGATCATCTTGCGGATGGTCTCGCCCTCGGCGGCGCTGCCCAGCACCACCCGGTCCAGCTTGGTCACCCCGTCGACGAGATGACCGACCTCCTCGCCGAATTCCTCGGACAGCTGCTCCAGCGTGTATCCGGTGTCTTCGACGGTGTCGTGGAGCAGGGCGGCGACCAGCGTGGTGGTGTCCATGCCGAGCTCGGCGAGGATGTTGGCGACGGCCAGCGGATGGGTGATGTACGGATCCCCGGAGTGCCGCATCTGGTCGGCGTGCCGCTGCTCGGCGACCTCGTAGGCGCGCTGCAACAGCGACAGGTCGGCTTTCGGGTGGATCTCGCGGTGCACTGCCACCAGCGGCTCGAGCACCGGGCTGACCGTGCTGCGCTGCGCGGTCATCCGCCGCGCCAACCGGGCCCGGACCCGTCGCGACGCACTTGTGGAGGTCTTCAGTCCGACCCGAGTCTCAGCGGGCAGCGCATCGGGGACGGGCAGCGGCTCGGTGGCTGGCTGCAGGGCCGTGCGCTGATCGTCCGCCACGTTCGTCACCTCCGAGTCCCCAGGATATCGCTCAAATGCGGCGCAAGCTGTGGACCTGAAGCGGGGCGACGACTCCGCGACCGCCCAGCGCGGTCAACTCGAGCACCACCGCGGCCATAGTCACGGTGGCGCCGCAATGCTCGAGCAGCCGCCGCGCCGCGGCCACTGTGCCGCCGGTGGCCAGAACGTCGTCGACGATCACCACGCTGCGGCCGGCCAACTCGATGCCCTCCGCGGGGATCTCCAGACTGGCGGCGCCGTACTCGAGGTCATATTGCTCGGCATGCACCGGCGGCGGCAGCTTGCCCGCCTTGCGGATGGCGAGCATCCCGGTTCCTAACCGAAGCGCCACGGCGCCGCCCACAAGGAATCCGCGGGCGTCAATACCTGCAATCAAGTCAGCGCCCGACGCGATGCCGGCCAGCGCCTCGGTCACCGCGGCCAGCCCCCCGGGGTCGGCGAAGACCGGGGTCAGGTCCTCGAACTGGACACCTGGAACAGGGAAGTCGGCGACGGTGCGGGTCAGCGACACGATGAGGTCAGTCACCGCACCAGGACCCATCGGTCCATGTTCCAGCCCGCGCCCCAGCGGGTGGGGTTGCTGCTGACCGCATACATCTTCTTTGACGCCAAGAGCGAGCGCTGCTGGCGGTAGAGCGGCAACGTCGGCATGTCCTTCCACAGCACCGGCGCGCTCTCGGTCAGCAGCCGGACCTGCTCGGCCGGGTCGGTGGACACCGCCAGAGCGCTGATGATTCCGTCGATCTGGCCGTTGCTGTAGCCGGGCAGGTTGTTGCCGTTACCGGTGTGCAGGGCGTACGCGTCCAGCGCCGACGACCCGGTGGATCCGCTGCCGGTAGCGCCGCCGGTGCTGGCCAACAGCACGTCGATGTGGCCGTCTTTGAGCGTCTGCGGGCCGGTGGAGTCCGAGGTGACGTCGGAAATCTTGATACCGGCCGGGGCGCACGCCTTGGCGATCGCGCCGACGATGGCGGCCAGGCGCGCGTTGGGCGCCCGATAGCCGACCCGCACGGTCAGCGGCGCCCCTCCCAACGCGGCGCGCGCGGCATCGGGATTCGACTTGACGAATTGGCCCGCCTCCGGGACGTTTTCGGCCCGCGCGATGGCGTCTTCGGCGGCGGTATGCAGCCGCGCGTTGGCGATCGGCGACCCGGCATCGCGCGCGATGACGTCACGCGGTGTGCACGAGGCAACCGCGCGGCGTACGAGGCTGTCGGCGAAGCGGCCACGCGGGGCGAAGATCAGCTGCTCGATGCCGTCGGACGCCGAGTCGGTGCGGCGGTAGTTGTCCGGGGTGGCCAGCGACCCGGACGACCCGACCGCGACGTCGACGATGTCGGCGCTCTGGTCGTTGACCCGATCCTGGATGTCGGCTTTCTGCGGCCAGACCGTGATCCGCTTGGTCATCGGCTTGGCGCCCCACCAACGGTCATTCGCGACCAGGACCACCGCACCGCCGTCCATCACCGACTCGATTTTGTACGGCCCCGACGACGGGAAATGCTTGGTATCCAGGCCCGGCTTGAGATCCCACGTCGTGTTCCACAGCTGGGCGATGCGTGCGATGACCGGCGCGTTGTTGCTGAGCAGCGCGGTGGTCACATCGACACCGAGTTCGTCGGCGATGACGTGCGAGGGCATGATCTGGGTCGCGGTGAAAAGCTGCGTGTAGTCGACGACGGTGCGGTCCGGCGCGAATGACACCCGCGCTTTCTTCTGTCCCGGTTGACAGTCGATGGCGGCGATGTCGACGAAGCCGGCCTGGCTGGCGCCGTTGAAACCCGGGAATCGGCCTGCTTGGGCCGCCCACGCCAGCACCAGATCGTCGCAGGTGATCGGTTTGCCGTCGGAGTAGACGGCGTTATCGGCGATCTGGTAGTCGAGCACCAACGGCGCACCGCCGACCACCGAGATGGTGCCGAAGTCATGGTCGGCGACGACCTGACCGTCGGGTCCGTGGTAGCCGAACCCGGTCAGCGTGCGCGCGAAAGCCTGCGCCGCGGCCGACGCGGCACCGGTGACGGTATTGGCGTTGTAGGTGACCAGCACGCCGTCGACGACGTAGTCGATCTGCCCCGCAGCCGTTCCGGAACAACCGGCCAGCATCGACGGCCCGACCGCCGCCAGCGTTGCCACCAGGCAGCTGACGGCCACACGCCGACGCCAGGCAGCCACCGGGCTACCGCTTGTTTCGCTTGCCAGTCGGACGGGAACGGCGGCTACCGGTGGGACGCACCGGCCGCGCGCCAGGGGCCGGCTTGCTCGGCGCCGCACTGGCCGCGACGGTCGCACCGTTTTGCTCCTGCGGCTCGTCGTTGGCCGACTCGGTGCGCGAGGCGCTTTGCCCGGTCCGCTCGACGCCCGCGTTGCGGCGCCGGAGCACCCGCTGGGTGTGTGTGCGCACCAGCTCGGTGCGCTCGCGCAGGCTGACCAGCAACGGTGTGGCGAAGAAGATCGACGAATAGGTGCCGACGATGATGCCCACCAACTGCACCAGCGCCAGGTCCTTCAGCGTGCCCACACCCAACAGCCACACCGCCACCACCAGCAGCGCGATCACCGGCAGCACCGAGATGAGGCTGGTGTTTATCGAGCGCATGAACGTCTGGTTGACCGCCAGGTTGGCCTGCTCGGCGAAGGTGCGCCGGGGTTTGTGCTGGAAGCCTTGGGTGTTCTCCTCGACCTTGTCGAACACGATGACGGTGTCGTAGATGGAGAACCCGAGAATGGTCAGCAGCCCGATGACCGTGGCCGGGGTGACCTCGAAGCCGACCAGCGAATAGATCCCAGCGGTGACGCTCACGTCGAAGAACATCGCGGCCAGTGCCGAGATCGCCATGTAGCGCTCGTAGCGGGCGGTGATGTAGACGGAGACCAGCACCAGGAATACCACCAGCGCGATCACCGCCTTCTTGGTGATCTGACCGCCCCAGGTCTCCGACACCGCCGAATCGCTGATGGCCTGCTTACTGGGCTTCCCGTCCGGGCCCTTGGGCTGGAAACGGTCGAACAGCGCGGTTTTCAGCTTCGCCGTCTGGTCGTTGGACAGCGTTTCCGAGCGGATCTGCACGGTCGCCGAGGAGCCTTTGCCGACGATCACAACCGACTCGGCGTCGACACCGATGGTTTTCCTGAAGACGTCTTCTACCTGGCTGACCTGGACGGTGCCCGTCGCGGCCGAGACAGGCATCGACACCTTGGTGCCGCCGGCGAAGTCGATGCCGAAGGTGAACCCGCGCAACACGATGCTGGCGATCGCGATCGCCACGATCGCTCCGCTGATCGCGTACCACATCCGGCGGCGCCCGACGACTTCGAATGCGCCGGTGCCGGTGTAGAGGCGCGACAGGAAACTGTGGTGCGGCAGCGTGGCGCCGGCATCGTCGGCGACGGCGGCGTCGGACGCGGTGATCTCAACGGCTTCGGTTGCTTTGGAGGACATTTCGCTATCCCCGTCCCGGATGGGCTGCAGCGTAACGTTCACGTGCTACCTGCTGGACCGCTCCCAGGCCGTTGTATGCCGGTTTGGCCAGCGTCGCGGACTTGGACGCCTGGTACACCAGCGGCCAGGTCACCAGGAACACCACGACGATGTCGAGGATCGTGGTGAGGCCCAGAGTGAAGGCGAAGCCCTTCACCTGGCCGATCGCCAGGAAGTACAGCACGGCAGCGGCCAAGAACGTCACCGCGTTACCCGACACGATCGTCTTGCGGGCCCGCGTCCAGCCGCGTGGAACCGCGGACCGGAACGAACGGCCTTCGCGGATCTCGTCTTTGATGCGTTCGAAGAACACGACGAACGAGTCGGCGGTGGTACCGATACCGATGATCAGACCCGCGATGCCGGCCAAGTCCAAGGTGTAGTTGATATATCGGCCGAGCAGCACCAGGATCGCGAAAACCATTGCGCCGGAAGCCACCAACGACAACGCGGTCAGCAATCCCAGCACGCGGTAATACAGCAGCGAGTACACCAGCACCAGCGCCAAACCGATGGCGCCGGCAATCAGACCGGCCCGCAGGGACGTCAAACCCAGTGTCGCCGAGACGGTTTCGGCTTCCGAGGACTCGAACGACAACGGCAGCGAGCCGTACTTGAGGACGTTGGCGAGCTGGCGTGCCGTCTCAGCGTTGAACGGCGGATCGCCGCCGGTGATCTGGGTCCGGCCGCCCGGGATCGCCTCGCGGATCTGCGGTGCGCTCACCACCTCCGAGTCCAACGTGAACGCGGTCTGGGTGCCGACGTGGGCGGCGGTGAAGTCTGCCCAGGTGTTGGCGGCCGCGCTCTTGAACTGGAGGTCGACGACGTAGCCGCCACTGCGCTGGTCCAGCCCCGAGCTGGCGTTTTGGATCTGGTCGCCGCTGATGATGGACGGCGCCAGCAGATAGGCGGTCTTGTGGTCGGTTGAGCAGGTGATCAGTGGCAGCTTGGGGTCGTCGTTGCCGGCCAGGATGTCCTTGTCGCCGCAGTGGATGGCTTCATATCTCAACGCCCAGAACTGCAGATTCTCGTTGGTGCTTTGCCGCCACTCCTTCTCCTTGGCGATGCGGTCGGCGAGGTCCTTGCGGGGATCCGGTGGCCCGGGCTGCACGGGTGCCGGTGCCGCGGGCCGCGGCGGTGCAGGCGTCGGGGCCGGCGACGGCGGCGGCTCTTGCGGGTACGGCCGCGGCTGAGGTGCGGGTGTCGGCTCTTCGGCCGGTGCCGGCGCTGGGGCGGGCGGCTGACCACCGGGAGCAGGGTTTGGATTGCGTGGCGGCGGAGCGGCCTCCGCGGGCAGCGACGTGATCACCGGCCGGATGTAAAGCCGCGCGGTCTGGCCCAGGTTGCGCGCCTCGTTGCCGTTGCTGCCCGGCACCGTGATGACCAGGTTGTCTCCGTCGACGATCACTTCAGAACCCGAGACACCCAGCCCGTTGACCCGGGCGCTGATGATCTGCTGCGCCTGGGACAGCGCTTCCCGTGTCGGCCGGGAGCCGTCCGGGGTCCGTGCGGTCAGCGTGACCCGGGTGCCGCCCTGCAGGTCGATGCCGAGCTTGGGCGCGGCGCGCTTGTTACCGGTGAGGAAGACCAGGAGGTAGACCCCGATGAGCAGGATCAGGAACACCGTCAGGTAACGGGCAGGATGCACCGGCGCCTTAGGCGATGCCACGTTGTTGAGTCTCCTCGCTTGCCGATTTACGACTGCACCCGCAAAGGTTACGTGCCGGTCAGCTCACCTCAGTCTTTGGGCAGTCGCTCCGGGTCGGCGGTGAGCTCGACGGCGTGGGTCTCCTCAACCTCGGGAGCCTCCGGCTCGATGCGGTCCCTGATCGCCAGCTTCATCCAGGTGGTCACCACGCCCGGGGAGATCTCGAGGTCCACCGTGTCGTCGGTGATGCCGGTGACGGTCGCCTGCAGCCCCGAGGTGGTGTGCACCCGGTCGCCGATTTGCAGCGACTCGTGCAGGTCGATGGTGGCTTGCATGGCGCGCCGCTGGCGCCGCGATGCGAAGAACATGAATGCGCCCAACACGATGAGCAGCGGCAAGAAGACAACCAGTTGGTTCACGGCAAAAATCTTTCCTGTTGGTCTTTACAAGTCACCAGTGTGCCATTACGCCTTGACGTACCGACACGACAAGTGGGACAACGGGCACGTGGCCCGCGTCATTGACTCCGACCAGCACCTCTACGAGAGCCGCTCGATGTGGGCCGACTATATCGACCCCGCGGCGCGCCATGACGCGCTGAGCCTGGTCGACGACGAGCTCGGCTACACCTGGCTGAGCTGGCGCGGCACCCATCTCGCCCTGGCCGACGTGCACCTTCCCGGTGACACCGCGTCCTGCGGGGAGCACCGCAAGCGCCAACGGGCCGGCCAGCCGTCCTCCTATCGCTACGACGACGCGCTGCCCGAGCCCTACTGGTTGCCCGCGTCGCGGGTGCAATGGCTCGACGACGCCGGTCTCGACGAAGCGGTCGTGTTCCCCAATTACGGCCTGCTCTGGGAGCGCCGGCTTTCGTCGTCGCTTCCCGCCGTGACCGCGAACATGCGGGCGTGGAACCGGTGGTGTGCGGTGGTAGCTGGCGAGGGCAGAGGGCGGCTGCATCCGGTCGCACATCTCACGCTGCGCGACCCCGACTGGCTCGAGGCCGAGTTGGAGACGCTCGCGCGCGGCGGTGTCAGGCTGGCCATGATCGGCGCCGGCCCGGTGGATGACCGCCCGTTGTCGCATCCAGACCACGACCGGATCTGGTCGGCCTTCGTCGACCACGCCATCACCCCGGTCTTTCACGTCGCCGACCAGGTGCGGGTCTTCGACGACTGCTGGTATCCCGACGACCCGGAGGATCTGGTGCCCGCCACCGAGGCGGTGTTTCTGTGGGTTCCTCCGGCGTTGGCGCTGACCGACCTGATCCTGCACGGCGTCTTCGATCGTCATCCGGGCCTGCGCTTCGGCGTCGTCGAGCTCAGCTCTGCGTGGGTGCCGCAGTTCTTACTGATGCTGGACGGCGCGTCCGACTTCACCACCCGGCTCAACGGGAAGCCGGTGGCGAAGCTGTCCCGCAGGCCCAGCGAGTACTTCCTCGACCACGTCCGGGTGTCCTCCTTCTCCTACGAGGACCCCAAGCGGCTGACCGAGGCGACCGGCGACGTATTCATGTTCTGCAGCGACTACCCGCACTCCGAGGGGACGCTGACGCCGCTCGACGACTACCAGCGGATGGGCTGTCAGGAGCCTCAGATGCCCGGCCTCTTCCACACCAACGTCGACGCGCTGCTTCATCATTGAGCGATGGAGCTCAACGAGGCATTGCGCACCACCGCAGCGATCCGCGACTACACCGACCAGCCCGTCGACGACGCCACGGTGGCCCGGGTGCTCGACACCGCACGGTTCGCGCCCAGCGGCGCCAATGCGCAGGCGTGGCGCGTCGTGGTGCTCAAGGACCCCGAGCGGCGACGCCGGCTGAAGGATCTGTACCTAACGGGTTCCCGGGACTACCTGGCTTTGAGCGTCGCCGGACTGCGGCCCTGGGCGCCGACCAACGACCGGGAAGCCGAGGCCCGTGCCTTGGCCGCCGAAAACCCTTCGGCGCCAGGCGGATTCGCCGAACGATTCGACCAGGCCCCGGTTCTGCTCGCGTTGTTCGCCGACCTGTCGTTGCTCGCCGCGGTGGACCGCGACGCCGACCGATATACGTTTGCCGGCGGCGCCTCGATCTATCCGTTCGCATGGAGCATCCTGCTCGCCGCTCGTGAGGAGGGCCTTGGCGGCGTCATTACTACCATCGCGATTCGCGAAGAGCCGCAGGTTAAGTCGCTGCTCGGCGCTCCCGACACGATGGCGCTGGCGGCGGTGATCGCGTTGGGATATCCAGTGCGTCAGCCGCGCCGGCTCCGCCGCGCACCGGTCAGCTCCTTTGCTACGGTCGACTCGATCGACGGGCCGACGCTAAGCTCACCTGCATGAGAAACCTTATTGGACGGATGACGGCCGTGGTGGTGTTGCCGGCGGCTGCGGCGGCGGTCGTGGCGGTCGCGACGCCAGCCGTGAGCTCGGCGGAACCGCTCAACTGCGAACCCGGCCAGTGGTGGGATCCGACGGCGAACGTGTGCCGGCCACTTGGCGAAGGGCCACAGCCGCTGAACTGCCCGGAAGGCCAGTATTGGAAGCCGGGCGACAACGTGTGCAAGCCACTCGGCCAAGCCTGAACCGCGACAGCCGTCGGCGGTACCGCCGAATAAGAAGGCCCGGATAGGCTGCGGGAGTGCCCGCCGTCGAACAGAGCCGCCACCTCGTCACCGAAATCCCCGGCCCGGCGTCGCTGGAGCTGACCAAGCGCCGGGCCGCGGCGGTGTCCCGTGGCGTCGGGAACACCATGCCGGTGTTCGCTGCGCGCGCCGCCGGCGGAATCGTCGAGGACGTCGACGGCAACCGGCTCATCGACCTGGGTTCCGGCATCGCCGTCACCACCATCGGCAACGCTGCGCCGCGGGTCGTCGAGGCGGTGCGCGCCCAGGTCGCCGAGTTCACCCACACCTGCTTTATGGTGACGCCGTACGAGGGCTACGTCGCGGTCGCCGAGCAGCTCAACCGGCTGACCCCCGGCTCCGGCGAAAAGCGCTCGGTACTTTTCAACTCCGGCGCCGAGGCCATTGAGAACGCCATCAAGATCGCGCGCTCGTACACCCACAAACCCGCGGTGGTGGCGTTCGACCACGCCTATCACGGCCGCACCAACCTGGCCATGGCACTGACCGCCAAGTCGATGCCGTACAAAAGCGGCTTCGGCCCGTTCGCGCCGGAGATCTATCGGGCGCCGCTGTCCTACCCGTTCCGCGACGGGCTGCTCGACAAGGAACTGGCCACCGACGGCGAACTTGCGGCCCGGCGGGCCATCGACGTCATCAACAAACAGGTCGGCGCCGACAATCTGGCCGCCGTGGTCATCGAGCCCATCCAGGGCGAAGGCGGCTTCATCGTCCCGGCGGAGGGGTTCCTGCCGACGCTGCTGGAGTGGTGCCGGCAGCACGACGTCGTCTTCGTCGCCGACGAAGTGCAGACCGGGTTTGCGCGAACCGGGGCGATGTTCGCCTGCGAACACGAGGGCATCGAACCCGACCTCATCTGTACCGCCAAGGCCATCGCCGACGGGCTGCCGCTCTCGGCGGTCACCGGCCGGGCCGAGATCATGGACGCCCCCCACCCCAGCGGCGTCGGCGGCACGTTCGGCGGCAACCCGGTCGCCTGCGCGGCGGCGCTTGCCACCTTCGAAACCATCGAGGCCGACGGGCTCGTCGAGCGAGCACAGCAAATGGAACGGCTGATCAAGGACCGACTGCTGGCATTGCAAGCCGCCGACAAGCGGATCGGCGACGTGCGCGGCCGCGGCGCGATGATCGCCGTCGAGCTGGTAAACCCCGACACCGCCGAACCCGACGCCGAGCTGACCAGCGCCTGGGTCGTCGCCGCGCACGCCGCCGGCGTCATCGTGTTGACGGCCGGAACCTTCGTCAACGTCGTGCGCCTGCTGCCGCCGCTGACGATCAGCGACGAGCTGCTGACCGAGGGTCTCGACGTCTTGGCCGAACTGCTCGCCGAGCTCTAGCCCGCTGTACAACAGCTCACATTTGTTGACAGCGCGCCCCCAGCGGGGAATATCATTAGCTTCGCTAACGTAGTAAATGCCAGGCGCAGCGTGGCGCCGGCCGATTTTTCTCCCGCGACTTACTCAGAAGGTTTCGTTATGCCGATGGATACCCGTGAAGAACGCCTGGAACGTCGCATTGCCGAATTGTCCGCCACTGACCCGCAGTTCGCCGCCGCCCGGCCCGACCCGGCCGTCGCCGCAGCACTCGAGCAGCCCGGACTGCGGCTGCCCCAGATCATCCAGACCGTGCTGGAGGGTTATGCCGACCGGCCGGCCCTGGGCCAGCGCGCCGTGGAGTTCGTCAAGGACCCACAGACCGGACGCACCTCGGTGGAGCTGCTCCCCCGCTTCGAGACCATCACCTACCGCGAGCTGGGCGAGCGCGCCGCCGCGCTGGCCCGCGCGCTGAGCAATGACTCGGTGCAGCCCGGCGACCGGGTTTGCGTGCTGGGCTTCACCAGCGTCGATTTCACCACCATCGACGTGGCATTGGGCCAGATCGGCGCGGTGGCGGTTCCGCTGCAGACCAGCGCGGCGATCACCCAGCTGCAGCCGATCGTGACCGAGACCGAGCCGGCTGTGTTTGCCGCGAGCGTCAACCAGCTCCCCGACGCCGTCGAGCTGATCGTGAGCGGCCATCAACCCGCCAAGCTCGTGGTGTTCGACTACCACCCTGAGGTCGACGACCAGCGCGAGGCGGTGGAAACCGCCCGGGCGCGGTTGGCGGGCACCGCAGTGGCAGTCGAGACGCTGGCCGATCTCCTCGAGCAAGGCAAGAGCCTGCCTGCCACGTCGCTCACCGTGCCCGACGACGGTAATGACCCCCTGGGCTTGCTGATCTACACCTCCGGCAGCACCGGCGCACCGAAGGGTGCCATGTACCCGCAGCGCAATGTCGGCAAGATGTGGCGACGGTCGAGCAGGAACTGGTTCGGCGAGAGCATCGCCTCGATCACCTTGAACTTCATGCCTATGAGCCACGTCATGGGACGCGGCATCCTCTACGGCACGCTCGGCAACGGCGGCACCGCTTACTTCGCGGCCAAGAGCGACCTTTCGACGCTGCTGGAAGACCTCGAGCTGGTGCGCCCCACGGAGTTGAACTTCGTGCCGCGCATCTGGGAGACCCTGTTCGGCGAATTCCAGCGCCGGGTGGATCGGCGATGCACCGAGGGCGCGGAACGATCCGCGGCCGAAGCCGAGGTTTTGGCCGAGCTGCGCGAGTACCTGCTGGGCGGGCGCTTCATCTTCGCGATGACGGGCTCAGCACCCACCTCCCCGGAGTTGAAGAGCTGGGTGGAGTCCCTGCTCGAGATGCACCTGCTGGACGGCTACGGGTCCACCGAGGCCGGAATGGTTTTGTTCGACGGTGAAATCCAACGCCCACCCGTTATCGACTACAAGCTGGTCGACGTGCCGGATCTCGGCTACTTCGCCACCGACCGCCCGTATCCGCGCGGCGAGTTGCTGCTCAAGACCGAGAACATGTTCCCCGGCTACTACAAGCGGCCGCAGATCACCGCCGAGGTGATCGACTCCGACGGCTACTACCACACCGGCGACGTTGTCGCCGAGGTCGGACCTGACCGGCTGGTGTATGTGGATCGGCGCAACAACGTGCTCAAGCTCGCCCAGGGCGAGTTCGTCACGCTCGCCAAGTTGGAGGCGGTGTTTGGCAACAGCCCGCTGGTGCGCCAGATCTATGTCTACGGCAACAGCGCTCACCCATATCTGTTGGCGGTCGTCGTGCCGACCGAAGAGAACGCGTCGAAGGCAGCGATCGCGGAGTCGCTGCAGAACGTGGCCAAAGAGGCCGGTCTGCAGTCCTACGAGGTGCCGCGCGACTTCATCATCGAGACCACACCGTTCACGGTGGAGAACGGTCTGCTCACCGGCATCCGCAAGCTGGCCTGGCCCAAGCTCAAGGCGCATTACGGCGAGCGGCTGGAACAGCTGTATGCGGAGCTGGCTGAGGGCCAGGCCAACGAGCTTCGTAGCTTGCGCGAAAGGGGTGCCGACGCACCGGTGCTGGACACCGTCAGCCGCGCCGCCGCCGCATTGCTGGGCACAGCCAGCAGCGACTTGTCACCGGATGCGCACTTCACCGACTTGGGTGGAGACTCGTTGTCCGCGTTGACATTCGGCAACCTGCTGCATGAGATCTTCGACATCGACGTGCCGGTGGGTGTGATCGTCAGCCCGGCCGGCGACCTGCAAGTCATCGCCGACTACATCGAGGCGCAGCGTAACGGCGCCAAGCGGCCGACCTTCGCCGGTGTGCACGGTCGGGATGCGACCGAGGTGCACGCCAGTGATCTCACACTGGACAAGTTCATCGACGCCGCCACGCTGGCCGCGGCACCCGAGCTGCCGCAGCCCAGTCCCGAGGTGCGGACCGTCCTGTTGACCGGAGCGACCGGGTTTTT
Organism: Mycobacterium fragae; assembly: GCF_002102185.1. Classification (GTDB taxonomy): domain Bacteria; phylum Actinomycetota; class Actinomycetes; order Mycobacteriales; family Mycobacteriaceae; genus Mycobacterium; species Mycobacterium fragae. The sequence goes on from NZ_LQOW01000005.1 coordinate 141,677, forward strand.
GGGCCGCTACCTGGCCCTGGAGTGGCTGGAGCGGATGGACCTCGTCGACGGCAAGGTGATCGCCCTGGTGCGGGCCAAGTCCGACGAGGATGCGCGGGCCCGGCTGGACAAGACCTTCGACAGCGGCGACCCGAAGCTGCTTGCGCATTACCGGGATCTGGCCGCCGACCACCTGGAGGTCATCGCCGGCGACAAGGGCGAGGCCAACCTCGGCCTGGACCAGGCGACATGGCAGCGGCTGGCCGACACGGTCGATTTGATCGTCGACCCCGCGGCCCTGGTCAACCACGTGCTGCCCTACAGCGAGCTGTTCGGACCCAACGCGCTGGGCACTGCGGAGCTGATCCGCATCGCGCTGACAACCAAGCAGAAGCCCTACACCTACGTATCGACGATCGGGGTGGGTGATCAGATCGAACCCGGCAAGTTCACCGAGGACGCCGACATCCGCACGATCAGCCCGACCCGGCGGATCGACGACAGCTACGCCAACGGCTACGGCAACAGCAAGTGGGCCGGCGAGGTGCTCCTGCGCGAGGCCAACGACCTGTGCGGGCTGCCGGTCGCGGTGTTCCGCTGCGACATGATCCTGGCCGATACCAGCTATGCCGGTCAGCTCAATGTCCCCGACATGTTCACCCGGATGATGCTGAGCCTGGTGGCCACCGGCATCGCGCCCGGCTCGTTCTACGAGCTGGACGCGGACGGCCATTGGCAACGCGCCCACTACGACGGCCTGCCGGTCGAGTTCATCGCCGAGGCCATCTCCACGTTGGGGGCGCAGAGCCTTGAGGACGTCGGCGGCTTCCAGACCTACCACGTGATGAACCCGTACGACGACGGCATCGGGATGGACGAGTTCGTCGACTGGCTGGTCGGGGCCGGCTGCTCGATCCAACGCATCGATGACTACGGTGACTGGCTGCCGCGCTTCGAGACCAGCCTGCGGGCCCTGCCGGAAAAGCAGCGCAACGCTTCGCTACTGCCGCTGTTGCACAACTACCAGAAGCCCACAACGCCGATCAACGGGTCGTTGGCACCGACCGACCGGTTCCGTGCGGCCGTCCAGGACGCGAAAGTTGGCCCGGACAAAGACATTCCGCACATCACACCGGCGATCATCGCCAAGTACGTCAGCGATCTGCGACTGCTGGGCTTGCTCTGACGAGCAGTTCCAGCTGAGCTACCGGTTCGCGCTCTCGCGGCGCCGACGGAAGAGGCTCCGGCGCTCGCGCCGGTGCGACTCGACCGAGGCCGGTTGCCCGACCTGCGTCATCGCATTGGGCGACACTTCCGGCGCCGAGAAGGGCCCTGACGCATCCGCCGCCGCCACCTCGGGCTCGGGCGCGGGTGCCAGTTCCACGTCGCGTGCCATCCGGACCGAGAGGCGCGCCAAGACCGCTCCGGCCAGGAACACGATGAGCGCACCCAGCCCGGTGAAGTAGCAGACCTCGAGCACAGCCCGCTTGAGGTCGGTCGCCCCGACCGGGTGGCCGACGTCGCCGATCCGCAATGTCGATGCGAATGCGCGACCGACAACGAACCAGGCACCGGCGAAGGCCGCCAACCAGCCGCCGAACATCGCGGTGGCGCGGTTTCCCGACACCATCAGCAACAGACCGCCCAGCGCGGCGGTGGCGCCCGGGAACACCTCCAGCCAGCCACGCGCAGCAGTCCACGCCCATGCGCGGTCCGGGGTGTACGCGAAATTGAAATACGGCCCGACAAATGGGGCCAATGCCCCCCAAATACCGAGGATCAGCAGGAGCAATCCGCTTACCGCTCCGCGGCTGCGCGGCATGTGCAGGCTGCCGAAACCTGACCGCGAGTGATTCATCGAGAGTCTCCTCAAACAGTGGACACCGGTGGTGTCAAGTGCGTGCTGAGTACCCAAACCCGCTGGCGATATAACCGTCGCGCCAGCGCAATGTCACGCTAGTCGGTGACCAGCCCGATCACCAGCAGCACGATGGCGATTAACGGAAAGATTCCCTGGGTTATCGCGGCCCGGGCCTTATCGGGTGACGATGCCAGCAGCACGACCGCGGCCGACGCCATCGATCCGACCCCAGCGAAAACAAGCGCAGCTCCAATGCCGTTGTGCCCCAAGGCAACCGCGATGACTCCGATGGCGGTGATGATCGCCAGGAACAAGTTGTAGAAGCCCTGGTTGAATGCGAGCAGCTTGGTGGTCTCGGCTTCCTCGGGCGTGGTGCCGAATGTCGCGCGGGTGCGCGGGCTGCTCCAGGTCAGCGACTCCATCGTGAATATGTAAACGTGCAAAAGTGCAGCCAGCACGGCGAATATCAACCCGGCGGTGACCATCGCGCCCTCCTATTCGAACAGCGCCGGCTGCCCGAGGACTCCTACCGGCGGCGTCATCCCCAGGTGGGTCCATGCCTGCGGCGTCGCGACCCGGCCGCGCGGCGTGCGCGCGATCATGCCTGCCCGCACCAGAAATGGCTCGCACACCTCCTCGACCGTGGCGGCCTCCTCCCCGACCGCCACCGCCAGCGTCGACACCCCGACCGGACCGCCCCCGAAGCTGCGGGTCAACGCCGACAGCACCGCACGGTCCAGGCGGTCCAGGCCGAGCTCGTCGACGTCGTAAACCTCCAGCGCCGACTTGGCGACGTCGCGGGTGATGACGCCGTCGGCACGCACCTCGGCAAAATCGCGGACCCGGCGCAACAACCGGTTGGCGATCCGCGGCGTGCCCCGTGACCGTAGGGCGATCTCCGCGCCTGCGTCGGCGCCCAGCTCGATGCCCAGGATGCCCGCGGAGCGGGCCAACACCCGCTCCAGCTCCGCGGGCTCATAGAAATCCATGTGCGCGGTAAACCCGAACCGATCACGCAGAGGGCCGGTCAGCGCGCCGGAGCGGGTGGTCGCACCGACCAGGGTGAACGGCGCGACCTCCAGTGGAATCGATGTCGCCCCAGGGCCTTTGCCGACGACGACGTCGACGCGGAAGTCCTCCATAGCCAGGTAGAGCATCTCCTCGGCGGGGCGGGCGATGCGGTGAATCTCGTCGATGAACAGCACGTCATGCTCGACGAGGTTGGACAGCATCGCCGCCAGGTCGCCGGCGCGTTCCAGCGCCGGCCCCGACGTCACCCGCAGCGACGACCCCAGCTCGGCGGCGATGATCATTGCCAGCGACGTCTTGCCCAGCCCGGGCGGGCCGGACAGCAGGATGTGATCCGGTGTGCTGCCACGGTTTTTGGCGCCCTCGATGACCAGCTGCAGCTGCTCACGAACCCGCGGCTGACCGATGAACTCGCGCAGCGAGCGTGGCCGCAGGCTGGCGTCGATGTCGCCCTCGCCGACGGTGAGCGCGGCGGAGACTTCCCGGTCCTCGGGCTCGTCGTCCTCGAAGCGACTCATTTCTTACCCAACATCGACAGGGCGGCGCGCAGCGCGGTCGACGTGGTGGCTTCCGGCTCATTGGCCATCACTTTGTCGATGGCCTCCTCGGCTTGCTTGGCCGCAAAGCCAAGTCCCACAAGGGCTTCCACGACAGGACCGCGGACCGCGTGGCCGTTGACCGATGCTACCGCCGCACCTGTGCCCACCGGCCCGATCTTGTCGCGCAGCTCGAGCACCATCCGCTCGGCGCCGCGCTTCCCGATGCCGGGCACCCGGGTGAGCGCGGTGACGTCGCCGTCGGCCAGTGCCTGGCGCAGCGCGGGCGCGTCGTAGACCGCGAGGGAGGCCAGCGCGATCTTGGGTCCGACACCGGAGACCCCCAATAACGTCAGGAACAGGTCGCGGGCGTCGGTGTCGGGAAATCCGTAGAGCGTCATCGAATCTTCGCGCACGATCATCGCGGTGATCAGCCGGGCCTCGCTGCCGCGGCGCAGCGTCGCCAGGGTCGACGGCGTCGCCATCAACTTGTAGCCCACCCCCGCCGCCTCGATGACGACGTGATCGAGAGCGACGTCGAGCACCTCTCCGCGGACAGACGCGATCATGTTGCCGCCTTGACTTTCGCCGCAAACCTTTTGCGCTGCTCGGCCGCCATGGCCTCGGCCGCGGCCATCCGCGCGAGCATCGGGGCCCGCCAACAGTGACAGATCGCCAGCGCCAACGCGTCGGCGGCGTCGGGCGGCGTCGGTTTGGCTTGCAGTGCAAGGATTTTCGTGACCATCTCGGTGACCTGCGGTTTGCCTGCTCGGCCGTTGCCGGTGACCGCGGCTTTGACCTCGCTCGGGGTGTGGAAGTGCACGTCGATGCCGCGTTTGGCCGCCGCCAGCGCGATCACGCCACCGGCCTGCGCGGTGCCCATCACGGTCGACACATTCTGCTGGGAGAACACCCGCTCGATGGCCATGACGTCGGGCTGATGCGTGTCCAGCCAATGGTCGACGTGCTCGCTGATCATCAGCAGCCGCCTCGGCACCGATTGGTCGGCGGGCGTGCGCACCACGTCGACGTCAAGCGCGGTGAGCTGGCGGCCGCGCCCGGTCTCGACCACCGACAGCCCGCAGCGGGTCAGTCCCGGGTCGACGCCCATCACGCGCACGTCACGCTCCCTCGATGCCGAACGGTTGTTCGATACCCTACTGGGCGGGACCGACAACGCCCGGTAGGACACGCGGGGCGCTAGTCCTCGTCGAGCGCCGCCAGCACCTCGTCGGAGACGTCGACGTTGGTCCACACGTTCTGCACGTCGTCGCTGTCCTCCAGCGCGTCGACCAGCTTGAACACCTTGCGGGCGCCGTCGAGGTCGACCGGCACGCTGACCGACGGCTGGAAGCTGGCCTCCGCGGAGTCGTAGTCGATGCCGGCGTTCTGCAGGGCGGTCCGCACCGCCACCAGGTCGCCGGGCTCGGAGATCACCTCGAAGCTGTCACCGAGGTCGTTGACGTCCTCAGCGCCCGCGTCGAGCACCGCGGTGAGCACGTCGTCCTCGGTCAGCCCGTCCTTCTCCAGCGTCACCACGCCCTTGCGCGAGAACAGGTAAGCCACCGATCCGGGGTCGGCCATGCTGCCGCCGTTGCGGGTCATCGCGACCCGGACCTCGCTGGCGGCGCGGTTGCGGTTGTCGGTCAGGCATTCGATCAGCACGGCCACCCCGTTGGGACCGTAGCCCTCGTAGGTGATGGTTTGCCAGTCGGCGCCACCGGCCTCCTCGCCAGCACCGCGTTTGCGGGCCCGTTCGATGTTCTCGTTGGGCACCGAACTCTTTTTCGCCTTCTGGATCGCGTCGTACAGCGTCGGGTTGCCCGCCGGGTCGCCGCCGCCCACGCGGGCCGCGACCTCGATGTTCTTGATCAGGCGGGCGAACATCTTGCCGCGCCGCGCGTCGACGACGGCCTTCTTGTGCTTGGTGGTGGCCCATTTGGAATGGCCGCTCATCCCCTACTACCTCTTCTGTCGCTTCGAAAGTTCGCCAGACGAGTCTACGTGGACCGATCAGGCGCGCCCGTTGACGATGTCGACGAACAACCGGTGGATGCGGCGATCACGCGTCATCTCCGGATGGAACGCCGTGGCCAACACCGGGCCCTGCCGCACCGCCACCACATGATCGGCCGCCCGGGCCAGCACCTGCACCTCAGGCCCGCACCGCTCCACCCACGGCGCGCGGATGAACACCGCGTGCACCGGCTCGTCGAAACCACCGAACGCGATATCGCCTTCGAAGGAGTCGACCTGACGTCCGAAAGCGTTGCGCCGCACGGTCATATCGATACCGCCCAAAGGTAGGGCCTCGCGGCCGCCCGCGCCTGCGTCGAGAATCTCGCTGGCCAACAGGATCATCCCGGCGCACGCGCCGTACGCGGGGAAGCCGTCCGTCAATCGGGTGCGCAACGGCTCCAGCAGATCGAGGTCGCGCAGCAGATGACTCATCGTGGTGGACTCCCCACCGGGGATGACCAATGCGTCGACGGTGTCGAGTTCGTCACGGCGCCGCACAGGCACTGGGTCGGCACCCGCGTCGCGCAACGCCGCCAGGTGTTCTCGGGTGTCGCCCTGCAGCGCCAAGACACCGATGCGCGACGGGCTCATTGGCTGCCCGGACGGAAATCACGCTTGTAGCGGGTCAACCCCTCCTGCATGACGGCGGCAACCATCTCGCCGTACTGGTTGAAGATCTTGCCCTGGGTCAGCGAGCGACCGCCGGTCGCCGACGGCGACGACTGGTCGTAGAGCAGCCACTCGTCGGCGCGGAACGTCCGCATGAACCACATGGCATGATCCAGCGACGCCACCTGCAGATGCGACCGCTCCTCGAGGTGGGTGACCTGGGCCGATCCCAAGAGCGTCAGGTCGCTCATGTAGGCCAGCGCGCAGATGTGCAGCACCGGATCGTCGGGCAGCGGATCGCGATGCCGAAACCACACCTGCTGCTGCGACGCGAGCCCGGGCAGCAGTACCAATTTCTCCCGCGGCACGATCCGCACGTCCCATTCTTCGAATTGGCGAAATCCCGCGTCGTCGAACACTTTCATCGACTTCAACCCGGGCAGGTCGTCCGGCGGCGGCGCCGACGGCATCACGTCCTGGTGGTGGATGCCCTCCTGATCGGTCTGGAACGACGCCGACATGGAGAAGATCGTTTCGCCGTGCTGGATGGCGTTGACCCGCCGGGTGCAAAACGAGCCACCGTCGCGCAGACGCTCGACCAGAAAAACCGTGGGCGCCTGGGCATCTCCGGGCCGGATGAAGTAGCCGTGCAGTGAATGCACCAGAAAGTGCGGATCGACCGTGCGCACCGCCGACACCAACGACTGTCCCGCCACATGCCCGCCGAAGGTGCGCTGAAAGTAACCCGATTCCGGGCTGAACACCCTGCCGCGGTAGATGTTGACCTCGAGTTGCTCGAGATCAAGGATCTGCTCGATCGACACGCTATGACCGTCTGCTCTTCGCGCAAGCGCTCATCGCCGTTAATCACCAGCCGCGCTCGGCCAGGCGATGCGGCGCGGCGATCTCCTCCACATTGATGCCGACCATCGGTTCGCCCAGCCCGCGTGACACCTTGGCCAGCACGTCCGGGTCGTCATAGAACGTGGTGGCCTTGACGATCGCGGCGGCGCGCTGCGCGGGGTCGCCGGACTTGAAGATGCCCGAGCCGACGAACACACCTTCGGCGCCGAGCTGCATCATCATCGCCGCGTCGGCCGGGGTGGCGATGCCGCCGGCGGTGAACAGTGTGACCGGCAGCTTGCCCGCTCGGGCCACCTCGACGACAAGCTCATACGGCGCTTGCAATTCCTTTGCGGCAACGTACAACTCGTCATCGGAGAGCGACGTCAGCCGTCGGATCTCACCGCCGATCGCCCGCATGTGGGTGGTCGCGTTGGAGACGTCACCGGTACCGGCTTCGCCTTTGGAGCGGATCATCGCCGCACCCTCGTTGATACGCCTTAAAGCTTCGCCGAGGTTGGTCGCGCCGCACACGAACGGCACCGTGAACTTCCACTTGTCGATGTGGTGGGTGTAGTCGGCGGGGGTGAGCACCTCGGACTCGTCGATGTAGTCGACGCCCAGGCTCTGCAGGATCTGCGCCTCGACGAAGTGCCCGATGCGGGCCTTGGCCATCACCGGAATGGTGACCGCGGAGATGATGCCCTCGATCATGTCCGGGTCGCTCATCCGGGAGACGCCGCCCTGGGCGCGGATATCGGCAGGCACGCGTTCCAGCGCCATCACCGCGACGGCGCCGGCGCCCTCGGCGATACGGGCATGCTCCGGGGTGACAACGTCCATGATGACGCCGCCCTTGAGCATCTCGGCCATGCCGCGCTTGACCCGCGCCGTTCCAGTCTGCGGGCCGCCGTTTGACGCGGTATCCATGCATCCAAGTCTAGTGGTGGACGGCAAACCGTATTTCGCGCACCTCAGCGGATGGACTGCAGCTGGCGCGGCCGATCCGGTGCCCCGGCCAGCGCGACCGCATCGGCGAGTAGCTCGGCGAGCTGAAGCGGGTACACCGTTTCCTCGGCGGCCACCAGCTCGGCGATGTCGTCGGTGTGACACCAGCGATGGCAGTGGATGTAGCTGTTTTCCAGCTCGGTGCGCCCGGCGGTGGACGGCTCGAACCGCTGCGTGCGGTAGACGAAGAAGTACTCCTCGCTGTCGATCGCCGAGCCGTTGAAGTCGAAGACGGCGTCGCGCCGCCAGATCGGTCCGACCATGTCGGCGGGGTCGACCCGCAAACCGGTCTCCTCGGCCAGCTCACGCGCGGCGGCCTCGGCCAGCGACTCCCCGTCGGCGGTCTCCCCGCCGACGGTGAACCACCACCGCGGCGCGGGTTTTCCAGGCCCGCCGGACACTGCCGGGTCAGATCCGCACAGCAACAGCACGGCCCCGGTTTCGTCGAGCAGCACCACCCGCGCCGAGGTGCGCCGGCCAGCCGGACGGTGATCGTCGTGGCGCATCGCATGAGACCGTTCCGCAATCTCGAAATAGCTTGGCAGAGGAGCCCTTCCACCCAGCCGCAGCAGCCGGACCATGCGCCTTTCGCGCAGCGCCAAGGTGTCCCGCACCGCGTCGTTGTGGAAACGGCGGGCCAGCACCACCCGCGCTTCGGCGTCGGCCAGCTCGGCGATCAGACCCGCCGGCAGCGACGCCGGATCGACCATCGCCAGCGCCGCGGACAACTCGTTCTCGCACGCCTCGCGAGCCGGCCGGGGCGCCCGCTCGGCGGCATCGGCCAGCGCCACCAAGTGCCTGCCCGCAGACTCGTCCAGCGCGTCGGCAGCCACCGCGCGGGCGACCACGGCGCGGCGCGCCAGCGCGCCGTCAAGCGCCTGCCAGGACAGGTCGTAGCGCACGTGTAAGCGGTCCAGCCGGTTGGCCGTCTGATAGGCCAGGGCACCCACCACGACCAGCACCGCAAGCAGCAGCACCAGGGCAAAGATGAGAAGGATCGGCCATACCATCAGCTCGCGACCTGAACCTTGCTGCCCGAGCCGGCAACCGTCTGATAGACCCGCATGATCTGCTCGGCCACCACCGACCAGTCATAGCGGCGCACTGCCTGGGCGCCGGCCGCGATGTAGCGCTCCCGCATCGCGTCGTTCTCCAAGACGTCGACCAGGGCAGCGGCCAGCGCGGGACCGTCGTCGACCGGCACCAGCCGGCCCGCCTCGCCGTCGCGCAGTACCCGCCGGAACGCGTGCAGGTCGCTGGCCACCACCGGGGTGCCCGCGGCCATCGCCTCGACCAGCACAATGCCGAAGCTCTCCCCTCCGGTATGGGGCGCGCAGTAGACATCGGCGCTGCGGAGCGCGGATGCCTTCGCGGCGTCGTCCACCTGGCCGAGGAAACGCAGATGGCCGGCCAATTCGCCTGCCTTGCCGCGTAATTCGTCTTCATCGCCGCGCCCGACGATCAGCAGCTGCACCCCGGGGAAGTGCTCGACCAGGTGGGGCAGCGCGTCCATCAAAACCGCCATGCCCTTGCGGGGCTCGTCGTAGCGCCCCAAAAACAGCACGGTCTTGCCGGGCCGCGGGTAGCCCTCCAGCAGCGGCGCCGACGCGAACGACGCCACGTCAACGCCGTTGGGAATCTCGACCGCGTCGGATCCGAGCGCTTCCATCTGCCAGCGCCTCGCCAAATCGGACACCGCGATGCGGCCGATGATCTTCTCGTGCCAGGGCCGCAGCACGCCCTGAAACACCGTCAGCGTCAACGATTTTGTGGTCGACGTATGAAATGTCGCCACGATCGGCCCCTCGGCCACCCGCAAGGCCCACATCGACAGGCTGGGCGCGTTGGGCTCGTGCAGGTGCAGCACGTCGAAGTCGCCGTCGGCCAGCCACCTTCGCACCCGGCCGTGTACTGCCGGGCTGAACTGCAGCCGGGCCACCGAGCCGTTGTACGGAATCGGGACGGCCCTGCCCGCGGACACCACATAGTCGGGCAACTGAACATGCGGCGACGACGGTGCCAGCACGCTGACCGTATGACCGCGCTGGCGCATCACCTCGGCGAGCTGCAGCACATGGGCCTGAACCCCGCCCGGCACGTCGAACGAGTACGGGCACACCATCCCGATCCGCATCAGGCGCCCCCCAATCCGGCCCGTCGCTCGGGGGACAGATCGGCCAGCCATTGCGGCTGCAGCATATGCCAGTCGGCCGGGTGCGCGGCGATGTTCTTGGCGAACTGGTCGGCCAGCGCCTGGGTGATGACGCCGACGTCGCGGCTGGTGCAGTCCAGCGCCGGGTATATCTCAGCGCGGGACAGGTCGCCGTCATACCAGCAATGCACCGGCAGCAGCGCTGCCCCGGTTTCGATCGCCAGCTTCGCCGATCCGGCCGGCATCCTGGTGGGTTCGCCGAAGAAGTCGACCTGCACCCCGGTTCGGGTGAGGTCCCGCTCCGCCATCAGACACACAATCCCGTTATCCCGCAGCCGTTCGCTGAGCAGTTCGAATGGTGACCGCTCACCGCCGGACAGTGGGAGCACCTCAAAGCCCAGGCTCTCCCGGTAGTCGATAAAACGACGGTACAGCGATTCGGGCTTGAGCCGCTCGGCGACGGTGGTGAAGGTGCCGTGAGCCTGTACCAGCCACACCCCGGACATATCCCAATTGCCGCTGTGCGGCAACGCCAGCACGGCGCCGCGGCCGGCCGCCAGCGCCGCGTCGAGATTTTCCTGGCCCAGAATCAGTTCGGAGAGTTGCCGGCCCAGCGCCTGGTGGTCCATCGTCGGCAGGCGGAACACCTCCCGCCAGTAGCGCGCATAGGAGGCCAGCGACGCCCGCATCAGCGACCCGGGCACTTCGGCCGGCGGCACTGAAATCACCCGGGCCAGATTCTTGCGCAGCTGGTCCGGTCCGCCGCCCAGCGACGCGTAGAGTGCCCCGGCGTCGAACACGTTGCGCGCGGCGAACTCGGGCATGGCGCGCACCGCCATCCACCCGGCCGCATAGCCCCAGTCCGTCAACCGGCTCGTCAACGAGAAGCCCTTGACTCCAGGCAGTTTCAGCCCTGCCGGGTTGGAGATCACGGCTCGCTGTTTCCGGGTTCTGGTGGGGCGGCCATCGGATCGCCCGCTCCCGGCGAGTGCCGCACGGTGTGCAGCCGCTGAGCACAGGTGATCAAGCTGGCGATGGCGAGCAGCCACATGGCCACGTGCAGCGCCCAGGTCAACGGAAACACCGGCAGGTCCGACAACCCCGCGCCAACCAGCACGATGATCAACCGTTCCGGCCGCTCGATGAAACCGCCGTCGCCGCGCAGCCCGCTGGCTTCGGCGCGGGCCTTGATGTAGGAGATCACCTGCGAGGTGACCAGGCAGATCAACGTCGCCACCACCAGCGACGGGCTGCGCAGGCCGAACGCCGCCCACCACGCCAGGCCGCAGAACACCGCGCCGTCGCTGATGCGATCGCAGGTGGCGTCCAGTACCGCGCCGAACCGGCTGCCGCCGCCGCTTTCCCGTGCCATCGCCCCGTCGAGCATGTCGAACATGACGAAAAACCAGATCACGAACGTACCGGCGAACAGCCGGCCGGTGGGAAACAACGTCAGCGCGGCCACCACCGAGGCGGCGGTGCCCATGATCGTGACCCCGTCTGCGGTGAAGCCCGCCCGCAGGAACGCTCGCGCCAGCGGTGTGGTGACCCGCGCGACCCCTTCACGGGACAGCAGCTTGCTCACGGTTGCTTTTCCCACTCGGTGGCCAGCAGCTCGCGGGTGTCGCGCAGCAACTGCGGGATGACCTTGGAGTCGCCGACGATCGTGATGAAGTTGGCGTCGCCGCCCCACCGCGGCACGACGTGCACGTGCAGGTGTTCGGCCAGCGATCCGCCGGCCGATATCCCCAGGTTCAGCCCGACATTGAAGCCGTGCGGATGCGACACACTCTTGATGACGCGAATGGCCTTCTGCGTGAAAGCCATCAGTTCCGCACTCTCCTTGTCGGTGAGGTCCTCGAGTTCGGACACTCGCCGGTACGGCACCACCATCAGGTGACCGGGGTTATACGGATACAGGTTGAGGACGGCGTAGACCAGCTCGCCCCGCGCGACCACGAGGCCGTCCTCGTCGGACAGTTGGGGAATGTCGGTGAACAGCTGTGCAGGGTCGGAGTTCTCGCGCTTCAGCGGCGCCTCGGCCAGATAGGACATTCGATAAGGGGTCCACAACCGCTGAAGGTGGTCGGCCTCACCCACGCCCCTGTCGACGATCGCGTCGTCGTCACTCACGACTGCTCACCTTCATCAGCTCCGCTGTGGGAGCGGCGTTCTCGCGGTCGGCTATCCAACCCACGATCGCTGCCACCGCGTCGTCGCGAGGCACCCCGTTGATCTGGCTGCGGTCCCCGAACCGAAAACTCACCGCGCCGGCCTCGACATCGCGGTCGCCGGCCAGCAGCATGAACGGCACCCTTTGGTTCGTGTGGTTGACGATCTTCTTGGCCATCCGGTCGTCGCTGGCATCCACCTCGACCCGCACCCCGCGGGATTTCAGCTGCGCGGCAACGTCTTCCAAATACGGCACATGGCCGTCGGTTACCGGAATGCCGACCACCTGCACCGGAGCCAGCCACGCCGGGAAGGCACCCGCGTAGTGCTCGGTGAGAATGCCGAAGAACCGCTCGATCGACCCGAACAGCGCCCGGTGGATCATCACCGGACGCTTGCGGGTGCCGTCGGCGGCGGTGTACTCCAGCTCGAAGCGCTCCGGGAAGTTGAAGTCCACCTGGATGGTCGACATCTGCCAGCTGCGGCCCAGCGCGTCGCGGGCCTGCACCGAGATCTTGGGTCCGTAGAACGCCGCACCACCCGGATCTGGCACCAGCTCCAGGCCGGAATCCGCCGCCACCTGGGCCAGGGTGTCGGTGGCTTCCTGCCACATCTGCTCGGAGCCGACGAACTTCTCGGGATCCTTGGTGGACAGCTCCAGATAAAAGTCCTCCAGGCCATAGTCGCCGAGCAACTCGAGCACGAACCGCATTAGCGACGCCAGTTCGTCGGGCAATTGCTCGCGAGCGCAGAAGATGTGCGCGTCGTCCATGGTGAAGCCGCGGGCCCGGGTCAGCCCGTGCACCACCCCGGACTTCTCGTAGCGGTAGACGGTGCCGAACTCGAAGAGCCGCAACGGAAGTTCGCGATAGGACCGCCCACGCGCGGCGTAGATCAAGGTGTGCATCGGGCAGTTCATCGGCTTGAGGTAGTAGTCCTGCCCGGGTTTGCGCACGGTGCCGTCGTCGTCGTACTCGGCGTCGAGGTGCATCGGCGGGAACATCGCCTCGGCGTACCAGTCCAGATGCCCGGAGGTGTGGAACAGCTCGGCTTTGGTGATGTGCGGGGTGTTGACGAATTCGTAGCCGGCCTCGATGTGCTTGCGCCGCGAATACTCCTCCAACTCCCTGCGCACGACGCCGCCCTTCGGATGGAAAACCGGTAAGCCGGAACCGATTTCGTCGGGGAAGCTGAACAGGTCCAACTCGATGCCCAGTTTGCGGTGGTCGCGACGCTGGGCCTCTTCCACTAGCTGCAGGTGGCGGTCGAGCGCGTCGGCCGACTCCCAGGCGGTGCCGTAGATGCGCTGCAGGCTGGCATTGTTCTGGTCACCGCGCCAGTAGGCCGCGGAGCTGCGGGTGAGCTTGAACGCCGGGATGTGGCGTGTGGTGGGGATGTGCGGGCCGCGGCAAAGGTCACTCCAAACCCGTTCGCGGGTGCGGGGATTGAGGTTGTCATAGGCGGTGAGCTCGTCGCCGCCGACCTCCATCACCGCCGGGTCGCCGGACTTGTCGTCGACGAGCTCGAGCTTGTAGGGCTCGTGGGCCAATTCCGCGCGAGCCTGCTCCTTGGATTCGTAGACCCGCCGGGAAAACAGTTGCCCGTCCTTGAGGATCTGGCGCATCCGCTTCTCCAGCGCCTCAAGGTCCTCAGGGGTGAACGGCTGCGGCACGTCGAAGTCGTAATAGAAGCCGTCGGTGATCGGCGGCCCGATGCCCAGCTTGGCGTCCGGGAACAGGTCTTGGACGGCCTGGGCCAACACATGGGCGCAGGAATGCCGGATGACGCTGCGTCCATCCTCGGTATCGGCGGCCACCGGAGTGACCTCCGCGTCGGCGTCGGGCGCCCAACTCAAGTCCCGCAGCTTGCCATCGCCGTCGCGCACCACCACGATCGCGTCGGGCGCGCCGCGGCCCGGCAGGCCCGCCTCACGCACCGCGGCGGCCGCGGTCGTCCCGGCCGCAACCCGGATCAGGGCTGGGGCAGGGTTTGCGGGGGCGCTCATCGCGGCGGTCTCCATGGCTTTCGGGGTGTCGAAACTGACCCGACCATGCTATCGGGGCGGTCGCCGCCGAGGGTTCCAGCCTTACGGCTGGCCGGGTTTGAGTAGGACAAAGAGCGCCTCGCTGTCGGTCAGCACGGTGTCGCCGTCGCTCAACGTGCCCGACACGAAGATCTTGCGGCCCTCGACCCGGTCGATTCCCGCATCGATCTGCAGCTCCTTTTCAATGGGAACGATCCGGCGGTAATTGATGTGCAGGTATGCGGTGCGCTGCCGGGGGCCGCCGGTGATCACCGCGGACGTCATACCCAACACGGAGTCGAACAGCAGCCCGAGCGCGCCGCCGTGCACGGCGCCGTTGCGTCCCAGGTGAAACCGCCGAAAACGGGCCCAGCCGCGGACCCGGCCGTCGTCAGTCTTGTGCACCTTCATCGGCACAGGCAGAACATTGCCACGGCTCGGCAGGTCCATCCGCCGGCCGGATGGCGTCTGCCATTCGTCGGTGTCGAATGGGCTCAGCAAATCGGACACCTTCTCGATCAGATTGGCCGCCTCGCTGATCACCTCGTCGGGCGCGTCGACCGCCCGGGCATGATCCTGCAGCGTGCGCACCGCCTCGATGAACCGGCCGTAATCGGGCCCACCCTTGGTGGTCGGTTCGGGCGGATTGAAGCCCCCGCCGGGGTGTCGGGCGTTCACTCTGCGCTCAGGGCGTGGCCTACTCGCACTTTTGCACCCTAGACGCAGAGTCAATCGCTGTGTGACGCCCCCGCGCTCGCCAACGCCTCGAACTCGTCGTCGGACAGTGTGATCTCGGCGGCGGCGACGTTCTCTTCCAGGTGCGCCACGCTCGAGGTGCCCGGGATCGGCAGCATCACCGGCGAGCGCTTCAGCAGCCACGCCAGCGCCATCTGCGAGGGCGTCGCGTTCTGGTGCTCGGCACCGATGCGGGCCAGCGGCCCGTCGGGCGCGGCCAGCGGCCCGGCGGCCAGCGGGAACCACGGGATGAAGCCGATGCGCTGTTCGGTGCAGGCGTCCAGCAGCGGTTCGGCGGCGCGGTTGGTCAGGTTGTAAAGGTTCTGCACAGACACGATTTCGGTGATCTGCTGAGCCTCCGTCAACTGCTCGACGTTGACCTCCGACAAGCCGATGTGGTGGATCTTGCCTTCGTCTTTCAGCTTGACCAGCTCGCCGACCTGGTCGGCCAGCGGGAAGTTCGGGTCGACGCGGTGCAACTGAAACAGGTCGATGGTGTCGACCCGCAGCCGCCGTAGGCTCATCAAGCATTCCTGGCGCAGATACGTGGGATTGCCCAGCGGTATCCAGACATCCGGCCCGGTGCGCAGCAGCCCTGCCTTGGTCGCAATCACCAAGCCGTCATAGGGGTGCAGCGCCTCGGCGATGATGTCTTCGGAGATGTAGGGGCCGTAGGAGTCCGCGGTGTCGATGAAGTTGACACCTAGTTCCACGGCGCGTCGTAACACCCGTACGGATTCCTCGCGGTCGGCCGGCGGGCCCCACACGCCCTTGCCGGTGAGGCGCATCGCGCCGAATCCGAGCCGGTTGACCGTCAGGTCGCCGAGCGTGAACGTTCCGGATGCCTGGGCTTTCGCGGTGTGTGCAGTCATCTTTTTGACCGTACGCCGCGCCGCGTTTGGCCCCGCGGCCGCGTGGCAAGCTAACACGCGTGGACTTGTACACACTTGCTCAGCAGCCCCTGACCTACCCGGAAGTCGGTGCGACGGCGGGCCCGCCGCCCCCCGGGTATAAACACATCGGCTACTCGGCCCACATCGGTATGGGTCAACTGCGCTTCGACCAGGCCGCCGACGCCGTCATGCACTGGGGCATGCAGCGTGGCAGCGGGCTGCGGGTTCAGGCCAGCAGCGAGGTCGCCACCGTCGGCACGGTGGTGGTCGTCAAAATCGGTTTCCTGCAAGCACCGTGCCGGGTGGTCTACGTGATCGACGAGCCCACCGTGCGGGGATTCGCCTACGGCACCTTGCCCGGGCACCCCGAGTCGGGTGAGGAACGGTTCGCGGTGCGCCACGACCCGGTCACCGGCGCGGTGTTCGCGGAGGTGTCCGCGTTCTCCCGGCCGGCGACGTGGTGGAGCAAAGCGGGCGGGCCGCTGACGTCACTGGCCCAGCGCGTGATGAACAAACGCTACGTTCGGGCGGTGTGACGCCAGGGCCCGTCGAGCTCTACCTGACCGTCTTTTCGGCGTGGACGGCGGGGCCGGCGTGGGCGGCGTGCACGCCCTGGGCCAGCAGCCCGAGTGCGACGGCGCCGACCAGCAGGCCGAAGTCACGCAATGCGATGTCGTAGTAGCCGGACAGCGTCACCAGGTTGATGATGATGCCGGCCAGCCATGCCGCCACCACCCAGGCGCCGATCCTTGGTGCGATCGCGACCAGCACACCGGCCGCGATCTCGATCACCCCCACGAGGTACATGCACTGGTCGGCGGTACCGGGAACGATGTTGTCGATCCAGGGGGCCAGATACATGCTCCAGTGATGCGGGTGGGTGAGCAGATTGAAGAACTTATCCAGCCCGAACAGGATCGGCGCGACGGTGAAAACGGTCCGCAGCAGCGCGTAGGCCGCAAACGTCGGATCCTTCAACCGGTCGCCGAGCTGCGGATTGGCAGTTTGGTAGGTGCTCATGGCCACTCCTTTTCTAACGGATAACAAACAAAACGTTAGAAGCTGTAGTATGTAGCGTCAAGTCTTTTGTCTGTTAGAAATGAGCGGCCCATGGACGGCATGCGACGCGACGCCGCCGGTATCGGCGCCCTCGCCGACCCGGTACGCCACCGGCTCTATCTGTTTGTGTGCTCGCAACCCGGGCCGGTCAGCCGCGACCAGGCGGCGGACGCTGTCGGTATCGCGCGCCACCAGGCGAAGTTCCACCTGGACCGGCTGGCGGACGAGGGCCTGCTGGAGTGCGACTATGCGCGGGTGACGGGCCGGTCCGGTCCCGGTGCGGGGCGCACGTCGAAGCTGTATCGCCGGGCCCGTCGCGACATCGCAGTGAGCCTGCCCCCGCGGGAGTACGAGCTGGCAGGGCGGCTGATGGCCGACGCCATCGCCCGATCCGCAGCGACCGGCGTGCCCGCCGTCGAGGCGCTGGACCAGATCGCTCGTGAATACGGCCGGGCCATCGCGGAACATATCGATCGGCCGTCCGACCGCGACTCAGCACTCCAGCTCGCGGCGGCCGTGCTGACTGACTACGGCTACGAGCCGCGATACACGAATGGCGAAGTGCAGCTGGCGAATTGCCCGTTTCATGCGCTGGCTCGACAGCAGACCGAACTGGCCTGCGGCATGAACCACGCGCTGGTCTGCGGGGTGGCCGACGCGCTGGCACCGCACAGCCCGCACACCTGTCTTGAGCCGCAGCCCGAACGGTGTTGTGTGGTGCTCAGGCCGGGGTCATAACCGAGCGCTCTAGCGCCACTTCGCCAGCAGCTCTTCCGCGCCCGTGCAGAGTCGCTCGATCACGTGGCCGACTGGCTCTACGGCGGTGACCATCCCGACGCCTTGACCGGCATCGACCGGGGCGGTCCGACGATTGTCTGCGGCGATCGCCGCCGCGAGCTCGGCCTGCGCCTCCGCATCGTCAGCGAGTGCGTCCTCGCGGCCGGCCCAACGCTCGACGAATTCGTTGCGCAGCACGCGCGACGGGAACCGCTCCGACCAGGGCAACCCACGAGCGATGTCGAACACGCGGGTGCTGGTGGTGTCGGTCTCGCGGGCCGTGACCAGCGCTTGCCGGGCGCCGTCGGTGGTCAGCGCCTCGGAGGTGGCCGACAGGCAGGTGCCTAACCACGCTCCGCTGGCGCCGGCGGCCAGCACGGCAGCGAGGCTACGCGGCGAGGCGATTCCGCCGGCCGCCAGCACCGGCACTGTTGCGACGTCCAAAACGGCGTCGAGCAGCGGCAGCGTCGCGATCGTCGCGTCCCCGTGGCCGCCGCCTTCGGCGCCGCGGGCCACCAGCAGGTCGATTCCGGCGTCCTGGGCTCGCCGCGCGTCGGCGCTGTCGTAAACCTGTGTAGCGGCGGCGATCCCAGCGTCATGCACGCGAGCGACCCAGGACAAGTCGGTGCCGAAGCTGACCGACAGCAGTGCGGGTCGGGTGGCCAGCGCCGCGTCCAGCAGCTGCGGCTCTTGGCGAATCACCCAGTCCACCAAGCCGATTCCGAACGTCCCGCGCACGTGCGGCAACTCGCCCTCGAGCGACGACGTCGACCCGGCACTGCCCATGCCGACCATGCCCAGTCCGCCCGCGGCGCTCACCGCGGCCGCCAGCCGCCCGCCGGCGACCCCGCCCATCGGGGCGTTGACGATCGGCACCCGCAGGCCCATGTCCCGCGACCACGGCGTCGACAACAACTGGCTAAAGGCTCTTGAAAACAGTCAGCATGACCACTGAATCGTCGACTGCCTGTAGGGAGTGCCGCTGCGGCGGGATCACGACGTAGTCCCCGGCCTTGCCGTCCCACACGTCGTCACCGGCGGTGAGGTGCACGTGTCCCTTCAGGACCTGCAGCGACGCCTGCCCGGGGCTGTCGTGTTCGGAGAGCTCACGCCCGGCCAGCAGTGCCATCACGGTCTGCCGCAGTTCGTGGGTGTGCCCGCCGTGAATCGTGTGCGAGGCACGACCGCTGCGTGCCTGTCGGGCCTCGGCCAGCTTTTCCTCGGCCAGGCTGGTCAGCGAAATGGTTTCCATCAATGCGCCCTTCGGTCGAGTTGCCTCAGCTGGATAGTAGAAGAATCCCGGCGGTGGCCAAGGCGAGCACCTTGATCACCTCGAGACCGACGTAAACGTAATGACCGCGGGACCGGGGCGCATCGAGGCCGGCGAGCACCTTGTCGGAACGGCGATTCAGCCGGGGTCGCACCGCTCCCAGCTGCAGCGCAAGCGTCGCGAACGCGACCGCGAATGCGGTTGTCACCGTCGCCGGTGGCGGGTCGGCCACCGTCGCCACCAGGATGACGACGGCGAGAGCCACCTCGATCACGTTGAGCGCGCGAAAGACCCGACGGCCGATGCCGAGCCCGATCTGCACCGTGACGCCCGGGGCGCGGAATTTCAGCGGCGCTTCGAGGAAGGAGATGGCCAGCACCATGCCCAGCCAGACGAAGCTGATCGCGACCGCTACCGCCGGTCCGGCGCTCACGTCGCGGCGACTTGCCGGCTGAGGTGGGCCAGGCACAGGTCCGGCTCGGCGAACGCATCCAGCCGATCGACCGTCACCGGCGCGTGCCAGGTTTCCAGCGCGCCTTGCATGAGTCCCAGGTGGATCGGACAGACGACGCTCGTCCGGGTTTCGGCCAACTCCAAAAACGGGCAGTGCCGCAGACCGACGTACTCGTCGCCGCGACGCTCGGGGGCGAATCCCAACTCGTCGAGCAGATCGACCAAGTGCTCGATCGATTCGCCGGCGCCGATTGTCCCTGCGGCGGTTCGGCGCGGCGACTCCAGCTTGCGGCCCCACGCCCGGCCGGCGGCCAGTGCCCTGGCGTCGGCGTCGCGGCCGGAAGCGAACCCGATGCTGAGGATCTCGGCGAGCAGCCGGTAGCGCCGCGGTCCCCCGCGATCCATCTGCCGGGTCGCCCGGAACATCAGCGGGGGCCGGCCGGGCCCTTTGCGCTCGGGCGCGACCTGCTCCACCCGGCCTGTGCTGACCAGGTTGTCCAGATGGAAGCGAACGGTGTTCGGGTGCACGTCGAGCACGTTGGCGATCGCGACGATGCTCATCGGAGCATTCGCCGCCCGCAATACCCGCAAGACGTCGCGGCGGCGTCCGGCGGGGTGCTGTGCCGACTTGGTGATGACGCTCATTCTCCCGAAGTTGGTGCCGCTTTGGGCAGGCTAGCCACAAGCGGTGTGTCGACGCCAAGCGGGCCGACTTTGGCGGCCCCGCCCGGCGAGCCGAGCGGCTCGTCGTGACCCGGAAGCGTCTCGGTGAAGAACGCCTCGTTGTCGGCAAGGTAGGGCTGCAGCTCGTCGGGAAGGTCGTCCTCGTAGTAGATCGCGTCGACGGGGCAGACCGGCTCGCATGCGCCGCAGTCGACGCATTCGTCGGGGTGAATGTAGAGCGACCGGCCCCCCTCGTAGATGCAATCCACCGGGCACTCGTCGACGCACGCACGGTCCATCACGTCGACGCACGGCTTCCCGATCACGTACGTCATGCGGTAGAGTTTACACAAGCGAACTTGTAAAAACTAGAGAAGGCGCGAAAATCCATGGCCGATAATGAACTTGACGTTCGACAGCTGCGCAAGCCGGACAAGCACCCGACGATCTTCGCCACTTACCAGCGGCTGTCGGTCGGCGAATCATTCGTGCTGGTCAACAACCACGATCCCAAGCACCTGCACGACGAGTTCGAAGCCGACCACGCCGGTGGCTACGGCTGGGAATACCTCGAGAAGGGTCCCGCGGTCTGGCGGATCCGGATCACCAAACTCACCGCCACCCCGCTCCCCCGCATCTTGACCAACACAGCCGTCGCGCCCAGCGAGCCCGACGTCACCGGGGCGGTGTGGAAGCTGGATGTTCGCGAACGCGACCTGGACTCGAACGTCATCGCGCTGGCGCCGGGCGGGAGGATCGATGCGCACGCCGGCGCCGACGTCGACGTCTTGATCCATGTGCTCTCCGGCAGCGGGCAACTCGGCACCGAGCGGGGCACGATCGACCTCGTTCCTGGCGCGCTGCTGTGGCTGCCCAAGCGATCGCGGCGGCAGTTCAGCGCCGGCCCGGACGGGTTGCGCTACCTGACCGTGCACCAAAAGCGGGAGATCCTGCCGCTGACACCCACCGTGCGCCAGGCAGTTTGATGGCCGTCGCGACCACGCCGATGGCGTCCTAACTCAGAACGTCCGCGAGTCTGAAGCTATTGCGCGTCGATGCCGTCGAACACGCCTTGAGCAATCCGGAAGGCGCTGTTGGCATCCGGCACACTGCAATAGACCGCGCATTGCAAGAGAACTTCTTTGATTTCGTCTCTGGACAGCCCATTGCGCAGCGCAGCGCGAATGTGAGCGGCGAGCTCTTCGTCGCGTCCCCGGGCGATCAGCGCGGTCAGCGCGATCATCGAGCGGCTTCGGCGGTCGAGACCGGGTCGCGTCCAGATTGCGCCCCACGCGTATTCGGTGATCAGCGTTTGGAAGTCACGCGTGAAGTCGGTGATCTGCGCGTCGGCGCGCTCGACGTGACCGTCGCCGAGCACTTCCCGACGGACGGTTAAGCCACGGTCGTAGCGGTCGGCCGTCATCTGGCCCCCAATCTCCTCAGCTTCGCCAACACATCGGCGATTCGGTCGGGCTGCTCGGCCGGTGCGAGGTGGGCGGCGCGAGGCACCTCGACAAAGCGTCCCCGGGTGACGTTGCTGGCGATGTAGCGCAGCGAATCCGGTGGCGTTGCAGTGTCATTCGCACCGGCGACGGCGACGATCGGCGTGTCGATCTCACTGAGGCGGTGCCGGGCGTCGAATTCGGCCAGCGCCTCACAGGTACGCGCATAACCGTCGTCGTCGACTCTGCGCAACGTGTCGAGCAGCGCCCGCGCCGAGGCCGGATCACGCTCGAAGAAGCCCGGGGCGAACCACCGTCGAATCGACAGCGCCACGACTTCCCCGAGGCCCTCGGTTCGCACGACCTTCGCCCGCGACTGCCAGTCATCCGGGTCGCCGATCCGCGCGCCGGTACAGATGAGCGCGGCCGACACGACGCGCTCGGGATGCCCCAGCAGCAATTGAAGTCCCACCGCCCCGGCGACCGAGACGCCGGCATACGTGAAGGGCCGCTTGCCGATCCGCTCTTCCACGAGCTTGACGACGCTGGCAGCGAGGTCCTCGATGGTGAAGGCATCGTGCGGCCGCGGGCTGGCGCCGTGACCGGGGAGGTCCCAGCCGATGACGTGGTAGATGCCGGCCAGGCGTCGGGCAACCCCCGACCACAGGGCGGCCACTGAGGTGCCCAGCGACGGTCCGACCACCAGCGGCGGCAGGTCCGGTGAGCCCCCGAGGTGGGATCCACGAATTAGGGGCGCGCTCACTGCAGTTCCTTGACGATCCGCTTGGCGCGATCCAGGCTCTCGGCGATCAGCGGGTTGACCGCACCGAAGTAGTTCGCGGACGGGGCTTTTCCGGCCAGCTCGGCAATGGCCCGTTGTTCGCCGAGCACATCGGCGCTGCCGAGGTTCTTGGCCATCTGGTCGGGATGGACCTGCAGTCCGGCGAGCAGCTCGCTGCACTGGGAGCCTGCTACGACGGTTCGGCGGGCCAACGTGCGCAGCGTGTCCCATTCGGCATGCCAGGCGCCATCGGGGCGTTCGTCGTTGGCCAGGGCGGCGGCGGTGTGCAGGGTCGCGGCCAGAGGCGGTGTGGAAATCGCGGCCCGGCGTATCAAGATGGACAGCACCGGGTTCCGCTTGCCGGGCATGCTCGACGATCCGCCGCGATCGCCTGTGGCAGGTTCGCTCAGTTCGCCGATTTCCGGACGGGCCAGCGTCACGACGTCAGACGCGATACGTCCCCAGGCATCGGTACAGCCCACCAGCGCATCGGCCACCGCCGTCACCGGCGTGCGGGTGGTGTGCCACGGCATCCGGATGTCCAAACCCAAAGTGGCCGCAACGGTCTGCGCCAACTGAGCGGAGATTTCGGCGGGATTGTCACGACCCGTAAGAGTGGCCAATTCGGTTGTCGCGGCCAGTGTTCCGCCGGCGCCGCCGATCTGCACCGGGGTGGGCAATGCGCTGAGTTGCTGATACGCGTCGACGACGCCGTTGCACCACGTAGCGGCCTTGGCGCCGAACGTGGTGGGCACTGCAGGTTGAGTCAGGGTACGGGCCACCATCTGTGTGCCCCGGTGCGTTGTGGCTAGTGCGGAGAGTGTTGAAATCTGTTCGGCCAGTTGTGATATCAGCTGATCGAGGGCGGCGCGGGCAGCCAGCATGAGTCCGGTGTCGATGACGTCCTGGCTGGTGAGGCCGCGGTGGATCCACCGGCTGAGCTGCGGAGTGGCCCGCTCCCGAAGCAGCGCCACCAGGCCGATGAGGGGGTTGCCCCCGTCCTCCGCGGTGGCGGCAAGTGTCTCGCAGTCCCCGGGACCGACCAGCCGCCCGAGATCGGCTCCGGCGCACTCGTCCGGAGCCAGACCGGCGGCGGCGAGCGCGCTCAGCCACGCCGACTCCACCGCGACCATCGACGCCAGTAGCGCCGCATCAGTCATCAGGTCACCGGCGCGCTGGTCTCCCGGCCACAACAGATTCGTCATCCCGCAACACCGCAATGTGTAAGGAACACAGTCTCGTTCGCGCCTTGCAAGTGGATGTCGAAGCGATATCCGCCGTTTTCTTCGGCGCAGATCAGGGTTGTGCGCCGCGCCGCGTCGAGAGCGGCCAGCAGCGGGTCGCTTGCCGGATCGGCATGCGGCAGGTAAGCGCGAGTGAACAGCCGGTCCAACAATCCGCGGGCGAACACGGTGATCGCGAAGAACGGGGTTCGCCCGCCGGCCGTCCCGGGTGTCAACGTGATGAAGCTGTACTGCCCCGCGGTGTCGGTCGCGCATCTGCCCCACCCGGTGAACGTTTCGCCGTCGCGTCGCAGCGAGCCTGCCCGCCGTGCGATGCTGCCGTCGGGGCCGGGCTGCCACAGTTCGACCAAGGCGTCGGGCACTGGCTCGCCGGCGCCGTCGTAGACCGTTCCGTGTAACCGGATTGCGCCGGCCTGCCCGTCGCCGGCCAACTGGCTATCACCGGGATACGGTAATGCGAGGTGGAAGAAGGGTCCGACCGTTTGCCCTGGGGTGCAAGCTAATTCAGGCATGGCCGCCGTCCCAGCACGACGTCCCACCGGTAACCGATGGCGTACTCAGGCTCAGTAACGTCATGGTCATAGGTGGCCACAAGTCGTTGGCGCGCAATGGGATCCACGATGGACTGATAGATCGGGTCCAGGCTGAACAACGGGTCGCCCGGAAAGTACATCTGAGTGACCAAGCGCTGGGTGAAGGCGGTTCCGAACACCGAGAAGTGAATGTGCGCCGGACGCCAGGCGTTCTGGTGGTTACGCCATGGATAGGGACCAGGCTTGATGGTCAGAAATCGGTATGTCCCATCGGGTTTGGTGAGGCAGCGGCCCACTCCGATGAAGTTCGGATCGATCGGCGCCGGGTGCTGGTCGCGTTCGTGGTGATAGCGGCCGGCGGCGTTGGCCTGCCAGATCTCGACGAGTTGGCCAGCGAGCGGCCTCCCGGCTGTGTCGAGCACCCGCCCGGTCACGATGATGCGCTCGCCGATGGGCTCGCCAGGATGGCCGGCGGTGAGGTCGGCATCCAGGGGGTCGACGTCCTCGCGGCCGAAGCACGGAGCACAGCGCTCGAGTTCGTCGGGGTCGACGCGGACGAACGGCGAGCGCGGATGCCGCAGCAAGCTGCTTCGGTAGGGCGGGTAGTCAAGCCGCGGCTCATCTCGTTTTCCGCGGTGACCAGCTGCGATGCGGTCGATCTGCGCCGTAATCTCACGCTGAGACACGGTGCGGGCCGACTCGGCTGCAGCCTTCATCAAAACTGACGCTAACGCCAAAATCGGCTGCCCTCAACCGTCTTCGCGGTATTTCCGCGCTGCGCGCCCAATAGTCTGGTCCCATGGAGCGTGGCTACATCTATGACCAGGGGTTCTCCGAGGAGCAACGCGGCTGGAGGGCATCGAAAGCCTGTGGGACCCGGGCAGCCGGGCCCTGCTCGAGGAGCTCGGCGTCGGCGACGGCCGACGATGCCTGGAGGTCGGCGCGGGCGGCGGCTCGCTGGTCGAGTGGATGGCCGAGCGCGGCGCCATGGTGCTGGCGATCGACATCGACACCCGATTCATCGAGCCGCTCGCGTCCGACGCCATCGAGGTCCGACACGTCGATATCCGGACCGACCCGCTGCCGAGTGGCGAGTTCGACGTGGTGCATGCCCGTCTGGTGCTCGAGCACCTGACCGAGCGCCGGCAGATCCTCGACCGGCTGGTCGCCGCACTGCGGCCCGGCGGGTGGTTGGTCATCGAGGACTATGACTGGACCGGCTTCGGCTTCGAGGACGCCGACCCGCAGTTCGACCATGTGACCGAGGCGGTCTTCGGGTTGATGCAGCAAGCCGGATTCGAGCCGCGGTACGGCCGCCGTGTGGTCGCCGACATGGCCGCCGCCGGACTCGCCGATGTTCGCGGCGAGGGCCGCGCCCTGGTGATCGACTCCCGCTCCCCCGGCTTCGACTTCTTCAGGCTGTCCTTCGAGAGTGTGCGCGACGCCGTGGTGGACGCCGGCCTACTGTCGCGCGAAGATGCCGACGCGGCAGCCGCTCGCTTCGCCGAGGACCGGCGGGTCCTGACACCGATGATGATGGCGGGAATCGGCCGCCGCACCAAACCCGTTGGCGGCTAACGCTACAGCGCTCGCAACAGCGACTTTCTGCCCTTCACCCGGAGTTTGTGACCGGTGGAGTCCCGCAGCTGCTCTATGCGGGTGGCCATCTGGTGACCCAGCTCCTCGAGCTCGGCGTCGGTGATCTTCACTGAGGGGGGCACCGGGATCATGTCGCGCTCCTCCTCGTCGGCGTGCGCCTCCAGAACGGTCGCGAAGGAACGCCATTCGTCGTCGTAGGTCGGTGCGGTCGGCGAGGTGCGCAACAGCACGGAGAGCTGGTCGATGACCTGACGATGCTCGGCGTGCGCAATGGCGATCAATGTGCTGGCTGCCGCCAGAGCCGGGTAGTACAGGTCATCCTCGATGCGGAAGTGGATGTCGAGTTCGACCAGCAGATCGTCGAGATATTCCTGGCGTTCGGGCGCGGTCGCGGGGGTCGAGGAGATTCTGTGGACCAGCCCTTTGAGTACTTTGTGGTGGTCCTGCAACACGGTGTAGGCGTTCACTTCGCAATTCCCTTCCCGGCCGGGAGCGAGTGCTGGCCGTCGCCGCGCAGCTCGATCATCCCGTCGCTGATCCGCGTCTGATAGCGCGGCAACGGCGCCGCTGATGGGCCCCGCAGCACCTCTCCGGAGCAGAGATCGAATCGTGAACCGTGCCAAGGGCATACCAGCCGCCCGCGATCGACCCACCCGTCGGTCATCGGGGCGGCCAGGTGAGGGCAGAACTCGCCGAACGCCGCTATCTCCCCGTCACCGGTCCGGCACAGCACCAGGCCCACGCCGTCGACTTCGACCCGCTGCGGTTTCCCGTTCGTCAACGACTCCGCCGGCAGCACCGGTGTCCAGTCCGCGGTGCGCAGCCGCTGACCGGATTGGTCGATGCCTATGCCGGACTCGAACACCAACGCCCCGCCCATATAGCTGCTGGCGACGGTGATGCCGTAGCCGAGCGCGCTGATCGCTATCCCCCGGCGGTGCCGACCGCGGCGGCGGTCAGACCATGACATCACGTAGAGACCGGTCGCCAGCACGTTCAACAGGCCGTGCACCAAACCGATGCGGCGATCTTCCTCGTGCGTGTGCTGCCAATCCGTGACACCCGTGACCGCCGAGGTCAGGTTCGCCAGAATCCCCAGTCCCAATGCGCGCGAAGCGAACCGGGATGCGTCGAGGAGTTCCGACTTCGGCCGGCCCGGCAGCAGACTGAGCACGTCCAATCCCACCGTCGTCCCGATGGCGCCACTGGTCAGCGACGCGAGCGGAGGATGCACCGGATGGCCGAGCCACACTCCGTTCAGCGCATTGGTGACCCGATCGCGGGCACCGCCCAACGCGTTGAAGGCAATGCTGAGGAAGTGCTCGAAGCGGTAACTGGGCCGGTCCAACCACTCCTGACGCCCAATGAACGACAGCAGCCGCTCCCCCCGCTTCTGGAACTTCCTCTCCGGAGACCCCGCAACCACGGCATCAGTCCTTCCTCAAATACGGAGACATTCTGGTATAACGCACGCACTATCTTCGATAATTTCAAGCACAGCTGCTCACACAATACGCACGTGCGGTTCACATCCGGTCACCACCGTACCGGAAGGCTCAGGCCTCCGGCATCTCAGGAACTGTCCACATTGTGTAAACCCTTGGCGCAGAAACCTTTTCATCAGCGCATTGACGATGGGCGCGCCAGTGAGGCATTCTAGATTACAGAATTAGCTTCTGGAAGCCAGAGAAATGACAGCCCTCGGAAACGTCATCGACAATGTCCGGCGCGGGATGATCCCCGCGCACATCTACAACGACAAAGAGCTCTTCGAGCTGGAGAAGGAGCGACTCTTCAGCCGGGCCTGGGTGTTCGTGGCACACGAATCGGAGATTCCGCATGACGGCGACTATGTCGTGCGCAGAGTGCTCGATGATTCGTTCATCATCACTCGTGACGGCGACGGCAATGTACGGGCCTTGTTCAATATGTGCCTGCACCGCGGAATGCAGGTGTGCCGCGCAGAAATGGGCAACGCCTCCAACTTCCGCTGCCCCTACCACGGCTGGACTTATCGCAACGACGGCCGGCTCACTGGTCTTCCGTTCCACCGGGAGGCCTACGGCGGCGACGACGGCTTTCCCAGAACTGGCCAAACCCTGTTGCCCGCACCGAGTCTGGCGAGCTACAACGGGCTGATCTTCATCAGCATGGATGCACACGCCGAGCCGCTGGAGGAATTCCTCGGCGATTTTCGGTTCTATCTGGATTTTTACACCAAGCAAAGCCGTGACGGCCTGGAAGTACACGGGCCGCAGCGCTGGCGGATCAAGGCCAACTGGAAGATCGGTGCCGAAAACTTCGCCGGCGACATGTACCACACCCCGCACACCCACGCGTCGATCGTCGACATCGACCTCTTCCGCGAGCCGAAAGCCCAAAAACGCAAGGACGGAGCCACCTACTGGGCGCACAGCGGCGGCGGAACCACCTACAAACTTCCGCCGGGCACATTCGACGAACGCATGCATTACGTCGGTTACCCCGACGAAATGATCGACCGGATCAGACACGTCTGGTCGCCACAGCAACAGCGAATGGTCGGCGACGACGGGTTCATGATCTCGGCCGCATCATGTTTCCCGAACCTCAGTTTTGTGCACAACTGGCCGAAGTTGCCCGGAAGTGACCGAGTGCTGCCGTTCATCTCGATCCGCCTCTGGCAGCCGGTCAGCGAGAACGAGACCGAGGTGTGCTCATGGTTCGCGGTGGACGCCGCCGCACCGCCGGAGTACAAGGAGAACTCCTACAAGGCCTACCTCATGTGCTTCGGATCGACCGGGATGTTCGAACAGGACGACGTGGAGAACTGGGTGTCGTTGACCACCACCGCCGGCGGCTCGATGGCGCGCCGGTTGCTGCTCAACAGCCGGATGGGCCTGCTCTGCGACGACCGCCCGGTCGTCGACACGCTGCCCGCCACGGCATTTCACGGGCCGGGGCGTGCGCAGGTCGGCTACAACGAGCACAACCAGCGCGAACTGCTGCGGCTGTGGGCCGCCTACCTGGAGAGGCCATGACACAGTCTGTTGGAAAACCGCTGCCGTTCAACGATATTCGGCATCTGCAGGCGCACCAGTTCCTGGTCGACGAAGCCTACCTGCTCGATGCCCAAAAATACGAGGCGTGGCTGGACACCCTCACCGACGATATTCGCTATCTGATGCCGGTGCGGGTGACGACCGCGCTGGGCGCCGGGTTTGACACCTCGCCGGGTATGGCGCACTTCGACGAGGACAAGTACTCGCTGGGCCGACGCGTGGCCCGGTTCCGCACCGAGCACGCCTGGACCGAAGACCCGCCGTCGCGGCTGCGCCACTACATCACCAATGTGCGCACGTTCGCCGGCGAGGACGATGCGCATCTGGTCGTCGAATCCGCGGAGCTGTTGTTTCGCAGCCGCGGCGACGTCAACGAGGCCGCGCTGGTGTCCTGTGGTCGCGAAGACGTATTGCGCCAATCCGGCGACGGATGGAAACTCGCCCGGCGCATAATCATGGTCGACGAGTCGGTGCTCCGAATGCAGAATCTGGCGGTGTTCCTGTGAACGATGAACCGCTTACCATTGCGAACGAATTCACCGAGGTCGAGGTGCGCCGCGTCGACACCCGCAACGGCTCACGGTTGCTGATCACGGCGCCCAAATCCGGACGGTGGATCACCTTGGATGCCCTCGAGGTGGAGGCGCTGACGCGCCAGAACGCCCGAACGCTGGCCGCGATGGTCGGCAACGTCAACGGCCCGCTGCTGCCCGACGAAGGCGAACAACGGTGAGCGGCTGGCTGGACGGCAAGCGGGCGCTGGTGGTGGGCGGCGGGTCCGGGATCGGCAGAGCTGTCGTCGACGCGTTCCGTGCCGAAGGGGCGAAAGTCGCTGTGCTCGAACGGGATGCGGATAAATGCGATGCACTTCGGCACAAGCTGAAGAAGGTGCCGGTGGTCGAGGGCGACGCCATCACCCGCGCAGCCAACGATCTGGCGGTCGCGACTGCGGTGGAGGCCTTCGGCGGGCTCGACACATTGGTAAATTGCGTCGGCATTTTCGACTTCTACAAGGGAATCGGCGACATCGATGCTGACGACCTGCAGTCAGGCTTCGACGAGATGTTTCACACCAACGTGCTGAGCCATCTGCAATCGGTCAAGGCAGCCGTTCCAGCACTGCAAGACGAGGAGGGGTCATCGATCGTGCTGACGGAATCCGCGTCATCCTTCTATCCCGGACGTGGCGGAGTGCTGTATGTGTCGTCGAAGTTCGCGGTGCGCGGACTGGTTGCCGCGCTGGCCTACGAGCTGGCACCCCAGATCCGGGTCAACGGGGTGGCGCCGGGCGGCACGATGAACACCGACCTTCGCGGCCTGAGCACTTTCGGACAGCACAGCACCCGCCTCGACGATGCTCCGAACCGTGCCCGCGAGCTGGCAGCGCGCACACCACTGAACGTCGCACTCTCCGCCGAAGACCAGGCGTGGAGCTTCGTGTTCTTCGCCTCCGACCGCACCCGGGGGATCACCGGTGAAACCGCCCATCCGGATGGCGGATTCGCGCTGGGGACACCCAAACAGGCGCCGCCATGATTTTCGACGAACAACGCGCGCTGGTGGCACAGGGGTGCCGGGTCGCGGCGGCGCGCGGCTTGGTCGACGGCGTCCTCGGTCACCTGAGTCTGCGGGTCGACGACGAACGGCTACTAGTCCGGTGCCGCAGCGACACCGACGGCGGTGTGGCATTCACCCGGCCTACCGATATCCGGCTGATCCGCTTCGACGGGAGTGCCGGTGCCGCAGGCGAACTCGACGGCTACCGGGTTCCCAACGAGCTGCCTATCCACGTCGAAACCATGCTCGCCAACCCGGAACACCGGGCGGTCGCGCATCTGCATCCGCCCGCCGTCGTCGCCGCCGATCTCGCCGGCATCACGATCCGGCCGATCTATGGGGCGTACGACATTCCCGGCGCCTGGCTTGCTCGCGGCGGCGTGCCGGTCTACGAACGCGCGGTGCTGATCCGAAATACCCAGTTGGGCAAGGAGATGGTGACCGCGATGCGCGGCCGGCCGGTGGTGATCTGCCGTGGCCACGGAATCACCAGCGCGGCGACCACGGTGCAGCACGCTGTACTTCAGGCCATCAGCCTCGACGCGTTGGCCCGCATGGCATTACGGGTACGCGCAGCCGGCGGGGCGTTGCACGATATCGACGACCGGGACTGGGAGGATCTCCCGGATTTAGGGCCGGGCTTCACCGTCGACGCGGCATGGCGCCACGAGCTCGCCCGCCTCGGGTAACGCCGTCCCCGCCGAGCGTCGACTTGTCGGGCGATTTCGGCCAAATTCTCGCAACAACTCGACGTTCGACCGTTAGAGCTGATCGCCGATCTCCTTGGCCGCCTTGACAAGCACGGCAGCCACCGACGCGTACTGCGACTTGTGCAGCCGATGCTGCGGCGCTGCGGCGTTGAGCGCCAACCGCAACCCGGGCGCTCGGGTAGGTATGGGCACCGCCACCGACGCGACGCCTTCTTCGCTCTCCTCGCGGTTGACGGCGTAGCCCTGCTCGCGCACCCGAGAAAGCTCGGCTTCCAACGCCGTTCGGCTGCCGATCGACCGGTCGGTGACGCGCTCCAGTTCCTCGTCGGGCAGCAGCTGACGCAATTCCGCCTGCGGCAACTGCGCCAGCATGGCCTTGCCGGTCGACGTGCAATGCGCCGGCAAGGTGCGACCCAGCCGGGAGGCCACCCGCACGGCGGCCGGGCCCTCGACCGCGGCGACGAAACGGACCGCGGCGCCGTCGAGCATCCCGACGTGCACTGTCTCGCGCAAATGCTCGCTCAGGCCGCGCAGGACCGGCGTGACCGTCCCCGCGATGTCAACGCGGCCGAAAATCGCAAACGCCACACCGGTTAACGCCGGACCGGGCAGATAGGCCTTCGACACCGGGTCCTGGCGGACAAAACCGCGATAGGCCAACATTGCCAGCAGCCGATGCGCGGTCGACGACGCCACACCCAAATACCGCGTCGCCTCGCTCAACCGAATCTCGGGCCGCTCCCCCAACAGCAGCAGTAGCTTCAACGCCTTGTCGACCGACTCGATCGGGTACTGCGGGGCAAGCGAATCGGTGGCCCGCGCGCCGACTGCTCGCCGCGCCTTTTTCTGCATGACAGAGAACCTACCTGCGTTACGGTACGAGCAGCATGCCTATCGAACACCCATACCGCCGCTACGTGGCCATCGGCGACAGCCAGACCGAGGGACTGTGGGACGGCGACGACGAAAACGGGCTCGTCGGCTTCGCCGACCGGCTGGCCGTCATGCTCGACGGGCTGTATCCGGGCTTGAAATACGCCAATTTGGCCATCCGCGGTATGCGGATCCGCGATGTCCTGGACGACCAGCTTCCCCGAGCGCTGTCGATGCGGCCCGATCTGATCACCTCGTGCGTGGGCATGAACGACGTGACCCGACCCGGACGCTCCTTTGACCAAGCCCTGATCGACCTCGAACGGCTGCACGCACGGCTCGCGGAATCAGGGGCAACCGTTCTGACGACGACCTTTCCCGACGTCGCCAAGCTTGTGCCAGTCGGCCGCCTCATCGAGTCGCGAGTAACCCGCATCAACGACGCGATCCGCGCCGGCGCCCAACGACACGGATTCGGGCTGGTCGATCTCTATACCGCAGCCTCCATGCAAGAGCTGGACACCTGGAGCGCCGACCGGATTCACGCATCCACCAAGGGACACATTCTGTTCGCGGCCGCCGCGGCGGAAGCCCTCAATCTGCCTGCAAGCAACCATGATTGGGCCCGATCGAGTGGTGTGGCGGTGCCTGTTTCGACGGCAGCGCGGTTGTATGCACAGCTGCGCTGGACGCAGAACATGCTCATCCCGTGGATGTGGCGACGCGTACGCGGGCGCTCGTCCGCCGACGGGCGGGAACCCAAGCGCCCGCGCCTGGAATACGTGGGTCAGGCATTCTTGACACCATGACGGTGGATGCCCTGTTGCAATCGATCCCCCCGCTTACGGTCTATTTCGTGGTCGGCGCGGTGGTCGGGTTGGAGAGCCTGGGCGTCCCGCTGCCCGGCGAGATCGTGCTGGTCAGCGCCGCGCTGTTGTCGTCACGGCATGCGCTAGCGGTCAACCCGGTCGGGGTCGGCGCGGCGGGGGTGATCGGGGCGGTGATCGGCGACTCGATCGGCTACACGATCGGCCGCCGGCTGGGCATGCCGCTGTTCGACTGGTTGGGCCGGCGCTTCCCGCGCCACTTCAGCCCGGGGCACGTCATGTTCGCCGAGCGGCTATTCGACCGCTGGGGCTCGCGGACGGTGTTCTTCGGGCGGTTCATCGCGCTGCTGCGAATCTTCGCCGGGCCGCTGGCCGGGGCGCTGAAGATGCGCTACCCCCGGTTTCTGGTGGCCAACGTGTCGGGCGCAGTGTGCTGGGCGGGCGGCACCACCGCGCTGGTGTATTTCGCGGGTGTGGCGGCCGAACGGTGGCTGACGCGCTTCTCCTGGATAGCTTTGCTCGTGGCGGTCGTCTGCGGCGTCATCATCGCGGTCGTGCTGCGGGAACGCACCTCCCGCGCAATTGCCGAGCTGGAGGCCGAGCACAGCCGCGAGTCCGGACAGACCACCGCCTAGCCCTACGGCCCCAGACCCCCCTCTGGCAAACCAGCGCTCGGGGTCGTCGCGGTCCGGTTACCGGCCCGAGAAGGCGGTCCGAGATAAGCAGCAAATGGTCGTCCGCGGCTTTGCCAGACGTTCGCATCTGCGCCTCACCACGCACGTTTCACGAACCACCGAGACGATCGCCAGGTAGTCGTCTGCCCGTCGAAAACCCGATGTTCAGCTGACTTTTGGGCGGCCATTGCCAATCAGTCACTGCGCCCCCCGGGCGCCAGGAGCAGATTGCATAATCTGTGTTCAAACGTTCGCTCGCCGACCAGGGCCGCGGCCCCCGACGTCGTCCGGTGTCCCGCCAACTCACCTGGCCTCACCAGATTCTTAGGCAACGTTCGATGGACATTTCTACCGTTAAGGTGTTATAAAAACGAGATCTGCTAATTCAACGTCTGTCTTCAGGCACGCAGGGCGGGCATCCCATATCGCTGACGCGAAGCGTCTGCCGATGAGGAGTTCACCATGAGCAGTTTTGCCATCGCAGAACCGTCTGCGAGCCACATCATGCTAAGCAGCCGGCTCATTTCAGAGCTGGCACAGGCGCGGAGCACATTACGGACCACTACCGAGCGGAGCGGTTCGGCGGTGATCGTCAACGCCGGGGGCGAATTGGACGCCTCCAACGAAGTCACCTGGCGGCGCCTGTTGAGCGAGGCAGCCGCCCACGCCGGCCCGCCCGGACCGCTTGTCGTCGACACGAGCGGCTTGGATTTCATGGGTTGCTGCGCCTATGCCGCACTCGCCGAAGAGGCAGAGCGCTGCCGGCGTCGCGGCCTGGCGCTGCGGCTGGTAAGCAGCCAACCCGTTGTCGCCCGGATCGTCGCCGCTTGCGGCCTCAGCGAACTGCTGCCGGTTGACGCCACCGTGGACGCCGCCCTATTGGCGTCGGCTCCGGCTGACTGGTAGTCCAGGTCCAGCCGCTGCCGCCTAAGGGCAAATGCGGCGCGCGAGAATCTCTTTCCCGGCACCGGCCAATTGATTGAGCGCGTCCGGTCGCGCTGCCATCGCCATCAGCAGTGCCTCCCCCGGACCGCTGACCTCGGGCCCCTTGCCATGGGTCCAGTCGACATCCGTGGCAACCAACCGCACGCCTCGGGCCCGCCAGGCACCGCGTAATGCCGGAGCACGCGGCGCGAGCTTCAACACACGCTGCAGGCGCTGCGGCGGAATGACACGCGAGATGCCCAGGGGTCGCCGAATGTCCTGCTGGTGGATCATGCCGTCAACGAGGGCGATCATGCCGCCGAAGCCTGTTGTGAAACCACGCGGAGGGATCGAGGCGCGCATCAGCTCGGTGAGCTGCTCGGGCGTGCGCCTGGCGTACTCGGCGACGCCGATCGCGTTGATGCGGTTGGTCAGTAATCCGCCTTTGACGAAGCGCCGCACCACTTCCCAGCGGTTGAGCTCCTCAAAACTGAGCACGTGAGCGACGACGTCGCGCACCCGCCAGTGCTCGCACAGGCTGGGTTGCTCCCATTGCTCCGGCGATAGTCCGGCGAGCAGCTCCGCGAAGTCTTCGCGTTCCTCGCAGGCCATCTGCATCGTCGTCGGCTCATTCACCGGAGCCGGCCTTCGCAGCGAGGTCGGCGAAGTTGGCCAGTGTCCCAGCCCAACCGGCGGGATCGTCGAAGATGGCTCGCATCTGCTCGGTGTTGTCGCCGTAGCGCTGCAAGTTCTGATGGCGCAGATCCAGCCTGGTGCGGTTTGCGTCCTCCGCTGTGAACGTCACTTCGATCTCGGTTTCGAAGTCCGGATCGTATTGCCAGTCGGCACCAATCTGCCAGAGCAGCACGACTTTTCGGGGTGGGTCCCATGACGCCACACGACCCCACGGGCACTCGCTGCCGTCGACGCCGCGCTCGAACCAGCGCCCACCGTCGCGGGGTTCGACGACGACCTCGGCGATCTCCGAACTTCCGATGGAGTGTTCCTTGGGCCAAAAGTCGGTCATTCGCGCGGTGAACAACTCGAAGGCACGGGCCTGCGACAGCGGCACGCTCAGCGATCGCACAACCTCGACCACAGCGGCGGATTCAGTGCTCATCCTTGCTCCTCTCGGCCAGAATCGCGAAGTTGTCCAGCGTGGTTTCCCAGAACCGGTCGAAGTAGTCGCGCACGACCTGCAGTCCGGTTTGATTGATGCGGTACAGCCGGCGGGTCCCGGCGATCGACTCGACGACCAGATCCGCGTCCTTGAGCACTCGCAGATGCTGCGACACCGCCGGCCGCGAAACCGGCAGCTGGTCGGCCAGCACGCCGACGGCAATCGGGCCCGACGACAGCTTCTCCAGTATTTCGCGCCGGGTGCGGTCCCCCAAGGCGTCCAGCACGGCGTCGACGGAGGCGGGCATGTCGGTAAGTGTGCACGAACGGTAAGTGGCTGTCAACGGTTCGTCAGGACTAACGGTTTCATGTTTACCGGCTACCGGATCGGGACATCGTAAAGCCATGGGAATCAAGGGCGCTTTCAAACGTTCGCAAGTCGTCGTCGTCACCGGGGCGAGCGCGGGAATCGGTCGCGCAACCGCGCAACTGCTCGCCCAACGCGGTGCGCGCCTCGGTTTGCTCGCCCGCGGCGAGACGGGATTGGAGGGGGCGGCTGCCGATGTGCGTGCGGCGGGTGGTGAGGCGCTGGCGATCACGACCGACGTCTCCGACTACGACGCGGTCGAACAGGCGGCACAACGCGTCGAGGAACGGTTCGGCCCGATCGACGCCTGGATCAACGTCGCATTCAGCTCGGTGTTCGCCCCCTTTGCCGAGATCAAGCCGGAGGAATTCCGCAGGGTCACTGAGATCACTTACCTGGGCTTCGTATACGGCACCATGGTGGCGCTGAAGCGAATGCGCCCTCGGAATTCGGGCGTCATCGTTCAGGTGGGGTCGGCGCTGGGCGACCGCGCGATTCCGCTTCAGTCGGCATACTGCGGTGCCAAGCACGCGGTCAACGGTTTCACCGAATCGCTGCGGACCGAATTGATGCATGAGAAGAGCAAGGTTCGAGTCACCGTGGTGCAGATGCCGGCGGTCAACACTCCGCAGTTCTCTTGGGTCCTTTCACGTCTCGACAAACATCCCCAGCCAGTGCCGCCGATCTATCAGCCGGAGGTCGCGGCGCGCGGTGTGCTGCACGCGCTGGACCACCCTCGCCGCAAGCAGTACTGGGTGGGCGCCTCCACGGTCGGCACAATCGCGGGCCAACGGCTGGTGCCGGCGCTGCTCGACCGCTATCTGGCGCGGACCGGGTACGACTCGCAACAAACCGATCAGAAGGTCCGGTCGGGTCAGCCGGCGAATCTATGGGAGCCCCTGGACGGGCCCGGCGGCGACGACTATGGGGCACATGGCGTTTTCGACGACCAATCCCACGCGCACAGCGCGCAATTCTGGTTGACCCGGCATCGCCGATCGCTGTTGGGCGCGGGCGTGCTGGCCTCCGCGCTGGCGATTTACGACTGGGGCCGTCGACGTCTTCAGCGATAGCTCATGACCGCAACTCCCCGGCGGGTAACTACGGCCCCCGGCGGGTACCTCAATCAGATGGGCGAGCCGGACGCGATCATCGAAAAACTCCGAGACACTCTCGAAAAGGAAAAGGGCCTTGCCGATCTAGTTGAAGGGTCATTGGCCGAGGCCCGGAAATCGGCCGAGGCGGAACTCGATTCGGAGCTGTTCGCGGCCCTGGAGTGGCCTCGCAATATCGGTGAGTACGAGAACTACCTCAAGCGCTTCGTCAGATGGGTCCCCCACGAGTCGGATGCGGATGCCTGGAAGAACGAGAAGAGCCAGTCCCAGGAAGTCAGCGATCGGATGAGCCACTTTTACTTCCTCGTCGATCAGAAGGTCGGCGAGGAGGCGCCACAGGATTCCGCCGTTTTTCGGGAGTGGATCACCGAATTCGCCCGGCAGTGGGGCAGCTTTCTGGACACTCCGGAGTCGTTCAGCCCAGAAGTCTTGAAATCGTTCATCGACGACGCTCCCGAATACCGCATCGATGAATCATTGGTCGACGGCGTGCCGAACGCGCCCAGCGGCTGGCTGACCGCCAACCAGTTCATCGCGCGTGAGATCAACGGCGGGCTACGTCCGATTGCCGAGCCCGCCACCAATCTGGTGGTTACGAGACCGGCGGACTGCAGTTTTCAGCACGCGTACGACATCGACGCCGACTCGAATGTCCCGGACATCAGGCTCAAGAACCACAAATACGGCAACATCAAGCAGCTCATGGAAGGCAGCAGCTATGGCGAAAGCTTTGCCGGTGGCACGTTCGTCCACTACATGCTGCCGGTGCACGCCTACCACCGCTACCACCTACCGGTTGGCGGGCTGGTCAAAGAGTCCTTCCGGATCAACGGCAAGGTCTTCATGCGGGTGATCATTGAAGATCACCAGCTCCGGGGCAGCGACAGCGCCAGTACGGGATACGAGTTTTCGCAGACCCGTGGAGTGGTGACCATCGACACCTCGGAATCCGACTGCGGCGATATCGGCATTGTCGCGGTGATCCCGGTGGGAATGGCTCACGTGTCGTCGGTCGTCCTCACATCGGTCGCAGGCAGACACATGGCTAAAGGGGAAGAGTTCGGTTACTTCCAGTTCGGCGGCTCGGACATCATCATCCTTTTCCAAGAGGGAGTGAATCCGCAGATCGACAAGAGCGACGAGTTCCGGCTCGTCGGCACCCCGGTGGCCCGCTGCAGCCCCCGTTGAGCGTTGGCGTTGAAACCTCTTGCGGCTCACCGGTTCCGCCGCCAACCGCAGTAAGCCATCCACAGTCGGAGCTTTATCCACAGACCTGACCTTGGGTGCCAGCACGAGTCAGACCCCGTTGATATCCTTCGAACATGTGTTCGAGTAGCCGTGAGGAGATCGTCGCGGTTTTCGACGGGCTCGCGGCATACCTGAAACGCGCTCTGGACTTGTCCTTCGACACGCTGACCACCCGTGAGTGTCTGGCGATGTTGGAGCGCTGCGAAACGCTGCGCCGCCAGCTGCCAGCCGTCGAGCACCCGTTGATCAACCAGGTTGCCGAACAGGCCGATGAGACCGAGTTGGGCGGCAAGTTGCGGTTTGCGTTGGCCGAGCGGTTGCGCATCACGCGTCCCGAAGCGTCGCGGCGCATCGGCGAGGCCGCCGATCTCGGCCCCCGCCGCGCACTGACCGGCGAACCCCTGCCGCCGGTGCTGACCGCCACCGCCCAAGCCCAACGCGCCGGGACCATCGGGACCGGCCATGTCGCGGTGATCCGCGGTTTCTATCACCGGCTACCCGACGTCGTCGACGTCGAGACGCGGGAGAAAGCCGAAGCCCAGCTCGCCCGCCAGGCCGGCGAGTTCCGGCCCGACCAGCTGGCCAAGCTGGCCGACAAACTGACCGACTGTCTGAACCCCGACGGGGATTTCACCGACACCGACCGGGCGCGCCGCCGCTCGATCATCATCGGCAAGCAAGACATCGACGGCATGAGCCCGATCAGCGGGTATCTGACCCCGCAGGCACGCGCCACCATCGACGCGGTGATGGCCAAGCTGGCCGCCCCGGGCATGTGTAACCCCGAGGACCCCACCCCATGTCTGGGCGGCACCCCCTCGCAGCAAGCCATCGAACAAGACACCCGAAGTGCCGGCCAGCGCAACCATGATGCGCTCAATGCCGCCGGGCGCGCGCTATTGGCCTCCGGGGATTTGGGTCAGCACAACGGGCTACCCGCCACCATCATCGTGTCCACCACGCTCGCCGAGCTCGAATCCGGTTGCGGAAAAGCGCTCACCGGCGGCGGCACTTTGCTGCCGATGAGCGATGTGATCCGGCTGGCCTCGCATGCGCATCACTACCTAGCCATTTTCGACAAGGGCAAGGCGCTCGGGCTCTATCACAGCAAGCGGCTGGCCTCACCCGCACAGCGAATAGTGCTCTACGCCAAGGATCGCGGGTGCTCATTCCCCAATTGCGACGTGCCGGGCTATTTTTGCGAAGCCCACCACTGCACCCGCTACGCCCAATGCCGCACCACCGACGTCAACGACTTGACATTAGGCTGCGGCGGCCATCACCCGCTGGCCGAACAAGGCTGGACCACCCGCAAGAACGCCAACGGCGACACCGAATGGATCCCGCCACCGCATTTGGATTACGGCCAACCACGCATCAATCGGTTCCATCATCCCGAAAAGCTATTGCGAGACGACGAAGACGACGGGGATCCGTAGCGGCTCAACGCCTCCGCAGTGCAGATGCCAACGCCCAGGAGGCTCCGGCACCCGCCAATGCCATCGCGGCCACCGGTATGCCCACCCGCGCGGCTCGAACGCGCGTCGAGGGCTCCGGGCGTCCGGGCGGGACGCCGGCCATCACCTGCGCAAGATGCAGTGGGGTCGCCACGCCGGCGTCGCTGATCTGGGTCTGGCAGGAGAACCCGTTCGCCACCACCAGCGCACCCGGGTTTTTGCGAATCGCCGGCAGCAATGCCTGCTCGCCGCAGTCCATCGAGATGTCGTATTTACCTTGCTCGAAACCCCACGAGCCGGCCAACCCGCAACATCCGCCGGAGACAGATTGCACGTCGACACCCATCTTCTCCAGAACCTGCTGGTCGGCGTCGACACCACCGGTGGCTCGCTGATGACAGTGCCCCCACAGCAGAGCCTGCGTTCCCGACATCGTTGGTAGCTCGACATCGAACTTCGTCAGGAACTCCGCGAAGTGATAGCTGTTGCGCACCAATCGATCCGCGTCGTCGTCATGTGGCAACAACTTCGGCAGCTCATCCTTGAACACCGCCAGACAGCTGGGCTCCATACCCACGATCGGTGTGCCGGCGCGGATCTCGTCACGCAACTGCGACAACACGTCACGCAGATAGCGTTCCGCGACGTCGAGGAATCCGTAGTCGTAAAGCGGTCGGCCACAACAAATGTGGCCGGTTGGCATGATCACCCGCCAACCGGCCGCTTCGATGGCCTCGACGCAGGCGACCCCGACATCGGTGTGCAGCCGGTTGTTGAACGTGTCCGGGAACAGGACGACCCGCGGCCCGCTGGCGTTGACCACCGGACGCCCCGAAAACCACTGCTGCAATGTCATCGGGGCGAAGGTCGGCAATGGCCGGCGCCGGTCGATTCCGCCCACCGCCTTGGCGATTCGCGACAGCACCGGCGTCTGAGTGGCAAAGTTGGCCAGCTCGGGGATAGCGCTGGCCAACCGCGCGGCCTGGTCGATGAACCCGAATGCGTAGGCATAGCGGGGCCGCCACCGGCGCAGCGACCGGAAGTGGTGGTAGAGGAATTCGGCCTTGTAGGTCGGGATGTCAACCTCGACCGGGCAGTCGCTGGTGCAGCCCTTGCAGGCCAGGCACAGGTCCAACGCGTCTGCCACCTCGGCGGACTGCCAGCCGTCGGTGATCACTTCGCCGCGCAGCATCTCGAACAGCAGCCGGGCGCGCCCGCGGGTGGAGTGCTTCTCCTCGCGCGTCACCTGATAGCTCGGGCACATCGTCATCTGCGCATCGGGCACCCGGCATTTGCCCACGCCGACGCAGCGCAGCGCCGCATGCGCGAAATCGCCCCCATCCACCTCGTAGGCGAACTTCACCTTGGGCCGCGGGGGGTTGTAGTCGGTGCCGAGCTTGAGGTTCTCGTCGAACCGATACGGGTCGATCACCTTGCCCGGGTTCATCTTCCACTCGGGATCCCAGATCAGCTTGAACTTGCGCATCGCCTCCATCAGCCGCGGGCCGTACTGCTTGCCGAGCAGCTCGGCGCGCTGCTGGCCGTCGCCGTGCTCACCGGACATCGAGCCACCGTAGGACGCCACCAGGTCGCCGGCGGCCTCCATGAAATGCCGGTAAGTCGCCAGTCCGTCCTTGTGGCGCAGGTCGAAACTGATCCGGGAGTGGATGCAGCCTTCACCCAAGTGGCCGTACATGGCGCCGCGCAGATCATGGTCCGCGTAGAGCTGCTGCAGGTCGCGCAGATAGTCGCCGACCCGATTCGGCGGCACGGCCGAGTCCTCCCAGCCCGGCCAGTGATCGCCGCTATCGGCCGGGAATGCCGTCGACCCCAGCCCGGCCTCCCGGATCGACCACAGTTCGTCGCTGTTTCCGCCGTCCTGCTTGCTGCGAGCCAGCACGATGCGGTCGTCGTCGTAGTCCTTCTTCTTGCGCAGCCAGCCGACGAATTCCTCTGCGCGGCGCAGTGATTCGCCCGGCTCGTCGGATCCAAACTGCATGAACACCCAGGCACCATCGGACTTGAGCCTGGGCAGCGCCGCGCGGCCCGAGGCATTGGCGCCCGTGAGCTCCTGGTTGTGGACGAGCAGACTGTCGACCGCCTCCAGCCCGATCGGCTTCCACGCCATCAGGTCTGGCACCGCGTCGCCGGCCTCGCCGATCGAGTCGTACTGGATCACCACCAGCGTGCGGTGGACCATCGCCGGCGTCAGCATCACCGTCGCGGTCAGCGCCACCGCGCAGGTGCTTTCGGTGCCCACCAACGCGCGGGCAACGTTGAAGCCCTTCTCCGGCAGCAGCTCGTCGAGGTTGTATCCGGACACCCGGCGCGGCAGCTCGTCGACGTCCGGATAGCCTTTGCGGATGTCCTCGGCGTACTCGTCGCGCAAATCCCTTAGCGCAGCATAGATCTCGCCCTTCCGGCCGCCCGCGGCGATGATGGAGTCCAGATCGTCCTCCTCGTTGACGCCGACCGTGAACCGCGCGCCGTCGTACGTGACGACGTCGAGTTCATGAGTGTTGTCCGACGTCCGCGGTCCCGGCCCGTACAGATGCGACTGGATCGAGTGCACACCGCAGGAGTTGTTGCCGATGTTGCCCCCCAACGTGCACCGCGAATGCGACGACGGGTCTGGGCCGAAGACCAACCCGTACTCGCCCGTGGCCCTGTTGAGTTGCTCGTTGATCACCCCGGTCTGCACGGTCGCCAGTCGACGCTGGGCGTCGATGTCGAGGATGTCGGTGAGATACTTCGAAAAGTCGATGACGACAGCGACATTGACGGTTTCACCGGACAGACTCGTCCCTCCGCCGCGACACAGCACCGGCGCGTGATAGGTGTGGCAGGCCCGCACGGTCTCGACGACGTCGTCGAGCGTCTTGGGAACGACCACACCTATCGGCACCTGACGGAAGTTCGACGCGTCGTTGGCATACATCGCCAGAGTCGCGGTGTCGAACCGGACTTCCCCGCTGACGTGCCGGCGCAGCTGGCTTTCCAGCCCGGCGACGTTGACTTTGTCGACCGCCGCCATCCCGGCGACGAACCGCGTGTCGGGCCGGGCCGGAATCGTCTGCGTCATTCGTCGCCCTTGACCGTCTGCTTGATCGACTCGGTGAACTCGTGCATCTTCTGCTTGGCGCCCTTCTTGCCGATGCTCACGCGGTCGGGGTCTTTGAGCACCGCCTTCGCCGTCTTCTTGGCCATCATCTTCTTGATGTGCGGCGGAACCGGCGGAATGTCCTTGTCCACCACGACTTCCAGCACCACCGGGCCTTTGGCCGCCAGCGCCTGCTCCCAGGCCTCACCGATGGTCTTGGGGCTGTCGCAGCGGATACCGGTCAAACCCAGCAGGTTGGCGAACTCGGCGTACGGAACGTCCGGAATATACTGAGAGCCCTCGAATTTCGGCTCCCCGCCCATCGCCCGCTGCTCCCAGGTCACCTGGTTGAGGTCCTGGTTGTTGAACACGCAGAAGACCAGCGGGCCATCGGAGAGCCGGTCCTTGTACCGCTTGACGGTGATCATCTCGGCCAGCCCGTTCATCTGGAACACACCGTCACCGACAAGCGCGATCACCGGACGCCCCGGGTGGGCCAACTTGGCGCTGATCGCATACGGCGTACCCGGCCCCATCGTGGCCAGGTTTCCCGCCAACGATGCCGCCATGCCCGGACGCAACTTCAGATGCCGTGCCCACCAATTGGCCACCGAGCCCGCGTCCGTGGTCAGGATCGCGTTGTCTGGCAGTCGTTGCGACAGCTCGTGCACCACCAGCTCGGGGTTGAGCGGGTCGGCCTTGTCGTGTGCGCGCTTGTCGAGCACCGCCCACCATTCCTTGACTTCTTTCTCGATCTTGGACCGCCAAGACCGGTCGTCCTTGCGCTGCAGCAGCGGAATCAGCTCATGCAGCGTCTCTTTGGAGCCGCCGACGAGGTTGGCCTCCATCGGATAGCGCGTCCCGATCATCCGGCCGTCGAGGTTGATCTCCACACCGCGGCACTGCCCTTCCTTGGGCAGCCACTCCGCGTAGGGGAAGCTGGTGCCGATGAAAAACAGGGTGTCGGCATCCGACATCATGGCCTCGCTGGCGGTCGAACCCAACAGCCCGATCGGCCCGGTGACATAAGGCAGGTCATCCGGCAACACGGCGCGTCCCAACGATGTCTTGGCCACCCCGGCGCCAAGCAGCTCCGCCGCCTGAACCACCTCGTCAGCCGCCTCGGCGGCACCAACCCCGGCAACGATGGCCACTTTCTTGCCCTCGTTGAGGATCTCGGCGGCCTTCTCCAATTCCGACTTCGGCGGGATCACTCGTGGTTTGGTCCAACCGATGCTGGTGAACACCGCGCCGTGCATCCGCGGCGGCGACGGCACCGCATCGGTTTCGGCCACGTCTTCGGGCAGGATGATCGTGGCCACGGTGCGGTTGTTCAGCGCGACCTTGCAGGCCCGGTCGACGAGGTGCCGCGCCTGCTCCGGCGCCATACAGGTCTGAACGAAGTCCGACGAGACGTCTTTGTACAGCGAATTGGGGTCGATCTCCTGCTGGAACGCCGCTCCCAGCGACATCCTTTTCTGCTGACCGACGATGGCCACCACCGGCTGGTGATCGAGCTTGGCGTCGTAGAGGCCGTTGAGCAGATGAATCGCCCCGCCGCCGGAGGTGGCCAGACAACAGCCGATCTCTCCGGTGAATTTGGCGTGACCGGTCGCCATGAAAGCCGCCATCTCCTCATGCCGGGGCTGAATGAGCTCCGGGTCTCCCCCGGCCCGGTCCAGCGCACCCAGCATCGACAGGATGCCGTCGCCCGGGTATCCGTAGATTCGGTGAATTCCCCACTGCCGCAAGCGGTCGAGGATGAAGTCGGCGGTCTTAGGCATGGGTACTCCTTGAGTGCGCTGTCGGTTTGCTGGGTAGCCGACGTATACCCGCGAGTACGCCTGTCAAACGGTGGTAAGACCGCTGCGTGCGGTACGCAAGTCCTCCACAAACAGCTGGTAGGCCTTCTCGCGATCGGTGCGGTCGCGAAGCACCGCGGACGGGTGGACCGTGGCAGTCAACAGCGGCTCGGGGTCCAGCCGCAGACCGTCGCCGTCGGGCAGATGCACGGGCTCGCCACGATGGGCCGTCAACCGAAACGACGTGCCGAGCAACGCCTGGGCGGCTGTCGCGCCGAGCAGCACCACCACCTGCGGCTGGAGCGTCTCCATCTCGGCGATCAGCCAGGGCCGACAGGCGACGACCTCGGTACGGCTGGGCT
Organism: Mycobacterium fragae; assembly: GCF_002102185.1. Taxonomy (GTDB): domain Bacteria; phylum Actinomycetota; class Actinomycetes; order Mycobacteriales; family Mycobacteriaceae; genus Mycobacterium; species Mycobacterium fragae. Next base: position 186,533 of record NZ_LQOW01000005.1, read on the forward strand.
TCTGGTGAATCCGTCGTTTGCCGTTCTTGCGGGTGAACTTGAAGTGCTTGACGGCGTTGGTCTGATACGTCAAATCCGGATCGATGCCCGCGTCGTCGAGCGCACGGGCCAGCAGCCGCCCGGCGGGGCCGACGAACGGCAGCCCCTCGACATCCTCGCGGTCGCCGGGCTGCTCGCCGACCAACATGATCGGCGCATCCGGGTGCCCGTGCCCGAACACGGTTTGCGACGCGTTCTTGTACAGCGCACAGCCATGACAACCGCTGGCCGCGGCCGCCAGCGAGTCCAAGCTGCGGTCCTCGGGCAGGTAGCGTTCGGCCCCGGCTGGCGTAGCCATCAGGCCGCGAACTCGGGTGCGATCTCCGACTCCCAGAAGTCGAAGAACCGGTCTTGTTCGGGACCGATCTGCTGGATGTACACCTCGTCGTAGCCGACGTCGAGGAACGCGCGAATCCGTTCGATGTAGGGCTTGGGATCCGGTCCACACGGCACGGCTTGCTCGACCGTCGACTCGGGAACCAAACTCGACGCCTGCTCGAAATGGCTTGGCGTGGACAGGATCTGGGCCAATTCACCGGGCAGGTGCTCGTTTGGCCATAAATCATGAGCGGTGCGGACGCCGTCTTCGGTCGTCGGGGCGTGGCAGACTTTGAAGCCGGCCTGGGTGGGTTTGCCTTCGCCGCCGGCCTCGCGGAACGCGGCGAGCAGCTCCGGTGAATCCATCGTGCTTTGATAACCGTCGCCGATCCGCCCCGCCAACCGGGCGGCGTGCGGGCCGAAACCGGAGATATAGATCGGAGCCGGCTGCGCAGGCACGGTGTAGATGCGGGCATTCTCCACCGTGAAATATCGACCGTGGTGGCTGATTTGCTCGCCGGAGAAGAGGTTGCGGATGATTTCGACGGCTTCCTCGAGCATCTGTCGCCGGATCGCCGATGTCGGCCAATGCTGGCCGGTGATGTGCTCGTTCAGTGCTTCCCCGGTTCCCAGGCCCAAGACGAACCGCCCGTCGAGCTGCGTGGCGCTGGTGGCGGCGGCCTGGGCGACCACCGCGGGATGGATCCGCATGATCGGGCAGGTGACCGCCGTGGTCACCGGCAGCGAACACGCTTGGGACAGCGCGCCTATCACCGACCACACGAACGGACTGTGGCCCTGCTTGTCGTTCCACGGATGGAAGTGATCGGAAATCCAGAGCCGTTCGAAGCCGGCAGCCTCGGCTCGAACGGCCTGGCGCACCAACTCATTGGGCGGGAATTCCTCGCAGGACAGGAAGTAACCCAGACTCGCCATGACCGGCCTCAGCGCTTACCCGTGATGACGTCGCGGGCCCGGTCCAGCATCGCCGCGAACGGTCCCGCCATCAGATTGGCCACCTGGGATTCCACCCCGGCGTGTGGGCGGGTCGGTGCGATCGCTTGGGCAAGCTTGGCGGCGCGGCCCATCCTTTCCCGCTCCTCGCTGCTCAATTCCTTTTGCAGCTTGGCGAACTCCTGCTTCTCTTCCTTCTCCGCGTGCTGCACGACCGCGTCACGGAACTTGCTCAGTTCGGTGGTGAATTCCTGCGAGCTGACGTCGAGCTTCTCCAACTGGGCGAGCACTTTCTTGGCGTCGTGCTCTTCTTCCAGCCGCGCTGCGACGACGTCTCTGCCGTTGGGCAGCTTGCGCTTGGCGCGCGGGTGAACGATCTCCTCTTCGGCGGTCTCATGCACGGCGAGCAGTCGCCGCAGCTTGATGAACGGCTCCTTCCGATCCTTGCCGGTGGCCTTGAGCGTCTCGGCGAACAGGTCCTTGATCTGATCGTGCTGGCCGACGAGGAATTCGACGACGTCCGTCGGTGTGTCGGCGGCAGGCGCTGCCATGATTTCCTCCTGCAGTATCCGGATTTTGCGCGCCGGGCTGGTTGTGGTGCGCGCGGTCATTGGCTACCCGGCGGCCAGTTCGACGAAACTCAGGTGTAGCGAGGCGGCTGTCCGGGTACTGCATCGATCGTGACCACCGGTATGTGGCGCTGGTGTGCCGTGACCGCCGCAGGTGCTCTCGTCGTCGGCGGGTGTTCGTCTCCGCGACAGCCGGAGAGCACACCCGAAGTGACGCTGACCGCGGTCGGCGCGGCGCTGCACAACCCGGTGTGGTCGTACGGCAGCCACACCCTGCTCGCGCTCACCGACGACCATCGAGTGGCGAAGGTCAGCGGCGTCGAGAATGCCGGTACGGCGCAAACCACGGTGTCCGCACCGCTGGAAGCCGGGCGCAATCTACAGATCAACCAAATAAACGACGGGCAGGTCTTCGTGCCGGAGCCGCAGCGTGGCACAGTCGCCGTCGTCGACATCGCCAGCTTGCAGTCCGTCGACCACTTCGACGCCGGCCCCGCCCCGGACTACCTGTCCGAAGATGCCGGCATGCGCATCCTGCTGGCGCTGTCGGCCGACGGATCAACGGTGACACCGGTGGAGGAGTACGGCTACCGGAAGTTGCCGGCCGCGAAGGTCACCGGGGATCGGGCGGACTCGATCGACGGCTCCAATCGCGGCCGCGAGATCGCCTATCACCTCTTCGCCCCGTCGGGAATCCGGTTCTACAAAGGCCCCTCGTCGCCTCCGGAGGAACGCGGCGCGCTGGCCATAAACGTCGCCGTGTCGGCGGGCAACAACACAAAGGTGACCCGCACCTACGTCGCCGACCACGCCCACGCCATCCTCTATTCGGTCGACTCCCAATGGGGCGGACGAGGGTTGGAAGTGGTCGGCCGCGCACCCCTGCCGTCGGCTCCGATCCGCTACCTCGGAACCGACGACACCCGGATCTACGCTGCCACCGACCGGCAACTGGTGACGCTTGAAACCAACAGCTTCGGCGGATACCCGAACGACACCATGAATGTGATCCACGTTGTCGACTACCGCTCGAGTCTGCCCGCCGGGCGGGCGAAGTCGGCGCCGCTGTCCGGGATGGCGATCGGGCCGCACCGGGTGTATCTCACCCTGCGCGGCGCGCAATACGTGATCGGCGTCGCCAAGCCGCACCTGTGAGGACCGATGACCGCGACACCGGAAAGCCAAACGCCGATCGGCATCGACGACGACTTCGAGTTGCTGAACGAGCAGATCCAGGCGCTGAAGAAGCTGGGTCAGAAAGACGAATTGGAGGAAGGCGAAGACTACGACTTCAGCATCAGGTGGGGCGCTGCACTGGCCGGGCGGCTGCGCCGACTGGTGCATTACAGCACGCAGGGCGTCCTCAGCGATGCCGACGAACGCCGCTTTCAATCGCTGTGCGACGAGCTGCGCGGGTTATCGGAACTGATCGATCGATTCGACCTGGCTCATCCGGTGTTCACCGACAGCCCGCCCGCTAAAGCTAAACGGCATCGGGGAGCTCGACGGTCCAGCTCGCGGCGCGGGCTGCGTTTGCGTCGCGGATGAGAAAGTCCTTCTCGCGTAGCCTGATTCCGGTCCGCGGCTCGGGGCAATCCGGGTTGCGACACGTCAGCGCCACCATGTAGGCGTCGTCGTCCTCGTCGAGGAACAGAAAACCGAGATAGAGTGCGTCGCCCACTTCGAGATCGGTGCCGCCGCAGCTCTCGCAGTGTCCGCCTTTGGCGGTGACCTGCTTGAGAACACATTCGCGCTCAGCGGAATTCAGGCTCACGAGTTCGGGACGGGGGTGGGTCATCTCAGATCTCCACATCCTTGTCGTAGTGGATGTTGTCCTCCCGCCAGCCGCCGAAGCCCATCCCGATGCCCCGGTGGTCGTCGACGAACTCGATCTGGTTGATCCATTTGGCCATCTTGAACCCGACCTGGGTCTCGATCCGCAGCCGCACTGGCGCGCCGTGCTTGATCGGCAAAGGGTGGCCGTTCATTTCGTAGGCCAGGATGGTCTGTGGCTTGTACGCGAGTTCGAGATCGATCACTTCGTAGAACTGCCCCAATCCATCCGAGCTGGGTTCGTCGCGGCTGTTGTCCTGCATGGTGAGGACGCAGATGTAGCGTGCCTGGGGCAGCGGCTTGACGTATTCCACCAAGCTGCTCAGGTGCAGGCCGCTCCATTGACCGATGCTCGTCCAGCCCTGCACGCAGTTGTGCAGCACCCGTTGAGTTTCCGGTTCCCCCAGCGCTCGCAGCGCCGCGAGATCCAGTGTCACCGGATTTTCCACCAGACCGCCGACCCGCAGCCGCCAGTCGACGAAGTTGTGCACCGCCATCACCTTGTACTCGCTGGAACAGGGTGGTTTGCCGTTGACGCGATGTTCCTTGGACAGCTTCTCCACCGGATAGTTCTGCCGAGAATCCAAGGGGCGCAACAGCATGAGTTTGGCCCGGGTATTGATCGCGCCGAGTATTCGGTGAACCTGATCAGGCCGTCGCAGGCTCCACACCGTGGCGGCGACGTGGACGGCGACGATCGCACCGATGATCACAAACGACCAGAACGTGGCCCAGTTGATGTTGCGGACCGAGCCGAAGATCATCGCGGCATTCAGCTGGCCCCAGCCCCAGAAGAACACCATCGACAGATGGATCACGATGAAGATCAGGAAGGAGAGCAGGCCGAAGAAATGCAGGCTGCGCGCCCACTGCCGTCCGCCCCACATCCGCACATACCAGGGGAACCGCGCCTCGATGGCCGGCGATTGGGCGGCGCCGGTGAGGATTTGAAACGGCGCGAGCACAAAGATGACCGCGGCGTAGGCCAGCTTCTGGATGGCATCAAGCGGCTCACTGGGCAGCAGCGGCGGCAGGTTGAACGTCATGTAGGCGACGATGTCGTTCCAGGCATCCGGGAATATCTCCCACGAATAGGGCCAATACCGGTGCCATTGGCCGGTCCCGAACAGCAGGATGTAGTAGGACAGCCCCACCAGAATCCACCCGATCACCGCGAAAAAGTGCCAGTGCCGGCCCATCCCCAGTTTCTTGTGGCCGGGCAGGGCGACGATCGAGCTGTAGGACTCCTCCTCATCGAGGGTGTCGTACAACTTGTTCGTCGGCATTTCCTTGGTGGTAAAGCGCGCCCACTCGGTGCCGGGTTTGCTGTCCTCGTGCCAATACAACTTCGGGTGAGTGCCCAAGATCTCGATCCCGCTGCGCAACAGCAACGTCAGAAACAGCACATTGAGCCAATGGTCGATCCGCAGCCACACCGGGTAGTTGAACGTCATCGCCGATGCCCCTCCCGCTAGTCGCGCCAGTTCTGTCGTTGCGGGTACGCCACATTGATGCCCAACAGCACCGACATGTGCACCGCGATGAAGCCCAGCGCGAAAGCCCCCGCGAGGGAACCGGGCGCCACGTCCCAGCGGCCGGTCAACGCCACCAGCCCCGGCAGGCTGGCCGCGCGGCTGGCCAGATACAGGCCGAGGAAGACGACCGAAATCAGGTCACCCAAAAGCCAACCCAACTGCGGCACATGGGGGTTCAGGGCGAGCCACATGGCTCCGGCCGCCGCCAGGCAACCCACGATCAACACCACGGCGTAGACGACGAAGTACGCCGGCAGCGCCGTTTGGGTGGTCAGCACGTACAGATGTGCCACGACGATGCCGAGCAGCAGCAGTCCGCCCAGCGCGGTCACCGTGCGTGGCAGGTCGAAGGCGACATAGCCGCCCAGCCGCAACATCCGGTACACGCGGCTGCGCTTCCACAATTCGACGAGCATTCTGTCGACAGGAGCCACGGCGGCTAGGTACCCCGCCGCGCCGCCCTGCAAACCATTGCCGCAGGTCTATCGGCCGCCTCCCGTCCCGGTGCCGACGGACACTCTGCCGGAATCGGCGAGCCGATGCGCCGTCTCGAACAACAACGCATGCACAAAAGCCTGCGGTAGGTTTCCGCGTAATTGCCGCTGACGGATGTCGAACTCCTCGGTGAACAGGCCCGGCGGACCGCAGGCCGTGCGGTTGCGTTCGAACCACCGAACGGCCGCGAGATCGTTGCCCAGCTGATGATCGGCCAGCGCCATCAGAAATCCGCACAGGAGGAACGCGCCCTCCGCGTCGCCGAGCGGTCGCTCGTCCGGCCGGAACCGGTACACAAACCCATCGCGGCCGAGGTCCGCACGCACCGCCTCGACGGTAGCGATGCTGCGCGGATCGTTGGCCGGAATAGCCCCGCGGATCGTCGGCGTCAGCAGAGCCGCATCGATTCGCGAATCATCCGGTGCGCGTTGCCATCTGCCGTCCGGATGCAGACAGTCGGAGTCGACATCGGTGATCAATCGGTCAGCCAGATGCTGCCACTCTGCGCCCTGCCGCGCGGGCGCCTCCTCGCCGATGCGCCGCAGGCCGGCCGCACAGATCAGCCGGGAATGGGCCCAGCGCCGGTCGTCCAATTCCCAGATCCCGGCGTCGGGCTCACGCCAGCGCTTCTCGATGGCGTCGACCAGGGTCTGCACGGCTTGCCAGTGCTGCTTGTCGAGGCGGTCCAGCCGGGCAGCGGTAGCGAACAGCAGCAGCGCTTCGCCGAAGGCGTCGAGCTGGAACTGGTCGGTCACCCAATTGCCGGTCTTGACCGCGCCGCCGGGATACCCCGGCAGGTCGAGATCCTGCTCCCCCGGCGGGGCGTCGCCGGTGATGCAGTAGGCCGGCTTGAGCTGCGGACCATCGGCAAGCACCCGCTCGCTGACAAAGTGCACCGCGTCGTCGAGCAAGGGGTGCACGCCGGCGACGGCGACGGACTGCCCGGCGTAGGACTGGTCGCGGATCCAGCAGTAGCGGTAGTCATAGTTGCGACCCTGTTCTGCCCGCTCCGGCAGCGCCATGCTCGCCGCGGCGACCATGCCGCCGCTGCTGCCCGTCATGCCCCGCAGCACCGCGTAGGCGGTCTGCGCGTCGTCGTCGGCCAAGCTGTCGGAGACTGCTGGAACCGCTTGGGCCCAAGCCTTTTCCGTGTTGCGCCAGGCGTCGTTGGGCCGCGCCGGGTCCTTAGGCAGTTCCCGATCGGCAACCTCCAGCACCAGGTCGTGGTCGTGCCCCGGGACGACGTGCACGATCGCCTGCAGGGACCCGTCGTCGCCTCGCTGCGCGTCAGCCGCTCCGGCCCAGCGGAACCGGTGCGGCCCCGAACGACCGTTCCAGATGCGGTCGTGGCAGGCCAGCTCATGCATGCGCTCGGCGCCGAAGCCCGCGCGGATGTCCAGCGTGATGCGCATGCGCATCGGCTTGTCCAACGCGCGGATACGACGCAGCACCACCGCGGTATGCGGGTCGCCCGGAAAGGCCAGTGCCTCGCGGCATTCGACGATGCCGTCGGTGGTCACCCACCGGGACCGCCAGATCAACGACCGCGTTTCATAGCGGCCGCCCCAGACGTAGCGCGGATGATCCGGGGCGACCGCGTACACGCCGGTGCCGCCGAGCAATGAGGTGAACACCGCGGGGCTGTCCCAGCGGGGCAAGCACATCCAGCAACAGTCGCCGCGCGGCCCGACGACGATGCCGCGCTCGCCGTCGGCGAGCAACGCATACTCGCGAAGCACATGCGGTGGAAACTCGTCGGCGCGCAGTGGGGTGTCTTGCATAGTGTCCCTTCGCATCGGATACCCGGGCGCCGCATACCCGCTTTGCGTTGCGGGTAGTCACCGGACATGACTTTGCGTGCCGGATCAGCGATCCCCGTCGAATCCGTCGAAGTCTCCGCGTACTCCATTCCCACGGACGCCCCGGAGGCGGACGGGACGCTGTCGTGGGATTCGACCACCCTCGTGCTGGTGAGCGTGCACGCCGGAGGCCAGGTCGGCACCGGCTACACGTATGCCGGCACCGCCGTCGCGACGGTGGTGGCCGCCAAGCTCGCCGACGTCGTCAAGGACGGTGACGCCCTGCAGCCGCCGGCCCGGTGGGCCGACATGCAGCATGCGGTTCGCAATCTGGGCAAGCCAGGTGTGGTTTCCGAGGCGATCTCGGCAGTCGACATCGCGCTGTGGGACTTGCGGGCTCGACTGCTCGACGAACCACTGGTGGTCGCGCTCGGCGCCGTGCATGACGCCACTCCGATCTACGGCAGCGGCGGATTTACTTCGTACGACAACGACGCCCTGCGCGCGCAGCTGTGTGGCTGGGTCAACGCCGGTATCCCGCGGGTCAAAATGAAGGTCGGCAGCGACCCGGACGCCGACATCGGCCGGGTTCAGGCGGCGCGGTCGGCGATCGGTGATGACGTGGAGCTGTTCGTCGACGCCAATGGCGCTTACCACCGCAAGCAGGCCCTGCTGTGGGCCCAGCGCTTCGCCGACTATGACGTGCGGTGGTTCGAAGAACCGGTGACCTCCGACGACCTGGACGGCCTGCACCAGTTACGCGAGCACGGCCCGGCGGGTATGGACATCGCCGCCGGTGAGTACGGCTATCACCTGCCGTATTTCCACCAGATGCTCGACGCAGGAGCGGTGGACTGCCTGCAGGCCGATGTCACTCGCGCCCTTGGGATCACCGGTGTGCTCAAGGTCGCCGCCCTGTGCGATGCGCGCGGCATGGACTTGTCGTTGCACTGCGCGCCGCAGATCAGTGGTCAGGTCGGTACCGCGGTCTGGCACATGCGCCATCTCGAGTACTTCCACGATCACGTCCGCATCGAAGGACTGGCCTTCGACGGCACCATCGATCCCGAACCGGGCGGCCTGCTGCGCCCGGATCGGACGGCGCCGGGCCACGGGCTGACCGTCAAACAGGCTGACCTGGAACAGTTCCGGGTGGCCTGAAATTTCACAGCTGGCACTAATCCTGACGATGTAACGTCATCTTGTCCTGCTGCGACGTATCCAGGCGGCGGCTCGCGCGGGGCACTTGGAGGTGCAGTGGACATCGTTCTCGGGGTATCGATGGCACCCGCGACGATTCGCATGGTGCTGGTCGAGGGCGAAAACGCCGACGGCGTGACCGTCGACGAAGAGAATTTCGAGGTCGCTGCCGCCGATGACGCAGCGACCCTCGGCGGCGCCGACCAGGTGATTGCCGCCATACTCGGTACCCGCGAAAGCGCCGCCGAAGCCGGCTACCAGTTGACGTCGACCGGAGTGACCTGGACAGACCCGGTTGATGCCGCGGCGCTGCGGGACGCGCTGGCCGCCCGCAAGGTCGAGAACGTCATGCTGGTCTCGGCTTTTTTGGCTGCCGCTGCGCTGGCCCAAACCGTCGGCCAGGCAATGAATTACGCGACCACCGCGATGCTGTTCGTCGAGCCGGATACCGCCACGCTGGCAGTCGTCGACTCCGCGGACGGTTCGGTCACCGACGTCTACCGGCGCCCGCTGCGAAGCGACGACCCGGTCACCGAGCTGGCGGCGATGGTCGCCGACGCCGAGTGGCTGGAGACCCGGCCGCAGGGTCTGTTCGTCGTGGGCTGCGGTGTGGATATCGCGCCGATCAAGCCGGCGCTGGAGGCGACGACCCGGCTGCCCGTGAGTGCGCCGGAGGAGCCGGACACCGCGTTGGCCCGCGGCGCGGCGCTGGCGTCGGCCAACGCGCCGCTATTCGCCTCGTCCACTGCGGCGTTGGCCTACGCACAAGATCCCGGCACCGGCGTAGTGGACCGTTACGCCGTCTCGCCCGGTTACCTGGAAGTCACCGCTAATCGCCCCGACGCCGAGCTGAGCGAAGAAGACCTGGCCTACAGTGCGATCCCCGACGAAGACGCCGACGCCCCGACCGCTGTTATCGCCGCCGGCGGCTTGAACGCGGTTCTGGAGCGGCGCAGCCCGATGCTGCTGGTCGGCAGCGTGTTGGCGGTCATCGTGGTGACCGCTGCTCTGGCGCTGGAGATCGCGCTGGCGATGGGGATCCGGCCTGCGGTGGCGTTGCGGCCCACTCCACGCCAAGCTCTCATCGTGCCGACCGAGCAGGCGCCCTCGCCGCCGGCGGCGCAGGTTGCGGCACCCGAACCGCCTGCCGTTCACCTGCCCGCGGCGCCGGCGGCCCCGCCGGTGAACGTGCCGGCGCCCGCGGTTCCGCCGCCGGCCGCACCACCGCCCGTGCCGGTTCCGGCCGCACCCGTGCCGGTTCCTGCCGCACCTGTGCCCGTGCCGATTCCGGTGCCGGTCCGTGTGCCGGCTCCGGCTCCCGTCCGCGTGCCGCCCCCGGCTCCCGTCCGCGTGCCGCCCCCGGTCCAGGCGCCGGCCCCACAGCCGCCGGTGCAGCTGCCGGCTCCCCAGCCTCCGGTGCGGTCACCGTTGCCGGTGCACCGTCCCTACCCGCCGGTGCGCCAGCCGTTCCCACCGATCCGCGAGCCATTCCCCCCGGTGCGCGAGCCGGCCCCTCCCATCTACCAGCCGATCCCCCCGGTACGCGAGCCGGTATCCCAGCCGCCGGTGAACCTGCCACCCGCCGCGGCCCCGCATTTCCCGCTGATGCCCGCGCCGCAGCCGCCCGTGAACGTGCCGGACCCGCAGCCTCCCATGCAATTGCCTCCCCCCGCGGCCCCGCATTTCCCGCTGATGCCGGCACCGGAGGCCCCGCAGGCGCCCACGATGCCGGCTCCAGCCGCTCCCCGGATGCCCACGATGCCGGCTCCGGCGGCCCCCCGGATGCCGGTTCCCGCCGCCCCGGTGATGCCGGGTTTCCACTTCCCGCTTCCGGGATTCCACTTCTGAGAGCGTGAATTACCGCGGCAAGCCGAAAAGCTGAACCACTCCGTGGTCGCGGCCGGCTGTGTAGCCGCCGTCGACGGCGATGGCCTGACCAGTGACGAACGACGCGTCGGGCGACAACAGGAAGGCAGCCATCGCCGCGATCTCCTCCGGCTCCCCCAACCGTTGCAGGGCATGCTCCTCGGTGATCGAAGCCTTCGGATCCTCCATCCCGGGAATGTCAAAAACGCTGTCGGTCATCGGCGTTGCGATGAAGCCGGGGCAGATGGCGTTGGCCCGGATGCCACTCGGGCCATAGTCGAGCGCGATGTTCTTGGTGAGCAGGACGACGCCACCCTTCGCGGCGTTGTAGGCGCTGCCGCCCGCCGTGCCTTCAAGGCCCTCGATGCTGGCCAGTGTCACGATGGAGCCTCGTTCACCGTCGACGCGGGGCTGCTCGATCATCCTGGCCAGCGCGGCCTTGACGACCAGAAACGTGCCGGTGAGGTTGATTCCGATCACCCTGTCCCATTCGGCCTTGTCGAGCAGGTGGACCGGACCGCCGCCGGCGACGCCGGCAGCATGCACCACCCCGTCGAGGCGGTCGGGCACAGCGGCCAGCACCGCAGCGATCGCGGCTTCGTCGGTCACGTCGGCCGTCACAAACCGGAACTGCGGGCCGAGGTCTGGCGGCGAGGCGATGTCGGCCCCGACGACGGTTGCACCTTCGGCCACCAGGCGCTGGGCGGTGGCCAGGCCGATGCCGGATGCCGCGCCCGTCACCACGAATGTGCGCGAACGGGCGCGATCAGCGCTCACCATTTAGCGGTCCTCTCGTAACAGGCGAATTCGGTTGGCGCACAGTCAGAGTCCGAAATGATCCTCAGCGATGCCAAGCCAGATCTGTGCTGCGTCCATCGCCACCTTCTCGCTGATGAAGGCATGCTGAGTGCCGGTGTAGATATCGCGGAAAGCGCGCTCGAGTCGGCTGCCCTCACGGATCGATGTGGTGCCCGCCGCGAGATGGGCCCACTCGGCACATGCTCGTGCCGTGTCGGTGGCGTACACCGCGGCCACCCGCATGTCGGCTCGCAGTCGGGGCGTGAGCTCGTCACCGGCGTCCAGTGCCGCCTCGGCCGCTGTGAAGGCGTCGAAGACCAGAAGACGCGCCGCCCGCCACGCCGCCACGTGATGGGCGAGACCCTTTTGGAAAGTCGGACGACTGGCCAGCGTCGCCATGTCACTCATCCGCACCTTGGTGGCCGCGAGTTCCTCGACGTCGTCGAGCATGCTCTTGGCGACACCCAACGCGAACGACGCGTGGCCGGCGGCGGTGACAGGCATCAGGCCCATGCGGCTGGCCGCCGAGGTTCCCCGGAAAGGCTCACGGGTGAACAACGGCATCGTTCGATACTCCGGCACGAACACGTCGGTGACGTTGTAGTCATAGGAGCCAGTACCTTTGAGCCCCTGCACATACCATCCGTCGGTAAAGGTGACCTGCTCCCGCGGCAGAAACGCAACGCGCATTTCCGGAATGCCCTCGCTGACCCAGCGCATCTCACCGTTGTCCATCGGGAAGAAGCCGGCACCGATATAGGCCGAGTGAGCGGTGCCGGAGCCGAAATTCCATGCGCCGCTAAGCCGGTACCCGCCGTCGACGACCACGCCCTGACCGTTGGGGAAGTACTGGCCGCCGATGGCGACGCGGTTGTCGTTGCGGGTGAACAGCTCCGCGAAACCCTCGTCGGGAAGATAGGTCGCTGCGGCGAACGCCGACGGCAGGTTTGCAATACCGATCCAGCCGAAAGAGCCGTCCTGCCAAGCCATTTCGATCCACGTCTCGATCATCTCCGCCAATGATGGTTCGACGCCGCCCGCCGCCACGGGATTGAACGCTGACATCAGGCCACTGGCCCACATCTCTTCCACGATCGGCGCGGAAAGCGTGCGCAACCGCTCGGACTCCGCAGCTTCAGACCGCACCAGGTCACGCATCCCACGAGCTCGATCGACGACCCGATCACGCACTCCCGTCACGGCGCATCCTTTCCGGTCATGCGATCAACTGTCCGCTTCGTCCGGTTCCTCGTCGTCAGTCCAGTACGTGACCTCATACCAGCGCTTGTTGGGCTGGACCCGCGTTTCGATGTCCCCCGTCGGAACGGCGCGCCTCACCTGGACATTTTTCAAGCGCGGATCACGCCGGCAGAGGAAGGCTTCAAGCTCGGTCGCCAGCGGCACGCCACTGAGATTTATGTCCGCGAGGGCCCGCCCCTCGTGCATAGCCACGCCGGACATCTTGCCCGCGAAACGCGATGCACGCACGGTTTCGCGTCGTGGCATGTCGCGGTGGGCCGACCGCCGCTCGGATATGGTTGATTCAGTGCGAACCCTCAAGCTGAAGGGTGAATGTCGATGCGTTACAACCCTCCGCCGAACTGGCCTAAGCCGCCTGAGGGTTGGGTGCCGCCAGCCGGGTGGTCGCCGGACCCCTCGTGGCCGCCGCCTCCACCGGGTTGGAAGCTTTGGGTCGACGACGATGCGCCTGCCTCCAAGAGGTTGCAGTCCGCGGTGACTCGCGTTGAGCGCAGCAGCGACGATGTCGAGTACTTCGGCGACGACCGTGCATGGTCGGAGGATGCCGGACCGGCGCATGATCATCCGAGCCCAAGAGCGCCTGTGTCCCCGGCGAAGCCGACCCAAGTCGCGCCGGAGGAGCTTTCCGTGCGGCATCTGGGGTGCCATGCCGCCATCAGGTGGGACGACGAGCACAAGTACCACATCGGGACCATCGTTGCCGTCTCCGCCGATGCGGAGGCGATTCGCGTCGCACTCGCCGGCGTTGACACACCCGTTTCATTTCAGCGAGACGAACCTAGCGCTCCTCGTCTCTACGTCTGGGTTTGATTCGAGCCCGCGCTGACGCCGGCCCTGGTGGCATCATCGCCATATGGGCTTGCTGTTCCGGCTGGCAGAGTTACTCCTCCTGATAGTGCCGCTGGCCGGGATGATCATCGCCGCGGTCAAGGCGTTCTCTGCCGCCCAGCGGCGAGGAATGCAAGCCCGGGATCGGGCCGGGCACCCAGACGACTTGCCGGCCGCCGCGCCGTCAGCACGCGCCGGCAGCAACCATGCCGCCCAATGGGCGTCGATCAAACGTGTCGTGGAAGAGCACAGCCGTACAGACGCACGCTGGCTGGAGTATGAACTCGACTTCGCGAAGCTTCTGGACTTTCCGCTCATGACCGACATGCGTAATCCGCTTACGACGGCCTTCCACAAGGCCAAGCTGCGAGCGGACTTCCTGCGCCCGGTGAAAGCGGAAGACCTTCTCGATGACCGAGAGGCAGCGGAACAGTATCTGGCCGCGGTTCAGGAATATGTAAGCGCATTCAATGTCGCTGAGGCGGAGGCAGTTCGCACCCGTCGCAACGGCTTTGCCCAGGACGAGCAGCAGCGGATCGCGCGCGCTCAGAGCCTCCTGCGCGTGGTATCGGATTCGGCCGCGGCTCCACAGGAGCGTCAGCACGCATACGACCTCGCTTGCAAGGAACTCGACGGTCTGATCGTGTTGCCGCCCGCGACCCAGGCAAGGATCGAGCGTGGGATTTCCGGGGAGATAGACGATTAGTTTTCGACCCCGCCGGCTGGCTATCTAGCCAGGGTTCTGCTTCGGCTGCGCGGTCTCAATAGTGGCCAATTCGTTTAGGCCGCTCACGGTGAAGACGCGGATCAAAAGGGGGCGGACGACGAGGTGGATATGCTCGGCGTGGGCGAACAGCGCGTTGACGGCGGCGCTGTCCAGATACTCCACTTCGCTGAGGTCGACGGTGACCCTCGCCTTGCTGCCCGCACTCTCCGTGACGGCCGTGGTGAGGGCTCGAGTGAATGTGTCGACGTTGCTTAGGTCGATTTCCCCCGCCGCGATCAGCACGAGTTTTCCGTCGCGACGCACGGTGTCGAGGGTGAGCGATGTGGGCATCAGGTGATCCTCGCGGACAAGTGAACTGTTGTTCCGGCCGTATCGGGTTGAATCGTCACATCCTGCATGAGTGCTCGCATGATCGTGATACCCCGGCCGCGATGCGGATTGGTTGCCGGTTCTGGCGACTTCCACGAGCCGGTGTCCACAATGGTCAACTGCACGTGGTCCACCAGAGCGGTCGCGCGCAGGGTGATTAGGCCCTCCGGACTATCGCGGTGACCGTGTTCGATGGCGTTGGCGACGGCCTCTCCGGCGGCGACGAGCACGTCATAACTTTGCCCCGGATCAACCCGGGCTCGGGTCAACCAGCTGCGCAAGGCGGCGCGGGTACGGGCGAGGTGGTCAGCGTGGGCGGGGAAGCGCATCTCCAGGGGGGCGGGCTGGCGGTAGAGCAGCAACGCAACGTCGTCCTGATAGCCGCCGCTCGGCGCGAGGCGGGACATGATCCGGCTCGCCAAATCATCCAGTGTGGATGCTCGGCCTTCTTGAACGAGGGCTGAGGCGCGGGCGATGCCATGGTCCAGGCCACGTCGGCGCCGCTCAACCAGGCCGTCGGTGTAGAGCAGCAGGGTCGCGCGCGGCGGCATGGTCACACGGGCTTCGGGGCGAGGTCGATTGGCTCGTAATCCCAATGGAATGGTGTGGCCGTCCTCGAGCGTCCGGGTCGTGCCGTCGGCATAGACCAGGATGGGGGGTGGGTGCCCGGCGTTGGAATACACCAGTTCACCGGTGTCCGGGTCGAGCACGGCGCAGACCGCGGTGGTGCACTGGGCGCCGGACAGCCGCGCGGCGAAACGGTCCAGACCTGCGAGAGCCGCGCTAGGGCTGGGCTGATCGAGCAGGAGCGCGCGGCAGGCGCTGCGCAGCTGTCCCATCACGGTCGCCGCCGTGAGGCCATGGCCCACACAGTCGCCGACGATCAGCGCGATGCGTCCGTCCTCCAGGTCGACGACGTCGTACCAGTCACCGCCCACCTGTAGGGGGCGGCTGGCAGCCTGATAGCGCACCGCGAACCCGCGCGGTAGATCAGCGGGGCCGAGAATTGCGTGTTGCAGCGCTAGCGCGGTCTCGCGCTGCTGGTCAACCTGGTGCACGCGGTGCAGGCCCTGGCCGAGGCGGCCTGCCAGCACGGTCAGCAAGGTCTGGTCCTCGAGGGTGAATGGCCGTTGCTCAGCCAGATCGATCCAGACGACGAGCACCCCCTCGGGATGCTGCAGCGCGATGCCGGCCGTCCCGGGCTGCGTCGCATTCGGCGTGAGTAGCTCGCCGTCGCGCAATGAGCTGAGCATGTCTCGGGTCTGGGCTGGCAAGTCGTGCCACTGCGCAGGCTCGCCGACTGACACGAGATCTGGTGCGCCGGAAGCGGTTTCCGTGGATGAGCCGTGCCGAGAGAAGGTAACGGCCATGACGCGGCGAGCCCGCCACAGTCGACGCAGTTCCTCGGCTGCGGCTCGCAGCGCGTCATCGACGGTGTCGGCTTGGGCGAGTTGCTGATTGAGCGCGTGCTCGCGACCTGCCGCCAGCGCCAACGCAATAGCAGCGTGTCGGGCAAAGTCACTGACGAGATCTAGGTAATCGTTACCGAATGGCGGCTGCTGCGGGTTGCGCGCGACAGCGATAACCCCAAGCACCGCGCCGTCGGCAATCAGCGGCATGACGATTGCGGAGCGCTCACCGACATCGGTGAATCCCTCGATGGGATATTGGAAAGAATCGGTGATCAGCGGAATGCCACGACGCGCAACACCTCCCGTGGTGGAGCCGTCCACCGGAACCTGCTGACCGATGACCTGCGAGGCGTACCGGCCCGCGGTGGCGGACACGACAAGTGTGTCGACCTCATCGGGGGGCACATTGGGCTCGCTGGGGACCAGCAAGATCGCCTGCTCGGCTCCGGCCAGCTCCAGCGCCCGGTTCACGATGAGCTGCAAGGGCCCCGTCTGCGGGTCACCGGAGAGCAGCGCGGTCGTGATTTCACGACTGGCCTTCGTCCATTTCGCCGACTCGCGTTCTCCCTCGAATAGCCGCGCGTTGTCGATGGCCACGGCCGCCGCCGACGCCAACGCCCGCACCGCGCCCTCCTCGGATTCGGAGAAAACTCGGCCGGGCCGGTCATCGGCCAGGTAAAGGTTGCCGAAGTCGGATTCCCGGATGGTGATCGGTATTCCCAGCAGTGCCCGTATCTGCGGCTGGTGGACTTGGAGTTCGGTGGCCTGCGGGTGAGCACTCAGGTCGTCGATACGCAGGCCCTCACCCACCGGCAGGTCGCTGAGCCGCCGCACGGTGTCCTCGTCCATGCCGGCGTGGATGAACGAGACGACTGCACCGCCGGGTCCGCGGATGCCCAGCGCTCCGTAGCGGGCGCCGGTGAGCTCCATCGCGGCATCGACAGTTCGATGCAGCGTCACATCCAGGTCCAAATCGGCGCCGATTTCCACGATGACCTGCACCAGTTGGCCCATCTGGTCGCGCGCTGCCCGCAGCTCGTCGAGCTGTTGGTGCATCTGGCTCTCCAGCTCGCGCCGGCCCAGTCCCGTGAACTCGGATTCGCCCGGCTCGCTGTCCATGTATGCCAAGGTAACGGGGCGTCGGCCGGGCGGCTGCGACGGACGTCGTAATCGGTGGCAATCCACCGCTTCGCGGCCCCAATGCACGATCGCGCCAATGCTTGTGGTCCCGACTGGGATCGAACCAGCGACCTTCCGCGTGTGAGGCGGACGCTCTCCCGCTGAGCTACAGGACCGGTGCCGAGAGGCGAACGACGTCGAAGGTAGCACGCGTCGTAGCCTCAACAGAATGTGCTGCGTGGGCCGCCATGGAGGCACGCCCGCCGCCACCAAGAAAATTTGTGCGGGCCCGCTCAGGTGGACTATCGTCGTGCTTCGCACCGGGCGACGATCTCGTCCGTTGCGCGCGGATGTAGCGCAGTTGGTAGCGCATCACCTTGCCAAGGTGAGGGTCGCGGGTTCGAATCCCGTCATCCGCTCGGGTGCAAATGGCATCAAACCCCGCGGTGGAGTGGCCGAGTGGTGAGGCAACGGCCTGCAAAGCCGTGCACACGGGTTCGATTCCCGTCTCCACCTCAATTTCTTTGACCGGGCGCGGTTAGCTCAGCGGGAGAGCGCTTCCCTGACACGGAAGAGGTCGCTGGTTCAATCCCAGTACCGCGCACCAGCGTTGTGCACGCGTTACTTGGACTACGCAACGCGCCGCCTGCCCCAGACCTGCCCAATGGGACAGGAGCATCTGGAGTTGCGGATCGGCCGAGCCACGGCGGGCCAGCCGCGGCAGCAAACCTTCGACAGACACTTTGCTATTGCGCTGATGCCGCAATAGGAGAAGCCTTATATGCACCATGCAAGAAACGGCGGGACCGCCGTCCTACGAGGAACTTTTGGATCGCTTCAAGGCCGTCCTTAACCACGCGCTGCTTGAGGGCCATTTGTCGCCGGCATGCTTGACTTTTGATCTCGTCGTCGTGCAGGCAGTCGGTGATGTTGTGCGTGCTGTACGCGATGGCAGCCTTACTAACGAGCTGGTCAACGAGGCTTGCAGGGCATTCGCGAAGTACGCCGCAGATCAAGACGCCGCGCAGCGGCCAACCAGCTCCCGGCGCCACGGGTTGAGCAACACGATAAGCAGGCCGAGTAGGGCGGGTACCGCAATCGAGCAATCGCTATCGAGGGTTGACATGCGCCCTGCGACCCGACCGTAATGCGATATGGCCGGCGCACGGCGCAGGAATGCTGCGAACAGCGGCTCGCGCTGTTGCAATACCCCGGCGGTCGCCTGGCCGGCAGGGGCGTGGTCGGCCACAGCGAATACGCGCTGGTAAACAAATCGCCCGATATAGCTGCGGCTGGCGAATAATAGATTGTCCGCCACTAATCCAACCGCCCCGCAGGAAGGGTAAGGACGATGACTGACACCGCCTCCACCACCTCGACGAGCCCTCCCCCCACCCCGGGTTGGACTCGCTGGCTCTACCCAATACTCGCCATCACCGGCATCGCGGTCGGCATCTTCGTTATCGCCGCCGGCCTCTATCTCCTCTTCGCCCAGCCGAGCGGCTGTCACATGATGAAAGCCGACCCGCCGCCAACTCAGTCGAACGATTGTTGTGCGTCCATGATGAAAGACATGAAAATGCCGATGACAAACATGCCGAGCATGCCGCCACGGCCGGGCATGCCGTCGATGCCCATGCCAACCCCGAGCCGGTGACGTCGTTCATCCGTTAGGGTGACGGCAGCGAATGCACGCAGGCGTCACTTCACTAGGACGAATCGTGAAAATAGCGCTGGTAGCAGCGGTGGTGGCGGGGATCTGGTTAGCGCCGATCGCGCATGCCGATCCGCAAGATCAGCCGTTCTTGTCGTTCCTTGCGGAGCACAACGTAGGGGGCGACGCGAACACCGCGATCAGAGCGGCACACATCGCATGCGCCCAATTTACCGACGGCTTACCTACTTCCACGGTTGAGGCGATCGTGGCCCGACAGGTTCCCGCGGTCGGCGGGGACAGATACTGGATCATGGCCGGGGCGCGGCAGTTTTACTGCCCCAATTAGTGCGCGCCGCGGGGCGGATTCCAACGAAGGTTGGATCGAGCAGCGGAGTCACCCACATCTTTCAAGCGCGAAAAACAGCGTCAGGACAGCACTCCCGTGCTTACTCTCCTTCAATGCATCGGAAGAAGCTTGCCCTCGTGGGAGCCGCGATAGCGCTTGCGGGTTGCGGAGGGCCTAGCCGGCCAATGGCCACGGTGACATCCACACTCCAACCGGTTGTCACCAAGACAGTTACGGTGACCGTCCCCCCGCCGCCGACGCCCCTCCCCAAAAAGACGATGGAGACCGACGGCACCTATCGAATCGGCACCGACATCGAACCGGGCATTTATCGCTCGGGTGGTCGAAGCGCTCAGGGGGAATCCGATTGCTATTGGGCGAGGCTGAACAGCCTCAATCCAACCGACATCATCAATAACAACATCGGCAATGAGCCTCAGACCGTCGCGCTGAAGCCCGGCGACGTCGCGTTCTTGACGCACAGCTGCCAACCCTGGGTGAAGAGCGATTAGCGCGGCTTGCGCGGGCTCGCACTACGAACTTTGGCAGCAATCTGCTGGGCGATGTTGACGCCGAAATTGCCCCCTTCGGTGTACGCGCACGCGTTGATGTCGATCGCAACGTTGTTGGCGGCGGTCAACGCGCGCTGACAAGCCCATCCCGGGACTGCCTCGTCTTTCTTGATCACGCTCAGCATCCCGTTGGAGTTCTCGACCGGCCCGACACTCCACCAGATGTCGTTCTGGGGCGCGACGTTGTGCGCGAGGTATCTGCGGTTGGAGCAGGCGAGCCAGCGCTGCGCCGAGGTTGCGACGAATGCGGCGGCTTTGTCCGCGGATGGGAATGACACGACGTTCTGGTAGAGGTAGTGATCGTGTGAATCGCCGGGTTCTTGAAGTTGTTGACCGCGATAAGCAGTCCAACCACTACCGGCATAGACCGGAGCATTCGCCGCCTGGGACATCACTTGGCACTCGGCGTCCTCCACGTAGCGCGAATCGTCATTCATTTGCGTGGCCGTTGCCCCTTTGACCGCCATGCCTTTGGCGCCCATCGTGGCGTCGATCTGGTCGGGAGTGAGCAGCAGGCCGTCTAGGGCGGCCACCGCGACTGTCGGCGGGGGCGGCGGGGGCGTCGGTGATTCGCTGCTGCGCGCGGAGTTCGCGTTGTTGTAATGACAGCTCGGCGTCAGAACGCAGGTGGCAACCACCAGCGCAGCTGCAATCCGACGCAACCTCATAGCGAACCTCCCCGTGCCCAGGCTATGTGGAGTCGCCGTCACCGCCATTGCCGCCGACGACATTCAGATGTTGAGGGCAGTATGCACTCGCCGCGATCGCGGTGAACTTGGCGGCGCCGGAAATCGTGAACCCGGGGTTCTTTTCCGTCACATGTTTGATGACGTCGAGTTCCGGCTGACCCTTGTCCATCAGGTTGCATGCCGTGTGGGCCGCGGCGACGGCGTCGGCCCCGTTGTGATAGGTGATGCCCGCCTTGTCGAGCGCGCCCAGAAAGCTCGCGTCGAGCCCCGGGTCGGCCTGCGCCGGCACCGCCGAGCCGAGCATGGCGGCCAGGCTCGTCAGCGCTACCAGCGCAAACCTCATCGCATCATCATCGGTCATATCGGCGACGTTGTCTTGTCGACCGCGGTTCACCCGCGGGATAGTCTTCCCCCGGCGGAGAACCCGAAGAACGGAGGACGTCATGGCCAAAGTCGTGCTGGTGTTGTATCCGGACCCGGTGTCGGGCTATCCGCCGGTGTATGCCCGGGATAGCGTTCCGGTGCTACACGGCTATCCGGGCGGCCAGACGCTGCCCAGCCCGTCGTCGATCGATTTCACCCCCGGCGAGCTGGTCGGCTGCGTGTCCGGTGCACTCGGGCTGCGGAAATTCCTGGAAGACGGCGGGCATCAGCTGGTGGTGACATCGGACAAGGACGGCCCGGACTCGGAATTCGAGCGCGAGCTGCCCGACGCCGATATCGTTATCTCCCAACCGTTTTGGCCCGCATACCTGACCGCGGAGCGGATCGCCAAGGCGCCCAAGCTCAAGCTGGCGATCACCGCCGGCATCGGCTCGGACCACGTCGATCTCGACGCGGCGATCGCCCGCGGCATCACCGTCGCCGAGGAGACCTACAGCAACAGCATCAGCGTCGCCGAGCACGCGGTGATGCAGATCCTCGCGTTGGTGCGCAATTTCGTGCCATCGCACCAGTGGGCGACCAATGGCGGCTGGAACATCGCCGACTGCGTCGAGCGCGCCTACGACCTGGAGGGCTTCGACGTCGGGGTAATGGCGGCAGGCCGGATCGGGCAGGCCGTGCTGCGCCGGCTGGTGCCGTTCGACGTCAACCTGCATTACACCGACACCCGCCGGCTGCCGAGCGAGGTCGAGCAGGAACTCAACGTCACCTTCCATCCCGACGTGGCCTCGCTGGTGCGCGCGGTCGACGTGGTGTCCATTCACGCCCCGCTGCACCCGCAGACCTATCACCTGTTCGACGAAAAGTTGCTGGCATCGATGCGGCGCGGCTCCTACATCGTCAACACCGCCCGCGCCGAAATCTGTGTGCGGGACGCGATTGTCGCGGCGCTGGAGAGTGGCCAACTGGCCGGCTATGCCGGTGACGTGTGGTATCCGCAGCCGCCGCCGGCCGACCATCCGTGGCGGACGATGCCGAATAATGCGATGACGCCGCATATTTCGGGCAGCACGCTCTCTGCGCAGGCCCGCTATGCCGCGGGGACCCGGGAAATCCTCGAGGACTGGTTCGCCGGTCGGCCGATTCGCGAGGAGTACCTGATCGTCGACGGCGGCAAGCTCGCCGGCACCGGGGCGGCGTCCTACACCACGGGCAGCGATTCATGACCGAGCGCATCGACGTCTCGCGCCGCATCGCCGCTCCGGCCGCCGATATCTTCGCAGTGCTCTGCGATCCGCACGGCCACGTCGCCATCGACTCGTCGGGGATGTTGCAGGACGCCGAGGGCCAGCCCGTGGCCGGCGTCGGCGACAGCTTCGTCGTCCACATGGACCGTGAGGCGCTCAACGACTTCCCCGAAATGGGCAAGTACGACGTCACGGTCAGCATCCGCGAGTTCGAGCAGGACCGGCTGATCTCCTGGACCATCCTGGGCAAGATCCGACCGCAGGTCGGACACGTCTACGGCTACCGCCTCGAGCCCGAGGAGGACGGCGAGAGCACGCTCGTCACGTCGTTCTACGACTGGTCCCAAATCGACGAGAAGTGGCGCGACGCCGGAATCTTCCCGGTCATTTCCGAGCTCGCGCTGCGTGCCACGCTCGGCATCCTGGATCGCACGGTTCGGCGCGGCTATCCGAAGGGCTGAGCTGACGTCAACTCAAGGTTGACGAATACCAATCGTCAACCTAATGTTGACGGCATGACGGAATCTGCTTCTGGACCGACCCCGGTCACCCATCCCGTCAGGCTCGACGAGCTGATCACTGCCATCAAGCGGGTGCACGCCGACGTCCTGGACCAGCTCAGCGACGCTGTCCTGGCGGCAGAACACCTGGGCGAGGTCGCCGACCACCTGATCGGGCACTTCGTCGATCAAGCGCGCCGGTCGGGGGCGTCCTGGACCGACATCGGCAAGAGCATGGGCGTCACCAAACAGGCGGCGCAGAAGCGATTCGTGCCCCGAGCGGAGGCCGCCTCGATCGACCCCAACCAAGGCTTCGAGCGCTTCACCCCCCGCGCCCGCAACGCCGTCGTCGCGGCCCAAAACGCCGCCCACGAAGCCGGCAACGCCGAAATCACCCCCGATCACCTGATCCTGGGTGTGCTCGCCGATCCCGACGCACTTGCCACCAAGCTGCTACGAGCGCAGCACGTCGACCCCGAATCTGTGCGTGCCGCGATCGCACTGCCCCCCGCCGAAGACGAGCCGCCGCAGCTGATCCCGTTCAGCGGCCCGGCCCGCAAGGCACTCGAGCTGACTTTCCGTGAGGCACTTCGCCTGGGCCACAACTACATCGGCACCGAGCATCTACTGCTCGCCTTACTCGAACTGGAAGACGGTGACGGCCCGCTGCATCGGGTCGGCGTCGACAAGGACCGGGCCGAGGCCGATCTGGTCGCGGTGCTGGAATCTCTTGTGGCCGGCACGAGCGACTAGGGCGATCAACCCGGCGACGCCGCCGGCGGGATGTGCCATCATTCGATGGTCGCCGAGGAGGAAACATGCACCGTTGCCTGGTTGTCCTGATCGCCGTCTTTGCGGCCACGCTTGTTGCGGCGCCACGCGCATCAGCCGGCGACGCACCGATCGGCCACCTCGGCGACACGCTGCGCGTCGATACCGGCAAGATCGTCGCCGACGTCACCGTCAGCAGCGTCCAGCCGGTCGACCCGCCACCGGGATTCGGCTACAACCGCGTCGGCGTCCCGGTCAAGAGCTTCCCTGACAGCGCGGTGGTGCGCGCCGACGTGGCGATCCACGCGGTCCGCGTGCCGACCCCCTATCAGATGGCCACCGATTTCGCGTTTGACGGGGTCACCCCGTTCGCCGACGCCTACAAGCCCCGCCCGTCCGACGCACCCGACGCGCTGGACGCCGCGCTGGCGAATGCACCGGCGGGCTCGGTGGTCCGCGGCGGCGTGTATTGGGAGGCGTACCGTGACCCGGTCTCCAATGTCGTGCTGCTGGACAGGAAGACGGGCGTGCACCTCGCGCAGTGGAACCTTTGAGGACAAGCGGCCTCGCCGTCCGCGTCGCCACCACGGATTCGATCGACATCGACGAGCTTGCCGCCGTCGCCGCACGCACGTTTCGGCTGGCGTGTCCGCCCTCGGTGACGCCCGAGAACATCGCGTCGTTCGTCGACGCCAATCTGTCCGTCGCGCGCTTCGGCGAGTACCTGGCGGATCCGCAGCGCCTGATCCTCACCGCCAGCCAGGATGATCGGATTGCCGGCTACGCGATGCTCGTTCGCGACAGCGCTGGCCCGGGCGTTGAGTTGTCCAAGATGTACGTGCTGCCGGAGCATCACGGAACCGGAGTGTCGACGGCGTTGATGAATGCCACACTGCAAGCCGCCGCTGAACTTGGGGACAGCCGGGTGTGGCTTGGGGTCAACCAGGAAAACCAACGGGCGCAACGCTTTTACCTCAAGCATGGCTTTACGGTCACCGGAACCAGGACATTCCGCGTGGGTGCCGGTGTCGAGCACGACTACCTCATGGCGCGCGAACTGTAGCGCTCAATGCCAGCAGCCGCGAGGTAGCCCGTAGGTACTTCTTGCGGAATCCTCCGGCCAGCATCTCCTCGCTGAAGATGCGGTCCAGCTTCTCCCCGGACGCCAGCACCGGGATGCCGGCGTCATAGAGGCGGTCGGTCAGCGCCACCAGCCGCAGCGCCACGTTCTGGTCGTCTATGGTGTGCGCGCCGGTGAGAAACACCGCCGTCACGCCTTCGATCAGCGTGAGATAGCGCGACGGGTGCATGCTGGCCAGGTGCGCGCACAGGGCGTCGAAGTCGTCCAGGGTCGCGCCGTCGACCGCCGCGACCCGCGCGGCGACCTGCTCGTCGGACGGCGGCTCGGGCGCCGGCGGCAGGTCGCGGTGCCGGTAGTCGGGTCCCTCGATCCGCACGACGGTGAAAATCGCTGCCAGCGTGTTGATTTCACGCAGAAAGTCCTGCGCGGCGAAGCGGCCCTCCCCCAGCTGCTCGGGCAACGTGTTGGACGTCGCCGCCACCGACACGCCACGCTCGACGAGTTCGGTGAGCAGGCGCGAGATCAGCGTGGTGTTGCCCGGGTCGTCCAGCTCGAACTCGTCGATGCACAACAGCGTGTAATCGCCCAGCAGGTCGACGCATTCGGCGAAACCGAACACCCCCGCGAGCTGGGTCAGCTCCATGAACGTCGCGAACGCCTTGATGCCATCCAATTGGTGGTAGGCCGCGGCCAGCAGATGGGTTTTACCGACTCCGAAACCGCCGTCGAGGTACAGCCCGGCCCCGGGCAATACTTCCCGTCTGCCGAAAAGCCTCCTGCGGCCCGCCCGGCGTTCGACGGCTTGCCGACAGAACTGTTGGCACGCCTCGACGGCCGCGGCCTGAGTCGGCTCCGCCGGGTCCGGGTGATAGCTCGCAAAGCTCACCTCGGCGAAGGTCGGCGGGGGTGTCAGCTGGGCGATGAGCCGCTCAGGTGACACGGTCGGCCGCCGATCGACTAGATGACCGACCCGGTCCATGCGGGCACCCTACCGACGTGTTGCAATCGAGCTCATGCTGAGACTGCTCGGGTCGATCCGCGAACTCGACGGCAGCGAACTGCCCGAGCTGTACGGCTACCCGGCCGAGCACAACGGCATCTGGCTGCGGGCGAACTTCATCGCCAGCCTCGACGGTGGTGCCACGGTCGGCGGCACCACCGGCCGTTTGGGTGGCCCGGGCGATCGGGCGCTGTTCAACCTACTGCGCGAACTCGCCGACGTGATTCTGGTCGGGGCGGGCACGGTGCGGGTCGAGGGTTATTCCGGCGCACGCCCCACCGTCGCGCAGCGCCAGCACCGGCAGGCGCGCGGGCAAAGCGAAGTCCCACAGATCGCGATCGTCACCAAGTCCGGCCGCCTGGACCGGGATATGCCAGTGTTCACCCGCACCGAAGTACCCCCGCTGGTGCTGACCTGTACGGAGGCCGCCGAGGAGACACAGCGTCGGCTTGCCGGACTCGCCGACGTGGTCGACTGCTCGGGCGACGACCCGGCGCGGGTCGACGAGCCCGCGATGCTGGCCGCACTGGCCGATCGCGGCCTGTACCGGGTACTGACCGAGGGCGGCCCCATGTTGTTCAGCTCGTTCGTCGAACGCAACCTGCTCGACGAACTGTGCCTGACGATCGCGCCCAGCCTGGTGGGCGGTCAGGCCCGCCGAATCGCCACCGGACCGGGCCAGGTGCTCACTGGGATGCGCTGCGCGCACATCCTGACCGACGAAGCCGGGTACCTGTACACCCGCTACGTCAAGGGCGAGTAGGACGGGAATCGCTACTGTGGTCGGCATGAGCCGGCGCCGTCCGATCGCCACGTCGCTGATCGTGGTGAGCGTGTTGGTGGCCGGCTGCGCGCCCGGGTTGGCCGCCAACCCGCGCTTCGCGACGAACTCCGGCGCCCGGCCGCAGGGCCAGCCCGGGACGACGTCGGCGCCCAAGGGCCCGCCGCCGATCGCCGCGCCTAAAAACGACTTGTCGTGGCGCGACTGCACCTCGCGGGAATTCGGGGATGCCGCCGTGCCCGCGGCGCCGGGAGTCAAGCTGGATTGTGCGAGTTATGACGCCGACCTCGACCCGGTCAACGGCGCTGCCGGCACGCTGAGCATCGGTGTGGTGCGCGCGCGTTCGCCGCAGACGCCGCCCGACGCCGGCCCGCTGGTCTTCACCACCGGCTGGGATGTGCCGTCGTCGCTGCAGCTGCCGGTGTGGCTGTCCCGTGCCGGCGCCGACGTGCTGCGCAGCCATCCCATCGTCGCGGTCGACCGCCGCGGCATGGGCGCGTCGAGCCCGGTCGACTGCCTGGACCAGTTCGACCGCCAGGGAATACGCGACCAGGCCCAGTTCCAGGCCGGCGACGACCCGGTCGCCAACCTCGCCGACATCATGCAGAGCGCCACCACCAGCTGCACCGACACCATCGCGCCCGGCGACTCCGCCTACGACAACGCGCACGCCGCCGCCGATATCGAGCGGCTGCGCAGCACCTGGGACGTGCCCGCGCTGGCCTTGATCGGGATCGGCAATGGCGCCCAGGTGGCGTTGTCCTACGCCGGCTCGCATCCCGACAAGGTGGCGAGGCTGGTCCTCGACTCGCCGATCGGATACGGCGTGGGCGCCGAAGCTGCTGCGGAACAACGCGTTAAAGGCCAGCAGGCGGCGCTGGACGCGTTCGCCGCACAATGTGCGGCGGTCAACTGCCCGCTGGCCCCGGACGCCAAAGCCGCCGTCACCTCGCTGCTGGCCGATGCCCGCGCCAGCCACGGGCCCGGCGGCGCGTCGGTGGCCTCGGTCGCCAACGCCATCTCGACTGCGCTGGGTTTCCCCACCGGCGACCGCGTCGGCAGCACCACGGACCTGGCCAACGCCTTGGCCAGCGCACGCTCGGGTGACACCAACCTGCTGACCAGCCTGATCACCCGGGCGGAAAATACCCGGGAGACCGACGGCCAGTTCGTCAACTCCTGCAGCGACGCACTCAACCGCCCCACCCCCGACCGGGTGCGGGAATTGGTCGTCGCCTGGGGCAAGCTCTATCCCCAGTTCGGCACCGTCGGCGCGCTCAGCCTGGTCAAATGCGTGGCGTGGCCGAGCGCCTCGCCGCCGCAGCCACCCAAGGTTCTCAAGACCAACGCGCTGCTGCTGGGCGCGCAAAAGGACCCGATCGTCGGCATGGACGGCGTCGCCGCCACCGCCGCCACGATCATCAACGCCACCGCGGCCAGCAAGCGGGTGATGTGGCAGGGCATCGGGCACGGCGCCAGCATCTACTCCTCGTGCGCGGTGCCACCACTGATCGGCTACCTGAACAGCGGGAAGCTGCCGGACACCGACATATACTGTCCCGCTTGATCGATCGGGCGAGCGTCCGTGTACGGTGCGCTCGTGACGGCAGTCGACTCCCTGTTTCGCCCCCGCACCTCATCGCCTAGCACCGCCACCGTGCTGCGATCGGCGCTGTGGCCGGTGGCCATCCTGGCGGTGATCCACCGCAGTGTCGTGGTAACCACCAACGGCAATATCACCGACGACTTCAAGCCGGTCTACCGCGCGGTGCTGAACTTCCGGCATGGGTGGGCCATCTACAACGAGCATTTCGACTACGTCGACCCGCACTACCTGTACCCGCCAGGCGGAACGCTGATCATGGCGCCGTTCGGCTATCTGTCGTTCGCGGAGTCGCGGTATCTGTTCATCGCCTGCAATACCGTGGCCATCATCATCGCCGCGTACCTGCTGTTGCGGATGTTCAACTTCACGTTGACCTCGGTCGCGGCGCCCGCGCTGCTGCTGGCCATGTTTTGCACCGAATCGGTAACCAACACACTGGTTTTCACCAACATCAACGGCTGCATCCTGTTGCTGGAGGTGCTGTTCTTCCGGTGGCTGCTCGACGGCGAAACCCGACATCAATGGTGGGCCGGCGGTGTGATCGGCCTGGCGCTGGTGGTCAAACCGGTGCTGGCACCGTTGCTGTTGCTGCCGCTGCTGAACCGCCAGTGGCGCGCGGTGCTGGCCGCGATCATCGTGCCGGCGGTGTTCAACCTGGCCGCGGTGCCGTTGGTCGCCGACCCGATGGACTTCTTCACCCGCACGCTGCCCTACATCATGGGCACACGCGACTACTTCAACAGCTCGATCCTGGGCAACGGCGTGTACTTCGGTCTGCCGACCTGGCTGATCCTGTTGCTGCGGATCCTGTTCACACTCATCGCGATCGGCAGCCTATGGCTGCTGTACCGCTACTACCGCACCCGCGACCCGCGGTTTTGGCTGCTGACCTCTTCCGGTGTGCTGCTGCTGTGGTCGTGGCTGGTGCTGTCATTGGCGCAGGGCTACTACTCGATGATGCTGTTCCCGTTCCTGATGACGGTCGTGCTGCCCAACTCGGTGATCCGCAACTGGCCGGCGTGGCTGGGCATCTACGGCTTCATGACGATGGACCGCTGGCTGCTGTTCAACTGGATGTATGTCGGGCGTCCGCTGGAATACCTGAAGATCACCTACGGCTGGTCGCTGCTGCTGATCGTGACCTTCAGCGTGCTGTACTTCCGCTATCTGGATGCCAAGGCCGAAAACCGGCTGGACAACGGGATCGATCCGGCGTGGCTGGCGGCCGAACGGCCGCGCGCTACCGTGGATGCATGACCTCTTCTTCGCAGCCCAAGGTGCAACTGAGCGACGATGAATGGCGTGCCAAGCTCACGCCCGAGGAGTTCGCGGTGCTGCGACGGGCCGGCACCGAGCGGCCTTTCTCGGGTGAATACACCGATACCAAGACCGAAGGTGTCTACCAGTGCCGGGCCTGCGGCGCGGAGCTGTTTCGCAGCACCGAGAAGTTCGAATCCCATTGCGGCTGGCCGTCGTTCTTCGACCCGGCGGACTCCGATGCGGTGATCCTGCGGCCCGACGACTCGATGGGGATGCGCCGCACCGAGGTGCTGTGCGCCAACTGCCACAGCCACCTGGGCCACGTCTTCGAGGGCGAGGGATATCCCACGCCGACCGATCAGCGCTACTGCATCAACTCGATCTGCTTGCGGCTGGTGCCTGCCTGATCTGCCCCGTCGAGTGGCCAGTTATTGCACGTGTTTTAGCCGTTCGCGTGTATTAACTGGCCACTCGGCGGGCATGTACTTCCCAGAACGGGGCGTGTGCGCGGCCGTCCTCCAGCCACGGCTCCATGATCCGGAAACGTTCGGCCAGCGGCTTGATCTGTTCGGCCGCATCGGGATTGCGGGCAAGCATCAAGTCGAAGGTTTCCGAGCTCATGTTTATCTGGTAGGTCGTCGGCCCTAAGTACGTGATTTCCCAGCCCGCACGGGGCAGCGCCTGCCGAAAGTCGTCCTCGGACAATGATCGCGGCATCCGGAAGCCGTTGACGTTGTGGGCGCCGAACTCGAACATGTACAGTCGCGCCCCCGGCTTGGTGGCGCGATGCAAAGCCCGGGCATAGGAGTTCTGGAGCTCCTTGTCGTCACTGAAGGTGTGGTAGAACGCGCAGTCGACGACGGTGTCGAAGCGGTTCTCCAGCCCCTCCAGCTTGGTCGCATCGGCCAGCTGGAAGTTGACCGACACCCCGGCCCGTCGCGCGTTCTCGCGCGCACGTTCCAGGCCGGTGGGCGATGCGTCGATGCCGGTGGCCGTGTAACCCTTTGAGGCGTAGTAGATGGCGTGGTGGCCGGGGCCGGTGCCCGGGTCGAGAACCTCGCCTTTGACCGCGCCGAGCGCCACCAGCTGCTGGACGACGGGCTGCGGGCCGCCGATGTCCCACGGTGTTGCGGTCGGCAGACCGTGTGAGGTCCGCTCGTCGCGGTACATCTCTTCGAAACGACTGGGATCCGTTGAAGCCGTCATGGCAGCGAGGCGACCAGCTGCTCGACGGGCACCCGCGGGCCGGTGAAAAACGGTGTCTCCGCACGGGTGTGGCGTCGGGCGTCGGTGGCCCGCAGCTCACGCATCAGGTCGACGATGCGGTGCAGCTCGGGGGATTCGAACGCCAGGATCCATTCGTAGTCGCCGAGCGCGAACGCCGGCACGGTGTTCGCCCGGACGTCCTTGTACTCGCGGGCGGCCATGCCGTGTTCGGCGAGCATGCGGCGACGTTCCTCGTCGGGCAGCAGATACCACTCGTAGGACCGCACGAACGGATACACGCAGATGTAGTTGCCGGGCTCTTCGCCGGCCAAAAACACCGGGATGTGGCTCTTGTTGAACTCCGCCGGCCGGTGCAGGGCCACGCTGCTCCATACCGGTGTGCACGCCCGTCCCAGCGTGGTGGTGCGACGGAAGTCGGCATAGGTCGCCTGCAGGGCCTCGACCCGTTCGGCGTGCGTCCAGATCATGAAATCGGCGTCGGCCCGCAGACCGGAGACGTCGTAGAGACCCCGCACCACCACCCCGCCGTCTTCCTGCTTCTTGAGGAAGGTGGCGGTCTCGTCGACGACCCCGTCCCGCTGCTCACCGAGCACACCCGGCCGTACCGAAAACACCGAAAACATCAGGTAGCGAAGGGTGGCGTTGAGGGCGTCGTAGTCCAGGCGGGCCATGGTCCTATCGTGCCACTTCTGTGTTCAAGGCGTTCTGCAGCTCTGCCGCGGCCCGACCAGCCGCGGCGACACAGGCCGCTACGCCGATGCCGTCGAGGTAGCTGCCCGCCGCCGCCAGCGTCGGGGGCAACCCGGCGCGCAACTCGGCGACCAGATCGACATGACCGGGCCCGTATTGCGGCATCGCGTCGACCCAGCGCCGCACGCGGGCATCCACCGGCTCGACAGGGGCGCCGAACACGGCCTCGAGGTCGTCGACCGCCCAGCCGAGCAGCTCGTCGTCGGAGGCGGAACGCGCCGGTTGATGTGCGGGGGGGTCCCCGAACCGCCCGAACGACAACCGCACCAACTCGACATCGCCCCGGCGCCCCCACTTACGCGACGACAATGTGATCGCCTTGGCGCGCAACCGTTCTCCGCTGGCCACCAGCACCCCGGAATTATCCGGGAGCGCAGCGTCAACGGGCAGCGCCAACGCCACGATCGCCGTCGACGCGCTCGCGACCCGGCCCGCAGCGGCGGCGGCGCGTGGCGCGATGCCCTGGACCAGGCTCGCCAGCCGCGGCGCCGGGATGGCCAAGACCACCGCGTCGGCGTGCCAGCTGGCGCCGGTGTCGTCGTGCAACACCCAACCCGGCTCGATCCTGTCCACCGCGGCCTGCACCCAACGCGGCCGACCGGCCCGGGCGAGCTCGTCGACCAGAACCGTGTAGCCGCCGTCCACCGCGCCGAACACCCGCCCGTCGGTACTCGGCGGCAGCGCGCGTCCCACCGCGTCGGTCAGGTTGGCCGCACCAGCATCGAGGGCTGCCGCCAGGCTGGGAGTGGCCGAGCGGACACCGATGGTGGCGGCCGACCCGGCGTACACCCCGCCCAGCAGCGGATCCACCGACCGGCTCACCACTTGCTCGCCGAACCGGTCGGCCACCAGGTCGCCCACCGACGGATCGCTGCCGGGTCGCCAGTGCAGCGGGCGGCCCGGTTCCGCGGCGATCCGCGCAACGGTCGCATCGTCGACCAGCCCCACCATGGAGGCCGGCGACGACGGGATCCCGGCGAGGGTGCCCGAGGGCATCGGCTGCAGCCGGTCCTGGCTGTAGATCAGCGGACGCGCACCGGTGGTGTCGAGCTGGCGGTCGGCAAGACCGAGCTCCGCCAGCAGCGCCGGCACCTCAGGGCGGCGCACGACGAACGCCTCGGCACCGACGTCCATGGGCTGGCCGCCGACGCGCTCGGTGCGCAATACCCCGCCGAGCCGGTCGGCCGGATCGAACAGCGTGATACTCGCCTCGTCGCCGGCGGCGACCCGTAACCGGTAGGCCGCCGTCAGGCCCGAGATTCCGCCGCCGACAACACAATACGAGCTCATAGCGAATGGACCAACGACACCAGCTGGGTGAGCACCCCGAGGTCGGTCTCCGGCAGCACGCCGTGGCCGAGGTTGAAAACATGCCCGGACACGCCGGCGTCGATGGCTTTACGGCCGTCCTCGACCACGGCGCGTGCCGCACGCTCCACCACCGGCCAACCCGCAAGCAGCACGGCCGGATCGAGGTTGCCCTGCAGCGCCGTTCCGGCCTGAACCCGGGCGGCGGCATCGGAGAGCGAGGTTCGCCAGTCGACTCCCACCACCGTCGCACCGGCAGCGGACATCGCGCCCAGCAGCTCGGCGGTGCCGACGCCGAAGTGCGTCATCGGCACGCCGCGGTCGGCCAGTACGGCGAAAACCCGCTCGCTGTGCGGCAGCACGTAGCTGCGGTAGTCGGACAGCGACAGCGCGCCCGCCCACGAGTCGAACACCTGGATAGCATCCACCCCCGCGTCCAGTTGCACCCGCAGGAAGTCGATGGTGAGGTCGGTCAGCTTCTCCATCAGCGCATGCCAGCTGTCCGGCTCGGCCAGCATCATCGCCTTGGTGCGGGCATGGTGACGGCTCGGGCCCCCCTCGACCAGATAGGACGCCAGCGTGAACGGCGCACCGGCGAAACCGATCAGCGGAACGTCGCCCAACGCGCCCACCAGCGTCGCGACGGCGTCCGCCACAGGCTGAACACGTTGCGGGTCAAGGGGTTTCAATGCACCGACATCCGCCGCGGTGCGTACCGGCGTCGCAATCACCGGCCCGACATCGGCGACGATGTCCACGTCGACACCCGCGCCGCGCAGCGGGACAACGATGTCGGAGAACAGGATCGCCGCGTCGACGTGGTGGCGGCGCACTGGCTGCAGGGTGATCTCCGCGATCAGTTCGGCGTCGAAACAGGCCTCCATCATGCTGTGCCGTTCCCGCAGGGCCCGGTATTCGGGCAGCGAGCGGCCGGCCTGGCGCATGAACCACACCGGCACCCGGTGCGGCTTGCGGCCCGTTGCCGCAGCCAGGTACGGCGACTCGGGAAGCGCGCGACGCGTACTCATTGCGGTCAATGCTGCCACGGCACGTGTGCGAGCCGTGGTTTTGGGGAATGTGCTCGGTGCGACTCGACGGCACGGAAGGAGCGGTGGATGTTTCTCATGGACAAGCCGGGTGGAGATCTGGTCGAGGAGGCCGAGTACTTCGTCGACCGGGCGCTGCGCAACATCGCCCACGGTCGCTTCGAGCGGTCGCTGTCCGGGCTGACGGCGTTCGCGGCGCTGGTGACGACCGCCGAGGTGTACTTCGAGCATTACCGGGCCAGCTTCGGCAACAAGTGGATGTGGAGCCCGATCGTCGTCACGCCGCCGGTGGTGGTCGCCGGGGTGGCCGGGGTGTTCTCCAAGCGCTGGGCCAAGCGGTGGCTGCCGATCACCGGCGCGATCTACGCGGCAAACGGGCTGATGGGCCAGTACTTCCACGCTCGCGGGGTGGCACGCCGGCCCGGTGGCTGGCGGCTGTATACGTACAACGTGCCAATGGGCCCCCCGATCGCCGCTCCCGGGCTGATGAGCATCGTCGGGGCGATGGGTGTGTTGGCCGCGATTCTGCGCCGCGAGAAGTGAGCATGCCCGACCGGCCCGATATCGCCAGCGGCAAACATCTGCCCAACCTGCGGCCCGACGGCAAGCCGCTGCACCCGTCCTGGCTGCCGCGCCAACGCCGCGGCGTCACGCCGCAGATGATCGGCCGCTATCCCGACTATGACGTGCTGTCCACGGTCGACACCTGGGATGAGGCCACCCGCAAAGTGGTGCTGGCCAGGTTGGAGAAACCCGGACCGCTGCGGTTCTTCGACTCCGCGCAGGAGCCGACGCTGCGCGCGTTCTGCGACACCGTGCTCGCTCAGGACGGCGAACCTCGGATCCCGGTGGCCGAGTTCGTCGACGCCAAGCTCGCCGACGGGCGGCTGGACGGCTTTCAGTACGCCGACATGCCCGATGACCGCGACACCTGGCGCCTGGTGCTGAACGGACTGGACGAGGCCGCGCGCGACGCCGGTGCGGAGTCGTTCGCCGCCGCCGAAGCCAAGACCCGCGAATCGGTCGTGCAGCGGTTCGCCGATGCCCAGCTGTACGGCGGCAGCTGGGAGAAGTTGAACGTCTCGCGCGCCTGGTCGGTGGTGATGCGGGGCGCGCTGAGCGCGTTCTACAGCCATCCCTGGGCGTGGAACGAGATCGGGTTCGGCGGGCCGGCCTATCCCCGCGGCTTCATGCGGCTCGGCGGTGTCGGGATCCGCGAGCCGTTCGAAAAGCCGGGAGCCACGTCCGAGGACCCGGTCAAGACCATCGAAGAGGAAGACATCGATGGGTGACTTCTGGCGCGGGCTGCTGAAGGGAGCATATGGGCCGCCCGACAACGACTCGCGGTTCTTGCTCGACGTGCATTCGCGCGACCTACCCGGCGAAGCCACCATGCGCCGCTACCACGACGACGAGGAAGTCGACCTGGTGATCGTCGGCGCCGGCGCGGGTGGTTCGGTGCTGGCGCAGCGGCTGGCCCGCGCCGGCTGGCGGATCGTGATCCTGGAAGCAGGTCCGTTCTGGCACCCCGACGAGGACTGGGTCTCCGACGAGGCCGGTTCGCATCAGCTGTACTGGACCCAGAAGCGGATCATCGGCGGCTCGGATCCGCAAGAGCTGGGCAAGAACAACTCCGGGCGCGGCGTAGGCGGATCGATGATCCACTACGCCGGCTACACACCGCGATTCCATCCCAGCGACTTCGAAACGTTCACCCGTGACCGGGTGGGCGCCGACTGGCCGATCAGCTATGCCGACCTGCGGCCCCACTACGAGCTCCTGGAAGCCGAGCTGCCCGTCGCCGGTCAGGACTGGCCGTGGGGCGATCCGCACCGCTATCCGCATGCGCCGCATCCGGTCTCGGGTGCGGCGATGAAACTCTGGGAAGGCGCGATCAACCTCGGCATCGAGATGCGAGTGGGACCGGTAGGAATCGTCAACGGCACGTTCGGCAACCGGCCGCACTGCATCTACCGCGGCTACTGCCTGCAGGGCTGCAAGGTGAACGCCAAGGCCAGCCCCTATGTCACACATCTCCCCGACGCGCTGGCTCACGGTGTCGAGATTCGGGCAAACTGCATGGCCAGCCGGGTCGAGCTTGACGAGGCCGGAAATGCCCGCGGCGTCACGTATTTCGCTGAGGACAGCTCTACTGAGCGCTGCCAGCGTGCCAAAGTGGTTGCGGTGGCGTGCTATTCGATCGAAACGCCGCGGCTGCTGTTGAACTCAAGCAGTCCACGGTTCCCGAAAGGGTTGTGCAACAACAACGACCAGGTCGGCCGCTATGTGATGGTGCAGGGTGCCTCGCAGACCGCCGGCCGCTGGCCCGACGAAATGCGGATGTACAAGGCGCCGCCACCGGAGATTTCCTCGGAGCAGTTCTACGAAACCGACCCGGACCGGGGCTTCGCGCGCGGCTTCTCCATCCAGACGGTGTCGCCGATGCCGATCGGCTGGGCCGAGCATGTGCTGGCCGACGGACACTGGGGTGCGGCGCTGCGCGAATACATGCGTGACTACAACCACTGGTCCACCATCGGGGTGCTCAACGAGTTGCTTCCGCACCCGGAGAACCGGGTGACCCTGGCCGACGAGACCGACCCCTACGGGATTCCGGTCGCCCGGTTCGACTACTCGCTGTCGGACAACGACAAGGCCAACATGGAGTACTCCACCAAGGTGATCACCAACATCTTGCATGCGGCCGACGCCCAGGACGTGCTGACCATCCAGCGCTTCGCCCACCTGATCGGTGGCGCACGCATGGGCAGCGACCCGGATACCAGCGTGGTGAACTCCGACCAGCGGACCTGGGCGGTGCCTAACCTATTTCTCGTCGATGGATCGGTGTGCCCGACCCAGGGCAGCGCCAACCCGGCGTTGACGATCATGGCGCTGGCGTCGCGGCTGGCCGAACGTATCGTCCGCGGAGATGTCAAGGCCGATGCGGGCCGCCTGACCGTGCCTGCGTAACCTCGTCGGTATGCCAGTACAGCACCCTCCGGTCGACTACGGCGAGTTCCCAAGTCTGCGAATCGAACCCGGCTCCGACGGGGTTCTACAAGTGATCCTCGACGCGCCGGGCCTGAACTCCGTCGGGCCGCAGATGCACCGCGATCTCGCCGACATCTGGCCGGCCATCAATCGTGACCCCGACGTGCGGGCCGTCCTGGTCCGCGGTGAGGGCAGGGCCTTCTCCTCCGGCGGCAGCTTCGACCTGATCGCGGAAACGATGGGCGACTTCCCCGACCGGATGCGCATCATGCGCGAGGCCCGCGATCTGGTGCTCAACATGGTCAACTTCGACAAACCCGTCGTTTCGGCGATCCGCGGCGCCGCAGTGGGCGCCGGGCTGGTGGTGGCATTGCTCGCCGACGTGTCGGTGGCCGGGCGCAACGCCAAGATCATCGACGGGCATACCAAGTTGGGGGTGGCCGCCGGCGACCACGCTGCGATCTGCTGGCCGCTGCTGGTCGGCATGGCCAAGGCGAAGTACTACCTGCTCACCTGTGAGCCGCTGTCCGGCGAGGAAGCCGAACGGATCGGGCTGGTCTCGACCTGCGTCGACGACGACGACGTGCTGGCCACCGCGACCCGCATCGCCGGCGACCTGGCGCAGGGGGCACAGAGCGCGATCCGGTTCACCAAGCACAGCCTCAACCACTGGTATCGGATGTTCGCGCCGGCCTTTGAAACCTCCCTTGGCCTGGAGTTTCTATCGTTCAGCGGGCCCGACGTCCAGGAGGGTCTGGCGGCGCACCGCGAGAAGCGGCCGGCGCGCTTTTCCGCCGGTCCGGCGTGACGGCGGCGTGCCTGTTACCGCCTGTCAGCGGTTAGGTCTAGCGTCACAGGTTGTGACTTCCGCCGAACCGGTTCTGTTCCGCGAGGCGGTGGCGGCGATGAATGCTGCCACCGTGCGGTCGGAGATCGAGCTGGGCCCGATCCGCCCGCCGCAGCGGCTCGCGCCGTACAGCCACGCGCTGGGTGCCGAAGTCAAACATCCCGACGTGGACGTCGCCCCGGATGGGGCGGGGGGTCCGGAGGGTGAAGCGTTCGGTCGGCTGATCCTGCTTTACGACCCCGATGGCGCCGACGCCTGGGACGGCACCATGCGGCTGGTCGCCTACATCCAGGCCGACCTCGATGCCAGCGAGGCCGTCGACCCGCTGCTGCCGGAAGTGGCGTGGAGCTGGCTGGTCGAAGCCCTGGATGCGCGCGCCGAGCATGTCACCGCGCTCGGCGGCACCGTCACCGCCACCACCTCGGTGCGCTACGGAGACATCTCCGGACCGCCGCGCGCCCACCAGCTGGAGCTGCGGGCGTCTTGGACCGCGACCACCCCCGACATCGGCACACACGTCGAGGCGTTTTGCGAGGTGCTCGAACACGCCGCGGGCCTGCCGCCGGTCGGGGTGACCGACCTGGGCTCGCGGTCCCGCGCCTGAGATGTGCCCCGAACCTTCCCAGGCAGTGCCCGACGAGCCCGACAGCACGGAACCGGACCCCACCCCGCTGCTCAGTCCGGCCGACGGCGTACCCGATCTCGCCACCAGTGTCGACGAGATCAAGTCCGCCGCGGCGTTGCTGGCCGGCGGCGAGGGGCCGTTCGCGGTGGACGCCGAACGGGCGTCGGGCTTCCGGTACTCCAACCGCGCCTACCTGATCCAGATCCGGCGGGCCGGCGCGGGCACGGTGCTCATCGACCCGGTCAGCCACGGGGGCGACCCGCAGGCCGTGCTGCGGCCGGTGGCCGAAGTGCTCACCGACGACGAGTGGATTCTGCACGCCGCCGATCAGGATCTGCCGTGCCTGGCCGAGGTCGGCATGCGACCGCCCGCGCTGTACGACACCGAGCTGGCCGGGCGGCTGGCCGGATTCGACCGGGTCAATCTGGCCGCCGAGGTGCGCCGGTTGCTCGGTCTGGGCCTGGCCAAGGGCCACGGGGCGGCTGACTGGTCCAAACGTCCGCTGCCGGCGGCGTGGCTCAACTATGCCGCCCTGGACGTGGAAGTGCTCATCGAACTGCGTGACGCGGTCGCGGGCGTGCTGGCCGAACAGGGTAAAACCGGCTGGGCCGCAGAGGAATTCGAGTATCTGCGGACCGCGGGAGTGGTGGCGGCACCGCCGACCCGGCGGGACCGCTGGCGGCGCACATCGGGCATCCATCGGGTGCGTGACCAGCGCGGCCTGGCCGCGGTCCGCGAGCTGTGGATCACCAGGGACCGCATCGCCCAACGCCGCGACATCGCACCCGGGCGCATCCTGCCGGATTCGGCGATCATCGATGCCGCCGTCGCCGATCCGAAGACCGTCGACGACCTGATCGCCCTCCCGATATTCGGGGGCCGACGGCAGCGCCAAAACGCGTCGATCTGGTTGTCGGCGCTGCAGACGGCCCGGGAGAACCCCGTCGCCGCGGAGGATGCCGAAGCACCCAACGGGCCACCGTTGCCGGCGCGCTGGTACAAGCGCAGACCCGAGGCCGCGGCGCGACTGAACGCGGCCCGCACCGCGCTGGGCGAGTTGTCGCAGCGGGTGTCGGTGCCCGTGGAGAACCTGGTCTCACCCGAGCTGGTGCGACGGCTGTGCTGGGACTGGGAGCCGACCGAGAACCCGACGACGGCGGTCGATCAGTTTCTGGCGGCGGGGCAGGCGCGCCGGTGGCAGCGCGAACTGGTGGTCCCCGTGCTGGCCGCGGCGCTGGGTTAGCCGGTCGCGCCCTGGGTTCAGTCCAGGTGCTCGCGGATGTCGGCCTCGGAAACGGCGTTACCCAACGCCGCGACCCAGCCGGTGATCTGGCGGGCCACATCCTGCTCGGTCAGCCCGGCGGCGGTGAGCACCTCACTGCGCGACGCGTGGTCGAAGAACTGCTGCGGCAGCCCGACGTCGCGGCACGGCACGTCGACCTCTGCGCGCCGCAGCGCCGCTGACACCGCCGAGCCCACACCGCCGGCCACGCCGTTGTCCTCCAACGTCACGACCACCTTGTGCGTGACCGCCAATTCGGCCAGCACGTCGGGAACCGGCAACACCCACCGCGGGTCGATCACCGTCACCCCGATGCCCTGTTTGCGTAGCCGCTGGGCCACCGCGAGCGCCATCGACGCGAACGCTCCCACCGCCACCAGCAGCGCGTCGTGGTTCAACCCGTCGCCCGGCACCGCGAGCACGTCCACACCGGAACGCCGCTCGACGGCCGGAATGTCTTCGCCCACATCGCCTTTCGGGAAGCGAATCGCTGTCGGGCCGTCGTCGACGTCGAGCGCCTCGCCGAGCTCCTCGCGCAGTCGGGTGGCATCGCGGGGCGCGGCCACTCGCAGGCCCGGGACGATGCCCAACATCGACAGGTCCCACATGCCGTTGTGGCTGGCGCCGTCGGGGCCGGTGATGCCGGCCCGGTCGAGGACCATGGTGACCGGCAGCTTGTGCATCGCCACGTCCATCATGATCTGGTCGAACGCCCGGTTGAGGAACGTCGAGTAGATCGCCACCACCGGGTGCAGCCCGCCCATGGCCAGCCCGGCCGCCGACGTCATGGCATGTTGCTCGGCGATGCCGACGTCGAACAACCGATCCGGAAAGCGCTGTCCGAACGGGGTCAGGCCGGTCGGACCCGGCATGGCCGCCGTGATGGCGACGATGTCGCGGCGCTTGGCTGCGTAGCCGATCAGCGCCTCGGAGAACGTCGCC
The DNA here is from genome assembly GCF_002102185.1 of Mycobacterium fragae. Taxonomy (GTDB): domain Bacteria; phylum Actinomycetota; class Actinomycetes; order Mycobacteriales; family Mycobacteriaceae; genus Mycobacterium; species Mycobacterium fragae. The sequence continues at coordinate 226,569 of NZ_LQOW01000005.1, forward strand.
GTCCAGCTGGGCCCGGGCACCTTGGTGGCCACCCCGGTCGACGGGTCGATGACGCCGCAGGAGTGCATCAACTCGGCCTCGTCGTCCTCGGCCGGCGCGTACCCCATGCCCTTGCGGGTGGCGACGTGCACGATCACCGGGCCACCGAACCCGCGGGCGCTGCGCAGTGCCGACTCCACCGCCTGTTCGTCGTGACCGTCGACCGGCCCCACGTACTTCAGCCCCAGGTCGGTGAACAGCAGCTGCGGCGACAAGGCGTCCTTGACACCGGCCTTGACGCTGTGCATGAAGTGGTAGACCAGCTCGCCGATCATCGGCATGCCGCGCATCGCGCTGCGTCCTTTTTGCAGCAGCTGCTCATAGGTGGGCTGCAGCCGCAGCGTGGCCAGGTGGTCGGCGAAGCCGCCGATGGTGGGCGCGTAGCTGCGCCCGTTGTCGTTGACCACGATCACCACGGGGCGGCGGGCCGCGGCGATGTTGTTCAGCGCCTCCCAGCACATGCCGCCGGTGAGCGCGCCGTCGCCAACCACCGCCACCACGTGCCGGTTGCGGTGCCCGGTCAGCTGGAACGCCTTGGCCAAACCGTCGGCGTAGGACAGCGCGGCGCTGGCATGGCTGGACTCCACCCAGTCGTGTTCACTCTCGGCGCGCGACGGATAGCCCGACAGTCCACCCTTTTTACGCAGGCTCTCGAAATCCGCGGCACGGCCGGTCAGCATCTTGTGCACGTATGCCTGGTGGCCGGTGTCGAAGATGATCGGATCATGCGGCGAGTCGAACACCCGGTGCAGCGCCAGCGTCAGCTCGACGACGCCCAGGTTGGGCCCCAGATGCCCGCCGGTGGCAGCGACCTTGTGGATGAGAAAACCGCGAATCTCGTGAGCCAGTTGGCGTAGCTGCGGTTGGGAAAGGTGCTGCAGATCGGCGGGGCCGCGGATCTGTTCAAGCATCCCGCCAGTGTACGCAGGCACGACCGGATCGTCTCGTGCCAACACTGGTGCGCACCGTCCGCACCGAGAACGTATCGTCGCCGTATGCGCGCAGAGGAAATCGCCGAAGACTTCCCCGTCGTGACCACCGACTCCAATGCTCTCGAAGCTGCCCGGATGCTTGCCGAGCACCGCTTGCCCGGGCTGTTGGTTACCGATACATCCGGTAAGCCGTATGCGGTTTTACCGGCTTCGCAGGTCGTCCGATTCCTCTTGCCGCGCTACGTCCAAGACGACCCCTCGCTGGCCGGCGTGCTCAACGAATCCATGGCAGACCGCGCCGCGGATAAGTTGGGCGGCAAAACCGTCCGGGAGGTGCTCCCCGACCACCTGCTCAACATCCCGCCGGTGGACGCAGACGACACCATCATCGAGGTTGCCGCAGTCATGGCGCAGCGCAGAAGTCCGCTGATCGCCGTGGTCAAACACGGCGACCTGCGCGGCGTGATCACCGCGTCGCGGCTGATCGACGCGGCACTGAAACATTGATCGCGGCGGAGCGCCGATGAGCGTCGTCGCGGTGACGGTGTTCGTGGTCGCCTATGCACTGATCGCCTACGAACGTATCGACAAGACCCTCGTGGCGCTGGCGGGCGCGGCGATCGTGGTCTGCTTGCCGGTGATCAGGTCCACCGACATCTTCTTTTCTCACGACACCGGAATCGACTGGGACGTCATCTTTCTGCTGCTGGGCATGATGATCATCGTCAGCGTGCTGCGCCAGACCGGCGTCTTCGAGTACATCTCGATCTGGGCCACCAAACGCGCCAAGGGCTCCCCACTGCGGATCATGATCCTGCTGGTGCTGGTCACCGCGGTCGGATCGGCTCTGCTGGACAACGTCACCACTGTGCTGCTGATCGCGCCAGTCACGCTGTTGGTGTGTGACCGGCTGGCCATCAACGCGGCACCGTTTTTGATGGCAGAAGCATTCGCATCCAACATCGGCGGCACAGCGACCCTGGTCGGCGACCCGCCCAACATCATCATCGCGAGCCGAGCCGGCCTGACTTTCAACGACTTCCTGGCGCACCTGACACCGATCGTGATCATCATCATCGGCGTCTTGGTCGCACTCCTGCCGCGATTGTTCCCGGGCGCGTTCGCCGTCGACGCCGAGCGAGTCGCCGACGTCATGTCGCTGGAGGAGCGGGAGGCCATCCGCGATCCGGGCTTGCTCATCAAATGCGGTGTCGTCCTCGTCTTGGTATTCGCAGCCTTCATCGCGCACTCGCTACTGCGTCTGGACCCGTCCATAGTGGCCCTGATGGGGGCCGGCATCCTGATCGTGATCTCCGGACAGGAGCGTTCCGATTATCTGTCCAGCGTCGAATGGGACTCGCTGCTGTTCTTCGCCGGGCTGTTCATCATGGTCGGCGCCCTGGTCAAGACTGGCGTCGTCAACGAGTTGGCACGCTTGGCGACCGGGGTGACCGGCGGCAATGCGTTGTTGGCGACCATGCTGATCCTCGGAGCCTCGCTGGTGTTCAGCGGCGTCATCAACAATGTCCCGTATGCCGCGACGATGGCACCGATCGTCACCGAACTTGGCCCATCCACGATCGGACACGTCCATCCCGACGTATTGTGGTGGGCACTTGCCATGGGTACCGGCTTAGGTGGCAACCTCACCGCAGTAGGGGCCAGCGCCAATGTGGTCATCCTCGGGATTGCCCGGCGCGCAGACAATCCCATCTCCTTCTGGCAGTTCACCCGTAAGGGCGCATTGGTCACCGCCGTCTCGCTCGGGCTCACCGCGGTTTACCTCTGGCTGCGCTACTTCGTGTTGAGCTGACGGCGCCAACCGATTGCAATTCGTTGACCGTTCTCCTCGCATCACGCCTGCCGACCGTTGCTGATAACGTTGGCAATTCGGTGTACCGGGAAGCCTGGTCGGCCTCTGTCGTACGACCGGAAGCACTATGGCCTACAGCTTTGACAGCCAATGAGCATCGTCGCCGTCACGGTGTTCGTGGTCGCGTATGCGCTTATCGCGAGCGATCGCATCAACAAGACACTGGTGGCGCTCGCGGGGGCAGCGGCCGTGGTCACCCTGCCTGTGATCCGGTCCGAGGATGTCTTCTACTCGCATCGAACCGGAATCGACTGGGACGTCATCTTTTTACTGCTGGGCATGATGATCATCGTCAGTGTGCTGCGCCAGACCGGCGTCTTCGAATACGTCGCGATCTGGTGCGCCAAACGCGCCAAAGGCTCCCCGCTGCGCATCATGATCCTGCTGGTGGTGGTGATGGCGTTTGGGTCGGCCTTGTTGGACAACGTCACCACGGTGTTGCTAATCGCACCGGTCACCCTGTTGGTGTGCGATCGGCTGGCGATCAACCCCGCATCGTTTCTAATGGCCGAAGCGTTCGCATCCAACATCGGTGGTGCGGCGACACTCGTCGGCGACCCGCCCAACATCATCATCGCCAGCCGAGCAGGGTTGACATTCAACGACTTCCTCGTACACATGGCACCGATCGTCCTCATTGTGATGACGGTCTTCGTCACGCTGTTACCGATCTTGTTCCGAGGGTCTTTCGACGTCGATGCCGAGAGGGTCGCCGATGTCATGTCGCTAGACGAACGCGAGGCCATCCGCGACCACGGGCTGCTGGTCAAGTGCGGCATCGTCCTAACGCTGGTGTTCTGCGCATTCATCGCCCATCGGGTGCTGCACATCGAGCCGTCTGTCGTGGCACTGCTGGGCGCGGGCATCCTCATCGTGATCTCTGGGCTGGAGCGTTCCGACTACGTGTCCAGCGTCGAGTGGGACACTCTGCTGTTCTTCGCCGGACTGTTCATCATGGTCGGGGCCCTGGCCAAGACAGGTATTATCGACCACCTGGCGCGGGCGGCAACCGAGGTGACCGGCGGTAGCGAATCATTAACCGTGATGCTGATCCTCGGCATCTCAGCACCGGTGTCCGGCATTATCGACAACATTCCCTACGTCGCCACGATGACACCGATCGTCACCGAGCTGGGCGCGGTCATGCCGGGTTCCGTTGAGCCCGACACACTCTGGTGGGCGTTGGCGCTGGGTGCCGACTTCGGCGGCAACTTGACCGCCGTCGGGGCGAGTGCGAATGTCGTAATGCTCGGAATAGCCCGGGGTTCGGGTAATCCCATCTCCTTTTGGGAATTCACCCGCAAAGGCGCGGTGGTCACGGCAATGTCCATTGCGCTCTCGGCGATTTATCTCTGGCTGCGCTACTTCGCATTGAGCTGAACATCGCGCACAGTCATGCGATTCTTGGCGTGGAAGCGGTGACGATCCCCGCTTTTGGGGAGGGGCGGCATGGCTGATGTTCCGCTGGACACGCAGGAGCGCCTTGAACTGTGTGATCTGCTCGACGAGCGCGGCCCGTCCGCTCCCACGCTGCTCGAGGGCTGGACTGCTCACGACCTCGCCGCCCACATCGTGTTGCGAGAACGCGATTTCATCGCTGGCCCTTGCATCGTGCTACCCCGCCCCTTCCAGCGGTTCGCCGAGCGGCAAAGGATCAGATTGGCCCAGAGCAAAGACTTCACGTGGCTCGTCGCGCGGATTCGGTCTGGTCCTCCCATCGGGCTCTTCCGCATCGGATGGGTCCGCGCGTTGGCGAATCTCAACGAGTTCTTTGTTCATCACGAGGACGTCCGCAGAGCCAATGGACAAGGGCCCCGTAGCCTCACGCCCGCAATGAATGCTGCCTTGTGGCGAAACGTTCGTCGCGGCAGCCGCTATCTGAGTCGGCGGCTTCACGCATGCGGCCTTGAGATTGAGTGGGGCGGAACCAACGAGCGGGTGACGGTTCATCCAGGCGAACCGACGGCTCGACTCAGCGGCCCGCCAGGCGAACTCCTGCTATACGTCTTTGGGCGCCAAGCTGCTGCGCAAGTCGAAGTGAGCGGACCGCCGGAAGCCGTTGCGGCGCTGCAACGCACGCACTTCGGCATGTGAATCCATCGCTTGCTTCGATCCACAGCCCTTGATAGCTCTAACACCCGGGCGACTTCAGCCCTTCGCCGCGACAGTGTTCCCGGATACGATGTCGTCCGCTAGCGGTGCAATGACACCGAGTATGTCAGTGACTGTCTCGGACGGGACTCCAGCCGCACGCAGCGAGTCGGTGAGGTGTCCAGCCACCAGATTGAAGTGGCGCATGGTGATTCCACGGCCTTGATGCACCTGCCTCAGCGAAGCACCGGTATACGGTCCCGGCCCACCGAGAGCGGCTGCAAGAAATTCGACTTGGCGGCCCTTCAGGCGATTCACATTCGTCCCGGTGAAGAAGCCCGACAGGTGATCATCGGCAAGCACCCGGGCATAGAAGTCGTCTACGACGAGCTCAAGGGCTTCATGGCCACCGATCCGATCGTAGATACTCAACATCTTCGATGTGTCTAATCGCGACATCGATTCCTCTCCTCTCTCAATAGATGTCGCTGCGCTGTTTCTGGAGTCAAGGTGCCTGTGAACCGATCGGACAAGCTCACCCGGGCAGTGATATTGATCAAGGAAAATGCCTGTCGTCTAACCACATCCAGGTCATCGCCGTCTCGCTATCTGCGATTCGCTGCGGCTGTTGGGTTGACACGTCCTCCGTCCGGTCAGCGGACCGGAATCGGCGATTGTCGCGGTTGCGTTGTGCGCCTCAGCAGAGGGTGGTGACGGTGTTGGTCCACCGGGCGTCGACTTCGTCGACGGGTTCGGTTCTGCTGTCGAGGGCCGAAATGTGCAGCGTGCGTTACGGGCCCGAGGTCGGGAGGCGACGAAATCATCGGAGTTGTCGACGACCTATTTGCAGTACGCCGGCGTCGATAACCTGGATGATGATGCCTGTGTCCAGGCTGAGGCCTCTTTATGCGGGTACCTCTCTGCGTTGCGTGGCGCGGTCGAGCGGCACCAGGTTGATGTCCTCGGACTGTCCGACCCGAGTCAGATGACGCCACGAGTCGATCGCGTGCCGGGTGAGCCGCACGGCGCGGGTGGCCGCGGTGCTACCGGCCCCCAGAGCGTGGGCGCGAAGGACGTTGCCAGTGACGGCGTCTAGCCGTGCCGAGTGGGCGGTGGCCCCGATCGCGGTCGACTGGTAAGCGGCGCGGACGGCATAAAGCCCCGCCGCGTTTAGCGTCGGGCTGTATGCGCGAGCGGCGGCGCGTCCGGCGCGGTCGGCGCTGTACCACGCGGTGATAGGCGGCGTGTCGCCTGCTGCGACCATGCGGTGCAAGTCGGCGATATCGAAAGTTATTTTGATAGCAATGTTTTTGGCGTATTCGACAACGCCCCATATGGGACTGGTCAGCAGTTCGGCCACCCACGCGTGGACTACAGCACGGGAAGCATCTGCCGTCCCCATGGTCTGCCAGCCGAGTTCGAGCACCAGCAGGCTGTCGTCGGATGACAGGTAGCCGTCCTGCCCGGCTAACAAGTCGTTGCACCACTGAACAAATGCGGCCAGAGGGCGGGCCGAGCACGACGGAAAATCGGTGATCTCCGCATCGCCGTTGATATATGAGATGACATTCATGGCACACCCCCGGTCAGATCCTGGCCGATGCGAGCCTTTGGCCACCCTCAACGGGTGAGTAATGCGGTCCAGGTCCATTTGGTTTGTGTCCGTAGTAATTGCGGACGTCACTGCCACTTCACGCGTCCGATCGGTATCGCTCGACCCTCCTGCGCACATAACGCAAGTCTCGGTCGCCAACCGGCCAATCACTATCGCGTCTGACACCCATTTGCGAGGGGATGGAACCCGTATAGACGAACCGCGGCCACCCGAATCAGGCTGATGGTATGAGGTGCCGGGGCTCCTGCGGATTCATGGCACGATCCGCTGAAAACAGTGTTGCCCAAACATCCCCGCTGGCCGGCAAATAGTCAGAATGCTGGGAGGCGGATCCGCCCGGGGCGGCTCCTCCTGCGGCGGCCATGGATCCGTCACGTAGGCAGCGCGCTGCATGTCGTCCGCGCGGGCTTGTCCAAGCAGGTCGGTACCGCCAACGATGCCCGTGATCACCAGCGCACTGGCGACGCCGATAACTGCCCGTTGCGCTAATTTCCTCATTGTTTCGTAAATGTTTCATCCTTGTTACGCACACCAGTCTCGATGGTCGACAGGCCGATCGGTATCGCGTCTGACACCCATTTGCGAGGGGATCGGACCTGTATGGACAAACCGCTGCAACCCGGATCAGGCTGGTGGTATGAAGCGCTGGGCAGCCGTCATGGACGAGCTGCGGCGACGAACGAGAATCCCGGCAGGCGGCCTGTTCCGGTGGGTCGTTTTGATCAACGGTCTGATCTTTACCCTCGGCACGTTGGTCCTCGTCATGTCGCCGGCGACCGTGTCGAAGCCCATCAAGCTGGCGGAGATCCCGGTACTCGGGATCGGATTAGCGGTGATGCTGACCGCCAACGCGCTACTGCTGCGGTCGAAGCTCGCCCCCCTGGATCGACTCGCCGCGTCAATGCGGCGGGTCGATCCGCCGCGGCGCAGCGACCGCATGCATGACCGAGGTGATCGCGATCTACATCAACTCATCACGTCCTTCAACGCCATGCTGGACCGGCTCGAATCAGAACGGACTTCCGCGAGCGCGGCGGCGCTGGCCGCGCAGGAGAACGAGCGTGAACGGATCGCTCGGGAGTTGCACGACGAGATCGGCCAAACCCTCACCGTCGCGCTGCTCAACCTCAAGCGAGCCATTGACCGCGCGCCCTCTGGGCTACTCAGCGACCTCGAGAACACCCAGGAAACCGTGCGCGCCAGCCTCGATGAGGTGCGTGGCATCGCCCGCAGGCTACGGCCGGATGCGCTTGAAGACCTTGGGTTGCCGAGCGCGCTGCATGCGCTATGCAATGAGTTCGCCCAAGCGAGTGGCATCGGTGTCGTCAAACACATTGCCCCGCAAGCGGACCGGCTCAAGCCCGATGTTGAATTGGTCTGCTATCGCATCGCCCAGGAGAGCTTGACCAACGTCGCCCGCCATTCCAGCGCCCACAAAGCCTGGTTGGACTTCCATGCCACCCCGGAAAAACTCACGCTGCGGATCGCCGACAACGGCAGGGGCGGAGCGATCTCCGAGGGCGCAGGGATCAGCGGTATGCGTGAGCGCGCTCTGCTGGTGAATGCCACCCTGACGATCAGCTCGCCGAGCAACGAGGGGACCGAAGTCAGACTTGTCGTGCCGCTAGGATCGATCGCTCGGAGCCAGTGATGGTGTCGCAGCCGGCGCGTATCCTCCTTGCCGACGATCATGCGCTCGTGCGAAGCGGCCTAAGAATGATCCTGGACGCCGAGCCCGACCTATGTGTAGTTGCCGAGGCCGCCGATGGGGGCGAGGCTCTCGCGGCCCTCGATGGCATCCCGGTAGACCTGGCCGTCCTCGACATCGCGATGCCGCGGATGACCGGGCTGCAGGCTGCACGAGAGATCAATCGCAGGCATCCCCATGTGCGGACGCTGATCCTGTCGATGTACGACAGCGAGCAGTACCTCTTCGAAGCGCTCAGGGTCGGTGCGTCCGGTTACGTTCTCAAATCCGTGGCCGACCGCGACCTCATCGAGGCTTGCCGGGCGACCTTGCGCGGTGAACCTTTTCTGTATGCCGGGGCGGTGACCGCGCTGATCCGGGAATATCTGCGCCGGGTGCAGCAAGGAGAGGCGTTGCCCGACACCATTTTGACGCCACGCGAGGAGGAGGTGGTGAAACTAATCGCCGAGGGTTACTCAGCCCGAGAAATCGCGAATACTCTTGGCATCAGTGCCAAGACGGTGGACCGGCACCGGACAAACACCCTGCAGAAGTTAGGTCTGCGTGACCGCTTGGCACTAACCCGGTACGCGATCAGAACCGGCCTGATCGAACCCTGACGACCGCCAACATGGCGACGAGATTGACCTCAATTGTGAAGCAGTTTCGGCCCATTCGGAATGGCAGCCCTACTCCCTACGCATAGTCGGGCCACTCGCATGCTGGGCAGCGAGCACATCAACCATTTGTCCGCAATGGAGCAATCGCTGAAACTGCTTAGCCAGTCGGTGGCGTTGCCGCGACCTGACGCATCGAGCGAGCGACGTCTTTGGGTCGGCACTGCTAGCGTCGCGGGCATGCCGGAGGCGGATGACACCGACCGCGGCGGCGGCCCATTCGGCCGCTTCGTGGGCAATCTCGAATATCTGTACAAATGGCTCTTGCTCGGCGTCATGGTCGGTGTCATCGCCGGCCTCGGCGCGGTCGCCTTCTACATGGCGCTGAAGTACACCGGTGAATTTCTGTTGGGCTATTTGGCCGGTTACCACGTTCCCACCCCCCTCGTGGACGGCGGCAGTGCTGGGTCGGCTAGCTACGTGAGGCCCTGGGCGATTCCGTTGGTGACGACGGCGGGTGCGCTGGCGTCGGCGTTGATCGTGGCCGGGTTTGCCCCTGAAGCGACGGGCCACGGGACAGATAGTGCGATCGAAGCTGTGCACAGCGATCCGCGCCATATCCGGGGACGGGTTGTTTTGGTGAAGATGGTCGCCAGTGCGCTAACCATCGGCTCGGGCGGGTCGGGTGGTCGTGAAGGTCCGACCGCTCAAATTTCGGCCGGCTTCGCGTCACTGCTGACCCGACGGCTCGGCCTGTCCGACGCGGATGGCCGGATCCTGGTGTCGCTGGGCGTCGGCGCGGGCATCGGCGCCATTTTCGGCGCGCCGCTCGGCGGTGCCGTCCTGGCGGCCGGGATCGTCTATCGTGACGACTTCGAGTACGGCACGCTCTATCCCGGTTTCATCACCTCCGCAACGGCTTATGCCGTGTTTGGCTCGTTTCTGGGCTTCGCCCCGATGTTCGGTTACATCGACGCCGAATACCGCTTCGAAAGCGCCTGGCCGCTGCTGTGGTTCGTCGTACTGGGTCTTGTCGCGGCAGCTGTCGGCTACCTGTATGCCCGTTTCTTCTACGCGACCGTGACGCTGACCGCTCGACTCCCCGGCGGCGCGGTGCTCAAACCCACTATCGGCGGGCTGCTGGTTGGCCTGTTGGCCTTGGCGATTCCACAGATCCTCAGCAGTGGCTACGGCTGGGTGCAGCTGGCCAGCAGCAAGGAGACGCTGATGGCGATTCCGCTGTGGATCGTGCTGGTCCTTCCGATCGCCAAAATCGTCGCCACATCGCTGTCGATCGGCACCGGCGGCTCGGGGGGAATCTTCGGGCCCGGAATTGTGATCGGGGCATTCGTGGGAGCGGCGATCTGGCGGCTGGGCGAGTTGTTCCACCTTCCGGGAGTGCCCGACGGTCCGGGCATCTTTGTGGTGGTCGGGATGATGGCGTGTTTCGGCAGCGTCTCCCACGCACCGCTAGCACTTTTGATCATGGTGGCCGAGATGACCGGGTCGTTCTCCGTGGTGCCCGGAGCAATCATCGCAGTCGGGATTGCGTCATTGCTGATGTATCACACCAAAGTGTCGATCTACCATGCGCAGCGCCTCAACCGCGAAACCGCCAGGGCCGAGCGGCTACGGGCCGCTGCCACCGAACATTGATCCAATGCAGGCCGATTAGCCTATCCCCGACGACCCACGAAATCGCTTGAGCCTTGGGCTGTTTCGCAATCCCGCGACGCATGAGCTCTTGGCTCAGGTGTCGATGTCCTCGAGGTTTGCGGCGGGTTCGCCGCCAGCGGCGGTAAACGCTGTGAGAGCGCGTACCAGCCCGCGGCGTTCCGGTGGTGGCATCTTTTCCACGATGCTGGCTATCTGAACGCGCCGGTGCGCTGTGACCTGTTGCACCACTTGACGCCCGCGATTAGTGAGTGCGGCCAGAAGCTCGCGCCGCGACGTCGGATGCGGCAGCCGGTCGATGAGTCCGGCGCCGACGAGCCGGTCAACCATGCGCCCAGTGGCCGACGGTTGCACCCCGAGCAGTCCGGCCAGGGTGGCCAGGTTCATCGGACCGCGGTTGGACAAGATCACCAGGGTTCGAAACTGCGGAATCGTGATGGTCTCGTCGACTTCAGCGATCGAGTGCGCCGAGATAGCCACCAGCAAGCGGGAGGCGGTCAGCAGCGCGTCGGTGATGGCATCGAGAGACTCATCGGTTGCCGTGGCGGGTTCGGTAGGCATCGGCGCTCCCCTTGTCCGAGCCGGTCGGCGGTGTCAGTGGCGGCCTGAACATCGTAGCAGACCTCAATTATAATAGACATCAATTATTGCCTACTGCTACTATCGTCCGCATCAGCTTTTGATGCGCCCCGCCGACAACGACGTCGCAGCTCGCAGCGCTTTCTCCTAACTGAGGAGGTCGTGATGACCATCGATACCCCTACCGGCAGACCAGCGCTGGTGACCACTGCCCAAGCCGTGTGGGCGCTGGGCGACTACGCGTTGATGGCCGAGGATGTGATGGCTCCGCTGGGCCCGGTGCTCGTGGAGGCCACCGGCATCGGCCCAGGTGATCGCGTGCTCGACGTCGCCGCAGGTTCGGGCAACATCTCAATCCCGGCTGCCAAGACCGGTGCCAGCGTTGTCTCCAGCGACCTCACCCCCGAACTGCTATTGCGCTCTCAGGCCCGGGCTGCACAACACGGCGTGACGCTGCAGTGGTGTGAAGCGAATGCCGAACTTCTGCCGTTCGCGGACGGCGAGTTCGACATCGTGATCTCCGCAATCGGTGTGATGTTCGCGCCACACCATCAACGTGCGGCCGACGAACTGGTCCGCGTCTGTCGCTCAGGTGGCACCATCGGCGTGCTCAGTTGGACCTACGAGGGATTCTTCGGCCAGATGCTCAACACCATCCGACCGTATCGGCCCACCCTGGCGCCCGGGGTGCCGCCAGCGTCACTGTGGGGACGCGAAGACTACGCCGTGGGGTTGCTCGGCGACCGCGTCAGCGAGGTCACTACCCGGCGCGGCATGTTGACCGTCGACCGCTTCGCCAGCGCGCAGGCTGTGCACGACTATTTCAAAACTCATTACGGCCCAACGATCAACGCCTATCGCACCATCGGCAACAAGCCCGTGCTGGCCGCTACTCTCGACGCCCAACTCGTCGAACTCGCCGAGCAATACATTCACAACGGCGTCATGCAATGGGAGTACCTACTCGTTACCGCACAACGACGATGAGCCGCACCCTGAGAACATCCTCCGGGCATCGCATCCCCAACTGGGATCCCGAAGATGCGGCCACATGGGAGCTCGGCAATAAGGCCATCGCCCGTCGCAATCTGCTCTGGATCGTCGCGTGCGACCACGTCGCCTTCGGCATTTGGACGCTCTGGCCGGTTATGGCGTTGTTCATGCCCCACAGCGCCTACGGCTTTTCGGCGGCCGACAAATTCTTGCTCGGCGCCACCGCCACCTTCGTCGCGGCCTGCCTGCGCATCCCATATTCCTTGGGAATCGCGCACTTTGGCGGCCGGAACTGGACGGTATTTTCAATACTGATACTGCTGATCCCCACCGTCGGCGCGATCCTCATGCTGGCTCATCCGGGCCTGCCGCTGTGGCCATATCTGGTCTGTGCCGCGCTCACCGGCTGCGGCGGCGCCAACTACGCCGCGTCGATGACCAACACCAACTCCTTCTACCCGCATCGGCTCAAGGGCTCGGCCCTGGGATTCAACGCTGGAGCCGGCAATCTCGGGGTACCGGCAATCCAGCTGGTTGGGCTGCTTGTGATCGCTATTGCAGGCCACCGTCAACCCTATTGGGTGTGCGGGCTTTATCTCGTGCTACTGACCGTCGTCGCGTTCGGGGCCGCGTACTTCATGGACAACCTGGAACATCCGACACGGGTGGGCCACTTAAGCGCAATCCTCTCCCAGCGTGACACTTGGCTGCTGGCGTTGCTTTACCTTGGCACGTTCGGGTCGTGGATCGGATTCTCGTTCGCGTTTGGCCTTGTGCTGCAAGTGAACTTCGAATCCGCCGGGCAGACTCACGCCCAAGCGGCATTGCATGCCGCCGAGTTCGCATTCATCGGGCCGGCGTTGGGATCGCTGGCCCGAATTTATGGCGGCAGGCTCGCCGACCGTGTCGGCGGCAGTCGCGTCGCCTTGGCGGTGTTCGCCGCCATGGGGGTGGCCACCGCCCTTCTTGTCGGCATCAGCACCCTCGACGACCACACCCCGGGGCCGACGACGATAACGGCCGTGGGCTACATCGGCGGCTTCATGGTGCTTTTCGTGCTGTCTGGCTTCGGCAACGGTGCTGTCTACAAGATGATTCCGTCGGTCTTCGACGCGCGCAGCCATCTACTGAACGTCAGCGAGGCCGAACGTCGTCATTGGTCGGAAGCCACCTCGGGGGCGGTGATCGGGTTCGTCGCGGCATTCGGCGCACTCGGCGGGGTTGGAATCAACCTGGCGTTGCGTCAGTCCTACCTCATCACTGGCACGGACACGCCCGCGTATTGGATCTTCTTGGCGTTCTACGTCATCGCCGCCATCGTGACGTGGACGAGGTACGTGCGTCGACCCCCGGCAGCGCTTACCGAGGAGCACGAAGCACTCGCGCGGAAACGAGTTTCACAGCGGGTTTGAGTGCAGCCGCAAAATTCGTGTCCGGGTAATGGAGAGGAATATGAAGGTTGCAATTAGCGGTGCCGGAATCGCCGGACCTACGTTGGCCTATTGGCTGCGGCGCAGTGGCCACGAACCGACGTTGATCGAGAAAGCCCCCCAGCTTCGGACCGGAGGTTACCTGATCGATTTCTGGGGAGCGGGTTATGCGGTCGCGGAGCGGATGGGTTTAGCTCCTGCCCTGCAGGATGCAGGGTATGCGGTTCAGGAAGTGCGTCTGATCAATCGCAGCGGCCGCAAGGTGGGCGGGTTCCCGGTTGCGAGCTTCCGGCGCAGTTTCAGCGGTCGGTTTACCAGTTTGCGGCGTGGTGATCTCGCGGCACTGATCTATGGGGCCATCGACGGCCACGTAGAGACCGTTTTCAACGACAGTATCGCCGATATCGAGCAAGACGGTAGCGGCGCGCAGGTCACTTTCGAGCACGGACAATGCCGTCGCTTCGATTTGGTGATCGGCGCTGGCGGCATCCATTCGCCGGTACGTGCTCTGGTTTTCGGTCCGAACGCGAAATTCCAGACCGACATCGGCTACCGGGTCGCGGCGTTCGAGGCCCAGGGCTACCGACCGCGCGATGAGCTCGTCTATGTGGCCTACACCGAGCCCGGGCACATGGTGGCAAGGTTTGCGCTGCGAGATGACCGGACACTGTTTCTGCTCGTCTACGCCGACGATGACGAATGCAGCGCAGACCCGAAAGATCTCGACGACACCAAAGTTGTTCTGCGCCAAGCGTTCGACGGCGTCGGGTGGGAATGCCCACAAATCATGTCACAACTGGATCAAGCCGACGACGTGTACTTCGATCGGGTCAGTCAGATCACCATGGACTGTTGGTCGAAGGGCCGCGTTGCGTTGATCGGCGACGCTGCCTGCTGTGTGTCACTGTTAGCCGGTGAGGGCACCGGGCTTGCGATGCTGCAGGCCTACGTGCTTGCCGGCGAGCTCAATGCAGCCCGCGGCGACCACCGCGTGGCGTTTCAGCGCTACGAGCAACTGTTGCGACCACTGATCGCGGGCAAGCAGCGCTCCGCTCGGAACTTCGCATCTACGTTCGCGCCCAAGACATCGCTTGGGCTTTGGACACGTAACCAGGCAAGCAAACTACTGGTTGTCCCCCCGCTTGCTGACTGGATCATCCAGCGTGAGTTCCGCGACGACATAGAACTACCGGACTATGCGATGTAAGGCAGTGATTCGCCGCCGCCCCGTCATACAGCAATCCGGCGGAGAAGTGTCGCTTCGTCGCCAGAAGAGTATCAAGTGGCTTTGGCATTCATCCCGTTCTTTACGGTGCCGGTTCTGCGAGTGCGTCGAGCACGACGCAGTCAGCGGCCGACCCGCTGCAGCAGGAAGCTTCGGCAGCTTCGATAAGACGGGCGATGTGGTGCTCGAGGATACGCAGCTCTCGTATCTTCTCGCGCACTGCTGCGAGATGCGCCACGCCCAGGTCTCGCGCCTCGGCGCAGGAGCATTCGCTGTCGCACGTCAACGCCGCAAGTATTCGTACCTGCTCGATCGGGAAGCCGAAGTCGCGGCAGCGCCGGATAAACGTCAGCCGCCGCACATCATCTTCGCCATAACGGCGCTGGCCGCCGGCCCGCGGCGGGCTGGGGAGAAGGCCGATTGCCTCGTAGTAGCGGATCGTAGGCGCGGTGGTTCCGGTTGCTTGCGCCAGCTGGCCGATCCTAAGGCTCATGACCAAATTTTCTCGCCATCCTTCTTGAACCTCAAGCAGCTTGAAGCGCAATGGTGAAGGAATGTCCAAGAAAACGGAATCCTCGCCGATCGCATGCACGCTCGTCGGGGCCGAATACAACGACCGGTTGGGCTGGATCAAACGGCTCAACGAGGAGGCCCTGTGCGACTACCGGCGCGACGGCTCCCGCATCGAACTCTCATATCATTGGTCAGCGGCCGCTCAGGTACGGGAGTTCGTCCGACGGGAGCAGCAATGCTGCCCATTTCTTGATTTCACCATTTGCGAGCAAAACAAGGCGATCATCGTCATCGTCACGGCGCCCGAGGGCGTCGGCGCAAACGACCAGGAGTTGTTCGGGCCCTATACCGCAGCCGGAGACCGCCAAAGTGATTGAGTTACTGGAGGAAAGTAGCGGCAACATCTTAGGTATTCGGGCAACAGGGAAGTTGAGCGGAGCGGACTATCGCGAAGTGCTTGCCCCGCGGATCGAACTGTTACTCAAGCAGTTTCGCAAGCTTCGCGTCGTGTTCGTGATGGACAGCGCCTTTGCGGGTTGGAGCGTCGGGGCCGCATGGGCCAACAGCGTCCTGGACTTCCGGCATAGGCGGGATTTCGAAAAGATAGCAATGGTCGGCGCCCCCAAGTGGGAGGAATTCTGCGTGAAAGCAGTTGCAGCACTGCTGATAAACGGTGAGTTGCGGACGTTTCGCCGCGACGAACTTGGCCACGCGTGGGAGTGGCTGCAGCAATGAACGCGCCCCAATGAGGGCAATCTTGGCGGCAGGTTGCCAGGCGGCCAGACCACACCTGAGACAAGCAGCTGAAAGGATGATGCAAAACGTGGCGTTCAAATTCACCGAAGACATCCTGATCAATGCACCTCACAACGTGGTCTGGCAGCAACTGCGCGACGTCGAAAACTGGTGGCCCGCATCGAACCCCGAACACATCAACCTGGAGCCGCTCAACGACCGAGACGTAACCTCTGCGGGGGCTCGCTTCCGGATCCGCGAGCGTATCGGCGGTATACCTGGGGAAGCGGTCGGTGAGATCACCGACGTAAAACCCGATAGGGCGGTCACGTGGGACGCCACGGCACGGTACCGCTGGCTTGGCGTACCCCTCACGGTCGGCGAGGGTGTGACATGGCGTGTGGAGCCGCAGGACTCGTCGACGGCGCGGGTAAGCGCTGAGGTCTGGGCGAACTTCCCTCGCCACCTGCTCGGCCAGGTCATGGAGTTCTGCTTCACCCGTCTACTTAACGGGATTAAAAAAGATCGCGAACACGCCCGAACCGAACTGCGATATCTGAAGCTTATCCTCGAACGCGACGGAGTAGAAGGTGACGGGCCCACAAGCTAGCGGTAGCCGTCACATTGTGCAGCGCGCTCAAATTGCGTACGCGGCATTTCGGACCTCCGGTCATTCGAGACATGATCGGACGAGCGACCGGCATCTTGATGGAACGTTTTGGACATCGATGCCCCGGCAGACTTCCATGGTTTTGGTAGCGCTGGCGGAGGAATCACTGAGGCAGTCTGCGTCGCCTTCGCTGGCGTCCTCGGCAACCGCGTTAGGCACAGGGCTACTCTTGCCCCGAACCCAGACGTCGCACACGGTCGCCGCCGGATGCATCGGCCGGCCCACGCTCCGGCGAGCGTCCACCTGGCTCAGTAGACGAGTGCCGCGGCTCGTGCGTGCCGTCTGTGGTGATCGCGTTGACCGCCCGGGGTATTCGCAGCACAGCAGAGACGGCCACGATCACCCAGGCCATCAGTGCGTTCCAAAAGCCAACTAGCGCAACGGTTTGCAGCGGTTGCGTGTGGAGTTCGGTGGCTATCGCGTAGGTGGCGGCGGAGTACATCCCCAGCGGGAACACCAATGTCCACCACGCGCCGGTAAAGTCCAAAATCTTCGGTCGCTGTTCTATGCGGTGCAGGCTGAAGTACATCAGAAGCGGTATCCACGCGCTCGCCAGTGCCCAGAGCACTACCGTGACCACACGCATCGTCCCAGTTAGTCCGTTCTGGGCCTGCTCCGCGATGTAGTGGCCAGCAACGACCGCGATCGAGAGTGAGCCCATCAATATCCAGGCGTCCGGTTCAAATCCGTCGCGGTCGAGTCTTTCGGCGACGGCACGCCACACCATCAGCGACGTCAACATCACGTAGAGAGCCAATGCCAAGCCCCAGAACGCCAACGCGGCTATCAGCCAGCGGCGCTGACCCATGTTATTGGTCAACTTGGCGGCTACGATCGCCAATCCTGACGTGGCCACACTAACGAGGAGCCATGCACCGTGAGCTTGACTTCGCAGTTCGGCTAAGCGGCGCCCCCAGAGGTTGCGCAAACTCAGCACCAGCAATATCAGCCAGGCCAATGCAGCAGTCGCGCCGAGTATCGGCACCGCCATTGGATAGGACGAGGATAGGCGGTTGGCCAGCACCGCACAGCTGGCGACAAACGTGAATAGGGGCAGGGTGACCTCAGCATCTGTCATGGACCACGGCACGACCCGGCCCTTGGCGGCGGCGACGATGACCGTCGCGGCAACGAGAACCACGAGAGCTAGGGCAGTGAAAAGGCTGAGGGAGGCGCTGAGCCAGGTGTAGTGGTGGTTGCGTGCCGCAACGGACAAGATTCCAGTGGCCATCACTACCGCGAACACATCCGGCGACAATTTGCTTTTGTTTAGCTGGACAGTCACCGCGAACCTGCCGGTTCTACGCCCAGTTTGCCCATTCCGGCGCGCTCACGTCGGCAGCTCGCCACGCATGCTTTCCGCAAGCGCGACAGCAAGACCGTGAATGGCGAGCATCGCTTCCGGCCCGAAGATCGAGGAGCCGCCCGCAGTTCCTGACTGAGGTTGAAACGCAGTCCACGCTTTGCCCGATTTCTGGAATGGATGCGGCTCGCATACCCGCAGTGCTCGCCGTTGAACCGTCGCTCATGGTGCATCGTTCCCTGTGCTGGCATCCGCTTGGGATCGGCTATCGACGACCTGACCCGCGAGTTCAGCCCGATCGGATGAGCGCAGGGGCCGATACCCCGTAGCGCCAGCCAGATGCACGGACGCTGGCAGCCGTAGTCACAGACGCGGTCTAGAGCGGAGCTTGCAAAATTCGACGGCCGGGGATACCCGGGCCCGCACTCCTCACGGGCGCACGGTCAACCGCCGCGATGTGACGACCGACCCGCGTTCTTGAGTACTGCGTCGGTTGGGGATGGACCGGTTTATCGGGGCCGGTCAGCGGGTATGTCACCCGCCTCAATGCTCTGCGGGGGTACCGGGAGAGCGAGGAGGTGGGCAATGTGCGGCGTGATAGGCGAAGTTCGGCGCGCAAGAGCGCCGGGATATGGCTGCCGATACCTGGCACGAATGGCGCCGCCCGCCGTAGCCCGGAATCGCCTCGGCATTGAGGCGTATCTGCAACGCCGACGACATCGGCAATGGCGCAGTCGCGGCTCGTAGCGTTCGGTGGCGTCTGCGGCTCGCGGAAAGCAACCGATCACCCGATGATGCGTGTGCCGATCGGTAAACAGTTCGATAGCGGTTTGGGCGCCGCGGGATGCATCTTCTACCCCGGCGTTCGTGTCGCAACGGTGCGACAAATCACCACCAGCAGCGTCACTTAACGGAATCGTAATCAGTCGGTAGGGCGATTTCGCAGAGGCCGCTGGTGCGCAACCGACGCAAAAAGTACGTCAAGAACGGTCCTAGCGCCGTGCTGTCTACAACGCCGGAGGTAACAACGACAAGCTGATTCAAAAGGCTCACAGGGCAGCGTATGCAGATGTTGCAACTGTACTCAGCCGAGGAGCGCCATCTTCGGCTGAAGTGTCAAGGCCATTAATAATAGTAGCCCTTAGTGGACGACATCTATTGGCGTCGAACGGGTTTGCCATCCGTCGCACATCGGTGACGACGCTGGATCTGCTGCGCCCAAGGGATGGTCGCAACCTGCAATTTGCTCCAAACATATTGAATGCAAAGGATATTCACGATATAGTCGCGCCGTGGCACTGATCAGTGAGCTGTATCCTGTTGGCGTCCAAGCGCTGTCACCAATCGCATGCCTTCCCCCTAAGGGGGTTTGTTGATGGATTTCGGTTTGTTCCCGCCAGAGATTAACTCCGGTCGGATGTATGCGGGCCCTGGGCCGGGGCCGATGCTCGCTGCCGCGGCGGCCTGGGATGTGCTGGCCGCCGAATTACAGTTGACGGTGGCGTCATACGGATCGGTGATCTCAGGATTGACCGCTGGCTGGCAGGGTCCGTCGTCGGTGGCGATGGCAGCCGCGGCCGCACCGTATGCGGCGTGGATGACTGCCACCGCAGCCCAGGCCGAGCAAACCGCTAACCAGGCCAGAATGGCGGCGGCGGCTTATGAGACGGCGTTCGCCGCCACCGTGCCCCCGCCTGTGATAGCGGCGAACCGTGCCCAGTTGATGGCGTTAGTCGCGACAAACTTTTTCGGTCAGAACACTTCGGCAATCATGGCCACGGAGGCCCAGTACGCGGAGATGTGGGCCCAGGATGCCGCCGCGATGTATGGCTATGCCGGCTCGTCGGCGACCGCCTCGCAGGTGACGCCGTTCAGTCCGGCACCGCAGACAACGAATCCGGCGGGCGCGGCAAGCCAATCCGCCGCAGTCGCCCAGGCCACCGGCACGGCGGCCGCTACGCATGCACAGACGGTGCCCCAGCTGATGTCGACGACACCGCAGGCACTGCAAAGCCTCGCGGCGCCCAGTGGGACGACAGCGCCCGCTGCGGCCGCGGCTGATCCGCCGTCGCCGCTGTCGTCCCTGCTCTCACTCGACCAGTTCCTCACTGGCCCGTTAGGGCCGACCTCGTTGTACGGCATTGGCGGCAGCCCGTATCTCTTAGGCGTAGAAAATTATCTGGTGCCCCAAAACGGGGCGAACCTGACCAGCGCGGCCCACAGGCTCGAAAGGGACCGGTTGAAGTCGGGGCTGGGCCCCGGCCTTGGTTTGGAGACGCGTGTGGTGGGCTCAGCGGGCGGGAACGGGATATCGGCGGGCATGGGCCGCGCCGGCTTGGTCGGAAACCTCTCGGTGCCGCAAAGTTGGACCGTCGGCGCCCAGCCGGTGCGGCCGGTCGCCGTCGCATTGCCGCAAACCGCTCTGTCTACCGCCCCCGCGGCGCTCGCAGCAGACGGTCAGGGGAGCCTATTCAGCAATATGGCCTTGTCCAGTTTGGCGGGACGTGCCATGGCCGGTACCGGTGGTACCGCTGCCCGGTCCCTCAGCGTAGGCGGGGCCGGAACCGGGGGGCCGGCCACCACGGCCACCATCATCGTGATACCCGCCGACGACGCGAAGGAATAGCCGCCGTTGCAGCGCGTTACCGGCCCCGCCCTGAAATTTTGGAGACACGTCCGATGACCTTCAACCACCAGATCGACTTCAACCCCGCCGCCACAGGCTCGGCGGCCACGGTGTTGAAGGCCGGACGTCTGGTGATCGTACCCAAACCGTTGTCGCTCAGGCGTTTGCCGACAGTGCCGGATCAACAACAGCGATGCATTTGTACGACGGGCGCAACTTTCGCTGCCCACGACATGAGGTGGACACGTGTCTGTGGTGAGGACACAGCCGGAAATGTTGGCGGCGGCGACCAGGTGTGCACCGAGGCCGCTGACACGATTGCGAACGGCTAAGGGGCAGTGATGGATTTTGGAGCATTGCCGCCGGAGATCAACTCCGGCCGCATGTACATCGGTCCCGGGTCCGGGTCGATGATGGCGGCGGCTTCGGCGTGGGATGAGCTGGCCGCCGAGCTGCATTCGACCGCGGCCTCCTACTTCTCGGTGATCTCGGGGCTGACCGCTGAGTGGCAAGGCCCGTCGTCGGCGACCATGTCGGCTGCGGCCGCGCCGTATGCGGCGTGGATGAGTGCCACCGCCGCGCAGGCCGAGCAGGCCGCCGCCCAAGCCAGGGCGGCAGCGGCTGCCTATGAGACCGCGTTTGCGGCAATGGTGCCTCCGCCGGTGATCACGGCTAACCGCAGCCAGCTGGCGTCGCTGGTGGCGACCAACATTTTTGGCCAGAACACGCCGGCGATCGCGGCGACCGAAGCTCAGTACGGGGATATGTGGGCCCAAGACGCCGCAGCGATGTACGGCTACGGCGGCTCCTCGGCGACCGCATCGCAGATGACGCCGTTCACCCCGCCGCCGCAGACCACCAACCCGGGCGGAGTCGGCGGCCAGGCCGCTGCGGTTGCCCAAGCCACCGGGACGTCCGCAGGCACGAACGCACAATCGACGTTGCCGCAGCTGATGTCGGCGACATCGCAAGGGCTGCAAAGTCTCGCAACGCCCGCGGCAGCTGATCCGCCGCCGTCATTGACGAGTTTGCTGACCAGCCTGAATTCATCGCCGTTGGCGCTGGCCGCCGGGAATATCGAGTTTGTCACCAAAGGTATCCGCCCAGCTAACGACGCATTGCTCAGCACTAGCTTGGGCTTGGTCGCAGCCGCACGGACTATCAACGACAGGGCCGTCGAACTAGAGGGGCCGCTGTTCGCGGAGCTTGGTTCGGGCACGCGAGTGTTGGGGGCAGCGGGACTGGCGGCGCGCGGGTCGACGGTATCGGCGAGCGTCGGCAGCGCGGGCCTGGTGGGGGCGTTGTCGGTGCCGCCGAGCTGGGCCGCAGCCACTCCGACGATCAGGTTGGCCGCCACCGTGTTGCAGAGCACCAGCGCGGCTGCCGCCCCCGCGGTCACGGGAAGCCTCTATGGTCAGATGGCCCTGGCAAGTTTGGCCGGAAGCGCTCTGGGCGGCGGTGTTCCCCGCGCGACAGCCGGAATCGCCGCCCGAGGGGTAGGCCGCCCCTCGTCGGACAAGGACAGCGAGACGCCGGAGAACCTCAAGCATGTCCTGGCGGAAATGTCGCAGAACCCGGACTCGGTGCAGCACTGGGAGACCAATGAGGCTGAACTTGACGGGCTCATCGCCCAGCTGTCGAAAAAACCGGGCATCCATGCCGTGCACCTGTCTTCCGGCGACAACACGAAGACCTCAACGCCACGGAAGGCTCGGTGGGGATAACTAGAAAGGAGAAGCCAAATGTCGTTCGTGACAACACAACCGGAGGTGCTCACGGCAGCAGCCTCCAGTCTGCAGGCCATCGGGTCGACCATGGCCGCTCACAACGCGGCGGCAGCAGCACCGACGACAGGCGTGGTTCCCGCCGCTGCCGACGAAGTGTCGGCGCTTACGGCAGCACAGTTTGCCGCGCACGCCCAGATGTATCAGGCGATCAGCGCCCAGGCGGTCGCGATTCACGAGATGTTCGTGAACACCCTAGCCACCAGCGCCGGCTCGTATGCAGCCACTGAGGTTGCCAATGCAATTGCTACCAGCTAGGTGGCGTTAGTGCGGTACCCGACTCAGCCGTAGCGCGTTGGACCGCGACACATTTCGAAGGAGCCCCTCACATGCTCAATCCGCAAAACGGTTGATATCGAATGATTTGAGATAAAGGAGACATTCAGGTGACCACGCGTTTTATGACGGACCCGCACGAGATGCGGGCGATGGCGGGCCGTTTTGATGTGCACGCCCAGACGGTGGAGGACGAGGCCCGCAAGAT
>NZ_LQOW01000006.1 GCF_002102185.1 Mycobacterium fragae
GGCGGGGGCGGCGGAGGCGGGGGAGCGAATGGGCCCCCTGCGCACACCGGGTCGGCAGGCATGCTGATGCATTGCAGGTCCGCGGGTCCCGTGGGACCGGCAGCAGGTGCCGGGGGTCCGGGAGCGTATGGGCCGCCCTGGCACTGCGCCAAGAACGGCATCTGCGCGCATCGGGGATCGTCCGGGTTGGTGGGGATGCCATCGTCTGCGTTCGCCGGAACGCTCGCACCTGTCGCGGCCATTCCGATAAATGCCGCCGCCACAGCTGTTCTCGTCATCGCGTTGCAAGCACGTGAAGCCATCGCCCAACTCATCCTCGCTCCTTATCCGCGGACCCAAACGAGCCAGGCCGGCGTCTACCATCGATGCATCACCGCAGATGGTCGCATGCCGGCTTCGCGTGTGAGTGCGAAACAGCAAGGACGCCTTTGTTTTCCGCCAACTACGCGGATACCTTGTCCAACATGTCGGTCGTCCACTCCGGGCTGGTCAGTGCGACCGACCACTGCCGGGCCTACTCCTTGATAGAGATGGCCTGCCGAGGGCACTGGCGGACCGCGTCGCGCACCTGCTCCTCGTTCTCCGGCGTGACTTCGTCCTGCAGCACGGTCAGTGTGTCGTCATCCTCGAGCTGGAAGACTTCCGGGATGATGCCCATGCACACCCCATTGCTTTCGCAAAGGCCCCAATCGACTTCGATCTTCTTCGTCACTCAATCCACCTCATCGCAATACCTTCACCGGTACGTTCAGCCAGCCCGCGACGTTCTGCATGGTGACCCGTTTGCAGCCGTCCCATTCCACCTCGTAGCGGGGCATGAAGTCGAGCAGGTGCTCCAGGGCGATCCTGCTTTCCATCCGGGCCAACGCGGCACCCAGGCAGCTGTGAATCCCGTATCCGAGGCCGAGGTGCTGCGCTTCGGTCTGGTCACGTTCGATGTCGAATGTGTCTGCGTCCGTGAAGGCATCGGGGTCTCGGTTCGCCGCCGCTTTCATCAGGAACACGGGCTTGCCGGCGGGAATCGTGCCGCCGCTAACGTGTGCCTCTTTCAAGGTGTAGCGGACGTTGTACTGCACCGGCCCCTCGTAGCGCAGCAATTCTTCGACGGCACCGGGGACCTTGCTACGGTCCGCCAGCAGCTTCTCCCACTGGTCAGGGTGACGGGCGAATAGCACCACCGCGCTGCCGATCAACTTGGTGACTGTCTCCGCGCCCGCGCCGCCCAGCAGCGTCGCAAAACCGCAGATTTCGATGTCGTCGAGGCGGCGCACTGTGCCGTCATCGCAGGGAATCTCGGCGGCGATCAGCCGGCTGATCATGTCGTCCTGCGGCTCGGCGCGGCGCTCCTGCACCAAGCTGTAGTAGTACATCGCGGTGTCGATGTTGGCCTGCACGCCCTCTTCGCTGAGTTCGATTTGCCCCGGCTCCCGGTGCAGGCTGGTGTCAATCCAGTGCCGCACCTGTTGGCGGTACTCCGGCGGCACTCCGGCCATCGTGGTGATCACTTCGACCGGGAACGGCCCGGAGAAGTCCTGCACGACGTCGAAGTGATCGGGATCGACCGCACCCAAGTACTTTTCGACCACTTCCACGACCGTGTCGTGCTGCGATTGGATGGCTCGTGGCGTGAACGCCTTGTTGAGCAGGCTCCGCATGTGGCGATGCTCCGGCGGGTCCATGAAAATGATGGACCGCTGGTCGGGGGATATGCCCTTGCGAACCATCGCCAGGTCGCAGCCGCGCGAGGACGAGAAAGTCTCGTAATCCTTGAGCGCGGCAGCCACGTCCTCGTGACGGGTCAGCGCGTAAAAGTCCTCTTTCTCGTCGTAATAGAGCGGGGCATCCTCACGCATTCGTCGATAAATCTCGAATGGGTTGGTGAAGTACTCCTCGGAGACCGGATCGAAGACCACCTTCGGTTTGGTCATTGCACCCTCCTCAGCGCCGAGTGAGCGGCTCATACCTTTACGATAGAACGCTTGACTGTAACGCTAACGGTAATAGTTTCATGGCGCGCCGAAAAGACCCCATCTCACACCTTCACCGCAGCGTCGATGACCACGTCGAGGACGCCCAGGTCGTCGCCGAGGTCGGCGGCGATACTCCTGACCACGGCAATGTCCTTGCCGACGAATTCGCCCGCGGTTTCGACGAAGGAGCTGACCGAGCCGCCAGACGCGACCATATCCAGCACCCGACTCGCCGCGCTGCCATGCGGAAGGGCGGCGAGCAGCGTCGACTCCGGCACGCCGAGCCGCGCGCCCAGCCCGACAGCGCCGGAGAGCAATCCGATGTGCGCCGCGAACAGCGCGTTGTTGACGAGCTTCACCTTCTGGCCGGCGCCCAGTGGGCCGACGTGCATCACGGGGTCGCCGTAACAGCTCAACACCGGCCGCACCCGCGCCACCGCCTCGTCCGCGCCGCCCACGAAGAGCGTCAGCGCACCGGCCGCCGCGTTGTGGGGCCCCCCGCTGACCGGAGCATCCACCAGCTCAATGTCGGCTGACGCCGCGATGGTCTCGATCGTGCGGGGGCTGGCCGTGGTGTGCACCACCAGGGCCGAGCCGGGGGTCATGGTGGAGAGCAGGCCGCCGTCCAGACAAACCTGCAGCAGCTGCTCGTCGGTGAGCACACAGATCACGACCACGTCCGCCGTCGCGGTCACCTCGGCCGGGTCGGCCACCGCCTGCGCGCCCAATTGGGTGATGGCCGAGCGTGTCTCGGCGGATCGGCCCAGCACCCGGACGTCATGGCCGGCATCGACGAGACGACCCACCATGGGACGGCCCATCCGACCCGCGCCGATGAATCCGACCGTCATCGCGGGTGTTCCATCGATCTCAGCGCGGCATCTGCCGCATCGAGCACCGCGCCGAGCGGGGCGCCGGCTGCCTCGGCAACGTCGACCACCAGCCGGGCGTCCTTCTGCAGCAGCGCTCCGGCCAAGCCGCCCAGCCGTTCCAGGCCAGCGGTGTCGCCGTCAAGAACGTTGAGCGCGAAGCTGTTTCCGCTGCCGCGCGAGACGACTTCGGTGAGCCGCTCCGGCAACACGCCGAGCGCTTTGCCAAGGGTCAGGGTGGCCGCCGCGGTCCCCAGGTTGGCAGTGAACAGCAGATTGTTCAGCAGCTTGGTGGTTTGTCCGGAGCCGAGATCACCCAGGTGTACCACTGGGTCGGCGTAGGTCTCGAAGACCGGACGGCAGCGCTCGACGACGTCCGTCTCGCCACCGACCATCACCAGCAGACGACCTTCCGCGGCCGCCCCGCCGCCACCACTCACCGGCGCGTCAATGATCGAGACACCCTGTGCTCCAGCCTTCTTCGCCAGGTCATGACACGTCTTGGGGTGCACAGTGCTGTGCACGGCGATCACGCCGCCCGGCTTGAGGCCGGCCAGCACACCGTCGTCGCCGCAGGCAACCTCCTCGACGTCGGCATCACCGACGACACACAGGCAGACGAGATCGCTGGCCGCGCCCAGCTCCGCCGGTGAGCCGGCGACCTTGGCCGCGGTTCCGCCGAACGGCTCGAGTGTTGCGGGTCTGCGGGCCCACAGCGTCGTCGGATAGCCGGCGTCGACGATCCGCCGGGCCATCGGGCCGCCCTGACTGCCCAGTCCGATGAATCCGATGTGCATCAACCGGCCTCCAAATCGCTTTCGTCATCTGCCGAATGTGCGGCTGGGTGCACGTTGGGCGCCGAGCGTGCGGCTGGCTGCACATTCGAGGATGTCGCGGCGACGACACATTCGTCGACGAAGGCGAAGACCCTGCGGTGGTAGTCCGCGGCGGTGTGCCCGAGGCTGAGATTGTGTCCGGCCTCGCGTTCTTCGTTGATCGTGAACCGCGGCGAGCCGGTGAACAGGGCGGCGATCTCGGCTATCGCTGCGGGGTCGGACTCCCACACCTTCTCGTGCTCGGCGACGCTGAACTGCACCGGGACTCGCACCGCTGGGGCAAGCGCCGGAAAGTCTTGGCGCGCCCAGTTTGTCACCACCTCGTCCTCATAGGCCGGGGCCGCCGAAGAATTGGTGATCCCCGTGCGGACATCAGCGGGATACAGCTCGGGCGGATCCCAGAGCAGCTCACGCAGCCCGGCCGGGCGGTGGTCCCGAGTCGCCACTTTCAGTACCTCTCGGGCGGCGGGGTGATAGCGCTGGCCGGTGCCCGCCAACTCGATGCCGAGCAGTTCGGGGTTGTCGGCCGCCATCCGCAGCGCCAGTTCGCACCCGCCGGAATGGCCCATCAGGAACAACCCGGCGCCGCGCGGCCGGTCACCAAGGATGCGATCCACCGCCGCGTATGCGAGCTGGACGCGCTGCTCGGGGCGAATCATCGCCTCCGGGTAAGGCGCCGAGCTGCCATAGCCGGGCCGGTCGAGCGCCACCACGGTGAATCCGCGCTCTGCGCCCGCCCGCAGCAACGACAACGCGGGATGGCCCGGACAGTCGAAATACACTGCGGTGGTGCCGCCGCCGTGGATGGCCACGATGACGGCCCGTGGCTTCGGCGCCTCGGCGACCAGCGCGGACATCGGCACGCCGTCGACGATCACCACCCGCGGGCGCGGCGCGCTCATGTGTCGGCCCGCAGGAGCAATACGCCGCTGGGTGTAAGCCCGCCGCTGCTGACCACGCCGACACGGGCATCGGCGACCTGCCGCTCACCGGCCTCACCGCGCAGCTGGCTCACGGCTTCATGCAGCAGACCCATGCCATGCGTGCGGCCGTGCGAGAGCTGCCCGCCGTGGGTGTTGAGCGGCAGCTGTCCGTCGCGGGCGATGTTCTTGCCGCCGTCCAGGAAATCCTTGGCCTCACCGATCCCGCAGAACCCGAGCGCTTCGATCCACGACAGGCAGTTCATGGTGAATCCGTCGTACAGCTCGGCGACGTCGACGTCGTCGGGCCGCAGCGAGGTGCGCGACCACAGGTGCGCCGATTGCCCGAGCACCTGCGGCTCGTGGGTCAAAGTGCTTTGGTCCCAATCGATCCGCTCGATGATCTGGGTGCCCACCGCCTCGACCAATACCGGCGGCTTGGCCAAGTCGTGAGCGGCGTCGACGGCCGAGACGATGACGGCGATCGCCCCGTCGCACGGCACGTCGCAGTCGTAAAGGCCGAATGGTGTCGTGATCGGACGGGCGTTCAGGTAGTCGTCCATCGTCATCGGGGACCGGTACACCGCGGTCGGATTGAGCTCGGCGTTGGCGCGCTGGTTCAACGCGATCCAGCCCAGCGTCTCTTTCGTCGTCCCATAGCGATGGAAGTGGCGCTGAGCATTCAGCGCCAATGTGTGCGCCGCCGAGGTGGCGCCGAACGGAAACTGCCAACTCGCCGTGCGGCCCATGGACGGCGTGATCTTGCCTTGTTTCATGAGCTCGTTGTAGGTGGCTTCCCAGAGCGTCCGGAAACACAGCACATGCCGGGCCAGCCCGCCGGCGACGGCGAGCATCGCGGCGATCACCGAGCCACCGGGGCCGAAAGTTTCGATGCCGCCGTTGTGCCATGTCGGCCGGATGCCCAGCGCGGCCTCCAGCGCGGTGACCCCGCCCTCGCCGAACCCACCGAGGTTGCCCCCACCCGGGTAGGTGGACAGGCCGTCGATGTCCTCGAACGTCAGCCCGGCATCGGCGATCGCCGCCTCACAGGCCTGCACCGTCAGCGACAGCGGCGGCACCATCAACCGCCGGCCGATCTTCGACATGCCGATCCCGGTGAGCGCCGCCTTGTCCTCGAATTTTTCCGGGGTCAGCATCGGGCGGACGTGTTCACCGAAGCGCTCCGCGGCGATCTCGTCGACCGGTAGCGGGGCCTTGGCGCCGGCCACCGGACGGAATAGCGGCAGCCACACGTCCTCGACCTGTTCGAAGACCACCTCGACCGGCTGGCCGAGCTCCAATTGCTCGGGATCGCAGTCCACGATGTTGGTGGTCAGCCGGACTCTCGGATCTTCGGCGATCGCAACCTGAGCGACGACATACGGCGCCGGCAAGCCGGGCAGGCTGAACCGGTGATTGACGGTGAACCCGGCCAGAATCGCGCGGCCCGACACCGCCCGCACCCCCATGTTCTGCGAGCGGCAATAGCGGCATACCGGCGCGGGCGGGTGGATGAGCGCGGCGCAGTCAGCGCATTCCTGCAGCCGCAGTGTGCCGTCTTTGCCTGAGGTCCAAAAGAATTCGTTCTCGTCGGTGACCAGCGGCAGCGGGCGCCCGGTGTTGTCCTGGTTCAACGCGTGAAACCCCACTCCGCTTCGTTCTCTTCGGTTTTGAGGTGCGCGCTGGGATCTTCCGCGCTGCTCGACGGTGGAGGGGTGCCGTTCGGTCTGCGGTCGCCCAGCTCGGTGATGGCGTGCACCGGGCAGTCCAACAGTGCGTTCATGACGGCGCCGCGGTCCTCGTCGGCCACGGTGCCATCCCCGACCACCGACGCGTATCCCCAGTCGTCGAGCGAGAAGTAGCCGGGTGCGTGCTTGGCACAGATCCCGAAGCCGTCGCAGACGGTGCGGTCGAGACGGATCTTCATGGCTGCCCCACCTCTTCCACCGCGTAGGGACGGTCCGCGCGGAATGCGCCGAGTTGGCATGTGCGGCAAGCATCGTCGAGGTGATGCTGCACTGACTGCGGAAACTGGTCGAGCAGACTGGCCGCCACGTTGGTCGCGGCGTCCAGCGTCGCGCACGCACCGCGACCACGCAGCACCACCGACCATCGGCGCAGCCGGGTCAGGTCCTCCTCGGTGGCGACGCCGTCGCGCAATGCGCCGCCGACGGCGGCCATCGCCGCGGTGCCGTTGAAACAGGAGCCGCACTGCCCGGCGTTCTCGCGGTCGAAGTACGCCAGAACCGAGGCCGCCACCGCGACCGGGCAGTCGTCGGTGATCAGCGAAATCGCGCCGCAACCCAGGCCACTGCCGAGCCGCCGAAAAGTTTCGTGATCCACCGTGGCGTCGAGCACGTCGCGATTGAGGAGGCCGGCGAAGTAGCCGCCCAGCAGCGCGCCGCGGACCTGATCGGACGAAACACCATGCAGCGCAAGCAGTTCGGCCATCGGCAAGCCGTGCGGAACCTCGTAGAGGCCCGGCGGTCGGTCGGCACCGGTGACGGTCACCAGCAAGGTGCCCGGCGATTGCGGTGTGCCCTGGCTGCTGAACGCCGTCGAGCCATGCTGCTGGATGTAGGGCAGGCCCGCAAGGGTCTCGACATTGCTCACCAGGGTGGGCCGCCCGTCGACGCCCGATTGGAACGGGCGGGGCGGTTTGTCCGTCGGCTTGACCGGGCCGCCGTTGAGCGCGCGGACGGCGGCGGTCTCCTCGCCGGCTATATAACCGGGGTTCACCGTCCATACGGCCACTGTGATGGCGCCGAGGGCGCCGGCGTCGAGTTCGCTCAACGCGGTTTCGACGCTGCGGGCAGATTCCAGGTCGGACACGTAGACGTACGCACGGTCGGCTTCGACGATCGCCGCCGCTAACCGCAACCCGTCGAGCACCAGGTGTGGCCTGTTGCGCAGCAACCATCGGTCCTTGATCGAGGCTGGTTCTCCCTCTTCGCCGTTCGCGATCACGACGGTGCCGGAGTCGGTGCGTCTTCCGTTGTCGCGCACCGCGCGTAACTTCACCGCCATTGGGAAGGCCGCACCGCCGCGGCCGAGCAATCCGCTGCGTTCGACATCGTCAAGCAGTT
Source organism: Mycobacterium fragae (assembly GCF_002102185.1). Classification (GTDB taxonomy): domain Bacteria; phylum Actinomycetota; class Actinomycetes; order Mycobacteriales; family Mycobacteriaceae; genus Mycobacterium; species Mycobacterium fragae. Next base: position 7,682 of record NZ_LQOW01000006.1, read on the forward strand.
CGTCGGCGGCTGTAAGCGAGCGATACCCGCCGGAGTCGCGGTAGGCCGCGTAGTCCTCTCGGCCCGGATGGGTGCGCAGCAGCCGCGGCGGGCAGCCGGGATATGCGGCGATCGTGATGCTCGATGCGGCAGTGGTTTCCATCAGCACTCCGTCGCTACAGTTGCGCACATGCGAACAGCGGTGGTGCGAGTCCGAGTCGACCCGTCGGGTCTGCTCGCACCGGCGCAGCTAGACCAGGGCATGACTACGCTCCTCGGTCTCGCCGACGAAGCCGGCGCTGAAGTTGTGCATGCCCCCCTCGCGGCGCTGCCGGCCGACCGCCGCGAGGTGCAGCTGCTCATCGCGGGCAGCGATTCCGACGCCGTCAAGCAGGTCGCAGTGGACTTGTGCGCCAAAGCTTTCGGGACCGCGCCGGTCGCCGGCGTGGTCACCTACGTCAGCAGGGGAACCGACGACGATGCCCAGGGCGTGCTGTCCGGATTCGGGCTCACCGGCGAGATCAGGCGAGTGCCCGGCGAGGACGGGTTCGACATCGTCTATGTGACCTTGCGTCAGGCGGATCTGGAGCGCATCCCGGAAAGCCGCATCCATACGGCTCTGGAAGCGTCGCTGAACTGCGAGGTCCACATCCTCACCGAGTAAACGCATCAGGACTCCAGGAAATCCAGGATCGCGGGCGCAGCCTGCACCCAGGTGTCGAACATGTTGAAGTGCTTCACCCTGCCCGCCGCGCGGTCTTCGGATGCACGCTCCCAGGCATCCTCCGGCCAGGGCGGATCGATCAGCTTCGACCCTTTGATCAAGCAGCTGACTTCCAGCGACGTCCGCTTGGGATGGTCCCAGTCGTTCTCGCCGCCGCGGATGATCATGGTGGGAACCCGGATGCGGTCGAACATTTCGTCGTCGACACCCGGGATGGTCTGTCCCGGCTTGGACACGAAAGCGTTGAGCCAACGCAGCATCACCTTGAGGAACTCATCGCGGTCGAAATCAAGGAACCGCTGCTTGTTGTTCGGGTTCTCCTCGACACGCTCGCGCCACTCGGGCACCTTGAGCACGCCCTCCATACCGGTGCCGCGCGCAGCGAGAATGCTTGGCACGACGTAGTAGGAGCCCAGCACGAAGGTGCCGTAAATGCCGCCGACGATGTTCCACACCACGAGCTTTTTGACCAGCTCCGGGTAGAGCATCGTCGTCAGCATGGAATCCCTGGCGCCGCCAGAGCCTCCGGCGATGATGCATGGCCCGAGGCCAAGCTTGGTCAGCAGGCCGTGCAGCGTCTCGGCGCGCATGTGTGATTCGCTCTGGCCGTAGAACTGCACATCGGACGCCCCGCAGTTGGGACGGTCCCACAACAGCACCCGATACCCACCGTCGACCAACGCTTCCGCCAGCGGGCGCAGTCCGGGCACGTCTTTGCTGAACCGGCCGCCGGGCGTCAATACGATGAGATCACCTGATTTGCCGAGGATTTCGTAGACGACATTGCCGCCGTTGACCTCGATGGAAGACACAGCCTTACTCCTCTAGCGTCAGGCCGTCACCAGAACGTCGTTACCGACGACCCGGACCGGGTAGGTGCGGATGCTCCACTGCGGCTTGACCGCGGTCGTTCCGGTTGCGAGCTCGAAACCCCATTGATGCCAAGGGCAGTAGATGTACTCCAAGTCGCGAACCATGACCGCGTCACCCGCCGCGCTCTCGTCGACGATGGTCCGGCCGCGTGCGCGGCCCGAGCACAGCGGGCCACCCTGGTGCGGGCAGTAGTTGGCGATTGCGTAGAAGGTGCCGTTGACGTTGTAGACGCCGACACCGTGGCGGCCGATGGGCACCAGTTTGTGGGTGCCTGGCGGGATTTCGTCAACCGTGGCCACGACATGCTCGCGGCCCTGCGCCAACCGGGGCCGCTTGGTTTCTTCGGGCACTTAGAACACCCGCACCTGGCCCTCGAGCACCGGCACCATTTCGGGGAGGTGATAGGTCGCGATGCCGTTTTTGAACATCACCGCTTCGCGGGCCGCTTTGGGCAGGTGTTTGACCAGCCAGCGCGGGTCGTCGAAGGTCCAGTGCGGATAGTCCGACGAGTACAGCAGGATTTTGTCGCACTCCATCCACTCCAGCGCGCGGGTCAACTCCGTCTTGTCCTCGGGGTAGTCCAGCGGCTGGGTGGTGAATTTGATGTGCTCCTTGACGTACTCCGACGGCTTGCGCTTGATGTCAACGCGGGACTTACGCGCTTCGTAGATCGCGTCCATCCGCCACATCAAAGGCAGGATCCAGGTGAATGCGTGCTCGACGAACACGATCCGCAGGGTGGGGAACCGGTCGAAGACGCCGTCGAAGACCAGGCTCATCACCTGGTTGGCGGCCAGCAGCGAGTACGTCACCATGAAATCGTGGTTGTAACTGGGGAATCCGACCGGCGGCATGGGCAGCATCTCGTAGTTGCTGCGCGATAGGTGGCAGCTCACCACGATGTCGTGTTTGGTGGCCGCTTCCCATACCGGGTCGTACATCGGGTGGCCCCACGACGGGCGCGGCTCGGCCTTGAGCAGAATCTGCGCCATGTAGGGATGTCCGGCCCACCGCTCGATTTCGCGGGCAGCGCCCTGCGGATCCTCGATCGCCACGCAAATCGAACCGCGCCAACGCTCATGCCAGTTGTTGTGGCTGTCCAGCCAATGGTTGTTCTGCCAGTCATTGAGGGCACACGAGAACGCCTGATGGGCGTCGGGCAGGCGGGGCGTGCGAGCGCCCGGCTCCAGGATCGCGATATCCGAGCCGGCCTCCATGATCAGCTGCCGAAAGGCCATATCCGGGTCACTGCCCGGGAATTCGCCGTCCGGTGGGAAGGTATCGACGCGCATCGCGTAGGAGTGCGCGTAATCCGGAGCGTCGTAGTAGATCAGCTCGCCGACCTTGTGGTCGCGGAAGAACCTGGTTCGCCACGGCTCCGGGATGTACTGGGTGAGCTCGCCGCGCTTGGGCACCGGGTGGACGTCGGAGTCGACGCATCGCACCGCGATGCGCTCAGCGGCGGGAACCCGCTCGTGAGTCTGTGTCACAGTCATCGTGGTCTCCCTTGCTTACCTTCTACTGTGCAGCCAAGCTGGCCTGAATGTCTATGCCGTAAAGCTCCGCGGCGTTGCGCCAACAGACCTTTTCGCGCTGGTCGGCGCTGAAGGTGCTCGGCACCGCCAATCTGTTCAGCTGCCAATGCGGATAGCTGGAGCCGAACATCACCATGTCTTCTTTTCCGGTGAAGCCGAACCACTGCCCGGCGAACTCGGTGTCACCCGGACCGTCCAGGCTGCCCTGGACGAAGTAGACGTGTCCGGGCAGGTAGTCACTGGGTATCCGCGGCGCCCACGGCGTTTGTTCGAGATGCGGCCGCCCGAAAGTGTCCATCCGCCAGCTGAACGGTGTCAGGAAGTCGGCGGCGCCGTCGGACCACACGAACTTCAGCGTGTCGAACCGCTCGAACACACCTTCGGCGATCATGTTCATCAGGTGGTAGAGGTAGTTCAGCGCCATGAAGCTGACGTATTGCTCGTAGGTCCGGGTGTGTCCGGACGGCGTAGGCGGAAACCCGATACCCTCGCCGGTCTCGATGTGGACCGCCACCGGAAGGTTGGCCGCCGCCGCGGCTTCCCACAGCGGCCAGAACTGCGGTTTGCCGTAGAGTTCGCGCGACTGCAGCGGGACACCGATCTGCACGACCCGCGGGTGCGCACGCCATTTCTCGATTTCGCGCAGCGCGCCGGCGATGTCGTCGGGGTTGACCCGGATGGTGCCGCGAAACCGATCGCCGTATTGGCTGTGCTCCAGCCAGCGCGACACCATCATCTCGTTGTGCGCGGCGTGCAGCGCGGTGCCCAGATGCCGGTCGGGCATGATGCCGCGGCCCATCGGGTGCAGGACCGCGACGTCGACACCCTGTTCCTCGAACAAATAGTTGGCCACCACGTCCGGGTCGGAGCCGGGATATTGCCGATCGGGTCCGCGGGTGTCGTCCGCGTACTCGCCGCCGGGTGCGCCGTACCAGTCCATCTCGTAGTCGGGAAAGCCGCGGCTCTTGAAGGGCTCGCGGAGAAAGTCGCGAAGCTCAGCGGTCGACGCGAAGAAGATGTGCACGCTCGCGTCGATGACGGGCGTCCGGGCTCCGTCCGGGTGCTCTATCACCTAAACCAACCCTTCGCGGCTCGACCACGGTGTCGGACCTGCTGGCGATACGCTAGATAATCTAACATTCCGGTTCTCCGCCAATCAATGGGGTTTCCGGTAAGCATTTCGATTAATCATCGCACCTGGTAGCAGTCGCAATTGCCGGCAGCGTGTGTAGTGGAGTTCTTCGTAATCGATAATATCATTCTCCCTCTGGCCGCCCCCCGACGATCACGCCGGCCGCTTGCTCGATCGGTTTGATGGCCGACGTGAAATCGGAGTCGGGACCTTCACTGCGCATCGCGACTTCCCAGAGCCGCCCGACCGCGTCGGCGACGTCGACGGGCACGCCGAGGGCCCGGGCCTCGTCGAGATAGAGCCGCACGTCCTTGACCATCAACCCGGTGGCAAAGCCGTAGTCGAACGTGCGGGGCAGGATCGCCCGTGGGAACTTGTCACGGCTTGCGCTGGTCCCGCCGGAGCCGGCGTTCAGCGCGTCGACCATCACCGTCGGGTCCAGACCGGACTTGACGCCCATGACGACGACTTCTGCCGTTGCTATCAGGACGGTGGCCGACAGGACGTTGTTGGCCAGCTTCATCGTCTGTGCGGAGCCCGGCTTCTCGCCGATGTATATGGGCCGCCCGATCGCCTCGAGTGCCGGCCGAACGACGTCGAACTCGGCGCATGGACCGGACACCATGACGGCAAGCGTTCCCGTCTCGGCTCCACTGACACCGCCGCTCACCGGGCTGTCGATCGCGACGATGTTTCGTTTGGCAAGGCGGTCATGGATTTCCACGGCGGTTTGGCTCCCGACGGTGGAAAGGTCCACATAGCGCTTGACGCGAGCGCCCTCGATCACGCCGGTGACGCCGGTGGCGACGTCAAGCGAGGCATCCGGAGTGGGCAGGCTGGCCAGCACCGTTTCGGCCGAGTCGGCGACCTCTTTTGCAGACGATGCCGGCTGCGCCCCGAGCGCGACGGCGCGCGCAATAGTTTCAGCGCGGGTGTCGAAGGCAACGACGTCATGATGTGCAGCAATGAGGCGTTGCGCGATGGGAAAACCCATGTGGCCCAAGCCGATGAACCCGATCTCCACCAAGACCATCCAGGGGCGCCGGCCGGAAGTTTCCGGCGAGATTGTCACTGTGCTAATAAGAGAATACTATTCTCGTGCAGGTTAACTGATCTAAGGAGCTGGCCGGGATGCTTTTGGAGTTCGACGCCGATCAGCGGCTATGGCAGGAAACCGTGCGTGATGCCGTTGGCAAGCAGTGCCCGCCTGCGCTGGTCAGAAGTGTGGCCGAAGACGGCGTCGACCCCAGCCCTGTGTGGAAGGCCTACGTGGAACACGGCTGGACCGAGATGAGCGACCCAAAGAACGCCGTCGAGCTGGCCATCGTCTTGGAAGAGCTGGGCCGCGCGACCGACCCGACCCCGTTCTTGGCGACGATGAGCCAGTTCGCGCCCTTGGCCGCGAATCGGTTTGACCCGCAGGCATCCGGGACCGCCGTCTATAGCGGAGTGTCGGCCCACCGGGATGGCGACGGGTGGGTGCTGGACGGCACCGCCCGGCATGTGCTGGACGGTGACCGCGCCGAGCGGTTGGCGGTGGTGACAGACGCCGGGGTGTTCATCCTCAATGGCGCCGAGGTCGCGGGGCAGCTATCCCGGCGACGCAGTTCGGTGTTCGACCCGGTGTTGCACGTCGCCGATCTGACGTTCGCTGACGTTCGAGTATCCGACACCGCGCGGGTGAGCGTCGATACCGAGCGCGCGCATCATGTCGCGCTGATGGGTATGGCGATGACGATGGTAGGCGCCTGCCAGCGCATCTTGGACCTGGTTCTCGAACACGTCCGGAGTCGCCATCAATTCGGGGTTCCCATCGGCTCGTTTCAGGCCGTCCAGCACAAGGCCGCCGATATGCACGTCGCGGTGCAGCGTGCCCGGGCGCTGGCCTACTTCGCGGCGTTGACGATCGCGGAGGACGACCCGCGCCGCCGCCTGGCCGCCGCGATGGCGAAAGCATCTGCGGGAGAGTGCCAGTCGCTGGTTTTCCGCCACGGCCTGCAGCTGTTCGGCGCGATGGGCTTCACGTGGGAGAACGACTTGCAATTCGCGCTCAAGCGGGCCAAGGCCGGCGAGCTCATGCTCGGCGGTGCCGCACAGCATCGGGCGGTAATCACCGAGGAGTACCGTGCAGCTCACCTTTGATTCGGACGTCGAGGCGTTTCGCGCTGAGTTTGTCGCCTTCCTCGAGAAGCACATGCCGGCCGCAGCGGCTGAGGCGTTGGAGCGGCCAAAGTCGGTGTCGCACATGCCGGCCTGGGCGCGTCGCTGGCAACGGCTGCTGTTCGACAACGGCTGGCTGCTGCCCACTCAGCCGCCGGAGTTCGGCGGCCGCAACGCCACGGTACTGCAGCAGTATGTCTATCTGGAAGAGCTTTGCCGTCGGCGGATCTACCACAGTTTCAATCCGCAGGGCGTGAACATTATTGCGGCGTCACTGATTTCGTTCGGCAGCGACGAGCAGAAGCAGCGCTGGGCGGTGCCGATCCTGCGGGCCGAGATCACCGCGTCGCTGGGCATGAGCGAGCCGAGTGCGGGTTCCGATTTGGCGTCGCTGCGTACCCGTGCGGTGCGTGACGGCGACTATTTCGTGGTCAACGGCCAGAAGGTATGGACATCGGGCGCCCACGACGCCGATGTTCTGCTGACCTTCGTGCGCACCAACCCGGACGCGCCAAAGCACAAGGGGATCAGTGCTTTACTGATTCCCACTGATACGCCCGGTGTGGTGCGTCGGCCGTTTCCGTCCATCTGCTCGGCCGATGATCTGGACTTCAACGAGGTGTTCTTCACCGACGTGCGCGTGCCGGCGGAGAACCTGGTCGGCGAGCTCAACCAGGGCTGGCGGGTAGCCAATGGATCGCTGGGACACGAACGCACGATGATGTGGCTGGGGTTCGCGGACCGGCTCGACAATGTCCTCACCGACTTCCATCCGGGAAACGCACTCGAACGTGACCAATACGCCACCGCGGTCATGGACTATTCCGCTTTGCGCCTACTCGGGTCGGTGGCCCTGGCGCGTGCTGCCCGCGGAGAAGAAGATGTACCCGCCCTGTCAGTGCTCAAGCTGCTCGGTTCGGAAGCCGAGCGACAAGCGTGCGAATACGCCTTGCACGCAGCAGGATCCGAGGGCTTGCTGCAGCCCGCACTGACGGGACCGTACGCGCCGATGAACCTCGACCACTACTTCGCCAGCTGGTTCGAGCGCTACGCCCGCAGCTTCTCGGGCACCATCGCCGGCGGCACCTCCGAGATCCAGCGCAACATCATCGCCCAGCGTGTCCTCGGATTGCCCACCGGCTGAACCTGCTCACCGAGCGTGTACTGGTGGCGAATTTTTGAAGGATTTTCCGCCCTGACTACACGTTCGGCGACAAGGGGATTAGATGACCGCGGCTTCCTTGCGTTCGGTGATCGGCCGGGCCAGTTCCTGCTCGTCGCAGATCCGCTGCAACTTGTCGAGGGTTTCGTCGAGGCCGGCACCAAGTCTGTGCCCCGGGGTGAAGGTGGCCGGCAGATGTCGCATGCCCTGGATGACGCCGATCGTTTCGTAGTGAACGGTGCCTTCGGGGTCGCAGCGGTAGTCGGGCATCCGGTCGAGCACGGCGGTGAGCATGGACTTGAATACGGTGCGTGCCACGTTCGAGCCGATGCAGCGGTGAACCCCGAGGCCAAAGCTGAAGTGCCGGTTGCCTTTCCGGTCCATGATTATCTTGTTGGGCTCCGGGAAGGTTGACGGATCGCGGTTGGCCATTGCCCACGAGATCCACAACCGTTCGCCCTCTTTGAATTGTGTTCCTTCGACTTCCACGTCGTCGGAGAACGTGCGCCCATCGCCGGGTGCCGGGGTGAAGTAACGCAGGAACTCCTCGGTGGCCGAATCAAGCAGGGTGTCGCGCTGACGACTGAGAAGCTCGCGCTGGTGGGGATTCTGCGACAACCACTCCATCGCATGGGCGGTCAATGCGGTGGTGGTGTCGAACCCTCCGCCGATCACCAGTCCGAGGTTGCCCAGTATCTCGAGATCGGGTGCCGGCTCCCCGTCGATCCGCATCTGAAGCAGCGCGTTCACTATGCCAGGCCGCGGATTCTCCCGGATCTCGAGCATACTGTTCAACAGATCCAGCCCCATCTGCCGATGCATCTCGACGACACGCTCGATGTCCGGGGAGTGCTCCGGCGTGTACACCGAGGCATGCGTCGGTTCGCTGTAAATCGCCCACTTCTTCAGCGGGATGCCCATCATCGCGAGAGTCAGCACAGCCGGCACGACGTTGGCGAGATCGTCGACGAAGTCGATTCGGCCTTCCTCGATCTTTTCGTCCAGGCACGCCCGCGTGACCTCGTCGATAAAGGGCGCCCAACGTTTGACCGCAGCAGGCGACAGGTAAGGGTTGAGAACGTTGCGGTAGGTGCGGTGCTCCGGATCGTCCATTTCCAGGATTCCACCGCGGACGCCGCTCACCCGCTTCGCGTAGGGGATGGATATGCCCTTGTACGGAGTCTCTCCGGTGAGGTCGTGATGGTTGGAGACGGCAGGGCAGCGGGCGAGCTCGAACACCGCCTGGCTGCCGCCCGCGACCCAATGGCCGTCATAGGTGTCGGTCCACGCGATCGGACACTTCGCGTGGATTTCCTCGGTGATCTTTTCGAACTGGATTCGGTATTCCGGTGTGTGCCGGTCGAAGTGGTAGCGGTTCTTCTTGCGTTCGCCGTCGCTGACGATGTCCTCGACGCTCACGAGGTTGTCTCCGTGATAAAGATCGCCTGTTCCGGGCAGGACTGAGCGGCCTCACGAACGGCGTCTTCTTGCTCGGGCGCAACGTCTTCCGAGACTGCCGAGGAATGACCTTCGATGTCGTCGAGCACGAACGAATCCGGCGCGATCATCGAGCACAGCGTGTGTCCTTGGCAACGTTCGGGGTCAACTCTAACCTTCACCGCTTTCCCCTTACTTGCGGTAGTCGTACCACTTGAGGTATCCGCCGGCGTCGACGCGCAGCTGCATACCGGTCACATACCTGGCCTCGTCGGAGGCCAGCCACAGCACGGCGTTGCTGATGTCCTCTGGTTCGATGTATGGAACCTTCATCGCCTGCTGCACACCGAAAACCGGCTCAGCGTCGGCGCGGGTCGGGTTTTCCAGATCCGGGCGGAACGAGCGGTACATCGGCTCGCTTTGCAGCATCGGCGTGTTGGTGTTCGTCGGATGGATGACGTTGGCCCGGATCCCAAGCGGCGCAAGCTCGGTGGCGAGAACGTGGACATACTCTGAGAGCAGGCGTTTGGAATACAGGTACGCGATGCCGCCCGGGTCGGCGCCGGGATTGTCCTTCTGGGACACGTCCATCAGCGCGGCCGTGGAGCCGGTGGCGATGATCGACGAACCCTCGCGAAGGTGCGGCAGCGCAACCTGAATGGCGTTTATGGTGCCGACCAGGTTGGTGTTCATCACGTCGCACCACGCCTGCAGTGGCGGCTGACCCCTCATGCCGGCGACGCCGGCCTGGGCCACCACGATGTCGAGCGTGCCGAACTCGGCCAGCCCGCTGTCCAATGCGGTCCGCAGTTGTGCGGATTCACGCACGTCGGCCTGCGCGATCACCGCGCCCCGGCCGGTCTTCTCGATGAGTCGAGCCGTCTCGTCGAGGTCGTCCGGCGCCGCCATGGCGTATCCGATGGTGTCGATGTCATGACACACATCGACGGCGATGATGTCGGCGCCTTCCTCGGCCAACCGCACCGCGTGGCTACGGCCCTGGCCGCGCGCCGCACCGGTGACGAATGCGACCTTTCCCTCTACCCGTCCCACACATTCTCCTTTGCTCAGGTGTTTCGGCCGCCGTTGACGCCCAATATCTGACCGGTGATGTAGCCGGCTTCCTCCGAGACCAGAAAGGCGCATGCCGCGGCGATGTCTTCCGGTCTGCCCATCCGGCGCACCGGTGTGGTGGCGATGGTCCGCTCGATGTCGATGTGCCCGTGTTCGTTGGCGTTGCGCAACATCGGGGTGTCGATGAACCCCGGTGGTATGGCGTTGACCGTGATGCCGTTGGGCCCGAACTCCAGGGCCAGGGATTTGGTGAGCCCGTTGACGGCGGACTTGGCCGCCACATAGTGCGCCATGTACGGGGCGCCGGAATGTGTGCTCGACGACGAGATGTTGACGATGCGTCCCCAGCCGGCATCCAGCATGTCCGGGAGCACCGCCTGGATCATGTGGAAGACCCCGTTGAGGTTGACGTCGATCAGCCGCTGCCAGTCGTCGAACTGGATATTGGTGAACCGCTTGAACCCGTCGAGGCCGGCGGCGTTGACGAGGACCGTGACCGGGCCCAGTTGGTCGCGAATGGCTGCGAGCGCGGCATCGACCTGCGAACGGTCGGTGACGTCGGCGGTGAAGGCGAACTTCGTATCGGACGGTTTGAGGTCCACGGTGGCGACCTGGTAGCCGTCGGTGCGGAGCCGATCTGCAACGGCCAAGCCGATTCCGGAACTGCCTCCGGTGACGACGGTGGTGGTCACGGCCGGACTCCGGCATAGCCCGTCGCAGTCACAAAGAATCTCCCTTCCGAATATGAGAACCCTACTCTCACAATGCAACATGTCGCAAGGCTGCTCAAAAACCCCGCTTGGCCTGCAAAGACACCACTAATCACCGGCGCCCGCGCCGGTAGCGAGCATGGCAGTCTCGTTTCTGCGGATTGGTTGAATTCTCGAAGCCGGAATGTAAGATTCGCCCGGGATGAGAATGAAATTATCCACGTGTCTAGGAGGCCGAATTGCCCCCGCAGCAGACGGCGGCGACCATTGCGGGCGATAGCCCGAGGACGGACGAAGGGCCCCCGTCGCATCCCGACCGGCGAATGCTGATCGACGGCCGGCTCGTGACCACCGACCGCGTCTTCGCGTCGGTCAATCCTGCCACGGAGAAAATCGTGGGCCACGCTCCGGATGCGAGCGTCGAAGAGGCCGAGGCGGCCATTGCGGCGGCGCGGCGCGCGTTCGACAGCACCGGTTGGTCAACCGATGTCGCGCTGCGGATCCGCTGCCTCGACCAGTTGCACCAGGCGTTGCTCGACCATGCCGACGAGCTGCGTGAGCTGACGATCGCCGAGGTGGGCGCCACCCGCGCGCTTACCCAGGGGGCTCAGCTCGACGAGCCGATCGGCATCGTGCGCTTTTATGCCGCCCTGCTGCGCAGCTACGAGTTCTCCGAAGACCTCGGCGAGAAAGAATCGCGCGGGATGCGGCATCACCGCTGGGTGGAAAAAGAGGCGGCGGGCGTTGTTGCCGCGATTATCGCTTACAACTACCCCAACCAGCTGGCGCTGGCCAAGCTGGCCCCGGCGCTGGCGGCCGGCTGCACGGTGGTGCTCAAGGGCGCGCCTGACACCCCGCTGATCACCTTGGCGCTGGGTGAGCTGATCGCCAACCACACCGACATCCCGCCGGGCGTGGTCAATGTGCTGAGCTCGTCGGATCCGGCAGTCGGCGAAGCGCTGACCACCAGCCCCGACGTCGACGTGGTGACGTTCACCGGCTCCACCGCCACGGGCCGTCGCATCATGGCGGCGGCCAGCGAAACCGTCAAGCGGGTCTTCCTCGAATTGGGCGGCAAGTCGGCGGTGATCATGCTCGACGACGCCGACTTCGCAACGGCCAGCATGTTCGCCGCGTTTTCGATGGTCACCCACGCAGGCCAGGGCTGTGCGCTGACCTCGCGATTGCTGGTGCCGAAAAAGCACCAGGACGAGATCGTCGAGCTCATCGCCGCGAACTTCGCCAAGGTGCGCCACGGCGACCCCGCCGACCCCACAACATATATGGGCCCGCTGATCAACGAGCGTCAGCGCGACAAGGTCGACGGCATGGTGCAGCGGGCCATCGCCGCCGGCGCCACCCTAGTCACCGGCGGCAAGCGGCTGGATCCCGGCTACTTCTATGCGCCCACCCTGTTGACCAACGTCGACCCGGACAGCGAGATCGCGCAGGAGGAGATCTTCGGCCCCGTGCTGGTGGTCATCGGGTTCGACGATGACGACGATGCGGTGCGCATCGCCAACAACTCGATTTACGGCCTGGCCGGCGCGGTGTTCAGCGCCGACCAGGACCGGGCGTTGGCGGTGGCTCGCCGCATCCGGGCGGGATCGTTTTCCATCAACGGCGGCAACTACTTCGGCGCGGACAGTCCGTTCGGCGGCTTCAAGCAGTCCGGCGTGGGCCGCGAGATGGGCGTCGCCGGATTGGAAGAGTTCCTGGAGCGCAAGACACTAGCTGTGCCTGTTTTTAAGGGTCTCGCGTGAGGCCGCTGGAGGGCATCCGCGTTCTCGAGGTCGCCATGTACGGGTTCGTCCCGTCGGCGGGCGCGGTGCTGGCCGAATGGGGCGCCGACGTGATCAAGGTCGAGCACGCGGTGACGGGCGACCCGCAGCGTGGTCTGCGGCAGACCGGCATGTTGCGCGTCGAGGGCGACCCCAACCCCAACATCGAGCATGCCAACCGCAGCAAACGCAGCCTGGGCCTGGATATGTCGGTGCCCGAAGGCAAGGAAGTGCTCTACGAGCTGGCCCGGCGCTCGGATGTCTTCCTGACCAGCTTCCTGCCCGGGCACCGGAAAAAGTTCGCCATCGACGTCGACGACATTCGCGCGGTCAACCCGAACATCATCTATGCGCGTGGCAGCGCGCTGGGCCCGCGGGGCGCGGAAGCCGAGAAGGGCGGCTACGACATGACCGCGTTCTGGTGCCGGGCCGGGACCGCCGCGACCATCACGCCGTCCGGCATGGAGGGCATGATCGGCCCGCCCGGACCCGCCTACGGTGACACCATCTCCGGGACCAACCTGGCCGGCGGTATTGCCGCGGCGCTGCTCAAGCGGGAGCGCACCGGTGAACCATCGACCGTCGACGTCTCGTTGCTCGGCAGTGGGTTGTGGTCGCTCGGACACACGGTGGCGCTGACCGTGCACCTCGGCCAGCGCATGGAGGCGTTCCCGCCCGGCGTGCACGGCTCGCCGATCAACCCGCTGGTCGGGTTGTATGCGACCTCCGACGGCCGCTACATCTCGTTGGTCATGATGCAGGCCTCGAAGTTCTGGGCCGACGTGTGCCGCCACATCGACCAACCCGAACTCGCCGACGACCCGCGGTTCGCCACCGACGAAAAGATCGCCGCCAACACCGCAGAGGCGGTGGAGATCCTCACCAAGGCGATCGCCACCCGCACCCTCGCCGAATGGAGCGAACGCTTCGCGACGCTGGCCGGACCCTGGGCGCCCGTGCAGGACACCTTGCAGGCCGCCAACGATGCGCAGATCCGGGCAAACGAATATGTCGTGCGGGCAGGCCAGCTCGAGCTGGTCGCCAACCCGGTGCAGTTCGACGTCGCCGCACCCGAGCCGGGTCCTGCTCCGGGGTTCGCCGAGCAGACCGACGAAATCTTGATGGAACTCGGGTTCGACTGGGACCGAATCATCGAGCTCAAGACGGCCGGCGCCGTCACCTAAGGCTGGAAATCCCGATGCCTGACGTGTCGTCCAAGGTTCCGGACTATGGTTGTCCGTTCGGGCCCCAACGGGCCACGCCGTGGGTGATAATCGCGGGACGCGTGAGGAAGATGGGGAGCCTGCTTCTTCATCGGCGAGTCCCGAAGCCACTGGGAGGAGCGTGGGCCGATGGCGAGTAGGGGTGCGGACCGCTGGTCTTCGGGCATCAGTTTCCCGAGCGGCCTATCCGGGGCGATGCAGGCTGTCGGAGGGCTGTTCGCGATGTCGGCAGACGCGATCAGGTTTACGTTCCGCAGACCGTTCCAGGCACGAGAATTCCTGGAACAGTCCTGGTTCATCGCACGTGTTTCATTAGCCCCGACGTTGTTGGTGGCCATACCCTTCACGGTTCTGGTCAGCTTCATTCTCAACATCCTGCTGCGCGAATTGGGCGCCGCCGATCTCAGCGGCGCGGGTGCTGCCTTCGGTGCGGTGACCCAGGTCGGTCCGCTGGTGACCGTGTTGATCGTGGCCGGTGCCGGTGCGACGGCGATGTGCGCGGACCTCGGCTCGCGCACCATCCGCGAAGAGATCGACGCCATGGAGGTGCTGGGCATCAACCCGGTCCAGCGGTTGGTGACGCCGCGGATGCTCGCGGCCGGGCTGGTCGCGCTGTTGCTCAACAGCTTGGTGGTCATCATCGGAATCGTCGGCGGCTACGCGTTTTCCGTGTTCGTGCAGGACGTCAATCCGGGCGCGTTCGCCGCGGGCATCACGTTGCTGACCGGAGTGCCTGAGGTGGTCATCTCGTGCGTCAAGGCATCGCTGTTCGGCATCATCGCCGGCCTGGTGGCGTGTTACCGCGGGCTGACAGTGTCCGGCGGGGGAGCCAAGGCAGTGGGCAACGCGGTCAACGAAACCGTGGTGTACGCGTTCATGTCGCTCTTCGTCGTCAACGTCGTGGTTACCGCGATCGGCATCCGATTCACGAGCAAGTGATGGGAGAGATGCCGTGGCGTTGAGAGCTACCTATCCTCGCCTGTTCCAGGTGCTGGGCCAATGGCGCAGGCCCGTCGGCACTCTGAGCTCGATCGGCGACCACACCTTGTTCTACGGCAAGGCGATTGGCGGGATACCTTTCGCGGTGACCCGTTACGGGCGGGAAATCGTGCGTCTCATCGCCGAAATCAGCATGGGTGCAGGGACGTTGGCGATGATCGGCGGAACGGTCGTGATCGTCGGATTTTTGACGCTGGCTGCGGGCGGCACGCTCGCCGTGCAAGGGTATAGCTCGCTCGGCAACATCGGCATCGAAGCGTTGACCGGATTCCTCGCGGCATTCATCAATGTGCGCCTGTCGGCGCCGGTGGTCGCCGGGATCGGCTTGGCTGCCACCTTCGGCGCCGGCGTGACGGCGCAATTGGGTGCGATGCGGATCAGCGAAGAAATCGATGCGCTGGAAGCCATGGCGATTCGGCCGATCTCCTATCTGGTCAGCACCAGGATCGTCGCGGGGATGATCGCGATCACCCCGCTTTACAGCATTGCCGTCATTCTGTCGTTCCTCGCGAGCCAGTTCACCACGGTTGTCCTGTTCGGCCAGTCGGGTGGGCTCTATAACCACTACTTCGACACCTTCCTGAATCCGATCGACTTGTTGTGGTCGTTCTTGCAGGCTGTCCTGATGGCGCTCGCCGTGCTGTTGCTGCACACGTACTACGGATATTTTGCGTCGGGCGGACCGGAGGGTGTCGGGGTCGCGACGGGCAATGCGGTCCGTACCTCGCTCATCGTCGTGGTATCGGTTACGCTGCTGGTCTCGCTCGCCATCTATGGCTCCAACGGAAACTTCAACCTGTCGGGGTAGGGATAAGGTCCGATGGAACACACTGGGATACGCGCACTGACGGGGCTGGCGACCATAGCTATTATCGCCGCGATTGTCGCCGTTGCCATTGGCTTGTTCCGGGGCAGCTTCACCGAAAGCGTGCCGGTTACCGTCATCTCGCCGCGGGCCGGCCTGGTGATGAACAAGGACGCGAAGGTGAAGATGCGCGGCGTGCAAGTGGGCAAGGTCGATTCGATCGAGCCCCTGCCGAACGGTCAAGCCCGCCTCGGCTTGGCGATGTATCCCTCGGATCTGCACCTGATCCCGGCCAATGTGCTCGTCGACATCACGGCGCCAACGGTATTCGGCGCCAAGTTCGTCGAGCTGGTGCCACCGGCTGAGCCATCGGGGCACCTGCAGGCCCGTCAGGTCCTCCACGTCGACCCCAAGAACATCACCGTTGAGATCAACACGGTGTTCAAGCAGCTGAAAGAAGTGCTGGGCACGCTCGACCCCACGAAGCTCAACGAGACTCTCGGGGCTATCGGGCAGGCGCTCAGCGGCCGGGGCGAAAAGATTGGTCAGGCTTTCAGCGATCTGGACTCGTTTCTGGCGAAGTTCGATCCGAGCCTTCCTGCGCTAAGCCGCGACATCGCTCTCTCGGCGCCGGTATTCAATGCCTATGCCGACGCGTCGCCAGACCTGGTGAAAACCGTTGCCAACGCGGCAAAGATCAGCCAGACGTTCGTCGACGAGCAACACAATCTCGACGCACTGCTGGTTAGCGCGATCGGTCTGGCCGACGTCGGTAACGACGTCCTGTCCGCCAACCGGAAGGGTTTGACGGACGTAATTCATCTGCTGCGGCCGACCACCGATCTGACCAACCAGTACAACAAAGCGCTGTGGTGCGGTTTCGCGGGTCTCGCAGAAGACGCGAAGTGGCCGCCGCTGTCGGAACCGAGCATCAATATTGTCGCGAGTCTCACGTGGGGCGCCGAACGTTATCGGTATCCGACGAACTTGCCCAAGGTCGCCGCGACGGGCGGCCCGCAGTGCCTGGATCTTCCGAAGCATACGTTCAACACCAACGCGAAGCTTGTCGTCACAGATACCGGTGCCAACCCTGTGGTCTATGGGAACCAGCAATTGCTGCTCAACTCCGATCTGCTCAAACAGCTGTTGTATGGGCCCATCGTCGGCCCGCCGCGTAACTCGGCTATGGTCGGGATGCCCGGATGAGGGGCTCACTGCGCGGGACGCTCATCAAGTTCGGTGTCTTCGCCGTCGTGATGGCGGTGCTGACGGCGTTTTTGTTCTTCATCTTCGGCCAATATCGCACCGGTGCGACAACGGGGTATTCCGCGGTCTTCAACGATGTGTCGCGTCTGAAGACCGGAGATTCTGTGCGGGTCGCCGGTATTCGGGTGGGCACCGTCAACGGAATCTCGCTGCAGTCGGACAAAAAAGTGGTGGTCAAATTCGACGCCGACCGTAGCGTTGTGTTGACCGACGGCACCAGGGCGGCGGTTCGCTATCTCAACCTGGTCGGTGACCGCTACCTCGATCTGGTCGACGGCCCGGGCTCGACGAAGCAGTTGCCGGCCGGGGGGCAGATTCCGGTGGGCCGCACCGCTCCGGCACTTGACCTCGATCTGCTGCTCGGCGGACTGAAACCCGTTGTCCAGGGCTTGAATGCGCACGATGTCAATGCGCTCTCGGCAGCGCTGTTGCAGGTATTCCAGGGCGAGGGCGCTACCCTTCAGTCGTTGTTCAACAAGACGACATCGTTCTCGAATGCTTTGGCCGACAATGACCAAACGATTCGGCAACTGATCGACAACCTCAACACCGTGGTGGCCACTCTCGACAAGGACGGTGGCAAGTTCTCTGCCGCCATCGATCGTCTCCAGCGCCTGGTCACCGGACTGTCTGACGACCGAAACACCATCGGACCCGCTATCGACGCGTTGAGCAGCGGAACCGCCACGTTGGCAGATCTGCTGACCAACGCGAGGCCGCCGCTGTCGGGCACCATCGAGCAGCTCAGTCGGTTGGCCCCGCTACTCGACAACGACAAAGATCGCCTCGACGCCGCGCTTCAGAAGGCGCCAAAGAACTACCGCAAGCTGGTCCGACTCGGCGTATACGGTGCCACAATCCCGTACTTCATCTGCTCGTTCGCACTGCGTGGCACCGATCTACAGGGCAAGACGGTGATGGCCCCCTGGTTTAGGTCCGAAGCGAAGAGGTGTCAGGAACCCTGATGTTGAAATACCGCGGAACCGGGCTGATCAAGGCGGGCTTCATCGGCGCCGTCTTGATCGTGCTGATCATCCTGGTGGGTCTGTCACCCGATCGGATTATGTCGTTGGCGACGGCCGTCCGGTACCAGGCAGTGTTTTCCGAAGCCGGCGGGCTTGCCGTGGGCAACGACGTGACGGTGTCGGGAATCAAAGTTGGCACGGTGTCGAATATGTCGTTGCGCAACGGCGATGCACTGGTCACCTTCACGATGAAAGGCAGCGTTCCACTCGGAACGGACACCACCGCGCACATTCGCACCGGCACGCTTTTGGGCGAACGCGTGCTCACCTTGGAGTCGGCCGGCACGGGAATGATGCATCCGATGGATGTCATCCCGATGTCGCGTACCGGTTCGCCGTACTCGCTGACCGACGCGGTCAGCGACTTCACGTCGTATGCCGGCGAAACTAACACCGCGACCTTGAACAAGTCCCTGGACACGCTGTCGGCAACGCTCAACCAGATCGCCCCGCAGTTGGGGCCCACTTTCGACGCCGTCACCCGGTTATCGCGAAGCCTCAACAGCCGCAACACATCCCTGGACGCGCTACTCAAAAGTGCCAGCGATGTCAGCGGAATCCTGTCCGAACGCAGCCAACAGGTCAACAAGCTCATCCTCAACTCCGACGACCTGCTTCAGGTCTTGGTGACGCGCCGACAAGAAATCGTCTCGCTTTTGGCCAACACCTCGACGGTGGCCAAACAGCTGTCCGCATTGGTACACGAGAACGAAAGCAAGTTGGCGCCCACGCTGGAGAAGCTGAATTCGGTGACCGCGATGCTGGAAAAGAACCGCGACAACATCAGCAAAGCACTGCCCGGCCTCGCGAAATTCGAGATCACGGTCGGTGAGGCGATCTCCAGCATGTATGCCTACCAAGCGTTCGCCCCGAACGCCGCTCTTCCGGAACTCTTCGGGCCGTTCCTGGATTACCTCTGGGGATTCCGCACCTTCGACACCGCGCGCGGCCCAGGCTTCCCGTCACCGGTACCGCGGTCCTTGGTGCCCTTCCCGTACAACGGTATTCCAGAGTGCCCTGGCTGTACGTTGGGCGGACGGATCGGAGGGGGACAGTGACTATCTCGGCGAACTCACGCCTCCCTCGGATCCCCCGTAACAGGCTCACGGCCATCGCGGCGGTGGTCCTGGCCGGGCTCATTATTGCCGGGACCGCATTGGTTGTGCGTGACGTGTTCTTTGGTCCGCGGACCATAACCGCCTACTTCACCAGTGCCACTGCGATTTACCCCGGCGATGAAGTGCGGGTCTCCGGTGTCAAGGTCGGCACGATCAAATCCATCCAGCCCGCGGGCACGCAGGCCAAGATGATCCTCAAGGTCGACCACGGCGTGCCGATTCCGGCGGATGCGAAGGCGGTCATCGTCACCCAGAATTTGGTGGCTGCTCGTTATGTCCAACTCACTCCCGCCTACCGGAATAGCGGCCCAGTCATGGCCGACGGGGCGGTAATACCGGTGCAACGCACGGCCGTGCCTATCGAGTGGGACGAGGTCAAAACCCAATTGATGCGGCTGGCAACGGATTTGGGTCCCAATCCCAAGGTGTCGACGCCATCGATCGCCCGGTTCGTCGACAGCGCGGCCAATGCACTACAGGGTAACGGCGAGAAGCTACGCCAGACACTCGCGCAACTGTCAGGCGTGGGCCGGATCATCGCCAATGGCAGCGGCAACATCGTCGACATCGTCAAGAATTTGCAGACCTTCGTCACCGCACTGCGCGACAGCAACGTCCAGATCGTGGAATTCAACGACCGGCTGGCCACACTCACCAGCGTGGTCAACGACAGCAGATCCGACCTGGACGCGGCGCTGACCGACCTGTCGACGGCAGTGGGCGAAGTGCAGCGATTCATCGCTGAAACCCGTGACCAGGCCAGCGAGCAGATTCAGCGACTGGGCGATGCCCTCCAGCCTGTCGTCGACCAGCACATGGCTCTGGAAAACATTTTGCACGGCGCGCCGAACGCGCTCAGCAACTTCTTCAACGATTACAACGCCGACACCGGAACTATTGTGGGCGGGTTCGGGCTCATCAACGAGGCCAATCCTACGTGGGCCGGCATGCTTTTTCCGCTTCCCGTCCCCGGCTGCACGCAATTGCAAACGATCGAGAGTGTCACTGCCGTCGAATCGGGCAAGCTGTGCGCGCTGTTTATGGGTCCCGGGTTGCGGGTGCTCAACTTCAACAACGTGCCCTTCCCCATCAACGCGGTCATCCAGAAGTCAGTGGACCCCGCCAATGTTGTCTACAGTGAACCGCGCCTCGCACCCGGCGGCGAGGGTCCGAAGCCCGGACCGCCCGAGATGCCGCCCGCGGTGTCGGCATACACGGGTCTGCCGGGCGATCCCGTCGGACCGCCGGGGGCAGTGCCGCCGGCGCGGATACCGGGCGCCGCGATGCCGCTGCCTCCGCCGGCGTCGACTCCGGCCCCCCCGCCACCGCTGCTGCCGGCCGAAGGGACACACCCATGATGCGCCGGCTGCCGTTCCGCCAGGTACTCGCTATCGGCTCCTGCGTCATGCTGACTGTGACCGGATGCGCTTTCCACGGCCTCAACTCACTACCGTTACCCGGCGCGGTGGGGCGCGGTGCGGGCTCCGACATCTATCACGTCGAGCTCGCGAATGTCCTGACGATGGAGTCGAATTCGCCGGTGATGATGGACGACGTCGTGGTCGGCAGCGTGGGCCCGATGAAGGTCGCGCGCGACCCGGAGAAAGGCTGGATCGCCGACGTCGAGATCTCGGTGAAGCGCGACGTGACCATTCCCGCCAACGCGGTGGCCAGCGTCGGCCAGACCAGCCTGCTGGGCTCCATGCATGTGGAGCTCAATCCGCCGCTTGGCCAACTCGGTACCGGACGGCTGCGCCCGGGCGCCACCATCCCGCTGGATCGTTCGTCGGTCTATCCCTCGACGGAGCAAACTCTGTCGTCGCTGTCGCTGGTCGTGAACGGGGGCGGACTGGGCCAGATCGGGGAGATCATCCACAATTTCAGCGCCGCGCTGTCCGGACGGGCGGGCGCTGTTCGCGATTTGATCAATCGGCTCGACACGTTCGTGGGAACGCTCGACCAGCAGCGGGACAACATCGTTACGTCGATCCAGGCGCTGAACCGGCTTGGCCAGACATTCGCAGCACAGCGGGACGTTCTCACCGACGCGCTGCGCAAGGTACCGCCCGCTCTCGAGGTGTTCATCAAGGAGCGGCCACGCTTGACGGCGGCTTTGGATCACCTGCGCGTGTTCAGCAACACTGCCACCGGGCTGATCAACAACACTCAGGCCGACTTGGTCAAGGATCTGAAAAACCTGGAGCCGACCATCCGCGCGCTCGCCGACGTCGGACCGGGGCTCAATTCGGCGATCGCCGCGTCGACGGTCTTCCCGTTCACGCAGAACTTCGTCGACCGGGCCGTTCGAGGTGACTACTTCAACTTGCATTTAACGTTCGACCTGACTATTCCCAAGCTCAAGTCGGCCCTGCTGCTTGGGACACACTGGGGACAACTAGGGGAACAGTTGGTACCCGCGCCCGGGGAACCGTATTACCTGAATTACACACTCGATCCATTCAATGGCGGCTTTGGTCCCCGACCGGGGCCTCCGCCACCGGGTGCGCCGCCGCCAGCTGCTCCGCCACCCGGCGGCCCGCCGCCGGCACCCGCGGCTGCGCCACCGCTATTCAGCGCCCCGCTACCGGGACCTGCGGCTCCGCCACCGGGACCTGCCGCTCCGTTACCGGGACCTGCGGCTCCGTTACCGGGACCTGCGGCTCCATTACCGGGACCCGCCGTTCAGCCGCCGCTGCCCGGCCCTGCGCCAGCCGGAGCGCCCGGCCCTGCGTCAGCCGGAGGGCTGCCGCCAGGGGCAGTCCCCCCGATGCAGGGAGGCGGATAGATGCTGTCGCGCTTCGTCCGGATCCAGCTGGCGATTTTCACGATCGTCGGAACCATCGGCGTCATCGCGATGGTGCTCTTCTACATTCAGGCGCCGACCCTGCTCGGCATCGGTCGGATGACCGTCACGCTCGAGCTGCCCGCCAGCGGTGGCCTGTACCGGTTCTCCAATGTGACTTACCGCGGCGTGCAGGTCGGCAAGGTCACCGGGGTGGCGCTCACCGCGAACGGCGCGAAAGCGACCCTGTCGCTTGGCACCTCACCCAAGATCCCCGCGAACCTGCAAGCACGGGTGCTAAGCGTCTCGGCGGTGGGCGAGCAGTATGTGGACTTGCAGCCACGAACCGATTCGGCGCCGTATCTGCACAACGGGTCGGTTATTGCCATGCGTGACACCACAATCCCGCAAGCGGTCGGACCGCTGCTCGATCAGGTGAGCGCCTTGCTCAACAGCCTTCCCAAGAACAAAATCGGCCAATTGCTCGACGAGTCGTTCCAAGCCTTCAACGGGGCCGGATTCGATCTGGGATCGTTGTCCGACTCGACCTCACGAATCTCCGCCGACGCCAACAGCGTTGTCGACCGCGCCCGCACCCTGACCGAAGACACGGGGCCGCTGCTGGAATCGCAGGCAAAGACCGCCGACTCGGTTCGTACCTGGGCGCGTAGCCTCGCGGGGATCTCCGACGTGCTGGTCACCGACGATTCCCGGCTTCGCACCCTGCTGCAAAACGGTCCCGGGGCCGCGGACGAGGCGTCGCGGCTCTTCGAGCAGATCAAACCGACGCTGCCGGTGTTGCTTGCCAACCTGACCACCATCGGGCAGATCGGCGTCACCTACCACCCCTCGCTGGAGCAGCTGCTGGTACTGCTACCGCCGTCCGTTTCCTACATACAAACGGCAGCCTCGTTCAACCATCCCGACGGTTGGTCCAAAGGCGACTTCGCATTCACCGTCGACGATCCGCCCACTTGCACGGTCGGCTTCTTGCCACCAAACATGTGGCGATCCCCGAACGACACCAGTGACATCGACACGCCGGACGGGTTGTACTGCAAACTGCCGCAGGATTCACCGATTGGGGTTCGCGGCGCCCGCAATTACCCGTGCATGGATAAGCCTGGAAAGCGTGCGCCAACCGTTGAAATCTGTAAGAGCGACAAGCCGTTCATGCCGCTGGCGATGCGCCAGCATGTCCTCGGCCCTTACCCCCTGGATCCAAACCTGCTCTCGCAGGGCATACCACCCGATGACCGGGTCACGTCCAACCAAAGGATCTTCGGCCCGATCGAGGGAACACCGTTGCCACCGGGGGCGGTGCCGCGCGGAACACCCCCCGGCCCGCGGGGAGAAAATCCTCCGCCGGGCACCCTCGGAGCGGCTGCTCCGCCGGCACAGTCGTCGGCCACCATGTCGACGCAGGCGCGCGACTTTCCAGCCATAGCACCACTTGACGTCCCCGCGCCGGGCGACATTCCCCCACGACCCGACGCGCCCTTGCCACCCGCCGCTCCGCCGCCCGCCGCCACTCCGCCACCAGCCGCCGTTCCATCACCACCCGACACGGTCAACGGTGCACGGCCGCAGGCTGCCCCAAGTGCATTCGGGGCCAAGGCATCTAAGCCCATCCCCACGGTCGCGGTTGCCCACTACGATCCGCGCACCGGTCATTACGTCGCGCCAGACGGAAAGTTGTACCAACAATCGAATCTTGTGACGTCCAAGGCGCCCAAGAAATGGGAGGACCTACTTCCGACGTAAAACCTGGTCAGCCTATTTTGTCCAGCCTGAGCGGCATCTCGATAATAAGCCAATTGTTTTGCCCGCAGGCGCCGCTCGGGCCGACCGTCCTGTCCTTTCCGGCGAGCACCGGTGACCCAATTTGGAATTCACCGTTACCCTCGGGACTAACTGGATAGAAGTAGAAGGTCTGCTGTCCGGTGAACGCGGTGCCGTCTTGGCACCGCTCCCAATTCGGAACATCACGTCTGGCGTACCAGATTTGTCCGTCTGTCATATTGACGGGCGCCGTCCATCCCTGGTCGCTCGTCAGCGTGCCGTCGCATGTCTGAAAATTGGAGCATGACGAGCTGATCGTCCATGTGCTGACGACCGTCGGCTCGCCGTTGTACTGATCATTGTACTTAGCCCAATTGCCGATTGACGTGACGCGGTACGTCCCGTTGATCGCGACCTCCTCCTTCGTCGTTGCTCGGGCCGTGGAGGCCGGACCCAAAATGCTGAATACGTTGGCAGCCAACAGTATCGCGGTAGTGATCGTTCCAGCTGAACGCATCGTGTGCTCCTCGACGGGCATTAACCGACGATGCCCATGCGATTTTGTCGAAACCGGTAGCGGCGTTCTCGTGCGATGAGAATAGCACCGGCGGTATGGCCGGGTAAGGGCTTGAACGGATGTCAGATTGCTCGGCTCCTTACTCGTAAGCTTCGCTTACTCGCCGTCGCCTCGGATGTCAGATTGCTCGGCTCCTTACTCGTAAGCTTCGCTTACTCGCCGTCGCCTCGGAGCCAGACACGGTCATCCGAACGGATCCAACTTCGAGATCAGCCAGGAACCGTTGACCTTCGTGAGCGTTATTCGCACGCTGCTGGGGGTTGCCAGCGGTTGTGGCTTCTCCTTACTACTCGTGGTCTCGTTGAGGAACACCAGCACGACCGCTGAGTCCGGGTGCAGTTCTGATACGGCCGCTCGAACCACCGCGGCCTTCTGCATGATGTGCTTTTGCTGCACCATCGGCGTGACGTACTGCTGCGTGAACTTGTTGTAGTAGTCCAGAAAGGCCCCGGTGAGATGTGACTTCGCGGTGGCGAAGTCACGAGCCATGCTGTCCGGCGAGTACGAGAGGGACGCAACAGCACCGTCTGAAGCTGCCCGAATCGCCTGTTGGGCCGCGGCATCATCCACCTGTCGATCCGGGCGGTATAGAAAAAAGAACAAACCGACGGCAAGCCCCACCGCAGCAATTACCGACGCCGCCACGAGAATTGGACGCCTGTTCGCCAGACCTCGGTCGGTCAGGCGCCTGATCGCGACCATTCTGGTCGGACGCGCATCGGCGGGCGGCGGATCCTCCGTGTGCTCAGTCGGCGATTCCGGGTCCTCGACTGCGGACTCTGGATCTTCGCGCGGCGACTCTTGCTCGGAAGTCATTTGACGAATTCGAGTTTCGACATCTTGAGCTGACCGCCGTCCCGCTCGAGATTGACGCTGAGCCGCCAGAAGACCGGTGGCCGTTTCGATTTGTCGGCGTTGGTGGTGTCGGATTTCGCAACCACCAGGACGACCGCCGACTTGTCGGTCATCGACTCCACAGCAGCGTCTTCCACGGTGGCCTTCGTGATGACCTTCGCATCCTGTGCATTTTTGACCAGGGTGGTTGCGGTCGCTTGCAGCTGGCTCTTGAGCGTGCCCGTCGTGTTGTCAATGACACGCTGCACGTTCTCCGTTGCGTGGCCGGGGTCAATCGACATCATCGTCTCGACCCCTTGCCGGGCCGCTGCGGTGAACTCAGCCGCGTGCTTCCGCTCGTTGACGAGCGTGAGGTGCTGCCACACCATGTAACCGCTCGCCGCGAGGGAGACGGAGATGACCACGATCGCCGCGACACGTACCGCTTGGCGTTCGGGCCGACGCAGCCACCGGCGGCGCGACTTCGTGGCGGTTGGCTCGAGTACGCCCTCAGCTTGCTGGCGCAGCTGCAGCGCCCGGGTACGAGCCTCCTCGGCGCGCGCTTCGGCCCGAGCGGCCTCTTCTTCGGCTTCCGCTAGCGAGGCAAGCGCGTCGGCAGCGGATTCTGAGCTCACCCTGTGATCTCCCGGTCGCTTCCAGCCATGCAGGAGAGAACCACATTATCACCGCCACGCCGTGGGCTTCGATGTGGTCAGCGGGCGGACGTCGGAGAAGAGCGATCGACGATGCCCTTGTCTTTAGTCGCGATCTTCTCCGAAGAGGAGAATTTTCTTATCGCCTGTGCAAGACTACGTCGGTGCGTTTCATCGTGGCGATGGTTGCTGCGCTGATAGGCGCCGCAATGTTGATGCCGCCGCCGGCCTCCGCCGGGCCGACGGTGTGCGACTACCCGGCATGCACGCCGGGCATCATGCCGCACCAAGTCCTCGGCGCGCCGTGCGACAACACCACGTACTACGTGTTCGGGACCGCGGACTATAACGTTTCGTTCGCCTCAGAGCCGGGACGGCTGATGTTCTGTGGCTCGCCGAGGAGATATCAGCCCAGATGGTTCCGGTCACCTCCGATGGCTGGAGTCAAGGAAGAGAATTCGGACTGCCACATCTGGACGAATTACGTTGCGCAGGCACCTGACGGCCTATTCCTTGTCTGCATTGCGCAGGAGGGCCATAGCTTCTGGACGCGCGCCGACACCTAGAAGTCATTGCGTCACAAACGCGTTGCGCGGGATCGTCAACGGCAAGTCCACCGAGCTCAGCAGTCCCGGTTCTGCTGCAACAACATAGGGCACGGCATTCAGCACACGCATCGCGGTGGCGACCATTGGGCCTGCCCCCGAAGTCATTCCGGCGATGCCGGCCTTGTGGGGATCCTTCAAAGTGGCGGCCAGCGTGCAGTCGATATCGGGATCGCCGGTGATCACGACGCGGTAGGACAGATCTCCGACGCCGGTGGGCCAGTCTGGCGCGACATCGTGTGCGAGCCGGGTGACATGCTCGATGACGATGGCCTCGCGTCCGTCGACCACGCCGATCGCCTGCATGCGCAGTGCCCCGCACGTCCCGGCCTCGACGGTGCCCATCGCGACGTTCAAGGTCCGATGCGTCACCGCGCGATCGAATGATTCGCGCACTTCCTGGACCTCGACCCCGAGCGCATCGGCGATCAACCGAATCTGGCCCTGCCATTCGCCGGCGATCGCGCCGGGATAGCTGATCCACGGCTGGTAGTCGAGCGGCTGGCCGAAACCCAGCCCGTTGATCATGATGTCGGGAACTCCGTAGTCGTCGTACAGCCCGATTTCGAACGCGTGAATCTTCTCGATCGACGATGACTGCGTCGACAGCACCAGCGGCAAGTAGTCGGCGGCGAAGCCCGGCTCGATTCCCGACGCGTACAGGGAGGCGTGGCCCTGCTTTGCCGCGGCGACGAGCTGGTCGCGCCATTCCGCGGGTTCGTAGGCGTGCGGGTTGACCAGTCGCGTGGTGCTTGTCGTGACGACGTTGATCCCCGCCTCGAGAAGCTTGACGTAGTCCGGGATCGCCAGCGCATCACGTTCGGGGCCACTGGCCGCATAGATCACGCAGTCGGGCTTGAGTGCAATCAGCGCGTCGGCGTCGTTGGTGGCGGCAAGTCCGATCGGCTCGCCGTTGGCGAGCTCGCCCGCGTCCTTACCGACTTTCTGTTCGGAATGCACCCACACGCCGACCAGGTCGAGGTCGGGGCGTCGCTGGATGGCGCGGATGGCGATCGACCCGATGCCACCCGTCGCCCACACCACCACACGGTATGAATCGTCGGCCATTACGTTGCTTCCTCGCGTCGATGGTCGCTGCGAACAAACATTAGGTTACAGTCGATGCACATGTTCACGCTCAGGTTCGACATGCGCGCTCCCGCCTGGGCCGCGCCGGCCGCCGACCTCTACTCCGCGGCCATCGACATGTGCGCTTGGGCGGAGAACCGGGGTGCGATCGTCGCGGTGCTCTCCGAACACCACGGCGCCGACGACGGGCATCTTCCGACCCCGCTGATCTTGGCCTCGGCAATCGCCGCCAGAACAACCAAGTTGGCGATTCTCCTAGCCGCGGTACCGATTCCGCTGTGGGACCCGGTGCGATTGGCCGAAGAGATGAGCGTCTTGGACCTCATCAGCAACGGACGCGTGTCCTATGCGCTCGGCATCGGCCATCGCGCTGAGGAATACGACCACTTCGGGATGGACATGGCGACCCGGGGCCGGGTCGCCGATGAGATGCTGGCCGTACTCGGCCCGTTGGTGCGCGGCGAGCCCGTCGAATATCGGGGTCGCCGGATCCATGTCACCCCGCCCTGTGCATCCGCGGGCGGACCATTGATGATGATCGCCGGTGGCAGCAGAGCCGCAGCCAGGCGTGCCGCCACGCACGGCCTCGGCTTGATCTCCCAGACCGATTCGCCGGGTCTGAAGGAATACTACGAATCGCAATGCCGCGCCGCCGGCCACGAGCCCGGAGTCGTTCAGTTTCCAATGCCGGGCGCTCCCACAGCGGTTTTCGTCGCCGAGAACGAGCAGGCCGTCGACGAGGCGTGGCAGGTGTTGGGACCGCATCTGCTGCACGACGCCACCACGGCCGCGTCGTATCGCCCCCACGACGACTCGGTCGCCAGCATCACCCGCGCCGACAGTGTGGCCGCGCTTCGTGCCGACGGCGGCCCGTACCGCATTCTCACTTCCGACGAGGCGACCGAGTATGTGCGCAATGGGCGGCCGCTGCCGCTGCACCCGCTCTGTGGCGGCATTCCACCCGATGTTGCCTGGCCATACCTGGAACGTGCTGCGCCCGCCGCCCAAAAGTAAGGAGACAAGCGAGTGCGTACCGTCGTGTGGTCGACCGGGGGAGTCGGATCAATCGCGATCGATGCCATTCGACGTCGGCCCGATCTGGAACTGGTTGGCGTATGGGTACATTCACCCGACAAAGTCGGCAAGGATGCCGGCGAGTTGGCCGGTGTTGAGCCGATCGGGGTGACGGCCACCCATGACGCCGATGAGCTCATCGGCCTCGCACCCGATTGCATCGTCTACGCCGCGAGCGGACCCGAGCGTGACGGCGCGGCGGTGCCCGACTACCTGAGCTTCTTGGAGGCGGGGATCAACGTCGTGTCGACGTCGTCGACCAGTCTGGTCTACCCGCCGTCGTACTTCGCCCCGAACTGGCGAGATCAGCTGGAGGCGGCGGCCAAGGCCGGCGGGGCGTCGTTCTATGCATCCGGCATCTTTCCCGGCTTCGCCTCCGATCAGCTCGCACTGCTCATGACAACGCAGTCGAAGAACATCCGCAGCATCACCGCCAGCGAGGTCGCGCTGAACGATCACTACCCGGTGGCCGACGTGATGATGGACGGAATGGGTTTCGGCCGACCGCTGGATTTCGAACCGATGCTGAAAACACCCAGGTTCATCGAAATGGCTTGGAAGGCACCGATATCCCTGATAGCAAGCGGCCTCGATGTGGAAGTGGAAGAGGTGCGCGGTTCCCTCGACCGTGAATTGACCCACCGGGATATCGAGGTGGCCTTCGGCACCATCAAGTCGGGCACTTGTGGTGCGGTGCGAACCCGCGCCGCGGGGGTGGTCAACGGCCGCGAGGCCATCGTGATCGAGCACGTCATCCGGATGGCGCGCAACGTCGCACCCGACTGGCCGACCTCTGAATTCGACGCCACCTACCGGGTCGATATCGAAGGCGATCCCGACATCCACTGTGCGATGACGCTCGGGCAAGCAGAGGGCCACGCTGCAGGCCATGCCGCCATGACGTCCACCGCCATGCGCGTGGTCAACGCGATCCCCTACGTGGTCGACGCGCCGCCAGGTCTGCTCTGCTCGCTGGATATCCCGACGACGCTGCCGCGCCACGTATTTGACTAAGCGTTGACGCAGCTGGGTGCCTTCCGTAGCGTACGTGGCACAAAGATTAGGTCGTCTAGGAGCCGTCGTGTACATCCTGCGCTTCGACATGCGGGACCCGAGCTGGGCGGCGCCCCCGGCTGCGCTCTACGGCGCGGTGCCGGAGATGTGCGCATGGGCCGAGGATCACGGCGGCGCCGCCGCCGTGTTCTGTGAGCACCATGGGTCCGAGGACGGCTACCTGCCATCCCCCTTCCTGCTTGCCTCCGCCGTTGCCGCGCGAACGCAGCGCCTGGCCTTGAGCCTGATCCTGATTCTGCCGTTCTACGAACCCGTTCGTCTCGCCGAGGACATGGCAGTCCTCGACATCCTCAGCGGTGGTCGGGCGTCGTACATCTTGGCGTTGGGATACCGGCCCGAGGAATACGAGATATTCGGCCTGTCACTTCGCGACCGAGGGCGGCTGGCCGACGACAAGCTGGGACTGCTGCGACAACTACTGGCCGGCGAAACGGTCGTTGAAAACGGACGGCGGATCATGGTGACACCGCTCCCGCAGACCGCCGGTGGGCCGGGAATGATGTGGTGGGGCGGCGGCAGTCTGGCAGCGGCCCGAAGGGCCGGCAGGTACGGCCTGGGCATGTTGGCCAACGCGAATATCCCCGGCATGCGGGAAGCTTACGAGGAGTCCTGCCGCAAGCACGGACACGCGCCGGGCGCGACATTTTTCCCCGACCGCGACAGCCCTTCAGCCACGTTCGTCGCCGATGACGTCGACCAGGCCTGGTCGGAACTGGGCGAGTATCTGCTGCACGACGCGCGTAGCTACGCGGCGTGGAACCCCGGCAACGAGACGTCCGCGGGTATCTCACACGTGAATACCATTGCCGAGCTGCGCGACACATCGAAGTCCCACGTGATTATCTCGACGTCGGAAGCGATCTCGCGGGTTCGCGCCGGCGAGGTGCTCACCCTGTCGCCGTTGTGCGGTGGGTTGCCACCGGAACTCGCCTGGCCCTACCTCAAGCGCGTCGGCGAGGTCGTGTTGCCCGAGGCGCTGTCGGAGAGAAAGGCGTCACTATGACCAGGACGGGTACCACCGAGGTTTACTACGACCCATTCGATTTCGAGATCGACGACGACCCCTATCCGATCTGGAAGAGGCTGCGAGACGAAGCCCCGCTGTATTACAACGACAAGTACAACTTCTATGCGTTGAGTCGGTATGAGGATGTTTCGCGTGAGCTGATGAACTTCGACACGTTCAGGTCGGGTCGTGGCACAACGATGGACATCATCATGAGTGGTGTCGAGGTTCCGCCCGGGATCATCCTGTTCGAGGATCCGCCCATTCATGATCTGCATCGCCGTTTGCTGTCAAGGGTTTTCACGCCGCGGCGAATGGAATCGATCGAGCCGCTGACGCGAGACTTCTGCATACGTGCGCTCGATCCCTTGGTGGGCACGGGCAGGTTCGACTTCATCGAGAATCTCGGCGCGCTGGTCCCGATGCGCACGATCGGCTACCTACTGGGCATCCCAGAAGAAGGCCAAGAGTCGATCCGCGACCACGGCGGTCGCCAGCTCACGCTCAAGGAGGGCACGTTCAGGCCTGCCAAGAAAGAGTTCTTCGAGCAGAGCTATCAGATGTTTTCCGACTATATCGATTGGCGGGTGGACCATCCCTCCGATGACCTGATGACCCAGCTGCTCAACGCCGAGATCGAGGACAACGGCGCGACACGGCGGCTGACGCGAGTCGAGGTGTTGCAATACACCGGCATGATCGCCGGTGCGGGCAACGAGACGACGACACGCCTGATCGGTTTCATCGGCCAGCTGCTGGCCGAACATCCCGATCAGCGCCGACAGATCGTGGACAACCCGTCGCTGATTCCGATGGCCATCGAAGAGGTTTTGCGCTACGAAGCGCCGTCACCGGTGCAAGCGCGCTATGTCGCCCGTGACGTCGAGTGCTACGGCACCACGGTTCCCGAGGGCTCGATCATGTTGCTGCTCAACGGATCGGCCAACCGCGACGAACGCAGGTATCCAGAAGGCGACAAGTTCGACATCCACCGCGGCGACACTCATCTGAGTTTCGGCCACGGGCTGCACTTCTGCCTGGGCTCCGCCTTGGCGCGTATGCAGGCCAGGGTGGCGTTGGAGGAGGTCATCAAGCGTTGGCCCGACTGGGAGGTCGACTACGCGAACGCGCGCAAAGCGCATACCTCCAGCGTGCGCGGGTGGGCGAAGCTACCTGTCGTCACCGGCTAACTCTTTGCGCCGAACATCGAGTTGTCGGGCGGAATCCGCCGTTTTCGCCCCGACAACTCGACGCTGGACCGGGAGACCTACGGGGGTTGGTTCGGCACGCCCGGGAACAACTGGCCCGTCGGCCCTGCGGTCACCCAACCGCCCAGCTTCGTGGCGAGATGCGGCGCGAAAACCGCGCCATAGAGCGCGTTTCCGATGATGACGACAGCGATGATGGACAGCACCGACGATTGAAGGCGGCTCCTCGACGTCTTGTCAGCCCACATCTCGATCACATTTCGGCCTTCGGAATCAGTCCGTCCGAGCAGATAGGTGAAGACCATCATCTGGATGCCCAGTGCGAGCGAGTCGTAGACCGGGTACTGGTGCTTGGTCCCCTCGAATATCGCGAGCCCGGGAATCACCCGGCCGTAATAGAAGACGCCGAGCCGTGCTCCGATGAACGCGTTGAAGACGAAGGCCCAGCAGAAGCCGACGACCAGGCCGACGGTCACCAGGGTAATCGGCCTGCGCCAGTGAAACTTTGCGCTCAACCATCGCCCCAGCCCGGTGCCGATAACGGCGGGCAGCACGAAGTAGGACATGTAGCCGACGGGCACGGACGAGGGCAGACCACCCCACGTCATGTTCAATGGCCACCACGACGGCATGCGGGGCAGCGCGGGCGGAAACTGCGCGTACATCGCCCAGTCGTAAGGCGCCTCGATCCACGAGAACGAGATCGCCGAGATACACAGAAGCAGCAGTGGATGCAGCCGGCGTCGGCGATAGCTCAGGTACACACCGATCGCGAAAAACGTGATGCCTCCGACGTAGGCGAAGGCTATGGCCGCCTTCATCAACGGCGTCAACTCGGCGCTCATCGGTCCAGCTCTTGGCGGGGTGCGTGACGCGCTTCCGGATCGAAGCGCAGCACGATACCGAAGATCAGGACGATCAACCCGAACAGCGTGCCAAGCATGATGACGGCGCCCACGCCGGCACCCCTTTCGACAAGAGCTCGACAGTATAGATAGTGGATACTATCTTAAAGGTTGTGGTTCAGCGAGCAACAGCTCCAGCGACGCGACGGCCCCGTGGTGAGCCGCGCAAACTTCTGCTGGACGCCGCCCGAGCCCTCTTCGCCCGACAGGACTACCGCAGCACCACAACCCGCGAAATCGCGCAGGCCGCCGGCGTCACCGAACACCTGCTGTTCCGCCACTTCGGCTCGAAGGCTGCGCTGTTTCGCGAAGCCCTCGTCCTGCCGTTCACCGGCTTCGTCCAGGAATTCGGCCGGACGTGGGAATCGGTCGTTCCCGAGGAGACCGGCGAGGAGGAGCTGGCGCGGCATTTCGTCGGGCAGCTCTACGACGTCTTCGTCGAGCACCAGGGCCTCCTTCTGACGCTCATGGCATCGCAGGCGCTCAGCGAGGAGGAGCTGGCCGACACCGGCATTGCCGACATCAGGCGCGCCCTCAGGGTCCTCGGCCAGATCAGCGCCGAGGGCATGCACCTACGCGGGATGCGCTCGGATCATCCCGATCTGCCGGCGCACTCGACGGTGGCGATGATCGCCGGCATGGCCGCGTTGCGTTCGACCTACTTCGGAGCCAGGCAGCCCTCGAGGAAAGTGATCGTTGACGAACTCGTCCAAGCGATCCTGCACGGCTTCCTGCACCGGAACGAGTGAGGAGACAATGACACATACCAGTGCGATCGAGTTGTATTACGACCCGCTCGACATCGAGATCGACGACAACCCATATCCGGTGTGGAAGCGCATGCGCGAAGAAGCACCGCTGTACCACAACGAAAAGTACAACTTCTATGCGCTGAGTCGATACGACGACGTGGCGCGCGAACTGCCGAACTGGGAGACCTACCGATCCGGTCGCGGGACCACCGCCGACATCTTGTTCAACAACATAGAAGTGCCGCCGGGCATCCTGCTGTTCGAGGATCCACCGCTGCATGATCTGCACCGCCGCCTGCTGTCCCGGGTTTTCACGCCGCGGCGCATGCTTGCCGTGGAATCCCTGGTGCGTGGATTCTGCGTCCGGGAGCTGGACCCGTTGGTCGACGTCGGCGGCTTCGATTTCATCGCTGATCTCGGTGCGATGATGCCGATGCGGACCATCGGCTATCTGCTGGGCATTCCTGAAGCGGATCAAGAGAAGATCCGGGACCGCAATGGAGCCTTCATCGAAATGCCCAAGGGGGGCAAGCCCGGTGAGGTCAATCCGAATCTGTTCGAGGACACCATCATCATGTTCGCCGAGTACATCGAATGGCGCGCCAATCATCCATCGGATGACCTGATGACCGAGCTGCTGCAGGCCGAGATCGAGGAGCCCGACGGTACGCGGCGCCAGCTGTCCCGCACCGAAGTGCTCGCCTACACGGCGATGATCGCCGGCGCCGGAAACGAGACCACCGCCCGGCTCATCGGCTTCATGGGCCAACTGCTGTCCGATCACCCGGATCAACGCCGCGAACTCGTCGCCGACCCGTCGCTGATCCCCGCCGCGGTCGAGGAAACGCTGCGCTACGAATCCCCGTCGCCGGTGCAGGCTCGCTATGTCGCCCGCGATGCCGAGCACTACGGCCACGTCGTACCGGAAGGCTCGTTCATGTTGCTGCTCAACGGTTCCGCCAACCGGGACGAGCGGCGGTTCCCCGATCCGGACCGCTACGACATCCACCGTCAGGGCGGCCACCTCAGCTTCGGTCAGGGCCTGCACTTCTGTCTCGGCTCGGCGCTGGCCCGTTTGGAAGCTCGGGTGGCCTTCGAAGAGGTCCTCAAACGCTGGCCCGAGTGGGAAGTCGACTACGACAACGCTGAGCGGGCGCACACCTCGAGCGTGCGCGGGTGGGCGCGGTTACCGGTCTTCACCGAGAGTCGACGATGATGTCGTGCGAAAGCAGCGCCGAGGCAATCAAAATCGGCGAGGAGTAATCGTCAACCGGCCGCAGTGAAGGTGAGGTGCAATTCGCTGAGCCCGCGCAGGATGTAGGTCGGCTCGTAGGCATAGCGACGTTCGCCGGCCGGTCCGTGTTTGGCTTCGTTGATTGCGATCTCGGACATCCGGTCCAGGATGCGTTCGATCGACACGCGGCCCTCCACTCGGGCGAGCGGTGCACCGGGGCAGGAGTGCACACCGCGGGCAAACGCCATGTGCTCGCGCACGTTCTTGCGGTCCAACTGGAACTCGTGCGGGTTCTCGAACCGCCGCGGATCGCGATTGACCGCGCCCGGCAGCACCATCACGATGGTGCCGGCGGGGATGTCGACGCCGGCCACCGTGGCGGGTCGGCGGGCCAGCCGGGAGTCGCTTTTGACCGGGCTTTCCATCCGCAGGGATTCCTCGATGAACGCCGGAATCAAGCTGCGGTCATCCCGCAGCCGCTGCTGGATGTCGGGCCGGTCGCCGAGCACCTGCAGCGCCGCGGAGAGCAGCTTGGCGGTGGTTTCCTGTCCGGCGGCGAAAAGGAAAGTGGCCGAGCGGCTCACCTCGATGACCTCGGGAGTGGATCCGTCCGGGTACTTGGCCGTCGCCAACGCGGTCAGCACATCGTCGCGCGGAGCACCGCGCCGGTCCTCGATGTAGGAGCAGAACTTGTCGTCGAGCCATTGCAGCGGATTGATGCCCACCGATTCGTGGTCGAGCGCCCCCACTCGCGCGCCGGGACGATCGGCTCCTAGGACCGTGCGGAATTGCTTGTGGTCTTCCTCCGGGACACCGAGCAGGTCGGCGATCACCAAAGTGGCGAAGGGCTTGGAATATTCGGCGATGAACTCGCATTCGCCCTCGCCGAGGAACTCCTCGAGCTGGCGGTCGGCGAGGCGCCACATGAAGTCCTCGTTCTCCTTCAGTCGGCTCGGGGTCAACAGCCGGCTCAAAAGCGACCGAGCGCGCGTGTGGTCAGGCGGATCCATGGTCACCATGTGCTCGAACATCGGGAACTGATCGCGATGCGCGTCGATCAGGGAACTGAGGTCATCACAATCGACTTCGAATGGCAACGGCGGGAACGGCCCGCCGAGCGCGACGCAGTTCGAGAACGTGTCGGTGTCCTTGTAGACCGCGTTGGCCTCCTCCCAGCCGGTGACGGCGACGACGTTGTGGTGCGGGAGCCGGACAACCGGGTTTTGGCTACGCAAGTAGTCGAAGTAGGGGTGCGGGTCGGGGACCAGAGACGCGTCGGTGAAGAAATCGATCGACTCGAACGTTGAATCGAGAGTTGTCATGGTGTTACGCGCCTCCCGAGGCTTGGGCTGTTTGTCGGCGGCAAGACGTCGCGCCGCCCGTATGAGATCGACAAAGGTGCTGAGCACCTGCTTAGCATGGGGCTAATGTTGTGGTCAAGGTCGTGGCGTCGACCGACGCTACGATCGGCATGTCCACCAGGTGATCGGCGGGAGGTCGGAGCCACGCCATGACATCGGCGCGCAGGATCGGGGCACCGGACGCCAAGAACCGCGGCGTGCTGCTCGATGCTGCCGAGCAGCTGATGCTCGAAGAGGGTTATGCCGCAGTGACTTCCCGACGCGTTGCCGAGAAGGCGGCGCTGAAGCCGCAGCTCGTTCACTACTACTTCCGCACGATGGACGACCTGTTCCTGGCCGCGTTCCGCCGTCGTGCCGAGGAAGGGCTTCGGGTGCAGGCCCAGGCCCTGCAGTCGCCGCAACCGCTGTGGGCGCTGTGGCGGTTCAGCACCGACACCGCGGCCACCGCGGTGACGATGGAGTTCGTTGCCCTGGCCAACCATCGCAAAGCGCTCAAAGCCGAAATCGCCTATTACGCGGAGCGTTTCCGTGAAGAGCAACGGAAGGCGCTGTCGACGGTTCTCGAGCGGTACGGCACGCAGGCCGCCCAGGTCCCCCCGCTGGTGTGGTCGGTGCTGATGACAAGCGTTTCCCGGGTGCTGGTGATGGAACAAGCGCTCGGCATGTCCGCCGGGCATGCCGAAACCGTGGCGTTCGTCGAGCGCTATCTCCACCAGCTGGAGGGCGCTCCCGAGCTGGCTCACCAGTGACGTATCGAACAGAGCACGCCCTTGGCGCCGTCCTTGGACACGACGACCTTCCCGTCGACGATGAGTGCGCAGTGGAACTGCGGTGTGCCCGGCTCGGTACCCGTGCTGACGACCACCATGGCGTACACGTCGGGCTTCGACAGCATCACGACAGGTGAGACCCAGGGGTGGCCCGGCGCGATATCGGCGTTCACGTGGGGCGTGTACTGGTACGGATTGTGGCTGTAGTCGGCAAAGATCGCCGGCTCCTGATCCAGGTAATAGATGTCGGCGTAGATCGGGTTGGCCGCGGTGATGACGTATCTGATCTCATGCTTGACCGGGTCGTCGGCGCGTGACGGCGGGGGGTATGCCGTCGCGAGCAGCGTCGCCATCACCAGGCCAAGGATGGTCTTACCGATGGTTTTCATGTCCCACCTCCGACATTGCCGCGGTTCATCACCCTATCGGCGGCCTGCCAGTGGGCGTCGTCAACCCACAGCCGCGCGAAGGCCGTGACCGCCTCCTCGGGGGAAACCCCGTCGATGACACGCTTGATCTCGCCGGCGGGGCGGGTCGCCAGGGCCCGGGCCATCCGGCGCCACTCTTTCTCGAAGGTGGATCGCGGCAATACCCGGTCGATCAGCCCTAAGCGCTCGGCTTCGGCGGCATCGAGCACGGCCCCGGTTCCTGCCAACAGCAGCGCCCTGCTCTTGCCGACCAGTGCGGTCAGCCGCTCGGCGCCGCCCCAGGCCGGCATGATCTCCAGCGCCACCTGATTGAACCCGATCTTGATGTCGTCGGCGGCCACCCGGATGTCGGCGGCCACCGCGACCTCGGCGCCGCCACCAAGAGCATGACCGTTCAGGGCGGCGACCACGGGCGCGGGAAAGTCGGCCAGCCGGTCGCAGATCGATCGCATCCGCCAGGCCATCGCCGCCGCGTCTTCCTCGGTTCTGATCGAACTGAGCTCTTTGAGGTCCCCGCCGGAGACGAATGCCCGGTCGCCGGCGCCGGTGATCGCCAGGGCGCTGGCGCCCTCGGCCGCATCAAGGGCCTTCTCAAACTGGTCCATGGTGTCCAGCGCGATCGCGTTGCGCGCGTGCGGACGGTCGATGGTGAGCACCGCGAGACCCTGGTCGAACTCCAGGTCAACCATGGGCGGGCTCCGTCGGTGATATTGGCATTCTCCTCAGCGGAGAATAGCATCGCCATTGTTTTTTCAAGACCCAAACATTTTGCCGGTCGGAGCCTCACTATGCGCCATATTCCCGCTGAACTGGTCTCGCGATACGAGGAAGCGGGCTGGTGGACTCGGGAGACCATCGGGCAGGTGCTGGCCCGTGGCCTGCAGGCCGCCCCGCACGCGGGCTTTCGGGTGTATTCGCAGGTGCGGCCGTTCGCAGGAACGTTCCGGGACGTCGAGCGCGTTGCCCGTCGGCTCGCCGCGGGCCTGCGCGCCAGAGGCGTCGACGCCGGCGACGTGGTGGCATTCCAGTTGCCGAACTGGATGGAAGCCGCGGCGACGTTCTGGGCCACGGCGTTTCTGGGGGCGGTGCAGGTGCCGATCGTGCACTTCTACGGCCGCAAGGAGCTGGAGTACATCCTGACGTCGACCAAGCCACGGGTGTTCATCACCGCCGAGGAGTTCGGCCGGATGACCTATCAGCCCGATCTGTGTGCCGACATCGAGGTTGTCGGCCTGGTCGGGCGGGACTTCGACGATCTGCTGGCCAACGAGCCCATGGCCCACACGGTTGTCGCCGACCCGGCGGGCCCGGCCTTGATCGCGTTCACCTCCGGCACGACGAGCGCGCCCAAGGGCGTGATCCACAGTCACCGCAGCCTCGCTTGCGAGTCGCGGCAACTGGCCGGGCAGATCCGGTCGATCGGCGACAACCAGCTGATCGCGACACCGGTCGGCCACTTCATCGGAATGCTGGGCGCCTTGCTCATCCCGGTGCTCAACGGCAACCCGGTGAACCTGATCGACGACTGGAATCCCGGCGAAGTGCTGAGGTTGATGGAACGCGACGGCCTCACGCTCGGCGGCGGGCCACCCTACTTCGTCACCAGCCTGCTCGATCACCCCGATTGCACGCCCGCGCACCGGGCTCGCATCAAGTGCCTGGGCCTGGGCGGGTCGACGGTGCCGGCCGCGGTGACCCGGCGGCTTTCGGATCTGGGCATCATCGTGTTCCGGTCCTACGGCAGCACCGAGCACCCGTCGATCACCGGTTCGAGCCTCGACGCACCAGAAGACAAACGACTGCTCACCGACGGCGACCCGATGCCGGGAGTGGAGATCCGGTTGGCGCCCGACGGCGAGATCTGCAGCCGCGGCCCCGACCTGTGTTTGGGGTACACCGACGACGCATTGACCGCGGCCGCCTTCGACGACGACGGCTGGTATCACACCGGAGACATCGGCGTGCTGGACGCCGACGGCTACCTGACCATCACCGACCGCAAGGCCGACCTCATCATCCGCGGCGGCGAGAACATCAGCGCGCTGGAAGTCGAAGAGGTGTTACTGGGAATGCCCGGAATCGCCGAAGCCGTGGTGGTCGCCGCGCCCGACGCCGATCTCGGCGAGCGGGTCGCCGCCGTGTTGCGCCTCAAACCGGGCCACGCGATGCCCACCACGGAGGCCGTCCGCGCGCACTTCGCCGGACAGGGCGTGGCCCGGCAAAAGTGGCCCGAGGTTTTGCTCCTGGCCGGCGACTATCCGCGCACGGCGAGCGGCAAGGTGCAGAAGCGTCTGGTCCGGGAGGCGTTGCGGTAGCGTCGAGGTGAGAATAGTATTCTCACAAATTGCGAAGGAGGATTCCATGGGCCAGTTGTCGCATCGGGAGGACGTCCCGTTTCCGATCTTTGACGCAGACAATCATCTCTACGAGCCGCCGGAAGCGCTGACCAAGTTCCTGCCCAAGGAATACAAGGACTTCGTCCAGTACGTGCAGATCAACGGGCGTACCAAGATCGCGCTGCGCGGCGTGATCAGCAACTACATTCCCAACCCGACCTTCGAGGTCGTCGCCCGGCCCGGTGCCTGGGAGGAGTACTTCAAGTACGGCAACCCTGAGGGCAAGAGCAAGCGCGAGCTGTTCGGCGAACCGATGCGCGCGATCCCGGCGTTCTTTGAGCCCGGCCCACGCCTGGAGAAGATGAACGAGCTCGGCCTGGACCGCACCCTGATGTTCCCGACGCTGGCCAGCCTGATCGAGGAGCGGCTGCGCGATGACCCGGTCGCCACCCACGTCTTGATCCACGCGCTCAATCAGTGGCTCGACGAGGTCTGGGGCTTCAACTACCAGAACCGGATCTTCACCACCCCGGTCATCACCCTGCCGATCGTCGAGAAGGCGATCGAGGAGCTGGAGTGGGTGGTCAAGCGTGGCGCGCGCGCCATTTTGGTCCGCCCGGCGCCGGTCCCCGGTTTCCGCGGGCCCCGGTCGTTCGCGCTGCCGGAGTTCGACCCGTTCTGGGAGCGGGTCGTCGAGCACGACGTTCTGGTCGGCATGCACTCCAGCGACAGCGGCTACTCCCGCTACACCTCCGAATGGGATGGTGCCGACCAGGAGATGCTGCCGTTCCAAACCAATGCGATGAGCATCCTCAACGAGTGGCGGCCGATCCAGGACTCGGTGGCGTCGTGGGTGATCCACGGCGCGCTCTACCGCCACCCCAAGCTGAAGGTCGCAATCGTCGAGGCCGGTTCGAAGTGGATGACCCCGCTGCTGGACGGTCTGGCCGAGGTTTTCCGGAAGTCCCCGGAATCGTTCCCGAGCGACCCCGTCGAGATGGTGAAGAACCGCATCCACGTCAGCCCGTTCTTCGAGGACGGCATCGACGATCTGGTCAGCCTCGTCGGCGTGGATCAGGTGTTGTACGGCTCGGACTGGCCACACCCGGAAGGGCTGGCGGAGCCGACGTACTACGTCAACGCGCTGTCTCATCTGTCCGTCGACGACCAGGCAAAGATCATGGGGGGCAACCTCGGTCGGCTCGTCACGGTGTGACGCAACCTCCTTTACCGTGGCAGACCATCCCCGAGATGGTCTTGAGCGCGGCGGACCGCTTCGGTGATGCGGAGGCGGTCGTCGACGGTCCGCTGCGCCTCACCTTTGCTGAGCTGGTCCAGCGAATCCGTTGCGCCGCTGGCGCATTCGCTGACCACGGTGTCGACAAAGGTGATCGGGTAGCGATCTGGGCGCCCAACTGCGCCGAGTGGATCATCGCGGCGTTCGGGCTGCTCACCGCCGGCGGCGTGCTGGTTCCGGTCAACACGCGGTTCAAAACGGAAGAAGCGGGCGACATCATCGCACGCAGTAAAGCGAAAGCCGTGCTGGTGCAGAAGGAATTCCTGGGCCAGGACTACGCCGCACCCGCGGGTATACCGGTGATCGATCTGAAATCCGAATTCCTCTCCGGCGGTTCGCCGTTCCAGCGGACGGTGAGCGGCACCGACATCGCCGACATCATCTTCACCTCCGGCACAACTGGCCGGCCAAAGGGGGCGATGATGAATCATCAACAGACGCTGCGGATGTACGAAGAATGGGCCACGCTCGCGGACCTTCGTGAGGGCGACCGCTATTTGATGATCAACCCGTACTTCCACACCTTCGGCTTGAAAGCGGGACTCATCGCGGCCTTTTTGCGCGGCGCAACGATGCTGCCGGTCGCCGTGTTCGACCTTGACTCGGTGGTGGAACTCATCGCACGCGAAGGTATCACGATGCTGCCCGGCCCGCCGACGCTGTACCATTCGCTGCTCTCCGTGCGCGACAAGGCCAAGCTGTCGACGTTGCGGGCGGGCGTGACCGGCGCCGCAGACATACCGGTCGAGCTGGTGCGCCGCATACATGGCGAACTGCCCTTCCAGACGTTGATGACCGGCTACGGGCTCACCGAGGCCGGCAACGTAACCTTGTCGCGGCCCGGCGATTCCTTCGAGGACGTCGCCAACACCGCGGGCCTGCCCTGTGAGGGCGTTGAGGTGCGCATCGCCGACGACGGCGAGGTACTGGTTCGCGGATACGGTGTGATGCAGGGGTATTTCGACGATCCCGTCGCAACGGCGCAGGCGGTCGACGCTGAAGGCTGGTTGCACACCGGTGATATGGGTACGCTGAACGCGGCGGGTCGGCTGCGGATCGACGGGCGTAAAAAGGACATGTTCATCGTCGGCGGGTTCAATGCCTACCCGGCCGAGATCGAGGGCTTCATGCTGGAACACCCGGCGGTCGCCCAGGTCGCGGTGATCGGTGTTCCCGACGAGCGTCTCGGCCAGGTGGGCAAGGCCTTCGTGGTGCCCAAAAGCCCGGTGTCCGAAGACGATTTGATCTCCTGGTGCCGCGGGCGGATGGCAGGGTTCAAAGCACCGCGCTCTATCGAGTTCCTCGACGAGCTTCCGCTGAACGCCACCGGCAAGGTGATGAAGGACCAACTGCGGTGAGCGTCGCAGAGCCTCTGCAGTCGATGGTGATCGCATCGGATTATCGCGTGCCGGACCCGGAGCGGGTATGGCCGCTGCTGCAGCGTCGTAAATCGGCACTGGCCGACATCGGTGCCCACCACGTGCTGCTCTACAAGTCGACCGATGACTATGGACGCGTCCTGGTGACGATCGGCCTGCGCAGCCGGGAGCCGATTGTGGAGTTGCTCCGGTCTCGGGTGTTCTTCGACTGGTTCGACGCGGTCGGCGTCGAAGACATTCCGGCGGTCTTCGCCGGCGAGATCGTCGAACGCTTCGATTCCAACGCACCGTCGCCCCCGAATGCGCCGGGCGTCGTGGTGGCCGCGATCGCGTCGGTCGACGACGTGTCCGTGTTGACCTCCGAGATCCGCGGTGCCCTCGAACGATTCAAAGCTGCGGGCATCCGGCAAACACGGATCTTCCGGGCGTTCGACGACGGGCACGAAGTGCTGATCCTGCAGGAGATCGACGACGAGAACCGCGCGCGGCGCTGGATCGAGCATCCCGACGTCGTGGCGCACTGGATGACGCAGGCGGGGATGGGTGCCTACCCGCCGCTGTTCGTCGGCCGATTCGTCGACATGATGCGGATCGACGAATGAACGGACCACGGCGTGTACGTGTGCCTGTGTAACGGCGTCACCAGCCAGGTCGTAGCCGACGCCGTCGCAGCGGGGGCATCGACCACCAACGCGGTCGCCCGGACATGCGGTGCCGGCGCCGACTGTGGGCGCTGCCGGCGAACGCTACGCCGGCTCATCGACGCGCACTACCGTCCGCTGACGTGGGCCGAACCAGGTCGGTGAGCAGGTCGGGGATGTCGAGGCGCGGCACCACCGCCTCGATGAGCACCATCCGGTCCTGATGCTCGGCCGCGGCGATGAAGGCGTCGTCGAGCTCGCCGTAGGTTTGCGCCCGAAATGTCAGATGATTGGTCACGCCGAGCGCGTTGGGAATATCGGCCCAACTCCAGCGCACAATGTCGTTGTAGGGCGCGGTTTTTCCGTGAATCATCCGCTCGACCGTGTAACCGTCGTTGTTGACCACCACGATGACCGGCGAGAGCCCCTCACGGGAGAACACACCCAGCTCCTGCACGGTCAGCTGCGCGGCCCCGTCGCCGATCAGCAGCACCGGCCGGCGTTCCGGACTAGCCAGCCCGGCTCCCAACGTCGCCGGCAGCGTGTACCCGATCGAACCCCACAACGGTTGGCCGATAAAGGTAACTCCGCGGGGAAGCCGGTGAGCGGCCATGCCGTAGAACGACGTGCCCTGATCGGCGATCACCACATTCCCCGGCGTGAGTGCGTCGCAAAACCTGTCCCACAACACTTTTTGGCTCACCGGATGGTCGCGGCTCGGAGTTTCGGTGGGCCCGTCGTCGGACGCGGACACGACCGGCGGCGAGGTGATGCCACGACGAGCGAGGATCGTGGTCAGAGCGTCGAGTGCTGCCTCCATCTCCAGCGGCGCGAACACCTGATTGCCTACCGTGCTCTGCTGCACTCCGACGTCGATGGTCCTGGCAGGATCGATGCGCTGGCTGAAAAACCCGCTGACCATGTCCGTGAACACCACTCCCGCGGTCACC
Source organism: Mycobacterium fragae (assembly GCF_002102185.1). Taxonomy (GTDB): domain Bacteria; phylum Actinomycetota; class Actinomycetes; order Mycobacteriales; family Mycobacteriaceae; genus Mycobacterium; species Mycobacterium fragae. Next base: position 51,422 of record NZ_LQOW01000006.1, read on the forward strand.
AGCACCGGCGCCTCTTCGATCGCCCGACGAACCGGTTCCGGGCTGGCGGCGCCTGAATAAATTCCCAGGAATTCCGGCGCGCTTTCGTCGACGAGGCTTTTGCCCCACATCAGCGTGGCGTGCGGCACCACGTCGGCGGCCAGCAGCGCCTCGAGGTGAGAAACTGCATGCAGACGATGGACCAGGAAGTCGGCAAGCACGGTCAACTGGTGATCGGCGATGAGTTTGGTTGCGGCTTCGGTAAATAGCGCAAGCGCCCGCGGGCTGGTGCCGCCGGTGTAGCGCGGCAACGGTGCAGCAGGCCGCTCGGTTTCAAAGCGCGCCACATCGGTGGACAGCAGCAGATACCCGGGCCGCTTCTGCTCGCGCACCTCGCTGAGCACCCGGTCGATTTCCCTGGTGGCCGTGGCCGGCATGAGATTTGCTTGGGCGCAGGTGATTTCCCGGCTTATCCGCAGAAAGTGCTCGAAATCACCGTCGCCCAGCGAATGATGCAGGGCGCGACGCGTGCCCTGTGCGTCTTTGGACGGCCCGCCGACGATGTGCACCACCGGTACGTGCTCTGCATAGCTGCCGGCGATGGCGTTGGCTACCGACAGTTCGCCGACTCCGAATGTCGTTACCACAGCGGACATTCCACGTAGCCGGCCATATCCGTCGGCGGCGTAGCCGGCATTGAGCTCGTTGGCGTTACCGACCCACCGGATGTCGGGGTGCGCGATGACGTGGTCCAGGAATTCGAGGTTGTAGTCGCCGGGAACACCGAAGACGTGCCCGACGCCGAGTTCTGCGAGACGGTCGAGCAGATAGTCACCGACGGTGTAGGGGGATTCGAGCGGGACAGTCACCTTAACGACGTTACGCCCGGCCGAAAACACTGCCGGCGAGACGCCGTCTCGCTATCGTCCGAACATGGCAATCAAGGAATCGCGCGAAGTGGTCATCGAAGCGAGCCCGGAGGAGATTCTCGAGGTCATCGCTGATCTCGAGTCGCTGACCGAGTGGTCTTCGGCGCACCAAAGCTCTGAGGTGGTCGAACGGGGCGACGACGGACGGCCCAGTGTCGCCAAGATGAAAGTCAAGGCGGCGGGCATCACCGACGAGCAGGTGGTCGCTTACACGTGGGGCGAGAACAACGTGAGCTGGACCTTGGTCAGCGCGGGCCAGCAGCGTGCGCAGGATGCGACATACAAGCTGATACCGGAGGGTGCCAAGACCCGGGTGAAGTTCGAGATCACCATCGACCCGCTGGTGCCGTTGCCGGGGTTTCTGTTGAAACGCACGATCAAGGGCCAGGTGGATACCGCGACCGAGGGACTGCGCGAGCGAGTGCTCAGCGTAAGGAAAGGGCGCGGCTAGAACTCGCGGCCCGTGTCCGCGGCAGCGGAAGCCAATAAGGAATGCGCTGTGCGTAGCGCTCGAACGCCGACCCGTAGATGCGACGAAAGCGCGCTTCTTTTAACAGCGGGCCCATAAGACAGTAAGTGGTCAACGTGATCGCGACGACGAGCTGATCCGGGGTCCACGTTGGGACAGTCCACAACGTGAGAGCGAATGAGACGTAGATCGGCTGGCGGATGAGTCGAAAGAGCCCGGTTTCGGGCATCGTCGGATAGCGCGGCTTTGAGTTGCGCAGCAGGGCGACCCACCCCAGGCTCCCCGTCTGCAGCGCAAGTCCCGCGTCGAACATCGCTTTGCCCAGCAATAGCCAAGACGCCGCGTAGAGGACCGTCAGAACCGCAAGGGCCACTCCATGTGCCTGCCACCAGATCGTCCGGCTGGCAGACCACAACGCAAACAGTGCGAAGGTCTGCAGGGAGGCGATGATGACGAAGGTCGTCGACGAGAGGGCGCCTCCCGTGCTGACCGGCGCGAGACGAACGAGCCAGGCTCGTCCTCTTCGGGTGAGCAGGAACGAATGCAGGATGGGGAACTGGGCGAGCAACACGGCATCGGCGATCCAGCTCCACGGCGCGGGCAAACCACCCAGCGATCGGCTCATGCCGAAAAACATCGCAGCGATCATCGTTGCCAACCCGAGCGCAAAACTCGCATGACAGACGACGCCGTAACAGATCGCGACGGCGGGTCGCTGCCGAGTCATTCAATGTCCACGAACCTCGGGCGGCCGTGGTTCAAGAAGACCCCTTGTAGGGTTGCGGCGATGAGCGCGAAGGGACCCCTGGCGGGGGTGAAAGTCATTGAACTGGGCGGCATTGGGCCAGGGCCGCATGCCGGCATGGTGCTCGCCGATCTCGGTGCCGACGTGGTGCGGGTCCGTCGCCCAGGCGGACTGACGATGCCGGCCGAGGACCGCGACCTGCTGCACCGCGGCAAGCGGATCGTGGACCTCGACGTCAAGGCGGCGCCGCGGGCGCTGCTCGATTTGGCCGCCAAGGCCGACGTGCTGCTGGACTGCTTCCGGCCGGGCATCTGCGAGCGACTCGGGATCGGTCCGGACGACTGCGCGGCGGTCAACCCGAGGCTGATCTACGCGCGCATCACCGGGTGGGGACAGGACGGGCCGCGGGCCAGCACAGCGGGCCATGACATCAACTACCTCTCGCAGACCGGGGTGCTGTCGGCGCTCGGCTACCGCGACCGGCCGCCGATGCCGCCGCTGAACCTGGTCGCCGACTTCGGCGGCGGTTCGATGTTGGTGCTGCTGGGCATCGCGGTCGCGCTCTACGAGCGGGAGCGGTCGGGGATCGGACAGGTCGTGGACGCCGCGATGGTCGACGGCGTCAGCATCCTGGCGCAGATGATGTGGACGATGAAGTCGACCGGCGCCATGCGCGACGAACGCGAATCGTTTCTGCTCGACGGTGGCGCCCCGTTTTATCGGTGCTATGAGACCGCCGACGGCAAGTACATGGCCGTGGGTGCCATCGAGCCACAGTTCTTCGCTGAATTGCTTGCAGGGCTGGGGCTATCCCCCGACGAGGTGCCCGGGCAACTCGACATCGGGTCCTATTCGCGGATGCGTGAGATCTTCACCGAGCGGTTCGCCTCCAAGACCCGCGACGAGTGGGCGGAGGTCTTCGCCGGCACCGATGCGTGCGTCACCCCGGTGTTGACGTGGACGGAAGCCGCCACCGACGCGCATCTGAGGGCACGCGCGACGGTGATCGACGCCAACGGTGTCGATCAGGCCGCGCCCGCGCCGCGGTTCTCCCGCACTCCGGCCGGATCGGTGGGTGCGCCGCCGCCCGCAGCCACGCCGTTGGACGAAATCGGTTGGTGATCGCGGATCTGCCGTCCAAGCCGGATCACGTTGCTACGTTGGAAGTAGTGGCCGTACGAGCATCGCGAGAAATCGTCATCGACGCGCCGCCGGAACCGATCCTGGAGGCGCTAGCCGATATCGGCTCGGTACCCTCCTGGTCCTCGGTTCACAAGCGTGCCGAAGTGCTCGACACCTATCCCGACGGTCGCCCGCACCACGTGAAGGTCACGGTCAAGGTGGTCGGCATCGTCGACACCGAAGTGCTCGAATATCACTGGGGCCCGGACTGGCTGGTATGGGATGCCGACAAAACCCTTCAGCAACATGCCCAGCATGTCGAATACACGCTGCAACGCGTGACAGACGACAAGACGCGGGTGCGCTTCGAAATCACCCTGGAGCCGTCAGCGCCGCTTCCGGAGTTTCTGGTCAACCGAGCCCGCAAAAAAGTTTTGAATGCCGCTACCGAGGGACTGCGCAGGCGGGTCATGGCCGCGGTTGGTGCGGATCGGCGGACATAGGTGCGAAGTGGCCGTACAAGCATCCCGAGAAATCGTCATCGAAGCGTCGCCGGAAGTAATCATGGAGGCGCTCGCCGACGTGAGCACGTTGACGGCGTGGTCGCCGGTCCACAAACGGATGGAAGTGCTGGACCGCTATGACGACGGTCGGCCTCATCACGTGCGGGCCACGATAAAGATCTTCGGGATGGTCGACAAAGAGATCCTCGAGTATCACTGGGGTCCCGACTGGGTGGTCTGGGATGCCGCGGCGACGTTCCAGCAGCACGGGCAGCACGTCGAATACACCCTCACGCGCGAGGGCCTCGACAAGACCCGTGTGCGCTTCGATATCACCGTCGAACCGTCCGGTCCGATCCCCGAGTTCATCGTCAAGCGGGCCAGCAACATCGTGTTGGGCACGGCAACCGAGGGCCTGCGCGAGCGCGTCATGGGCACCGAGAGCGCCCGTCGGCCGACATAACCGGTCCGTCCCGCAGCACCGCCAGCCGGCGGATCGCCTCGTCGAGGGTGTCGTCGCGCTTGGCGAAGGTGAAGCGCACCAAGTGATTCCACTCCTTGAAGTGCTCGGCAGCGGGATCGCAGAACGCCGCCAACGGGATCGCGGCCACCCCGACCCGCTGCGGCAGCGCTGCGCAGAACGCCGTGCTGTCGTCATGGCCCAGTGGACGCGGGTCCGCACACAGGAAGTAGGTGCCCGCGCTGTCGTGCACCTCGAATCCGATCCCGGCCAGTCCCCGCGCGAGCCGGTCACGCTTGTCCTGCAGGGCGGCCCGTAGCGCCGCCACCCAATCGTCCTCAGTGTTCAGCGCGTGCGCGACGGCCGGTTGAAACGGCGCGCCCCCCACGTAACTCAGATACTGTTTTGCCGACCGCACGCCAACAATGAGTTCGGCTGGCCCGCAAGCCCATCCGATTTTCCAGCCGGTGCAATTGAACATCTTGGCCGCGCTGGAGATGGTAACTGTCCGCTCGGCCATTCCGTCGAAGCCGGCCAGCGGCAGGTGGCGGTGCTCGTCGTATACCAGATGCTCGTAGACCTCGTCGGTGATGACCAGCAGGTCGCCTTGGATCGCGATCTCCGCGATGGCCGCCAGCTCGGTCGCGCTGAGCACCGTGCCGGTGGGGTTGTGCGGCGAGTTCACGATCAACGCCCGGGTGCGCGCTGTCACCGCACGGCGCAGCGCGTCGATGTCGAGGGCAAACCCGCGCCCGTCGGCCACCAGCGGCACGACTACCCGCTGCGCGCCGGCCATCGCCACCACCGGCGAATACGAGTCGTAGAACGGCTGGATGAGTATCACTTCCGAGCCGGGCTCGACCAGGCCGAGCACCGCGGCCGCGATGGCCTCGGTGGCCCCGACCGTCACCAGGATCTCGGTCTCCGGGTCATAGTCGACGCCGAAGTGCCTTTTCCGGTGGGCGGCGATGGCCTGGCGCAGCGGCGCGATGCCGATTCCCGGCGGGTACTGGTTGACGCCTTCCGCGATGGCGTCCTGAGCGGCCTTCAGCATGGCCGGCGGTCCGTCTTCGTCCGGAAAGCCCTGGCCGAGGTTGACCGCGCCGATGCGCGCGGCAAGCGCCGACATCTCGGCGAACACCGTGGTCGCGTAGGGCTGCAGTCGCGGCACCGTCATGACGGTCGAGCTTAAGACCCTCGAGGCTGGGCCCTCCCGTCGAGCGTGCGGCTGGCCGCACATTCGGCGCCGCCGAGCAGGCCAAGTTGCCCAACCAACAGGTTGGACGGGCGCCCTGTTAGGGTGGCGGTACGGATCCGAAACCTGGAAGAGGAATCAGCCATGTCCGAAGAAGCCTTCATTTACGAGGCCATTCGCACGCCGCGGGGCAAGCAACGCGACGGATCGTTGCACGAGGTCAAGCCACTGAGCCTGGTCGTCGGCCTGATCGAGGAGCTGCGCAACCGGTTTCCCGATCTGGACGAGAACCTGATCAGCGACGTCATCCTGGGTGTGGTCTCGCCGGTGGGCGACCAGGGCGGTGACATCGCCCGGGCCGCCGTGCTAGCCGCCGGACTGCCCGACACCACGGGGGGAGTGCAGCTCAACCGGTTCTGTGCGTCCGGACTGGAAGCCGTGAACACCGCTGCGCAGAAGGTGCGCTCGGGCTGGGACGATTTGGTGCTGGCCGGCGGCGTTGAGTCGATGAGCCGGGTGCCGATGGGATCCGACGGCGGCGCCATGGCGCTTGACCCGGCCACCAACTACGACCTCGGCTTTGTCCCGCAGGGCATCGGCGCCGACCTGATCGCCACCATCGAGGGCTTCTCCCGCGAGGACGTCGACGCCTATGCGCTGCGCAGCCAGCAAAAGGCCGCCGCGGCATGGTCGGGCGGCTACTTCGCCAAGTCGATCGTGCCCGTCCGCGACCAGAACGGCCTGCTGATTCTCGACCACGACGAGCACATGCGGCCCGACACCACGATGGAGGGTCTGGCCAAACTGAAGCCCGCCTTCGAAACCGTTGCGGCGCTGGGCGGTTTCGACGACGTGGCGCTGCAGAAGTACCACTGGGTGGAGAAGATCAACCACGTCCACACCGGCGGCAACAGCTCCGGCATTGTCGACGGTGCCGCTCTGGTCCTGGTGGGCAGTGAGAGCGCCGGAAAGGCGGTCAACCTTTCCCCGCGGGCCCGCATCGTGGCCACCGCCACCAGCGGCGCCGAGCCGACGATCATGTTGACCGGGCCGACCCCGGCCACCCGCAAGGTGCTCGACCGTGCTGGGCTGACCATCGACGACATCGACCTGTTCGAGCTCAACGAGGCGTTCGCCTCGGTGGTGCTGAAGTTCCAGAAGGACCTCAACATCCCCGACGAGAAGCTCAACGTCAACGGCGGCGCCATCGCGATGGGCCACCCTTTGGGCGCCACCGGCGCGATGATCCTGGGCACCATGGTCGACGAACTGGAGCGTCGGGGCGCTCGGCGCGCATTGGTCACGCTGTGCATCGGCGGCGGCATGGGCGTAGCAACCATCATTGAGCGAGTCTGAGAGGGTTTCGAACGGAAATGGCGGACAACACCATTCAGTGGGACAAGGATGCCGACGGCATCGTCACGCTGACTATGGACGACCCGTCCGGGTCGGCCAACGTGATGAACGAGGCGTACATCGAGTCGATGGGTAAGGCCGTCGATCGCCTTGTCGCCGAGAAGGATTCGATCAGCGGGGTGGTGATCACCAGCGCCAAGAAGACGTTCTTCGCCGGCGGTGACCTCACCGCCATGGTCAAGGCCCGGCCGGAAGACGCCGGTCAGTTCTTCGACACCGTGGAAACGGTCAAGAAGCAGCTGCGCACCCTGGAGACGCTGGGCAAGCCCGTCGTCGCCGCGATCAACGGCGCCGCGCTGGGCGGAGGCCTGGAGATCGCGCTGGCCTGTCACCATCGGATCGCCGCCGACGTCAAGGGCAGCCAGATCGGTGTGCCGGAAGTGACGCTGGGCCTGCTGCCCGGCGGCGGCGGCGTGACCCGCACGGTGCGGATGTTCGGCATCCAGAACGCGTTCGTGAACATCCTGGCGCAGGGCACCCGATTCAAGCCGGCCAAGGCCAAGGAGATCGGGCTGATCGACGAGCTGCTGCCCATGGTCGAGGAGCTGGTGCCGAGGGCTAAGGCCTGGATAAAAGAGGTCAAGGCCAACCCCGACGCGCACGTGCAGCCGTGGGATGCCAAGGGCTACAAGATGCCGGGCGGCACGCCGTCGTCGCCGGGGTTGGCGGCCATCCTGCCGTCGTTCCCGTCGAATCTGCGCAAGCAACTCAAGGGTGCGCCGATGCCGGCGCCGCGGGCCATCCTGGCCGCCGCGGTCGAGGGTGCGCAGGTCGACTTCGACACCGCCACCCGCATCGAAAGCCGTTACTTCGCCCAGCTGGTCACCGGCCAGGTCGCCAAGAACATGATTCAGGCGTTCTTCTTCGACCTGCAGCACATCAACTCCGGAGGCTCACGCCCGGACGGCATCGACAAGACCCCGATCAAGAAGATCGGTGTGCTCGGTGCCGGCATGATGGGCGCCGGCATCGCGTACGTCTCCGCCAAGGCCGGCTTCGACGTCGTGCTCAAAGATGTGAGCGTGGAGGCCGCGCAGAAGGGCAAGGGCTACTCCGAGAAGCTGGAAGCCAAGGCGCTGGAGAAGGGCCGCACCACCGAGGAGAAGTCCAAGGCGCTGCTGGATCGCATCACCCCGACCGGTGATGCCTCCGACTTCGCCGGCGTCGACTTCGTGATCGAGGCGGTGTTCGAGAACCAGGACCTCAAGCACAAGGTGTTCCAGGAGATCGAAGACATCGTCGAACCCGACGCGATCCTGGGTTCCAACACCTCGACGCTGCCGATCACCGGTCTGGCGACCGGTGTCAAGCGCCAGGAAGACTTCATCGGGATCCACTTCTTCTCTCCGGTCGACAAGATGCCGTTGGTCGAAATCATCAAGGGCGAGAAGACTTCCGACGAGGCGCTGGCCCGGGTGTTCGACTACACGCTGGCGATCGGCAAGACCCCGATCGTCGTCAACGACAGCCGCGGCTTCTACACCTCCCGCGTCATCGGCACGTTTGTCAACGAGGCGCTGGCGATGCTCGGCGAGGGTGTCGAGCCGGCCAGCATCGAGCAGGCCGGCTCGCAGGCCGGCTATCCCGCGCCGCCCTTGCAGCTCTCCGACGAGCTCAACCTGGAGTTGATGCACAAGATCGCGGTCGCCACCCGCAAGGGTGTCGAGGATGCCGGCGGCACCTACGAGCCGCACCCGGCCGAAGCCGTCGTCGAAAAAATGCTCGACCTTGGCCGCTCTGGCCGGCTGAAAGGGGCCGGCTTCTATGAGTACTTGGACGGCAAGCGCACTGGCCTGTGGCCGGGCCTGCGCGAGACGTTCAAGTCGGGCTCGTCGCAGCCGCCGTTGCAGGACATGATCGACCGGATGCTGTTCGCCGAGGCGCTGGAAACGCAGAAGTGCCTCGACGAAGGCGTGCTGACGTCGACGGCCGACGCCAACATCGGGTCGATCATGGGAATCGGCTTCCCGCCATGGACCGGTGGCACCGCGCAGTACGTGGTCGGTTACCCGGGCGGTAAGGACGGCTTCGTCGCGCGGGCTCGCGAATTGGCGGCCAAATACGGCGACCGGTTCCTGCCGCCGGAGTCGCTCACCTCTTAGCGCGCGACTACTGGCGCTGCAAAACGTAGCGGCGTGCCTCGAATCGGGCGGCGAATCGGCCGGCGATTCCGCCTTGAGGTGTCCACCGCGGTTCATCGGCAGCCGACAGTAACGCCCATGCCGGGGTGAAGCGGCGTTCGATCTCGGATTGCTCGACTCCCGGCGGTCCGATACGCCCGCTGCGTTTGAAAGCGATCATCAGCAGCTGTGCACCCTGGGCGGCGACCGCGCTCATCTCATCGACGTACAAGTCGCGATCGCCGTCGCTCATGCCGTGGAAGCAGCCGTTGTCCACGATCAGCTGGAAAGGCCCGTCGATTCCGGCCTGCCGCAAGTGGGTGACGTCTGCGTGCACGAAGTCGACGGCAGCGTCCGCGGCTTGGGCCTTGGCGCGTGCCTTGTCCAGGGCCTTGGGCGTGAAATCCACTCCGGTGACTTGCCATCCGTGTTGGGCCAGATAGATCGACGAGTCACCGGTGCCGCATCCGACGTCAAGTGCCGATCCTGGCGCGGTGTCGGTTCCCTCGACGAGCTCGCGAAGCGACGCCGAAAGCGGATGACCGTCCCACGGAGTGAACCCGATGCCGTAGAAGACCCGAAACAGCGCGTGTCGAGATGCCATTGCTTCACGGTAGCCCGCGGACCGGGTTTACTAAAGCTCCCCCAGATCTGCCGAAAGCCAGTGTTGCGGTTGCAGATAGATGACGACGCTCTCGCCGAGCTCACTGCGGGCGTAGTCCAGATATGCGTCCACCCGTTCTGGCGGCATGTAGCGGCGCGTCAGCTCGACGAGCTGGTCATCGGTGCTCGGTTCGATGCGGCTCACCGGACCGTCGACCGCGACGTAACGCACCGTCGGGTCGATCCGCTCGACCATGAGGGAGAAATAGCCGGCGGCCTCGATCAGACGTGTCTTGCGCGAACCCGCCCCGGTGAGCACCCACGGCTCGCCGCCGGGCGTGTACTGATACCAGATCGGCACCGTCAACGGCCCACGGGCATCGCCGGCATACACCGAGAGCGCCGCGATATGCGGCTGTGCCAGAAACTCTTCTCGTTCAGTTTTGGATAGCGGCATGCGTGCCAGGTTAGCCGCGGAAGGCCGCCGCGATTCGACGCCACTGGTCACGGGGGAAGCTCAGGTGGTCGGCGACCAGCGCCTGGATGCAGACATGATCTGCGCCGGCCGCCTGATGCTCGGCGACTCTGCGCAGGATTGCCGCTTCGTCGCCCCAGGCGATGATCGCATCGAAGAGTCGATCGCTCACCTGTGCCAGATCGTCTTGCGAAAACCCGATGCGCAACAAGTTGTTGGCGTAGTTCGGCAACCCCAGATACGCCCGCAACCAATCGGTTCCGATCGCACGTGCCTCGTCACGACTATCGCACAGAAGCACCGCCTGTTCGGGCAGCAGCAGCGGACCGTCCCCCAAAGCCGCACGCGCACTAGCGGTGTGCTCGGGTGTGACCAGATACGGGTGGGCACCGGCGGCGCGGCTTGCGGCCAGCGCCAGCATCTTCGGACCCAGCGCGGCCAGCACCCGCCGATCCACGGGCACGGGTCGCTGCGCGGCATCCAACCCGTCCAGGAATGCGGTCGTTGCGGCAAGCGGTTGGCGGTATCGCCCGGGCTGGCGGGCATCGATGAGCGGTGCATGGCTGACGCCGATCCCCAGCAGAAAGCGGTCCCCGTGGGCGGCGGTGAGCGCCGCATAGGAGTCCGCCACGGTGTCCGGCTCGTGCATCCAGAGATTCAGGATGCCGGTGGCGATGATTGTCCGTTTCGTGGCGGCCAGTAAGTGGCCCACCGCATCGAGTACCGACCCGCTGACGTCGGGAATCCACAGCGCCGAGAAGCCCAGCTCCTCCAATTCCGCTGCGGCGTCGGCAGCCTCCGATGGGTCGCCATAGTGCAGTTGGTTGCTCCATACCCCGATGCCGGAAAGTTCCGTGTGCGCCATGTTGTCAAACGTCGCTGTAGTCGGGAACTCGCATCGAGTCGTGCATCCGCACACCCTTGGTGTTGAGCTTGCCCACCGCTCGAGTAAGCGGCGCGGGCAGCGCCGACACCAACTGCGCGCCGCGGGTTACCGCCCACAGCATGACCGCGGAGCCGGGGACGACGGTTTTGGCGGCAGCGCGAGCGAATGCCCGGCTGCGGCACACCGGTTCGCGCATCTGGGATTCGTACGCCGCGAACGCGGCCGCGTGGTCGCCCCGTGCGCGGGCGAGCTCGCCGGCCAACACGTAGGCGCCGACCACCGCAAGGCTGGTGCTGCCGCCGACCGCGGGCCCGGGGCAGTAGCCGGCGTCGCCGACGAGGGTGACCCGCCCGCGCGACCAGCTGTCCAGCTGCAGTTGGGTGATTGCGTCGAAATAAAACGCCGCCGTGTCGTCGAGTTGCCCGAGCCAGGTGTCCACCTCGGGAGCCATCCCGGTGAACGCCTGGTGCAGTAATTCCTTTTGCCGCACCACGTCTCGGTAGTCGTATCGAAGTTCGGGGCTGCGGAACAGGAACACGGCGCGCGCGTCGTCCAGGTGTTGGGCGGTGTAGATGGCCGCCATGCGTCCCACCCTGGCATGGCAGAGCAATTCGCCTTCGGGCGCAAGGGTTTTCGGCACTGACGCCACTGCCAGATACGCCCCGAGGAACTGGGTGACGACCGCATCGTTACCCAAAACGAGCTGTCGAACGTTGGAGTGCAGTCCGTCGGCGCCGACGATCACGTCGAACCTGCCCGGCGAGGCGTGCTCGAAAGTGACGTCACCGTCCGGCGATACGCTCGTGATCGAGTCGCCGAACAGGTACTCGACATTGTCGCGACCCGCGTCGTAGTAGATCTCGCTGAGATCGTCGCGCATGATCTCCACATGCCGGTCCGAGGCGGCGGTGAAGAGCTTGGTGAGATCGGCGCTGACCGGTCGTTTTGCGCTGTCGCGATAGATCGTCATCACGTTGGTCCCGGTGACGAGTTTCTCGATGCGCGGCAGGACCCCCATCTGCGCGGAAATCTCCATCGACGGCCGAAACAGGTCGACGGCATGGCCACCGGTTTTGCGTAATGTCGGCGCGCGTTCGACCACCGTGACGTCTAAGCCCTCGCGGCTCAGCCAGTAGGCCAGCACAGGCCCGGCGATGCTCGCGCCCGAAATCAAGACCCGCATCCTGCACCTCCTTACTTAACGTTCGGTAAGCCTAACATGCGGGCTTACCTATCGGTAAGTCAGATAAGCTGGGCGGGTGAAAAGGCCCCGCTCGGACACCCGTGAGCGCATCCAAGATGTCGCCCGCGAGCTGTTCGCGCGGCGAGGTGTGCAACGCACCAGCCTGCAGGACATCGCCGACGAACTGGGGATCACCAAGCCGGCGCTTTACTACCACTTCACCTCGCGTGAAGAGCTGGTCCGCAGCATCGTGGCGCCACTGATCGACGACGGCGAGCAGTTCGTCGCCGACCAGGAGAACCGTGTCGGCATCAAGGCGTGCGAATTGCTCGAGGGGTATTTCGATTTCCTGTACCGGCACCGGCGGGACCTTGTTGTGATACTCACGGAATTCGCCATCCTCGAGGACTTTGCTCTGGTCGAAAAGGTGCTTGCCTGGCACAGCCGGCTCGGCAAGCTGGTGTTCGGGCCGAAACCCACACTCGCCCAAGCAACCCGCGCGGTGATCGCACTCGGCGGTTTGCAGGACTGCTGTCTGCACTTCCCCGACACGCCTCGCCACAAGCTGCGCGCCGCGTCGGTCGAAGGTGCGTTGGCCGCGCTGGGAATCTGACGTGGGTTTAGAGTCCGAAGCTATGCGCTTCGGACTTTTCATCCCGCAAGGTTGGCGACTTGATCTCGTCGGAATTGAACCCGACAAGCAGTGGGCGGTGATGCGAGAGCTGGCCGGCTACGCCGACGACAGCGCATGGGATTCATTGTGGGTCTACGACCACTTCCACACCGTGCCGATGCCGACCGGCGAAGCCACCCACGAGGCCTGGTCGCTGATGTCGGCGTATGCGGCGAGCACATCGCGGATCAAGCTCGGACAGATGTGTACGGCGATGAGCTACCGCAACCCGGTCTACTTGGCCAAGGTGGCGGCCACCGCAGACGTCATCTCGGGTGGCCGCATTCAGATGGGCATCGGTGGCGGCTGGTACGAACACGAATGGCGGGCTTACGGTTACGGTTTCCCCTCGGCGGGTGTGAGGCTCGGGCGACTGGACGAGGGTGTGCAGATCATGCGCGACGCCTGGCGCGACGGCAAGGTCAGCTTCACCGGTAAGCATTACCAGATCGACGGTGCGATCGTTGCGCCGAAGCCCCTGCAGGACAGTGGGATTCCGCTATGGATTGCCGGCGGTGGGGAGAAGGTGACGCTGCGCATCGCGGCGAAATACGCGCAATACACCAATTTCTCCCCCGAGCCGACCGCGTTCGCGCGCAAGTCCGAAGCGCTTGCGCAGCACTGCGACGACGTGGGCACCGATTTCGCCGCCGTTGTGCGCTCGGTCAACGTCAACGCCGTCGTCGGCGCTTCGGACGCCGACGTCAAAGGCCGGTTGCAGCGCATCCGCGACCGGCTGATCGGCGCTATCCCTGAGGCGGCGGCGGACGGCTATATCGCCGGCACCACCGGGCCGGATTCGGCGGTCGGCACGCCGGAACAGGTGGTCGAACGGCTCGGGAAGCTGCGCGAGCTTGGCTGCGAGTACGTGATCTGTTACTTCCCGGAAGCCGCCTATGACCGGTCCAGCATCGAGCGGTTCGAGCAAGAAGTGATCCCCGCACTCAGCTAGGAGAATGGGGTTTCCGTTTTTGCCGAACGCTGTTGTACGGTTCGGTTATGCAGAAGGCACTGGCGCCCGGCATCTCGACCTGGCCTGACGAAAACCCGCAGCTGATCGGCAGCCAATGCGGCGACTGCGGCGCCACCACCTTCCCGGTGCAGCAGCTTTGCCCGCGTTGTAGCGGGAGTGCGATGAGCGAGGTGTTGCTGCCGCGCCGCGGAACCCTGGTGGCGTGGACCACCCAGGGTTTCCCGCCGGGGCCCCCGTATGCCGGGCCGACCGGCGAGGATTTCGTTCCGTTCGGAGTGGGCCTGGTCCAGCTCGGTGACGTAATTCGAGTCGAAGGCCGGCTCACCGAAAACGACCCCGCCAAGCTGCAGTTCGGGCAGGAGGTCGAGCTGACCATGGTGCCGTTCACCGCCGACGACGAGGGCAACGAAGTGGTCACCTTCGCTTTCCAGCCGGTCGGGGAAGGAGCCTGACATGACCAATGATGTGGCCATCATCGGCGTAGGCCTGCATCCATTCGGCAGATTCGACAAGACCGCGATGCAGATGGCCGCCGAGGCCATCCAATCCGCGCTAACCGACGCCGGGTGTGAGTGGAAGGACATCCAATTCGGCTTCGGCGGCAGCCACGAGGTGTCCAACCCCGACGCGGTCACCCGCTTGGTCGGGCTCACCGGCATCACGTTTACCAACGTGTTCAATGCCTGTGCCACCGCGGCCAGCGCAATTCAGCAGACGGCCGACACCATCCGGTTGGGCAAGTACGACATCGGCATCGCCATCGGCTTGGACAAGCATCCACGCGGCGCGTTCACCGACGACCCCGCCAAGTTGGCGCTGCCGCAGTGGTATGCGCAGAACGGGCAGTTCGTCACCACCAAGTTTTTCGGAATGAAGGCCAACAAGTACATCCACGACCACAACATCTCCCAGGCCACCCTGGCCAAGGTCGCCGCAAAGAACTTCCGCAATGGCGCCGCCAATCCGAATGCGTTCCGCCGCAAGGCGATTCCCGAAGACGCGATCCTCAACTCGACCGTGCTGAACTACCCGCTGACGCAATACATGTTCTGCGCGCCCGACGAGGGCGCCGCCGCGGTCGTGATGTGCCGAGCCGACATGGCGCACAAGTACACCGACAAGCCGGTGTACGTGCGGGCCACTGAGATTCGCACCCGCCGCTACGGCGCCTACGAGGTGCACGCCACCTTCGCCCCGTTGGACGAGGATGTCTCCCCGACGGTGTATGCGGCCAAGGCCGCCTACGAGGCCGCGGGCATCGGCCCTGAGGACATCGACCTTGCGCAATTGCAGGACACCGACGCCGGCGCCGAGGTCATCCACATGGCCGAGACCGGCCTGTGCGCCGACGGCGAGCAAGAGAAGCTGGTGGCCGACGGCGCCACCGAGATCGGTGGTCAGCTTCCGATCAACACCGACGGCGGGCTGATCGCCAACGGCGAGCCGATCGGGGCGTCGGGCCTGCGTCAGGTGCACGAGCTGGTGCGCCAGCTGCGCGGCGAGGCCGGTGAGCGTCAGGTGCCCGGCAACCCGCGCGTCGGCCTGGCCCAGGTGTACGGCGCACCGGGCACGGCGTCGGCGACCATCGTCTCGCTCTAAATTGCCGGGCCCAGAAGGTCGTCGGCGTCGCGGATGACATAGCCGTAGCCCTGCTCGGCGAGAAACCGTTGCCGGTGCGCGGCGTATTCGGCGTCTTGGCTGTCGCGCGCCACCACCGAGTAGAAGATGGCGCTTCCGCCGTCGGCCTTGGGCCGCAATATCCGGCCGAGCCGCTGCGCCTCTTCCTGACGCGACCCGAATGTCCCCGAAACCTGCACCGCCACTGCGGCTTCCGGCAGGTCGATGGAGAAATTGGCCACCTTGGACACCACCAAGGTGTTCACCTCGCCGCGGCGAAACGCATCGAACAGCGCTTCGCGTTCGGCGGTTTTGGTCGACCCTTGTATCACCGGGGCGTCGAGTACCGCACCGAGCTCTTCGAGCTGGTCGAGGTAGGCGCCGATCACCAGGGTCTGCTCGCCGGGGTGGCGGCTCAGCAGCGAGCGGACCACGGCGATCTTCGAATGTGCCGTCGAGCAGACCCGGTAGCGTTCATCGGGCTCGGCGGTGGCGTACATCATCCGCTCGCTGTCGGTCAGCGTGACCCGAACCTCGACGCACTCCGCCGGCGCGATCCAACCCTGCGCCTCAATGTCTTTCCACGGCGCGTCGTAGCGTTTCGGCCCGATCAGGCTGAACACGTCGCCCTCGCGGCCGTCCTCGCGGATCAGGGTGGCCGTCAACCCCAGCCGCCGCCGCGACTGCAGGTCGGCGGTCAACCGGAACACCGGGGCGGGCAGCAGATGCACCTCGTCGTAGATGATCAGCCCCCAGTCGCGGCTCTCGAACAGTTCCAGGTTGCGGTACTCGCCCTTGGTGCGACGGGTCATCATCTGATACGTGGAGATGGTGATCGGCCGGATCTCCTTGCGTTCACCGGAGTATTCGCCGATCTCGTCCTCGGTCAGCGACGTGCGAGCGACCAGTTCGCGTTTCCACTGCCGGGCCGCCACGGTGTTGGTGACCAGAATCAGCGTCGTCGCACTGGCTTTCGCCATCGCTGCGGCACCGACAAGCGTCTTGCCCGCCCCGCACGGCAGCACCACCACCCCCGAGCCGCCGGCCCAGAACGAGTCTGCCGCCATCTCCTGGTAGTCGCGCAGATGCCAACCGTTCTGGCGCAAGCTGATCGGGTGGGCCTCGCCGTCGACGTAGCCGGCCAGATCCTCGGCCGGCCAACCGATTTTGAGCAGCATCTGCTTGACCCGGCCGCGCTCGCTGGGATGGACGACGACCGTGTCGTCGTCGATGCGGGCGCCGAGCATCGGCGCGATCTTCTTGTGCCGCAACACTTCTTCGAGCACCGCGCGGTCCAGGCTGACCAGTGTCAGGCCGTGTGCGGGGTTCTTGACCAACTGCAGCCGCCCATAGCGGGCCATGGTGTCGACGATGTCGACCAGCAGCGGCTGGGGCACCGCGTAGCGGGAATAGCTGACCAGCGCGTCGACCACCTGCTCGGCGTCATGGCCTGCGGCGCGGGCGTTCCACAGCGCGAGCGGGGTGATCCGATAGGTGTGCACATGCTCAGGTGCACGCTCCAGCTCGGCGAACGGGGCGATCGCCGCGCGCGCGGCGCCCGCCAGCTCGTGGTCAACCTCGAGCAGCACCGTCTTGTCGGACTGCACGATCAACGGCCCGTCGGTCATAGCCCCGATTATCCGGACTCCGCCGACACGACCGACGTGATGCGGTGGATCGCGAAGTCACGCGCCCGGCCGGACGCCGAATCGAACGCCACCAGCTGGCCGCCGACCACGGCGACCGGGGAGACCACCCGCTGGGTGGCCACCCCGGCGGCATCGACATAGCCGATCACCACCGTCTCGCCCTGCTGCGCGGCCCGCTGCAGCAGCGACATCGCCACCGCAGGGTCGACGCGGCCGCCGGCGAAGGGGGCAACGGTCACCCTGCGCAGCACCGCGACGACCGCGGTCAGGGTTTCGCTGCTTGGCCGGGGTATCGGGCGGAGCAGTCGACGGCGCTGTGGGGCGGGCACCCGGGCGCCGCGGGCCCGGATGTCGACGATGGTGCCGGTGGAGTCCTCGGCCGCCGGCGCGAAACCCACGTCCCGCAGAGCGGCGAGCACTTCGGCGATCGGTGCTTGGGAAATCGCGACCGTCGGTGCGAGCACACGTAGTTGCAGCTCCTGGGCGGCGGCCACCGCCTGGGCGAGCAATGCCGGGTCCTCGCATCGCACGAACGATGCCGCCATGCCGATCCGCAGCTGCCCATGGCGGCGTGCCACGTCGTCAATGAGGTAGGTGAGACCTTGTGGCACAGGGGTTTTGGAGTGCCTCTCGAAAAGCGAATGCAAGGCGTCGGCGGTTTTGCCGATATCCAAAGCATGGCGGATCGACTGTTCACTGACCCGGTACACCATCGCCGTGCCCGCCGACTCGACGGTGGCGACGGCCGCTAGTTCCTCGGCGAGGTGACGTTCCAGCGGGCCGGGTACCACGACGGTCAGGTCGGCCTGCACCAGGAAGTGGTCGATCGGTTCGGGCAGAGCCCGAGCCATCGCGTCGACGACCGCGGCCGTGTCGTCGCTCTGAGTCAACAGCGCGCGCCCCGGCGTGCTGATCGCCCCGCGGCCCACCAAGCCAACCAGGTGCGCCTCCTCCAGCAGGTCGGCGATCGGACCCGGCTGCAACCGCTGCGCCCACCGCGGCCGCCGCCAGATCAGAGCCGCCGACGCCGTGTCCTTGTCGACCCCGGCTCCGGGCGGCAGTTCGGACAGCATGCCCAGCAGCAGCCGGCGGTCCAGCGGGGCCGCCGTGGAGTACAGGGAATCCGATAGCGCACCATACGGTTTGGCGTCCGGACCGTGGGACCCGATCAACGCCGGCCGGGCCGGCAGGTCAAGCCAGGTAGTGGCCAGCAGGTGCCAGCGGTCGGCGGTGGACGCTTCGGCGAACCGGTCGGCGGCCACCGTCGGCGCCCAATACGGCCCCTCACCGTGGACTGGTTGCGGGTCGGGTATGCCGCTTGCGATCAGCCCTGCCGCGGCGGCGAGTTCGAGGATCAGACCCAACCGGGCCTCCTCGATTCCGGTCACCTTCGCCAGCCGCCGCAGCTCGCGCACTCCCAGGCCGCCGGTGCGCAGCTCGGCGACCGGTGCGGCGGCCAGCGTTTCGAGCATCACCTCGAGTTCGCGCAGCAGGTCGATGACGGCCCCGGCGGCCGAGGCGTCGACGTCGACGGGCGTCGTGGTGGCGATCACCGGATCGGGCGTCGTCAGCTGCACCGGGCCGGACGCCTCGCCGCGCAGCACCTGCCCGACCAAGCGCGGAAGGATCACCGTCTCGGCGTCGACTCGGCGAAGCAGTCCCATCGCCAGCAGCTGCGGCACCGGGCGATCGGTCGGGGCGCCGGGCGCGGCGTCCCGGGTGCGGCCCAATGGTGATCCGGTGACCAGCTTCTCGAGTACCTCCTGCTGCGGGCCGCCAAGGGTATCGATCAGCTCGGCGATCTGCTCCGCGGTCTGCGACATGTCCTCCAGGGTCACTTGCCCGGGATGCCACGGCAGCCCCGCACCGGCGTCGGCGGCCACCCGTAGCTCGGAGTCGCCCCACACCAGCGCGCGTTCCTTGAGGTCGTCGAGCGCCTCGAGCAGATCGGCTTCGGGGACCCGATCGCCGATCAGCGTGAGCAACTTGGCGATTGGCAC
The DNA here is from genome assembly GCF_002102185.1 of Mycobacterium fragae. Classification (GTDB taxonomy): domain Bacteria; phylum Actinomycetota; class Actinomycetes; order Mycobacteriales; family Mycobacteriaceae; genus Mycobacterium; species Mycobacterium fragae. Next base: position 70,419 of record NZ_LQOW01000006.1, read on the forward strand.
CGGCGCGGTGTCGGCATGCAGCACCAGCAACGCGTCGATGGTCGCCAGCCGCAGGAAGTCCAGCTCGTCGGTGGCGGCCTTGACCGATTGACGCGCCTGAGCGCGTGTGGCCAGGGCCGCGATGCTGCCCGGCGGCGGCTGGGCAAGGTCGGGCCGCAGCTCCAGCAGACGGATCAGCCGCTCGTCGGGCAAGTCGGCCAGCCAGGACCCCAGCGGGATGCCCGGGGTGTGTTCGGTCATTGCTGACCAGCGTAAAGCAGCCACTCGACAGTCCGTCCCCACGCGACCTGTCAGAATGGACGCGTGGCTGACAACGCTGACAAGAAGGCGCAGAAGACCGAGAAGACGCCAAAGGCGCGATACGTCGACAAGGGCTGGCCGACGACCAACCCGGACGATCACGCGGTGAGCGAACTGGCGACCGATCGAGTGGGCGCACTATCGCCTTACGGCGACCTGGTGTTCCCGTTGCCTGCCGACGAATTGCCCTACGTACACCCCGTCACGGTGGTCAACCGGTAGGCGACGAATGTCTGGCGCTGCGGCTCCGGGTCCGCTCTCGCACATCGATGAGCGGGGCGCGGCGCACATGGTCGACGTCACCGAGAAGGAAGCGACCAGGCGCACCGCCGTGGCGGCGGGTTCGCTGCGCACGTCGGCGCACGTGGTGGAGCTGATCTCGTCCGGCGGGTTGCCCAAGGGCGACGCATTGGCCACCGCGCGGGTGGCCGGCATCCAGGCCGCCAAGCGCACGAGCGAGCTGATCCCGCTTTGCCATCAGCTGGCGCTCACCGGCGTGGACGTCGATTTCACCGTCGGCAAGTCGGATATCGAGATCACCGCCACCGTGCACAGCACCGACCGGACCGGGGTGGAGATGGAGGCGCTGACGGCGGTGAGCGTGGCGGCTCTGACGCTCTACGACATGATCAAGGCCGTGGACCCGGCCGCCCGCATCGACGACGTCCGGGTGTTGCGCAAGGACGGCGGACGCAGCGGAACCTGGACCCGGTGATGGGGGCCCGATCCGCGCGCGTCATCATCGCCTCCACCCGGGCCTCCGCTGGCGTGTACGACGACCGATGCGGGCCGATCATCGCCGAATGGCTTGGGCAGCGCGGGTTTTCGGCTGTGGACCCGCAGGTGGTTCCCGACGGCGACGCCGTGGGCCAGGCCCTACGCGACGCCCTCGGCGACGGCGTCGACCTGGTGATCACGTCCGGCGGCACCGGCATCTCGCCCAGCGATGACACACCCGCGCAGACGGCCGCGGTGCTCGACTACGAGGTGCCCGGGCTGGCCGACGCCATCCGCCGCTCTGGTCTGCCGAAGGTGCCGACCTCGGTGCTGTCCCGGGGGGTGTGCGGGGTGGCCGGGCGAACCCTGATCGTCAACCTGCCGGGCTCGCCGGGCGGTGTGCGCGACGGGCTCGGCGTGCTCGCCGACGTGCTCGACCACGCGCTGGACCAACTCGCCGGCAAAGATCACTCGCGCTGATGACACAGGTGCTGCGCGCGGCGCTGACCGATCAGCCGATCCTGCTGGCCGAGCACGAAGAGCTGGTCGGCCATCACGCCGCGGGCGCCATCGTCGGCTTCGTCGGCATGATCCGCGACCACGACGGCGGACGACAGGTGCTGCGGCTGGAATACTCCGCGCACCCGACGGCCCAACAGGTCATGGCCGACGTGCTGGCCGAAGTCGCCGAGCAGTGCCACGGGGTGCGCGCGATCGCGGCCAGCCACCGGATCGGTGTGTTGGAGATCGGCGAGGCGGCCCTGGTTGCCGCCGTCGCCGCCGATCACCGCGGCGCGGCGTTCGACGCGTGCGAGCACCTGGTGAACACCATCAAGGAGCGGTTACCGGTGTGGAAGCACCAGTTCTTCGCCGACGGAACCGACGAGTGGGTGGGCTCGGCGTGACGCCCGGCAGCCGTTAGGCGAGACCGGACAGCGCGGAGTTGGGGTTCACGCCCTGTGACTGGATGGCTTGCCACAGCTGATTGAGATAGCCGGGGTCCACGCCCGACGGCGGGCCGGCCGGCAGTCCATTGGGCGCGCCGTTCGGCATATTCGCGGGGTCGAGCAGCGGCGCGAGTTGCGACGGCACCTGGGCGTCGTGCATCGCTGAGCCGGCAGCGGCCGGATCGAGCGGCAGCGACGGCGCGGGGTCGCCCGGCGCGGGGGCAAGCGGCGCCGGCTGCAGCGCCCACAACTGCGTGTCGCGCGGACTGGCAGCGGCCGGGTCGTTGGCGAATGTCCAGTGCGCCACGGCGGTCGCCTGCTGGACCTCAGCCGGTGGCTGGTCGACGGGACCAGGCTCGTCTACCGCTGCCGGCTCGGCGGGCGGTGCGGGCTCGGCCGGGTCAGCGGGCGGTGCAGGCTCGGCCGGTGCGGCGGGCTCGTCGACCGGAGCTTCCAGAGCAGCCGGCTCGACGGGCGGTGCAGGCCCTTCCGGCGCTGGCGGTGGCGCTGGTTCTTCGGCCGGTGGTGGCGCGTCGACGGCGGCCGGCTCGGCCGGAGGCGCAGGCTCGGCGGGCGGAGCGGGCTCGTCGACCGGAGCATCGGTTGCTGCAAGCTCCACGGGCGGCGCGGGCTCTTCCTGTGGTGGCGGGGGCGGCGCCGGTGCTTCGGCCGGTGGTGGCGTATCGACGGCGGCCGGTTCGGCCGGGGGCGCGGGGTCAGCGGGCGGTGCGGGCTCGGCCGGGGGTGCGGGCTCCTGCGGTGCCGGCTCAGCGACGACGTTGCGCGGTGTCGCGCCCGAAAGGCCGCGCCCGCAGACCGGCCAGGCGCCGCGGCCCTGGGTAGCCAGAACCCGTTCGGCTACCGCGATCTGCTGTTCCCGAGTCGCCAGATTCGCCGACGGCGCATACTGTCCGCCGCCGTGGGCGGCCCAGGTGCCCTGCGAGAACTGCAGGCCGCCGTGATACCCGTTGCCGGTGTTGATGGCCCAGTTACCGCCGGACTCGCAGCCAGCGACGCGATCCCATTCGGTGTCGGGTGCCGCGCTCGCGTGGCTCGCGAATGCAATACCGCCGCCACCGATCACTGCCCCGGTGAAGGCGACTTTTGCGACGTTGATGTTTGAGGTGGTGGGCTTACGATGCCGTCCGCTCATACGCCGGTGATGTCCTCTCTCGATGCGCCTTCGAGGTCAGCTGTCGGGTTCGGGCTGGTGTGCAACCAGAGAGAGTTGCCCGGCCACGTCGCCCCGCGGGAACGGCGTTGGCTTCACCCCAAGGAGCCGCGCACGGCTCCGGTCCGATTTCGGCGAACCAATTGGGTCCCCCGCCTCCATCCATGTGTTGGCGTTTCCCGCCTATCGGATGGAGCTCGGCGCTATAGGCGAGAAGGGCCGCCGCTCAGGAAGATTCGGTCAGCCCGCGGAGAACGGTAGCGGGTGATCGCGGCGGAGTCATGTCTAGACGAATCGGGCGTTTCGTTTTCGACCGAAATCAAAAATGCCAGGAAAGCCATCTGTTTGCGCAGGTCAAAAGCTCCGCAATCAAGCCGTTGCCGCGCTGTTATACATCTGTTATGTGATTGATTTCACACCGATCAGCCGCCGGCGAACGGCGGTAACACGTCGATCGTCTCGCCGGCGCGAAGGGGCCGACTGGTCGCCGCACCCGCTGGGACGGCGATGCCGTCGCAGAGGTAGGAGCACCGGCTCAGGACCGTCGCGAGCCGCGTGTCGCGTCCGGCCAGACCGTCGACCAGCTCGGCCACCGTGGACCCGGGGCGCACCGTGACGGTTTCCGATTCGGCGCCGGCCGCCGCGCGGGCAGCCGCGAAGTAGCGGACCGTGATCGGGATACCGGCGTCCTCGCCGGACGGTTGAGCCACCGGTCAGCCGCCGATCGAGCTCATCGGACGGTCCGGCTGGATGAAGCCCGGGTCGTTGATGCCGTGCCCGGCAGCCTTGACCCACATCGCGGCCCGCCACGCCGCCTCGATCGCGTCGTCGTCGGCGCCGCTGCGCAGCAAGCCACGAAGGTCGGTCTCCTGCCTGGCGAACAGGCAGTTGCGGACCTGGCCGTCAGCGGTCAGCCGAACACGGTCACACGTCGAACAGAACGGGTGCGAGACCGAGGCGATCAAACCCACCTTCCCGCTCGGCCCACCCGGACCCTCGTCGACGAGCCACAGCTCAGCCGGCGCCGAACCTCGTGGCGCCGGGTCCGGTCGCAGCCGGAAGTGTGGCCGCAGCGCCGCCAGCACATCGTCGGCGCTGAGCGCGGCGCCACGGCGCCATTGGTGCCCGGCGTCAAGCGGCATCTGTTCGATGATCCGCAGTTGATAGCCATGCTCCAGGCAGAACCGCAGGAGTCCCACCACGTCCTCGCGTCCCGTCGCAGGGTCAAGCACAGCGTTGACCTTGACCGGCTCGAAACCAGCCCGCTTCGCCGCGGCCAGGCCCGCCAGCACGTCGGACATTCGGTCCCGTCGAGTGATGGCCTCGAAATGGGCCGGGTCGACGGTGTCCAGCGACACGTTCACCCGATCCAGACCGGCCGCAGCGAGCGCGGCCGCGCGCCGGTCCAGCCCCAGGCCATTGGTGGTCAGCGAAATCTCCGGGCGAGGTCGCAGTGCTGCGGCCGCCGCCACCACCTCTTCGAGATGCCGGGCCAACAACGGCTCGCCGCCGGTAAACCGCACGCTGGTGATACCGAGGCGGATGACCGCGATGCGCAGCAACCGCGCCAGCTCGTCGGGTCGCAGCAGCGCCTCGCTGGGCAGCCAGTCCAAACCCTCTGCGGGCATGCAATAGGTGCAGCGCAGGTTGCAGCGATCGGTCAGCGACACCCGCAAGTCGGTGGCGACCCGGCCGTAGGTGTCAACCAGCGGACCGGAGGCGGGGGCGTCGCGGGCCGCCATCGCGTCGGCGTCGCCACGCACGGTGGGCAAACCCAGTGCGGTCAGGGTCATGCCGCCGCCGATCCGACTCGATAGGGCGCAGCCGGCGAGTCAACGGGGACGATTTCTTTGCCCAGCGGCATCAGCGACACCGGGATCAGTTTGAGATTCGCCAGCGCCAGCGGAATGCCGATGATCGTGATCGCCATCGCGACCGCGGTCACCAGGTGCTCGATCGCGAGCCAGAATCCGAACAACACCAACCAGACGACATTCCCGACCAGGGTTGCGGTGCCGGTGCCGGGTTTGTCGACGATCGTCCGTCCGAACGGCCAGAGCGCATAGGATGCGATGCGCAGCGCCGCGAACCCGAAGGGGATTGTGACGATCAGCAGGAAGCAGACCAGCGCCACAAGAAAGTATGTCAAGGCCAGCAAAAGCCCGCCGAAGACCAACCAGATGATGTTCAGGATCAGGCGCATTGTCTCCTCCACGGTAGGGCCAGCCTACCGAGAAACAGGGTGCTCGGCTGGCCGCCGTCCGAGTAGGATCAGCAGTCACGCGTCCTGCGCAGGCGGGACGCTTCATTTTGTTGGCCATTCCAGTAATTCCGTCAGACAAGCAGGTGAGACCGGTGCCGACTGGCAAGGTGAAGTGGTACGACGCCGCGAAGGGGTTCGGCTTCTTGTCCCAGGAGGACGGCGAGGACGTCTACGTCCGCTCCTCGGCGTTGCCCGAGGGCGTCGAGGGCCTCAAGGCGGGACAGCGCGTCGAATTCGGTGTCGCGACCGGTCGTCGCGGGCCGCAGGCGTTGAGCCTCAAACTGATTGATCCACCGCCCAGCCTGTCCCGCCCCCGCCGAGAGGGCCCTGCCGAGCACAAGCACAGCCCCGATGAACTGCACGGCATGGTCGAGGACATGATCACGTTGCTGGAGAGCACGGTGCAGCCTGAGCTCCGCAAGGGTCGCTACCCGGACCGCAAAACCGCTCGGAGGGTCTCCGAGGTGGTCAAAGCCGTTGCCCGGGAGCTGGACTCCTAGGCAGTCGCGTCCGCAATTCCGCAAAAGCAGGTGTACGGAAGTGCGCCTCGGGCAACACTAGTTACTGACGCGTAACATAGGTCGTAATCCAGGGAGTGTCCGATGGCGCAGCAGGTACAGGTCACCGAGGAGCAGGCGAGAGCCGTAGCCGAGGAGTCACGGGAAAGCGGTTGGGATAAGCCGTCTTTCGCCAAGGAACTTTTCCTCGGCCGCTTCCCCTTAGAGCTCATCCACCCGTTTCCCCGGCCGGACGCCGAAGAGTCGGCTCGCGCCGAGGCTTTCCTGATCAAACTGCGGGAGTTTCTCGGCACCGTTGACGGCAGCGTCATCGAGCGCGACGCCCAGATTCCCGACGAATACGTCAAAGGATTTGCCGAACTGGGCTGCTTCGGCATGAAGATCCCCGCCGAATACGGCGGCCTGGGCATGTCGCAGGTGACCTACAACCGCGCGCTGATGATGGTGGGGACTGTTCATCCCAGCCTCGGTGCGCTGTTGTCGGCGCATCAGTCGATCGGGGTACCCGAGCCGCTCAAGCTGGCCGGGACGCCGGAGCAGAAGCGGAAGTTCTTGCCGCGGTGCGCCGCCGGGGCCATTTCGGCGTTCCTACTCACCGAGCCGGACGTGGGTTCCGACCCGGCGCGGATGGCCTCGACCGCGACCCCCGTCGACGACGGCGCGGCGTACGAGCTCGACGGCGTGAAATTGTGGACCACCAACGGCGTGGTCGCCGATCTGCTGGTGGTGATGGCCCGGGTACCCAAGAGCGACGGGCACCGCGGCGGAATCAGCGCCTTCGTGGTCGAGGCCGATTCTCCCGGCATCACCGTCGAGCGGCGCAACAAGTTCATGGGGTTGCGCGGCATCGAGAACGGCGTGACCCGGCTGCATAAAGTCCGAGTGCCGCGCGAGAACCTGATCGGCCGCGAAGGTGACGGCCTCAAGATCGCGCTGACCACGCTGAACGCCGGACGCCTGTCCCTGCCGGCGCTGGCGACGGGCGCCGTGAAGTGGTCGCTGAAGATCGCCCGGGAGTGGTCTTGCGAACGGGTGCAGTGGGGCAAGCCAGTCGGTGAGCATGGTGCAGTCGCCGGCAAGATCTCATTCATGGCCGCAACCGCTTACGCGCTCGAAGCCGCGGTCGAACTGTCCGGGCAGATGGCCGACGAGGGCCGCAACGACATCCGGATCGAGGCGGCGCTGGCCAAGTTGTGGTCGAGCGAGATAGCCTGCGTGGTCGCCGACGATCTGGTGCAGATCCGCGGGGGCCGGGGCTACGAGACCGCGGAGTCGTTGGCCGCGCGGGGGGAGCGTGCGGTGCCGGCGGAGCAGGCGATGCGCGACGTGCGGATCAACCGGATCTTCGAGGGATCCAGCGAGATCATGCGACTGCTCATCGCCCGAGAGGCGGTCGACGCGCATCTGACCGCGGCCGGCGACTTGGCGAACCCCAAAGCCGACATGCGGCAGAAGGCCAAGGCCGCTGCCGGTGCGAGCGGATTCTACGCAAAGTGGTTGCCGCAACTGGTTTTCGGCGAAGGACAACTGCCGACGAGCTACCGCGAGTTCGGCAGGCTGGCGACACATCTGCGATTCGTCGAGCGTTCGGCGCGCAAGCTGGCCCGCAACACGTTCTATGGAATGGCGCGCTGGCAGGCTGCCCTGGAGCAAAAGCAGGGATTCCTCGGCCGCATCGTGGATATCGGTGCCGAGCTGTTCGCGATGGCGGCGGCGTGCGTTCGTGCCGAGGCCCAGCGCGTTGCCGATCAGGCCGATGGAGAGCAGGCATACGAGCTGGCGGACGCGTTTTGCCAGCAGGCCACCCTGCGGGTCGAGGCGTTGTTCCACGCATTGTGGGCCAACACCGACAGCACCGACGTTCGGCTGGCCCGAGATGTATTGGGCGGACGCTATATCTGGCTGGAGGACGGGATCGTCGACCAGTCCGAGGGCACCGGACCATGGATCGCCCACTGGGAACCGGGACCGTCGACCGAGGAGAATATGGCTCGGCGGTTCCTGACAGTACCGGAGTCCTGAAAAGGTGGCGTCCTATGTCGCCGAGGCCGGCGAGTTCACCCGCGACACAAACTACATCGCGACGCGCATCACCGCCGACGGACGTGACGGCTATCCGGTCGAGCCGGGGCGATACCGACTGATCGTCGCCCGCGCGTGCCCGTGGGCCAACCGCGCGATCATCGTCCGGCGGCTGCTGGGACTGGAAAGCGCTATTTCCATTGGTTTTTGCGGGCCCACTCACGACGAGCGGAGCTGGACCTTCGATCTGGATCCGGACGGACTCGACCCGGTGCTCAAGATCCCTCGTTTACAGGATGCGTACTTCAAGCGCTTTCCCGATTACCCGAAAGGCATTACCGTTCCGGCGATCGTCGATGTGCCCACCGGTGCGGTGGTGACCAACGACTTCGCGCAAATAACCCTGGACTTGTCCACCGAATGGACGGCCTACCAACGCGACGGCGCCCCGCAGTTATATCCAGAACCCTTGCGCGCCGAGATCGACGAGGTCAGTAAGCGGGTCTACACCGAAATCAACAACGGCGTCTACCGCTGTGGCTTCGCCGGTTCGCAGCAGGCCTATGACTCGGCCTATGACCGGCTGTTCACCGCGTTGGATTGGGTCAGCGATCGCCTGGCGAACCAGCGGTATCTGGTCGGGGACACCATCACTGAAGCCGACGTTCGACTGTTCACCACGCTGGCCCGCTTCGATGCGGTCTATCACGGGCATTTCAAGTGCAACCGGTCGAAGCTGTCCGAGATGCCGGTGCTGTGGGCCTATGCCCGCGACCTGTTCCAGACCCCGGGCTTCGGCGATACCGTCGACTTCGTCCAGATCAAGCAGCACTACTACATCGTGCACGCCGACATCAACCCCACTCGCATCGTGCCCAAAGGCCCGACCCTCGCCAACTGGCTCACACCACACGGCCGAGAAGCGTTGGGCGGCAGGCCCTTCGGCGACGGCAATCCGCCCGGGCCTCCGCTGGAGGCCGAGCGGGTGCCCGCCGGTCACGGCGCATAGCCTTCGCGCCCCCAGCGCCCCCAGCGCCCCCAGCGTCGAACGTCGACTTTTCGTGCGAAAAGGGAGCATTTGCGCCCAACAACTCGACGCTCGATGGCCGGTCAGATCGGACAACCAGCGGCGCGCAGCGCACGCTGGGTACGCGCGACGACGACGCCGGGCCGATATCGCAGCAAGTCGGCGCTGACGCGGACGATCGTCCAGCCGCGGGCCTCGAGGTCGGCCAGTCGATCGATGTCCCGCGTCCGTTGTGCGGCATCGGTCCAGTGCTGGGCCCCGTCGAATTCCACACCGACCTGCCATTCATCCCAACCCATATCGATGCGCGCCAACACCGCGCCCCACTCGTTGCGCACCTCGATCTGAGTCCGCGGTCGCGGTAGCCCGCCCGCGACCAGGGCCAGCCGGGTCCGCGTCTCGTAGGGCGACTCCGCGCCGCCGTCGACCATCGGCAGCACCCGTCGCAATTGCACCAGCCCGCGAGCACCCCGGTGGCGGTCGGCCAAGACTTCCACGTCGGCCACCTTGAGCTCGGTGGCATTCGCCAGCGCATCGAGGCGAATCACCGCGTTGATCAACCCTTTTCGCCGACCGAGGTCGAACGCGGTCCGCGCCGCGGTCGTCATGCGGATACCGTCGCGCACACAGACCTCGTCGTCCCACAGCGTGTCACTATGCAGGATGATGCCTGCGGTCTTGTCGCGGCTACGCCGGTTGAGCTCGGCCGGCAACCACTGGTCGATCCACGCCGAGCGGTGAAGGGCCGCGGCGGACAAACCCGCAACCGTTGCGGCCCGCCCCGCCCAGAGCCAAGCGGCAACCGCGCGGGTTACCGGCGTGAGCTTCTGTCCGCGTGGGACGTACACGTTGCGATGGACGATTTCGAACTCGGTGCGCAATCGGTGCGGTGTGACAATTCCGGCTGCCAACGCTTCCGTTCCCCTGAACGGCCAATCCAGTCTTTCCATGCGCATACGGTGCCGTCGGGCACCGACACGTCCGGTTCAACGTCGACTTCTTGTGCACAAATGCGTGATCCCGGCCCAACAACTCGACGCTCGGCGCTAGTGGGCGCTAGTGGATAAGGCGGATCGACCATTCCGCGTGGGGGACATCGCGCAATTCGCCGGCCTCGTCGATGACCAGGGTCATCAACTGCACGGCAATTCCGTTCAGCTGGCCCCGCCGCGGGTCGACGGTCGGGATGGTGACCGCCAGCCGACGGCCGGGGCGAAAGTCGGTGACCGTGGTATCGGCTGGATTTTCGTACACCCGCAGCAGCCGCCAGGGTGCCCGCCCAATCGCCGTCGGTACCGAAAGCTGCACTGGATCACGGGCATTCACCGGCAACTCACCCTGCGTCAACGGGGTTTGGCAATCGCGAGGATCGAGCACCTTGCAGTAGCGGTAGGGCCCTACCCGGGTCAAGTGGCCGTGGGAATACGCGCTGATCTCAGGTTGACGCGGACCATGCCGGCGGGCGACCAGCCATGCTCCGTACCCAGCGCCGGCCGACGCCAGTAGTACGAGTGCCAGCAGAGCGGCAACTCGCGGTTTCACTCCCACGGCACCGCCGCGGCGTCGCGGGCGTCCGGCCCACGCTCCTGCTTGACCATCACCGGCCGGTTGCCCCCGAAGCCGGGAATCAGCGAGTCACCGCGGAAGCTGACAACCGTCTGCGCCAGGCCCGGGATCAGCAAGGCGCAGACCACGCTGAAGCCAACCCAAAGATCGGTGTAGACCAGCACGCCCAGCGCACCGCCGAGGACCCAGGCAAGCTGAAGGGTCGACTCCGAACGCCCGAACGCCGATGCGCGCGACTCTTCGGGCAGGTCGTCCTGCAGCGACGCGTCCAGCGACGCCTTGGCGATCGCACTCGCTCCCGAGGTGATCAACGTCGCGATGGCGGCCACCACCAGATCGCCCGCCACCGCCGCCGCGAGCGCAGCTGCGGTAACCGCCACGGTGCACCGCAGCACCAGCACCGCGGGCCTGCCCAACCGCAGCCGTGCGCTGGCGAAGTTGCCGGCCAAGTTGCCGATGGTGGCCGCCGCGCCGATCAATCCCAGCATGCCCAGCTGTACCCAACCACTGGCGTCATGGGCCTTGGCGACGAAGGCCGGATACAAGAACAGGAAACCGACCATGACCTTGATGGTGCAGTTGCCCCACAGCGCGGTGATGCTGTTGCGGCCCAACGGTTGTCGGAGCGCTCGCAGCGGGTCACTGGGCCGGCGATAGCTCAACGTGGCGGGAACCTCGCCGGCGGTCACTTCGACCCAGCGTGGAATCCGCATCGACAGCGCGGCACCGGCGACCGTGACCCCAACGATGACGAACAGCGCGCCGGGCAGCTGGAACAAGTGAGTGAAGACGAACTCGATTCCACTCGCGATGCCGCCGCCGACGATGGTGCCGCCCAACAGACCGAACATGGTCAGCCGGGAGTTGACTCGAACCAGGTCGATCGTCGGCGGCATCACCCGCGGTGTCACCGCGCTGCGCAGCACGCTGAACGATTTCGACAGCACCATCATGGCCAGCGCCGACGGATACAACACCCATGACGTATAGCTGCCGCTGGCGCCGTCGTAGTTGGCAATCAGCAACACCGCCAACCCGGTTCGCAGTATGAACGACAGCGCCAGCGCAACCCGCCGGCCGTGCTGCAGCCGGTCCAGTGCCGGACCGATCAGCGGCGCGATCACCGCGAACGGCGCGATCGTGATCAGCAGATACAGCGCGACCCTGTCCTTGCTTTCCCCGGTGGCCGCGGCGAAGAACAGCGTATTGGCCAGTGCGACAGCCATCGCCGCATCGACTGCGAAATTCGCCACCACCGGCCACGTCAGCGCCGTCAGCCCGGACTTGTCGGCGCCATCGGCGGTGGCGGCTCGCTGCACCAGCCAATACATCCGCGACCCCATCTCGCGGCTGCGCTGCGCTGCGGCGCGGGTGACCGTGACCCGATCATTGCCCGCGGCACGCGGCGGCGGCTCATCGCGACGGGTGGCCTGCGGCTCGTGGTGCAGCGGCGGAAGGTACCGGTTGGCGCTGGGCATTGGCGGGGGGCGGCGCGGCCGGCGATAACCCGAGTCGTCGGCGGGATAGTTGGCCATGCCGGGGTGCTCGGTCGGGTGATCGCGCCGCCGTCCAGACACGTACCAATTCTCACCCATCCCGAACTGATCGGGCGCACAAGCGACCGGTGTGGCTGGTCACCGCGGCCCTGCGGCAGTATGGAAGGCATATGGAGACAGCGGAGAACGTGACCGGTACCACCGAGTGGGCGGAGGGCTTGGCGCCGATCCTCACCGGTGCGGTCGAGCAGGCGCGGGCGGCCATCGTCGAGTTCAGCGGCGCGGACACCGTCGGCGACTACCTCGGCGTCGGCTACGAAGATCCGACCGCCGCCACGCACCGCTTCCTGGCTCATCTGCCCGGTTATCAGGGCTGGCAATGGGCCGTGGTGGTGGCCGCCTATCCGGGGGCGGACCACGCCACGGTCAGCGAGGTGGTACTGGTGCCGGGGCCGACGGCGTTGCTGGCGCCGGAATGGGTGCCGTGGGATCAGCGGCTGCGGCCCGGCGACCTGGGACCCGGGGACCTGCTCGCGCCGCTGCCCGACGACCCCCGGCTGGTGCCCGGCTTCATGGCCAGTGGAGACCCGCAGGTCGACGAGACGGCCACCGAAGTCGGCCTGGGACGGCGCCGGGTGATGAGCCCGTTGGGCCGCGCGCAGGCCGCCCAGCGGTGGCACGACGGCGATTACGGTCCCGGCGCGCCCATGGCGCAGTCCACCAAACGGGTGTGCCGTGACTGCGGTTTCTATCTGCCGCTGGCAGGGTCGTTGGGCGCGATGTTCGGGGTGTGCGGCAACGAGCTTTCCGCCGACGGGCACGTCGTCGACCACGAATACGGCTGCGGTGCGCACTCGGACACACCGCCTCCTGCGGGCAGCGGCTCCCCGATGTACGACCCCTACGACGATGGAGTCCTCGACCTCAGCGAGACGCCCACCGACGCCGGCTAGCTGTTCTCGGCGGCGGCTTTGATCTTGGCCAGCGATGCGTTCATTCCGTCAAGGAGTTCACGCTCGAAGCTCTCCTCGCCACCCAACAGCGCGTTGACCGTCATGGTCGACATCGGCTTGACGCCGTTCTCGGCGTGCCGACTTTCGATCACCCGGGTGCCCTCGGGAATCGGCTGCAGTTCGTAACTCCACACGGTGCCGTTGGCGTTGACGCGGAACGCCAGCTTCTGGTCCGGAATCACCTCGGTGACGGTGCATGTCGTCGGCCAGAACAGATTCTTGCGGCGGTTCAGATTGAGCGTGCGGGTGCCCTGGCGGACCGGACCAAGCGGCTGCATCCGCCGACATTGCGGGCTCCACTGCGGCATTCTCCGCAGATCAGATATCAGGGCCCACACCTTCGACGCTGGTGCCTTGATATCGATTTGAGTTTGCAAAAGAGGCGCTGCCATCGACCCATACCTCCTAGCGGGAGCCATCAGTATTGCGTTGTGAGTTGAATCCGGTTTGCGCGCCGCGTGCGCCGCGGCGGGCTGCGTCACGCTGCCACAGGAAGATACCTGTGCCCAGAAGTCCGACGCCCAGCCCCGCCACGGTGACCGGTCGCCACGTGTCGAGGGCCGGAATCAGGAACGCGGCCACGGCGGCAACCAGCCAGACCACTGCACCGGCGCCAATGACCGGCCAAACCTCGAGTAGTCCCGCAGGCAGCTGCGGCGGTTCGGGACTCTTGCCAGGCTCGACGGACATCGACCTCAACATAGCGTGCTCGGTGATTCATCGTTGACGACAGGACGTTCTGTCGTAACGTTCGCGCTGTGACCGAGGGCGATACCCGGCTGGCCAGTGATCTGTCGTTGGCGGTGATGCGGCTGGCCCGGCAGTTGCGATTTCGGCGCCCGCAGTCCCCGGTGTCGTTGTCCCAGCTGTCGGCACTGGCGACGCTGGAGAAAGAAGGTCCGATGACCCCGGGCGCGCTGGCCGTCAGGGAACGCGTTCGCCCGCCGTCGATGACACGAGTCATCGCCTCGCTGGCCGAATTGGGTTTTGTCGACCGTGTCGCTCACCCCGACGACGGACGCCAGGTGCTGGTTTCAGTATCCGATTCCGGCGCCGAACTGATGGAGGCCGAACGCCGGGCCAGCCAGGAATGGCTCGCGCAGCGGCTCGAATGCCTGGGCGCCGGCGAGCGCGACACGCTGCGTGAGGCCGCCGATCTGATGTTGGCCCTCGTCGACGAAAGCCCTTGACCACCGACGGCTTTGACGGGATCGTCGTCTGCGATATCAGCAATCCCGACGACCCGCGCCTGGACAACTTCCGGGATCTGAACAGCATCGACCGTCGGCCCGACCTGCCGACCGGCAAGGGGCTGGTGATCGCCGAGGGTGTGCTCGTGGTGCAGCGGATGCTGGTATCGCGGTTTGCGCCATTGGCCTTCCTGGGCACCGACCGAAGGCTCGACGAGCTCAAGGCAGATCTGGCCGGCTGCCCCGCCCCGTACTATCGGGTGTCCGCCGAGGTGATGGCTCGGGTGGTCGGATTTCACCTCAACCGCGGGGTGCTGGCCGCCGCCCGTCGCGTGCCGGAGCCCAGCGTCGCGGAAGTGATCGACGACGCTCGCACCGTGGTGGTGTTGGAGGGGGTCAACGACCACGAGAACCTCGGCGCGATCTTCCGAAACGCCGCCGGACTCAACGTCGACGCGGTGGTGTTCGGCAGTGGATGCGCTGACCCGCTTTACCGCCGCGCGGTGCGGGTTTCCATGGGACATGCGTTGCTGGTGCCATTTGCTCGGGCGACGAAGTGGCCGGCGGAGCTTGATACGTTGCGGCAGAGAGGGTTTCGGCTGTTGGCGCTGACCCCCAGCGCCGATGCCGAAGAGCTGTCCGCGGCGATGGCGGCGGTGCATGACGAACGGGTCGCGGTTTTGGTGGGCGCCGAGGGGCCCGGGCTGAGCCGCGCCGCGCTGCGTGCGAGCGACCTTCAGGTGCGCATTCCGATGTCACGCGGCACCGACTCTCTCAACGTGGCCACGGCAGCGGCGCTGGCGTTCTACGAGCGCGCTAGGCTCGGCCCGTGACCCGCGCCGGCGACGATGCAGTGGGGTCCCCGCGAAGCTGGGGACGAAGCGATGAGGAGGAGCGGCGCCATGACCGACGAATCCACGCCCTGGGCAACGGGTTTGACGGTGGCTGGATTTGTCGCCGCCGTGACCGGTGTCGCCGTGGTGGTGCTGAGCCTCGGGCTGGTCCGCGTGCATCCACTATTGGCGGTCGGGCTCAACGTCGTCGCTGCCGGAGGATTGGCGCCGACGTTGTGGGGGTGGCGGAATACACCGGTGTTGCGGTGGCTAGTGCTGGGCGCCGGAGTCGGCGTGGCGGCGGCCTGGCTGACCCTGATCACCCTGGCGGCATCCGCGTAGCGCCTAGCGCTGTCCTCCGGAGCGCACCCCGAGCAACACGTCCTCCCATGCTGGCACCGGGGGCTTGCCGCGGCGGCTGCGGGTCGGCTCGCGGGGAGGTTCGACCACCGTGCTTTCCGCCGGCACAAGCTCAGGCTCGTCGAAGTCGAGCTGCGCAACCGGGGCAACCGGCCGCAGCGGGCGGTCGAAGTCGGGGTCAATCAACTCACTGGCCGCGTCATCGACGGCGGTGACCGTCCCACCGTGAGCCCCGGGGGCGAAGCGGAAATGCGCGAGGTTGTCCGAACGCCCGGCCTTCCAGCCCAGCTGCACCGTCCAGCGTCCGTCCTCGTTGCGCCATGCGTCCCACGTCGTGTTGTCAGGGTTGAGGCCACGCGCCAGCAGGGCGGACGTGACGGTCTCCAGCAGCGTCAGCACTGCGGGCCCGTCGGCGAGGACCGGATGTGCGGCGGTTGCCAGCTCGGCTGCCCGTGAGCGTTCCAGCAGCACCGGGTGTGCGAACCGCAGAATCCGTTCGATGTCCACACCGGCGCTCTCGGCAACCTGCTCGACGGAGGCGCCGGCGCGGATTCGAGCCTGAATTTCCTTGGGGCGCAGCATGCTGGGCGCCTCGGTTTCAATGTGGATTTGATCCACCCTCGCCCCGTCGCCGCGGACGGCAGCCCGCAGCCGTTCGTCGACACGGAGCTTGAACCTGTCGGCCGGGTCGTCAGTTTCGAGAATCAGGTGTTTGCCATCGACGTCGAGTCCGACGACCTTGAGCTCCCGCATACCGACCTCCTCCGGGCCTACTGCACAGGACCCGATTGGTGCGCACTCTAGTGCAGCGAACGGCCACAACAGCGCTGACACGCTGGTCGAGCTAGAGCCTTTCGACCACCCAGTCGATGCATTCGATGAGCGCGCTGACGTCGTCGGGTTCGACCGCCGGGAACATCGCGACCCGCAACTGGTTGCGTCCGAGTTTGCGGTACGGCTCGGTGTCGACGATGCCGTTGGCGCGCAGCACCTTGGCGACCGCCGCGGCATCCACGTCGTCGCTGAAGTCGACGGTGCCCACTACCTGAGAGCGCAGCCGGGGGTCGGCGACGAACGGCGTCGTGTACGGCCGCGACTCTGCCCAGGCGTACAACCGCTGCGAGGAGTCCGCCGTGCGCTTGACCGCCCAGTCCAGCCCGCCGTTGCCCAAGAGCCAATCGAGCTGTTCGGCCAACAGCACCAAGGTTCCGATCGCCGGCGTGTTGTAGGTCTGGTTCTTGAGGCTGTTCTCCACGGCGATCGGCAGCGACAAGAAGTCGGGAACCCAGCGCCCGGATGCGGCGATGGCCTCGATCCGGTCCAGCGCCGCCGGGCTCAGGATCGCCAGCCACAGCCCGCCGTCACTGGCGAAGTTCTTCTGCGGGGCGAAGTAGTAGGCGTCGGTCTCGGTGATCTCGACCGGCAGTCCCCCGGCGCCGGAGGTGGCGTCGATGACGATCAGTGCATCGCCCGAGCCGGCGGGCCGTTGTACCGGAACCGCGACCCCGGTCGACGTCTCATTGTGTGCCCAGGCGATGACGTCGACGGACGGGTCGCTCTGCGGCTCGGGTGCGCTCCCGGGATCGGACTTGATGATGATCGGCTCGCCGATGAACGGATTCTTGGTGACGGCCGCGGCGAACTTCGAGCTGAACTCGCCATAGCTCAGGTGCAACGACCGCTTGTCGATCAGCCCGAACGCCGCCGCGTCCCAGAACGCGGTCGCCCCGCCGTTGCCCAGCACCACTTCGTAGCCGTCGGGCACCGAGAAGAAGTCGCGCAGCCCGCTGCGCACCCGCCCGACCAGGTCTTTGACCGGCGCCTGGCGGTGCGACGTGCCGAAAAGCGCTGCGGCGCTGGTCGAGAGGGCTTGCAATTGTTCATGTCGAACCTTGGAGGGCCCCGATCCGAAGCGGCCGTCGCCAGGTTTGATGCCGTCAGGGATCGTGAGTGCGTCAGCCATGATCACCAGGCTAGTGACCGCCGCGGTGTGACCTGGAACACACAACCCGGGCGGCCGGCGGCTGGACCACAGCGGTTCGACAGCTCTAGAAAGTTTGCGATACCTGCGGTACTGTGTTGGACACAACACGCCCAAATGTAAACCTCATCAGGAGGCCGGGAATGGCCCAGGCGGGAACTGCCAACAAAGAGCCTCGGACGAAGATGGTGCGGCGTTGGCGCCGCAACATGGATGTCCAGGACGACCAGCAGTACGTGGACATGCTCACCACACTGTCCGAGGGGTCGGTGCGGCGCAATTTCAACCCGTACACGGACATCGACTGGAAGTCACCGGAGTTCGCGGTCACCGAGAACGATCCGCGCTGGAAACTCCCGGCCACCGATCCGCTGGGCCGCCACCCCTGGTACCAGGCGCAGTCCGAGGAACGTCAGATCAAGATCGGCATGTGGCGTCAGGCGAACGTGGCCAAGGTCGGCCTGCACTTCGAGTCGATCCTCATCCGCGGCCTGATGGAGTACGCGTTCTGGGTGCCCAACGGCTCACCGGAATACCGCTACTGCCTGCACGAGGCGGTCGAAGAGTGCAACCACACCATGATGTTTCAGGAGATGGTGAACCACATCGGTGCCGACGTGCCAGGCATGCCGCGGCTGCTGAAGTGGGTCCAGCCGTTGATTCCGCTGGTTGCCGGGCCGCTGCCGATCCCGTTCTGGTTCGGCATCCTGGCCGGGGAGGAGCCCATCGACCACACCCAGAAAAACGTGCTGCGCGAAGGCAAGGAGCTGCACCCGATCATGGAGCGGGTGATGGCCATCCACGTGGCCGAGGAGGCTCGCCACATCTCGTTCGCGCATGAGTACCTGCGCAAGCGTGTTCCGAATCTGCCGCGCCGCAAGCGGTTTTGGCTCTCGCTGTTCGTCCCGGTGACCATGCGGATTCTCTGCTCGGCCATCGTGGTGCCGCCGAAGGCCTTCTGGCAAGAGTTCGACATCCCGCGCGATGTGCGCAAGGAAGTGTTCTTCGGCTCGCCCGAGTCCCGGCAGATGCTGCGCGACATGTTCGGCGACGTGCGGATGCTCTGCCACGACACCGGCCTGATGAATCCGGTGGCAAGGATCATCTGGCGGATCTGCAAGATCAACGGCAAGCCGTCGCGCTACCGCAGCGAACCACAGCGCCAGCGTCTGACCGCGGTCGCCTAGAGGTTCTATGCCGCACGTTATTACCCAGTCGTGCTGCAACGACGGGTCCTGTGTCTTCGCTTGCCCGGTGAACTGCATTCACCCAACGCCGGACGAGCCGGGCTTCGCCACGTCCGAGATGCTCTACATCGACCCGGTGGCGTGTGTGGACTGCGGTGCCTGCGTCAGCGCCTGCCCGGTTGGCGCGATCGCGCCCGACCGCAAGCTGGATGCCAAACAGTTGCCGTTCGTCGAGATCAACGCGTCGTTCTATCCGGAGCGGCCCGCCGGCGTCAAGCTGCCGCCGACCTCGAAGCTGGCCCCCGTGATCCCCGCCGCGCCGGTGCATGCACGGCGGCATCCATTGACCGTCGCGATCGTCGGCTCGGGACCGGCGGCGATGTATGCCGCCGACGAGTTGCTCACCCAGCCCGGCGTGCGGGTCAACATGTTCGAAAAGCTGCCGACGCCGTACGGTTTGGTGCGCGCGGGGGTGGCGCCCGATCACCAAACCACCAAGCGGGTCACCTGGCTCTTCGACCGGGTCGCAGACCGTCATGGCTTCCAGTTCTTTCTCAACGTCGAGGTCGGCAAGCATCTGAGCCACGCCGATCTGCTCGCGCATCACCACGCGGTGATCTATGCCGTCGGAGCGCCGAACGATCGCCGGCTGGAGATCGACGGCGTGGACCTGCCGGGCAGCGGGACCGCCACCGAGTTGGTGGCCTGGATCAACGGACACCCCGACTTCACCGATCTGCCCGTCGATCTGGGCCATGAGCGGGTGGTGATCATCGGCAACGGCAACGTCGCGTTCGATGTGGCTCGCGTGCTTACTGCCGACCCCGACGAGCTGGCCCGCACCGACATCTCGGATCACGCGTTGGCGGTGCTGCGGGCATCGCGGGTGCAGGAAGTGGTGATCGCCGCCCGGCGGGGTCCGGCAGACTCGGCGTTTACCCTGCCCGAGTTGATTGGCCTGACCACGGCGGCTGACGTGGTGCTCGACGCGGAAGACCACGAGCTGGTGCGCCGCGACCTGGCGGTCGCCACCGATGCGTTGACCCGGCAGAAGCTGGAAATCCTCAGCAAACTCGGGCAAGCCTCGGTTCCGGCGCGACGACCACGCATTCGGCTGGCCTACCGGCTGACCCCCAACCGCCTCCTCGGCCAAGACCGTGTCAGCGGGATCGAGTTCATCGTCACCGGGACCGAAGAGAAGCGTCAGCTCGAGGCAGGGCTCGTGCTGAGTTCAATCGGCTACCGCGGCAAGCGGATTGCCGACTTGCCGTTCGACGAGGCCGCCGCGGTTGTCCCCAATGACCATGGCCGGGTCGTCGACCCGGACACCGGGCGACCAGTTCCCGGCGCCTATGTCGCGGGCTGGATCAAGCGTGGACCGACCGGGTTCATCGGCACCAACAAGTCCTGCTCACTGCAAACCGTGCAGAAGCTGGTCGCCGACTTCAACGACGGACTGCTGACCGATCCGGTCGCCGGGCCGCGTGCGCTGGCCAGGCTGGTACACGCCCGCCAGCCCGACGTCGTCGACGCCGCGGGCTGGAAGGCCATCGACGCCGCCGAGATCGCGCGGGGCAGCGCGGGCGATCGGCCCCGCGACAAGTTCACCGCCGTCGAGGACATGCTGGCGGTCGCGGCGGCCGCGCCGGCACCGCCGCTGCGGCGCCGGCTGGCCGATCGGCTACGTCACCTGGTTTAGGACTGCTGGGCCATCGCCGCGGCGATTTCGTCCATGCTGACCTCGCGCACCGGCTGCCCCAGCGACCAACGGTGGCCGAACGGATCCTCGACCATGCCGTAACGGTCGCCCCAGAACTGGTCCTCCAGCGGCATCACCACGGTGGCGCCGGCGTCCAGCGCGCGCTGGAACTTGGCGTCGACGTCGGTGACGGTCAGGTGGATGGTGACTGGAGTCCCGCCAAGTGATTTCGGGGTCATCGACTTTCCGCCGCTCATCTCCGGGAAGTCGTCGTTGAGCATCAGCAAAAAGCCGTTGACGCGCAGCGCGGCGTGGATCAGCTTGCCGTCAGGACGGGGCACGCGGCCCAATTCTTCCGCGCCAAAGGCCTTGACGTAGAAGTCGATCGCCGCAGCGGCGTTGTCGACGACGAGGTGCGGGGACAGTGCAGGTTCAACAGCGATCGCCATGTTGGCCTCCTAGGTCGTGGGTGTAGTACCGGTATAGACCACGGGGCCGACACAAATTCATCGCCGCGAGGCGATCACGCCCGTGTGGACCTGATCCCAGCCCTCGACAGACTCCGGGCTGCGCGGCTCGGGGCCGACATAGATGGCCGACGGGCGCACCAGCTTGCCCAGCTTCTTCTGCTCGAGAATGTGGGCGCACCATCCCGCTGTGCGCCCACACGTGAACATCGCCGGCATCATGTTGGCCGGCACCCGGGCGAAGTCCAGGATCACCGCGGCCCAGAACTCGACGTTGGTCTCGATCGCCCGGTCCGGGCGGCGCTCCCGCAGTTCGGACAGCGCGGCCTGCTCGACCGCGACCGCCACCTCGTAGCGCGGCGCTCCCAACCGCTTGGCGGTCGCCCGCAATACCCGGGCCCGAGGATCCTCGGCCCGGTACACTCGGTGTCCGAAGCCCATCAGCTTGTCGCCCCGATCCAGGATTCCCTTGACCAGACCGCGGGCGTCGTCGGTGCGCTCGACCTCTTCGAGCATGGGCAACACCCGCGCCGGCGCACCGCCGTGCAGCGGACCGCTCATCGCCCCGATCGCTCCCGATAGCGCGGCGGCGACATCGGCGCCCGTCGACGCGATCACCCGCGCGGTGAACGTCGAGGCGTTCATCCCGTGCTCGGCGGCCGACACCCAGTACGCATCGACGGCTTCGATATGGCGTGGATCCGGTTCGCCCTGCCACCGCGTCATGAAACGCGCTGTGACAGTAGGACATTCGTCGATAATCCGCTGGGGCACCGCGGGCTGATAGATACCACGCGCCGACTGCGCAACATAGGACAATGCCATCACCGACGCCCGGGCCAGCTGCTCGCGGGCGGTCGCGTCGTCGATGTCGAGCAGCGGCTGGTATCCCCAGATCGGGGCCAACATCGCCAGCCCGGCCTGCACGTCGACCCGTACATCGCCGCTGTGAATCGGCAGCGGAAACGGCTCGGCCGGCGGCAGCCCATGGCCGAACTTGCCATCCACCAGCAGCGCCCAGGCATCGCCGAAGGTGACCTGCCGGCTCACCAGATCCTCGATGTCGACCCCGCGGTAGCGCAGCGCGCCGCCGTCCTTGTCCGGCTCGGCGATCTCGGTGGTAAACGCCACCACGCCCTCGAGGCCGGCGACGAAATTCTCCGGGATGACAGTCATAGGGGAATTCTCGCACGCCAATGCGCGCCGCTCGCTACCGGTCGGTAACCAGCATGAGGCCGTTCAGAGTAGCGTTGGCTCGATGGCAAGACCGGACGACGAGCACCTGGCGGCTATGCGGGTGGAGTACGGCTCCGTCGAGAAGGACGGTAGCCCGGACCTCGATGTCGACTGGCTCGCCGACGGCTGGCTTGCATTGTTACGCAAGTGGATTCACGACGCGGAAACTGCGGGCATCGCCGAGCCCAACGCCTTTGTACTGGCCACCGTCGAGTCGGGAAGGCCGGTCAGCCGATCGGTGCTGTGCAAGGGCGTCGATGAGACCGGAATCACTTTCTACACCAACTACGACTCGGCGAAGGGCGAGGAGCTCGCCGCTTCGCCGTACGCCTCGGCGACCTTTCCGTGGTATCTGCTCGGCCGGCAGTTTCACATCCGAGGGCCGGTGACCAAGGTCGATCCGCAGGAGACCCAGCACTACTGGTCGATGCGGCCACGCGGCTCACAGCTCGGGGCGTGGGCGTCACATCAGTCCCGGCCGATCGCCTCGCGCGCGGCGCTGCTCGACCAGCTCGCCGAGGTGACCGCGCGCTTCGCCGACGTCGAACACATCCCGGTCCCGCCGAACTGGGGCGGCTACCGCATCGCGCCCGAAGTCGTCGAGTTCTGGCAAGGTCGGGAGAATCGGGTCCACAACCGGATTCGCGTCATCGGCGAGCGGGTCGAACGTTTGCAGCCGTGAACAAAGCCCCCGCGCAGGCACGTCGCCGCGATAACGACTACCTTCAGCTATACGCAACCTTGTAGGACCAGCACCAACCGAAGATCGCAAAGGGGTTCCCGTGGCCGCAACCGACGACACCGCCACTCTCAAGTACCCGGGTGGTGAGTTGGACCTGGATATCGTCCACGCCAGCGAGGGGGCCGACGGCATTGCGCTCGGCTCGTTGCTGGCCAAGACCGGATACACCACCTTCGACCTTGGCTACGTCAACACCGCGTCCACCAAGAGCGCCATCACCTATATCGACGGCGAAGCCGGGATCCTGCGCTATCGCGGCTACCCGATCGAGCAGCTCGCCGAGAAATCGACGTTCCTTGAAGTCAGTTATCTGCTGATCTACGGCGAGCTGCCGAGCAAAGAGCAGCTGGCCGACTTCACCAGCCGAATCCAGCGGCACACCATGCTCCACGAGGACCTGAAGCGCTTCTTCGACGGTTTCCCCCGCAACACCCACCCGATGCCGGTGCTGTCCAGCGTCGTCAACGCACTTTCGGCCTACTACCAGGATTCGTTGGACCCGATGGACAACGACCAGGTCGAACTGTCCACGATCCGCCTACTCGCCAAACTGCCGACCATTGCCGCCTACGCCTACAAGAAGTCGGTCGGTCAGCCCTTCCTCTACCCCGACAACACGCTGACCCTGGTGGAGAACTTCCTGCGGATGACGTTCGGCCTGCCCGCCGAGCCCTACCAGGCGGACCCCGAGATCGTTCGCGCGCTGGACATGCTGTTCATCCTGCACGCCGACCACGAGCAGAATTGTTCGACGTCGACGGTGCGACTGGTGGGTTCGTCCCGGGCCAACCTGTTCACCTCGATCTCCGGCGGCATCAACGCATTGTGGGGTCCGCTGCACGGCGGCGCCAACCAGGCGGTGCTGGAGATGCTCGAGCAGATCCGCGAAAGCGACGACGACGTCGGCGAGTTCGTCCGAAAGGTCAAGAACCGCGAAGAGGGCGTCAAGCTGATGGGCTTCGGTCACCGCGTTTACAAGAATTACGACCCGCGGGCCCGCATCGTCAAGGAGCAGGCCGACAAGATTCTCGGCAAGCTGGGCGGTGACGACGACCTGCTGAAGATCGCCAAGGAACTGGAAGAGGCCGCGCTGACCGACGACTACTTCGTCGAGCGCAAGCTGTACCCGAACGTCGACTTCTATACCGGGCTCATCTATCGGGCGCTGGGCTTCCCGACGCGGATGTTCACCGTGCTGTTCGCGCTTGGTCGGCTGCCCGGCTGGATCGCCCATTGGCGTGAGATGCACGACGAAGGCGACAGCAAGATCGGCCGTCCGCGCCAGATCTACACCGGCCACACCGAGCGGAACTACGCCACGATCGACACGCGCTAGTTAGCGCTGGCCAGCACTGCCATCGCGGCGTTGTGACCGCCGATACCCGAGACCGCGCCGCCGCGGCGCGCGCCCGAGCCGCACAGCAGGATCCGCTCGTGCGCGGTGGCGACGCCCCATTGCTGCGCAGGCGTGTCCATCGGATCGTCGTCGTCGGCGAACGGCCAGGACAACCCGCCGTGGAAGATGTTGCCGCCCGTCATCGCCAACTCGTGTTCCAGATCCAGCGTGGTATGGGTCTCAATACACGGACGGCCGTTGGCGTCGGTCAGCAGTACATCTTGAATCGGTTCGGCCAGAACGGAATTCAGTGAAGCCAACGTGGCCGAGGTGAGCTCCTCGCGACTGCCAAGACCATGCGGCGTGTGCAGGCCGAACATCGTCAACGTCTGCGCACCGGATTCGCGTAGGCCGGCCGACAAGATGCTCGGATCGGTCACCGAGTGACAGTAGATTTCGCAGGGCAGCGGATCCGGTAGCGCCCCGGACGCCGCTTGCGAATACGCCGCGTCCAACTGCGACCAGGTTTCGTTGATGTGCATCGTTCCGCTGAACGCCTGCTCCGGTGCGACGGTGTCGTCGCGCAACCGCGGCAAACGGCGCAACAGCATGTTGACCTTGACCTGCGCCCCCTGAGCCGATGCGGGCTTGGGCTCACCCAGGAGCTCGGCCAAAACCGAAGGCGTGACGCCGGCCAGCACGAACCGACCGTGGACTGTGAATTCGTCGTCGCGGTGGCGGTATCGAACCTCGCCGTTCGGATCGACAGCGAAAACGTCTGCGCCCGTAGTGATTTCGGCGCCGTGCTCAACCGCAGCCGCGGCCAGCGCCGCCGTCACCGAACCCATGCCGCCGACCGGGACATTCCATTCGCCGCCGAGCAGGTGATAGAGGAAGCAGACGTTTTGCCGCAGCGATGTGTCGTCGACGCGGGCGAAGGTGCCGATCAAGGCGTCGGTGGCGATGATGCCGCGGGTCAGTTCGTCGCCGACGGCCTCGGCGATCGCGTGGCCGATCGGCTGCTCGACCATATCCAGCCACGCGGCGCCGGCATCGGGATCGCCGCCATCGGCGACGTGTCGGCGGGCCTGCTCGCGGGTGCGAAGCGGCTCCAACAGCGTCGGCCAGAGCCGTTCGGTCACCAGTCGGCAGCGCCGGTAGAGCGTGTGTGCAGAGGCGTCATCGTGACCGATCAACAGTCCGGTCCGGCCCGCCGTCGCGGGGTCAGGGGTGTACGACGCATACCGGCGGCGCGCCAACCGCACCGAGGCGCCCAGATCGTCGACGATGCGCGGCGGCAGCAGGCTGACCAGGTACGCGTACCGCGACAAGCGGACGTCAATGCCCTCGAAGACTTGCTCCGACACCGCGGCGCCGCCGACACGCGGCAGCCGTTCCAACAGCCGCACCCGCAGCCCCGCGCGGGCCAGGTAGGCCGCCGCGACCAGGCCGTTGTGCCCGCCCCCCACGACGACCACGTCGACGTTCGAGGGGCCGGCAGCCATGGGTCAGCCCAGGTAGCCCTCGACTTCGTCGGGCGGACGCACCGTCGCCTCCCGTGGGTCGCCCCCGGTTTCGCGCAGCGCCCGACGCTGCCGCAGTAGGTCCCAGCATTGATCGAGTTCGGTCTCGACTTGGCGCAGCCGTTCATGCTCCTCGGATGCGCTGATATCGCCGTGTTGCAGCTGTTCTCGAAGCGACCTTTCCTCGGCGACCAGATCGTGGATACGCGCCAGCGCGTCTTTGTCGGTCGGTTTCATGTCCTCTTCCCCGATTGGTTTTCTCGAATATAGGCTTCAAACCGCTCAGACAAGAACGCACGCACGGATCAGTCCCGTTCATCAACATGAGGGAGAGCCATGGCGGGTTCCGACGAAGCATCCGACACCACTGAGTGGCAGCGAACCGCCAAGTTCTACCGGCGGCCGCTTGGCCTGGCGTGGCTGATCGGCCTGGTGGTGATTCCGCTGCTGCTGGGGGTTATCGGCTACGGCGAACTGGACCGCAACCGATCCGAGGCGAACGGGAAGACCGGTGCCCTGCCCACGCTGAGCGCGCCCAAGCCCCCGTCCGGCGCGCCGAGTACACCGACAATTCCCGCCTTGTCGCTGTCACCGGTGTCAATCACCCGGAGCGGCAACGACATCAAGCTTTCCGGTGATCTTCCCAGTCCCACGGCGAAGGCTTCGCTTCTTGACGCGGTGAAGTCGTTCGGCCGCGATGTCAACGTCATCGACAAAGTGCATATCAACCCCAACATCAACTCGCTCGATTTCTCCAAGGCTGGAGCGGTTTTCAAGGCCGCGGCATCAGTTACCGATTTCGGTCTCGCCGTCAAGGGCGACACCATCACGCTGAGCGGGACCGCCGGAAATGGAAACATCGAAGAGGCGATCGAGCAGGCAGCCGACGCCGCTTGGCCCAACCTGAATATCGTTGACACGATGGCGATCAGCGGCCCAGTCATGCCGACCGGACCGTCCAGCGCGCCACCAGCCCCCGGCGCCGCCGGAAATGCTTGCGCCAACCTGCCATCGGACATCAAAGCGCTGGGGCCGATTACCTTCGTCAGCAACGGGTCCACATTGAGCCCGGCTAACGTGCAGACGCTGACCCGGGTCGCTGACAAGCTCAAGGCCTGCCCGGGCAGGAAGGTGACGGTCAACGGCTACACCGACAACACCGGCAACGACGCCGTCAATATTCCGTTGAGCACCAACCGTGCGAACGCCGTCGTCGATTTCCTGATCGCTCGAGGTGTTACCCGCGATCAGCTCACCGCGAAGGGTCATGGCTCCGCCGATCCGATCGCGGACAACGGCAGCCCGGATGGTCAGGCGAAGAACCGTCGCGTCGAAATCGTGGTCAGCTAAGGAGAATCCGGCATGGACTTCGTTATCCAATGGTTGTGGTATCTATTGGCGTTCGTGGTCGGCTCGGCGGTTGCCTGGGTGATCACCGTCGTCACGATCAGGCGCACCAGCGAGGAGCAGGCGTTGGCGGACATGCCCGGCTCGCGTGAGATCGGAGCACCGTGATGCACGATCCGAATAGCTGGCTGATCGTCGTCGCCTTCGTGCTCGGGCTGTTGCTGACGTTCGCGCTGATGATTCGTCGCGTGAAACGCGAAGTGCCGGTGGGCTCGTCGCACTCCGAGAAAGAGAGCGACGGGGATTCCAGCGGCTGACGCAAACCACGCCGACTGTGTGGGTTATGGCGCGAAAAATGCGAAATCGCATACATAACCCACACACTCGGCGCTTGAAAGTTGCGGTGGCGCTGACTGTGCGGCGGTCAGCTAGGGCCGGGCAGACGCAGCAGCAAGCGCACTCCGCCAAGCGGGCTGTTCTCCAGCGAGGCCGTGCCTCCGTGCAGCTGGGCTTGCTGGGCCACCAACGCCAGGCCCAGCCCCGAACCGGAATGCGACGCCGTCGAACCACGGGAGAACCGCTCGAACACCATTCGCCGCTCCTCTTCGGGCACTCCGCTGCCGTTGTCGTCGATGGCGATTTCCACCCCGGCCCGCGAGCTGACCGCGGACAGCTGAACCCGCGTGGCGCCGCCGTGCTTGACGGCATTCGCGATGGCGTTGTCGACGGCCAGCCGTAAGCCTGCGGGCAGCCCGACGATGATGCACGTCGGCGACGGCACCAGCGAGACGTCGAGGTCGGGGTAGATCCGCATGGCGTCATGGGCCGCGCGGTCGAGCAGCTCGGTGATGTCGACCGGCACATGGTCCTCGGAGGTCGAAAGCTCACCCTGCGCCAACCGTTCCAACGCGGTCAGTGTGGCCTCGATGCGGGACTGCGTGCGGATCACGTCGTTGAGGACCTCTTTGCGTTGGTCGTCGGGCAGATCGAGGGTGGCCAGCACTTCGAGGTTGGTGCGCATCGCGGTCAGCGGGGTGCGCAGCTCATGCGATGACACCGCCGCGAAATCCCGGGCCGATGCCAGCGCCTCCTTCGTCCGGTTCTGCTCGTTCCAGATGCGTTGCAGCATGCCGCGCATGGCCTCGGCGATTTCGACGGCCTCGGTGGCGCCGCGCACTTCGACTTGGGGCCGTTCGTCGCCGGCGTCGATCGACCTGGTCTGCTGGGCCAGCCGTTTGAATGGGCGCACCGCGAACGCGGCCAGCAACCAGCCCAAGACGGCGGCGGCGGCGATCGAAAAACTACAGATCAAGATCACCCGGCGGTGCAGATTGTTGGTGTCGGCGATGGTGGCGTCATAGGTGGCGCCCACCGCCACCAACATCGGGTGCGGCGCCGGGATATCCACGGTGCGTACCCGGTAGCGGACCCCGTCGACATAAGTGTCGGCGTAACCGGCCGGCAACTGGGGCAGCGTGACCTTCGAGTTGGAGGTGACGTCGTCGCCTCGGCGCACGGTGATGATGGCGTCCTGGTCGTTGGGGGATTTCGGAATTTCGCCGAGGCCGCGGGGGAGGAACGGGATCGCGAAACCTGCTGCCTCGTCGAGGCGGCGGTCCAGCCGTTCCTTGCGGTCGTTGGTGATGCCCACCCAGACGACGACGCCGACGATGAGTACGGGAATTGCCGCGCCGATGGCCGTCGCCACTACCACCCGCGCCCGCAGCGACGGGGTGCGGGTGAAGATGCGGGACAACAAATTCATGCTCAGGCCTGTCACTGCATGCGCAGCACGAATCCCACTCCACGCACGGTGTGCAGCAGGCGGGGGCCACCGCCGGCCTCCAGCTTGCGCCGCAGGTACCCGATGAACACGTCGACGACGTTGGTGTCGGCTGCGAAGTCATACCCCCACACCAATTCCAGCAACTGCGCGCGCGACAGCACCGCGGTCTTGTGCTCGGCCAGCACGGCGAGCAGGTCGAACTCGCGCTTGGTGAGGTCGACGTCGACGCCGTTGACCCGGGCCCGCCGGCCCGGGATGTCGACCTCGAGGGGGCCCACGGTGATGGTCTCCGCGGAGGACGTCGCGGTTGATCCGCGGCGGCGCAGCAGTGCCCGCACCCGCGCTACCAGCTCCTGCAGGACGAACGGCTTGACCAGGTAGTCGTCCGCGCCGGCCTCCAGGCCGGCGATCCGGTCGTCGACCGAGCTGCGCGCGGACAGCACGCAAACCGGGACGTCGTTGTCCATCGCACGCAGCGCAGTGACCACGCTGACGCCGTCCAGCACGGGCATGTTGATGTCGAGCACGATCGCATCGGGTCGGGTCTCGGTGGCACTGCGCAACGCCTCGGCGCCGTCGACCGCAGTCGACACCTCGAATCCGGACAGTCGCAGGCCACGCTCCAAGGAGGCAAGCACGTCGGAGTCGTCGTCGACAACCAAAACCCGAGGTGAGGTCACACCAGTGTCCATGCCGCCCATGATGCCTGATTGTCCGCCTTAGCTGTGGGAACACCCACCCCGGGTGCCCCGGCGCGGCGACTTGACCTCATCCATTGTTGAGGTTTTAGCCTCGACGGCGTGAATGTCGAGTCGGCGGCCTGGCGCACCCTGCACGGTCAGGTGCACGCGCGGTCCGGTGACCTGCGCTCCCTGCTGGGCGGTGGGCTGCTCCGCCGGATTTGGCGCTTCGCCGGCCGCCATCACCGCAGGCTGGGCGGGTTCGTCGCGGTCAGCGTGGTGAGCGCGTTGCTGACCGTCGCGACCCCGGTGCTCGCCGGACACGTGGTCGACGAGATCGTCGGTGGGGCGTCGGCGTCTGCAGTCGTGCTGCTGGCGTCGGTGATCGCCGTGGTCGCCCTCGTCGAGGCCGTCGTGTCGCTGATCACCCGCTGGCTGTCGTCGACCATCGGCGAGGGGCTGATCCTCGATCTGCGGACGGCCGTGTTCGACCATGTTCAGCGGATGCCGGTGGCCTTCTTCACCCGCACCCGCACCGGTGCGCTGGTCAGCCGGTTGAGCAACGACGTCATAGGCGCCCAGCGCGCGTTTTCCGACACGCTCTCCGGTGTGGTGTCCAACCTGGTCACGCTGACGTTGACGTTGGTCGTAATGGCCGGCATCTCGTGGCAGATCACCTTGCTGTCGCTATTGCTGGTTCCGCTGTTCGTCGTGCCCGCGCGTCGCATCGGCACCACGATGGCGCGGCTGAGCCGCGAGAGCGCGACCTACAACGCGACGATGAACAGCCAGATGACCGAGCGGTTTTCCGCTCCGGGTGCGACGCTGGTCAAGCTTTTCGGCGATCCGGCCCGCGAGTCGCGCGAGTTCGCGGTGCGCGCCGCTCGGGTGCGCGACATCGGCGTGAAGTCGTCGATGCTGCAGTCCGTTTTCATGAACTCGCTGACACTGATGTCCGCGCTGGCGCTGGCCGTGGTCTACGGATTGGGCGGGGTGCTGGCCATCGGCGGGCATCTGCCGGCGGGCGCAATCGTCTCGATGGCGATGCTGCTGACCCGGCTGTACGCTCCGCTGACCGCATTGGTCAATGCCCGGGTGGAGATCGCCAGCGCGCTGGTCAGCTTCGAGCGGGTCTTCGAGGTGCTCGACCTGGTACCGCTGGTCGGCGAACGCCCCGGTGCTCGGCCGGTGCCCGCCGGCCCGGTTTCCGTGCAGTTCGACCATGTCCGGTTCGGCTATCCCTCGGCGGACAAGGTTTCGCTGGCCTCGCTGGAAGAGGTCGCGGAGCTCGACGATCGTGGCGGAGACGAAGTGCTGCACGGGATTTCGTTCACCGCCGTGCCGGGACAGATGGTCGCGTTGGTGGGGTCGTCGGGAGCAGGCAAGTCCACGATCGCGGCGCTGCTGGCGCGGCTCCACGACGTCGACTCTGGCGTGGTGCGGTTATCCGGCGTCGACGTGCGCGACCTGACCACCGCGTCGCTACGCCAGACCGTCGGCCTGGTCACCCAGGATGGTCACCTGTTCCACGAATCCATCCGGTCCAACTTGCAGTTGGCAGCACCCGGCGCCACCGACGACGAGCTGTGGCAGGCGCTGCGACGGGCGCGGCTAGCCGAGGTCGTCGCCGAGATGCCGGACGGTCTGGACACCGTGGTGGGCGAACGCGGTTATCGCCTTTCCGGCGGTCAGCGGCAGCGACTGACCATCGCCCGACTGCTATTGCGAAACTCGCGGGTGGTCATCCTGGACGAGGCGACGGCATCGCTGGATTCATCTTCCGAAGCCGCTGTGCAGCAAGCACTTTCCGAGGCGTTGACCGGCCGGACGTCGATCGTCATCGCGCACCGGCTTTCCACCGTTCGGGCTGCCGATCTCATCCTCGTCGTCGAGGCCGGCCGAATCGTCGAGCGTGGAACTCATCAGCAACTGTTGGCCCGCGGCGGGCGTTACGCCGAGCTGTACGAAACCCAGTTCGGCGTGGGGGACTCGGCGGCGGCGTAAGTGCTTGCGGTCGAATGATGTAACCAAACGATCTCGAATTTCGCTGAATAGTTACGGTTTCGACGCACCGCAGCGACTATTCGCGACCGGGGGTCATGCGATGATCGTCAATTAGTCGGCATGCTATGTCATTTCAGGCAGGGAGACACGTCCGTCGTGGATGAAGTCACGCGCGTGCACCATGCGAGATCGTGCACACCGGTCATCGCGGCGGCGCCGGCCCGCCGGACCGCGAATACGGATCTGCGACGCTTACTGCCGTATCTGATGCCCTGTCGCGCACGCTGGATCGCGATGATCCTGACAGCGGTCACCGGCCTCGTTGCGGCTGTGGCGATCCCGTTGATGACCAAGGCCGTGATCGACGGACCGGTGCACCATCATGACCAGCACGGCCTGTGGGTATTGGGGGCGGCCGCCGTCGGCATCGGCATTTGCGAGGCGGTGCTCTCGTTCATCCGGCGCTGGCTGGTGGCGCACGCGACCATGGGCGTCGAGGCGGATATCCGCAAGGATCTCTACGCCCGCCTGCAGATTCTGCCGATGTCGTTTCACCAGCGGTGGCAATCGGGGCAATTGGTGTCGCGAATCATGAATGATCTGGCCACCATTCGCCGGTTCTTCTCCTTCGCAGTGGTCTTCCTGGTGCTCAACACCCTGCAGATCACAGTCGTGACGGCATGTCTGCTGGCGATGTATTGGCCGCTAGGCGTCGTCGTCCTGGTGTCAGTTGTCCCGATCGCGGCCACCGTGCTGCACTTCCAGCGGCAGTACACCCGTCTATCACGGAGGTCGCAGGACCAATCCGGCCACGTCGCAACGCATGTCGAGGAGTCCGCGGCCGGCAGGCGCGTGGTGATGTCATTCGGGCGCGAAGAATATGTGTACCGCCGGTTCGACGCACAGGCCACCGCGCTCTATGACGTTGGGATCCGGCAGGTTTCGGTGTCGGCAAGGTTCTGGACGCTGCTGGAGATCATTCCCAATCTGACCCTGATCGTTGTGCTGGGTCTCGGCGCGTATGCGGCAGGCCACGGCCTCGTCACCCTGGGTACCCTGGCCGCGTTCATCACCATGGCGCTGTCGCTGGTCTGGCCCATCACGTCGCTGGGCTTCTTGCTGTCGATGACCCAGGAATCAATGACAGCGGCCAACCGAATCGCCGAGATCTTCGACGCCCCAAGGGAGATCACCGACGGGCCGCACGGCGATTCGCCGTCGCACGGGCACCTGGAACTCCGTGACGTCGGCTTTCGCCTGCCGGGCGCCGCCGGAAACGACGGCTGGATACTGCGCCATGTAACCGTCACCGTCGAGCCCGGCGAGACCCTGGCCGTCGTCGGTGCCACCGGTTCGGGCAAGTCGGCCCTGGCGGCGCTGCTCTCTCGGCTGTATGACGTGACGGAGGGGCAGATACTCATCGACGGCCGGGACATCCGCGAGCTGTCCCTGCCCGCCCTACGGCGTGCCGTGGCGACGGCATTCGAGGATCCCACGTTGTTCTCGATGTCGGTGGCCGAGAACCTGCGGCTGGGCCGCCCGGATGCCAGCGACGCCGAACTGGCCCGGGCCATCGACATCGCCGCGGCGCATTTCATCTACGACCTGCCGTTCGGGCTTGACACCCGGATCGGCGAGCAGGGCATGAACCTGTCCGGGGGACAACGCCAGCGGATATCGCTGGCCCGGGCCATCCTCGCCGTGCCAGCGATACTCGTGATCGACGACACGCTTTCGGCCCTCGACATGCACACCGAGGCGCAGGTCACCGATGCGCTGCAGCGGGCGCTGTATGGGGTCACCGGCCTGGTGATCGCACACCGGGCGTCTACCGTGCGACTCGCGGACAAGGTTGCGCTGCTGAGCCAGAACGAATTCGGCGGGACCATCACCCACGTCGGGACGCATACCGAGCTGCTCGCCCGCGTGCCGGCCTACCGTTACCTGCTCGCCGCCGATGACCCGATCGACGAAGACTGGCCGACTTGGCAGGACGAAGAGGACGGGCGCCTTCTCGACGGCGCCGCCGAAGAGTTGGCGACGCTAGGTACTTAGAGGAGAGCCGGCGATGTCCACGGACCTTTGGCGTGGCCGCGTCGCGGTTAGCCATGACGACGATGACTTGCCCGCCGACGAAACCGTGCCCCGCTACCGCGAGGGACACACGCTGCTGTGGTCGCTGCTGAGACCGTTTCGCCGCACCGTGACCTTACTGGCGGTCGTGGTAGTGGTGGAAAACGTTGCGCGGCTTATGGTTCCGCTGCTGGTCCGACGGGGCATCGACCACGGTATCCCGCCGATACTGGTCGGTGGGCCGGCGAACGAGCTGACGCTGATCGTCGCCATGTTGTGCGGTGCGGTGCTCACGCAGGCCATATGTCGGCTGTTCTTCCTCAACCGATCCGGGCAAGTGCGCCTGATGGTGCTGCTGGAGTTGCGGCGCCGGCTGTTTCGCCATTTTCAGCAGCTCGATATCGAATTTCATGACCGATATACGACCGGACGGGTAGTGAGCCGGTCGACCAACGACGTCGATGCCATCCAGGACGTGCTGGCCAGCGGATTCGACTTCCTGATCAAAGCGGTCTTGACGCTGACGGGTGCGACGGTCCTGCTGGTGGTGCTGGACTGGCGGCTCGGGCTGATCTGCCTGCTGGCTTGCCCCTTGCTGGTGGGCCTGGCCGGATGGTTTCGGTCGGAATCGTCGAAGACCTATCGGGAGGTGCGCGAGAGCACCGCCACGGTCATCGTGCAGTTCGTAGAGACGATGGCAGGCATCAAAGCCGTGCAAGCGTACCGGCGTGAGCCGCGTAACCAGCAGATCTTCGAGGACGTCGCCGACCGTTACCGGGCAATCAACGAGAAGGCGTTCAAGCTGCTCGCCATCTTCATGCCCGGCGTGAACCTGGTCAGCCACCTGACCACCGGCGCGGTGCTGCTCTATGGCGGGTACCGGGCGCTTCACGCTGAGATGACGATCGGCACACTCGCGGCCTTTCTGCTCTATCTGCGTATGTTCTTCGACCCGATGCAGGAGCTCACGCAGTTCTTCAACGCCTTTCAGTCGGCGTCGTCGGCGCTGGCGAAGTTGGCCGGTGTGCTCGCCGAGCGGCCGGCGATCGAAGACCCGCCGGCGTCGCTACGCGCGGCACCGGAACCAGGCCGGATAGCGGGAACGGTCGCTTTTCACGATGTCCACTTCGGGTACGTGCCCGGGCGGGCGGTCGTCAGCGGCTTGTCGTTGAGTGTTCCCGCGGGTCAGACCGTTGCCCTGGTCGGAACGACCGGTGCGGGCAAGAGCACCATCGCCAAACTGCTCGCGCGGTTCTACGACCCGACATCGGGGTCGGTGACCCTGGACGGCATCGATCTTCGCGAGCTTGCTCTGACCGATCTGCGCCGCCACATCGTGATGGTCACCCAGGAGAACTTCGTGTTCTCCGGAACCATCGCCGACAACATCCGGTTCGGTCGCCCCGAGGCCACCGACGCCGAGGTCCGGCAGGCCGCCGAGATGGTCGGCGCAGACCGGTTCATCGCCGCGATGCCCGAGGGCTACCACACCGACGTCTCGAACCGCGGCGGCAGGCTATCCGCCGGCCAGCGTCAGCTCATCGCGCTTGCCAGGGCCTTGCTTGCCGACCCCGCCGTGTTAGTTGTCGATGAAGCGACTTCGGCGCTGGATATCCCCAGTGAGCGGATGGTCCAGCGCGCGCTGCAGTCGGTGCTGGCTGGTCGGACCGCATTAGTCATCGCTCATCGGCTGGCCACCGTCCAGGTCGCCGACCGGGTGCTGGTGCTCGAACACGGTCGCATCGTCGAGGACGGCCCACCTGACCAGCTCCGCCGTGACCCCGGCGGGCGATACGCGTCGCTACACCGGGCGTGGATGCGGTCGCTCGCGTGACCTGCCGCCACGCGATTCTGGTCCACAGGATCTTCCTAGGGTGACAGAGGAAATATATGTGTTG
Organism: Mycobacterium fragae; assembly: GCF_002102185.1. GTDB lineage: Bacteria > Actinomycetota > Actinomycetes > Mycobacteriales > Mycobacteriaceae > Mycobacterium > Mycobacterium fragae. Next base: position 105,801 of record NZ_LQOW01000006.1, read on the forward strand.
CGTCACAGGTTTAGGGGTTTAAAGATCGGCACCACGCACGAAGGAGGTGACAAAGATGAACGAATATCGTCGGCCCCGTGACGCTCGTCGTGTTGGCGCGCGGATTCTGGACACCGCCGAGGGTGTTCTCGTTGCTTTGCGCCGGTGCCGCCTCGACCACGCATTCGTCGAGATAATGCAGACGGCCAAGCGCCACGGTGTGAACGCTGTCAGCCTGGCTGACGCGCTGGTCGCCATCGCCGAGGACAGGCGGGGTAGCGACCTCGATGACGCGGCCGCGGCCGTTGCCCTCAGTACGTGGGGGCATCTGTTCGGAGCTGACGGGCGCAACATCGCGCTCGACGACGCAGAGGCAGAACAGCTTCCGGCCGCTGACGGTTAAGACGCGAGGTTCTAGGCTCGGTCGTCTTCGGGGATCGGGACGACGATGGCTTGGTCGATCAGATCGGCCGGGTTGGCATCGCGATCAGCGAGATCTGCGACGTAGGAGGCGTCCAGGCCGGGTTCATCATCGAAATCGACGACGCGATGTTGTTCCATCGCATCAGCTTCCGGTGTTTCGTCTACTGGCACGATGCGTCGGACGTCCGTCATGGTCGGAGCCCCTCCTTCCCGATCGCGATGTGCTGTTGGGTAGCGCGGTGCGGCGAGCCTTTAGTTCGGCGTTGTCGGACCGCAGCGCGGTGTTATCGGATTCTAGTTGGTTGTTCCTGTCTTCCAACTCGAGTATCTGGACGACGCCGGCGAGGTTGATCCCCTGGTCAACCAGCTCGCTGATTCGTTTCACACGGCGCAGGTCGTCATCGCTGTAGCGCCTGGTGCCGCCGTCGGTGCGGGACGGAGTCAGCAGTCCCCAGCGCTCGTATAGCCGCAAGGTCTGTGGCCCGATGCCCGAGAGCTCGGATGCCACCGAGATGCCATAGACGCCGCGCGCAGAGCGCGGTGTCGCGTCGTGGGTCACCGCTTCTCCATCCCCTTGCGACCGTACCTATTTGCGGCTTGCACAAAGCTATCATAGTAGACATGACAAAGCTATGTCAGCAACCATAGATTATCCAAAGTTGTGGCGAACCCATCGACGCGCTGGATAAGTGCTCGGACCTCGTACAAGGGGGCCGTCCGGGGCTGGACCCCGCCGCGCGCTGGCGCTCGCCTGAGTTGGGCCATCATTGCCGCTCATTAGGCCTACGGACCAAAAAAATCTTGTGACTACCACTTGCATAAGTATGCCGCTAGTGCTATCACAAAGCTATGTCGACAGACATAGGTCACCTGCCTAAGACACAGGAGGTTAGATCATGGTGTTGATGCGGACAGACCCATTCCGCGAACTGGACCGGTGGACCCAGCAGGTGCTGGGCACCGCGGCACGGCCGGCCGTCATGCCGATGGATGCGTGGCGAGAAGGCGACAAGTTCATCGTCGAGTTCGATCTGCCTGGCGTGAACGCGGACTCACTCGACCTGGATGTCGAGCGCAATGTCCTTACCGTCCGCGCCGAGCGGCCTGAGCTGGACCAGAACCGGGAGATGGTTTCGGCCGAGCGCCCGCGCGGCGTGTTCAGCCGGCAATTGTTCCTCGGGGAGAACCTCGACACCGAGAAGATCGAGGCCGCCTACCACGACGGCGTCCTGCGGCTCACGATTCCGGTGGCCGAGAAGGCCAAGCCGCGTCGCATCGAAATCAGCCACGACGGCCATCAGACGGCGATCAACGCCTAAGGGTCGCCGCCAGATAGCCCGGGGCCGCAACGCCGGCGACCCGTTGGCGTCGCGTCGGTCGCGGCCCTACCTATGGCCAACCTGTCGGATGACGACGAGGAGGTGATGCGTCGACAGTCGAAACCGCAGCGGTGACGCTCGTGCCGTCCACAAGGATTGCTACGGATAGCGGCTGACGCAGATCGCGCACGCATCGCCACTGGTTGTGGCCGTTTTGGTGGATCGCACGAATGTCATCGACGAGGGGTGGGCGCCGTTGGCCCGGTCGGCGCGCCCACCCCCGCATACGACTGTCGGCCTGGGCTGGAACGGCTTGGAAAGGCGCAGGTGCCAGACGATGACTGACCCCTACTCCGTGCTCGGTGTGTCGCCGAGCGCGACCCAGGCCGAAATCACGCACGCTTACCGGCGTCAACTGCGGGACTACCACCCCGATAGACGCTCCGACCAAGCGAATTCGGGAGCCGACGAGCGGCTGCGCCAAATACTGGCCGCCTATGCGCTGCTGCGCGACCCGCGTCGTCGCGCGGATTATGACCGCGCGCATCCGGTCCGCAAGGACACTCCTACCGTCCGGATACCGGTAACCCGCACGCGTTCTCGCGACCGCGAGGAACCGCCACTGCGGGCCGGACCCGTCCGCTGGCAGCGTTGAGCGGCTCAGGGCAACCCGATCCGACGGTGGCGGTCAAGACGGGCAGCCATCCGTTCGGCATCTCGTGCGGCCCGCAGCGTGTGCACTTCGCGCGCGATGGCCCGGGATAGCCGTTTGGCGAATGCGATCGGTTCGTCGGCCGCGTCGGGATACTCCGGGACGATGACGTCGACGATCCCCGATGCCTGCAAGTCTTTGGACCGGATGCCTTGTGCTGCAGCAAGTTCGGCGGCATGCGCAGTGTCACGGAACATGATCGCACTCGCCCCCTCGGGAGGCAGCGGAGCCAGCCAACCATGCAGCGCGGCCAACACCCGGTCGGCGGGCAGCATCGCCAGTGCCGGACCACCGCTGCCCTGACCGAGGAGCACCGACACCGTGGGGGTGTCGAGCGTGATGAGTTCGGCCAGACAGCGCGCGATCTCACCGGCAAGACCGCCCTGCTCGGCCGCTTCGGATAGCGCGGGCCCGGCGGTGTCGATGATGAGCACCAAGGGCAGCCGCAGGCCGGCGGCCAGCGCCATGCCGCGCCGGGCTTCACGCAGGGCGGCCGGACCGACGGTCCCGCCGAAGAGGCGCTGCTGACCCAGCACGACGGCGGGCTGGCCGCCGAAGCGCGCCAATGCCAGCAGCATGCTGCCCGCCTCGCCCTGCCCGGTACCCGACAACAGGACCCGCTCGGTGGCGCCATGGCGCAGCAGAGTGCCGATGCCCGGGCGCTGCTCCCTTCGGGAAGCCATCACCGAATCCCATGCCGGCACATCGGGTATCGGCTTCTCTTCGACGGCGGGAGGCGGTACCGCCGGTGGATCCACCAACACCTTCAGCGCTCGTTCGGTTGTGCGGCGCAGCCATTTGAGCGGGATGACACCGTCGATCACGCCGTGGCGTTGCAGATTTTCGGCGACCTGAATTCCCGGCGGGAACGGTTCGCCATAGAGCTGCTCGTAGACGCGGGGACCGAGGAAGCCGATCAAGGCACCGGGCTCGGCGATGGTGACATGTCCCAGCGACCCCCACGACGCGAACACCCCGCCGGTAGTCGGGTGGCGCAGATAAACGAGGTAGGGCAGGTTCGCTCGGTTGTGCAGTTCGATCGCGGCGCTGATCTTGACCATCTGCACGAACGCGACGGTGCCTTCCTGCATCCGGGTGCCACCGGAGCTGGGTGAGGCCAGCAACGGCAGCCCTTGCGCGGTCGCTCGCTCGATCGCCGTGGTGATCCGCTCGGCGGCGGCCACCCCGATCGAGCCGGCCAAGAAGTCGAACTCGCAGGCGATCACCGCCACCCGCCGGCCGTGGACCCGCCCTTCGCCGGTGACCACCGACTCGCTGAGGCCGGTCGCAGCCCGGGCGGCGGCCAACTCGCGCGCGTACGCCTCGGTTATCGATACCCCCACGGGCTCGGTGTCCCAGCTGACGAACGATCCCGCGTCGAGCACCGCATCGCGCAATTCGTCGGCGCTGATCCGGCTCACCGCATGAGGGTAGCCAGCTCTCGATAGGGTGGGCGCATGATCGGTCTCACCCGCGTCGAAGACGTCATGACCATTGAGCTGCAGCGGCCCGAGCGACGCAACGCGCTGAATTCTCAGCTCGTCGACGAGCTGCGCGAAGCCGTGGAGAAGGCTGCCGGCGAGAACGTCCGCGCGATCGTCTTGACCGGTCAGGGCACGGTGTTCTGCGCCGGCGCAGATCTAAGCGGTGACGCGTTCGCCGCCGACTACCCCGATCGGCTCATCGAACTGCACAAAGCGATGGACGCGACGCCGATTCCGGTGATCGGCGCGATCAACGGACCGGCGATCGGCGCCGGCCTGCAGCTGGCGATGCAATGCGACCTGAGGGTGGTTGCGCCCGAGGCCTTTTTCCAGTTTCCGACGTCGAAATACGGCCTGGCACTGGACAACTGGAGCATTCGCCGACTGTCGTCGCTAGCCGGTCACGGCCGCGCCCGGGCCATGCTGTTGTCCGCGGAAAAATTGACCGCCGAGACGGCGTTGCAGACCGGAATGGCCAACCGGATCGGGACGTTGGCCGACGCGCAGGCCTGGGCCGCCGAAATCGCCGGCCTGGCGCCGCTGGCCCTGCAGCACGCCAAGCGGGTACTCAACGACGATGGCGCTATCGAAGAGGCATCGCCGGTCCACAAGGAACTCTTCGACAAGGCCTGGGCCAGCCAAGACGTGATCGAAGCCCAGGTGGCTCGCATGGAGAAGCGGCCACCGAAGTTCCAGGGAGCCTGATCGCATGCTGCGCGGGGCGCTGCGACTGGCCGCCGGCACGGTCACGCTGGCGACCGGCGGGTTGATGCTGCGGGCGTTGCACGGCGCCCCGGCTGCCCTCGGCGCAAGCCCCGCTGCCATCCGCGCGGTGGCCGACCGCTCGCCGAATTTTCGCAACGGCGTCTTCGTCAACCTCGAACCGGCTTCGCTCTTCAGCATGGATCGCGAGCAACAGCGGCTGATTCTGCGCGAGGTTATCGGTGGCCGCGCCGCCACCCGGCCGGCCGCGGCGATCCCGGTGGCACCGCCGCAAGCGATGGGTAGTCGCGCCCTCGACCTCGCGGTGTGCTGGCTGGGCCACGCGACGGCGCTGGTGGAGATCGACGGCTATCGGGTGCTCACCGACCCGGTGTGGAACGACCGCTGCTCACCGTCGGATGTGATCGGGCCGCAGCGGATGCATCCACCGCCGATCGAATTGGAGGGGTTACCGGCGCTGGACGCGATCGTCATCAGCCATGACCACTACGACCACCTCGACATCGACACCGTCATTGCGCTGACCCGATCTCAGCGGGCACCGTTCGTCGTCCCGCTCGGTGTCGGTGCGCATCTGCGATCCTGGGGTGTTCCCGATGAGCGGGTCATCGAGCTCGACTGGAACGAGCGAACGCGGGTCGACGACCTCACTCTGATCTGTACGCCCGCCCGACACTTCTCAGGGCGCTTCCTGACCCGCAACACCACGCTGTGGGCGTCGTGGGTGCTGAGCGGTCCAAGCCATCGCGCGTACTTTGCAGGGGATACCGGCTATAGCAACAGCTTTGAGCAGATTGGTTCCGAGCACGGACCGTTCGACCTGACGCTGATGCCGGTCGGTGCTTATAACAAGGCGTGGCCTGACATCCACATGAATCCGGAGGAGGCGGTCCAGGCTCACCTCGATCTCAACGGCCGGTTTTTGGTGCCGATTCACTGGTGCACGTTCCGGCTGGCCCCGCATCCCTGGGCCGAACCGATCGAGCGGCTGCTGGCCGCCGCTGATTCCGCCAAGGTGCAGGTGTCGGTGCCGAAGCCGGGCGAGCGCGTGGGCCCGGGAGGGAATGCGGAATTAGACCCGTGGTGGCGGCTCTGACTCGCTGACAATCGATGGTCCTGACTGCGTAGTGGTGTGGCGCGTAGGTGGCGCTGCTCGCGGGCGCGCGTCAAGCCCAGTTTGTCGGTGACGGTGGGCAGGATGTGGTTCGTGCGTGAACACAAGGTGTGGCGTCGGATTGCTGATCCGGTGGTGGCTGCGCCGCCGGCGGGTGTGCGGATCCGTACGCGGATCAATGTCAGGGCTGATGAGGCGGCGGCCTTGACGAAGATCGGCACGTTGTTAGGTGAGTTATATCGGACCGCGCTAGCAGAACGGATCCGCTGTGGCGTACTGGATGGGGCTGGCCAAGCGCGGTGGCGGGCGGAGCGCAAGCGGGCGTTGACGGCGGTGTCGTCGAGCCGGTGGGCGGGGGCGATCACGCGCGCGGTTGAAGATCAGTACCAGCTGGGGATGCGCGTCTTGGCCGCCCATGTGGGCAACCTGCAATCGGCCGTCGATGTGTTGGCTGAGCGGTGCGCGCTGCGCCCCGGTGAGGTCGCTACCATCGCGCAACCGGACACCGTGGGCGCAAGGCGGGTCAGACGGGGCTATCGCGATGCGGCCGAGCGGTTCGCGAAGACCCGTCGGCTAGCGATACTCCGTGAGCGGCTGGTTATTGCGCAGAAAGCATTGGACACGGGGCGCCCGTCGATCACAGTGGGCGGAAAACGGTTGTGGCGCAACCGCAGTCACCTCAACCAAATCGCGATGAGCGAGCAGCAGTGGCGGCGGCGGTGGGATTCTGCACGCATGTTTGTTACCGCCGACGGAGAGTCCGGCAAAGCCGGCGGTAATGAAACCATCCGTGTCGATGCGAACGGGATCCTGAGAATCAAGGTCCCCGTTGCGCTGGCCGCCCAACTCGGCTCGCATGTTGTCATCGCCGCGCCGGTGCGGTTTGTCCACCGCGGCGATGAGTGGGCCGATCGGGTGGCCACTCGGCAGGCGATCCGCTACGACATCCACTACGAGCCCGAACGTCGCCGCTGGTATCTAGACGCCTCGTGGAAAGCCGATCCTCAACCGCCGCCATCGCTGGTTGAGCTCCGGGCCGGGTGCGTGGTGGGTGTCGACCTTAATGCCGATCATCTGGCAGCTTGTATTCTCGACCGGTTCGGCAACGTGATAGGGACGCCGATCACCATCCCGATACCCACGGCTGTGCTGCCGGCCTCCCGGCGCGACGGCCATGTGCGGACGGCGATCACCGCGCTGCTCAACCACGCCGAACGCACGAGCTGCACCGCGGTGGTGATCGAAAACCTTGATTTCGCCGACGCGCGCGCGATCGGGCGCGAAATCCTGGGCCGAGGCGTGCGGGCAAAGCGGTTTCGCCGCACCGTAGCCGGCATCCCCACGCGCAGGTTCCGCAACCGGCTGGTCGCAATGGCGGCCAGACGCGGCATCGCCGTCATCGGCGTCGACGCCGCTTATACCAGCGTCTGGGGGGAGCAGCACTGGCGTAAACCCTTACGGCAACAGGCTTCCGACCCGGCCACCGTCACCCGTCATCACGGTGCGGCGGCCGCGATCGGCAGACGTGGTCTCGGCATGGAGATCAGGCGACGCCCGGCAGGACCCCGTAACGGACAGCGGACCGCTGCGGGCACGCCACCGGATCGGCCCGACCGCCATTTCGAGGCCACAGGCAGGTGCGGTAGTTTCGGTCCACCGACACGCCCACTGGGAGGCGACCGGTCCACCGAACAACACCCGCCAGCCGCGGTCAGCACCGTTCGGGCCGCAACCCCGCAGGACTCACCCCTGCTCACTAATCAGGAACGGTCGGCTATCGGAAAGGACGGACTCATGGGATTTCTGGACAAGGCCAAGCAGCTGTTGTCGCAGAACGCCGACAAGGTTGAACAGGCCATCGATAAAGCAGGCGACATCGTCGACGACAAGACCAGCGGCAAGTACAAAGACGCCGTCGACAAGGTGCAGGACGCGGCCAAAAAAGCAGTCGACAAGGGCGACCCGCAGAACTGATCCATGGCGAAACTCTCCGGATCCATCGACGTGCCGCTGCCTCCGGATCAGGCCTGGGGGCATGCCTCCGACCTGTCCCGCTACAAGGAGTGGCTGACCATCCACCGGGTATGGCGCAGCAAGCTGCCCGACACGCTGCAAAAGGGCACCGTCATCGAGTCGATCGTCGAGGTCAAGGGCATGCCCAACCGGATCAAATGGACGATCGTGCACTACAAGCCGCCGGAGGCGATGACGCTCAACGGCGACGGCGTCGGCGGCGTCAAGGTGAAGCTGCTCGCCAAAGTCAAGCCGAAGGGCGATAACTCGGTGGTCAGCTTCGACGTGCATCTGGGTGGGCCCGCGCTGTTCGGGCCCATCGGGATGATTGTTGCCGCCGCACTGAAGAGCGATATCCGCGAATCGCTGAATAAGTTCGTCAAGGTGTTCGCCCCGGCCTAGCCGAGGCGCGGGCTCGCGCGATGAGTTTTCCGTTCGGCGGCAGTCGATATTGCGTGAGCTCCCATCCGGAGCCCACCCGTACCTCAAGAGGAGACCATCGTGCCGATTCGTAACGCCGCGCCGTTGGGCGCGCCCACTTGGATTGATCTGACGTCATCCGATCTTGACCGCGCTCAGGATTTCTACGGCGCGGTATTCGGCTGGACGTTCGAGTCCGCCGGCCCCGAGTACGGCGGCTATGTCAATGCCGCCAAGGACGGGCACCCGGTCGCCGGGCTGATGGCCAACAACCCGGAGTGGCAGTCTCCGGACGCCTGGTCCACCTACTTCCACACCGCCGACATCAATGCCACGGTATCGGCGCTGACCGCGGCGGGTGGCTCGTCGTGCATCGCGCCGATGGAGGTGCCGGCGAAGGGTTTCATGAGCATGGCCACTGACCCGGCTGGAGCGTCGTTCGGTCTGTGGCAGCCACTGCAACATCGCGGCTTTGAGCTCATCGGGGAGCCCGGCGCGCCGGCCTGGCACCAGCTGACCACGCGGAACTACCGCGTCGCCGTCGACTTCTACCGCGAAGTCTTCGGATGGCGAACCGAACAAGTCTCCGACACCGACGAATTCCGTTACACCACCGCGTGGTTCGGCGATCAGCAATTACTCGGCGTGATGGACGGCGCCGGTGTGCTGCCCGAGGAGGTCCCGTCGCACTGGACCATATTCTTCGGGTCCGAGGACGTCGACAAGACGCTGCAAGTGATCACCGACAACGGCGGCGCCGTACTGCGCGCCGCCGAGGATACTCCCTACGGGCGCCTCGCCGCGGCGACCGACCCGACGGGCGCCGTCTTCAACCTGTCCTCGCTGCAGAGTTAATCGACGGCACCCAGGCCGAAGTCGGCGTAGTCGAAACCGGGCACCACGACGCAGCTGACCAGAGTCGGCTCGTCGTCGCGCGGGCGCGCGCGCTGCCAATACCGCGGGGGCACCAGCACTTGCGGTCGCTCACCGGCGATGATGTCGCTACCGAGCACATGCGTTGTGGCGCTGTGTCGTTCGCTTCCGACATCGAGCAGTAGCGGGCTGCCCCGATGGTAAAGCCACAACTCCGCGCTGCGCACGGTGTGCCAGGCGGACTGCTGGCCGGCCATGAGCAGCAGCAGTATCGCCGATCCCGCGCTGCGCGGTCCGGTGTAGTCGGACGGTAACGCGGACTGGCCCACCATCAGGTCGCTGCGCCACATTTCCTTGAACCAGCCGCCCTCGGGGTTAGGCGCCAGGTCCAGGTGGCGAGCCCAATCCGGGAGCTCCGTCATCGCCTCCTCCGCCCTGTTGTTGGATACCACCCTAAAGCGTTTCCGACGGGGAGGTCACCGACGCGCGCTACTGTCGCAATATGGTTCGTCTACGCCCGGGTTGGTTGGTCGCGCTGTTCGCCGCGACGATGTCGGCCAGTGCGTGGCTGCCGTGGCTGACAACGAGCAACAACGGCGGCGGCTGGGCGAACGCCGTCGGCGGCAGCATGGGCAGTGTGCACCTTCCGGCGGGCTTCCGGTCAGGTCAGCTGATCCTATTGCTGTCGTCGGCGCTGCTGGTAGCCGGAGCGATGGTCGGCCGGGGCCTGTCGGCGAGGCTGGCATCGGTTGCCGCACTGGTCATTTCACTGCTCATTGCCGCGTTGACGGTGCTGTACTACCACGTCAATGTCAAGCCGCCGATCGCGGCAGCCTACGGGCTGTACGTCGGTGCCGTCGCCACGGCCGGCGCGCTGGCCTGCTCGGTGTGGGCGTTGGTGTCGTCGTTGAGTAGCGATCGGTCCATCACCGGCCGCGGTTCGCTTCCACCACGCTGATTTCGGCGCCCGCGAGACGCTGGGCGCACTGGTCGCAGGTCAGTTGGCCGGTGAACCGTTTGCCGCAGGCGAGGTGGGTGATCAGCACCGCAGGCCCCTCCGGTGCATGAAACCATTGTTGGCCGCACTGCAGTGCGGCGATGAGCACCGGGAAGAATGCCCGGCCCTTTTCGGTGAGTTGGTAGCGGATGCGCTGCCGCCCTGCCGGTGGCGACGCGGTCAGCACTCCGTTGGCGCAAAACGTCTGCAGCCGACCGGCGAGCAGGGTCGGCGGCGCCCCGAGTTGTGTTTGGAAATCGGTGAATCGGGTGGTGCCCAGGAACGCGCACACCAACAGTGCAGCGGCCCAACGGTTTCCGAACACGCTCATCGTCTCTGGGAACAAGCCGGGCTGATTGCTCCCGTGCTGGGCGGTTGTTCTGCGTCGGGTAACCGCCTGGGGTACGGAGCGTGGCCACGAGCCGCTGGGTCCCCAGCGGGCCGCGACCTGCTTCTCAGTCACCACCTCCGCGCAGGCTCGGCAGGTCAGCTGCGGCGCGAAGTCGCTGCCGCACACCAGGTGGTGCATGGCGGGAAGCCGGTGAACGTGTTCGGGCACCCAGCGTCGTTCCCATTCCCAGATCGACAACAGCACGGGCCAGAATGCTCGCCCGCGTTGGCTGATCACATATTCCGCACGTTCCGGGCGGGTGCGGTAGACCTTGCGAACCAAGAGCCCGTTATGCGTCAGCGCTCGCAACCGGTTGGTCAGCACCGAATTCGAGATCGGCAAGCGGTCCATGAACTCGCCGTAGCGGGTCGCTCCCAACAGTGCCTGCCGGATGATCAGCAGCGTCCACTCGTCGCCGAGCAGGCCGAGTATCCTGCCCACCGCGTTGGTATCGCCGGCTTTCAGCCTGGTCGGCGTCGACGCGTCAGAGGCCGACGACACTCACAGTCCAATCGCGGCGGCGGGCAAGTCGGCGCTGTTCCAGCGCCGCAATTGCTCGCCGGGAGCCCACGTCGAATGCGTGCCGCTGGAAATGCGTTCGGGCAGTTGGAGTTTGCACACGGGGCCGTCGCCGACTCGGGCGGCGTCGAAAACCAGGCAGTAGGAAGCGTCAGCATTCATGTCGGTGGCGAGGGTGACCAGATAGCCGTCGTCTTCGCCGGTGCCGCCAACACGAGGCGCCATCGCGGTCTCACTTCCGTAGACACCGTCGCCGAACGAGTAGGTCTCTTGGTTTCCCGTGAGCACATCGTGTTTGACCAGACCGTCGAACAGGAACCAGCCGGGTTTGCCGGTGGCCGCGTAGGTGTAGCGGTATTCGCCGGCCGCATAGCCGGGGTTGATGGTCCCGAACTCGGTGATGGACTCCGACAGCTGTTCTTCGTTGACCGCGCCGGTGAGCAGGTTGAGCCGCCAGCGGTGCAGCCGGGACTGCAGCCGGTCGAGTGCCAGGAAGCGGAACAGCCGGTCCCATTTCGTGCCGCCAGTGTCGAGTGGTTGCGGCTCGCCTTCGAAGAAGCCGTCAAGCACGATTTCGTCGCCGTCTTCGTAGGCGTTGACGAAGTGCAGCACGAACGTCGGGTCCGCCTCGAACCATCGGATGTCGGCGGTGTCGCCCCGGCGAGGGATAACGGCGAAGCGCGACGGCATCTCGGGATAGAAACGCGGCAGGTGCACATTGTGTTCGAGCAGCCGGGGATCCCAGAACAATGGGAAATCGTTGAGGATCGCGTAGTTTTCGGTGAACGCCATGTCATGCGGCAACCGCGGCCCAGGCAACGGGATGTCGACGTAGTGCGCCAGCTCATTGCTCTCATCGACGACGCCGTAATGCATGTACGGCTCTTGCTTGCTGTAGTTGAAGAACAGCAGTTCCCCAGTCTTGTTGTCTACCTTCGGATGCGCGGATACGCCCCACTCGAGTGGAAAACGGCCGTTCCAATTTTCCTTGCCCAACGTGTTGGCCGAGTACGGGTCGATCCGGTACAGATCACCGCACTGGTAGAAGCTGGTCAGGGCGATGCCCCGATGGACGATCACGTCGGTGCTCGACGCATCCTTCATCAGCGTTCGAGCGCCCCAGCCGTGCTCGCGTTTGGCCAGCTGCACCGGCTCAGCCAGCCCGGGCCACAACGGCTCGCCCGCTTCGTTTTCTGCCAAAAAGCCATCGGTGCGTATAAAGCGGTTGCGGTAGAAGGCTTTTCCGTCCCGGAAGCCGACGATATGCACCATACCGTCGCCGTCGAACGGGTGATAGGTCTTCAATGCGGGGTGCAGCGGGTTTTCGGTGTTGCGCAGGTAGACGCCGTCCAGGTCGTGGGGGAGTTCTCCCTCGACGGCCGTGAGGTCATCGGCGTCCCACTCCGTTGTCTGTGGGCGCCACGGGCCGGTCCGATACGGGTGGTCGTCGTCCTCGGGCAGGGTCGATAAGAACTTGCCGACGATGTCAACGTCCATCTCACAAGCCTCGTGTGGTGCCGACAACGAAACTGACCGTGGTTGCGGTGCTGCCGCCGAAATTCAACGTGCCGAAGGTTTTGGCGTTTTCGACCTGATAGTCGCCGGCCGCTGCGCTGACCTGCTTGGCCGCGTCAAGCAGCATCCGTACACCCGACGCTCCGACCGGATGTCCGCCACCGATCAGTCCTCCGCTGGGATTGATCGGCAAGCGGCCGCCGATTTCGATCTCACCGTTCTCGATCGCCTTCCACGATTCACCCGGCCCGGTCAGTCCGAGGTGATCGATGGCCAGGTACTCGCTGGGGGTGAAGCAGTCATGGACCTCGATCCCGTCGAGCTCGTCGAGGGTCCGCTGCGCCCGGCGCAACGCATCGAGCACCGCGGCCCGCACGTGCGGCAGCACATACGGATCGTCGGTGGCGCGGTGCAGTTTCTGGCGCAGACCCAGCCCGACGGTGCGATGGCCCCAGCCCTCGATGCGTCCGATCGGTCGGGCACCGGGGTGATCGCGCAGATAGGTGTCGTTGACCAAAACCAATCCGGCTCCGCCGTCGGTCATCTGGCTGCAGTCGAAGCGCCGCAGCCTGCCTTCGGTGATCGGGTTGGTCGCGTCGTCGTCGGTAATCGGATCGGGCACGGTCCAGCCGCGGGTTTGAGCATTGGGATTGCGCCGCGCGTTGGCGAAGTTGGTTTGTGCAATCGCCCGCAGATGCGTGTCCTCTAGGCCGTAGCGCCGGTCGTATTCGTCTGCGACCTGTGCGAACATCGACGGCCACAGGTAGCGGGCGCCGGCCCCTTCGTGACCGGTCCAGGCTGCGGCGCCGAGATGGCGGGCCGCGATGTCGCCCGGCACGGTCTTCTCCAGCTCGACACCGACGACCAACGCGGCGTCGTAGTTGGCCGAACGTAGGTCTGCCATCGCTGCCAGCACCGCGACGCTGCCGGACGCGCATGCGGCTTCGTGTCGGGACGCCGGGGTGTCCCATAAGCCATCGCAGACAGTGGCCGGCATCGCCCCGAGGTGGCCCTGTTCGGCGAACATCTCACCGAAGGCGTTTGCGACGTGCACCACGCCGATGTCGACGGCATCCACCTTGGCCGACTCCAGCGTGGCGTCGACGATCTCAGCGGTCAGATCGGCGAAGTCGAGCCCTTCCTTGCTGAGGTTGCGCGCGAAATCGCTTTGGTAGCCGCCGAGAATCCAGACGTTGGAGTCCATAGCCCGCCACTTTACTACAACTAAGAGAGTGACAGAGTCCGGTTTGACGGACAAGATCGCTGGATTACCGGACGGTGAGGGGTCACCCGGAGACGGCCCCGCCGGCTCTCGGCTGAACCGACGAGACCTGAGCGAGCATGCTGGTCGACCAACGCACCCGCCTTCCTAGGCTCATTACCGTCGACGGCGATTGACAAACATAAGACGGCGCAACGATTTATTCGCTTCCCCGCGCAACGGGACGGGCGGAGTCTGAACTCCATTCGGACCATGACCCCGGAAACAACGCTGCGCCGTATCCCAGGGTGGCGAGCGCCGCGAGCGTGACCGTGGCACTGACACCCGAACCGCAATAGGCGCCGACTCGTTTGTCGCGATCGATGCCATGCTCAGAAAACAGCTTGGCGAGCGCGCCCTCGGCGAGAAAGGTTCCGTCGCCGGCGAGCACATCGGTGCTGGGAAGGTTCGTGGCGCCGGGGATGTGACCGGCGACGGGGTCGACCGGCTCGACGTCACCGCGGAAACGTTCCGGCGCCCGCGCGTCCAACAGCGTCAGTCCCCTCGCGAGGACTTCCTGTGCACTCAGCGTCGGCCGAGCTCCGTCGTACAAATCGTTTTGCAGCGCAGTCACATTGCCCGGCGGAGTGGTGACCGGGCCGCTCATGAGGCGTTCTCCCGCGGACCGCCAGGCCGAGAGACCGCCGTCCAGAATGCGTACATTCGCGAACCCGGCCGCGGTGAGTACCCACCACGCACGCGCCGACCCCGCTCGATTCCAGTCGTCGTAGACCACAGTGGGGACGTCCTCGCGCATGCCCCAACGCCGCGCCGATGCTTCGATGCTGCGCCCCGACGGCAACGGGTGTCGTCCCCGCCCGGTGATTGTGTGGTCGCTGAGTTCGTCCTCCAGTGAGACATATACCGCGCCCGGTATGTGGCCCTGCAAGTACGCTGCATGCCCGTCGGGTTCGTCGAGCCGCCAACGCACATCGAGAATCGTCACAGGAGCGCGGGCACGAATTAGATCCGCCAATTCCGCAGCGGTGGTCAGCACTTGGGCGCGTGCTTCCAACGAGTCACCCTCCTTCGGTAGATCACGGTACCGTCGACGAGATGGACCCGGACCTGACTGCCGATGACGTTCATAATGTGGCCTTTTCGAAGCCGCCGATCGGCAAGCGTGGGTATAACGAAGACGAAGTCGACACGTTTCTCGAACGCATTGAACAGCGGTTGAGAAACCCGCATGCCCCGGGCGGCTTGAGTGCAGCCGAGGTTAACAGCGTGGTGTTTTCGAAACCGCCGATCTTCAAACGTGGCTACAACGAAGATGAGGTCGACGCATTCCTCGAACAGGTTGCACAACAGCTGAACCGCACCAGCGGTTTGCGGAACGACGGCTGAGGCCCGGTCGTGACTTTCGGTACGACATGCGATTTGCCAGCTTGGATGTCAGACTCAACCATGGCTAGTGGCCCGTTCCGCGCGGTTTTGCCCGCTGCGGCCGCTGTACTTGTAGCGGCGGCTATCGCGCGGGCCGAAAGCCCGGACGACCAGTTTTTGGGGTTGCTGTCGAAACACGGGTTGAACGTCGGCCCACCAGATCAGATGATCGCCATCGCGCATGAACGATGCGACGACGATCGCCTTTCTCGGTCGAGCTGGTACATTCCTCCCTTCGGGAGATCGCCAAGCCCATTCATGGTCGCGATGACGAGGATCACCAACGAACTGAAATCGCAAGGTTTGACGGTTCCGCAGGTGGGGCAGTTCATGCGGGACGCCATCACCGTCTACTGCCCGGGCGCAAAAGACGGGTGACACCCGGAAAGCTGCGGTGGCCGCGTCAGGTGTGGACGATCCAGCCCGCTTCCGTGTAGGGAGCGGGCTGCTCGGGATCGTTGATCGTGATGTAGAGGTCGCCTCCCGTCGGCATAGCGAAGCCGACGAATCCATGCGCGGTCTGCCCCTCGTGAAGGCCGCCCCCCTGAAGCGGGGGCATCTTGTCGAGCCTCCGGTAGTCGACCGCCAACGTTCCAGGCTGGGGCGCATCGTCTGGATGGGTCCATGGCTGAGTGCCGCCGCCGTATCCGGCAAATATATTGCGGTAGCTGAACTCGAAGAACCGCTCGGACGTCCCGGTGATAGTCAGTTCCACCACGCTGCATGCGGAGCCAGGCGTCGGAACCGCAAAATGAGTGGTGCACCCCGGCGGTAACCACGTTGCACTGTTCACAGTGATGTCGGCGGTCGCGCCGTCGGCCGCGCGTGCATGCACGGGCTCGCCCATCTGACCGATCGGGAACGGTGGATTCTCGGGCGCGGGGTCAGCCGAACCGGTGGGACATGAGCATGCGGCAATGGCCACCGCGACCGCGGCTGCCGCAATTACAGATTCCGCCCGCACGCTGGGAGCTTACCCCCAGCGTGGCCGCGAAAACGCGCGTAATCCAGGGAGTGTCAAGGACCAGCCGAAGTAACTGTCAAGCATCAACCGAAACCACTGTCACGCCTCAGCCGAAGACGAATTGTCACACATCTTTCAGGGTGCAGAGATGGCAACACCCCGGCCGGTATTTGGGCCTGGGTCGTGGGCGTGCCGGGTGTAAATAGCGGTTTTCACACTGCGGTCGGGGGTATCGCTGAAACGTGCGAAAGCTGATGCCAACAGTGAGGAGTTCGCAATGGGAACGACGACGGGGCCGCGCGTGCTTGTGGTGGTGTCTGCGGCCGACCGAATTCCTCTACGAGAAGGCCGCAGCGAGCTGACCGGCACATATTTAGGTGAGCTGGTCGAACCGACCGACGCAATGCGTGAGGCCGGGTTTGAGCTTGCCTTCGCCACACCGGGCGCGCGGATTCCCACCATCGATGGCACCTCATGCAGTCTGATGTACTTCGCAGGGTCGCGGAAAAAGCGTGATGCCGCCCTGAGCAGCTATCGGGAGCTTCTCGAACTCGGTCTGGCAACGCCGGCCAAACTTGAAGAAATGGCCCATGACACACAACGCCTGGACGGGTTCGACGCGATGTTCGTGCCGGGCGGTCACGCGCCCTTAGTTGACCTGCTGCACCGCGACGCATTTGCCGACGACTCTCTCAACGACGACTTCGGCGCGCTTGTTCGCTACTTCCACGATGCCAAACGGCCCACCGGATTGATCTGTCACGCACCGGCTGCACTCGCGGCGGCTCCCACCATCGAAGGGCGATGGACCTACGACGGCTACCGCATGACCTGCTTCAAGACTGGCGTGGACACGATGTTGTCAACGGTCCCGTTGGCCCGCCGCTTCAAGGGACATCTCAAAGACGACCCGACCGAACTGTTGAAGTCTCGCGGCGCGAAGGTTGAACAGACGATTCTGCCGATGGGCAGCAAGGTCGTGGAGGATCGCGAACTGATCACCGGCCAAGACCCCTATTCCGCAAAGGCGTTCGGCGCTGCCTTCGTCAGCAAGCTGCGCAGCTGAGGTGGTTGGTGGAGCTGGAGTAGTGGTGGCCAGCTGATAGGTGCCCGTTATTTCACGTATCTTGCACGGGTTTGTGCAACTCCCTCATCCAGGGAGTGTCAAGGATCAGCCGAAGTAACTGTCAGGCATCACCCGAAGCCGAAATGTCAAGCATCAGCCGAGGTCATACAGCTCAAGTGGTGCCCCCGGCAGGATTCGAACCTGCGACACCGGCTTTTGCAGCAGGACCTTTTCGAAAGTTCTCGATTATTGTTGTTAGCCATTGCAGCCCAACGGTTTTAGGTCCCTCAACGATCCCGAAGATTGTCGCTAGTTCTCGTCGATTCTCGGTCATAAACGGTGAATAAACGATGGCCGCTGCGCCCAGGTGCGCGCCCGTTGCCCCGACGATGACGGGTTTGTAGGAACCAGGTCGGCCTAGGCCACGTCCGATAGTTGTTCGGGCCGCCCCCACTCTCCTCGGGGCGGTCCGAACAACCGAACTGCGCCATCCAAACCGGAGGCCCGCCGGTACTGTCGCCGCTTACTGCTGCCGGCTAGGAAGGGGTTGAGGTGGAGTGTGGATTGAAGCTCTTCATTATGAACTCCACTACATCGTCTTCGCGTATCTGAGCGGGAAATGTCTGCACGCCCACGCCTAGACTATGCGCAAGCTCGTCCAGGATCGTCCATGCATAGGTCATGAGGCGGGGGACAACTTCCACATTCAGGAACTCCCTAAACGCCGAGCGTTCGTACGCTACTAGCGTCTTCCATGCGTATTCGATTGCGCAGTCAGCCGCTACCATGTGGGCCGCCTGCTCGACGCGTAGTCCTGCCCGAACACCAAAAACAGTCGGCTGCATTGCGAGCGATATATGGAGGAAGACCTTGCCCTTCCTGTCGGGTTCTCGGCCGCTCTCGTCTACGTGCTCTGGCTCGTCCGCTACTTCATCCGACTTGTCGACACCGCTTTCCTCATCGCTTTGGTCGGCCGATTCGTATCCCAGAAGCCTGATTAAGTCGTCCTGGGGCGCGGTAGCAGCCACTCGATTGAGAGTCCGCAGCCGGAAGGCGGATATTTGTTGGCGGAACTCCTCGACAGAGGCCGGGTACAAGGCTTCAGATGTGTCCGCCTCAGACATTGCAAAGTTCGATCTCCACAGGAGACTCTTCACGACGACGAAGACTTCGTCGACTCTTCACCTCGACGCCTGCACGACGATGAAGGCTCCCGCGACTTTCCAAAAAGATCTCGTAGTCTAAGACCGGCCTGTCGAAGCGCTCCCAGGAAAGGTCGATACCGGCTCCGACGCGAGGCCAAACGTCCGCCAGGTGCGCCATTAAAGAGTCTGTGATGCTGCTGTAGTCAGCGGAGTCGATAAGGTCGAAATCGATCACCCGATGAGAGATCATCGCGCCGACGGCCGCCGCATACCGCCTGATTGTCGATAGGTGAGGATCGGCGCTGAGTCGTTCAAAGTTCGATACTGCGGACTTGTCTCGGCGCATCCGGTCGGCGACGTCCTGTTGAGTCAGGCCTTTTTCTTTCCGCAGATGAACCAGCTCCTCAAGCAGCTCGTCATCAGCTTCGGCGAGAGCTTGGCGCAGCCGATAATCCGAGCCGTTGGGATCTAGTCCAGCGGCCCGTTCCAGGTCTTCAAGCTCTTTCATAAGTTGAGGTTAACCGCAACATGTCTCACGGAGCAATGTACGACTCGACACAATCTTATTGGGCGCTCATCCCCATTAGTCGGCTGAAAGCTAAGTCAATTTGATCGTCTTGAAGTGCCAAACCTGCTGGCCCGGCGGGTTTCGACCCAAATACTAGCAACGTGACAACGCCGGGCTTGTCGCGCGACGCGTGGACATACAACCGGTAGAGCCTCTGCCCGGCCCTGCGCTTAATCTCGCCCAGATCTGCGTGCCTCCGATCGAGTGGCGCATCCCAGTCGTCAGACCGGTACGACCCGTCCTTGATGCGCTTCAGAACCGCGCTGATGTCGGCCCAGCATCCAGGATCCACGGCCTCAGCCGCGGAGATGTCTTCAGCTAGGTCGGGATGCCAATCAATGTCGAATCCGCCCTGCCTGAGCACTTCTTGGGTGTACGACGGCATCTTCCGCGACTGGACCTAAGCGGATTGACGGTCTCGCTGCGCGGCCTGGTCGATATGTGCGATACGGCCCCAACTTGCTCCGACTTGCGCATCCACTGCTGCACCTTAACCCTAAAGCTCGGCCGCCCGAAGCGGTCGCCGCAAAGTGGCGTATCGGACAGGGGGGTATAGCTTCTCGGGAGTCGATCGCGCTCAGCCGCTATCAGGCGCGCCGCCGTTTTGCATCATTGTCCGCACCAATGAGAGACCACCGCGACGACCCTGCACCGCCGCCGACCGCAGCTTCTCCAACAGTGAGGCAAGAACCTTCGCCGCCGCCGGCTGCTGATTGACCACTCGAGGGTTATCGAGAATCCGCGCCATAGCCAGCGCCGCTTGGGTTAGACCCGGCCGTGCCTGCGAGGCCAGCCCGTCAATCTCGGCCATAACGCCGCGCTCGACAGGGCCGGGGCCGGACGGCTGAGGCTGCGGATGGTCCGACATAGCGTGAACTTCGCCCGTGACCTTCCGCTGCCGGTAATTCGCTGCTCTGCGCGCGTGCGATGCCTTGCACTCATCGCAGCGGCACCCCTGGTTGTAGCGATTAGCGGTCCCGTGTCTAGCTGCCATAATGCTCCAAAGTCCTTACATACCAACACATTTCAATGCACAAAGGCTGTTGTGGCACTGCCACTTTGGTTGCGGTGCGCGAAAAACTGCCCAAGCCGAAGGCTCGTCCGCTGGAGGGTTTGCTGGGATTTGCATACCCCCTGGTCAGAAGGGTTTTGATCTCCACTTACGTTTGCTATGCTCGAGTTCCAAGGGTCCTCCTGAGTGGTCACCGTGCACGGAATCCCTTGCGCTGCAATGTAATTCGTGTAGGGAATCCCTTGCGCTGCAAGCACTTTCACTGCTTGCTTGGTTGAATCCCGGCGTGCCCGGCGTGGCGCAGGCTCGGTGCTGCTAATGCCACCGGTCGCTGCCGTGGACCGTCCCATCCTCGCCGCAGAGCCTGGATGAGGTGGTCCCGCCGGGCATCGCCGAGACGTTCTCACTTGCCGGCTAGGCGCTCGACCCAGCCGTTGCGCTCCCATTCCTGGGCTGTCGCTTCGGGCACGGTGACGCTATTGCCTTTGACGTAGCGTTTGCCATCGTGAACGACGGCCCACCGGTCAATTACCTTGACCTTGACTGTGGCTTCCTCTGGCATGTCTGACTCCTTAATTGGGCCACGCCGTACTGGTGGTTCCTTTTGCGCGAAGACGATGTTGGTCATGTCGTCGGCAGACCCGTGGTCACTAGAATCGCGCCCACCCTAGGGCAGGCCAGGGCTAGACGGGTCTCGCAAATGAACTGGTGAACGTTGGTCGAGCTCAGCGAATATGGATCATAGAAAATGTTCAACGGTTCGCGCATATAAACGACCGCAGCACCATTCGCCACGGACATTGTGATGGCTGTGCCGTCAGCAATTTGCGTAGATTGGATAACTCGAACACCCCACAGGTTTTCTTCTTCAGAAACCTGGTTGATGGATTTCGCACCAGCCAGCAGATCTAATTGGAGGCGCCCGTTGGCATCGCGCAGTCGGCGTATCGAGCCGAGGGTTGCCGGGCTCATTACACAGAGGTCCGGTTCAAAGAACGATTGCCGCAGCTGCACAAATCCTTTGTTCAATGCGCCGAGCGCATCCACATCGGTTGTGGCGTTATATGCGTGGCTTAGTGTGCCGGAGACATGTAGCAAACCGTCGAAGCCGTTTGACGCGGCTGTTCCGTTGATAAGCAAATTTGCTTCGGCGTTGTATGTGCTCTCGGTGAGATCGGCGACGAGCATATTGACGAATTGGTCACCCGCATCAGCGATGACCTCTTTTGTGAGCCGACAAAGCCCGGCAATTTTTGCCGGCCGGACATACACCTCGGAGATCGATGGACTAATGTCCGGCTTTTCCGTGCCTTCCGCGACATATCCTGCTTCCGCGGCATTGCTCACGTGACGGAAGTAGCCGATGCCCGGCCCTGACATCTCGAAATTCGGGAGAAAATTGCTTAAGCGTATCTGCTCGTATGGCAGTCGGAACCACGGGTAGGGCGTCGGCTGCTGGACCGGCGGCAGAAGATTCGGGGTGAAATTGCCTTCGGCGACCGCCGCTTTATTGCGCAGCGTGCTGGTGTAGTCGCCGGATTCGATGCCCTTGTCGTGGACATGTACGCGCAACGGTGTGTTTTGTTGCGCGGCCCGCTGCAGGGCTTTGAGTTGTGTTCGGGTGAATTCGTACAGCGACACCGGTCTGAGGCGATTCTCCGCATTGGGCACGAAGCCCTTGAATCCGATACCACCGTCGTCGTCGCCGGGGTTGGTGTCGGCGCGGCCCCATTCCGCGGGGCTCGCGTATCCGGCGTATCCGAGAGCCGCCTTATGGTTGTCGCGTTGCGTCATAAGTTTTTCGCCTTCGTCCGTGAGCCTTTTCATGTGCTCAACCTGCTTCTCACTGAGCTGGGCGGCCTTGTAGCCGGTCATCCGCTTTAGCTCGGCGCCGATTTCTTCGAGCCGGGCCTCCTGGGCTTTAGTCCACATGCGCGGTTTTCCTATCGGGAACTGGCACGCCCGCCGGAGGAATTAGGCCCTCCTATAGGCGCGCTGAAAGAAACTGGGGGTGAATCGCCGGGATTTTGCAGATCCTCGGCATAACCGGCTGGGTTGCAAGCCCTCGCCGTACAGAGCGGCGGCGTCGGCGGCGGGACCGGAGCGCCTGTGACATGCCCTTGCGGGGTGCCCGGCGGTGCGGAGCGGCGGCCGAAAGCGGTCGCTGGCATCCATCTTACAAGCATGTCTTTTCGCAGGTCAACGGTACGCATCACGCCGCCCGGTCACCGAACACGGACTCGACCAGTTTGTCCACGTAAAAGCTGCCGTACTGGCCGCGGCGCCCGCGAGCCAGGAACACCGTAAGGCGGCCGTGGTGGCACGTCAGGCGCAGCACTCGCGGTTGGACGGTATAGCGCACACCATTTCGCCGGATGATCACACGATGGCACCCGCGGACCCGGCCGCGATCCGACACCTCGTACCAGCCCTCGAAACCGGGCACAGGGAGCCAGGATTCGTGTTCGGTCATCTATGACCGTCCCTTTCCGGGATTCCAGTCGTCGTCGGTCCACACCAGGCCGGCTTGTGCTTCAAACCAGGCTTGGGCGACGGCATCGAGATCGATGGTGGGGTCGTGGTCGACGCGCGCGGCGTCCAGCAGTCTCGCGGCGGCATCGGTCATGGCGGCCAGGCTTTGGCCTTCGTCGTCGAGATTGTCGCGATGGCGGCCGAGGACCACGTCCACCTGCAGCATCTTTTTCGCCAGCACGTCCAGCTCAAGGCTGACATTTTCATGCCAAACCAGGCGCCTGTCGGGGCCGAACTTGATTGCGTTCACGCAGTGCTTGAACGCACGCACGGTGTCTCGTTCGTCGCGGGTCAGGTTCATTGAGTTGTCCTTTCTTTGAGGGCCTTGTAGCCGCCGTTGGCGATGATCCAACGGGCTGCGGCGCGGGTCGCGCTGACGTGTTGGTGGTCCCACATGTCGTGCCAGTCGATTGGGCAGTCGGGGTACGCGACTTTGTGCGCGAGCTTGCTGTGTTCCATGACGCACCTGACGCAGCAGATGATGTCGGTTTCCGTGGTGATGATCCGGCCGCACCTCTTGCCGATTCGGTGCCGGCAGACCGCGCACTGGTCGATGGTGTCGTCGGTCATGTCGCTAACCCCCGCGCCCGTAGTCTGCGATAGGCCGGGCATGTTTCGTCGTGATGCACGTTGATGTGCCAGTGGTCGCCGTCGTGGTACGGCTCGGTTGTCTCACTGAGGCAGTCGGGGCAGCGGTAGGCGGCGGCGAACGCGCGGAGCGCCTGGGGTGCTTTGCGGTTGTTGCGTCGGCGTTCGGCGCGGTTCATCGGTCGTACCCCGCCATAACGCGCTCATGTTTGGTGTGGCATTCGTCGCAGCGTGTGCGCCCCGCTGATTGCTTACGGATTTTGCAATCGATGCACAGCCCGGCGCGGTAAGCCTCATGCTGCTCCATGCTCGCGGGTTTGCCCCCAGTCGCGCCCGTCTCAAAAGGTTGGCGCGACTGGCGATTCGGCACAGTCGCGCCATTGTGTCTTGGCAGGTCATCGCCAGTTGCGCCAGTTGCGCCCGGTTTTTGAGTGCCAGGAGTGCTGCCGCCGTCCTCGGCGCCACTGGGTAGCGCCCAGGACGTGACCCTTGGAAACCCTCGGCTCTCGACAACCACGCGAAGTGATTTGACCGCCCGTTGCAACGTCCGCTCGCTAATGCCTGCCTTGTCGGCCTCGGCCTTGGCGGTCTTGGACGGTATCGGTCCGTTTGTTGTCAAGTAGTTCTGCAGCCACCGCTCAGTGACTGTCTTGGCCTCGTCGTCGCCCCGCGGTTCGGACAGCAGCGTGCGCGCGGTGTGTGGGGTTTGGCCTTCCCATTGCACTCGGGCCGCGGCATACTCGCCGGCTCCGACGAGCCGGTACATCAGCGACTCGGGAGGCGGTCCCAGGTTGGACTTCACCGACGCCAGAACCCGGCGCTCGAGGTCATCGGGATCGGGTGCGACGAGTAGCCCCGCGCGGGCAGCGCCGACGATGCCGATCGAGCCACCGCCGCGGTAGAGGGGATCACGGCCACTTGCTTTGTTCAGGTGCCGCAGTAGCAGCACGGTGCAGCCGGTGCGATCGGCCAGAGCCGCCAGCCGGGACAGCACCCGTCGAATGTCTTGGTCCTTATGGGAATCGGTGCCGTCAGGGAGATAGGCCATCACGACATCGATTACCAGCAGACGTGCGCCGGTTCGGTTGATTGCCCCCGCGAGGGCGGCGATGTCGGCAAGCGTCGGCGGCCGCAAGATGCGCTCTCCATGCTCATCGAGGATTGGCACGCCTTCGATGGCGTGAACCTTCGCCACGTCGGCGCCAGCGGCGTCGAGCCGCGGTCGCACAGTGTCAGCCAGGCCATCCTCGGCGGACATGATCAGCACCGCGCCACGGTGCTCGCAGACTGAGCCGTCCGGCCATGAGCCGCCCGTTGTTACCGTCGCGGCGAACGAGAGGGCAAGCGTGGACTTACCGAGTCCGGGATCACCATCGAGCGTTACTAACTTGCCGACGGGGATACGGCCGGGCCACAGCCACGACACTCGCTCTGGCTCAACGTCGGCCAGTCGGGTTAGCGCAACTGGCACCATCTCGCACTCGATGGCTACCAGTTCATCGAGGTTCTTACCGGCGGCGATGTGGTCGGCGGCGTCCTTGCCGACGGCGGCCTCGACGATGCGCACCGATCTAGCGATTCCGCGCAGCAGCTCGGCGACCTGGGCGGCGTGCTCGCGGCCGGCATTATCCTTGTCGGCGACGATGATCACGTCCCTGCCTTTCAGCACCGACCAGTCGTAGCGGCCAAGATGCTTCTGCCCGGCGCCTTGTGGCGGGGAGACAGCTACTCCGCTGATGGCCTCAATCGCGAGGACGTCCTTTTCGCCTTCGGCGACGTAGACGGTTTCTGCCTCGCCAATCCGGTCCGCACGAAACAGGCTGCGGTCGGCGGTATCGCCTTCCTGCCAGAACTTCTTGGCCGGGGTGCGGCGTACCTGGCGGCCGTTCGGGTACCGGTATGTCGCACCGTTGCGGCGGTCGTCGAATAGATCGGCCATCGTCAGGCCGTAGGCGGCGAGGACGTCTGGGGTATCACACCCGGCATGACAGTAGATCAGGACTTGTGTCTCGATCCCTGTTACCGATACAGACGGGTTGCTGTCGTCGTGGTGACCGCATTGCAGCATTGCGCGACACGGCCCGGTTTCCCTGACGATGTACCCGCGGCTCCTGGCGGCCTCGATCAGCCGCTCGTAGGCGCTCACCCGAGACCGCCTTGTGGGCGATGTCCGTTAGACTGGTGGCACAGAGTGATGTCTGTCGTGGCCGCCCGGTTCCCCGCCGGGCGGTTTCTTTTAGGCGGCATCGTTCCCGCCGAATTGTTCGTCCTCCCAGGCGATCACGTCACTGAGCCGATAGCGGGCGTGGCGTCCAAACAGGGCGTATTTCGGGCCAGTGCCCTTGTGTGCCCACTGCGCGAGCGTTGCCACCGGGATCTTCTCGCGGGCGGATACTTCTTGGCGGGTCAACCAAACGTCTGCTGACATCGAAAGCCTCCCTTGTGGGGTATTACGCAACTCGCCACAGTTTTGAGTTGCACTGATGTGATTCCAACACATCGCGTCGTAACCCGCAAGTTATGGTATGTTCTGCGTGTGTCTCCACAATCGCCGCAAGATTGGGCCGAGGAACAGGCCGCTCGAGTCGCGCAGGAGGTTCGCCGGCTCAGGCGGGATCGCGGCCGATCCGCGCAGTGGCTAGCGGACAGGACTGCCGAACTGGGCTATACGGTCACCCGGCCGGTGATCGCGGATCTGGAGAATGGCCGGCGCAAGTACGTGACCACCGCCGAGCTGGTGGTGTTGGCCCGTGCGCTGAACACGACGCCGATCGCGCTGCTGTACCCCGACCCGGTTAGCGACGACGAGATCAAGATGCTGCCAACTGCTGACGTGAGTGTGTCGAGCGGGTTTGCACTGCAATGGTTTTCAGGGCTCGTCGATGTGCCAACGGATTTCATATGCGATGACGCCGCCGAGTACCTCGCCAACCTTAAGCCAGTGGAGACAGCGCGGCAGATTTGGGAACTCGACGGGCAAAAGGCCGCGCTGATGAAAGAGGGATTAGACAAGTCGGGCAAGGAGAAGCGGGAGATCCTTCTCGCGATAGCCCAAGTTCAACGTCAGATCGACAAGCTGAGGGGTACCGATGGCGGGTAGGCCGCCGCTGCGGATCGGCGCGCACGGCAAGATCACACGGACATATCTCGGCGGCGGGGTGTGGATGGCACGCTGCCGATACCGCGACAGCGACGGCGTAACCCGGATCGTCGAGCGGCGCGGGCCAGCCGATGAACACGACCAGCACGGCAAGCTGGCAGAAGATGTGCTGATCGAGGCATTGATGGCACGGCGGTCGTGCGACGGCGACGAGATCACGCTCGACACCAGGATTATGGCGCTAGTCGATGCGCACATCGACCGCCTGGCCGAGGATGGCCGGTCGATCCGGACAATCGACACCTACCGCTACTGCGCGAAGCTGCTGGCGAAGATCATCGCCGGTGTGCGTGTAGGTGAGTCGACGCCGGCCCGCATCGACGCCGCCATCCGGTCGATGCGCCGGGCGCATGGCGACGTGATGGCGGTGCAGTCCAAGACGATCCTCAAGGGCGGCCTGCACCTAGCAGTGATGGCGAACGTGATCGGCTCCAACCCGGTCCGGGACGTGTCGCCGATCCGGTCGAGGCCCGGGCCGAAAGGTGCGCCCGCACTGACGGCCGACGAATTGCGCGGCCTGCTGGCGAAGCTGCGTGCATCTGACTACTGCCAGCGCAATGACCTCGTCGATCCGATCACTTTGTTTATCGCCACCGGGGAGCGAATCTCGGAGCTACTGGCCCAGCTCTGGACCGACTTCGACGAGCAGGCCGGAATGGTGTCGGTCACCGGAAAGCTGGTGCGAGCGGCCGGTAAGGGTCTGGTGCGTGTCAACTACGAGGCCAAGACACCCGCAGGGCTGCGTACGATCCCGTTGCCGCGCTTCGCCGTCGAGACCTTGTGCCAGCGTCGCAGCAAGCCATATCTCGGCGAGCAGACGATGATCTTCCCGTCGACCGCCGGCACATGGCGTGATCCGGACAACTTCCGCGCCCGCTGGCGCAAGGTACGCGACGACCTCGGCGTGCCGGACGTGACTCCGCACAGCTTCCGCAAGGCGCTGGCGACGTTAATCGACGACGAAGGGCTATCAGCGCGGATTGGCGCCGACCACCTGGGCCATGCCCGCGTGTCCGAGACTCAGGACACCTACATGGCGCGGGGCCGGTCGCACAGGGTGGTTGCCGACCTATTGGACCGAGCCATAAGCGATGAATAAACGATGGATTCGTGCGGACTCAGCGGAAAAATAGCCTCTGGCGTGCCCCCGGCAGGATTCGAACCTGCGACACCGGCTTTAGGAGAGCCGTGCTCTATCCCCTGAGCTACGAGGGCGGACCGGCTGGCAGCTTACCGCGAGCGGTCATCGGAACTCCGCGATCACCTTCGCGAAAGTCTCGACGTGGCTCTCCTGCGCGGTAAACGACGTCAGCCCGTACGTTTCACGGTAACCGCGCAATGTGTCGGCGATGTCGCGCGGCGAGCCGCTCAGCACGGCGGGCATCGCCAATAACTCCTCATCGGACAGCGTCGGCGCATACCTGCGGGTCAGCCGCAGGTCGGGTATCCCGGAATTGTCTGACGGCACAGCGGTGATCGCGAGGTTCAACTCGAGATCTTCAAACCGGTCACCGGCGGCGGCGCGGACGAACTCGACGCGTTCGGCAAGCGGGTCGCCGATCCCGCGGGGGTTGGCACCCGTCAGTCCGATGATGTCGGCACGCTGCGCGGCCACGGTCAGCAACCGATCTCCGTTGCCGGCGATCAAGATCGGCACGCTCGGAAGGTGCTGCTTGAGATAAGTAGTGACGTGCTCGAGATGGTCGACACGTTGCCGTGCGCTCGGATACGGCAGCTCGGCAGCCTCGAACTCCTCGCGCACGTAGCCGGCGCCGAGGCCGAGCTCGAGACGGCCGTCGCTGAGCAGATCGACCGCGCCGGCGTCGCGGGCCAGTAGGGCGGGTTTGTAGAAGCCCGCGTTGAGCACATAGGTCCCCAGCCGGACCGTCGACGTGACTGCCGCGACCGCGGTCAGCGCGGGAAATGGGGCCGGGGCACCGAGATGGTCGGGTAGATGAAGGACGTCGAACCCGAGATCCTCAAGCCGTCTGGCCTTGTCCTGCAACGCAATGCGAGACTTTACGGCGTGGATGCCCACAGAAAAGCGAAAGTCTCTAGTCATGGTCACCTCCGAGTTTCCACGAGCGGGCGGCGGCCGCAAGTCCCTGCACCAGGGCAGACGTCACCGGCGACAAGCCGTCGTCGCCAGGCAGCGGACTGCGCGGGCTGATGCCCCTGACCCGGCTCGGCAGTTCCAGCTGCGCCCCGCCGTCACGCGTCCGGTTGACCGGATTGTGCGGATGCAGCCCCCGTAGCTCCAGCGGGATCTTGTCGAGGTCGGTGACGACCTGATAGCCGGGCAGGTCAAGGTGGCGGGCCAGATGCGCGGCCAGCGCGCGATTACTGCCGCCCGCCAAAAGCTGTGTGCCGCGGCCGATCCGGCCGTAGCCGTGCACCGACACCGTGACGTCGACGTGGTCGAGGAACTCCGCCAGCCGGGCCGATTCTTGCGCATGGAAGCGCGCCGACGACAAATGGTGCGGATAGCGGTCGGGGTGCCGAACCAGATACACCGACGCGTCAGCGGCATCGGCTGCACGTTCGGCGATCGTGTCGGTCATCTGCTCCAGGCCGCCGCCGTGAATGGCGAGAAAACCAAAACGTGACCGCAGCCGGCTGACCTCGATCACCCCGGCGTCGGACAGCAGCTCGGAAAACGACTGCGGCGCAGGCGATGTGGGGCGCAATGGGCGCGGCCAATGAGCGGGGTCCCACCGACGCAGGAAGGCGATCCAGCGTTGTGGCAGCTTGTGATGGATTGCGCCGTCGATGATGCGCTCGAGGTAGCCCGGTCGCGGCGCGCCCGGATTCACCCGGTGGTCGATGTAGACCCAGGCAGACGACGGCCCGTCGGCGGTGTGCACGGTCAACCTGTCTCGGCGGTAGCGGCGTGGCACACCCTCCGCACTGTCCAAGGTCGCCAGATCGTGATCGGAGATATGCCAGACCACGCCGTGCACGTGGTTGCCGTCAAACGGTTCGACGGTGGCCACTCCGCGCTGGTTGATCAGCCAGTCGTGGTCGCCGAGCACCGCCGGCCGCGGATCGACCGCGTCGGGGCAACGCTGCGTCATCTGCCGTACGCACAGGTTGGACCCGTACGCGAAGTAGGCATGACGGCCAGCGGCCATTCAGCCCGTCACGGTCAGGTAGATCAGCATCACATTAAGCAGACTAATCATCACGCCGACCACCCAGCCAACAGCGGTGGTGACGCGCTGATTGGCGTCGGCGCCCATCAGTGTTGGGTCGCTGGTCAATCGGACCAGCGGAATCAGCGCGAACGGGATGCCGAAGGACAGCACGACCTGCGAGAGCACCAGCGTGCGGGTGGGGTCGAAGCCGCAGGCCAGGATCAGCAACGCGGGCGTCAGGGTGACCAGCCGGCGCACCAGCATCGGCACCGAGCGATACAGCAAACCCTGCATGATCATCGCTCCGGCGTAGGCGCCCACCGATGACGAGGCCAGCCCCGACGTCAGCAGCCCGATGGCGAAGAACACCGCGATCGTCGGATTCACCGTGTCGCGAACGGCCGCGTATGCGCCCTCGATGGAACCGGTTTGGTGGCCCTGCATGTTGAGCGCCGCGACAAGCAGCATCGCCCCGTTCACTCCGCCGGCCACGACCATCGCCAGCCCGACGTCCAACCGGGTGACGCGCAGCAGCCGACGCCGCTGCGGCCCCGGCGCGGGATGTCCGTGCCGGTCGCGGGCCAGCCCGGAGTGCAGGTAGACGGCATGCGGCATCACCGTCGCGCCGAGCATCGCCGCCGCCAGCAGCACGCTTTCGGTGCCGCGGAACCGTGGCAGCAAACCGCCGACCACTTCGTTGGGCGGCGGCGTCGCGACAAAGAAACTGGCCGTGAACCCGATGGCGATCACCAGCAGTAGTCCGGTGATGACGCGCTCGAACATCAGCTGCCCGCGGCGATCCTGGATGCCCAGCAGCAGCAACGACACCACTCCGGTGATCGCCCCGCCGATCAGCAATGGCAGGCGGAACAAGATGTGCAACGCGATGGCACCGCCGATCACCTCGGCGACGTCAGTGGCCATCGCGACGATTTCGGCCTGGCCCCAGTAGGCCAGCCGAATCGGACGGCTCATCTGTACGCCGACGGCCTCCGGCAGCGTGCGCCCCGTCACCAGCCCGAGCTTGGCTGACAGGTACTGCACCAGCCCGGCCATCACATTCGCTACGACGATGACCCAGAGCAGCAGAAACCCGAACTGCGCGCCCGCGCTGACGTTGGCCGCGACATTGCCGGGGTCGACATAGGCGATGGCGGCGACGAACGCGGGCCCGAGCAGATACCAGCTCGTCTTGGCCGGAGCGCGAGTGTCCTGCCGGGTCACCTAACTCACTTCCAGTACGCGAATAAGAAAGTTAGGTTAACCGAAACATTCAGCCGGGCGAGTACAACCCCCGGCCGGTGACCAGTGGCAGATCCAGGGTGGTCCGGATCCCGGGCGCAGCGGCGACCACGGCCGGGATCGCGTTGACGACCCGCATCGCAGTGGCCACCAGCCCGGCGTGGTTGTGGTCGCCGTTCGGGCTGCTCAGGCAAATGTCGACGGCATACGACGGTTCCCCGGTGATTTCGATGCGGTAGGAGCCGCCGGGCTGGGCCGGCTGCGGCCAGTCCGGGCGCAGGTCTTCCCGCAACCGGGTCACGTGTTCGAGCACGACCGCCGGTTGGCCGTCGAGCATCCCGAGCACCTCGAACCGCAACGCCGCCGCACTGCCCTTGGGGATGTGTCCGGAGGCGATGTCGAAATCCTCGGGCGCCGGGTCGCGCACGTACCGCTCGGTGACCTCGTCCAGCTCGATGCCCAAACCGGCCGCAAGCTGACGGACGACCGACCCCCACGCCAGGCTGAGCACACCGGGGTGCAGCAGCATCGGCGTCTCGTCGATCGGCTTGCCGAACCCCATCACGTCGAACATCACGGTCGCGCTGTCATAGGTGGCATAGTCGACGATCTCCATGCATCGCACCTGCTGGACACTCTGGCACGTGCCCGCCAACGCGAGCGGCAGCAGATCGTTGGCAAACCCCGGGTCGATCCCATTGACGAACAGGCTCGAATTGCCTTCTCGCGCCGCGTCTTCGATCGGTGTGAGCATCTCCTGCGGAAACACCTGCCACGGGTATTGCAGGAACACCGCGCTGCTGCCGACGACGTTGACCCCGGCGGCCAGGATCCGCCGGTAATCGTCGAGCGCCTCGGGCAGCCGGTTGTCGGCCATCGCGGTGTAGACGGCGCACTGCGGCCCGGTGGCAAGCACCTGGTCCAGGTCAGTGGTCGCGGTGATCCCGGTCGAATCCGGCAGTCCGGCAAGCTCTGCGGCGTCCTTGCCGGCCTTGGCCTGCGACGACACCCACACGCCGGTGAGCTCGAATTCGGGGTTGTTGATCAATGCCTTCAATGCGTGGCCACCGACATTGCCGGTGCCGATCTGGGCGACTCGAATAGCCATGGTCACAGGTCCGGGATCGGGAGGTCGAGGTTGGGAAAAGTGATGCCGCCGTCGACTTCGAGCACCTTGCCGGTCAGGTAGGCGCCAGCGGGAGACGCCAAATATACTGCGGCGGCGGCGATTTCATCGGGATCACCGAGGCGGCGCAGTGGTGTGGCCTTCTCCATCGGTGCGCGCAGCTCGTCGTTGGAGGCGACGATGTCCAGCGCCGAGGTGGCGATCGACCCCGGCGCGATGGCGTTCACCCGGATCCGCGGGCACAGGTCCAACGCGGCCAGCCGGGTGTAGTGGGCGAGTGCGGCCTTGGCGGTGCCATAGGCGGCGAAGCCGCGTCCGGCCACCCGTCCCATGGTCGAGGTGATGTTGATGATGCTGCCGCCGCCGGAGTGCTCGAGCATCAGCGGCGCCGCTGCCGTCGTCAGCGCGTGGGCGGTGCCCACGTTGAACGTGAACGCGTCCTTGAGGTCTTTGGTCGACGTGTTCAACAAGGCGTTGGGCATGGTGCCGCCGACGTTGTTGACGACGATGTCGAGCCGGCCGAACGCTTCGACGGCCTGGTCGGCCAGCTTTGCCGTCGCCTCCGGATGGGCCAAGTCGGCGGCGACCACCTGGGCGCGACGGCCGGTGGCACGAACCTTTTCGGCAACGGCCTCTAGTTCGGATTGTGTTCGCGACGCGATGAGGACGTCGGCGCCGACGTCGGCGAAAGCTAGCGCGATGGCCGCACCAAGTCCGCGCCCACCGCCGGTGATCACGGCGACCTGGTCGTCGAGCCGGAATTTGTCGAGTATCACGGCCGACACGGTAACAGGCCGCAACCGTGTTACGCGATACGTTTCTGAAACACGTTCTAGTTTGTCTGGTGGGCGCCCCGACAGCCCTAGCGCGCCTCGTGCCGGCCTTCGGTTTCGACCGTTTCCGATGTCGCGTCCTGCTGACGGGTCTCCGAGTCGCCCGGCGTCGGATCGAGAGTGTCGGCGTGCTCGGCCCGCTGGCGCAGCTCGTCGCGAGAAGTCGCTGTCTCCTCGCGATGAGCCGCGGCGCGCTGCTCCAACCGGGCTGCTTCAGCCGCCTTCGCCTCGGCTTCGGCTTGCGCGGCGCGTGCCTTGGAGGCCGTCTCGTCGGCAAGTGCCTCGCGCTTTTCCACTCTGGCGGTATCGGCTTGGACTTCCTGTCGGATGTTCCGCGCCTCGAGCCTGCGTCGGCGCTGGGTGGCCTTCTGCGTGATGAAGACGGCGAGGGCGATCAGCACAATCGCGACGACCGCGGCGATGACTATCCAGATGACAGTGGTGGTAGTCATGTCAGCTCCTTTTGTCGAGCATTAGACGTGTGTGCAGGATGCCCAACGCCGCCGCCTTTCAACCGCCTCAGCGCGCAGGTCCGCGCCGCCGAGGGCCCTTTGGGCGAAATACATCTTTGATCTTTTCGCCGGCGTCCTTCAGGTCAGCGCCTCGCTGAGCATCTTTGCCTTCGGCCTCGAGCCGGGCGTCTCGGCTGAATCGACCGATGATCTCCTTGGCCTTGCCGCGGAGCTTTTGTCCTTTGTTCCTGGCCTTGTCTGAGGTAGCCATCGCCAATCCTTTCGTCGATGGGGCTGTCACCTCGCGGGGTACCCGCAGTCAGCAGCCGGTAACCGGCTCTGCGCGCCGCAACGAAAGGGATGTTCAGGACTTGGAACCGGCCCTGGCCGGTGTCTTCTTGGCGGATGACTTCTTGGCCGGTGACTTCTTGGCAGCCGTCTTTTTCGCCGGAGCTTTTCTGGCCGCCTTTTTTGCGGGGGCTTTCTTCGCCGGAGCCTTACCGTCGCCGGAGCGGGCCTTCACGCTGGCTTCCAGCTTGGCGAGCAGATCGGAAACGTCCTCGGTCTCGTCCAGCTCGGTCGGTTGCTCCTCGACGGTAAACGCTTCTCCGCCTTGGAGTTTGGCCTCGACCAACTCGTGCAGCTGCTCCTGATAGTCGTCGTGGTAGCGGTCGGGGTTGAAGTCGTCGGCCATCGACTCCACGACCTGTGCGGCCATCTTCAGTTCCGCCGGTTTGACGTCGACCTTTTTATCCAGCACGGGGAAGTCGGGGTCGCGGATCTCGTCAGGCCACAACAACGTATGGATCACCATCACGTCGCGTTTGCTGAAGTCCTTGACCCGCAACGCTGCAAGCCGCGTCTTGTTGCGCAGCGCGAAATGCACGATCGCTACTCGGTCTGTCTCTGCCAGCGTCTTGGCCAGCAGCACATAGGATTTCGACGACTTCGAGTCGGGCTCCAAGAAGTAGCTGCGGTCATACAACATCGGGTCGAGGTCGCTGGCAGGAACAAACTCCAACACCTCGATCTCGCGGCTGCGCTCTTCGGGCAGCGTCGCGATGTCGTCGTCGGTGATCACCACCATCTGACCGTCGTCGGATTCGTATGCCCGTGCGACATCGCGGTACTCGACGACCTCGCCGCACACCTCGCAGACCCGCTTGTACCGGATGCGGCCGTTGTCCTTGGCATGCACCTGATGAAACTTGATGTCGTGGTCCTCGGTGGCGCTGTACACCTTGACCGGCACATTCACCAGGCCGAAGGCGATGGAGCCCTTCCAGATGGAACGCATGTAGACAGTATGCCCACAAGATCAGCGGGGTAAGCGCCTAAAGCGCCCCCGCCGCCGCGTCCAGCGCGGTCCGATCGGGCAGGTCAGCGCCGGCGCGGGCCACCGTCAACGCCGCGGCGATGCTGGCCTTGTCCAGCGCAGCGGTCAGCGTGTCCGGCCGAATCCGGCGCAGTTCACCGCGCCGGTCGGCGCCCAGCAGGTCCATCGCCCACAGCGCGTCGATGAGACCGGCCATGAACGCGTCGCCCGCGCCGACGGTGTCCACCACCTGCACCGGGCGGGCCTGCACCTGCGCCACGCCCGCGGCGCAGACCGCCATCGCCCCCCGGCCACCCATCGTCACCACGACGACGGACGGACCTAACGCCAGCCAGGTCGAGGCCAGCCGCTCAAGCGGACGGTCGGGGTCGATCCAGCGCAGGTCCTCCTCGCTGACTTTCACAATGTCGCTGCGCTCGACGAGATGCTCGATGCGTTCGCGGGCCAGATCCCGGTCGACGATCAGCGGCGGACGCACGTTGGGGTCGAGGGTGACCGTCGCCGACAGGTGGTAGGTGTCGATGAGCGCGGCGACCGCCAGGCAGCCGGGTTCCCGCACGGCAGCGATCGACCCAGTGTGCACGAAAAGCGGTGGGGCCACCTCCGGTGTACCGGAAAGCTGCCAGTCCAGATCGAATACATAGTCGGCAGAACCGTCATCGCCGATGCGAGCCCGCGCCGTGGGCGTTCGGGCCGCGGTCGAGGTATCCGAAAGAAGCTGCGCACCAGCAGTATTGACATACTCGGCGATTCGGCGGCCGTACTCGTCGTCGCCGATACGGGTGAGGAAGTCGACGTCGCGACCCAACCGGGCCAGTCCGACGGCGACGTTTAGTGGGCTGCCGCCGACATGCTCGGCGGTGATCTGGTCGTCGCGCTCGACGATGTCGATCAGCGATTCGCCGATCACCAGGCCACGGGTCATCGCAGCAGAGCCTCCAGTGTCGCCCGAGCTCCATTGCGGTGCAACGAATCCAGCGCCCAGCGGTATGCCTGGACGAAGCGTGGCTGGTGGGCCAGATCCCCGAACAAGGCGATCTCGATGAATGCGGTGGGATTCTCGTACTGCGATTGCGCGATCGGCACCAGCGAGTCCGCCAGCTGGTCAACCACTTCGATGGGCTCACCCCGCTCGTCGACACCCTCGGCGTATCGAGCCCAGCTCGCCACCACCGCCGCCGCCAGCCGGACCGGCCCGTCGTTTTCCAGGTTGTCGCAGATTACGGGAAACAGCCACTTCGGGATGCGATCCGACGAGTAGGCGCACAGCCGCGCAACGGTGTCGCCCACCCCGGGGTTCGCGAACCGCTCGATCAGTGTGCGGCTGTAGTCATGCAGGTCGATGCCGGGTACCGGTGCCAGTGTCGGGATGGCCTCGGAATCGAAATAGGCCAGCAGGAATTCGACGAACGACGGATCGCGCGCGGCGTCGTGAACGAACTTGAAGCCGCATAGGCGCGCGAAGTAGCACAGGCACTGATGCCCCGCATTGAGCAGCCGCAGCTTCATCATCTCGTACGGGACGACGTCGTCCACCAGCAGTGCGCCCGCC
This sequence comes from Mycobacterium fragae, assembly GCF_002102185.1. GTDB lineage: Bacteria > Actinomycetota > Actinomycetes > Mycobacteriales > Mycobacteriaceae > Mycobacterium > Mycobacterium fragae. Next base: position 141,640 of record NZ_LQOW01000006.1, read on the forward strand.
TGCTCCAATGGCGGCCTGCCGGCACCGAAACAGTCTTCGATGACCCACGCAGCGAAGGGCTCGGTCAGCACCGGCCACCGGTCGGCTACGCCGAAGTCGCGCTGTACCGCAGCGGCCATCTCCGGCGTGGTGGACGGGGTGATCCGGTCGACCATCGAACTAGGGAACCGGGTGTGCTCCGCCACCCACTCGGCGAGACCGGGATCCCGGCATTCGGCATTCGCGAGGACGACCCGCCGCGCGACCTGACCATTGCTCTCGATGTTGTCGCAGGACAAGATTGTCGGTGCGGCGATCCCGCGGTCGCGACGCCTGGCCAGAGCCTCGGTGATCAGCCCGAATGCGGGCCCGTCGGGGTCCCGGTAACCACCCTCGGTGATGGTCAGCGAAATGATCCGGGTGGATGGCGCGGCCATCACCTCGAGCGCGGCCTCCGGATCGTCTGGGGCGTACCGATAGTCGATGATCGAGCCGATCACCCGCGCGTCCCGGCTGCCGTCCGGGTGCTGCTGAATCAGCGTGTACAGCCCGTCCTGGTCACGCAGGACGTCGCGCATCGGCCAGTCGGCGGGCAGGACTCCCACCCCGCAGATGCCCCAATCGCGCGCCACGCCTTGTTCCAGCAACCGGTCGATGTACATGGCTTGATGCGCTCGATGAAAGTGACCTGCCCCGATATGCGCGATACCGACGCCGACGCTGCCCCGGTCGTAGCTCGGCGCTGCGATCGGCAGCTTTGGTAGCGCGGCGTTGTTCAGATCCATCGCTTTAGCGCCTACCTCAGTGGGGAAAAGTCACCTGTCACAGTAGACAACATGAGGACATCGGCGAGCCCGTGCCACGAGTCGGTTATCGCGACTGCGCCTGCATCAATCAATTCCGCACTGCGGCAACGCCGTTCGTCGGCCGGCACGAACATGAGGTTACCGATGGTGAGGTAACCGGCCGCGACCGCGGAGATGACACCGGGCACGGAGTCTTCGATGGCCAGACCGTGGTGGGCCTCGATGCCCAACACCCGGCCGGCGTGCAGGTATACCGCGGGGTCCGGTTTGCTCGTCGGCTCGGGAAGGGAGTCTTCGGCGCTGAAGCGCAAGTGCGCTGGGATCAGCGGATCGAGGCCGGTGGCCGCGAAACTGGCATCCAGGCGCTTGGTGGCGCTGGAGCTGACCGCTGCCAACGAGTATCGAGCGGCGAGGGCTTGCAGTGGTTCGAGCACCTGCGGGTCTGGCCGTAGGGTGGCGGCCAGATGAGCGGTGACGTGCTCGCGTTCCTGGCGCACCCATTGCTCGAGTTCGTCAGGGTCGACAGACACCCCGGCCTGCACGGCCAGGTCGGTCGCGGTGCTGCGGAAGTTCTTTCCGACGGCCTGCTTGCGCAGCTCCTCTGCGGTAAAGGGGGCGGGCACGCCGAACCTGGTCAGAAAGCGCTTGATCACCTCGACCGAGGCGACGAATGCCGGTTTTTCGGAAGGGAAAAGGTTGTCATCGGCGTCGCAGAGCAACGTGGTGATCGGTGCAGGGTCGAATTGACGCACAAACTTCAGCGGCTGGCTCATAGCAACACCAGCTCCCGCGCGCTGTCCCGCAACGCTCGGCGCAGTGTCGGTGTCACACCATGCACATCGATGTCGGCAATCATCTCGCTGAGGCGCTCCGCGAAGCCGGGAATCAAGCGTAGGTCAGCGAAAATCTCGTGCCGCAGCAATGGAACAGGGTCGGTGCATTCCATGTTCGCCAACTTGGTCAGCAATTCTGACTGCGGGTCGTCGATGCGGATTTCGCGACCGTCGAGGTCGTAGCCGCGCAGATACCGGGCCCACCCGGCGAGGGCCAGCATCAGCAGAGTGTGCGGTCGATCCTGCTCGATCGCCTCCTGCAGGGACGGCAGTAGGAACGACGCGATCTTCTCCGATCCCCGGCGCGCGAGTCGCGACAGCTGGTCGCTCATCTGGGGATTGCTCAACCGAGTGAGCAACGTTTCCCGATAGCCCGGTGTGTTCATTCCGGGCACTGCCGGTAGCAGCGGCTGGATCTCCTCGCGCATGAGATGCTCGACGTAATCGAAAATCACGTCGTTGCCCATCGCCTCATCGGTGCGCTGGTAGCCGTCCAGAGTGGCCAAACAGGCGATCGCGATATGAGTTCCATTGAGCAGCCGAGTCTTAACCAGCTTGTGGTCGCTGACATCGGCGACGAACTGGGCGCCGACCTCATCCAGCGGCGGGCGGCCGTTGCTGAAAGCGTCCTCGATGACCCATTGGCAATACGGTTCCGTCAGCACCGGCCACTTGTCGGCGATGCCGAATGTGTGCGCCACGAATTGACGCTCCGAGTTCGACGTCCGTGGGGTGATGCGGTCGACCATGGTCGACGGGAATGCGACATGTCTGTCGATCCAGCGGGCAAGCCCCGGGTCCTTCAACGCGGCGAACGACACCAACGCAGTCCGCGCCGCCTGGGTGTTGCCGGGAATGTTGTCACAGCAGAGCACCGTAAACGGGGCAGTACCGACGCGGCGACGCCGGTCGAGCGCCTCGGCCAGGTATGCCCACGCGGTGACAAAGCAATCCGACGCGACAAGGTCAGCACGCACGTCGGGGTGGCTGGCGTCGAACTCGCAGGTAACCGGATCCAGGTAGTACCCGTTGCCGGTAATCGTCAGACTGACGATGCGCGTTTGCGGGTCGGCCAGCGCGGCACGGACCGCAGCGCTGTCGCTCGGTGCGTATTGGTACGACGCGATCGAGCCGATCACGCGGGCCGTCTGGTGGTCATGGCCGCGTTGTACAACGGTGTACAACCCATCCTGAGCCGACAGCACGTCTTTTACGTCGCGGGACCGCAGGCTGACGCCGGTGACTCCCCACCGATGGGAAATGCCCGAGCGGGCAATGTCGTCGAAGTAGACGGCCTGGTGCGCGCGGTGAAAGTTGCCTGCGCCGATATGAACGACGCCAGGCTGAAGCGCCGACCTGTCATAGGTCGGCACTTCGATTCGTGGCGAATGCAGGGGCAATGTGGCGTCACTCAGCGGGACCCCAGTCGTGCAGCCCCGATCGACGGCGTTCGCAAGGCAGTCGGCTTGGCGCATCGGTCGCCGAACATACCGCTCGTGCACGTGGTCGCGTCAATGAGCAATTCGCCGTTATACCCGACATAGCCGTCCTCAACAGCCGTTTAGGCGGCGCAGTGAGACTCGCCACAGAGTGCCTTGCGCGTAGGTTTACCGTATGGATTCGCCGCGGGCCTGGCCCCCCGAGCCGACAGCGGGGCCCCGGGTGAAGCTGACCAACGCCGACAAGGTGCTGTACCCCGCCACCGGAACCACCAAGGCGGACATCTTCGCGTACTACACCAGCATCGCCGAGGTGATGCTGCCGCACATCGCCGGACGTGCGGTCACCCGCAAGCGCTGGCCCAACGGCGTCGACGAGCCGTCGTTCTTCGAAAAGCAACTGGCCTCCTCGGCGCCCGACTGGCTGCCCCGCGCCAGCGTGGTGCACAAGTCGGGAACGACGACCTATCCGATCGTCGACACTGACATCGGGCTGGCGTGGATCGCCCAGCAGGCCGCGCTGGAGGTGCACGTGCCGCAGTGGCGCTTCGTCGCCGAATGGACCCGGAAGGGCGAAGAACTCAAACCCGGTCCGGCAACCCGGTTGGTGTTCGACCTGGATCCCGGCGAAGGCGTGACGATGACTCAACTCGTCGAGGTGGCACGCGCTGTCCGTGACCTGATGGCCGACATCGGGCTGACCACATATCCACTCACCAGCGGCAGCAAGGGAATTCATCTCTACGCTCCGCTGGACAAGCCGATAACCAGCCGGGGCGCGGTGGTGCTCGCCAAACGTGTTGCCCAGCAACTGGAAAAAGCGATGCCCAAACTGGTCACCTCGACCATGACCAAGAGCCTGCGGGCTGGCAAGGTGTTCTTGGATTGGAGCCAGAACAACGGGTCCAAGACCACGATCGCGCCGTATTCGCTTCGCGGGCGCGAACATCCGACCGTCGCCGCGCCACGCACCTGGGAGGAGCTGGACGACAAAAAGCTTCGCCATTTGCGCTATGACGAGGTCCTGGCGCGAGTCGAGCGAGACGGGGACTTGCTGGCCGGGCTGGACGCCGATGTGCAGACGCGGGATCGGCTGACCAAATACCGCAGCATGCGCGATCCGTCGAAAACTCCGGAGCCGGTGCCCAGCGTCAAACCGACCACGGGGCAAGGCAATACCTTCGTCATCCAGGAGCATCACGCCCGTCGGCTGCACTATGACTTCCGCCTGGAACGCGACGGTGTGCTGGTGTCGTGGGCGGTGCCCAAGAACCTGCCCGACACCCCTGCGGTCAATCATCTGGCGGTGCACACCGAGGACCATCCGCTGGAGTACGCCAGTTTCGAAGGCACCATCCCGAAGGGCGAGTACGGCGCCGGCAAGGTGAGCATCTGGGACTTCGGCACGTATGAGGCCGAGAAGTTCCGCGACTCCGGCGAAAAGGGAGAGGTCGTCGTCACCCTGCACGGCAAGCGGATCTCCGGGCGCTATGCGCTGATTCAGACGAACGGCGATCAATGGCTGGCACACCGGATGAAAGACCAGAAGGTGTTCGACTTCGACGGGCTGGCCCCGATGCTGGCGACGGAAGGCTCGGTGGCCAACCTGAAGGCATCGCAGTGGGCCTTCGAGGGCAAGTGGGACGGTTATCGGCTCCTGGTCGACACCGACCACGGCAGTGTGCGGGTGCGATCGCGCCGTGGACGCGATGTCACCAAGGAATACCCGCAATTAGGCGCTGTCGCAGCCGATCTCGCCGACCACCATTTGGTGCTGGACGGTGAAATCGTCGCGCTCGACCCATCCGGCGTGCCGAGGTTCACCGAGATGCAGAACCGGGTGCGCGCCACTCATATCGAGTTCTGGGCATTCGACCTGCTCTATCTCGATGGGCGATCGCTGCTGCGGGCCCGCTACCGTGACCGTCGGCAGCTGCTGGAAACCCTCGCCGCCGGCAGCAGTGACCTCATCGTTCCCGAGCTGCTGCCCGGTGACGGCCCCGAGGCGCTGGACTACTCGCGCAAGCAGCACTGGGAGGGTGTGGTTGCCAAGAAGCGCGACTCCACCTATCAGCCAGGGCGTCGCTCGGCGTCATGGATCAAGGACAAGCATTGGCAGACTCAGGAAGTCGTCATCGGCGGCTGGCGCGCCGGTGAAGGTGGGCGCACCAGCGGCATCGGTTCGCTGCTAATGGGCATCCCTGGCGAGGGCGGCCTGCACTTCGCGGGAAAGGTCGGCACCGGCTTCACCGAACGCGACCTGGCGAATCTCAAGAAGACGCTGGCGCCGCTGCGCACCGACGAATCTCCGTTCGACGCACCGCTTCCCAGTCGCGACGCCAAGGGTGTGACGTTCGTCGAGCCGGAGCTGGTCGGGGAAGTCCGGTACAGCGAGTGGACATCAGATGGGCGGCTGCGCCAACCCAGTTGGCGGGGCCTTCGACCGGACAAGGAACCGAGTGAGGTCAAACGGGAACCCTCGCATTAGATCCAAGCCCTCGATCACGTCCCCGACGCCGCCGTCTGGTTGGCACTTTCAGTCGAGGCCTAGCTTTACCTTCAACGGTGGACCGACATACGCGACCTGGTGGTCGGCATTGATTTGATCTCGCACAGCGGGATCCGAGCTGTCGTCGAGGACTTCATTCGCGGCGAATACCCCTTCGTAGCCGGCGGGGGTCATGAGGTTTATCACCTTGACGGGCGGCTGGTCCTTGCGGATGTTGTCGAACGTATGCGGCACCCCAGGTGGGATGCTGCAAAAGTCGCCGGGCCCCAGTTCGATGACGTTGTCCCCGAACTGGACCGCCAGTACCCCTTCCAGAACATAGAATGAATCGTCCTGAACGACGTGATAGTGCAGGCCGGGCCCGGAGAGATACTCGACCGTCATTTCGAAAAAGTCGAAACGGCCGCCGGTTTCCTCGCCCGCGGCCTTAAACAGCGACGGCCCTTGCCGGTACGATCTGCCCTCGTGGTTGCGGACAACAATCGGTTTCCGCGTTGACATGTTGTGCTCCTCGTTCTGATACTGACTTTTTAGTGGACGCCTCTGGTGATCGGGGTTGGTCTCCCGCTCAGGCACACAGTGGTTCATGGCGCCGGGCATTTCGTAGCGCATGACCCCACCACTTGACTTGCCGAAGAAGCGATTCGGCGGCGGCGGCGCGTCGCTTCGGATCCTTTGGTACGCCGTCGACGAACTCGTCCCATGCATTCGCAAATGTCACCGTATTGGGAACCGTCATCGCGTTCAACGAGGCGAAGACCAGGCGTAACGCCTCAACCGATCGCAGGCCGCCGGCGACGCCGCCGTAGGAGATGAACCCGACCGCCTTAGCGCACCACTGTTCGACGTGCAGATCAATGAAGGCCTTGATCGACGCCGGGAAGCTGTGGTTGTACTCCGGCGTGACGAAAATGAACGCATCTGCGGCGGCAACCCGCGGAGTGACCGCTCGCATCGTAGACGGTGGATCTATGCCGATTCTGGTGTGCAGGTCGAGCTCCGCGAGATCGATCGTGTCGACGTCGAGACCATCCATGCCAGCGATCTCCCGCAGGAACCATTGCGCGACTGTCGCGCCGAGCCGGCCCTCGCGGTTACTGCCGATGACCACCGCCACGCGGAGCGCCTCAGGGTTATTCATCCAGTCCTCCACTATACTCTGGTAAGTAACTCACGGATGTATCGTAAGGTAGTCACTTACTAGATGCAAGTAGCTATTGTGACGTTAGGTTGGAGGGCGACCTCGGCTGGTACCGTGATAGTCACTTACGAATCACAAGTTGCTATCTAGCCGCGCGTAGGTGGTGAGCAAACGCAATGAAAGAGAGCCATTACGACTTGGGCATGGGCTACTGCCCGAGCTACCACCACGCCGCCGAGCTAGTGGGTCGCCGCTGGAACGGGGTCATCATTCGTGCGCTGCTGCTCGGTGCCACCCGGTTTAACGAGATCGCCGAGCAGATTCCCCAGATGAGCGACAAAATGCTGGCGAGTCGACTGCGCGAACTCGAAGATGAGGGAATTATCCAGCGCACCGTCGAACCCACTGTTCCCGTGCGCGTCGCCTACACCCTTACGGAGAAAGGCCAGGATCTGCATCGCGCGGTGCGAGCCCTCGCCGAGTGGGCGGACTACTGGCTGCCGGAAGACTCCGACGACTGGACAGTCAGCACTAAAGCGCTTCGGAACCAGACGAGAAGGACAGGCCGCACCGCGCGCCGCACGGTTTCCTCCTCCAAGAGGTGATGACCGGGTTGCCTTGTTGCCTGCCCGACGGTCGTGCGGGAGGGTTACCCCATGCGGTGGCTGACTTTCCGAGACGGCGATGGCCAACGCACCGGAGTGCTCTCGGGCGATGCGATCCATGCGCTGCCCCCGGGTGTGACCCTGCTCGAACTGGTCGGGTCCGGTGCGGCCGGGCTACGAGAAGTGGGCGAGGCCGCTCTGCGTTCGGCGCCCACCGTGCGCCTCGACGAGGTCACGCTTGCGGCGCCGACCCCGCGCCCACCCTCGATCCGCGACAGCCTGTGCTTTCTGGATCACATGCGCAACTGTCAGGCGGCGATGGGCGGCGGCCGGGTGCTCAAAGACACCTGGTACCGGATCCCCGCGTTCTACTTCGCGTGTCCGTCGACAGTTCTCGGGCCGTATGACGATGCGCCGATGGCGCCCGGAAGTGCTTGGCAGGACTTCGAATTGGAGATCGCCGCGGTCATCGGAACAGGCGGGAAGGACTTGTCGGTGACCGAAGCCGAACAGGCGATCATCGGATACACGATCTTCAACGACTGGTCGGCACGTGATCTGCAGCAGCTGGAAGGCCAGTTGGCGATCGGCCAGGCCAAGGGCAAGGACAGCGGAGTCACCCTGGGCCCATATCTCGTCACCCCCGACGAACTGGAGCTCTACCGGCGCAACGGCAAGCTGAGCCTCGACGTGACCGCTCTGGTCAACGACACGGTGATCGGCGAAGGGTCGACCGGCGCGATGGATTGGACCTTCGGCGAAGTCATCTCCTACGCGTCGCGCGGGGTGCTGCTCACGCCCGGCGACGTTTTCGGCTCCGGCACCGTGCCCACATGCACACTTGTCGAGCACCTCGACCCGAGGGCACCGGAATCTTTCCCTGGATGGCTGCACGACGGCGACGTTGTCACACTCAAGGTGCAGGGCCTGGGTGAGACCCGTCAAACGGTGCGTAAAACGCCGGCGCCGCACCGGTTACCGCCCCGGCCCAACCCCGATGCCAAGCCCGCGGCCGAACGAGTCAACGATGCGCCCGCCAAAATCCCCTACACTCGCGGGCTACACGAGGTCGGCGATCGGGTGTGGGCCTGGCTGCTTCCCGACGGCGGCTACGGCTGGAGCAACGCCGGGCTGGTCGCCGGCGACGGCGCCTCACTGCTGGTCGATACGCTGTTCGACCTGGCGCTGACTCGCGAAATGCTCGACGCCATGCGGCCGGTCACCGACAGCGCTCCGATCACCGACGCCCTGATCACCCACTCCAACGGTGACCACACCCACGGCAACCAACTGCTGGACCGCTCGGTGCGGATCATCGCCGCCAAGGGCACCGCCGAAGAAATCGCCCATGGCATGCAGCCCGAGATGCTGGTGATGACCCAAACCGCCGACCTGGGTCCGGTCGCCACCCGATACGTGCGTGATCGGTTCGGGCCCTTTGACTTCAGTGGCATTAGCCTGCGCAACGCCGATCACACCTTCGACGACGAGCTCACCATCGAGGTGGGCGGCCGCGAGGTGCGGCTGCTGAACCTCGGCCCGGCCCACACCGCCGCGGATTCGGTTGCGCACGTGCCCGACGCGGGGGTGCTGTTCGCCGGGGACCTGCTGTTCATCGGCTGCACGCCGATCGTGTGGGCCGGGCCGATCGCCAACTGGGTCGCGGCCTGCGACGCCATGATCGCACTGGACGCGCCGACCGTGGTCCCCGGGCATGGCCCGGTCACCGACCCGGATGGGATCCGCGCGGTCCGCGGGTATCTGGTCCACGTCGCCGAACAAGCCGAGGCCGCCTACCGCAAGGGCCTGTCATTCGTCGAGGCGGCCGACGGCATCGACCTCGGCGAGTACGCGACTTGGCTGGACGCCGAGCGCGTCGTGGTCAACGTGTATCAGCGTTATCGCGAACTCGACCCGGGCACACCGCAATTGCCGGCGATGGGGTTGCTGTCGATGCAGGCCGAGTGGCTGGCCAAACGCGGCTGAGGTCGGTCCGGCTTCCACGACAGGCGGCGTTCGCCTACCGTTCGAGTATGGCTGCTGTGGAAGTGGCAACACTCGAAGACCAAATCGCCTGCGTCACCTTGAACCGGCCGGAGCGGTTGAACGCCATCGACGGCTCGCTGATCAACGCAATGGACGACGCGTTGGACACGCTGAGCGGCGGGCAATTCCGGGCGGCGATCCTGACCGGCGCCGGACGGGGGTTCTGCGCCGGCGCCGACCTGAGCGGCACCGGTGAGGCCTGGACCAATCCGCCGGCGGACAGCCCGGCATTCAAAGTCAACTACGACGCCCAGGTTCGGCTGGCCGATCAGTACACCCGGCTCTACGAGTTGCCGATCCCGGTGATCGCGGCGGTCAACGGCGTCGCGGTCGGCGGCGGACTGGCCTTCGCGCTGCACTGCGACATCCGGATCGCGTCCGAACAGGCCAGGTTCGGCTCGGTTTTCATCAAGGCGGGTTTCTCGTCGATGGACATGGGGACCAGCTATCTGCTGCCGAAGATCGTCGGCGCAGGCGTGGCGCGGGAACTGATGCTGACCGGGCGCATCATCGACGCCGCCGAGGCGTACCGAATCAAGCTGGTGCACGAGGTGGTGCCGCCCGACGAGCTGATGACCGCTGCGTTGAACATGGCCCGCTCGATCGTCACGAACAACGCCTACGGGGTATGGCAAACCAAAATCGGCCTCAACACCGCGCTCGACGCACCAAGTCTGCGGCACGCCAAGGAGATCGAGAACCGCACCCAGATCCTCAGCGGGTTCACCAACAACCCGGTCGAGGCCGCCAAAGCGCACCAGGAGAAGCGCGCTCCGGTGTGGGATCCGCTCTAGCGCGCGCCAGGAGAAATCAGGCTTTCGCGATCACTTTCTCGGCGAACTTCTCCAGTTTGCGGATCTTGGTGTCCAGCGGCTCGGTGTCGGATTCTGTGCCGTAGGGCCACCGGAAACCCACGATGACGTCGGTGACACCCTTGTCCTCGAGCCGCTTGATGCCGTCGAGCGTGAAGCCGTCGGCCGAGATGACGTGAATCTCGAACTGGCCGCTCTTACCCTGTTCTTCGCGGAATCGCTTGAGCCGCCCCAGGAGTCGGTCCAGTTCGGCCGGGTCACCACCACCGTGCATCCAGCCGTCGGCGCGCGCCGCCCGACGCAGCGCAGCATCGGCATGCCCGCCGACCAGTATGGGGATAGGCGTCGTAGGGGCGGGCGTCATCTTGGTCCTGGGAATGTCGTAGAACTCGCCGTGGAACTCGAAGTAGTCACCGCTGGTGAGACCCCGCACGATTTCGATGCACTCGTCAATCCGCTTGCCGCGCTTGGCAAAAGGCACGCCCATCAGCTGGTAATCCTCCGGCCACGGGCTGATGCCGACGCCCAGCCCCACCCGATTGCCGATCAGTGCCGCCAACGAGCCCGCCTGCTTGGCCACCAGCGCCGGCGGTCGAACCGAAAGCTTGAGCACGAAGAAGTTGAACCGCAACGTCGTCGTCACCGCTCCCAGAGCGGCGGTCAGCACGAACGTCTCAATGAATGGCTTGCCGTCCAAAAATTCGCGGCGGCCGTCGGGCGTGTACGGGTACTTCGCGTCGGACTCGAAGGGGTAGGCGATGCTGTCGGGAATCGTCATGCTGGCGTACCCGGCCGCCTCGGCGGCCTTTGCCAGCGGAAGGTAGAACGCGGGGTCGGTCATCGCTTCGGCGTAGCTGAACCGCACACCGTCTCCTTGTCGGAATCCGCAACTGCCTGACCGAATACTAGGGCGTGCTTCCTGCAGCCAATGATTAGTGACCGACCGGGGGGGGGTATCTCGACTGTTGCCTGCTTTGCCAGGCAGCGGGAGAATAACAGCATTGCGATCGAAGCAGGCGATCGGAGCAGACAACATGGCGGCGAGTCGGCGGAGCGAGTTCATCCGCGAAGTCGCGGAGTTGGTGCAGAACTTGCAGCAGCAGCGGGACCGGGACGTCGACACCGTGCTCGGCGAGCTGACGGAGAATGCGGCCAGAGCCATGCCCGGCGCTCAATATGCCGGCATCACGGTCGCAACCCGCAATGGGAAGGTGCGGACAGCGTCGGCGACCCACCGCTACGCGGAGCTACTCGACGAAATCCAGCAACACAGCGACCAGGGACCGTGTCTGTCGGCAGCCTGGGAACACCACATCATGCGGATCAACGATCTCACCCGCGAACGCCGCTGGCCTGCCTACTGTCGCGAAGCCGCCGAGGAGACTCCGATCCGCTCGATCATGTCGTTCCAGTTGTTCACCGACCACCACAGCATGGCGGCATTGAACTTCTACGCCGAACAACCGAACGCCTTCGACGACGAAGCAGCCGAACTGGGGCTGATCCTGGCCACCCACACCGCACTGGCATGGAATATGTTCCGCCGCGACGAACAATTCCGCAGCGCCCTGGCGTCCCGCGACATCATCGGGCAGGCCAAAGGCATGATCATGGAACGCTTCAAGATCGATGCCGTGCAGGCATTCGAACTGCTCAAGCGGCTATCCCAGAGCTCGAACACGCCGCTGGCCGTCGTGGCCCGCGAGATGGTGCAAGCGGAGCACCCAGCTGATGACCGCGACCGAGCCCGGGGCGTCTAGCCGGGACGCGGCGGCCGCGCGCGCGGAGGCGGCGCGGCGGCGGGCCGACGAGTTGCAGCAGCGAAGAGCCGAATTGGCGTCCGGTGCGCGGTCCGACGCCGAAACCGCGGAGCGAGCCCGCCAGCACGCCGAGGAGTCCCTGCAACGAGCCATGCGGGCACATCGGGCCGCCGCGGAGAGACACCTCGACGCCAGTGCCGCGCACCGGCGCGCAGCCGCCGCGCATGAGCAGGCTGCCATGCTCGCCGGTAACGGCAGCGGCGACGCGCACCAGGACGCGGCACAAGAGCATCGCGCCGCGGCCGATGTGCACGACGCCGCTGCGATCGTCCAGTCCGAAAGAGAAGAGACGCGTTAGGAGCTGAGCCGGGCCCACGGCGGCAGGGGAACCGCGAGCAGCTCGGCGGCGCCCGGCGCGGTGGTGAGAGCAAGCAGCGCCGAGGCGAGCCGATCCACCGGCAGGACAAAGTCGGCGCAGCCCGTTGCGATCGCGTTCGCGGGCATACCCGAGGCCCGCGCATGGGCCGGGTCCTGCACCAACACTCGCCCGCCGCCAAGCTTGACCGCGCGACATCCCTCAGCGCCGTCGCCCAGCGAGCCGGTCAGGATGACGGCAATGGTTGGGGTGGCCCGCGCTGAGCTGGTGAGCAGCGCGTCGCCGGGCCGCATGGCGGTGGTGCCGTCACTAAGCGCCCAGCTGCCCGACTCGTCGATGGTCGCCGCGGTCTGCGGGGGAATTACCGTGACGCCGCATCGATCCGCCTCGGCGCCATGTTCGGCGATCCGTATCGGCAGGCAGGTGCGATGTTCAAGAATGGCGGCGAGCGAGTCACGCTTCTCCGACGTGCGGCGACGGTGCTGCATCACCGTGACCGGGATGGTGTAGTCCGCCGGTAGGCCGGCCAGCACCGTCGTGATGGCTTGCAATCCCCCCAGCGACGCGAGGATGACAACCCGTCCGAAAAGCGGGGTGGGGCTGCTATGTCCGTTCGCGAACATAGGCGCCACGATAGTCCTTCTGTCGGGTAGCCGACATAGATGCCGCGATGTTGGGTACCCCAAAGCGAGGGCGGGCCAGACCGACGTATGAGGAACCGGCAGATGAGCGAAAACAACTTCCGGCGAAACGCGATTTTGGGCCAACTGCCCGACGCCGAGTTCGCCGCGCTCGAGCCGAACCTAAAGCTGGAACAGTCGGAAATGAAGCGACAGGCCTACGCGCCGGGTGAGCCGATCGCCGACATTTTCTTCCCGCTGACATCCGTGTATTCGTTGGTGGCGATGACCGATGGGCAGATCCAAATCGAGGTCGCCACCACCGGCCACGAAGGGATGGTGGGTTTGCCCGCATATCTGGGCGCGACGCAGAGCCCGCAGGCCGCGTTCTGCCAGATTCCGGGCGAGAGCGTCCGGATCAGCGTCGGAGACTTCCGCCAGGCGCTCAGCCGGGGCGGTGCCTTACACGACCTGCTGAACCGCTTCACTCAGGCGACAATGGTGCAGGTCTCCCAGAATGTGGTCTGCAACCGCAGTCACACCACCGATGCTCGCATGGCGCGCTGGCTGGCAACCACACATGACAGGGTCGGCCGCGACGAGTTTCCGCTCACCCAGGAATTCATGGCCCAGATGCTCGGCGTGCACCGGCCTACCGTCTCGGAGACGGCCCAGCGAATCCAGGCCATGGGCCTGATCCGCTATAGCCGGGGCGCCATCACGATCGTCGACCGCGGGGGGCTCGAACAAATCGCCTGCGAGTGCTATCGCATCATCCGGGCCGAGTTCGACGCGCTGCGCAATCACCGCCGCAACACCTAGGACTGCGCGTCCATCAACAGCAGCGCGCCGTTCACGCCGTCTTCGGCAGAGGATTGAAAACCGGTGCAGGTCACCCGCACCTGGGTAGGCCGACCGCGGCGGTTGACGGCCTCGAACACGGCCTTGCCCGGATTTTCCGGGTCCACGAAGGCATTACCGATCAGCGGCCGAATTTGGTCGACAGGAAGCCCGATGTCCAGTGTGGTGAGAACTTGACCCTCGGCCTCGTCGGAGCGCAGCCCCCACAGCTCCTCGCAGCCGCGGTTCCACACCACCACCCGCATCTCGCGATCCACCACGACCATCCCGAAGTGCACCGAATTGACCAGCGAATCAAGGAAAGTGCGTGCCTCGTCGAGTTCGACGCTGCGCTCGCGCAGCGCGTCGTTGATGGTCTGCAGCTCGTCATTGGTCGACTGCAGCTCCTCATTCATCGTCTCGAGTTCTTCGTTCGTGGACTGCAGCTCTTCGTTGGTCGTCTCCAATTCTTCGACCGTGGACTGCAATTCCTCGTTGGTGGTCTCGAGTTCCTCGTTGGTGGATTGCAGTTCCTCGTAGGCCGCCTCCAGCTGACGGTTGGTCTGGACCACCTTGTCCAACAGCGCCCGCGTTGCGGTCACGTCGAAGAAAACGATCGACACGCCCAGCAGCCCATTCTCGGCATCGATCAGCGGATTGATGTGGATCTCGAACCAGACGGTTTCCATGCCCGGGCGCTGCCATTTGACGTCAGGGATCCGGGCGGACCGCCGCTCTACCTTGGCCTGCTCCAGATAAACACGCAACTCGACCGGTCGATAGGAGACCTCCAGGTCGCGGAGCAGGCGGCCGATGTCGCGGGCAGACAACCCGAACATGGTTTCGGCCTGCTGGTTGATCATCGCCACCGTGTCTTCGCCGGTCACCACAATCTGGGCAACGGGGTTGGCGCGAAAAGCCAACTCCCGCACGGTGGTCAAGCCAGGCAGATCACCATGCCGCTCGTATATCGCCGAGGCCGGATCGTAGCGGTCCAGCCCGCTATGCGAACCCGGGGACTTACGGAAAATGCGATGTTTGAGGTTCAACGGGGTGAACCGATCGGTGTGGCTCAGCAACATCTCGGCGTGGCCGAGGAACAGCGTGCCCTGCGCAGCCAACGCAAAATGTAAGCGGCCCAAGACGTTTCGTTGCGTCTCTGCGTTCATGTACATCAATGTGTTGCGGCACACCAGTAGATCGACGCGGGAGATGGGCGCGTCTTTGACCAGGTCGTTGCGACCGAAGATCACCGCACGGCGCAGGTCCTTGTGGAATATGTAGCGGCCGTTGAGTTGCTCGAAGTACTTGTCCAGCAGCTCCTCCGGCACGGACTCGACGGCCTTCGCATCGTATGTGGCGGCTCGGGCCTCGGTGAGTGCGTCCTCGTCGACATCGGTCGCGTAGATCTTCACCCGCTGCCGGAATGCGTCGGCCCCTAGCGTCTCGGCCAGCAGCATCGCCAGCGTGTAGGCCTCCTGACCGGACGCGCAGCCGGCGCTCCAGACCCGAATGGGGTCGTCCGGACCGCGCTCGGCCAGCATCCGCGGAATGACATCGCTCGTGATGAATTCCCACGCCTCAGGGTCGCGGAAGAAGGCGGTGACATTGATGAGGATGGTGTTGAACAATGCCGAGAACTCGTCGGAACTGGCTTGCAGCACATCGAGATACTGCTCGAAGGTGTCATAACCGCCCTGGGCCATGCGGTGGCGCACTCGCCGCATCAGCGTGGTGCGTTTGTAGCCGGTGAAGTCGAATCCCCGGGAGTCCCTCATGTAGCGCAGCAGGGCCTCGAATGCTTCGTCCGTCTTGGTGTCCATTTCGTTCCCTCGCCGACAATCCGTCGCGAAATTGAACACTACTCGGGGTCAGAGCTGATTTTCCGGCCCAACGACCGCCCACACCGTTTTTCCGGACGGGGTCGGCGTGCTGCCCCAGGCGCGGCACACCGACGCGACGATTGCCAGCCCGGACACCCGATCGCCGCCGCGGTAAGGGTCTTCATGGCGGACCGCCGGTGTCGAGCTGCCGTCCTGCACCGAGATGCTGACCGTCTCACGGTTCGATTCGAGTATCACCACAGGCGCGCTGACCGTGTGCTGCAGGACGTTCTCGACGAACACATTGACAATGACCGTCGCGGCCGGGATGAGGTCGGTCTGCGACCAGGCATCCAGCCGCTCGGCCACCATTTCGCGGGCCGTGCGCAGGCTGGCAAGCGAAGCCGGCAATTCCGCGCGAGCACGCAGCCGGCCGTGTCGATTGTCGTCGGTGAGCGCGCCCAGCGCCTCTTCGACGGTGGCGTGCACCGGCACATAGCGCGTCACACCGGTGCGGACGATGGTCCTTCGGCGGCCGGCGTGTTCGCATACCAGGATGATCGGAACATCGGGCCAGGTGCTGACGTGCCAACGCGCACTGGTGAACACCGACCATGCGGAGGATGCCGGGACGTCGAGCGCGTTGACGTCGACGATGACCGCCCGCGGCTCATCCAATGCCGCCTTGATGATGGCGTCCCGCAGCTTCAGGTAGGTGCTGCTGTCGAGGATCCCTTCGATGGCGAGCAGACAGACAGCTCCCGCCGCCTCGGCGGAAACTGCCAGTGGGCTGAGGGGCCTACCCATCGGGCTCCCGGTGTTTGGTGTAGGCCTCCGACAGCCGGCTGCCCAGGATCGACATCGCGTGCTCGGCCTCTTCGGCGATCGCCTCGTATCGCTCGCTGAGCATCCCGGGGTTGACCTGGTCGGCCAGCCGGCGCGACAGCTTGGCCTTCTCCTGCAGGCTGCGCATCGCGACCCACATCGCGCCCTCGATCTCCTCGTCGCGCGCCCGCAGCAGCGCGTCGGCGCTCCAGGCGTGACCGACCTGGCAGCGGTAATTGCCCTCGCTGACGGCGATCAGCGATCCATTGCAGTCCGGGCAGGTGTAGCCGGACGGTGGGCCGAGGTCTTCGGTGTCGAACTCGGTGGAGAACCGTCCCGCCATCGCAATTCGGTTTTCCAGCTCCATGCGCGCGTCGGGTTCCATTTCGCGTTCCTCGAATTCTCGATCGGCCAACTGTTTGAGGAGTCCGCCTACCTCGATCGCCGACACCTCGTGGTCGATCACTCCGGCTTCGATGGCGTTGAGCGGCATGGCAGGAAACAGCGCCTCCGTGGGTGATTGGGCGATCGTCGTTCCGCCGCGCGACCGGATGGCGGCGGATCCCAGCGTGCCGTCGTCGAGCACACCGGACAGCAGAACACTGACCGCCCGCTGGCGGAATCCCAGCGCCACCGAACGGAACAACGCGTTGATCGCGGGGCGGTGGCCGTTCTCGGTAGGGCCCTCTGACAGCGCAATCCGGTGGTCGTCGATGAGCAAGTGCCGATTCGGAACGGCAACCCGGATGGTGCCCGGTTCCAACGGTTCTCCGTCGACGGCCTGAGCTGCCGGCAATGGCCCGTTGCGATCCAGGATGCGGGCCAATACGCTCGGCGCTCCGCTCGGCATGTGCAGTGCCACCAGGACGGCATACGGTAGGTCCGGCGGCAGGCCGGCCGCAAACTGCGTGAGGGCCTCAACCCCGCCGGCCGACGCGCCGACGGCGACCACGTTGAGTGCTTTGTTCTCGACTGCCATTGGGCTCGCCACCGTTCTGGGTGTACCCGCAGGGCCATAGAGGCAACCCCGCTAGTGCGGCATCCGACCAGCCTACGCGTGTCGGCTGCCGCCCGAAACGGTGAGTTCGACTGCTGTCAGCGCGAACGGAGGTGCGCCCACGCCGGCGATCGAGTGCGTACCCTGCGCGGTTTCCTCGGTGATGCGTGCCGACGCGCTGCGCGCTCCCGCCGCAATCGTCACTGCCCGCACCCGCTTGAGCAGATCCGCAGGCAACTGGTCGAAAACGGTTCCCTGCCAATGGTATTGGCCATCTATAGGGTCGACGTGCCCGGTCAGCCGAACCCGCACCTGTCGGCAGGTGTCGGCCACGGTCAGCGTGGCCATGCCGTCGTAAGTATCGTCGCGCACATCAATTGATGACGACAGGTCAAATGCCGATGCCGCAAAACGACGGGATGCACGGCGCAGATAGACCCGCTCGTTGAACACCTGTTGATTACTGTGGCGCACCTCGATGCGGGTACTGGCGGCGCCTTTCATCAGCTTCAGGCATTCCAGCACGTAGCGCAGTGCGGCATCCGACTCGGGTCCGCCGACCATGAAGTAATTCGGGAAGCCGTGGACGGCGACGCCGAGGTAGGGCTCCATGCCGTCGCGCCAGGCCTGCCGAATGGTCAGCCCGCGGGCGCCGACCAGCGTCTCGTCATCGATCGAATCGGAAATCGTGAGCCCGGTGCCGTAGATGATGGCGTCGGCGTCATGGTGCGAACCGTCGCGGCAGCGGATGCCCGAGGTGGTCACGGCCTCGACGGGTGATCGCACTACTTCGGCCTGGCGCCGCAGGTAGCGCCGTGGCCGTCGCGCTGGTGCGACGACGCGGCGCGGCGGAAGCGGGAAGACCTTGACCGAGGCCGCCGAGGCCGTCAGCCGGCCGATGATGTGCCCGGCGGCGGCATCGGCGCCGATCACCGCGATGCTCTTGGCGGTGGCGTCGAAATCGGGCTTCGGCGCCGCCGAATGAAACGACGTCTCGCGAAAGTCGTTGCGGCCCTGCAGGTTAGGGATCCACGGCACGAACGGCGACTGGTGGGTGATGACGGTTCGGGCGTGGCGGGTCTGGTTGTCGTCGGTGGTCAGCGTCCAGGTGTCCGTGCGGTCGTCGAATACCGCGCTGATCACCGGGCGGTCCACGGTGGGGAAGCCGGCGATTTGGCCGCCGAGACTGACGACGTCGTCGCGGATCACAGGAACTTGCTGCGCGTCCACCCTCGACGCGCGATCGGGCCCATCAGCCCCACCTCGGTGAGGAACTCCGCCAGCGGGGCGAAGCCTGCCACCTGCACTTCGTGACGGTGCGCGCTGTTGCGTGCGGTGGCGCGGGCCCGACGCGCATCCAGCCCTGCTCGCGCATAGGGCACGGGGTTGGTGAACAGATAGCGGAAAAACCAGCCGCCCAGGCCATTGATGTTGGCGACGAACCACTTCTCGAGCCGCCCCATCCGGGGCACCCGCTTGCGCAGGCCGTCGCGCGCGAACTGAATGTGGCGAGCCTCTTCGGTGACGTGAATTCGCATCAGCCGCTGGATCATCGGCTGCAGTTCGGGATCGTCCATCATCTGGCGCTGCAGCGAGTCGAAGATCTCTTCGCCGATCAGCGCAGCCACCCACAGCACCGAGCCGCGGAAAAAGAACGGCAGGCTGTTGATGATGACCCGGTGGTAGAGCCGCGGGCGCACCGGCTTGGCGCCGACCCGTTCGATCGCCTTGCCGAACATCACCATGTGGCGGGTTTCGTCGCCCAGCTCGGTCAGCGCGTAGTGGGTTGACCGGGTGGTCGGGTCCTTGTGCATCAGCTTGCGCAACAGCGCCTGATTGAGGATGTTCTCGAACCAGATCCCGGCCGACAGCGTGTTCACCAATTCCTGACGGGACAATTCGATGCGCTGCGCGCGGGTCATCTCGTCCCACATCGGCGTGCCGTAGAGCGACACGATTCTCGGCGGCAGATAGAACTTGTCCGGGTCCAGCGGGGCGTCCCAGTCGATGTCGACAACCGGCTCGTAGGACTTCTTGACCGATCCCTTGAGCAAGCGCTCCGAGAACTCTTCCCGACCGGTCTTCGCCGCAATGGTCATGGCGCCCCTCCTCGTCGCTGAAGCGTCGATACCGATGGTATCGGGTACCGATGGTTGCGACTAGACCTTATTAGGCTTTGCCCGTATGACCCGGCACATCCACGTCATCGGCATCGGCGCGGGAGATCCCGAGTACGTCACTGTCCAAGCGATCGAGGCGCTCAACCAGACGCGGGTCTTCTTCGCGATGGACAAGGGTTCGGCCAAGAGCGACCTGGTGGGGCTGCGCCGGGAGATCTGCTCGCGGTTCATCCGCCGGCCCGACTACCGCTTCGTCGAGCTGCCCGATCCGCAACGCTCGACGGATACCGACTACCCGGAGGCGGTTTCCGACTGGCACGCGGCGCGCGCCCGCATCTGGTCGACGGCCATTACGAACGAGCTGGCTCCCGACGGTGTCGGAGCCTTTCTGGCCTGGGGTGACCCGTCGCTCTACGACAGCACGCTGCGCATCCTCGACGCCGTCGCCGCCGACATCGACATCAGCTACGACGTCATCCCGGGTATCACCGCCATCCAGGCGCTGACGGCGCGGCACCGCATCCCGCTCAACGACGTCGGGGAGCCGGTGCTGATCACCACCGGTCGGCAGCTTCGCGGCCGCGGGCTTTCCGGGTCGGCGGTGGTCATGCTCGACGGCGACTGCTCGTTTCTTGGCTGCCCGCCTGACACCCGGGTGTGGTGGGGCGCCTACCTCGGCACGGACGACGAGCTGCTGGTAGCCGGGACGGTCGGAGAAGTCGGGCAGCGGATCGCCGAGCTGCGAGCCGACGCCCGTGCCCGGCATGGCTGGATCATGGACACCTACTTATTGCGGCCGGCGGAGTAGTTTCCTCGCCATGGGCCAATTTCTCATCCGCGCCGCGTTGACCGGATTAGCCCTCTGGGTGGTCAGCCTCGTCGTCCATGGACTCAGCTTCGTCGGCGGTGACACCCGGTTGCAGAGGGCCGGCATCATCTTTGTCGTAGCGGTGATCTTCGGCCTGGTCAACGCATTCATCAAGCCGATCGTGCAGATTCTGTCCATCCCGCTCTACATCCTCACCCTGGGCCTGTTCCACATCGTCATCAACGCCCTGATGCTGTGGCTCACCGCCTGGATCACCAGCCACACCACCCATTGGGGGCTGCAGATCGACCACTTCTGGTGGACTGCGATCTGGGCGGCCATCGTCTTGTCGATCGTGAGCTGGGTGCTCTCGCTGGTTGCTCGCGACGTGAGGCGCACAGCTCGCCGCTGACCGGCACACTGGACGCATGCCTGAACTGCCCGAAGTCGAAGCGCTCGCCGACCACCTTCGCCGTCATGCCGTCGGCAGGACGATCGGGCGCGTCGACGTCGCCGCGTTTTCTGTGCTCAAGACCTTCGATCCGCCCATCAACGCGCTGCACGGTTTGACCGTCGCCGGCGCCGAGCGGTGGGGCAAGTACCTCGGTTTGCGGGCCGGGGAGCTGGTCTTGATCGCCCACCTCTCCCGGGCGGGCTGGCTGCGGTGGTCGGACAAGCTGGCCGGCGCGCCGCTGCGGCCCGGCAAAGGGCCGATCGCGCTGCGCGTGCACCTCGGCGCCCCCGGTGAGGCGCCCGGGTTCGACCTCACCGAGGCGGGCACGCAGAAGCGGCTAGCCGTATGGCTCGTCGACGACCCGGCGAAGGTGCCGGGCATCGCCGCGCTCGGGCCGGATGCGCTGCAGCTCAGCGTCGATGAGTTGGCCGGGCTGCTGGCCGGGCAAAGCGGCCGGATCAAGACCGTCATCACCGACCAGAAGGTGATCGCTGGAATCGGCAACGCCTACAGCGACGAGATTCTGCACGTCGCCAAGATCTCTCCGTTCGCCACGGCCGGCAAACTCTCGGATGCACAGCTGGCGGCGTTGCACGAGGCGATGATCTCGGTGCTGACCGACGCGGTGACCCGTTCGGTCGGCCAGCAGGCCGCCACGCTGAAGGGCGAGAAGCGCTCCGGTTTACGGGTGCATGCCCGCACCGGGTTGCCGTGCCCGGTATGCGGGGACACGGTTCGTGAAGTGTCATTCGCGGACAAGTCGTTTCAGTACTGCCCGACCTGTCAGACCGGCGGCAAGGTGCTGGCCGACCGGCGGATGTCACGCCTCTTGAAATAGTGTCGAGCGTCGACTTGTTGCGGCAAACACCTTCGGTTTGGCCCGACAACTCGACGTTCGACGGGCGCCGGTTAGGCTGCGGCAGTGACTCGCCAGAAGATACTCATCACCGGCGCGAGCTCGGGCCTGGGCGCCGGGATGGCTCGCGCTTTCGCCGCCAAGGGTCGCGACCTGGCGCTGTGCGCCCGTCGCACCGACCGGCTCGATGAGCTCAAAAATGAACTGACACAACAACATCCGGGCATCAAGGTGGCCGTCGCAGCGCTTGACGTCAACGACCATGAGCAGGTGCCAAAGGTGTTCGGTGAGCTCACCGACGCCCTGGGTGGGATCGACCGCGTCGTGGTCAACGCCGGCATCGGCAAGGGGGCGCCGCTGGGTTCGGGCAAGCTGTGGGCCAACAAGGCGACCATCGAGACCAACCTGGTGGCCGCGTTGGTGCAGATCGAAACGGCATTGGAGATGTTCAAGCAGGCTGGCTCGGGGCACCTGGTGCTGGTCTCGTCGGTGCTCGGCGCGAAAGGGGTCCCGGGCGTGAAGGCCGCCTATGCGGCCAGTAAGGCCGGCGTGCGGTCGCTGGGCGAATCGCTGCGTGCCGAGTACGCCAAGGGCCCGATCAAGGTGTCGGTGATCGAGCCGGGCTACATCGAGTCGGAGATGACCGCCAAGTCCGGATCCACACTGTTCATGGTGGACAACGACACCGGCGTCAAGGCGTTGGTCGCCGCCATCGAACGGGAGCCGGGCCGCGCCGCGGTGCCGTGGTGGCCGTGGGGTCCCATGGTTCAGCTGATGCGGGTGCTGCCGCCCCGGTTGACCAAACGCTTCGCCTAAGCGCTGCGGCCTCGTTCGACGCGGTAGCGGCGCATCAGCGCGTCGGTTGAGCTGTCCGACTGCCTGCCTGGAGACGCCGCGTCCGAGATCACCGGCAGCAGCGCCTTGGCCTGCGTCTTGCCCAACTCCACACCCCACTGGTCGAACGAGTCGATGCCCCACACCACACCCTCGGTGAACACCTGATGCTCGTAGAGCGCGATCAGCTGCCCCAGCACCGAGGGGGTAAGCCGGTTGGCCAGAATCGACGTCGTCGGCCGGTTACCGGGCATCACCTTGTGCGGCACTACATCGGCGGGGGTGTCTTCGGCGGCGATCTCGTCGGCCGTCTTGCCGAACGCCAGCACCTGGGTCTGGGCGAAGAAATTGCTCATCAACAGGTCATGCATGCTGCCGGTGCCGTCGGCAGTGGCGAGATCGTCGACAGGTTGGGAAAAACCGATGAAATCGGCAGGAACCAACCGCGTGCCCTGATGCAACAACTGATAGAAGGCGTGCTGGCCGTTGGTTCCCGGTTCGCCCCAATAGATTTCACCGGTATCTGTGGTGACCGGGGTGCCGTCGGCGCGCGTCGACTTGCCGTTGGATTCCATCGTCAGCTGTTGCAGATAGGCGGCGAAGCGTGCCAGGTCATTGGAATATGGCAACACCGCCCGTGATTGCGCGCCGAAGAAGTTGGAGTACCACAGCTCGATCAGTCCGAGCAGTGCGGGGGCATTGGCCTCAAGGGGCGCAGTCTTGAAATGCTCGTCGACGATGTGGAATCCGGACAGAAACTCGGCGAAGGCCTCGCGTCCGATCGCGGCCATCACCGACAGCCCGATCGCCGAATCGACCGAATAGCGCCCGCCGACCCAGTCCCAGAAGCCGAACATGTTGGCGGTGTCGATGCCGAAATCCGCGACCCGCTCTTTGTTGGTGGAGACCGCGACGAAGTGCTTGGCCACCGCGTCGTCCCCGAGCGCGTCGGTCAGCCAGCGCCGGGCCGCGGTGGCGTTCGTCAGCGTCTCCAGCGTGGAGAACGTCTTGGACGCGACGATGAAAAGCGTTGTGGCGGGGTCTAAGTCGGTCAACGTTGCGACCAGGTCCGCCGGGTCGACGTTGGAGACGAAACGCGCCGAAATGCCGGCGTCGGCGTAGTGGCGCAGCGCCTGATAGACCATCACCGGTCCCAGGTCCGAGCCGCCGATCCCGATGTTGACGACGGTGCTGATGCGTTTGCCGGTGGCACCGGTCCATTCGCCGCTGCGCAGCCGGTCGGTGAACTCGCCCATGGCGTCCAATACGGCGTGGACATCCTCGACCACGTTCTGTCCGTCGACGATCAGCTTGGCGTCGCGCGGCAGCCGCAGCGCGGTGTGCAGCACCGCGCGGTTCTCCGAGGTGTTGATGTGCGCGCCGGCGAACATCTCGTCGCGGCGTTGCTCGAGGTTCGCCGCCCGGGCCAGGGCGACCAGCAGTTTCAGCGTCTCGCGAGTGATGCGATGTTTGCTGTAGTCGATGTAGAGATCACCGACGGTGAGGGTTAACTCGCGGCCGCGGTCGGGATCCTCGGCGAAGATCTGGCGGAGATGGGTTTCGCCGATTTGCTCGTGATGTCGGCGCAGGGCCTTCCACTCCGAAGTGGCCGTGATGTCGGGGATCTGTTGGACGGCAGGCATGCTTCGACACTAGTCACGCCGCCCGTCCTCTAGCGCCGGCGCAGAGATGTCAGTGACCGAGCCGGCCGCGGCCCATGCGCAGCAGCAGCATCGCCAAGTCCTTGCCTTCGGAGCCGAGCTCGCTGTAGCGCTCGATGACCTTCATCTCGCGACTGTGTACCAGCCGGGTGCCCCCGTTGGCCATCCGGACCTTGCCGATCGCCTGGGATACCTCGGTGCGACGTTTGACCGCGGCCAGGATCTCGGCGTCGAGCCGATCGATTTCCTGGCGCAGGTCATCGATGTCGGGAAGCTGTTCGGTTTCCATCGCCATTTATTGTGACTCCGCATTCTCGCTGTTGGTGGGGTTTTCGTCGGCATCCGTATCCGGACCCACACAACAGACGAGCCCCGAATCCGGATGCGGACCTCGGGGCTCTGGGAAGCAGCTAAGCCACGGGCACCGCTAACGGGTACCCGTAGAAAAATCGATGCTGCTTGTCGAGCACGAATTCGAGTGTGCCATCAAGGTCCGTGCCAGCGCAAAAAGTGTCGCCCAACGGCGGTAAGTTTGGACAGACATGAGTGTGCACGTGACCGATCTCCGGCGGCTCCCGGACGCAGATCAGCTCCTCGACGACCTCAACCCGCAGCAGCGCCAGGCTGTGCTGCACGAAGGGTCGCCGCTGCTGATCGTCGCGGGTGCGGGTTCGGGCAAGACCGCGGTGCTGACCCGCCGTGTCGCATACCTGATGGCCGCACGGGACGTCGCGCCCGGTCAGATTCTGGCCATCACGTTCACCAACAAGGCCGCCGCGGAGATGCGCGAACGGGTGATACAGCTGGTCGGCCTACGAGCGAGATCCATGTGGGTGTCGACGTTTCACTCGACCTGCGTGCGGATTCTGCGCAATCAGGCGTCGCTGATCCCGGGCCTCAATTCGAATTTCTCGATATACGACGCCGACGATTCGCGACGGCTACTGCAGATGATCGGCAAGGACATGGGCCTGGACATCAAGCGGTACTCGCCGCGGCTGCTGGCCAACGCCATCTCGAACCTGAAGAACGAGCTGATCGACCCGCAGCAGGCGACGTCGGCGCTGCCCGATGACTCCGACGACTTGGCCCGCACCGTGGCCGCCGTCTACTCCGAGTACCAGCATCGGTTGCGGGCGGCCAACGCGATGGACTTCGACGACCTCATCGGGGAGACGGTCGCGGTTCTGCAGACTTTCCCGCAGATCGCCCAGCACTACCGCCGGCGATTCCGCCACATTCTGGTCGACGAGTATCAGGACACCAACCACGCTCAATACGTGTTGGTGCGCGAGCTCGTCGGGCAGGGCACCGAGGACGGCGTGCCGCCTGGCGAGCTGTGCGTCGTCGGCGATGCCGACCAGTCGATTTATGCCTTCCGCGGCGCGA
This sequence comes from Mycobacterium fragae, assembly GCF_002102185.1. Classification (GTDB taxonomy): domain Bacteria; phylum Actinomycetota; class Actinomycetes; order Mycobacteriales; family Mycobacteriaceae; genus Mycobacterium; species Mycobacterium fragae. The sequence goes on from NZ_LQOW01000006.1 coordinate 167,173, forward strand.
CAATCCGCAATATCGAGGACTTCGAACGCGACTACCCCGACGCGACGACAATCCTGCTGGAGCAGAACTACCGTTCCACGCAGAACATCTTGTCCGCGGCCAACTCGGTGATCTCGCGCAATTCCGGGCGCCGGGAGAAGCGGCTGTGGACCGACGCCGGCCAGGGCGAGCTGATCGTCGGCTATGTCGCCGACAACGAGCATGACGAGGCACGGTTCGTCGCCGAGGAAATTGAAGCGCTGACCACCGGCGGCGAGATCACCTATAACGACGTAGCCGTTTTTTACCGCACCAACAACGCATCCCGGTCGTTGGAAGAGATATTCATCCGCGCCGGCATCCCCTACAAAGTCGTTGGGGGCGTGCGGTTTTACGAGCGCAAGGAGATTCGCGACGTCGTCGCCTACCTGCGGGTGCTGGACAACCCGGGGGACGCGGTCAGCCTGCGACGCATCCTCAACACGCCGCGCCGCGGCATCGGCGACCGCGCCGAAGCCTGCGTGGCGGTGTACGCCGAGAACACCGGCGCCAGTTTCGCCGACGCGCTGGAGGCGGGCGCCGAGGGCAAGGTGCCGATGCTGAACACCCGCTCGGCCAAAGCGATTGCGGGTTTCGTCGAGATGCTCGACGAGCTGCGCGGCCGTCTCGACTCGTCGCAGTCAGAGCTGGGGGAGCTGGTCGAGGCGGTTCTGGACCGGACCGGCTACCGCGCGGAGCTGGAATCCTCATCCGATCCGCAGGACCTTGCCCGGCTGGACAACCTCAACGAACTCGTAAGCGTCGCACACGAATTCGCCACCGACTTGGCCAACGCCGCCGCGCTTGACGAAACCACCGAGGCGCCAGACGACGAAGACGTGCCCGATACCGGCGTGTTGGCGGAATTCCTGGAACGGGTGTCGCTGGTCGCCGACGCCGACGAGATTCCCGAGCACGGTGCGGGCGTGGTCACGTTGATGACATTGCACACCGCAAAGGGTTTGGAGTTCCCGGTGGTGTTCGTCACCGGCTGGGAGGACGGGATGTTCCCGCACATGCGGGCACTGGGTGACCCGGCCGAACTCTCCGAGGAGAGGCGGCTGGCCTACGTCGGGATCACCCGGGCAAAGCAGCGGCTGTATGTGAGCCGGGCCAAGATTCGCTCGTCGTGGGGGCAGCCGATGCTCAACCCGGAGTCGCGGTTCCTGCGGGAAATCCCGCAGGAGCTCATCGACTGGCGGCGCAGTGACCCCACGCCGTCGTTCAGCGCGCCGGTGAGCGGTGCCGGCCGATTCGGCCCCCCGCGCCCGTCACCGGCTCGTGCCGCCGGCAAGCGCCCGATGCTGGTGCTTCAGCCCGGCGATCGGGTGTCTCACGACAAATACGGGCTGGGCCGGGTGGAAGAAGTCTCCGGCGTCGGGGAGTCGGCGATGTCGCTGATCGATTTCGGGAGCTCCGGCCGGGTCAAGCTGATGCACAACCACGCGCCGGTCACCAAGCTTTAACGGGCGATTTCCCTAGTCCGGCAGCATCCAGTCCTTGGTGCTCGGATGCAGCGCCAGCACAGCGCTGGCGATCGGCAGCACCCACAGGGTGTCCACGATCCAGGCGACATGCGCTCCGGCGATGAAGATGCCCCCGTAGGTCAGCAACGCGACCACCGCTCCCGCCACGATCAGGTATCGGCCGAGGGCTCGGCGCTGCAGCAGCATGATCACGCCGGTCACGGTGGCCAGCGCGAAGACCAGGGCGAGGAAGCCGACCGCGACGCAGAAGAGGCGGTCGGATCTCCACCAGCCCGCGATCAGGTCCGTCGCCACCACCGTGGTGGCCCACCCGCTGACGATGCTGACCGCCGCGGCGGCCACTGTCGTCCGGTTGCCCGCGTCGCCGTGCAGCCCGCTTGGCATGCCCGGGCGGCTGTTCGGCGCAATGTTCGGAGCAAGGGGTGCCCGTGGGATGTGGGTGGTGCGCGAGTCGTCGACTATCTGCGGCAGCGGAGTAGTCGGCGCTCGCCGAATGATGTGGGTCTTAGGAGCTTCGCCGTGAGTTGCCGTGGCGTCGGGCCTTCCTGTGCTTGTGGGTGGGCGGCCGGCTGACCGCCGTCGCTCAAGGATGTTGTACCCAAGCTTATGTGGGTTTAACGGGTTGGTGCGCGGGTGGTTAGCCGGCGAACGTACCTACGCTGAGGCCCCTCTTGGCCAACCACGGCACGGGGTCCACCCGCTGGGTGCCGCCCAGCAGCACCTCGAAATGCAGGTGTGGGCCGGTGGAGTTTCCGCGATTTCCCATGGTTGCGATCTGGTCGCCCGCCATCACGCGTTCTCCGACACTGACCATGGTGGTGTTGACATGGCCGTAGAGGGTGACCGTTCCGTCGGCGTGACGCAGCTTGACCCACATTCCGTAGCCGGCGGTCGGGCCGGCGTCGATGACGACCCCGTCGGACACGGCAAGGATCGGAGTGCCGATCGAGTTGGCGATGTCGATACCGGCGTGCAGCACGCCCCAGCGGTAGCCGAAGTTCGACGTGAATATGCCCTTCGTGGGCATGACGAACAGTGGCTGCTGCAGCCGCGCCTCCCGCTGTGCACGCTCCTGCGCGAAGGCCACGCCCTTCGCGAGCTCGGCGTTGTGGACCGCGGCGTTGGCTGCGGGCTTCACGGTGACCATCTGCATACCGCGCGCCGAGGTGGTGATGGCACCGCCATTCATCGTGGACGCGTCGGCGGCCAGCACGGTCTCCGCCTTGGACGTATCGGATGGGTGTGTGGCGGAATGCGCCGCCGCGGCGGCCGCACCAGCGGCCATCGCGCCGATCAAGACCCGACCGCGCGTCGGGCTGGTCAGCGGTTTGCGGTGCTGGCCACGCCGGCCCGGCGGGCCAGCTGGGTCTGCACGGTGTCCCCGGTGCAGCTGGTGGCGATACGAGTCGGCGTGGGTGCTGGATTCGAACTCGCTGGGGGCGGCCAGTGGCAGGGGCGTCAGGTCGTCGGTCTCGTGCAGGTCGTCGAGCTCAGGTGCGCGCAAGACCTGCGCTTCGGTGTCGAAGGCGCTGTTGTCGCTGAAGTCCAGGTCATCGAGGTTGCCGAATTCGTTGAACGGGATGATGTCGGTGACTTCATTACGGTCGAGGTCTGACCAGGGGTCGCGCGATCCGCGAGCTACTCCTGCCGCAGGAGACCGGGCAGATTGGTGCAGGGTCAACCTGAATGTCCTCGGGGCGTCGTAACCATAACGTTATCTGGACCCTGAGACGTTAACCATTAAGCGCTGAGCCTGGCAACCCGAGCGTCCAATCCAGACCGGGATTGTGACGCGGATCACTGGCCCGCGGCTGGTGAGATCGACCACATCAGCGGGATGCGACGGCGGGACCCTTCCGCCGTGTCGATACAGTTCCCACCGGGCGGAGACCCAAAACCGGACCGCCGCCATCAATGGCCGATTCAGCAGACAGTGAGCGCATGGATCTTTTCGAGTACCAGGCGAAGGAGTTGTTCGCCAAGCACAATGTCCCGACCACGCCCGGACGCGTGACCGACACCCCCGGCGGGGCCAAGGCGATCGCCGAGGAGATCGGCCGACCGGTGATGGTAAAGGCCCAGGTCAAGACCGGAGGCCGCGGTAAAGCCGGCGGGGTGAAATACGCCGCCACCGCCGAGGATGCCTACACCCATGCGCGGAACATTCTGGGCTTGGACATCAAAGGTCACATCGTGAAGAAGCTGTTGGTGTCCGAGGCCAGCGACATCGCCGAGGAGTATTACGTCTCATTCCTGCTCGATCGGGCCAACCGCACGTACCTGGCCATGTGCTCGGTCGAGGGCGGGATGGAGATCGAGGAGGTCGCTGCCACCAAGCCGGAGCGGCTGGCCAAGGTCCCGGTCGACGCGGTCAAGGGCGTCGATCTCGCGTTCGCCCGGTCGATCGCCGAGCAGGGCCACCTGCCGGCCGAGGTGCTCGACGCGGCCGCGGTCACCATCTCCAAGCTGTGGGAGTTGTTCGTGGCCGAGGACGCCACGCTGGTTGAGGTCAACCCGCTGGTGCGCACCCCCGACAACCAGATCCTCGCGCTGGACGCCAAGATCACGCTGGACGCCAACGCCGCCTTCCGCCAGCCCGGCCACGCCGAGTTCGAGGACCGCGACGCCACCGACCCGCTGGAGCTGAAGGCCAAGCAGCACGACCTGAACTACGTCAAGCTCGACGGTCAGGTCGGCATCATCGGCAACGGCGCGGGCCTGGTGATGTCGACGCTGGACGTGGTGGCCTATGCGGGCGAGAAGCACGGCGGCGTCAAGCCGGCCAACTTCCTCGACATCGGCGGTGGCGCGTCGGCCGAGGTGATGGCCGCCGGGCTGGATGTCGTTCTCGGCGACGAGCGGGTCAAGAGCGTGTTCGTCAACGTGTTCGGCGGCATCACCGCGTGCGACGCCGTGGCCACCGGGATCGTCAAGGCGCTGGGAATCCTGGGTGATGAGGCCAACAAGCCGCTGGTGGTCCGGCTGGACGGAAACAACGTCGAGGAGGGCCGGCGCATTCTGGCCGAGGCGAACCACCCGCTGGTGACGTTGGTGCCGACGATGGACGAGGCCGCCGACAAGGCGGCCGAGCTGGCGAGCGCCTGAGGAAGGATCCCGACTAATGGCAATCTTTTTGACCAAAGAGAACAAGGTCATCGTCCAGGGCATCACCGGCGCTGAGGCCACCGTCCACACCGCGCGGATGCTCAAGGCCGGCACCCAAATCGTCGGCGGTGTGAACGCCCGCAAGGCGGGCACGACCGTCACGCATGAGGACAAGGGCGGCAGGATGATCAAGCTGCCGGTGTTCGCCAGCGTCACCGAGGCGATGGAAAAGACCGGCGCGGACGTCTCGATTATCTTCGTGCCGCCGAAGTTCGCCAAAGACGCCATCATCGAGGCCATCGACGCCGAAATCCCACTGCTCGTAGTCATCACCGAGGGAATTCCGGTGCAGGACAGCGCATATGCGTGGGCCTACAACGTCTCCAAGGGCGGCAAGACCCGCATCATCGGACCGAACTGTCCCGGCATCATCACCCCGGGCCAATCGCTGGTGGGCATCACCCCGGCCAACATCACCGGCCCGGGTCCCGTCGGGTTGGTGTCCAAGTCCGGCACCTTGACCTACCAAATGATGTACGAGCTGCGCGATTTCGGATTCTCCACGTCGATCGGCATCGGCGGCGACCCGGTGATCGGAACTACCCACATCGACGCGATCGAGGCGTTCGAGAAGGATCCCGACACCAAGGTCATCGTGATGATCGGCGAGATCGGCGGTGACGCCGAGGAGCGTGCCGCCGACTACATCAAGGCCAACGTCTCCAAGCCGGTCGTCGGCTACGTCGCGGGATTCACTGCGCCGGAAGGAAAGACGATGGGCCACGCCGGCGCCATTGTGTCCGGCTCGTCGGGCACCGCGGCCGCCAAGAAGGAAGCGCTGGAAGCCGCGGGCGTCAAGGTTGGCAAGACTCCCTCGGAAACCGCCGCTCTGGCCCGGCGCATCCTGGAGAGCATGTAGAGCGCATGAGCCTCGATGCGCGCACACCTGTGGTCGTCGGTGTCGGGCAGGCCGCAGAACGCATCGATGACGCGTACTACCGCGCGATGTCGGCCGTCGAGCTCGCTGCAGCCGGCGCCCGTGCGGCGCTGGACGACTGCGGCGCCGACACCGCCAAGGTCGCCGCGTCGATCGACACCGTTGCAGGCGTGCGGCAATTCGAGATCTCCGGGCCTGCTCAGCCGGTACTGGGCAAGTCGAACAACTACCCGCGGTCGGTGGCCAAGCGGATCGACGCCGACCCTGCCCGCGCGATCCTGGAGATCGTCGGCGGTCAGGGACCGCAGCATTTGATCACCGAGTTGGCCGGCGAGATCGCCGCCGGCCGTTCGGAGGTGGCCCTCGTGTTCGGCTCGGACGCGACGTCGACTAGCCGCTATTTCGCCGGGGCGGAGAACAAACCGGACTTCTCCGAGACGGTCGACGGGTCGCTCGAGGACCGCGGCCACGGCCTTGAGGGGCTTATCAGCCGCTACACCGTCATTCACGGTCTGGTGGACGCGCCGACGCAATACGCGTTGCTGGAAAACGCCAGACGGGCCGGGACCGGGCTGGGGCCCGCCGACTATCTGCGCCAGATGGGTGAGCTTTTCGCACCGTTCACCAGGGTGGCCGCCGACAACCCGTTCGCCGCCGCGCGGGTCGAACGCAGCGTCGAAGAGTTGATCACTGTCACCGAAAGCAATCGGATGATCTCCGAGCCGTACCCTCGGCTGCTGGTCGCCCGCGATCAGGTGAACCAAGACGCGGCGGCGCTGCTGATGTCGGTCGAAGCTGCACGCAATCTCGGTGTGCCCCAAGAGAATTGGGTTTATCTGCACGGCCACGCGGATCTGCAAGAGCAGAGCCTGCTGGACAGGCCGGATCTGGGGCATGCCCCGTCGGCGGTGACGGCGGTGCGCGAGGCGTTGGCGGTCGCGGGCATCGGGGTCGACGACGTCGCCACCTTCGACCTGTACAGCTGCTTCCCGGTGCCGGTGTTCAACATCTGCGACGGTATGGGCATCGCACCGGATGACCCGCGCGGGCTGACCCTGACCGGTGGTCTGCCGTTCTTCGGGGGCGCCGGCAACAACTACTCCATGCATGGCATTGCCGAAACTGTCGCCAAGATGCGAAGTGCCCCAGGCCAATTCGGCCTCGTCGGCGCAAACGGTGGAATCATGAGCAAGTACTCGGTCGGCGTCTACTCGACCACGCCGGTGGAATGGAAGCCGGATCGCAGTGAACAGTTGCAGGCGCAGATCGACCAGGCGCCCACCCAGCCGGTGACCGAGCTCGCCGACGGCCCGGCCACGATCGAGACTTATACGGTTCGCCGCGATAACGGTCGACTGACCGGCATCATCGCCGGCCGGCTCGATGCCGACGACAGCCGATTCCTGGCCACCACCGAAGACGATGACCTGATCGCGTTGCTGACCGAGGCGGATCCACTCGGCCAGGCGGTCTCGGTGCGTTCGTTCGACTACGGCAACCGCTGCGCGTTGCGCTGACCGTCGCTCGTCAAACCATCGCGGCTAGCTTGCCGGCCAGTCGTTCCACATATGCGGCGACCTCATCCTGGGACCGGTCGGGCAATCCGAACAGCACCTCGGTCACCCCCAGCTCCGCCCAATGCGCCAACTTCTCCGGCACCGGCTTGAAATCCAGCGCCACGATGTGCGGCGCCCCCTGCCGCCCGGCGCTCGCCCAGGTGTCCTGCAACAACTTCACCGGCTCGTCGATGTCGAAGTCGCGCGGGGTGGTGATCCAGCCGTCGGCGCTGCGCGAGATCCACTTGAAGTTCTTTTCGGTGCCCGCCGCCCCGACCAGTACCGGAATGTGCTCCTGCACCGGTTTGGGCCATGCCCAGCTGGGACCGAAGTTGACGAACTCGCCGTCGTAGGCCGCTTCCTCCTCGGTCCACAACGCCCGCATGGCCTCGATGTACTCGCGCAGCATGGTGCGCCGCCGCCCGGGCGGTACGCCGTGGTCGGCGAGTTCGTCGGTGTTCCAGCCGAATCCCACACCGAGGCTGACTCGACCGCCGGACAGGTGGTCGAGAGTGGCAATGGATTTCGCCAGCGTGATCGGATCATGCTCGACGGGCAGAGCCACCGCGGTGGCCAGCCGCACCCGCGAGGTGACCGCGCACGCCGTGCCGAGGCTGACCCACGGGTCCAGCGTGCGCAGGTAGCGGTCGTCGGGCAGCGACGCGTCGCCAGTCGTCGGGTGGGCTGCCTCCCGCTTGACCGGGATATGGGTGTGTTCCGGCACATAGAAGGTTCGAAAGCCGTGGTTGTCGGCAAGCCTGGCAGCCGCAGCCGGGGTGATGCCGCGATCGCTGGTGAACAGCACGAGCCCGTAGTCCATGCAGTGAATTAGAACGTGTTCCAATCCGGGGGGCAAGCTGGGGCCGCCGCATGACACGCGAACTGCCGCGCAGTGAGTAACCCAAGGTGCGCTAGCGTGAATGAACGAATCGCGTCGCTCGCGCTAGCCGTCATGGCGTCCAGGGAGCGGTCGATGTAGCGTCGCGGGGGAGCGGCGCCTGGGAGTACAGCGCCGCACAACAGTGGCGCCGCAACAGCACTGGAAGGCACAGGAGAAGCCATGACCTACTCGCCCGGCAGTCCCGGATATCCGCCCGCGCAGTCGCCCGGCTCCTACGGGGCGTCAACGCCCTCGTTCGCGAAATCCGATGACGGCGAAAGCAATCTGCAGCTCTACCTGACCATCGCGGTCGCGCTGCTCGGCCTGGCTGCCTATCTGCTGAGTTTCGGCCCGATGATCACCCGCGCGCTTCCCAACGGCGATGAACTCGTCGAAAGCGGCAACAGCGTGCCAATCGACTTGGCATTGCTGGCGGCGCTACTGGCCGGGGTGAGCTTGCTGCCCAAGGCCAAGAACTACGCCGCGGTGGTGGCGGCGGTCGCGGTGCTGGGCGCGTTGCTGCTCATCGAGGACACGATCGGCGCGCCCGGGCGCGGCTGGGCGTTGTGGTTGGCCCTGGCCGCCAGCGTTATTCAGGCCATCGTCGCGGTCGGTGCGCTGTTACTGGACGCGGGCGTTATCACCCCGCCGGCGCCGCGACCCAAGTACGAGCAGTACTACGGGCAGTACGGCGGTTACTACGGCCAGCAACAGGGCCCGTACCAGCAGCACCAGCAGTCCGGATACGGCTCGCAATACCCCGGCTACCCGTCGGGGCCTTCGACCGGCGGGTTCAGCGCGTCCGGCCCCCAGGCCGCGACGCAGCAGGCTCCGCAGACAGGACCGCAGCAGGGCGGGCAGCACGGGCAGCAACAGGGGTCGCCCACCCCGCCGACCGGGTTCCCCAGCTTCAGCCCGCCGCCGGGGTCCGGCCACCAGGGCCAGGGCCAGCAGAACTCCGGTAACCACGGCGGTTCCGGCCAAGGTCAGCAGTCGTATGGCCAGGGTCAGCAATCACAGCCGTCCTCGCCGTCGGGCCCGTCAGGCTCCTAACCGGACGCCCTCGCGCCACCCAAACCGGCTGAGCACCGTGCGCGAAGAGTGAGCAGGGTGGCGGACAGTCGAGCGGCGGGCGCGCATCAGGCCCGTGACCTACTGCGGGTCGCGTTCGGCCCCGCCTTGGTGGCGCTGATCGTCATCGCCGCGGTGACGCTGCTGCAGCTGCTGATGGCCAACAGCGACATGACCGGCGCGCTGGGCGCTATCGCAAGCATGTGGCTCGGCGTGCATCAGGTGCCGATTTCGATCGGCGGCCGCGAACTGGGTGTTATGCCGCTGCTGCCGGTGCTGCTGATGATCTGGGGCACCGCCCGCACCACGGCCCAAGCCACTCCGGCCACGGCGTCCTGGTTCGTCATCCGCTGGATTGTGGCGTCGGCCCTGGGCGGACCCATGCTGATAGCCGCCATCTCGCTGGCGATCATCCACGATGCGGCATCGGTGATCACCGAACTGCAGACACCGAACGCGTTGCGCGCCTTCCTGAGCGTGCTGGTGGTCCATGCGATCGGTGCATCCATCGGCGTTGGGTCCCGCGTGGGACGTCGGGCCCTTGCCGCGTCGCCGTTCCCGGACTGGCTGGGTGATTCGTTGCGCGCCGCGAGCGCGGGTCTGCTGGCTTTGCTGGGGCTCTCCGGCGTGGTCACCGCCGGTTCGCTGGTTGTGCATTGGGGCACGATGCACGACTTGTACGCGATCACCGACTCGATTTTCGGCCAGTTCAGCCTCACCGTGTTGTCGGTGCTGTACGTGCCCAACGTCGTCGTCGGCACTGCCGCGGTCGCAGTGGGATCCAGCGTGCATCTGGGTTTCGCGACGTTCAGTTCGTTCACCGTGTTCGGCGGCGACATCCCGGCATTGCCGGTGCTGGCCGCCGCCCCCAGTCCGCCGCTGGGGCCGGCCTGGGTGGCCTTGCTGATCATCGGTGCATCGTCGGGCGTGGCCGTGGGCCAGCAGTGCGCACGACGCCCGCTGCCGCTGCCCGCGGCGATGGTCAAGCTGCTGATTGCAGCCGTGCTGGCGGCGTTGGCGATGGCACTGCTCGGTTACGCCAGCGGGGGCCGGCTGGGCAACTTCGGCGACGTCGGGGTCGACCAGGGCACATTGGGGTTCGCGGTATTCCTGTGGTTTGCCGTCGTCGGTGCTGTCACTGTCGCGATGGCCGGCGGCATCGCATACCGACCCCGGGAGCCCAAGCCGGCACCCGTCGAGGACGCCGCCGCCGAGCCCGCTGCAGAGCACACCGCAGAGCCGGCTGCACCCGCCGATCCCGTCGTCGAACCGCAGGACGACGCTCCGCCCGCGCCTGCGTCGCCGGACGACCAGGAAGATTAGGCTCGCCCTGTGCAGCAACCGCTCCGCGTGCCCCCGAGCGCACCGGCACGGCTGGTGGTCCTGGCGTCGGGCACGGGTTCGCTGCTCGCATCCCTGCTCGACGCCGCGGTCGGTGACTATCCGGCGCGGGTGGTCGCCGTCGGTGTGGACCGCGATTGCCGGGCCGCCGAAATCGCCGCTGCGGCCTCGCTGCCGACCTTCACTGTTCGGCTGGCCGACTACGGCGACCGCGATGCCTGGGATGCCGCGCTCACCGAAGCCACCGCAGCTCATTCCCCCGATCTGGTGATTTCCGCCGGATTCATGAAAATCCTTGGACCGCAGTTTCTTTCACGGTTTTCTGGGCGAATCGTCAACTCACATCCGGCGCTATTGCCGGCGTTCCCCGGCGCGCATGGGGTGGCCGAGGCGCTGGCCTACGGCGTCAAGGTCACCGGCTGCACGGTGCATTTGGTGGATGCCGGCACCGACACCGGCCCGATACTGGCGCAACAGCCCGTTCCGGTGCTCGACGACGACGACGAACAGACCCTGCACGAGCGCATCAAGGTCGTCGAACGGCGGCTCTTGGTGGATGTGGTGGCCGCGCTGGCAATCGGCGGCGTGACGTGGAGTGGACGAAAGGCGACTATCGGATGAGCAGCGACGGGAGACGGCCGATCCGCCGCGCGTTGATCAGTGTGTACGACAAGACCGGGCTGACCGACCTCGCGCGCGGCCTGCATGCGGCCGGCGTCGATATCGTCTCGACCGGGTCGACCGCGAAAACCATTGCCGATAACGGTATTCCGGTGACCCCGGTCGAAGAGGTGACGGGCTTTCCGGAGGTGCTCGACGGCCGGGTCAAGACTCTGCATCCCGGTGTGCACGCCGGCCTGCTGGCCGATCTGCGCAAGCCTGCGCACGCGGCGGCGCTCGAGCAGCTGGGCATCGCGGCGTTCGAGCTGGTGGTGGTCAACTTGTATCCGTTCGGCGAAACCGTCGATTCGGGTGCGGGTGTCGACGAGTGCGTTGAGCAGATCGATATCGGTGGACCCTCGATGGTGCGGGCGGCCGCGAAGAACCATCCGAGCGTGGCGGTGGTGGTCGACCCGCTCGGCTACGACGGGGTGCTGGCCGCGGTGCGAAACGGCGGCTTCACACTCGACGAACGGAAAAGGTTGGCGTCGTTGGCGTTTCGTCACACCGCCGAGTACGACGTTGCGGTCGCCTGCTGGATGGAGTCGACACTGGCACCCGAGCAGCCACCGGCGGCATTTCCGGAGTGGTTCGCCGGAACATGGCGGCGATCCACGCTGTTGCGTTACGGCGAGAATCCGCATCAAAGGGCGGCGCTGTATGTCGATGCCGGCGCGTGGCCGGGGCTGGCGCAGGCCGAGCAGCTGCACGGAAAAGAGATGTCGTACAACAACTTCACCGACGCCGACGCCGCATGGCGCGCGGCCTTCGACCATGAACAGATCTGCGTGGCGATCATCAAGCACGCCAATCCGTGCGGTATCGCGATCTCGTCGGTCTCGGTCGCCGACGCGCACCGTAAGGCCCACGAGTGCGATCCGCTCAGTGCGTTCGGCGGCGTGATTGCGGCGAACACCGAAGTCAGCGTCGAGATGGCGGAGTATGTCAGCACGATTTTCACAGAGGTGATCGTCGCGCCGGCCTACGCGCCGGGCGCCGTCGACGTGCTGGCGCGCAAGAAGAACATCCGCGTGCTGGTGGCTTCCGAGCCGTTGGACGCCAAGGCGGAAATGCGTCAGGTGAGCGGCGGCCTGTTGATGCAGGAACGCGACCGGCTCGACGCTGCGGGGGACGATCCGGCGAATTGGACGCTGGCAACCGGTGCGCCGGCGTCACCAGACACCCTGGGGGGTTTGGCTTTCGCGTGGCGAACCTGTCGTGCAGTGAAGTCCAACGCGATCGTCATCGCCGCCGACGGCGCCACGATCGGCGTCGGCATGGGCCAGGTCAACCGGGTCGACGCCGCACGGCTGGCGGTCGAGCGCGGCGGTGATCGGGTGCGCGGCGCGGTCGCGGCCTCCGATGCCTTTTTCCCATTCCCGGACGGGCTCGAGACGTTGGCAGCTGCCGGCGTCACCGCGATCGTGCACCCCGGCGGCTCGGTTCGCGACGACGAGGTGACCGCAGCCGCGGAAAAGGCCGGCGTGACGCTCTACCTGACCGGGGCGCGCCACTTCGCACACTGAACCGCGTCGAGCAAGAAGAGACGCCACACGACGATAATTTGCGCGCCGTCGTAGCGTGGAGTGGTGACCGCACCGAATCATCTGCCTCGTACCGTCGGCGAACTGCATGCCGCCGGGCACCGCGAGCGGGGCGTCAAGGCCGAAATCCGGGAGAACCTGCTGACTGCGCTGGCCGAGGGTGACGAGGTCTGGCCGGGCATCCTGGGCTTCGACGATACCGTGATACCGCAGCTAGAGCGGGCGCTGATCGCGGGCCACGACTTCGTCCTGCTGGGTGAACGCGGTCAAGGCAAGACCCGGTTGCTGCGGGCGCTGGTGGGCCTGCTCGACGAGTGGACGCCGGTGATCGCCGGCGCGGAACTCGGTGAGCATCCGTACTCGCCGATCACGCCCGAGTCGATCCGGCGGGCTGCCGAACTCGGCGACGACCTGCCGGTGAGCTGGAAACACCGCAGCGAGCGCTACACCGAGAAGCTGGCCACACCGGACACCAGCGTCGCGGACCTGGTGGGCGACATCGACCCGATCAAGGTCGCCGAGGGCCGCAGCCTGGGCGATCCGGAGACCATTGCCTACGGCCTGATACCCCGCGCGCACCGCGGCATCGTCGCGGTCAACGAGTTGCCGGACCTAGCCGAGCGCATCCAGGTGTCGATGCTCAACGTCATGGAGGAGCGCGACATCCAGGTGCGCGGCTACACCCTGCGGCTACCGCTGGACGTGTTGGTTGCCGCCAGCGCCAACCCCGAGGACTACACCAACCGCGGCCGCATCATCACGCCACTCAAGGACCGCTTCGGCGCCGAGATCCGCACCCACTACCCGCTGGAACTCGAAGCCGAGGTCGGCGTCATCCTCCAGGAAGCACATCTGAGCGCCCAAGTGCCCGACCACCTGACGCAGGTGATCGCTCGATTCGCCCGCTACTTGCGGGAATCCAACTCCGTCGACCAGCGATCGGGGGTGTCGGCGCGTTTCGCGATCGCGGCGACCGAGACAGTTGCGGCCGCCGCGCGGCATCGCGGCGCGGTGCTGGGCGAGACGGATCCGGTGGCCCGGGTGGTCGACCTGGGGACCGTCATCGACGTGCTGCGCGGCAAGTTGGAGTTCGAATCCGGTGAGGAGGGACGCGAGCAGGCCGTGCTCGAACACCTGTTGCGCCGCGCCACCGCCGATACCGCGTCGCGGGCGCTCGGTGGGCTCGATGTCGGACCGCTGGTGGCCGCGGTGGAGGCCGGTTCCGCGGTGACCACGGGCGAGCGTGTATCGGCCAAAAATGTGCTGGCCGCGCTGCCGGATTTGCCCGTGGTCGACGCCATCGCCAAGCGGCTGGGCGCCGAATCCGAGGGCGAGCGGGCCGCCGCGCTGGAATTGGCTTTGGAAGCCTTGTATTTGGCCAAGCGTGTCGACAAAGTGTCCGGGGACGGCGAAACGGTCTATGGCTAGAGGGCACTCGTCGCGGTATTCGGCGTACACCGGCGGGCCTGACCCGCTGGCCCCGCCGGTGGACCTGCGCGAGGCACTCGAGCAGATTGGACAGGACGTCATGGCGGGCACCTCACCGCGCCGGGCGCTGTCCGAGCTGCTGCGCCGCGGCACCAGGAACATGCCCGGGGCAGACCGGCTGGCCGCCGAGGCCAACCGCAAGCGACGGGAGCTGTTGCGCCGCAACAACTTAGACGGGACGCTGGCCGAGATCAAAAAGCTGCTCGACGAGGCGGTGCTGGCCGAGCGCAAGGAGCTGGCCCGCGCTTTGGACGACGACGCGCGTTTCGGCGAGCTGCAGCTTGACGCGCTGTCGCCGTCGCCGGCCAAAGCCGTACAGGAGCTCTCAGAATACAACTGGCGCAGCAGCGAAGCGCGCGAAAAATACGAGCAGATCAAGGATTTGCTCGGCCGTGAGATGCTCGACCAGCGCTTCGCCGGCATGAAGCAGGCCCTTGAGGGCGCTACCGACGAGGACCGTCGCCGCGTCACCGAGATGCTCGACGACCTCAACGATCTGCTGGACAAGCACTCGCGCGGTGAGGACACCCACCAGGACTTTGAAAACTTCATGGACAAGCACGGCGAGTTCTTCCCCGAGAACCCCCGCAACGTCGAGGAGCTCATCGATTCGCTGGCCAAGCGGGCGGCGGCGGCGCAGCGGTTCCTGAACAGTCTGAGTCCCGACCAGCGGGCCGAGCTGGAAGCGTTGGCGCAGCAGGCTTTCGGATCGCCGTCGCTGCAACAGGCGTTGGCCCGGCTGGACGCGAACCTGCAGACGTTGCGTCCGGGCGAGGACTGGTCAGGGTCTTCGGAGTTCTCCGGGGAGAACCCGCTGGGCATGGGTGAGGGCGCCCAAGCGCTGGCCGACATCGCCGAGCTGGAACAACTGGCCGAGCAGCTGTCGCAGAGCTATCCGGGCGCGACCATGGACGACGTCGACCTCGACGCGCTGGCGCGCCAGCTCGGCGACCAAGCCGCGATCGACGCACAAACACTGGCCGAGCTGGAACGTGCACTGGTCAACCAAGGCTTTTTGGACCGCGGCTCCGACGGCCAGTGGCGGCTTTCGCCCAAGGCGATGCGACGGCTTGGCGAAACGGCATTACGTGATGTGGCCGAGCAACTTTCCGGGCGTCGCGGCGAGCGCGACCACCGCCGCGCCGGCGCGGCCGGTGAGCTGACCGGCGCCACCCGGCCCTGGCAATTCGGCGACACCGAGCCGTGGAACGTCACCCGTACGCTGACCAACGCGGTACTGCGGCAGGCCGGCACATCGGTGGACGGCCCGCACTCGCCCATCCATATCACGGTCGACGACGTCGAGGTCTCGGAGACCGAGACCCGCACGCAGGCTGCCGTGGCGCTGTTGGTGGACACCTCGTTCTCGATGGTGATGGAGAACCGCTGGCTGCCGATGAAGCGAACCGCGCTGGCGCTCAACCATTTGGTGCGCACCCGATTTCGTTCAGATGCGTTGCAGATCATCGCGTTCGGCCGCTATGCGCGCACGATAACCCCGGAAGAGCTGATGGGCCTGGAAGGCGTTTACGAGCAGGGCACCAACCTGCATCACGCGCTCGCGCTGGCCGGCCGGCATCTGCGACGGCACCCCAACGCGCAGCCCGTCGTCCTGGTGGTCACCGACGGCGAGCCGACGGCGCATCTGGAAGATGTCGACGGAAGTGGAAGTTCTGCAGTATTTTTCGACTACCCGCCGCATCCGCGGACCATCGCACACACCGTGCGCGGGTTCGACGACATGGCCCGGCTGGACGCGCAGGTGACGATCTTCCGGTTGGGTAGCGATCCTGGCTTGGCGCGGTTCATCGATCAAGTCGCGCGACGCGTGGAAGGACGCGTCGTCGTGCCCGATCTCGACGGGCTCGGCGCCGCCGTAGTCGGGGACTACCTGCGGTCGCGCCGGCGCCGACGGTAGTCGCGTCAATACGCGTCACGCGTTCGGCCGCCCGGTGATCCATACAGATACGGGTAATGGACGTCTGGGTCGTTGGGAGGGCGCATATTCGGCGGTGGCGGGGCGGTTCGCCAGGCAGCGGGAAGGTGACAGCCGGTGTTGTACGAGTAATTCAGCGGCCTGCCATCCTTGCCGTTTGCCAGATTGATCAACGCGCCGTCATCCCGGATTTGCGAGTCGTTGAGTGAGCCCAATGGCAGCGGCGGTTGGCCCGGCGCGTTGTTGTTGGGCCGAAAGCCCGCCGCGGAGAACAGAGGTGCCACCTCGGTGGTGATCTTCAGCCACTGGTCGAAGGTGGGTGCCGGTTCACCGAAGAAGTGGTCGGTTTCTTCCTGGCGGCCGATGGTGCGATTGAACGGCTCGTTGCAGCCATTGGTCGGATGCGCGATTCGCGTGCTCGAGAAGTGGGTCTGGGGCGAGTATTTCGCGATGGCTGCCCGGATAGAGGTGTCCAGGCCGGCCAGTTGATGTTTGACGGTCTCCAGATCGGGCCGTTCGTTGACGATCTTCTGCAGCCGGTCCAGTTCCTTGCGCCCCGGGTTGGCGTACGGGTCGAAAGTGTTTGGCCTGCAGCCGTTGAGCAGCATCGTCGTCACGACGAGCAGCGCCGCAACGACGGTCCGCCAAGTGGATTCAGCAGCTTGGCCGCGCATGGCTACGGCCCGACCACGATGATTGGCCCCTGCCCCGGCGGGATGAGCGGAGGAGGTGGTTTGACGAGGTCGTCGGGCAGACCCGCCAACACCGCGGCCATGTTGTAGCCGCTCATGCGGAGCTGGCCGTCGCCATCGAGTCGGGGGTATTCGGAATGCCCGTACGCCCCGGCATGCCATCGCTCGTCGCCCGGCGCGAAACCAGGTAGAGCGGACAGCTCGGTAAAACCAGGCACGTCCTGCGGTGCTTTGCCGAACCTGCCGAACTCGGGGATTACTTCGGCAACCCCGTCGTTGCCGCCGATCATGTAGTAAGCATGTCCCGGTGCAACGCCCAATTGGGACGCATTGGACAGCTCGGTGCCGGGGGAGCCATACAAAACGACGTCGCTGACCGGTGCGCCCTGCTGCAACGCCAGACTGGTGACCAGCGAACCGTAGGAATGACCGAATGCGCTGATGCGCTGATCCGGGGCATGCGTGGTGGCGGCCAGGCCCTTATAGAAATTGTTCAGCGGGCCCGCGGCATCGTGGGCACTCCAGTCGTTGATGACATCCCTGATGCTATCCGGCGCGTCATAACCCAGATAGACGATGGAGGCGACGGCGTCGAAGTTTCGCACCTTGGCATTTCTCCGGAGATCGCTTGCGTTGGCGCGTTGCGCTTCGGCTTCGCGGACCATCTCGTCGACGCTGGAGCTGACACGGGTGTTCAGACCGCCAACCGTGACTCCGACGCGCTGCGCGTCGTCAACGCTACCGACCCCTAGCGTGGCGAGCACTTTGAAAGGGTTACTGGTCGTATCGAGCTCGATAAGGCTGGTGCCGGGATGGTCCTGCAGCGTTTTTTGGAGTGCCTGCAGGTCAGCCAGCTTGTCTCGATCCGTGTGCCACACGCCGTTGCGGTCGAGCCAGCCATTGCGGAGTCGCGCGATTTCGCGGGGCAGCACTGCCGTGTTGAGTTCATTTCGGACGTCGACCGGTATGCCGTCCAGGTTGCGAATCGCATTCGGGAACCATTGTTTGGCTCGGTCCTGCTGCGCTGGCGTGAGTGAATGCCACCACCTGTTCACGTCCTGCGGACTGGTTCCCGGCGGTGGAGCTTTCGGCATTTCCGTTGGCTCGCCACGGGTTTCGGCGTTCACCTGATCGGGTGAAAGATCACCATCCGCGCCGCGGATGGCGGCCGCAAGATCCTCGTCAGCAGTCTCGGCGTCCGTCAAGAGCGCTGCGATGCTGCCCATCAAGGTCGCTGCGGTGTCCACGATGTTGTTCTGATCCGCGGACGACAACGAGAACAGGTTGGCAGGTAGCGACACCGTGCCTGTCTCATCATCGATGGTGAGGTAGTGCGCATGGGCGGTGTCGCGAATCTGGCTCAGCCGCAACTTGATCGCGGCGGCCTCACCAGCCGCCCGGTCGGCGGCTCGGCCCACGACCTCGCACGCATCGGCGTGATTGTCGAGGTCGAGCATGGTGCGATGGGTCGCGGCGCGTGCCGCATCCGCGCTATCCCCACCCCAATCCAGGAAACCCATGGTTTGGCCGATGGCCGCGGATGCCGTACGGGTACCGTGCGCGCGCTGGATCGCCGCCTGGAACACAGTGGTGATCGCGGCCGGATCCCAGCGGTCGATGTCGGCTAACGACAAGGTCATCGCGCAGGCGGGCTTTCAATGAAAGCGGGCCGCACCTATGTCGCCAAGTTCTTTTGCGTTGATTTGTTCGGTGAAAATGAAGTCGGCGGCCGCGAAGTGCATGTCGCAGGAATGTTTCCCGATACGCCGGATATGGGCGCTGCTCGTCGCCGCCCAGCCGTCCAGCAGACCCGACAATGCCTCCGCCGAGGAGCCAACCCATCCCGACTGCGCGGCTTCGGCTTCGCCGTGGCAGGACCGCTGCAGAGCGTGCAGCGTCTCACCCCGAGCGGCCAGCTCATTGCCTGTCTGGGATAGCGCCTCCGGACTCACCCGAATTTCATTGGCCACAGCTACTCTCGCTTTCGCCCGTCCGGGCGCGCTGGGGCGAACGCGCCATTTGCGCGGGATTATCGCAGAGCCGCGAATCCGCGGCCAATCACCTTCTGTGCAATCAAAGATGCGCTAGCTGCGGGGCTTGCGGTTCTTCCGCTTGATGCCGACGCCGCCCCACAGGGAGAAGCCGCGGATCTTCACGATCGGTGCACCCGGTGTGCCTTCTGGGGTGACGTCGTGATCGAACCCGCCCATCACGCCGTGGCCCTTGATTTCGACGTTGACTTCGGGAGGCAGCAGGATCGTTTGCCCACCCATGATCGAGCAGGCGCGGATCTCCACTTCGGTGGAGGTGAAGTCGGCGTAGCGCAGATCCACGACGCCGCCGCCCCACAGCGCGAACGTCGTCAACTTCTTCGGCACATTCCACCGGCCGCGTCGCTCGAATGCACTCATGATCGCCAGCAGCAGCATCGACGGCGCGGGTTTGCATGCGCCGCTTCGCCGGGGGCCCACCGACGACCCCAACAGGTCGGAGCGCAGCCGATCCAGCTCGTCGTAGGTCTTCGCCGCGTACGCCTTGGTGAGTCGGTCTTCGTACTCGCTCAGCTGCAGACGCCCCTGTGCGGCCGCATCGGTGAGCAGCTGTGCTACCTGTATGCGGTCGGTATCCGCGGCACGGGACCACTCATCGCGGTCATCGTGTGCGTTTTGGGCGCGTCGCTGCGCTGAGTACTTCATCGCCTACGAGCCTACGACTAACAGATTTTGCTGCAAGGCAAGTTCGCTAAACTGCTTCGCCGGCCTCGCGCGCCGCCCAGCGCGGGGGGCGTTTCTGCAGGAAAGCGAGCATTCCTTCGCGCGCCTCGTCCGAGACGAAGAGCCGTGCCGAGTCGGTGGCGAGCCGCTCCGCGTCGCGGTCGAACCCCTCGAGAACAGCCGCGGTGGTCAGCGCTTTGGATGCGGCCAAGCCCTGTGGAGAGGCGCGTCCCACGTCGGCGACCAGCGATGCCACGGCCGCGTCGACATCGTCGGCGGCGATCGTGATCAATCCGATCTCGGCGGCGGTCGCGGCGTCGAACGTCTCGCCGGTCAGGTAGTAGCGTGCGGCGGCGCGGGCGGAGATCTTCGGCAGCAAGGTCAGCGAGATGATCGCCGGCGCGACTCCGATCCGGGCCTCAGTCAACGCGAAGGTGCTGCGCGGGCCGGCCACGGCGATATCGGCCGCACCGACCAGACCCAGACCGCCGGCGCGGACGTGGCCGTTTATGGCGACGATCACCGGCTTTGGGCATTCGACGATCGCCCGCAACAGTGCGGTCAGTTCCCGGGCCCGGTCGGCGGCCATCTCGAACGGGTCGCCACCCGACGCTTGCGACAGATCGGCGCCCGCGCAGAAGGTGTTTCCGGTGTGGCCGAGCACCACCGCGCGCACCGCGGGGTCGGCAGCCGCGTCGCGCAGACCCTGGTGTAGTTGCTCGACCAGGGTGGCGGACAACGCATTGCGGTTGTGCGGGGAGTCGAGTGTCAGTCGGGCATAGGGTTTTTCGGAACCCGTCGGCCCGGCGTACTGAACGAGCGTGTCCATCAGTAGGAGCGGGGCAGGCCCAGCGATGTCTGCGCGACGAAGTTCAGCACCATCTCGCGGCTGACCGGTGCGATCCGCGACAACCGGGAGGCTGTCAACGCCGCCGCGATGCCGTATTCCTTGGTCAGACCGTTGCCGCCCAATGACTGTACGGCTTGGTCGACGGCCCTGGCGGAGGCCTCGCCCGCGGCGTATTTCGCCATGTTGGCTGCTTCAGCGGCGCCCGCGTCGTCACCTGTGTCGTAGAGCGTCGCGGCCTTCTGCATCATCAGCTTGGCCAGTTCGATCTCAATGTGATTCTGCGCCAACGGATGTGACAGCCCTTGGTGCGCACCGATCGGGGTACCCCACACCTTGCGGGTCTTGACGTAGTCGGTGGCCTTGTTGATGGCGAACCGGCCCATGCCGACCGCGCTGGCCGCGCCCATGATGCGTTCCGGGTTGAGCCCGGCAAACAGCTGTGCGATCGCGGCGTCCTCCGAGCCCACCAGCGCGTCGGCCGGCAGCCGCACATCGTCGATGAAGACCTGGAACTGACGCTCGGGGCTGATCAGCTCCATCTCGATCGGGGTGTAGCTGAAGCCGGGCGCGTCGGTGGGTACGACGAACAGCGCCGGACGCAGTTTGCCGGTCTTCTGTTCTTCGGTGCGGCCGACAACCAGCACCAGCTGCGCCTGGTCGATGCCGGAAATGAAAACCTTTTGGCCGGAAAGGATCCAGTCGCTGCCGTCGCGGCGAGCAGTCGTGGTGATCTTGTGCGAATTGGACCCGGCATCAGGCTCGGTGATCGCGAAGGCCATGGTGATCGACCCGTCGGCGATGCCCGGGAGCCAGCGCTGCTTTTGCTCGTCGGTGCCGAATTTCGAAATGATGGTGCCGTTGATGGCCGGTGACACAACCATCATCAGCAGCGCACAGCCGCCGGTGGCCATTTCCTCCATGACCAGCGACAGCTCATACATGCCGGCGCCACCGCCACCGTACTGCTCGGGCAGGTTCACCCCGAGGAAGCCGAGTTTGCCTGCCTCGTTCCATAATTCGTCGGTGTGCTGCTGCGCCCGCGCCTTCTCCAGGTAGTAGTCCTGTCCGTAGTTGGCTGTCATCGCAGCCACCGCCTCGCGCAGCGCCCGGCGTTCCTCATTCTCAATGAAACTGGTGTCGATGAAGCTGCTGTCGGTCATTGGTTTCCTTCCGATTGTGAGGTCTCGACTCTCGCCAGAATCGCCCCTACTTCGACTTGATCGCCGGTGCTGACGTTCAGTTCTGCCAGCACCCCGTCGGTGGGCGCGGTGATGGTGTGTTCCATCTTCATGGCCTCCAGCCACACCAGCGGTTGGCCTGCGACGACCTTGTCGCCGACGTCGGCGCCGATGCGGATGACGTTGCCGGGCATCGGCGCCACCAGCGAGCCCTGCTCGACGGCCGAACCCGGTTCGGGAAAGCGCGGCAGTGCGACCAGGTGAACCGGCCCCCGAGGTGAGTCGACGTAGATGTGATCGCCGTATCGGGCGACGTGGAAGCTGTGCGCCACGCCGGCGGCATCGGCCAGGGCGACCTCGCGCGGTGAGGCGGAGATCAGCTGCACGGATTCGTCATCGGCGAGCGTTAAACCGCTTCTGGTTAAACGATATTCGATGCGATGCTCCTGGCCGTTGCGATCGAGGTAGGCCTTGACCTGATATCCCGACACCAGGTTGCGCCAACCGCTGGGGATCGAGCCGAACACCGCGGCGGTAGCGCGGTTGTGGGCCGCATCGGCCAGCGCGGCTGCAACGGCCGACAATCGGATCGCGGTGGCGTCGGCCAGCGGCGCCGAAAGTTCTGCCAAGCCGTGGGTGTCGAAGAACGCGGTGTCGGTGGCGCCGTCGAGAAAGGCGGAATGCCGCAGCACATTGACCAGCAGATCGCGGTTGGTGCGCACCCCGTGCAGCCGGGTGCGGGCAAGAGCGTCGGCTAGCACTGCCGCCGCCCGGGGCCGGGTCGGGGCATAGCTGATGACCTTGGCCAGCATCGGGTCGTAGTGGATGGACACCACCGACCCGTCGACAATGCCGGAGTCCAGCCGGATTCCACTCCGCGCTCCGAGCGTCTCGAACTGTGCCCGTACCCCCGGCACCTCGAAGCGGTGAACCGTGCCGGCCTGGGGCTGCCAACCATGTGCGGGATCCTCGGCGTAGACGCGGGCTTCGATCGAATACCCTTGTGCGGCAGGGGGCTCCGCGTCAAGGCGAACACCGTCGGCGACTGCCAGCTGTAGTTCAACGAGGTCGAGTCCGGTGGTCTCCTCGGTGACCGGGTGCTCGACCTGCAGACGGGTGTTCATCTCCAGGAAGTAGAACTCGCCGTCATCATCTGCGAGGAATTCCACCGTGCCCGCGCCCGTATAGCCTATCGCCGCCGCCGCCAGCCGCGCGGCGTCGAACAGCTTGGCCCGCATCCCGGGAGTGCGCTCGACCAATGGCGACGGCGCCTCCTCGATGATCTTCTGGTGGCGGCGCTGGATCGAACATTCCCGTTCCCCGACGGCCCACACAGTTCCGCGCGTGTCGGCGAGCACTTGGACCTCGACATGGTGGCCGGTCGGCAGGTAACGCTCGCAGAACACCGTCGGGTCGCCGAACGCTGACTGTGCTTCGCGCCGGGCAGCCTCGACCTCGCCTGGCAGGGCCGATAGTTCGTGGACCACCCGCATCCCGCGGCCGCCGCCGCCTGAAGAGGCCTTGACGAGAACCGGCAGCTGCTCTTGGGTGACGGTCTCGGGGTCGAGTTCGTCGAGCACGGGCACCCCGGCGGCGGCCATCAGCTTCTTCGATTCGATTTTCGAGCCCATCGCCCGCACGGCGGCGACCGGGGGGCCGACCCACGTCAGGCCGGCGTCCTGCACGGCGGCCGCGAATTCCGCCTTCTCCGAGAGGAATCCGTAGCCCGGATGCACCGCGTCAGCCCCAGCGGCGCGGGCCGCGGTGATCAGCGCCTCGACGTTGAGGTAGTCGCTGCTATTCGGCAGCCGTACGCGGGCGTCGGCCTCGCCGACATGGGGTGCGCCGGAGTCGGGTTCGGTGTAGACGGCGACGGTACCCAGGCCCAGCCGCCGGCAGGTGGCGAATACCCGCCGGGCGATCTCACTGCGGTTGGCTACCAGAACTCGTGTGATTGCCATCGGCATCACATCCGGAAGACGCCGAAGTTCGACGTCCCCTTGATCGGAGCATTGGCAATCGCCGACAGGCACATTCCCAGCACGGTTCGGGTGTCGCGCGGGTCGATCACGCCGTCGTCGTAGAGCATTCCGGACAAGACCAGCGGCAGCGACTCGGCCTCGATCTGGCCTTCGACCGCGGCCCGCATCGCGGCGTCGGCGGCCTCGTCGACTTGCTGTCCGCGGGCTTCGGCTGCCGCTCGGCTGACGATGGACAGCACGCCCGAGAGCTGGGCGCCGCCCATCACGGCGGATTTGGCGCTGGGCCAGGCGAAGAGGAACCGCGGGTCATAGGCTCGGCCGCACATGCCGTAGTGCCCGGCGCCGTAGGACGCGCCGATCAGCAGCGAGATGTGCGGGACGGTCGAATTGGAGACGGCGTTGATCATCATCGACCCGTGCTTGATCATCCCGCCTTCCTCGTAGTCCTTCCCGACCATGTAGCCAGTTGTGTTGTGCAAGAACAACAGCGGCGTGTCGGAGCGGTTGGCCAGTTGAATGAACTGGGTGGCTTTCTGCGACTCCTCGCTGAACAGCACCCCACGCGCGTTGGCCAGGATGCCCAGCGGATAGCCATGCAACTGGGACCAGCCGGTCACCAGTGACGAGCCGTACAACGGCTTGAATTCGTCGAATTCGGACCCGTCGACAATGCGGGCGATCACTTCTCGCGGGTCGAAGGGGATGCGCAGATCCGAGGGGACGATCCCGATCAGCTCCTCGGCATCGAACAGCGGCTCGGTCACCGGTCTGGGTGCGGGTCCCTGTTTGACCCAGTTCAGCCGCGCCACGATGCGCCGACCGATGCGGATCGCGTCGAGCTCGTCAAGGGCGAAGTAGTCAGCCAAACCGGAGATGCGGGCATGCATTTCGGCTCCGCCAAGGGATTCGTCGTCGGACTCCTCGCCGGTGGCCATCTTCACCAGCGGCGGGCCCGCCAAGAACACTTTCGAGCGCTCTTTGATCATCACCACGTGATCTGACATCCCGGGCACGTATGCACCGCCCGCGGTGGAGTTGCCGAATACCAATGCGATCGTGGGGATTCCGGCCGCTGAGAGGCGGGTCAGGTCGCGGAACATCTGCCCACCCGGGATGAATATCTCCTTCTGAGTGGGCAGGTCCGCGCCGCCGGATTCCACCAGCGAAATGACTGGAAGACGATTCTGGAACGCGATCTGGTTTGCCCGCAAGATCTTGCGCAACGTCCACGGATTGCTGGTGCCGCCTTTGACCGTGGGATCGTTGGCGACGACCATGCATTCCACGCCCGAGACCGCGCCGATGCCGGTAACAAGGCTGGCGCCGATCTGAAAGTCGCTGCCGTATGCGGCCAGCGGGCTCAGCTCGAGGAACGGTGAGTCCGGGTCGACGAGCAGTTCGATGCGTTCCCGGGGCGTCAGCTTGCCGCGGGCGTGGTGGCGCTCGACGTACTTGGGGCCGCCGCCGGCCAGCGCTTTGGCCAGTTCGGCGTCGATCTCGTCGAGTTTTGTCAGCGCCGCCGACGCCGCCTCGGTGTAGGCAGGAGCGTGCGGGTCGAGTGTGGACTGCAGCACCGTCATAGCCACCGCCGACGATGCAGTGGGGGTGCCCCCAGCCGCGCAGCGGCGAGGGGGACGAAGCGATGAGGAGGAGGGGGAATAATCATGACTGATACCCAAGGGTTTTGGCGGCCAGCGCGGTCAGGATCTCGGTGGTCCCGCCACCGATACCGATGATGCGCATGTCGCGGTATTGGCGTTCGACTTCGGACTCGGACATATAACCCATGCCGCCGAACAGCTGAACGGCTTGGTGGGCCACCCATTCGCCGGCTTCCACCGCGGTGTTCTTGGCGAAACACACCTGCGCGATCAGATTGGTCTCGCCCGCGAGTTGGCGCTCCACCACGTTGTGGGCGTAGACGCGGGCGACGTCGATGCGACGGGCCATCTCGGCGAGCGTGTTCTGCACCGACTGGCGTGATATCAGTGGCCGGCCGAACGTCTCGCGGTCGCGGCACCACTGCACGGTGATGTCGAGGCAGCGCTGCGCGCTCGAATATGCTTGGGCGGCAAGGCCGATGCGTTCAGCGACGAACGC
Organism: Mycobacterium fragae; assembly: GCF_002102185.1. Classification (GTDB taxonomy): domain Bacteria; phylum Actinomycetota; class Actinomycetes; order Mycobacteriales; family Mycobacteriaceae; genus Mycobacterium; species Mycobacterium fragae. The sequence continues at coordinate 192,712 of NZ_LQOW01000006.1, forward strand.
CTGCGCGATCTGAGCGAAGCCGCTGTTCTCGGCGCCGACCAGGTTGGCCACGGGCACAGCTGCGTCGATGTAAGACAGCTCGGCGGTGTCCGAGGACCGCCAGCCCATCTTGTCGAGCTTGCGGGTGACTTCAAATCCCGGGGTGCCCTTCTCGACCACCAGCAGTGAGACTCCGGCGGCGCCGGGCCCGCCGGTGCGTACCGCGGTCACGACGTAGTCGGCCCGCACGCCCGAGGTGATGTAGGTCTTGGCGCCGTTGACGATGTAGTGGTCACCGTCCAAAGCCGCGGTGGTGCGCAGGTGTCCGACGTCGGAGCCGCCGCCGGGTTCGGTGATGGCCAGCGCACCGATCTTCTCACCGGCCAGCGTGGGACGGACGAATGTGTCGATGAGCCGCTCGTCTCCCGAAGCGATCATGTGGGGCACGGCGATGCCGCAGGTGAACAGTGACGCGAAGACACCGCCGGGCACCCCGGCCTCGTGCAGCTCTTCGCAGATGATCACCGAGTCGGCGCCGTCGCCGCCGCCACCGCCGACCGCTTCGGGAAAGCCCGCTCCTAACAGGCCGGCCTCGCCGGCGCGGCGGTGCAACTCGCGCGGCAACTCCCCGCTTCGTTCCCATTCGTCGACATGCGGCAATATCTCGCGGTCGGCGAACGAGCGCACCGTCTTGCGAAGCTGGTCACGCTCCGGTGTGGTCCAGATGCTCACAGCAACCTTTCGGGAATGTCGACATGGCGGCTGCGCAGCCATTCACCCAGGCCCTTGGCCTGGGGGTCGAACCGCGCCTGGTAGGCAACACCCTGGCCGAGGATGTCGTCGACGACGAAGTTCACCGCCCGCAGGTTGGGCAGCACGTGCCGGGTGACCGGCAAGTCCGCGGTCTCGGGCAGCAATTCGCGCAGCTTCTCGACGGTCAGCGTGTGGGCGAGCCAGCGCCACTGCTCGTCGGTTCGCACCCAGACGCCGACGTTGGCCGACCCGCCCTTGTCGCCGCTGCGGGCCCCGGCGATCAAGCCCAGTGGCGCACGCCGGGTCGGGCCGGCCGGAAGCGGCTCCGGCAACTCAGGGGGATCGGCCGGCGCGAGTTCCAGAGTGTCGGTGGCACAAGGGATCTCGATGCGCTTGCCGTCGGCGTGCACGGCGACGTGCGGCACTTTACTGGCGTCGACGTAGCCGGGGGTGAACACGCCGTAGACCTGACCGTCGCCGGGTGGGGCGGTGACGGTGAATCCTGGATAGCTGGCAAGCGCGAGTTCGACTGCGGCCGAGGAGAATTGGCGTCCAACGTTCGCCGGATCAGGGTCGCGTACCACGCAGCGCAACAGCGCGCTCGCGCCTTCTTCGGTGTCGGCGTCGGGGTGGTCGGTCCGCGCCAGCGTCCACTCAAGCTCGGCGGGCTTGACGGTCAGGCTGGATTCCAGCTGGCGTCGCACCAATTCGGCCTTCTCCGCGATGTCCAGACCGGTCAGCACGAACGTCATGGCGTTGCGGAAGCCGCCGATGCTGTTGAGCGAGACCTTCAGGGTGGGCGGGGGCGGTTCGCCGGCCACACCGCTGATCCGCACCCGGTCCGGGCCGTCGGTGGACAAGCCGATGGTGTCCATCCGCGCGGTGACGTCCGGATTGGCGTAGCGGGCGCCGGTGATCTCGTAGAGCAGTTGCGCGGTGACCGTGTCGACGCTGACTTGCCCGCCAGTGCCGGGGTGTTTGGTGATCACCGACGACCCGTCGGGGTAGATCTCCGCGAGCGGGAAGCCGGCGTAGGCCAAATCGGGGATCTCGGTGAAGAACGAGTAGTTGCCGCCGGTGGCCTGGATGCCACATTCGATCACATGGCCGGCGACGACGGCGCCGGCGAGCTGGTCGTAATCGTCGCGGCGCCAGCCGAATTGCGCGGCCGCGGGTCCCACCGTCACCGAGGCGTCGGTCACTCGGCCGGTGACGACGATGTCGGCGCCGCTGTTGAGGCACTCGACAATGCCCCAGGCGCCCAGGTAGGCGTTGGCGGTCAAAGGGGTGCCCAGCCCCAGGTCCGCGGCGCTCGGCTGCAGGTCGTCGCCTTCGACGTGCGCCACCCGCACCGGGATTCCCAGGCGTTCGGCCAGCGCCCGTACCGCCTCGGTGAGCCCGGCGGGGTTGAGACCGCCGGCATTGGTGACGATGCGCACCCCGCGGTCGTGGGCCAGCCCAAGGCACTCCTCGAGTTGCGCTAAAAACGTCTTGGCGTAGCCGCGGTCGGGATGCTTCATCCGGTCACGGCCGAGGATCAGCATCGTGAGCTCGGCGAGGTAGTCGCCCGTGAGGTAATCGAGCTCGCCGCCGGTGAGCATCTCGCGCATCGCGGAGAACCGGTCGCCATAGAAGCCTGAGCAGTTCCCGATGCGGACCGCAGTGCTCCCCACGCGTGTCCTCCCTCCGGAGCCGGCAGTCGACGTACCAACCAACCGGTAGGTTAGCTGGTGTCGCCGCTGTCACGTCAAGGATGCCCCCTGTAGCCCCGATTTGGGTGGTCAGCAGGTCGCCGACTATCCTGAGAGCAATCGTCGCCGTCGATCGGACGACCCTCCAACCAGAAGTAAGGCTCGATTATGGCTGTGCCAAAGCGCAGGATGTCGCGCGCGAACACCCGAAGCCGACGCGCGCAGTGGAAGGCCGCCAAGCCGGAACTCGTCGGTGTGACGGTGGCCGGTCAGCGGCACAAAGTGCCGCGACGGCTGCTCAAGGCGGCCCGTCTCGGTCTGATCGACCTGGACCGTCGCTAGCCGTTTCGCCACGAGCCGAGCATTCAGCCCGGCGCGTCTCTCAGGCCGCTCTCAGGCGTTTGGATGAAACTGGTGGCCGTGCGGATTCTTGTCGTTGACGACGATCGCGCGGTGCGTGAATCGCTGCGCAGGTCGCTGTCGTTCAACGGTTACTCGGTCGCGTTGGCGGAAGACGGTGTCGAGGCCCTCCAGATGATCGCCACCGACCGGCCCGACGCGCTCGTCCTCGACGTGATGATGCCGCGGCTGGATGGCCTGGAGGTGTGCCGTCAGCTGCGCAGTACCGGAGACGATCTGCCGATCTTGGTCCTGACCGCCCGCGACGCGGTCTCCGAGCGGGTCGCCGGATTGGACGCGGGCGCCGACGACTATCTGCCAAAGCCGTTTGCGCTTGAAGAATTGTTGGCGCGCATGCGAGCGCTGTTGCGCCGCACCAAGCTCGACGATTCCGGTGATTCCGTCGCGATGACGTTCTCGGATCTCACCCTTGATCCGGTCACCCGCGAAGTCACTCGGGGGGGTCGCCAGATCAGCCTCACCCGCACCGAATTCGCCCTGCTGGAAATGTTGATCGCCAATCCGCGACGCGTACTCACCCGCAGCCGAATTCTCGAGGAGGTGTGGGGTTTCGACTTTCCCACCTCGGGCAACGCGCTGGAGGTGTACGTCGGATACCTGCGTCGCAAGACCGAAGCCGAGGGGGAGCCGCGGTTGATCCACACCGTGCGAGGAGTGGGTTACGTGCTTCGTGAAACACCGCCCTGATGTCAATGTTCCGCCATCGCAGTCGAGCGCAGCTGCGAGCCACCACGTCGTTGTCGCTGCGGTGGCGGGTGATGTTGCTCGCGATGTCCATGGTGGGGATGGTGGTCGTCCTGATGGCGGTCGCGGTGTATGCGGTGATCTCCGCGGCGCTCTACAAGGACATTGACACCCAGCTGCAGAGGAGGGCGCAGCTACTGATCACCAGCGGCTCGCTGACCGCCGATCCTGCGAAAGCCATTGAGGGAACGGCATATTCGGACGTCAACGCGATGCTGGTGAATCCCGGCCGGTCGATCTACACCGCCAACCAAGAGGGCCAGACACTGCCCGTCGGACCTCCGGAGAAGGCGGTCATCCGCGGTGACTTGTTCATGTCGCGGCGCACGGCCGCCGATCAGCGGGTGCTGGCAGTCCACCTGCCCAACGGCAGTTCGCTGCTCATCTCCAAGAGCCTTGCGCCTACCGATGCGGTGATGATGAAACTGCGTTGGGTGCTGCTGATCGTCGGCGGGGTAGGCGTCGCCGTCGCCGCTGTTGCCGGCGGGATGGTCACCCAGGCCGGGCTACGACCGGTTGGCCGGCTGACCGAGGCGGCCGAAAGGGTCGCGCGCACCAACGATTTGCGGCCCATCCCCGTATTCGGCAGCGACGAATTGGCCCGGCTCACCGAGGCATTCAATCTAATGCTCAAAGCGCTGGCCGAATCTCGGGAACGCCAAGCGCGCCTGGTCATCGACGCCGGCCACGAACTGCGTACACCGCTGACGTCGCTGCGCACCAACGTCGAACTGCTGATGGCATCGCAGGCCCCGGGTGCGCCGCAACTGCCCGAACAGGAGATGGCCGAGCTGCGTGCCGACGTGATCGCGCAGATCGAGGAATTGTCCACGCTGGTAGGCGATTTGGTGGACCTCACCCGCGACGACGCCGGCGAGGTGGTCAACGAGCTGGTTGACATGTCCGAGGTCATCGACCGCAGCCTGGAGCGGGTGCGCCGACGCCGCAGTGACATCGAGTTCGACGTTCAGGTGATTCCCTGGCAGGTCTACGGCGACAGCGCTGGTCTGTCCCGCGCGGTGCTGAACCTGATGGACAACGCGGCCAAGTGGAGCCCGTCCGGCGGGCACGTCGGCATCAGGCTGACGCAGCTGAGCCCGTCGCACGCTGAGCTGGTGGTGTCCGATCAGGGGCCCGGCATCCCACCGCATGAGCGGGCACTGGTGTTCGAACGGTTCTTCAGGTCAGCCTCGGCGCGGGGGATGTCGGGCTCCGGTCTGGGGCTGGCCATAGTCAAACAGGTGGTACTCAAACACGGTGGGGCGTTGCGCGTGGAAGACACCGTTCCCGGTGGCCAGCCCCCTGGGACGTCGATCTACGTGCTGCTGCCCGGGCGGCCCATGCCGGTTTCGGGCTTCCCCGTGCCCGGTGCGGAGGCACCAGAGCACCCGGATGTCACGGTTTCGGCGGATCACGGAAACTCTCCGGCTCCGGCGAACGTTATCTCAGAGGATTCTCAGACCACGCAGGCAAGGTAGCTGAGCAGTTTACTGTTGAATCCGAACGAACCGTAATAGAAAGAGCAACCCAGCGACATGACGAATCACCCGAGGTATTCGCCACCGCCGCAGCAGCAGCCCGGATTCCGCCCAGCTTCCGATCAGCATGCGGCCCAAGGCTATTCGGGCCAGGGGCAGCAGCCGCAGCAGCCAACGTATGCTCAGCAGTACGACTGGCGCTATGCCCAGCAGCCGGCATACCGGCAGCCGTACGGCCCATTCGGTGGCGGTCAAGCCGGTCCTGGAGCCGGTCCGCCGCCCCCGCGCATGGGCGTCGAGCGAAAGCGTTCCCGCGCAGGCGCGTTGGCCGTCGGTGCGGTGGCGATCGCCGTAGTGTCGGCCGGCGTCGGCGGAGCAGCGGCGTCGGTGATCCAGCACAGCGAACAGTCCGCGAGCGGTGGCAATGGCCCGTCGCTGGGCGGCGCGGCCCCCAGCGCACCGATCGCCAACGCGCCGGCAGGCACCGTCGAGCAGGTCGCCGCCAAGGTGGTGCCCAGTGTGGTCATGCTCGAGACCGATCTGGGCCGGCAATCCGAGGAAGGCTCGGGCATCGTCTTGTCGGCGGACGGGCTGATCCTGACCAACAACCACGTCGTCGCGGCTGCCGCCAAACCCGGCCGCGGTGGTCCTGCCGCTGAACCGCCTGACGAAGGCGGTGGCCTCGGCGGGCCGGTGAAGACCACGGTGACCTTCTCTGACGGGCGCACCGCAGGATTCAACGTGGTGGGCACCGATCCCACCACCGACATCGCGGTGGTCCGCGTTCAGGGCATTTCCGGGCTGACGCCGATCACCCTCGGCTCGTCGGCGAACCTGCGCGTTGGCCAGCCGGTCGTCGCGGTCGGGTCACCGCTGGGCCTGGAAGGCACCGTGACCACGGGCATCGTGAGCGCACTGAACCGCCCGGTTTCAACGACCGGGGAGACCGGAAACCAGAACACCGTGCTCGACGCTATTCAGACCGACGCCGCGATCAACCCCGGTAACTCCGGCGGCGCCCTGGTCAACATGAGCGGACAGTTGGTCGGCGTCAACTCGGCGATCGCCACTTTGGGCGGCGACTCGCCCGATGCGCAGAGCGGTTCGATCGGCCTCGGCTTCGCGATTCCGGTCGATCAGGCCAAGCGCATCGCCGACGAGTTGATCAGCACCGGCAAGGCATCGCATGCGTCACTGGGCGTACAGGTCACCAACGACAAGGGTTCGCCGGGCGCCAAGGTGGTCGAGGTGGTGCCCGACGGCGCCGCGGCCAGCGCCGGTTTGCCCAGCGGAGTCGTGGTCACCAAGGTCGACGACCGTCCGATCAACAGTGCTGACGGTTTGGTCGCCGCCGTGCGATCCAAGGCGCCCGGCGACAAGGTGACGCTGACATATCTCGATCCTTCGGGTGCGAGTCGGACAGTGCAGGTCACCCTCGGCAAGGCCCAACAGTGATGAAAGTCGCCGCGCCGTCGTCGGACCACAGATATACGGTGGCAAGCATGGAAGAGGGCGCGGAGTTGGTAGTCGGCAGGGCACTCGTCGTCGTCGTCGACGACCGGACCGCGCACGGGGACGAGGACCACAGCGGGCCACTGGTCACGGAACTGCTCGCCGAAGCGGGGTTCGTTGTCGACGGGGTGGTGGCCGTCGCCGCCGACGAGGTGGAGATTCGCAACGCGCTGAACACCGCCGTGATCGGCGGGGTGGACCTGGTGGTGTCGGTCGGCGGGACGGGCGTCACGCCCCGCGACGTCACCCCGGAGGCCACTCGTGAGATTCTCGATCGCGAAATCCTCGGGATCGCCGAAGCCGTCCGGGCCTCGGGTTTGTCCGCCGGCATCACCGACGCCGCATTGTCGCGCGGTCTGGCGGGGATCTCGGGGAGCACCCTGGTGGTCAACCTCGCCGGATCGCGCTACGCCGTGCGCGACGGCATGGCGACACTGAATCCGCTGGCGGCCCAGATAATCGGTCAGCTCTCGAGCCTGGAGATTTGACGCAAAGCCATCCGATCGCGGAACCAGGGACATAACGTTTTTGCGGGCGGTTTCGCCTCGCCCTGGTAATTCCTGCGACGGGAAGGTGGCTCGCGTGTTCAAAGGGTTTAGGGATTTCGTGATGCGCGGTGACGTGATCACCGTGGCCGTTGGCCTGGTTGTCGCTTTGGCATTCTCGAATCTGGTCAAAGCCTTCACCGACTCGATCATCAATCCGCTGGTGGCGGCGGCACAGCCCAATAGCAAACTCGGAATGGCATGGCAGCTTGGCGATGCGGGCAGCAAGACGGTCCTCGACCTCGGATCGTTCATCTCCGCGGTCATCTATTTCGTCGTGTTCATGTCGGTGGTCTACTTCGCGATCGTGGTGCCCTACCGGCACATCCAGAAACGCCGCGGGGTCACCGTTTTCGGGGAGGAGCCGGCGACCAAGGCATGCTCGCAGTGCATGTCCGACATCCCCGAGGCCGCGAGCAAGTGCAAGTACTGCGCCAGCGAGCAGCCGGCGGCCGCCTGACGCAGCGGCCTAGGCCTATGGCTGTGCGCTCAATGCAGGGTGAGAGTGACGGTCTGAACCAGTGTGGCTCCGGCCAACGCGTTCGCGGCGGCGGCGGGTAGCGCCACCAGCACCACCCGATCATTGCTCGCCGTCTGGGTCTTTTGCTTGGCGGAGACCAAGACAACGACGGCGTCGGTGGCGACGACCCTGGGCCGCGACGCGCTGTCGGCTTCCGACGCGGCGACAACGTCGACGACGTCGCCGGGGCGCACCAGGTCGGTGAGCGCATTGTCTGCCGGGTGCAACGGCACGATCCGCGCGTCGGGGCCGGCGGTCGAATCGGCCAGCCGCGGGCCCAGCAGCCGGACGTCGGTCAGCACTTCACCGCGCCGGGCGGGGCCGGCCAACGTCGATCCGACCACGACACCGATGTCGGCCTGCGACCCCTCGGGAATGGTTGTCGCCGAACGCTTGTCGAGCCGAACATCCTCGGGGGTCAACGCGGCGCCCGGGGTGAGATCGCGAGCTGCGACCACGACGTCGACACGATCACCGTCTGAATCGGGACGCAATGCCGCAACACCTGCCAACACGACGAGACCGGCGGCGGCGATTCGGCGGGCCAGCACCGTTCGCGACCAGTCCGGGCGCAACCACTGCGAGATCCGGCTTGCCAGCGACGGATTCAGTGATTTCGGGGATCCCTGCATGCCGCAACGTTAGCGATGGCTGGACGCGGGGCGCGGCGGTCGCGACGCCGCTTGTGGATAACCGACTAGCTGGACGCGGCCGCGGCAGGCGTGGCGGCGGACTTTTCCGATGAGCCGGACTTGTCAGCCGAACTCGAGCCGTTCGAGCCTGAAGTCGAATCGGTCTTGGCGGAGCCGTTGGTCGAGCTCTTCGCCGGCTCGCGGCTGTCGGTGCGGTAGAAACCGCTGCCCTTGAACACCACGCCGACGGAGTTGAACAGTTTGCGCAGCCGACCGGAGCACTGCTGACACGTGGTCAGGGCGTCATCGGTGAAGGCCTGAACCACGTCGAAGCGGTTGCCGCACTCGGTGCACGCGTAGCTGTAAGTCGGCACAGAAACCTCCGTGATGGTCTAAACAGTTAGCACTCTACCGTGTCAAGTGCTAGAACCGCTATGTGGCGCGGGTCATTCCCAGGTCGACCAGGCCGAGCCCGGGGGTCAGCGCGTGCGTCATCCGCACGTCGTGCGGCTCGCAGGGCAACTCGTCGAGGAGTTCGTCGTCGCGGATCACCGCGATCAGTTGCGCGCGCGGATCGCAATGCACCAGCGAGCGGTCGTAGAAGCCGCGACCGCGGCCCAAGCGCACCCCGGCCCGGTCGACGGCCAGCGCGGGGACAAGCACTACACGGGCCTCGGCCAGCGCGGTGGCCGGCAGCCAGGGCTCAACGGGTTCGAGCAGCCCGAACCGCGCAGCCACCAGCTGCCCGGGCCGGTACTCACCCCACTGCAGCGCCAGGGGGGTGCCGTCGGCGGTGGTACGCGCGACCGGCAGCAGCACCCGCGCAGCCCGTCGCAGCAATACATCGAGCATGTCGATCGATCCGGGTTCGGCGCCCACCGGCGCGTAGGCGCACACCGTCCCCGCTGTGCCCATCAGGGCTTCGAGGTGGCGGTTGAACGACCGCGCTTCGTCGTCCCTGACGTCGTCGGCGACCGAACGCCGGGCCGCCAGCAGCTGTTCGCGTAGTGCGGCCTTGCCGGCGGTCGCCATACCGTCAACGATGACAGCCACGCCGGTAGCCCCGCCATACCGGCTGCGCAGATCGCTGCGATTATGGTGTGCACAATGCCTCGCTCACAGGGTCCGGTTCCGCGCACGGCGATCGTGCCTGCAGCCGGTTTGGGTACGCGGTTTTTACCCGCGACGAAAACCGTGCCCAAGGAGCTGCTGCCGGTCGTCGACACGCCCGGCATCGAGCTGGTTGCCGCCGAGGCCAGCGAGGCCGGCGCCGAGCGCCTGGTGATCATCACCTCCGAGGGCAAGGACGGCGTCGTCGCGCATTTCGTCGAAGACCTGGTGCTCGAAGGCACGCTGGAGGCGCGGGGCAAGAAGGCCATGCTGGCGAAGGTGCGCCGCGCACCGGGCCTGATCAAGGTCGAGTCCGTGGTGCAAGCCGAGCCGCTCGGCCTGGGACACGCCATCAGCTGCGTGGAGTCGACACTATCGGCGGATGAAGATGCTGTCGCCGTCCTTCTCCCCGACGACCTGGTGCTGCCGACCGGCGTGTTGGAGACGATGTCGAAGGTGCGTGCCGAGTACGGCGGAACGGTGTTGTGCGCCATCGAGGTCGCGCCCGAAGAGATAAGTGCCTACGGGGTTTTCGACGTCGAGCGGGTTCCGGGCGCCAACGAGGACGTGCTGAAGGTCAACGGCATGGTGGAAAAGCCGAAGCCGCACGACGCTCCGTCGATGCTTGCCGCGGCCGGCCGCTATGTCCTCGACCGCGCGATCTTCGACGCGCTGCGCCGCATCGACCGGGGTGCCGGCGGCGAAGTGCAACTCACCGATGCGATCGCGCTGCTGATCGCCGAGGGACACCCGGTGCACGTGGTCGTACACCGCGGCTCCCGACACGACCTGGGAAATCCCGGCGGCTACCTCAAGGCTGCGGTTGACTTTGCATTGGACCGTGACGACTACGGCCCGGATTTACGGCGATGGCTGGTCGCGCGATTGGGTTTGGCCGAGGAGTAAGCCCAGTCGTGCCGATACGGCTTGACCGCAGAAAGGCGCGCTGTGCGTTCGGTTGAGGAGCAACAAGCGCGGGTGTCGGCCGCCGCGGTGGCGCCGAGACCGGTACGCGTCGCAATCGCCGAGGCGCAGGGCCTGATGTGCGCCGAAGAGGTGGTGACCGAGCGACCGCTGCCCGGTTTCGACCAGGCCGCGATCGACGGCTATGCGGTGCGCAGCGTCGACGTGCTTGGTGTGGGTGAGCCGGGCTCGTCCCATGATCACGGCGATGGCGCTGCCGACGACGACGCGCGTGCCCTGGGCGCAGTGCCCGGTGAGGCCGGCGAAACGGCATCGGGACCTGGGGTCGTGACGCTGCCGGTGATGGGGACCATCGAAGCCGGCGCGCGCACGCCGAGCCGGTTGCAGCCCGGGCAGGCGGCGCGGGTGATGACTGGCGCCCCGTTGCCGACGCTGGCCGATGCCGTCTTGCCGTTGCGCTGGACCGACGGCGGGCAGTCGCGGGTGCGGGTGCTGCGCGGTGTGCGCTCGGGAGCCTATGTGCGCCGTACCGGCGACGATGTGCAGCCCGGTGATGTGGCGGTGCGCGCGGGGACGATCATCGGCGCCGCGCAAGTCGGGCTGCTGGCCGCGGTGGGGCGCGACCGCGTGCTGGTTCACCCGCGCCCGCGGCTGTCGGTGCTGGCGGTCGGCGGTGAACTTGTCGATGTCTCACGGACGCCCGGCAACGGCCAGGTCTACGACGTCAACTCGTACGCGTTGGCGGCCGCCGCGCGCGACGCCGGCGCGGAGGTGAACCGGGTCGGCATCGTCGGCAACGATCCGCAACAGCTTGGCGAGGTCGTCGAGGGGCAGATCAATCGCGCAGAGATCGTGGTCATCGCGGGCGCTGTCGGCGGCGCCGCGGCCGAGGCCGTGCGCTCGGTGCTGGGCCAGCTCGGCGAGATGGAAGTCACCCGGGTGGCAATGCATCCCGGCTCCGTTCAGGGCTTCGGTCAGCTGGGCCGTGAGGGCGTGCCGACCTTCCTGTTGCCCGCGAATCCGGTCAGCGCACTGGTGGTCTTCGAGGTGATGGTCCGGCCGCTGATCCGGCTGTCGCTGGGCAAACGGCAGCCGATGCGCCGGGTGGTGCAGGCCCGGACGCTGTCGCCGATCACCTCGGTGCCGGGCCGAAAGGGCTATCTGCGGGGACAGCTGATGCGTGACCAGGACACCGGCGAATACCTGGTGCAGGCCCTGGGCGGCGCCGCCGGCGCGTCCTCGCACCTACTGGCGACGTTGGCCGAGGCAAACTGTCTGGTCATGGTTCCCCGCGAAGCCGAGCAGATCCGCACCGGCGAGATCGTCGACGTCGCTTTCCTGGCTCAGCGTGGCTGAGCGGCACGGTGGCACAGCTCGTGAACTTGTGGCGCTCCAGCTCTCACCATCCCGGTTGGCCGATGGTCGTGGGTCCGCTGCGGGTTTCGGCCGGTGTGATCCGGCTGCGCCCGGTGCGCATGCGTGACGCCGCGCAGTGGAGCCGTATCAGGCTGGCCGATCGTAGCCACCTGGAACCGTGGGAGCCAAGCATTGACGCCGATTGGACTGTGCGGCATACGGTTTCGTCGTGGCCGGCGGTCTGTGCGAGTTTACGATCGGAGGCTCGCAAAGGCCGCATGCTGCCATACGCGATCGAGCTGGAGGGCGAGTTCTGCGGTCAGCTGACGATCGGAAATGTCACTCACGGGGCGCTGCGGTCGGCATGGATCGGCTATTGGGTATCCAGCTCGGTCACCGGCGGGGGCGTGGCAACCGGAGCGTTGGCGCTGGGCCTGGACCACTGCTTCGGCCCGGTCATGCTGCATCGCGTGGAGGCCACCGTGCGGCCGGAGAACGTGGCGAGCCGTGCCGTGCTGGCCAAGGTCGGGTTCCGCGAGGAGGGGCTACTGAAGCGCTACCTGCAAGTCGACGGTACTTGGCGGGATCACCTGTTGCTCGGTCTGACGGCCGAAGAGGTCTACGGCTCGGTGACGTCGGCTCTCGTGCGCGCCGGGCACGCCAGCTGGGCGTAGGCATTCTTTGTTACAGAAGTGACATTTGTGACTAGTGGTGCTTGTCACATGCAAATTACAGGTGTGTAATTGTCCTGGGCGCGCCTCGACCGGATGCGCCGGCTGCCGGCCTAGCCTGGCGGGGAAAGGAGCGGCTCACCATGCCAAGCATCCCGCAATCGTTGCTCTGGATTTCGCTCGTCGTGCTCTGGCTGTTCGTGCTGGTTCCGATGCTGATCAGCAAGCGCGACGCGGTGCGCCGCACCAGCGACGTGGCCCTGGCGACCCGCGTGCTCAACACCGGCGCGGCGGCGGCGCGACTGCTCAAACGGGCGGGGCCGGCGGCGGGGCATCGCAGCGACCCGAATTGGCAGCCTGAGCAGGACGAATACCAGGATCTCGACGAGGACCGCGACGAGGCCGAGGAGCCGCACGTCGACGAGGCGCCAGCGGTCGAGGATGAGCCCGAGCATCCAGATGTCGCCGTGGTCGACGAGTCCGATGTGGCGGTCCCGGCGGACGAGCAGACCGAGCCGGTAAGTGAGGAGCAAACCGAGGACCACGCGGCCATCGTCGAGAACGACGACGTCGATCAGGAGGACGGCGGTCAATACGAGTACGTCGACGACACATCCGGCATAGCGGTCCCCGAGGAACCGCCGATTACCGCCACTCCGGCGGCCTCGCGGCGGCATCGGTACGAGTCGGACACCGCCGCCGCGGTGAGCGCACGCAAGTATGCCTTCCGCAAGCGGGTGCTGACCATGATGGCGCTGACGCTGGTGGGATCTGCGGCGACAGCCTTCCTGGTGACACCCGCGGCGTGGTGGTTCTGCGGTAGCGCCGCTGGGCTGACGGTGCTTTACCTGGGATATCTGCGCCGGCAGACCCGGATCGAGGAGCGTCTGCGCCGTCGCCGGATGCAGCGGTTGGCGCGCTCGCGGCTGGGCGTGGAGAACACCCACGACCGTGACTTTGACGTGGTACCCGCACGCCTGCGGCGTCCCGGCGCGGTGGTGCTCGAGATCGATGACGAGGACCCGATCTTCGAGCATCTCGACTACGCGCCCTATGCGCGGGATTACGGCTGGCACAGGGACTTGCCGCGCGCGGCCGGACAGTAGCGGTTCGGCGACTTCGATCGCGACTGGTAGCCTGCTAGCGGTCAGGGGCTATGGCGCAGTTGGTAGCGCGACTCGTTCGCATCGAGTAGGTCAGGGGTTCGAATCCCCTTAGCTCCACAGAGTTTGAGCAGGTCAGAGCGTGTGCAGTCCGCTAGTGAACTTTTGCCCCCCGCAGAGCGTACGCAGTAACTCGGATGGAGTCGTTCAGTCGGTCCGCAACCTCGTCGAGGTCTTCGTCGAACAGGTCAGCGTACGTATCGAGACCTATCGAAGACTTCGCGTGTCCCAACATCTGCTGCACAGCTTTCACATTGGTCCTCGTTCACTTCATCGTCGCTATGTTGCGCCAAAGGTTTTTGAGGCTGTCAGTGCCGCCGAACAGTGTCGTGAAGTTCGTGGAGTCGACCAGCACGATGTCGCCAGCCCGCTCACCGGACGGCGGCATCCAAACGAGCGCATTGAACTCGATGTTGCCCGCCTCGGTAAATGGGTGAGGCCGATTGGGGTCAATGCGTTGCCTACCGAGAACGCGGAGGGAATCGCTTTCGGGAGCGTTCAGTTCATAGTGCGGCAGATGCGGGTGAAAGTTGAAGGTCGTGACCTGATCAAGCAGCTTGAGCGTGTCGAGATCGCGAAAGCCGGTGAGCGGTGCGATCTCGTGGGTGCCTTCGACGACGGCCGGACGTAGCCCCCACTTGTTGTAGACGGGTACGTCGAGCGCCTTCATAAGCGAGCGCGTGTATGCGGTGAAGCGTTGTTGGCGTGGTACCAGCGGGTCGCCATGGTGCAGGTACTCGATCTGCCGCTGAGCCAGGTCGTCGGTGAAGCCGACGTCGTGGTGCGGAGCTAATAGGAGGCAGGTGTCTTCTCGTTTCAGCCACTCGCGAATGGCTGCGACTTCTTGGGTCTCTGCTTGTTCTTCGCCGACTATATGGTCAAGCCCGAACACCATTAGGGTGTCGGTGTCGGCCAATATCCGTTCATCGATCAGCAGCTTGTAGCCAGCTTGGTCGATGCGTTGGAACACGGCGACCCGATGGCCGGTAGCTTCGCCCGCCAACTCCTGGAAGGCCAGCGTGGAGCGGTGAAAAAGCTCCAAGGTGCCGGCGATGCCTTGCAGGAAGTTGGCCTCGTCCCATTCCGGTGTCTCGTACCGGGGCCAGGCGGCCCTGCGTACTTCGGTCATCGTGGAGAAACGGTTGTCCAATGCGCCGAGGTCGCGCTGGGACTCCCATGGATAGCTCCAGGTCCAATAGATGCTGATGCGTCGTCCGCCCGTGTGCGGGCGGGGGATGTGGCCTTGGTTGTACGTGCGAGCGGCGGGCAGTGTGCTCATGATCGTTCCTTAGCTGCTCAGTCGAGCGCCGCGAGGTATCGCATGGCATTGATGCCTGGCAGGAAGAAGTACGCTCCGCCTGTCAGAGTTGTGAACGCCGGCAGTCCCTTGAGAACCTGGCGGATTGGCCGCTTCGGTATCTTGAACTCCATTGTGCCGTCTTGTGTTCCGCAAATTGGATCATGTTCGTTGCCAAGCTCGTGGAAGGTGCGATCGTTGATCCATACGTTCTGCGCGAACTCAAACTGCCGGATCAAACTGGCGCAGATGATGAAGGCGGCGATCCCACGGTCTACCGCGTCGTCGGGTGCGCCCTCGGGGAGCGCCGGTCCATAGGTGGCTCCCCGGCGAATCATTCGTCGCCGATTCATGTTGGGTGCGGTGTCTCGCGGGTTGAGCCGTCTGGCGTGAGCGCCCAAAGGACATGCATATCCGTGCGGGTCCATCTCCTTGTAGTTGAAGTCGTTGTTGCGCATGGGGTTCGCACCCAGCTCGGGATCGTCCCTCTCAGGTGCGAGGACTAACGGAGCGCCGCTGCGCCACCGGCCCATGAACTTCGCGGCCAACAACTCCTCTGCATCTGGCGTACCGGCGTTCGAACGGATGTAGTCACGGAATAAGGCCACGTGCTCTTGTAGCCGTCGATACGCCGCATAGGTCCCGTTGCGCGAGAGCACATCGGGCTGTGGCAGATTGGCCACTGGGCCGAACTCATCCGGGTATCCGAGGATGAATTCTCCGGCCTTGAGCGGCGCGCCGGAGCCGGGCGTGGGTTCCTCACCTGATCCCTCTATCACCGGCTGCGACAGCCGATCTCGAAAACCAAAGTGGTCATGGGCGTAGTTAAACGGAGGCGTCGCGTTCAAATCCAGATACGACAACCTGCGCACGCCTTCACACCGGCCCACCAAGTCGTCGTGAGCTTGAGTGGCGCAGGCGTGCTCGCCATCATCTCGGGCGAACAAGATCGCAAGCGCATGAAGATCATCCCCGGCCAGTCCGCCGACCCAGTTGTTGGGGTGGTTGCGCCCCGTGTCACCGAGAATGTCCGCCCGAGCGGCCATGCCTTGACGGAACTCCGCGGGAAAACTGGCGAGCGAATCCTCGGGCACACCGAGCGCCCGAAGCCCGTTCCAGGTGAAACCCAGCGTGACCCACCGCTTGGTGCCCTCCATCGTTTCTCGCACCGATGCGGCCGACTCGACGACATCGACCAGTTCTGACAGCCACGCTCGGCCACCGGCCGGTTCGTCAAACGACAAAAACTCATAGCGCCCAGTCATGGCCGGGGTTCGAGTCAGCAGGATGTGCTGGATGTCGTCAAGCTCAAGCATCGGCACGCTCGGATACGTGTCACTGCATTTGGTCCAGCATGACTTGGAATGCAGCCTTCAACCGCAACGCCTTTTTGATCTCGTCGGCCGTGACATAGGGATACTCCCCGTACTCCAAAAAACTCGGAAACTGATGCTCTCGGACGAACTTGACGAACGCCTCCGGGTTTTCCCTCCAGTCTTCGGGGAAGCCCTCAAGGTTCGTGAACACTGTCGTGATTCCGGTCTGGCTGAACAGCTGCACCGCATCCTCGGTGTACTTGTCAAAGTCAGTGTCGAAGATGCCCTGGTACTGGAAGTGCAGCCCCGACCCGACATCGAAGAGCACCCAGCGCAGGTAATGCAGCCGCAGGGGTGCCAGCACCTCGGGACTGGCCTGGATGGCCTCTTCAATCTGCTTGCCATACGCACGGACGGCCTCTTCCCGGCCCTCCTTGACTTTGGCGATGATCGAAAAGCCGTAGCACGCGGGGGTGCGGGGATAGACCGGCCCGTAGCGACCGCGCTCAAGTTCGAAATAGCCGTCCTTGGGGATCGCCATCGCCGCAGGTCTGCTCCACTCATATTCTGTTGCCGCCATCGTCACTCCCCAAGCCCTGTCGGTGTGCCGGACGCTAGCACCTGATCTGGTAGATACAAGCCTGATTCAGCAGAGGAGGCAGGTTCTGGGGGTGACTTGTGGCTTCCCGCATTCGTAGAAGGTGCGACGCCACCAGGCTTTCGTCAACCAAAGCGGCCAAGATGCTGTAAACCGCGGCTCGAATCGACGCCGAAATGCGCGAGCTGGTCTACCAGGTGAGCGGTACGCTCGCCGAGACCTTGATGGGGTGACGGAGGAGACGAAGGCATGCCCGCAGTGGCCGACCTTGCCCTGGGGATTGCGCCCATCGCCGGTGGAATGGCGCTCGGCGCCGCGGCAGGATATTTGAAGGGTCCGGATGTCCGCCGCGCGATCAAGCAGGATTTGGAACTGCTGAAGGAGTTACCGCCGGAGCAGGTGGAGCGGCGAGCCGAACTCCAACGCAGCATCGACAGCCGCATTGACGACCTGATCGCTGCAGTCAACCGATACCGGTCACTGCGGCGAGCGGCCGCCACCTATCGCGGCAGCTTGCGCGACGTGCTGCTGTTTATCTGTGCGATTCTGTTCACCGGGGTCTGGTGGAGCACCGATCACCACAAGAGCAACTGGCTACCGATGTTCGTTGTCCTGATCGTGGTGTCGGTGTCGACGGCCGGCTATGCGCTCCGCGGTATCCACAACAGCGTGACCAACTTGATTCGCCGGGACGGCCAACGTTCTGCGCCACCGCAATCGTGAAGCGTCTGTCTGGTGCCCGCACCGAGAAGCTTTTCGTGCGTGCATGGGATGATCGAGTAGGTCACGACGGGTTTTTGAATCCCGTTAGCTCCAAAGAGGTTTGACTAGTCGGCGATGTCAATCCGCGGATCGGTCTCGGGCTCGAGGCCGAAAACCTGCACGGTTTCTGACTTTCCTTTCAGGGTGTGCAATCCCCGGTCGATGAGTCCAGTAGGTCGACACGCCAGGGCGTCGACGCATTGCTGGGTGAGAAGGATCGCGTCGCCGGTGATTTTGGTGAGCTGCTCCACTCGGGCGGCAACGTTGACGGTGTCACCGATCAGGGTGAACTCCAGCTTGCTGCCGCCGCCGATGGTGCCGGCGATCACCTCACCCGTATTCACCCCGATGCCAATCCGCAGTTCTGCACCGAACTGCTCCGCGACGAGGCGGTGAATCAGCTTCGCGGCGGTTACCGCGGCGTCGGCATGTTCCGCGAGATCGTTGGGCGCGCCGAAGACCGCTAGCGCGCCGTCGCCGAGGAACTTGTTCACATGCCCACCGGCGTCCACGACGGCTGGCACGACGATCTCGAACAGTGCATTGAGGCGAGAGACTGTGTCGTCGGGGGAGTTCGCCTCGGCGAAAGGCGTGAAATCGCGCACGTCGACGAACATCACCGTCACCTCGCGGCGCTCACCGCTGAACACGTCGTCGCCCTGCTCGAGCAGCCGAGCAGCCAGAGCTGGGTCGACGTAAGTGCCGAACGCTGCCTGAAGGCGTTGCCGCTCAGCCAAACCCGCCTGCATGCGGTTGAACGATGCCGCGAGGGCGCCGAGGTCGTCGTCTTGAACCACCGGCACGCGTTGGCTGTAATCGCCGACCGCAACACGCTCCGTTGCTTGTGCGAGGTCGCGAACGGGTCGCAGCAACGGTGAGAACGAGGTGCCGACGGTGATCGGCACTGCCACGCCAACCGCATAGGCCAACCCGATCACGACGGCGAGAACGGGAACCTCACTGGTGGACCGATTGAAAACCGCCGCCGTCAAAGCGGCAGCCGCGGCAAAGCCAAAAGCGATCGCGAAGATGGCCATGTTCGACCACTCGGCAATGGTCGGGCGAGAACGAGGCAGCGCGTCACCGATAGCCGTGTCGCCGGCCAGGGCGGCGCGAACCGGCCGCACTGCTCCTTCTAGGAGGGCGTGCACACCGATCAGCGACATCGAAAACCCGGGGACGGCTCCGACGAACCCGTACTGGACGAGCCGAGAATTAGTCGCTCCCGCGATCGCACCGACAGCCAACGCCAGCGTGGCAGTACCGATCGTGAAGCCGGCCACACATCGAACGACCGAGCGCCGAGCATAGATGTAGGTGTCTTCGAGGGCTGCCGCACGATCGATCCCGTGTCCTGCTTTCCACCGCTCCGCTAGATGAAACTGCCGGCCGCCGGGAGGAACGGCACAGCATGACATCACCAACACGGCGATAATCCTGACGGCAACCGCGTCAACGTAGTGACTCGATCTTTCGTAGCCGAGAACCAGAAACGACGTAATCAGGCAGGTCGGCAGCGCCGTGAGAGCTGTGAACGCCCAAACCACCCACGAGTACCGGATCCCATACCGATCCCACGCCCACTCCCAGAAACGGTCCATGTCGGGAGACTAAACGTCAGGAACCTAGACGACCTGCGGATAAGCGGAACGTCAAAGAGGAGAATGGCGTCCATGGACGACGATCTCGAAACTCTCTCTCGCCGCGAGCTCGTGCAGGAGGTCGTCCGCCTGAGGAACGGTATCCGCCAGCACCGTGACAGCACCAACCATGAGCTCTGCTGGCATCATCCCCAACTCTGGAGTCTCCTGCCCGAATCCACCGATCCGTTGCCGAATGTGCCGGAGTGGCCACAGTTCTTACGAGGCTGTATCCGCTACCGGCAGTCTCTCGACGACCAACTGCCCGCCGCTCCTCGGACGACGGAGGAGTACGACGCCTGACCGGTCCCGATTTATCGCTGCGGTAGTGGACGGGACCGCACCAGCGTCGGCCACCAGAACCACGGTCCGAGGATTCGCAGGATGCAGGGCACGACGAACGAACGCACGATCAGCGTGTCGAGCAGCAGACCGATGCATACGGTCGAACCCACCTGACCGATCGTTCTGAGATCGCTTGTGAGCATTGCCAGCATGGTGAACGCGAACACCAACCCGGCGGAAGTCACCACGCCACCCGTGCTTCCGAGCGCGCGGATGAGGCCCGTGTGTATCCCCGCGTGAAGCTCCTCTTTGACTCGGACGATCAACAGCAGGTTGTAGTCCGAACCCACCGCCACCAGGATGATGAACGTCAGCGGCAGCACCAGCCAGTGCAGAGGCAGGCCGATGAGATGCTGCCACACGAGGATGGAGAGCCCGAACGCCCCGGCGTACGAGAAAGCGACCGTGCCCGGAATCACCAAGGCGGCCATCAGACTTCGCGTCAGGAACAACATGATCAAGAAGATCAGCACGAAGGCGGCGATCGCGACGATAAGCAAATCCGATGCAGCGTATTCCTTGATGTCTTTGTCGTTGGATCCCGAGCCGCCGATATAAACTCTCGCGCCGGCCAACGACGTCTCTTTCAAGATCGTGGTTATCGCCCCAGGGAACGCGTTGACATGTTCCACGCCTTCAGGGCCCATCGCGTTGCCCTCGTGGGTGACGATGAATCGAGCAGCCTTGCCGTCCGGCGACATCAGGAGCGCCATACCGGTCTTGACGTCTTCGTTGTCGAAACCCTCTCTCGGGATGTAGAAGAAGTCATCGCTGCGGGACCGGTCGAAGTCGAGCCCGACGTTGACCAGGTCGTCGAATGTCTGGTCGGTCTGTGTGGACTGCAGAGCCGACTGCCCGTAGCTGCTGACCAAAAGAGCTGCCAACGCCTCTGAATCGTCGGCCGTGAGTTTCAGCTGCGTGATGACTTGCGGCAACAGCTTGTCAAGTGCCTCGAGGGAGACTTTGGCGTCCTTGATGTCCGCAGCCAGGTGGTCGATGTTGTCGAGCCCGTCGAACAGCGATCTGAACGCCCAGCAAATGGGAATGTCGAAACAGTGTCTCTCCCAATAGAAATAGCTCTTGATCGGCCGGAAGAAATCGTCGAGATTTGAGATCTCCGAATTCATCTCATCGGTGATCTGCTGCAAATCCTCGACGGTGAGAACCGTCTTGTGCAGCTCATCCGACATCTTTTGGAAGAAAACGATCTCCTTGCGCAGGACTTCGACAGAGTGGGTCGTTATCTGCGCCTGCATGTCGGTATTGGCATTTTGCTGCTTGTTGAACGGGAGCTGTTGACCGTTCCCGCTGCCCTGCGTGGTGAACAAGTACGGGAGGGTGGCATGTTCCAACGGCCGGCCCAGAGGCCTGGTGATGCTCTGCACCATCGCGACGCCGGGAAGACGAATGAGACTCTTCGCCACCCGGTCTAACGAGATGAAGTCGGCCGAATTTCGCATGTCATGATCCGTCTCGATCATCAGCATCTCGGAGAACAGCTTGCTCTTCGGGAAGTGCCGATCCGCCGCCGCGAAACCCTGTTTGGCAGGCGCATCGGATGGCTGGTAGGCACGGTCGTCGTAGTTCTGCCGGTACGTCGGCACGAAGATCGCGCCGAGCATGACGGCAGCGGCACTGGCGGCGAGGATCGGCACCGGCCACCGCACCACGCTCGCCCCGATCCGCCGATACAACATCGCCTTGGCCGCCTGCCGCGGGTCGAAGAGCCCGAAAAGGCTGCCGACCGTCAAGATGGCTGGGCCGAGCGTCATAGCTGCCGCGATGTTGAACAGCATGGCGATGGCAACGGCCGGCCCCATGGTGTGGAAGTAGTTGAGGCGTGCGAAAGTCAAGCACCAGCACGCCACCGCGATCGTCAGGCCGGAGCCAATGATGATCGGCGTTACGCCCTTGTACGCGGTATAGAAGGCGTCTTCGCGGCTTTCACCGGCTTGGCGTGCCTCGTGATAGCGGCCCATCAAGAAGATGCCGTAATCGGTCCCTGCGCCCAGGGTCAACGCGACGACGATGTTCACGGCGAAGGACGAGAGCTCGATGTACCCCAAATGCCCGAGGGTCGCGATAACCCCCTTCGCGACCAGCATCTCGATCAGAACTCCGAGCAAGGGCACCAGCAGGTTGCTGATGGAGCGATACACCAGCAATAGCATCGTGACGATGAGGATGATCGTCACGATCGTGATGTTGTTCAGGCTCGAGTTGGCAATGGCCACCGTGTCGGAAGCGAGCGGCGCCGCGCCGCTGACATAGACCTTGAGTCCAGCTGGGGGCGGAACATCCGCGACGATATTCCGAACGGCGGCAACGGACTTATTCGCTTCCATTTGGCCGATATCGCCCGCGAGACGCAACAGCACGTACGCGGCCTTGCCGTCGACGCTCTGCGCCCCCGCCGCGGTGATCGGCTTGCCCCACAGGTCCATGACGTACTGCACATGCTTGGGGTCACGCTTGAGCCGGCGCACCAAATCGTCGTAATACCGATGGTCCACATCGCCCAACGGCCGGTTGGCTTCCAACACGAGCATGGTCAAGTTGGTCGAATTGGACTCGTGGAACTTCTCGCCGATATGCAGCAATGCGCGCTGCGACGGCGCGTAATGCGGGACCATGGGACCCGCGAGTTCTTCTGCGACCCGCTCCACCTGCGGCATGAACGTGTTCGTCGACACCGCGAGAAGCGCCCAAAAAGCGATGATCGGGATCGCGAGGACGCGGACCATCCTCGGGACGAACGGTCGCCTCGCTCGATGCTCGCTCATGCGGATTTCACCCTGCACATGACGTGCGCATCCTCATGGGTATCGGACTGCTGGTCGCGGACAACGCCATTCACCAGCATCCGGCAGCCAAGTCGACCGCCATGAACCTGCGCCGAGATGCTGCCGGATACCACCGTGAGCGTCGTCGTCTCCGTGTGCGACCACGGCAACGTCGTCAGATCAACCTGATGCGGATGCCCGTCGATGTCCAGGTAGACGAGCATCCCACCGTCGCCGACGGAACCGAACAACTCATAGGTGAGCTCTTTGGGAGTGGTCTGCTCGGGCGCCGCGGGGCCATTGACCGTGATGACGGGCGGCGGAGCCGAGAACTGGTGCACCTTCCACATGCCCACCGCTCCCACGCCGACCGCGACGACGGCCACCAAAGGCATCCAGAACCGGGCCAAGACGGTCCTGCCGACTGAACGAGGGCTCACTCGGTCACCTTTCGGAACTCGATCGGCACATTCGCGGTCCCCCGCTCCCGTGCGCGGGCCCATGCAGATAGTAGACGATCACGTCCCTAATGGACTAATGACCTGCAAAGAGTATCGGCACTGCGGCCGGAACGCGACCGCAATGGCCCGGGCTACCCCCGCAGACGCCTCTTCAGCGCTGCGCTTCTGAGCATCCGGATCGTGAAGTTCATGGACGCCAACATGGGAAACACCCCGAGAAACGTCCGCTCCGAGGGCGTCGCCCCGTTCAGGTGGTAAAGGCTGCCAAACACGTAAAAGCATCCGACCATAAACAATGCGCCCGGGATGCAGAAGGCCATCAAGGAGCTACGATCGGCAACGATTTGCCTCGCATAATCCAGCTCATCTCGCGACAATGGTTCGCGCTTGCGCACTTTCTGCATGACCGTTTTGGCGCTGCCTATTTTTTCGCTTATGGGACTGGGCGTCCGGTCATCCAGCTGTTTCACGTATACGGCAGCGACGGCGGCCAACGCCAACGCTAACGCAAGGGTCAATATGGTCAGGTAACCAAATAAAGCCACACTCACTATTTCGGTCCTTTGCTCCGCTACCGAACTATCGAAGACCCCTCGAAACGCTAGCGCAACTATCACCAGGTCTGTTCGGCGGCGCGCACCAACATCTGGTTGACCGCTACCCGGCGGTCCCGGGTCACCATGTAAAGCACCGCGTCGGCGATGTCCTCGGGTCGCAGTTGGACGATGTCCGCGGTCCGACGATCGAACGCCTCACGCGACTGCGGGTCCAGGTGACTACTGATCTCGGTCTCGACGGTGCCCGGCCCCACCACACCGACCCGAACCCGCTTGCCCAGCAACTCTTGTCGGATCCCTTCGCTGAAGGCATTCACACCGAATTTGGTCAGCGAATAGACCGCGGTGCCGGGCCGGGCCACCCAGCCTCCTGTGGAGCTGATCATGACCACATCGGCGACACCGCGTGGCGAGTCCGCCACCGCGTCGATGAGGTGGGGCAGCGCGGCGCGGGTGACATACAAGACGCCCTGCACATTGACCCGTACGAGGTCGTCCCAATCCTGCAGTGGCGCTTGGGCAGCAGGCCCCATGCGGATGAGCCCGGCATTGTTCACCAGGATGTCGAGTCGGCCCAGCTCGCCGACGGCCCGGTCCACCGCCGCGGCGACCTGTTCTGCGCTGGTCACGTCTGCGGGCACCGCCAGCGCCGCGCCGCCCGCCGATTCGATGTCCGCTTTGAGTTCGCGTAGCCGATCGGTGCGGCGAGCGAGCAGGGCTACCGCGGCGCCGTCGGCGGCCAGCGCCCGCGCGGTCGCCGCGCCGATGCCGCTGCTGGCGCCGGTTACCAACGCCGCGGTCCCCGCAAGTGGTGCGGTCATCTCGCCTCCGAAGGCGAACCGGCAGCGAGGATTTCGTGCAGCACGTAATCGTTGTGTTCACCGAGGTCGGGTGCGCCCCGTGCGATCTCTGCCGGCGCCTGCGACATTCGCCACGGCGGCCCGACAATCGGGCGTTGCCCCTCGCGGTGATCGGAGACGAACCGGTACACCTCGCGATCCCAGAGCAGCCGATCGCTGATCACATCGAGCGATGTCGCGCTTTTGCTCGCCGGCACACCAGCGCAACGGAGCCGGCGCGCCAGCTCCTCGGCCTCGTGGCTCTTGGTGAACTCGGCGAGGTCTCGGTCCAGCGCGTCGGTGTGTTCCAGCCGGTCGGGCAGGGTGGCATAACGTGCGTCGTCGGCCAGCGTGGTGGCGCCCAGCACGTCGCACAGAAGACGCCATTGCGTGTCGTCTGCCACCGCGATGCTGATCCAGTTGCCGCCCGTGCAGGGATAGCAGTTGTGCGGAGACATATCGGGGTGGCGGTTGCCTTCAGGTTCGAGTTGCTTACCGGTCAGGGCTTGTTCGAGTAGACAATCGCCGATCATCGAGGACAGCGTCTCCACGGCCGACACGTCGACGAATTGGCCCTCGCCGCTGAGTTCGCGATGCAGCAGCGCCGCGACGGGGCAAAGGCCGCGGCGGCGCCGACCGTGGAGTCTCCGTAGCGGATGCTGGTGCCGAGCGGCGGGCCGCCCGGGTAGCCCACCAGTGAGGCGAGCCCTGCCAGCGCGGCGAAGCACGGCGCGTAACCGGTCTGATGACCCAGCGGTCCGTCGTTGCCCCACATCTTGATCGACACCGAGATGATGTCCGGTTTGATGGCCTTCAGCTGTTCGTACCCGAGACCCAAGCGTTCCATCGCCCCAGGTCGGAGATTGTTGACGACGATGTCGCTGTTCCCGATCAGGCCGCGCAGCCGGCCCAGGCCCGCCGATGACTTGAGATCCAGGTCCACACTGCAGATTTCGGGGTTGATGCTCAGAAAATACGGCGCGTGGTTGATGTCGGTACCGCCGTAGGCGCGCATCTCCTCGGGGTTGTCGGCGGTTTCCACCTTGATCACTTCGGCGCCGAGAAAGGCCAGCAGCTTGCCGGCGTATGGGCCCGCCCACACTTTGGTGAGCTCGACGACGCGGACACCGTCCAGCGGCCCGCCCCGCGACGCCTTGGGCGGTTTGCGTTGGGGCGACTTGACTGTCGGCATGGCTCGCGGCGCGTCGATGCCGTCGAGAACATCGGTGGTGTGCTCGCCGAGGGAGGGCGCGGCGCTGGTGATGCGCGCGGGGGAGGCACTCAGCAGGTAGGGAACGCCTGGGTAGGCCGCGGTGCCCAATACGGGGTGCGTGACATTCTGGAAGAACCCGCGATGGCGATACTGCGGCGAATCCTTCAGGTCGGCCGCCGTTTTGACGGGCACCAACGGGACACCTAACCGCTGAGCCTCGTCGGCTGCGCTGTCTTTGTGCAGGCCGTGGACCCATGCGGCGAACCCCTCCTGAAACCTGGTGACCTTGTCCTGCGTCACGGAGAACTCGAGCCAGTCGTCGTCGAACTCGTCGAGCCAACCCGGGTTGCCCATGAGCTTTTTGACGCCGGTCCAGTGGTTGCGGCTGCTCATGTAGAGGTAGACGTACCCGTCTGCGCATGCGAAAAAGGCCGCCGGGCCCTTCTGGTCGTAGTCGTGGCGGTTGTTCTGAGGCGTGACTTCGCCGGCGATGAACCTGCCCAGGATGCTGTCGGCGCGCGAGACCAGCACCGCCTGTTGCGAAACGTCGATGGACTCCCCTTGGCCGGTGTGTAGGTGCCGGAACAGCGACGAGGCGACGCACAGCGCGGCGTCGACTCCCGCCTCGTAGTCGGCGAGGAAACGGCCGGGCCCCTTCAACGGCGGTCTGGCGGGATCGGCATGACTGGGTGTGTGATAACCCCAGCCGCTGCTGTGGAAAACGTTGATGCTCTTGGCATTTTGAAACTCCGGCGGAGCGTCCTGGCCGTAGGGGGTGATCGAACAGAACACCACGGCGGGATGTCGACGCTCGAGCTGGCTCGATACGTAATCATCGATGACGGCTTGCGCGGTGGGGATCAGCTTGTGCAGCATTTCGCTATCGCCTGCCGAGGTGACGTCGAGCCGTACAGATCGCTTGTTGGTGTTCAGGTATGCGAACAGCGCGCTGTGCTCGAACCCGTTGTGATCGCCGACAATCGGGGCCATCGACCGAGTGGGGCTGCCATGGACCGGCCTTTCGACCTTGATCACCTCGGCGCCGAAGTCCGCCAGCAGCTTGCCGCAGTATTCTCCGGCAACCGTTTCGGCCAACTCGACGATCCGGAAACCACTCAGCGCCGACATGCCGTCCCTTAGGGCTTGCTGCGTCCCGAGCGGGACAGGCGCCACTCGGGCGGGAAGTTCATGTCGTTGTCCTTCACCACGTTGTTCAGGCCCTTACCGAAGGTGCCCTCGGTGAGGTCGACTTCGTTGTCACGGTCGTTTTGGATCATCGGCAGCATTCCTTCCACCATGCCGGTCAGCAGGCTGCCGAAGTATTCGCCCTTGTGTTGCTTGTAGAGCTCGAGGAAGGTCTTCTGCACCGCGACCGTGTCGGTGGGGCGGGAGCGCGAGCATGCCATCGCATACTTCAGCGTCTCCTCCTCGAGTTTGTCGCGCGGGACGACGCTGTTGACGAACCCGCATTCGTACATCTCCTTGGCGGTGAAAGGCCGCCCGGTGAACAGCATTTCGGAGAACTTCCGCAAACCCATGGTCTCCGCCCACCACCACAGCCGCGGACCCCACCCTACGTAACGGAATGCCGGATGCCCGAACAGCGCGTCGTCGGAGGAGATGACGAGATCGGCGTCACCGGCCTGATAGAAATGCCACCCGTAACAGTAGCCTTTGGCTTCGATGATGCTGATCTTCCGCAGTTCCTGCAGAGGCCGGTTGCCGGCGCGGGCCTTGGCGTAGAAGTCGGTGACGGTGGACAGATAACGGTATGAGCCGCCGGGCGGGTACTTGACGTCGTCGTCGTTGATCGCGAGTTCATGCAGCAGCGGCATGCCCGGGTTTTCCAGCATGCCTCGCTGCTCGGGCAGGTCACCTCCGCTGCCGAAATCTTCGCCTTCCCCCCGGATCACGACGACCTTGACGTCGTCGTCCACATTGCACTTGTGGATCAGGTCGGCGTAGTTCTGGCGCATACCCAGGGTGGTCGAGTTCTGCGCGTCGGGACGGTCGAACGTGATATAGGCGATTCGGTTCTTGACATCCTTCTCGAATTTGATGAGCGCCTCGGCTTCCCGCTTCATCTGTTCGTAGTCGTACTCAGGCATGACTGTCTCCCGTCTATGTTGTTGGTTTCATGGCACAAGGGCGGGCATCGACTCCCACCCGCGCACCGTCGAGGTCGGGCTCAGACGGGCGTTGGTCAGATCGACCTCCCACTCGGGGAAGCGTTTGAGCAGTTGTTCAAGGGCGATTCGGCCCTCGGGGTCGGCGTTGAGGACGTCGTCGTATGGGTCGTAGTAGACGTCCTTGCTCGTGCTGATCGTCACGAAATTTGTACTCTCCGATGAACGGCTAGCTCTATTCTTGTAGAGAACCACACTGCGGGTGCAGAGAGCAAGGCCCGGCGGATGTGCTGGTCATGCGCGCCGGCGGCGCGGCTGCGGCGCACCGTCGTGGGTGAGTCGACCCCGTCGCTCACTGCTCAAGATGCCGGCGGCGATGGCCGACAAGACGCCGTCGAGCTGTTCGGGACTGGCGATGATCCGGTCGCCGTGTGCGAATCGCAGCAAAAGCCCATTGATAAACGTCAGCGTGACGTTGCTCAGATCGTCGACGACAGCGGGGGGCAACTTGGCGCCCTGGGGCAACAGCTGCACAACGATGTCGTGGTGCAGTTTGGTGAATGCATCGGTGGCGCGCTGCAGGGTCGCGGCCACGGCAGGATCGCGCGTGGCCTGCATGGTCAGCTCGTAGCGCGCCTTGGTTCGGCTTAGCTGTGGCTCCTCGCCGGATTGGATGACCAGCTTCGCCAACGTGGAGGCCGACGACTCCGCGTCGAGGCCCGCGCTGTCGGCAACCGACTGCAAGCTGGCCAGGTCGAGCTCGGCCACCCGCTCGGCAACCGCGCGCAAAAGCGCTGAGCGCGTCCGGAAGTAGAACGAGGTCGTGCCGTCGGGAACCCCTGCCTTGGCGTCGACTTTCAGATGGCTCAAGCCCTTGGCACCGTCGTCGGCTAGCAACTGGATCGCCGCATCGCATAGTTCGCGGCGGCGCTGTGCCGGATTGGGCTTGCGTCGGTTCGGTATGGCGGCAGTGTAGCGATCCATGGCACTCGGTGTTTCCTTCGACAAGAGATTACTCTATATTCGTAGTGTCAGCGAGTGAACGGACAACATATGGTCGCTCTTCAGGAACTCAGCAGCCCCGCCAAGCGATCGGCGAGGCCTTCATCGGGAATCGTCGACCGTCACCGGCTGCAGGTGATCGCGCCCGGCGTCGCCGAAGCGGTCACGTCGGCCGGCGGGCTGATCTTTGATCGGGCGATGGCCGGATGGGACGTCACCGTGGTGGTCGACGGAGAAATAGACGAAGTAGACGATCGGCCCATACGCATATTGGGCGCCAGGGTCGCGCCGCTGTCGCCGGGACCGGCCTGCCTTGCCGTCGCCGCCGACATGCTGGTCAAAAGCGAAGCCGTCCGTCGAGTAGTCCTCGCGGCGCTCAACAGCCGGATGACCGAGGTCCTGCTCTGGGGCCGGGGCTACGCGCCCGGACTGAAGTGCACCCTGGCCGCGGTCCACCACCGGCCGAGCGCCGCCGCTCACGTGTTCAAATCTCATGCCCTGGCGGCCGGTGGCACTTCCTGCGCGGCGATGGCCGACGAGGGTTTCTTCTCGGCGACCTGACGAACGCCGTCACCCGGGCTTGGCCGCAGTCACGAATTGCAGCGTGCGTTGGGTCTGCTGTTCGACATCGACCAGCCCGGACGAGGTGAACAAGTCGACGAACGCGTGTCGGTCGAACATGCGCAGCCCGATGAGGCGGGCAGCCCCGGTCAGGGCCTGCCGCGCCGGCGCGGCTTGCCCGGCATAGCTGGTCAGGATCGCCACCCGACCACCCGGTCTGAGCACGCGCACCATTTCGTGGGCGACCTGAAAAGGTTCGGGCATCAGATACAGCGCACCGAAACAGCAGACGGCATCGAATGTTTCATCGCCGAACGGCAGCTCGCGGGCGTCGCCGCGGACATAGCAGGTGCGCGGCCCGCTGTTGTCCAGCACCGCGCGGGTCAGCATCGGCTCGGAGATGTCGAATCCGATGGCAAGGCCGCCATCGGGCAGCCGCTGCGCCAGCTTGCCGGTGAAATTGCCTGGCCCGCAGGCAACATCGAGTAATCGAGCCGCGCCCCGCAGCCGCAATGCGTCAGCAGCGCGGCGTTGCTCGGCGCCGGTGGTGACACCGCTGGCAACGTAGAACGCGACCGGCCGCCACAACCTTTCGTACACGGTCGCGACGAACGCGCTGTTCATCGCCCGTTGCGCCAGCGTAGGTGCGGGAGACGCCGTTGACTCGCCCAGCACGTCGAGGTAACCGTGCCGCACCGTGGCGCTGCGATCGAGCAGGCCGCGGGTCGTCTCCAGCGCGTGGTCGCCGATGTCCATCCCATCAGTCTGGACTGAGCCGAATCCAGCCCATAACCTGGGCAGCATCGTGACTGAACTGGCCGCGTTGCGCGCCGACGAGCTCGCCGCCTTGGACATCTTCGAAGGATGTTGCGTCGAGGATCTGATGCCGCTGGCCGCAAGCCTGCAGCCGTTGCAGGCCGCGGCGGGGCAGGTGCTCATGCAGCAAGGTGAGCAGGCCGTTTCCTTCCTGCTCATCTCCTCCGGGACCGCCGAGGTCAAGCACGTCGGCGACGACGACGTGGTGATCGTCGAGCACGTGTCCGCCGGCATGGTCGTCGGCGAAATCGCGTTGCTGCGCGACATCCCGCGAACGGCGACCGTCACCACGACCGAGCCGCTGACCGGCTGGATCGGCGACAGCGACGCCTTCGCGCGGATGGTGCACATCCCGGGAATCATGGGCCGGCTGGTGCGCACGGTCCGCCAGCGTCTGGCCGCGTTCGTGACGCCGATCCCGGTGCGGGTGCGCGACGGAACCGAGCTGCTGCTTCGCCCAGTGCTGCCCGGCGACAGCGAGCGAACCATGCAGGGACACGTCCAGTTCTCGAGCGAGACGCTATACCGCCGGTTCATGTCGCCGCGCGTTCCCAGCCCGGCGCTGATGGACTACCTCGCCGAGGTCGACTACGTCGACCACTTCGTGTGGGTGATGACCGACGAGGACGGCTACCCTGTGGCGGACGCCCGCTTCGTTCGCGACGATAATGATCCCACCGTCGCCGAGATCGCGTTCACCGTGGCTGATGAGTATCAGGGCCGCGGGGTCGGTTCGTTTCTGTTCGGGGCGCTGTCAGTTGCCGCTCGCGTCGACGGAGTCGAAAGGTTCTCCGCGCGTGTGCTTTCCGACAACCTGGCGATGCGCGCGATACTGGACCACTACGGCGCGATGTGGGAGCGCGACGACGTCGGCGTGGTCACCACCGTCATGGATGTGCCGGCGGCGCGCGACATCTCGCTTGGCCGTGAGATGACCAACAACATCAAACGCGTTGCCCGCCAAGTAATTCGGGCCGTCGGCTAGCATGCGGCTGTGCATCGTGGCGGCGGTCGCCCTGCTGCTTGCGGCGTGTGGCCAGGCAGGTGAAACTACGGCGCCATCGCGCAGCGCACCCGCTCGCCGTATCAACCCCGCGAAGATCAAGCGGGTGGGCGGCGAACTTCCGCCCGGTTACGAAGTGAGCGCCGTATCGGATACGCCCGATCCGCCTACGATCTGGGGTCTTGGCGGCGGCTGGACGGCCGATCCCGCGCGCTGCGCGGTATTGGCCGACCCGGCCGATAGGCAAGGCGTGTCCGCTCAAGGTATCTCGGGCTCGGGTGCCGGCGGCATTGTCTATGCGCTGGTCGTCGCTGCACCGAGGGGCCCGGTGGCGCTGGACCAGACCGTGGTTGCGGGCTGCCCGCATTGGAGCATGTCGAGCGGGCGCGCGACGTCCCGGGTTCATCTCATCGAGTCGCCACGCATCGACGGGGCCCAAACCCTCGGCATGGCCGCCGACACCACGACTTCGGTCGAAGGCGGTAATGAAATCGTCTCCCGCGCAAGCACCTTCACCGCGTACCTCGGCGACTATTATGCGTTCACCACACTGATCAGCGACCCGGGCGCGGCACATCCGCCGTTGCCACCGCAATTCGCGGCAGACCTGCTGGTGAAATCCGTGTCGGCATTACGCAGCTGACGACGGGTGCGTTAGATTGGCCCCCGATGAAGAGGATGGCCGTCGCGATTGCAAGCGCCTTTTTGCTGGCGGCATGCTCATCGGCAGGGTCGTCGGAAACCACCTCGGCCGATATCACGAAGATTTCTCAAGTGAAGTCGAGCTTCGGGCCGGATTATCAGGTCAAGGACATCCCGAAGACCGGTGTCGATCCCAGGGTGTTGTCGACGCACAAGCTGCCGCCGGGGTTGAGGTTCGACCCCGCGGACTGCGCGAAATTCGTGGCGGGCCAGGAGATGCCACCGGGGCTACAGGGCAACATGGCCGCGGTGTCTGCCGAGGGCGACGGCAACCGCTTCATTGCGATCGCCCTGCAGACGTCGCAAGCTGTGCCGTTCACCGACCCTGGGCCACACTGCCAGAAAGTCGGATTCGACGGGGGCAAGGTGCGCGGTGTCATCGAGGTCGTCGACGTCCCGCAGATCGACGGCACCCGCACGCTGGGAGTGCACCGGATACTGCAAACGACCATCGACGGTCAGCAACGCAGCGGCGAGCTATACAACTACTCCGCGCACTTCGGGGAGTACCAGGTGATCGTCACCGCCAACCCGCTGGTCGCACCCGGCAAGCCGGTCGCCCCCGTCGACACCAACCGTGCGCGTGACTTACTCGTCAAATCGGTCGCCGCGGTCCGGAGCTAGCGCACATCCCTGGGTCGGAACTGGATGCTGACCCTCGGTCCCGCGCACACGGATGTCTTGGGAACCGAGTGCTCCCAGGTGCGCTGGCATGATCCGCCCATCACCAACAAATCGCCGTGAGCCTGCGGCAGTCGCAACGACGCTCCACCGCCGCGTGGCCGCAACGCGAAGGTGCGAGTCGCGCCGAGGCTGACGATCGCCACCATCGTGTCTTCGGTGCTGCTGCGGCCGATGGTGTCGCCGTGCCAGGCGACACTGTCGGACCCGTCGCGATAGAGGCACAGGCCCACGGTGGTGAACGGCTCGCCCAGCTCGCCGGCGTAGATGTCGTTGAGCCGGCGCCGCAGCCGGGAAAGCCGCGGATGCGGCGGGTCCTCGACGCTCAGGTCATGGAAGCTCACCAGGCGCGGCACGTCGACCACCCGGTCATACATCGGGCGGCGCTCGGCGCGCCAGGGCACGTTCGTCAGCAGCTCGTCGAAGAGCTCGTCGGCGCCGCTCAGCCAGCCGGAACGGATGTCGATCCACGCGCCGTCACCGAGCGCGCGGCGCTCGTTGCAGTCGAACAGCGACTCCTGTACCGCAATCGCCACGGCGGCCAGTTTATCGCACGGACGTTCGAAGGCTCTACAGCCGTACCGGGCCGGGCCCCTGCGCGGCCAGCACGTCGCCTGGATTGGACAGTGCGCAGCTGCGCAGGCTCAGGCAACCGCAGCCGATGCAATCGGCGAGGTTGTCGCGCAGCCGCTGAAGGTGCAGGATCCGGTCGTCTAAGTCGGCCCGCCAGCCGGCGGACAGCCGCGCCCAGTCTTTGCTGGTCGGCACCCGGTCGCTGGGCAGGGTGGCCAGCGCCTCGCGAACGCGGGCCAGCGGAATGCCCAGTCGCTGCGACATCCTAATGAATGCGACGCGGCGCAGCGTGTCGCGAGCGTAGCGGCGCTGGTTGCCCGACGTGCGCCGACTTGTGATCAGCCCCTGCCGCTCGTAGAAGTGCAGAGCTGAGATCGCCACGCCGGCCCGGGCGGCCAGTTCACCGGGCGACAGCTCCTGGGAATTCATACCTAAACCATACTTGAGCTCTTACGCGAGATAGAAGCCACGGCTGTGATTTCAGGCGGCGTCACGACCCTGGCTGCTATCTCGCGGCGGGCGGTCGTAACCGCGACGGACAAAGGCGTGGCGCACGCGCTGCAGAATGTCGGCCGGGTGGCTCTCAATCACGACGCGAATAATGATCCAGCCCTTGCGCTCGAGCATCTCGATGCGGGCGATATCCCGGAGAAATTGGTGTCGACTGGTGCGGTGATGATCACCGTCGTACTCAACGCCGATTTTGAGGTCTTCCCAACCCATGTCGACAAATGCCGTCATCGCTCCGTCTGTTACCCGGATCTGAGTGGTTGGACGCGGAAACCCGGCGTCGACCAAGAGCAACCGCAGCCAAGATTCCTTGGGTGACTCGGCGCCGGCGTCCATCAGGTCGATAAATTCCCGGGCGCGTTTGTTCCCGCGTGCACCGGGATAACGATTCACCAGGCGTAGCACGTCCATCTGTTTCATGCCTGTCGCTCTCGCTAGCGCGTCGAGGTGGGCGATGGCCATCGTTCGCGGGAGATGTCGAGCGAGGTCGAATCCCGTTCTCGCTGGCGTCGCAATAGGTAGTCCCTCAACAGACATCACTTCGTCGGGCTGGAATCGCTCGTTGCGAACGATCGTGCCGGGCGGGCGATGATTGTTGCGCCAGAGCAATTCGACCGGCGCGTACTCGTCGACCCACTCCGCGCCGTGCAGTGCCGCAGCTGCGCGTCCGGTGATCACCGCTCTACGGCCCGACCACAGCCATGCGCCGATGGTCATCAGCTCCAGCGATCGGCACAGCGATTTCGGGATGTAGACATCCGGAAGGATTGGCCGGTAGTTCCAGCGCAGCTGGCCACGGGTGAGCGAGCCTTGAGCAATGGCTTCGCTGCCGATGATGACCTCGTCCATGCATGCGATCGTTGCGCTCAGCACCGACACGTTCGCGAGTCAGAAGCCACGGCTGTGGAAGAGCGCAAAACCACAGCCCTGGCTTCTATCTCGCGCTGAGAACTAGCGCCAACTGGGCAGCCAGATCTCCATGTTCCAGGTGGACGGCGAAATCGGCTGCCCGGTAAGCACGGGAAACAGCCACGCGAAGTTCGTCAGCACGAGGGCCACGTAACAGGACACGGCGATGAGCGAAAGGGTACGACGCTCGGCATTTTGTCCGGGCCTATACAGGACGTCGCCGCAGATCAACGCGATCGCCATCACGAGAAACGGCGCCATGGTGGCCGCATAGAAGAAGTACATTTGCCGGTCGATGTCGGCAAACCACGGCAGCCAGCCCGCGCAGTAGCCGACTAGCACCACGGCGTAGCGCCAGTCGCGGCGCACGAATGTCCGCCAGCACGCGTAGCCGAGTACCGGCAGCGAGAGCCACCAGAGCGCCGGCGTGCCGACCAGCATGAGCGCTTTCACGCACGACTGCGCGCCGCAGCCGGGAACGTTCTGCTGGTCGATGGCATAGAGCACTGGTCGCAGGCTCATCGGCCATGCCCACGGCTTGGATTCCCACGGGTGGTAGTTGCCCGCGGAATTGGTTAACCCGGCGTGAAATTGGTAGGCCTTGTAGGTGTAATGCCACAGCGACCGGATGGCGTCGGGCAGCGGGAAACGGCTGTGCGGTCCGATCGACTGGCCGACCTCGTGTCGGTCGATCGCCGTCTCGGAGGCGAACCATGGTGCGTAGCAAGCCAAATACACGGCAAACGGAATGAGCAGCAACGCATAGCCGGTCGGCGCAATGTCGCGGCGGATCACTCCGAGCCATGGGCGCAGCACGCGATATTGCCGGCGCGCCGCGATGTCGAACGCCAACGACATCAGCCCGAAGAACGCCACGAAGTACAGCCCGGACCACTTTGTCGCACAAGCCAATCCGAGCAGCACGCCGGCGCCGAAGCGCCACCAGCGCACTCCCAGGCGCGGTCCCCACACCGTCTCGGTGATGCGGCCTTCGGTCAGCGCGATGTGCATGCGCTCTCGCACCTGATCGCGGTCGACGACCAGCGCACCGAAGGCGGCGACCACGAAGAACGCCAAGAAGCCGTCGAGCAGCGCGGTTCGTGACGCGACGAAGTTGACCCCGTCGGCGATGAGCAGCAGCCCGGCGATGGCGCCGACCAACGTGGAGCGGCTTATCCGCCGCACAATCCGCACCACGAGCGCCACCATGACCACGCCGAGCAGCGCACCAATGAACCGCCAACCCACCCCGTTGTAGCCGAAGATCGCCTCACCGATCGCGACCAGCTGCTTGCCGACCGGCGGGTGAACCACCAACCCGTATCCCGGGTTGTCCTCGACCCCGTGGTTGTGCAGCATCTGCCATGCCTGTGGCGCGTAATGCTTCTCGTCGAAAATCGGTGTGCCCGCGTCCGTCGGCGAACCGAGGTTCACAAACCGGGTCACCGCCGCCAGCGCGGTGATCACGGCGGTCACAACCCAGCCGTGTAGCCGGTCGACGGGCCCGAAGTCGGGAACCGGCATCAGCGGCCCGGGGCTGATGACAGGTACTGCCCGCTCCTCGGTCGCGGCGTCGAGAGGCGGGGCGGTCATCACCCCGATCGTAGGCTGTTCGCCATGACCGCTGGCCGATTGCTGCTGGGCGCGACGCCGTTGGGTCAGCCGTCCGATGCGTCGCCGCGGCTGATCGAGGCCCTGGGGTCGGCCGATGTGGTGGCCGCGGAAGACACCCGTCGGGTGCGGACACTGGCCAGGGCGCTCGAGGTTCGGATCACCGGCAAGGTGGTCAGCTTTTTCGATCATGTCGAGGCGTCGCGGGTGCCTGCCTTGGTCGACGAGATCGCCGCCGGCGCCACCGTGCTGGTGGTCAGCGACGCGGGGATGCCGCTGATCAGCGACCCGGGGCACCGACTGGTGTCGGCCTGCGTCGACGCGGGCCTGCCGGTGCGGTGCCTGCCGGGCCCGTCGGCGGTCACCACTGCGCTGGCTGTGTCCGGACTGCCGTCGGACAGGTTCTGTTTCGAGGGTTTCGTCCCGCGCAAGCAGTCGGCACGACGGGCCTGGCTGGCGTCGCTCGAACACGAGCAGCGCACGTGTGTATTCTTCGAATCGCCACGCCGGCTGCCGGCCTGTTTGCGAGATGCGGTCGAGCAGCTCGGCGGGGCCCGTCGCGCGGTGGTCTGCCGTGAGCTGACCAAGGTGCACGAGGAGGTGGTCCGTGGATCGCTGGCCGAGCTGGCGACCTGGGCGGCCGACGGTGTGCTCGGCGAGATTACCGTCGTGCTGGCGGGCGCCACGCCGCGCGCCGACCTAGCGCCGCTGGTTGCGGAGGTGGAAAACCTGACGCGCCAAGGGATTCGCGTCAAGGACGCCTGCGCGCAGGTGATCGCCGCGACGCCCGGCGCACCATCACGGCGCGACCTCTACGACGCCGTGCTGCGGTCTAGACGCTGACGCAACCCCGAGGATCGGCGCGGCCTTGTGCAGGCACTCTTCCCATTCCGCGTCGACGTCGGAGTCGGCCGTGATCCCGCCGCCCGCCCCCAGCACGGCATTGCCCACAGCGTCGAATTCGACGGTGCGGATCGCGACGTTGAGCTCGCATCCGGCCATCGGCGACGCCAAACCTACTGTGCCGCAATACACTCCCCGCCGGGATGATTCCCACCCTGAAATCAATTGCCGCGCACGTAGTTTGGGCGTGCCGGTCACCGAAGCGGGCGGGAAAGCGGCGTCGAGCAGCATCGAGGTCGGCAAGTCGACAGGCACCCGCGCCGACACCGTCGACACCAGATGCCACACGCCGGGCGCGGGCCGCACCACCAGCAGCTCGGGCACGGTGACCGACCCGGTGACCGCGACCCGGCCCAGGTCGTTGCGGACCAAATCGACGATCATGATGTTCTCGGCGACATCCTTGACCGAGCCCCGCAGCGCCAACGGGGAAGCGTCCAACGGCAGCGTGCCCTTGATCGGGCTGGACGTCACGACATCGCCCCGCCGGCACAGGAACAGCTCCGGCGACAGCGACGCCACCGCGCCCCAGGGCCCGGCGACGAAGGCCGCCCGCGCCGGTGCCGTGCGGGCAACGCCGTCGGCGAAGAAGTCCAACGGATCCCCTTCGACCGTGCCGGCGAATTGCGTGCACACGCAGGCCTGGTAAACCTCGCCCGCGCTGATGGCCTCCAAGCAGGCCAGCACCCCGGCGCGGTGAGCGCGACGGTCGGCGGCGCCCCAGTCGATGCGCCAGGCCCGCGGCGGTGCGGGCGTCGCCAGAGCGTCGGCCAGCCACCGCGGCATCGGTGCGCCCGAGAGGCTTTCGTACCACCACTGCCGGTCGCGGTCGCGGCGCAACACGCAGTCGGTCCAGCCGCCGGCGGCTTCGGGGATGCGTGCGGGTCGCCCGTCGGCGCCGGGATCCGGGTAGGACAGGTAACCGATCCAACCACCGCCGACCGCCGGGCCGTGAGAACCCGCTCGCACGTCAAACGCATCGACCACGTCGACGGTTCGCACCGACACACTCGGCGCGATCACCGCGAGCGCCCCGAACCAGTCGCCCGTCAGCGCAGCGGGCGGCGGCAGGTCCAGCCGATTGGCGGCGTCGCCGACGGCGCGCAGCACCCGCGGTGCGCTGCCAAGGTCGCCGAGCCGGTCGATTCGCACGGCTCTAGCTTGACAGAACAATCAGCTGCGGCGGATTTCACGCACTGTGGTCGCCGCCGCCAGCTTGTCCGGGTTGCGCATCGCGTAGAAGTTGGTGATCTTGCCGTCGGCGATCTCGACAGTGAAGACCCCCTCGAGGTGGTCACCGCGGTAGAGCAGGACCGCAGGTGCGGCGTTGCAGATCACCGTGTCCACCCGGACATCGGGGATTTGCATGCCCCGGCTCATCAGCCCGACGACCGCCCGGGCAACCTTGTCGGCGCCGACCACCGGGCGGCGCGCGGCGCTGGCCTTGCCGCCGCTGTCGGCGGTCCACACCACGTCGGGGGCCAGCATCGACATCACCGTCTGCACGTCGCCACTGGACGCGGCGGCCATGAACTCCGCGGTGATCCGGGCGTTCTGCTCCGGGTCGACCGGCGCGAAGCGGCGACGTCGAGCCTGCACGTGTTGGCGCGCCCGGTGCGCAATCTGCCGCACCGTCGCCGCGGACTTGTCGACTGCCTCGGCGATCTCGCCGTAGTCGAACCCGAACACCTCGCGCAGCACGAACACCGCGCGCTCGTCAGGGGTGAGCGTTTCCAGCAGCACCAGCATCGCCATCGACACCGATTCGGCGAGCACCACATCGGCCGACGGATCCTGCTCGTCGAGCAGCAGTGGCTCGGGCAGCCATGGCCCGACATAGTCCTCCCGGCGACGGGCACCCGCCCGCAGCGCATTGAGCGCCTGGCGGGTGACCAGCCGGGCCAGATAGGACTTGGTATCGTTCACCGTCGACAGATCCACGTCGGCCCACCGCAGATAGCTGTCCTGCAGCACATCGTCGGCTTCTGTTGTGCTGCCGAGGATTTCGTAGGCGATGGTGAACAGCAACGGCCGCAACAGGGTGAACCGGTCGGCGTGTTCGCTCGCCGAGGCGGTCACGGTACGGTGACCGCCTCGGGCGCGGCCTGCTCGGGCCGCTTGCCGCCCTTGAGCCAGAAGTACGAGCCGGGCTTGGCGGCCTCGTGACGGATACCCCAGACCGTGCCTTTGCAGATCGCCTCCTTGATCGACGCGGCGACCCGCCCGCCGATGTACAGGTTCACCGGCGTGTCGTCGAGGTGGGCGAGCTGGACAGTGCCGTGCTTGCGGCCCAGGCTGATGCACTGCCCGACGAACGCCTGGTTGACCACCGCGGGCGCGGTGCCGGCGATGCGGCTCAGCACGGTGTTTGCGGCCTGGGCGCCGAGCGGGATCGCGGCCTGGCAGCTCATCCGCAGCGGCTCGCCCGACGGGGCGGCGGCGTCGCCGGCGGCGACGATGCGGGGGTCGTCGACGCTGGTCAGCGTCTCGTCGGTGAGCAACCGGCCCGGCGCATCGGTGCGAAGCCCGCTGCGGGCAGCCAGATCCGGCACGCCGAAGCCAGCGGTCCACACCGTCACGACGCTGGGCAGCACGGATTCCGAGCCGCCGTCGGTGAGCAATACCGCCGTCGACTGCACCCGGACGACGACGGCGGTCTCCAGCACATCGACGCCCAGCCGCGACAGCGACTTGGCCACCGAGCGCCGGCCGGCCCGGCTGAGTGAAGGCCCGAGCACGCCGCCGCAGACCAGCGTCACGCGCCGCCCCTGCTCGGCGAGCTCGGAGGCCGTTTCGATTCCGGTCAATCCGCCGCCCACCACGGTCACCGGGGCTTGCGGGTGCAGGTCTTCCAGTGTGTCGCGCAGCCGCTCGGCATGCTCGAGTTCCGCTATGGGGTAGGCGAATTCGGCTGCGCCGGGAACCGTCGAGGGCACCGCGCCGGTGCTGCCGACCGCATAGATGACGTAGTCGTAGTCCAGTACCGCGCCGGAGCCGAGCAGCACCTTGCGGTCGCCGGTGTCGATCCGCTCGGCGGAGTCGACGACCAGCTGGATGCCCTCACCGAGCATGCTGCCGTAATCCACGGTTGCGATGCGCGTGCCGGCGACGAGCTGATGGAGGCGAATTCGCTCGACGAAGGTCGGGCGCGGGTTCACCAGGGTGACGTCGACGTCCGGACGCATCCGCAGGTGGTTGGCGGCCATGGTGCCGGAATATCCGCCGCCGATCACGACGACGTGAGTGCGCTGGTCGGTCATTGCTGTTTCCTCGTTTATCGCGGGTCTCAGGGGATGCTGCCCTTGAGACACCGCCGAGCCTGCGGATGTGACAGTGCGTGACCTAGATCACTCCGCCTGGTAGCGGGGGAACACGCCCGTCGGCGCCGGTAACGCGGTGCCGGGTACCAGCCGCGTTCCTAGCGCCGCGAAAGTCCGCTGATCGTTGGGCTGACCGAGCAGGTCCAGCAGCCTGGCCGCCGACTCGGGCATGACCGGCTGGATCAGCAGCGCCGCGATGCGCACCGCCTCGCACGCCACGTAGAGCACGGTGCGTAACCGGGTCTGGTCGGCCTCGGACTCGCTCTTTCGCAGCACCCATGGCTGCTGAGCCGAGAAATACCGGTTGGCGGCGCCGAGCATCAGCCAGATCGCCTCCAACGCCAAATGCATTGCCTGAGCATCGAATTCGGCGCGCACGCGTTCGACCAGCCCGTCGGCCGCGGCCAGCAGGTCTAAATCGTCGGCGGTGAAATCGCCTGGCTCCGGGACCTTTCCGTCGATGTTCTTGGCCACCATCGACAGGGACCGCTGCGCCAGGTTGCCCAGCTCGTTGGCCAGATCGGTGTTGATCCGGGTGATCATCGCCTCGTCGCTGTAGCTGCCGTCCTGGCCGAACGGCACCTCACGCAACAGGAAGTAGCGCACCTGGTCGAGCCCGAACTTGTCGACCAGCGTGACCGGGTCGATGACGTTGCCCACGGACTTGCTCATCTTCTCACCGCTGTTGAGCAGCATCCCGTGCGCGAAAACCCTTCGAGGAAGCTCGATTCCGGCCGACATGAGAAATGCCGGCCAGTACACGGTGTGGAACCGGATGATGTCCTTGCCGATCATGTGCAGATCGGCCGGCCAGTAGCGGCGGAACATCTCTGAGTCGGTGTCGGGGAAGGCGACGCCGGTCAGGTAGTTGGTCAGCGCGTCGATCCACACGTACATCACATGGTCGGGATGGTCGGGCACCGGCACGCCCCAGTCGAACGATGTCCGTGAAATGGACAGGTCCCGCAGGCCGCCGGAGACGAAGCTGACCACCTCGTTGCGCCGCACCTCGGGTGCGATGAAATCGGGATGAGCGTCGTAGTGCGCCAACAGTTTGTCCGCATACGCCGACAGCCGGAAGAAGTACGTGGGCTCCTCGGTCCAGGTCACCGGCGCCCCGGTCTCGGTCGCGA
Organism: Mycobacterium fragae; assembly: GCF_002102185.1. Lineage (GTDB taxonomy): Bacteria > Actinomycetota > Actinomycetes > Mycobacteriales > Mycobacteriaceae > Mycobacterium > Mycobacterium fragae. Next base: position 233,871 of record NZ_LQOW01000006.1, read on the forward strand.
TCCGGGTGCCGTCCTCCGACAGTCTGGTCTCCGACTCGGTGAAGAACCGCTCGTCGCGCACCGAGTACCAGCCCGAGTAGGTGTCCAGATAGATGTCTCCGGCATCGGCTATCCGTTGCCAAATCGCCTTCGATGCCTCCAGGTGGTCGGCGTCGGTGGTGCGGATGAACCGGTCGAAGGAGATGTTGAGCTTCTGCTGCAACCGCTGGAAAACATCCGAATTGCGCCGGGCCAGCTCCGCGGTCGGAACGCCTTCTGCGGCGGCCGTCTCGACCATCTTGAGGCCGTGCTCGTCGGTTCCCGTCAAAAAGCGCACGTCGAAGCCGTCGAGCCGTTTGAAGCGGGCGATCGCGTCGGTGGCGATGTACTCGTAGGCATGCCCCACGTGCGGCTCGCCGTTCGGGTACGTGATAGCCGTAGTGACGTAGTAGGGCTTCATTTGAAAGTCCACCCTATTGTGTGCGCGTGAGCTCCAAACGTCCGCCGACGCCCGAGCCGTTGCGCCCGCTGGTCGACGCGCATACCCACCTGGACGCGTGCGGCGCCGAGGACGGCGACGACGTGCGGGCGATCGTGGACCGCGCCGCGGCCGTCGGGGTCGAAGCGGTGGTCACCATCGCCGATGACCTCGCCTCCGCGAATTGGGTGACTCGCGCCGCCGACTGGGACCCCAGGGTCTACGCCGCGACGGCCCTGCACCCGACCCGCGCGAACGCGCTCACGGCCGCGGCACGCGCCGAGATCGAACAACTGGCCGGCCACCCACGCGTGGTGGCGGTCGGCGAGACCGGCATGGACCTGTACTGGCCGGGCCGGCTGGAGGCCTGCGCGGAGCCGGCCACGCAACGCGAGGCCTTCGCATGGCACATCGACCTGGCTAAGCGGATCGGTAAACCGCTGATGATTCACAACCGCGACGCCGACGCGCAGGTGCTCGACGTGCTGCGCGCCGAGGGCGCGCCCGACACGGTGATCTTTCACTGCTTCTCGTCGGGCAGCTCCATGGCCCGCGCCTGTGTGGACGCCGGATGGCTGGTCAGCCTGTCCGGGACGGTGAGCTTCCGCAATGCCCGTGAGCTGCGGGAGGCCGTCCCGCTGATCCCGCTGGCGCAGCTGCTGGTGGAGACCGACGCACCCTTTCTGACCCCGCACCCGCACCGCGGGGCTCCCAACGAACCGTATTGTCTGCCTTACACTGTTCGGGCGCTGGCTGATCTGCTCGGCCGGCGCGCCGAGGAACTGGCGGAGATCACCACCGCCAATGCTCGCCGAGCCTACCGGTTGGGCGGCGGTTAAGAGTCCGTTAAGAGGGCCGTGCCTGAGTTGCTCTATCTAGGCCGATTCGTTACCGTCTTGTGATCGTACGGGTGGGGCCGAAAGGCCCCTTTGCTGTGTCAGTGGGTTGTTGCCGAAGTTGTTGCTGAGGTCGGGGATACAGGCGCGTTGAACGTACTAACGAGACTGCACCAGACTCCATCACCGGTTTTGCGGCTCCTGGTCGCGGCGTTACTGCTGGTACTGGCGTGCGCCGGCGGATATGCGATCGCCGCGTATAAAACGGTGACGCTGAGTGTCGATGGCACCGCGATGACCGTGACGACGATGAAGTCGCGCGTGGTCGACATCATCAGGGAGAACGGCTTCAGCGTCAGCGAGCGTGACGACCTCTACCCGGCGGCGGACGAGCGGGTGCACGACGCCGAGAACATCGTGCTGCGCCGCAGCCGGCCGCTGCAGATCTCGCTGGACGGCCACGACACCAAGCAGGTGTGGACCACGGCGTCCACCGTCGACGAGGCGCTGGCCCAGCTCGCGATGACCGACACGGCGCCGGCCGCGGCCTCGCGGGGGAGCCGGGTTCCGTTGGCCGGGATGGCCCTACCGGTGGTCAGCGCCAAGAACGTCGAGCTCAACGACGGCGGCGCGGTGCGCAACGTACACGTCGCGGCGGCCCGGGTCGGGGACCTGCTGGCTGCCATCAAGGCGCCGCTGGAGCAAAGTGACCAGGTCAGCCCGGGCGCATCGGCGCCGGTGGTCGACGGGATGCACATCCAGGTGACCCGCAACCGGATCGAGAAAATCACCGAGCGAGTGCCGCTGCCTCCGCCCAGGCGCCGCGTCGAGGACCCGGAGATGAACATCAGCCGTCAGGTCGTCGAAGACCCGGGCACCCCGGGCACCCAGGACGTGACGTTCGCGGTGTCCAAGGTGAACGGCGTCGAAACCGGCCGGCTGCCGGTGGCCAGCCGCGTGGTCACACCGGCCCGTGAGGCGGTCGTGCGGGTGGGCACCAAACCGGGCACCGATGTTCCTGAGGTCGGCAACGGAGGCGTCTGGGACGCCATCGCGCGGTGCGAGGCTGGCGGGAACTGGGCGATCAACACCGGCAACGGGTATTACGGCGGTGTGCAATTCGATCAGAGCACCTGGGAACGCAACGGCGGCCTGCGCTTTGCGCCGCGCGCCGACCTCGCCACCCGCGAAGAGCAGATCGCGGTGGCCGAGGTCACCCGGGCGCGCCAGGGCTGGGGTGCTTGGCCAGTGTGCAGCGGACGAGCGGGTCTACGCTGACCATCCGGCTGCTCGGGCGAACCGAGATCAGGCGGCTGGCCAAAGAACTCGAATTCCGGCCGCGGAAATCTCTGGGACAGAACTTCGTCCACGACGCGAACACGGTGCGCCGGGTCGTGTCGTCGTCCGGAATCAACCGGCACGATCACGTCCTCGAGGTCGGCCCCGGGCTGGGATCGCTCACCCTGGCGCTGCTCGACCGCGGGGCGACGGTCTCCGCCGTGGAAATCGATCCCGTGCTGGCCGGCAGGCTGCCGAAAACAGTTGCCGAGCATTCGCATAGCGAAATTCACCGGCTGACTGTGCTCAACCGCGACGTGTTGTCGATCCGCCGCGCCGATCTGGCTGCCGAACCGACCGCGGTGGTGGCGAATCTGCCCTATAACGTCGCCGTCCCGGCGCTGCTGCACCTGCTGGCCGAATTCCCGTCGCTGCGTACGGTGATGGTGATGGTGCAGGCCGAGGTCGCCGAACGGCTGGCCGCCGAACCGGGTGGCAAGGACTACGGTGTGCCCAGCGTCAAGGTGCGTTTCTTCGGGCGGGTCCGCCGATACGGCATGGTCTCCCCGACGGTGTTCTGGCCGATTCCGCGGGTGTATTCCGGGCTGGTGCGCATCGATCGGTACGAGACCTCGCCGTGGCCCACCGACGAGACCTTCCGTCAGCAGATCTTCGACCTTATCGATACCGCATTCGCCCAGCGGCGCAAGACATCCCGCAACGCCTTCGCCCAATGGGCGGGTTCGGGTAACGAGTCGGCACGCCGATTGCTGGCTGCCAGCATCGACCCGGCGCGCCGGGGTGAGACGCTGACCATCGAAGACTTTGTGCGGCTGCATCAGCGCTCGGGTGAAGCCGGAACGTCTCAGCCACACGCCTCCGCGAGCTAAGTGTCCACCGCGCGGGCGATGCGCTCGGCGAATTCCGTACAGGATTGATAGCGCAAGTCGGGCTCTCGCGCCATGCCCCTGGCCACCACCGTGTCGACTGCACGCGATGCCCAGGGGACTCGGTGGGATATCCGCGGCGGGACGCCACGAAGGTGTGCGTTCACCAGCTCGGCGGAGTCGTCGGCCTCGAATGGCGTTGTGCCGGTGAGTAACTCGACTGCGCAACACGCCAGCGCGTACTCGTCCGTTGCGGCCGTCGGGGCATGACCGCCCAGCATCTCCGGCGCGATATACGGCAGCGAAGCCTGCATGTCTTTGGGGCGGCCGAAGACGTCGTCGACGACGGCATGTGCCACTGAGAAATCGATCAAACAAGCGCCTGTACGCGAAAAGTCCTCGCCGACAAGGATGTTGGCTGGCTTGACGTCACCGTGAACGATCCCGTTGCCGTGCAGGTAGTCGAGTGCATCGGCGATCTGCACAAGTGCCGCCAGCCGGTCGTCGAGCCGCTGCAACCGCGTGGACTTGCCGCCGCCGAGGAACTGCATCGCGAGCCAGAACGGCCCGTGCTCGTACATCGTGACGATGTGCGGATGGCTGAGCCGATGCGCGAATTCGAATTCGCGGTGCAGGCGGGCACGGTCTGCCGGACCGCGATGGGTCTCGCCGAGAACCTTGAGCGCGACCGGCCGGTCGGGGCACCGCACCGCATGCGCCCGGTACACCGTGGCGTGGCCGCCGCGGCCGACCTCGCGGTCGATGACGTAGCCGGCGATACGGCGGGCGCCAACCATGCCCACAGAGTAGGTTCCGGCGATAGTCTCGTGCGGTGCCGATGGACGGAAACACTGCTGCTCAGTGGGTGCCCACTGGGTCGGTCACCGTGCGGGTGCCGGGGAAGATCAACCTCTATCTGGCCGTCGGCGACCGTCGCGAGGACGGCTATCACGAGTTGACGACGGTGTTTCATGCTGTCTCCCTATTCGACGAGCTCACCGTCCGCAACGCCGATGTGCTCTCGCTCGAACTCACCGGTGAGGGCGCCGACCAGCTGCCCGTCGACGAGCGCAACCTGGCCTGGCAGGCGGCCGAGCTGATGGCCGACCACGTGGGCCGGGCACCCGACGTGTCGATCGCGATCGACAAATCCATACCGGTGGCCGGCGGGATGGGCGGCGGAAGTGCGGATGCGGCGGGCGTGCTGGTCGCGATAAACGCGCTGTGGGAACTCGGCGTGCCGCGCCGCGACCTGCACATTCTGGCCGCAAAACTGGGCAGCGACGTGCCTTTTGCGCTGCACGGCGGCACCGCCTTGGGCACGGGCCGCGGGGAAGAGCTGGCCACGGTGCTGGCCCGGAACACCTTCCATTGGGTGCTGGCGTTCGCCGAGGGTGGGTTGTCGACGCCGGCGGTTTTCAGCGAGTTCCAGCGGTTCAGGCAAGGCGAGGGTGGGGGAGCGGAGGGGCCGCCACGGCTGGCCGAACCGGGGCCGGTCTTGGCCGCGCTCGCCGCCGGCGACCCGGAGCAGCTTGCGCCGCTGCTGGGTAACGAGCTGCAAGCGGCGGCGATGAGCATGGATCCGGCGTTGCGTCGTGTCTTGCGGGCCGGCGTCGAAGCGGGCGCGCTGGCGGGCATCGTGTCGGGTTCCGGGCCGACGTGCACGTTCCTGTGCTCGTCGGCGCCCGCAGCCGTCGACGTGGGCACGCAGCTGTCCGGTGCCGGTGTCTGCCGCACGGTTCGCGTCGCCAGCGGGCCGGTCCACGGTGCTCGAGTGGTGCCGACCCCCGTCACCGGGGTGTGACGCAGTCGAGTAGCCGCTGAAGTTGGCGGTTACTTAAGAGGAGTTTAAGATGTGCTGCGGTGATAAATACCGGTCAAGAAACGCGCCCGATTCTCCCGCCCGCCGACCATGCCGGCGGGCGGTGCACGAACCCAGGCCGTGTCCTCACCGACACCGCAACGTTGCGTAAGGTGATCGGTTCATCACCGTTTCGAGACGAAATCGCTCCCCAATTGTGGGCGTGCGCATGCAGCGAAGTGCGCATTAACAGGGGCAGCATTAAACGCTGGGCGTCGGCGCCGGAGCTGAGGAGGTTCGCGTGAGCAGATTTACCGAAAAGATGTTCCGCAACGCCCGCGAGAGCAAGAAGGGCATGGTGACCGGCGAGCCGCACCACCCGGTCCGGCACACCTGGGGTGAGGTCCACGAGCGGGCCCGCCGGGTGGCCGGTGGCCTGGCCGCGGCCGGCGTGGGCCACCACGACGCGGTCGGCGTGCTGGTCGGCGCCCCGGTGGAAATCGCCCCGACCGCGCAGGGGCTGTGGATGCGCGGCGCCAGCCTGACCATGCTGCACCAGCCCACGCCGCGCACCGACCTGGCGGTGTGGGCAGAGGACACCACCACCGTCATCGACATGATCGAAGCCAAGGCGGTGATCGTCTCCGACCCCTTCATGGCGGCGGCGCCGGTGCTGGTGGAGCGCGGTGTCAAGGTGCTCACAGTCGAGCAGCTGTTGGCGTCCGATCCCATCGACCCCATCGACACCAACGAGGACGATCTGGCCCTGATGCAGCTGACGTCGGGTTCGACGGGATCGCCGAAGGCGGTGCAGATCACCCACCGCAACGTGTACTCCAACGTCGAGGCGATGTTCGTCGGCGTGCGATACGACATCGAGAACGACGTGATGATCAGCTGGCTGCCCTGTTTCCACGACATGGGCATGATCGGCTTCTTGACCGTGCCGATGTACTTCGGCGCCGAGCTGGTCAAGGTCACGCCGATGGACTTCCTGCGTGACACGTTGTTGTGGGCCAAGCTGATCGACAAGTACAAGGGCACCTTCATCTGCGGCCCGAACTTTGCCTACTCACTGTTCGCCAAGCGGCTGCGCAAGCAAGCCAAACCCGGCCAATTCGACCTGTCCACGCTGCGGATCGCGATGTCGGGCGCCGAGCCGGTAGACCCCGCCGACGTGGAAGACCTGATTGACGCGGGCAGGCCGTTCGGGCTCAGGCCGGAGGCCATCCTGCCCGCGTACGGCATGGCGGAGACCACGCTGGCAGTGTCGTTCTCCCCGGTGGAGACGGGGCTGCACGTCGACGAGGTGGACGCCGACCTGCTGGCGGCGCTACGGCGCGCCGTACCGGCCACCAAGGGCAACATTCGCCGGCTGGCTTCGCTCGGGCCGGTGCTCGACGGGATCGAGGCCCGCATCGTCGACGAGGACGGCAACGTGCTGCCGCCGCGCGGCGTCGGCGTGATCGAGCTGCGTGGTGAGCCGCTGACCCCCGGCTACATCACGATGGGCGGATTCATCCCGGCGCAGGACGAGCACGGCTGGTATGACACCGGGGACCTCGGCTACATCACGGAGAAGGGCCACATCGTGGTCTGCGGCCGGGTCAAGGACGTCATCATCATGGCCGGCCGCAACGTGTATCCGACCGACATCGAGCGGGCGGCGTGCCGCGTCGAGGGTGTCCGTCCGGGCTGCGCGGTGGCGGTGCGACTGGACGCCGGGCATTCGCGCGAGACGTTCGCCGTCGCTGTGGAATCGAACGCGTTCGAGGATCCGGGCGAGGTGCGCCGCATCGAGCATCAGGTTGCGCACGAGGTGCTCGCCGAGGTCGATGTGCGTCCACGCAACGTCGTGGTGCTCGGCCCCGGAACGATCCCGAAGACGCCGTCGGGCAAACTGCGCCGGGCCAACTCGGTCACGCTCGTCACCTAGCGTCTGCGGTTCGCCCGCGGGACGAGAGCCCGAGTTACCAGGCGTGCACCCGGTTCTGGGCGGGTTCGAGCCCCAGCTCGATGAGCAGCTCGGTGGCATCGGCGGCCTGCTCGCAGAGCGCGGGCACCTCCGGCCGTTCGGCGGCAGTGAAGTTCTCCAACACGAACGCCGCCGGGTCCTTACGCCCGGGCGGGCGCCCGATCCCTATCCGCACCCGCTGAAAATCCTTGGTGCCCAACGCCGCCGCGAGCGAGCGCAGCCCGTTGTGGCCGCCCTCGCCGCCGCCGATCTTGAGCCGGATCTGACCGAAGTCGATATCGAGGTCGTCGTGGATCACCACGATGTCAGCCGCCGTAACCGAATAGAACTTGGCCAGCGGACCCACTTGGCGCCCCGATTCGTTCATGTAGCAGCGCGGCTTCGCCAGCACCACCGGGTGGCCGCTGAGCCGGCCGGTGACAATCTCCGCGCCAGACTTCTTGTGCGCCTTGAAGGTTGAACCCAGCCGCCCGGCAAGCAGGTCGGCCACCATGAACCCCAGGTTGTGCCGCGTCTGGGCATAGTTTGGTCCCGGGTTGCCCAGGCCCACCACCAATAGTGGGTCGGCCACGAGTTATTCGGATTCGGGCTCGGACTCGGGCGCCTCGGCTTCGGCAGCCTCTTCGGCTTGCACCTCTTCCTCCTCGGCCGCCTCGGGCACCTCGCCGGCGCCCTCGGCCTCGAGCTCCTCGGCAGTCGGCGCGATCACCACATTCACCACCAGCTGGTCTGGGTCGGTCACCAGGGTGACGCCCGGCGGCAGGTTGATCTGCCCGGCGGTGAACTGGGTGCCCGGCTCGACGCCCTCGACCGAGACGGTCAACTGCTCGGGAATCGACAGTGCCTCAGCCTCGATCTCGATGGTGCTGGTCTCCTGGGTGACCAGGGTGCCGGGCACCGGCTCGCCCTCGACGTCGACGGTGACCTCGACGACGACCTTCTCACCGCGACGCACCACCAGCAGGTCGGCGTGCTGGATGGTGTGGCGGATGGGGTGGATGTCGAGCGCCTTGGTCAGCGCCAAATGCTCTTTGCCGTCGATCTTGAGCGCCAGCACGGCGTTGGTGCCGGAGTGGCGCAGCACTGCGGCGAAGTCATGCCCCGGCAGCTCCAGGTGCTGCGGGGCGGCGCCGTGACCGTAGAGCACGGCGGGAATCTTGCCGGCCCGGCGCGCCCGCCGGGATGCGCCTTTGCCGGTCTCGGTGCGTACCGTGACGGCGAGCTCATTGGCCGCCGAAGCCGCGGATTTAGCCATGGTGTCGCTCCTGTGTTGGTCGGGGCACGGCCAGCAATCGCGACAACCAGAAGGTCCCCGTCGATAACGGTGATCGGCATAAATTTCTACAGCCGGCCACCCTCGCCGTGACGCCCGGCCAGGTTAGCGCATCAGCACCTCAGAGCGGAAATTTGGTGTCGGTCAGCCGCTCGGAGAGCTCCCACAGCGCGCCGGCGGTTGCCGGGCGTTTGGCCAGCGGGCTGCGCCCCACCGGCTTGGTGCGCCCGACCATGCCGAAGCGCGGTCCGACCAACGTGTCGCCCGGCAAATCCTGGGAGGCGGCGTAGAGCGTCTGCCGGGCGCCGAAGTCGGCGTCGGTGGCCAGCAGCCTGGTGCCGAACGAGACCACCGCGTCGCCGAATTTGCGGCCTGACCGCCCCTGCAGGTTGGTGTGCGAATAACCGGGGTGTGCGGCCAGCGCACGCAGCGGCGATCCGACGCCGTCGAGGCGGCGCTGCAACTCGCTGGTGAACAGCAGGTTGGCGAGCTTGGACTGGCCATAGGCCGACCACGCCGAGTAGGGACGGGAGGTCCAGTTCAGGTCTTTGAGGCTGATGTGGCCCACCCAGTGCGCCATCGACGACACCGTCACCACTCGGTCGGTGAGCTTGGGCAACAGCAGATTGGTCAGGGCGAAATGACCGAGGTGGTTGGTGCCGATCTGGCTCTCGAAACCGTCGGCGGTCACCGCGTGCGGGACGGCCATCACGCCCGCGTTGTTGATCAAGACGTCGACGGCGTCGACTCCGTCGGCGAACTGCCGTACCGAGGCCAGGTCCTGCAGGTCGAGCCGGCGGACCTCGACGTCTCCGGTCATCTCGCGGGCCGCAGCTTCGCCTTTTCCGGTGTTGCGGACGGCCAGGATGACCTGGGCGCCGACCCGGGCCAGCTCGCGTGCTGTGACGGCGCCGAGACCGCTGTTGGCACCGGTGACGATGACGGTGCGTCCGGCGAACGACGGCAGGTCTGCGGCGGTCCACGAAGTCATGGCAGACAGATTAATGCCGCGGATGCGGTGGCCCGAGCACTACTTCTTCGCCGCGACGGTGAACCCCTTGATCAGCGACTCGATGTCACGGGATTCCGGCACAGCTTGGTCGGCCAGGCTGGTGACCGAGAACTCGACGAGGTAGGGCTGGCGGGCGGGCGGTGACCCGGTGGCGATGACGACCCGGTTGAAGGTATGCAATCGCTTGCCCTCGAGGTCGAAGGTGCCCTGAACCATCGACGACGGGAAGCCGTGGAAGTCGGCGTCCGACGCGTCGAGCTGCTTGAAGTTCGCCGACGTGACGACATCGGCGTTGCCGTGCTTGGCCACTTCGCGCGAATCGAAGTCTCCGGTCAATTTGAAGACCATCAACATCGCGTTCGGATACGGGCCGCCCTTGGTGATCACTTCGGTTGTCGGCGGAATGGTTGGGCTGGTGTACCTCTCCCATCCCGGTGGTATCGGCATCGACACAGTCAGGTCGGGCAGTTTGTCGGGCGCTACTTGCTCTTTGATCACGCCGATGGTGTCGAGGTACTGCGCCAACGGGACGGGCTCTTCGGACGTCGTCGTGGTCGTTGTCGCCGTTGTTGTCCAGATCGACCCGTAGTCAGGGGATTTCGGTCCACAGCCGACGAGCGCCAGCATGAGCGTGGCCGCGCAGAGTTGCAGTCTCACAGAATTTCGCGGACGGCGTCGACCGGCCGAGCCAGTCGGGTGCCCTTGGCGGTGACCACGAACGGCCGCTGGATGAGGATCGGGTTGGCGACCATGGCGTCGAGCAACTCGTCGTCGGTCGCCTCGTCGAGGTTGAGCTCGCGGTACACGTCTTCGTTTTTCCGCACTGCGGCTCGCACGTCGACGCCGGCGTCGCGGATCATCTTGGCCAGTTGCGCGCGCGTGGGCGGAGTCTTCAGGTACTCGACGATCTCAGGCTGGAAATCGTTGTCGCGCAAAAGTTCCAATGTCTTGCGGGAGGTCGAGCAGCGCGGATTGTGGTAGATGACGGCGTCACCCATCTAGGCATCTCCGTCGAAAAGCCCTGTGACCGAGCCGTTTTCGAATACGGCGCGGATCGTGCTGGCGAGCAGCGGGGCGATCGACAGCACCGTCAGCTGCGGGAAGCGTTTCTCCTCGCCGATCGGCAGCGTGTTGGTGACGATCACCTCGCGGGCGCCGGATTCGGCCAGGAGCTTGGGTGCCGGGTCGGAAAGCACACCGTGACTGGCGGCGACGATCACGTCACCGGCGCCGTCCTCCTTGAGCAGCGCGACCGCGGCGGCGATGGTTCCGCCGGTGTCGATCATGTCGTCGATCAGGATGCAGGTCTTGCCGGCGACTTCGCCCACGACGCGATTGGACTTGACCTGATTGGGCACCCGCGGGTCGCGGGTCTTGTGGATGAAGGCCAGCGGAACGCCGCCGAGCGAATCAGCCCATTTCTCGGCGATACGCACCCGGCCGGAGTCCGGCGAGACCACCACCATGTCGTGCCCGGTGTAGTTGTCCTTGATATAGGCGGTCAGCAGGTGCTGCGCGCGCATGTGATCGACGGGCCCGTCGAAGAAACCCTGGATCTGGTCGGTGTGCAGGTCGACGGTGACGATCCGGTCGGCGCCGGCGGTCTTGAGCAGGTCGGCGACCAGGCGCGCGGAAATCGGTTCGCGGCCACGGTGCTTCTTGTCCTGCCGGGCGTAGGGATAGAACGGCACGACGGCGGTGATCCGCTTGGCGCTGCCCCGCTTGAGCGCGTCGAGCATGATGAGCTGTTCCATCAGCCACTGGTTCAGCGGCGCGGGGAACGATTGCAGGACGAACGCATCACAGCCGCGCACCGACTCGTGGAACCGAACGAAGATCTCACCGTTGGCGAAGTCACGGGCGGTCTGCGCGGTGACGTGGACGTCGAGTTCCTTGGCCACTTGTTCGGCTAGCTCGGGGTGAGCACGACCGGAGAACAGCATCAGGTTTTTGCGATTGTCGGTCCAGTCGTGGCTCAACGTGGTGCCCTCACCGCTCGGGATCGAGATGACCGCTTCATGGTACGTAGCGAAACGCCAGGTGTGTGGTTGGGTTACCGATCGGGTCGCTCTTCCGTCTTCTCGGCGGCTTGTGCCTTTTCGGCGGCCTGCGCGGCGGCGCTGCCCGGCCGCTTGCGCAGCACCCAGTTTTCGATGTTGCGCTGCGGGCCGCCGGACACGGCCAGCGCCCCTGGCGGCACGTCTTCGCGGACCACCGTGCCGGCCCCGGTATAGGCGCCGTCGCCGACGGTGACCGGCGCGACGAACATGGTGTCCGAGCCGGTGCGCACATGCGAGCCGACCGTGGTGCGCTGCTTGGACTCCCCGTCGTAGTTGACGAAGACGCTGGACGCGCCGATATTGCTGTGCTCGCCGATGTCGGCATCACCGACGTAGGTCAGGTGCGGCACCTTGGTGCCGGTGCCGATCGTGGAGTTCTTGACCTCGACGAACGCGCCCAGCTTGCCGTCGGCGCCCAGCACGGTGCCCGGCCGCAGGTAGGTGAACGGGCCGACTGTTGCGCCGTCGCCGATCGCCGCGGAGCTGCCGTGGGTGCGAACGACCGATGCGCCGTCTCCGACGGCGACGTCGGTCAAGGTGGTGTCCGGGCCCACGATGCAGCGGCTGCCCACGCGGGTGGCCCCGAGTAGCTGGGTTCCGGGCTGGATGACCGTGTCGCGGCCGATGCTCACATCCACGTCGATCCAGGTGGTGGCCGGGTCGACGACGGTGACCCCGGCCAGCTGATGGGCGGCCACGATGCGGCGGTTGAGTTCGGCGGCCAGCTCGGCCAGCTGCACGCGGTTGTTGACCCCGGCCACCAGCGCGCTGTCGTCGACATGGCGGGCGTGCACCGTCTGACCGTCCTGCCGGACGATGGAGACCACGTCGGTGAGGTAGAGCTCGTGTTGGGCGTTGTCGGCTGACAGCCGGCTCAGCGCCGCCCGCAGCGCCGCGATGTCGAAGGCGTACACGCCCGCGTTGACCTCGCGGATCTCCCGCTGCGAGGGAGTGGCGTCGGCCTGCTCGACGATCGCGATGACCTCATTGTCCTGGGTGCGCAGGATGCGGCCGTAGCCGGTGGGATCGGCCAGCGTGGTGGTCAGCACGGTGACCGCTGCCGGCCGGGAGGTGTGGGTCTCGATCAGGTCGGCCAGCGTATCGGCGTCGAGCAGCGGTATGTCGCCGGATGTGACGACGACGACGCCGCGGTAGTCGTCCGGCAGCGCGGACAACCCACAGAGCACCGCGTGTCCGGTGCCGAGCTGCTGGTCTTGCATCGCCACACCGATCCCACGCCCGAGCGTGACCGCCAACTCGGCGACCACTGGGGTGATCCGTTCGTGGTTTTGGCCCAGCACCACGACCAGATGTTGGGGGGCCAGTTTGGCGATCGCGTGCAGCGAATGCGCCAGCATGCTGCGACCGGCGATCGTGTGCAGCACCTTGGGGGTGTCCGAACGCATCCGGGTTCCGGCCCCCGCCGCCAATACCAGGACCGCTGATTCACCGTGGGTAGTCATCGGGCCTCACCTCTTCGCCACCACTTCGCCTTCGCCGCGAGTGTGCGTGTTTGTACGCCGACACGCCGTTAAGCGTGTCATTCTCCGCACGCTCGCGGCAAAGAAGTGCGGCAATAGCCCAGCAATAACCAGCTCCGTCGCCAGGACTCGAACCTGAACTCTCAGAACCAAAATCTGATGTGCTGCCGATTACACCACGACGGATCGTTAGGACCAGCGACGACTCTAATGCAAGCGGATACCCTGGTAGCCGTGGCAGCGCCTGAGAAAGAGGTGCGCACGCCGCGCGCCAGGATGACCGGCAGCGAGCGGCGTCACCAGCTCATCGACATCGCCCGCTCGCTCTTTGCCGAGCGAGGCTACGACGGCACCTCGATCGAGGAGATCGCGCTGCGCGCCAACGTCTCCAAACCGGTGGTCTATGAGCACTTCGGCGGCAAGGAAGGGCTCTACGCGGTAGTGGTCGACCGGGAGATGTCCGCATTGCTGGACGGCATCACGTCGTCGTTGACCAGGTCGACCAACAACCGGTCGCGGCTGCGCATCGAACGGGTGGCGCTAGCGCTGCTGACCTACGTCGAGGAACACACCGACGGCTTCCGGATCATGATCCGTGATTCGCCGGCGTCCATCAGCTCGGGCACCTATTCCACCTTGCTCAACGACGCGGTCAACCAGGTCAGCTCCATCCTGGCCGGCGACTTCGCCCGGCGGGGCCTCGATCCCGAAACGGCGCCGCTGTATGCCCAGGCATTGGTCGGCTCGGTGTCGATGACCGCGCAGTGGTGGCTCGACGCCCGCGAGCCCAAGAAGGAAGTGGTCGCCGCGCACCTGGTCAACCTGTGCTGGAACGGCCTCAGCCATCTGGAGCCCGACCCCGACCTGCTCGACGAATAGCCTTAAACCCCGCTTATCCTCTGTCTCTGGACAACAGATCGGCGACGGTTTCCCGGCGGACCAGTTCACGGGCGCGACCATCGGCCACGGCGATCAGCGGGGGCCGGCCGACCATGTTGTAGTTCGACGCCATGCTGTGGTGATAGGCGCCGGTGCATGCCACGGCCAACAGGTCACCGGGATGCACGTCGGCAGGCAACTCGACGTTGCGGGCGATCTCGTCGCCGGCTTCGCAGTGCCGCCCCACCACGGTGACGCGACGGCGCTCACCCAGGGAATGCCGGTTGGCAAGCGCGACAGTGTATTTCGCGCCGTACAGCGACACCCGCGGGTTGTCGCTCATTCCGCCGTCGACCGCCACGAAGGTGGGCCCGCCCGGCCGCGACTTGACCGAACACACCTGATACAGCGTGACACCGGCCCGCGCGCTGATGGCCCGACCAGGCTCGACCACAATGAGTGGCCGTGGGAAGCGCTCGACAGCGCAGGCCACGTCCAGGGCGTCGTCGATGACGTGGGCCAGCTCGTCGATGTCGAGCTCGGGACCGCCGGCCAGATAAGGGATTCCATGGCCGCCACCGATGTTCAGCTCGGTGAGGATGACGCCGTGCCGGGCGCGGATGTCCGCCATGACGGCGATCATCCGACGAATCGCCTCGCCGTAGTGGGCAGGATCGGTCACCTGCGAGCCGATATGGCAGTGCAGCCCGATCAGCCTGAGGTTGGGCTGCGCCAGGACCCTCGCCACCGCGTCGGCGGTCTGAGGCCCGTCGAGCGTGAAACCGAACTTCTGGTCCGTGGTCCCGGTGGTGACCGCACGGTGCCCGTGAATGTCGATGTCGGGGGTCACGCGGATGAGGACCCGCTGGGGCCGATCTGCCAACCCCGCGAGGTAAGCGATCTCGATGCAGGAATCCAGCACGACGCGTCCCACCCCGACCCGGACCGCGGCACGCAGCTCGTCGTGCGATTTCGCGTTGCCGTGCATGACGATGCGGCCCGGTTCAACCCCAGCGACCAAGGCGATGGCCAGCTCACCGGCAGAGCACACATCGACGGCCAGCCCTTCTTCGCGCGCCCAGCGTGCTACTGCGACGGTCAGCAGCGACTTGCCGGCGTAGACGATCTCAGCGTCGCGCAGCGCTGTCCGATAACGGCGAGCGCGATACCGGAAGTCGGCTTCGTCGATCACGTACGTCGGTGTACGGAACTCGTCGGCGATGTCGGTAAGCGGCACATCGCCGATGCACAGCCGGCCCTCCTCGTCGGAATGGGTGGTAAGCGGCCAAACCGCCGGATGGAACCGCGGCGGAGCGGCATAACCGAGGGACGGTAGGACGTCCGCCAATGTTGTCGTCACGATTTCAAACAACGCGCGGCCATCGCCGAATGCCGCTGTCCTTACGAATCCTTGACGGCGCCGGGCTCAAAATTGACGGAGTTCGGCGGCCATAGAATGGCGAAATCATGACCGCACCCATCGCGGGACTCGTCGAATTTGCGCTGACTGCGCCGACGTTTCAGCAACTCATCGAGCAGACGACCGACCGACCGGATGAATTGAGGCTGGTCGGGCCTGCCAGCGCGCGGCTGTTCGTCGCCAGTGCGCTGGCCCGCCACGGCCCGCTGCTGGTTGTCACGGCCACCGGCCGCGAAGCCGACGAGCTGACCGCTGAATTGCAAGGTGTGTTCGGCGACGCCGTCGCGATGTTCCCGTCTTGGGAAACTTTGCCACACGAACGCCTCTCACCCGGTGTCGATACCGTCGGTGCGCGCCTCATGCTGCTTCGCCGGCTGGCCCACCCCGATGACGAGCGGCTGGGCCCGCCGCTGCGGGTGGTGGTCACCGCGGTCCGCTCGTTGTTGCAGCCGATGACGCCGCAGCTGGGCGCGCTGGAACCGCTGACTTTGGCCGTCGGACAGGAGCTGCCGTTTGAGGACGTGATCGCCCGGCTGGTCGAGCTGGCCTACACACGGGTGGACATGGTGGGCCGCCGCGGTGAATTCGCGGTCCGGGGCGGCATCCTCGACGTTTTCGCCCCGACCGCCGAGCATCCGGTGCGGGTGGAGTTCTGGGGCGACGAGGTCAGCGAAATGCGGATGTTCTCGGTGGCCGACCAGCGATCGATCCCCGAGATCAACATGGACACCCTCGTCGCGGTCGCCTGCCGCGAACTGCTGCTGACCGACGACGTGCGCCGGCGCGCCGCCGAGCTGGCCGGGCGCCGTCCGCACGCCGAGCCCGCCGTCACCGGCAGCGTGGCCGACATGCTGGCCAAACTCGCCGAGGGCATCGCCGTCGACGGGATGGAGGCGTTACAGCCGGTGCTGCGGCCTGACGAGCCGTCGCTGCTGACCGATCAGCTGCCCGACAGCACGCCGGTGCTGGTCTGCGACCCGGAGAAGGTGCGCACCCGCGCCGCCGACCTCATCAAGACCGGCCGCGAGTTCCTCGAGGCGTCCTGGTCGGTGGCGGCGGTGGGCGGGGACGCGCCGATCGACGTCGAGCAGCTCGGCGGGTCGGGTTTCCGCGAGCTCGACGAGGTTCAGACCGCGGCACGGCAGTCCGGGCACCCGTGGTGGACGCTCAGCCAGCTGTCCGACGAGTCGGCGGTGGAGCTGGACGTGCGGGCGGCGCCGTCGGCCCGCGGCCATCAGCGCGACATCGACAGCATCTTCGCGATGCTGCGCGCGCACGTAGCGACCGGCAGGCACGCCGCCGTCGTCGCACCCGGAACAGGGACCGCGCACCGCGTGGTCGAGCAGCTCGCCGAATCCGACACGCCCGCAACGATGTTGGAGCCCGGAGCGGCGCCAAAGCCCGGCGTGGTCGGGGTGCTCAAGGGCCCGTTGCACGACGGCGTCGTCATACCCGGCGCGGAGCTGGTGATCATCACCGAAACCGATCTGACCGGCAACCGGGTGACCGCGACCGACGGCAAACGGTTGGCTGCCAAGCGGCGCAACACCGTCGACCCGCTGGCGCTGACCGCGGGCGACCTGGTGGTGCACGACCAGCACGGCATCGGACGGTTTGTGGAGATGACGGAACGAACCGTCAGTGGAGCCCGGCGCGAGTATTTGGTGCTCGAATACGCATCGGCCAAAAGAGGCGGCGGGTCCGACAAGCTCTATGTGCCGATGGACTCCCTGGACCAGCTGTCGAGGTATGTCGGCGGTCAGGCGCCGGCCTTGAGCCGGCTGGGTGGCAGCGACTGGACTAACACGAAGACCAAGGCCCGCAGGGCGGTCCGGGAGATCGCCAGCGAACTGGTCGCGCTGTACGCCAAGCGGCAGACCGCGGCGGGATATGCGTTCGGGGCGGACACCCCCTGGCAGGCCGAGATGGAGGACGCGTTCGGCTTCACCGAGACGGTCGACCAACTCACTGCGATCACCGAGGTCAAGGCCGACATGGAGAAGCCGGTCCCGATGGATCGGGTGATCTGCGGTGACGTCGGCTACGGCAAGACCGAGATCGCCGTGCGGGCGGCCTTCAAGGCCGTGCAGGACGGCAAGCAGGTCGCGGTGCTGGTGCCCACCACGCTGCTGGCCGATCAGCATTTGCAGACCTTCACCGAACGGATGGCCGGGTTCCCGGTCCGGATCAAGGGCCTGTCGCGGTTCACCGACGCGGCCGAATCCCGCGCGGTGATCGAGGGTATGGCCGACGGGTCCGTCGACATCGTGATCGGCACGCATCGGCTGCTGCAGACCGGGGTGGGGTGGAAGGATCTGGGTCTGGTCGTCGTCGACGAGGAGCAGCGGTTCGGCGTCGAACACAAGGAGCACATCAAGAGCCTGCGCACCCACGTCGACGTGCTGACCATGAGCGCCACCCCGATCCCGCGGACGTTGGAGATGAGCCTGGCCGGGATTCGGGAGATGTCGACGATCCTGACCCCGCCCGAGGAGCGCTACCCGGTGCTGACCTACGTCGGACCGCAGGACGACAAGCAGGTCGCCGCCGCTCTGAGGCGTGAGCTGCTGCGCGACGGGCAGGCGTTCTATGTGCACAACCGGGTCAGTTCGATCGACCAGGCGGCCGCGCGGGTGCGGGAACTGGTGCCCGAGGCCCGGGTCGCCGTCGCGCACGGGCAGATGCCCGAAGACCTCCTGGAGCGAACGGTCGAGGGGTTCTGGAACCGGGAATACGACATCTTGGTGTGCACCACGATCGTGGAGACGGGTCTGGACATCTCCAACGCCAACACGCTGATCGTCGAGCGTGCCGACACTTTCGGGCTGGCCCAGCTGCACCAGCTGCGGGGCCGGGTCGGCCGCAGCCGGGAACGCGGTTACGCGTATTTCCTGTATCCGAAGCACGCCCCGCTGACCGAGACCGCCTACGACCGGCTGGCCACGATCGCGCAGAACAACGAGCTCGGCGCCGGCATGGCGGTGGCGATGAAGGATCTGGAAATCCGCGGCGCCGGCAACGTGCTGGGCGTCGAGCAGTCCGGACACGTCGCCGGGGTGGGCTTCGATCTGTATGTGCGGCTGGTCGGCGAAGCCGTCGAGGCATACCGAGCGGCCGCCGACGGCAAAACCGTCACCAGCGCCGAGGAGCCCAAAGAGGTGCGGATCGACCTGCCGGTCGATGCCCATCTGCCGCCGGATTACATTCCCAGCGACCGGCTGCGGCTGGAGGGCTACCGGCGGCTGGCCGCCGCGGCCAACGACGCCGAGATCGACGCCGTGGTCGAGGAGCTGACCGACCGCTACGGCGTGCTGCCCGAACCGGCGCAGCGGCTGGTGGCGGTGGCGCGACTGCGGTTGCTGTGCCGGCACTCCGGCGTCACCGAAGTCAGCGCAACCTCGGCGGCCACCGTGCGGCTGGCGCCGCTCACGCTTGCGGACTCCGCCCAGGTGCGCCTGGCGCGGCTGTATCCCGGCGCGCGGTACCGAGCCACGACGTCGACGGTGCAGGTTCCGATTCCGCGTGGTGGCGGCATGGGTGCCCCGCGCATCCGTGATCTCGAGTTGGTGCAAATGGTGGCCGATCTGCTATCTGCGCTTGATGGGAAGCCGCAGTCCGAGGTTGGTATAACGAAGGCCGTGATGTCCAGTGGGGAGCGACAAGCGCGATGACCGTCGTCTTGGTCGATCCCCGCCGCCCGTCACTGGTGCCCGTGGAAGCCATCGAACTGCTGCGCGGCGAGGTGCAATACACCGAGGAGATGCCGGTCGCGGTGCCCTGGTCGCTTCCCGCGGCCCGACCGGCGCACACCGGCGAGGATGCCCCGGTGCTGCTCTCGTCCGACCGAGAGCATCCGTCGGTCACCGCGCGGCTGGCCGCGGGCGAAAGGCTGATTTCGGCGCCCGAGCAGCAGCCCGGCGAACGGCTGGTCGACGCGGTCGCGATGATGGACAAGCTACGCACGGCCGGGCCGTGGGAAAGCGAGCAAACCCACGACTCGTTGCGCCGGTTTCTACTGGAAGAGACCTACGAACTGTTCGACGCGGTGCGCAGCGGCAACGCCGACGAGCTGCGCGAAGAACTCGGAGACGTGCTGCTGCAGGTGCTCTTCCACGCCCGCATCGCCGAAGATGCGCCGCAGCATCCGTTCACCATCGACGACGTGGCTGACACACTGCTGCGCAAGCTCGGCAACAGGGTGCCGGGAGTCCTTGCAGGAGAGTCTATTTCGCTGGACGAGCAGTTGGCTCAATGGGAAGAGCGCAAAGCGGCCGAGAAGCCCCGGAATTCGGCGATGGACAACCTCCCGACCGCGCAGCCGGCTTTAGCCTTGGCGCAGAAGGTCATTCAACGAGTCAACCAGGCCGGGTTTCCCGCGGACCTGATTCCGCCAGAAATCACGTCGATCACGGTGACCGCCGATGTGGATGCCGAAAATGAGCTGCGCGCCGCGGTTCTGGCATTCATGGACACCGTCCGCGGTACCGAGCGGGCAGTCGCGGCCGAGCGCCGCGGCGAGGGCGTTCCCGAGGAGTTGGATGTCGCTCCGCTCGGAGCCATTACCGAGGAGGAGTGGCGCGCCTATTGGCCCTCCGCTGCGAGCGAATTGGAAGAGACCGTCGCCGAAACTGTTACGCCCAACGGCGAAGCACTCGAAGAACCGCAGGGCGATCCCGAGGGCGACCAGCCCGCCGACGACGAACCCGAGTAGGCCCCCACCAGGCCGAGGAGTCGGTTATCGGCGCAGCCCGGTAAGGTCGCGGTCGCTGTAGCAGTGGCGCACGTCATCACACACGTCGGCGGAGACGAGGTGACGTCGTCGGTTCCCGTGGGACCATGGTCGAGTAAAACCTGGTTTAGGGAGTGTTGTGTCGCCAGTCCGTTGGCTGCGAGCGTTCGCCGTCATGGCTGCCACGGCGCTGCTGTTGGCGTCGAGCTGTAGCTGGCAGCTGGGCACGCCCATCCCCAAGGGCGTGCCGCCGCCGGCCGGCGCCCCCGTTCCGCCGGTGGACACGCATGCCAAGGGCCGGCCCGCCAACCAGCTCTACACGTGGGCCAACGAGCGTGCCCCGAAGTTGCACATCCCGGTCATCGCACTGGAGGCCTACGCCTACGCCGCGCGGGTCGCCGAGGTGGAAAACCCGAAATGCCAGCTGTCGTGGACGACATTGGCCGGCATCGGTGAGATCGAGAGCCATCACGGCACCTACCGCCACGCGACGGTGGCGCCCAACGGTGACGTGCGGCCGCCGATCCGGGGTGTGCGCCTCGACGGGAGCGGGGGCACCCTGCACATCGTCGACAGCGACGCGGGCGATCTCGCCGACGACGACGGCACAGTGCGGGCAATGGGCCCGATGCAGTTCATTCCCGAGACCTGGCGCCTCTATGGTGTGGATGCCAACAACGACGGCGTCGTCAGCGTGGACAACATCGATGACGCAGCGCTGTCGGCTGCGGGCTATTTATGTTGGCGCGGAAAGGATCTCGCTACTCCGAAGGGCTGGATAACGGCGCTGCGGGCCTACAACAACTCTGACCAGTATGCGCGCGCCGTGCGTGATTGGGCCACCGCCTATGCGGCGGGTCATCCGTTCTGACCCAGGCCTTAGGCTAAGACGCACCTGAGGCGACGACGCAAGGAGAACCCAGTGCCCATTATCGAGCAGGTCGGGGCCCGCGAGATCCTCGATTCCCGCGGCAATCCGACGGTCGAGGTCGAAGTGGCCCTGATCGACGGGACATTCGCCCGGGCGGCGGTGCCATCCGGTGCGTCGACGGGCGAACACGAGGCCGTCGAGCTGCGCGACGGCGGCGACCGGTACGGCGGCAAAGGGGTGAAGAAGGCCGTGCAGGCCGTGCTCGACGAAATCGCGCCTGCCGTGATCGGCCTGTCCGCCGACGACCAACGGCTGGTAGACCAGGCGCTGTTGGACCTGGACGGCACGCCGGACAAGTCCCGACTGGGCGCTAATGCGATTCTCGGAGTGTCGCTGGCGGTCAGCAAGGCGGCGGCCGATTCCGCCGAGCTGCCGCTGTTCAGGTACCTGGGTGGCCCCAACGCCCACATCCTGCCGGTGCCGATGATGAACATCCTCAACGGCGGAGCGCACGCCGACACGGGCGTGGACATCCAGGAGTTCATGGTCGCCCCGATCGGGGCGCCGAGCTTCTCCGAGGCGCTGCGCTGGGGCGCTGAGGTCTACCACGCGCTCAAGGCTGCGCTGAAGAAACAGGGCCTGGCGACGGCCCTCGGCGACGAAGGCGGCTTTGCTCCCGACGTGCCCGGCACGAAGGCGGCGCTGGATGTGATCAGCCTGGCCATCCAATCCGCGGGTTTCAAGCTCGGCGCCGACATCGCGTTGGCCCTTGATGCCGCCGCCACCGAGTTCTACACCGACAGCACCGGCTACGCCTTCGAGAACAAGACACTCGGCGCCGAGCAGATGACTCAGTTCTACGCCGAGCTGCTCGACTCCTATCCGCTGGTGTCCATCGAAGACCCTCTCTCCGAAGACGATTGGGACGGATGGGTGGCGCTCACGACGTCGATTGGGGACCGGGTGCAGATCGTCGGCGACGATCTGTTCGTGACCAATCCCGAACGGCTGGAAGAAGGCATCGAACGCGGCGCGGCAAATGCGTTGCTGGTCAAGGTCAACCAGATCGGGACGTTGACCGAGACCCTCGACGCGGTGGCGCTGGCGCACCACAGCGGATACCGGACGATGATGAGCCACCGCAGCGGCGAGACCGAGGACACCACGATCGCCGATCTGGCGGTGGCCGTCGGGTGCGGACAGATCAAGACCGGCGCGCCCGCGCGCAGCGAGCGCGTCGCGAAGTACAACCAGCTGCTTCGCATCGAGGAAGCCCTCGGCGATGCCGCCCGCTACGCCGGCGACCTTGCATTCCCCCGATACACGCCGGAAGCCAGATAGCGGCATACGCCATGTCCGAAGCGAAACGGCCAGAGCCGAAGCGGCGTTCACCCGCATCGCGGCCGGGCCGGGGCGGCGATTCGGAGCAGGGCCGGCCGCGTAAATCCCCGGCCGGGCGCCGGGGTTCTGCCGCATCGCGTGCAGCGCCCGAGGCGAAAGAACCCATCAAGCGGGCGATCGCCGAATCGGCCGAACACCGATCCGAGCAACGACTGGGTCTGACCGCGCGGCGCGCAGCGATCCTGGCCGCGGTCGTCTGCGTGCTGACGCTGACCATCGCCGGCCCGGTCCGCACCTATTTCGCGCAACGCACCGAGATGACGCAGCTGGCGGCATCCGAAGCCGCACTGCGGCGCCAGATCGCCGATCTCGAACAGCAGAAGGCCAAGCTGGCCGACCCGGCGTACATCGCGGCGCAGGCGCGCGAGCGACTGGGTTTCGTGAAACCGGGCGACATTCCGTATCAGGTCCAGCTTCCGCCGAGCGCGGCGCTGCCCGCGGAGCCGGGATCCCAGCCGGCGCCGCCGGCCAGCGGCGCTCCCTGGTACACGTCGTTGTGGCACACCATCGCCGACACTCCCCACGGACCGCCGAGTCCGCCGGCCTCGCCGAAACCTCTGCCGCCCGGTGGTTGATCGCGCCGATCTCGATGCGGTGACGCGTCAGCTGGGCCGCGAGCCGCGTGGCGTACTCGAGATCGCCTATCGATGCCCTAACGGCGAACCCGGGGTGGTGAAGACGGCGCCGAAACTGCCTGACGGCACACCGTTTCCGACGTTGTACTACCTGACGCATCCGGTGCTGATCGCTGCGGCGAGCAGGTTGGAGTCGTCGGGCATGATGCGCGAGATGACCGAACGGCTGAGCCGCGACCCCGAACTGGCCGCCGCCTATCGACGGGCCCACCAGGCGTATCTGGCCGAGCGCGACGCGATCGAGCCACTCGGGACGACGTTCTCCGCCGGCGGCATGCCTGACCGGGTCAAATGCCTGCACGTGCTGATTGCGCACTCGCTGGCCAAAGGCCCGGGGGTCAACCCGCTCGGCGACGAGGCGCTGGCGGTGCTGGCCGCAGAGCCGTCGATGGACGGGATCCTGGCGCCGGGGCAGTGGACATGATGCGAGTCGCCGCAATTGACTGCGGTACCAACTCGATTCGGTTGCTGATCGCCGACGCGGTCGACGGGCGCTTGCGTGAGGTGCACCGTGAGATGCGCATCGTGCGGCTGGGTCAAGGTGTCGACGCAACCGGCAGGTTCGCGGCGGATGCTTTGGAGCGCACGCGCGCCGCCCTCGTCGACTACGCGGCGCTGTGCACTGCCCATCACGTCGAGCGGGTGCGAATGGTCGCCACGTCGGCTGCCCGTGATGCCGCCAACCGCGATGTCTTTTTCGCGATGACGGCCGACGTGCCGGGAGTGAGCGCCGAAGTGGTCACCGGCGCGCAAGAGGCGGAGTTGTCGTTCCGCGGTGCGGTAGACGAATTAGATTCCGCGGGAGCGCCTTTCGTAGTTGTCGACTTGGGCGGCGGGTCGACGGAAATCGTGCTGGGCGAGGCACATGTGATCGCGAGCTTCTCGGCCGATATCGGCTGTGTACGGCTGACCGAACGCTGCCTGCACTCCGACCCGCCGAAAGCGGCCGAGGTGGCCGCCGCGCGCGACGTGGTCCGCGAGCGGCTTGGCGAAGCGCTGGGCGTGGTGGCCGTGGAGCGGGCCAGGACCTGGGTGGGAGTCGCCGGCACAATGACGACGCTCGCCGCACTTGCACAAGACATGACGCGCTACGACTCTGCGGCCATTCATCTTTCACGGGTGGGCATCGACCGACTGCTCGCGGTGTGTGACGGGTTGATCGGCATGACACGAGCACAACGCGCCGCGCTGGGGCCGATGCACGAGGGCCGCGCCGACGTCATCGGCGCGGGAGCGATCGTGGTCGAGGAACTGGCGTATGCACTACACGAGCGCGCCGGCATCGACGCACTGACGGTAAGCGAACACGACATCCTGGATGGCATCGCGCTGTCAATCGCGTAGCCGGCGCAGAGGGGTCCGTGACGCTCACCGACCAAGCAGGCGGTTCTTCTGCTCGGTGAACTCTTCCTCGGTCAGCCTGCCTTCGTCGCGAAGTTTGGCGAGCTCGCGTATCCGGGCTGCGACTCCCGTCACCACGATTCGGGGATTGTCCGCAGAAACTTGGCCTTCACCGTCAGTCGCCCCACGGTCGCCGGTGGCCGCGAGAGTCGCCGCCCGTTTGCCTGCCGCGGCCTTGCCGTCATCACGGCCGTTGCCGCCGGCCGGCGCGCCGACCATGGCGGGGCCGAGCATCCCCGCGAGACCCATCTGGCTGAACGCGCTGCCCGAGCCGATTTCCACTTCCTCCGCGGCGGCGGCGGCGACGCCGGCGGCGCTGACATTGGTGGCGGGCGAGGCCAGCGCCACGGGACGCACCGCCGGCGCCGAGACGGTCCACGTCGGCGGCACGGACAATGCCCCGACCGTGTTGGCCTGGCCCACACTCGCCGAGACGCTCGGCGCCGCCCACGCGGTCGGGCTGATGTTGGTGATTCGCGCCCCGAAATCCGTCGGAGGCACTGCCCCCGTCCCCGGCCAGGGCTCTACCCCTTGCCACCCGCTGACGCTGTCATCGGTGTGCAGACTGGCCACAGTGCCGATGGCATCGACGGCAACGCCCACCGGGCCGTTCACGACCGCCATCGGCAAGACGCCGAAAAGCGTCGCCGCGTTGGCCGGCCCGGTGAGAAAGATCGTGATCAGGTTGCTCAACGTGGTCAGCGGGGTCGGGGGGTCCGCGGCGGCCGCCGGTGCCGCGGTTGCGAGGCTCTGGGACGCGACAGTCGATACAGTGCCCTGCACGTTGCCGGCGGAGGTGCTCGTGGCTTGTCCGACCGCGGCGGCTTGGCCGGCCAACCCGCCGCCGTTGGTGTTTTGCCGAGGCGGGCTGAACGGCGTCAGCGCTGACGCCGATGCCGACGAACCCGCGTAGGCGTACATCGCGGCGGCGTCCTGGGCCCACATCTCGGCGTAATGCGCCTCGGTGGCCGCGATCGCGGGTGTGTTCTGCCCAAAGAAGTTGGTCGCCACCAGCGTCATCAGCAGGGCGCGGTTGGCCGCGATCACCGGCGGCGGCACCGTCGATGCAAACGCCGTTTCGTAGGCGGCGACTGCGGCGTTGGCTTGGGCAGCGGTTTCCTCGGCCTGCGTGGCCGTCGCGCTGAGCCACGCCACATAGGAAGCGGCAGCGGTCGCCATCGAGACCGACGAAGGACCCGACCAGGGTCCGGCGATCAATCCTGACACCACCGACTGATACGAGCTGGCCGCGGTGTACAGCTCGTCGGCTAATTCTTGCCAGGCCAGTGCAGCGGCCAGCATCGGCCCTGATCCGGGACCGGTGTACATCCGACCGGAGTTGATCTCCGGTGGATAAATCCCGAAATCCATTGCTGCATGTCCCTCGTCCCGGATAACCGGCGCTCGCGCTAACGGGCGGATTGTCGTTTAGCGCCCGAGCAGGCGGTTCTTCTGTTCGGTGTATTCCTCATCGGTCAGAATTCCCTCGTCGCGGAGCTTGGCGAACTCGCGCAGCTCGGCCGCGACGCCGGTCACCACGGTGCGAGGTTTGCTCTGCGCTGCTTCGCCCTCGGCGTCGGTCGCCGCACGTTCACCGCTGGGCGCCGCGCCCGCGGCACGCGCCGCCGCCCGTTTGCCGGCCTCCGCCTTGCCGCCGCCGGTGCCCAGGGTGCCGGCCATCGCTCGCCCGGCCATACCCGCCAGTGCCATCTCGCCGAGGGTGCTGCCCGAGCCGGCCTCGACCGTCTCCGCGGTGGCGACCACGGGGATGGCCCGGGCACCGGTTTCCGGCAATGCCGGCAATGTCACCGCGACCGGGCGTACCGCCGGTGTGGCGATGGTCCACGTCGGCGGCACCGACAGCGCCCCGACCGCGTTGGCCTGGCCCACACCTGCCGACACCGGCGGCGCCGCGAACGCCGTCGGGCTGATGTTCGTGATTCTCGCCGGGAACTCTGTTACTGGCGCCGGCCCTGTCCCCGGCCACGGCTGTACCCCATCCCAGCCACTGACGATTTGGTCCGTGTGCAAACCAGTCCCGGCACCGATGATGCCCAAGGGAAGGGACGCGACCCCGACGGCGCCTAGTGGTATGTCGCCAAAGAAGGTGGCCAGCGCTGCGGGCGCGTCAAGAAAAACTGTGATCAGGTTGGCCAACGTGCCAAGCGGGTCCGGGGGGTCCGCGGCGGCTGCCGGTGCCGCGGCTGCGAGGTTCTGCAGTGAGTTGGGGACCGCCGAAAAGGCTTGCTGGGCAGACGATACGGTGTTTTGCACGTTGCCGGCCGACGTGCTGGACGCTTGGCCGACGGCGGCGGACTGGCCGGCCGCGCCCCCCGGATTGGTGTTCTGTCGTGGTGGACTGAATGACGTCAGTTTTGTCGCCGATGCCGATGAAGCCGCGTAGCCGTACATCGCCGCGGCGTCCTCGGCCCACATCTCGGCGTACCGGGCCTCGGTGGCCGCGATTGCCGGCGCATTGCGCCCGAAGAGATTGGTCGCCACCAGCTTCATCAGCAGGGCGCGGTTGGCCGCGATCACCGGCGGCGGCACCGTCGAAGAAAACGCCTCCTGGTAGGCCCCGGCCGCCGCTTTGGCCTGGGTGGCCGTCTCCGCGGCTTGGACGGCCGTGGCGTTCAGCCAGGTCACATAGGAAGCGGCCGCGGCCGCCATCGACGCCGAGGAGGGACCCGACCACGGCCCGGCAACCAGACCCGACACCACGGATTGGTAGGCGTTTGCCGTCGATTGAAGCTCAGCGGCCAAGGCGTCCCAAGCTGCCGCGGCGGCCAGCATCGGTCCCGCCCCGGGACCGGCATACATGCGGCCGGAATTGACCTCCGGCGGTAGCGTCGCGAAATCCATTGCTGCACGACCCTAGCTGATCGTGGGTGGGTTGACGGCTTCGTTGCCCGGGTAGAAACCAACGGCTGGAATCACCGGGGTCGCCAGGGCCGCAACAATATCGGCGCTCACCATGCTGCCGCTGCCGGCATTTCGGACTGAATTGCCACCCGAAAACATGGGATTCCCTTTGCTCAAGAAATTCGGTTGCGGCCGGGGTGTCGCCAGAAGACGTGGTGACCGCCGGGCCAACCCATTATGGGTGGGTTACCAGACTCCGACGAATGGGTAACGCATTTCTTAACAGATTTTTTATCACGGTCGATTCCGGTTTGAGGGCTTTGAAATTCTCGCCGTCGCTTGCTGCTTTTCAGCCTGTTGTCGCTGCGCGACCTGCGTCGACCTCCTGGCCTTCGCGCGCGCGCTCCTCGCGGGTAGTGGGGGGCGGGGGAGGCTGCCCCTTGCGCAGCGTATCCAGCAATTCGCGGTAGGGACCCACGAGATAAGCGGTGTCGCCGGCTCTCAGCCTGACGTCGCGGCGCGGGTGCAGCTGAACCGGTTCGTTCGGCCGGGTGATCGCGATGACGCGGGTTTGGGTGGACATCTCGAACATCCGCAATCCGTCGAGTTCGCTGCCTGCTTCCACATGCATGGCGCCGATCATGAAAGAACTTTGCCCGACCGAAAACGTCCCCAATACCTCGAGTCCCATCGCGGCACCGATGAACCACGGTGCGGCCAGTTCGACGGTCGAGCGAACGTTTTCGAAACCGAACCGCTGCGCCACGGCGAAGCCGAGCGTCCGGTCGTAAATCCGCAACACCAGCGGAACCTCGGTCCGGGTGACCCCGGGCAGCTTGGGCACCAACATTTCGAGCAGCACGATCCCGGTCTCGATGTTGATCATGTCGTCGCGAGTCAGCACCGCCACCGCGCGGGCGCGGTGGACATGGGCCGCTTCCAATGTCTGGCGCAGCGTCGCGTCGCCGAAGATCACCGGCACGTCGAGTTTGGCCGCCGACATCAGGAAACGGTTGTTTTCGTCGCGCTCGACAACCACGACGTCGTGTCCGGCGGCGGTCAAATCACTGACGACTCGGATGCCCAGCGCGTTCAGCCCGACGACGATGATGTGGTTGCGCAGATGGCGTACCCGGGGACGTCCGGCCGTGTAGATGAAGCGGCGCGAAAGCAGCACGTCGGCAATGAACGAGACCAGCAGCGCGATGGTGGTCACGCCGCCGAACATCAGCAGGGCGGCGAACAGCCGCAGCCAGGTGGGCTGGTGGCTGAAGCTGAAGTCGCCATACCCCGTGGTAGTGATTGTCTCGGTGGTGAAGTACAACGCGTCGACCCAGCTCATCCCACGGCCCTGGTAGGTGAAACGCAACACGGCCGTGGCGCCGATCAGCAGGATCAGCACCGCAGTTATCACGGGATAAAACGCCGGGTTGATGTCGTCGCGCAGGGTGCGGACTGCGTCGAGCATTCGTCCCAGCCGAGGTCGGCGTGCGCGCTCACCTCTGACCCGCGGAGGCTTGAATCCCCGGGCGGCCAGCTCGGCGGGGGTGCCGATCATCGTCGTCCAGTCACCGGCGTGCACCCGTAGATCCCGGCCCGGACAGACCACCACCTCGCCGGGCGTGGGGGAGTTCTCGCCGTGGATCACCGCCACCGGGGCCAGGTCGCCGTAGATGTCGCGCAGCGTCGCCTGACGTGGTGCTTCGGCGCCCGAGACGACGAATTTGATGCCGGCCGCCTCGAACGGGTGCTTGGTCTGCGCCAGACACGCTTCGACGATCGACGGCGCCGCCAGGTCGGACACGTTGAGGATCGCTCCGGGCCCGTTGTCGTCGGCGATCGCCTCTCGCAGCACGTCGTTGGCCAGTCGCGCCACCACGCGCACGTCAGGGTTGGCTTCCCTTGCCAACAGCGCGATTTCGAGGTTTGTTGCGTCGTCATCTCCGGCGCAGACGACGGCCGCCGCTCGGCCGATCCCGGCGGCGGCGAGGGCATCGGCGATCTCGGTGTCGCCGAGTCGGACGACGCTCGCGCCGGCGTTCGTCAGCTCATCGATGATCGTCGTCGCCAGCGCGTCGTCACCGCTGACAATGATGTGGAGGTCCATGCGTTCATCCGCTACTCGGGAAAGGCCGGCAGCGGCCGCCCCGGTTCCAGTCGACGGACAATGCGGCAAACCTCACAATCTCGACTGTCACACCATGGATTCATGTCGTCAGGCATAAAGACCCTTCCGCTGACGCTGATGGCATGACTATAAAGGGGCTAGCTGGCAGCCGTGGGATTTCCTGGCCTCGGAGCAAACCGGCACAGCGCCGTACGCTGCACCGATTGACGGTCACACCTCGAAGCGGTAGCCCATGCCGGCCTCGGTCAGCAAGTGCTGGGGCCGCGACGGGTCGTCCTCGAGTTTGCGCCGCAGTTGTGCTAGATAAACGCGCAAATAATGCGTCTCGGTCGCATATGCCGGTCCCCACACTTCTTTTAGGAGTTCTTCACGGCCGACCAACTTGCCGCGATTGCGTACCAGCACTTCGAGCATGCCCCATTCCGTCGGCGTGAGGTGTATCTCGGCACCGTTTTTGGTGACCTTTTTCGCCGCCAGATCGACGGTGAAGGAATCGGTTTCAATGACCGGCTGATCGGTTTCGGATGCGGCCGCATTGCGGCGCACAGCGGCGCGCAGTCGGGCCAGAAACTCATCCATGCCGAACGGCTTGGTCACATAGTCGTCGGCGCCGGCGTCCAGCGCTTCGACCTTGTCCGACGAGTCGGTGCGCGCCGAGAGCACGATGACCGGTGCGTTCAGCCAACCGCGCAAACCGCCGAGCACCTCGATGCCGGAGATGTCCGGCAGACCGAGATCGAGGATCACCACGTCCGGACGGTGTTCGGCGGCAGCGCGCAGCGCACCGGCACCGGTGGCCGCGGTGATGACCTCATAGCCGCGCACCGACAAGTTGATCCGCAGCGCACGCAGGATCTGTGGCTCGTCATCGATCACCAGTACGCGAGTCATGGGTTCTCCCGCGGCGCCGCCAGGTCCACGACAATGGTGAGGCCCCCGCCCGGGGTGTCGGTCGCCTGGATCGTGCCGCCCATCGCTTCGACGAAACCACGCGCAACCGACAATCCCAAGCCGACACCGCTGCTGTTGTCGTGGTCGCCGAGCCGTTGAAAGACTTCGAAAAGGTGCTCCTCGCTGCCGCGGGGGATGCCGGGACCTTCGTCGATCACATTGATCAGCACACGGTCGCCCACCCGCCCCGCGTTGACGCGGACGACGCAGTTGGGTGCGTAGCGCAGCGCGTTGTCGATCAGATTGGCCAGCACGCGTTCGAGCAGCCCCGCGTCGGCCATCACCACGGTGCCACCGACGTCGACCTTCACCCGATCGATGCCCGACCGCAGGAACCCGGTGGCGCCCTTGCCGATACCGATCAGCGCCCGCTGCACCGTCTCCTCCAGGTACACGCGCCGCAGCGCGGGTCGAATGACGCCGGCGGCCAACCGGGACGAATCGAGCAGGTTGCCGACCAACGAGGTGAGCTGGTCGACCGATTCTTCGATGGTGGCCAGCAGCTCGGCGGTGTCCTCGGGATTGAAGTCGACGTCCTCTGCGCGCAGGCTCGACACCGCCACCTTGGCAGCTGCCAGCGGAGTGCGCAGGTCATGGCTGACTGCGGAAAGTAGCGACCGGCGCAGCTCGTCCGCCCGCCCGATGGCCTCCGCCCGGCTGGCCTCCTCGCTGAGCTCGCGTTGCCTGATCAAGCCTGCGGCCTGCTTGGCCACCGCCGAGAGCACGCGGCGGTCGCGGGCGGGCAGCTTGCGGCCCGCCAGCAACATCCAGAATTCGTCGTCGCCGACCTCGATCGCGGTATCGGCGGAATCGACTGAGCTACAAGGGTCTTTGCCGACCGATGCGACGATCTTGACATGCGTCGATCCGTCGGTGGTCTGTTCGCGCAGCATGCTGACGGCGCGCTGCGAATAGGTTTCCCGCACGCGCTCGAGAAGAGTGTCGAGGTCCGCGCCACGCAGCACCGATCCTGCGAACAGGGTCAGCAGTTCTGCCTCCTGCGATGCGCGTCCGGCTTCCCGGGCCCGCTTGGCGGCGCCGTCGACCAGAACCGCGGTCGCGATCGCCAGCATCAGCAGGACGATTTCGGTGACGGCGGCGTCGGGTTCGGCGATGGTGAACGTGTACCGCGGGGCGGTCAAGAAGTAGTTCAACAGCAGGCTGGACAGCACCGCCGAAAGTACTGCAGGGGCAATACCTCCCAGCAGGGCGACTGCCAGCACGCCGACGAAGAACAGCGCGCTCTCGCCGCTGTTGTTCAAAAACGGGTCTAGCCAAGTCACCGCGATCGCGCAGATGGCGGAGGGAACGACGAGCGCTGCGAGCCAGGATGCGACCCGTCGTTCGCGGGGCGAGAGCGGCGCCGCCCGAAAACCGCGTTTGGACTCCGCGTGGGTCACGATGTGCACGTCGATCTTGCCGGACAGCTGCACCACCCGCGCGCCGATGCCCTCGTCGAGGATGCGCGCCCAGCGTGAGCGGCGTGATGTGCCGATCACCAGCTGGGTGGCGTTCATTTCCCGGGCGAAATCCAGTAGGGCCGTGGGCACGTCGTCGCCCGCGACGATGTGCATCGATGCGTCGAGACTGATGGCCAGCTCACGGACCTTGCTGATCCGCGGCGCGGAGGCACCGGAAAGCCCGTCGCCGCGCAAGACGTGCACGACCATCAGCTCGGCGCTGGACTTCGCTGCTATCCGGGATGCCCGCCGGACCAACGTCTCGGATTCCGGCCCACCGGTAACCGCGACGACGACGCGCTCACGCGCCTCCCATGTGTCGGTGATCCGCTTGTCCGCGCGGTATTTGGCCAGAGCGGCGTCAACTTGATCGGCCAGCCACAACAGCGCGAGTTCCCTTAGCGCGGTGAGGTTTCCGCTGCGGAAGTAGTTCGACAGCGCTGCGTCGATCTTTTCCGGAGCGTAGACGTTTCCGTGAGATAGCCTGCGCCGCAACGCTTCCGGCGCGATGTCGATGAGTTCGATCTGCGAGGCCTGCCGCACGATCGAATCGGGGACAGTTTCCTGCTGGACGATGCCGGTGATCTGGGCGACGACGTCGTTGAGGCTCTCCAAGTGCTGGATGTTGACCGTGGAGATCACCGTGATACCTGCCTCGAGCAGTTCCTCGACGTCCTGCCAACGTTTCGGGTTCTTGCTGCCCGGGGTGTTGGTGTGGGCGAGTTCGTCGACCAGAACCACCTGCGGACGGCGTGCCAGCACGGCCGGCACGTCGAGCTCGGCGAACCGGCTGCCGCGATAGTCGATGTAGCGCCGCGGGACCATCTCGATTCCATCGAGCAGCTCCGCGACCTTGCGGCGGCCATGGGTCTCGATCACGGCGGCGACCACGTCGGTGCCGCGTTCTAGGCGGCGATGCGCCTCGCTCAGCATGGCGTACGTCTTGCCGACACCGGGCGCTGCGCCCAGGTAGATGCGGAGGTCTCCGCGTTTCGGCGGATAGTCGACGCTCACCTGAACATCATCCTCCCGCCGCGGCGACCTGGGGCTAATGGGTGACCGGGTAGTTCCGGTCGAGTTGCAGATTGAGCGCCACCACGTTGACATCGTGGCCGCGCCTATGCTCGCGCACCACCTCGCGTATCTGAGCCGGGTCCACGTGACGCGCCCTGGCCACCCGGGCGATTTGGATATCCGCGTAGGCCACCGAGATATCGGGATCCAGGCCGCTGCCGCTTGCCGTGACGGCATCCGCCGGCACCGCCGGATTGCCGGGGGCCGCCCCCCGGATGGGCACAATCTGGCCGATCGAGTAGTCCTCGCCGGACTTTGCGCACTCGACCCGCACGCCGTGATAGGTGTCGACGAACGGCCGGCTGGTGGTTCTGCAGGGTTCGTTGACGCTGACGACGCGCACCGGGCGCACGACGTTGCCGCCTCGATCACGCGGGCCGATCACCGACAACACAGCGCCGACGCCGCCGCCGGTGCAGAACGGGCGCGACCCGTCGACGTTCTCGAATGTGCCGACGGCCTTGCTTCGCGAACACACGAGTGTGAGCAGGCTCTGTCTGGTCGGGCTGTCCACGATGTCCTCCGGCCCGAGGTTGCTGCCGCCGCTGGCCATCGGGTCATATCCGTCGCCGGCGGCCGATGGTCGGGACTGGAAGTACTGCGGCAGTTGGTTGCCGGAGCCGTCGGTGAACGACTGGCCGATCAATGAGCTGGCGACCGGTTTGCCGTCGACCCGGATGATCGAGCCCTGCGCCTTGTCGCTGAGGCCGGGCAGCTGCGCCACCAACCAGATGGACAGCGGGTAGGCCACACCGAGCAGCGCGGTGAGGACCAACAGCGCGCGTAACGCCGCCCAGTGCTGGCGCATCAGATTGGTGAAAGCCATCTCAGGCCATCCCCGGAAGCAGTTGAACCACCAAGTCGATCAGCTTGATGCCGATGAACGGGGTGACGATCCCGCCGAGCCCGTAGATGTAGAGGTTGCGGCTGAGCAGTTTCGAGGCGCTGCTGGGGCGGTACCGAACGCCGCGCAGCGCCAGCGGAATCAGCGCGGCAATGACCACCGCGTTGAAGATGACCGCCGAGAGGATCGCCGACTCCGGGCTGTGCAGGCGCATCACGTTGAGCATGTCCAGGCCCGGGAAGATCGCCACGAACATCGCCGGGATGATCGCGAAATACTTGGCGATGTCGTTGGCGATCGAGAACGTCGTCAGTGCCCCGCGGGTGATCAGCAGCTGCTTGCCGATCTCGACGATCTCGATGAGCTTGGTGGGATCCGAATCGAGGTCCACCATGTTGCCAGCTTCCTTGGCCGCGGTGGTGCCGGTGTTCATCGCCACCCCCACATCGGCCTGGGCCAGCGCCGGCGCGTCGTTGGTGCCGTCACCAGTCATCGCGACCAGGCGCCCGCCCTCCTGCTCGCGTTTGATCAGCACCAGCTTGTCTTCGGGGGTGGCCTCGGCGAGGAAGTCGTCGACGCCGGCCTCGTCGGCGATCGCCCTGGCGGTCAGCGGATTGTCGCCGGTGATCATCACCGTCCGAATTCCCATCTGGCGCATTGCGTCGAAGCGCTGACGCATGCCGTGCTTGACGACGTCCTTGAGGTGGATGACGCCGAGCACCTGAGCTTGCTTGCCGGTCGGCCCATTTGACACCTGGCCCACCACCAGCGGTGTTCCGCCGGCAGCGGCGATGCCGTCGACGATCTCGCCGAGGATTGCCGGAGCGGTGCCGCCGTGCGCGTGGATCCATTCTGCGACGGAGCTGGCCGCGCCTTTGCGCAATTGCCGCCCGTCGATGTCCACCCCCGACATCCGGGTCACCGCAGTGAATTCGACCCATGAAGCGTTGGCGAGTTCGCCCGGTGTGCGCGCCCGCAATCCGTAGGCCTCTTTGGCGTAGACGACGATGGACCGGCCCTCGGGGGTTTCGTCGGCGAGGCTGGATAGCTGTGCGGCGTCGGCAAGTTCGGCTTCGCTCACTCCGTTGACCGGAATGAATTCTGTGGCCTCCCGATTGCCGAGGGTGATCGTTCCGGTCTTGTCCAACAGCAAGGTGTTGACGTCGCCCGCCGCCTCGACGGCGCGACCGGACATCGCCAGCACGTTGCGCTGCACCAACCGGTCCATGCCGGCGATGCCGATGGCCGACAACAGCGCGCCGATGGTCGTGGGGATCAGACATACGAGCAACGCGACCAGGACAATGCCGGTGACCCCGTTGCCGTCCAGGGCTCGGGTGTCCGGCACACCCGGGTTGTTGGCCTTGGAGTAGATCGCCAGCGGCTGCAGCGTGGCCACCGCGAAGACGAAGATGATGGTGAGGGCCGCCAGCAGAATGTTCAGCGCGATTTCGTTCGGCGTCTTCTGGCGGTTGGCTCCCTCGACCAACGCGATCATCCGGTCCACGAAGCTCTGGCCGGGCTGCTGGGTGATTTTGACGACGATGCGGTCCGAGAGCACGGTTGTTCCGCCCGTCACCGCTGAGCGATCCCCACCGGATTCCCGGATCACCGGTGCGGATTCGCCGGTGATAGCCGATTCGTCCACTGACGCAATGCCTTCCACCACGTCTCCGTCGCCGGGAATGATCTGGCCGGCCTCGACGACGACGATGTCGCCTTGTTGCAGAAGTGGTGCGGCGATCTGCTCTTCGGCGCCGGACACGCCGGGCTGCCAATCGCGCAGGCGGCGTGCGACGGTGTCCGCCTTGGACTTTCGCAGTGCGTCGGCCTGAGCCTTGCCCCGTCCCTCGGCGACAGCCTCGGCCACGTTCGCGAAAACGACCGTCAGCCACAGCCAGAACACGGTCAGCCAGCCGAACCAACTCGGCTCCGTGATCGCCAGCACGGTGGACCACACGGCGCCGATCTCGACGATGAACATCACCGGGTTGCGCCACAGGGTTCGCGGGTCGAGCTTGCGCAGCGCCCCGGGCAGCGACTTCAGCAGCATCTCGGGGTCGAGCAGGCCGCCGGAAACCGGCTCCACCGATACCCGGTGGGCGTGCGGAGCCTCAGCTGAATTCATTGTCGGCGCAAGCATTTCAGTGAATCCCCTCCGCTAGCGGTCCGAGCGCCAGCGCCGGCAGGAAGGTGAGCGCGACCAGAATGATGGCGACGCCGGTGACCAGACCGACGAACTGCGGCTTATGCGTGGGCAGGGTGCCGGTGGACTCCGGCGTCGTACCCTGACGGGCCAGCGAGCCCGCCAGCGCGAGGACCAGGATCATCGGCAGGAACCGCCCGAACACCATCGCCAGGCCCAAAGCGCTGTTGTACCACGTCGTGTTGGCCATCAGCCCGGCGAAGGCGGAACCGTTGTTGTTGGCCGCGGAGGTGAACGCATACAGCACTTCCGACAGCCCGTGCGGCCCGCTGTTGGCCATCTCGGCGCGTTGGCCCGGCAATGCCATCGCAATTGCGGTGCCCAGCAGCACGATCAGCGGGGTGATCAGGAAATAGCCGGCCGCGAACTTGATCTCGCGGGGGGTGATCTTCTTGCCGAGGTACTCCGGAGTGCGACCGACCATCAACCCGGCGACGAACACGGTGATCACCGCGAGAATGAGCATCCCGTACAGGCCGGAACCCGTCCCTCCGGGCGCGACCTCGCCGAGCTGCATGTTGAACATGGTCGTCAGCCCGCCCAGGCTGGTGTAGGAGTCGTGCGTTGAGTCGACCGCTCCGGTCGACGTGAGCGTGGTGGCGTCGGCGAACACCGCCGAGTCGGCGACGCCGAAACGCTGCTCGACCCCCTCCGACGCGGCGCCCACCGCGCTGGGGACCGTACCGTGATGCTGCAACTGAACCAGCATCATCACGGTGACGCTGATCGCGGCGATGACGCCCATGACCGCGGCGATCGCGTAGCCCTGCTTTTTGTTGCCCACCATGCGACCGAAGGTGCGTGGCAGCGAGAAGCTGATGACCAGCAGCAAGAAGATCTCGACCCAGTTCGTCCACATGGTCGGGTTCTCGAACGGGTGCGCGGAGTTGGCGTTGTAGAAACCGCCGCCGTTGGTGCCCAGCAGCTTGATGACTTCTTGGCTGGCGACCGGACCGCCGGTGAGCCTCTGCGAGGAGCCGGCCAGCGTGCTGACCACCTGGTCGTGCATGTGAAAGTTCTGGATGACGCCGCCGGCGACCAGGACTACTGCGCCGACGACCGCTATCGGCAGCAGGATGCGTAACGTGCCGCGGACCAAATCCACCCAGAAGTTGCCGAGTTCGCCGGTGCGCCTGCGGACGAATCCGCGCACCAGCGCGACGGCGACGGCCATCCCCACCGCGGCGGAGACGAAGTTCTGCACCGCCAAGCCGGCCATCTGCACCAGATGCCCCTGGGTGGTCTCACCGGAATAGGCCTGCCAGTTGGTGTTGGTGACGAAGCTGACCGCAGTGTTCCACGCCAGTGGCGCAGTCATCGGTGTCGCCGGATCATGCAGGTGCAACGGAAGCCTGTGCTGCACGAGCTGCAAGCCGAACAGGAACACCACACTCACTGCGGAGAACGCGAGAACACTGCGGGCATAACCCGCCCAGGACTGCTCGGACTTGGGGCTGGCGCCGATCAGCCGGTAGATGAATCGCTCTGAGCGCCAATCCTTCTCGGAACTGTAGACCCGGTACATGTAGTCACCAAGCGGCACGTGAACGATCGCCAACGCCAGCGCCAACAGCGTGAGGAACAGCAGACCCGCTGCTGTGCCGCTCACTAGAACCGCTCCGGAAAGAGCAGGGCCGCAACCAATAACAGTGCGATGACGACGGCCAGCGCAAGACCGACAGCGTTGGCGGGGCTCACAGTCTCTCGACCAGCTTCACCGCGGTGCCCAACAGGGCGAATACCGCCACCGTCAACAGCAGGTAGAGCACGATCGACACACCGTCTCCGTTCCGAGCTCCGCCGCCCTCAAGGCGGCCTTTACCAGGCCCTCGGCCTTCAGGACTGACATGACGCTAAGCCCGTTGAGCACGGGGCGGTATCAGCCTTGACGCTTTCTTTACGGGTCCCGCCCCGACCTTTACGGTGATGGCAGCGGAGATACCGCTTGGCATGCGATTACCGCGCCGCGGTAGTAACTTCGCCACATGCGTGCCGCCGATATGGCCGAGGATTTCCCGGTCTTGACCACCGACTCCGACGCACTCGACGCTGTCCGCATGCTCGCTGAGCAACGCCTACCAGGGGTCTTGGTCGTCGACGCATCCGGCAGCCCCTACGCGGTGCTGCCGGCCTCGCAGGTGGTTCGCTTCATCGTGCCCCGCTATGTCCAGGAAGATCCGCCGCTGGCAGGCGTGTTCGAGGAATCGATGGCCGATCACCTCGCGGAGAGGTTGGAAGGTAAGACAGTTGGCGACATGTTGCCCGAACACCTGACCGACGTGCCGCCGGCCAACTTCGACGACACCATAATCGAAGTCGCCACCGTGATGGCACGGCTGCGAAGTCCGCTGATCCCGGTGACCAGGGACGGCAGGTTGCTGGGCGTGATCACCGCATCACGCCTGCTGGCCGCGGTGCTGCGATCTTGAGCGCTATTTTCGCGGCCACGGTATTCGTGGTCGCCTATGCGTTGATTGCCAGCGACCGCGTCAACACGACATTGGTTGCGCTGGCCGGCGCGACGGCCATGTTCTTTTTGCCGGTGATCAATTCCGATGAGGTCTTCTACTCCCGCGACACCGGGATCGACTGGGACGTCATCTTTCTGCTGCTCGGGATGATGATCATCGTCAGCGTGGTGCGCCAGACCGGGGTGTTCGAATACGTGGCGATCGTGTCCGCCAAGCGCGCCAAAGGCTCCCCGCTGCGGATCATGATCCTGCTGGTGCTCGTCACCGCGTTCGGATCGGCATTTTTGGACAACGTCACCACGGTCTTGTTGATCGCACCGGTCACGCTGCTGGTGTGCGACCGGCTGGCGGTCAGCCCGGCGCCCTTTCTCATCGTCGAGGCATTCGCAGCCAACATCGGTGGCGCGGCGACCCTGGTTGGCGACCCGACCACCATCATCATCGGTACCGGAGCCCGCCTGAGTTTCATCTCCTTTCTGGCCAACATGGGGCCGGCGGTGCTCATCGTCCTCGCTGCACTCGTGGCGCTTCTGCCTCGCATGTTCCCCGGAGCTTTCACCGTCGAACCTGAGCGGGTCGCCGATGTCATGTCACTGGACGAGCGCGAAGCGATCCAAAATCACCGGCTGCTGATCCAGTGCGGCATTGTCCTGGCTGCGGTGTTCGCCGGGTTCGTCCTGCACAAGGAGATTCACATGGAGCCGTCGCTGGTGGCGATGGCCGGCGCCGGCATCCTGATCGTGATCTCCGGACTGACGCGTGACTTCTACCTCTCCAGCGTCGAATGGGAGACGTTGCTGTTCTTCGCTGGGCTGTTCATCATGGTCGGGGCTCTGGTGAAGACCGGCGTCATCGATCAATTGGCCCATTCGGCCAGCCATGTGACCGGCGGCAACGCCTTTCTGACGACGATGCTGATCCTCGGGGTGTCCTTCCTTTTCAGCGGCTTTGTCAACAACGTCCCCTATGCCGCTGCGATGACACCGATCGTCGGCCAGTTCGCGTCGTCGATCCACGACCACACCAGCCACGGCGTGCTGTGGTGGGCCCTGGTACTGGGCACCGTCCTCGGTGGCAACCTCACCGCCGTCGGGGCCAGCGCGAATATCGTCGTCATCGGAATCGCGCAACGCACGGGCAATCCCATCTCCTTTTGGGAGTTCACTCGCAAGGGCGCGATCGTAACCGCGACCTCGCTGGGGCTTTCCGTGGCTTACCTGTGGCTGCGCTACTTCGTCTTGGCCTAGGAATCAGGCGGTGTCAGTCGGCCTCGACGCGCGACATCCCGGTCTGCACCTCGCCGATCTCTCGCGCGAGCATTTCCTCGAAAGCGTCTGGGGCTGCCCGTGATATCCGAGAACCTACGTCGTAGGGCACGATTATCGCGGTGGCATCCGTCACCCGGCTGACGGCCTTGGCCATCTTGTCGGCGGTGCGGTCATGAAGCAGCCGGCCCAGCAGCGGCGAATATGTTCGGCGCGGCAACAGAACGGTGACCTTGGAGCCCGGATGGTCCTTCAACGCCTGCAGGACAAGCTCTTGTGCGGCCCGACTGAGGTGGCGATCGGGGCAGTCGATCACTTGTAGGGGCGTATCGCGATTGAACCGCTCCCAGCGCTCCTGCAATCGTGCGGCATGCGCCGCGTCCACGACAAAATGCACCGCGGTCAGCTCGGCGGCTTGCAGTCCCTTCCCATAGCGCAATGCCTCGATCTCGGCGAGGTCGATAGAATCGACAAAGACGAACACCCGAAGCCGCGGATGCCTGGCCAATTCGGGACGGTCGGTGCGAGACATTTCCAGGACGGAGGCCTCGGCGCGGTACTGCCGGTTGAGCCGCATCAGTGCGAACACCAGC
The DNA here is from genome assembly GCF_002102185.1 of Mycobacterium fragae. Taxonomy (GTDB): domain Bacteria; phylum Actinomycetota; class Actinomycetes; order Mycobacteriales; family Mycobacteriaceae; genus Mycobacterium; species Mycobacterium fragae. The sequence goes on from NZ_LQOW01000006.1 coordinate 274,121, forward strand.
ACGGGGAAGACGACGACAACAAGCCAGGCCCCCTGCGTGAACTTTGCCACGACGAAGATTCCCACCACGATCGTCGACATGATTCCCGCGGCCAGGTTGATCACCGCCTTGCGTCGCCAGCCTTGATCTCGGTGTGTCAGATGGTGTTTGGTCATGCCGTAGCCGGCCATCGCGAAACCGGTGAACACGCCGATCGCGAAGAGCGGCACCAGTTCGTGGACCGAGCCGCCGGTCACCAGAAGCAGTGCCACCGCCAGCGCGGCCAGTGTGATGAGGCCGTTCGAGAACACCAGGCGGTGGCCGCGCTTCGTCAGCGGCCGGGGTAGAAAGCGGTCCTCGGCAACGAAACTGGCCAGTGCGGGGAAACCGCCGAAGCCGGTATTGGCGCCGGTGAACAGGATCGCCGCGCTCGACGCCTGTACAAGCAAGTACAAGATGTTGCCGGTTGTCCCGTTGCCGAAGACCGCCCGGGCGATCTCGGACAACATCGAGGGGTATTCGTCGATATACGGTGTGGCGTGGGTGGCGTAGGTAAGCCAGGACACCCCGATCAACAGAAATCCGAGGATGCAGGCCATCACGGTGAGGACTCGACGTGCGTTGGGTCCCTGTGGCTCACGAAAGACATTGACGGTGTTGGAGATCGCCTCGACTCCGGTCAGCGACGAGTTCCCATTGGCAAAGCCTCGCAGCAACGCGACAATCGTCGCGCCCATCACCAGCCCACCGCCCTGATGAATCGGCACCGCCCCGACAATGTGTTGCGCATCGTATTTCGGTAAACCCCAGAAGACTTCGCGAACGATGCCCGTCACGATCGTGAGCGTGATCATGGCGACGAAAGCGTAGGTCGTGGTCGCGAATGCCCGGCTTGACTGGCGCAATCCGCGCAGGTTGGCAAAACATATGAGGATCACCGAAGCCACGGTGATTTCCAAGCTGTAGGGACGGAGATGGGGTATCGCCGATACCACTGCCACGGTCCCGGCCGCAGTTTCCACTGCGACCGTCACCACATAGTCGATCAACAGCGCGGCAGTGGCGATCTGCGCTATTCGGGGACCGAAGTTCTCCCGCGCGACCACGTAAGATCCGCCGGCCTTGGTGTACGCCATGACGACCTGGCGGTACGACGCGGTCATCAACGCCAGAATCACCAAGACCACTCCGATGATCGGAAGCAACAGCGCGAACGCGACCATGCCAACAAGAGGCAGTAGTACGTGCATCACCTGTTCGGGACCGTAAGCGGTCGATGAGATCGCGTCCGGTGAAATCGCCCCGAGTGCAATCGGATTCGACAGCCTCTCCGACTCGAGCTGCTCGCTGGTCAGCGGTTTACCCAGGAAGACCCGCTTACACACGTCAGGAAACGACGGTGGTATCGCCCGTGCGTCAGCCGATGTTGTCACACGCATCACTTCCTAGGGTTTTCGACGACTTGCTGCGCGGCATCAGCCATCGGTGCGGGCTCGTTGCCGTTTCGGCGCTGCTCTGCGTCCGCGGAGATCTGCATTAGGTCGCCAGATCGGATGTCGGCACGCCGCGCGCGGGCTGCCTGTGCTATCCGGGACTTGATGTCGTAGGGCAGGATCTGCGCGCTCGCACCGGGGATTCGACTGATGACTTTGGCCATCTTGTCGGCGGTGCGGTCATGAAGCAGCCTGCCCAGCAGCGGCGAATATGTTCGCCGTGGCAGCAGTACCGTCACCTTGGTGCCCGGATGGTCCTCCAGCGCCTCCAGGACCAGCTCATGAGCGACGCGCGTGAGCTGACGATCCGGGCAGTCGATTATCCGCAACCGGGTGTCGTGGTCAAAGCGCTCCCAGCGCTGCTTTAACCGCGCCGCGTGCGCCGCGTCGATGACGAAGTGCACGGCGACCAATTCGTCCGCCTGCAGTCCCTTCCCGTAGCGCAGCGCTTCGACCTCGGCGAGGTCCACCGAGTCGACGAACACGAACACCCGATGGCGCGCATGCCTCGCCAGTTCGGGCTGTTCGGTGGCCGACATCTCGAGAACGGCGGCCTCGGCGCGGTACTGCCGGTTGAGCCGCATCAACGCGAACACCAGTAGGGGCATGACAACGACGACCAGCCAGGCTCCCTCGGTGAATTTGGCTACCGCGAAGATCCCCACCACGATCGTCGACAGGATCCCCGCGGACAGGTTGATCGCCAGTTTGTGTCGCCAGCCGGGTTCGCGGTGGGTGAGATGGTGTTTCGTCATGCCGTAGCCGGCCATCGAGAAACCGGTGAACACGCCCATCGCGAAAAGCGGCACGATTGCGTCGACCGATCCGCCGGTCACCAACAGCAGTACCAGCGCAAGCGCCGTCAGCGTGATGATGGCATTGGAGAACACCAAACGATGGCCCCGTTTCACCAGCGGCCGCGGCAGAAAACTGTCCTCCGCAACAAAACTGGTCAGGGCGGGAAAACCGTTGAAACTGGTATTCGCACCGAAGAACAAGATGGCCGCGCTCGCCGCCTGCAGCAGCAGGTACATGACGTTCCCGATGATTCCGTTGCCGAAGACCGCCCGGCCGACTTCGGAAAGCATCGACGGATACTCGGCGACATATGGAGTGGCGTGGGTCGCGTGTACCAGGTAGATGACACCAACCAACAAGAACCCGAGTATGCAGGCCATTGCGGTGAGCACCCGCCGCGCGTTGGGGCCCTGCGGCTTACGAAAGACATTGACCGCGTCGGCGATCGCCTCGACGCCTGTGAGCGACGTGCCGCCGTTGGCGAATGCCCGCAGCAGCACCAGGATGGTCGCTCCCATCACCAGGCCGTTGCCCTGATGCACCGGCACCGCACCCGCGATGTGCTGTGGATCGTATTGCGGTAAACCCCAGAAAATTTGGCGAATCACGCCGGTCACGATCATCACCGTCAGCATGACGATGAAGGCGTAGACCGGCACCGCGAACATCCGTCCCGCCTCGCGCATTCCTCGCAGGTTGGCGTAGGAGATGATGAGCAACGCAACCACGGTGATTTCCAAGTGGTAGGGGCCCAGCGGAGGTATCGCCGACACCACCGCAAATGTCCCCGACGCACATTGCACCGCGACGGTGACCACATAGTCGATCAACAGCGCGGCGGCGGAGAGCTGCGCAATCCGGGGCCCGAAGTTGCTGCGGGCCACCACATACGAGCCGCCCCGTTGGGTATAGGTCATCACGACCTGGCGATAGGACCCGGCGACCAAAACCAGAATCAGCAAAATGACAGCGGCGATCGGGAGCACCAGTACGAATGCAGCCAGCCCGGCAGCCGGCAGCAGCTCGACCATGATCTGTTCAGGGCCGTAGACGGTCGATGAGATCGCATCCGGCGAAAGCGCGCCCAGTGCAACGACGTTCGACAAGCTCTCCGATTCCAAGTGCTCGTTGATCAGTGGCTTGCCCAGAAAGGTCCGCTTCCACAAGTCCGAAAACGACGGAGATATGCCTCGTGCGGCGGTCGGCGGTGTCACGATGCATCACTTTCGGGGATTGCCGGAACCAGCTGTGCGGGTTCGGGCATAGGCACGGGATGGTTCCCGTTTCGGGGCTGCTCTGCGGAGATCCGCAGCGGTTCACCGGACCGGATGTCGGCGCGCTGCGCCCGGGCTGCCTGTGCTATCCGGGATTTGATGTCGTAGGGCAGGATCTGCGCGCTCGCGCCGGGGATTCGGCTGATGACCTTGGCCATCTTGTCGGCGGTGCGGTCATGAAGCAGTCTGCCCAGCAGCGGCGAATATGTTCGGCGCGGCAGCAGTACCGTCACCTTGGTGCCCGGATGGTTGTCGAGCGCGTGCAGCACCAGCTCATGCGCGGCGCGCGTGAGCTGACGATCCGGGCAGTCGATTATCCGCAAGGCGGTGTCGTGGTCGAAGTGCTCCCAGCGCTCCTGTAACCGCGCGCAACGCGTCGCATCTATCACGAAATGCACCGCAGTCAGATCGTCGGCGTGCAACCCTTTGCCGTAGCGCAGCGCCTCGACCTCGGCGAGGTCGACCGAGTCGACAAACACGAACACCCGATGGCGCGCATGGCGGGCCAACTCGGGCGGGTCGCTGCGAGACATCTCCAGCGCAGAGGCCTCGGCGCGGTACTGGCGGTTGAGCCGCATCAATGCCAACACCAGAATCGGGAAGACGACGACGATCAGCCAGGCTCCCTCGGTGAACTTGGCCACCGCGAAGATTGCCACCACGATGGTGGACAAGATCCCCGCGGACAGGTTGATCGCCAGCTTGCGTCGCCAGCCGGGTCCGCGATGCGTGAGATGGTGTTTGGTCATGCCGTAGCCGGTCATCGAGAAACCGGTGAACACGCCGATCGCATAGAACGGCACCAGCGCGTTGACCGACCCGCCGGTCACCAACAGCAATACCAGCGACAGCGCCGCCAGCACGATGATGCCGTTGGAGAACACCAGACGATGACCGCGTTTCGTGAGTTGACGCGGCAGGAAACGGTCCTCGGCGACGAAACTGGCCAGGGCGGGAAAACCGTTGAAGCTGGTATTGCCGCCGGTGAAGAGGATCGCGGCGGTCGACGCCTGCACTAGGAAATACAAGACGTTTCCGAATATCCCGTTGCCGAAAACCGCCCTGGCGATCTCGGAAAGCATCGAGGGATAGCCGTTGGCGTATGGAGTGGCGTGGGTGACGTGCGCAAGCCAGGCCACACCAGCCAACAGGAACCCGAGGATGCAGGCCATTACGGTGAGCACCCGACGGGCATTCAGGCCTTCCGGCTTGCGAAAGCTGTTGACGGTGTTGGAAATCGCCTCCACACCGGTCAGTGACGAGCCGCCGTTGGCGAATGCGCGCAGCAGGACCAGGATCGTCGCTCCCATCACCAGGCCGCCGCCTTGATGGACCGGCACCGCTCCCGCGATGTGCTCTGGATCGTATTGCGGTAGACCCCAGAAGATTTCGCGAACGATGCCGGTCACGATCGTCAACGAGACCATGGCCACGAAGGCGTATGTGGGCAGCGCGAAGGGAAATCCGGCTTCGCGCAGCCCGCGCAGGTTCGCATAACACATCACGAGCACCACGAGCACGGTGATTTCCAGGCTGTAGGGGCCCAGCACAGGAACCGCGGACACCACCGCCACCGTCCCGGCCGCGCACTGCACCGCGACGGTGACCACATAGTCGATCAACAGCGACGCGGCGGCGATCTGCGCCACCCGGGGCCCGAAGTTCTCCCGCGCCACCACATACGAGCCGCCGGATCGGGTGTAGACCATCACGACCTGCCGATACGACGCGGCCACCAACACCAGGATCAACAAAATGACACCGGTGATCGGCAGTAACAATGCGAAGGCGGCGAGCCCGGCGGCCGGCAGCAGTTCGATCATGACCTGCTCGGAACCGTAAGCCGTTGAGGAGATCGCATCCGGTGACAGCACGCCCAGAGCAACCGGCTTCGACAACCGCTGGTGCTGCAGCTGGTCGGTGATCATCGGCCTGCCCAGGAAGGCGCGCTTGCACACGTCGCCGATCGACAGCGGGATGCCCGTCCGGGAGGTGTTAGTCACAAAGCTGATCGCGGTATTCCGGGCCATCGTGGTACCAACACGGTTTCTCCCTTCGCGACCAGCCGATTCAGATCGGTCGCCGACCGAATACGGGCAGTACAACCTAGCCCTCGACATGAGAGCTTGGAGTGACGGTAAGTCCCCGTTGCCGCGCGGAGGCTTGTAGTTAACAGTTTGTTAACCGCTTGCGAGCACTCTTTACGCAGGCTGCCAGCAGACTTTCAGCCTCGGGTCGCCGGCTCGCTGACGGACAGACGCACCCGGAACACCGTCTGACCGTTGGCTGATTCGGCGGTGACCGAGCCATGATGTGCCTCGACGATCGAGGCGACGATCGCCAAGCCCAACCCATGGCCCGTTCCCTCGGATCGCGACTTGTCGGCGCGCACGAAGCGCTCGAACAGGTGAGGCAGCAGATCGGGCTCGATATCGGGCCCGTCGTCGGTAACGGTCAACTCGGCATGCGGCCCGTCGGCGCCCTCCCGGTCGAGTCTGACCGCTGTCGTCACCGTGACACCGGGCGGAGTATGCACCCAACCGTTGCTCAACAGGTTGCTGACCAGTTGGTGCAGCCGGTCGCGGTCCCCGCGGACCCAGACCGGCTCATCGGGCAGATCCGTGACCCAACGGTGTGTCGGGGCCGCCACGGCCGCGTCGTTGACCGCATCGATGACCACGTCACCGAGGTCGACGTCTTCGGTGCGCAGGTCCTCGCCCTCGCTCAGTCGGGAAAGCAACAGCAGTTCGTCGACGAGCGAGGTCATCCGCCGTGCCTCGGACTCGATGCGGGCCAGCGCGTACTCGGTGGTCGGCGGCAGTGCAGAACTGTCTTGCCGGGTGAGCTCGGAGTATCCCTGGATCGCCGCGAGCGGCGTGCGCAGTTCATGGCTGGCATCGGCGATGAACTGCCGCATCCGGCGGTCGGACTCGGCGCGATGCGCCAGCGCGCTATCCACGTTGTCCAGCAACCGATTCAAGGTGTGTCCGACGATTCCGACCTCGTTGGCCGGGTCGGTGTCATCGAGCTGCACTCGGGTGGTGATGCGCCGCTCGTCGCCGATCAGCGGCATGCCGGCCACCTCCGCGGCGGTCGCGGCGACACGGCGCAAGGGGCGCAACGCGTAGCCGACCACCAACGTCGTGAGTGCCGCGGTGAACAGCAGGACGGCTATCAAAACCGCTGTGGCAGTGACGATTCGGCTGGCGACAGTCTTGTTGGCAAGGTTCAGGGACACACCCACGACGAGGCGGTCGTGCTCGCCTACGCGTTGGCTGTCCACCCGGAATGAACCGAGACTGCCCAGTGTCGCTGTGCGGGGCAGTCCGTCGTGCCAGGGCTGGGCCTCGATGGCGGCAGCAACGTCGGGTGGGGCAGGGCGCGGATCGTCTTCGAAGAACACCGCCGAGCCGATCACATCGCCGTCGTGCAGTACGGCGATGACATTTCCCGCATTCTGTCCGGTGAACCCGAGCAACGCGTGTCCGATATCGGAGCGGTGATGTTCCGCACTGCCCAGGCGATACCTGGCGAACGAATGGTTAAGGGCGTCAAGTGATTCGGCGACTTCGGCGTCGTTCATCGCGGTGACGTAGGTTCGCAGGCTCAATACCGAAACCACGCCGACCACTACTAGGACAATCGTGACCACGGCGGACACGCCCAATACCAGCTGCCGGCGCAGGGTTCGCGGGCGCCACCAGAATCTGGTTGGCGTGCGGGTCATTCCGGAGGCCGGAGCATGTATCCAACACCCCGCACGGTGTGGATCATCGGCTCTCTGCCGGCGTCGATCTTCTTGCGCAGATAGGAGATGTACAGATCGACGATGCTGGTACGCCCCGCGAAGTCATAGTTCCATACCCGGTCGAGGATCTCGGTGCGGGTCAGCGCCCGGCGTGGATTGCGCATCAAGAAACGCAGCAGCTCGAACTCCGTTGAGGTGAGCGAAATGGGCATACCTGCCCGCGTGACTTCATGGCTGGGGCCGTCGAGCGTGAGGTCGCCGACCTGCAGGCGCTCCTCCGCCGGCGGAGCGAGATGGCTGGAGCGGCGGAGCAATCCGCGCAGCCTGGCGACCAGCTCTTCCAGACTGAACGGCTTCGTCATGTAGTCATCGGCGCCCGCGGTCAAGCCGGTGACCCGGTCCATCACCGAGTCGCGCGCGGTCAGAAACAGGGTCGGCGTGTAGCTGTCGGCCTCGCGGACTCGTTGCAGGATCTGCAGGCCGTCCATATCGGGCAGCATGATGTCCAGGACCAGCACGTCGGGGCCGACCTTTTCGAATTTGGTCACGGCCTCGCGACCGTTGTGCGCGACTTCGACGATCCAGCCTTCGTAGTGCAGCGCCATCTTGACCAGGTTCGTCAACGCCGGTTCGTCATCGACCAGCAAAACCCGGATCGGTGAACCATCGGCACGATTGATCCTGGGCAGTTGCCCGAGAATGGCCTGGCGTGGCCGTTGATCGCGCGCGGAATCCGACATTATCGCCATGTTCCTCGATTCTTCCCGGCGCACACGTGGTTGTCACCAAGCTCATAGCGTTCTCAAATGTGACGCCCATCCGGCCGGCATGAGTTGGCGCCGTCGGATATGCGTTTTCTATGCGTCTGATCAGCTGGCTTGATGTGCGTCTTTGCTCCAAAAATACTGTGTAACAGAGCCGTTGGCCGAGGAGAACGGCAGACGAAGCGGTGGCGTGTCGCTAACCGCTTGTGTACGAGCGTCTTACGCAGCTTGCGATGACCACATCCAACGTAACTGTCATCAACGACGCGATCGCGGCCAGCTGACCCGGCCAGCAGGAGGAGCACGGGTATGGACTTTGGAGCATTGCCACCGGAGATCAACTCCGCTCGCATGTATGCAGGGCCGGGCGCGGGGTCGATGCTGGCCGCCGCCGGCGCATGGGACGGGCTGGCCGCCGACTTGCAGTCCGCGGCAACGTCGTACGGCTCGGTGATCTCAACGCTCACGGGTGGACCGTGGCTGGGCGCGGCGTCCACGGCGATGGCAGCGGCAGCGGCGCCGTATGTGACCTGGTTGACTGCGATCGCAGCCCAATGTGAGCAGGTGGCGAACCAAGCCAGGACGGCTGCAAGCGCTTACGAGGCGGCGTTCGGGATGACGGTGCCGCCACCGCTGATCGCGGCCAACCGGGCTCAGCTGATGACGCTGGTCGCAACGAATCTTCTCGGTCAGAACACGCCGGCGATCATGGCCACCGAGGCCCACTACGCGGAGATGTGGGCGCAGGACGCGACGGCGATGTACGGCTATGCCGGCAGCTCTGCGGCTGCGGCGACGTTGGCGCCATTCACGCCGCCGAAGCCCATCGCCAACCCGGGAGGACTGGCCGGTCAGTCGGCCGCGGTGGCCCACGCCACGGGTATATCGGCGGCCACCCGTGTCCACACCCTGGCGTCGATGTCGACAGTGCCGCAGGCGCTTCAGGGACTCGCCCAGCCGTTGCAGTCGACGTCGACATCGGGGCTGCCGTCGATGGTGATGGGCACTGGGGCGTCGGCGGTGTCGTCAGCGGCTTATGCTCCGGCGAGCGCGTTCTCAGGACTGACCGGCGCAACGGGCAAGGGCGCGCTCAAGGGAGCCGGTAATGGTGTCGGCGCATTAGAAGGCGCCGTCACCGCCGCCACCGGGATGAGTGGGGAGCAGTTGGCGCTCGCCGAGGACACGTTCGGCCTCGCGGAGGACAGCGTCGGTCTGGTCGGCCTGGACGGCGGCGGCGTTGGTCTCGACCTGATCGGTGTGGGGATGGACTATCTGGGCGCCGACGAGCTGACCGAGTCCGGTGGACTTGGGCCGTTGGGCGGCCTGGGCGGCCCGGCGCCGCTGGGCGGCGCCGGGCACATCGGCGGCCTCGGCGCGGGCCTGGGAGGCGGCCCCGGGGCGTCGGCCAGTATGGGCCAGGCGGCGTCGCTCAGCGGGATGTCAGTGCCGCAAAGCTGGGGCAGCTTGGAGCCGACGGGCTCGATCACTCCGGCCGGCGCCATGCCATTGCCGGGTACCAACCTCGGCGCTGCCCCGGCGGTTTCGACGGCTGGTTCCGGCATGCCCAGGACCCTGTTGCCGAGCCTGGCCGGGCGCGAAGTCGACGGGGCTGTCAGGGCAATTGGCTTGCGGTCCAACGTCGTCCCGCACTCGCCGATGGCCGGATAACCGAAAGTCCACAAAATGTTGTGGCCCGCACACCGGGGTGTGCGGGCCACAGGTTGTGGGTTTGTCGTTAGGCCCAGCTGGAGCCGACGGCGGCGTCGGTGGAGGCCATGTTGGACCCGGCTGTTTGCACCTTGGAGCCGTGCTGGTTGGCCTGCTCGTAGATCACCTGGAAGTTGCGACCCAACTGGGTGATGAACTCCTGGCAGGCCACCGAGCCCGCCCCGCCCCGGCA
>NZ_LQOW01000007.1 GCF_002102185.1 Mycobacterium fragae
GAGTTCATCACCCAGTTGGGTCGCAACTTCCAGGTGATCTACGAACAGGCCAACCAGCACGGCTCCAAGGTGCAAACCGCCGGGTCCAACATGGCCTCCACCGACGCCGCCGTCGGCTCCAGCTGGGCCTAACAATCCCCCCGAGCGCGGCAGCACACCCGCCAACGGTGTGCTGCCGCGTTGTGCGGTAACCGAGCTCAACGACACACGAGAGTAGCGATGGACCAACAGGGCACCCGAACCGACATCACGGTCAATGTCGAGGGTTTCTGGATGTTGCAGGCGTTGCTGGATATTCGGCACGTCGCACCCGAATTGCGATGTCGGCCATTCGTTTCCACCGATTCGATGGACTGGCTGAACGAGCACCCGGGCATGACGGTCATGCGCGAGCAGGGCATCGTCACCGACGACACGGTCAACGAGCAGGTGGCCGCCCGGATGCGGGTATTGGCCGCGCCCGACCTAGAAGTCATCGCCCTGCTGTCACGGGGCAAGCTGCTCTACGGCGTCAAGCAACCTGGGGAGGGCGAAGAAGGCTCACAAGAAGAGCCGGTGGGATCCCGAGACATCCCGGACAACGAATTTCGCGTGATATTGGCGCGCCGTGGCCAGCACTGGGTGTCGGCGGTGCGCGTCGGCGACGAGATCACGGTCGACGATGTGGCGATCGCCGATACCGCCTCCATCGCCGCGCTGGTCTTCGACGGGCTGGAGTCGATCCATCACGCCGACCCCGCGGCGATCAACGCGGTCAACGTGCCACTGGAAGAAATGCTGGAGGTGACCAAAACCTGGCAGAGCTCGGGGTTCAACGTCTTCTCCGGCGGGGACCTGCGGCGGCTGGGTCTCAGCGCGGCGACGGTGGCCGCACTCGGGCAAGCATTGTCCGACCCCGCCGCCGAGGCGGCGGTCTATGCAAGGCAGTACCGCGACGACGCCAGGGCGCCCAGCGCCTCGGTGCTGTCGTTGAAGGATGGATCGGGCGGGCGCATCGCGATGTATCAGCAAGCGCGCACCGCCGGGTCGGGCGAATCGTGGCTGGCCATCTGCCCGGCAACCCCGCAGTTGGTACAAGTCGGGGTAAAGACAGTTTTGGACACGCTACCCTACGGCGAGTGGAAAACGCATAGCAGAGTTTAGCAATTACCCCAGGAAATACCGCGCATACCAAGGACTTTCGATAAAGCATTCAGCGATGGTGCAGACACCGCAGAATGCTCTAGAATTAGCTCGAATTGGGACGGCCGTCACAATTATAAATAACGAGGCGAGACACATGGATTCGAAATTCGTCGACAGAGGGGTGGCACAATGACCGCTGTAGCTGAAGCGCCCCAGCCCGGCGCGGAGGCAGTCGCATCGCCCCAGTCCGCCGTGATCGGCGTCATCGCCGGCGACGGTGTGCAGATCGACGTGCTGCTTGACGCCAATGCCCCGGTCTCGGTGATGGTCGACCCGCTGCTGAAGGTCGTCAACAGCCGACTACGCGAACTCGGCCTGGCCACGCTGGAGGCCAGGCAGCGCGGCCGATGGACGTTGTGCCTGGTGGACGGCACTCCGTTGCGGTCACCCCAGTCGCTGACCGAACAGGACATCTTCGACGGGGACCGGCTGTGGTTGCGCTTCGTCGAAGACACCGAGCGCCGATCCCAAGTCATCGAGCACATTTCAACCGCGGTATCGGTGAACCTCAGCAAACGGTTCACCGCAATCAATCCGGTGGTGGCAATACAAGTCGGCGCGGCGATGGTGGCGGTCGGGGTACTGCTCGGCTCGGCGCTGCTGGGCTGGTGGCGTTGGCGTGATGACTCGTGGCTTTCCGCCATTTATGCGGCGGTCATCGCCGTGGTGGTGCTTTCGGTTTCCGTGCTGATCCTGATGCGCGCCAAGACCGTGCCCGACCGGCGCGCCGGCGACATCATGCTGTTGAGCGGGCTGGCACCGCTGGCGGTCGCCGCGGCCTCGGCGCCGCCCGGTCCGGTAGGCGCGCCGCATGCGGTGCTGGGCTTCGCGGTCACCGGCGTTGCGGCGACGCTCGCCATGCGGTTTACCGGCCGACGGCTGGGCATCTACACCGCAATCGTCACCATCTGCGCCGCGGTCACGGTAGCGAGCCTGTTGCGGATGGCGCTGCTGACGGGCGCGGTGACGCTGATGACATGCGTGCTGCTGGCGTGCGTGCTGGGCTATCACAGCGCGCCGTCGCTGTCTCGTTGGCTGTCGGGTATCCGGCTGCCGGTGTTCCCGTCGGCCACCAGCCGCTGGGTATTCGAGGCGCGGCCCGACCTGCCGACCACCGTGGTGGTCTCCGGCGGTGGGCGCCCGACGCTCGGCGGCCCCGAGTCGGTGCAAGACGTGGTGCTGCGCGCCGAGCGGGCGCGGTCGTTCTTGACGGGGTTACTGGTCGGATTCGGTGTGCTGGTCGTGGTGTGCCTGACCGGGCTGAGCGATCCGCATACCGGACAGCGTTGGTTGCCGGTACTGCTGGCCGCGTTCACTGCCGGCTTCCTGCTGTTGCGCGGTCGCTCCTATGTCGACCGTTGGCAGGCGATCACGCTGGCAGTGACCGCAGTGGTGATCGTGGCCGCCGTCGTGGTGCGCTACGCGCTGGTGCTGTCGTCGCCTCTGGTCGTGTCGGTGGGGGTGGGGATCCTGGTGCTGTTGCCTGCGGCCGGTCTGACGGCCGCGGCAGTGGTGCCTAACACCATTTACAGCCCGCTATTCCGCAAGTTCGTGGAATGGATCGAATACCTCTGCCTGATGCCGATTTTCCCGCTGGCATTGTGGTTGATGAATGTCTACGCAGCGATCCGTTACCGGTAAGAGTCGGCCGCGCATAACCCGCGCGGCAGGAGCGAGTGCGGCCGCTCTGTTGGTCGCCTCCGCGGCGCTGGCGGGTGCACCGTCGGCGCAGGCGATCGACCCGCCGGGGATCGACCCGGCCGCCGTACCGCCGGACAGCCCGCCGGGTCCGGCACAGCCGATGAGACAGAGCGCCTACTGCACCGAAGTTGGGGCATTGCCGGGCACCGACTTTCGGGTGCAGCCGAAGTACATGGACATGCTCAACCTGCCCGAGGCGTGGCGCTTCGGGCGTGGCGCCGGGGTGAAGGTCGCCGTCATCGATACCGGGGTGAGCCCACATCCGAGATTTCCGCATCTGATCCCCGGCGGTGACTACGTGATGGGCGGCGGCGACGGGCTGTCCGACTGCGACGCGCACGGCACCATCGTCGCCTCGATGATCGCCGCGGCCCCGGCGACCGGGATCGCACCGGCGCCCCCACCGGCACGCAAACCTCCGCCGGTACCGACCACCGAGCCGCCGCCCCCGCCTCCGCCGCCGCAGACCATCACGTTGTCGCAGCCCCCTCCGCCGCCGCCTCCGCCGCCGCAGACGGTCACCATGACGCAGCGGCCTCCGGCATTGCCGTGGGAGCCGCCTCCGCCGCCGGAGCCCGTTCAGCCCGGCGCGGCCTACGGTGGCCACGGCAAGTTTGTGGCGCCCGGCTATTCCGGTGGGCGGCAAGTGAATGCCGTCGACTATCCACGACCGGCCGACCCGCCGTTGGAGCCGCCGCCGGCAGGGCCGGACGCGTTCAGTGGCGTGGCTCCCGACGTCGAGCTGATCTCGATCCGCCAGTCCAGCCAGGCATTCAGCCTCAAGGACGCCTACACCGGAGACGAGGATCCACAAACCCGGCAGAAGATGGACAGCATCCGCACCATGGCGCGCGCGATCGTGCATGCGGCCAACATGGGGGCTCAGGTGATCAACATCTCCCAGGTGCTGTGCATGAGCGCACGCAGCGTCATCGACCAGCCCGACCTGGGCGCCGCGGTCCGGTACGCAGCGGTCGACAAGAACGCGGTCATCGTCGCCGCCGCAGCCGACACCAGCCAACGAGACTGTAAAGAAAATCCGATCTACGATGCGTTGCGGCCCAACGATCCTCGCGATTGGAACGGCGTGAACACGGTGGTAACTCCGTCGTGGTTCAGCGACTACGTGCTGACCGTCGGCGCAGTGGACGCCGCGGGCGCGCCGATGGACAAACTGAGTGTGGCTGGGCCGTGGGTTTCGATCGCGGCACCCGGCACCGACGTCGTCGGGCTCTCGCCGCGAGACGACAGCCTTGTCAACGCGATCGACGGTCCGGACAACACCTTGCTGGTACCGGCCGGCACCAGCTTTGCCACGGCGATCGTCTCCGGTGTGGCGGCTCTGGTACGTGCGAAATACCCGCAGCTCACATCACACCAGATCATCAATCGGCTGATCCGCACCGCCAGAGCGCCCGCCAGGGGAGTGGACAACCAGATCGGCTACGGGGTAATCGATCCCGTGGCCGCGCTGACGTGGGATGTGCCCGATGCGCCTGCGAGGCCCAAGGAATTGTCGTCGCCGCTGAACCTGCCTCCGCCGCCGGCCCCTCGCAACATGACTCCGGTCTGGGTCGCCGCCGGGGGGCTGGGCGCCGCGCTGCTTATCGCCGGCGCGGTGATCGGGGCGACGGTGCTGATGCGACGGACTGGAAGGCAGTGATGAAGGCGCAACGCAAGCTCGGTTTGGCCGTGTCCTGGCCGCGAATCACCGCGGTCTTCCTCATCGACGTTGCGATACTGGCGATTGCCAGTCACTGCCCCGACGCCTGGTACGCCGGTCACGCGGCCTGGTGGGTGGGGGTCGGTCTTGCGGTGGTGGTGACGGTCGTCGCGATGCTGACCTATCGAGGGTTTCCGCTTGCCTCGGCGCCGTTTGCGCGTGTGCGAAATTGGTACGCCGACCCAGAGGAGCTGACCATCGCCTGCACGCAGCCGATCGATCACCAACGCCGCTTCGGCCGCGACACGGTGGGCGTGCGGGAGTACGACGGCCGGCTGGTGGCGGTGGTCGAGGTCGAGGGGGCACCGGAGACAGCGGTCGGCCGGCACCGTCATCATGAGACCTCAGCGGGGATACTGCCGCTGGAGGTCGTCGCTGGGGCCTTGCGCCAGTTCGATATTCGCCTCGACGGCATCGACATCGTCTCGGTCGGAACCCGCTCGGCGGGCAGCGTCGGCGATCAGCCACGTCGCCTCGATCAGCGCAACACCTGGCTGGTGCTGCGGATGGATCCCCAGCGCAATGTCGCCGCAGTGGCCGCCCGCGATTCGGTGGCCAGCACCCTGGTGGCCGCGACGGAGCGGCTCACCCACGACCTCGACGGGCGAAGCTGCACGGCTCGGCCGCTGACTGCCGACGAGATCCTCGACGTGGACGACGCCGTGTTGGCCGGGCTGCAACCCGCGCAGATTCGCCCGTTTTGGCGCCAGCTGCGCACGCCGGACGGCTATGTGACGAGCTTCTGGGTGTCGCCTGCGGACATCACCGGGGAGACGATGGATCAGCTGTGGCGGACCGACACCGATGTCACCGTGGTGACGATCCGGCTCGTCGCCCGGGGCAAGGGTGCCGAGTTGTCCGCCTGGGTGCGTTATCACAGCGACAAGCGACTGCGAAAAGAGCTGTGGAGCGGGCTGAATCGGCTCACCGGACGTCAGCTGGAGGCGGTTGGCGAAAGTCTTCCGGCGCCGTCCTGGGGTCGACCCCTCACGATGCCGAGCCGCGTGCTGGGCGACGGCGAGGAAATCTCGGTCCCCGCCGGCGCCGCGGCACCGGCCTCGATGGTTCCGGTCGGCGCACCACAATGACCCGGCCGCAGACTGGCGCAACGGACGCGCGCAATGCCATGGTCGCCGGTCTGCTGGCATCCGGCATCTCGGTGAACGGGCTGCAACCCAGCAACAATCCGCAGGTGGCGCTGCAGATGTTCACCACGGCCAGCAGACTCGACCCGGACATGTGCGACGCGTGGCTGGCGCGGGTACTGGCCGGCGACCAGAGCGTCGACGTGCTCGAAAGTGCGTGGCGAGCCGTCAAGACGTTCGGCTGGGAGATCCGCCGCCTGGGTCTGACCGATCTGGAGTTTCGCCCCGAGGTCTCCGACGGGATGTTCCTGCGGCTGGCGGTCACCAGCGTGGAATCGCTGGCCGCCGCCTACGCGGCCGCCCTCGCCGAGGCGAAGCGATACGCGGAGGCGGCCGCGCTGCTCGACTCGACCGAGCCACGGCACCCGTTCGACGAGGAACTGCTCCGGTATGTGCGCGGGCTGTTGTATTTCCGCACCGGCCGCTGGCCGGATGTGCTCACCCAGTTCCCGCCCGGCACCACGTGGCGTCACCCCGAGCTGAAAGCCGCCGGGGCGGCGATGGCTACCACCGCTCTGGCCTCGCTGGGGGTCTTCGAGGAGGCGTGCCGACGCGCGCAGGAGGCCATCGAGGGTGACCGGGTGCCCAATGCGGCCAACGTCGCGATGTACACGCAGGGAATGTGCCTGCGCCACTTGGGCCGCGAAGACGAGGCTGTCGAGTCGTTGCGGCGGGTGTATTCCCGCGATGCCAAGTTCACGCCGGCCCGCGAAGCCTTGGACAACCCCAACTTTCGGCTGGTGCTGACAGATCCGGAAACCATTGAGGCCAGGACGGATCCGTGGGACCCCGACAGCGCACCGACCCGCGCGCAAGCCGAGGCCGCCCGTCATGCCGAAGAGGCCAAACGGTACTTGGCAGAGGGGGATGCCGAGCTCAACGCGATGCTCGGGATGGAACAGGCCAAGCGGGAAATCAAACTGATCAAGTCGACGACGAAGGTCAATCTGGCCCGCGCCAAAATGGGCCTGCCGGTGCCGGTGACCTCGCGGCACACGCTGCTGTTGGGACCTCCCGGTACAGGCAAGACGACGGTGGCGCGTGCCTTCACCAAGCAGCTGTGCGGTCTGACCGTGCTGCGTAAGCCGTTGGTGGTGGAGACCAGCCGTTCAAAACTGCTGGGCCGCTATATGGCCGATGCGGAGAAAAACACCGAAGAGATGCTCGAGGAGGCGCTGGGCGGCGCCGTCTTCTTCGACGAGATGCACAACCTCCATGAGCGGGGCTACTCCCAGGGCGACGCCTACGGCAACGCGATCATCAATACCTTGCTGCTGTACATGGAGAATCACCGTGACGAGCTGGTGGTGTTCGGGGCGGGGTACGCCAAAGCGATGGAAAAGATGCTGGAAGTCAACCAGGGTCTGCGACGCCGGTTTTCGACGGTGATCGAGTTCTACAGCTACAACCCGAAGGAATTGATCGCGCTCACCCAGCTGATGGGCCGGGAGAACGAGGACGTGATCACCGACGAGGCGGTCGACGTGTTGTTGCCGTCATACACGAAGTTCTACGACGACGAGACCATCTCCGCAGACGGTGATCTGATCCGCGGTATCGATCTGCTGGGCAATGCCGGGTTCGTGCGCAACGTGGTGGAAAAGGCCCGCGATCACCGCAGCGCCCGCCTCGACGACGAGGACCTCGACGCGGTGCTGGCCAGTGACGTCGAGGAGTTCAGCGAGGACCAGCTGCGACGGTTCAAGGAATTGACCCGCGAAGACCTCGCCGAAGGGCTCAGCGCGGCGGTGGCGGAGAAGAAAACCGACTAGCGCGACTGCCTCACAGCAACTCAGCAGAGAACTGGAAGTCAACTTTCAGGTGGTCGACAACGCGCGGAAACATTCGTGTGCCACTTTGAAAACCCAACGGCCAGTGAATTTTTCGAACTGCTCTTGACGTGACCCCATCAGGTGTGCGGTTTCGCGCGCCGTCAGCGCCGCGATTTCCGCACAGTTTGCGGGACAGCGCATTGACGGGTATCAGGGCCGGTGCCACCATGACGTTGCATGCACCTCGCTAGGTGAGGCGTCTGCACGGATATAGGCCACTGACCTCGAACGTCGAAAGACGCCCAGGGTCAGGACAGCTCTTCCCGGCTTAAGGGTTGAGCCCAAGTGGCTTCCGGCCCAGCCGGATACGCCGTGTGGTGCCAAAGCTCCGACGAGAGGGGTGCCACCCGACGCGTCCGTCGGGCGACCCCCTCTTTGTCGAGCTACCGCGGCGACGCTGCGTGTATGTCCTGGCCGGGAGGAGGTGGGGCCGAGGCTGAATTCTGTTGATAGTTCTCGTCAGAACTATCCGAGATCCATGACCGTTTCGCTCCGATCCGGTCACGGCAGCGACACCGTCGGCTGAACCGGCTTGTGCCAACCCATGTTTCCGGTTCACGGGGCATGGGCTACTGGCGCATCCGACAGCACAGCGGCCGAGGCCCGTTTCCGGGTCGGGCTTATCCGTAAGGAGAAGTCCATGTCGTTCGTGACGACACAACCGGAAGCGCTGACTGCGGCGGCCGGCAATTTGCAAGGGATC
This sequence comes from Mycobacterium fragae, assembly GCF_002102185.1. Classification (GTDB taxonomy): domain Bacteria; phylum Actinomycetota; class Actinomycetes; order Mycobacteriales; family Mycobacteriaceae; genus Mycobacterium; species Mycobacterium fragae. Next base: position 8,290 of record NZ_LQOW01000007.1, read on the forward strand.
GGTACGGCTATGGCTGCCCAGAACGCAGCGGCAGCCACTCCGACCACCGCGGTGGCTCCCGCAGCAGCCGACGAGGTTTCGGCGCTGACGGCGGCCCACTTCACTGCGCACGCGCAGCTGTATCAAGTGGTGAGCACTCAGGCCACCGCGATCCATGAGATGTTCGTGTCCACCCTTGGAACCAGTGCCGTTTCGTATGCAGCCACTGAGGCCGCTAACGCGATCGCGGCGCGCTAAGGGGGGCTGTCGCAATGGATTTCGGGGCATTCCCACCAGAGTTCAATTCCGCTCGCATGTATGCGGGTCCCGGCTCAGGCCCGATGCTGGCCGCCGCGGCGGCCTGGAACAGTCTGGCCGCCGAGTTGGGCTCGGCAGCGTCCGCGTACTCGGCGGTGATCTCCGGGCTGGCCGGTGGATCCTGGCTGGGGCCAGGATCGGCGTCGATGGCGGCTGCGGCCGCGCCGTATGTCGCGTGGATGAGTTCGACCGCCGCACAGGCTGAGCAGACGGCCAACCAGGCCATGGCGGCCGCAGCGGCATTCGAGGCCGCCTTCGCGATGACGGTCCCACCACCGGTCATCGCGGCCAACCGCGCGCAGTTGGCCGCGTTGGTGGCGACGAACTTTCTGGGGCAGAACACGCCGGCTATCGCGGCTACCGAAGCGCACTACGGCGAAATGTGGGCCCAAGACGCCGCCGCCATGTACGGCTACGCCGGCGCTTCGGCGGCCGCCTCGACGGTGACACCGTTCAGCGAACCGCCGCAGACCACTAACCCGGCCGGCCAGACCGGCCAAGCCGCGGCGGTGGCTCAGGCCGTCGGCACGTCTGCCGGCACGAGCGTGCAGTCGACGCTGTCGCAGGTGGTCACCACGACGCCCACGACGCTGCAGGCACTCGCATCACCTGCGGCGTCCACTGCGCCCAGCGCGCCGGCAGTAACGCTCCCGTTTGGTTTGCAGCCGGGGGACATAACGAACGCGGGGTCGAACCTGCTCAGCGGCTCTCTGACTCCATATTCCCTGGCCGGTATCACCCAGATCGGGGCGGATCTCGCCGTGATGCACGCCGCGGCACAGGGTGGGCTCGGCATCGACGGTTTGGAGCCCGCAACTCCGGTCATTCCGATGGTGCCGGGTTCGAAGGCAGCCGCGATCACACCACTCGGCGTGGGCGGGGCCGGAGGTGTGTCGGCCGGGATGGGCCAGGCCACCTTGGTCGGCAATCTGTCTGTGCCGCAGAGCTGGGCGTCGGCGACGCCGACGAGCACCCCGGCGACGGCTTCGTTGGTCTCCAGCTGGACCGCGGCCCCGCAGGTTGCGGCAGACGAGATGGCCGGGATGCCGGGGATGCCGGGCATGCCGCTGGTGGGATCGGGCGGGCGTGGCTTCGGCTTCGCCGCTCCGCGGTACGGATTCCGCCCCACCGTCATGGCGCATCCGCCGGCTGCCGGTTAGCGGAGGGAGCTGCAGCATGATTTTGCGGCGTACAAAAACAATGGCGACGCGCGGCAGGACTCGCCGCCGAAGGCGTGGGACGTCGCACCGGCCGAAAGCGAGGCCGGCGCGACATTCCCACCGTCCGCGAACACAAGAAGCGCTGGCGCGCAGGCTTTCCCGCACCTGGGAGCGGCCGATCGGCGCCGTATCCAAAATCGTTTTCGCGAGTCGGGTTGACTACCGCCGCACTTGGTGCCACTATTGCCGTTGCATGCACCTCGCTAGGTGAGGCGTCTGCACGGATATAGGCCACTGACCTCTAACGTCGAAAGACGGCCCGGGTCAGGACAGCTCTTCCCGGCTTAAGGGTTGAGCCCAAGTGGCTTCCGGCTCAGCCGGATACGCCGTGTGGTGCCAAAGCTCTGACGAGAGGGGTGCCCGGTCTGGCTGGTCTGCCAGGCCGCCTCATCCCGGTGTGCAACCTGGTGGCACCCACGTGTGCCCTGGCCGTGAGGAGGTGAGGCGAAGTGAGTCCAAGTGACAGTCCGTATCCGAGTTCGATGACCATTTCGCTCGGATCCGGCCCCGGCGCCCTTTTCATTATCTGAATCGGCTTGCGCCGCTTCGATTAACACACGCGTCTCGTCTCGTACGCGCGCGTGGTCATGACGTGTTCTGACACGACCACCGCGGGTTCAGTCTGCTCTGCGTAAGGAGAAGTCCGATGACTTTTGTGACCACACAGCCGGAGCTGCTGGCAGCAGCAGCCGGCCACTTGCAAGGGATCGGCAGCGTGGTTGCTGCCCAGAACGCGGCGGCGGCCGCCCCGACGACCGGAATCGTGCCCGCTGCGGCCGACGAGGTATCAGCCCTGACTGCAACACAATTCGGCGCCCACGCCGCGATGTATCAGGCGGTCAGCGCTCAGGCTGCGGCGGTTCACGAGATGTTCGTGCGCGTCTTGGGCGCCAGTGCCGGTTCATACGCAGCCACCGAGGCTGCCAACGCAATCTCAGCGACCTGATGAGGTCACTCACTTGAGCCCAGTTAAGGAGTGCCGCCATGACTGCAATGCTGGATTTCGGAGCCCTGCCACCGGAGATCAACTCCGCTCGCATGTACGCCGGCCCCGGCCCGGGGTCGCTGATCACCGCCGCGGCTACGTGGAATGGATTGGCCGCTGACCTGCGTTCGCAGGCGGCTGCCTACAGCTCGGTGGTCGCAGGACTGACCAGCGAGGGCTGGCGGGGCCCCGCATCGACGTCGATGGCGGCCGCGGCCGCGCCCTACGTGGCATGGATGAACACCACTGCCGCACAGGCCGAGCAGACCGGCAACCAGGCCACGGCGGCAGCGGCGGCCTACGAGACGGCGTTCGCGATGACGGTGCCACCCCCGGTGATTGCCGCGAACCGCGCTCAGCTGGCCACTCTGGTCGCGACCAATTTTCTGGGGCAGAACACGCCGGCGATCGCGGCCACCGAAGCCCAGTACGGCGAGATGTGGGCCCAGGATGCGGCCGCGATGTACGGCTATGCAGGCCAGTCCGCGGCCGCGACCCAGCTGACCCCGTTCACCCAACCGGTGCAGAACACGAGCCCCGGTGCGCTGGCGGGGCAGGCGGCTGCGGTCACCCAGGCCAGCGGCACTTCCGCTGGTACGAGCTCAGCGACCGTGTCGCAGCTGACCTCAACGGTGCCTACCGCGCTGCAGCAGCTCGCATCGCCCATGGGGTCCGCGTCGTCCTCGTCCTCCGACTCGGGGCTCCTCGGCCTACTGCTGGGGGGATCTTCCGGGAACTCTGCGCTCGACAACTTTTGGAATGAGTGGGGACCCAACGCGAATATCTGGAACACCATATTTTCGTCCGGGTTCTACATGCCGAGTAACACGTTGGGCGCCTTCACGGGTCTGATGACCGCTGGCGCAGCCGGCGAGACTGCGGCGGCCGGGGACGCGATAGGAGGGGCTGCCTCGAGTGGCGTCGGCGCAGCGCTCGGGGCCCCGGCGAGTGGGCTGAGCGGGCTCGGCGGCCTCGGCGGTCTCGGCAACGGGATCTCGGCCGGGCTGGGCAAGGCGGCCTCGATCGGGCCGCTGTCGGTACCGCCGAGCTGGACCGCGGTGACTCCGCCGATCAGCCCGGTCGGCTCGGCGTTGGGCGAGACCCCGCTGGCCGCTCCGCCCGCGGTCGCGGCGGGCATGCCGGGCATGCCGGTCGGGACCATGGCGGCGCGTGGGACGGCCGGGGTAGCCAGTGCGGATACCCGCTTCTTGGTCCGCCCCCCGATGGTGCCGAGTTGGGCGGCCGTCGGCTGACGGCAGGCCACCTCGCCACCACACCGTAACTGTCACAACATGATTCGAAGTTAGGAGAAACCAATGACCACGCGTTTTATGACGGACCCGCACGAGATGCGGGCGATGGCGGGCCGTTTTGATGTGCACGCCCAGACGGTGGAGGACGAGGCCCGCAAGAT
>NZ_LQOW01000008.1 GCF_002102185.1 Mycobacterium fragae
CCGAACCCGGAAGCTAAGCCTGCCAGCGCCGATGATACTACCCAACCCGGGTGGAAAAGTAGGACACCGCCGAACACCCACAAAAAAAGGGCACCCACAAGGTGCCCTTTTTTACACCCCAAAACCCTAATCGAAAAGGAACAAATTTCCCGCTATTCTGCTTCTCTCCAATTCGAGCAGTGATCGTTTACGGTCGAGGCCGCCGCCATAACCAATAAGGCTTCCACTCGCGCCGATTACCCGGTGACAAGGCACGATAATGGCGATCGGATTGCGGCCGTTTGCCAATCCGACAGCTCGGGCGGCCCCGCTGGCACCGATCTGTTCCGCGATTTCTCCGTATGACCGGGTCTCCCCGTACGGAATGGTCATCAGTGCTTGCCAGACCCGCCGCTGGAACACGCTGCCCGTCAAGCTGAGCTCGACGTCGAAATCTGTGCGCTCGCCGGCGAAGTACGCGTTGAGTTGGTCGACAGCCTCGGGGAAGACCCGGTCATCGGGCACCCAATCCGCACGGCTCGGCTCGTGGCTCTGGTCCACCATTCGCAGATGCGTCAGGACCCGGCCGGTCCCGGCCAGCGCCAACGGTCCGATCGGGCTGTCAATGGTGCGGTGGTGGATCATGCGATCTCCTTCGATGGCCACTGGTTCACCGGATGCGCCAGCGTGGTCCATAGATGCTGCGTGGCATAGGAACGCCAGGGGCGCCACGGACTGCTTCGCGCCGTAAGAGCCTGCGGGTCTGTCGGCAACTCCAATTGCTTTGCAGCCAGTCGCAATCCGAGGTCGCTGATGGGAAAAGCATCGGGGTCACCCAGGCCGCGCATGGCGATCACTTCCGCGGTCCACGGGCCGATGCCCGGGATTGCAAGCAACTGCGTGCGGGCGGTGTCCCAGTCGCAGCCGGCATCAAGAACCACACTGCCGTCGGCGAGCCCGGCGATAAGGGCGCTCAGCGTGCGTCGGCGTGCATCGGGAACGGCCAGATGGGCCGGATCGATGTCGGCGAGCTGCTCAACCGACGGGAAGGTGTGCGTCAGTGCGCCGTCGGGGTCGTGGACCGGCTGCCCGTAGACGCTGACCAGCCTCGCCGCGTGGGTTCGCGCTGCTTTGGTGGACACCTGCTGTCCGAGGACTGCCCGTACGGCCAGTTCAGCCTCGTCGACAGTGCGGGGTATGCGCTGCCCGGGCGCCTTGGCCACCACCGGGCTCAGCGCCGGATCAGAGCTCAGCACCTCGATCACGGCTTCCGGATCGGCGTCGAGGTCCAACAACCGTCGACAGCGGGCGATCGCGGTCGTCACGTCGCGGAAGTCATCGAGCACCAGCAGGCAACGGACATGATCGGGCGCCGGGGTCAGGCTGACGACGCCAACGCCATTCGGCAGCCGCAGCGTTCGGCGATATGTGTTGTCGCAAACCTCTTCGCATCCGGGCACCGCAGTAGCGGCCAGATGGCCGAAGACCCCCTCATAGGCGAATGGCCTCCGCACGGGCAACCGCAACGAAACCGCCCCGGAGGAGGCGACGTCGTCGCCAAACCGACCACGCGCTTTCGTGCGCAATGTGGTTGGGGTGCAGCAGTTTACCGTGCGCACCGTGTCGTTGAACTGGCGAATACTGGAAAAGCCTGCCGCAAAAGCGACATCGCTGAAAGGCAGGTCTGTCGTCTCGATAAGCACACGGGCGGTTTGTGCTCGCTGCGCCCGGGCCAAGGCGAGCGGACCGGCACCGACCTCGGCCTGCAACATCCGTTGCAGTTGGCGCGTCGTGTAGCCGAGGCGGGCGGCAAGCCCGGTGACACCTTCGCGGTCCACGATGCCGTCGCCGATAAGCCGCATGGCCCGCGCGACCACGTCGCCGCGCACGTTCCATTCGGGCGAACCCGGAGAAGCGTCCGGGCGGCAACGCTTGCACGGCCGGAAACCGGCGCGCTGAGCGGCCGCGGCGGTGGGGTAAAACCGGACGTTGCGGGCGAACGGCGGCCGGGCGGGGCAACTCGGCCGGCAATAGATTCCGGTGGTAAGGACCGCCGTGACGAACCACCCGTCGAACCGGGCGTCCTTGGACTGCACGGCCCGGTAGCAGCGGTCGAAGTCTTCATGCACGCTTAGAACAATTACACCTGCCCACCGACATCACTGGCGGGAATGCGACATGGTCGTGGAGCCCGCCTTAGGCGAGGGTGGCCAGCTGCGTCGGCTCCTCGTGCCCGCGCAGAGTCACCGTGTCACCCAAGGACCAGTAGCTACGCTCGTTTTCGCTCGCCGCGTTTACCGCATCCGACGACGCCAACAACCGCGGCGAATGTGATTTGGCCAGTTCGCACAGCCGGGCTGCCTCGTTGACCGGCTCGCCGATCACCGTGTATTCGAACCGTTCTCGAGCGCCCACATTGCCGGCGACAACTTGTCCCGCCGCCACCCCTATGCCGGCCTGGCAGTCCGACACCTCACGCTCGAGCCGCTCTGCGATGGCGCGGGCGGCTGCGAGCGCCTCGTCTTCCGGATGCTCCAGGCGGTTGGGAGCACCGAAGATGGCCAGCGTCGCATCACCCTCGAATTTGTTGACCAGTCCGCAATGGCGATCCACCTCGTCGACGATCACCGCAAAGAACCGATTGAGCAACTGGACGATCTCCGCAGCCGGTCGCTTTGTCACCAACTGGGTCGAAGCAACGATATCGACGAAAACCACTGCGACATGACGCTCTTCGCCGCCCAGCTTCGGTCGTTCTCGTTCGGCGGCCGCGGCGACCTCGCGCCCGACGTGACGGCCGAACAGGTCGCGCACCATCTCCCGCTCGCGTAACCCGTCGACCATCGCGTTGAAGCCACGCTGAAGTTCGCCCAGTTCGGTCCCGTCGAATACCACGAGGTTGCCGCGCAAATCCCCCTGCTCCACGCGTCTGAGCGCCAATCGCACCGCTCGTACCGGTGTTGCGATCAGCCAGGACAGCAACCACATCACGAAGGACCCGAAGAGCAGTGTTGCGGTTGAAATGATCAGCACCGCCACCGCCAGCTCGGTCTCGGTAAGGTTCCGCAGTACCAGTGCGAAGAATGCCGTCAGTGCGATGCCAATGACGGGCAACCCAGAAGCGAGCATCCAGACCGCCATGGTTCGGCCCATGATGCCCGGCGCGAGGCGGCGTGGCGGTGGTCCCGCCTCCAATGCTTGGGCGGCGACCGGCCGTAGTGCGAACTCGGTGAAGAGATATGAGCCGGTGGCCACCACCACACCGCAGAAGCACACCGAGAACAGCGATTTGGGGATGAACATGGTGTTGACCAAGCCGTAGAGCGTCGTCAACAGCGCCGCCCCGCCCCCCCAGAGGATCAATAGCGCGATCGCGACACGCGATGGGGCTAAGAAGGTGTTGCGCTCGTCGGCCGGGCTAGGTTTGCGCTCCTCGATGGCCCACCGCAGCGCCGCGACGGTTCGCCGGGTGATCCAGTAGGCACCGAGCGCAAGCGCGATAACGACGTATGCCGGTATGACGCCGAACGTCAGCCACAGCGGCGCGTCGGTGAAGACACTGGGGGTCGGAACGGCAACAGTGACTATTAGCAGTGCGACGGCGACTCCGAGCACGTTAAAGACCACGACGAAGACGGTCAGGATAATCTGGATACGCACCCGTCGGCGAGCTTGGCTCTCCGACACCCGCCCGAGGAGCCACGAGCCATATGCCGGGGTCTCTGGCAGCCGGCCGCTCTGTCGAGTCAGCCGCTCCAGCATCCGGCCCAAGCGTTGCGCCAGCGATTCCTTGGCCGTCATTTAGCGCCAGCTTAGTTTGCGTGCGTCCCTGCCCCTAATGTGAGTCGCGTGCGTCTCGTCATCGCCCAGTGCACGGTGGACTATCTCGGACGGCTCACCGCGCATCTACCGTCGGCTCGCAGGCTTCTGCTGTTCAAGGCCGACGGCTCCGTGAGCGTGCATGCCGACGACCGCGCCTACAAGCCGTTGAACTGGATGAGCCCGCCATGCTGGCTCAGCGAAGAGCTCGACGGGCCGCTGCCGGTATGGGTGGTGCAGAACAAGGCGGGCGAGCGACTGCGCATCACCGTCGAGGACATCGAGCACGACTCCAGCCATGAGCTCGGGATGGACCCGGGGCTGGTCAAGGACGGCGTGGAAGCTCACCTGCAAGCGCTACTGGCCGAGCACGTCGAGCTGCTCGGCGCCGGATACACGCTGGTGCGCCGGGAATACATGACTGCCATCGGGCCGGTCGACCTGCTGTGCCGCGACGAACAGGGGCGCTCGGTCGCGGTCGAGATCAAGCGCCGAGGCGAGATCGACGGTGTCGAGCAACTCACCCGTTATCTTGAGTTGCTCAACCGCGACAGCCTGCTTGCACCGGTGAGCGGGGTATTGGCGGCCCAGCAGATCAAGCCACAGGCGCGTACCCTCGCGATAGACCGCGGAATCCGTTGTCTTACATTGGATTACGATGAACTACGCGGTATGGACACCAACGAGTATCGGCTGTTCTGAGGCATCTCACTAGACTGGCGTCATGGCTCGGCGCCGTACCCGGCGGCAGCAGCCGCTTCGGCCGCTGCCGGTTACAGGCCGGGTGGAAACCGGACCCGATGGTCATGAGTACGAGGTGCGACCCGTGGCCGCCTCGCGCGCTGTCAAGACGTATCGCTGTCCTGGCTGCGATCACGAGATCCGTTCCGGCACAGCACATGTGGTGGTATGGATGGCGGATTCTGGGAAGGCGGCGATGGACGACCGGCGACATTGGCACACGCCATGCTGGGCCAATCGCGCAACGCGCGGGCCGACCCGAAAGTGGTCTTAGATCAGTGCGTGGAGTCTGCTTCGGTGGGCGGTTCGACCAGCTCGATCAGAACTCCGCCCGCGTCTTTGGGATGGATGAAGTTGATCCGCGAGTTCGCCGTCCCGCGCCGGGGCGCCTCGTAGAGCAGCCGGATACCCTGCTCGCGCAGCCGCTCGGTCAGGGTTTCCAGGTCGCTTACCCGATAGGCCAGCTGCTGGATGCCGGGCCCGCGCTTGTCGAGGAACTTCGCGATCACCGACGACTCGTCGATGGGAGCCATCAGCTGCACCTGTGCACTGCCGACCGGCGCGCCGCGCACCGACAACATCGCCTCCCGGATCCCCTGATCGTCGTTGACTTCCTCGTGCAGCACGATCATGCCGAGGTTGTCGTGGTACCAGGCGATCGCCGCGTCGAGGTCCGCCACCGCAATCCCAACGTGATCAACCGCCGTCACCAACGCGCTGGCCAGCGTACGACGGACGTCAACGTGTTCGGTGGTCATAACGTCACGGTAACCTGACGGGAAAGATTGCGCTTCCCGGTCCGCCGGATCGGCCGTTTCCCGCCCTCTCTGGAGGTTCTCATGACGACATCGGTGATCGTTGCTGGAGCACGGACCCCCATCGGCAAGTTGATGGGTTCGCTGAAGGATTTTTCGGCCAGTGACCTGGGCGCTATCGCGATTGCCGGCGCTCTGGAGAAGGCCAACGTGCCGGCCTCAGCGGTCGAGTACGTGATCATGGGCCAGGTCCTGACCGCCGGCGCCGGTCAGATGCCCGCACGGCAGGCCGCGGTGGCCGCCGGTATCGGGTGGGACGTCCCGGCGCTGACCATCAACAAGATGTGCCTGTCCGGTATCGACTCCATCGCCCTGGCTGACCAGCTCATTCGCGCCGGCGAGTTCGACGTGGTGGTAGCAGGCGGCCAGGAATCCATGACCAAGGCCCCGCACCTGTTGATGGACAGTCGGGCCGGCTATAAGTACGGCGATGTGACCGTGTTGGATCACATGGCCTACGACGGGCTGCATGACGTGTTCACCGACCAGCCGATGGGGGCGCTGACTGAACAGCGCAACGACGTCGACAAATTCACCCGCCAAGAGCAAGACGAGTACGCCGCCCGGTCGCACCAGAAAGCCGCCGCGGCGTGGAAGGACGGCGTGTTCACCGACGAAGTCGTGCCGGTGAATATCCCTCAGCGCAAAGGTGATCCGCTGCAGTTCAGCGAGGACGAGGGCATTCGCGCCAACACCACCGCCGAATCGCTGGCCGGCCTCAAACCGGCGTTCCGGCCGGACGGCACCATCACCGCGGGATCGTCGTCGCAGATCTCCGATGGTGCTGCCGCGGTGGTGGTGATGAACAAGGACAAGGCCACAGAGCTGGGATTGCCGTGGCTGGTCGAGATCGGTGCGCACGGCGTGGTGGCCGGCCCGGACTCGACGCTGCAGTCACAACCGGCCAACGCGGTCAAGAAAGCTCTTGGCCGGGAGGGCATCTCGGTCGATCAGCTTGACGTGGTGGAGATCAACGAGGCGTTCTCCGCGGTGGCGCTGGCCTCGACCAGGGAACTGGGTGTCGACCCCGAGATCGTGAACGTCAACGGCGGGGCGATCGCCGTCGGCCATCCGATCGGCATGTCGGGTGCCCGGATCACGCTGCATGCCGCTCTCGAGTTGGCGCGCCGCGGCTCCGGCTACGGCGTTGCGGCGCTATGCGGCGCCGGTGGTCAGGGCGATGCGCTGCTCCTGCGGGCGGGGTAACACTCGGCTGTCGCACAAGCGTTCGATTGACGTTACAGAAATGGTTGCTGGCGTTGCGGTCCGACGCACCGCCGGGCTGGTCTGTGATCTTCGTCACGGAGGTCTCGCAGCCGGGTGGCCAGGCCTCGCTAGCGGCGTGCCAGACTTGACGACGTGAGCCGTCCCCGACCCCCGATTGGTCCGGCTATGGCCGGCGCGGTCGATCTGTCCGCTCTCAAGCAAAGCGCCCCGGCCGGCGGCGAGGCTGGGCAAGAGCAGGCGGTCCCCGTCGGCACCGAGATCACCGAAGCCAATTTCGAAGACGAGGTACTGCTCCGGTCCAACCAGGTGCCGGTCGTGGTGCTGTTGTGGTCGCCGCGTAGCGATGTGTGCCTCCAGCTGGCCGACGTGTTGTCCGGCCTGGCCGCCGCCGACAACAACAAGTGGTCACTGGTGAGCGTCAACGTGGACGCGGTTCCGCGAGTGGCCCAGATCTTCGGCGTCCAAGTGGTCCCCACCGTGGTGGCGCTGGCTGCCGGCCAGCCGCTGTCCAGCTTTCAGGGTATGCAGCCACCAGACCAGTTACGGCGTTGGCTGGACTCTCTCCTGTCGGCAACAGCGGGCAAGCTCAGTGGCGCAACGACTTCGGAGGAGCCCGAGCAAGTGGACCCGGAGCTGGCGCAGGCGCGCCAGCAGTTGCAGGACGGTGACTTCGCCGCGGCACTCGACTCGTATCAGGCGATACTGGACGCGAACCCCAACCACGCCGAAGCCAAGGGCGCAGTACGTCAGATCGCCTTCTTGATGCGCGCGACCGCCCAGCGCCCCGACGCGGTGGCGGTCTCTGATGCGGCACCCGGTGACATCGAAGCCGCGTTCGCCGCCGCCGATGTGCAGCTCCTCAACCAGGACGTCGCCGGCGCCTTCGACCGCTTGATCGCGTTGGTGCGGCAGACATCCGGCGACGACCGCACCAAGGTGCGCACCCGCCTCATCGAATTGTTCGAGCTCTTCGACCCCACCGACCCGGACGTCATCACCGGCCGGCGCAACCTGGCCAACGCGCTGTACTAGCGCGGGATTGGTGACGGCGCTCTATTCGGGCTCCAGCCACAGCGCCGAAGTGGGCGGCAGCACCAGCACCGCGGATGCCGGGCGGCCGTGCCACGGCTCGTCGGTCGCATCGACACCGCCGAGGTTGCCGATTCCGGCGCCGTTGTAGTTGGTCGCGTCGGTGTTGAGCACCTCCCGCCACCGCCCGGCGTTGGGCAGGCCGAGGCGGTAGCCGCTGTGCTCGGAACCGGCGAAATTGAAGACGCAGGCCATCACCGATCCGTCGCTGCCGTAGCGCAGGAAGCTCAACACGTTATTGGCGGAGTCGTTCGCGTCGATCCACGAATAGCCCTCTGGCGTGGTGTCCTGGCTCCACAATGCCGGGTGGCTGCGATAGATGTCGTTGATGTCGCGCACCAGTCGCAACACGCCGTTGGAGAAACCGCTCTCGTCGAGTTGGAACCAGTCCACACCACGCTCCTCGGACCATTCCGCGCGTTGCCCGAATTCTTGGCCCATGAACAGCAGCTGTTTTCCGGGGTGTGCCCACTGGTATGCCAGCAGGCTGCGTAATCCCGCCGCCTTCACGTGGTCGTTGCCCGGCATGCGGCCCCACAGCGTGCCCTTGCCGTGCACCACCTCGTCGTGGCTGAGCGGCAGCACGAAGTTCTCGCTGAACGCGTAGAGCATCGAGAAGGTGATCTCGTGGTGGTGGTAACTGCGGTGCACCGGGTCGTGGCTGATGTAATCGAGGGTGTCGTGCATCCACCCCATGTTCCATTTCATCGAAAAGCCCAGTCCACCAACGTTAGTGGGCCGCGATACACCTGGCCACGAGGTCGACTCTTCGGCGATGGTGACGATTCCGGGCGCCGCCTTGTGCGCGGTGGCATTCATCTCCTGCAGGAACTGCACTGCTTCCAGGTTCTCCCGGCCACCGTAGACATTCGGCGTCCAGCCGCCCGCCGGGCGCGAATAGTCGAGGTAGAGCATCGAGGCGACGGCGTCCACCCGCAGGCCGTCGATGTGGAACTCCTCGACCCAGTAAAGCGCATTGGCCACCAGGAAATTGCGGACCTCGGCACGGCCGAAGTCGAACACGTAAGTGCCCCAGTCGAGTTGCTCGCCGCGCCGAGGGTCGGAATGCTCGTAGAGCGGTGTGCCGTCGAACCTGCCGAGCGCCCATGCGTCCTTGGGGAAGTGCGCCGGGACCCAGTCCACGATGACACCGATGCCGGCCTGATGCAGCGCGTCGACCAGCGCCCGGAAATCATCCGGGGTGCCGAATCGCGACGTCGGCGCATAGTAGGACGTGACCTGATATCCCCAGGATCCGGCAAATGGGTGCTCCGCGACGGGCAGCATCTCGACATGGGTAAACCCGTGCGCCAGCACGTAATCCGTCAGCTCGCGGGCAAGTTCGCGGTAGGACAGGCCTGGCCGCCACGAGCCGAGGTGGACTTCGTAGGTGCTCATCGGTTCGAACACCGGGTTGCGCTGGGCGCGCTTGGTCATCCAGTCGGCGTCACGCCAGCTGTAGGTGGTCGATGTCACCCGTGATGCGGTGCTCGGCGGCACCTCGGCGGCAAAGGCGAACGGGTCGGCACGGTCTGTGACGACGCCGTCAGCGCCGTGCACCCGGAACTTGTACAGGCCCTCGCGGGGGAAGCCGGGCCAAAACAGCTCCCACACGCCCGACGAGCCGAGGACCCGCAGCGGCGCATCGTTGCCATTCCAGCCATTGAACTCACCGATCAAGCTGACGCCTTTGGCGTTTGGCGCCCACACGGCGAAGGACACGCCATCGACCACACCGTCGGCGGTGGTGAAGGAGCGCGGGTGGGCGCCCATGACCTCCCAAAGCCGTTCGTGGCGGCCTTCGGCGAACAGATGAAGGTCGACCTCGCCCAACGTCGGCAGGAAGCGGTAGGCGTCGGCGACGATATGCGGGTCGGCACCGTTGTAGCTCACCTCGAGGCGGTAGTCGATGAGGTTGACGAACGGCAGCGCCACGGCGAATAGACCGGAATCGATGTGCTGCAACGGGAACCGATCTTCGCCGACAAGCGCGACTACTTCGGCCGCGTGCGGGCGGAATGCACGGATGATCGTGTGGTCGCGATACTCGTGGGCGCCCAGGATGCCGTGTGGATTGTGGTGCTCGCCGGCCACCAGGCGGGCCAGGTCGCTGGGTTCGGGCGCCAGGTGGGTCCTGGCGAGTTGATCGGTAGGCGTCATTGCAACGTCACCTCCGGCGCAGCAGCGTCATTCGGGATTCGGACGGTATCAGCGGCATGTTGATGATGTGGGCGACGGCGCGGCCCGGGTCGATGCGTACGTAATTGGCTGCTCCCCATTGGTATTCCTCGCCGGTCAGCTCGTCGCGCACCCAGAAGCGCTCATAGGGCTCCATACCCAGTGCGGGCATGTCCAACCACAGGGTCGCCTCCTCCGGCCCGAACGCATTGAGCGTCACCACCACCAGCACACAATCGCCCGTGGTCGGATCGAACTTGCTGTAGGCGAGTAATGCGTCGTTGTCGATTGGATGGAACCGGATAGTGCGCAGCTGCTGTAGCGCCGGATGGAGTCGACGAATGTTGTTGAGCCGGGTGATGAACGGCTCCAGTGATCTTCCTTCGGCGAGGGCGCCCGCAAAATCGCGGGGTCGCAACTCGTACTTCTCGGAGTTGAGGTATTCCTCGCTGCCCTCGAGCACAGCACGATGCTCGAAAAGCTCGTAACCGGAATACATGCCCCAGGCCGGGCTCATCGTCGTTGCCAGCACGGCGCGGATCGCGAACATGCCGGGCCCGTTGTGTTGCAGGACCGCATGCAGGATGTCGGGGGTGTTGACGAACAGGTTGGGGCGGCGGTAGTCGGCGAGTCGGGGAATCTCCTCTCCGAACTCGGTGAGCTCCCACTTCGCCGTGCGCCAAGTGAAATACGTGTAGGACTGGGTGAAACCGAGCTTGGCGAGCCCGAATTGGCGGGCCGGCGGGGTGAACGCCTCGGACAAAAACAGCACATCCGGGTCGATCGCTTTCACCTGCGCGATCAGCCACGCCCAGAAATTCGGCGGCTTGGTGTGTGGGTTGTCCACCCTGAAGACCTTCACCCCGTGGTCAATCCAGTGCCGCACCACCCGCAGCACCTCGTCGTAGAGGCCGACCGGGTCGTTGTCGAAGTTGATGGGGTAGATGTCCTGGTACTTCTTCGGCGGGTTTTCCGCGTAGGCGATGGTGCCGTCGGGCAATTCGGTGAACCACTCGCGGTGTTCTTTGGCCCACGGGTGATCCGGAGCGCACTGCAAGGCCAAGTCCAGCGCCACTTCCATGCCCAAGTCGCGCGCCGCCCCGACGAACTCGTCGAAGTCGTCGATCGTGCCCAGCTGTGGATGCACGGCGTCGTGGCCGCCCTCGTCGCTGCCGATGGCCCACGGCGATCCGACGTCACCGGGGACGGCGGTTGCGGTGTTGTTACGACCCTTGCGGTGGACCTTGCCGATCGGGTGAATGGGGGGCAGGTACACGATGTCGAAGCCCATCTGCGCGATTCGCGGCAACGCCTCCGCCGCGGTGGCGAAGGTACCGTGCACCGGGTTGCCGTCGGCGTCCCAGCCGCCCGTCGAGCGGGGGAACATCTCGTACCACGAGCCGAAGCGGGCCAGCGGCCGATCGACCCACACCCCGTATTGCTCGCCGCGGGTGACCAGCTCGCGCAACGGGTAGTGGGTGAGCAGTTCGTCGATTTCGGCGGTCAGCGCCAGCGCGGCGCGGGTAACCGGGTCGCCCGGTGTGCGCAGGGCGGCCGCTGCCGCTCGCAGCGGGTCTCGCTGGGCGCGGGGAACGCCGGCCGCCGCCCGTTCGAACAACTGAGCACCGACCAGCAGATCGTTGGACAGTTCGGTCTCGCCTTGGCCGGCATTCAGCTTGGCGATCACAGCGTGCCGCCAGGTGTGAATCCGGTCGCCCCAGCCGTCTACCCGGAAGGTCCACAACCCGACGCGGTCCGGGGTGAAGTGACCGTGGAAGACGAAGGGCTCCTCGCCCATGCTCATGGGGGCCAGAAGTGGCTTGACCCGTGACAACCCGTGCGCCTTGTTTTGGGTGACTTCGGCAACCTGCACCGCCTTGATCCGGCGCGGCTCGGCGACTTGGGGATATTGCGGCCCGAGGTAGCGCACCACCAGCGTCGCCGCGACCGTTTCATGGCCGTCGCTCCATACGGTCGCGCTCACCGGAACCACCTCGCCGACCACGGCTTTTGCCGGGTACGCACCGCAGGAGACGACGGGCTGGACATCATCGATCTCGACGCGACCGGGCACCGACACTCCGTTTCGTAGTCCGTCGTTCGTTGTGGGCGCGGTCAAACCGCGATGTGCTCGGTTTCCAAAAGCCTCCTTGCGCCCAATACCCACCGTAGTGGCGGGCCACACCGGAGCGCTGGGAAGCGGTCGTCGTCGCGAGGCGAACCGTGGCGTGGCGTCAGTAAGGTAAAGACGCGTGAAAGCCCTCCGCCGGTTCACCGTCCGTGCTCACCTTCCCGAGCGCCTGACGGCGCTGGAACAGCTGTCGACCAATTTGCGGTGGTCCTGGGAGAAGCCGACACAGGATCTCTTCGAGGCAATCGACCCGGCGCTCTGGGAGCAATGCGGTCAGGATCCGGTGGCGCTGCTGGGCGCGGTCAGCCCGGCCCGGCTTGATGAGCTGGCCGTCGAGGGCGGGTTTCTGGACAGGCTCGATGAGCTGGCGGCCGACCTGAACGACTACCTGAGTCGCCCGCTGTGGTATCAGCAGCAACAAAGCGACGGCGCGGCCATGCCCAACGGGATCGCATACTTCTCGATGGAATTCGGCGTGGCCGAGGTGTTGCCGAACTATTCGGGGGGCTTGGGAATCTTGGCCGGCGACCATCTGAAGTCCGCTTCCGATCTCGGACTACCGCTCATCGCGGTGGGGCTGTATTACCGCTCCGGGTACTTTCGGCAGTCGCTGACGGCGGACGGGTGGCAACACGAGACTTATCCGGCGCTGGATCCGCAGGGGCTGCCGTTGCGGCTGCTCACCGATTCCGCGGGCGATCCTGTGCTCGTCGAACTCGCGCTGCCGGAATCGATACCACTGCGGGCCCGAATCTGGGTGGCGCAGGTCGGCCGCGTCCCGTTGCTGCTGTTGGACTCCGACATCCCGCAGAACGAACACGACCTGCGCGGCGTCACCGACCGCCTCTACGGCGGCGACCAGGAGCATCGCATCCGCCAAGAGATCTTGGCCGGCATCGGAGGCGTGCGGGCGATTCGCGCCTTCACCGCCATCGAAGGCCTGCCCGCGCCCGAGGTCTTCCACATGAACGAGGGCCATGCCGGATTCCTTGGCGCCGAACGCATCCGCGAACTCGTCGACGCGGGTCTGGACTTCGACACCGCGCTTACCGTGGTTCGCTCCAGCACGGTGTTCACCACGCATACCCCGGTGGCCGCCGGTATCGACCGGTTCCCGGTGGAGATGGTGCAGCGGTATTTCGACGACAGCGTCGAAGACGGCGGATCTGCGCTGCTGCCCGGCGTGCCCGTCGAGCGGATCCTGGCGCTGGGCGGCGAGGAGGATCCGGAGAAATTCAACATGGCCCACATGGGCCTGCGGCTGGCGCAGCGCGCCAACGGCGTCTCGCTGCTACACGGTCGGGTGAGCCGAGCGATGTTCAACGGGCTGTGGCGAGGATTCGACCCCGACGAGGTGCCGATCGGGTCGATCACCAACGGGGTGCACGGGCCCACTTGGGCCGCGCCGCAATGGTTGCAGTTGGGTCGTGAACTCGCCGGATCCGACTCGCTGAGCGAACCCGCGGTGTGGCAGCGGCTGCAGCACGTCGACTCCGGGCACCTGTGGTGGATTCGCTCGCAACTGCGTGCGTCGCTCGTCGACGACGTCCGGGAGCGGCTGCGCCGCTCGTGGCTGGAGCGCGGCGCGCCCGCTGCCGAACTGGGCTGGATTTCGACGGCCTTCGACCCCGACGTGCTCACCGTCGGGTTCGCCCGGAGGGTGCCGACCTACAAGCGGCTGACGTTGATGCTGCGCGACCCGGATCGCCTGCAGCAGCTGCTGCTCGACGACAACAGACCGATCCAGCTGATTGTCGCGGGCAAGTCGCATCCTGCCGACGACGGCGGCAAGGCGCTGATCCAGCAGGTGGTGCAGTTCGCCGACCGGCCTGAGGTGCGTCACCGCATCGCCTTCTTGCCCGACTACGACATGTCGATGGCGCGGCGGCTGTACTGGGGCTGCGACGTGTGGCTGAACAACCCGTTGCGCCCGTTGGAAGCCTGCGGAACATCGGGGATGAAGAGCGCGCTCAACGGCGGGTTGAACCTCTCCATCCGCGACGGGTGGTGGGATGAGTGGTACGACGGCGAAAACGGCTGGGAGATACCGTCGGCGTCCGGAGTGGCCTCCGAGGGCCGTCGCGACGACCTGGAGGCCCGGGCACTGTACGACTTGCTGCAGCAATCTGTGGCGCCGAAGTTCTACGAGCGCGACGAGCATGGTGTACCGCCGCGGTGGATCGAGATGGTGCGCCACACCCTGCAGACGCTCGGCCCCAAGGTGCTGGCATCGCGGATGGTGCGCGACTACGTCGAGCGCTATTACATGCCGGCGGCGGAGTCGCTGCGCCGAACGGTCGGCGTGGAGGGGGACGGCCGGGTGGCATTCGACCCGGCCCGGGAGCTGGCCGCCTACCGCCGGCGCGCATTCGAGGCTTGGCCGAAGATCCGCATCACGGAGGTGGACAGCAGTGGGCTGCCCGACACTCCGGTACTGGGGTCCAAGCTGACGCTGACCGCGACCGTACAGCTGGCCGGGCTTTCTCCCGACGAGGTGACCGTGCAGGCAGCGGTGGGCCGGGTCGACGCCGCCGACGCGCTGGTGGATCCGGTCACCGTCGAGATGTCACATGCCGGTACCGCGGCCGACGGCGACATATTTTCCACGACGATGTCGCTGCCGGTCGCCGGCGCGGTCGGTTACACCGTGCGGGTGCTGCCGACTCACCCGATGCTGGCGGAGCCCAACGAGCTCGGTCTGGTCACCCTCGCCTAGCCCGGCGGACGCTGCGGGCCTTCAGTTCGCGTCAAGGCGCAGGGGCGTCTTCGGTCTGCGTGATTGGTGTCTTGCGCTCAATCACCGGGTAAACGGTCTCCATCCCGCGCCGCCCCTTGATTTCGACGGATTCGCTTGTGCCCCAGGTAAACTGCGCTGCCGCAGCACGGTGCACGCCGTTGGTCACCAGCACTGGTGCCCGCCCATCACGACCGGCGAGCCCGGACAACCGGAACGCGACGTTGGCTGCATCGCCGATCACGGCGTCTGCCGATCTGGTCATTGCGGCCAGCGCGGCCATGCCCCGTACCACCCCCCAACCCATGTGGATCGGCGAGCCGTCGGGGTCGCGCAACGGCAGCTCGGGCCCCAGCTCCTCGACACGCCGATTCGCCGCCAATGCGAAGTCGATCGCCAGTTCGGCCGCATTCGGGAACCTGCTGACCTCCCAGACCGCGAACAGCGCATCGCCGGCGTAGTGCGCAAGGGTGCCGTGATGAGCCTGCAGGACATCGCCGAGTTGGTGCCACAACGTATGGAGGCTGCGGGCAATGACTGCCTCGTCTGTCACCTGCGAGATCGTTGAGTAATTGACGATGTCGCCGACCACCATCACCATGGCGGCCTGACTGATCCGGGCCTGCGTGCGCTTCACGACGGCCGCGGGCACGGCGGTGAACCGCTGCGAGGAGAAGGTCAGCGCCACATCGCCGATACGGATCTCGTCGCCCGGGCGGATCGGCAGCAGAACCGCGCGTTCGAGCCGCACACCGTTCAGCAATGTGCCGTTGCTGCTGGTGTCGACCACGAAAGCTTGATCGCTTGCGGCGTCCAGCCTGATCTCGAGGTGAGTGCGGGAGATCTCCGGATCATCGATCACCAGCCTGCGCGGCTCACTGATCCCCGCGCATTCCCGACCAACGAACAGCTGATCAAAAATCGGCACGCGGCGTTGAGAGCCGCCCTCGTCGACGACGAGGTGGCCCAGCGGCTCATCGGGCTGCCCGCCCGGCGCGTTGACAAAGGCTGCCATCATCGCCTCGCCACTAGCCGTCGCCGCGCTCATACGGTGGTGCATGGACGCCGTGCGAGTCCTTAGGGTTTTCGAACTCGACCGGGCTGATCATACCGAGTGTGGAGTGCGACGGCGCCGGTTCCGGATCGACTTCCATCCGGTCTCCGATGGAGTTTTTCGTCTGTGCCATCCGACGATTTCTGCGGTGATTGCGGGTAGCTACGGCGTTCTAAACAGCGGCCGCCACCCAATGCACGGAACTGAGCGCATGGACATTACGACTGCGAACGCGCCCGCGGGTCGGCATCCGGCCTCAATTCTTTTGCGGCGCTTGCCCTTTAAGCTGGCGAGACTGTCACAGGAGTATGCGTCAGGATACCTGCCTCAATTGCACGTTGACAGAGAATGATTCGCCCGGGCTTCTGCCGCAGGCGGCCAATTTGGTAGTAACTTGAGCTGTGCCCGCCAGAGTGTTCGGATCCCACGTGTAATAGTCGGTGTTCGCGTTCTGAACACTCGAACCATCGGAGCACGTGGCATTCGATGTCACCTCCATTGTCCATTGGCCGTTCACCAACCGCGCTTGGCCGAATCCCGCGTCGGCGCATCCGTCCCCGCAGGGAGTGAAATACCAATCGTTGGTAGTGGTTTGACCAGTTGGTGCGTAGGTTTCGGTGTCGATATAGTGGCCGCTCATTTGGCCAGGCCCCGGTGTCTGTGTGGGCGGAGAGGACTGAGCGGAAGAACTGAATGGCTCGGTGGATGAAGTTTGAGCGGAAGAACTGGATGGCTCGGTGGATGAGGTTTGCGGTGCGCTCGACGGCGCGCCGGTGTTGTGTTTGGCGAGCGCCACCGCGATGACAACCGACGCCACGATAACTACGGCCGCCACCACGCCGCCGGCAGCCCATATCGGGGCCCTCGATGAGGGTGGTCCGCTTACGGGTGGCGCCCAGGTTGGTGGCGCCGATGGTGGTGGCTCCGAGGGGCGCACTGGCGGTGCGGAATGCGCGGTTGGTCTGGAGTGCACGATGGGTATTGGTGGTGGGGTCTGTGGGGCACCGACCGGGGATGTGGTCTTTTTTTGATGTTGGGCGTGTTCGATGGCGTGGCCGAGGACGTAGGTCCAGGCCTCGGGCAGCGGGCGTTGTTGTGGCGCATTGTTGAGGGTGTCGGTGATGATCTGGCGCAGCAGGGCTGGTGTCGTCGAGGGAAGGTGTTGAGGGCTTTTGGTGTCATGCTCGCCGGCCACCAACCGTAAAGCCAGCAAGCCCAGCTTGTAGGCATCCGAGTAGATCGTGGCCAGTTCCTCACCGAAAGGCACTTCCCAACCAGGTGTTTCCACCTGGGGCAACGCCGAGACACCGTTGATGCGCATGGCGTCACAGTCGATGAAATACACGGCCTCATGGGGTGTCAGCGAAAACAACAGATTCTTGGGTGAGATATCCCCAACGCACACCCCGTGTTTATGCATAAACGCCAGCCCCGAGGCCACCTCGCGCAGCAACGTAAAGCGTTGCACGTCATCGAGTGTGATGCCACGGGCCGCCAGTATCGACGAATGATTCAACAAATGCTGAAACTCCGCAGTAGTCGACGCGACTCCTTTTGCCGTGGTCAGCGAGATGAAGAATTCCTGAGGAATGGCGGGCATCACGAATCCCGTTGGCGTTCCCGCGTCTTCGACGATCGCACACGGCCAGGCGGCAATCGAGATCAGCCGTTCGGCCTGGGTGTAGGTCAGCGATTCCTCCACCAAGGCCGGCATGGCGGCCAGCGCGGTGAAATCGATTTCGGTGCGGGCCGCAGCCTTGTACTCCTTGTAGACCATTGAGGCCGCGAATTTTGTCTTCACATTGGGTGCGCGAGAGACCACCCCTTGTCCGCCCTGACCGATCTTGGTGCGCGGACCCAGCTTGTCGCGTTGGATGACTTCTCGTGTGGCCGCTGACTTTCGACCTGGCTCGGGGACCTGGATCGCATCGGCAGGCTGTGGCTGGGTTGCGTCTGCTGTGGGTGGGGGCTTCTGCTCATCCAGCAGAGTGGATCCGGGTGCGGGTCGGGGCGGGTTGGCAAGCAGGCTAGCGGCGGGAGTGGGTTCCGGAACCCTGCTGGAGGTGAGGGCATGGTGTGCGGCGGTGGCCAGCTCACGGGCGCTCTGATAGCGCTCGTCGGGCTTTTTGGCCATACCTTTCGCGATAACCTCATCCAATCCCACAGGTAGGTCAGGTCGCTGCTGGCTGGGCTTGGGCGGGTCCAACGTCAGATGTCCGGCGATCTGCTGCTCCATGCCTCCCGCATAGGGTGTGGTTCCGGTCAAACACTCATACAGCACACACGCCAACGCATATACATCCGAGCGGGCATCGGCGGTCCCAGCGGTGAAACGCTCCGGCGCCATATAGGCCCACGTGCCCACCATCATGCCGGTGCTCGTCAGCCGAGTGGCCGCGGCATCGTGAGCGATGCCGAAATCAATCAGATACACAAAGTCGTCGCCGGTCACTAATGCGTTCGACGGTTTGATATCACGGTGCACCAGTCCCGCGGCGTGCGCGGCATTCAGCGCCGCGGCCAGTTGCTGGATTACCTGCACAGCCCGCTGGGGGCTCATCGGCCCCTCGCGCTGCAACAAACTCTGCAGGTCGATGCCGTCGACAACCGGCATCACCAGGTACAACCGGCCCTCGATTTCGCCCGTCTCAAAAATCGGGATGATATGCGGCTCGGTCAACCGCGCCGCGGTGGAAGCCTCACGGCGAAACCGTTGCTCATAGCCGGATTCGCTGGCCAACTCCGGGGGCAATACCTTGACCGCCACATCGCGGCCCATCACGGTGTCATGGGCGCGATATACCTTGCCCATGCCGCCCTCGCCGATCAACGCGATCAGCCGATAACGGCCAAACGCCACCTCATCCACGGGCGGCCTCCATCACCCACCTGGCCGGAATGCTATCCGACCATTCATCTCCCCACCGCCGATTCACCGACCAGGTAGGTGTCCGCTGCCTGCAACCCACGTGGGCGAAGGCCACGATGCAGCGCCCCATGCCGTAGATCCCGCGCAGGTGGTGATGCTCAGCGGCCGTCTGAGCCTTCTTGGCGCCGATTCACCACTCGATGGTGTCTCGCTGGGCCAGCGGGGCGAGCGCCACCGGCTCGCATATTGGGTGCTGCGGATCTGAGCTGGCGGTGACGTTCCCGCTGGCGGTGCCTTGGGCGACCGAAGTAAATGCGAAATCCATTTTGCTGCAAGGCATGTCAATCACCAGACCAGCGCGGCTGCCTCCGTGCGCGCCGCTGGTGAGCGGTACGCCCTGTCAGGTCACAGCGGACGAGATTACTTGCGACACATGTGAACCGGTTTGCTACTGGATACGCCCACAGGGATGGACTGTCTGGTCCGGGCCCGAATCATTCAGTGTCTCCCGACATCCGGAAACTCTTTATGGGCCAGATCTATCACGTCAACGGCGGCTACTGGGGTGCTGGCATCGCCTCCGGCGCAAAGGCTTTCGTGCCAGGTATGTCCCGGAAGCGGCTCAACGTGTTGCGGGGAACCAGTGCAGGCATAGCCACGTCCACAGGAAGGGCTTCTACGGCGACTATCGGGTCGCTGCGATCGGGTTGTGGGTTGGGTTGGCGAATTGTCTGTGGGGTGGGTGGTGGTTCGCTAGCATGTGCGCTCGGGGGTGTTGTGTGGGAGGCCGCCGGTGGATGAGGTGGTGTTTGGGCGGTATCGGCTGATCGCGTTGATCGGCGAGGGTGGCATGGGCAAGGTGTTTAAGGCTCATGACAGCGTGATCGGGCGTGATGTGGCGATTAAAGTGCTGCCTACTGAGCTAAGTGCGGAGCCGGGTTATCGGGAGCGGTTTCGTCGTGAGGCGCATACGGCGGCGCGGTTGACCGAGCCGCATATTATCCCGATTTATGACACGGGGGAGGTTGACGGCCAGCTGTATTTGGTGATGCCGGTGGTGGATGGCATCGATGTGAATGGTTTGCTGGCGCGGGATGGGGCGATGAGCCCGCAACGTGCGGTGTTGGTGATCGCGCAGTTGGCTTCGGCGTTGCATGCGGCGCATGCGGTGGGGTTGGTGCATCGGGATATCAAGCCGTCGAATGCGTTGGTGACCGGTGATGATTTTGTGTATTTGATCGATTTCGGTATTGCTCATGATGCGGCGGCCACCAAGTTGACCAGTACCGGGATGATGGTGGGGACGTGGGCCTATATGGCTCCGGAGCGTTTCACCACGGGTACTGCTGATGCGCGTGCGGATGTGTATGCGTTGGCGTGTGTGCTGTATGAGTGTTTGACCGGTGTGCGGCCGTTCCCCGGCGACAGTATGGAACAGCAGATTGCGGGTCATTTGACGGTGGAGCCGCCCAAGCCCAGTGTGGTTAATCCTGCGGTGCCGGTGGGCTTTGATGAGGTGATCGCGCGGGGCATGGCCAAAAACCCCGAGGAGCGTTATCAGAGTGCGCGTGAGTTGGCTACCGCGGCTGCGCAGGCGCTGAGCGCATCGCAGAGTGCTCCGACTTTGGTTGAGGATTCGGCGCCGGCGGTGGGCGGTGGGGGGCAGGGCTCTGGGCGGGCTGGTTCGACGGTGGCCGCTGGTGCTGTTGGCCGTCGGGGTGGGGGGTCGGTGAAGACTCGTCCGGTGATTGGGCGCGACAAGTTGGGGGTGTTGAGCAAGATTGGTCAGGGTGGGCAGGGGGTGGTGTATCGCGCGCCGAATGTGAAGACGAAGTTCGCGGCGTCGATGGTCTATAAGGAGTACAAGGCGCAGTCGCGTTCCGATATTGATTTCACTGCGTTGGCGGCGATGCCGGCTTTGGTGGAGGAGTCGTTGTCTTATGCGCAGGCGGAGCGGTTGATCTCGTTTGCTGCTTGGCCGTGTGCGTTGGTCGAAGATGGCGGGGCGTCAACGGGGTTTGTGATGCCGGCTATTCCGGAGGCTTTTTTCATCGATCTGACCACGGTGAAGGGGGTGTCGAGGACTACCGCGGAGTTTCAGCATCTGCTGAATCATTCTTCGGTTTTGGCCGCACGTGGCATCGGTGTTGATGACGCTCAGCGTTATTCGTTGTTGCGTGAGGTGGCTTCTGCGCTGGCGTTCATGCACAAACATGGTGTGTGCGTGGGGGATATCTCGCCGAAGAACTTGTTGTTTTCGTTGTCCCCGCATGAGGCTGTGTATTTCATCGACTGCGATGCGATGCGCATCAACGGTGTGTCGGCTCTGCCGCAGATGGAGACACCGGATTGGGAGGCGCCCCCCGGTGAGGAGCTGGCCACCATCTATTCGGATGCCTACAAGCTGGGTCTGCTGGCGTTGCGGCTGCTTGCCGGTGATCATGACACCAAAAATCTTCAGCACATTCCGGCGAGCACCCCTGCGCTGTTGCGCCAGATCATCACCGACACGCTCAGCAATGCCCCCCAGCAGCGTCCGCTGCCCGAAGCCTGGAGCTATGTGCTGGGCCACGCCATCGAACAAGCCCAACACCAAAAGAAGACCGCAACCCCGGCCTCACCACCGATCAGTGTGGCACCCACCCCACCACCGACACCGATCGTGCATTCCCGACCACCCGTCGGCACCTCCACCCCACCCCCGCCCGCGAGCGTGTACTCCCGACCACCAGCCCCCACCCCAACACCACCACCACCAACAACCCAACCACCCTCATCGGGCAAGATATGGGGCGGCGTCGGCGCGGCGGCAGTGGTTGTCGTCGTGGCGATCATCGTGGCGGTCGTCGTCGGCAACCGCCAGTCATCGCCGCCCTCGGCATCGCCCAGCTCGTCGACGTCCCCCTCGAGCACCGCCTCTTATTCACCAACGCCGACGACCCCGACGTTCAGCGTTCCGCCCTCACTGCTGCAAGGCGCCGATCAAGGTGGCGATAGCCAGTGCGAGGGCGGATTTCCGCTACCCCGCGGCTACCGAGTCGGCCCCGCAGCACCTACTAGCTCCGACAAATTCACATCGTGTGCGTTCGCGATCGTGGTCGGGCAAAGCTACCTGGCCGACAATCCCGACCTCACGTCGCCGCAGACACCACGCTCAGTTGCCGCACAGTCCCCGCTCGCGAACTGCCCGGATGTCCAAAACGACCATCCTAATGTCCAATGCAGCGGCAATGCCTTCTTGATGCAGTGCCAACAAGAAGGCCTCGACCAGTGGATCACGTGCCGGGGCGGCAACGACGCGGTCGTTTACATCTACTAGTCCCTACTGCTGTCCCGTCCGGAAGATGTTGATACGCAGTGCATTTAGGTTCTCTGCGGCCCGAGCTGAGCGCGTGTGTCAGGCCTTGCACTGTGCGGCGGGCAAGACATCAACGTGGGCTTGGAGCCATTTTGCGAGCTCGGTGAGGGCCTGGATGCCGTCGGGGAATGATCCCGAGTCGGGTTCAGCGGCGACCGCAACGACTGTCAGGCCTTTTGGTGTTGGCAGGATGCCGATCTGCCGCACGAGATAGCGCCCCGACAGCGACGGGCCCCAGCCGCCCTTGATTTTGGTGTTGGGAA
The DNA here is from genome assembly GCF_002102185.1 of Mycobacterium fragae. Lineage (GTDB taxonomy): Bacteria > Actinomycetota > Actinomycetes > Mycobacteriales > Mycobacteriaceae > Mycobacterium > Mycobacterium fragae. The sequence goes on from NZ_LQOW01000008.1 coordinate 22,258, forward strand.
GGACTCCCAGGCCCCACTTCTGGTCGTTCTCCACCTCACCCATCAAAGTCAGCACAGGCTGGTCGCGCGGATCACATGCCACAGCGGACAGAAATAGCGCTTGGTGGGCCAGCGACCAGTCGGTCTGGCCGAAGGCGGTGTATTCGGGCCGCACCTTCTGGGATTGGACGGTTGTGGGGTCTCCAGTCTCGCGCAGCACCGCCTCGACCTTGGCGGCGGCAGTGGTCGGCTCGCCGAGGCCCTCCCAGATCGATTCGGCAGCCGCGTTGTCGGACTCGGTGATCGCGGCGATCATCGGCTTCGTCACCTGGCCGGTGTTCTGTTGGCGCATTGCGGCGATCACCAACGCGACCTTGATCGTGGACCAGGCCGGTCCGGAACTCCAGTCGCCTAACGTGACGGGCGCATCGGATCCTGCGCCCACTGGACCCAGGACGACGCCGGTCTTCGCGTGTAGCCGGGCCTGCAGCTGGGCGAAGTCGGCCGCCAACGCGGTAGGGTTCGGCGGCTTGGTTGGCGGGTTCGCCGACCGCGAGGGCGCTGACGAGTTCGGGGTGGCTTGTCGCGGTGGTGCGGGAGCGGATGGATGCACCGGCGCAGGTCCGGGCGCGACCTCGAAAGCGACGACCGCCCCAGCAGCCACAACAAGCGCCCCACTGAGCGCGAGCACCCACTTGCCATGCTGAGACCACCACGACGCACGCCCCCCCGAGGCACGCCGCGAGTGCAGACCACCCCGCGCGTTCATGCTGTCGTCGCCGTCCCGGCCCAGATGCCCGCACCACCGGAAGCCACCGGTGCGATGCCACTTAGCGACTCAGACGATGTTGCGGAGGTGTTCGGCAAAGGCATGACTGCGCTCACCCTAGCTCGCCCACATCTTCGACAACGGGAAAGCCGCACTTTGCGCCGAAGCGGGCGGGGCAGCCGTTCTGCCCCAATGTGATTGATTCCCTGCCGGTTGTCAGCCCTAGTTCTCCGATTGGTGGTGATGGGTGGGTTGTGGGTTGGGTTGGCGAATTGTCTGTGGGGTGGGTGGTGGTTCGCTAGCATGTGCGCTCGGGGGTGTTGTGTGGGAGGCCGCCGGTGGATGAGGTGGTGTTTGGGCGGTATCGGCTGATCGCGTTGATCGGCGAGGGTGGCATGGGCAAGGTGTTTAAGGCTCATGACAGCGTGATCGGGCGTGATGTGGCGATTAAAGTGCTGCCTACTGAGCTAAGTGCGGAGCCGGGTTATCGGGAGCGGTTTCGTCGTGAGGCGCATACGGCGGCGCGGTTGACCGAGCCGCATATTATCCCGATTTATGACACGGGGGAGGTTGACGGCCAGCTGTATTTGGTGATGCCGGTGGTGGATGGCATCGATGTGAATGGTTTGCTGGCGCGGGATGGGGCGATGAGCCCGCAACGTGCGGTGTTGGTGATCGCGCAGTTGGCTTCGGCGTTGCATGCGGCGCATGCGGTGGGGTTGGTGCATCGGGATATCAAGCCGTCGAATGCGTTGGTGACCGGTGATGATTTTGTGTATTTGATCGATTTCGGTATTGCTCATGATGCGGCGGCCACCAAGTTGACCAGTACCGGGATGATGGTGGGGACGTGGGCCTATATGGCTCCGGAGCGTTTCACCACGGGTACTGCTGATGCGCGTGCGGATGTGTATGCGTTGGCGTGTGTGCTGTATGAGTGTTTGACCGGTGTGCGGCCGTTCCCCGGCGACAGTATGGAACAGCAGATTGCGGGTCATTTGACGGTGGAGCCGCCCAAGCCCAGTGTGGTTAATCCTGCGGTGCCGGTGGGCTTTGATGAGGTGATCGCGCGGGGCATGGCCAAAAACCCCGAGGAGCGTTATCAGAGTGCGCGTGAGTTGGCTACCGCGGCTGCGCAGGCGCTGAGCGCATCGCAGAGTGCTCCGACTTTGGTTGAGGATTCGGCGCCGGCGGTGGGCGGTGGGGGGCAGGGCTCTGGGCGGGCTGGTTCGACGGTGGCCGCTGGTGCTGTTGGCCGTCGGGGTGGGGGGTCGGTGAAGACTCGTCCGGTGATTGGGCGCGACAAGTTGGGGGTGTTGAGCAAGATTGGTCAGGGTGGGCAGGGGGTGGTGTATCGCGCGCCGAATGTGAAGACGAAGTTCGCGGCGTCGATGGTCTATAAGGAGTACAAGGCGCAGTCGCGTTCCGATATTGATTTCACTGCGTTGGCGGCGATGCCGGCTTTGGTGGAGGAGTCGTTGTCTTATGCGCAGGCGGAGCGGTTGATCTCGTTTGCTGCTTGGCCGTGTGCGTTGGTCGAAGATGGCGGGGCGTCAACGGGGTTTGTGATGCCGGCTATTCCGGAGGCTTTTTTCATCGATCTGACCACGGTGAAGGGGGTGTCGAGGACTACCGCGGAGTTTCAGCATCTGCTGAATCATTCTTCGGTTTTGGCCGCACGTGGCATCGGTGTTGATGACGCTCAGCGTTATTCGTTGTTGCGTGAGGTGGCTTCTGCGCTGGCGTTCATGCACAAACATGGTGTGTGCGTGGGGGATATCTCGCCGAAGAACTTGTTGTTTTCGTTGTCCCCGCATGAGGCTGTGTATTTCATCGACTGCGATGCGATGCGCATCAACGGTGTGTCGGCTCTGCCGCAGATGGAGACACCGGATTGGGAGGCGCCCCCCGGTGAGGAGCTGGCCACCATCTATTCGGATGCCTACAAGCTGGGTCTGCTGGCGTTGCGGCTGCTTGCCGGTGATCATGACACCAAAAATCTTCAGCACATTCCGGCGAGCACCCCTGCGCTGTTGCGCCAGATCATCACCGACACGCTCAGCAATGCCCCCCAGCAGCGTCCGCTGCCCGAAGCCTGGAGCTATGTGCTGGGCCACGCCATCGAACAAGCCCAACACCAAAAGAAGACCGCAACCCCGGCCTCACCACCGATCAGTGTGGCACCCACCCCACCACCGACACCGATCGTGCATTCCCGACCACCCGTCGGCACCTCCACCCCACCCCCGCCCGCGAGCGTGTACTCCCGACCACCAGCCCCCACCCCAACACCACCACCACCAACAACCCAACCACCCTCATCGGGCAAGATATGGGGCGGCGTCGGCTTCGCGGCTGCGGTTATCGTCGCGGTGGTTGTGGCCGCAGTGGCGCTGGCCAACCACAACAACGGCCCGCCATCAAGCGCACCTTCAACCACCACCGAGCCGTCTACTTCCTATTCCACGCCTTCGTCCACGGAGACCCCTCCACCTGATCCCGAGGCCGCGGCCTTTCAGGAGCTGCAGCAAATCGCCGCCGGCGATCGCGACTTCGTCACCGCCCAACTCTTTGATCACTGGATCCCGCAACTCAGTTCCAAGCACTCCCAGGCCCCATGGACGCCCGACGACGGCATCGAGTATCACAACCCACAGATTTTGGATGAATATCGGACGCTCCGTGATCGGTACGGCGCCAAGCTTCTTTGGTCGGGTGACTGGCCAACGGCTCAGTTCGCCGACGCATACTACTGGGTCATGGTCGCACCGGTACCTTTTGACAACTCCGACGATGCGCTGTCGTGGTGCGCCAGCAACAATTTCGATCCACTCCATTGCTATGCCCAGGATCTCAGTGCTGGAAGGACCGCGCACAACTGATGGGTGATCGGGAATGACAAGTAATCGACCGCAACGACCCCGTCGCTCGTCAGCAACCCCGGCTCGCCCACCTCGATCGAGCTCGCGCGCCCAAAACATCGTCGGCGCGATACTCGGCGTGGTTTTGGTGGGCGGCGTCGTATTCGCCGGCATTCAGCTGACCCGCCCGCGCCATGCATCGTCGACGGCAGCCCGACCGACAGCATTGCCGACTCACGCGATGGCCCCGAAGGCCAAGCCGGCGCCGCCGGGCTGCGGTGTCCCATCGTCGTTTCTGGCGTCGATGTCCAAGCGCGACAAGCTTGCACAGTTGCTGATGGTCGGGGTGACTGACGCAGCCGACGCGCGCCGCGTCGTCGCCACCCAGCACGTCGGCGGGATCTTCATTGCCAGCTGGACCGACCTGTCCATGCTCAAAGACGGGACGCTCACCGCCATCTCCCGCTCGGCACGCCCGCTGCCGCTCGCCGTCAGCGTCGATGAGGAGGGCGGCCGGGTGGAACGGCTGTCGTCACTTATCGGGACGGCACCGTCGGCCCGCGAGCTGGCGCAGAGCATGCCGTCCGAGGGCGTCTATCAGCAGGCCCTGGAGCGTGGTCGAAAAATGCGCAGCTACGGCATCACGATCGATTTCGCGCCTGTCGTCGATGTCACCGACGCGCCCGATGACACGGTGATCGGTGACCGGTCGTTCAGCCCGAACCCTGCCGTGGTGACGGAGTACGCCAGCGCGTACGCGAAGGGACTGCGCGACGCCGGCTTGCTGCCAGTGCTCAAGCACTTTCCCGGACACGGGCGTGCGTCCGGGGATTCGCACATGACCGGAGTCGTCAGCCCGCCGCTGGAGGACTTGAAAAGCCTCGACCTCGTGCCCTACCGAACGCTGGTGACACAGGCACCGGTGGGGGTGATGATCGGCCATATGCAGGTGCCCCATTTGACGGGTAATGACCCCGCCAGCTTGAGTCCAGCCGCGGTTGAACTGCTGCGCAAAGGAAGCGACTATGGCGGCCCGCCGTTTAACGGCCCGGTGTTCACCGACGACCTGTCGACCATGAAGGCGATCACCGATCGCTACAGCGTCCCCGAGGCCGTATTGAAGGCCTTGCAGGCCGGTGCCGATACCGCACTCTGGGTGACCGACACCGAGGTCCCAAAGGTGCTCGACCGGCTCATCTCGGCGCTGGACGGTGGTGAGTTGAGCATGCCCAAGATAGAGGCATCCGTGCGGCGGATGGCAGAGGCCAAGGCCCTCAACAGCTGTCACCATTGACCGCACCCACGAATACACCAAGAATTTTCCAAGCCGTCCGTAGGAACCTTTGTGTGATCCGCCGTAATGACGGACATTGCGTCCGGAGAAAAGACACCAGCATGATCACGAAAATCGGATGGGCGAGCGCCGGAGTCATTTGTGCGGCGGTGGCTTTCGCGCCACCGGCAAGCGCTGATCCCAGTCTTTGCCATTTTGTGAACGTGAAGACCCTGTCGCCGCCGATGCGCTGTGAGGTCGGCTCCGACGATAGCGACGGAGCCGGGCCTAATGTGGTATGTCAGACGGCCGGTTTCCCACAGGCCCCCATGGACCCCGCACCGTACCCCGGGTGGCCAGGTGATCCATCGGTGTTGCATCAGGATCAAGCAATCATCACTGCATCAGGCCGATTCACTTGGCGTACAGCCAATCTCGGCTTGGCACCACCAGGGCAGCCCGATATCACCTTGGCGAATGGGCAGACGTATCAGTTTCAAGGTTGGACGATAGTGCCGACCGACACTGGGACCACCTTCACCAACGACACGACAGGGCACGGCATGGTCATTGACAGCGACTACAACGTCAACCCGTTCTGATCGGAGCGGTCATCGCAGACCTTCCACGGCACTACGTCCCCGCGACTGGACCATGGTCGCCTCGGATAATCGTCTTCGTGGCCACACCGCGACGAGGGTCCGATCATCATCGAAGGTTTCACGGCTGAAATCCACCGCGTGAGCAAACTCGATCAGCGAAGGCGCCGACGGTTTGGTCAACACTTCCCGGAACAAGTCGCCCACCGCGCCCTGCCCGGCGCCCAGGGGATCGCCGATTCCGTCAGTAGCAATCAACAAGACGTCGTCTTCTGCGATGTCGACGATCATCGGTTTGACTTCGGTGGGAACACGCGGCAATCCCACCACCGCCGATGACGCAACCCCGTCGACCGGCACCGCCTTGCCGGCCAGAACCTCGACGAATTGTCCGGCTGAGAGCAGCCAGGCGACCGAATCACCGGCGCCAATGACATAGGCCCGCAACGTATGCATACCGGTGGGTTCGATGACCGCACACGCCAACGTCGTCGCGAGTTGCTCCTCAGCGCGCACCGGATCGGGCGCATCAAGTCCCAGAAGGGTTTGGGCCCTCTCCGTGAGCGCCCATGCGGCGCTCTTGAACAGAGCCAACCAGTCGGTGTTCGCGATGTCATGGCCGAGGTAGGAGTGCAGCCAGTCGGCGGCTTGCTTGGTGACGGTGCTCGCGCCGATATGCGATTGTGGCGCCCCCGAAACACCATCGGCGACAAGGACAATCAGGCGCCCGTCGGGCAAAAGATGCAATGCGAAATCGTCCTGACGCGGCGCGCCGTTGTAGCGATGCAGGTGACCGCGCTGCGATACTCCGCGTACGGTCATGGTGTCGGTAGACCATCCATCGATCACCACATCGGGTCGGAATGGCAACGAGCAATAGCCCGTACCTATTGCTGATGGCTCCACGGCCGGCGAGGGTGTTCCGACCGTGATCTGGGGGATGATGGTCGGCCCAACGACTCCAGTACTTCTCGGCTTGTTAGAGGCCGAACCCCTTGCACCAAATGCGATTGGCTCAGGAGCGCGAGCTGGCAGCGGGACTGTCGGCGGTTCCAGCGGCGCGGGCGGACTCCCGTCGCGAGGTGCTTTGTTTTTTCGTCTCCGTTTGAAGGGGAACATGAGCACGCACCGGGCGTAGACCGGCCTACACGACGTCTACGGCCAAGGTAAACCCTTCTGGTTTCTCAAATTGCAATTCAGTCGCACCGGCCGCGATGGCCTGCCCGGAACTGATTACCGACTGCGTCAGCGAGGTAAGGAACTCCGAGATCGCTGCGCCCGCATCCACCCCGCGTGCCGCGACGAACGCGAAGTGGGGCTTGGTCGCAACCTCGCCTATGACTGCGGCGTCGGCATCCCCGATTCCGAAGGCAAGAATGTTGGGCGCCGCGGGCTGCGCCAGCAGATTCGCTCGAACTGAGCGCCAATCCTCGTTTTCGTTCGGCAGACCATCAGTCAGGAAAAAAACCGCAGGCCGATGCACTGTGTATCCCTGAGCTTTCAGGCTGGGAACGTCAACGCTGATCCGGTAGGCGAGCTGGTCAAACGCTGCCGCATAGGAGGTCAGGCTTTGGGCGGTCAGCACCGGCATCCCCTGAAGAACACGCAAGTCAGCGGGTTCCAGGTAGGTGAACGCGGTATCGGAGAAGCCGATCACCGATAACCGCACCTTTGCGGCTGCGAATGACTCTCGTTGCAATGCGTCGTGCAGCGAGGCCAGGCCATCGTTTAGTTCGCCGATATTGCGCCCCATCGAGCCCGATTCATCGGCAACGAAGTACACCAGAAGAATTGATCCCTTAGGCTCCACAGGACACCCACTCTCAGCGGCTGATTAAGTCGACCACCATGACCTCGCAAACCCGGCCGTCAAAGTCTACTTGTGTATTCACGGGCTAGCGCCTTTTTCGCGGCATTGTCCAAACCACTGACTTCACGCCGTCCTATGCCAACTCTCCACGCAGGTCCCGGGTTCAGTTGCTGAATCCTGCGAATCGATAAGCATTCGTCGGATCCGTTGTCCGCCAGGTAAATTCGACGAAAACACGTGCTAGCGCGACCGGTCCGGTGCTGACGCGATCACTGGGAAACGCTGGATGCGGGTCACCGCGCAGCTGGCCCCTACTTATGGATAGCCGATTCGGAATGAATTGCGACTGGCAAAACGTCACTGATGGCTGACCCCGGCGTTATGCTGTGTTTTCTCGGGTGCAGTTCAGTCAAGCGGGAGGATCTGCCCATGACGACACCCAACCAGCCCGGCTGGTACGACGACCCGCAGGATTCCAGCGCACAGCGTTATTGGGACGGTCAGGACTGGACACCGCACCGTCAACGGAAGCCAAGATCCACGCCGGCGCCCGCGATGTCCCCACCGCCGCAGCAGCCTCCGCCTGCGCCCAGTCCACCGCCCCCGTCGGCTTACGCGCCGACCCAGCCCGCGCCGAGGCCGCCAATGCCACCATCCGGGGGTGCAATGCCCCCTCCTCCTCCGCCGCCGCCGCCTCCTCCCAACATGCCCCACCAGCCCGCGCCCGGCATGCCTCCGCCCGGCATGACGCCCAGCGCAGAGGCTGGTCCCCCCGGGGGACTACCTCCCCCGGCATGGCCTCCACCTCCCTACGAAAGTCGACCCGATAGCGGCCAGGTACCGCCTGTGAGTTTTGCGGCGATCCAAGCCAACGTCGCAAAGTCGGCCACCGCCTGGCTTCTCATCGGCGGCTCCGTTGCAGCCGTCATCAGCCTATTTCTGACATGGTTTACCGTGACGGGCAGCGCGCTCGGGATAGATATCATCTCGAAAGACGTTTCACCCCCGGCCTATTGGAAGCTGATGGTGCTCCTAATGATCGCCGGAGCCGGGTGGCTGGCGTGGCCCTTCTTCACCGGGGCTCGGCTGTCTGTCCAACGGCTGATCGGACTGAGCGTCGTAGTCATCTTGCTCGCCGGTCTCGCCGTCACGAACTGGTACACCGCTGCTTCGGAAAGCACCAGCGATGACGACAGCGCTGTGAGTGTCTCGCCAGGATTTGGGTTACTGCTATACCTGGCAGCCGTCGTTGCCATCGCCGTGGGCGTGGTCCGGATCTGGATGTCTCGATCGAACACCAGGGGACAGGCCTACTGAGTCGGCGTTCCGCGACGCGTGCTCAGCCTTGGAGGTAGACGGAGAAGCCCTGTCCGTAGCGCGCAACGGCCTTGATTTCTTGCTCGAGCGCGCCGACGGGCTGGGCCTGGGCGCCTTGGGAGCCACCACCATTCTCTTCGTTGCTGCTGGATGCGATACCGACCAAGGTTGGGCCCTGCGAGTACCAAGGGCCGCCCGAGTCGCCAGGGAGCTGCACAATATCGGCCGTTAGTAGGTCCAAATCCGGGCGACCGGCGGTGAGGGAAACGCGGGTGATGGTGCCGTCCGTGCCGGTGGTCCGCTCCCCGTAAAGCCGAACGTGATCACCAACTTTCGCGTTTCCCACGCTGGTGAAAAATGCTTCGATGCTAAAGGTCTTATACGTGTAGACGATCGTGAATCCGCGTGAACCGATCAGATTTCCGTCACCATCTTCGGTATCTGGCTGCCATGCGACAACTTCGCCTATTTGCTGACCAAAGGTGTTGTACACCTTTTCGTGAAGCCCGTGCGCACAGTGCCCAGCGGTGATCGCGAGCTGATCTCCCACGGAGTCCGTGGCGAAAAACCCTAGTGAGCAGTCGTGGTTGTCGAAGGTCAGCTTCATCCCGACGGCCAGCAGGCCTCCATAGGCATGCGCAGCCGTGGGTGCGATAGCCGCCACAGCAACAGGAGGAATCAGCGCGGCCAGCAGCTTCTTGAGCATGGGCTCGGATTGGCATTCCGGTAGTTGTGATGCGTGCCAGTTGCGGCGAATCCTGTTGTCATCTCTCGTCCTTCGTTGTCGGTCGCGTGAACAGATGCGCTACAGACATAGGGTGCGACGGACGCCTTGGCGGATTCTCAACGGATTCTTGGCGGCTGGTATGACGCTTTGGTTGCAACCCGGAATGCTGGCAAGGGCGCAGTCAGCTATGGCGCGAAAGAAGTTGCGCGCGTGAAATGCTGAGCGGGTCGGGACATCGCCTCGGACCCGCTCAGGCTGTCTTGATTACGGGTTTTGGCCCTGCGGGTTTTGGCCCTGCGGGGGTTGCGAAACCGTCCCGGGTTGTCCGCATTTCTCCACGGCCGGCGTCGGGTCACCATTTTGGCCCCCTGCATGATTAAGGCAGTCGGTGCATGCCTGGGTCACCCTGCCATCGGGAGTTTCACATGGTTTTGCCTGTGCCGGTGGGGCAATCGTGATAGTCGCGAATGCTACGGCGGCGGCTGTGCAAAGCCCTGCGAAAGCGATCTTCATGGTTACACCTCCTGCGCGTGGCGGGCGACGCCGCAAATGGCTACGCCCACCATCACACAATTTCGATATCTGCAAGTCTTTTCGATAAAACAATTGCCAATGGTCCGGATCGATTTCACCCGGCCCGCGACGTGGCGGCGGGCGGTCGTGCTCTCATCCGAGTGGTGGACGGAGCAGACCGCCGCCGCCAGACAGTTACTGCGTCTTCGAACGATTCATCCACGTTCGGATGATGCCCACGGCAATGGCAATTGCCGCCGCTGTATACAGCAGGTATCCGAACCCCACTGAGGCGCTCACGCCGTTCGTGTTGTCGCCCGAGACGCTGACCAACCAGCCGGCCGAGAAGAGGACGGACAGCAAGGCCACACCAGACAGGCCGGCGAGGCGCTTAGCCGACACAGACGATTTGACCAGGATCGGCCACGCGAGCCACACAGCTACGCCGATCACCGCGAGGACGACGAATTTCGCGGCGGCACTTAGCCCGATGATTTTCGTCTCCGTGTACAGCGGCGTGTCCAATGCGGAGACGGTGGCCGTCATCGTCTCCCAGGTGAGAAAGCTGCTGACGATGGCTAGCGCGAAGCCCCCGAACAGGAGCAAGGTCGCGGTGGAAAACCGTGCAGCGCCGCCCTTGGGGATCGGCGGCGATGCGTCACTTGTCGGTTGTGCCAGGCCGCTGTGTTCGCGCGCGCTCCGAAAATCGTTGCGGCGCTGGCTTGGCTGCTGCTGGTCGGGCGAGATTTGGTTCATGATCTGCTTCCTAATCTCCGGAGGAACTCCGGCTCTGGGGTTCGCCGTGATGGCGCTTGCGACGGAAACATTGCCGACTACGCCTTGGAGGATTCTCATCAGATTCTTGGGGGATTCTCGCCGCGCAATGATGCTGTGCCGCGGCATGCCTTCGCGGTTCAACCCAGCCCGGAGGAATCGTCGCCGCCGATTGGTCAGCGGCGTCACAATAAGAGCTGACATCGCTGACGACCTGGAAGGCTGAAAGCGCTATGGGCGATAGTCGTCTCGGGTTCGGTCTCCTGGGGCCGTTGTCGATGACCGTGGCGGGCGCGGCGGTCGGGTTGGGTACGCCCAAGCAGCGGGCGGTGTTGGCCATGCTCCTGATCAACCGTAATCGCGCGGTGAGCACGGAGTCGCTCGTCAACGCCGCCTGGGATCAAGCTCCGGCGCCGGCGGCACGAGCAAGCGTCCACTCCTACGTCTCCAACCTTCGCCGGATCCTGGACAGTGCTGAGGCGGATGCCCGCGCGGTGTTAGCGAGCGCGCCACCGGGATATCGACTCAACGTTGCTGACGGCGAATGCGATCTAGACCGCTTCATCGTCGAAAAGACCAACGGAATGCAGGCCGCCGCGGCGGGACAATTCGAACAGGCCAGTAGCCATCTGTCGGCGGCGCTGGCCGAATGGCGAGGGCCGGTACTCGATGACTTGCGCGACTTTGCGTTTGTCGATGCGTTCGCCACTGCCCTGATGGAAGACAAGGTAGGGACCCATACCGCCCGCGCCGAAGCCGAAATCGCATGCGGGCGCGGCTATGCCGTTATCGGTGAACTCGAACAACTTGCCGCCGAGCACCCGTATCGCGAACCGCTTTGGGCGCAGTTGATAACCGCCTACTACGTCGCTGAACGACAGTCCGATGCACTGGAAGCCTATCGGCGATTGAAAACAGTGCTCTCCGAGGATCTGGGTATCGACCCGGGCCCCACGATCGAGGGTCTGCACGTGCGAATCCTGCGCCAGCAGCCTTTGGACACCGAGCAGGCTGCCAAGACCACCGCAGCCCGCACCCTTGCGACCACGCACACTGCCTCCACCCGCAAGTCCGCCCTCTGCAGCCTGCGCGACGCCGCCGGACGGCGCCATCCGCTACAGGCCGGCGCAACACGGATAGGGCGACTCGCCGACAATGACATCGTTATCAACGACGCCGCGGTCAGTCGACATCACGCGGTAATCATCGATACCGGAAGCAGTTTCGTGATCGCCGATTTGAGATCGGCCAACGGTGTGCTGCTGCAAGGCCGCAGACTGCATCCCACTGCCACTCTCGCCGATGGCGACCACATCAGCATCTGCGGACACGAGTTCACCTTCGAGCTGCAACCATAACGAGATCGGCAAGATCGCCGGGCGTGGTAGGGCAATAGCTCGTTCGCCCATCAGTCAACCGGATGACTGCGTACGGTGAGCCGGTGGACACCCCCAGCCCGTCTCCGCGCCGGTGGTGGCGGCGAAAGGCCGTCGTGATCCCGGCTGCCCTGTTGATCGTGGCAGTCATCGTCGCCGCCGGCGTCACCGCTTATCTGCTGCGACCGCATCCGGCAGCGCCTCGCGTGCAAACCGCGCTGCCGTCGTTCCCCGGTATGTTCGCCGAATCCCAGGTGGCGGTGGACACCGCCGGCAACGTCTACGTCACCGCGCCTGAATGCCCCGCCTGTCCCGACAATCCCGAGGTTCACAGTCGGGTGCTGAAACTGCCGGCCGGATCGAGCACCCCGACGGCCCTGCCGTTCACCGGACTCGTCGGTCCCAGGGCCGTGGCGGTGGACACCCACGGCAACGTCTACGTCACCAACGGCGACGACGGGGTACTCAAACTGGCGGCGGGCTCGAGCACCCAGACGGTGCTGCCGTTCACCGGTCTCGACATCCCCTCGGGTGTGGTCGTGGACGCCGGCGGCAACGTCTATGTCGCCGACCTTGGCAATCCTGGCAACAGCGGTCGCGTGCTGAAACTGGCGGCGGGCTCGAGCACCCAGACCGTGCTGCCATTCACCGGCCTCTCAACCACCCTCGGCGGTGTGGCGGTGGACAGCGCCGGCAACATCTACGTCACCGACTTTGCCAACAATCGCGTGGTGAAACTTGCGGCGAGCTCGAGCACCCAGACCGTGCTGCCGTTCACCGGCCTCAGCGGCCCCCTCGGTGTGGCGGTGGACACCCGCGACGACATCTACGTCGCCGACACTTTCAACAATCGGGTGCTGGAACTGGCGGCGGGCTCGAGCACCCAGTCCGTCGTGCCGTTCACCGGACTCGGCCAACCCAGAGCAGTGGCGGTGGACAGCGTCGGCAACCTCTACGTCACCGACCCTCCGCACAATCGGGTGGTGAAGCTGACGGCGGGGTGATGGACGCCTTCCCTGCCCAAGGCTGAGTCATGCAGGCCGGGCTTCGGCCGAGATGCGCAGCCGCGCAAGGGCATTACGGACTGCGGCGCCGTCAGTTGTCGCCCAGAACGGCGGCAGCGACGCCCGCAGATAGCCGCCGTAGCGGGCGGTGGCCATTCGCGAGTCGAGCACCGCCACCACGCCTCGATCGTCGACGCCACGCAGTAGCCGGCCCGCCCCCTGCGCCAGCAGGAGCGCGGCGTGACTGGCGGCGACAGTCATGAAGCCGTTGCCACCGTGGGCGGCCACCGCCCGCTGCCGGGCACTCAGCAGCGCGTCGTCGGGCCGCGGGAATGGAATGCGGTCGATGATCACCAACGACAGCGACGGGCCGGGCACGTCCACGCCCTGCCACAGTGACAGCGTGCCGAACAGCGACGTCGGGGGGTCGGCGGCGAACTGCTCGACCAACGCCGCGGTGTTGTCGTCGCCTTGGCACAACACCGGCGTGGACAGCCGCTCCGCCATGGCCTCGGCGGCCGCGCGAGCTGCCCGCATCGACGAGAACAGCCCGAGCGTTCGCCCGCCGGCGGCGGTGATGAGCTCGGCGATCTCGCTCAGCTGCTCGGCGGAGCCGGTGCCGTCGCGGCCCGGCGGCGGCAGATGCGCGGCGACGTACAGAATCCCGGCTTTTGCGTGCTGGAACGGCGACCCGACGTCGAGGCCGCGCCAACGCGGCTCTTCATCCCCGCCGGCCAGCCCCCACATGGTGGCTATCGCGTCGAACGTGCCGCCGACGGTCAGCGTCGCCGACGTCAGCACCGCCGTCGAACTGGCGAACATCTGGTTACGCAGGAGCCCGGCCACCGACAGCGGCGCCACCCTCAGCACCGCACGTGTCGACCCGCGGTTGTCTTCGTGATCCAGCCAGACCACATCGGTGCGGTCGGGGATTGCTGGCGCAAACGACGCCAGAATCCGCGATGCGGTGTCGGCGATCTCGGTCAGGCCGGCGACCGCCTCGGCGCGCGCCGCCGCGGCCTTGGCATCGGTGGGCGACGTGTCGATCGCCGAGCGCGCCGCGCTGGCCGCATCGCGCAGCGCACTCAGATGGGTTGCGAGCTCGTCGTCGAGGTGATCGATTCTGCCCGGACCAGCGTCGCTGATTGCCGCAGTCAAGGCGGCCGACGCCGTCTCCCACCGCTGCAGCAGTTCCGGTCCGACCAACCTGGTGATCCGACGGGAGGCGACACCCAGCGCAGCCGCGGTCAACTCCCCGGTGGCCACTGCGGTGACGCGGTCGACGAGCTCGTGCGCCTCGTCGACCAGCAGCTGATGTTCAGGCAGCACCGCCGATTCGGCGACGGCATCGATGGCCAGCAGCGCGTGGTTGGTGACGACAATATCGGCACCGCCCGCGTTTCCTCGCGCCCGTTCGGCAAAGCACTCGGTGCCGAACGGGCAGCGGGCCACGCCGAGGCATTCGCGCGCTGACACACTTACTTGCTGCCACGACCGGTCGGCGACGCCCGGTTTGAGATCGTCGCGGTCACCGGAGTCGGTCGTCGATGCCCAGACGGTGAGGCGTTGCACGTCGCGGCCCAGAGCGGTGACGGCCTGCGGTTCGAACAGTTCGTCCTGCGGTGCGTCAGCGTCGGTCCCGTTGTGGATCTTGTTCAGGCACAGGTAATTCTGTCGACCCTTCAGCAATGCGAACCGCGGGGGGCGAGGCAGTGCGTCGCTGAGCGCCTCGACCAGCTGCGGCAGATCGCGATCGACGAGTTGGCGCTGCAGCGCGATCGTCGCGGTGGACACCACGACCGATGTGTCGTCGGACACTGCGCGGACAATCGCCGGCACCAGGTAAGCCAGCGACTTTCCGGTGCCGGTGCCGGCCTGGACAGCGAGGTGCTCGCCGGTTTCGAAGGCGCGGGCCACCGCATTGGCCATCTGCAGTTGGCCGCTGCGTTCGCTGCCACCCAGCGCCGCGACCGCGGCGGCCAACAGATCGGGCACCGACACCGGCGAGTCTTCGGGCGTGGCTACTCCTCGGAGATGTGTGTGACCGGGATCTGCACTGTCGGAATCGCAGGCTCCCCGTGCGACAACATCAGACCCTCCCACGGCAAGCTTCTCAAGCCAGCGGCGACCAGCTTGCGAGCCACGCCCAAGTCTGTGTCGGAGACCGGCTGTCCGGCACGAACCAGGGGGATCGTCACCACCCGGCTCTGTTCAGTGGTATCGGGTGGGCGGCCGGCGGGATGCACGATCTCCTCGGTGATCGTGCCGCTCGGGCGGGTCGTCCGCAGTGCCTGTTTATGACCGCCCTGGGACTCTTTGTGACTGCTCCGCTTCTGCACTGGTATGCCATCGACTTCGACCAGCTTGTAGATCATGTTGGCCGTCGGCGCGCCCGACCCGGTGACCAGCGAGGTGCCGACCCCGTAGCTATTGACAGGGTCGGCACGTAGCGCCGCGATCGCGAATTCGTCCAGGTCACCTGAGACGACGATTTGAGTCTGTGTGGCGCCGAGCCGGTCCAGCTGGTCGCGGACTTGACGGGCCAGCACCCCCAGCTCACCGGAGTCGATGCGCACTCCGCCCAGACCGGTACCGGCAGCCGCCACGGCGTTGGCCACCCCGGTCGTCACGTCATAGGTGTCCACCAGCAGTGTGGTGCCGGTTCCGAGCGCTTCGACCTGGGCGCGAAACGCAGCGGGCTCGTCGGGCCCATCGGAACGGGCGTGCAGCAGGGTGAAGGCGTGAGCAGCGGTGCCCTCGGCCGGCACCCCGTATCGGCGCTGCGCTTCGAGATTGGACGACGCGGCGAATCCGGCGATGTAGGCGGCGCGGGCCGCCGCGACGGCGGCTTGTTCATGGGTGCGTCGCGAACCCATCTCGATCAGCGGTCGGTCTTGCGCGGCAACGACCATGCGCGCGGCCGCCGAGGCAATTGCGCTGTCGTAGTTGAAGATCGACAAAGCCAGCGTTTCCAGCACGATGCATTCGGCGAAGCTACCGTGCACCGAAATCACGGGAGACCCGGGGAAGTACAGCTCGCCTTCGGCGTACCCGTCGACATCGCCGCGGAACTGAAAATCCCGGAGGTAGCGCACGGTATCGGCGTCGAGGAATTCCGCAACCGATGCCAGCGCAGTGTCGTCGAAGCGGAACCGCGGAAGTGCTTCCAGGAACCGGCCGGTGCCGGCCACCACTCCGTAGCGCCTGCCGTTGGGCAACCGTCGAGCGAAGAGCTCGAAGGTGGTCCGGCGATGCGCGGTCCCGTCGCGCAACGCCGCCGCCAGCATGGTCAGCTCGTACTTGTCGGTCAACAGCCCAGTGCAGGCCGAGTCGTCCACACCGCAACGGTATCGGGTGCGTCATCGGTATCCTGGGAGCCATGGTTGCGTCAGCGCCGACTAAGCCGGGAACCACCGGGCAACGTGAGGCCGACCCAGTCGATGTGACCGCCAGTCCGTGGGTCACGATCGTGTGGGACGACCCGGTCAACTTGATGAACTACGTGACGTACGTGTTCCAGAAGTTGTTCGGCTACAGCGAACCACACGCCACCAAACTGATGTTGCAGGTACACAACGAAGGTAAGGCCGTGGTCTCGTCGGGCAGCCGGGAATCCATGGAGGTCGACGTGTCCAAGCTGCATGCAGCCGGCCTGTGGGCCACCATGCAGCAGGACCGCTGAGATCGAGGACGTCCGGGTTCACACGTGCGCAAGTGGAAGCGGGTGGAGACCGCTGAGGGTCCCCGTTTTCGGTCCGTCCTGGACCCGCACGAGGCAGCGTTGCTCAAGAATCTCGTCGGCTCGATGATCGGGCTGCTCGATGAGCGTGAATCTTCTTCGCCGCCAGACGAACTCGAGCAGATCACCGGCATGAAGACGGGCAACACCGAACGCCCCGACAATACGACGCTGCAGCGATTGCTGCCGGACTTCTCCAAACCGGATGACGGTGCATCCGAATCCGCGGAAAGCCTCAACGCCGCATTGCGCAGCCTGCACGAGCCCGAGATCATCGAGGCCAAACGCGCTGCGGCACAACAGCTATTGGCGACGGTTCCGGACGACGGCGGGCGGTTCGAGCTGACCGAGGAAGCGGCGAACGCCTGGATTGCGGCCGTCAACGACATCCGCCTGGCGCTGGGCACAATGCTCGACGTCCGGCCGGATGGGCCGGATCGGCTGCCTGACGATCACCCGATGGCTCCGCACTTTGACGTGTACCAATGGCTGACGGTCCTGCAGGAATATCTCGTGCTGGCCCTGATGCGGAAACCGACCTGATGAATTCGATCACCGCCGTCGGGGGCATTCTCGTCGGTCACTGCCACCGGCTGGACCCCGACGCGACCATGGGCGCCGGCTGGGCTCGTGGCGTCACCGTCGTTTTGACGCCGCCGGGCACGGTCGGCGCCGTGGACGCTCGGGGCGGGGCGCCCGGCAGCAGGGAGACCGATCTGCTCGACCCGGCCAACAGCGTGCGCTACGTGGATGCAGTGCTGATCGCCGGCGGCAGCGCCTACGGACTGGCCGCGGCCGACGGAGTCATGCGCTGGCTGGAGGAGCACGACCGCGGCGTGGCGCTGCGCGGCGGGGTGGTGCCCATTGTGCCGGGCGCGGTGATTTTCGATTTGGACGTCGGCGACTGGGCGTGCCGGCCGACGCCGGAATTCGGCTACGCCGCTTGTGACGCTGCGGACGTCGAATTCGCTGTCGGCACCGCCGGCGCCGGAGTGGGGGCCTGCGCCGGTGTGCTCAAGGGCGGTGTGGGGACGGCGTCGACCACGCTGGACTCGGGGGTGACCGTCGGCGCGGTGGTGGCGGTGAATTCCGCGGGCAACGTCGTCGACCAGACCACCGGCCTGCCGTGGCTGTCGTATCTGGTCGACGAGTTCGGGCTGACCTCGCCACCCGACGAGCAGGTCGCCGCGTTGACCCAGCTGGAACCCCCGCTCAGCTCGCTGAACACTGCCGTGGCGGTGGTCGCCACCGACGCCGCGCTGAGCCCGGCCGCCTGTCGGCAAGTCGCCAGCACCGCGCACGACGGGCTGGCCCGCACCATCCGGCCGGCGCACACCCCCGTGGACGGCGATATGGTGTTCGCGCTGGCCACCGGCGCCGTCGAGGTGGCGCCACCGGCCGACACGCCGGCGGCGCTATCGCCGGAGACCGCGCTGGTCGCTGCCGTGGGCGCCGCCGCGGCCGACTGCCTGGCCCGCGCGGTGCTGGACGGCGTGATCGCCGCCGAGTCGGTGGCCGGAATACCGACCTACCGGGACCTGTTGCCCGGAGCATTCGAGCAAACGAAAGGGACCCGGTGACGTGCTGGTGATTCGTGCCGACCTGGTGGACGCGATGATCGCGCATGCCCGCGCCGACCACCCCGATGAGGCCTGCGGTGTACTGGCCGGCCCGGAGGGCTCCGACCGTCCGGAGCGGCACATCGCGATGATCAACGCCGAACGCTCGCCGACGTTCTACCGCTTCGACGCGCAAGAGCAACTCAAGGTGTGGCGATCGATGGACGACGCGGGCGAGGAGCCGGTGGTCATCTATCACTCGCACACTGCGACCGAGGCGTATCCCAGCCGCACCGACGTCAGCCTGGCCGCTGAGCCAGACGCCCATTACGTGCTGGTGTCTACCCGCGACCCTGGCGACGAGGAGGTCCGCAGCTACCGGATCATCGACGGCGTCGTCACCGAAGAGCCCGTCAACATCGTTGAGCATTACTAGGAGCTGTTCATGAGCATCACCGTCTCGATCCCGACCATCCTGCGCCCGCACACCGGCGGCGAAAAACGCGTCGAAGCCAGCGGCGACACGCTGCAGGCAGTCATCAGCGACCTTGAGGCCAATTACGCAGGCATCTCCGAGCGTCTTGTCGAAAACGGGAAGCTGCACCGATTCGTCAACATCTACGTCAACGACGAAGACGTGCGGTTCTCCGGCGGGCTGGACACCACGATCGCCGACGGCGACTCGATCACCATCTTGCCCGCCGTCGCCGGTGGGTAACGCGTGACCCGCTACGACTCGCTGCTGGGTGCACTCGGCAACACGCCGCTGGTCGGGTTGCCGCACATGTCACCGAGGTGGGACGACGACCCGCATGTCCGGCTGTGGGCCAAACTCGAAGACCGCAACCCCACCGGGTCGATCAAGGACCGGCCGGCGTTGCGGATGATCGAGCAGGCCGAAGCCGACGGGGTGCTGGCGCCCGGAGCGACGATCCTGGAGCCCACCAGCGGCAACACCGGCATCTCGTTGGCGATGGCGGCGCGGTTGAAGGGCTACCAGCTGATCTGCGTGATGCCGGAGAACACCTCGATCGAACGCCGCCAGCTGCTCGAGCTCTACGGCGCGCAGATCATTTTCTCGCCGCCGGAGGGCGGCTCCAACACCGCGGTGGCCACCGCCAAGGAGCTGGCAGCCGCCAACCCGTCGTGGGTGATGCTCTACCAATACGGCAACCAGGCCAACACGGACTCGCACTACTACGGCACCGGCCCCGAGCTGCTGGCCGACTTGCCGGAGATCACCCATTTCGTCGCCGGGCTGGGCACCACGGGCACGCTGATGGGCACCGGCCGGTTCCTGCGTGAGCATGTGCCGGATGTCGCGATCATTGCCGCCGAACCCCGCTACGGCGAGGGCGTGTACGCGCTGCGCAACATCGACGAGGGCTTCGTGCCCGAGCTGTATGACCCGAGCGTGCTGACCAGCCGGTATTCCGTTGGCGCCGCCGACGCGGTGCGCCGCACCCGCGAGTTGATCGATGCCGAAGGCATCTTCGCGGGCATCTCCACCGGTGCGGTGCTGCACGCGGCGTTGGGAATCGCGGCCAAGGCCGTAAGGGCTAACGAGCGCGCCGACATCGCGTTCGTGGTGGCCGACGCGGGGTGGAAGTACCTGTCCACCGGGGCCTACGCCGGTAGCGTGGACGAAGCCGAGGACGCGTTGGAAGGGCAGCTATGGGCTTGAGAGGCGCGGGTCGACACCCGGTGCCGCCCGCACAGCAGCCGAAGAAACGCTCGGCGGCGGTGGTCGGCGGAACCACGATCGTCAGCTTTGTGGCGCTGCTGTATGTCATCGAGGCGTTCGACCAACTCGACGGCCACCGGCTGGATTACAACGGGATCCGGCCCTTGGAGGCCGACGGCCTGTGGGGCATCCTGTTCGCGCCGCTGCTGCATGCGAGCTGGGCGCATCTGATGGCCAATACCGTCCCGGCGTTGGTTCTCGGTTTCCTGGTCACGCTGGCCGGGCTGTCCCGGTTCGTCTGGGCGACCGCGATCGTGTGGATTGTCGGCGGCCTCGGCACCTGGTTGATCGGCAATTTGGGATCGCCCTGCGGCGAGACCGATCACATCGGCGCTTCGGGCCTGATCTTCGGCTGGCTCACCTTCTTGCTGGTGTTTGGTTTCTTCACCCGCTCGGTCTGGCAGATCATCATCGGGCTGCTGGTGCTGTTCTTCTACGGCGGCGTGTTGTGGGGCGCCGTGCCGGTGCTCAATGTGTGCGGCGGCGTGTCCTGGCAGGGGCATCTGTGCGGCGGTATCGCCGGGGTGCTGGCCGCCTACCTGTTGTCCCGTCCTGAACGCAGGGCCCGCGAACGTCGACGGGCCTTGTCGACATGAGCCGCGCGTTGGCACCCGTCGGAATCTTCGACTCGGGGGTCGGCGGGTTGACGGTCGCGCGAGCGATCATCGACCAACTGCCCGACGAGGACATCATCTACGTCGGCGACACCGGCAACGGTCCCTACGGTCCGCTCACCATCCCCGAGATCCGCGCGCATGCCCTGGCCATCGGCGACGACCTCGTCGACCGCGGAGTCAAGGCGCTGGTGATCGCCTGCAACGCGGCATCCTCGGCCTGCCTGCGGGACGCCCATGATCGCTACGACGTGCCCGTGGTCGAGGTGATCGTGCCGGCGGTGCGGCGTGCGGTCGCCACCACCCGTAACGGCCGCATCGGAGTCATCGGCACCCAGGCGACCATCACGTCGCGCTCCTATCAGGACGCGTTCGCCGCGGCGCGCGACACCGAGATCACCGCGGTGGCCTGCCCGCGCTTCGTCGACTTCGTCGAGCGCGGCATCACCAGTGGTCGTCAGGTGCTCGGGCTGGCGGAAGGCTACCTCGAGCCGCTGCAGCGCGCCGGCGTGGACACGTTGGTATTGGGCTGTACGCATTACCCACTGCTGTCCGGCTTGATCCAGTTGGTGATGGGCGACGCCGTCACGCTGGTCTCCAGCGCCGAGGAGACCGCCAAGGAATTGCTGCGGGTGCTCACCGAGCGGGATTTGCTGCGCCCGCATGAGGCGCCGCCGGCGACCCGGGTGTTCGAAGCCACCGGTGACCCGGAGGCCTTTCTCAGCCTCGCGGCGCGGTTCCTGGGCCCGGCGATCACCGGTGTCCAACCGGTTCACCATCACATCGGTGCACCGAGGTGACTGTCCTCGCACAGTAAAGCGGGGATGTTTTCGCCAACCAGGCGTCGGACATGGCACAGTAGGAATCGTGCGAATAACCGTGCTGGGCTGCTCCGGCAGTGTTGTAGGCCCGGATTCGCCGGCATCGGGTTATCTGCTGAGGGCCCCTGATACTCCGCCGCTGGTCATCGACTTCGGCGGGGGCGTGCTCGGTTCGCTGCAGCGGCACGCCGATCCGGGTTCCGTCCATGTGTTGTTGTCGCATCTGCACGCCGACCATTGCCTGGATCTGCCCGGGTTGTGCGTGTGGCGCCGCTACCATCCGTCGCCTCCGGTCGGCAAGGCGTTGATGTACGGGCCGGGCGACACGTGGTCGCGGGTCGGTGCCGCTTCATCGCCATACGGCGGCGAGATCGACGACATCTCCGATGTCTTCGACGTCCGGCATTGGGTCGACGGTGAGCCGGTGAACTTGGGTGCGGTGACCGTCGTGCCGCGGGTGGTGAGTCACCCGACCGAGTCGTATGGCCTGCGGATCACCAACCCGGCCGGGGCGTCGTTTGCGTACAGCGGCGACACCGGATTCTGTGACTCGGTTGTGGAACTGGCCCGCAACGCCGACGTGTTCCTCTGCGAGGCGTCCTGGACGCATGGGCCCGATCGGCCGCGCAATCTGCACTTGTCGGGCACCGAAGCCGGGCAGATCGCGGCGGCGGCAGGGGTCGGGGAGCTGCTGCTCACCCACATTCCGCCGTGGACCTCGCGCGAGGACGTGATCAGCGAGGCCAAGGCAGAATTCGACGGTCCCGTGCACGCGGTGGTGTGCGGCGAGACGTTCACCGTCGGTCGTTCCTGAATCCCCAGCTGGGGTTAGTGTTGGCGGCGTGTCCAAACGAGAAGACGGCCGCCTCGACAACGAGCTTCGCCCGGTGGTCATCACCCGAGGGTTCACGTCGCATCCGGCGGGCTCGGTGCTGATCGAATTCGGTCAGACCAAGGTGATGTGCACGGCAAGCGTTACCGAGGGCGTGCCTCGTTGGCGCAAGGGTTCTGGGTTGGGCTGGCTCACCGCCGAATACGCGATGCTGCCGGCCGCCACTCACACGCGGGGCGACCGCGAATCGGTGAAGGGCCGGTTATCCGGACGCACGCAGGAGATCAGCCGGCTGGTCGGCCGCTCGTTGCGGGCTTGCATCGATCTGGCGGCGTTGGGGGAGAACACCATCGCGATCGACTGCGATGTGCTTCAGGCCGATGGCGGTACTCGCACCGCGGCCGTCACCGGCGCCTACGTTGCGCTCGCCGATGCGGTGACCTACCTGTCGGCGGCCGGCAAGCTGTCCGATCCCCGGCCGCTGTCATGCGCGATCGCCGCCGTCAGTGTCGGCGTGGTCGACGGGCGGGTGCGGGTCGACCTGCCCTACGAGGAAGACGCGCGCGCCGAGGTGGACATGAATGTCGTTGCCACGGACACCGGAACGCTGGTCGAAGTTCAGGGCACCGGCGAGGGTGCGACGTTCCCGCGATCGACACTGGACAAGCTGCTCGACGCCGCGCAGGGCGCTTGCGACAAACTGTTCGCCGCGCAACGCGAAGCCCTGGAGCTGCCTTATCCGGGCGTGCTACCCGAAGGGCCCGCTCCGCAGAAGGCGTTCGGAAGCTGACCCCCCTGCTGGTCGCCAGTCGCAACCGTAAGAAGCTGGCCGAACTGCGGCGGGTGCTGGATGCAGCGGCGCTGTCGACGCTGACGCTCGTGTCGCTCGACGACGTGCCGCCGTTCGACGAAACCCCAGAGACCGGTGCGACATTCGAGGACAACGCGCTGGCCAAGGCCCGCGACGGGTATACCGCGACGGGTTTGCCTTGTGTCGCCGACGATTCGGGGCTGGAGGTGGCCGCGTTGAACGGCATGCCCGGGGTGCTGTCCGCGCGATGGGCGGGTGTGCACGGCGACGACGCCGCCAATACCGCGCTGTTGTTGGCGCAGCTGCGCGATGTGCCCGATGAGCGACGCGGTGCCGCGTTCGTGTCGGCGTGCGCATTGGTGTCGGCGTCCGGAGGGGTCGTGGTGCGCGGCGAGTGGCCGGGTACCATCGCTCGGGAGCCGCGCGGTGACGGCGGCTTCGGCTACGACCCGGTGTTCATACCGGATGGGTCCAATTGCACCGCGGCGCAGCTGTCTCCGGCGGAGAAGGACGCCGCGTCGCATCGTGGTCGCGCGCTGAGGCTTCTGTTGCCGGCCTTGCGTGAGCTCGCCTAGGCAGGTCGCGACTGTGCGGTTTTATCCGCGACACGCCGTGTGGTGCGTACGAAATCGCACAGTCGGCGAGTTATAGGGCGAAGCGCGCCTTGACGTTTCGAGTCTGGAAGTGCTCGACGATGATGCCGAGCAGCGGGATGGTCCCGGCGAGCAGCACGCCGATCGTCTTGAGAATCGGCCAGCGGACCTTGATCGCGAGGTTGAACGCGGCCAATACGTAGACGAAGTAGACCCATCCGTGCACGATTTCGATCCAGCGGATTTCGTGATGGAAGACCAGGTGGGAGACGATCTCGTAGCACAGTGCGATCAGCCAGATACCGGTCGTCCATGCCATCACGCGATAACCGAGCAGAGCGGTCCGGATTTTTTCTGCGGGCATCGTCTCGCGTGTGGTCATGCAGTCGTCCTGTTCTGGTTGTCGTTGTCGCCCTTGGCGAGCTGAGCCAGGTACGCGTTGTACTCGGCCAGCGCGGGATCGTCGGCCGGCTGCTGTACAGGTTTGGGTCGCTCCGGTAGCAGGCCGTCCGGTAGCTCCGTCATGGCATGGTCTTTCGACGGCTCAGGCGGTACTTCTTCGTAGCGGACGAATTTTCGGTACGCGTACACGCAGAACCCGGCGAATAGCGGCCATTGCAGGGCATACCCGAGGTTCTGGAAGGTGCCCGACGCGGACTGAAACCTCGTCCACTGCCACCAGCCCAACGCCAGACAACCGCAGGCAGCGACGATGACCAGAGCGATCAGCGCAGGCCTGCGACGATGCGTAGTGGACACGTTTAGACGGTACCGCGAGGCTCTGGGGGCGCATCGCCGACGGGTCCGTCGTCTGATCTAAGCGGTACGATCGCTGGGCCGCGGGCGTGGCGAAACTGGCAACCGCGCGGGTTTTAGGTGCCCGTGCTCGAAAGAGCTTGAGGGTTCGAGTCCCTCCGCCCGCACTGACGCTGCCGTAATGTTTGCGCAGCTTAGCCAACTTCTGGGCCGAACATCCTTTGCGGTGCAACCACATTCACGCACGACGAACCGGCTCGATGCAAGCCAGTCACCTGATCAGGTGCCAAGCTTGGGTTCCCCTGAAACCGAGCGCGCTTTTCGTTTCGCCCGGGGAGTTCCGGGGGCGGGCTCGGACTCAGCTGTCGGGGTACTAGTCGGCTCAGCGAACGGAGTGTCAGCCAAGGAGGGCAGGGAATCAACATAGGCTTGCAGGTCCGCGGTCGTAAGCTTCACCCTGCCGCCGTCTTTTACGGCCCTGATCTTTCCGGCCCGAATTAGCTCGTTGAGATGGGCCGCCGACATGGCTAGCGCCGTTGCTGCCTGCTGCTTGGTGTAGAGGAACTGCTTCGGCGCCTTCTCGTAGAGCAGGTCGGAAGCATCATCGTCTGCGTCAATTTTGTCCACGTGCGAAATGTCCGCACGGTTCCGATCTGCTTGGGCTTCTTTTTTAGCCAAGGCTGCTTGGGTCCTCGGAGAAGCAGCCCTGGCCTCGGCGGCTCTCCCCGCGATCATGATCCCGCCCATAACGAGGAGGAATACGAGAAATAAGGCGAGGAAAAAGAAGATCGCTGGCCTATCCATGACGCCAGAAATAATACGTGCGGGAGGTTACTTGAACGTCCTCTCTGAGAATGGGGACCCAGGTCGTCATTGGCGTATACCACCGCCTCGCCGGCGGTGAAACCTCTGAGCGAGCTTTAACCTGTCACCATTGAGGATGTGGGCACCGCTGTCGTGGTGATACTGATCCTCTTGGCGATCGGCATAGTGGCCGATCAGCTTCTCCGGCTCAGGAGGTGGCTGCAGAAACCGCCTCCCCACCGAGACGTGCAAGAGCCACCTGACAGAAGCTCCTGACGGCTTCGCTCAGCAGCCCACTTCGATCTTGAACGGTGCGGTCGTCGACACGCTTGGATCGCCGACCTGTGATCCTTGGGCCTCGCCTCTGATGGTGTATGTGTCACGCGCGAAAACAACTGTTCCGTTGCCGGCTCCTGAGTCGGAAACACCGGTGAAGCCCCCGAAATTATTGATGTTCACCGATTCCAGTTTGGGCTTTTCCGAATCCAGCTTCAGGACCACCTGGACACGAGCCGGCGCCGCGCTGATGTCAGCGGTCAACAACCACTGAACCTGACTGCAGGAGACGGCGTGCGACGTGCGGGTGTTGTTGTTGACCGTGATCCGGGCGGTCTTCTGCGGCACTTTCTGGTCGCGCATCAAGCATCCCGCACACGATGCCGCCACCACCAAAGCGGTTATTGCGGCAGCGACGAACCGGCTTCTCACCGGGCACCTCCATCCCCAAAGCCGCATGGTCACTATCTGGCTCTGGTCGCACCGCTTTTCTACCAGCCTTGCGGTCGCCTTCGGGACTAAACCCGCGAGGTGTGGGCTACGTGAGAGACACCCGGCCCATGATCAAGTCGATGATCGGCTTGCCGGGCGCGAAAGACCCGGTAAGAGACGACATCACATGACCGTAGTCGACGAGCAGGGTCACACCGTTGATGCCGGCGGCCGCATCACTGTTCAGAAACGCCATCACATTGGCCATCTGCTCTGGCGTGTGCACCGAAGAACCGGTGGCATCCCGGTAGTCCTGGGCGAAGGTGAGCCACAGATCGGCATTCGCCCGGGCCAGCGGAGTATCAGTCGGACCCGGGCAGATGGCGTTGATGCGCACACCCTTGGCCAGCATGGGAAACGCCTGCATCGCGACGTAGGCGTTGATGGCCTGCTTGCTGAAGCCGTAGTGGATGATTCCTTCCGGCTCATGGGCCTTAACCCAAGCGTCCGCCGACTCGAAGTCGGGCGTGGCCAAGAACTCCTGAAGCCGGGGCAGGTCGTTCTCCCAGCCGATGCCTCCCACCGAGGAGATGAAGCAGATCGCCGAGCCGCGGGGGAGCTGGCCGTCGGCCAGCATCCGGTCGATGAGATGACGATGCCCGATGAAGTTGATCCGCATCAGGTCCGGTCCATCGGCGATGCCGGCGGCTGAGAAGATGGCATCGACCGGTCCGCCCAGCTGCTCGATCGCGCCGTCGATCGACGCCTTGTCCCGAAGGTCCACCTGAATCCCTCGGCCGAGTTCAGCGTCGACGGGCGCGTAGTCCATGACGATGACCTCCGCGCCCAAAGCACCCACTGTCTTGGCCGCCGCGGCGCCCATGCCGGTCGCGCCGCCTACCACCAGCGCCCGCTTCCCGTCGTAGCGGAACTGCTCGATACCAGTCATTTCTATCCTCTCTTGCGCCGCCAGCAGTACGGCTCGGAAGCACTCTATATAGAACAGATATTTGGTACAAGAAGTGCCAAGCGATAGGCGGCTACTTGCGAGCGCCGCGGTCGGCGACGCCACGCACCACGGTGTCGCGGGCATTGATCAGCGCCGCCCGAGTTCCCTGGGCCCGCACGATGTTTTCCGGCATCCACAAGAGATCCATCACGCAGCGCGACAGCATTGCAAGCGACGGGGAACCATCAACCCGAAGGTCCCCCGATCGGATCCCTTCGGACAACAGCGTTCTGAGTTGCCGCAATCGCATGATGAACGCCAATCCCGGATTTGGCGTGTCAGGCGGAGACTGGCGCATCCACGCCAGCTGGATCTTCCACTCATCGGGGAACTGATCCAACGCGTTGATGTTGACCCAGCTCAGCGCGTCTAGCTTCTCGACCGGTGTGGCATCCGTGCGAAGTACGCTGGCAAATCCACCGCCGGCCTTCTTGCCGAACGACTCCATGATTGACGCGAGCAGTTCGTCTTTTGAACCAATCAGCCGGTACACAGTCCCCGTGCCCAGGCCCGCCGCCGCCGCGATATCCCTGATGGTGGTGACTTCGTAGCCTTTTCGGCCGAACTCGGCTCGTGCGACCGCGCGGACATGGGCGGCTTTGTCGTTGGGGTCGGAGCTACCCTCGTCGCTCCATGTCTTGATCGCCGCCTCGGCTGCTGCGAAAGCGCTGGAGCGATTCAGCTCCTGGTCGCCGGGCGGGCTACTGGCGAGGCCCTGCAACATGATGCGGCACAAGACCCCCGCCGTCTGGTCCGCTGCGGCAGTATGCCGAATGATGTCGAGCCCGACGTGCATCATGGTCTGGCAGATCCGGTCCGCCAGCGTGGGCAGATCGATGTCGGGTCTGACGTAGCCACTCCACCTACCGGCGCGCAGCGTTTGCAGCATCGCTTGCTGCACCGCGGTGGGCGGCTTTTTGAGCAGTGCCACCAGCTCTTGGTTCGCACTCGGCGCTTCATAGAACGACATCTGCAGGGCGGCACGATGTTGCACCGCGCAGCGCGCGATCGCAGCTCCAAGCTCGACGATGTCGTCAGCGACGGGACGCGAGGCGGGCTGGTCCAGCCTCTCGTGGGCAATCTCGCCGATGCGGTCCAAATCGGCGTGATATCGCCGGACCAGCTCTACGAGGATCGCTTCTTTGGACTCGAAATGGTGGTACAGGCTTCCGGGCAAAATGCCCGCCGCATCGGCGATCTCCTGCAGCGAGGTACGCAAACCCGAAGTGGCAATCAACGACTCTGCCGTTTGCAGGATCTCGGTTCGACGGGTGCCGTCCTCATATGCACTCGGGCGGCGGTCCGCTAGGTCGAAGATCTTTCGGGAAGCACCTCGTGTGCGCGGCGTCATGTGCGGGTCTCCGGCGGCTGAACCGTCGGATGGTTGCTGAAGCCCCACGACACCTCCATGGCCGCCCATCGAGACCACCGACCCAATATTTGGTTTAACGCTACCAGCCTGCTGTGTTTTCGCCCGGTGTTAGAGATGCGCGCCGTGCCAGCCGTCAACGGCGACGACCTCGTTCAGCGGACGCCGCGGGGCCGGCCGGAAGGTGTGACCCGCGCGGAGCCGGCCCACCGGAAGCAGACAACCCTGGCGGTAGGTTTCCGGGATCTCGAGCAGTTCCCGCACGGCGTCCTCGTGATGGAGGTGCAGCGTCGTGATGCAGGTCCCGTATCCGCGGGCATGCAGCGCCAGTTGGAAGCTCCATACCGCCGGAAAGATCGACCCGTAAAGGGTTGCCTGGTAAAAGGATTCGTCGCCGTCGATGCGCGGCAGATGCGGTTCGTAGCACGGGATTATCAGCAACGGCACCTTGGCCATGTTCTCGACCAGCCACTCGGTCGACGACATGAGCCTGCCCTCGGGGCTGTGCCCTGGGATCAGCTCGGCGAGCATCTGCCCGCCGACCCTGCGCAGGTAGGCATCGCGGTATAGCACTGCCAGCTTTTGCCGCAGTCCCGCATCACCGACGACGAGCCAGCGCCACGACTGTTGATTGGAGCCGTTCGCCGCCTGCAACCCGAGTCGGAGGCACTCACGGATATCACCGGGGTCGACGTGCGCCTCAAGATCGAGCGACTTTCGCGCCGATCGCGTGGTGGTCAGGAGCTGCTCGATGTCCATGATTACGTCACTGTGCAAACACGTCGACGCCGAGCCGGGCCCGCACGGCGAAGGCTTCTTCGAAGATGGAACCGCGACCCGCTCCGGTGACGATGGCCACCTGCCCGGTGAAGTCGATCATGAAGGCTCCTGTTTGCTCACTGCAGAACGGCGCGTGCGAACTGCGTGCCGAGTTCTTCGAGATAGCGGTCGGGCCCTCCGAGAAACGCGCTCCAGTTCAGCAGTCGCTTGAGGTACAGGTGAGCGTCGTGCTCCCAGGTGTAACCGATGCCGCCCAACACCTGGATCGCGACGTCACCGACGGTGGCCAGCCTGCCGGCGAATGCCTTGGCCCGCATGGCGGCCAAATGCCGCTCTTCGCGGTCCGCGGAATCGGCTGCCCACAGTGCATGCATCACGCCGCTGCGAGCGAGCTCGACCGTCTCATACATGTCGACACACAGATGCTGGACTGCCTGGAACGCACCGATCGGCTGGCCGAATTGCCGCCTCACTTTGGCGTATTCGACGGCCAAATCCATGACCGCCCGTGCGGCACCGAGCGCATCAGCGGCCCAGGCAACCACCACGTCGTCGACCAGTGC
Organism: Mycobacterium fragae; assembly: GCF_002102185.1. Lineage (GTDB taxonomy): Bacteria > Actinomycetota > Actinomycetes > Mycobacteriales > Mycobacteriaceae > Mycobacterium > Mycobacterium fragae. Next base: position 51,962 of record NZ_LQOW01000008.1, read on the forward strand.
CTCGACGGCATCCGGCGGCGCGGTGGCGAGGCGTTGCGCCGGCGTGTCGTTGAGATTTACCCGGAACCGCTTGCGGGTCTGGTCGATTCCGGACTGCGGCGTGACATCGATGCCCGCTGATGTCTTCACCGCGAAAAGCCCAGTGCTGCCGCGGTCATCAGCCAGTACGAGAATGACGTCGGCGGCGGCCACGTCGAATATGCCGTTGATCTCGCCATGCAACACGGCGCCGTCGTCGACCGTTGGGTGAATGCCACCGAGCGGGCCGACTGTAGCGGTTGTCGAGCCGTCGGCTATCCCGGTGAAAAGCTCGGCGGCAGCGCTGCCATCGGCCCCGAACCGAGTCAGCGCGCGTGTCGCGGCGACCGCACTGGAGAGCCACGGCCCGGGGTAAAGGCCGGCGCCGAGCTCCTCGAGGACGATGCCGGCCTCGACCATCGTCGTGCCGGCGCCGTCGTATTCCTGAGGCACAAGCAAACCCGTGGTCCCGAGGTCGGCCAGGCCGCGCCAAACCGTCTCGGTCGTGCCGACGGGATCCTCGAGCAGCGGGCGAACATGCCGGGCGATCGACGCCTTGTCGGCGAGGAACCGTCGCACAGTGTCGCGCAGCGCCAGCTGCTCGTCGGTCAGCTCCAGGTTCATGAGCGCGGCAACCCGAGAACGCGCTGTGCGGTGATGTTCTTGTTGATCTGCGTAGTCCCGCCCGCGATGGTGAGCGACCGCGATGTCAACCGATAGTCCGCCCACCGACGACCGGCATCGAGCATCCCGAGCAAATCGAAGGCCAGCGCGGCGATGTCCTGGCCGACCTCACCCCAGATCGTCTTGGCCAGGCTCGCCGATCCGAAGGCGTCACCGCCGTAAAGTGTGGCTGAGATCGACCGCTGGCACAGCACCTCGAGATACTTGATGCGCAGCGCGATTTCGCCAAGCCTCCGCAGTGTCGCGGGGTCTTCCAGCACGGGCCGACCGTCGATCTTGATGTCGGCGAGGTCTGCCACCAACTCCTCGAGTCGCACCCGCATTTCGGTGTAGAGGCGCGCTGCGCCGGCTCGCTCATGGCTGAGCGTTGTAGTGGCGATCTGCCAGCCTCCGTTCAGCGGGCCAAGCAATGCGTTCGCGGGCACGCGTACGTCGTTGAAGAACATTTCGGCGAAGTCGGCGTCGCCGTTGAGCGTGACGAGCGGCCGGACCTCGATGCCGGGCAACGACATGTCGACGATCAGACAGGAGATGCCCTTGTGCTTCGGGGCATCCGGTTGGGTGCGCACGTAAAGCTGACACCAGTCGGCGCGGTAGCCCAGCGAGGTCCAGATCTTCTGCCCGTTGACAACGAAATGATCGCCGTCCCGGACGGCCCGGCTACGCAGCGAGGCGAGATCCGAGCCCGCCTCGGGCTCCGACATGCCTTGGCACCAGATGTCGTCCGCTCGCATCATGCGCGGGAGAAGCGTGCGCTTTTGTGCCTCGGTTCCGTACTGCATGATCGCCGGCGCAATGTTGTTCATCCCGATCACGTTGAGCGGTATCGGCACTCGGGCACGGGTGGTTTCCTCGGCGTACACCAACTGCTCGAGCACCGTCGCCCCACGTCCGCCGTACTCGCGCGGCCACGACACCGCTGCCCACCCGGCGCCGGCCATCGTCGCGTTCCAGTCCCGAAGGGTGGCGAACGAGGCGTCATCCTTGCCGCGCCGTCGGCCGGCAGTCACAACGTCATCAGTCAGGTTGGCGGCCAGCCAAGCTCGCAGCTCCTTGCGGAACTGCTCTATCTCGCGTGGGTAGGAGAAATCCACGTGTTCCTGTCGACTTCGCGCAATTGACTGTGACCAAGCGGGACTTTACGTTGGAACAGATATTTGGTCAACGAGGACCCTGGAGGTGGAGCGTGCCAAGCGACGCTCCTGGCAACCAGCTGCAGGCTTTGGGCATGATCGGCTGCGCACTCGCGGGCCGGGCGGTGGCGGTTGCCGAACTGCAACCGGGTCAACCCCCGTGGACTGACGGCCAGACGATTTACATCGATCCTTCCGCGCGAGCGCGGGCGAAACTCGAAGCCGTCGCCGTACAGGCCTCGATGATCGCGGCCGGCAGCCTGGACCCCGCCGTCCTGCGTTCCCTGGTTCGCCGACCGCGGCTGGCACGGCGTTATCTGGCGGTCGAGGCGCACCGCGCATTGGTCCTCAATAGCTACCTGCTGCCAGGCATTTTGGCGTCGGTGGGCAACCGCGACATTGCGAGCCGCAGCGACTCACCTGCCGCTTCGCTGAAAATCGCCGAAGGGCGGGTAGCGATCGACGACCAGGCGCCGGAATTCGGCGTGATCCGAGCGGCGAAGGTACTGGCGGCGTGTTCCCGAGCGGCCAAGAAACAGGACCAGGAAGAACCCCGACATGTTCCGCGTGGCCGCGCCGCGACGGAATTAGATGAACTCAATGGCGACGCGATCGACGATTCCGACGATCCTGATATGTTCACCAGCCCGGTTGGCGGAGGCGGCTTCATCGGAAAGTGGCTGAAGAAGATGCTGTCTTCGGCCCGACAAACCGGTAGCGGCGGCGGACCGCCCGGCGCGGATACCCCGACGCATCGGACGAATTCAGCCAATCGCGGTATACATGCCGTTGCGTCGCTGGCTTCAACCTCGAGCGGGCATGCCGAGGATCACGAAGCCGAAGGCGCCGACCTGACATATCCGGAATGGGACGTCACACGCAAGAGCTACCGGCCCGCGTGGTGCACTGTGCGCGAGGTCGAGCCGCAGATCAAAGCATCGGCAACGCATGCGATCGACGACGCCATTGGCATGCGGCGCCCGCTGTCGCGGCTTGGGATGGGACTGTATCGCCGCCACCGCCAGTCGCAGGGTGACGACATCGATATCGACGCAGCGGTTGAGGCGCGCGTCGAGGTGTTGGCCGGGTCGGTGCCCGAGGAGGCGGTGTATCTCGACAGCCTGCGGCGCCAGCGGGACCTGTCGGTGCTGCTTCTCCTCGATGTTTCGGGCTCGGCGGGCGAGCCCGGAACGGTGGGGCGGACGGTGCACGAACAACAACGTGCGGCGGTCGCTAATCTCGCCGTTGCACTAAACGACCTGGGCGACCGGGTCGCGCTCTACGCCTATTACTCGCAAGGCCGGCGCGCGGTGAGCATGGTTCCGGTCAAACGCTTCGACGATCACCTCGACTCCCGAATCATGAAGCGGCTGAACAGCCTCGAACCCGGCGCGTATTCCCGCCTCGGTGCGGCTATCCGCCACGGGTCGGCGGTCTTGGAGGCACGCGGCGGTACGTCACGGCGGCTCTTGGTGGTGCTCTCGGACGGGCTCGCATACGACCACGGGTACGAGCGGGCCTACGGTGCGGCGGATGCGCGACGCGCCTTGATCGAAGCCCGCCGTCGCGGCACGGGTTGCGTGTGTCTGACGATTGGCGCGGGAACCGACGTGCAATCGCTGCGCCGCGTCTTCGGTAGCACTGCGCATGCGACGATCGCCCGACCAGATCAACTCGCTGGTGTGATCGGACCGCTCTTTCGGTCCGCGCTGCGCTCGGCGGAGGTCCGCCGGAGGGTGTCATGACGAACTTCGTTGTCGCGGATTTGAGCTGATGCCATGTGCCAGAACGCAGTTGGTGCAGCGGCGTCCCGAGCGCGCTAGTGACCAGACTTGAAACAAACATCTGTTCCGGTTAGGCTCCCAAGCAAAGCTGCGGAAGGGAAGCCATGGCCAACGAGTCCGGACTCGTTCACCGGATCGGCCTGAGCTACGAGGCGAAGGCGGTACGGCCTTACTACCAGGCGATCGGCAGCGAAGAAGCCGTCTTCAAGGCGGCATACCAGCAGGGTTTGGCAGTCGTTTTAAAGGGCCCGACGGGTTGCGGCAAGACCCGCTTCGTGGAGGCGATGGCCTACGATCTCGGCCGGCCGCTGATCACCGTAGCCTGCCACGACGATCTCACCACAGCGGACCTGGTCGGCCGATATCTGCTGCAGGGTGACGAGACGGTATGGGTGGACGGGCCGCTCACCCGGGCGGTGCGCGAGGGCGCGATCTGCTACCTCGACGAAGTGGTGGAAGCGCGACAGGACACCACCGTGGTGCTGCACCCGCTCGCCGACCACCGGCGGCAGCTACCCATCGAACGGCTCGGTGTCACCTTGGACGCGGCGCCCGGATTCGGCCTGGTGGTGTCTTACAACCCCGGCTATCAGAGTGTGCTCAAAGATCTGAAAGATTCGACACGTCAGCGGATGGTAGCCATCGAATTCGGTTTCCCCGCAGCCGATGTCGAAGAGGGAATCGTTGCTCACGAGGCGAACGTGGACGACGCTACCGCAGCCGAACTGGTGCGGTTCGGACAGGCTATCCGCCGGCTGGAAACCGGTGGGTTGCGTGAGGTCGCGTCAACCCGCGTGCTCATCGCGGCGGGCAAGCTTGTCGCACAGGGCCTGCCCCTGTGGGATGCGGCTCGAGCTGCGATCGCCGGGCCGCTCACGGACGACGTGGATGTGGGCAACGGCCTCAACGAGATGATCGAGATTTATCTGGGCGGGCCGGATGGACCCGATGATTGATTCTGCATATCGCCCCCGCTAGGGTCTGAACAAATATTAGGTCTTGCATCGGGCGCGTGAGTTCGCCACCCGGGAGGTCAGATGTCCTACGAAAGCAGCGCAGAGCCGATCAAGGTCGGCTACCTGATGGACTTCACGCTGCCGCCGATGTTTCCCGAGGAGATGAAGGCGGACTTCACCCGGTGCTTTGACCTCGTCTTCGAGGAGGCCGTCGAGCAGGGGCTGATGGACCGTCCCGTTCAGATGGTCTATCGCGAGGTGGAGGGCTTGCCCAAAGGTTCGGTGAAAGCGGTGATCGACGCTTTCGGGGAACTGGTCGACGAGGGGTGTCTCGTCGTGTTCGGCCCACACATCACCGACAACTGCGTGCCGACACGTGAGGCGATCGAAGAGCGGTTCAAGGTGCCGGCCATCGCCGTCACCGGGACCGACGACTGGCTCGGCGAGTGGACCTTCTCGTTTCCACAGGGTTCGATGACCGACGAGCCGATCTTCATCGCGGACCTCGTCGCCAAACGCGGGCTCTCCGAGATCGGAGTCCTTGTCGAGCAGAATCTGATCGGTGAGAGCTACCTGAAGAATCTGCGAAGTGCATGCCGTCGCAAGGGCATTCGCATCGTCGCGGAAGCGGCCATCGCCCAAACCGCTCAGGACATCAATGAAGCTGTCTGCACCCTGCACGATGCAAAGGCGGAAGGGATCGTGCACTTGGGCTTCGGCTTCGGGATCGTGTTCATCAACCCTGCATTGGAGGCGGTCGATTGGGACCCGCCACGATTCACGACTACCGCTTTCCAGAATGCCTGGGTGAATCCGATCATGTGGAACGCGTTCATGGGTTGGGTCGGAGTCGATCAGTACGACGAAGAGAATCGAATCGGCCAGGAATTCCTGGACCGTTACGCGCAGAAGTACGACGGCAGGCGCCCCGAGTACTGCGTGCCGGTGGTCAACCGTGACGTGGCCGCGACACTGGTCCGCGCGTTCACCGACGCACACCCGCTCAGTCCGCGGGGAGTGAAAGAGGCACTGGAGCGGGTGAAGATGATGCCTGCCGCCTCCGGCGCCCCCGGTACCCGAGTCTCGTTCGGCAAATGGACACGGCGTGCGTGGATGGGCGCGGGCTATCTGGTGGCACGGACCCTCGATGCCGACGGCATCAATTCGCACTTGGTCGGTCGCTTCGGAGAGTAAGGCCGACGAGAAATGAGTACTGAGCAATCCGCACCGCTTGCCGCGGAACAGAAACCGGCATCCCCGAAGCGAGCCGAAAGACGTGGCTGGGGTGGCTGGATCGCCGGTGCCGCGCTGGCCGCCTTCACGCTGTTCTTCATCGCGAACTGCCGCGTGGCCCTCGACCCGCGTGTCGCCAACCCGAACGTGCACGGCCGACCACGACCGGTGAAATTCAGCTTCGGCCTGGACTACATCACATTCCTGGACAGTGCCACCGTGGTGGCGCTGATCGTGCTGCTGCTGGTGTTCATCAGAGGCTGGCGCCGCAATCCGGGCAGTCCGGTCATGCTGATGTTCCTGTGCACCACGCTGATCGTGTGGCAGGACCCGATCATGAACTGGTCGCCGTTCGCGGTCTACAACCCTGACCTCGTTCACTGGCCGGAGTCGTGGCCGCTGGTGTCGTTGTCGCCGACCGTCGAACCGTTCGTGGTGTTCGGCTACGTGATGTTCTATTTCGGGCCCTACTTCCCGGGGGTCTGGATTCTGCGGAAGCTCCAGGCCAAATACGGGCCTACGTCGTTCGTGTCGCGCCACCCGCTGGTCAGCCTGGGCCTTCTCGTCCTCGTGATCGGCTTTGTTTTCGATGCGTTTTTGGAGAACACTCTCATCCACTGGGGCATGTACATCTACTCGCAGGTCATTCCGTGGGGCTCGGTATTCACCGGCACGACATTCCAGTTCCCGCTGATCTGGGAGTCGTTGTCGGTGACCTTCGTGATGGTGCCCGCGGCGATCCTCTGCTACCGGGATGACACCGGGAAGTCGGTGGCGGAGAAGCTTGCAGCGAAAGCGAAGATCTTCCCCGCGCGTCCGGTGCTCGGCACCTTCCTGGTGATGTTCGCCATCATCAACGTGTCGTACTTCGCCTACGGTGGGTGGTTCTGGGTCATCAAGGTCAGCCATGCGGCGACTTCGGTGGCCTGCCCGTGGCCCTATCCGGAAGCCAAAGTGTATGACCCGCAGGGTTATTACGAGAAGGCCGGCGCTCAAGGACCCTATTCCGTCGGTATCTGGTCAACGTGGGCGAGCGGGGAGCCGAATGGCCGACCCGATGTGCAGCCGCCACCGCCTGGCGAAGGTCCCTGTGCAACCCCGAGCAAGAATGGGTGAGCCTCGCAGCGTCGTCATCACCGGCGCTTCCCGCGGTCTGGGCTTCGCCTCGACAGTTCGCCTCTACCGCGAAGGTTGGCGGGTGGTCGCGGCGATGCGCACGCCCGAGAAGGGGATGCTGCTGCTCCGGGAGGCGACGGGAGCCGCGGACGACGACGATCGGCTGATCGGAGTGCAGCTCGACCTGATGGACTCAGCGTCGGTAGCCGCGGCGGCAAAGGCAATCGAAGAAGCCGTCGGGGCGCCCTACGCACTCGTGCACAACGCCGGGATCTACGTCGCCGGGATGGTGGAGGAGATCGATACGGCGTTGTGGCAGCAGATGTTTGCCACTAGCGTTCTCGGCCCGGTCGCATTGACTCAGGCTCTGCTGCCATCAATGCGGGCGGCGGGGGAGGGGCGAATCGTCCTGGTATCCAGCGCGGTCGGCGTGCGCGGTCAGCCGGTCACCGCAGCGTATTCGGCGGCAAAGGGAGCGTTGGAGCGCTGGGGGGAGTCGATGGCGTGCGAGATCGCCCCCTTCGGCCTCGGGGTCACCGTCTTGGTCGCTGGCTTTTACGACACCGACATCATCACCGACGCGGGCATGACCGACAACCGCAACTTCGAAGGCCCGTACGTCCGGCTGCACAGCACGATAGACACCCGCCACCCGCTCGCGATGCGTCTTGCCAGGCCACCCGAGCGGTTCACCGGCGGACTTGTGAAGGCGCTGGCCGACACCAAGCCGTTCCGGCGTCGCGGCGTTGGACTGGAGGCCTCGATGCTGTTGGCAGCCAACCGGATCCTTCCGGCGTCGGGCATGCATCACGTGTCGCGGATCGTGTTGGGCATCCCTCGACAGGGCGCGATGCGGAACGGGGCGTGGCCATTGACGGCGGCCCAACGTGCGATGGTCCTTGCCGCGCGGATATTGCCGAAGCCGGTGTTGCAGCGCCTGGCGAGCCGAAAGAGCGACGTTAAGGAGCAGTGATGGAACAGCTTTTCGACGACCTGGAGGACTTCGGCGCCTTCGACGACGCCATCTCCGGTGACGTGCGTGACCCCTACACCGAACTGGCGCGGATCCGCCGTGAGGAGCCGGTGCAGCGACTCGAGACATCGGGAGCACTTCCCCACGAGGAATCGCTGCCGATGTTCATCGTGTATCGCCACGAGGACATCCAGCAGATGCTGCGCGACAACGAGACGTTTTCGTCGTCGGCCGTCATCGCCGCCTTCGGTCCGGTGCTGGGTGAAGGCGTGATGCTCGGCATGGATGAGCCAATCCACGGCCGGTTGCGTTCGTTGGTGTCGAAGGCTTTCTCGCAGAAGTCGTTGGCGCGCTGGCAAGACGAATTGGTTGGCCGCGTCGCAAACAGTCTTATCGACAAGTTCGCCCCCAACGGCAAGGCAGATCTGGTGAAGGAGTTCACCTTCGACTATCCGAGCCAGATCATTGCGGGCCTGTTGGGCTTGCCGGAGAGGGACTACCCACAGTTCCAGCGGTGGTCAATCTCGTTGCTGAGTTGGCTGATGAACCCCGAGCGCGGGCTTGCGGCCTCGGCTGCCCTGTGTGACTACTTCGCACCGATCCTCGAGGCCCGGCGCGCCGAGCCAAAGGACGATCTGATCAGCGCGCTCGCCGCGGCCGAGATCGACGGAGAAAAGCTCGCCGACGAGGAGATCTACTCCTTCCTGCGTCTGCTGCTGCCCGCCGGGGTGGAGACGACCTACCGGGCGCTGGGCAGCCTGCTCTTCGGGCTGTTGTCGGATCCGGCGCAATTGGACGCCATCCGCGCGGACCGCTCGCTGCTGCCGCAAGCCATCGAGGAGGGCGTGCGTTGGGAACCGCCGCTGCTGACCATCACCCGGGTGGCGACCCGCGACACCGAACTCGGCGGGGTGGCGATCCCGGCCGGCGCGACGGTGATGCCGATGCTGGGCTCGGCGAACCGGCAAGAGGATCGTTACCCCGATCCAGACACGTTCGACATTCACCGACAGCAGAAGCCGAATCTCGCCTGGGGCCACGGCGTGCACGTCTGCCTCGGCATGCACCTGGCACGGCTGGAAATGCGCACCGCCATCAACCTGCTGCTGGACCGGCTGCCGAACCTGCGGATGGACCCCGACGGCGACGATCCGCATATCCGCGGACAGGTCTTCAGGTCGCCGACCTCGCTGCCGGTGCTGTTCGATCCCCAGTAGGAGTGGCGTTGAGCAAACCTCGACTCGATGAACGGGCCGTCACTCCCGTCGGCCCGCGCAGGTTGCTTATTGCCAATCGGCTAGTTTCCAGTAAGGCTCTCCATAGGGTGACCCCTCTGGGGATCGCCGTCCTGTATCCCGGCGCTCTGACCAGCGCCTCGTCCAAAGAGAGCTGAACAGGCATGACTGAGGCTGTAAAGGTCCGCTTCGAGCCGAAGATGATGATCGACGGCAAGTTGGTCGACGGCCAGGCCGGCACCTTCACCAACATCAACCCGGCAACCGAGGAGGCGGTCGGAGAGGTCGCCGACGCGTCGAAGGAGGATATGCACCGGGCCATCGACGCCGCCCGGCGGGCCTTCGACGAGACCGACTGGTCGACCAACCGCGCGTTGCGTCAGCGCTGCCTGCTGCAGCTGCACGAGGCCATCGACTCCGAGCGGGAAGAGCTACGGGAAGAGCTCATCCTCGAAGTCGGCGCCCCCCGGGCAATTACGTTCGGTCCCCAGCTGGATGCTCCGCTGGAGGACGGGCTGCGCTATCCCGCCAAGCTGATCGACGAGTATCCCTGGGAAACCGACTTGGGCGACAAGACGATCAGCCTTACCGGCACCCTGACTGCGCGCAAGGTATGGCGGGAACCGGTTGGGGTGGTCGGTGCGATCGTGCCGTGGAACTTCCCGTTCGAGGTCACCATCAACAAGATCGGCCAGGCGCTTGCCACCGGCAACACAGTGGTGCTCAAGCCCGCGCCGGACACTCCGTTCAATGCGACCCGCCTGGGCCGTCTGATCGCCGAAAAGACTGATATCCCACCGGGTGTGGTCAACGTCGTCACCGCGTCGGATCACCTGGTGGGCGAGGAACTCACTTTGTCGCCGAAAGTTGATCTGATCTCGTTCACCGGCTCGACCGCAGTCGGGAAACGAATCATGGAAAAAGGCGCGGCGACGATGAAGCGGCTGTTCCTCGAGCTCGGCGGCAAGTCGGCCACCATTGTCTTAGAAGACGCCGATTTCGGGCTGGCCTGCGCGATCGGCATCGCGCCATGTATGCACGCCGGGCAGGGCTGTGCCAACCCGACCCGAATGTTGCTGCCGCGGTCTCGCTACGACGAGGGCGTGGCGATCCTCAAGAGCATCTACGAGAACGTCATGCCGGGAGATCCGCAGGATCCGGGAACCTTGTGCGGTCCGGTGATCTCGGACAAGCAGCGCAAGCGGGTGCTGAGCTACATCAACAAGGGAGTCGAAGAGGGCGCCACCGCTCTGGTCGGTGGTCCGGATGCGCCCACCGGTTTCGACAAGGGGTTCTACGTCAGGCCAACCCTTTTCGTCGACGTCGACAATTCCATGACGATCGCCCAGGAGGAGATCTTCGGCCCAGTGCTGGCTGTCATCCCGTTCAACGATGAGGAAGACGCGATCCGGATTGCCAACGACAGCGTGTACGGATTGGCCGGAAACGTCATGTCGGGTTCGCTCGAGCATTCGCTGGCGGTGGCGCGGCGGCTGCGAGCCGGCTTCATCGGCGTCAATGGTGGCGCTCCGTACGGCGCCGACACACCGTTCGGCGGATACAAGGCAAGTGGAGTGGGCCGCCAGAACGGTGTGGCCGGATTCGACCAATACACCGAGATCAAGTCGGTGGGATATCCGACTGGGTGAGGGGCTTGCCCGGTTCGTCGGGTTAGCTGCGAGCCGACGGGCGAGGTGAGCCCTGCCGTCGCTCGGCTACGTTGTTCCCGTGACCAAGGCGCAGGTGACGGCTTCCCGTCGGTTGTCGATCCGCTATGCGGCGGGGCTGGCAGGCGCCCACCTGATTGGTATCGCAGACGCTGCCACCATAGTGATACCTCTTCGCGGCCAGATCGTCATCGGGCCGCACGGATACTCGACTGCGAAGAGTGTGGCGACCGTCGCGATCATCGTCGTTCTGGGAACCGTCGCCGTCGCGGTGGCCGGCATGCTGAACCTCGCTCCGGTCCTGCGGTGGTTTGTCCGCGGGCAGCAGCCGGATGCTGATCAACGGCGGGCGGCGATGGCCCTTTACGGCCGGCAGTCGAGGATCCTGGCGGCGACGTGGGCGGTAAGCGGCGTTGCGTTCCTTCTGCTGAACCTTGATAGAGCTGTGGCGCTTGTCGTCCCGACCTTGCTGGCGATCGTCTTCGGCGGGACGGCGGCAGCGAGCCTTGGTTTGCTGCTTACCCAATCTTCTCTTCGCCCGGTTCTACTCGCAGCGACCCAGGGCTCTGAAGGCGTTGTGATGGCCCCACGCGTGCTCACCCGGCTGGTGGGCATGTGGTTGGTGGGCAGCGGGCTGCCATGCGCGGCGATCGCGGCGATGGTTGTCATTCGATCAAACGGTTGGATCATTCATAAGGACGTGTCGGTTGAGATGCCCATTCTGGTGGTAACGCTCGCCGCGGTGCTTATTGGTCTCCCGGCGATGATCCTAACCTCCCGCTCGATTTCGGACCCGGTACGAGAAGTCGTCGACGCGATGGCGCAGGTCGAGCGGGGCCGGATCGATACGTACGTCGGGGTGTATGAGCGCTCTGAAATCGGGCGTTTGCAAAGCGGATTCAACCGAATGGTTGCCGGTATCGCCGAACGTGACCGGTTGCGTGATCTGTTCGGTCGTCATGTCGGAGCTGATGTGGCCCGTCGCGCCCTCGAACAGGGCACCTCGCTGTCGGGAGATGTACGGGACGCGGCAATCCTTTTCATCGACTTGGTAGGTTCGACGACGTTGGCCGCGAGCCGTCCGCCACAAGACGTTGCCGGGGTGTTGAACGACTTCTTCCGAATTGTCGTCAGCGCTGTCGACGAGCGGAACGGGTTCATCAACAAGTTCCAGGGAGACGCCGCGCTGGCGGTGTTCGGTGCGCCGCTGCCGTCGGACAGTGCGGCATCGGCCGCGTTGGCCACCGCATGCGACCTGCGCAGCCAGCTGGGCCGGCTAGCGCTGGTCGATTTCGGCATAGGCGTCTCAGCGGGGAAGGTGTTCGCGGGCAACATCGGCGCCGAAAACCGTTATGAATACACGGTGATCGGTGACCCGGTCAACGAGGCCGCGCGGCTGGCTGATTTCGCCAAAACGTTGGACGGGCGGATCGTGTGCTCAGCCGCCGCGATTGACCGAGCCGACCCCGACGAGCGCCGGAACTGGGTCGAACATGGTGACATCGTGCTCCGTGGCCGCTCCGAATCCACCCACGTCTGGATACCGGTGACCAAGAGCTAAACGCATATTGGAGCTGGCAATGGTGGAAGTGGACCGGCAGTTTGTCTTTGCCGCGGTCGCGGACGAGCGACGCCGGATTGCGGACGTGCTCGAGAGTCTCGATGATGCGCAGCTGTCGACGCCGAGCCTGTGTGCCGGTTGGGACATCAAGACCGTGGCAGCGCCTTCCTGACCGGACCGTGGCCGTTTGGCTTCGTGCCGCTGGGCCGCCTTTGGGGGATTTCTCTACGCAGCACAGACATTGAGCGGTCCTGGGGTAAAGGAGCCGAGATCCGGGGACCAGTCGCCGCCTTGATGATGAGCGCCGCCGGCCGTCCGGCTCTGCTTCACACGCTCGAGGGACCCGGATTGCCGCTGTTGCGTGATCGGCTCTCCACGGCTGAACCGCCCGGGACGCAGAGGCCTTGACCCGATAGCCGGTCCGCAGCCCCCTTTCCCGTATGGCTTACAGTTGTCGAGTCGGTCGGGCGTGATCGTCCGAGTACTGGTGACACCCGGAGGCACGTGATGTCCATTCCCCGATACCCGGGTGACGTCACTCCTGAATGGCTTTCCGCTGTACTCAGTAGTCATGGCACACCGGTGGTGGTGACCGGGGTTGACGTCGCCGCCATCGGCACCGGACAAACCGGGGCCACGTACCGAGTGTCGGCCAGGTATGCGACAGATCCGGGTCGTTTGCCGGACAACTTCGTGATCAAGCTGCCTGCCCAGGACGACACTGTGCGCGACCGGGTGACCATCGGCTACCGCAGTGAATGCGCCTTCTATGCCGCCGTCGCCGACCGGGTGCGGGTGCCGACGCCGCACTGCTTCTACTGCGAGATCAGCGATGACGCTCTTGACTATGCGCTGCTGCTGGCCGACCAGGCGCCGGCGGCGCAGGGTGACCAAATCGCGGGCTGCGGTGAGCAGGAGGCGCGGCTAGCCGTCACAGCCCTAGCCGGCCTGCACGGGCCGAGCTGGTGTGATCCCGTCTGGCTGGATTTTCCCGGCATCGCCTTCGCGCGACCGGACGAGGCGTCGGCCAAGGGCCTCGGCGAGGTCGCGCGGATGAGCGCCGACATCACGCTGGATAAGCTCGGCGACCGCATGAGCACCGTCGACCGTGAGACCTTCACCACGGCAATGGGTTTGGTGACGCCATGGCTGCTTGCCGAGCAGGATCGGTTCGCGCTGCTCCATGGCGACTACCGTCTCGACAACATGCTGTTCTATCCCGACGCGACTCGGGTCACGGTGGTGGATTGGCAGACGCTCGGCGTCGGGCTGCCCGCACGGGACCTGGCCTACTTCACCGCGACCAGTCTCCAGCCGGAACTGCGCTCAGCGATCGAGGAAGACCTCGTCGACGAGTACCACCGGGCAGTGCTGAGTTACGGCGTGACGGACTACGACCGCGAAACCTGTTGGCGTGATTACCGACTCGGCATGCCGCAAGCATTATTGATCTCGGCGCTGGGATTCGCGTTCGCCACCGCCACCGACCGCGGCGACGACATGGTGCTGACCATGCTGAGCCGCGGCTGCCGGGCGATCCGTGACGTCGACACCCTCGACCTCTGCCGCGAGCGTGCATAAAATGCCAGCGTCATCGGCTGTCGGCGTACAGACACGCACGCTCGCCACAGTGTTAGTGCCGACGTTGCTCCGCTTTGACCAGATTCGACCCGACGATCAGGCGCTGAATCTCGCTGGTGCCTTCGTAGAGCCGCAGCAGCCGAACGTCACGATAGATCCGCTCCACCGGCACCTCGCGCATGTAGCCACTGCCGCCATGAATCTGCACAGCGAGATCGGCGACCTTGCCGGCCATCTCGGTGCAGAACAGCTTCGCCGCCGACGGCGCGATTCTGCGGTCCTCATCGGTGAGCCATAGCCGAGCGGCCTCACGAACCAGGGCCCGCCCGGCCATCACCCCGGTCTGCTGATCGGCGAGCATCGCCTGCACCAACTGAAAATTACCGATCGGCGTTCCGCCCTGCGTGGCGGTGGCGGCATAGGTTACCGACTCGTCGAGTGCACGCTGCGCGGTTCCCACCGCGAGTGCGGCGATATGGATCCGACCGCGCGCCAGTGAAGTCATCGCCGCTCGATAGCCGATGTCTTCACTGCCGCCGATCAGCGCGCCGGCCGGCATGCGGACGTCGGTGAAACTGACGTCGGCGGTCCATGCGCCTTCTTGGCCCATCTTGGCGTCCTTGGCCCCGACCTCGACGCCCGCGGTGTCCGCCGGAACCAGGAATACGGCGATGCCGGGACCCGCGTCGTCAGCTGGCCGGGTGCGCGCGAAGACCACGAACAGATCGGCAACCGGCGCGTTGGTGATAAAGCGCTTCTCCCCAGAGATCACCCAATCGCCTTGGTCGCGAACCGCTTTGGTGCGCAATCCCGACGGGTTCGATCCGGCGCCGGCCTCGGTCAATGCGAAGGAAGCGACTACGTCTCCAACGGCCATCGCTTCCAGCCAACGAGCCTTCTGCTCGTCAGTGCCGAATCCGACCAACACCTGACCGGCGATGCCGTTGTTGGTGCCGAACATCGAGCGCAGCGCCAGCGAGGTATAGCCCAATTCCATTGCCAGCTCGACATCTTGAGCCAAGTTCAGACCGAGCCCACCCCACTCCTGCGGAATGGCGTAGCCGAATAATCCCATCTTCTTGGCCTGGTCCCGAAGATCATCCGGAACTCGGTCCTGGTCCAGAATCTCCTGTTCCCGCGGCATGACTGCGGTGCGGACGAACTGGCGGGTCTGAGCGAGGATGTGCTGGAAATCGTCGTCGTCGACCGCGGTGGTCACTGATCCACGCTCCTTCCGGCCCGGGCTGCAGAGGCCGATCATATATGAAATAGGATGTCTGAAATCGAGGAGGTCGACGCGAGGATGGTGATCAGGTGTCGTTGCTGGACGGTCAGACCGCTGTCGTCACTGGCGGTGCGCAGGGACTCGGTTTCGCTATAGCGGAGCGATTCGTTGCCGAGGGCGCGCGGGTGGTACTCGGTGACGTCAATCTCGAGGCGACCGAGGTCGCTGCGAAACGGCTCGGCGGCGACGACATCGCCTTGGCGGTGCGCTGCGATGTCACGGCCGCGGCCGACCTCGATGGCCTCGTCGGGACCGCCGTCGAGCGGTTCGGTGGTCTGGACATCATGGTCAACAACGCCGGCATCACCCGCGACGCGACCATGCGCAAGATGACCGAAGAGCAGTTCGACCAAGTGATCGCCGTGCATCTGAAGGGCACCTGGAACGGCACCCGCAAGGCGGCGGCGATCATGCGCGAGAACAAACGCGGCGCGATCGTGAACATGTCATCGCTATCGGGCAAGGTCGGTTTGGTCGGTCAGACAAACTACTCGGCGGCCAAGGCCGGGATCATCGGCATGACCAAGGCCGCCGCCAAGGAACTCGCTCACCTCGGCGTTCGGGTGAATGCAATAGCGCCCGGCTTGATCCGCTCCGCCATGACAGAGGCCATGCCGCAACGCATCTGGGACGAAAAGGTAGCCGAGGTGCCGATGGGCCGAGCCGGGGAACCGGCCGAGGTCGCCAACGTCGCGTTGTTCCTGGCTTCCGATTTGTCTTCCTATATGACCGGGACGGTGCTCGAGGTGACCGGCGGGAGGTTCATGTGAGCACGCGCGAGGCCGTGATCTGTGAGCCCGTGCGAACGCCGATCGGGCGCTATGGCGGAATGTTCAAGTCGCAGACCGCCGTCGACCTCGGCGTCGCTGCACTCAAAGGACTACTGGATCGGACTGGTATACCGAAAGAATCGGTGCAGGACGTCATTCTGGGGCACTGCTATCCCAGCAGTGAGGCGCCCGCAATCGGGCGCGTGGTCGCTCTGGACTCCGGTCTGCCGGTCACGGTTCCCGGTATGCAGATCGACCGCCGTTGCGGATCAGGTTTGCAGGCGGTCATCCAAGCGATTCTGCAAGTCGCCAGCGGCGACAGCGATCTCGTCGTCGCCGGCGGCACTGAGAGCATGAGCAACGTCGCCTTCTATTCCACCGACATGCGCTGGGGCGGTGCCCGCACCGGTGTGCGGGTGCACGACGGGCTGGCCCGCGGACGTACCACCGCCGGCGGTCGCCACTACCCGGTGCCCGGCGGGATGTTGGAGACCGCGGAGAATCTGCGACGGCGATACAACATTTCGCGCGACGAGCAGGACGAACTCGCGGTGACATCACACCAGCGCGCGGTCGCGGCGCAGAAGGACGGCATCCTGGCCGAGGAAATCATTCCGGTTGTGGTGCGTACCCGCCGCGGCGAGGAGCGGATCGACACCGACGAACATCCGCGTGCCGACACGACAATGGAATCGTTGGGCAAGCTCAAACCCGTTCTGCTGGCCAACGACCCAGACGCCACAGTAACGGCAGGCAACGCCAGTGGACAAAACGACGCCGCATCGATGTGTGTGGTGACGACGCGGGAAAAAGCCGACGCACTGGGACTGAGCCCACTGGTCCGGCTGGTGTCATGGGGCGTCGCGGCGGTACCGCCGGACGTCATGGGGATCGGTCCGGTGCCCGCGACCGAGATCGCACTGGCCAAAGCCGGGCTGCAATTGAGCGATATCGACCTCATCGAACTCAACGAGGCATTCGCCGCGCAAGTCCTCGCCGTGATGCGGGAGTGGGGGTTTGGCGCCGCCGACCGGGAGCGGACGAACGTACACGGCTCAGGAATCTCGCTTGGTCATCCGGTCGGCGCGACCGGCGGCAGGATGCTGGCCACCTTGGCGCGCGAGCTCAATCGCCGCGGGGGGCGCTACGGGCTGGAAACCATGTGCATCGGCGGCGGACAAGGCCTTGCCGCGGTCTTCGAGCGGGTCGACTCCCAGTGAACATGCCCTTGGCCGATGTCACCGTCATCGAAGTTTCCAGCTTCGTCGCGGCACCCCTGTGCGGGATGACCTTGAGCCAACTCGGCGCCGAGGTGATACGTGTCGATCCCATCGGCGGCGCGTCCGACGTTCGTCGCTGGCCCCTGGCGGCGAGCGGTACGTCGATTTACTGGACCGGTCTGAACAAGGGAAAGCGTTCGGCCACCATCGATTTGCGCTCAACCGAAGGGCAGGACCTGGTGCGGCGGCTGATCGTCGAGGGTGACGGCATCGTGGTGACCAACGCCGCGGGCTTGTCCTGGCTGTCGTATGAGCAGCTCGCCGCGCTACGCGGCGATGTCATCCATGTTCAGCTGCTCGGCCGCGGCGATGGGTCCACCGGGGTGGATTACACGGTCAACGCGGCAACGGGATTCCCGATGGTTACCGGTCCCGCGAACCATGCCGGCCCGATCAACCATGTGCTGCCGGCCTGGGATGTCTGCTGCGGCCTCTACGCGGCGCTGGCCGTGGTCGCCGCGATGCGACGACGCGACCGGTCCGCCGCGGGCGCCCACATCAGCATCGCGCTCGAGGATGTCGCGCTGGCCACCGCGGGCAACCTGGGTTGGCTGACCGAGCCTCAGGTGAACGGCACCGAACGCCAACGCCTCGGCAATGCGATCTATGGCCAGTACGGTCAAGACTTCACCAGCCGCGACGGCGTCTCGTTCATGGTCGTCACGCTGACGTCGCGCCACTTCCGCGACCTGGTCGAGGTGACGGGTACCGGCGCGGCGGTCTCGGCGCTCGCCGAGTCACTCGGCGCGGACTTCAGCGACGAGGGCGACCGCTACCGATACCGCGACGTGCTGAGCGGGTTATTCGCGACATGGTTCGCCGAGCACATTGCCGAGGAGATCACTCAAGCGCTGTCCGCCACCACCGTGTTGTTCGAGCGCTATCGGACCTTCGCACAGGCCGCCGAAGATGAACGGGTGACGGCGAATCCACTGTTCTCATCGTTGCACCAAGACGGACTTGGTGACTACCTCGCGCCGGGGCTGCCGACGGTTTTCGACGGCACGCATCCCGCGGCTAAGCCCGCACCCATGCTGGGCGGTGACACCGCCGACGTGCTCATGGATCGCCTGGGGCTGACTGCTAGCGACATCGAGCGGCTGACAAGCGCGAAGACGATTGCCGGTTAAGAGAGGTAGGCAATGACCAAGCTCGCCCAGACAGTTGATCTGACCGAATTCCAGACCGAGATCATCGCCACAGTGCGCCAATTCGTCGAGAAGGAGATCATTCCCAGCGCACCCGAACTCGAACGGACGGACACTTATCCGCAGGCCATCGTGGACCAGATGCGGGAGATGGGCCTCTTCGGTCTGATGATTCCGCAAGAATACGGCGGCCTGGGCGAGTCGCTGCTGACCTATGCGCTGTGCGTCGAAGAGCTGGCCCGCGGCTGGATGAGCATTTCGGGAGTACTCAATACCCACTTCATCGTCGCCTACATGTTGCGCCAGCACGGCACCGATGCGCAAAAGCAGAACCTGTTGCCACGCATGGCAACCGGCGAAGTTCGCGGTGCCTTCTCGATGTCCGAGCCGGAGTTGGGCTCCGACGTCGCCGCGATCCGCACCCGGGCGACGCGCAACCCCGACGGCACCTACACCATCACCGGCCAGAAGATGTGGTTGACCAACGGCGGTAGTTCTACCTTGGTGGCGGTGCTGGTACGCACCGACGAGGGAGCAGAAACACCACACCGCAATCTGACCGCATTCCTCATCGAGAAACCGACCGGCTTCGGCGAGGTAGCACCAGGCCTGGTGATACCCGGCAAGCTCGACAAATTGGGCTACAAGGGAATTGACACCACCGAGTTCATCTTCGACGGGTATGTGGCAGGCGCCGACGACATCCTCGGAGGTGTGCCCGGACAGGGTTTCTTCCAGATGATGGACGGCATCGAAGTCGGCCGGGTCAACGTCTCGGCAAGAGCTTGTGGTGTCGCCATCCGCGCGTTCGAGCTAGCGGCACGCTATGCCCAGCAGCGCCACACCTTCGGCAAGCCGATAGCCGAACACCAGGCCATCGCGTTCCAGCTCGCCGAGATGGCGACCAAAGTCGAAGCAGCGCATCTGATGATGGTCAACGCCGCAAGGTTGAAGGATTCCGGCGAGCGGAACGACCTCGCCGCGGGCATGGCCAAATACCTTGCCAGCGAATTCTGTTCGGAGGTCACCCAGCAGAGTTTCCGCATCCACGGCGGCTACGGCTACTCCAAGGAGTATGAGATCGAGCGGCTGATGCGCGATGCCCCGTTCCTGCTCATCGGTGAGGGAACGAGCGAAATCCAGAAGTCCATCATCAGCAAGCGGCTGCTCGCCGAGTATCGGATTTGACTGTGAGCATTCCGGATTTCGCCACACGGCCGCAGTTGTCCGAGGACGTCGCCCGCTACGTCCGCAAGCGAATTTTCGACGGCACCTACTCCGCCGGGGAGTATGTTCGTCTGGAGCAGCTCGCCGCGGAATTGGGTATCAGTGTCACGCCAGTGCGTGAGGCGTTGTTCGAACTGCGCGCCGAGGGGCTCCTCGCTCAGCAACCACGGCGCGGCTTTGTCGTGTTGCCGGTGACGGGACGCGATCTCGCCGATGTCGCCAATGTGCAGGCACACGTCGGCGGAGAGCTCGCCGCGCGGGCCGCGATCAACATCGGCGAGGATCAGTTGCGCGAACTCAAGGCCATCCAGGTCCTCCTCGAGGAGGCCTATGCCAACGATGACGGTGAACGCGCTGTGCGTCTCAACCACGAATTCCACCGCGCCATCAACGTTGCCGCTGACTCACCGAAGCTCGCCCAGCTGATGTCACAGATCACCCGCTACGCACCAGAATCGGTATTTCCCATTATCGCCGGCTGGCCCGACCAATCGATAAAAGACCATCGCCGGGTATTGGCGGCGTTGGAGAAACACGACGACGAGCTAGCCCGCAAAGCCATGTCCGAGCATCTGGCCGCCGGCGCAGCACCATTGATAGACCATCTGATCGAGCACGGGGTAGTAGACGGAGCGAGCCACCCGCGCGGATAACCTCACTGCGCGGACTGCAACATCTCCCGCAGTCGCCAGAGGTCGACCTTGCCGGTCGGCCCGCGTGGAATCGCGTCGTCGGAATCCACCAGCAGCCACACCGTCGGTACCTTGAAGGAGCTCAGTAGCTTTCGCGCGCATCCGCGGAGCTGCTCGGCGGTTATTGTGGCCGTGTCGCAGACGACTGCCGCGCCCACTTGATCGCCTTGCGCGCCGGTTACGTTGGCGACAAAAGCGTTGTCGACGCCATCGATTTCCAGCAGGGCCTGCTCGACCTCGCCGGGATACACCGTGGCACCGCTCACCTTGAACATGTCGTCGGAACGGCCGTGGTAGAACAGGAAGCCGTCGTCGTCGAGGCGGCCGAGATCGCCGGTCGGGTAAAACCCATCGGCGGTGAAGAGTTCTTCCCGGCTGCGCCGGCACATCCCGCGCAGTGTGTGTGGTCCGCGGATCTGAATGATCCCAACGGTTCCCGCCGGCAGCGGACATCCGGTGTCGGGGTCGGCGATGCGGACACCCATTCCCGGGAAGGGCTTGCCGCAACTGCCCCAGGCGGAGCGCGGCATGTCGGTGTCCGCGGGGTAACCGCAGTAGGGGCCGAACGCCTCGGTCATGCCGAACAAGCTGGCTCGGGCTCCGGGTTCGGCACGTTGCTCGGGTGGCAGCAGCGCATCCAGACTGCCCGCGCGCAGCGCGGAGAGATCCGTTTCGGCCCTGCTGGGGTGGCGGGCCAGAGCTTCGGCCTGATCGGGCCAGCCGCGAAACAGCGTCACCCGCTCGCGTTCCAGCAGCCGCAAGGTGGTGTCCGGCCGGGGAATTTCCTCGGTGACCAGGGTGGCGCCAGCCAGTAGTGCGGAGAGCACGCCGCTGCCGAAGCCGCCCACCCAGAAGAACGGCATCGGTAGATACAAGCGGGTATCCGCGTCGATGCAGCGGCTTGCCAGACCCGATTGCACCGCGCCCAGGGCGCTGCCGTGCGAGTGCACGACGCCCTTGGGCGGTCCGCTGCTTCCGGAGGTGAAGATGATGACCATCGGGTCGCTGGGCATGACCGTCGCCGCGAGCGCATCGACGATCCGGGCGGCCCGTTCGCTCACGGGGAGCTGCCGCAACTGGTCGGTACGCCAAACCTGCCGCAGCGCAGGAAGTTCGGCTGGCTTGAGGTCGTCGAGATAGCGGTGACCGCGGAACTCGTCGACGCTGATCAGAAACTGCACCGAGGCCACCCGCAACTGGGCCATCAGCTCCCGGGCCTGCAGCAAGGTGCTCAACGGAACCAGTACGGCGCCAATCCGGGTCAGCGCGATGGCGACTTGTACCCAGCGCACACCGTTGGGCATGATCAGCCCCACGCGGGTGCCCTTCCCGATTCCGGCCTCGATGAACGCCGCCGCCAAATCACGTGTGGTGACGTCGAGTTCGTCGTAGCTGAGTCGGGAGTCCGGGTCGATCACCATCGGTTTGGCGCCGTGCTCGGCGGCGCGAAGCCTCACGATCCGATCGATGGTGCGATCACCCATCGAAAATCTTCTTCAGTTCGTGCAAATCGACCTTGCCGCTGGATAGCAGCGGCAGGCGGTCCGCGGGGATCACGGCGAACCTCTTGGGGATCTTGTACGCCGAGAGTTCGGCGGTCAGCGCCCGGCGAAGCGCGTTCTCGTCGAATTGGGCGCCGTTCTCCACCGCGATCACCGCAGCAACCACCTGTCCGCGTTCGGGATCGGGGATGCCGACCACATGGGCGACCACGCCTCCGGTGACCTTGCCGATCGCCTTCTCGACCTCGGAGGGCGAGACATTGGCACCGGCGGTTTTGATCATCGAATCGCGGCGCCGGATGAAATAGAGAAACCCGTCGCGGTCGGTGGCCACCAGGTCGCCGGTGTGAAACCAGCCGTCGACGTCGAAGCATTCTTCCCGGCTGCGCTTGTAGTACCGCTGCATCAGGTAGGGCCCGCGGATGCAGAGCTCTCCGAGTTCGCCCTCCGCCACGGGCATTCCGCTGTGCGGATCAAGCACCTTGGTTTCGAATCCCGGTGCCGGCTTGCCGAACGATCCGCGGCGATGCTCGGGTTGGTCGCCCTCGTCGTCGCTGATCGAAACGACACTGCCTGCCTCGGTCAGGCCGAGCATGTTGTGCCGCAACTCGGGATCAGCCGGTCGAACTTCGGGCGCCATGATCGGGTAGAGGTTGCCGCGTCTCATCGACGACAGGTCCCGGCTGGCAAAACTCGGATGTCGTACGAGGTGGGCGATCCCGACGGCAAATCCATTGGCGGCCGTGGGCTTTTCGGCTTCCAGCAGATCAAGTGTCTGCGCCGCATCGGACGCATTGGAACACACCAGCGTCGATCCGGCGACCAAGGTGGCTAACAGCGCAAATGCGAATCCACCGATCCAGAAGAACGGCGAATTGCAGAACAGCTTGTCGTCAGCGCTCAACGCGCGAATCTCGTTGAGGTTGCGCTGATGGTTGAGCAGCGCGCCGTGAGTGTGCACCACGCCTTTGGGCGCGCTTGTCGTGCCCGACGTATAGATGATCGCAAGGGGGTCAGAACCGTCGACATCCTGTTCCATTGCCGTCAACAGGGTCTCGTCGAGCGTCGCGGCGAGCGCGCAGAGCTTGTCCGTATCGATCACCACATGACGCAGCTGCGGGACGCGCTCGTTGAATAATCGGCGCTCACACCTCAAGTCGCTGTCTGAGAGAACCTCAGACACCCGCCGCGCGTAGTCGTGGGAGCGGTAGGATGCTGCGGCGAGAAGGATCTGCACGTCGCTGTCGACCAATTGATCGCGGAGCTCCGGCGCAGTGGCGAACGTAGAGAACGGGACGGCGACGGCGCCGATTCGCGCGGCGGCCAGCATGGCGAGGACAAAAGCGACGCCGTTGGGGTACATCAACCCGACATGGCTACCCTTGCCGGCGCCCAGAGCCATGAGCCCACGAGCCAGTTGCGCGGAGCGACGATCAGCCTCGGCGTAACTGACGCGTTCGGCGTCGCAGACCAGAAATTGATGATCGCCCCTGCTGCGCACTTGGCCTCGCAGGATTTCGCCGACAGTCGGCGAGTCAATCGGCATGGTCGCCCTGCGCAGCGGAGACCGTGTCGCTGAAGAAACGTCGGACCGCAGCGAGATCGGCCTTGCCCGACGGCGTTCTGGGCATTTCGTCGAGGATCGCGATTTCGGTGGGAATCTCGTAGCGCGCCAAGCGGGTCCGTAGGTAGTCGACCAGCGCAGCGGCGTCGGCCGATGCCGGCTTTCGCAGCTCCACCACGGCGACGGGTGTTTCGCCGAGGCGCTCGTCAGGCCGTCCGACCACCGCAGCGGCGGCGACCGCGGGATGGCTCTCCAGTGCGATGCGCACGTCGTCGGGCATGACCTTGAAGCCGCCGCGAATGATGGCCTGATCGGAGCGGCCGACGATCCACAGGAACCCGTCGGCGTCGATGCGCGCCATGTCCGTGGTGCGGATCCAATCCGTCGCAGGCCCCAGCTGCCCCGGTTTGACTTCGAGCAGGCCGATCTGGTCGGGCCCGAGGGGACTGCCGTCGTCGCTGACGACTCGCAGTTGCGCTCCGAGGCTGGCTCGTCCCACGCTGCCTCGTTTGGCCTGCCAGTACTGCTGGTGGTCGGCCAATGTCCAGCCGGCTACACCGCCGCCGAATTCGGTTGCCGCATAGGATGTCAGCACCGGGATGCCGTATTTGTCGGTGAACGCGTCAGCATCCTCCGGTGACAGTGGGGCGGTGCCGGATGTCACGGCGCGGATGCTCTGCAGGTCGTCGGCAGTCAACTCCGAATGCAGCACCATCCGCAATGCGGCGGGCACCAGCGAGACCGTCCGCGGCTTGTGCTTGCGCACCGCCTCGGCCCAGCGGCCCAGCTCGAATCGCTCCAGCAGCACAAAGGGTCTCGCCTCGGCGACACATTGCAATACCCGGAATACGCCGCCGATGTGTACCAACGGCGAGTTCACGATCGCGACGCCGCGCCGCAGCTCCGTCGGCGCCGGTGGCCGCTCGGTCTCGGGACCCAACACGCTGTGCGCCAGCATGTCGTAGGTGAGATCGACCCGCTTGGGCGGTCCGGTCGTCCCGCTGGTCAGCATGCGCACCGCAACCCCGGGGCGTACCTGAGCATCGGCGCCACGGTCGGCGACTACCCGCACTTGCGGCTCGCTCGCCAGGTCCGAGATCGACACCACGTTGGTCGCAGTCGGTTCGGTCACGTCCGCAAGGTCATCGGGCTCGCCGATCAGCATTGGGAGGGCAAGCTTTTCGACGTCGGCTCTGGTGCGGTCCTCGCTACGGGCCGGGTTGATCGTGACGACCGTGGCTCCGCCCAGCAGAACCCCAAGGAGCGCTGCAACGTGTGTCGGCTTGTTGCGCAGCATGATTCCGACCTGGGGCCAACTGCTACCGACGAGAACACGGATCCTGTCTGCCATCTCGGCGAGCTGTGCCCACGACAGCCATTGGCCGTCGTATTCGATGGCCCGCGCGTCGGGTTGCAGGCGCAAGACATCGGCGATGCGCTGGCTGAGCGGATGCATCGTCACCTGGTCCTCGGCTGCACAACGGGGGGGCTGTGCGTCGCCAGCTCAGCGGTTCCGATCGGATTACCGAGGCGGGTGTAGATGAGGTTCTGCTCCATCGCCGCCCGGTATGGCTTGTCCAGCGACTCCCAGATCGCCTTGACGGTGCCCTGGGTCGCCGACGGCGGCTTGGTCGCGATCGCCGCGGCGATCTCGTGCGCACGCGGCCACAGTTCGTCGGGGGAGACCACTTCGGACACCAGGCCGATGCGAAGAGCGGTGTCGGCGCTGACGCGCTCGTCGTTGCCCATCAGTGCTATTCGTAATGTCTCGCCCAGGCCGACGCGGCGCATCAGGCCGATCGGCTCCAGCGCGCAGATCAGTCCTGCCGACACGTGGGAGTCGAAAAATGTGGCGTCCGTCGAGCAGATGGCCACATCGGACTCGTTGAGGAAGTAAAACGCGCCCGCAGTGCAGATACCTTGCACGGCGCACACCACCGGCTTCCACATCTTCTGCCACTTCGGGCTGAGCGATTCGCCGGGATCCTCGTGGTTCCAGATGTTTTCGGGTTGGCCGTAGGGAGTTTTGATGTCGAGGCCGGCACTGAACGCCTTACCGGCGGCACGCAGCACCACCGCGTTGACCGAATCGTTCGACTTGACGGTCGCCCAGGCTTGGGCCATCTCCTCACACATCGTCCGGTTGAACGCGTTGAGCTGATCGGGCCGGTTCAACGTGATAGTGGCGACCCGATCGGCGCCGTCCACGTCGAGCTGGATGGTTTGAAAGCTCATCGGCACTGCCATTCCGGTGGGCGCTTCTCGATGAAAGCTTTGGGGCCCTCGAGTGAGTCTTCGGTGTGCAGGTTGCGTTCGCGGAATGACTCGGCCAGCATCTCGGCCTCGTGCAGCGGCAGGTCCAGGCCCTTGAGGATGGCCAGGCGGGTGCCCCGGACGGCCAGCGGCGCATTGGAGTTGACGATGTCGGCGATCTCGTGGGCGCGTTCCAGCAGCCGGTCGTGTTCGACGATCTCGCTGATCAATCCGAGTTCATATGCGCGTTGGGCGCTCATCCGCTCATGCTTGCCCATCAGTGCCATCCGCAGTGCGACCGAACGGGGCAGTACCCGAGCCACCCGAACCACCTCGCGTGCGGCCACCAGCCCGATGCTGACATGAGGGTCGAAGAACGTCGCTTTGTCGGACGCGATGACGATGTCTCCGGTCGTGACCCAATCGAGCCCGGCCCCACAACACAATCCGTTGATCGCGGCGAGCACTGGCTTGGCCATCGTGCGAAACGGCGGAGTGCCCTCCTGCGGCGCTTCCCACTGTTCGTAGGTGGACATATATGGCCGCTCGTTGATCACCTTCCCGTCGCCGGGGATCGCCTTGACGTCCGCGCCGGTGCAAAAGGCGCGTCCGGTGCCCGTGACAATGAGAAGCCATACCGCGTCGTCGTTTTCGGCCTCGTTGTACGCAGCGCGCAACTCGGTGATCATGTGCGGGCTGAGCGCGTTGAGAGCATCCGGCCGGTTCAGCGTAATCGTGGCCTTGTGCCCGTCGACCTCATACTTGATGGTGTCGAAAGTCGGTGGCGACATCAGGTTTCCCCTTCGCTCTGGCCCGCCGTCATCGGCCGCGAAATTCCGGCGGTCGTCGTTCTCGAAACGCCGCCAGGCCCTCTTTGAAATCTGCTGTCCGGCATGAAAGCTCCAGATTGAAGAGTTCTTGCGTCATGGACTGGGCCAACGTCACATGCTGGCCGTAGTGAAGCGCCTGCTTGGCCAGACCGAGTGCCACCGTGGGACCGGCGGCCAGTCGTGTCAGCAGTTGCCCGGTTGTGTTCTCGAGGTCCGCCGAGTTGACGGCTCGGTGGATCAGTCCCCAGTCGGCGGCATCGGTTGCGGCGACTTTTTCGCCGAGCAGCAGCATCCGTTTTGCCCGCGTCATGCCGACCAGCCGGGGCAGCAGCCAGCTCGCGCCCGAATCCGGGCTGAAACCCCGCGTCACGAACGGCTCCCAGAACACCGCGTCGGTCGCGGCCACCGTGAAGTCTGCGGCCAGCGCCAGATTGCAGCCGAGGCCGACGGCGAATCCGCGCACGCTGCACACCACCGGCAGATGGATGGTGTGGATCAGTTCGATCACACGATGCGCGGCATGCGGGATGCGGCGGACGAGGTCGCCGGTCCGCGGGCGCGGTTGCCCGCTGTCGTTGGTGGCGACCCAGTCGGCGCCGGCGCAGAAGTCGTCGCCGGCGCCGCCGATATGGATTACGCGCAGCGAGTCGTCCGTCGCGGCGTCGGTCAACGCTTCGACGAACGCCTCGATCATGGGATGTGTCAGCGAGTTGCGCCGGGCCGACCGGTCCAAGGTGAGTCGCAGAACCGTGCCGTCCCGGCTCGTGGTGAGCGAGCCGTCGGCCGGCGCGGGATCGCGGTCTTGACTCACCGTTGAATCCGCCCTTCCCCGCCGATACGGTTACCCATACAGTAGGCGATACGATTGCTACGCTGTATAACTTAGCAAGGAAAGCCTGGCGGCGGAACAGCCGCGTTGGAAACGAGGACGCATGGCGACCAGCAGCGCTGCCAGATTCGGCGAGGAGCCGCTTGCCCAGACCGTCGCCGCTGCAGGCGCCATTCGCCGTCTCAGTTCACTGTTGCTTTCTTTAGAACATGCCCACCCCACAGTGGACAACATCGTTGCGCAAATCGGGGATTGGGAACGCGAGCTGGCCGCGGCGGCGCCGCCCGACAGCGCACCCCGCATCGGCTCCGACCAGGCCAGCCGACGCGTCTATCTCGACCACGCGACAGACATCGGCGCGTTCAACCCGTGCTTTCCGGAATACTGCTTCGACCGCCTCGACGCCGAGACCGCGTGCGGCCGGGTCACCTTTCCGTTGGTGTACGAGGGACCGCCGGGATTGGTCCACGGCGGCTTTCTCGCGGTGTTCTTCGACTGTGTCATGCAGCACCAGAACTGCGTTGCCGGGCTCTCCGGCAAGACCCGTTCGCTTA
This sequence comes from Mycobacterium fragae, assembly GCF_002102185.1. Lineage (GTDB taxonomy): Bacteria > Actinomycetota > Actinomycetes > Mycobacteriales > Mycobacteriaceae > Mycobacterium > Mycobacterium fragae. Next base: position 79,837 of record NZ_LQOW01000008.1, read on the forward strand.
ACGTCACCTTCCGTCGGCCGACACCCGTGCTCACCGAGCTGCAATTCGACATCGCACGGTCGGAGGTGGACCGGGGCATCACGTCGACCGCCCGGTTGCTGCTCGATGACGAGGTGCTCTGCATCGGCGAGGTGAACACGTTGGCGCAGCCGCCAGACAAGTTGACCGGATACCGGTTCGGCAAGCGACGAGCCGAGAAGGCCTGACATGGCACGCATCCGCCAACCCCGCGTCGCCGAAATCGTCGCGTCGCGGCTGCGTGACGACATCCTGTCCGGACGCCTGAAAGAAGGCGACACACTTCCATCGCAGGAAACCCTGTTTTCGGAATTCGGCGTCAGTCCTCCCGCCGTGCGGGAAGCAATCCACATCTTGGAGAGCGACGGGTTGATCTCGGTGCGCCGCGGCAATGTCGGTGGCGCAGTTGTGCACGCGCCGGCGGCGGAACGGACGGCGCACATGATCAGCATGGTTTTGCAGGCCCGCGCGGCGACACCGGCCGACGTCAGCGAGGCCTTGCTGCATCTCGAACCGATCTGCGCCGGGATGTGTGCCGCTCGCGACGATCGTATGACCGAAGTGGTGCCCTATCTACAGGCTGAAATCGACGCGCAAGCAGAGCAATTCGATGATCTCGCGCGATACGTTCCGAATGCGCGGCGGTTCCACGAAACGCTGGTGTCGCGATGCGGCAACGAGCCGATGATCCTGGTGATCGGCTCGCTGGAATTGATCTGGTCGGCGCACGAGTCGTCGGTATGGAGCGATGACGGCGATCCGGCGCCCATGGCCGGCAAGACCAGACGCGCAGCGCTGCGCGACCATCAGCGTCTGCTCGACGCCATCCGCGACGGCAATGCCACCCGAGCGGTCCGGCTGGCGCAGGATCACCTGGCGGCTGCGCGCCGCAACACCCTTGCCTTCGGCACCGACAAAACCATTGAGGCCAAGCGGATGTCGGATGGCGGGCGCAGAAAGGAGCCGGTCAGATGACAGCGGCAGACGATCGTGTTCTGTACGACGTCGATTCCGAAAAGCGGATCGCCACCATCACGCTGAACAACCCCAAGCAGCGCAACTCCTACGACGCCACCATGCGCGATGCCATCGCCCGATATCTGGATCAGGTCGCTGACGACGACGATCTCGTCGTAGTGCTGCTGCGCGGAGCCGACGGCGTCTTCAGCACCGGCGCCGATATGAACAATGCTTACGAATGGTACGGCGAGCGGGGTGCCCAAACCGCGCCGGCCAAAAGCCGTCCCAGCCAACGCCGCAGGCTCACTGTCGACCGCAAGTCGTTCGGCTTCTACCACAACCTGATGGGGTTCCCCAAGGTCACCGTCGGCGAGATCAGTGGCTACGCGCTCGGCGGTGGATTCGAGATGGCGCTGATGACCGACATCTCCGTGATCGCCCGCGATACCAAGATCGGCATGCCGGCCACCAGGTTCCTCGGGCCTGCGCTGGGCAGCCTGCACATGTTCTTCCACCGATTAGGACCGGTACTGGCACGGCGCCTGCTATTGACCGGCGACATCATCGAAGCCGGCGAAATTGAGCACCTGGGAATCTTCACTGACACTTGCGATCCCGGAATGGTTGCGGCCCGGGCTCGGTACTGGGCGGAGAAGGCCGCGAAAATGCCGGCCGACGGTGTCGTCATCGCCAAAGAGGCGTTCCGGCTCGTCGAACAGACCCAGGCCTACCAGGGTGAGGAAGTGGCGAGCTACCTGTTCCACGCATTCGGAACCAACCTGCAATTCGCGCCGGGGGAGTTCAACTTCGTCAAGACCCGAGCGCAGCATGGGACCAAAGAGGCATTCCGGTTGCGCGACGAGCACTTCGACGTACCGGAACCTTAGCGTGACGCTTTGGCCCGTGCCCGTGTTGATTTGGTTGTCTTAGTTGTCTTCCGTTGCCGCGCAGTGGACTTCGAATTCTGCTCAATCAATCGGCCGGCGTGGTCGAGAATGCAGTCCAGGCCGTATTCGAAATTGTTGTCGTCGGCAGCCCCGATATGGTGGCCTTTTGCCGTCATTTTGGCGAGCAGCGGCGCCGTTTGGGGATCGATGACCATGGCGTCCTCGATGGTGCGTGCCCCGTTCTCGCTCGCTTGGTTCTTTTGCTGCAGCCGGTGCAGAACCACGGAGCCGCGGACATGAACAGACACCGCCGAATAGGTGTCGAAGGCTTCTTCCGGCGATAGTCCTGCCTCGACCAGCCCCGCGATCGCCTTCTCGATTTCCTGCACGCCCAGCCGTGCCGCTCTCGGGCTGAGCGCCGACCTGATCAAAATCAGATCGCACAGTATCGGGTTGCCCATGAACGTTTTCCGCATCGAACGTGCATGGTTGCGCAACGTCTCGCGCCAGTCCTTGGCTTCCACGTACGGCGTGGCGAACACATACTTGCGCAAGGCGCGGTCGGTCATCGCGTTGAGCAGGTCGTCCTTCTTGCGGAAATACCAGTAGATGCTGGTGACTCCGACACCGAGGTGCTTACCGAGCAGCGGCATGCTCAGGTTGTCGATCGACACCTGCTCCGCGAGTTCGAATGCACCGGTGATGATGTCATCTGGATTGATGGACCCGCGTTCGCGTCGCTGACGCTTTTCGGCGGTTGCTTGCTTCGCCACTGCGGGCACCTCCTCGACGGGACATCTGCCTGCTACTGTAATACCCACCGTAGGCATTTTGGTATCCGCGGCTGCGGCACGCGATGGTGATAGGCGCTTATGCCATGGACTTAGGACTGGCCGACGCGAACGCGGCAGTGGTCGGCGGTGGTCGCGGGATGGGACTGGCCACCGCGCGCTGCTTGGCCGATGACGGCGCCAGGATCGCGATCATCGCCCGCTCGCGACCCGACCTCGATCGCGCGACAGCGGACCTGACTGGTCGCGGCAGCCCGGACGCCGTCGGACTGGTGGCCGACGTCCGCGATGCCGGACAGGTCGACGCGGTCTTCGCCGAGCTCGGTGAGCGGTGGAACGGCGAACTCAACATCCTGATCAACGCCGTCGGACCAGGCGCGGCAGGTAGCTTCGAGGACCTGACCGACGACCAGTGGCGTCAGGCTTTTGAGGACGGCGTGATGGGCATGGTGCACTGCGTGCGTTCGGCACTTCCGCTGCTTCGCAACGCGGCGTGGGCGCGAATCGTCAACTTCTCCGCGCACTCGACACAGCGGCAAAGTGTCATCCTGCCTGCCTACACTGCGGCCAAAGCGGCGCTGACGAGCATCTCCAAAAACTTGTCGCTGCTGCTGGCCAAGGACGAGATCCTGGTCAATGTGGTCTCCCCGGGCAGCATCGCCTCCGAGTCGCTGGTCGGCTGGGCGAAGTCTGTGGGCGTTGACGGTGATGACCCCTATCAGTTGATGGACGCCATCGCCAAGCACTTCGGGCATCCCGCCCACATGCCACGAGCCGGGCTACCGGACGAAATGGGGCCCGTCGTAGCGTTTTTGGCGTCTAAACGCAATTCCTATATGACCGGCGCGAATATCAACGTCGACGGCGGTTCGGACTTCACCTAACCCACAGGAGCGGATGGTGGCAACAGCTAGTGAGGCATGTGCGTGGGCATGCAGCAATTTGCGCGGAATCGGTGACTCGCTGTACACGCCGTTCTGCGGCGACGACGGCGACGACATCGACTGGGACGCTTACCAGACCCTAATCCGTTACTGCGTCAGCGATCTCAAGCATCCGCTGCTGTGGTGCACCAGCGGCATCGCCGAATTCTGGTCGCTGACGCTCGATGAGCGCAAGCGCTTGCTGGAAGTGGCAATCGAGGAGGCCAGGGCCGCGAATCCCGACATCGTGGTGCAGGCCTGCACGGCCGCCATGTCGGCCAAGGACTGTTTGGAGCTGACGCTGCACGCCCAGGGTGCCGGCGCCGACATCGCCTACATCCAGACCCCGATGATGGAAGCTCACGGCGGTAAGGCGTACTGAGGTTCTTCGAATACATTGGCCGGCGCACGGATATCGCGCTGGGCATGTTCAATTCGCCCTCTTCGGGGTATGTGCTGACGGCAGCGGAAAGCGCGCGGATCTACCACGAGATACCCGCGGTCTGCGCTACCAAGGAGGGTGCCTTCCGGCCGGCTAACAGCCGGTTGTTGCATGAACTGGCACCGGATCTGGTGATCTGGGAATGCGAAAAGACGGTGTATCGGGCCGGATGGCTGCGCGACGGGATCGTCTGCCCGGCCCAGTTGGGCACGGCCGGCTATCTGTTCGAGACTCCGCAGCGGCCATTGCTTTCCGAGTATTGGGACTTGGTGTGCAACGACAAGCTCGTCGAGGCGATGGACTACGCCCGTGATTCGGGCCTCGACCAGTTCGACATCGACCTCGGATCCTGGTTCACCTGCTATCCCGGCCGCGCCGACTACTTCACGCACTGGGGCGGTGCGTTCAAATACGCCGCGTCGATTCTCGGCCTGCCGGTGGGCGGCTATCCGCATTCCCGGCCCCCGCAGGCCGAGTTGCCGCCCGAAGCCAAGAGCCAGATCGAAAACGCGTATCGACGACTCGGACTCATCGATGCCTCCGTGTCCGCCGGGTAGCGGGTTTTCCCTGCTCGCGCCGCACTCCGCTGCCGTCGAGGCCAGTTGCGGAATGCACTACCGATAGGTATACAGTATGGATACAAACTTTGATCAGGTAGCGCGAGTGGCCACTTAATGCACGCCGTTGGCGGTTTTGCGTGTCTTAACTGGCGACTGGGCGACGGGAGGATCGCATGAGCACCGCCGAAGGTGTGGCCACGGACGACGCGGTGCTTTACGAGACGACGCCGGCCGGCGTCGCGGTCTTGACGTTGAACCGCCCGGACCGACTCAACACCTGGGGCGGCGATATCGCGACCGCCTTCTACGCCGGCCTGGACCGCGCCGAGGACGACGCGGGCGTTCGAGCGATCGTGGTGACCGGTCGGGGCAAGGCCTTCTGTGCCGGCGCTCAGCTGGGTGCAATGGGCGGTTTAAAAGGAGATGTCGCCGAATCGTTAGAGAAGACCGACGATCAGAAGCTGACCGAGTTGGTCGGCGAACGGCAACCCTACTATTTGACAACCCTGTGCAAACCCGTCATCGCGGCCATCAACGGGTCGTGTGTCGGAATCGGCCTCACCCAGGCACTGATGTGCGACGTGCGGTTCGCCGCCGCCGGCGCCAAGTTCGCGGCGTCATTCGCACGCCGCGGACTGATCGCCGAGTACGGCATCTCGTGGATACTTCCGCGGCTGGCCGGCTGGGGCGTTGCGCTCGATCTGTTGTTGAGCGGCCGAACTTTCCTCGCCGAGGAGGCGGCCGAACTCGGCCTGGTCAAAGAAGTGGTCGCGCCAGAACACCTGATGCAGCGCGCGATGGAGTACGCCGAGGACATTGCGCGCAACTGCTCGCCGGCGTCGATGGCCGTCATCAAGCGGCAGGCCTACGGTGATGCCATGCGCGAGGTCGCGGACGCGAGTGCGAGGGCCGAAAAATTCTTGCACGAGTCGCTGCAACGCCCGGATGTCATCGAGGGGATCACGAGTTTCTTCGAGAAGCGGGCACCCAATTTTCCCGGGCTGGAAGGATCACCATGGCCAACCTGAGCTACAAGGCGATCGACGTCGACAACCACTACTACGAGCCGCTGGACGCGTTCACCCGGCACCTGGACAAGAAGTTCCGCAAACGCGGCGTGCAGATGGTCAGCGACGGCAAGCACACCCAGGCGATCATCGGCGACCGCGTCAACCGCTTCATCCCGAACCCGACCTTCGACCCGATCATCGTGCCCGGCTGCCTCGATCTGCTGTTCCGCGGCGAGATTCCGGAGGGCGTCGACCCGGCGTCGCTGATGAAGGTCGAGCGGCTTGGGGACCACCCGGAGTATCAGAACCGCGACGCTCGTATCAGGGTGATGGAGAGCCAGGGTATCGAGACGGTGTTCATGTTGCCGACGTTCGCGTGCGGCGTCGAGGAAGCGCTCAAGCACGACATCGACGCAACGATGGCCTCACTGCACGCCTTCAACCTGTGGCTCGACGAGGACTGGGGTTTCGATCGGCCCGACCATCGGATCATCGCCGCGCCGATCATTTCGCTGGCCGACCCCGAGGCGGCCGTCGAGGAGCTCGAGTTCGTGTTGGGACGTGGCGCGAAACTGGTGCTGGTGCGGCCCGCACCGGTTCCCGGCGTGGTCAAGCCGCGGTCGTTGGGCGACCCCGTCCACGATCCGGTATGGGCCAGGTTGGCGGAGGCGGGAGTTCCGGTGGGCTTCCACTTGAGTGACAGCGGCTACCTGCAGATCGCCGCGATGTGGGGCGGCAAGTCGACGTTCGAGGCGTTCGCCGGGGCAAATCCGTTGGACCAGGTACTCGTCGACGACCGCGCGATTCACGACACCATGGCCTCGATGATCGTGCACGGGGTGTTCACCCGTCATCCGCAACTGAAGGCGGTCAGCATCGAGAACGGTTCATACTTCGTGTACCGGCTGATCAAGCGCCTGAAGAAGGCAGCAAACAACCACCCGCGGCTGTTCCCCGAGGACCCGGTGGAACAGTTGCGCAACAATGTCTGGATCGCCCCCTACTACGAGGACGACTTGCCGGCGCTGGCATCGGCGATCGGCGTCGACAAGATTCTGTTCGGCTCGGACTGGCCGCATGGCGAAGGCTTGGAGAATCCGGTGTCGTTCACCGAGGAACTAGCCGGTTTCAGCGAGGGCGATATTCGGAAAATCATGCGCGACAACGCGTTGGACCTCTTGGGCGTCACGGTGGGGTCGGCGGCTTGACCGCTCGAAGCCGAGCAAACCCATGAGCGAGTGGACCATCGGCGCCGTGCTGGACGCCATCGCGGATGTCGTCCCTGATCGGCTGATGACGCTGTGCGGAGACCGCCGCAGCACATTCGCGGAATCGGCAATACGGACCGCCCGGCTGGCGAGCTTCTTGAGCGCCAACGGGTTTGGTGCGCACCGTGCCCGCGAAACGCTCAACCGCTGGGAGTGCGGACAGGATCGGGTCGCGCTGATCATGTACAACGACCTCTACCCCGACATGGTGATCGGCTGCCTCAAAGCGCGGGCCGTTCCGGTCAACGTGAACCACTACTACTCGCCACGCGAGATCGCGGATTTGCTCGCCTACGTGCGGCCACGGGGCATCATCTATCACCGCTCACTCGGGGCGCGATTCGCTGAGGTGCTTCCGCCCGAGGGAACCGAGCTCCTGATCTCGATCGACGACGGCAGCGGCGCTCCCGAGCTGGCGGGCGCAATTCCACTGGATGAGGCGCTGGCGCAAGGGAATACCGACCATACTGTTACGGGATCGCCGGATGACCTGATCATGATGTGCACCGGCGGCACCACCGGGCGCCCCAAGGGCGTGCTGTGGCGACAGTCCGACATGTACGTGGCATCGATGGTCGGCGCCGACCACGCCAGCGCCGAGGAGATCCACGCCAAGGTGCGCCCGGGGGGCCAGCCATGGTTCGCCGTTTCGCCGCTCATGCACGCGGCCGGCATGTGGACCGCCTTCGCGGCGTTGCTCAACGGTCTCCCCGTCGTGCTGTACGACGACCGGACGAAGCTGGATGTGCGCGCGGTGTGGGAAACCGCGGCGCGCGAAAAGGTCGGCATGATGACCATGGTCGGGGACGCGTATGCCGGTCCGCTGGTTGCCGAACTCCGACGCGGCTCGTACGACTTGTCCTCGCTGCAGTCCATCGGCACCGGAGGGGCCGCCACGAATCCCAAATACAAGCACGCGCTGATGGAGTGTCTGCCACACATCACGATCATCGAAGGCTACGGATCCTCGGAAACCGGCAACATGGGATTCGGCCACAGTCGCAACGGTGTCGCAAGCGAGACTTTCGAGCCCAGGGTGGGCGCGACGGTCGTCTCCGCAGACCTGAGCAGGTTCCTGCGCCCCGGCGAAAGCGAGATCGGCTGGGCGGCCAGGACCGGCCGGATTCCATTGGGCTACTTCGACGATGCCGAGGCCACCGAGCGGACCTTTCCTGAGGTGGAGGGCCAGCGGGTGGTCATCGCCGGTGACCGGGCGTCCGTCGAGGCGGACGGCACGATCCGGCTCTTCGGGCGCGACTCGCTGGTCGTGAACACCGGCGGCGAAAAGGTCTTCGTCGAAGAGGTCGAAGAAGTGCTGCGCGCGCATCCCGGCGTCGCCGACGCGTTGGTGGTGGGTCGGCCCAGCGAGCGGTGGGGCGAGGAAGTCGTCGCGCTGGTCGCGCCGCACCCGGACTCGGACGGCATCGGCGAGCAGGAGCTTTACCGTTTCTGCACATCCCAGCTGGCCCACTTCAAAGCGCCCAAGGCGTTCATCTTCGTCGAGCAGATTCAGCGACTCGGCAACGGCAAGCCGAACTACCAGTGGGCGAAACAACGGGCCGTGACACAGGTTCTGCAGGAGTCGCTATGACGCACAAGGCCATTGATTGCTTGGTGAACGTGCATTTCGGTGAGGCGGAAAGCCAGCCGACGTGGATGCTCAAGGTCCGCGATGACTACTTCAAAGGGCCGGAGTCGATGTTCGCGCCGGTTGACTTGGGTGAGCTGCTCGAGGAGATGGACGAGCAGGGTGTGCAGAAGGCCATTCTGATGGACTCACTCGTCAAGCCGTCCACCACGGCCCGCAAGTTCATCGCGGCGCAGCCGGATCGGTTCGCCTTGGCGATGGGCGGTGTCAACCTGCTGCGTCCGGTGCAACCATTGCGGGAATTGAGCGCTGTGGTAAACGATTTGCCGGTCGCCTACGCCATGGTGGGGCCCAGCTTCTGGGGCGACGGGCAGTATCCGCCCAGTGACGCGGTTTACTATCCGCTATACGCCAAATGCGCGGAACTGGACCTGCCGCTGTGTGTCAACACTGGCATTCCGGGGCCGCCGATCCCCGGGGAAGTGCAGCACCCCATGCATCTCGACCGGATCTGCGTGCGCTTCCCGGAGTTGCGTCTCTGCATGATCCACGGCGCCGACCCATGGTGGGACGTCGCGATCCGGCTGCTGATCAAATACAGCAACCTGCGCCTGATGACGTCGGCGTGGTCCCCGAAGCGACTGCCGGAAAACCTGCTGCACTACATGCGAACTCGAGGCCAAAACAAAGTGATCTACGCATCGGACTGGCCGGTTTTGAAGATGCGGCGGGTAGTACCCGAAGCACTCGCTCTGGATCTGCCCGCCACGGTGCTCGACAACTATCTCTACAACAACGCACAGGAATTCTTTTTCGGTGGCCAGGAGGAGCGCTGAGTATGGACCGATACGAACTGCGCAGGCTCGACTACAGCCTGACGGCCGATCACGAGGCGCTGCAGGCCGCCTACCGTGATTTCTTCAAGACCCATTGTCCGATCGAAACCGTACGCGCTGCAGAGGAATCCGGCTTCGACAAGAACCTGTGGGAGCGGTTGTGCGCGATGGGCGCGACCACGATGGCGCTACCGGAATCCGCGGGCGGGGATGGGGCCACGCTGGTTGACCTGACGTTGGTGGCCGAGGAGATCGGGCGGTCGCTGGCGCCGGTCCCGTGGATAGATCATGTCTGCGCGGCCCGCCTGCTGGCCGGACTCGGCGCGGTGGAGTCCGATGTCGTAACTGGCAAGCAGCTCGCCGTACTGGATCCGCAAATCGAGAGCGCCTCCGGGCCCAGGCTGATCCCGATCGGATCGATCGCCGACCAGATCATCGTCGCCGACGGTCCCGACGTGGTGGTGCGCTTGACGTTCGCCACCCGGCCGGCGAAGGTCGACAATATCGGTCGGCTGCCGATGGCGTGGGTTGACCCTGCCACCGCGGACAGCCGCACGGTGTTGGCGGACGGTCCCGATGCGGTGCTGAAATATCAACGGGCGCTTGCCGAGTGGCGACTGCTGACTGCTGCCGCACTGGTCGGCCTCGTCGAAGAGACGATGACAATCGCGGCGGAGTTCGCCAAGACCCGCTACACGCTGGGCGTGCCGATCTCCACACTGCAAGGCATCTCCCACCCGCTGGCCAACATGGCGATCACCGTGCAGGGCGGACGCAACCTCGCACGGCGGGCGGCGTGGTTCCTCGACAACGAACCCGACGAGCGACCCGAATTGGCTCCGTCGGCGTTCGTGTTCATGGCAGAAGAGGCAGCCAAAGCCGCGACGATGGCGGTCCACATTCAGGGCGGTTTGGGAGTATCGGCGGAGGCCGCCGCGACGGCGTATCTGGTGCGCGCCAGGGGATGGCCGCTGGCCGGCGGCGATCCCGGCGCCACCGCGCGGCAGATCGCCGAAATCGTCGCAGCACGCGAAAGCGGTTCGGGAAAGGACGCATAAGTGGACTTCTCACGAGTCGAGCTGTCCGACGAAGACGAGGCGTTCCGCGAGGAGGCGCGAAGGTTTTTGGCCACCCATGTCACCGAGGAAGTCAAGCGCCGCGATCGCGAGACGGGCGACAACTTCGACGAAGGTGTGCACTTGGCATTCGGCGCCGCCGGGTTTTTGGAGGCGGAGTGGAAGCCTGCATCCGACGGCGGTTTCAGCCGGGTTCGACGGCGGATCTGGGAACTGGAGAAGCGGCGCGCGCATGTGCCGTGGGTGACCTGGGGGACCACCGCCATGGTGGCGCGGTCGGTGGCGAAGTTCGGGTCACCCGAGCTGAAGGACGAGGTGCTACCGGGGGTCTTCAGCGGCCACGTCCGACTTTGCCTTGGCTACACCGAACCCGAAGGCGGATCGGATGTCGCCACCTGCAAGACGCGCGCAGTGCGCGACGGCGACGCGTGGATCATTAACGGCTCCAAGATGTTCACCACCGGCGCGCACAACTGCCAGTATGTTTTTCTGATCACCAACACCGACCCGGACGCCCCGAAACACAAGAGCCTGACGATGTTTCTGGTTCCGTTGAACTCCCCGGGCATCGAAATCCAGGGCATCCGCACGGTGGACGGCGACCGCACCAACATCGTCTACTACAGCGACGTCCGCGTCGATGACAAGTATCGATTGGGCGATGTCAACGCCGGCTGGACAGTGCTGCGAGAGCCGCTCAACGTCGAGCACGGCGCCGTGGCGGCTGCGCCCGATGGGCTGCAGGACACGTCAATCATGATGCACCAGGCCGGATCCATGGTCGAGGCGGTCGACAAGGCCGCGGCTCGCCTGGGGCAACCGGGTCCGGATGGCCGCCGACCGGTCGACGACCAATCTGTCGCATATCGGCTGGGGCGCAGCGTTGCCCGGATGGAGGCAGCACTGTCCGCGCCAAGCATTTTCGGCCGGGTGGCGATCGCACAGACGATGCGCGACATATCTCCGGACCTGATGGATGTATTGGGGCCCGCGTCGGCGTTGCCCTTCGGGACCGACGGGGCCGCCGATGACGGCAGCGCCGAATACGTTTACCGCTTCGCGCCGTTGGTGGGCATCTACGGTGGAACTCTGGAGGTGTTCCGCAACATGATCGCGCAGTATGTCCTTGGTCTGGGCAAGCCCGCCTACGCTCCGCCGAAAGCCTCTTGACTCGCCGAACGTGCAACGGCGGCGATCGTCACCGGCGTGTCGTCACCATAGGTGCACGCTCGGCGCCGCCGCGCTGGAGCAATCGGTCGTCGAGGAACGACACCAGGACCGTGGCGGCTTGCTCCTGGCCGTCGAGGAATGCTTCGTAGTGTCCGCCGGGCAGGCAAGCAAGCTGGCCGCGGGCAGCTTTGCGTGCGGCGTTGATCGCGGGCCCGGGAGGGGCGACACCGTCGCGGTTGTAAGCGATTACAAGCAGAGGGCATCGGATCCGCCCCGCTAATCGGCCGGGTCGGTATAGGCCGACGCGGATTGCGGAACGGGCCGCGACGTTCTGTTGCCATTGCGGGTATTGGTTGTCCGGGTTGAGCGCTCGGGCGCCGTTGAGCGAGTCGGGCGTAGTCAAAGACGCCACGGTGCCGCGTTCTCCGGCCAGCGGTATCAGTAGCGGCGCGCGGCCCAGTAGGCCACCGAGGCCGTCGGCGACCGCGCGGGCAACAAGGCGCGCCAGTGCAAACGCTGTGGTATGCCGTAGCGCATTGCGCATTGCGTGCAGCCCATCGGCCAGTGGTGAGTGCGCGATGGCCGCGCCAAGCTGGGGATTGCGAGCGGCAACTGCAAAGACGTGGCCGCCAGAGACCGAGAATCCCCATATCGCGAGTCTGTCGGGGTCCACACCGGGCAGGGTGGCAACGAAGCTGATCGCGGCTTCCCAGTCGGCGAGTTGTTCACCGATGCGCACGAGTTGGCGTGGTTGCCCGCCGCTTTCGCCGAGGTGGCGATAATCGAAGGCCAGGACGCTGTAGCCGGCATCGTGGAGTCGCTGTGCGAGACGGTCGGTGCCGGGCTCTTTGGTCACAGCCAGACCCGCGGCCATGATCACGCAGGCGCCGTTGTTGCCGAGGTAATACCAGGCCGCGCAGCGGCTGTCACCGCTGGCGAAGTGGACTTTCCAACGTGCGGTGGTCGGCATTACGCTGCCCCTTCCCGATAACTGGTGAAGATGCGATCGTCAGTGGCGTGGTTGGAACGCGGCCTGGATTTCGTGGGCTACCCGTTGCGGCTCATCGAGCGGGAAAAAGGTGCGTCCGCCGGGTATTTCGACCAGTCGCGCGTCAGGAAAGGCGTTCTGCAGCCGGTGCGCCAGCTCGATCGGAAAGAGTTGGTCCGCATCGCCCCATAACACTAGGACCGGTTTCGTGAACCGCCTCAGCCGGGTGGATAGTTCAAGCAATTCTGAAGAATCGACGCCGCGCAGGAATTTGGCGGTGTCGCGCCGCACGCCGCGGTCGGTCAGCGCCGGCGTGATCCAGCGGCGCGTCAGCTCGCAATCCAATGGCTTGGACACGTTTTGGCCCTGAATGCGCTGCCGCAGCCCGTCGGGCCGCATGATCGTCATCAGCGCATAGACGCCCGCGGAGCGTCGGCCGAGGCTGAATACCGGCCGCAGCGAACGAGGCGGGAATTGATCGAAGGCGTCGCCGTCGGTCAACACGAGTCGGCCGATCCGACTGTCGTCGACGTCTATGACGAACTGGCACAACGCAGTTCCGGTGTCGTTGCCGACTAGCGTGACATCAGTCAACCCGAGCGTCTCGAGGAACGCGATGATCAGGCGTGCGACGCCGGCTGGGCTCAGATCGGCGTCCGGTCGCAATGCGATGGGGTGGGACCCAAGGGGCAGGTCGAGGGCATATGAACGCACACCGTCCATCGCAAGCGCATCGGTCACCCCGGTCCACAGTTCGTTGTTGACCAGCAGGCCGTGTACGAACACCACGGGTGGGCTTGTACTGTCGGCTGGCCCTGCGAGCCGATACTGAACGCGTCCCTGCGGCAAGTCGAGGATGGGCATAGAGGCCTCCAAAGTTAAGGTAAAAACACATACACCTACATACAGTATGTACGAACATACATACTGTATGTATGAAAGGCAAGGCAATGGCCGATACTCGCCGTACGCAGGCCGAGCGCGCAGCAGAAACCCGTGAGTCGCTGATCGCCGCGGCGCGAGCCTTGTTCGCCGAGCACGGTTTCGCCGACGTGGCGCTGGAGACGATCGTGCGCGCCGCGGGGGTGACCCGTGGCGCCTTGTATCACCATTTCGCCGACAAGACCGAGCTGTTCGCGGCGGTGTTTGAGCAAGTCGAGAGCGAAGTGGCAGCCCGAATGGGTGAGGCGATCGCGTCAGCCGGTCAGACCGATCCGGTCGAGATCATGCGGCTGGGTGCGGGGTTCTGGCTGAACGCCTGCGCTGACACCGAGATTCAGCGCATTGTGCTAGTGGATGCCCCCGCGGTGCTCGGGTGGACTCGGTGGACCGAGATCGGAAACCGGCACAACATCGGGCTGGTGCGAGAACTTCTCGCTAGCGCTGTCGATAGCGGGCGCATCCCGCCCCAGCCGGTGGAAGCGACCGCCCTCACGCTGCTGGGCGCCATGCGCGAGGCGACCCTCTACATTGCGCGTGCAGACGATCACAACCGGGCCCGGAAGGAAGCCGGTGCGGTGATGGATCGGCTCATCTCCGCCCTGGGCTAGGTGGTCAGGATCGTCGCGGCGGCAGTGCCGGGCGCACCGTAAACCTGCGCGAAACCGACCCGCGGAGTCCCGGGGACCTGGCGATCGCCGGCCTGGCCGCGCAGCTGGCGCACGAGCTCGTGCATCTGCCTCAGGCCGGACGCACCGATCGGCTCCCCGTTGGCAATCAGCCCGCCGTCGGTGTTGACCGGCATTGCGCCGGTGATCTCGGTGGCCCCCTCGGCCAGCAGCTTCTCCTGCTCACCGTCGGGGCAGAAGCCTGCCTCGGCCATGTGGATCACCTCGGCGCCGGCGTCCGTGTCCTGCAGCTGGATGACGTCGACGTCCTGCGGTGCCACACCTGCTTTCTCGAATGCGGCTTTAGCCGCGTAGACGGTCGGCGACCCGTCTTCCTCGACGGGCGCATACGTGGTGTTCACCTCGTAGGCACCGTAGCGGCGAGTGCGGATTTCGACCGCTCGGACATATACAGGTTTGGCGGTGAACCGCTGCGCGATCTCGGCCCGGCACATGATGACCGCGGCAGCTCCTTCGTCGGGCGCGCAGAACATGTACTGGGTGAGAGGGTAATTCAGCACGGGGGAGTTGAGGATGTCGTCTTCGGAGATCGGTTTGCGCCGAAAAGCGTTGGGATTCAGCGCTCCGTTGCGGAAGTTCTTCGCGGCCACCTTGGCCAGCGTCTCGGTCGAGATGCCGTAGTCGTGCAGGTAACGGCTGGCCTTCATGCCGAAGAACTTGGTAGTGAGGTATTGCCCGTTCTGCGCGTACCAGCTGGGCATCCCGACCAGCGCGGGGTCTTCGGTGAAGGCGCCTCGCGGGTGCTTGTCCATGCCGACGGCGATGCCGATGTCGTAGTCGCCCAACCGGATACTGTCGGCGCACAATTTCGTCGCGCTCGCCGCCGTCGCGCACGCGTTGAACACATCGGTGAACGGGATACCGGTGAGGCCGACCATGCCGACGATCGCGTCCGGGTTGGCGACGGTCCAGCTGCCGCCCACGGCGAACTGGATGTCTTTCCACTCGACACCGGCATCTGCGAGCGCCAGCTGGATCGCGTCGGCAGCCATCTGCATCGCGGACTTGCCTTCGAAGCGCCCGAACGGGTGCAGACCCACCCCGATGATGGCAACGTCATTCACGCTATGGCCCCCGCATCCTTGAGCTCGGCAATGCGGTCCCAGTCCATGCCGAGCTCCATCAGAACGATCTCGGTGTGTTCGGAGGCCTGCGGCGCCCGGGTGGTAACCAGCGGCTCGTGGTTGAACTGGACCGGGCCGCGCACGACTTTGAATGGTGCGCCGCCGCTGGCGAGTTCGACTTCGGCGATCATGTCGTTGGCGATGGCCTGCTCGTCGTCGGCCAGGTCGATGAGGCTCTGGAACGGCGCCCATTGGCCTTTCATCGTCTTCAGGTGTTGGCGCCAGTAGTCAAAGGGCTTGCCCGCAAAGGCCTTTGCGATCAGTTCGGCGGCCGCGTTGGCATTTTGTATCAGCGGAAGCACATCGGCGAAGCGGGGATCATCGGCTGCCTCGGGGATGCCGAGGTGCTCGAAGGTGTCGCGGATCAGGCCGGTCGGGCTGATGATGCACAGGTTGATGGTGCCGCCGTCGGAGGTTTGGTAGTTGCCCATGAAGGGATTGACCGACGGGTTCGCGGAGCCCGGCATGGCGACGCGCATCACCTCGCCGGTCTCCATGCCCTGGGTCACGCTTGCGCCCGCCGCCCACCAGGCCGTGCTCAGCAGCGACACATCAAGCTCGAGGGCCTCGCCGGTCCGTTCCCGATGCAGCAGTGCGGCGGAGATGCCCCCGGCGATGAACATGCCGCCGATCGAGTCGCCGAAGGCCGGGATGCCTTGTGGCAGTGCGCCGCCCAGCTCCTCAGGTGTCAGCGCGTAGCCGATGCCGCTGCGGGTCCAGAATGCTGTCCCGTCGTAGCCGCCGACGTCGCGCTCGATTCCCTTGTCGCCGTAGGCGGTCCCGCGAGCGTAGACGATGTTCGGGTTGACCGCCCGAATGTGCTCGACGTCGAATTTGTTCTTCTGCCGCTGCGCGGGCATGTAGTTGGTCAGGAACACGTCGGAAGCTTTGGCCAGTTCGTAGAGCACTTCCTGCCCACCCGGTGTGGAAACATCGATACCCACGCTGCGTTTACCCCGGTTGGGATGTTCCATCAGCGGATGCCGGTCCGGGTTGACCTGGATGCCACCCATGTTGAGGAAGCCGCGCTGGGTATCACCGCGCACCGGGTGCTCGACCTTGAGGACGTCCGCTCCCCAGTCGGCAAGAATGGCGCCCGCCGCCGGGACGAACGTGAACTGCGCAAGCTCAAGGACCCGAAAGCCCTGCATTACCTTGACCATTCTCGCGACCTTACTTCTCGTCGAACGTCACCGGTAGCGCCGTCGGGGAGCGGAAGGGCTGCCCGTAGATGTGCGGATCGTTGTCGGTGACGAGCTTGATGTTGGTCACCCGACTCAGCAGGCACTCCAATGCGACCCTGGTCTCCATCCGCGCGAGGTGAAGGCCTAAGCAAGTGTGCTCGCCGGCGGCGAAGGAGATGTGCGGCATGTGGTCACGGAAGATGTCGAATTGCTCCGAGCGCTCCCAGCGGCGCTCGTCGCGATTCGCCGAGCCGATGCACACGTCGACAGCCGACCGCGCGGGAATCTCCACCCCTTCCAGCTCAGTGTCCTCGGTGGTGAACCGCTGCACTGTGGTCAGTGGTGTCTCGAAGCGCAGCCCCTCTTCGATCGCCGGCCGGATCAACTCGTGATCGGCTTGCACCGCCTCGAATTGGTCCGCGTGGGTGAGCAACAAGTACAGCAGATTGCCCGAAGACCGATAGGTGGTTTCCAGTCCGGCGGGCAGTAGCAACCGCAGGAACGAATAGATCGCCTCGTCGCTCAGCTTTTCGCCGTCGATCTCCGCGGTGACCAGATCGCCGATGATGTCCTCCGTCGGCTTAGCCCTGCGTTGTTCGATCTGCTCGAGGAAGTAATCCTTCAGCGCCGCCGATGCTTCGAAGGCGCGCTCGTACTTGACGGCGTAGTTGATCAACTGCACCGCCCGCCGGCGAAACTCGGGCAGGTCTTCGGTTGGCAAACCCAAGAGCCTGGCGATGACACGAGTAGGGAACTCGAAGGTGAAATCCCGGACCAGATCGGCGTGGTCGGTGTCGATGAACTCGTCGATCAGCGCATCGCAGATCGGCCGCACAATCGTTGGCTCCCAGCGGGTGAGCGCCTTGGACTTGAACGCTGCCGATACCAGATTGCGGTGGTCGCGGTGCTTCTTGCCCGCCATCGCCAGAATGGTCGGACCGATGAACAGACCGATCGTGTTGTCGTAGCTCGCCGAGCTGAAGACCTGGCCGTCGCGAAATGCCTTGTTCACCGCGTCGAACGACATGGCGGCGAAGGAGTTCTTGGGCTGCAGCGATTCCGGGGTTTTGGAATAGTCGAGGACCGTTCCGCGGAAGACGCCGGCACCTTTGCGCTTGTGAGCGAAGTACGGGTATGGGTCGCGGATGAAGTCGGCGGGTTTGTCGTCGATGACGGCGTCTTCAAGTCGACTGTCCACAGCTGCGCTCCGGCTCGGCTACATAATCGTACTGTAAATATTACAGTAGCCTACATCACAGTCTTAGCCGTTGACTGCCTGCTCACGCGCCCAGCGGTAATCGGCCTTGCCCGACGGGCTGCGTTCGATCGCGGCACGGAAGGCGATCGCCTTGGGAAGTTTGTAGCGAGCGAGCGATTGCGCGGCGTGGGCGATCAACTCTTCGGCATCCGCATGCGCGCCGTCGGTGAGCGCGACGACGGCGACGACCTCCTGACCCCACCGCTCGCTCGGTCGTCCGGCAACCACCACATCGGCCACCGCCGGGTGCGATGCGATCGCCGTTTCGACCTCCTCGGCGAAGATCTTCTCGCCGCCGGAATTGATTGTCACCGAGTCACGGCCCAGTAGTTCGATGGACCCGTCGGCGCGGTGGCGGGCGCGGTCGCCCGGAATCGCGTAGCGCACACCGTCGATCACCGGGAACGTCGCGGCAGTCTTGGCGGCGTCGCCCTTGTAGCCGAGCGGAACGTATCCGCGCTGCGCGAGCCAGCCGATGCCGTCGTGACCCGGTTGCAGGATCGAGCCGAGATCCTCCGCGGCCACGAAGGTATCCGGTCCGGCATTGAAAGTACCGGTTGAGACCGCGCCCGGTGTCGACAGATGACTCATCTGTGCACCCGTCTCCGAGGAGCCGACGCCGTCGATGACCATGGCGTTGGGCAGTGCCTCGATCAACCGCTCTTTGACATAGGGCGTCAACAGTGCGCCGCCATTGGCGACCACCGCCAACGACGACAAGTCGGCGATGCCCCGCTCGATGGCGGCGAGCAGTGGCCGGGCCATCGCGTCACCGACAACCGTAACGACCGTTACCTTTTCCCTTTCGATGGTGCGTACCACGTCGTCGGCGTCCAAATGGTCGACGACCGAAGGGAAGACGAGCGTCTGCCCGGTCGTGATTGCCGTCATGGCGCTCCATTGGGCGGCGCCGTGGATTAGCGGCGGCAGAATCAGCAATTTGGTGCCGGGGCCTGCGGTGATCGGTGCGACGATCTGCTCGATGGAATCGACCGTCTCTCCGGTCACGAGGTTTCGCCCGCCGAACGACGTCATGAAGATGTCGTGCTGGCGCCACAACACACCCTTCGGCATTCCCGTCGTGCCGCCGGTGTATAGGACGTACAAGTCGTCGGGTGAGTTTTGAACCGGTGGAGGCACAGGCGAACCGGATTCGATGATGCTGTTGTAATCCACGGCGCCGTAAACCAGGTCATTGCCTGATTCGTCGGCGATTTGGATGAGCACACGCAGCTTTGGCAGGTTCGGCAAGACTTCGGCTACTCGCGGCGCGAATGCGGCGTGATAGATCAGCGCGCTCGCATCGGCATCGGCGAGCAGGTACTGCAGCTCGCTTTTGACATACCGGAAGTTGACGTTGAAGGGGGCCACCCGAGCGCGGAAGGCGCCGAGCAGCGACTCGACGAATTCGTTTCCGTTGTAGGCGTAGATGCCGATGAGATCCTGTCCCACCTCGTGGCCGGCCAGAGCGGATCGCTCGGTATGGCATCCCAGCCCGCGCGAATGCAAATACGCCGCAAGCCTGTTGGACCGCTCGATGATTTGCGCGTAGGTGTAGCGGCGCTCGCCGTGGATAACCAGCTCGCGGTCGCCGATCGCCGACGCGACCGCCGCTGCGACGGCGGGTACGGTGAATTGGGTTGTGGTGTCCGTCATGGATCCTTCCATAGCGCGAGCAGCTCGTCGGTTGTGGTGATGGTCGCCAGCAGCGACAGCGTATTGTCGATCACCGCGGAACCGTACTCGGCGGGCACACCAGCCACGGCATCGCGTGGCACGACGACGCGATATGCGGCGTTGACGGCGTCCATGACCAGGTTGGGAATCGCAACATTCAGGGACACACCGACCGCGACGATGGTCGACACACCGAGGTTGCGCAGGACGGCGTCGAGATCGGTGCCGCCCATCGGCCCGACGCCATGCCCTCGGGTCAAGACCAGATCGTTTGGTTCAGGACCTAATTCGGGTAGCAGCGCCGCTCCGGGTGTGCCGGGAACGATGTCCACTTCGCCGCGGCCGATCGCGAAGATCTTGGCGTTGTGATTGGCGCCGAGCCCGTCGGGCCGTCGGTGCACCAAGCAGTGCACGACGCGCACGCCGGCTGCCCGGGCCGCCGGCAGCAACCTCGCGATGTTGGGTACTGCGACGCGGCGTGCTTCCTCAGCGAGTACCGCCAACCCGGCATGTGGTCCGACGACGGCGCCCTGACACTCCTGAGTGACGATCGCGGTGTGCCCTGGCGCAGTGAGTTCTTTGAGTGCTGTCATGCCGGCACGTCGTAGAACTGAGTCGCCCATTTGCGCAGCGTCATATACGGTTTCGCATCCTGCTTGGCCAGGGGTGGACGCTCAACGTAGCGCTGGTAGCGCCAGATCTCCAGGTCGTCCCAGACGGTCGACAGGAATTGCTGTTCGATACGCTCGCGCAGCGCGTCCGGCGGCACCTCGGAGTCGTCGCCGGGGATTCGCGGCCACCAGATCGAGTAGAACAGGTCGGAACACTCGTCGTCGACGGGCGTGCAAGTGAATATCAGCCGATGGTTCTGCATGCCTTCGAAGGCGCTGATCGCCCCACCGAGCCCGAACAAGTGACTGTGGAACCGCAAGGCCATCTCGTCGGGGTCGTCGCTGCTTGCATCCGGAAAGCCCGCGACGAATTGCCATTCGTGGTCCACGATTTTCCAGTCCAGCATCCTGGGTGTCACTGTGGCGTGATGCACGTATTGGAAATGGGCACTGTCGGGGGCGTTTTCCGCCACAATCTGCGGGTGCACCGGTTCGCGTTCCACCCGCCGGGAGAACTCCGGGTATGCCCGGTAGTAGGCCGCGGGATCGGTTTCGAACTGCGGGAACTTGTAGAAGATGTCCGGCATGTCCCACTGCGGCTCCTTGCCCTCCGGTTGGTGCCACACGAAGACACACTCATACTGCTCCCGCACCGGGTACACGCGCAGTGTCAGCGCGCGGTTGGGCCGGTCCGGCTGATATGGAATGAATTTGTTGTTACCATCGGGACCCCAGCGCCAGCCGTGAAACGGGCACTCCACACAGTCGCCCACCACCTTGCCGCCGTGCCCGATGTGTGCGCCCAGGTGTTTGCAGTGCGCTTCCAGTACGTGCAGCTCACCGGATTCGTCGCGGTAGGCGACCAGGTCTTCGCCGAAGTATCGGAGCGGGCGGACCTCACCGGTCGGAAACTCCGGCGACCAGCCGATCATGAACCATCCGGTGACCTTCCACGTGAACGGGACCTTCACGGCGGCGCCTTCCACACTCATCGGGCTGATACTAAATTCGTTACAGTATAGATTTCGGGCCGAGGGAGGCATAGCAGGGTGATCGACGAGCTTGAAGCGTTGCGGCAGTTGAAGGCGCGCTACTGCCGTTTCCTCGATACCAAGGACGCCGAGGGCTGGCGCAGCCTGTTCAGCACCGACGTGGTGGTCACGTTGGACATGGCGGCCTCGACCCGCGGTGCCGACCCGATGACGGCCCCGCCTGTCGAGGGCGTGGACAACTTCGTTCCGAGGGTGCTGGCCGGCCTGCAGGACGCGGCCACCATGCATCACTGCCATACCCCGGAGCTCACGCTCACCTCGGCTACCAGCGCTTCCGGTATCTGGGCGATGGAAGACTGGATCATCTTCGGCGACGGCCGCGAATTACACGGCGCCGGTCATTACCACGAGACGTACGAGAAGCAAGACGGCACTTGGCGGATCAAGACGTTGCATCTGACCCGAACCATCGTGAGGGTGACCGGTGGTGACGAGGACTGATCGCGCGCACCTCATCGCGCTGGAATACCCATGTCGTTGACGACGCGTGCGGTCGACATCACCCGCGAGCTGAGCCTGGTGGTGCCGCGAACGGTGGCCGGCCTCACCGAATCGACGGGCTGGGCCGCGGCGTCGCCTCGCGGAGTGCGACAATTCGGCGAGGTCATGCTCGACGAGCTTGTGCTGGCTGGCTTTTCGCTCTTGAGTGGCGGTTTGTCGGAACAGGTACGGCCACTGAGCGCATGCGCCGCTGCGGCCGAGGAGCTGTCGACGTTGGGCATTGACCGGGCACACGCCGCCCCAGACCCATTGCGGGTGAGCACGATCCGGCGCCGTCGTATCGGCACACTGGCGTACGAGCGCTTGACGTTCGAACACGATCCCGCGCTGCCCCGCACGCTGGAAGCTGCGGGGCTGGGCGGCCCGGCGACCGCGGTGGTGCACCTGTGCCGGCATCGCGACGGGCCACGGCCCTGGCTGATCTGGGTGCACGGCGCCGGTCAGGGCCGCCCGGAGGACCTGTTGGTGTCTCGCGCCGGGCGGCTGCAGCGCAGGCTGGGCTTCAACGTTGCTGTGCCGGTCCAGCCCGGTCACGGCAGCCGGCGCGGCCAGTGGCCGCCTTATCCGGATACGGATCCGCTGATCAATGTCGCAGGCATGATGCGCGCGGTATCAGAGATTCGCGCCGTCGTGCAATGGGTGCAGCGGCAGGCGAGTGCCGTTGTGGTCTCCGGGGTTTCGATGGGCAGCGCGGTGGCGGCACTGGTTTCACACTTCGAGAAGCGGATCGACGCCGTCGCACTGTTCACCCCGATCCTGGGCCTCAACGCGATGATCGCGCGCCACTTGGCGCGCTGGGGATCGTCGCGTGATGGCTTCCGGCAGCTGTTGGGATCGCCGGAGGTGGCGCTGCTGACATCGGTGATCGATCCGCTGAGCGTCGAGCCGGCGCCGCCGCGGCATCGCCGGCTGATCGTCGGAGCGTGGCACGACCGGATGGCGATGCGCGAGCCGGCCCTCGCGTTGCAGCGGCGGTGGGGCGGTCAGTTCTATTGGTACGACGGCAGCCACGTCGGTCACATCTTCTCCCGGCGCGTGCAGGCGATCTCCGAGCGATTCCTGCGCGAAGTGGCCACCGGTGAAGGAGTTGCGACTTGACCGATCGGATCCTTGACGAATTGGGCTACTACTTGTTGGCGGGCGCCGGCGGGGAAGGTCCGGCATCCTTGATGGATGAGGCCCGCCGCGGGGAGGAGTTGGGTTTCGGCACCGCATTCGTTTCCGAACGCTGGAACGTCAAGGAGGCGTCGTCTCTCGTCGGCGCCGCGTGCGCGGTGACCAGCCGCATGCAGATCGCCACCGCCGCAACCAATCACAACACCCGTCATCCGCTGATCATCGGATCGTGGGCGACCACGATGCATCGCCTCTCCGGTGGCCGGTTCACGCTGGGCATCGGCCGCGGCATCGGCCCCATCTACAGCGCGTTCGGCATTCCGGCGGTAATGACCGCGCAGATGGAGGATTGGGCCCAGGTCATGCGCCGTTTGTGGCACGGCGAGGTGATCTTCAACCACGACGGCCCGATGGGCAAGTACCCGGTGCTGTTCCTCGATCCGGACTTCAATGAGGACATCCGACTGGCATTGGTGGCGTTCGGGCCCAAGTCGCTTGCGCTCGGAGGACGCGTTTTCGACGACGTCATCCTTCATACCTACTTCACCCCGGAGACGTTGCAGCGCTGCGTCAAGACCGTCAAAGAGGCCGCGGAGCAGGCTGGCCGTGATCCGGACACGGTGCGGGTGTGGTCGTGCTTTGCGACGGTCGGCGACCACCTTCCCGAGCCTTTGCGGCTGAAGAAGACCGTCGCCCGGCTGGCCACCTACCTTCAGGGTTACGGCGATTTGATGGTGCGGACGAATGGTTGGGATCCCGCTGTGCTGCAACGATTCCGGGACGACCCCGTGGTGACCTCGATTCCCGGCGGAATCGACCACAAGGCCACGGCCGAGCAGATCGAGCACATCGCTGGATTGATTCCAGACGAATGGCTGGAACCGTCGGCCACCGGGTCAGCGCAGCAGTGCGTGGAACGCATTCGCAGGGAGTTCGACTACGGCGCCGACGCGGTGATCATGCACGGCGCAACGCCCGACGAACTGCAACCCGTCGTCGCCGCGTACCGCGCCGTGCAACCATGAGAGCTATGTCGCAGTACTTGCAGGACAAGGTCATCATCGTGACCGGCGCAGCCAGCGGCTTCGGCAAGCTGATTTCGGAAAAGTGCGCCGCCGGTGGCGCGCGGGTCGTCGGTGTGGACGTCAACGCCGAAGGCCTGAACGAGGTTTTCGAGGGTATCTGGGCCGCGGGTTTCCAAGCCACCACGCATGTCGCAGACGTCGCCGACATGGTCCAGGTCAAGGCCGCGGCCCGACACGCCGTCGACACTTACGGCGCCATCGACGTGATTGTGAACAACGCAGGTGTGATGCCGCTGGCGTTCTTCGCCGACCACGAACGCGCCTGGGAGAGATGGCACAATGCGATCGACATCAACATCAAAGGCGTCGTGAACGGCATATCGGCCGTCTACGACACGATGATCGAGCAGGGCCGAGGCCACGTCGTCAACATTTCGTCCATCTACGGCAACGCCGGAACCGAGGGCTCCGGCGTCTACAGCGCCACCAAGGCGGCGGTGGACGTGCTCTCCGATTCGTTGCGGGTCGAGGCCCAGGGCAGGATCAAGGTGACCACGGTCAAGCCGACCGGTGTCCTGGGGACCAATCTCGCCAGCGGAGTCGTCAACGAAGCGGCGGCCGTCGGCATCGTCGGGCACAAAGCCGCTCAGTTCTTGGAGAACGTCGGCAACTTGCAGAACGGGGCCCTTCGATCCGAGCAGACCGACGTCGACTCGATGGAGTACTGGCTGATCACCCCGATGACCTGGCCGACGCGGTGGTGCACGTCATCGACCAGCCCTGGGGAATCAACATCAGCGACATCACGGTGCGGGCGAGCGGCGAGGACTACGTCTACTGACCCGTCTGCACGCGCCAGCTCGTTACGGCACGATGACGGTGCGGCTCACCGGTTCTGCGGCGGCTTGTCGGCTGTGGATACCTCGCTTGAGGGAAGCAAGCAGCGCATCACGCGTCTCGCGAGGGTCGATCAATTCGTCGAAACCCATGTGTTCGGCCGACCGGTACGACGCCTGCAGCTCCGCATTTCGCAGCTTGGCGGACAAGTCTTCGCCCGCGTGCGACGCGCGGCTCAGCGCCGCCGCGCTCATGGCACCCATCGTCGCGCCGGGATAGGCGAAAGTCGCCACCTGGTCGTCGAACCCCAACAGTGACATGACCATCGAGCCGAACCCGTAGGCCTTGCGCAGCGTGAGGTGCAGCTTCAAGGTGGTCGCCGCGGTCTGGGCGGCGAACATCCGCGCGCCGGCCCGCAGCACGCCCTCGCGCTCGGACCGGCTGCCCGGCAGCATGCCGGGGTTGTCGGCGAGGAAGACGATCGGCAGGTGAAACGAGTCGGCCACCATGATGAAGTGCGCCGCCTTGTCGGCGGCATCGGCGTCGATCGAGCCGGCCAGCACCTGGGGTTGATTGGCCACCACCGCTACCGGATGACCACCCAGATGGGCCAGCGCGCAGATGATCGCCTTGCCGAACTGCGGCTGAACCTCGAACCAATCCGGCCGATCGAAGATCACGTCGAGCACCGCGCGCATGTCATAGATGCGCCGGTTGTCCCGGGAGACGATGTCGAGCAACTCGGGCGTGGGCCGTGCTCCGCTCGTTTCGTCCGCGGGCAGCTGCGAGGGGTAGGACCAGGCGCTCGGCGGGAAGTACGACAGGTAGCGGCGAATGTCTTCCAGCACGGCCTCGTCATCTTCGGCGACGTTGTGAATCACCCCGCTGGGCAAAGCGACGTCCGGTCCGCCGAGGTCCTCCTTCGAAATATCTTCTCCGGTGGACTCTTTGACGACGGGAGGTCCGGCGGTGAAGATCGCGCCCTGCGCGCTCATGATCCGAAAGTCACACACCGGAGCCACCAATGCGCCGTGTCCCGCGGACGGGCCGAGCACCGCGGAGACGGTCGGAACCCTGCCTGAGCACCGCGTCTGGGCGAGCAGGTCGGTCGGGGTGCGTCCGTAGTGACCGCCGGTGGGACGAAAGCCGGCGCCTTCCAACAGCATCACCAGCGGAATTTTGTCGCGTAGCGCCAGTTCCGCGATGCGGTAGCGCTTGGAGTTGCCCCCGGGCCCGATGCTGCCGGCCATCGTGGTGAAATCCTCGGCGCCCACCATCACCGGCGAGCCGTTGACCACACCCGAGCCGACGACGATCCCGTCGGCCGCGATCTCGCCACCGACGAGCGTGCCGAGTTCGCGGAACGTGCCCGGGTCGAGGAGCCGGTTGATCCGCGCCCGGGCGTCGAGTTTGCCCTTGCCGCGGTGTTTGGCAAGCCGTTCGGGACCGCCCATCGCCCACGTGTGCTGGCGGCGACGGCCGAGGTCGTCGAGCGTCTCCTCCCAGTCGGGGGACTTTGTCATCCGCAGGTCCTCACTCGTCGGCCGACAGGTACCGAAGTGCTTACTGTAGCCTCTGCGAGAGGTGCGCGGCCACCGGCCATGCCACCAACGGAGGATGGAGCGCTGCGATGACAATCCGGTTGACGGTGGACGAGGCGTGGGAAGTAGTCGAATCGGCGCATACCGGGATTTTCACCACCCTGCGACGAGACGGAATGCCGATCGCGTTACCCGTGTGGTTTGTGGTCGAAGATCGCAGTATCGCGATGATGACGCCGGCCGGCACCAAGAAGATCGCCCGGATCCGGCACGATCCCCGGGCATCGTTCCTGGTGGAATCGGGAGAACGCTGGTCCGAGTTGCGCGGGGTCCACTTCACCGGACGTGTCGAGGTCGTCGAGGATACCGCGGCCACTTCCCGAATCGAGGCCACCGTCAACGCGAAGTACGCGGCGTTTCGCCCACCCGTCGCAAACCTGCCCGCGGCGACCCAGGCCTACTACGCGAAACAGGTATTTTTGCGCTTCGTGCCCGAGGGTCGAATTCTGACATGGGACAACGCCCGCATCGCGATGAAGCAGTCATAGCGAAGTAGCTGATGTCGCAGCGCTTTTGCCGTTGCGCGGCCGTCGGCATTGACCCTACCGAATAGCTTACTGTAACTTCTCGAGTATGACGCCCGGGCGCGGCCTCAAGATCGACGGGGGGATCTTCAGCGACCTTGCCCGCGTCCCCGCGCTGGCCGCCGATCTCGAGCAACAGGGCTACGACGGATGCTGGTCAGCAGAGACCAACCATGATCCGTTCCTGCCGCTGGCACTGGCCGCCGAGCACACGTCGAAAATCGAGCTCGGCACCAGCATCGCAGTGGCATTCGCCCGTAACCCGATGACAGTCGCCAACATTGGGTGGGACCTGCAGACCTACTCGCAGGGGCGGTTCATCCTCGGACTCGGCACCCAAATCAAGCCGCACATCGAAAAACGATTCAGCATGCCATGGAGTCATCCGGTTCGTCGCATGCGCGAATTCGTGCTGGCGCTGCATGCGATCTGGTCGGCGTGGAATGACGGTGCCAGGCTGCACTTCGAGGGCGAGTTCTATACGCACAAGCTCATGACGCCGATGTTCGCGCCTGAGCCGCAGCCGTTTTCCGCGCCGAAGATCTTCATCGCCGCGGTGGGCGAAGCGATGACCGAGATGTGCGGCGAGGTCGCCGACGGCATGCTCGGCCACGCGTTCACAACGAAGCGTTATCTCGAGGACGTGACCATGCCAGCCCTGCTGCGCGGCTTGCAGCGCTCCGGTCGGGATCGGCGCGAGTTCCAGCTGTCCTTCCCGATGTTCGTCGTGACCGGTGACACGGACGCTGAATTCGAAGCCGCCGCTGCCGCCACCCGCAAGCAGATCGCCTTCTACGGATCGACGCCCGCTTATCGCCGGGTACTCGAGCTGCACGGTTGGGGCGAATTGCAAACAGAACTGCACCGCCTCTCGCTTGAGGGCGCATGGGACACAATGGGCACGCTGATCGATGACGAGATGCTCGAGGCTTTCGCCGTTGTCGCGCCGGTCGACAAAGTCGCAGCCGCTCTGCGAAGCCGTTGCGACAGCGTTGTGGACCGCGTGCTGCCGGGCTTTGCGACCGCTTCCAAGGCCACCGTCACCGCCGTAATGCAAGAGTTGCGCCAGTAAGGAGCCGCCGATGAGCACGCCGACGATGGACGACGCCGCCAAGGTCCTTGCCGATCCGCTGGCGTATATCGACGAGCCGAAGTTGCATGCGGCACTGGCTCATTTGCGCGCCAACGCGCCGGTGTCCTGGGTCGAGGTTCCGAATTATCGGCCCTTTTGGGCAATCACCAAGCACGTCGACATCATGGATATCGAACGCGAGAACATGCTGTTCACCAACTGGCCGCGTCCGGTCCTGACGACCGCCGAAGGTGACGACCTGCAAGCCGCCACGGGGGTACGCACTCTGATCCACATGGATGACCCGCAGCACCGGGAGGTGCGGGCGATCGGCGCGGACTGGTTCCGCCCCAAGGCGATGCGGGCATTGAAGGCACGCGTCGATGAACTGGCCAAAATCTATGTCGACAAGATGGTGGCCGCCGGCCCCGAGTGCGACTTTGTGCAGGAGGTCGCGGTCAACCTCCCGCTCTACGTGATCATGTCGCTGTTGGGTGTCCCGGAGGCGGATTTCCCGCGCATGCTCAGGCTCACCCAGGAGTTGTTCGGCAGCGACGATGCTGAGTTCAAGCGAGGCACCACCACCGAGGACCAAACCGCGGTGCTGCTCGACATGTTCCAGTATTTCAGCGCGGTGACCGCGTCGCGGCGCGAACATCCAACCGAAGACTTGGCCTCGGCGATCGCCAATGCGCGCATCAACGGCGAGCCGTTGTCGGACATCGACACCGTGTCGTACTACCTCATCGTCGCTGCGGCCGGGCATGACACCACGAGCGCGACAATCTCCGGGGGCCTGCACGCTCTGATCGAAAACCCGGACCAGCTTGAGCGGCTGCGCAAAGATCCAGGATTGGTGCCGCTGGCCACCGAGGAGATGATCCGCTGGGCCACTCCGGTCAAGGCGTTCATGCGCACCGCCGCGGAGGACACCATGGTGCACGGGGTGCCGATCGCTGCGGGGGAGTCGGTGCTGTTGTCCTATGTGTCGGCCAACCGCGACGAGGACGTGTTCGAGGATCCATTCCGCTTCGACGTCGGCCGGGATCCCAACAAGCATCTGGCATTCGGGTACGGCGTGCATTTCTGCCTGGGCGCCGCGCTGGCACGCATGGAGGTCAACAGCTTCTTCAGCGAGTTGCTGCCTCGGCTGAAATCCATTGAACTGACCGGTGAGCCGCAGTTCACCGCAACGACATTCGTCGGCGGCCTGAAACACCTGCCGGTTCGATACTCATGCCGCTGAGTTTTCTTACGCTGGAGGGCAGGGCGAAGGGCACGGCCAGTATTCGTTCATTGGTTGGGCGAATTTGTCGTTGTTAGTGAGTCGGGAAAGTCCGAGGGCGTCCTCGATGGTGCGCAGCAGGCTGTAGTGGTTGTTGTAGTTCACGGCGACGATGTGGCCTTGGCGCATGCCGGAGTTCGGTGACGGGATCACGATCATGGGGACGTGGTTGCCTTCGTTGCCGATGCCCAGTGAGATGTTGTTGTAGTCCTCGTCCCACGTGATGAAGACGGCACTGGGCTCCGTTTGGAATGCGGGCGAGTTCAGGATCGTGGGCAGTGTTTCCGAGAGGAACTGGTCGCCGGCCTTGATGTTGTATTGATGATTGGTGAGCAGACTGATTATGAACTCGAGGTTGATCGGGCCTTCCATGTTGTGATCTTCGTCCGCAGCCCACCAGACGTAGTTCGGGGTGGTGGAGATGGAGGCGAGATCCGTGGCCATCCGCTGCAGCGGCAGCACGTGTGCCTGGCAGCGAGCGGTGTTGGAGACGATGTCGTGGAAGGCTAGAAATGGTAGCTCGCCGGGGGTGTAGGGACCCGAGGACTGCGTGAAACATGGTGAGGGCATGGATTGTTCGTAGGCGGCCCACCCCATACCCGCTCCCTCGATGTTGTCGGCCAGGTTGTGTTTGTCGAAGCAGTCCAGCTGGCAGTTGTAGTTGACGCCGAAGTCCGATCCGCCGAGGATCGGGTAGTAGTTCGGAAGACTGGGGTGGGTTTGGGCGTAGTAGTTCGACCCGTACCCGTAGTTGTCGATCAGGCCGTTGATGTAGGGCGCGTTGGGGCTGCCGACGATGTCTTTCACGCCATGGTTCTCGAGATAGATCATGAACACGTGCCTGAGGCGGCCGATTATCGACTGCGGTGGTGTGGGTGGCGGTGGGGCAGGCAGTGGTAGGCCGACGGTGAACGAGATGTTGTCGGCATAGGCGTTGTTGTAGTTCCCGATTTCCGTGTTGCGGTCTTTGAGGGTCACGACCACTTGTGCGCTGCGGGTGCCCGCCGGAATCGTCGCGATGGTCTGACGTTCGAGGAGCACAGTCCTCAACCGGCGATCGAGCAGAGTGACCGGGCCGATCTTGCCGGTGCCCAGTGGTGATTGGTGGTCCGCGGCCAAGAAGTTGACGGTGACCGACGCTTCGGACGGATCTGTGTTGAAGCCTCCGAGCCATCCGCTCAGCCTGTAGGGCACAGTGCCGCTGTCGATCTGGGCCGCCGCCTGCGGACTGGACAGGTCGACGATTTGGGTGAGCGTGGCTGAGGCCACATTTCCACCGCCAAAGAACTGTACGCCGCCGTCCGGGGGCCCGTTCTGAGAGCGCGGAAACGCGAAGGGCGCAGGCAGAGTTGGGGGCGGCGACCCGAGCGGCCACGACGGACGGCGCGGGGTGCCGTACTTGATCACGGTCGGTGTGCCGGTGACGGCCCAGCCCGGGATGGTTACCGAACTGTATCCCGACAGTGACGGGTCGCCGAACTCGGCGCCAGGGTTGAGCAGCAGGTTCGGGCTCTCAACGGCTGCTCCCGACGCGGGCGCGGTGTCCGGTGGAATGGCCAACAGGACGAGTGCCCCGACCGCACTCGCCACACGGCGAAAACGACTGAGCATCAAGCAATCACCTTTGCGGTTGACGCGCTTTACGCGTTTGCTCCGTCGATGGTGACCCATGACACGCGATCCACCCAGATTGTTGTGTGAATTGACACTCAGCAGTTGCCGTTTAGTGACTTTCGTGATGTGTTGGCGCCAGAAGTCATCTGCTAAAGCAGTCAAGTCGACTGCGCAGCCGATCGTTGTTGTGCCACAACGTAATCGTCGTGCTAACGGCTCAGCTCGTAGTGCAGAGTAGGTGTGCGCATGATCTTGTGCGCAAGCCGGACCAGAAGCCGCTGTAACAGCGGGTACTTGCTGTCGATCAGCCGCCCCGCCGCCTTCGACTCCTCGCCGGACAGCAGCCGGGCGCGCGCCGTCATAACCGGGCCCTCGGTTGGCTTGCCGGACCATGTGCAGGGCCGGACCCGGACCTCGGGGAAGTTGCGCAGCCGCTTGTTCTTCGACGCTCGTCCGGGGGTGCGGAAGTAGGCACGGTCTCCCTCTACTGCAATGTTGACCGGAGTGTCCACCCAGCTGCCGTCGCGTTTGCGGGTCTGAAGCAGAACGACTTTCTCTGCGTCGAGCTGTTGCGGGTTCAGTGGAATTTGCTCGGTCATTTCAGCACTCCCTATGTCGAGGTCCGATTGCGAGGCGGGGTTGACCTCAGCCGGCAGCGCTCGATGAGGATCTGCGCCAGCAGGCAGGGTTCGCTGATCATCAGATCGTGGCAGGTGTCGACTGGGATGAGCGTCTGCACGCCGCCGAGAGCGGCAATGCTGCGAAGCTGTGTGCGCCGGAAAAGCGCGTGATCGCGCAGCGTCAGGATCCAGGTCCGTGGAACCTCCTCCGGCAAGTCGCTGCGATCGACCAGTTCGGTGATGATCGTCGCGGCCTCGGGGTGCATCCGGGACAACGTGAATCGGCGCTGCGCGCGGTTCATGCCGTTGCAAAACAGCATGGCGCTGATCACATTCGGCGTCGTCTCGGGAGGTTTCCTCAGCCGGACCGCTCGACGCACATACCATGCCAACGGCCCAGCGAGTGCGTCGACGATCGCCGTTCCTTGTGCCAGCAGGCATGACGCCGCCAATATCATCTCCCGCACGCGCGCGGACCCCAATTTGGCCACGATCCCGGGCACCGCTATCCCGGCGAGCGAGTGGCCGACGACGATCATCTCGTCGAACCCCGCGCCCTCGATCTGCGTTACGGCGGATCGCACGCAGTCGGCAATGGTGACCGTGGTCAGGTCCCCGGGCGTGGCGCCGTGGCCGGGCATGTCCACCGCCAGGACCCGCAGATCCGGGGCCTGCCGATGTAGTTCTTCCACGGTGAGGTCCCAGCAATCCGCCGAGTGTTCACCGCCGTGGACGAGAACCAGAGCAGGTGATTCCACGCTTGTCCTCCACCTAAAACCCTAAAATCGCATCATTACAAAAATCGCGCACGGAAGATGCGGGAGCAAGCTTGTGTCAGGTATTCATCATGCCGCGATCTGCACCGCCGACGTCGAGCGGTCGATAAGGTTTTGGCGCGACGGGCTGGGATTCGCTGAGCTGTTCGACCACACCTTCACCGGTGATTGGCCAGAATTGTTCGGCGCCAAGACCGATTCGCTGCGTTCGATATTCTTGGGCGATCCGCAAACCCCCGACACCGGCATCGTCGAGCTCGTGGTCTTCGAGGGAGCCGCCGATGCGCCGGCACCGGCGGCGGCGCCCCGTCATGGGTTCTTCCTGCTGTCCTTGCAGCGTGACGTCGACGCCACGCTGTCGGCCTTGGCCGCTTTGGGTTTCACCGACGGTGTTCGTCGCATCAACATGCCTGCGCCCTCCGGCGCAACGGTCCCGATGGCGGTGATCACTGCGCCGGACGGGGTACTCGTTGAGCTGATCGGATCGCCGGCATGACAGCGGTAGTGACCGGGGGCGCGTCGGGGATCGGGGGGAGCGTCGCCGGCCGGTTGCGCGACGCGGGCCATGACGTTGTGGTGTGGGACCAGGCCGGCGGCGAGATTCACTGCGATATCAGCGATCCGGATGCGGTGTCGGCTGCGATGAGCCAGACGGTGCGCGAGCACGGGACCCCCACCCGTGTGGTGGCCTGCGCCGGCATCGGCGCATCCGGCACGCTGCTGGCGCAATCGCCCGCACAGTGGCAGCGCGTGCTGGCGGTCAACCTCACCGGCACCTGGCTGACGATGCGGGCCGCCGCGCAAGCGATGATCGATGCCGGCACGGGCGGATCGATCGTCGGGGTTTCCAGCATCAGCGGAACGATCGCCGACCGGGATATGGGCGCGTACTGCGTGTCCAAGGCCGGGGTGGACATGCTTGTCAAGGTCGCTGCCGTGGAATGGGGTAGCTACGGCATTCGGGTGAACGCGGTCGGTCCGGGGGTCACCCGAACACCGATGTTGGCCGAGGCGGAGAAACTGCCCGGCTGGGTGGAGGGCTTGTGCGAGCGCACGCCGTTGGGCCGACTGGGCGAGGCGGCAGACGTGGCCGCCGCCATCGTTGGCGTTCTCGAACTGCCCTGGGTCACAGGACAAGTCGTGCACGCTGATGGCGGTTTGGCCCTACACAGCCCGATCGACGCTTACGGACAGATGCAGCGGCTCATGGGCCCACCCCGAAATCGATGACACCGCGGACGATTTCACCATTGAGCAGGTCAGCGTAGGCGTCGTTGATGTCATCGAGACGATAACGTTTGGTGATCATCTCATCGAGCAGCAGTTGACCGCTCTGATAGAGACCGGCCAGCCGGTAGATGTCAGCCTTGGGGTTGCAGGAGCCGAACACCGTGCCCGCCAAGGTTTTGTTCATCAGGATGAAGTCCTGCAGGTCGAGATTGACCGATCGGGTGGTTTGCGCAGTCATGCCGGTGAGCACACATGTCCCGCCCTTGCGGGTGAGCTGCAACGCGCTGCGGACGTCGTCAGCGCTGATCAACGACGGCGAAACAACGACCGCGTCGGCCATCACCCCGAAAGTCAGGCCACGCACCAGATCAAGCGCGTCGTCGACGGTTGCGGTGCTATGGGTGGCGCCGAACCGCAGCGCCGATTTCTGTTTGAATTCCACTGGGTCGACGGCCACGATCTGCGCGGCACCGTTGATCTTCGCGCCCTGGATTGCGCCGGTACCGATACCGCCGGCTCCGATGACGACGACGGTGTCACCGCCGCGCACGCCGGCCCGATTGGCGGCCGAACCGTACCCCGTGGGAATGGCGCACGACAACAGCGCGCTGGGCAGTAGCGGCAGATCCGCCTCGATTTTCACCAGTGAATTCGTCGATACCACAGTATGTTCGGCAAATGCCCCGATCTTAGAGATGTGACCCAGCGGTTTGCCGTCGACGGTGTGATGGCGAAATGTGCCATCGGTTGGCATTCCCGGCGTCAGGGTGCCGATGCCGGCATCGCAGAGGTACTCCATGCCGGTTGCGCACCAGCGACAGCCGCCGCAAACGGCCACGAACGACATCACCACGTGGTCACCCGGCTCGAAATCGGTGACGCCGGCGCCGACTTGGCGCACAATGCCGGAACCCTCGTGGCCGCCGATCGTCGGGAACATGGTGGGCAGACCAAGCGAGCGCATGACCTCGTTGGGCGCCGCCAGGTCACCCTTCAGGATGTGGTCGTCGGAGTGGCACAACCCTGCGGCGGCCATTTCGACGAGCACCTCGCCGGCGCGCGGTGGATCGAGTTCGAATTCCTCGACAGACCACGGGCTGCCGACGTCGTGCAGGATGGCCGCGCGGCTTTTCATGCGGCGGGTGTGAAGGTGACCGGAAGCTTGTTGGGCGACCGGAACGTCAGTCCGACAATTCTGGGAGCCTCTCCCGAACCGTCGTCGGTAACCAGGGCCAAGTTGGCGAGGCGGTCCAGCAGGCTGTTCAGGATCACCCGGGTCTCCAGCCGGGCCAAATGCATACCCAGGCACATGTGGATACCGCCGGCGAATGCGATGTGTGCCTGTCGCGGCCGGCGGATGTCGAACGTGTTCGGATCATGCCAGCGGGTTTCGTCGCGGTTGGCCGAGCCCATACACAAGTCGATCTGTGAACCGGAAGGTATTGTCTTGCCGCCGATTTCGACATCTTCGGTGGTCGTGCGCACGACCGTGGTGAGTGGTGTCTCGTAGCGCAACCCCTCCTCGATCGCTGCGGGAATCAGCGACCGGTCAGCGTAGAGCAGCGCTAACTGCTCGGGGTGGCTCAACAGCAGGTAGAGCAGATTACCCGACGAGCGGTAGGTGGTTTCCAATCCGGCCGGGAGCAGCAGCCGCAAAAACGAGATGATGGCCTCGTCGGTGAGCCTCTCGCCGTCGATCTCCGCGGCGACCAGATCGCCGATGATGTCGTCTGTCATTTTCCGGCGTCGCTGCTCGACCTGGTTCAGGAAATAGCTCTGTAACTCGATCGACGCGTTCAAGCCCGCCTCGATGTCGGTCGGAATCGAGATGAGGTCAAGGGATAGCCGCCGGAATAGATCCAGGTCTTCGCGCGGCAGCCCGAGCAGCGTGGCGATGATCCGCGTCGGGAATTCGAACGTCACGGCCTTCACGAGGTCGGCTGTGCGAGAGTGTTTGATTTCATCGACCAACTGATTGCAGACCGGCCCGATGACCGCCGGTTCCCATCGCTCCAGCGCGGTGGCGCGAAATGCCTTGGCTACCAGGCTGCGATGATCGTGATGTTCCTTACCGCCCATCGCCAGGATGGTGTGGCCCATGACCAATCCGATCGTCTGGTCGTAGGCGTGCGAGCTGAAGATCCGGTCGTCGCGGAAGCTCTGGAAGACGTCGTCGTAGCCGAACAGCACCCATTCATCAGCCGGCTTCAGTTCCGGCGGGAGTTGCGAATTGTCCATGAGGGCACCGTGCCAAACCGGCTCGGTGTGCCTTTTGTATTCGAAGAACGGGTACGGACTGGTTTCACCCGTGAAGTCGAGGGTGACGGATTGGCCGTGCGGGTCGGTGCTGATCGTCACCAGCATCCCTCCTGAGCAAAGGGGATTCGTCCGGGGTTGAATCTCGCTATCATAATATAAATAGCAACGAAGACCAACCGTCTTGTAGCGGTTACCGTAACGCGCACGGTATTGACCTGGACTATTGTCGGAGAATGGTGAGCGACGGGGGCGTACTTGTTTCGCGGCACGCTCGGGGAGGTGGCCAATGACGACCGAGACGAATCGCGTACGGCCCCAAGGGCTTAGTCGCATCGACCCGGCGCTGCGCGATGCCGCAGCCGCGCTGGAAATCGCTGAGTACCGTGCCGAATCACTTCCCGACGAGCGTGAGCGCGCCAATCGGCTGGCTGCCGAGCGCGCTGCGGCCGCCGATACCGCCGGCGTGGTGATCGAAGACCGCACCATCACCGGTGCAGGTGATCGGCGGTTGGGTCTACGGCTGTACCGCGGTCCGGTTGAGTCCGCGGCGCCGGTGGTGCTCTATGCCCATGGCGGCGGCTTCGTGACCGGGAACCTGGACACCGACCACCCGCAATGCGTGGACTTGGCCCGCGGGGCCGGCTGCCTCGTGGTGTCGGTCGATTACCG
The DNA here is from genome assembly GCF_002102185.1 of Mycobacterium fragae. Taxonomy (GTDB): domain Bacteria; phylum Actinomycetota; class Actinomycetes; order Mycobacteriales; family Mycobacteriaceae; genus Mycobacterium; species Mycobacterium fragae. The sequence goes on from NZ_LQOW01000008.1 coordinate 116,017, forward strand.
GCTGGCGCCCGAACGTCCTTGCCCGGCCGCGCTTGACGACGTCGAGGCGGCCTTGCGCTACGCCGTTGAGAACAGCGCCGAGCTTGACGCGGACGCCAGCCGGGTTGTGGTGATGGGCCGGGACGCGGGCGCTGCACTGGTCGCAGCGCTGGCCCAGCGCATGTTCGACGTCGAGGGTCCGCCGATCCTGGTGCAGATCCTGCACCAGCCGATGCTCGACTCCGACGCGACCCCGTCGCGCCGCGAATTCCAGCGCACGCCGGGCCTCAACGGCCCCGCCGTCAGTCGGGCGTGGGCACATTACCTCGGCCACAGCGCCGCGACCGCTCATCACGTGCCGGCGCATCGGGCGAACCTGGAGGGGCTACCGCCGGCTTTCATCAGCTGTGCGGAGATCGACCCGTGCCGCGACGAAGCCATCGATTACGCGAACCGGTTGCTGCACGCCTACGTGCACACGGAGCTGCATGTCGTCGCGGCGACGTTTCACGGGTTCGATTCGGTGGTGCCGGATTGGGTTGTCTCGCGGGAAAGCGCCGCGCTGCATGCTCAGGCGCTCTGCCGCACGTTCGCTTTTTAGCGCTGCCAGCGCGAGCGTGTAATCACGGCGAGATCTGCGCGATTTTTTCGCCATGAGCGCACGTTGGGCTCAGACCGGGTCGAACTTGGTGATCAACCACTTGTCCTGGACCTTGGTCAACGACACCAGCACACTGCTCGCCGCCATCGCCGGATCGGGCCGGTCTTTGCTAATCGTGGTCTCGTCGAGGAAGACCAGCACGACCGCCGAATCGCGGTGTAGTTCGGACACCCCGGCACCCTTGACTTGAACGGTTGTCGCCACATTCTTGCCCTTAACCGCCGGCGCCACGACGTCGCGGATGCGCTTCTCATAGTCGTTCAGGAAATCCCCGGTGAGATGGGTTTTGGCTGCTGTCACGTCCTGGTCCAGGGTTTCCGACTTGTACGACAGCAGCGCGGTCATGCCATCTTGCGCCGCGGTGGTCGCCGCATGGGCGGCCGCGGGGTCGGTCTGCACATCAGGTCGGTACCGAGAGAAGTACAGCCAAACTGCCAGCCCGCCGGAGAGCACAAGGAGCAGCACCAAAACCACCGGGACGGCCTTGACGTGCGGCCAGGGCGCGACCTTGCCTCTTTGGTGCTCTGCGGCCTTGTCGATCTGCATCTCGCCAGTCGACTCGGCTTTGTCGTCGGTGCTCATATCACATACTCGATCTTCGAGATCTTCATCTGATCACCATCTCGAGCCACCGACACCCGGAACCGAAACGGCCGCAGGTCGTCTTTCGCGCCTGCGATGTTGGTGATGCGCTCATTAGCCAAGACCAGAACAACGGCGGAATCCCTATCCATCGACTCGACCGCCGCTGCCACCACGTTTCCGGTGGTGACCGCTTTGGAGTCCTGGACCACCGAAGCGAAATCGTCTGCGCGCCGCTGGAAGTCGTCCCTGAATTCACCGGTGGCATTGTCGAGTATCCGCTGCACACCTTCCTTGGCTTTGTTGAAGTCCAGCGAGGTTAGGTTGATTACCTCTTGCTTGGCGGCAGCGACGAACGCCGCGGATCGTTGCCGGTCCGCAACCGCGCGCTGGTGATGCCACAACATCCATCCGCTGGCCCCGAGCAGAGCACAGATGGCCGCGATAGTCGCGGCCGCAAGGATGGTGCGGATCTTGAGCGCACGCCACCGCCGGGGGGCCGGCTCTGGAGTCTCGGGCGTCTCGGGCGTCTCGGTCCCGGTATCGGGGGTTTCGGCAACCGCCGTGCTCGCCTCGTCGGCCTCCTTGGCCTGCGCTTCCCGCCGCAATCTGATGGCCCGAGCGCGTGCACGCGCGGCAGCAGCCAGAGCTTCGGCCTCGGCGGCTTCCGCCTCGGCTTCCTCGGCCAACGCGATCGCGTCGACCTCGGGCTTTGCGGCGTCCTTCGGCCGGTTCTCCGCCTCAGGCATGGCGACTGCGGCTTGTGACGGTCATTATCGACTGAACTCCGGTATCTCTTACTGTATTGCTCATTGCTACCATCGAAGGCACCAGCGAAGCTCGACTGGGAACCAATCGGACGGATGAATCAGGACACGCGAACCTCATCCGCAAGGGCGAAGGAAGGCCGTGGCCAACTCATGACTGCCGTCGATTCTCCCGAAAAGATACTCTTCGCCTCCACCACCCAAGCATTTCTTCAAAAAGAGGTTCCGCTGGGCCGGGTGAGGGAGTTGCATGCGGCGGGCGTGTCCTTCGACCCGGCGTGGTGGCGCCGCGCGGCTGAGCTGGGGTGGACGGGCCTGCTGGTGCCCGAGGACCTGGGTGGCGGCAGCGTCTCGGGTGACGGCGTCGCCGATCTGGCCATGGTCGCCGAACAACTGGGGAAGACCGTGGCGCCCGGGCCGCTCTACCCCGTCAGCACCGTGCTCGCCGCCCTCGTGGAGTGCGGCGAGCCGGCCAGCCACGCGGCCGTGATCGAGTCGCTGGTCTCCGGCGAGACCGTGGCCTCGTGGGCCGTCTACGAGCCGGGCCGGGGATGGGCGCCACATGAATCATCAGTGACGGCTACCCCGACCGACTCCGGCTACCGCATCGAGGGCGTCAAAGATCGTGTCGAGGCGGGCGCCCAGAGCGGCCTGCTGTTGGTGGTGGCGCAAGCCGACGACGGTATGCGCCAGTTCCTGGTGCCGACCGACGCAACCGGTGTGCGAGTCGAGCCGCAGCAGTCGATCGATCTGGTCAAGCAATACGCGCGTGTGCATTTCGACGGTGTGGACGTCGAACACGGCGCGGCCGTCGGCAGCGCCGCCGAGACCGCCGGACTCATCGATCGCCAAAGCCAAATCGCTCAGGTACTGCAGTGCGCCGAGGTGGTCGGGATCCTGCAGACGGTGTTCGACTTCACCGTTCAGTGGGCGCTTGACCGGCACACGTTCGGCCGGCCACTGGCGTCCTACCAAGCGCTCAAACACCGCTTCGCCGATATGAAAATGTGGCTGGAGGCGTGCCGGGCGACGACGGCCGCGGCGGTCGCCGCCGTCGGCGCCCGTTCGGCCGACGCCGGTTTGTCGGCCAGCATCGCCAAGTCATACGTGGGGGAAATGGCGCCCGAGATCGTCCAGGGCTGTGTGCAAATGCACGGCGGCATCGGCGTCACCTGGGAACACGACCTGCATCTCTACCTGCGTCGAGTTGCGTTGTACCGCTCCATGTTCGGCACCCCGGAAGAGCACAACCTGCGGGTGTACGCCTGGCAGGAGGCAGGGAAGCAAGCCCCGAGGTCGGCCTGATGACCGAGGTCGAGCTGACACCCGCCGTCGAGTCCATCGACCAATTCCGCGCGCGGGCGCGGGCCTGGCTGGCCGACAACATGCCGCCGATCGACCCCGCATTTCCCCCGGCCGCCCATCGCGACGAGGAACGGTGTTGGCAGCGGGCTCGCGAACTGCAAAAGCGGCTCTATGAAGGCGGATTCGGGGGCATCTGCTTTCCCCGCGAGTACGGCGGTCTGGGTCTGGATTACGAGTATCAGAAGGCCTTCGACGAGGAGAGCTTCACCTATGAGATGCCCCTGATTCTCAACACGCCGACGTTCACGATCTGTTGTGCGACGTTGCTGGACACGGCTAGCGAGGAGCAGAAGCGCCAGCACATCGGCGCGGCGCTGCGGGGCGAGGAGGTGCTGGTCCAGCTGTTGTCCGAGCCCAGCGGGGGGTCGGATCTGGCGGGTGTGATCACCCGCGCCGAGCGCCATGGCGACCGCTGGGTGATCAACGGCGCAAAGACGTGGAGCACAAGCGCATTCGCTGCGGACTACGGTCTGTGCCTGGCCCGCACCAACTGGGATGTGCCCAAGCACGACGGCCTGACCATGTTCTTGGTGCCGATCAAGCATCCCGGAATGACGTTGCGGCGCATCACCCAGCTGAACGGCTCGACCGAGTTCTGCGAGGAGTTCCTCGATGGTGTCGACGTCGGCGACGACGCAGTCGTGGGCGAGGTCAACGGCGGATGGGCGGTGGCGTCACGCCAGCTCTACCACGAGCGCCGAGCGGTCGGGCAGGGATCGGAATTCGCCAGCGGCAGCGGCAGCGAGGGCGGCCGGTCAACGCCGGTCGACTACGCGGCGTTGGCCGCAAAGACCGGGCAAGCCGACAGTGAGCGGGTTCGGCAGCTGGCCGGGCGGGCACTGGTCCACCGCGCCGTCAGCGACCAACTGGGCGACCATGTCTATCGCAGCGTGCGCGACGGCACGCTCCCGCCCGCGGCGGGAACGCTCATCCGGCTCTTCCACGCCGAGACCGTGACCCTGGAGATGGACACTGGGCTGGCGATCACCGGAACGGCCGGAGTCGTCGGCGCGCAAGGGGAGGGGCTCGAGACCGGTCTGCGATACCTGGCCCGGCAGACAGTTTGCATGGGCGGTGGCACCACCGAGATGGCCCGCAACGTCATCGGCGAGCGGGTGCTGAACTTCCCTCGCGAGTACGCCGCCGACCGCGGTGTGCCGTTCAGTCAGGTCCGGCACGGTAAGTGATGGTGGCCGGGCACGGCCCGGCGAACACCGCTAGAGGATCGCGCCGCTGTCTTTGGCCTTGGCGATGTCATCCCAGTCGTAGCCCAGCTCCAGCAGAATCTCCTCGGTGTGCTGGCCGTGTTCGGGCGCGCGTGTCGGGCCGGGCGGTGTTTCGTCGAACTGCACCGGGGCGGCGACCATTTGGTACTCAACGCCCTGGTCGTCGGCGTTTGTGATCAGGTAGCCGTTGGGTTTGCTCTGCGGGTCGTTGAGCGCCTCCCGCGGCGTGGCGAGCGGTGCCCACACGCCCGGCTCGTCGGCCAGTGCCTGTCGCCAGTGCTCCAGGTCGTCCTCGGCGAACTTGGCAGCGACCAGCGCAGTCGCTTCTGCGGCGTTGGCGATCAGGTTCGACGACGGCACGAAGCGCTCGTCGGCCGCCAGTTCAGGCAACCCGATCCGCTGACAGAACCCCGCCCAGAACTTGTCGGGCTGCAGGAAGACCAGCTGGATCCATCGGTCGTCCTTGGTTTTGTATCGGTTGACCAATGGGTTGATCGCCAATCCGGGCGGGGCCCCCGGGATGCCGTCGATACCGAACAGGTCGGCGACCGAGATTGACGGCGCGATGCTCCACATCGCCTGGGCCAGTAGCGAGGAGTCAACAATCGTCGGCTCGCCCGTGCGCTCGCGGTGGAACAGCGCTGCGCAGACGCCGCCGGCCAACGTGACTCCCGCCTGCAGGTCGCCGAACGCCGGGCCTTGGACCGCCGGGTTTTCGCTGCCAAACGGCGTGAGCGTGTACGCCACGCCGCCGCGGGCCAAATAGGTGGCGGCGTCGAAGCCGCCCCGGTCACGGTCGGGGCCGCGCACTCCCAGCCCCGTTCCGCGGGCGATGATGATGTTCGGGTTGAACGCGCGGATCTCCTCGACCGTCAGGCCCGCTCGTTCCAGCGCTGCCGGCAGCCAGTTGGTGAGCAGTACGTCCGCATTGGCGAGCAGTCGCCCGAAGAACTCGCGGCCCGTCTCGCTCTTGAGATCCAATGCGATGCTGCGTTTTCCGCGATTGCTCAGCTCGAGGATGAAGTCGGTATCAGCCCGCGCCGCCTGCCTGGTGAACCCCCCGATGACGAGGGCTCGGCCCGGGTCACCGCCGACCACGCTCTCCACCTTGATGATCTCGGCGCCCCAGTCCGCCAGGGCGACACCGGCGGCGGGCACATAGGTCCACGAAGCCAGCTCGACGACTCGGACGCCACTGAGCACGCCTGGCATCTGTCTGCCCACCCTTCGTCGGCTGTGTCTTTTCTATTTTAGGTAATCTAGATAGTATAAAAATCCGTCAGGCTATACCGCAACGGCGCAGCGCCGTGGAAGAGAAGGCAAATTGCGGCACTTGTCCCGAATGGCTTTGAGCCCCAAAGTAAGTCGCACTGTTGACGACACCAGGGAGGACCGGCTATGGGCAGGGTAGCGGGCAAAGTGGCGGTGGTCAGCGGAGCCGCGCGGGGCCAGGGGCGCTCGCATGCGCGGATGCTCGCCGCCGAGGGCGCCGACATCATCGCGGTGGACTTGTGCGCCGACATCGAGACCAACGAATACTCGCTGGCCCGGCCCGAGGACCTCGACGAAACCGCCCGGCTCGTCGAAAAGGAGGGCCAGCGCGTTTTCACCGAGATCGCCGACGTTCGGGACCGGGTGGCGCTATCGGCGGCGATCGACCGTGGGGTCGCCGAGTTCGGGCATCTCGACGTCGTCGTCGCCAACGCGGGCATCTGTCCGCTGACCGCCGGCCTACCTCCCCAGGCATTCGCCGACGCGGTGGACGTGGACCTCGTCGGCGTGATCAACCTCGTGCACGCGAGCCTCAAACACCTGCAGGCCGGCGCATCGATCATCGTGATCGGATCCAATGCGGCATTCATGTCGTCGATGAATACCACCGGCATCGACGGCGGTCCCGGAGGAGCCGGATATGCCTTCGCGAAAGTCGTTGCCGCGCACTACGTCAACGACTTCGCGCTGGCGTTGGCTCCGTTCTTCATCCGAATGAACGCGGTGCACCCGACCAACGTCAACACCGACATGTTGCACAGCGCGCCGATGTACCGGGCCTTCCGGCCAGACCTGAAGAACCCCACCCGCGAGGACGCCGAACCGGTTTTCCCGGTAGTCCAGGCCATGCCGATTCCCTACGTCGAACCCGAGGACATCAGCGAGGCCGTGGTGTTTCTGGCCTCCGACGCCGCCCGCTACATCACCGGCCAGCAGCTCCGCGTCGACGCCGGCGGCTTCCTCAAGGTGAAGCTCTGGTCGGGCGGGTGAAATTCAATCAATTGAACTGCGCCCGAGCCACAATGGAGAGGTAAGTATGGCCAAAGGGATCATCTACCTGGAGACGATGCCGGTGTCGCCGGACCGCGAAGACGAGTACCACAAGTGGTACAACGACACGCACCTGGCCGAGATCTGCTCGGTCGACGGGATCGTCTCGGCGCGCCGCTTCGCGCCTACCGACGGAAAGGGCCCGTTCATTGCGATCTACGAGCTCGACAGCGACGACCTCGACGGGGTGGTCCAGCGGCTCGGGGAGCTGGGTGCCAGCGGCAAGATGTCGTCGCTGGAGCTGCTCGACATGGAAACGCCGCCGATTCCGAAGGTCTACCGCGAGATCGGGTCTTACACAAAGTGACTGCCGCGGATGTGTCTGGAGACGTCCGAACGCGCATCTACGCGCTGATGGTGCTGATGAAGGCCGCCGACGACCGGCTGTCCAAGGGCATCAGCACCGGGGAGTTCATGTGCGTGTACTGGCCGTCGCGCGGGCAGGAAGCCGTTGCCGCCGCGATGGGCGTCTCGCTGCGGCCCGATGACCAGTTGGTGACGACCTACCGCGGCCTGCACGATCTCATCGGCAAAGGCGTCCCGCTCGAGGAGATCTACGGCGAGATGATGGGACGCACCGTCGGCGCCGGCCGCGGCAAGGGCGGCACCATGCACATCGCCAACCCCGGCAAGGGTGTGATGCTCTGCACCGGAATCGTCGGCGCCGGACCACCGGTGGCCGTTGGGTTGGCAATGGCCGCCAGGCGCAAGGGACTCGACCGCGTCACCGTGGTCAGCTTCGGCGACGGCGCCACCAACACCGGCTCGTTTCACGAGGCAGCCAACATGGCCGCGCTGTGGGATCTCCCGATGGTCTTCGTATGTCAGAACAACCTCTATGCGGAGATGACGCCGACCGCCGACACCATGAAGCTCGAGCGCGTCGCCGATCGGGCGGCCGGCTACGGCATGCCGGGTGTCCGCGTCGACGGCAACGACCCGCTGGCGGTGAAATCGGCGCTCGACGACGCATTGCGGCGTGCGCGCACCGGCGACGGGCCCACCTTCATCGAGTGCGTGACGTTCCGCTTCCGCGGCCACTACTTCGGCGACCGGATGCCCTACATCCCCAAGGATCAGCTGGCCGCGGCGATGGAAGCCGACCCGGTGCCGCGATTCCGCCGCCACCTCGTCGACGCCGGGGTCTGCAGCGAAGACGAACTCAACCGCATCGACAACGAAGCCCTGGCGACGGTGGAATCTGCTTTGGAGACGGTCATGAGCGCCGACTCTCCATCGGTCGAGGAGCTCGAACGCGACGTCTACGCAAGCCCGATCAAGTTTCCTGTTTGAGGCCGCGACATGGACGAGAAAGAGATGACGATGCGCGAGGCGCTGAACCTCGCACTCGATCAAGCCCTGGAGGCCGACGACAGGGTGTTTCTGCTCGGTGAGGACATCGCCGATCCCGGTGCGTCGGGCCCGACGGCAGGACTGTCGACGAAATACGGCCATGACCGCGTCCTGGATACGCCCATCTCGGAGGCCGCGATCGTCGGCGCTGCGATCGGCGCCGCGATCGACGGGCTGTTGCCGGTTGCCGAAATCATGATCATGGACTTCATCGGCATCGCCGCCGATCAGCTGATCAACAACGCCGCAAAGCTGCGATTCATGACCGGTGGGCGTACCAGTGCGCCGATCACCATCCGCACGCAGGTTTATGCCGGGCTGGCGACCGGTGCCACGCACTCGCAAAGCCTGGAGGCGTGGTTCATGCACATTCCCGGGATGAAGGTGATCGTGCCGTCCACCCCGCGCGATGGCAAAGGCCTACTGACTTCGGCGATCTTCGACGAGGACCCGTGCCTGTTCGTCGAGACGATCCGTCTGCAAGGTAAGAAGGGCAATGTCCCTGTGGAAGCCGGGTTCTCAATTCCCCTCGGCCACGCCGACATCAAGCGGCCGGGCAGCGACGTGACGCTGATCGGCTATGGGCGTAGCGTGCATGAGGCGTTGGACGCGGCGGCCACGCTGGCCGACCAAGGCGTGAGCGCCGAAGTCGTCGACCTGCGCACCCTGGTGCCCCTCGACGTCGAGACAATAGTCGAGTCGGTGCGTCGTACCCGCCGGGCGGTCGTTGTGCACGACGCGGTCCAATTCGCCGGCCCCGGAGCAGAAATCGCCGCGATTCTGCAATCCGAACTGTTCGGCCACCTCGCCGCGCCCGTCGAACGGGTGGGCGCCAGGTTCGTCCCCAACCCGGCGGCGGCCGCGCTCGAGGCTCAAGTTTACCCGTCGGCGGCGCGGATCACAGCAGCAGCGCAACGTACCCTTGAGGCAGTGAAAGTCGATGACTGACTTTGTCATTCGCATTCCGCGCGTCTCGGTGGCCGTCTCCGAAGCCGAGCTCACGGAGTTTCTTGTGGCCGCCGGCGATCACGTCGAGGAAGGCACGCCGATCTATGTGATCGCCACTGAGAAGGCCGAACAGGAAATCGAAGCGGGAGCGTCGGGCACCGTCCAGTGGACGGGCCAGATCGGGACCACCTACGACATCGGCGCCGAAATCGGCGTCATCACTTCGTAACGAAAGGTAAAGCTTATGGATCTCAACGAGACCCGCGAGAGAATCATTTACGAAAAAGAAGGCCCAATCGCCCGGATCACGCTGAACTGGCCCGAGAAGGCCAACGCCCAGGACCAGAAGCTGGCCGAAGAAGTCGACGCCGCGCTGGCCGACGCCGACCGCGACTACGACATCAAGGTGCTGATCCTCAAAGCCAACGGAAAAGGCTTCTGCTCGGGACACGCGATCGGCAACAATGCGGTCGACTACCCCGAATTCGTCGAGGGTGCAAAGGTCATGGGCACGCCATGGAAGCCGCAGACCGACCTGTTCGTCAAGCCGGTGCTGAACCTGTGGGAGTTCTCCAAGCCGACGATCGCGCAGGTGCACGGCTACTGCGTCGGCGGGGGCACCCACTACGGGCTGACCACCGACATCGTCATCGCTTCGGAGGACGCCTATTTCCAATACCCGCCGCTGCAGGGATTCGGCATGCCGTCCGGCGAGTGCTCGATTGAGCCATGGGTCTTCATGAACTGGCGGCGCGCGGCCTACTACCTGTACCTGGCCGAAGTCATCGACGCGAAAAGGGCGTTGGAGGTCGGTCTGGTCAACGAGGTGGTCCCGCGTGAGCAACTCAACGACCGCGTCGAGGCCATCGCCCGCCATATCGCCCAGGCGCCGATGACGACGCTGCTGGCGACCAAGGCCAACCTCAAACGGGCCTGGGAGCTGATGGGCATGCGAGTGCACTGGCAGAGCTCCAACGACCTCGTCGCGCTCGCGTCGATCAGCAAGGATGTGCAGCAGCTGATTCAGCAGGTGTTCAAGGACAAGGTGCTGCCGTCCGAGCAAGCCCGCCGCCAGGCCGCCGCGGCTTCCTCGACCGACGGCGCCGCAACTTAGGTCTTAAGGTGAACATCGCCGATCACGCTGTGAATGCCGCAGATTCGCCGGCCTTGATCATGGCCGGCGGTGGCACGATCTCGTACGGCGAATTGCACACCGCAAGCCGGCGCGTTGCCGCGCTCCTGCACGCGGCGGGGCTGCGCCGAGGGGACGGGGTGGCCATCTTGCTGCCGAACCGCCCGGAGTTTCTCGAGATTTGTTGGGGATGCCAGCTTTCCGGTCTCTACTACACCCCAGTCAACACGCACCTGACTTTCGACGAGGTGGCCTACATCGTCGAGGACTGCGAGGCGCGGGCGCTGTTCGTCGACGCGACTTTTGCCGACCTGGCCGGCAAGCTTCTCGACGGCAACCCGCAGCTGGACGTCCTGGTGAGCGTCGGCGGTTCGCTGCCCGGCTGGGGTCACTATGAGGAAGCGCTGTCCGCCGCCGGTGATGAATTCCCGGCTTCCGATGGCAGCGAGATGCTCTACTCGTCGGGCACCACCGGGCGACCCAAGGCCGTGCGCCGCCCGCTGCCGACGGAGAACGGCTCATGGGCGCAGGCGGTACTGGAGCTCGCGCTGACCCGCGGCTATGGCATGGATCAGTCGAGCGTGTACCTGTCGCCCGCGCCGCTGTACCACGCGGCCGGGGTCAACTACACCATGGCCGTGAACCGGGTGGGCGCCGCCTCGATCATCATGGGCAAGTTCGACGCCGAGGAAGTACTGCGGCTCATCGAGACCCACCGCGTCACTCACGCGCAGTTCGTGCCGACGATGTTCGTGCGGATGCTCAAGCTGCCCAGAGACCTTCGGGAGAAGTACGACGTGTCCAGCCTGCGGTGCGTGATCCACGCCGCCGCACCGTGCCCGGTGGACGTCAAGCATCAGATGATGGAATGGTTCGGGCCTATCCTTCACGAATACTACGGAGGCACAGAGGGATTCGCAGGAACGACGATCGGCCCCGAGGAGTGGCTCGCCCATCCCGGTTCGGTGGGCAGGCCAATGTCGCCGGTGCATGTTCTGAGCGACGACGGCACCGAGCTTCCGGCCGGCGAACCCGGGGAGCTGTATTTCGAAGGCGGTCCCGACTTCGAGTACTTCAAAGACCCCGCGAAGACCGCGTCGGTGTCCAACGAGCGCGGGTGGCGCTCCCTGGGCGACATCGGTTATGTCGACGAAGAAGGGTACCTGTACCTGACGGACCGATCGACGTTCATGATCGTCTCCGGCGGCGTCAACATCTACCCGCAGGAGGCGGAGAACCTCCTCGTCATGCACCCGAAGCTCGTCGACGCGGCGGTGTTCGGAGTACCCAACGATGAGTTCGGCGAGGAGGTCAAGGCCGTCGTGCAGCCGATCGACGGCATCACACCCGGCCCCGATCTCGAAGCGGAACTCATCGAATACTGCAGAGCCCACCTGGCTGGCTACAAGTGCCCGCGCAGCGTCGAATTCGACCCCGAGCTGCCCAGGGACCCGAACGGCAAGCTGTACAAGAGACGCATTCGCGAACGCTACTGGCAGGGACGCACGTCAAGGATCGTGTGAACGAGGGATGGCTATGGCGACTACCGATATCAGATGGACGCCGCTACCGGTGCCGTGGGCGGTGCAGACCGCCGATCGGATTCCCAAGCAGCGCTACTACGACCAGGAGTTCTACGCGCTGGAGAACGAGCTGTTCTGGCCGCGTGTGTGGCAGATGGCATGCCGGCTCGAGGAAATCCCGAAACCCGGCGACTTCGTCGAGTACGAGATCCTCGATCAGTCGGTCATCGTCGTGCGCCTCGACAGCGAGAATGTGCGGGCTTACCACAATGCCTGCCGTCATCGCGGGGTGAAGCTGGTGGAAGGCAACGGATCTCGGCGGACCTTCGTCTGCCCGTTCCACGGCTGGTGCTGGGGCCTCGACGGTGCCAACACCTATGTGGCGCGCCCGGAGGTGTTCGCCGAGCACAACCTGTGCTCAGAGGACATTGGCCTGGTCCCGGTTCGCTGCGAGCTCTGGGGTGGGTGCGCGTGGATCAATCTCGACGACGACGCGCCCGCGCTACGCGATTGCCAGGAGCCGTTCGCGTCGATCTACGACGCGTGGAAGGTGGAGTCGCTTCGCACCGAGTGGTGGCAGTCGTGCCTGCTCCCGGTGAACTGGAAGCTGGCGACGGCGGCGTTCATGGAGGGCTACCACGTTCCGCAGACCCACCCGCAGTTGCTGCCGTCGTCGTCCGGCTCGTCGTCGGGCCCGTCCTCCGCGTCCGACATCGTCCAGACCAGCCTGTATTTCATGCGCACGCTCGGCACCGGCATGGGCGGCATGACACATGAGAACGACATCCGCATCGCGGAGGGCCTGCAGGACATCGAACTGCCGTCGGATCCCGCTGCGGCGATGGCCACTTGGCGCAGCACACTCAACGACGCGGTGGTCCGCTGGCATCGGGCCCGGGGGAGCGACATGCCCGACCTCAACGATCTGGATCGCCGCGGAATCACCGACGCGATCGGATTCTGCTTCCCGCACTACTTCATATTGCCGACCTACAGCAGCGCTTCGTCGTATCGGATCCGTCCGCTCGGTCCCGAGCAGACGCTGTTCGAGATCTGGTCCCTCACCCGCTTTCCATCGGACCTCTCTGCCGGAAAGCCGATGCCGCCAGAGCCGATGGCGCCCGACGATCCGCGCTGGCCGCCCATTCCGGCGCAGGACTTCTCCAATCTGCCCCGACAGCAGAAAGGGCTGCACTCCAAGGGGTTTGAATATATGCGGCTGTCCGACCAGATCGAGGGGCTGATCTCCAACTTTGAACGCGTTGTCGATGGATTCCTGGCCGGATTGCCGTACGACAAACTGGTGCCCGCGATTCAGAAGACCAACACCACCATTGACGTTCCGGTCGTCGACCTGGAGCTGCAATGACCGTGGGCTGGGACCACTCCGTCGACCTGCTCATCGCGGGAAGCGGCGGAGGTGGCATGGTCGCCGCGCTCGCCGCGCTCGACTGCGGGCTCGAACCGCTGATAGTCGAGAAGCAAGCTCTGGTGGGTGGGTCGACGGGCATGTCCGGTGGCATGGTGTGGTTGCCGAACAATCCGTTGATGCGCGCCGAGGGCATCGTTGATTCGCACGAGGATGGTCTGGCGTACTTCGACGACGTCGTCGGCGATATCGGTCCGGCCTCATCGCCGGCCCGCCGCGAGATGTTCCTTGCCGCGGGCTACGAGATGATCACCTTCTTGACCCGCAAGGGCGTTCGGCTGGTGCGCTGCCCAGGCTGGAGCGATTACTACCCGAATCACAAGGGCGGCAACACCGCCGGCCGCGGCGTTGAGGGGATTCCGTTCGACGGCGCCAAGTTAGGCGACTGGAGCGGGCGGGTCCAGCCGCCGATGGCCAAGAACTTCGGATTTGTGGTGCTGACCAACGAGCTGCGTTCGGTGCAGTATTTCAACCGTGCCCCGCGCGCCTTCGCGGTGGCCACGCGGGTCCTCCTGCGCAGCCTGTCGGCGCGGATGCTTCGGCGCCAGATCCTCACCAACGGCGCGTCGCTGATCGCCCAGATGCTGAAGTCGATGATCGACCTGTCCGACGGCGAGCCGCCGATCTGGACCGACACCGCGATGGACGACCTCATTGTCGAGGATGGCCGGGTCGTCGGCGCGCGTATCGTTCGTGATGGTGTGCCGCTGAATGTCGAGGCACGGCGCGGAGTTCTGTTGGCCGCCGGCGGCTTCAGCCGCAATGCCGATATGCGCCGCCGCTACGGCGGCGACCAGCCCAATGAGGCGCAGTGGTCGATCGCCAACGCGGGCGACACCGGCGAGGTGCTGCAGACGGCGATCCGTCTTGGCGGGAAAACCGACCTGATGGACGAGGCGTGGTGGCTGCCATCGATTTTCATCGCCGACGGCGGTAATGCCGCCAGGGCGCTCGGAAGCGGTCGGCAGCGGCCCGGCGCCATCTACGTCGACGGCACCGGCAGGCGGTTCTGCAACGAGTCGAACTCCTACGTCGAGGTCGGCAAGGCGATGTACGCCAACAAGGCGGTGCCATGCTGGATGGTCTTCGACGAGGGCTATATCAGCAGATACGTTTCGGGGGCGAACCCCTTCCGCAAACGGCGTCTCCCCGAAGAACTGATCGAGCGGGGCGCGGTCCTGCGAGGTGACACCATCTCCGATCTCGCGCGCCAGATGGATGTTCCGGCCGACGCATTGGAGCAAACGGTGAAGCGCTTCAACGGTTTTGCGGCCAACGGTCTCGACCCTGACTTCGGGCGCGGCCAGTCGGCGTACAACGACTGCCTCGGTGATCCCGGATATCGACCTAATGCAGCGATCGGCCCGCTCGACCGCGCGCCGTACTACGCGACGAAGGTTTATCCGGCCGATGTCGGCACGTGCGGGGGACTGATCACCAACGAGCATGCACAGGTCCTCGACCAGGACGACCGCGTGATCGACGGACTGTACGCGACGGGCAACATCACCGCGACGGTGATGGGCCGAAATTATCTGGGCGCCGGCGGAAGCATCGCCTACACAATGGTGTTCGGCTACGTTGCGGCCCGCCACGCTGCGGGCCGTCGGCTCGCCGGCGAGAACAGCCGCTAGGCGGTAGAGCTTGCCGAACGTGCGGCCAGCTTCACGTTGGCGGCGCGTCGGGCTGGCCGCGGTCGACGAAATCGCGTGGCTTCAGGCCTGATTGCATGAGTTCGGCGCGTCGCGCCTGGACGTCCGACGCCGCACCGACCATGTTCGTCAAGATGTGACTGACCTGTAGGTGAACCCGCATTCCCATCAATTCCCACGCCCGTTTGACGTTGTTCTTCACGGCCATCAGTGTGGTCAACGGGATTTGGGCGATCTTGCGTGCCATCTGCTCGACGGTGTCCTCGAGCTCGTCTCGCGGCACAACCTTGTTGAGCAGTCCCCAGTCGAGTGCTTCGTGCGCGGACAGCGTCGGCGCCAGCAGCAGCCAGTCCATGGTGCGGTGCCAGTTCATCATCAACCACGGCTCGATCATGGTGTGCCCGCCGGGCTCGCCGAGGCTCTGCGCAAGGGGCATTTGGAAATACGCGTCCTCGGATGCCACGCAGAAGTCGGTCAGCAGGCCTAGATAGATGCCGCCGCCCATGCAATAGCCATGTATCTGGGAGATCGTCGGTTTCGGAAACTCCCACAGGTACAGCGTCGGCCACAAAAACAAGTCGGCGGTGCCCTTGTAGAGCTCCTCGAATGTGTTCCCGAAGTCCGGATAAGGGTTCTCGTCCGGACCCCAGCGGGCCACGTGCCCGCCGCAGAAGCCGTTGCCGTTGGCCTTGAGGATCACCACCTTGATCTCGCCGTCGCGGTCGGCCTCGTGTAGGCAGTCATCGACTTCCCGCACCAGCGTCGCATCCTTAGTGTTGGCCTTCTCGGCGCGGTTGAGAATGATGCGCGCGATCGGCGGGTCGCGCTCGTAGATGACCGCCTCAAGGGTGCGCTTTTCCATGCCGGTAACCCTATGGGCGAGCTAGCTCGCCGTGTCAGGCATTAACCGGTTTGGCGACCTTCATCAGCTTCATCAGGTTGCCGCCCATGATCTTGGCGACGTCTTCCTGCTCGAAGTCGGCGAGCTCGTCGACAAAGGAGATAGGGTCCTTCAGCCCTTCGGGGTGCGGCCAGTCGGACCCGAACAGCACCCGGTCGGTGCCCACCATCTTGACGATCTCGGCGAACCGGTCCTCCCAGAACGGGGTGATGTAGATGCACCGCTTGAAGGCCTCGATGGGGTTTTCGCTGAACGAGTTCGGCATCTTCTTGTAGACGCCCTTGAGGCCCTTGAACAGGTCCGGTACCCAGTCGGCGCCGTTTTCGATCGAGAGGATCCGTAGCTCGGGGTTACGCGAGAGCGCGCCGTGGCAGACGAGTGCCCCCATCGCGTCCATGATCGGCCGATGGCCCATCGTCAGGCTGCGAAAAGCGGTCGGCTTGAACGGCAGGAATTCGTCGCCGGGCTCCCACACATTCGCAAACTCGGAGTAACCGCTGTCCGAGGCGTGCATCGAGACCGGGATCTCCGCCTTGATGCAGGCT
Organism: Mycobacterium fragae; assembly: GCF_002102185.1. GTDB lineage: Bacteria > Actinomycetota > Actinomycetes > Mycobacteriales > Mycobacteriaceae > Mycobacterium > Mycobacterium fragae. The sequence continues at coordinate 132,402 of NZ_LQOW01000008.1, forward strand.
TGCCAGAACGGGTCGAACTCCTCGAGACCGAACGAGCGGCTGCCGCGGTAGCCGGGCACCGGCGCCGGGCGGACCAGCACCGTGCGGGCGCCCCGCTCCAGAACCCATTCGAGTTCTTCGAGCGCGCGCTCGACGATCGGCAGAGTGATCACCGGCGTGGCGAAGATGCGCTCCTTGTAGTTGAACGTCCAGGTTTCGTACATCCACTGGTTGAGCGCGTGAATGACGTCGTGGGTCATCTCCGGGTCGTCTTTCATCCGCTCTTCGACCAGGCTCGCCAGCGTCGGAAACATCAGCGCATAGTCGATGCCGAGTTCGTCCATGACCTCCAGCCGCGGTGCGGGCTCGCGGAAGGCGGGGATCGCCTTCATCGGCTCACCCAGGATTTCGCGGTAGGTCTTGCCTTGCGCGCCGTGGCGGAAGTAGTCCTCCTGCGCACCCGGCTTCGCGACTTTTTCGAACGTCGGGTTGGGGATGTACTCGCTGATGTGGCCGCGCACCACGATCTTGGTGCGACCGCGGACCTGCACGTAGTCGATGACGTGCTTGCGATTGTCCGGCAAGAATTTGGTCAGTGCCTCCTGCGGTTCGTACATGTGGTTGTCGGCGTCGAACACAGGGAAGGGAAGCTCGCGGGACGGCATGGCGATCTCCTTGGACCAGTCTGGATTCTCAGTGGGTGGTAATGACGTTACCACTTTCGCGCGGCAAGGTGTAATCGGATTGCGATCCGGCCGGACTAGCTGCTGGTCGTGCTGTTTTTGATGTTGACGACCGCGAAATTCACGGTCGCCGTCGCGGCAAGTTCGCCGTCGTTGTCGCCGAAGATGTCGATCTGCATGACCAGGGACCGCCGGCCGGCGCGCAGCACCCGGGGCACCGCGAGCGCTGAGCCCGCTCTGATCGGTCGCAGGTAGCGGACGAAGAGGTCGGCGGTCGTCATGGCGGTGCCGGGCTGCAAATAATCGAGGCCGAGCTGGCCCGCCGCGACGTCCGCGAGGGTGGCGATCAGCCCGCCCTGAAGCGCGCCGGAGGTGTTCACCACCTGTGGGCTCACTGGCATCGTCATCGCGAACTCGCCGTCGTGGGTGGCCTCCCGCAACCCGATCTGGTCGAACAGCTCACTCAGCGTCGGGCCCGCGATCCCGCCGCCGTCGTCGGCGCCGAGGGCGCGGATGCAGAAGTCGTATAGCTGGGCCTCGTCGATCGGCGCTCCGGTCAATTCGGCTCCCAGCCAGTGCAATCGGAGTGCGCCCACGACGGTCTGCATGATGATCGCGGCGGCGGCTCCGACATCGAGCGTGGGCCGGAAAACGCCTTCGGTGATGCCACGCTGCACGATGTCGCGGATCAGCTGGTGCAGCGGTGAGAGCACCCGGGCGTAGTCGCGCGGCCGGGTTTCGGCCAGATGCTGGTTGTAGAGGCTCATCGCCCGGTTCAGGCTGTCCTGGGTGGTCGACTCCGGTTGTGCGCTGATTCGGTCGATGACCAGCTTCAACGCGGCGGTGCTGTCCAGCCCTTGGATTTCGGTGCGCCAGCCCTGTGCCGACTGCGCCATCGTCCGCTCCAACAGGGCCAGCAGCAATTCGTCCTTGCTGCTGAAATGCTGGTAGAAGGCCCGCAGCGACGTCTTGGAGCGGGCGACCACTTCCTGCACGGTGAAGTCGGTGCGCCCGGTCTCGCCCAGAATTTCGACCGCGGTCTTGATGAAGCGGGCATCACGGGTGGTCGGTTCGGCTTCGTCGGCCATGAGAATGAGGTTACCGCCTTTTCGCAGGCGTCGGTTAGAACCCGCTCCTCGGCTTACACTTCCGCAATGTTCTCCGAGACGCGCTACGCGCTGAACGGCGATTTGCGCGTCGCGTATCGCACATCGCATGAGGGTGAGCGCGACATCGTGTTGGTTTCTCCCCCGTTTACAAACTGTGAGGTCTTTACTGAGCTGCCGTCTATCCAAGGCTGGATTGAGGCGATGACATCGCTGGGTCGACTCGTCTTCTTCGACCAGCTGGGCACGGGGGTGTCCGATCCGGCGCAGCCGACTTTGGAGCTATGGGCCGACAGCATCAACGCGGTGCTTGACGATCTGGGAAGCGGCGAAGCGGTCCTCGTCGCGATCGACGGCACGTTCGCGGAATCGGCGTTATTCGCTGCGACCTATCCATCCCGCACAACCGCGCTGGTTGTGCTCGAGGGCTATGCCGATCCGCTTTTTGAACGCGTCAAGAGCTCCACACCCGAGGAGTTGCCCGGTGCCGCGGTCGCCACGTGGGGTACGGGGGAGCTTGCGCATCTCGCGAATCCGGATATGCCGTGGAACGAGGAGATTCGGGCAACCTGGGCACGGCACGAACGCCTGGCGGCAAGCCCAGGGACCTTTGCTCACATGAGGGCTCTGTCGGACGACATCGACGTGCGGGCGTTGCTGCCCACAGTCCGCGTGCCGACACTCGTACTCCATCACACCGACGACCGCTTTATCCCGCTCAAGTATGGCAAGGACATCGCCGACCGCATACCGGGCGCGAAATATGTTGAGCTTCCGGGGCGCAACGTTTTCCACTTCGTCGAACCGTGGCGTCAATCCTTCCAGGAGATCGCCGAGTTCCTCACCGGGCACCAAGCGGAAGTGGCCGACGACCGCGTGCTCGCCACCATCCTGTTCACCGACATCGTCGACTCGACGCGCCGGGCCGCGGAGATGGGTGACAGGGACTGGCATGCGTTGCTTGATGCGCACGACGCCGTGGTGCGGTCGCAGCTCGCTCGGTTTCGAGGCCGCGAGGTGAACACATCGGGTGATGGCTTTCTGGCGATGTTCGACGGCCCTCAGCGGGCGATCCGCTGCGCGATGGCGATCCGCGACGCGGTAGCTGCGCTGGGTATCCAGGTGCGCGCCGGGCTGCACACCGGGGAGTGCGAGGTCCGCCGTGAAGACATCGGTGGGATCGGCGTGCACATCGGCGCCCGCGTGAGCGCACTGGCAGGGCCGAACGACGTGCTCGTGTCGAGCACGTTGCGCGACCTTGTGATCGGGTCCGGGCTGGAGTTCGAGGAGCGCGGCTCCTATCAGCTCAAGGGCGTGCCCGGCGAATGGCGCCTCTTTGCCGTCGCCTCTGGTTGACGTCGAATCTCGTTGGCGGGCTTGCCCATCAGATCGGAGTCCATACTCCGTTGTTCCAGAATCCCCAACTGTTGTCAGTAGTTTTCCATATCACCTTGGCCCCGGGTGCCCACGACGGTGGAGGTGGCTGCGGCGGCGCCCAGAGCGGCGGCGGGCCCCAGGGTCCCCAGCCCGCGGGACCGTACGGGCCTCCCGGCCCTTGCCAGGCGTGGCATTGATTCCAGTCCCAGTCCGAGACTTTGCCCCAGCCGGGATCCCATTGATCACCAGGGCACCAGTGATAGCTCGGCCCCGGCGCCGCCTGCCCGACGCCGGCGGCCAGTCCCAGAGCGGTAAATGCCAGCCCGACACCCGTCAGCGCGCTGGCGCACAGTCGAACCCACGGTCTCGTTTGATTCGCAATCATGAGTGGTGATTATTCGCCAAGGGGCCGGCCCCCTGTGCCTCTTGGGCCAGCGCCTCTGCCAGACGCGTATACGAGGCAGCGAGCCTGGCCTTCAAAAATTTCTCGAAGCCGGGGATGCGCGGTGCGCACGTCACGGTCCAGGTGATGCGGGACCCGTTCGGGCGATCATCAATGTGGATATCGCCCCGGTAGTCCTTCAGCGGCACGTACCACGGAAACGATGCGACGTAGGCATGATTGATGTGGTCGCGTTCCATCGATGATCTCGTCGCGTATCACGCTGAGCCCGATGCGCATCCGCCTGATGCCGCCCCGTCCGGTGTCGGGCTCTCCGCGTCGCTCCCATAACGCGGCAGACATATTCGGCATGAAAGCGGGCCAATGCTCGACATCCATCAGCACGTCATATATCGCTTCAGGTTTCGCGCTTGACAGTTGCTCGACCCGGCATGACACAGACCCAGCCATGCTGCCGAAACGTACTACAGCGCTCAGCTAAACGCGCTAACTCAGACAAATCCCGCGCACGTGCTACCGCACGACTGACGTCAAGGATCTTTCAAGAATCCTGTCGTACCTTACGCATTGCCTGCCACCACGACGACCTCGGCGCATGATGGGGCACATTCGCGAGAAAGGACTCAGAAATGGGCAATCCCTGGTGGGGCTGGATCGTGGTGGTCGGCGTACCCCTGATCTGCCTGCTGGGCGGCATGATCGCTAGGAGCTTCGCCGGGCGCCGGAGCGGACTCGACAGCAAGGAGCTGGCGGTAGTGCGTCGAGCGGCGCGGGTCGGCGGCGGTGAATTCGTCGGCCGCACGTTGGGGTACGGTTTTTTAGCCGCTCTGCAAGTTCCTCCGCCCCTTGATCTGCGAGCCTTCCGGCACTACAAGGACCGCGCCGCCGCCAAAAAAGACTTCGGCTTTGACCCGAGAAAACAGAACCGCGCGGAGGGTGTCATCTTTTGGTTCCACGAGCTTCGTCTCACTAGGACCGAGCTGATCAAGGGCTACGAGGAGAACGCCCAGCGCATTCCGCTACACGGGCTCACCGCCACCGTCAGGACGGGCCAAACTGTTCAAATCACAATCGAAGGGCCACGCACGAAGTTCGTTTACCGCAACGCGTTTGACGCCAGGTCCAACCTCAGACGCGCGCAGCAGTTCGCCGCCCTCCTGAATTACGAAGCGAGCCTCCAAGGTGCACCCCTGTGACGGCACGCAATGACGCCCCGCGTCGCTACCCGCCGCGGGCCTCGATCATTGCCGAGCGGTTGATCTTGGTTGCCGCCGTGCGGGGGATCTGATCGATGAACTCCACCGTCTTGGGAACCTTGTACGCGGCCAACCGGCTCTTCGCGTACTGAATCACCTGCTGTTCGGTCAGCGTCGCACCGTCGGCGAGCTGTACCACCGCGTGCACGCGGCGTCCCCATTCCGGATCGGCAAGCCCAATGACGACGACGTCGGCGATGTCGTGGTGTTCAGCCAGCGCGCTTTCCACCTCGGCCGGAAAGACATTGGCGCCACCGGTGATGATCATGTCGGATCGCCGGTCGGCGATATACAGGTAGCCGTCGGCGTCGACGTGACCGATGTCGCCGGCGGAACGAAAGCCATCGGGCGTCGACGGCAGCGGCGGCGCCCCGCCCAGATAGCGGTATCCCGCGCTCATCGGAGACCGTAGGTACACCTCACCGCGCTCACCGGGCCCGAGGGGATTTCCGTTCGGGTCGAGAATGCGGATCTCGGTGTCGCGGAAGCCGCGCCCGACACTGCCCGGATGAGCCAGCCATTCGTCGCCCCGCAACGCGGTGAGCCCGAGGTTTTCGGTCATCCCGTAGGCCGTCACGATCTGCTCGGGCTTCAGCAATTCGAACCACCGATGCTGCAACGCGGGCGGCATGACCGCAGCACCCTGCAGAATCCAGACGACCGGCGAGAAGTCCTTCCGGTCTATGCCCGGTAGCGCCGCGATGCGCCCGAGCATCGTCGGTGTGGCGGTGAAATTCGTGACCTGGTAGCGCTTGACGGCTTCCACAACCGCTGCGGCATCGAACTTTTCGAGCACCACGAGACGGTCGCCGCCCAGCAGGTAGCTGAGTGGTGAGAAACCGTTGGTGTGATACATCGGCCCGGGCACCAGAATCGTCTGCGGCTGGGCCACCGGCGTCCACGCCGACAGGAACGGCACGCTGTGCTCCGGAGTCCACAGCCCGGGGGCCAGGGTGAGGATCACCTTGGGTACGCCGGTTGACCCGCTGCTGCATATCCCGTTGGCGCTGGGGGACACGGCGACGGGAAGCGGGGCGCCCGGCTGGCGGGCGGCGCTAGCCGCGAGTTCTGACCGGTTTTGTTCGTCGACCAGAACGGCGGGATCGATCACCGCCAACACCCGGGACCGCTCCCAGTCCGGCAGATCCCATCGCATCGGAATCGGAACGGCGCCGATCTTCCAGCAGCCCAGTGCAGCCAGCACCAGGTGCTCGGAGTTCGGAATCGCAAGCGCAACAAGGGAACCGAATGTCGCGCCCGCAGCCGCCAGTGCCCGCCCCCATTGGTTGGCCCGGACCTCGAGCTCGGCGAACGTCAGCCGCTGCGCGCTGCCGTCCGGTGCCAGCGTGACCAGCGCCTGCTCGTCCCCGAGTTGGTCGGCGAGTTGCCGCAGCTTGGTGCCGAACGGGATTCCCTCGTCTTGCCGGCCGGGAGCTTCCCCGGTCGCGACTGCCCCGGCACTCACGCCGGCTCCGTTGCCATCGGCTCGGAGAATAGTGTCTCCAGTTGCCCGCCGCGAACGCCGGGGATCATGCGCTGTGCGAGCACCTCGCTGCTCACCGGCAGCCGGATGAGCGGCTGGGTGTGCCGGTCGAGGACGCTGACATCGGATTCGTCGCAGAAACCGAGCGCGCCGAGCAGCTGGTGGGCGTTACGCAGCACCTGTCGTGCGGTATCGGCGGCCTTGAGCCGCAGGATCAGGGCGTCGGCCGAACGGACCTGTGCGGCTGCCGATTCCACCCGCCAGGTGGTGTACTTGGCCAGTTCATGAAGTCCGCGCACCGCGACCGAAGCATCGGCGACGGTGAACCGGACCGCCTGAAACTCCGCCAGCGGCTTGCCGAATTGAACCCTGGCCAGCACGTGCTGCCGGGTGATCTCCAATGCCTGCTGCAAGGCGCCCAAAATTCGCCACGATCCCAATATCAGGTGTAGGTCGATGTCGGCCATCGGCACAGCGCCGTCGGGCTCACTCAATGTGGCGGGCACCAGAAACGGCCCGAGTTTGGCGCCGGTGCGCGACGACGGTGCCGGGTGGTAGCGCGTTCCGTCGAGGTCGGCGGCGATCCAGTCGCCTGCCAAGTCTCCGTGGTCGATACGCGGCGCTTCGGGATTCACCAGGGCCAGTCGGACGCCGTCGATCGCCAGCAGCTCCTCGACCAGTGGGTAGGGCAGCGCCGTCGCGCCGGCGGCCTGGCAAAGCACGGCGGCCGCCAGTAGATCGTCGGCCCCGGATCTGACGTCGAGTTCGAACGCGCCGAGGTCGGCCAGCGCGTTACGCGCGTCCTGCCGGATACGGTCCTCGGTCTCGGCGCGCAGCGCCGCCTGCGGGCCGCCGAACCGGGCCAGCCGTTTGGCGGCGACCGCAGCGAACTCGGCAATGTCTTCTGGCAGAGCGGTATTCACCGGCGATCTCCCAAGGCGTCACGTGCGACCAGCATTCGCTGCACTTCAATGGTCCCCGATGCCACAGTGGCCGCCTGAGCGTAGCGCCAGTGGTCCTCGACTGCCCCGTGCAACCGCGCGGAAGTACCGCTGTCCAGCGCCGACGGGCCGAGCACGTCGAATAGCAACTCGGCGACCTGCTGGTCGCACGTAGTGGTCGCGATGCGAGCAGCGCTGGCCGCCGCCCCCGCCGACGGGTCGTCCTGCAGGGAAACCGCGCGGTAGGCGAGCAGCCTGGCGACCCGCAGATCGATCAACGCGCGCACCCAGCGGGCGCGGATCGATTCGGGCAAGCGGTCCCAGTCGTCCCCGAGTTCGGTTTGCATCCGGTCGAGTAGCGATTCGCACCGCGCGTAGCGGGCGATCCCGACGCGCTCGAACGCGAGCGCTTCACGCATCACCCGCCAGCCGTCGCCGACGTCACCGAGCACCTCGTCGGCGAATACCTCGACGTCATCGAGGAATAACTCATTGAGGTGGTGAGGTCCCAGCATCGACCGGATCGGCCGTACGGTGATACCGGGCCGGTCCATCGGGACGAGAAACAGGCTGATCCGCTTCGGCTTCGGGGCATGCGGGTCGGTGCACGCCGCCAGCACGCACCACGACGCCATCTGCGCGTAGGAGGTCCAGACCTTCTGACCGGTCACGCGCCACCCGTCGCCATCGGGAACGGCGCGGGTGCGCAACGATGCGAGATCGGTTCCGGCTTCCGGCTCGGAAAAGCCTTGGCACCAGATCACTTCCCCCGCGGCGATAGCCGACAGGTGCCGCGCCTTCTGCTCCGCTGTGCCGTAGCGCATTATCGCGGGCCCGACCCAGTTGATCCCCATGTACTGGGCGCCGCGGGGTTCGTGGTGGGCCCACATCTCCTCGCGCAGTACCGTCTGCTGCCAGATCGAACCGCCGCCACCGCCGTGTTCTTTGGGCCAGGCCAGGGCCAGCAGCCCGTCGGAGGCCAGCAGCTTGCAAAACGACTCCGTCGTCGCGAGGTCTCGCGGATCGTCGGTGCACGCCCCGAGGAAGCCGTCGGGGATATGCGCGGAAATCAAGTCGCGCAACTGCTTTCTGAGATCGGCGGCGTCGGCGCCGAGGTCATAATCCATCGTCATCCCTTCGGCAGTCCGAGCAGCCGCTCGGCGATGATGTTGCGTTGGATCTCGGATGTCCCGCCGTAGATGGTCGCCGCCAGCGCGTCCTGGCGTTCGAAGAGCAGGTCGGGGTCGCTGGCCGAACCGGGCCCGGCCGCGGCGGCGCTGAGTTCCCAAACTCGTTGCAGTGTCACCGAACCGAGCAGTTTGAGGATGTCGGCTTCCGGACTCGGCCGACCGGCGAGCTCGTTGTACAGCGCGCGGTATCCGGTGGCTCGCAGCGCCTCGGCGTCGGCGAGCAGTGAGCCCAACTCGGTGTAGACGTCTTCACCTTTTTGCCCGTCGGCCCGCTGGATCGAGTCGAGGCCTCGCTGGATCTCGACCCAGTTCATCACCCAGATCATTTGGCGCTCATGCTGCAACGACGCCAGCGCCACCTGCCAGCCGCCGTTGTAGGGCCCCAGCAAATTGGCCACCGGCACCTCGACGTCGTCGAGCAGGACCTCGCAGAAGGTCTCGTCGGAAATCGACGCCATCCGAATGGGCTCGGTGGACACACCGGGAGATTCGAGATCGAGAATGAGGCAGGAAATGCCGCGGTGCTTGGGTGCGGCCGGGTCGGTCCGGGCATAGAGCGTGCACCACCGCGACAGGTGGGCTTGAGTGGTCCAGATCTTGCGGCCGTTGACCCGGAACCGATCGCCATCACGCTCGGCGCGGGTACGCAAGCCGGCGAAATCGGATCCCGCTTCGGGCTCCGACATGCCCAACGCCCACCACTCGTCGCCGCGCAGCAGCGGAACCAGCAGCCGGTCGATCTGCTCAGGGGTGCCGAACTGGCGGATTGCCGGGGCGGCGACGTTGGGGCCGGCGATGTTGGGCAGCTTTGGCGCCGAGCGCAGCGCGCCTTCGAGCCGAATCTCCATCGCGTCGCGCAGGCCGAGCGATCGACCGCCGTGCTCGCGCGGCCAGGTTGGCTGCAACCACCCGGCCTCGAAGCAGGCCCGTTGATAGTCGCGGCGCAGCGTGAGATCCCAGCGGTAGTCGCGATAGCGGTCGTAGTAATCGCCGGGCAGAAAATCAGTCAACCACGCACTGAACTCGGCGACGATGCCGGTCATGCGCCACCACCAGCGAAATGGCCGCCCACCGCGTGGTAGAGCGCGCGGCTGTCTCCCAGCGCCGTCGCGCCTTGCCAGGCGTGCCGCAGATACAGATGTATGTCGTGCTCCCATGTCTGGGCGATGGCGCCGTGAACTTGGACGGCAGTACGGGCACAGCTGACCGCCGCTTCTCCGGCCGCTGCCTTGGCCAGCGCCGCGGCGGTCCAGCCCGCGGCCGGTGTAGTCGTGGGGTCGTCGAGGCGCACGGCCGCCGCGTAGGTGAGGCTGCGGGCGCGCTCGACGGCGACGTAGTTGTCGGCCAGCGCATGCTTGATTCCCTGGAAGGCGCCGATCGGCTTGCCGAACTGCTGCCGCGATTTCGCATGCTCGACCGAGCGGGCCAGGGCGGCAGCCGCCACGCCGACCAGGTCGGCGGCCGACGCGACCAGCGGTGTCGCCAATGCCGTCTCGACGTCCACGCCGGCGGTGGCAATCGGCGCGCTGTCGATCTCGACGTCGGCGATCGGTTGGGCGGGGTCGGTGCATTCGGTCGCGTGCACGGTGACGCCGTCGCCGACGCGCGCGACGGCGGCGATCGGCCCGTCCGTCGATGTGGCCAGGGTGACGATCAGCTCCGCGCGGGAAAGGCCGGCGACGGCGACCGCGCGGCCGCGCAGGCGCCCGTCCTGCAGCGTCGTCGGCACACCCGGCAGCCGACGGCCGGGCGGATGGATGGCCAGCGCAGCGACCACCCCGTCGGCGATCTCGCCTAGGACGTCATCGACTCCCGGTCCGGCGGCACGCAGCACACCGGCGGCCAGCCCGACGCTGCTCAGCAGGGGAATAGGGGCGATGGCGGCACCGCATTCCTCCAAAACGACAGCCAGGTCGAGCCGGTCGTACTCGCCTCCCGCGGCGAGTTCGGTCCAACCGAGATCGACAACCGTCTTCCACACGGTGCGCCAGCGTTCGGAATCCGTCATCGCCTGCCGCGCCACCCCGGGCGGGCACTCGGTGCGCAGGACGTCACGCACGCTGTCGCGCAGCGCCAGCTGTCCGGAATTCAGACCGACGTCCATAAGGCCCCTAACATAATAAAAATAGTAAACTAGCGGGACAGGCGTCAATCGTTGCGGCGGGCTGCGGGCAGATCCGTAGGGTGTTCAGCTATGGCCGAGTGGTATCTGTTCCTGCCCCAAGTGAGGTTGCCGATAGTCGACATTGTGGACCGGGCGCGCCACGCCGAGGCCAGCGGATTCAGCGGAGTGGCATTCATCGACCATCTCGAGGCGCCCGGGCTTCCCGACGAAAACATCTGGGAGGCAATGGGCGTCGCCACCTGGGTGGCCGCCAAGACCGAGCGTTTGCGGATCGGTCATCTGGTGCTCTGCGATGCATTCCGGCATCCCGCGGTGTTGGCCAAACAAGCCGTCACCTTGTCAGCGGCATCGGGCGGGAGATTCGAACTCGGCCTCGGCTCAGGCTCATGGCCCGCCGAGTTCGCCAGATTCGATGTCGGTCAAGAAGATCCGATCGCCAGAGTCGAGCAACTCGAACGTCATCTCGGTTTGATCATGGACTACTGGGGACGCGGAAACACGCCGGACCGCAACCAGCTGCCACTGCCGGAGCATCCGATACCGTTGCTCCTCGGCGGCATCGGGCACCGGACGATGGAACTCGTTCGCAGATATGCGGATTGGTGGAACATTCCCGCCAACCATCTCGATCGGTTGGCGCAGCTGGCGCCCACCACCGGGTCGGCGCGGGTGTCCGTTCAGCAGATGGTGGGATTCGTCCGTGACGGCGCCGACCCGGACGCGGTGCGCGAGGTGAGCGCGCGGCGGTTCGGCCATCTCGGTTCGGGCCTGGTCTGCGGCGATGCCGCCGAATTGTCCGGACACTTCGCGGGCCTGGCCGCTTTGGGGGTCGAACGCTTCTATGTGTGGTTCGCCGATTTCGCCGCCCCGGAGTCGCTGCACGAATTCGGCGAAACGGTGATCAAGCCCTTCCGCGTGCCGCCCGGCGGCGAGCCTCGGTAGGCACCACCGGCTCGCGGGCGAAGGGCCCGCGCCGCACGGCGTTGAGCCGGATCTCCGGCAGATCCACCGACGGGTCGACAGTATCCAGCCAGGCCACGGCGTCGGCGACGTCGGAGACCTGGATCGCGTACATCTCGAACGGAACGTCTTGCAGCATCTCGGTTTCCACCGGCCCCGGCGTGACGATGTGGACGGCGATCCCGTCGCGGTCGACTTCAAGCGCCAACGCGCGGGCAAACGCGTTCATCCCGGCCTTGGATGCCGAGTAGGCGGTACGGGCCATCATCGGCTCGTGCGCCGCAGACGACGAAATGAACACCAGCCGCGACCCGGCGCGCATGCGCGGCAGCACGGCGGCGGTCACCACGAAGCAGGAATCCAGATTCGCCGAAATGATGGCCCGCCACTGCTCGAATGTCTGCTTGCGTGCGTAAGTGCCGCCGAGTGTGCCCGCCGCGTGCACAACGAGATCGATGGTCTCGAGCGAACTGATCGCCGGCGCAAAGCCCACGGGATCGGAGGCATCGGCGACGATGTAGCGCGCACCGATCTCGTCGGCCGCTGCTTGGAGCGGGTCTTCACGGCGTGCCGACAGCACGACGTCGTAACCCAGTTCGCACAGCCTTGCCGCGCAGGCTTTACCGATCCCGCCGCTGCCACCGGTGACCAGTGCGGTTCTCACGGGTGCCTCAACGACCTAAAGATGCCGGCTTTCCCGCGGGCGGGACAGCGCTTGTGGCGACAGCGCGTAGATCCGTTGGTCGGGCCCGGCGGCCAGCACATGGCTCTGCGTGTCGGACAGATGCCGCGCCGCCACCCGGCGGGCTCGCTCGACGTCACCCGCCTCGATCATCTCGGCCAGCTTGACATGGGTGTTGAGCACCGCGCGACGCTTGGCCAGGGACGGGTAGGTGCCGCGAGCCGCGCTCTCGTCGGCCCACTGCTGTTCGTGGCTGGTCCACAGCGTCTCCAGGGTGCCGACGACGGCGATGATGGTGCGGTTACCGCACCCCCGGACGATGAGATCGTGGAATTGGCGGCCGATTTCGGTGAACTCGGGTCCGTCGTCCAAGTGCGCGGCCATCGCGTCGTTGACCTGCTTGAGCTCGGGAACGATGGTGTCGGCGCGGTCAGGCCGCTGCGCGGCCAACGCCGCGCAGGCCGGTTCCAGCTCCAGCAACGCCGTCCCGAGATCGGCGACCACAACCGACTCGCTCTGCAGGAGCAGACCCAACATGTACGCGGCGCTGGTCTTCGCTGGTGCGTGCACGACGGCGCCGCCCCGGTTGCCGCGCCGAACCGAGACCAGCCCTTCGGTCTCCAGGATCCGAAGCGCCTCCCGCAGGGAGACCAGGCTGACGTTGAATTGCTCGACGAGCACTTCTTGGCGGGGCAGCAAATCACCGTCGGCCAACTCGCCATCAATGATCTGGCGCCGCAACTCGTCAGCGACGATCTCGGCGATCCTCGGCGCCGACAAACGGCGTCGAGCCTCAGGGCCAATTCCCAGCGCGGTCATCCGATTCCAGCAGCGAAACGAACGGACAGAGTGCACGGCGCTGCCCCGCGAACTCCATTGGCTGCAATCTTAGCAGTAATGGCATAATAGCCGCGCTGGTCGAAAACGCTTTTGACCAACACCACGACAGATGCAGACGGGCATACGTGAGCGAAGGGCACGACAGCCGACCGACACCGCTGGACGATGTGCGGGTCGTCGAGATCAGCGACCGGATAGCCGGTAGTTACTGCGGAAAGCTGTTGGTTGACGCCGGCGCCGAGGTCAGGAAAATCGAACCGCCACAAGGAGATCCGCTGCGTCGGTTCACCGCCAGCTTTTCGCCGCTTGTCAGTGGGACTGATTCACCCCTGTTCGGTTACCTGAACGCGGGCAAGCGCAGCCTGACCTGGTCTTCGGACGCGTTGTCCTCAGACGAGCCGTGCAGCGCTGCGCTTGCTGCCGCCGATATCGTCGTGCTGACTGCCGGCCGCTCGCAGGCGGCCGACCTGGGTATCGATCCGCAGCGTTTGCTTGCCGAGTCGCCGCAGTGTGTCGTTGTGACGATTTCTGACTTCGGCTGGACCGGTCCGTATGCCGACCGCCGCGCCAGCGAGCTCACGCTACAGGCCGGGGCGGGGTCGGCCGGTTTTCGCGGCGATCCGAGCGGGCCACCGATCGCGATCGGCGGCGACCTGGGGGAGTACATGGGCGGGGTGTTCGCCGCGTTCGGTGCCCTGGCGCTGCGCCGCCGCGTCCAGCGTGGTGGAGCGGGCGAGCACCTCGATTTGTCCATGTTCGAAGCGATCACGCTGATGCAGAGCAGCGAATGGCTGCACTCTCAGCTGTTGGCTGTGCCGCCGATCACGCGCACCGTCGAGGTGCCCTCCATCGAGCCGGCCAAGGACGGCTACGTCGGGATCACGATGGTCACCGGTCAGCAGTGGCTGGACTTCGCGGCGATGGTCGAATGCCCCGAGCTGATCGAGATTCCCCAGCTGCGTTTCCAGATCGGCCGCTGGGAATACCGCGACTTCATCCGCGAGCGGATCCGGCCCTGGCTGGCCGAACGCACTGTCGACGAGATCGTCGAACTCGGGCAGCTGTTCCGGCTACCGATTGCGGCATTGGGCAATGGGTCGACGATCCGGGACATGGCCTACGTGCGGGAGCGCGGCGTGTTCGTGCGTAACCCTGCTGGGTTTCACCAACCCCGTAGCCCGTGGTTGATGTCGCGGTGCCGGCCGGCTGCGCTGCGCGGCGCCCCCGTGGCGGGCGAGGCCAATAACGAGCCGCCCTGGCCCAAACGCGAACTGGGCCAGGAACGTTCGGATCGTCGGCTGCCGCTGGACGGCGTTCGCATCGTTGATTTGACCGCATTCTGGGCAGGCCCGGCTGCGACTCATGTGCTCGCCGCGTTCGGCGCCGACGTGGTCAAGGTGGAGTCCATTCAGCGCCCGGACGGCATCCGATACTCGGGCGGCATGCGCACCGACGTCGAGGACTGGTGGGAATACGGCTGGGTTTTCCACGCCATGAACACCAACAAGCGTTCGGTCACAATCGATTTGGGGTCCGACGAGGGCCGTCGGCTGTTCATCGAATTGGTCGCAGGCGCCGCCGTAGTGATCGAGAACTTTTCGCCGCGAGTGATGGACAACTTCGGCCTCACCGCCGACGCTCTGCTCACGGTCAACCCGCGATTGGTCGTTGCCCGGATGCCGGCGTTCGGGCTGAACGGACCGTGGCGCGACCGAGTCGGTTTCGCGCCCACCATGGAGCAGATCGCCGGTCTGGCTTGGGTGACCGGATTGCCGGACGGTCCGCCCATCCCGCCGAGGGGAGCCTGCGATCCGCTGGCCGGCATTCACGCGGCATTCGCCGTCGTGGCGGCGCTGCAATTCGCCGAGCGCACCGGATACGGCCAACTCGTGGAACTGCCGATGATCGAAACGGTGCTCAACACCACCGCCGTCCAGCCGATCGAAGCCGAGGTCTTCGGCGTGACACTGAGCCGACGAGGCAACCGTGGCCACGGCGATGCCATCCAGAACATCTATCGCTGCGCCGGCGACGACGACTGGATCGCTGTCACCATAGGTGACGACCGGCAGTGGTGTGCGCTGATGGAGCTGATGGGCCTACCGCCCTGGAGTGAGGACGAGGAGCTGGCCACCATCGTCGGACGGCGGGCGCGAGCCGACACCATCGACCCTCGACTGCAGGAGTGGTTTGAGCGCCAGGATCTTCGTTGCGTGGTGGAAAACCTTGCCGGCGCAGGCATTCCCGCCGCACCCGTCGTGTCGCCGTCGCTGGTCACCGAGAACCCTCAGCTGCGCGATCGGGGATTTTTTGAGCCGCTCGAGCATCCGCGCACAGGCCCCGGGCTTTATCCGCGGCCGCCGTTCGCCCCGCTGGCCGGCCAGCATAGGTGGCTCATGCGCCCCCCACCGATGCTCGGCGAGCACAATGAAGAGGTGTTGTGCGCTTCGTGCGGGGTCACCGATGAAGACCTCATGCGCTTGTCAAGCAGCGGCGTGATCGGGACCCGG
The DNA here is from genome assembly GCF_002102185.1 of Mycobacterium fragae. Taxonomy (GTDB): domain Bacteria; phylum Actinomycetota; class Actinomycetes; order Mycobacteriales; family Mycobacteriaceae; genus Mycobacterium; species Mycobacterium fragae. Next base: position 147,937 of record NZ_LQOW01000008.1, read on the forward strand.
CCCAAGGGTGTGTAACGCAGCTGCGAACGTGCGGCGGTTGGCTCTTGGCCACCGGCTTAGACGAGACCCATCCCCTGGGCCAGCTGAGAAACCCCAACCACTGTGAAGATAGCTATCAGGACCTGTCGACGGTGAGCGCGCGCCCAGTCATGCAGCAGTTGCAGCACTGCTCGGGTTTTCTCTGGCCATGCCAAGTATGTGACGAAGATGATCTCGACGACGGCATACGTCACAACGAGGAACGCGATGGCGGCGCTGATCTGCGTGCCGATCGCGGCTCCCGACGCCACAATGATTGCGGCTACGAATAGAACCCCGTCGGCTGACACCGATCCGAGGCCGATTACCCACGCGACCCACAAGGATCCGTTTTCCCACGCGTTTTGGGCGCGGCCGAGCAGCCGCCGGATTGTGGATCCGCCGTCCGTTGCCGCATCCTGCGTCCGATTCAGCAGCCGCCCGATTGCGATCGGTGTATTCGAATCCAGCACTAGGGTCGACGTGTTGCTTTCCGGTACCGCCAGGCGTGCTCGCCGACGCGCCAAGAAGCGCACTGTCATCAGCGCAGCAATCGATAGCGCCACCACACCTATGCCAATCTGAATGTGCCGGACGGTGGAACTCGCGGCCGGGGTGGCCGAACCTTGCGCAAGAGATCTAAACATCCGTGTGGAGCGCACCACCATCAGCGGAACCAGCAGGGCGGGGACACACGATGTCAGGCTGCCTACCCAGTAGGCGACTAGGTTTTGCACGGGCCGTGGCCGGGAGATCATGAGGAGGGTGAGGCCGAGAGGCACCGGATGGAGGGCCGCCAGGAGCGCCAACCCCAGCACTGAGCTCCACATGGCCGGAACCCTACCCGTCCCAGCCGACCCTAAAACTGGCCTTTCCGCCGACCCCGCACTGGTGGCTGATGTTGCGGGCTGTATCGGACCGTCCGACAACGCCGTAGTGCAGTGCGTACGCTCCAGCCGCTTAAGCAGATCGGCGCGATTGGGACTGGTTTGCGTCGACCACGGCAGGGGTACTGCTGGAGCACGCGTACGTTTCGGCCGCAAGGTTGAACTGAAGTTAGTACCCGGTCGTGGCACCGACATCGGCACAGCTTCGCGGGGGACACGCGGGCCGCGCAGCGGCAAGGGGATCAGATGGTTCGGAGATTGCTCGGCAAATGTTGAATTAGCGGACCCAGTGTTCGCTAATTATGTTCGACATGCGACAAATTAGGGGAGGGCTCTGTGATGGACCTGCTTATAGAGGCGGTTCGACTTTCTCTTGTCCGACGCGCGACAAATTAACCAGGGTAAGTTATGTTGCGGTTCCGCGCTTTCCCAGCGAAATGTTTGTTTTACCTCGCATCCCGATGTTGTGCGAGTAATCTGCCCGACATGCCGCTAAGCAGCGTCGCGGTTAGATCGTCGACGCCTAGTTCGCCGTGCCGACGTCGAGGACCGCCACCAGCACGCCCACGATCACGTGGCGCCAGCTTGCCCGCCGGGGTTGGGGGTGTACTGCCCATCAGAAGCTCAGCGCCGCAACCACTTTCGAGTCAGGCTTTTGCGGTCGCAAGGTCCGGACTGGCCATCTTCATTGGGCTCACGCGGGACCTTGCGGAATTTTCTACTGGTGATTCTCTACTCGGTGATTAGGTAATCCGATGCAGGTCAATACATTCGATGATAATGGCAACTTTGTCGTTTTGGTTATAACGGAGGACAGCACAGCTTGTGGCCGGCATTCGATGATGTTCCGACGGGTGGTTTACGGGGCCGACCGTGCGGAGAATTGAACTATGGGTGAACGGAATCGGTCCAATATATGGCCGGAGAGTTTGCGGCGGGGGTTTGCGCAAGCCACGTAGGGCTGACGCGAGGGCCCGAATGACATTGGGGGACAGCGAATGACATCTATGAACGCCGGCAGGCAGCGCGATCCCGAATTCGACTTCATCGGAATCGGTTTGGGGCCATCGAATCTCGCTCTAGCTGTGGCGGCCGACGAAATCATTCCAAATCACCGCGGCCTATTTCTCGAACGGAGCCGACGCTTCCAGTGGCATCCAGGAATGATGCTTGACGGCGCACGAATGCAGATATCTTTCCTGAAAGACCTTGCGACACTTCGGAATCCAGCAAGCCAATACACGTTTCTTCAATACCTTAAAGCCAGAGGACGCCTGGAGCGGTTCGTCAACATCAACGAATTCCGCCCCGCCCGGCTTGAGTATCAGGACTATCTTCAGTGGGTCGCCGAGTCCTTCGCCGACAGCGTCCGCTACGGCACAGTCGTCACCGCAGTGGTACCGGAAACAGAACCGCCATCCACAACCGGGCGGCTTACGCGGTTCAGAGTCCATACACGTGACGTAAGCACCGGTGCCGAATCCTGCTTTCTTGCGACCAACGTCGTTTATGGCGGTGGTGGTGTTCCTCGACTTCTCGGCGCTAGAACGGATACAGCGGCAGTGCTGCACTCCAGCGCATTCTTGCCGAACTTTACGAACCGTTTCAACGATCCACAAAAGGCCTACCGCTTCGCGGTGGTTGGAAACGGTCAAAGTGCGGCAGAAATTGTCGAGTACCTCTTAAAACATTATCCGAGAGCAACCATCGAGTTGTTCATATCTGACCATACCCTACGGTCGACCGATCATTCTCCATTCATTAATGAACATTTCTTCTCGACAAACGCGGCGGAATTCTACGATTATCCGCCGGCTAAGAGGGCCGCGCTGCGCAACGAACTACGTTTGACCAATTACGGTGTCGTCGACGCAGATCTGTTGGACAAGCTATACCAAACCGCTTACCTCGACGAGGTGAGGGGACATCGTCGGTTACTACTGCATTGTGAGTCGCGAGTATCGCGAGTCGAGGAAGTCGACGGCCGAGTTATCGCCACCTTCGAGGACCGTTTTAGCGGTGAGGTTACAGAGTTCCATTTCGACGGCGCCGTTCTGGCCACCGGTTACGAGCGTGTGCTGGACTCCGAGATCTTCCGGAAAGTATTGCCGCACGTATTACGCGATGAGTCCGGCGCGATCTCGTTGTCTCGCAGTTGCCGAGTCAATACCACAAATGCTTTGACGGCTAGATTGTTCTTACAAGGGTTCGGCGAAGCGTCGTTCGGGATCGGCGACACCTTGCTGTCGCTGCTGCCGTTCCGAGCCCAAGCGATCGCACAAGATATCGCGACCAGTCCTCGCAGCGCTTCGACCAACGGCCACCGACCCATAAGGAGCGACTATCCGCCTAAGCGATATCTGGAGACCGATCCCGATCGTTTGCGCGCTGTCATCGAGCGCTACCGATTCGCCACACTCGTCTCCGCTCAAGGAGTGGATGAGCCGATGGTTACACAACTTCCCTTGACGCTCGATACATCGCGCGGATCGTTGGGGGTTCTCTTCGGACATATGGACGCGGCTAACCCGCACACTGAGCTTCTCGACGGGCGCCGAGTCTTCGTCTTGTTCCACGGGCCCAACGGATATATCTCCCCGCACGTATACGAGTCGACCCAACTGCCCACCTGGAACTCCATCTCCGTGGAGGTGCGGGGGCGTGCAAGGATCTTGCGGGACAAGGACGCTGTCGTCAACGGTCTGCGCGGCATCGCCGCGGCAGCGGACCCATCGCCAGGTGGCTTTCGGCTGAGTAGGGAAGCGGCGGGCGATGAGGAGCTCTTCCCATTCCTGGTTGGTTTCGAGATCGAGATCGACGAGATGAGAGGGCGTTTCAAGCTTTCTCAGGAACGCGACGATAGGGATCGTTGGCACGCTGCTCGTGCTCTTGCGAATGGCATGGAGTGCGAGGACCGAGACCTCATTTCCTCGGTTGTCGGACTTCCCCTCGGCCTCGACACCGATCCGATTCCAGTGCCGCGAACTTCGCGAGCGCAGGGTCCGGACGGCTCCGGTACAACGTGCCAGAGGGCGTAATGAACCACAATCTGCTGGGGCGGCTTAAGACCGTGAAGGTCTGCTCGCACATCTATGCGGCGGTCGAGGTGAGCGGACGCGGCACGTGAGAAGTTGGCACAGGGTCAGGCGTGCGACACATGCTTTTGCTTGGTAGGGGGACACTTCGATGGGGCTTGCTGATCCAGTCTTTCCGCTGACGCGGGGACAGCTCGACATTTGGCTGGCGCAGGAAACGGGTCGCTTCGATGCCGAGTGGCACATCGTCGCATTCATTGTAATCGAGGGCGCGGTACGGCCTGACGTGCTTGAACAAGCGGTCCGGCACGTGGTTTCAGAGGCCGAGCCGGTCAGGGTCACGTTTTTCGAGGTGGATGGGCAGGTTTTCCAACGGGCGATTGACGACCCGGACGTCGACCTTCCTTTCTATGATCTCACGCATTTACCGGATTCCGTCCAGGAGGCCCACCGGCTAGCGGAATTGATCCGGCGCACGCCCATGCCGCCACGTAGCCCACTGTTCAAATTTGCCCTATTTCAGACCAGGCCGGACGAATTCTACTGGTTAATGTGCTTTCATCATCTAGTCACCGACGGATTCGGCACGGTGCTTTTTGCCAATCGGGTCGCCGCGGTCTATTCAGCGCTGGTTTCTGGGGCGCCCGCGCTGCCTGCTTTTTTTAGCTCGCTGAAGGATCTGGTTGACTGGGAGGAGGAATATCAGGCGTCTGAGGCGTACTCCGAGGATTCAGCGTATTGGAGTGGGAATCTTCCACCTGAAAGTGCGCCATATTCTGACCAGTCGCAATCTGCGGACGGGTGCGATTCGTTCTCGGTTTCGGAGGCTATCCAATTGGACCCTTTGGTCGTTGGCCGGGTCCACGAGTTGTCTGATGTGTTGAAGATGCGCCGGTCATCGGTGATCACCGCGGCGTGCGCACTGCTGGTGCATGGGTGGCGTCCTGAGGGCTCACAGGTAGTGCTCGATTTCCCGGTCAGTAGGCGAACAAGTGCGGAGTTGGCGACGTCTCCCGGGCTGGTTTCCGGGGTTGTTCCGTTGGCGTTGACGGTTTCTCCGGGATCTACGGTCGCGGGTTTTTGTGAGCACGTTGACACGCGGATACGAGAGGCGGTGCAGCATCAGAGGTTTCCGGTGCAAGCCCTTGAGCGCAAAGCTCACCTCCGCGGCCCAGGGCAGCCAGCCGAGAGGGTGGGCGTTAATTTCGTCCCGTCGATAACTATTCTGCCTTTTGCTAATGCCGCGGCGTCGGCGGTGGTTACTAGTTTTGGCCGCGTGGACCACTTTGGATTGTTTTTCTTAAGCGCTGATGGCCAGCTCTCTTTGAGCACGGCCGGTGCTGGGCAGCCGTTTTCGAATTTTGACGTCTCCGATATAGCCCGACGGTTGGAGCGGGTGTTGGCAGCGATGACGGGCGATCCGGGGAGGTCGTTGTCGTCGGTGGAGCTGCTTGATGAGGGTGAGCATGCCCGCCTGGAGGGGTGGGGTAATCGGGCGGTGTTGACCACGGCTTCGGTTGCGCCGGTGTCGGTTCCGGTGGTGTTCGCCGCGCAGGTGGAGCGCACGCCGGAGGCGGTGGCGCTGACGTGCGGTGAGCTCTCGTGGACCTATCGGGAGCTGGATGAGGCGGCGAACCGGTTGGCGCATCTGTTGGTCGGTCGGGGTGTGGGCCCGGGACAGTGTGTGGCGCTGTTGTTTTCCCGTTCGGCTGAGGCGGTCGTCGCGATGTTGGCGGTGCTCAAGACCGGGGCGGCCTATCTGCCGATCGACCCGGCGCTGCCGGCGGCGCGGATCGGGTTCATGCTCGCCGACGCCACGCCGGTCGCGGTGGTCACCACCGCCGAGTTGACTGGGCGGCTGGCAGGGTGTGACGTGCCGGTGATCGATGTTAACGATCCCGCTGTAAACAGCCAGCCCGATACGGCACCACCGCCGCCGGGTCCGGATGATCTGGCCTACCTGATTTACACCTCGGGCACCACCGGGATCCCGAAAGGGGTGGCGGTCACTCACCGCAATATGACCCACTTGGTGGAGTCACTGCCGACACAGCTGTCGGCGGCACATGTGTGGTCGCAGTGTCATTCGTATGCTTTCGACTTCTCGGTGTGGGAGATCTGGGCTGCGCTGCTCGGTGGTGGGCGGTTGGTGGTGGTGCCCGAGGAGGTGGCCCGCTCCCCGGAGGACTTTCACGACGTGCTGGTTGCCGAACGGGTCAGTGTGTTGACCCAGACCCCGTCGGCGGTGGGCGTGCTATCACCGGAGGGGTTGGAGTCAGCGGCGTTGCTGCTCGGCGGTGAGGCCTGCCCGCCTGAGGTGGTGGATCGGTGGGCGCCGGGGCGGGTGGTGCTCAATGCCTATGGTCCGACCGAGGCCACGGTGTATGCGGCGATGACTGCGCCGTTGGCGGCGGGGTCGGGGCCGCCGCCGATCGGGTCGCCGGTGTCGGGGGCGGCGTTGTTTGTGCTGGATGGCTGGTTGCGGCCGGTGCCGGCGGGTGTGGTCGGGGAGTTGTATGTGGCCGGTCGCGGGGTGGCGTGTGGATATGTGCGCCGGGGTCG
>NZ_LQOW01000009.1 GCF_002102185.1 Mycobacterium fragae
GGTGAGGTGCGTGCGGCGTTGGCCGGCTGCGAGGGGGTGCAGCAGGCGGTGGTGGTTGCTCGTGAGGACCGTCCCGGTGATAAACGCCTGGTGGGTTATGTGACCGGTTGCGCGGATCCGGGTGAGGTTCGCGCGGTGTTGGGTGAGCGGTTGCCGGCTTATATGGTGCCCGCGGCGGTGGTGGTGATTGATGCGTTGCCGTTGACGGTGAACGGCAAGTTGGATACGCGTGCTTTGCCGGCGCCGGAGTATCGGGAGGGTGATCGGTATCGGGCTCCGGGCAGCGCGGTTGAGGAGGTGTTGGCCGGTATTTATGCCCAGGTGTTGGGGTTGGAGCGGGTCGGGGTCGATGAGTCGTTTTTCGAGCTGGGTGGGGACAGCATTTTGTCGATGCAGGTGGTGGCGCGGGCTCGTGCGGCGGGTTTGTTGTGTCGGCCGCGGGATGTTTTCGTCGAGCAGACGGTGGCGCGGTTGGCTCGGGTGGTGGGGGTGGCTGATGGCGTAGCTGATGTGGTCGATGAGGGTGTGGGGTCGGTGGCGGCGACCCCGATCATGCGCAGGTTGGCCGGTGTGGATGGCCCGGTGGCGCAGTTCAATCAGACGGTGCTGTTGCAGGCTCCTGCGGGGGTGGGCGAGGCCGACGTGGTGGTGTTGTTGCAGGCGTTGCTGGATCGGCATGCCATGTTGCGGGCGCGGGTGGATGGTGATGGGGCCGGGGGGTGGTTGTTGCGGGTGCCCGAGGTGGGTGCGGTGGATGCGCGGGGGTGTGTGCATGCGGTGGATGTGTTATCCGATGAGGCGTTGATCGGGGCGCGGTCGCGGTTGAACCCGGCGGCTGGGGTGATGCTCAGTGGGTTGTGGGTGGGCTCCACGGCTCAGTTGGTGTTGATTGTTCACCATTTGGTGGTGGATGGGGTGTCGTGGCGGATCCTGTTGGAGGATCTCAACATTGCGTGGGCCCAGCATCGTGGTGGGCAGTCGATCGGGTTGCCGGCGACGGGGACGTCGTTTGCCCGGTGGGTGTTGTTGTTGGCCGAGTATGCGCGCCGTCCGGAGGTGGTGGGCCAGGCCGAGGTGTGGCGGCAGGTGGCGGCGGCCCCGGCGGTGTTGCCGGCGGTGTGTCCGGCGGTGGATACCTATGTGAGCGCTGGGCATTTGTCGGTGTCGTTGGATGTGGAGAGCACCCGGATGTTGTTGGGTGAGGTGCCGGCGGCGTTTCATGCCGGGGTGCAAGACATTTTGTTGATCGGGTTCGCCTTGGCGTGGGCGCAGTTTTTGGGTACTGGTGCCGCGCGGATCGGTATCGATGTGGAGGGTCATGGGCGTCATGAGGAATTGGGCGCCGATGTGGACTTGTCGCGCACGGTGGGGTGGTTTACGGCCATATATCCGGTGTCGTTGGCGGTTGGTGGGCTGGACTGGGGGCAGGTGATCGCCGGTGGGCCCGGGTTGGGGGCGGTGCTTAAGGACGCCAAGGAGCAGCTTCGGGCCGTTCCGGATCCGTTGTCTTATGGTGTGCTGCGCTATTTGAACCCCGATGTTGAGTTGGCCGGCTCGGATCCGGTGATCGGGTTTAACTATTTGGGCCGGTTGGGCGCGGGGGCCGGTGAGGTGTCTGGTGAGCTGTGGCGGATCGGGCAGGAGGGGTTGTCGCTTGGGGCGGCCACGGCGATACCGATGCCGTTGGCGCATACGGTGACCGTCAATGCCGGCACGGTGGAGTCTGACAGCGGTCCGCGGCTGCACGCCAATTGGACGTGGGCGCCTTCGGCGCTGGATGGTGGGCAGATCAGCGAGGTTAGCCGGTTGTGGTTTGAGGCCTTGGCCGGTATCTGCGCGCATGTGCGCGCCGGTGGGGGCGGGTTGACGCCATCGGATATTGCGCCTGCCCGGTTAAGCCAGCAGCAGCTGGATGAGCTGTGCGGCCAGTACCGCATCGCTGATGTGTTGCCGTTGAGTCCTTTGCAGCAGGGGTTGCTGTTTCATGCCAGCACCGCCCCGGGTCTTGACGATGGGTATGCGGTGCAGCTGGATTTCACCGTGACCGGCCCGCTTGATGCGCATCGGCTGCGTGAGGCGGTGCATACGGTGGTGAGCCGGTATCCGAACTTGGTGGCCCGGTTTTGTGCACAGTTTGATGAGCCGGTGCAGCTGATCCCGGCTGATCCGGTGGTGCCGTGGCGATATGTCGAGTTGGACGGCGTTGAGGGCGGCGGCGATGTGGAGCAGCGGGTGCAGCGGGTCTGCGCCGGTGAACGGGCGGTGGTCTGCGATCTGGCTCACCAGCCGGCTTTTCGGGCGGCGTTGATTCGCACGGCGCCGGATCGGCACCGGTTTGTGCTCACGAATCATCACATTGTGCTCGATGGCTGGTCGATGCCGATTGTGCTGGGGGAGATATTCGCCAGCTATTACGGGCAGCGGCTGCCCGCGGCCGGGTCGTATCGCAGTTTTGTTCGCTGGCTGGCCGAGCGTGACCTTGATGCCGCCCGCGCGGCGTGGGCTGAGGTGTTGGCCGGTTTTGACACCCCGACCTTGGTGGGGTCGCCGGCCCGGCTGGGGGTGGGGCAGCGAGGGGTGGCCTTGCATCGGGTGGCTGAGGACATCACCGGGGCCCTTGGCGAGTTGGCCCGCTCGCGTCATACCACCGTCAACATCGTGTTGCAGGGCGCCTTCGCGCAGCTGTTGTGCGAGCTGACCGGTCAGCAGGATGTCGTTTTTGGTGCGGCGGTCTCGGGGCGCCCGGCCGAGGTGGTCGGGGCGGATTCGATGGTGGGCCTGTTGATCAATACGGTTCCGGTGCGCGGGCGCATCAGCGCGGCAACCACCATCGCTGATCTGATTGATCAGCTGCAGCGCGATCACACTCACACCCTGGAGCATCAGCACTTGGCGCTCAACGAGATTCACCGCGTCACCGGCCATGACCAATTGTTTGACACGTTGTTCGTCTATGAAAACTATCCGGTCGACGCCGCGGCACTGGTGGGGGATCACGAGTTGGTGATCACTGAGTTCAACTTCCACGAATCCACCCACTACCCGCTTGCGGTGGTGATCGCCCCGGGGCGCGAACTGCGTCTTCGCGTCGACTACGACGCCGATGTGTTCGATGCGGCCAGTATCGAGGCGTTGATTGAGCGGTTGCAGCGGGTGTTGGTGGCGATGAGCGCCGAT
>NZ_LQOW01000010.1 GCF_002102185.1 Mycobacterium fragae
GAGCGGAGTGCGATGATGCCCAAACGCCGTCGCACCCGCGCGCAAAACCGCGCCCACCGCATCGCCACCGAACGCCGACAAAACCACGACGCCCGCATGGCCCGACGGGCCGAATACATGATCTACTTCGGGCCGGCCCCACCCGACAGCGACGACGACCCCCCACCCTTCTGACTGCGGCCCAACGGTTTTACGCAGAGGCGACTGCGAATTCCTGACCCGATCACGCGGTCGCGCAGCGTGCTGGACACCAGCACGTCGTTCGCCCCTGCGAGCGCGCTGAAACCAGTTAGATAAGCGGTAGCGTCAGTTGGACGGGAGACACCATGAAGCGCTGCATCGTCGGAGGACTGGCTGGCCTGCTGATGGCCGCAGAGCTGATCGCCGTGGCGCCGCCGGCCAGCGCCGGCTGCCAGTACGGAGGGTCCGTCATCAGCAAATGCGATGGACCCATCCAGCCCGACGGCACCTGGCAACGTTGTGTGGCAGCGCCCCGCCTGGAGTATCGCGGCGCCAGCTCCTACCTAGTGCCGGAGAGGCGCTGCGACTTGATGGGTCCCGACCAGCACCCTGGGGACCTCGCCTTCGCCGACCCACCGACCCACATCGACTGAGCCGGGTGACGGGCTGGTCTCACCCGCCTCGTCCAGGCCAGCAAGACGACGCCACGAGCGAATCGCGTGCCGGGTCAACTCGGCCAGCCGGTTCGCCGTGGTGCCTCCGCCTGCGAGCGCGTGAACGTTCTGGGTGTGGGCGATCACCCGGTCAAGTGTCATCAGGTCGTTGTGCACGAACGAGGTCGACTCGTATGCGGCCTGGACAGCGCGCATTCCGGCACCTGTGAGGGTCATCGCCACCGCGCGGGCGGCGCGGGCAGCGGCGTCCCAGTCGGCGATGGATGGCACGTCGCCAGATGCGGCGGCCTCGTGCAACGCGGCGACATCGAGGATCGCTTTGTGCGCAGTGATTTTGGCGTATCGCAGCAGGCCCCATGTTGGAGTTGTCAACAGCTCGGCGATCCACGCGTGGACCACGGTCTCGCAAACATCGGCGGTTCCCACCGTCTGCCAAGCGAGGTCGAGCGCGAGCACGCTGTTGTCCGGTGACAGGTACCCGTCGGGCCCGGCCAGTAGGTCGTTGCACGACTGGACGAGCAGGCTCAGCGGGCGGGCCGAGCAGGTCGGAAAGTCGGTGACCTGCTCATCACCGTTGATGTAGGAAACCACGTTCATTGCGCAGCCTTTGCCGGAGCCCGGTTGGTGTGATCCTTTGGCCAACCTCAGCGGGTGCGTGATGCGGTAGAGGTCCATTTCGGTTGGCTCCTTTCACCGTTCATTTGCTAGATACAGCGGCTGGTTACTCACTAGGACGGTCCAGCTGCGTAACCGGTTCATATGGTTTCAGCTTGCGCTCGGCGATGAAACCGGTCAAGGTGGTTACCTGTGAGGTTCGTCTACGTGAGCGGGCGCCGCTGCCTCGACTTCGCCGCGACGGTGAGGCGCCGGGATTCCGCGCACGAAGAACTGCTGACCCACCCGCAACTGCTGTCGGATTGGGCAGTTCAAGCGGGGCTGCTGGACGCTGCCATCGATGTCACCGACGACGATTTAGCCGCCGCCCTCGCGCTGCGAGAGGCCATCTACCGGACCGTTATGGCCCGACTCGAAGACCGGCGGCCTGCATCCGCCCACGTCGACCTGCTCAACGAGCACGCATCCGGAGGCCGGCTCACACCGCGACTGCTGCGAAGCGGGTCTGTTCGCCGCGCGGGCACCGCATCGCAATTGCTTGCAAGCCTGGCCGCGGATGCGCTTGACCTGCTCGCCGGAGCCGACATCGAGAACGTCAAACGGTGTGCCGACCCGGGCTGCACACGCCTCTACGTGGATGCCTCACGAGCCAAGAACCGGCAGTGGTGCGGGATGAGCACCTGCGGCAACCGCGCCAAAGTCCAGGCGTTCCGGGCCCGTCAGCGCGGGTCCGCGCGACGGGAACAAACCGGCCATCACCAAGGTTGAGTGCACAAGACTTAACTTTGGAGGATTGATGGCTGAAGCCAAATCAGTGCCGGTGTTGTTTGTCAGCGACCCGATCGTGCTGCCCGGAATGGTGGTCCCGATCGCCCTTGACGACGCCGCCCGAACGGCGGTCGACGCCGCCCGGGCCAGCGCGTCTGGCCAGCTGCTGATCGCCCCACGGCTCGACGACCGCTACCCGTCCTACGGCGTGCTGGCGTCGATCCTGCAGGTCGGCCGCGTCGCCGGCGGCGGGGCCGCCGCGATCGTCCGCGGTGAGCGCCGGGCCCAGATCGGCGCGGGCACCAGCGGCAGCGGAGCCGCGCTCTGGGTGGAGGTGACGGAGGTCACCGAGCCCGAACCCACCGACCAGACTCGTGCGCTGGCGGCCGAATACAAGAAGCTGCTGCTGGCGATGTTGCAGCGACGCGAGGCGTGGCAGATCGTCGACGTCGTCAACCAGATCAGCGACCCGTCCGCGCTGGCCGACACATCCGGATATGCGTCGTATCTGACCGACGTACAGAAACGTCAGCTGCTGGAGACCGCCGATGTCGCCGAGCGGCTACGCGTGCTGATCGACTGGACCAGCGACCACCTCGCCGAGGTCGAGGTCAACGACAAGATCGCCGAGGATGTGCGGGAAGGCATGGAAAGGCAGCAGAAGGAGTTCCTGCTGCGTCAGCAGTTGGCGGCGATCCGCAAGGAGCTTGGCGAGGGCGAGCCCGAAGGCTCCGATGATTACCGGGCCCGCATCGAGGCCGCCGATCTACCCGAAAAGGTGCGCGAGGCCGCGCTGCGGGAGGTCGGCAAGCTGGAACGCGCCAGCGAGCAAAGCCCCGAAGGCGGCTGGATCCGGACCTGGCTGGACACCGTGCTCGACCTGCCGTGGAACGTCAAGACAGACGACTCCACCGACCTCAAAGCGGCGCGAGAAATCCTGGACGCCGACCACCACGGCCTGGAGGACGTCAAGGACCGCATCGTGGAGTACCTGGCCGTGCGGGCCCGCCGCGCGCAGCGCGGTCTGCAGGTCGTCGGCGGTCGCGGCTCCGGCGCGGTGATGGTGCTGGCCGGCCCGCCCGGCGTCGGCAAGACGTCGCTGGGCGAGAGCGTGGCGCGGGCACTGAGCCGCAAGTTCGTCCGGGTCGCGCTGGGCGGCGTGCGCGACGAGGCCGAGATCCGCGGGCATCGGCGCACTTATGTGGGCGCGTTGCCTGGCCGCATTGTGCGCGCGATCGGTGAGGCCGGGTCGATGAATCCGGTTGTGCTGCTTGACGAGATCGACAAGGTCGGCTCGGATTATCGCGGCGACCCTGCCGCCGCGCTGCTCGAGGTCTTGGACCCGGCGCAGAACCACACCTTCCGCGACCACTACCTCGACCTGGATCTGGATCTCTCCGATGTGATGTTCCTGGCTACCGCCAACGTCATCGAGAACATCCCGTCGGCGCTGTTGGACCGCATGGAGCTGGTGCAGATCGACGGCTACACCGAGGACGACAAGCTGGCCATCGCCCGCGACTTCCTGCTGCCGCGCCAGCGCGAGCGGGCCGGCCTGACTGCCGACGAAGTCACGGTGACGGACGCGGCGCTGCGCAAAATCGCCGCCGACTACACCCGCGAGCCCGGCGTGCGGCAGTTCGAGCGACTGCTGGCCAAGGCGATGCGCAAGGTCACCACCAAACTCGGCGATGCTGCGGGGCCGGTGACGATCGACGAACCCGACCTGGTCGGCTACCTCGGTCGGCCGCGGTTCACACCGGAATCGGCCGAGCGCACCGCTGTGCCCGGGGTGGCGACGGGGCTGGCCGTGACCGGCCTGGGCGGCGACGTGCTCTACATCGAGGCCAGTAGCAACGACGGTGAGCCCGGATTGCAGCTCACCGGACAGCTCGGCGACGTGATGAAGGAGTCCGCGCAGATCGCGCTGTCGTATGTGCGCTCACACGCATCGGAGCTCGGTGTCGACCCGACGGCCCTCAGCGGGCGCATCCATGTGCACGTGCCCGCCGGTGCCGTCCCCAAGGACGGCCCTTCGGCCGGCGTGACCATGGTGACCGCACTGGTGTCGATGGCCACCGGCCGCCAGGTCCGTGCCGATGTCGGGATGACTGGTGAGGTGACACTGAACGGCCGGGTGCTGCCGATCGGCGGCGTCAAGCAGAAGCTGCTGGCCGCCCAGCGGGCCGGGCTCTCAACGGTGTTCATCCCGGCGCGCAACGAGCCTGACCTGGACGACGTGCCCACCGAGGTGCTCGACGCGCTGGACGTCAAGCCGATGACCGACGTCGCCGAGATCGTCGCCCAGGCGCTGGAGCCCGTTGAGGTGGGTGTGGCGGCCGCGTAACGTTCGCGGGCGTGAACAACCTCAAGCGGCGCGTCGTCCACAATGTGCAGCGCCTCGTCGTCAACCCGGTTGGCCGAAAGCTGCCGCTGACGATGTTGGAAACCATCGGCCGCAAGTCGGGCCAGCCTCGGCGCACCGCGATCGGTGGCCGGGTGATCGACAACCAGTTCTGGATGGTCTCCGAGCACGGCGAGCGATCGCACTACGTGCTCAACATCAAGGCCAATCCGAAGGTGCGGGTGCGGGTTCACGGGCGGTGGCGCACCGGAACCGCCCACCTGATGCCCGACGACGACGCGAAAGCGCGCCTGCGTAGCCTGCCCGGACTCAACAGCGCCGCGGTCCGCCTGATGGGCAGCGACTTACTGACCATCCGGGTGGATCTCGACTAACGTCTGCGCATGGCGTATGACAGGGAGCTTGCCGAGCGGATCCGCGAGGCGTTGTCCGGCGTGCGGGGCGTCGAGGAAAAGCCGATGTTCGGCGGGCTCGCCTTCTTGATCAACGGCAACATGTCCGTGGCGGCCAGCGGTCAGGGCGGCCTGCTGGTGCGAGTCTCGCCGCAGGACTCAGACAAGCTGCTCGATCGCGCCCACGTCAGCCCGATGGTGATGCGGGGCCGCGAAGCCCGCGGCTGGCTGCGGGTGGACGCCGACGGGGTGAAAACCAAACGTCAGCTGCAGACCTGGGTGACCCGTGGGGCTGACTACGCCAGCAGCCTGCCGCCCAAATGACGGCGCGTTTGTGAGCTGGCCTCGCGGGTACGCCGTGCGTTATGGACGAGCAGGCGCAGCTGGTGCGACGGCTGCTGAAGGTCGCGGGCACCACATACGCGGCGGAGGCGGGAGTCCGCGTCAGCGATAAGCCGATGCCGCTTTTCCAGCTGCTGGTGCTGTGCATGTTGTCCAGCAAGCCGATTGACGCATCGATCGCCATGCGCGCGGGGCGTGAATTGTTCAAAGCGGGTTTGCGAACGCCGAAGGCGGTGCTGGCGTCGAACCGGCGCACCATGATCAGCGCGTTCGGTCGCGCCCACTATGTGCGCTACGACGAGAGCTCAGCCACCCGGCTCACCGACATCGCCGAGCGGGTGCGCGACGAGTACTCCGGTGATTTGCGCGAACTCGCACGACGCAGCGAACACAATGCACGGACGGCCGCCGGGATGCTCCAGCAGTTCAACGGAATCGGAGCCACCGGTGCCGACATCTTCCTGCGCGAAGTGCAAGACGTATGGACTTGGGCGAGGCCGTATTTCGACAAGCGGGCCACCGGCGCCGCCAAGCAGCTGGGTTTGCCCACCGATCCGGCGGAACTGGGTTCGCTGGCGCCGCGCTCCAACGCACGCCTGGCCGCAGCCCTGGTGCGGGCGTCACTGGATGCCGACGTGCGCCGGCAGGTGTCCGGTTGAGCCGCCGGTGAGCGTGCGGATCGGCACCTCCGGATGGTCTTATGACCATTGGGCCGACGTGCTCTACCCGCCCGGATTGGCGTCGTCGCGCCGATTGGCCCGCTACGTCGAAGTGTTCGACACGGTCGAATTGAACGCCAGTTTCTATCGCTGGCCCAAGGATTCGACGTTCGCCGGGTGGCGCCAGCAGCTGCCCGATGGATTCGCGATGTCGGTGAAGGCGCATCGCGGCCTCACCCACTACCGGCGGCTGACCGCGCCGGAGCCGTGGATTGAGCGATTCGAGCGCTGCTGGCAGCTGCTCGGTGATCGCCGCGGTGTGCTGCTGGTTCAGCTGCATCCCGAGCAACGCCGCGATGACGCGCGCCTCGATGGCTTTCTCGCCAGTGTGCCGGAGTCCATCAGGGTGGCCGTCGAACTGCGCCACCCGTCCTGGAACGACCCCGCGGTGTATGCCGTGCTGCACAGCCACCGTGCCGCCTACGTCGTGATGAGCGGTGCCGGGCTGCCTTGCATTCCGCGGGCAACCACCGATTTCGTGTATGCGCGGATGCATGGCCCGGACCCGGATTCGATGTACGCGGGCTCCTACTCGCCCGATGAGTTGAAAAGCTGGGCCGACCGGATCGCGGCCTGGGACGGCGAAGGCAGAGACGTCTGGTTGTACTTCAACAACGACCCGCACGGCCATGCCGTTCGCAACGCCCTCTTTTTGCGGGACCTTTTGGGTTGACCCGCGCCGAGTAGGCTGTCTGCATGGCCAAGTCGACTACTTTTGTCATCGTGGGCGGCGGGCTCGCCGGAGCCAAGGCGGCGGAAGCCTTGCGCGACAAAGACTTCGACGGGCAAGTCGTTCTCATCGCCGAAGAAGAGCATCTGCCCTACGAGCGGCCTCCGCTCTCGAAGGAATTCCTCGCCGGCAAAAAGTCGCTGAGCGAGTTCACCGTGCACGACTCCGCCTGGTACCAGGAGCACGATGTTGACCTGCGGCTTGGTGCCCTGGCGGTATCGGTGGATGCGGCTGCGCACACCGTCGGTCTCGCCGACGACAGCACCGTCGGATACGACAAGCTGCTACTGGCCACCGGGTCGCGCTCCCGGCGCTTGCCCATCCCGGGCGCCGATGCCGCCGGAGTTCTTTATCTACGGACATATGACGACGGCGAAGCGCTGAATTCCCAACTGGCGGAAGGCTCTTCGCTGGCCGTGGTGGGCGCCGGCTGGATCGGGCTGGAAGTGGCCGCCAGCGCCCGCCAGCGCGGTGTCAACGTCGCCGTCGTCGAGACCGCGAAGCTGCCGCTGATGGCCGCGCTCGGCGAAGAGGTCGGCACCGTATTCGCCAAGCTGCATCGTGACCATGGCGTCGACCTGCGGTTGGAGTCTGCGGTCGAGGAGATCTCGACCGCCGACGGCAAGGCCACGGGGCTGCGTCTGCGCGACGGGTCGACGATCGCCGCCGACGCCGTGCTGGTGGCTGTCGGCGCGCAACCCAACATCGAACTCGCCGAACAAGCCGGTCTGGCGATGGGCGATGGCGGGGTGCTGGTCGACGCAACGCTGCACACCAGCGATGCCGACATCTACGCGGTGGGTGACATCGCCGCCGCCGAACATCCGCTGTTCGGTACCAGAATCCGCACCGAACACTGGGCCAACGCGCTCAAACAGCCCGCCATTGCGGTCGCCGGCATGCTCGGTGAATCGACCGAATACGCCGAATTGCCTTACTTTTTCACCGACCAGTACGACCTCGGGATGGAGTATGCCGGCCACGCGCCGAGCTATGACCGGGTGGTGTTCCGCGGCGACGTCGACGGGCGTGAATTCGTCGCGTTCTGGCTCGACGCCGACAACCGGGTGCTGGCCGGAATGAACGTCAACATCTGGGATGTGCTCGACGACGTCAAGGAACTGATCCGGTCCAGGCGCCCGGTAGACCGCGATCGGTTGGCCGATCCACAGGCGCCGCTGGGCGAGCTGGTCGGCTAGGCCTGTGCCGATGTCCCGAGTTGCGCTGATCACCGGCGCCAGCCGCGGAATCGGCGCGGCCGCCGCCCGGGTTCTCGCCGGCCGCGGGTTTCGGGTGGTGGTCAACTACCGCGCCAGCGCCGCGGAGGCGCAGGAGGTGGTCGGCGCCATCACCGCAGCCGGGGGTGAAGCCGTCCCGATTCGGGCCGATGTCACCGCCGCCGATGATGTGTCGGCGATGTCGGATGAAATCGGGCAGCGGTGGGGCGGAGTGGACGTGCTGGTGCACAACGCGTTGATACCGTTTGCGGTCACATCCTTCGCAGAGCTCACCTGGGAACAGCTCGGCGGCAAGCTGGAACAAGAACTGCATGCTGCGTTCTTGGTGACGAAAGCCGTTGTGCCGAAGATGCTTTCCAGTGGCTACGGACGACTGATCTATCTCACCACCGGGCTGTCGCGGCGTCCGCGTGACGGGATGATCACCCTGGGCACTGCCAAGGCGGCGCTGGACCAGTTCGTCCGCTTCGTCGCGCTCGAGCTTGCGCCGCGCGGTATCACGGCCAACCTCGTCGCGCCGGCGACGGTCGATGAAACACGGGTGACCGAGCAGCTGACGCCCGAGCAGATGCGCGCACTCGGCGCGGCCGCACCGATGGGACGGCTCGTCACTCCCGACGAGGTGGCCAAGACCGTGGCGTTCTTGGCGAGTGACGATTCCGGTTTCACCACCGGGCATTACATTCCCGTCAACGGCGGGCTTGCAATGGACTGAACATGCACACGATCGATTTGGCCTATGTCGGGCGCGGCATCCACGAGGAACTGGTCGCCCACGTCGCCGAACAGGAAGGCTATTTCGACGACGAAGGTGTCCATGTGGCGCTGCGCGACGGAAGCGGTTGGGAGACGGAAAGGCTGCGAGGCGGTGCGTCGATCGGTATCGGCCGCGCGCTGGTGTCGCGGTTGACCGACGGGCTCGAGTGGCAGGCGCTGTGCGTCAACACGCATCGTCCGCTGTTTTGGTTCCTCGGCGGCGCAGACGTGCAATCCATGGCCGATCTGCGCGGTCGTCGGCTCGCCGTTCACGCGCCGCACACCGCCCCCGGATGCTTCGCGCGGATCGTGTTGCGCAAGCACGGTCTTGACCCCGACCATGATCTCGATTGCGTGATCCGGTCTCCGGGCGATTATCAGATGGATCTGCGGCGGCTTCGGGACGGCTCTGTAGACGCGGCATACGTCGGCAGCACGCTGGCACCCGAACAGGTCGCCGCGGAAGAGGGTTTCCACGTGCTGGCCTGGGTCGGGGATCACTTTCAGATCCCCGCGGTGGGAATCGCCGCCGACACGTCACGGCTCTCGATTGTCAGCCCGGCGCTTCAGGCGTTGGTGCGGGC
This sequence comes from Mycobacterium fragae, assembly GCF_002102185.1. Lineage (GTDB taxonomy): Bacteria > Actinomycetota > Actinomycetes > Mycobacteriales > Mycobacteriaceae > Mycobacterium > Mycobacterium fragae. The sequence continues at coordinate 9,145 of NZ_LQOW01000010.1, forward strand.
CAACCGGCGCGCGCTGAAAGCGATCGCCGAACAGCCCGATCTGGCCGTCGATTACGTCGCCGCATTGCTCAATCGCCTGACCCGCGACGAGGCGCAGCAGCACTATGACCGCTACATCAAGCCGTATTTCAGTGCCGACGGCCGAGTGGACATCGACGTCGCCCAGAAAGCGATCGACACGGTCGCGGCCGAACTCGGTGTCGCCTCGACTTCGGCCGACAACGTCTACCAGCTGGCCCGCTGAATCAGTCGAGCGGGTGCCAGGTGTGGTCGAACACGTCGGGCAGGCGCAGGCCCTGTAGCCGCTCGCGTTCGGCGCGCCGGCGTTTGATCCGCAGGCGCGCATCGGCGGGCATGCTGAGCAGCTCGTCGCAAGTGAGGTAGTACACGTCATCGGCGGCATCGAGGAGCTCAGCCGCAGCCCGCCGAGACCCCAACTCGCGCAGAGTCATTCGCAGTTCATGCGTGAAACGCATGGTGGTGTCGTTGGCCAGCTCCCGAGATGCACGGGCGTTGATCGCCATGCGCTCAGCAAGGCCGTCCGCCGCCCCGTCCGGCGACCATCCCGGCTCCCCTGCGGACACGGTAGTAGCACGCGCGGCGGCGCCGAGCAGCATCGCCGGATTATCGTCGTACATCGGGTTGGCCAGCTCCCCTTCACCGGGCCCGCGGTGCGCGATCCGGGCCGCGGCCGCGTCGGCAGCCGCGGCGATGCCCGGAGACAGCCTGCGGATGCCGTCGACATCGCCGTCTCGTGCCAATGTGCACACCCGTGGATCACCGCGGAGCAGCACGGCCAGCGCCGCGGTCTCGACTGCGATGCGGCTGCTGTCCACCAGCGCGCCCAGCCCGGGCACGCCGGAAACGGCGGCACGTGTGCCGGTGCGCTCCAGCGTCGCCGCGGTGAAGCCGGTGTCGATCACCCAGAGCGCGGTGAGGCACCAGCCCTGGTGGATTCGGTCGCGCAGGAATCGTGTTCGCACCGCAAGGCCGGCGTCCGAGAGCGAGCTCAGTTGGGCGGCGCCGAGGTGCTCGGCGGTCGCGGCGGCGACGTAGGCCTGGGTGTCGTTCTTCAGGTGGCGCAACAATGCCAGTGCCCGCTTCAGCAACACGGCCTTGGCGGCGGACCCGAGCACCCCGCCGGGCAGCGGCGGCCCGCCGAGCGGTAAAAGGACGCGCGTGTGCAGGTCGCCCAGCGAATGTTGCACAAGGGTATCGACGTCCCAGCCGGGCAGCTGGCTCGCAGCGATCACGCTGGCCGAGATTCCGACATACGGGCGGTGACCGAACACGGCGATGGCCCGACTTCCCCACTCGGTGGCGACGACGTCGCCCAGCGCCATCACCTTGCTCATCACCCGGTTGGCAGTGCGCAGGCCGGCCAGCTGAACGTCGAGCGTCATCGGGGTCAACGGGCCCGGCAGCGTTTGCGCCAAGGTGGTCGCGCTGAAGACCGGGAACCGGGGGTCGATCCGGTCGTCGAACTCGCCTTCCAGGCCGTCGGGCGCGGCTGATTGCAACGGTCTGCCGTCGAACGGCGCGGCCCGCGGGGCGGCCTCCAGCGGAACCGGCAGATGGCCGGGCAGGTCGAAAGCGCCCTGGCGGTCAACCCGGCGACCGGCGAGTCCGCGCGCCGTATCGGCGACGGCGTCGGCTGCGCGCCAGCCGAATTCGAACTGCCAGTCCTCCTGCACCGCGGTGACGTCCATCGCGGGAATCAGTTGTGCCCAGGTCGGCAGCCGGGCAAGCCGGGGCCGCAGGTCGACGGATCGGAGCAGCTGGCGCGCGGTTACCACATGAGTGGTGTCCGGGGTCGCCAAGTCGAGCACCCCGGTGCGGTTGGTCGCCACCGCCAGCACCAGGAAGCGCGCCAGGTCGTCCAGATGCAGCAGCCGCAGGGGCGTGGCCGAATCCTTGGCGCGCAACAGGCTGGCGACGGTGCGGCAGACCATCCAGTCGAGCTGGCGACCCATCGGCGGCGCCATCCGGACGATCAAATTCGGCGCCCAACCGGTGGACACCAGCGCCTCGGCCTGGCGGTACAGCTCGGGCTGCCCGGCTGCCTGGGACAGGTAGATCAGCCGGGCGCCCGCACGGGCCGCCGCATGGGTGACTTGCACTACCCCGTCGATCCCGGTGCCGCCCGGCGCGGCGTGCTCGACTGGGGCCAGGTGAATCACCACGTCGGATTCGTCGGCCAGACGCTGCAGAATCGGGCCGCGAAGCGATGCGCAAACCAAGTCGACGTCGGGGTCCAGGTATGCGTGCGGGTGTCTGGCGATGCCGGTGACGGCGTGTCCAGCGGCGATCAGCTGTCGGGCCGCAGCCCGCCCTACCACTCCGGTGACGCCAGTTACCAGAATGTGCACGCCGGCTCACCTCCAACAGGTGCACTTTTGACAATAGGCGCGCGGCCAGCGTTGTCACGCGGCTTTTAACACTTACGTCAGAATTGGTTAAGTCCAACCGGGTTACGGTAGCGTCGCGGTGCCGTCGGCGCGGATGGCCACTTTGGCGCCGGCGATGTCGTCACGCACCGTCGCCTCCGCCGCCGCCGGATCGACTATCACCGCCAAGGTCCGACTCTCGTCAGGTGTGCGAACCGCGAGGAAAGCCTTCTCCGGCCGGCCGTCGCGGTCAAACGGCGTGGTCCAGGATTCGATGGTGCCGACACCTTCCCATTCCACTGCCGCACGCCTGGTGGGCTCTCGATCGACCGCGGATTGCACGTCTTCCCAACGGAATTCCGACGGTGGTGGCTCGGTGCCGTATACGCCCACGCTGTGTTTGGTCAGGTAGCCGCCGTTAGCGGTGATCAGGCCGCGCCGCCCCGGGTTGGCGGCCAGCAGCCCGGCCATCGTCGCGATCGAGTGGGTGACATAGTTGTTCCACGGGCCGCCGGCAAAGGTCAGCCCGCCGGTGACGGTCAGCGGCCGGGCCGGATCGTCAACCGACAGCCCCAGCTCGGCAGCCGCTACCTGCACTGCGGACGGAAAGCACGAGTACAGGTCGACGTAGTCCACGTCGTCGATGCCGATACCGGTCAGCTCCAGTGCGCGCGCACCGGCGATCCGGATGGCCGGCGACTGGTGCAGCTCGTCGCGTTCGCTGATCGCGTAGGTGTCGTGGGCATCGGTGCCCGCGTACGGGTAGATCCAGCGCTCGGTCGGGACCTGCAGCCGGTTGGCGGCCTCGACCGATGCCAGGATCAGTGCTGCGGACTGGTCGACCATGTTGTTGGAGTTCATCAGCTTGGTGTAGGGCCAGCTGATCATCCGGTTCGTCGGACCGTCCTGGCAGATCTCTTCGGCCGCAACGGGTTTGCGAATCCAAGCGTGGGGATTGCGTACTGCCACAGCGTTGAACCGTGCCCACAGCTCGCCGATGAACTTGCGGTGGTCCTCGATCGACTCCCCCGCGCTGATCCGCAATGCCTGCTCGAACAATGGATACACGTACGCGGGGCGATCCAGCCGGATGCGCTCCTCGGCCGGACCGGCCATCGGCACGTGGTCGTCACCGCCCGGGGCCACCGGGACCGACTCGTCCTGCCGGGTCCAGACGAGTTTTGCGCCCTTGGCCCGCAATTGCATTCGGCTGCGCCACATTTCCGCCCCGGCCAGCAGCACCACGTCCGAGCGGCCGCGCTGGATGTCCAGGCAGGCCTGGTTGACCAGCGACTGCGGCACGTTGCCGCCGACGCCGCTGTAACGAGTGGCCGGCCGGTCGGCGCCGATGCGCTGGCCAAGCAGCAGACCGGGGTCGCGGTAGCGCGCCGAGAAAATATTCACCACCCGGATGGCGTCGACCGCCTCGAGCACGCGCGGATCGGCGGCCCGGCGGGCCGCGGCGACCATCAAATCCACGGGTTCGACGGTGTTCACGTCATCCCAGTCGTCGCGCTGGTTGACCTGGCCGTAGCCGATCAGCACGGGTGTCCTGGGGTCGACGGGCATGCTAGGGGTTCTCCACGAGTGCGAACAGCACACCATCGCTGATCAGCTGCTCGGTTTGCTCGCTGCTCATCCCGAGCGTTTTGCGACAGATTTCGCGGGTGTGCTGGCCGGGCAGGGGCGCCGGCCGTTGCAGCGCCGGCGGGATGTGGCGAAACGGCGCGGGGCCGGTTTCGGCCGGCAGCGCATGGTCGAAGAGGGGATGCGTCATGTCGGCGAACAGCTTTCGCTCGGCCAGCTGCTGGTCTTCGAGCACATCCGGCGGGCGGTTCATCTGGCCGGCGGGCACGCCGGCGGATTGCAGCGCCTCGGCGATCTCCACCGGGGTGCGGGTGCGGGTCCACGCGGATACCTCCGCGCGCAACTCGCGCCGGTGGGCGGTTCTCGCCTCGCCGGTGGCGAACCGCTCGTCAGCAGCCAGCTCGGGCCGGCCGAAAACCGCTGTGGCCGAGCGCCAGTCGGCATCGCAGCGGACCGAGATCACACACCATTCGTCGTCACCGGCGCACGGGTAGACGTCGTGCACGGTGGTGTCGTCGCGCAACTCGGCGCGGCCGGCCGCGCGTGCAGCGTCGGTGACATAACGGGCGTCGAGTTGGTTGACGACGGCCTCGGCCTGCGAGACATGCACACGCGTCCCCTCGCCGGTGCGGTCGCGGTGGATCAGCGCGGCCAAGGCCCCCATCGCGGCGATTCGCCCGACGACGTGGTCGGGGAAGACCGTTGTCGCGTCGTAGAAGTTATGCCGTGCGTCATCGGTGACGGCCTCTTCGGAGGTCCACAGCTTGGTGACCCCCGCGGTGGAGCGAACCAACGGTCCGTAGCCCAGTCGGCTGCTCCACGGGCCGGTGTCGCCGAAGGCGCTGCTCTCCGCGAGCACGATCCGCCGGTTCAGGTTGCGCAGCGTCTCATACGGAAAGCCAAGGGCGGCAAGCGTTCCCGGTTTGAAGTTGGCGAACACCGCGTCGGCGCAGGCGACCAGGTCGCCGAAGACGTGCTTGCCCGCTTCGCTGCGCAGGTCGACACCGAAGGCGAGGCTGTTGCGGCGGGTCCAGGCAAATGACTCGCTCATCGCGTCACCGACCCGGGTCTGTCGCAAGCCGTCGGGATAGGCGGTGCTTTCGACCTTGATCACCTCGGCCCCCAGATCACCGAAGAGCCGGCTGAGTTCGCCGCCGGCCACGATGATGCCTAGGTCGATGATCCGCAGCCCGTCGAACGGCCGGGTGGCCCGTCCGTGCACCGGAATAGCAACCTCCTCGGCCAGCCAGCGCGCGTCGTCTCGCCCGGCGGCCGGCGCGGGTGCCCGGAACCCGGCGCGCCGACCGTCGACGGAGAAGTAGCCGACCGGGATCGTGGCGTGCACACCGGGGACCAGCTCGGCATCGGCAATGGCGCCCACCGCCTGAAAGTGATCGGATGCCAGGATCTGCGCCGGGGACAGCACCGCTGCGATCGGCACGCCGTGCGCCTGCCCGGCCGATACCAGCTCGTGCATCGTCTGCTCGGCGAACAACTTCTGAACCAGCGCGCCGATCTGCGGCCAGGCTGCGAAACGCGCGGCGATCACGTCGTATTTGGGGTCCTGAAACTCCGCGGGCTCCCCCAGCCAGCGGCGCAGCCCGTGCCACTGGCGCGGCGACATCACACAGATCCGGACGTAGCCGTCCTTGCACGGGTAGATCGGGTAGGCGTCCTGATTCCTCGGGCGTCCGCGCCACCGGTTGGGGCTGCGGATGCCCGCGGCGACCTGACCGTGCGCCCCGAAGGCCGGGTCAAGCGCCATCACGACAGCGTCGAACCGGGAAAAGTCGATGTAATCGCCTGTGCCACATCGTAATCGGTTGTAGTAAGCGACAAGCGCAGCCCAGCCGGCTTGCACCGCCGCGGTGGCCGAGGCAATCCCGTCAGGCGGTAACACCGGAGTCCCGGTGGTCGGGCCCGATCGGGACAGCGAGCCGGACAGCGCATAGAGCACCGGATCGGTGGCCCGCCACGCCGAGCGCGGACCGGTGGTGCCGAAATCGGTGACCGACAGCGCCACCAGGTGCGCAAATCGATCGGCCAGTTCGGCGCACGATGTTCCATAGGCCGCGGCCTGCCCGGGCATCCCGCTGTCGACGACGATGTCGGCGCTGGCGGCGAGCTCCATCAGCCGTGCGCGATCGCTCCGGTCGGAGGGGTCCAGCACCGTGCTGCGCTTGTTGGCGTGGTGCAAAGCGAACTGCACGCCCATGCCGCCCAGCGTCGGTGGCCGGGTGCGCGCCGGACTGCCGCCCGGCGGCTCCACTTTCAGCACGTCGGCGCCCAGGTCGGCGAACGGGCGGGTGACCGCGTCGCCCTCCTCGCCGGACAGGTCGAGTACCCGCAGCGCCGCCAGCAGATGCTCGACCATGGCCTCAGCGTAGTTGGCGGCTTTGACCGACAGTCAGGACAATCGGGCGAATGAGCACAGACACCGCGACGCCGACAACACTCTCCGATGAAGAACGCGCCGGGATCCACGCCTACTGGCGCGCCGCGAACTATCTGGCGGTCGGCCAGATCTATCTTCTCGACAACCCGCTGCTGCGCGAGCGACTGACACCCGAACACATCAAGCCGCGGCTGCTCGGGCACTGGGGCACCACGCCGGGGCTGAACCTGATCTATGCCCATCTGAACCGGATCATCCGCAACCGCGACGTCGACGTCATCTTCATCACCGGGCCCGGTCACGGTGGTCCGGGACTGGTGGCCAACGCCTACCTGGAGGGCACCTACAGCGAGGTGTACACCGGCATCGGTGAGAACACCGACGGGCTGCGAAAGTTGTTCCGGCAGTTCTCATTTCCCGGCGGCATCCCCAGTCACGTGGCAGCCCAGACGCCCGGCTCCATCCACGAAGGCGGCGAGCTGGGCTACGCGCTGGTGCACGCCTACGGCGCGGCGTTCGACAACCCCGATCTGGTGGTGGCGTGTGTGGTCGGCGACGGCGAGGCCGAAACCGGGCCGCTGGCCGCCAGCTGGCACTCGAACAAGTTCCTCAACCCCGTGCGCGACGGCGCCGTCCTGCCGATCCTTCATCTGAACGGGTACAAGATCGCCAACCCGACCGTGCTGGCCCGTCTTCCCCACGAGGAGCTGGAGTCGTTGCTCTACGGCTACGGCTATCGGCCGATCACCGTCGAGGGTGATGACCCGGCGATCGTGCACCGGCAACTGGCGACCGCGCTCGACGAGGCATTCGATCAGATCGCGGCGATCCAGCAGGCCGCCCGGGTGGACGGGGTCACCGATCGCCCGCTGTGGCCGATGATCGTGTTGCGCACTCCCAAGGGGTGGACCGGACCGAAGGAGGTCGACGGCAAGCAGGTGGAGGGCACGTGGCGATCGCACCAGGTTCCGCTGGCCGAGACTCACGACAATCCCACCCACCGGGCGCAGCTCGAAGAGTGGTTGCGCAGCTATGCGCCCGAGGAGCTGTTCGACGAGGACGGCAGACTGCGCCGGGAGCTGAGGGCGCTGGCGCCCCGCGGTGATCGACGGATGAGCGCCAATCCGCACGCCAACGGCGGCTTGTTGCTGCATGACCTGGACCTGCCCGACTTTCGCGACTACGCGGTGGACGTCGAGCGGCCCGCCGCCTCGACGCATGAGGCCACCCGGGTACTGGGCGGCTTTCTGCGCGACGTGATCGCCCGTAACCCCGACCGGTTCCGCCTGATGGGCCCCGACGAGACGGCCTCCAACCGGCTGGACGCGGTATACGGGTCGACCAGCAAGGTGTGGATGTCGGAAATGTTGCCCACCGACGAGAACCTGGCACCCGACGGCCGGGTGATGGAGGTGCTCTCCGAGCACCTGTGCCAGGGCTGGTTGGAGGGCTATCTGCTGACCGGCCGGCATGGCCTGTTCAACTGCTACGAGGCCTTCGTGCACATCGTCGACTCGATGCTCAACCAGCATGCGAAGTGGGTGTCCACCAGCCGCGAACTGCCGTGGCGGGCGCCGATCGCATCGCTGAACTACCTGCTGAGCTCCCATGTCTGGCGTCAGGACCACAACGGCGCCACGCATCAGGATCCGGGATTCATCGACCTGGTCGCGAACAAGCGCGCGGAGGTGGTGCGGGTCTATCTGCCGCCGGACGGCAACACGCTGCTGTCGGTGGCCGACCACTGTCTGCGCAGCCGCGACTACATCAACGTCATCGTCGCCGGCAAGCAGCCGGCACTGGCCTACCTCGACATGGACGCTGCGGTCGCCCACTGCACGCGCGGCCTGGGCATCTGGCAGTGGGCGAGCACCCCGGGATCTGAGGAGGCCGAGCCCGACGTGGTGCTGGCGTGCGCCGGGGACATCCCCACGCTGGAGACCCTGGCCGCCGCCGACATCCTGCGCCGCGAGCTGCCCGAGCTGCAGGTGCGGGTGATCAACGTCGTCGACATCATGCGCCTTCTGCCGGAGTCCGACCATCCACATGGCCTGCCGGACATCGAGTTCGACGCGCTGTTCACCCGGGACAAGCCGGTGATCTTCGCCTATCACGGCTACCCGTGGCTGATCCACCGGCTGACCTATCGCCGCACCAACCACGCCCACATTCACGTGCGCGGGTACAAGGAGCGCGGCACCACCACGACACCGTTCGATATGGTGATGCTCAACGACCTGGACCGCTTTCACCTGGTGATGGACGTTATTGACCGGGTGGACGGGCTGGCCGCCCGAGCCGCCGTCCTGCGCCAGCGGATGACCGATGCGCGGCTGGCCGCTCGGCTGTACACCCGCGAGCACGGCGACGACGACCCGCAGATCGCCGGGTGGCGGTGGGAGCCGAGTGGGTAACCTCTTAGCAATGTCTGGTGAAGCAAGCGCCGTAGCCCAGCCGACGCACCCGCTGGCGTCGCAGCTTGCCGCGCTGCACCGGTTCCGGGTCTACCTCGACGTGGCCGTCGTCGTTGTGGTGCTGGCCTTGACGAACCTGATCGCGCACTTCACCACGCCGTGGGCGGGCATCGCCACCGTTCCGGCCGCGGCCGTCGGGCTGGTAATTCTATTGCGCTGCAACGGTTTAGGTTGGGCCGAGCTCGGCCTCGGCCGGGAGCACTGGCGGGCCGGCGTCGGGTATGCGCTGGCGGCGGTGACCGTGGTGGTTTCGGTGATCGGGATCGGTGCGCTGCTGCCGCTGACCCGGCCGATGTTCATGAACAACCACTACGCGACGATCTCCGGCGCGCTGGTCGCGTCGATGATCATCATTCCGCTGCAAACCGTCATCCCCGAAGAGTTGGCGTTTCGCGGTGTGCTGCACGGGGCGCTGAACCGGGCGTGGGGATTTCGCGGTGTCGCGGTCGCGGGATCGCTGCTGTTCGGTCTGTGGCACGTCGCGACCTCGCTGGGTCTGACCGCCGGCAATGTCGGCTTCACCCGGTTGTTCGGCGGTGGAATCGTCGGCATGCTGGCCGGTGTGACGCTGGCGGTGTTCGCCACCGCGGTGGCCGGTTTCGTGTTCAGCTGGCTGCGCCGGCGCAGCGGAAGCCTGATCGCACCGATCGCGTTGCACTGGTCGTTGAACGGGTTGGGAGCGTTGGCCGCCGCTCTGGTGTGGCAGCTGTCAACTTGAAGTTTGAGTGTGCATGTAGGGCGGGCCTCGTCGGCGTGTCGTCGCCCTGGACGCACAGTCAACGCGCTCGGCATGCCGGGACCTTTTACACCAATAGCACGGCGGCGCCGTCTATGCGGCCCTCGCTGAGATCGGTCAGCGCCCGATCAGCTTGCCCGAGTGAGTATTCCGGCGTGGTCACCTTCATGTGATGGTGCCCGGCGAATTCGAGGAAGGCGCGGGCGTCGGCGCGGGTGTTCGACGTCACCGAACGAAGCTGTCGCTCCTGGAACAGGTGACGCTGGTAGTTCAGCGCAGGGATATCGCTGAGATGGATGCCCGCAATCGCCAACGTGCCGCCGCGGTCCAAAGCCTCCAGCGCGGGTAGCACCAGATCACCCACCGGGGCGAACAAAATCGCGGCGTCCAGTTTCACCGGTGGCGGGTCGGCGGCTCCCTGGGCCGACGCGGCGCCCAGTTCCAGCGCCAGTTCCCTGGCCCCGGCGCCGCGCGTCATCACATGCACTTCGGCGCCTTGGGCCAGTGCGACCTGCGCGGTGATGTGGGCACTGCCGCCGAAGCCGTACAGGCCCAGCCGGCCGCCGGGCGGCAGCTCGGCGCGCAGCAGCGACCGGTAGCCGATGATGCCCGCACACAGCAGCGGTGCAAGCTCGGTGTCGCTGTAGCCGCTCGGCAGGTGATGAGCGAAAGCGGCGGGGACCGTGGCGAATTCGGCGTAACCGCCGTCGGCGTCCCAACCCGTGTAGCGGGAGTTGGGACACAGGTTCTCGGCGCCGCCCTGACAGTACTTGCACACCCCACAGGTGTGCCGCAGCCAGGCGATCCCGACTCGGTCGCCGACGCTGAACTCGTCGCCGGCCTCAGCGCCGACCGTGACAACCTCCCCGACCACTTCGTGTCCAGGGGTCACCGCGTCGCGGTGCACGGGGAGGTCGCCCTCGGCGACGTGCAGATCGGTGCGGCATACCCCGCATGCGCGCACCGCGACCAGCAGCTCGGACGGCTCAGGCCGCGGCGGCTGGGTATTCACCCAGTCCAGCGGGCCGGTGGTCATCGGGCCGGGCCGGCGCACCTGCCATGCGCGCATCGTCGTTGTGGCCGACTCAGGTCTTCGAAGTGCGTTTCGTGACGAACTCGTAGATCACCAGCACGATCACTGCGCCGATCAGCGCACCTAGAAACGAGTGCTTGATCGGAGGGTGAATATCGAACTGGTGCGGAGGGAAGACCAGGCTCCCCAGCGTGCCGCCGACATAGGCCCCCGCGATGCCGAGCAATGCGGTTGCGATCAAACCCAACGGCTGACTACCGGGAACAATAAGGCGCGCGATCAAGCCGACGATGAAACCGAGGATGACCATCCAGATGATGTGCCAGACCACGACCATCTCCTTCGGGTATTGACTTGTAGGCAGGACCGCCGTGATCGGCCGTCAGGTCGCAACCGGCGCCGGGGCGGGGACCGGGCCGCCTTGTCCGGTCGGCTGGCCGGGCGCGGGAGGCGGCGGCGGTGGCGCATTCGGGGCGGGCGCCGGAGCCCCGGGAGCTCCCGGAGCGGGTGCCGGAGCACCGGGTGCCGGTGCGGGACCTGCTGGAGCCGGCGGGGCCGGCAGCAGCGGCAGCACCGACTCCGCCAGAGCCTTGGCGCCGACCTTGTCCACGGGATCGTTGGAGGTGCCCAGCCAGACCACGAACCAGCGCTGGTTCGCGCCCATACCCTGGTTTTGCTTGACCGGACCGACCACACCTGTCCAGATCTGGCCGTTCGGCTTGCTGGTGTCGCTGAACTTGACCTCGTAGTACGACGCGGCCCCCGTCATGCCGTTAGCGCTCAACGGAGTGGTCTCCTGGTTCATCCGGGTTCCCGGATAGGGCATGAAGAATTCGCCCATGTCGGAGGCCAGCCGGGTCGCGGCCTTGGTGTTGTCCTGCTCGGCGCTGGCATACAGCTTCTGATCCAACCTGCCCAGCACGATGCGGGTGTCGTTGGCGACCGGCGGGGGCTGCCCCGGCTGAGCCGGACCGGTCTCCTTGCTGAGCAGCGCCGACCCGTAATCCAGGTGGCTGGCATCCGATTCCACCCAGCCGGCCGGAATGATGTAGCTGAACGCGCCGGCCGGGTTGTCGACCCGCCCGGGTTGCGGCGCATTCGGGTCGCTGCCGGGCGGTGCCGGTGCGTTTGGGCCGGCGCCGGGCGGTGCTGCGACCGGGTCGGCAGCCGGCGGCGCCGCGCCTGGCCCCGCCGGGCCGGGCGCGGCAGCGCCGTTGGGATTGGGCGGCGGGGGTGGTACCGGGTCGGCGGTTGCCGTGGCCGTCGGCAACGCGATGGTGACGGCTCCCGCGACGGTTATCGCGGCGGTCCTCAGCGCCCCCCAGCAACCCTGTGGCCATGTCGATTTTTGGTTCACCTGGTCCATAGGAGCAAACCTACTGTGTTACAGCCGTGACGCAAGTGTGGATTGCTGACTATGTGATTGGTTTGCCAGCCGGGTACAGCGCGACCTCCTGAGCTTTCACGGCGAACCAGACTCGCTGTCCGGGTGTCACGCGCAGCTCCGCGGCGGCATCCACGGTGATGTCGGCCGCTAGGCCCGGTGCGCCGTCGGGCTGGTCCTCACCGCGCACCCGGACCGCCGGGCCGCGACCGTCCACCTCGGCCACCGTCACCGCCACCGTGTTGCGCGGGCTGCCATGCGGCTCGTCACCGGATACCGCTACCGACGCCGGCGTGAATACCGCGACTGCGCCCGCTCCGGAGCTCAGCGTTTCGGCGGGCATCCCGTGCCAGCGACCGCCCGACGGGGTGTGCAGGGTGCCATCGACGCCGATCGTGCCGTTGACCAGGTTTACTCCCGCAATGCGGGCCCCGAAATGGCTGCGTGGCGCCGCCAACACCTCAGCGGCCGGACCGATTTCGGCGATTCTGCCCGACTCCATCACCAGGACGCGATCCGCCAGCGTGAACACGTCGAGCAAGTCATGGGTGATCAGCACCACGGCCCTCCCGTCCCGGTTGACGACGCTGCGCAGTACCGCGCGGATTGCCGCCGCGGCCGCGACGTCGAGACCGGACAGTGGCTCGTCGAGAAGCAGCGCGTCGGGTTCTGCGGCCAGCGCCCGCGCGATCGCGACGCGCTGGGCCTGGCCGCCGGACAGCTGCCCGGGCCGCCGGTCGGCCAGCTGCTCGGCGTCCACTTCGCGCAGCCACTGCAGCGCGGACGCCTTGTCGCGGAGGCTTGCCGCCCGGAACCACCCACGGGCATGCGGGCCGAAGGCGACATTGGCAACGACGCTCATGTGCGGAAACAGCAGCGGGTCCTGCAGCAGCAGCCCGACGCGGCGCTGGTGGGTGGCCACGTGCACGTGCCGGGCGGTGTCGGTGAGCACCCGGTCGCCCAGCCGCACCAGACCCTGGTCGGGCCGAATCAGTCCCGCAATGACGTGCAACGCGCTCGATTTGCCCGCGCCGTTGGGACCCAGGATCGCGAGCACTTCGCCCGCGGCCACCGAGAACTGCACATCGAGGTTGCGCTCGGCTACCGCGGCGCGAAGCTCTAACTCGCTCATCGCCGGCTACCTGGCCTCCACCCCGGCCAACCTGCGGGCGCCCAGTCCCAGAACCACCACGGCGGCGACGGCCACCAGCAGGATCGACAGCGCCACCGCCGCGTCCGCGTCGGTCACCCGCTGCAAATAGATTTCCAGTGGCAGTGTCCGGGTCACTCCCTGCCGTGAACCCGCGAAGGTCAGCGTCGCGCCGAACTCCCCCAACGAGCGCGCAAACGCCAGCACCGCCCCGGACGCCAGGCCGGGCAGCAGCAGCGGCAGCGTCACCCGCCACCACACCCTGCTCGGGCGGGCACCGAGGGTGGCCGCGACTGCCTCGTAGTCGGCTCCTGCGCTACGGGCTGCACCTTCCAGCGCGATGACGAGGAAGGGCAGGGACACGAAGGTCTGCGCCAGCACAACGGCGGTGGTGGTGAACGCGATACTGATACCGGCCGCGTCCAGATACGTCCCGATGAGGCCGAGCCGGCCGAACGCGTACAACAACGCGATTCCACCGACCACCGGCGGCAACACCAGCGGCAGTAGGATCAGCGGTCGCAGCAACCGAACCAGCCGCGCGTTGCTGCGCGCCAGTACCAGCGCCATCGGCACGCCGAATATCAAGCACAGCGCGGTGCTGGAGGCGGCGGTCTTGACGCTCAACAACAGCGCCGTCCTCGACGACGTGCTGGTGATCAGCGACCAGAAGTGCGGCCAGTCGACCTTGACCGCGACTGCCACCAGCGGGAGTGCGACGAAGATGATTCCCACCGCGGCAGGGACGTACACCCAGCGCGGCACACCGACAGGTCTGTTCACGGCTGCTTCTCAGGGCTTGGCTTACGGTTTCTCAAAACCGGCCTGGCCCAGCACTTTTTGGCCTTTCTCACCGGTCACCAGATCGACGAACTTATGCGCCAGCGCCGGCTGGGCCGCACGCTTGAGGACGGCGATGGGATACACATTCACCGCGCGGGCCGCTTCGGGGAACTTGACCGTGCTCACCTTGCCACCGGCGTGGAGCGCGTCGGTGACATAGACCAAGCCGGCGTCAGCCTCGCCGCTGGTGACCTTGGTGAGCACGTCGGACACCGACGGCTCCTCGCTGACCGGGTTGAGATGCACGCCGGTGTCGTTCTCGACGCGTCCCGTCGCCGATCCACAGGGCACCGGCTGTTGGCACACCACGACCTTCAGCCCGGGTTTGGCGAGGTCGGCGAAGGAGTGGATCTGCTTGGGATCCCCGGGCGCGGTGACGATCACCAACGTGTTGGAGGCGAAATTCACCGGGGTGCCGGCGGTCAAGCCCGCCTTGGCGACGGTGTCCATTTGCGCGGTGTCCGCCGAAGCGAACACGTCGGCGGAGGCACCCTGGGTCAGCTGTGTTGCCAGTTCTGAGGAGCCCGCGAAGTCGAAATCGACTCTCGCGCCTGGGTTTTCGGTTCGGAACCGCTCGCCGAGCTGGGTGAATGCCGGCTTCAGCGATGCGGCGGCAAACACCACAACCTTGCCCGACGAGGGGCTGGGCGACGACGACTGCGAAGCCGACGGTGATTTCGAGCCGCAGCCGGTCAGGTGCGTCACCAGGATCAGGGACAGGAAACCGGCCAGCACCCAGATCCGACGCATGGGTGAACCCTAATGGGCGTCGAGCCGTCAAGGTTTTCCAACTCGTGTCCGTGTCGTGCCCGGTCCGGAGTTTCATCCCTAGCTACTGTCCAGTAACATCGACTGGACTGCTGCTGCGGTTCAGCGCTAATACAAGGAGGTCATAGCGGTGGATGTGCTGGTCACCGGGGGTGACACCGATCTGGGTCGCGTCGTTGCCGAGGGCTTTCGCGATGCCGGCCACAAGGTGACGCTGGCGGGCGCACGCCGCGACGACCTCGAGGTGGTCGCCAAGGAGCTCGACGTCGACGCGATCGTCTGCGACATCACCGACCCGGCCAGCCTGACCGAGGTCCGCGGGCTGTTCCCGCACCACCTCGACACGATCGTCAACGTGCCCGCGCCGCGCTTTGCAGTCGGTGACCCCCGCACCTACACCCTCGCCGACCTGGCCGGAGCGTGGCGCAACGCGTTGGACGCCACCGTGCTCTCGACCGTGCTGGCCGTGCAGGCCATCGGTGACCACCTGCGATCGGGCGGCTCGATCATCAGCGTGGTCCCGGAGAATCCCCGCGCCGGCAGCGCCGAGGCCGCGATCAAGGCCGCGCTGGCGAACTGGGTGGCCGGGCAGGCCACCATCTTCGGCACCCGCGGTATCACCGTCAACGCCGTCGCCGCGGGCCGCGGCGCCCAGCCGGGCTACGAGGGGCTTACCAGCACGCCGCCGTCGGCCGCCGCAGAGGTCGCGCGGATGGCGCTGTTCCTCACCACTCCCGCGGCTCGCCACATCACCGGGCAGGTGCTGCACGTCAGCCACGGCGCGCTGGCTCAGTTCGCATAACTAGCCTCGCCGAACGCCGGTCGTTACGGTGAACGCGTGACTATCCGGCTGGGACTACAGATCCCCAACTTCAGCTACGGCACCGGCGTCAAACAGCTTTTCCCCACGGTCATTGCGCAAGCGCGCGAAGCCGAATCGGCAGGATTCGACGCGGTTTTCGTGATGGACCACTTCTACCAGCTGCCGGCGCTCGGCTCCCCCGACCAACCGATGCTCGAGGCCTACACCGCATTGGGTGCATTGGCTACGTCGACCGAGCGAATTCAGTTGGGGGCGTTGGTGACTGGCAACACCTACCGCAATCCCACGCTGCTGGCCAAGATCATCACCACCCTCGATGTGGTGAGTGCGGGCCGGGCGATTCTCGGCCTCGGAGCAGGATGGTTCGAACTCGAACACCGCCAACTCGGTTTCGAGTTCGGCACGTTCACCGACCGGTTCAATCGGCTCGAAGAGACACTGCAGATCATCGACCCGATGATCAAGGGCCAGCCGTCGACCTTCTCGGGCGAGTGGTACAGCACCGAGTCGGCGTTCGCCAATCCCTGTTACCGCGACCGCATTCCGGTACTGATCGGCGGGCGCGGCGAGAAGAAGACCTTTTCCATCGCCGCGCGGTATGCCGACCACCTCAACATCATGGCCGGATTCGACGAGCTGCCCGGCAAGCTCGACGCGCTGGCCAAGCGGTGCGACGAGGTCGGGCGCGACCGCTCGACGCTGGAGACCAGCATGCTGCTGACCGTGATGGTCGACGAGAACGCCACCGAGGACATGATTCCCGCCGAGATGCGCCAACGAATGGTTGTCGGTTCGGCCGCGTCAGTGGCCGACCAGATAAAAGCAAAAGTGTTCAACGCCGGGGTCGACGGCGTGATCATCAACATGCCCGTCTATACGCCCGGCGTTGTCGCGGCGGCCGCCGAGGCGCTGCGGGCGGCCTAACTCGACTTCTTGCCGCCCTTGCGGCCCGCGGCCTTCTTCTGGGATGTGTTGCCGCCGCTGCCGCGGCCGCTGCTGCGGCTGCTTTGGCTGCTGCCTGAACTCTTGCCCCCTCTGCTGGAGGATCCCGGCGAATTCGAAATCGCCGCGGCCCGAGACTTGCTCATCCCCTTCTTGCGCAGGCCCTCGTATTGTTTGTCGTTCTTGACGCTTGGGCCATGATCCTTGGCCATCGTGCCTCCTTGGAATCGGCTGTTGTTGCGAGTACCCAATTTCCCCGCCACCGACGCAGCGCGGATGTGGCTGATCACACAACGTCGCGCTGGGTGATGGCAGGGCCGGGCGGCTACGGTGATTAGAGAACTGCAGTCGCCGTCGAGGAGCAGCCCAAACCATGAGTGCCCAACCGGGAGACACTGCTGCGCCGGGTGCTCGGCACCGGGTGGTCGTCATCGGATCGGGATTCGGCGGGCTGAACGCGGTCAAAAAGCTCAAGCACGCCGACGTCGACATCAAGCTGATCGCCCGCACCACCCACCACCTGTTCCAGCCGATGCTGTACCAGGTCGCAACCGGCATCGTCGCCGAGGGAGCCATCGCTCCCCCGACCCGGGTGATTTTGCGCAAGCAGCGCAACGTCCAGGTTCTCCTCGGGGACGTCACGCATATCGATCTGGCCGGCAAGTTCGTCGTCTCGGAGTTGCTCGGCCACACCTACGAAACCCATTACGACAGCCTGATCATCGCCGCGGGCGCGGGGCAGTC
This sequence comes from Mycobacterium fragae, assembly GCF_002102185.1. Lineage (GTDB taxonomy): Bacteria > Actinomycetota > Actinomycetes > Mycobacteriales > Mycobacteriaceae > Mycobacterium > Mycobacterium fragae. Next base: position 26,411 of record NZ_LQOW01000010.1, read on the forward strand.
CTACTTCGGCAACGACCACTTCGCCGAGTTCGCGCCCGGCATGAAGTCGATCGACGACGCGCTGGAGCTGCGGGGCCGCATCCTCAGCGCGTTCGAACAGGCCGAGCGGTCCAACGATCCTGAGCGTCGCAAGAAGCTGCTCACCTTCACCGTCGTCGGCGCCGGTCCCACCGGCGTCGAAATGGCCGGGCAGATCGCCGAATTGGCCGAGTACACGTTGAAGGGCGCATTCCGGCACATCGACCCGACCAAGGCGCGGGTCATCCTGCTCGACGCCGCTCCTGCGGTGCTGCCGCCGATGGGCGAAAAGCTGGGCAAAAAGGCCGCCGCGCGGCTGGAGAAGATGGGCGTCGAGATCCAACTCGACGCGATGGTCACCGACGTCGACCGCAACGGGATCACGGTCAAGGACCCGGACGGAACCACCCGGCGAATCGAATCGGCCTGCAAGGTGTGGTCGGCCGGGGTGTCGGCCAGCCCGTTGGGCCGGGATCTCGCTCGGCAATCCGGGGTCGAACTCGATCGCGCCGGGCGGGTGAAGGTGTTACCCGACCTGACTGTTCCGGGCCACCCCAACGTGTTCGTGGTCGGCGATATGGCCGCCGTCGAAGGCGTGCCCGGGGTGGCGCAGGGCGCGATCCAGGGCGGCAAGTACGCGGCGGGCACGATCAAAGCCGAACTCGCCGGCGCCGACCCGGCCGAGCGCGAGCCGTTCCAGTATTTCGACAAGGGCTCGATGGCCACGGTCTCCCGGTTTTCCGCGGTGGCCAAGATCGGCCCGCTGGAGTTCGGCGGGCTGATCGCCTGGCTGGCGTGGCTGTTGCTGCACCTTGTGTATCTGATCGGCTTCAAGAACAAGATCACCACCGTGCTGTCGTGGATGGTGACATTCCTGAGCGGTCGGCGTGGCCAGCTGACGATCACCGAACAGCAGGCGTTCGCCCGCACCCGGCTGGAGCAGCTGGCGGTACTGGCCGCCGAGGCGCACGCCGGTGAGGCGGCCAAGGCAAGCTAGCCGGGCGGCGCTTCGAGGTTCTGCAACCGCACCTGGCCGCGCGCCACCACCCGGTCGTCCTGGCCGCTGATGGTGACCACCCACAATTGCTGAAGCCTGCCGCGGTGCACCGGCTCTGCTTTTCCGTACACCGTGCCCTCGCTGATGGCGCGCAGGAAGTCGGTGTTGTTGTTGACGCCGACGACGGCACCGCCGCCGTTGGCGGCCAGCCAGGTGTAGGCGGCCGCGCTGGCCATGCTCTCGATCATCGAGCAGTACACGCCGCCGTGAACGATGCCGAACGCCTGCAACAGTTTTGGCTGCACCTCAAGCTGCGCCCGCGCGCCGTCGGGGGTCAGCTCGGTGAATACCAGGCCGATCTCGTTGTCGAACGTCGACTCGAAGCCCGGCGGGACGACGGAGCCTTGCACAGGTTGCACGCCTTTGTGTCTACACCATCGGAAAACGGGCGAACCCCGTGCGCCTGGCACGGGGTCCGCCGATCGAGTTGACCGGGGGTCACTGCAGCCCTCAGGACGCCGTCGCGGCCATTAATCGCTCGATGCAAGAAGCATAGGAAAGGCTGCCCTAATTTCGCAAGGGTTTGCGCATGTTCGACGGCGCAGTGTCGATCGACCGCGCACCGGCAGGCCGAAGCCCACCAGCGCATCGAGAACGGCCTGCCCGCGGCGCATCGCCGTCACCTCGTCGGCGCGTGCCAGTTGGGGCACCTGGGTCGCGGCGGCCACCACGAAGGAGCCGACGATGTGCCACATCGCCGCGATCGAAAGCGCGCCGCCGCTGACCGCGTACAGCTTGGCGAACAGCGGTTCCAGGGTGCGGTGACAGCGGTGTGCGACCCAGGTGGCCAGCGCCGCCTCGCTCGGTAGCCGAACCACTCCATGCGAATCGCCTTCCGGGTCCGCGAAATACGGGTCGTCGGGCAGCACCCGAACCGTCGGATCGACAACGCCGGCCCAGTCGATGGCCCCGTCGGAGTCGACATGAACCCACAGGTTCTCCAGGCCGGTGTCCCATGCCCGCCCCTCCAGCACCACCAGCGCGACCACTCGCCCGATCACGGTGTGCACCAGCGTGCCCGCTAATTGCCGGGCGGCGGCGCGACGGTCCATGTCCGCCGCCGCAGCGGCGAACATGTCCTGCAGGCGGTTGGTCGCGAGGGCCGATGCCAGCGGCCACCACCGGCGGATGGAGACGTCCGCCATTACCGCGACTCCGTAGACACGTGGCGACTGTGGGTACAGCTCGCGAAGCCGCCGACTCGACTCGTGCAGCGGCAGCACGCGGTCGACGGTCATCGCCGCGATGAGCGGATCATCGATGAGGGTAGCCACCAGACCTCCTTTGTATGGTTAGCCTAACCATACAAAGGAGGTACGCGCTGTGACGGCCGTCACATCTGCCGCTCGCCGCAGGCCGGTACGACACGCCGTAGTAAGCCGGAGTACGCTTACGTCATTGCACAGGAGATGAACGACTATGGCTAAGCAGACGCGCCTGGGAGATCTCGAACGGGCGGTGATGGACCACCTGTGGTCGACACCCGAACCGCAAACCGTCCGGCAGGTCCACGAAGCGTTGTCGATGCACCGCGACCTGGCCTACACGACGGTGATGACCGTCCTGCAGCGGCTGGCCAAGAAGAACCTGGTATCCCAGATCCGCGACGACCGCGCCCATCGCTACGCGCCCATGCACGGACGCGACGAACTGGTCGCCGGACTCATGGTCGATGCGTTGGATCAGGCCGCCGACTCGGGCAGCAGGCAGGCCGCGCTGGTGCACTTCGTCGAGCGGGTCGGCGCCGACGAGGCGGACGCGCTTCGGCGGGCGCTGGCCGAATTGGAAGCCAGCCATCGCGATAGCCCAACTGCTGGCGATCAAGCTGAGGGCTGAGGGAGACTGGCAGCGTGTCCGCGCTGGCCTTCACCATCCTCGCGGTGCTGCTGGTCGGCCCCGTGCCGGCCCTGCTGGCACGAGCGACCTGGCCGCTGCGCGCCCCGCGCGCCGCAATGGTGCTCTGGCAGGCCATCGCGGTCGCCGCGGTGCTTTCCACCTTCAGCGCCGGCATCGCGATCGCCAGCCGGCTGTTCGTGCCCGGCCCCGACGGTCGGCCGACGGCCACTCTGACCGGTGACATAAACCGATTCGGCCTGCCGCTGTGGGTGCTGGACGTCGCGGTCTTGGCGCTCACCCTCCTTGTCGGGGCCCGGCTGGCGATGTCCGTGATCCGGGTGGCGATCGCCACCCGGCGGCGGCGGGCCCACCACCGGATGCTGGTCGATCTGCTCGGAGTGGCACCTGACGTCTCCGACCGGGCCTGTACCAGGGGCCGTGACCTGCGCATCCTGGAGGTCGCGCAACCGCTTGCCTACTGTCTGCCCGGGGTCCGCCGGCGAGTGGTGGTCAGCGAGGGCACACTGGACTCGCTCAGCGAAACCGAGGTTGCCGCCATCCTGAGCCACGAGCGTGCGCATCTGCGTGCCCGTCACGATCTTGTTCTCGAGGCGTTCACCGCCGTGCACGCCGCTTTCCCCCGCTTTGTCCGCAGCGCCAGCGCGCTGGACGCGGTGCAGCTGCTGGTCGAGTTGCTGGCCGACGACGCCGCGGTGCGTGCCGCCGGCCGCGCTCCACTGGCCCGTGCGTTGGTGACGTGTGCCTCGAGTCGGACCCCGGTGGGTGCGTTGGCCGCCAGTGCCGCCAACACGCTCCTGCGGGTGCGCCGGCTGTCGGGCCGCGGCAACAGCCTGCTGCTGTCGGCGGCCGCCTATCTCGCCGCGGCGGCGGTGCTGGTGGTGCCCACGGTCGCGCTGGCGGTCCCCTGGCTCACCGAGCTGCACAGGTTGTTCGTCGGCTACCCGGTCATCGGCTGAGCCGGACTGCTTTGCCGATGCCTGAATCCTGCTGTGCCACAGTGTTCGGTGAAAGGCTTGGCCACAAGCCGCGAACCTGAAAGGCGAACCCATGAGCCCGTCGGAGTCCAACACTGCCGGTACCGCGCAAATCGGAGTCACCGGCTTGGCGGTAATGGGTTCGAACATCGCCAGGAACTTCGCGCGGCACGGCTACACCGTGGCGCTGCACAACCGGTCGGTGGCCAAAACCGACGCGCTGCTGAAAGAGCATGGCGACGACGGCAATTTCGTGCGCAGCGAAACCGTCACCGAATTCCTTGCCGCGCTGGAGAAGCCGCGCAGGGTGCTGATCATGGTCAAAGCCGGCGACCCCACCGACGCCGTCATCGAACAGCTGGCCGACGAGATGGAGGAAGGCGACATCATCATCGACGGCGGCAACGCGCTCTACACCGACACCATCCGCCGCGAAAGAGCCATGCGGGAGCGCGGGCTGCACTTCGTCGGGGCCGGCATTTCCGGCGGCGAGGAAGGAGCGCTCAACGGGCCGTCCATCATGCCGGGCGGGCCCGCGGAGTCCTACAAATCGCTGGGCCCGCTGCTGGAAGAGATCTCCGCGCACGTCGACGGCGTTTCGTGCTGCACCCACATCGGCCCGGACGGGGCAGGGCATTTCGTGAAGATGGTGCACAACGGCATCGAGTACTCCGACATGCAGCTGATCGGCGAGGCCTACCAGCTGCTGCGCGACGGGCTCGGCAAGAACGCCGAGGAGATCGCCGACGTCTTCGACGAGTGGAACAAGGGCGATCTCGACAGCTTCCTGGTCGAGATCACCGCGCAGGTGCTGCGCCAGACCGACGCCAGGACCGGCCAGCCGCTTGTCGACGTCATCCTCGACGAGGCCGAGCAGAAGGGCACCGGCCGTTGGACGGTGAAGTCGGCGCTTGACCTGGGCGTGCCTGTGACCGGCATCGCCGAGGCGGTGTTCGCCCGCGCCCTGTCGGGCTCGGTGGCCCAGCGCAAGGCCACCACCGGGCTGGCCTCGGGCGAGCTCGGCGCCAAGCCCGGCGATGCATCGCAGTTCATCGAAGACGTTCGTCAGGCCCTGTACGCGTCGAAGATCATCGCCTACGCCCAGGGCTTCAACCAGATTCAGGCCGGCAGCGCCGAATACGACTGGGGCATCACGCCCGGCGACCTGGCCACCATCTGGCGCGGCGGCTGCATCATCCGCGCCAAATTCCTCAACCGGATCAAAGAGGCGTACGACTCCGACCCGGACCTGGCGACGCTGATCGTGGCGCCGTATTTCCGCAATGCGATCGAATCGGCGATCGATGGCTGGCGGCGCGTCGTGGTGACGGCCACCCAGCTGGGTGTCCCGATCCCCGGGTTCTCCTCGGCGCTGTCCTACTATGACGCGCTTCGCACCGAACGGCTGCCCGCCGCGCTGACCCAGGGGCTCCGCGACTATTTCGGCGCCCACACCTATGGGCGAATCGACGCGCCGGGCAAATTCCATACATTGTGGAGTGGGGACCGCAGCGAGGTATCGGCGTAAAGGGGGCATACCAACACCGATGAGGTTTCTGGACGGGCAACGGCCCGCGTACAACCTGACCTACGACGACGTGTTCATCGTCCCGAACCGCTCGGACGTGGAGTCACGGTTCGACGTCGATTTGTCCACTCACGACGGCTCCGGCACCACCATCCCCGTGGTGGTGGCCAACATGACCGCAGTCGCGGGCAGGCGCATGGCCGAGACCGTGGCCCGCCGCGGCGGGATTGTCATACTGCCGCAAGACCTTCCGATCACCGCCGTGCAGCAGACGGTGGACTTCGTCAAAAGCCGCGACCTGGTCGTCGACACCCCGGTGATGCTCGAACCCGACGACTCGGTATCCGACGCGACCGCGCTGATCCACAAGCGCGCCCACGGCGCGGCGGTGGTGGCCTTCGAGGGCCGTCCGATCGGCCTGGTGACCGAATCCTGCTGCGAAGGCGTCGATCGCTTCGCCCGAGTCCGCGACATCGCCATCACCGACTTCGTCACCGCCCCAGTCGGCACCGACCCGCGAAAGGTTTTCGATCTCCTCGAGCACGCCCCGGTCGACGTTGCGGTGCTCACCGGCGCCGACGGCACCGTGGCCGGTGTGCTGACCCGCACCGGCGCGATCCGCGCCGGCATCTACACCCCGGCCACCGACGCGCACCGCCGGCTGCGCATCGGCGCGGCGGTCGGCATCAGCGGCGATGCGGCGGCCAAGGCCCAGGCCCTGGCCGAGGTCGGGGTCGACATCGTGGTCCTCGACACCGCACACGGGCATCAGGTGAAGGCGCTGGACGCCATCAAGGCGATCTCATCACTGGACCTGGGTGTGCCACTTGCCGCCGGCAATGTGGTGTCGGCTGAAGGCACGCGGGACCTGATCAGCGCCGGGGCGTCCATCGTCAAAGTCGGTGTTGGCCCCGGCGCCATGTGCACCACTCGGATGATGACCGGTGTCGGCCGGCCGCAGTTCTCCGCGGTGCTCGAATGCGCTTCGACGGCAAGGCAGCTCGGCGGACACGTGTGGGCCGACGGCGGCGTGCGCCACCCGCGCGACGTGGCCCTGGCGCTGGCGGCCGGCGCGTCCAACGTGATGATCGGGTCGTGGTTCGCCGGCACCTACGAATCCCCCGGCGACCTGATGCGCGACCGGGACGACCAGCCGTACAAGGAGAGTTACGGCATGGCCTCCAAGCGTGCGGTGGTCGCCCGCAGCGCCGCCGACAGCGCGTTCGAGCGGGCCCGCAAGGCGCTGTTCGAAGAAGGGATCTCGACCTCCCGGATGGGACTGGACCCCGACCGCGGCGGCGTCGAGGACCTGCTCGACCACATCACCTCTGGGGTGCGCAGCACCTGCACCTATGTCGGCGCCTCGACGCTGGCCGAATTGTCCGAACGGGCGGTGATCGGCGTGCAGTCGGCGGCGGGCTTCGCCGAAGGTCACCCGCTGCCATTCGGCTGGTGAGGGCTTTTATGGCTCGCGGTACCCGGGGGCGCACCCGATGAATGTTCTCATCACGCTGCTCAGCCTGCTGGCCATCGTGCTGCTCACCTTCGGCACCGCGTTGTTCGTGGCCGCCGAGTTCTCCCTGACCACGCTGGAGCGCAGCACCGTCGAGGCCAACGCGCGCGACGGCGGGCGCCGCGACCGCCACATCCGGCGGGCACACCACACGCTGTCGTTCCAGCTGTCCGGTGCCCAGCTGGGGATCTCCATCACCACCTTGGTGACGGGATATCTCACCGAACCGTTGGTCGCCGAGCTACCGGACCCGGCCGTGGATGCGCTCGGCGTGCCCAACCGGGTTACTGACGCGGTCATCACGTTCCTGGCCCTGGTGATCGTCACGTCGCTGTCGATGGTCTTCGGTGAGCTCGTACCCAAGAACCTCGCTGTGGCGCGCCCGCTGCCGACCGCCCGCGCCGTCGCCGGTATGCAGCTGCTGTTCTCGTGGGTGATGACCGTGCCCATTCGGCTGACGAATGGAACGGCGAACTGGATCCTGCGCCGGCTGGGCATCGAGCCGGCCCAGGAGCTGCGGTCGGCGCGCTCGCCGCAGGAACTGGTGTCACTGGTCCGTACCTCCGCGCGGAGCGGCTCGCTGGACCCCACCACCGCGACATTGCTGCATCGATCGCTTCAGTTCGGCACCCTGACCGCCGAAGAGCTGATGACTCCGCGATCGAAAATTGTTGCGCTACAACGGGATAACACCATCACCGATCTGGTCGCAGCGGCAACCGAGAGCGGGTTCTCGCGGTTCCCGATCGTCGACGGAGACCTCGATGAGACCGTCGGCATCGTGCACGTCAAGCAGGTGTTCGAAGTTCCGCCCGCCGAGCGGAAGCACACACTGCTGACCGCCGTCGCGCAGCCCGTCGCGGTGGTGCCCTCGACACTGGACGGCGATGCGCTGATCGCGCAGATTCGCGCCAACGGTTTGCAAACCGCGCTGGTCGTCGACGAGTACGGCGGCACCGCCGGCATGGTGACCGTCGAGGACCTGATCGAAGAGATCGTCGGCGACGTTCGCGACGAACACGACGACGCCACGCCGGACGTGGTGGCGGCCGGCGATGGCTGGCGGGTGTCGGGACTGCTGCGCATCGACGAGGTTGCCGCCGCCACCGGTTATCGCGCGCCCGAGGGCGCGTACGAGACGATCGGCGGGCTGGTGCTGCAACAGCTCGGCCGCATCCCGGTGAGCGGTGACACCGTGCAGCTGACCGCGTTCGAGCCCGACGGCCTATCCGAGAACGCCACCCGCTGGCAGGCCCGGGTGGTCAGGATGGACGGTCGCCGCATCGACCTGCTCGAGCTGACCGAACTGCGGCCTCCAGCCGATTCGGGCAGGACCCGCTGATGGGCGACGTGCTGAGCGTGCTGGCGACCATCTTGCTGGTCGGCGCCAACGCGTTCTTCGTGGGCGCGGAGTTTTCTCTCATCTCCGCGCGCCGCGACCGCCTCGAAGCGCTCGCCGAGCAGGGCAAGTCGAGCGCGGTCACCGTGATCCGGGCAGGTGAGCAGCTCCCGTTGATGTTCGCGGGGGCCCAGTTGGGTGTCACGGTGTCGTCGATCCTGCTCGGCCGGATCGGCGAGCCCGCGGTCGCCGATCTGCTGCACACCCCGTTCGACCTGGTCGGCATCCCGGATGCACTGCTGCACACGGTGTCATTCGTGGTTGCCCTGGCCATTGTGGTGACGCTGCATGTGCTGCTCGGCGAGATGGTGCCGAAGAACATCGCGATCGCCGGTCCGGAGAAGGCGGCGATGCTGCTGATCCCGGCCTACCTGGTGTATGTGCGTGCCGCCGGGCCGATCATCGCGTTCTACAACCGGTGCGCGCATGCGACGCTGCGTGCGTTGCGGGTGGAGCCCCGGGACGAACTCGACGTCACGGTCTCCACCGTCGAGCTGAGCGAGATGATCGCCGAATCGGTCTCCGAGGGGCTGCTGGACCCCGAGGAGCACAGCCGGCTGGCCAGGGCCCTGCAGATTCGCGGCAGAGTCGTCGCCGACGTCGCGGTGCCGGTCGCCGACATCCGTGCGGTGCCGGTGGCCGCGGCCGGGTCTGGGCCGACGATCGGCGCGGTCGAAAAGGCCCTCGCCGAGACCGGCTACTCGCGGTTTCCGGTGGTCGACGCCAACGGCCGGATCATCGGCTACCTGCACATCAAGGATGTACTGAAGCTGGGTCTGGAAAAAGACCAAGACCCGCGCGCCGTCGTCGATCTGTCGATAGTGCGCCCCCTGCCGGAGATTCCCGAGGCCATGCCGCTGCCCGAGGCGCTGTCGCGCATGCGTCGCAGCAACAGCCATCTGGCGCTGGTCACCGGGCAGAACGGCGACGTGGTGGCGATGGTGGCGCTCGAGGATCTGGTCGAGGACCTCGTCGGCGCCGTGCGTGACGGGACCCATCGTGTCCAGTGAGGTGCTGGACGCCGAGCAGTGGATGGCGCGCGCCGACAAGTATCGGGCGCGCGTTGAGGCGTTCCTGAATGCGCGCCGCGCGGCGCAGCCCCATCCGGTGTGGGACTTCCTGTTCAGCTACTACAACCTGCGGCCCCGCCAGCTGCGCTGCTGGCATCCGGGCTATGGGGTGGTGCTCGCGGGCGCTGACGCGATCCGTCGCTACCGTGGCCGTCGCGGCTACCAAATCGACGTCGACGGGATCACGGTCAGCGGGGGCTATCTACGCAGCCGGCTGGACACGATCGGCTTCGTGTCGCGGCTGCTGCGGGCGACCGCGCGGCGCCCGGCCCGGCTGAACTGCTTCGGTCTACACGAGTGGGCGATGGTCTATCGCAGCGGTGCGGTGCGCCACGACCGCGTGCCGTTGCGGCTGGGCGCCGCTGCGACCGATTCGCTTGTCGAGTCAATGCCGTTGCGGTGCAGCCACTTCGACGCGTTCCGGTTCTTTACCGCCGACGCCGCGCCGCGCAACGCCGGCGTGCCGACCCGTGCCGGCCAGCCCGATTGGGAACAGCCCGGGTGCCTGCACGCCAACATGGACCTGTACAAATGGTGTTACAAACTCAGCCCGCTGATCGATTCCGAGCTGCTGCTGGACTGCCTCGAACTGGCCGCCGATGCGCGCGAAATCGACATGCGGGCCAGCCCGTATGACCTCAGCAGCTACGGGTACACACCGATCGCCGTCGATCAGCACGCCGGCCGCGCCGAATACGTGCGTTGCCAGGGTGCCATTGCGCTGCGTGCAGGGCCGCTGCGCGCGGCGCTGCTGGACCGGTGTGACCTGCTGACACGCGCCGCCGGGTGCGAGTCGTGAGGCTACTGGCCGGTAGGCTGAGCACAATTCCATCGAGGTCAGTGCGGAGGAGAACGATGACAGATCGCGTGCCGGTTGGGAACCTGCGCGTCGCCCGGGTGCTGTACGACTTCATCAACACCGAGGCTCTGCCCGGCACCGACATCGACCCCGACAGCTTCTGGGCCGGCGTCGACAAGGTGGTCACCGACCTCACCCCGCGCAATCAGGAATTGCTGGCCCGCCGTGACGAGTTGCAGGCGCAAATCGACAAGTGGCACCGCCATCACGTCATCGAGCCGATCGACCCGGAGGCGTACCGCCAATTCCTCACCGAAATCGGTTATCTGGTTCCCGAGCCCGATGACTTCACGATCACCACGTCCGGCGTCGACCCCGAAATCACCACGACAGCAGGCCCGCAGCTGGTGGTGCCGGTCACCAATGCCCGGTTCGCCTTGAATGCCGCCAACGCCCGCTGGGGTTCCCTCTACGACGCCCTGTACGGCACCGACGTCATCCCGGAAAGCGACGGCGCGGAACAGGGCACCAGCTACAACAAGGTTCGCGGCGACAAGGTGATCGCCTATGCCCGCAAGTTCCTCGACGACGCAGTGCCCCTCGAATCGGGGTCATGGGCCGACGCCACCGGGCTCAGCCTCGAAGACGGCCAGTTGAAGGTCGCGACCGAGGACGGATCACTCGGCCTGGCCGACCCCGGCCAGTTCGCCGGCTACACCGGGGAGCTCGGCTCGCCCGGCTGGTCGGTGTTGCTGGTCAACCACGGACTGCACATCGAAATCCTGATCGACCCCGAATCGCCGATCGGCAAGACCGACCGCGCCGGTATCAAGGACGTCGTCCTGGAGTCGGCCGTCACCACGATCATCGACTTCGAGGACGCGGTGGCCGCCGTCGACGCCGACGACAAAGTCCGCGCCTACCGCAACTGGCTGGGCCTGAACAAGGGTGACCTGGCCGCCGAGGTGGACAAGGACGGCAAGACGTTCACCCGGGTGCTCAACGAGGACCGCACCTACAGCGCGCCCGACGGCGGCGAGTTCACCCTGCCGGGGCGTGCCCTGTTGTTCGTCCGCAACGTGGGCCATCTGATGACCAACGACGCCATCGTCTTCGACAACGACGGGGCCGACGGCAACGAGGTGTTCGAGGGCATCATGGATGCGCTGTTCACCGGCCTGACCGCCATCCATGGGCTGAAGGCGGGCGAGGCCAACGGTCCGCTGGCGAACAGCCGCACCGGGTCCATCTACATCGTCAAGCCGAAGATGCACGGCCCCGACGAGGTCGCGTTCACCACCGAGCTGTTCAGCCGGGTCGAGGACGTGCTCGGGCTGCCGCAGACCACGCTGAAGGTCGGGGTCATGGACGAGGAGCGGCGCACCACCGTGAACCTGAAGGCGTGCGTCAAGGCCGCCGCCGACCGGATTGTGTTCATCAACACCGGTTTTCTGGACCGCACCGGCGACGAGATCCACACCTCGATGGAGGCCGGGCCGATGGTGCGCAAGGGCACCATGAAGAGCCAGCCGTGGATCCTGGCCTACGAGGACAACAACGTCGACACCGGCCTGGCGGCCGGGTTCGCCGGGCACGCCCAGATCGGCAAGGGCATGTGGACGATGACCGAGCTGATGGCCGACATGGTCGAGCAGAAGATCGCGCAGCCGCGCGCCGGCGCCAGTACCGCCTGGGTGCCGTCGCCCACCGCGGCGACGCTGCACGCCATGCACTACCACAAGGTCGACGTCATCGCGGTGCAGAAAGAGCTGGCCGGCAAGAAACGCACCACCATCGACGAGCTGTTGACGATCCCGCTGTCCAAGGAGCTGGCCTGGGCGCCCGAGGAGATCCGTGAGGAGCTCGACAACAACTGCCAATCCATCCTCGGCTATGTGGTGCGCTGGATCGACCAGGGCGTAGGCTCGTCGAAGGTGCCCGACATCCACAACGTCGCGCTGATGGAAGACCGTGCCACGCTTAGGATTTCGAGCCAGTTGTTGGCCAACTGGCTGCACCACGGCGTGATCACCGAAGAGGATGTGCGGGCCAGCCTGGAGCGGATGGCTCCGATGGTGGACCGGCAGAACGAGGGCGACTCGGCGTATCGGCCGATGGCGCCCGACTTCGACGACAGCGTCGCCTTTTTGGCCGCCGAGGAATTGATTCTGTCCGGGACGCGGCAGCCCAACGGATACACCGAGCCGGTTCTGCATCGGCGCCGTCGTGAATTTAAGGCCCGCTCGAGTGCCTGATGGGTAGGCACAGCATTCCCGACCCCGACGAGACCGGGGACGAACCCGCCGGCGATCGACGGGATCTGGGCCACGAGGATCACCCGCGCGACGACTACCCGGATGAGTTCCCCGACGACCCCGGTTATGCCGACTACGACGACCATTTCGGCGAGCGCACCGAGGAGCCGTCCGTCGGCGACGCCGAGACCACCGAGGAGTTCCCCGAGTTCCCGCGCCGCGCGCAGCAGCCGCCGGCCGCCCCGCCCCCGCCATCGAGCGGCGGCCATCGCGGCGGTGCCGAGTGGCGCGGCGGTCACCGCAGTGACGGCGGGCGGCGCGGCGTCAGCATCGGGGTGATCGCGGCCCTCGTCACGGTCGTTGTGGTGGTGGCCGCTGTCATCCTGTGGCGGTTCTTCGGCGATGCGTTGTCCCATCGCTCCCATACCGCGGCCGCGCGGTGCGTCGGGACGAAGGAGACGGTCGCGGTCATCGTCGATCCATCGATCGTCGAGCCGGTGCAGGAGTTCGCCGAGCGGTACAACCAGTCGGCCGGCCCGGTCGGCGACCACTGCGTGGTCGTCGGGGTCAAATCCGCGGGCTCCGACGCCGTCGTCGACGGATTCATCGGGAACTGGCCGAAAGACCTGGGGCAGCGGCCGGCGCTGTGGATCCCGGGCAGTTCGGTGTCGGCGGCGCGGTTGGCGGCGGCGGCCGGCAGGGAAACCATCACCGACAGCCGCTCACTGGTCACCTCCCCGGTGCTGCTTGCGGTGCGGCCCGAACTTCAACGTGCGCTCGGCGGCCAGAACTGGGCGACGCTGCCCGGCCTGCAGAGCAAACCCGACGGATTGGCCGCGTTGAAGCTGCCGGCCTGGGGGTCGCTGCGGCTGGCGCTGCCGCTCGGCGACAACAGCGACGCCACGTATCTGGCGGGCGAGGCCGTGGCGGCGGCTTCCGCGCCGCCCGGTGCGCCGCCCACCGCCGGTAGCGGCGCGGTGCGCACACTGATCGACGGCCAGCCCAAGCTGGCCGACAACACACTCACGGAAGCGATGAATTCGCTGCTGCAGCCGGGTGATCCAGCGACGGCGCCGGTGCACGCGGTGGTCACCACCGAACAGCAACTGTTCCAACGCGGCAAGTCGCTGCCCGACGCCGGCAGCACACTGGCGTCCTGGCTGCCGCCTGGACCGGCCGCGGTCGCCGACTACCCCACCGTCCTGCTCGGTGGGTCGTGGCTGTCGCAGGACCAACAGACGGCCGCCAGCGCGTTCGCCCGGTTCATGCGCAAATCCGACCAGCTGGACGCCCTGGCCAAAGCGGGTTTTCGCGTTCAGGGGGTCAAGCCGCCGAAGAGCGACGTCACCCATTTCACTGCGCTGCCGTCGACGCTGTCGGTCGGTGATGAATCGATGCGGGCCACGCTGGCAAATACGGTGACCACACCGTCGGGCGGCCCGGCGGCCATCATCATGCTCGAGCAGTCGATGACGACCGACGAGGGCGGCAAGAGCAGGCTGGCCAATGTGGTGGCTGCGCTCAACGACAGGATCAAGGCGCTGCCGCCCAACTCGGTGATCGGCCTGTGGACGTTCGACGGCACGGAAGGCCGAACGGAGGTGAAGGCCGGCCCGCTGGCCGATACCGTCGACGGCAAGCCGCGGTCGGACGCGCTCACCGCCGCACTCGACAAGCAACACGCGTCAGCCGGTGGCGCGGTGTCGTTCACCACTCTGCGGATGATCTACAAGGACGCGCTGGCCAATTTCCGTCCCGGGCAATCGAATTCGGTGCTGGTGATAACCAAGGGACCGCACACCGATCAGACTCTCGACGGCCCGGGGCTGCAGGATTTCATCAAGAAGAGCGTTGACCCGGCCAAGCCGGTGGAAGTCAACGTGATCGACTTCGGCTCCGATCCGGACCGGGCGACCTGGGAAGCCGTCGCGCATCTGTCCGGTGGCGGTTACCAGAACCTGGACACCTCGGCCTCGCCCGCGCTGGCCACGGCCCTGGCCACCTTCCTGAGCTGAATCCTCAACCAGCCGGCAGCTTCTGGGCGAATTCGATGACGTTGCCGTCCGGGTCGGCGATGTGCAGCGTCCGTTCACGCCATGGCCGGTCCATCGGTCCGGTAAGGAGCTCGGCCCCGAGCGCGCGCAACCGCTCCGCTTCCCGATCGACGTCGTCGACCAGGAAGCCGATTTCGCCGCACGGCGGGCTGCCGCCGTCGCGGCCGATCAGCATCGGCAGCTTTGATCGCTCGAAAAGCGCGAATTTGGTGTTGTCCATGTCGAATTCGACGTAGCCGTCGCCCTCGATCCGCACCTGCAGCCCGATCACGTCGCGGTAGAACTGCACCGACCGGGCGAGCGACTCGACATATTGGATGACGTAGTCCACGCGGGGCATGTGCCCCACGGTAGTCAGTGCGCGTAGGCCTCCACCGGCGGGCATGAGCAGACCAGGTTGCGGTCACCGTAGGCCCCGTCGATGCGGCGCACCGGCGGCCACACCTTCGGCCGGAACGCCTTGCCGAGCGGGTAGGCGGCCTGCTCGCGGGTGTACGGGTGATCCCACCGGTCGGCCACCAGGCATTCGGCGGTGTGCGGCGCGCCCCGCAGTGGATTGTCGTCCACCGGCCATGCGCCCGCGCCGACCCGGTCGATCTCGGAGCGGATTGCGATCATCGCCTCGCAGAACGCGTCGATTTCGGCCAGGCTTTCGCTTTCGGTGGGCTCCACCATCAGCGTGCCCGAGACCGGGAAGCTCATGGTCGGAGCGTGAAAACCATAGTCGGCCAGCCGTTTTGCAACATCGTCGACAGTTACGCCCGTCGCCTTGGTCAGCGGCCGCAGGTCCAGGATGCATTCGTGGGCGACCATGCCGTGCTCGCCGGTGTAGAGCACCGGGAAGTACTCGTCGAGCCGGCGCGCGATGTAGTTGGCCGACGCGATCGCCGCCAGCGACGCCGCTCGCAGGCCGTCGGCGCCCATCATCCTGATGTAGGCCCACGTGATCGGCAGGATCGAGGCGGACCCGTACGGCGCCGACGACACGGGCGGGCCCGCCGGGAGTTCGGGTGCCAGTGGATGCCCCGGCAGGAAGGGGGCCAGATGCGAGCGGGCCACTAGCGGCCCCACGCCCGGGCCGCCGCCGCCATGTGGGATGCAGAACGTCTTGTGCAGGTTCAGGTGGCTGACGTCGCCGCCGAACCGCCCGGGCCGGGCCAGGCCGACCAGGGCGTTGAGGTTGGCGCCGTCGACATACACCTGGCCGCCGGCGTCGTGCACGGCCGCGCAGATCTCGGCGATGTCGTGCTCGTAGACACCGTGCGTGGACGGGTAGGTGATCATCAGCGTCGACAGCTGCTCGGCGTTCTCTCGGACCTTGGCCCTCAGGTCGTCGAGGTCGACGTCGCCGTTCTCGCGACAGGCCACCACGACGACCCGCAGGCCGGCCATCGCCGCCGACGCGGCGTTGGTGCCGTGCGCACTGGACGGGATCAGGCAGATGTCGCGGTGCGGCTCCCCTTGGCTGGCGTGGTAGGCGTGAATCGCCAGCAGGCCCGCGTACTCGCCCTGCGACCCGGCGTTTGGCTGCAGTGAGACCGCGTCATAGCCGGAGAGCTGGGTCAGCCAGGTGCCCAGCTGGTCGATGAGCTGGCGGAGCCCGGCGGTGTCGGAGGCGGGCGCGAACGGGTGCTGGCGCGCGAACTCCGGCCAGGTGATCGGTTCCATCTCCGCGGCGGCGTTGAGCTTCATCGTGCATGAGCCGAGCGGAATCATGCTGCGGTCCAAGGCAACATCCTTGTCGGCCAGCGCACGCAGATACCGCATCATCGACGTCTCGCTGCGGTATTGGGTGAAGGCGGGATGGGTCAGGAATTCCGAGGTGCGGGTTTCGATTTCGACCCGCAGCGGTTTCGCGGCCGCCACTCCGAACGCGTCCAGCACCGCCGCCACGTGGGCATCAGTGGTGGCTTCGTCGCAGGCCACCGAAACGTGGTCGGCGTCGACGTGCCATAAGTTGACGCCGTTGGCCTTGGCCGCCGCGACCACCTCGTCGGCGCGTCCGGGGACCCGGGCCAACACGGTGTCGAAGTACTTGTCGTGCACCAGCGCATCGCCCAAGGCGCCGGCGATGGTCTCGGCATGGGCGTGCACGCGTCGCGCGATCCCGATCAGCCCCTCGGCGCCGTGGTAGCTGGCGTACATGGCCGCCATCACGGCCAACAGGACCTGTGCGGTGCAGATGTTGCTGGTCGCCCGGTCGCGGCGGATGTGCTGCTCGCGGGTTTGCAGCGCCAGCCGGAAGGCCGGCGACCCATCCACATCACGGGAGACACCCACCAGACGGCCCGGCAGCTGGCGGGCGTGCTTGGCGTGCACCGCCAGGTATCCGGCATGCGGGCCGCCGAATCCCATTGGCACACCGAACCGTTGGGTGCTGCCGAACGCCACGTCCGCGCCGAATTCACCAGGCGGGGTCAGCAACGTCAACGCCAACAGGTCGGCGCCGACGGCCACCAACGCGCCGCGCTCGTGTGCCGCCGACACCAGCGCCGACCAGTCCGTGATCCGGCCGCTGGCACCGGGCAGTTGCGCGATAACGCCGAAGAACTCACCGTCGGGCAGCCCATCGCGCAGGTCGGCGGTGACGATCTCGATGCCGAGCGGCGCGGCGCGCGTCGCCAGCACGGCCGCGGTCTGGCCGAACACGTCGACATCAAGCGCGAGCCGGCCAGCTCCTTTCCCTTTGACCGCGCGGTGCATCAGGGTCATCGCCTCGGCGGCCGCGGTGCCCTCGTCGAGCATGGAGGCGTTCGCGATCTCGAGACCAGTCAGGTCGGCGACCATGGTCTGGAAATTCAGCAAGGCTTCCAGCCGGCCCTGGCTGATCTCCGGCTGGTACGGCGTGTACGCCGTGTACCACGCGGGGTTCTCCATGATGTTGCGCAGCAGGACCGGCGGCGTCAGCGTGTCGTAGTAACCCTGCCCGATCATCGACACCGCAACGGTGTTGGCGTCGGCCATCGCGCGCAATTCGGCCAATGCCTCGGCCTCGCTGGCCGCCGGCGGCAGTTGGTCCAGGCCGGGCGCCGCGCCGCCGTTGAGGCGCGCATCGAGGATTCCCTTCGGCACCGCCTTGGCCGCTAGATCCTCGAGCGAGTCGACGCCGATGACGTGGAGCATGGCTGCGACGGCCTCGCCGTCGAGGCCGATGTGCCGGTCGGCGAACCGGGGTTCTGTGTGGTCGGCCATTGCGGACTCCTGACATGGGCAGAGGGCGTCAGTTCTCTATGGGCCCTCTCCCTCTGTCTTCACCCGCGCCGGGCGCCTGAGAGATTCGGCGCCCCTGCAGTGCGGGTCGCCTTTCCCCATCGGCGGGTGAAGGCCGCTACCGGTCGTCACCGCTTTCCAGAAGCATCGTTAGGCTGCGCGGTCCGGGTGCCTGAGAGGTTGACGGAGAGGTGCTGCTCCTTCGGCGTCCGTAGCTGGCGGCCACGGAACTCTCCCGCGCAACGGCGATGCGGTGACCAGTCTACTGGGCCGCCTCAACGAGAGACGAGCGTCAGCCGATCTTGCGGTCGCGGTGTTTGCGCCGCGAGGCCAACTCGTCTTCGGGGGCGGCGATCGACTCACCGCCGTCGGCGCGTTCGCCTGGGAAGTCGGCGATCGCCCCGGTCAGCTCCCGCATGGCACCGGAAACAGCGATGCCGAACACGCCCTGCCCGCCCTGCAGCAGGTCGACGACCTCCTCGGCGGAGGTGCACTCATACACCGTGGTGCCGTCGGAGAACAGGGTGATATTGGCCAGATCCTGTACCCCGCGCTGGCGCAGATGGTCGACCGCGACGCGGATGTTGTGCAACGAGATGCCGGTGTCCAGCAACCGCTTGACGATCTTGAGGACCAGGATGTCCTTGAACGAATACAGCCGCTGGCTGCCCGACCCGGCGGCGCTGCGAATCGACGGCACCACCAGCGATGTGCGCGCCCAGTAGTCCAGCTGGCGGTAGGTGATTCCGGCGATCTGGCACGCGCTGGGCCCGCGGTAGCCGACCAGCTCGTCGGGCACCGAGTCGTCGGGGAAGAGGCCGGCCTGCACTGGTTCGCTGGGCCTGCTGGCGGTCTGGTCGGGGCTGGTTGCGGCGTCTTCTGCGGTCACGGCGCCCGACTCGAGGTCCAGCTGGCCTTGACGTGGTTGATCGCCCACGATGCTTCCTCTCGCCGATCGCGCTCGTTACTG
The DNA here is from genome assembly GCF_002102185.1 of Mycobacterium fragae. Taxonomy (GTDB): domain Bacteria; phylum Actinomycetota; class Actinomycetes; order Mycobacteriales; family Mycobacteriaceae; genus Mycobacterium; species Mycobacterium fragae. The sequence continues at coordinate 45,115 of NZ_LQOW01000010.1, forward strand.
GCTGCCCGGTAGCCGCGTTTGCTCAGGCCGAGTGCTTGTGAGCATACGCTTTCCGACCCGCCGTCGTGTTTGTAGAACCAATCAGGTCGACATCAAAAGTATGGCCGCCGCGGCGATGACTCCACGCTATCCGGCGGGCGTGTCTTGGTCGAGCGCGCAGATGAGACGGATCCGTGATCTTGGCTCGGCCGACTGCCCGGCTCCTCCTCAGGCCGTTCCGGCCTGCATCGGTCGCCGGGCCTAAGTCGCCTTGAAATCGTCGGGCGAGACGCTGTCGAGGAATTCCTTGAACTTCTCGACCTCGTCTTCCCGGACGGCGGTGCTGGGCTCCTCGTCGCTCTCGTCGGGAATCAGCAGCCCGGCCTCGGCCAGCACGGCCTCTTCCACGTAAATCGGTACGCCGACCCGAAGCGCGATGGCGACCGAGTCCGACGGCCGCGCCGACACCGTGATGTTGCGGTCGAAGATCAGATCCGCGTAGAACGTGCCTTCCTGGAGGTCGACGATCCGCACCTCTTTGAGCGAATGCCCAAGCGCAGCAATCAGATCCCGGATCAGGTCATGTGTCAGTGGCCTCGGGGGCTCGACGCCCTGCTGCTCGAGGGCGATTGCGGCGGCCTCCGACTGGCCGATCCAGATCGGCAGATACCGATCACCGTTGGCCTCGCGCAGCAACAGCACCGGCTGGTTCTGCGGCTGCTCGACGCGAATGCCGACCACGCGAACTTCACCCATCTGTGTCTGCCCTCCGCACGCGACAAGCTGTCGAGAAAAGTCTAGTCCTTTAGCGGTGGAGAACGTCGCGCACGGCCGACTTGATCAGCGAGGTGTGCAAGGTGATCGCCAGCGCGGCGACTTCTCGCGCCAAGTCGTCAGCGCGGTCCCGGGCGCCGGCCTTGCCGGCCTTGACGAGCGGGCCGGCGATCTGGGCGATGAGGTCGGATTGCCGGTCGGCCGCCGAGCGAAAAGCCCGCAGGTGGCGTGGCTCGACGCCGTACTCTGAGAGCGCCCGCGCACATTGCAGGATCACCACCGCATGCTCGTCGAAGAACCCTCCCGGCCCCGTGGTGATCACCCCTGCCTTGAGCAGCGCCGTCAATAGTTCGGCGTCCACGCCCGAGCGTTCCAGCAGATCCTCCCGGCTCAGCCGAGCGCGGGCGGGTGCCATCGCCGCCGGGTCTGGCCCCGTTTCCGCCCGAGCCTCGCCCACCACCGACACCAATCGCGGTATGCCGTAAGGCGATCCGGACGCTGGCAGCTCGCCGTCGGGCTGAGCGTCCAGTTGCGCCTTGATCACCTTCAGCGGCAGGTAGTGGTCGCGCTGAGCGGTCAGGATGAACCGCAACCGGGCACAGTCGTAGGCGGTGAAGCGGCGATAGCCCGATGCGGCGCGCTGCGGTGTGACGAGGCCCTCGGACTCCAAGAAGCGGATCTTGGAGATCGTCACATCGGGGAAGTCCGGCCGCAGCAAGTCCAGGACTGTCCCGATTGACATCCCGCCCAGCGCGGGGGTCTCGGGCGCGGTCACTAGCTTCCTGGTCCTCCCTCGTCGCCACCGGGCTTCGGCCCGGTCAAAAACACCAGGCGGAATTTTCCGATCTGAACCTCGTCGCCGTTTGCCAGCACAGCCGAGTCGACCGGCTCCCGGTTGACGTAGGTGCCGTTGAGGCTGCCGACGTCGACCACGTGGAACTCGTCGCTCTCCAGCCGGAATTCGGCGTGCCGGCGGCTAACGGTGACGTCGTCGAGGAAGATGTCGCTGTCGGGATGCCGACCAGCCGATGTGGTTGGCTGGTCGAGCAGGAAGCGAGAACCCGCATTTGGTCCTCGTTTGACGACCAGCAACGCCGAGCCGACCGGCAGTCCCTCGACGCCAGAGACCGCGCTCTCGGTACCCGCTTGCGCGGGAGCGTCCAGTTCGTTGAGGAAGTCGGCGCGGAAAACCGATGTTGTCTCCACGGTGACTTCGTCAGAGGTCTGGTCGTTGTCCTTCTCCGTCACCCGCTGCTCCTCACTGGCCGCTGTCGCGCTTCTTTTGGGTCCCGCTGGGCCGGCTGCTTACCCGCGTGACCGTCGATGTGTCGACCGTACCGCGCACGGGACCGCAATGTGCCCTGCACCGCCGGATCGGCGGCTCCTGAGCCGCGTTGGGACGATAACAAGGGTCATTCGGCCAGCGTGCCGCGGTAGCCCTCGGCGTCCAGCAGCTCCGCGAAGCCCTGCTCGATGGCCTGACCATCGAGCTGCAGGTCGAGCAGCCAGCCCGCGCCGTAGGGGTCGGAGTTGACCAGTTGCGGGCTGGCGTCCAGATCGCCGTTGACGGCAACGACTTTCGCTGAGACGGGCGCAAACAGATCCGACACCGACTTCGTCGACTCCACCTCGCCGAAGGATTCCCCGGCGGTCACGTCGGTGCCCACGTCGGGCAGCTGTACAAAGACGATGTCGCCGAGCGAGGACTGCGCGAAGTCCGTGATCCCAACCCGGACGGTGTCGTCACCGGTGCGGCGGACCCACTCGTGTTCGGCGGTGTAGTGCAAATCAGCCGGGATTTCGCTCACGGTCTTCCTGTTCTTCGGTGGCTCACTTGACGGGCCGAGCGTATTGGCGCGGTTTTGGTTGTCGCAAGGTGGTGATCTCAAGCCGGTCGTTTTGCTGGACCGTCATGCTGCCCCCGACGCGTTTGACGCTGTCGACTGCGCCGCCGGGGATATTCATCGCGGCCGCCAACGTCGGCGGATCCCCAATTGCCAGAAGCGAATACGGCGGCGTAAGGGTCTTGTTGTCGACGGTCAGTGCGCCCGGAGCGCCGATGATCCAGGTGTCGACACCGGCTCGCACCGCCTGGTGGGCGTCGCGGATCTCGATCGCCTCGGCGCCGGCTGCGCGCAACTCGTTGATCACGTCGAGCATCGCCTGTGGTGCCACACCCGGTCCCGGGTCCTCGATCTTCACGGTGACGCCGGGCCCGGTGGCGCCCACGGTGCCGATCAGGATCGACAGCGCGGCAAGCCTGGACTGGGCGTTCTCGATCGCCGCCTGATCGCTGCTGCCAGACGCCTGCAGCGCGCTCAGCGTGCGCTGCAGGTCGGCCACTTCGGTGTTCAGCGTGGCCTCCCGTTGCCGCAGCGAATCCAGCAGCACCAGTAGGTCGGCCGGACGGGCCGTGTCCAAGGAGTCCCCCGATTCGGTCTGACGGACCTGGGTGGCGATGGCGACCCCCAGCAGCAGGCACAGCAGGACTGCCAGGGCGCCGAACACCGTGCGGCCGCGCCGCAGCGCGACGAGCAGCGCGCGCCGCTGGTTCGGCGGCAGTTCGTGCCGGCCGTGATGCGCGGCGGTCTCGTCGGCCTTGGCGTCGGGCTGTTGCGGTGTGGCTTCGGGATCGGAATCACTCATGCCGTCACGCCCCGAATAGGCGGCGCCGCAGCGCCGCGGCATTGCCGAAAATGCGGATACCCAACACCACGATGATCGCGGTGGACAACTGGGTGCCGACGCCCAATTGGTCGCCGACATAGACGATCAGCGCGGCGACCAAGACGTTGAACACGAACGAAACCACGAAAACCTTCGGGTCGAAAATCCGCTCCAGGTAAGCCCGCAACCCGCCGAACACCGCGTCGAGGGCGGCAACCACCGCGATGGGCAAATACGGCTGGACGACCTCCGGCACGCTGGGGTGAAAAACCAGGCCCAGCACGATGCCGACGACAAGCGCCGCAATACCGATCATCGAGGTCGGTCTCCAATCTGCTTGGCGAACTTGACATCTCGGACCGCCGCGGCGGGTAGCGTGAGCCCGTCGCGGGCGCTTTCGTTGACGCCGACACCGTAAGACGCCTCCAACAGCCGGAGCCGGCGCAGGCCGGGGCTGCCGTCGAAGACATCCTGCATGGCATGCGGTGGCCCGACTGCTAGGACCGTGTATGGGCTGCTGATGGGGTTATTGTCGACCAGAATCGCGCCGCCCGCCTGCCGGATGGTCACGTTCGGCCCGATTCGGACGCCGCCGACCGAGATCGCCTCTGCGCCGCTGGCCCACAGCGAGTTGACCACCAGTTGCAGATCCCGGTCGAGGATGATCTGCCGGCTGCCGGCAACCCGCTGCTTGGAGACGTCGGAGAGATTGGGGCCGACGCCGGGCTCGGTCACCGTCACGCTCAGCCCCGGACCGATCACCGGCGTGTTGGCGGCGGCCAGGCCCAGCTTGTCGAGGCTGGCCAAAAGTCGCTGGCCCTCAGCGTCGTCGACGAGCGCCCGCCGCTGGACGTCGTCGACTCGCGTCGCGAGCGAGCTACGGCGCGCGGCCAATTCGTTGACGGATGCCTCTTCCGAGCGCACGCTGGCCGCCAGCACCTGCTGAGCCTCGCTGACACCGGGCGCGACCAGCCGGGCCTGGGCGACGGCGGCGGCGAACACCGCGGCCACCAGCAACGCCGCCAGCGCCTGCCAGCCCCAGGCGGCGACCCGCGCCGGCGGCCTGCCTGAGCTTTCCCGTCGAGCCGCGGCCGCCGCATAACCGGGATCGAGGTGCTCGGACAGAAGGGCGCGCAGCAGCGACGGCACCGGGATGAGCTGCGGTTGTCCCGCCTCGTGGACATTGAGGCCGGCATGGGGATCATATCCGCCGAGCGCCTGGTCAGCCATGGGCGCCCCGGGCATCCACTCTGGGCATCCGGCGCAGCACCAGCACCACCTGAGCCGCATACAACACGAATGACCACAGGTACAGGTACAGACCCCAGATCAAAAACGCCCAGCCGCAGGCCAGCACAACGCGGCTCCACAAGGCGTCCCACTGTCCCAGCAGGATCAGCGGAAAGGCCGACATCAGAGCGAAAGTCGCGGCTTTGCCGAGGTAGATCACCGGCAGTGCGGTGAACCCGCGGCTGCGCAGCAGCGGCAGTTCCGCGGCCAGCAGGACGTCGCGCGCCAACAGCACGGCGATGATCCACCACGGCACGATGCCGCGCAGCCCGAAAGCGATCGGCACGGTCACCATGTACAGCCGGTCGACGGCCGGATCCAGCAACTCCCCCAGCTTCGAGGACTGGTTCAGCAGCCGGGCGATCTTGCCGTCGGCCCAGTCCGATCCGCCGCTGAACACGAGGATGACCACCGCCCATGCGTTGGCATGAGCGATCAGCAGCAGGTAGAGGAAGAGCGGGATCAGCGCCAAACGGATCGCGCTCAGCGCGTTGGGCACCGTCAGCACCCGGTCGCGCGCGGCCGCGGGCTCCATGAGGCGTGACCCTATCGGAAGATCCCGGGCAGGCTCAGCGCGGAGAGGGTGTCATCGGCGAGCGGGTTGTCATGCACCATGTAGGTCCATGTCGAGGTGGGGCGGGCCAACTTGGACAGATCCACCCCCGGTTCCTCCTCGATCGCCGGGGAGGTTTCGAAGGTCTGCTGGGCAGCTTCGATCGCGTCGGCGGCCAGCGACGCGAACGCGTCGACGGCCATCCGGTGGAATTCGTCCAGCGGATTCTGGCGGCCCAGCGCACGCAGGTGGATGCTCTCCCGGATGTCGGCCAGGTACGCCAGATGATCGGCCCAGCCGCGGTCGAGGTGATAGAGCATGATCAGCCGGCAGATCTTCTCCAGCCGCTCTTCGGACAACGTCTCGGACAGCTCTTCATATCGTTTCTGCGCCAGCTCGGCGAGCTCCTCACGCGCAGTTGCGGTGGACAGCAACGTATTTCGCCGCTCGACGATGATGGCGCGCTGCTGGGCGATCAATTGGTTGTAGCGCCAGGTATTGGCGTGCACATCCAGCATCCGGCCCTCGGCGACCCGCTGTGCGTGGTCCAGCAACCCAGCTGCCTTGGGGCTTGTGATCCGGCCGTCCTCGTCGGTCTGGGTCGGCAGCTTGTGGGACTCCAGGTTGGCCGCGGCCACGTCGTCTTCCCAGCTGGAGAAGAACACCGACGACCCCGGATCGCCCTGACGCCCGGCGCGCCCGCGCAGTTGATTGTCCAGCCGCTCGGTGTTGTGCCGACCGGTGCCGATCACGTGCAGGCCGCCCAGCTCGACCACCTTCTCGTGGTCGGCTTCGTCTGAGCCACCCAGCCGGATATCGGTGCCGCGGCCGGCCATCTGGGTCGACACCGTTACCGCGCCGAGCTTGCCGGCCTCGGCGATCACCCGGGCCTCCTCGGCATCGTTCTTCGCGTTGAGCACCACCGCGGGCACCCCGCGGCGCAGCAGCCGCTCGTGCAGCTCCTCCGATTCGGCGACATCGCGGGTGCCGACCAGCACCGGTTGGCCGGTTTCGTGCACCTCGATGATGTGCGCGACGATCGCGTCGTTCTTGGCGGCTGCGGTGATGTAGACGCGGTCGGCTTCGTCTTCGCGAATGTTGGGGGTGTTCGGTGGAATTGGCGAGACGCCGAGCTTGTAGAACTGGCGCAGCTGCTCACCGGCGGCCAGTGCGGTGCCCGTCATGCCGCACACCGTTGGATACCGGTTGATCAGCGCCTGCACCGTGATGGTGTCCAGCACTTCACCGGTTTCGGTGGTCTCGATGCCTTCCTTGGCCTCGACCGCGGCCTGCAGGCCGTCCGGCCAGCGTTGCAGCTGGGCGATGCGCCCGCGCGAGGCGTTGATCAGATGGACCGCGTCGTCGCGCACGATGTAGTGCACGTCGCGCTGCAACAGAACATGTGCGTGCAGCGCGACGTTCACCTCGGTGAGCGTGGTGGCGACGTGTTCCTCGGAGTACAGGTCGATGCCGCCGAGCTTGGCTTCGACGTAGCGCGCGCCGTCCTCGGTCAAATGCACATTGCGGCTGTCCGAGTCGGTGTCGTAGTGCTTGCCCGGTTGCAGCTCGCCGACCAGCCGGATGATCTCCAGCCGCGGCGTCTCCCGGTGGGTTGTTCCGGCCAGCACCAGCGGCACGAGCGCCTCGTCGACAAGCACTGAGTCCGCCTCGTCGATCAGCGCCACATCCGGGTTCGGCGACACCAGGTCCTCGACATCGGTGACCAACTGGTCGCGCAGCACGTCGAAGCCGATCTCGTTGACCGACGCATAGGTGACGTCAGATTTGTAGGCGGCCCGGCGCTGCTCGGCCGTCGACTCCGCGGTGACCCAGCCGACGGTCAGGCCCAGCGCCTCCAGCAGCGGGCCCATCCATTCGGCATCACGGCGGGCCAGGTAGTCGTTGATCGTGACAACGTGCACGTGTCGGCCGGCCAGCGCATATCCGGCGGCCGCGATGGCTCCGGCCAGCGTTTTGCCTTCGCCGGTGGCCATCTCGATGACGTCCCCGGCGAGCATCCGCAGCGCCCCGAGCAGCTGCACGTCGAAAGGCCGTAAACCGGTCGACCGCTCGGCGGCTTCCCTGGCGATGGCCAAAAACTGCGGAATGTCCGCGGAGTCGGCGAGATCGCCGAGCTTGAGCAGGCCGGCGGCTTTGCGCAATTGCTCGTCGTCGAGGCCGGCGGCCTTCTCGTCGTAGTCCGCCGACGCGCGCACCTGAGTCAGCGACCGGCTCTGATTCTTCTCAGTGCTGGCGCCCAGCAGTCGCCAGAATCGGCTGCTCAGGCGGCCCTGCGACGCGGTGGTGGTCTTAGGCACAAAACAACGGTACTCACGCCAGGTTGGATCGGCGCGGATAGGCGACCGCCGGGTCGGTGAGCACGTTGACGACGGCGGGTAAGCCGCTCCCGAAGGCGCGTTTCAGCGCGGGGCGAAGTTCGGCAGGGGTGGAAACCAGCTCGCCGTGGGCACCCAGCGCGCGGGCCACCTCGTCGTAGCGGGTGCCCGGGCGCAATTCGGCCACCACCGAATACCCGTACAACGCCTCCATGGGGTGCTTCTCCAACGCCCAGATGCCGTTGTTGCCGATCACCGAGACGACTTGCACCCCGTGCCTGACCAGGGTGTCCCACTCCATCCCGGAAAACCCGAATGCGCCATCACCTTGCAGCAACACGACTTGACGCTCGGGCCGGGCCAGTTTCGCGGCCAACGCGTAGCCGGGACCCGAGCCCAGGCAACCGAACGGTCCGCTGTCGAGCCAGGCGCCCGGGACATAGCAGTCGATCACCCGCCCCGCGTACGAGCCGAAGTCACCGGCATCGACGACGATGATCGCGTCGCGTTCCAGCAGGGGCGCCAGCTCGGCATAGATCCGCATCGGGTGCAACGGGATTCGCTCGTCGGCCAACTCGGCCTGCTCGCCTTCACGCGCTGCGCTCTCGGCCGCCCGCAAGTCGGCGACCCAGTCGTCATGGCCGCTGCCCTTGCTTTCGCTGAGCGCCGTCAGAGTCGCCGACAGGCCACCGTAGAGCCCGGCGGCAACGGCCCGGGGATGTTCGCGCTCGGGTGCGGCGCGATCGGCGACAATCAGCGCAGTCTCGGATCCGAATACCCCGCCGAAGCCCAGCCGGAAGTCCATCGGCACCCCGACGACGATGGCAACATCGGCCTCTCCCAACGCTTTTGACCGTGTTCGGGAAAAAGCGAATGGATGGTCGGCGGGCACCGTCCCACGCGCCATGCCGTTCATCAGCACGGGTATCCGCCGTTGCTCGGCAAACTGCAGCAGCGCCGCTTCGGCGTGACCCCACCACACGTTGGTGCCCGCCATGATCACCGGACGCCGGGCAGCGTCCAACAAGCCGACGGCTCGGTCGAGTGTGTCGCCGTCGGCCGGGGCCGGCGCCGGCAGGTCGGTCAACGCGCCGGGCCGCGAGTCGTCCGAGGCTTCCGAAAACACGTGATCCATCGGGAAATCGACGAAGGCCACTCCCGACGGCGCCCCGACCGTGGCCCGCAAGGCGTCGTCGATGAGTCCGCTGACCTGGTCGGCCGACTGGGCTGTGGCGGCGAAGCGGGCCAGCGGCGCCACGAACGGCACATGGTCGATCTCCTGCAGCGATCCCATGCCCCACCGCAACGCCGGCGCGCGACCGCCCAGCACCAAGAGTGGCGAGCAGTTCTGCTGCGCGGCGGCCATCGCGCTCATCCCGTTGGTCACACCAGGGCCTGCGGTCAGTGCCGCAACCCCGGGTTGCCGCGTCACCTTCGACCAACCCTCGGCGGCGAAGGTGGCGGTCTGTTCGTGGCGGGTGTCGATCAGCCGAATGCCCTCGCTGCGGCACCCGTCGTAGATGGAGAACAAGTGGCCGCCGGACAGCGTGAAGACGGTGTCGATCCCGCTTGCCTTCAGCCGCCGCGCGATCAGCCGGCCGGCGTGGTAGCTGCTCGGAGCATCAGTGCCCATGCGGGCAGCCTATCGACAATCCTCCGGTACCTTCGCGGGAAGGTTTCGTCAAGTAGAGAGTCGGACCGTGGAGCTGTTCAAGCCATCCATCAATTGGGGTCACGCGCTGACCGATTCGTTGTCGTGGGTGGCGCTGGCGTGGCTGATCAGCGCGGCGTGCCTGATCGTCGTGCTGTCGCTGCTGCGGCTGCTCACGCCCTGGGGCCATCAGTTTTGGCGGATCACCAGTGGCTATTTCACCGGCCGGCACAGCCTTCCGGTCTGGCTGATGCTGGGCGTCCTGCTGCTGTCGGTCGTGATCGCGGTGCGCCTCGACGTCCTGTTCAGTTACCAGTCCAACGACCTCTACTCCTCGGTCCAGACCGCGGTGCAGGGCATTGCGACCGGCAATCAGAAGGTGAAACAGTCTGGTGTGCATGGCTTTTGGATGTCGCTGCTGATTTTCAGCATCATGGCAGTGCTGTACGTGCTGCGGGTGATGCTCGACATCTATCTGACGCAGCGATTCATCGTGTCGTGGCGGATCTGGCTCACCGAACGACTCACCGGCGACTGGCTGGAGGGCCGCGCCTACTACCGGGGACGGTTCATCGACAGCACCATCGACAACCCCGACCAACGCATCCAGCAAGACATCGACGTGTTCACCAGCGGCGTGGGGGCCACCCCGAACGTGCCCCACAACGCCAGCAACAGCACACTGCTATTCGGGGCGGTCTATTCGGTGCTGTCGGTGTTTTCCTTCACCGCCATCCTCTGGAAACTTTCCGGCACTCTGACCATCCTCGGGTTCACCATCCCAAGGGCCATGTTCTGGATCGTCATCCTCTATGTGCTTGTGGCGAGCGTAATCGCGTTCTGGATCGGCCGGCCGTTGATCTGGCTCAGTTTCCGCAACGAGCTCACCAACGCGGCGTTTCGCTATGCGCTGGTGCGGGTTCGTGACGCCGCCGAGGCGGTGGGGTTCTACCGGGGCGAGCATGCCGAACGGGTGCAACTGCGCGAGCGCTTCCGGCCGATCATCACCAATTACCTGCGTTTCGTGAACCGGACCGTCGGGTTCACCGGCTGGAACTATTCGGCCAGCCAAGCGATCGTGCCGTTACCCTGGCTGCTCCAAGCGCCGCGCTTGTTCAACCGCCAGATCAAATTCGGCGACGTCACCCAGTCGGTGATCGCGTTCGAGAAAATCCACGACGGCCTGTCCTTCTTCCGCAATGCCTACGACCGGTTCGCCAGCTACCGCGCTGCGATCATCCGGTTGCACGGCCTGGTCGTGGCCGACGCGGAAGCCCGCGAACTACCCGAACTGCTCAGCACCGCCAGCGTCGACGACGCCGTCGACATCGAGGGGGTGGAGGTTCGCACCCCCGACGGCGACCAGCTCATCGACATGCTCGACCTGCACCTGCCGGTGGGTGACACGCTGGTGATCACCGGTCCGTCGGGCAGCGGCAAGACGACACTGCTGCGCAGCCTCGCACAGTTGTGGCCTTATGCAACAGGGACTTTGCGGCGGCCCGACGGGCCGAACGAGACGATGTTCCTGTCGCAGCTGCCGTATGTGCCGCTGGGCGATCTGCGCGCGGTGGTGTCCTACCCGGCCGCGGCAGGCGACATACCCGACCCGCAGCTGCGCGACACGTTGACCAAGGTGGTGCTGCCGCATCTGGTTGACCGGCTCGACGAACAACAGGATTGGGTGAAAGTGCTCTCGCCCGGAGAACAGCAGCGGGTGGCCTTCGCCCGCGTGCTGCTGACCAAACCCAAAGCAGTCTTCCTCGACGAGGCCACGTCCGCGATGGACGAAGGACTGGAGTCGGCGATGTATCGGTTGCTGCGCAACGAGTTACCGAGCACCATCCTGGTCAGTGTCAGCCACCGCAGCACTGTCGAGCCGCATCACCACCAACGCCTCGAGCTCCTCGGCGAGGGCGGCCAGTGGCGCCTGGGCCCCGTCGAAGGCGCGCCCGCCCGCGTCTAGCGGGCCTGCGCCGCGTGGCTGCCCGCGCGGCGGCCGAAGAAGGACCCCTCGCCCAGCTGCGTGCCGCTGGCATACCCCTTGCCGTCCTGGGCGATATTCGACGCGCACGCCCCCACCGCATATAGGCCGGCGATGACCGTGCCGTCCTCGCGTAGCACCTGGCCGTCGACCGTGACGGCGAGCCCGCCGATGGTGAACCCCGAATACATCGCCCGCCCGAGCGATAGGTCGAACACCGCCCAAGGGCCATTGTCCTGTGCTGCAAGGAATTCCGGCTGCTTGTGGAAATCCGGATCTTCGCCCTTGGCCGCGAATTCGTTGTAGCGGTCCAGCGTTGCTGCGAGGTTGCCCGCCGGAATGCCCAGCGCGGCCTCCATTTCGGCGATCGTCTCGTAGCCGTCGAGGAACCTGATCAGCGGCATCTCGGGCATTTCGGTGTGGGCTTCGTCGACGATCAGGTAAGCGATTTGGTCGGGCTGCTCCAGCACGAACGCTGACGTGCGCGAGTGGTAGGAGTCCTCGGCGACAAAACGCTTGCCCTCCTTGTTGACGATCACACCGGTCAGCAGAATTTCCGGTGGATAGGCCGCCGCGGTGATGAACAGCTCGTCCATATGCTTGGTGGCCCCGCCCGCCGAAACACCCATCCGTATGCCCAGTCCGTCATCGTTGGGATTGCCCAGGATGTATGGCGCCACCAGACCGTGGTGCTTGGTGCGCCGCTGCCGGCCCAGCGCGGGAGTGTGCTCGGCGACCATGTCCGCATTCATGGCGAAACCACCGGCGGCGATGATGACCGCTTTGGCCCTGACCGCGCCGGTTTCGGTGAAGTGCTTCCAGGCGACGCCGACAACGACGCCGTCGTCGTCGACGATGAGGTTGGTTGCCCCGGTCTCGTAGCGGATCTGCACGCCCAATTCGTCGGCACGTTTGACCAGCAAGTCGACGACCATTGCTGCGCCGCCCAACTCGCCGGGCACCGGTACGGAGTGCCCGCGCGGCGCCGGCTTGGCCTGCTCGCAAAAGGGCCACACCTTTTCGTTGCCTGTGTAGCTGAGGCCCTCTGTGCCCGGCGGAACGACCACCTTCCCCGGGAAGTAACTGCGCTCAAACTGAAAGCCCAAATCCTCCAGCCAGTTGAAGTGCTCGACGCTGCCATCGCAATACGCCCGGATCTTGTCGTGCTCGGGGTTGCGCGACACTGCAACCAAGTACTTGTACATCTCGTCGGGTGAGTCGTCATTCCCCGTTGCCTGTTGGACCGCGGTTCCCCCGCCGAGATAGAAGTGCCCACCGGCCATTGCGGTGGTACCGCCCGCCGCGGCGGCCCGCTCCAGCACCAGCACCCGGGCGCCGTCGGCGGCCGCACTGACCGCTGCGCAGCCACCAGCGATGCCGAATCCGATCACCACGACATCGACGTCGTCGGACCACGACGACACGTCCCGCGCGTTGACCGTTGCCGGTATCTGGGTGTTCACCGTTGCTCCTTTTTGATGTAGTCGAAGAACTCGCGGATCTCCGCTGAGACGTGCGCGATTTCCAGGAAGGGCACGCCAGCCTGCGGGGCCGACAGGTAGGCGAACCGCACGCCGCCCGGCATCACGCCCTGCTGGACGACGGAGGCCCCGTGCTCGGTGGCCGTGGCCAGCGTGGTGGCGACGTCGTCTTCGCTGGCGGCCTCGACGCAGATGTGGTGCAGACCAGGCCCGCTGCTCCGCAGAAAGTCACTATAGATATTAGGGCCGCGGACCGGTGCGATCAGCTCCAACTGCATGTCGCCGAGGTAGCTCAGCGAAATGCTCGCGACGAAGTCGGCCGCCTTGCCGTGGTAGCTGCAGGTGTCCGGTGCGAAGTGCACATCGGTCAGCCTCACCCACTTTTTGACACCTAATAGGCCGGTGAGCGCGGTTTCTGTGGCATCAAGGTCATGGGTCACCCACGCGATCTGGACCGGCGGTCCGAGGGGAAGACTCATCGCCTCGCAGAATAGCCCAGCCCTGCCCGGCGCAGAAAGACGTTGCCATGACCAGCCGCATCCGGCGCGGCACAGGCAGCTGAACACGTTCTAATTCGACTCGGCTCAGTGTTGCGTCAGCACGCCGACGAGCAGCCGGACCTGGGTGTCGAACACCGCCTCGGGATGGGTCAGCGTGTCTGCGCCGTATTGGCCGAATACCTCCAGACTGATCGCTCCGACCAGGCCGGCCCATATCGCGAAGCATTTGGCGATGACGAGATCATCGCCCGGGAAACCGAACTCGTTGCGCAGTCGTTCGAAGTCCGACGACATCGGTTGGGGTGCAGGGTTATTCGTAAGCATGATGTCGCCGGTCGCGATTCCGGCCGCCACCGCGTCGAACAGCGCACCGACCACCCTGATCCCGGGGCCGACCGTTCGTTCGGCGGGCGCGTGGTAGCCGGGAACCGGGCTGCCGTACAACAACGCCCAGCTGGCGGGGTGGGCGAGAGCCCAGCTGCGGGCGGCATGGGCGATCGCGATGACGTCGTCGCTCCACAAGTCGGGCACCGCGTCGCGGGCGCGGTCCACCGCGTCGGCGAGGTCGGAATAGGCGTCGACCAACAGTAATGTCAGCAACTCGTCGCGACTGGAGACGTATCGGTACACCGCCGAGGACACCATCCCCAGGTCGCGGGCGATGGCGCGCAGCGACAGTCCGGCCGCGCCGTGGTCTACCAAATGGCGGCGGCCGAGCTCGATGATCTGCGCTTCGATGCGCTCACGCGTCTCGCGCCGCTTGCCCATCGAACGATTCTGGCACAAAAGAGATCGGTGCTCTTGTATTTGGCTGCGCGGTGTGGCAGGGTCAGCCGTACCGAGAGCACCGCTCTCGTAATTACCGATTGCCGTCGAGAGGATCTCTGATGCCGGTGCGATACGACGAACCCGACCGAGCGGCACGCGCCGCCAACACGCTGATCCGCTGGCTGGCCGAGCTTGGCATCAGCATCGCGGGGACACGAGCCATCAGCGTGCGCGGCCGCAAAAGCGGCAAACCGCGCGGCGTCGTGGTGAATATCCTGACCATCGACGGCGTCGACTACCTGGTGTCCCCGCGCGGCACCACCCAATGGGTGCGCAATGCGCGCGCCGCCGGGGTCATCGACGTGGGGCCCCGCTGGCATCGGCGCCGGTCAAGGATCAGCGAGGTCCCCGACTCCGACAAGCCGGACCTGCTACGGCGCTACCTCGATAGGTGGTATTGGGAGGTCAGAGGCCACTTCGCGGGGCTGACTCCCGACTCCGGCGATCAAGAGTTGCGTGCGGCCGCGCCGTCGATCCCGGTTTTCACGCTGACAAGCCCCGCCTGAGCGTCAGGCCCGGGGTGGACCGCCGGGCGCGCCGCCATCTTCGCGAGCCTGTTGCGTGGTGGCCTGCCAAGACACCGCCGCCGGGGATGCGCCCCAAACGCTGTTGAAAATCCCGACGATCATCGCCGGGCCGCCGCCGTTGATGATATAGACCGGTCCCCCGGAATCGCCTTTCTGGCTGGCGACGCCATGACCCATGGTGAACCACCCGTTGTTGACGTCTTCGACGGTCCCGCAGGTCTCGCCGGTGATCACGCCGAAATGGCAGACGGCTTCGCCGGGCTTTACCACCAGTCCCGGGTCCGATCCCAGCGGGCGCCCGCCCGGCAGGATGTTGTTGGCCATGACGTCGTCGGCCAGTGCGATCGACTCGTAGTCGGTGATCTGCTGGTCGGTCGTCACATTCGCGCCATTGGGTGTGTTGGCCCGAGACGCCGCGACGTTGCCGATGACATGATTCTCTTTGTCGGTCACCGGCCCGTCGCCGCGGCAGTGCCCGGCGGTGAATGCGACCCGCGAACCCGGGTCGACGTAGCCCAACGTGCAGGCGTGGTTGCCCTGGTGGATTTCCATCCCGGGGAACACCAGCACGGGGTCGGCCCCGGCCACTGACGGCGGCGGCCCTGCGGCCAAGATCACCGCCGTGAGCGTTGCGGCGAACGCGCGGGCTGCCTGACAGCGCACGGTCGACTCCGATCGGTCGGGCCGGCCCAGCGCCGGCAGGCTATCGAGGTTAACGGTCAGCGTCGCGATCAGGGAATGGTCAACACCTGTCCCGGGTGGATCAGGTCGGGGTTGTCGATTCCGCTGGCGTCGGCGATCACCTGGTATTTGCTGCCGTCGCCGTAGAACCGCTCGGCGATGGCCCACAGCGTGTCCCCGGACTCGACGGTGTAGGTCCGGGCGGCAGGTTCGGGTTCGGGTTCGGGCTCGGGTGCCGGGGCCGGAGCGGCCTCCTCGGCCGCCGGCGCCGCCTCGGGCGCAGCAGCCTGGGGCTCCGGCGGCGGTGGCGCCGGCTCCTCACTGGTCTCGGTTTTCGTCGACCATGCCGGTCCGTCGGCAGCGTAGAGCACGAGGTTGCGGTCGTCCTGCAGGACGAGCTTGACGTTCTTCTTGCCTTTGGTGTCGGTGTGCCACACCGGTTTATCGGCGGTGTAGAGGACGAAGTTGCCGTCCGGCTGCACCTCGGCGCGCACGACGTTCTGGCCGTCTGTCCCTGTCGCCCAGATAGCGCGGCCGCGCGTTGCCAGCACCAGATTGCCGTCGTCTTGCAACGTCACGGTGTAGGCGCCGTTGTTCGAGGTAAGCGATTCACCTTTGACAAGCTTTTGTCCGCTGGTGAGTGTGTCTCCCACTGCATTCCCTCCTCCTCATCGCGCCCGGGCGGAAACCGGCCGGGCGTCGTGCAAGCGCACGATGAAATCAAACTTACTGATCTTGGCTCTGGGCGGAAGGGGTTCGGCTCGCCGCAATCAAAACGGTGCGACCAACGATTGGTGAACGGCGTCTAACCCGTTGGCGCGGGCGCAGTCAACTCGCGTCGGCCGGCCATGCGGGGCTCCCAGCCCGGCGGACCGAAGACGTAGCCCATCCGGTCGCGAAGCCGTGGCGCCGAGCGCAGATCGCGGGCGATCGCCAGATATTCGTGCGTTTGCAGGGTCCAGATGTTGAACGTGTCGACCTGCTTGGTCAGCCCGTAGTGCGGACGGAATGTCTCCTTGCGGAAGCTGCCGAACAGCCGGTCCCAGACTATGAGGATCCCGCCGTAGTTCTTGTCGAGGTATTCGGGGTCCATGCCGTGATGCACCCGGTGATGCGACGGCGTGTTGAAGACGAATTCGAAGGGCGGCCACATTTTCCCGATCCGCTCGGTGTGCACCCAAAACTGGTAGATCAGGTTGATCGAGAAGCTGACAAACACCATCCAGGGCGGAATCCCCAACAGCGGCAACGGGATCCACATCAGGATCTCGCCGCTGTTGTTCCATTTCTGGCGCAGTGCGGTGGCGAAATTGAAATATTGGCTGGAGTGGTGCGCCTGATGGGTGGCCCAAATCAGCCGAACCCGATGTGCGATGCGGTGATAGCAGTAATAGAGCAGGTCGACACCGAGGATTGCGATCGCCCAGGTGTACCAGCGAGTCGGCGGAAGATGCCAGGGCGCAAGGTACGCGTAGATCGCCGCATAGCCGAGCAGGGCCAAGAACTTCCAGCCGGCCGTGGTGGCCACCGAAACCAGCCCCATCGAGATGCTCGCCCAAGAGTCCGCCGTGAGATAGGCGCCAGACGGCGGTCTATCGCCGCGCTCGATGTGCTCGAGTTTGGCCGCCGCCGTCCATTCCAGAATCAACAGCAACAGGAAAAACGGGATCGCGAACAAGACCGGATCGCGCATCTGCGCGGGCAGTACGGACAAGAAATCCGCGATCGCATGCACAGCACATACTTTATGCCCTATGGGCCGATCCGCTGACCTCGAGCCCTTACGCGGTCCAGACTGTCGCTCATGAAAGCGGTCGACAGCACGACGCTCACACCGAGCCTCGCGCAGCGGTTGCTTCGCTCCACGGGTGTGCGCAACCGGCTGTTTCCTGCCGCAAAGCTCGACGACTGGGCCGCCCATCCGCGACCGCCCTATGCCGGTCGCCCGGCCAGGCGGGTGCTGAAAAGGATCGATGTCGAGCGTGCCGACCTCGGTGGCCGTCCTGTCTACGAGGTCAGGCCGCGCGGTGTCGGCGACGATGCTCTCAGCGGCCACCTGCTGTATCTGCATGGCGGTGCATACGTACTCGACCTGCTGCCCCATTTTCACTGGCCGGCCATCGCCAAGCTGGCGAACACCCTGCGCCGCACCATGACTGTGCCGATCTACCCCATTGCCCCCGAACACAGCTATCGTGAGGTTTTCCCGTTTCTGCTGCAGGTGTACCGGCGCCTGCTCGAGACTTTGGACCCCAAATCGATTGCGTTCATGGGTGATTCGGCCGGCGGCGGATTGGCCTTCGCGTTGTGCCATGCCATACGCGACGCCCGCCTGCCTCAGCCGAGCGACGCTGTGCTGCTCTCGCCGTGGATGCACGTCGCGCTTCCCGACCCGCGGGTACCGGCCGTCGCCAAAATCGACCCGTTACTGAACCTCGAGGACCTGCGTGCCGCGGGAATCCGCTACGCCGGCGGCGATCCGCTTGACACTCCGCTGGTCAGCCCCAGCGTCGGCGCGTTGACCGATCTACCGCGGTTGACGGTTTTCACCGGTACCCACGATGTGCTCAACCCCGACGCCCGGGCATTCCACGAACGCGCGACGGCCGAGGGACTCCACATCGGTTGGTATGAACGCCGCGGCGGGATGCATGTGTGGATGCTTTTGCCGGGTGGCCGCGGTGCCCAGGCGCTGAGCCAGATCCGTCAGGTGCTCAGCACGTGACCGATGCCGCCGAGATCGTCGTCATCGGTTCGGGTTTCGCCGGCTTGTGGGCGGCGCTCGGCGCCGCCCGCCGACTCGACGAGCTCGCCGTGCCGGCCGGCTCGGTTGGCATCACCATGTTGAGCCGCAACCCATTTCACGATATCCGCGTCCGCAATTACGAGGCGGACCTGACTGACTGCCGTATCCCGCTCACCGCCGTGCTCGACCCTGCCGGCATTTCGCATGTGGTCGCGGACGTGACTGGCATCGACACCGGGGCTCAGACGGTCAGCACGTCGACGGCGGGCACCCATCGCTACGACCGTTTGGTGCTGGCCGCGGGCAGTCACGTAGTCAAGCCCGACATTCCCGGGTTGCGCGAGTTCGGGTTTGACGTCGACACCTACGACGGCGCAATGAAGCTGGGCCTGCACCTGCGTGCCCTGGCACATGACGCGTCGATGCCTGCGGCGGCCACCGCCGTCGTCGTCGGTGCCGGACTCACAGGCATCGAGACGGCGTGCGAATTACCGGGGCGGCTCCGGGCGGTCTTGGCCGGCGCTACGCCCCGGGTGATCCTGGTCGACCGGAACCCCTGGGTCGGCTCCGATATGGGACCATCGGCCCGGCCCGTCATAGAGAAAGCATTGTCGGACAACGGGATCGAGACTCGGACGGAGGTCAGCGTCACCCGGCTCGCCGATCACCGCGTGGAGCTGTCGTCGGGCGAGCAGATCCAGGCGGCGACGCTGATCTGGTGTGCCGGTATGCGGGCCAGCCCACTCACGGCCGAGCTACCGGTACCACGTGATCGACTGGGCCGGGTGATGGTTGACGACTACCTGCGGGTCGGTGGAGTCGCGAGGGTGTTTGCGGCCGGCGATGTGGCCGTTGCCCAGATGGACGATGACCACGTGTCGGTGATGTCGTGTCAGCATGGGCGGCCGATGGGACGCTACGCCGGTTACGACGTCGTCGGCGACCTTCTCGGCGAACCGATGCTCTCGCTCCGGATTCCCTGGTATGTCACCGTTCTGGACCTCGGGCCAGCCGGTGCGGTGTACACGGAAGGCTGGGAGCGGCTGGTGGTGAAGCACGGCGCCGACGCCAAGAGCACGAAACGGACCATCAACACACAACGCATCTATCCGCCGCTGACCGGTGACCGGGCGGCGCTGCTGGCGGCTGCCGCCCCGGAGCTACAGGACCGGCCTTAGTCCGGGCGCGGCGCGCGGGGCATGGGCTCGTCCTCGTCGCCGGCATACCAATGCACCGCATGCACGCCCGGTTGCAGCGACAGCTCGCCGACGAGCTGCTCGAGCCGTGCCGGTGCGTGTCCGTCGCTGAGCAGGTATGCGGTCAAGGCGACGCTGTCTTCGCTCGCGCGGCCGGTGTGGATGCCGCGCAGCACAAAATCGTTGCCGCGGGCGCGCTGCACGATCTGAGCGCGCGCATACTTTTCGTTTTTCGGACGACAGATCACCTGCAGTTGGTAGGGCTGGTCGTCTTCGTCCTCTTCGACGACGTTGTCCTGGTCGATGAGATGGCCGAGTGGCCGCCCCAGCAGGTGGATTCCGACGATCGTGGCGGTGGCGATCACCGCGAACAGCAGGTGCCCCGCGGCCGCGAGCACGCCGACCGCAGCCGAGCACCACAGCGTCGCAGCCGTATTGAGCCCGCGCACGTTGAAGCCCTCGCGCAGGATCACTCCCCCGCCCAGGAACCCGACGCCGGAGACCACATAGGACGCCACCCGGGTCGGGCTGTTGTCGTTGGTCGCGACCGCGTAGAGCACGAACAACGTCGCGCCCGTGGCCACCAGCGCATTGGTGCGCAGCCCGGCCATCCGGGCCCGCCACTGGCGCTCGAGTCCGATCAGCGCACCGCACCCCAGCCCGACACCCAGCCGCAGTGCGAAGTCGGCGATGGTCAGCGTCTGCATGACGCGGCTCTCCTTTCTGCGCAGGGCTGAGTACCAGTCTGGACGAGTTCGGCGAGATTGGGGTGCCGCCGAGGGAAGCAAGCGCCAATCGTTTGCCTACCGTTTTCCCGACAGGCCGCGAACCCGCCGCGGCTAACCGTATGCCAGTGCTGCACCGACTACGGTGCCTGGGACTCTCCGCGAGAGCGCGCAGGAAGGTTATTTGGCGCTGACCGGCGCCAGCTGTTGCGGGCAGTAGGCATTCGCCGCGATCCCCGCGAACTGAGCTGCGCCGTCCGTGGTGAACCCGGGATTGGTGCTCTTGAGGTCTTTGAGGACCTCAAGGCCGGATTCGCCGTTGGCGACTAGCCCGCATACCGCCTTGGCGGCCGCGATCGCTTGATCGGGATTGGTGTAGGTGATCCCTGCTTGGCGCAGCGAAGCGAGGAAGGCCGCGTCGTCGCTTGCGGTGTCGGCGTGCGCGGGCACCGCGAGACCGGCCATCGTGACAGCGCTGAGCATTGCCAGAGTCAGTTTCATGTGTTACCCCATCTCGGATTTCGGCAGTGCGACGTTGGTCTGGTCGGGGGCGGTCAGGTGCACAGCGTGGATGCCGGGCTTTGTCGACAATTCGGCGAGCAGATCGTCAAGGCCGGACTGATCGACGGTCCAGTGCCGCACCGCATCCGGTTGTTGCTGCAGTTGCGCGATGACGGCGTCGAGTTTGACGGGCGCGCTGCTCGCCTTGCCCGCGGCGGCGCGGCCCCGGATTCCGCTGCCGCTGATCACCCGCGGAGCGGAACCGCCCAGGGCACCGCCTGCCATGCTCCCCAGGGCCATCTGAGGAAGCAGGTTCCCCGCAAGTTCCGCGGCCGGAGCCGCGGTAAGGCCGGTGGTTGGCAATACGGTTGCGGCCAGCCTGATCGAGGGCGTCGCAGCGGCCCAACCCGGCGGCACCGACAGCCTTCCCACAACCGAGGCATCGCCCACGCCCGCCGAAACGGCCCGAGCCAGACCGCCGGACACGGCGGATCGTTGCCCGAGCCCGCCGCCCAGCGCCGACTTCGGAATCTCGGGGATATCCGCCGCCGGAGGATGGAAGAACGTCTTGAACTGCACCATGCCCAGATTGGGAACGCTCATGGCGTCGTTGGCTATCGTGCTGCCCTTGGTGAGCGACGCCGCGATGCTGAACATGCTCGAATACATCGACGATGTCGATGACGACCCCGTCAGGCCGTTCAGCAGGTTGCCCATTTCGGTTGTGTACGAGCTACTCCCCGTCGCGAGGTCCTGGAGCAGCTGCGGGATCAGCCCGAGCCCGGTCGAGCTGCCGGCAGATTGAGCGACGGCCGCGCTTTGGGCGGCCAGCCCGGCGGGATTGGTGGTCGGCGGCGGCTCACTGAATGGCGTCACCCGGGTGGCGGCCGCCGAAGCGCTCGCATAACCGAACATCGCAGCGGCGTCTTGTGCCCACATTTCCCCGTATTGGGCTTCGGTGGCTGCGATCGCCGGAGTGTTCTGCCCGAAGATGTTGGTCGCGACCAGCGATGCCAACTGGCTGCGGTTGGCGGCGATCACAGGCGGGGGAACCGTTGCCGCGAACGCGGTTTCGTAGGCGGCTGCGGCGGCCGAAGCTTGGCTGCCCGCTTCGCTCGCCTGCGCAGCGGTGGCCGACATCCACGCCGCATATGGTGCGGCCGCGGCCGCCATGGACACCGAGGACGGACCCGTCCACGGCTCGCCGGTGAGCGCCGAAACCACCGCGCCGTAGGTGCTTGCCGTGGATTGCAGTTCAGCGGCCAGCGCATTCCAACTCGCGGCCGCGGCCAGCATGGACTCCGCGCCCGGTCCGGAATACATTTGGCCGGAAGTGATCTCCGGCGGGATTGCCCCGAAATCCATTGCCAGACCTCTCTTTTACTCGGGGGGCGGAATCACGATGATCGTGGCGGCGGCCGCTGGAGCGGCAATGCTTTCGGCAACGGCGCCGCTGGTTGAACCGCCGATGGAGCGCGCCGCTGTCCCGCCGATAGCGCGCCCGGCAAGGCTCGACAACGCCATGTCGCCGAACAGGCCTCCCGGAGCGTCCGCGGCGATCGCCTGCGCGGCGCCCATGCCATTAGCCGGAAGAACTGACGCGACCGTCCTGACCGCCGGTGTGGCCGAGGCCCAGGTCGGCGGAACCGACAGCCCGCCAACCAATCCCGCGCGGCCCATCGCGCCCGATACCGCCCCTCCGCCCAGGCCTGCCGGGGTCAGCGGATGCACGTCGGAGATGTATCCGCCCGACAGCGGCGCCAGCGCACCGGTGATGGGCTTCGCCGGGCCAAGCAAACTGGCCACGCCGGGACCGTTTTGGGCGAGCCCCAGTGCCTGCATGGCCGTCAACCACCAGCCACCGGGCACGGCCATCAGCCCGATGGGGGAATACGCCCCGGTGGCGTTCGACAACAGCGTGGAAAGGCTTGACAATCCTGACTGAAACCCCGACGTCAACGACGTCGACGACGCCGACGGGGCGGCGACGGTCGTGGCGAGGCTTTGCAGTGTGCTTGGCACCGCCGAGATCAGCTGGGATAGCTCCGTCGACACGTTCGAACTGGTCGACGTGGCCGCGGCTTGGGCGACCGCAGCCCCTTGGATTGTGCCGCCGGCCGGGTTGGTGGTCTGCGGCGGCTCAGTGAACGGTGTCAACTGTGCGGCTGCCGCCGCGGAGCCCGCGTAGCCGTACATGGCCGCGGCGTCCTGGGCCCACATCTCGGCGTAGTGGGCTTCGGTCGCTGCGATCGCCGGGGTGTTCTGCCCCAATATGTTGGTGGCGATCAGGGTCATCAAGAGACTGCGGTTGGCGGCGATCACCGGCGGGGGAACCGTTGCCGCGAAGGCGGTCTCATAGGCAGCGGCTGCGGCCCGGGCTTGGTTGGCGGTCAGCTCGGCCTGCACTGCGCTGGCACTCAGCCAGGTCACGTACGGTGCGGCCGCGGCCGCCATTGCGGTCGACGACGGGCCCTGCCACGCCGCGCTGGCCAAGGCCTCGACCGTCGACTGATATGAGGACGCCGTTGAGCCCAGCTCGGCGGCCAGCTCGTCCCAGGCAGCCGCAGCGGCAAGCATCGGGCCCGGCCCGGGACCGGTGTACATCCTGCCTGAGTTGATCTCCGGCGGTAACGCCCCAAAATCCATCTATTCGGACCCCTAATGACTTTGCTAACTGCCGCATATTGCTCGCCCGGCATTCACTCGGATTGGCGCCCTCATTGGCGGATTACACGCGCAGGTCGCGCAAACCTGCACTGTGAGCAGGAAATTCTCTTAACAGTGTGGAAACCGTTGTCGGAGCTGCCCGAGCCGCCGTGGCTCAGGGGCAACAATGCCGCGGGATTGTTGGGAGAAGGTTCCCGTCATGTAATCGCCACGCTAAATACTCATCACCGTCCACGGGCGAAACCGGTGCGTCAGCCGCCGCGACTCACGCCCTATGTGGCCCAGCTCACCAGGCGATGCCCGGTTGCTGAGCAGCCGTCTAACCGAGCGCGGCGACAGTCGGGTTCCGCGGCCGGCGACCATGCCCGTGCGTTGTTCAGCCGACGTTCCGGCTATGTAATCGGCACGCTAAATTGTTATCACCGCGGGGCAAGTCCCGCGGTGATACGCGTGATCAAGCTTACAATTCCCATTTCACAATGCTTCAGTCCGTGCGGCCGCTCGGGACGGCGCTTGATGCCGCGGTCCTACGGTAATTGCAGGCAGTGCAAAGCGGTTTGCTAAGCCAGTTATTTTGCGCGGTAGAACGCGGCAGCACACCGTTGGCGGGTGTGCTGCCGCGCTCGGGGGGATTGTTAGGCCCAGCTGGAGCCGACGGCGGCGTCGGTGGAGGCCATGTTGGACCCGGCTGTTTGCACCTTGGAGCCGTGGGCGTTGGCCTGTTCGTAGATCACCTGGAAGTTGCGACCCAACTGGGTGATGAACTC
>NZ_LQOW01000011.1 GCF_002102185.1 Mycobacterium fragae
TCTGCATGCCTTGCTGGTCGGCGAGCAGGTCAGTGTGTTAAGCCAGACCCCCTCGGCGTTTTATGCGTTGCAAACCGCTGATGCGCTGGCCCCGGAGCTGGGCCGGCAGCTGAAGTTGGGCTCTGTGGTGTTTGGTGGGGAGGCGCTGGAACCGCAGCGGTTGCGGGCATGGTTGGGCAATCACCCGGGCTCGCCGCGGCTGCTCAACATGTATGGCATCACCGAGACGACGGTGCATGCCTCGTTGCGTGAGATCCTCGACGGCGATATCGACAGTGCCGCCAGCCCGATCGGGGTGCCGTTGGCGCATCTGGGCTTTTTCGTGCTGGATGGCTGGTTGCGGCCGGTGCCGGTTGGGGTGGTGGGGGAGTTGTATGTGGCCGGCGCCGGGCTGGCGTATGGCTATGTGGGCCGGGCGGGGTTGACGGCGTCGCGGTTTGTGGCCTGCCCGTTCGCCGGCGCGGGGGCGCCAGGACAACGGATGTATCGCACCGGGGATTTGGTGTGTTGGGGTGCTGATGGGCAGCTGGCTTATCTGGGACGCGCCGATGAGCAGGTCAAGATCCGCGGGTATCGCATCGAGCTCGGGGAAATCCAGGCCGCGCTGACCGCAGCAGATGGGGTGCAGCAGGCGGTGGTGGTTGCCCGCGAGGACCGCCCCGGTGATAAGCGCCTGGTGGGTTATGTCACCGGGGTCGCCGACCCGGCCGAGATCCGTGCCGCGCTGGGTGAGCGGCTGCCGGCCTACATGGTGCCCGCCGCGGTGGTGGTGTTGGAGACCCTGCCGTTGACGGTCAACGGCAAACTCGACACCCGCGCCCTGCCGGCACCCGAATACACCGACGGTGATCGCTATCGTGCCCCGGCCAGCGCGGTCGAGGAGATCCTGGCCGGCATCTACGCCCAAGTACTCGGTGTGGAGCGGGTCGGCGTCGATGACTCCTTCTTCGAATTGGGCGGGGACAGCATCTTGTCGATGCAAGTGGTGACGCGAGCCCGTGCTGCCGGCTTGCTGTGTCGGCCGCGCGATATTTTCGTCGAGCAGACTGTGGCCCGGCTGGCCCGGATAGCCGGAGTGGCCGACGCCGCTGGCGGCCCGGTCGACGAGGGTGTTGGACCGGTGGTGGCCACCCCGATCATGCGCTGGCTACAGGGCGTGGGGGGCCCGGTGGAGCAGTTCAACCAGACGATCGTGGTGCAGGCGCCCGCAGGGGCGACCGAGGCCGACGCGGTGGTGCTGTTGCAGGCCTTGCTGGATCGGCATGCCATGTTGCGGGCACGCGTCCACGACGACGGGGTCGGGTGGTGGACGTTGACGGTGCCCGAGGTGGGGTCGGTGGATGCCGGCGCTTGCCTGCAATCGGTGGATGTGCTGTCCGATGAGGCGCTGATCAAGGCGCGGTCGCGGTTGAACCCGGCCGGCGGGGTGATGCTCAGCGCGTTGTGGGCTGGTTCCACCGCCCAGCTGGTGTTGATCGTTCACCATCTGGCCGTCGATGGGGTGTCGTGGCGCATCGTGTTGGAGGACCTCAACATCGCCTGGGTCCAGCATCGTGACGGGCGGCCGGTGGTGTTGCCGGCGACGGGGACGTCATTTGCCCGCTGGGCGTCGCTGCTGGCCGAGCACGCCCACCGCCCGGAAATCGTGGCCCAAGCCCAGGCGTGGCGGCAGGTGGTGGCGGCCCCGTCCGCGTTGCCGGCGGTGCAAGCGGCGGTGGATACGTTCGTCACGGCTGGGCACTTGTCGGTGTCGCTGGATGTCGAAACCACTCGGACGTTGTTGGGTGAGGTGCCGGCAGCGTTTCATGCCGGAATACACGAGATCTTGTTGATCGCGTTCGGGTTGGCGGTGGCGGAGTTTTTGGGCACCGGCGGTGCGCCGATCGGGATCGATGTGGAGGGCCACGGCCGTCACGAGGAGCTGGCCGACGATGTGGACCTTTCGCGCACGGTGGGGTGGTTTACCACCAAATACCCGGTGTCGCTGGCGTCGGGTGGGCTGTCTTGGGCACAGGTAGCGGCCGGTGAGGCCGCACTGGGGGTGGCGATCAAAGACGCAAAGGAGCAGCTTCGTGCCCTTCCCGATGGCTTGACCTACGGATTGCTGCGGTATCTGAACCCTGATGTTGAATTGGCGCAATCTGATCCGCCGATCGGCTTTAACTATTTCGGGCGACTGGGCGCGGCGGCGGCCGAGGTGTCGAGCGATTTTTGGCGGCTCAGCCAGGAGGACTTCTCGTTGACCGGCGCCAGCGGGGCGATACCCATGCCGCTGGCGCACACCGTGGAGCTCAACGCCGCCACCGTCGACACCGACACCGGCGCGCACCTGCACGCCAACTGGACCTGGGCGCCCTCGGCGCTGGATCACGACCGGGTCAGCCGATTGAGCCGGTTGTGGTTTGAGGCTCTGGCCGGTATCTGTGCACATGTGCGCGCCGGTGGGGGCGGATTGACGCCATCGGATATCGCGCCTGCCCGTTTGAGCCAGCAGCAGCTCGACCAACTCCAGCAGCAATATCAGGTCGCCGACGTTTTGCCGTTGACCCCGCTGCAGCAGGGACTGCTGTTCCATACCAGCACCGCCCAAGGCAGCGACGATTTGTATGCGGTGCAGCTGGACATCACGGTCACGGGTGCCCTCGATCAGCACCGCCTGTCTGATGCGGTGCAGACGGCGGTCAACCGCCACCCCAACCTGGCGGCCCGATTCTGCGCACAGTTCGACGAGCCGGTGCAGGTCATCCCGGCTGATCCGGTGGTGCCCTGGCGGTATGTCGAACTCGGCGGCGACGGCGTCGACGTCGAGCAGCAGGTTCAGCGGGTGTGTGCTGACGAACGCGCCGCGGTCTGCGACCTCGCCCACCAGTCGCCCTTCCGGGCCGCGTTGATCCGCACGGCGCCAGACCGGCACCGGTTTGTGCTCACGAACCACCACATCGTGCTCGATGGCTGGTCGATACCGATCCTGCTACCGGAAATAATCGCCAGCTATTACGGGCAGCGGCTTCCCGCGCCCGCACCGTACCGCAGCTTCGTCAGCTGGCTGGCAAGTCGGGATCGCGTTGCCGCCCAAGCGGTCTGGCGTGAGATGTTCGCCGGCTTTGACACACCCACATTGGTGGCTACACCGGACCGGTTAGGGGTCGGGCGGCGCGGCGTTGAATCGTTCCGGTTGCCTGAGGACACCATGCGGGCTCTCGGCGAATTGGCGCGCTCGTGCCACACCACCGTCAACATCGTGCTGCAGGCCGCCTTCGCTCAGGTGCTGATGTGGCTGACGGGTCAGCATGATGTCGCGTTCGGCACCGCGGTCTCGGGAAGGCCAGCCGAGGTGGCCGGCGCGGAGTCGATGGTGGGCCTATTGATCAACACGGTGCCGGTGCGGGCACAAATCACGCCGGCAACCACCATCGCAGACCTGCTAGATCAGCTGCAAAGCGCCCACAACCAGACCCTCGAACACCAGCATCTGTCGTTAACCGACATTCACCGCGTGACCGGCCACGACCAATTGTTCGACACGCTTTTCATTTACGAGAACTATCCGATCGACACCGCCGCATTGTTGGGAGTCCATGACTTGGCCATCACCGAGATCACTAACCGCGAATACAACCATTACCCGCTTTCAGTGCAAGCCCAACCCGGAACTGAACTAAGCCTTCGTGTCGAATTCGACACCGATGTTTTTGATGTGGCTCGGGTTGGGGCGTTGGTTGGGCGGTTGGAGCGGGTGTTGGGGGCGATGACGGCTGGTTTGGGGCAGGCGTCGTGACTGCGGATTTGACGCGGCGGTTGTTGTCGATTGATTTGCTCGATGAGGATGAGCATGCCTGTTTGGATGGGTGGGGTAATCGGGGGGTGTTGACGGCGGCGGCGGCGCCGGCGGTGTCGGTTCCGGTGTTGTTTGCTGCGCAGGTGGCGCGTAGTCCGCGGGCGGTGGCGGTGACGTTTGAGGGCCGCTCGATGACGTATGGGGAGTTGGAGGA
>NZ_LQOW01000012.1 GCF_002102185.1 Mycobacterium fragae
CCGGCGGCGGTGGTGGTGTTAGAGGCGCTGCCGTTGACGGTCAACGGCAAGCTGGACACCCGCGCCCTACCGGCACCGGAGTATCGGGATGTCGATCGTTACCGGGCCCCGGTCGGCGCGGTCGAGGAGATCCTGGCCGGCATCTACGCCCAGGTCCTCGGTGTCGATCGGGTCGGGGTCGACGACTCGTTCTTCGAGCTGGGTGGGGATTCGCTGTCGGCGATGCGCCTGGCCGCGGCGATCAACACCGGCCTGGATGCCGACCTTGCGGTGCGCACCTTGTTCGAGGCGCCCACGGTGGCCCAGTTGGCGCCGCGTATCGGTGAGGGCGCGGGTGGACTTCCGCGGTTGGTGGCGGGTGAGCGGCCGGCGGTGGTTCCGTTGTCGTTTGCCCAGAGCCGGTTGTGGTTCCTGGATCAGTTGCAGGGGCCCTCGCAGATCTACACTATGGCGGCGGCGTTGCGGTTGCGCGGGCGGCTGGATGTCGAGGCGCTGGGTGCGGCGCTGGCCGATGTGGTGGGCCGCCATGAAAGCCTGCGCACGCTGTTCCCGGCACCCGCGGGAACACCCCAGCAGCTCGTTATCCCTACTGAGCGGGCCGATTTCGGCTGGCAGATCATTGATGGCGCCGGGTGGCCGGAAAGCCGGGTGCGTGAGGCCATCGACACCGCGGCACACTACACGTTTGATCTGGCCAACCAGATCCCGTTGCGGGCACGGCTTTTCCGCGTGGCCGACGATGAGCACGTGCTGGTGGTCGTGGTGCACCACATCGCCGCCGACGGCTGGTCGATCACCCCGCTGATGCGTGATCTGGGGGTCGCCTATGCCAGCCGCTGCGCGGGGCACGCCCCGGGCTGGGACCCGTTGGCGGTGCAGTACATCGATTTCACGCTGTGGCAGCGCGCGCTGCTAGGCGATCTGGAAGACAGCGACAGCCGCGTCGCCGCCCAGCTGGCCTACTGGCAGCAGGCACTGGCCGGGATGCCCGAGCATTTGGACCTGCCCACCGACCGGCCCTATCCGCCGGTGGCCGATCAGCGCGGCGCCACCGTGGTGGTGGACTGGCCGGCCGAGCTGCAGCAGCGGGTTGCTGGGGTGGCCCGTGATCATAATGCGACCAGTTTCATGGTGATCCAGGCCGCCCTGGCGGTGCTGCTCTCCAAGATCAGCGCCAGCCCCGAGGTGGCGGTGGGGTTCCCGATCGCCGGACGGCGCGACTCGGTGCTGGATGAGTTGGTGGGGTTTTTCGTCAACACCCTGGTGTTGCGGGTCGATGTGGCCGGGAATCCGACTGTCGCCGAACTGTTGGCTCAGGTGCGACAGCGCAGCCTGGCCGCCTACGAGCATCAAGATGTGCCGTTTGAGGTGCTGGTGGAGCGGCTCAACCCCACCCGAAGCCTGACCCATCACCCGCTGGTGCAGGTGATGTTGGCCTGGCAAAACCTTCCCGGGCAAGACACTGACCCCGCCGCCGGGTTGGCCCTGGGTGATCTGCACGTCACCCCGCTGCCGGTGGCCACCCAAACCGCCCGCATGGACCTTTCATTCTCTTTGGCCGAACGCTGGAGTGAGGCCGGTGCGCCCGCAGGGATTGGCGGGACGGTGGAATTTCGCACCGATGTGTTCGACGCGGCCAGCATCGAGGCGCTCATACGCCGGTTAGAGCGGGTGTTGGCGGCGATCACCGCCGACCCGACTCGGCGGTTGTCGTCGGTGGATCTGCTTGATGCCGGTGAGCATGCCCGGCTGGATGAGGTCGGTAATCGGGCTGCGCTAACCACGGCTTCGGTTGCGCCGGAGTCGGTTCCGGTGTTGTTCGCCGCGCAGGTGGCCCGCACCCCGGAGGCGGTGGCGCTGACGTGCGGTGAAGTCTCGTGGACCTACCGGCAGCTGGATGAGGCGGCGAACCGGTTAGCGCACTTGTTGGCCAGCCAGGGTGTGGGCCCGGGACAGTGTGTGGCGCTGTTGTTTTCCCGCTCGGCCGAGGCGATCGCGGCGATTGTGGCGGTGCTCAAGACCGGGGCGGCCTATCTGCCGATCGACCCGGCACTGCCGGCGGCGCGGATCGGGTTCATGCTCGCCGACGCCGCACCGATCGCCGCGATCACCACCACCGGACTGCGGTCGCGGCTCGACGGCCACGACGTGGTCGTCATCGACGTCAACGATCCTGCGGTTGACGCCCAACCCGGCACCGCACTGCCGGCGCCGGACCCCGACGATATCGCCCACATCGTCTACACCTCGGGCACCACCGGGGTTCCCAAGGGAGTGGCAGTCACTCAGCGCAACGTGACTCAGCTTTTCGACGCACTGGACGTCGGGCTGGAGCTGGCGCCGGGGCAGGTGTGGACGCAGTTTCACTCTTATGCTTTCGACTTCTCGGTGTGGGAGATCTGGGGTGCGCTTTTGCATGGTGGGCGGCTGGTGGTGATACCCGACGAAGTGGCCCGTTCACCGGAAGACTTTCATGCCTTGTTGGTTGCCGAACGGGTCGGCGTGTTGACCCAGACGCCGTCGGCGGTGGGGGTGTTATCGCCGGAGGGGTTGGAGTCGGCGGCGTTGGTGATCGGCGCTGAGCCCTGCCCGCCCGAGCTGGTGGATCGCTGGGCGCCGGGGCGGGTGATGATCAACGTTTACGGTCCCACCGAGACCACGATGTGGGCGTCTAAGAGCGCACCGTTGGCGGCCGGGTCGGGGCCGCCGCCGATTGGGTCGCCGGTGTCGGGGGCGGGTTTTTTTGTGCTGGATGGGTGGTTGCGTCCGGTGCCCACCGGGGTGGTTGGGGAGTTGTATGTGGCCGGCGCCGGCGTGGGTGTGGGGTATTGGCGTCGGGCCGGGTTGACCGGGTCGCGGTTTGTGGCGTGTCCGTTTGGGCGCGCGGGGTCGCGGATGTATCGCACCGGGGATTTGGTGCGCTGGGGTGCTGATGGGCAGTTGGTGTATCTGGGGCGCGCCGATGAGCAGGTCAAGATCCGCGGGTATCGCATCGAGCTCGGCGAAATCCGTTCGGCTCTGACCGCGTTCGATGGGGTTGAGCAGGCGGCGGTGATCGCCCGTGAGGATCGCCCGGGCGATAAGCGTCTGGTGGGCTATGTCACCGGGGCCGCCGACCCGGCCGCGATCCGCGCGCAGTTGGGTGAGCGGTTGCCGGCTTATATGGTGCCCGCGGCGGTGGTGGTGTTAGAGGCGCTGCCGTTGACGGTCAACGGAGTTG
>NZ_LQOW01000013.1 GCF_002102185.1 Mycobacterium fragae
CAGGATGTGCCCTTTGAGGTGCTCGTGGAGCGGCTCAACCCGACCCGCAGCATGACCCATCATCCGCTGGTGCAGGTCGTGTTGGCCTGGCAAAACGTCGCCGGGCAACACAGTGACGCCGACGGCGGGTTGGCGTTGGGGGATGTGCAGGTCACCCAACTGTCGGTGGACACTCGCACCGCCCACATGGACTTGACGTTTTCGCTCGGTGAGTCCTGGAGCGAGGCCGGTGAGCCCGCCGGGATCGGTGGGGAGGTGGAATTTCGCACCGATGTGTTCGATGCGGCCAGTATCGAGGCGCTCATCAAGCGGTTGCAGCGGGTGTTGGTGGCGATGAGCGCCGATCCGATGCGGCGGCTGTCGTCGATGGATTTGCTGGATGCCGGCGAGCATGCCCGCCTGCAGGGGTGGGGTAACTGGGCGGTGTTGAGCGAGCCGGCGCCCGCTTCATTGTCGATTCCGGTGTTGTTTGCCGCGCAGGTGGCCCGCACGCCGCAGGCGGTGGCGCTGACCTTCGAGGGCCGTTCGGTGACCTATCGGGAGTTGGATGAGGCGGCCAACCGGTTGGCGCACCTGTTGGTGGCTCATGGGGCGGGTCCGGGACGGTGTGTGGCGCTGTTGTTCGAGCGCTCGATCGAGGCGATCGCAGCTATTTTGGCGGTGCTCAAGAGCGGGGCGGCCTACCTGGCGATCGATCCGGCGCATCCCGACGCCCGGATCGGGTTCATGCTCGAGGACCCCAGGCCGATCGCCGCGATCACCACGGCGGATCTGCGCTCACGGCTGTACGGGTTTGATCTGGCGGTCATCGATGTGCACGACCCGGCCATCGACGCCCAACCCAGCACGGGTCTGCCGGGGCCGGCCGCTGAGGACATCGCCCACATCATCTACACCTCGGGCACCACCGGGGTGCCCAAGGGAGTGGCCATCACCCACCACAACGTCACCCAGCTGCTGGCGTCACTGGATAGCCGGCTGCCGCGGGCGGGGGTGTGGGCGCAGTGTCACTCATACAGCTTTGACATTTCGGGCTGGGAGGTCTTCGGCGCCCTTCTGCATGGTGGGCGGCTGGTGGTGGTGCCCGAGTCAGTGACGGGCTCACCGGAAGACTTCCACAATTTACTGGTCACCGAACACGTCGGCGTCTTGAGCCAAATGCCTTCTGCGGTAAGGGCATTGTCGCCGGACGGTCTGGATTCGATGGCCTTGCTGGTGGGCGGTGAGGCCTGCCCGGCCGAGCTGGTGGATCGGTGGGCATCCGGACGAGTGCTGATCAACACCTACAGCCTGACCGAGACCACGATGTGGGCGGCGATAAGTGCGCCGTTGACGGCGGGGTCCGGCGCGCCTCCGATCGGTTCGCCGCTGCCCGGGGCGGCGTTGTTTGTGCTGGATGGCTGGTTACGACCGGTGCCGCCAGGTGTGGTCGGCGAGTTGTATGTGGCCGGTGCCGGGGTGGCGTGCGGGTATGTGGGTCGGCCGGCTTTGACCGCGTCGCGCTTTGTGGCCTGTCCGTTCGGCGGTGCGGGAACGCCGGGACAACGGATGTACCGCAGCGGAGATCTGGTGCGCTGGCGCGATGATGGGCAGCTGCAGTATCTGGGGCGCGCCGATGAGCAGGTCAATATCCGCGGGTATCGCATCGAGCTCGGCGACGTTGAGACGGTGCTGGCCGCCCATCCGGCGGTGGCACAGGCGGTCGTCGTTGCCCACACAGCCACACCCACCCGGGATTTCGATGAGGAGGCTAGCGACAAGCTGTTGGCGGGCTATGTCGTGCTGGATCAGGACATGATGCTGGTCCGGGAGCCCGAGCGAGAAGCGCAGCTAGTTGATCAGTGGCACGGGGTGTACGACGCCCTGTATTCGGAGTCGACGTCCGCGGCGGGCGCGCCAGCAGTATTGGGAGAGGACTTCGGGGCCTGGAACAGCAGTTATACCAGGGCGCCCATCCCGCTGGAGCAGATGCAGGAATGGCGGGCGGCCGCAGTGGATCGAATCCGGAGGTTCGGTCCCGGGCGGGTGTTGGAGATTGGGGTGGGTCCGGGGCTGTTGCTTGCGCACTTGGCCCCGATGTGTGTCGAGTATTGGGCTACGGACTTTTCCGCGCCCGCGATCCAGACACTACAGACGTCAGTGGCTGACCAGCCGTGGGGTGATCGGGTGCGGTTGCGGGTGCAGCCGGCGCATGTGGCGAATGGGTTGCCGCAGGGGCATTTCGATGTAGTAGTGCTCAACTCGGTGGTCCAGTACTTCCCGGGCGTGGCGTATCTGCTTGATGTGCTGACAGTGGCCATGCGGCTACTGGCACCGGGCGGGGCGTTGTTTATCGGCGATGTGCGGAACTTGTCGTTGTTGCGGGCCTTCACCACAGGCGTGTTGTGCGCTGACGCCACCGGTGGTGAGGACAGTGCCAAGGCAATCCGCGAGCGGGTTCGCGGAGACATACTTGCGGAGCAGGAACTGTTGTTGGCGCCGGAGTTCTTCGCGGCTTTGCCGCAGCACCTATCCGACGTCGCGGCTGTTGAGATACAGCTCAAGCAGATCCATGCGGTGAACGAACTGAGTTGTTTCCGGTACGAGGTGGTGCTGCGTAAAGCGCCGGTGCCAGTGCGGTCCCTTACACACTTGCCGTCCGAACCGTGGCAGCGATTCGGGAGCCTCGCCAGGCTGCGTGAATATCTGCAGTCGCGGCACCTGCCGGAGCTGCGTGTCACCGGGGTGCCGCACGCCGGGATATGGCCCGATGTGGCGCTGGCGCACGCGCTGGACCAAGCCGACGACCAGGTGTCCGTCAGCCAGTTGCGTGCCGGCATATCCGCAGCCGATGCAGTGTTGCCGCACCAATGTCATCTGCTGGGGCAGGACCTCGGATACGTCACTGCGGTGACCTGGTCGCCGACCGCGGGACTGGTCGACCTCATTTACACCCGCGCCACCGAACCGCTCGATGACGACCCCCCGCCAGCGTTATCGGATATGTACCTGCCCACCGGGCGGGTTGGTTACCTCGCCGGGCACGCCAATGACCCCGCGGCGGTTGAACGAGTGGCTGAACTGCGCCGATTTGTGGCCGCCCGGTTGCCGGAGTTCATGGTGCCGACAGTGATCATGGTGGTGGAGTCGCTGCCGTTGACGATCAGCGGCAAACTCGATCGGCGGGCGTTGCCTGCGCCGGAGTTTAAGAGCGGGGTGGTGTATCGGGCGCCGCGTGATCGACGGGAACGGGCGCTGGCCGGACTGTTCGGCGAGGTTCTCGGTGTGACGTGGGTCGGCATTGATGACGGGTTTTTCGACCTCGGTGGGCATTCACTTGCCGCGACCCGGCTAGTCGCCCGAGTCCGGGCTGAGCTCCGTATCGCGGTCCCGCTCCGGGCGTTGTTCGATGCGCCGACCGTCGCGGGGTTGGCCGAATGGATGAGGGCACATGCCGACGACCGGGCTGGGGCAGCATTGACGCCGCGGCAGCGGCCTGCGGTGGTGCCGTTGTCGTTTGCCCAGCAGCGGTTGTGGTTTATCGATCAATTCGAGGGGCCGTCACCCGTCTACAACATGGCGGTGGCGTTGCGGCTGTGTGGGCAGTTGGATCTCGAGGCGTTGGGCGCGGCGCTGGCCGATGTGGTGGGCCGTCATGAGAGCCTGCGCACGGTGTTCCCGTCGGTCGAGGGGGTACCCCAACAGCTGGTGATCCCCGCTGAGCGGGCGCAGTTGGGATTCGAGGTCGTCGATGCCACCGAGTGGTCGGCTAGCCAACTGCATGCGGGCGTCGAGGAGGCATTCCGCTACAGCTTCGATTTAGCGACCGAGATCCCATTGCGGGCAAAGCTTTTCCGTATTGCTGATCAAGAGCATGTGCTGGTGGTCGCGGTGCACCACATCGCCGCCGACGGCTGGTCGCTAAACGTGTTGGCCGTAGATGCGTGTGTCGCATATGGCGCCCGGTCCGCGGGGCAGGCTCCGGATTGGGCGCCGTTGGCTGTGCAGTATGTCGATTACACGCTGTGGCAGCGTGAGCAGCTGGGTGAGCTGGCAGATAGCCGCAGTCCCATCGCCGCGCAGCTGAGGTTCTGGGAGCAGGCCCTGGCCGGGCTGCCTGAGCGGCTGCAGCTTCCGACCGACCGGCCTTATCCGCCGGTTTCCGATTACCGCGGCGCCCGGGTGGCGATCAAGTGGCCGGCGGAGCTGCAGCAGCGGGTTGCTCATGTGGCTCGCGAGCACAACGGGACCAGTTTCATGGTGGTGCAGGCCGCTTTGGCGTTGCTGCTGTCGAAGGTCTGCGCCAGCAGTGACGTGGCGGTGGGGTTCCCGGTTGCTGGGCGCCGTGATCCGGCGCTGGATAAGTTGGTGGGTTGCTTCGTCAACACCTTGGTGTTGCGGGTCGATCTGGCCGGGGATCCCACTGTGGCCGAACTGCTGGGCCAGGTGCGGACCCGCAGCCTGGCCGCCTTCGAGCACCAGGACGTGCCCTTCGAAATGCTCGTGGAGCGGCTTAACCCCACCCGAACCCTGACCCATCACCCACTGGTGCAGGTGGCGTTGGCCTGGCAGAACTTCTCCGGGCAGGACACTGACCTCGCCGCTGGACTGACGTTGGGCGATTTGCAGGTCACGCCTCTGCCAGTGGACATTCGGGTCGCCCGCATGGACTTGGTGTTTTTCCTTGCGGAGCGCTGGAGCGAGGCGGGTGAGCCCGCCGGGATCCAGCTGGAGGTGGAGTTTCGCACCGATGTCTTCGATGCGGCCAGTATCGAGGCGTTGATCGAGCGGTTGGAGCGGGTGGTGGTGGCGCTGAGCGCCGACCCGACTCGGCGACTCTCGTCGGTGGATGTGTTGGATGCCGCTGAGCATGCCCGCCTGGATGGGTGGGGGAATCGGGCGGTGTTGTCCGCTGCGATGCCCGTTTCGGTGTCGATTCCGGTGGCGTTTGACGCGCAGGTTGCGCGCACCCCGGAGGCGGTGGCGCTCAGCTACGCGGAACGTTCGTGGACCTATCGCGAGCTTGAGGAGGCCGCGAACCGGTTGGCGCATCTGTTGTCCGGCCACGGGGTGAGCCGGGGTGAGCGGGTGGCGCTGCTGTTTGAGCGTTCGGCCGAGGCCATCATCGCGATTTTGGCGGTGCTGAAGACGGGCGCGGCGTATGTGCCGATCGATTCGGCACTCCCCGACGCCCGGATCGGGTTCATGCTCGCCGATGCGGCGCCGATGGCGGCGATCACCACCACCGGGCTGGCCCATCGGCTGGACGAGTGCGAGCTGGTGGTCATCGATATTGACGACCCCCGCATTGACACCTATCCGTGCACCGCATTGCCGGCGCCGGCGCCGGAGGATATCGCGTATCTGATTTACACCTCGGGTACCACCGGTATTCCCAAGGGGGTGGCCATCCCTCACCGCAACGTGACCCAACTGCTGGCATCCGTGAATGGCGGCGTGCCGGCAGGACCGGGGCAGGTTTGGTCGCAGTGGCACTCGTTGGCCTTCGATGTCTCGGTGTGGGAGATCTTTGGGGCGTTGCTGCGTGGTGGGCGGCTGGTGGTGGTGCCTGAAGTCGTGGCGGGCTCACCGGATGAGCTTCACGAGTTGCTGATTGCTGAACGGGTCAGCGTATTGAGCCAAACCCCCTCGGCGGTCGGGATGTTGTCGCCGCAAGGTTTGGAGTCGACGGCATTGGTGGTTGCCGGTGAGGCCTGCCCGGCTGAGCTGGTGGATCGGTGGGCGTCCGGTCGGGTATTGATCAACGCGTACGGCCCCACCGAGGCCACGGTGTATACGTCCATGAGTGCGCCATTGGTAACGGGGCCGGGGGCACCGCCGATCGGGGCGCCCGTGCCGGGGGCGGCGTTGTTTGTGCTGGATGGCTGGTTGCGGCCGGTGCCGGCCGGGGTGGTGGGGGAGTTGTATGTGGCCGGCGCCGGGGTTGGT
>NZ_LQOW01000014.1 GCF_002102185.1 Mycobacterium fragae
ATGTTTTGGCTCGACGCCCACATCTTGCGGGCCTCGTCCTCCACCGTCTGGGCGTGCACATCAAAACGGCCCGCCATTGCCCGCATCTCGTGCGGGTCCGTCATAAAACGCGTAGTCACCTGAATGTCTCCTTACCTTCTATTGGCTAGCTAGTTACGGCCGGCCATGACGCCGCCGTCGACGTTGAGAATCGCGCCGGTGACCCAACTGGCCTCATCGGAGAGCAGATACGTGACGGCGTTGGCGACGTCGGCGGGGGTGCCGACTCGCCCCAGGGGATGAAATGGCGCGAAAGTATCGAGTGTGGCGTCGATCTCGTCCTTCGGGACCCACCGCTCGAGGGCGGGGGTCTTGACGGCGGCGGGCGCCACCGCGTTGACGCGGATCTTGTGCCCGGCAAGCTCGATGGCCAGGTTATGGGTCAACGCATGCAGGCCGGCTTTTTGCATCGAGTGCCCACACGATGGGGTCACACCGACCGCCTGGTGTGCCCACATGCTGCCGATGTTGACGATGGACCCTCCCTCACCGCGGGCGATCATGCCCTCAACGACGGTCTGTGTCAGGAAGAACAGGGCATAGTTGAGTTCCATGTACGAGTCGTAGTCCTGCGCTTCGTACTCGAGAAACGGCTTGGGGATGAAGAATCCGGCTGCGTTGACCAGCAGTGTCGCGTCGTTGTGATGCTCGGAAAGCGCGCGCTGAGTGTCGGCGACGGCCTCGCGATCCGTCAGCTCGGCGGCGATGCCCCAGGCTTCGCCACTCCGGCTCGTCAGCTCGGCGACGGTGTCGTCGACACGGTTTTTCGACAGGCCGACGATCACCGCGCTCCCGCCGTGATCGACGATGTCGATCGCAACCTGCCGACCGATGCCGGCGCTGCCGCCGACAACGATGACCTTCTTGGCCTCGAAATGCATATGCGGGATCCCTTCCTGGTTCTTCTGACGGCTCCGACTGAACCGCAGTTTTTGTATCGGCGACGCGTAACGCCCTCAGCTGGGACGCCCCGCAAACGGTTGTAATCCCGCCCGGTTCTGGTCGTACCGAGACTGCCGCCTGCCGGGGTGAGCTGTCATCACCCCACCGACCTATTCACCCGGGTGAGTTAGAGCGAGGTCGCGACCGCCCAGAGTTCTTCAGCCACGCCGGCGTTCGCCCAAGCCAGCGCGCTCAGAACCACATCAGTCGCACCCGCGTCCAGATAGCTCTGAAGCTGACGCCTGACCGATTTCGCTGAACCCACGGCGGCAAGGTCTGCCGCGCTAGCGACGCCCTCTCGCGCAATCACCTTCTGATACGACGGAATGGCCTCGTAGAAGCTCAACTGCTCGGCCACGAAATTCTTTGCCGCATCAACGTCGTCGGACACGAGTGCGGGTACCTGCGCGATGATCCTGGGTTTCCGGCGCCCAGCTTCGGCAGCCGACTTCGCGATGGCCGGTTCGATGAATTCCGCGATCGTCCGCGGACCGGCGAGGTACGGCAGTGTGCCATCGGCCAGCTCGCCGGTGACTTGCAACGCAATTGGGCCCATCGCGGCCACGTACACAGGGACGGGCGTGCCCCCGGCAACCCGCACCGGCCATCCCGGCTGTGCGCTGATCTCGTTGCCGCGGAAGTCCACGGCTCCGGTATCGAAGATGGACCTCAGCACCGTCAAGTGCTCGCGAAGGCGTGTGATCGTGTTGGGCCACGACATCCCGAAGGCCTGCCGCTCCGGCTCGTGCGCGCCCAATCCGAGGCCGAGACTGAAGTTGCCGTGCGACGCGGCCTGCGCCGTCTGCGCTTGGGACGCGACGATCAGCGGGTGACGCGGGTTGATCGGCACCACCGACGTGCCGACACCGAGCCCCGGTACGGCGGCGCCGATCAAAGCGGCGAGAGCGATCGCGTCGTGATCGAATTGCTGGCCCAGCCAGACCTGGCGGACGCCGAGGTGATACGCACGGCTGGCCTGCGCCACCATGTCGTCGACGACATTGATTGCTCGCGGGTTGGGAAACAACACGATCCCAGTCGGCATAGTGCGCCTATGGCTTTGGAGATGCGGGTGGGCGGGTTAAGCGCCCGGAGCGATCGCACAGGCCGCGACACAGACCCAGGTGCCCTCGCGCTTCTGATATGTGTCCGTGTACAGAGCTTCTTGGTCCACTCCATCGGCGAGCATAGTGTATGTGGCGCGGGCGTGGATCAGAGCAACGTCACTGAGGATGCGGATGTTCACGTCGTGCACAGCGAGATCCTTGAAGGGACGCGGCTTAGCGATGTAGTCGAGGAACTCTTCACGGTTCCGGGTGACCCCTGGAGTCTGCACAATGAAGTCCTCAGCGAGGAACTCGTTAAAGCGCTTGACATCGCTGAACTGGTCGGAGCGAACGTAGTCATTGTTGAGCTGCTCGAGGACCGCCAGATCTTCGGTGGTCTGCTTCGTGTCGGTCACGTACTTGTTCCTTCTCTATGCGTTTCGGCGTTCGCAGCTGGAACGCTCCGCAATCGGGCTGACAATCCCGCCCTGTTCTGGTCGTAACGAGGCTGCCGTCAGGCGGGGTGAGCTGTCATCACCCCAATCACCGATTCACCCGGGTGAGTATGTGCCGGCCTGAGAGGACCGGAAGCCGGTCTGCCGAAACATGAACTGCTGAAAGCGGTTCCGACCAAACGATGGTCTTTCGACTAGTTCGCGCCGATCGGTCTACGTTTCGGAGTGTGCCGGCTTGGCGGCTTCGCGCTGAGCCTTCTCCTTCACGTGGGTGGAGCAGGAATGTCCTAGATCGCAATGGAACCGGTCACTGCAATCATGCGAACAATAGGCTGATGCGGCCGGAAGCCAGTCCGGATCGGACAGGTCACGTGATCGGTCGTTCGGATCGAACGTGTGGCCGCAATGTACGCAGGTCTTGGTCTTGACCATAGTTGTCAGGGTACGCTCCATGGCCCCAGCTCGGTGCTGGTTTCAGATCGAAGACGGTGAGCGATCGATGTTTTCCAAAACAGATGGCCTGCAATTCAAAAGCCGTCGTTGGCAGTGTTCACAAATTCGCTCATACGCTCGCGGACAGCGATGTGTTATCGGTGCGATCCAATCGGCGATCGGCGGCGCGCGCTGTGGCGGTTGGTACGTCCGCGATCCGGCGGGACCGCGTGCCGCGGCTGGTGCAACAGTGCACGAACCAGCGGGCGTGGCCCGAGGGACCGAAGCATCTGGCTGGCCGGGCGGACCCGTACCCGCTTCGGCCACCAGAACCAGCGTCCCATTACGGTCATGATCGACGGCGTGATGAGCGATCGGACGACGAAGGTGTCGAACAGCAGACCAAGGCCTATCGTCGTGCCGAATTGGCCGATCGCGCGCAGATCGCTGGTGATCATGGTGGCCATGGTGACGGCGAACACCACACCGGCAGCAGTCACCACCGGGCCGGTAAGACCCATGCCGCGGATGAGTCCTGTTTTCAGGCCGGCTCCGATCTCTTCCTCGATCCGGGACACTAGCATCAGGTTGTAATCCGAACCCACTGCCAAGAGGACTATCAACGCGAATTCGGTTGCCACCCAGTGCAACTGGAAATTGCCAAGGTGCTGCCAGATCAGTGTCGAGAACCCGAAGGCGGCCCCTAGTGACATCACGATCGTGCCGACGATGACGCCCGCAGCGACCAAAGCCCGGGTGACGATCACCATGATGATGAAGATGAGCACGATCGAGGCCACCCCGGCGATCATCAGGTCGTACTTGGCGCCGTTAGCGATGTCGTAAAACGTCGCAGCCGTACCGCCGAGGTAGATGTCGGCGTTCTCCAACGAGGTGAGTTTCAGCGCCTCCTTGGCCGCTTGGCGCTCCTGATCGACGGACGCGATTCCCTTCGTCGTCGCCGGATCCACTGCGTGAGTGATGATGAAGCGAGCAGCCTTGCCGTCCGGCGACACCATCAAGCTCAACCCCAGCAGGAAGTCGGGGTTCTGGAAGATCTCGGGCGGCAGGTAGAAGAGGCTCTCCACCTGAGAGTCATTGAAGGACTTGCCCATCACGGCGTTCGTATCGGTCAGCCGGTCGAATTGATCGATCAGGCTGTCGAAAGTGCTGTATATGGTCAGCGTCGTATTCCGGATTGCTATCGACGTGCCGATAATCTGGGGGATGATCGCCAGCAGTTCGTGCGTGGCTTTAGCTGTGTGGGTGAGGTCGTTGGTGAGATTGTGGAACTGCTCGGCGAGCTGATCGAACCCGTCTAGGGCGTCGTACAGCCCTCGTAGCGACCAGCAGATCGGGATGTCGAAGCAGTGTTTTTCCCAATAGAAATAACTGCGAATCGGTCTCCAAACGTCGTCGAAATCCGCGATATGGTCGCGGATTTCGTCTGTGATGGCCGCTGTGTTCGCCGCGGTCTTCGCGCTGTCGTCCGCGGCGTTCGCGAGCTCTTGCGTCACCGTGTACGTGCGCTGCAAGAGGGAGATCAGGGTGTCGAGGTTACCGACGATCTTCTTGATGTCGCCGACACGGGCCTTCAGGTAACTGAGGTTGTCGCGGATGGGTGCGGTTTGCACACTGAGCTGGAAGGGGACGGATCCGTCTTGAATTGGCGGGCCGAGAGGCCTGGTGATGCTCTGCACCCGTTCGATGCCGGGCACCCGGAAGATGG
This sequence comes from Mycobacterium fragae, assembly GCF_002102185.1. Classification (GTDB taxonomy): domain Bacteria; phylum Actinomycetota; class Actinomycetes; order Mycobacteriales; family Mycobacteriaceae; genus Mycobacterium; species Mycobacterium fragae. The sequence goes on from NZ_LQOW01000014.1 coordinate 4,644, forward strand.
CTCCTGCAACCTTGTCCAGGACCAGCATGTCCCTGGGATTGCGCAAGTCGTGGTCGGATTCGATCATCAGAAGGTCCGGGTTCAAACGGGCCTGGGTGAAGTGTTGATCGGCTGCGGTGTACGCCTGGACCGAGGACGCGCTCTGCGGCAGGTAGTACAGGTCGTTGTAGCGCGGGTTGAAGCCCATCAAGCCCAGGGCGCCGACGATCGCCAGGATGACGGAAGTAGCGAGGATGGGCGCTGGCCACCGCACGATGGCCGTCGCCAGACGGCGCCAGCGTGTGTAGTTGAACTCTCGCTTCGGGTCGAACACACCGAAGCGGCTTGCGACCACGATCAGCGCCGGTGTCAGGGTCACCCCGGCGGCCACCACTACCATCAGACCGACTGCGCACGGAAACGCCAGCGAACTGAAGTAGGGCAGCCGAGTAAATTTCAGACAGGCCAGCGCCCCAACAATCGTCAGACCCGAGCCCAGAACGACCTTGCTGACACCGGCGAAGGTGTCGTAGTAAGCGGCTTCGCGGTCCAGGTGCCGTTCGCGGCCCTCCTGGTAGCGGCCGACCATGAATATCGCGTAGTCGGTACCAGCCGCGATGGCCAATGCCGTCAGCAAGTTGACGGCGAAGGTCGAAAGCCCCATGATGCCGGTTTCGCCCAGCAGTGCTATCACGCCTCGCCCGGTGGCCAGTCCCACGAACAGGATGACCATCGTCAGCAGCACTGTGCCGATGGATCGGTAGACGAACATCAGCATGATCGCGATGATGATGATGGTGATGATCGTCATCCTGGCCAGGCTCTTGTTGCCGACGACGATCGTGTCGGCGGTCAGGGCTCCCTGACCGGCGACGTAGGCCCTCACCCCCGGCGGCGGCTTCGAGTCCGCCACAATCTGGCGAACCGAGGCAACCGACTTGTCGCCGTCGGCTCCGCCCTGGTCACCGCGCAGGTTGACCTGAACATAGGCGGCTTTGTGGTCGTAGCTCTCGACGCCTGATGCCGTGAATCGCTGCCCCCAGAAATTCAGCGCATGCTCGACGTGTTCAGTGTCCTGCCGCAGCTTCTTGACCAGGTCGTCGTAGAACCGGTGAGCGTCCTGGCCGAGAGGTTCGTCGCCGACCAGGGTCACCAGGACGAGGTTGTCGGAGTCGTACTCCTTGAATTTCTCCCCGATGCGCTTCATCCCGGTCACCGAAGGCGCGTCGGATGGCGAGAGCGGCACCGACACGTCCTCGGCAACCTTCTCCAACTGGGGGACGAAGATGTTGACGCCGACCGCGATCAGCAGCCAGAGCGCGAGGATCGGCAGCGCCAGGACGCGGATGGTGCGGGCCAGCAGCGGTTTCCGCTCGACTTCGGTGCGCTGCGGGACGGGGATTTCCTCGGTGTCGGCGTCGTCGGTCACGCGGATTTGTCCAAGCATGAAACCTGCGCGTCGCGCGTGTTGGCCTGCTGTTGATCGACCAGTTTGCCGTCGACGGTGATCCGGCAGCCGATCGAGGGGCCGTCACCTTGGGCGACGACGTAGGCGAAGATGCCGGGCATCTCGGCGACTATCGTCTTCGACCACGGCAACGTGGTGAAGTTCGCCTTCTGAGGTTGTGCCTCCGCATCCATCCAGTTCACGACGCCCGTCGTGCCGGGCGGTCCCAGGATTTCGTAGATCGCAGTCTTAATGGCGTACGGCGGGGTCGCATCCCGGGGATCGGGCTTGGGCACGCCGGGCCCTGGGAAGACACCGTGGAGTCGGCCAACTGCAACGCCGCCGATGATCAGTGCGACGACCACGACCAGCGGAACCCATGCCCGCTTGATCACCGTCAACACCGTGCCCCCCGCTCACGGGTTCTCGACCGACTGATATCAAGCCACTTCGTCACGTGCGCCACCGCTAGCCGAACGCCATAGCGGTCGAGTTGATTCCCGCGGTGGGCGCCAAACTCGGTCGCGGCTGAGGGGCGGCTGGCCAGGGCGGGTTGCACACCGGGACGATCGCGGCACAACGCCGCGATGTCGCAGGGCACGGGTTGACACCCGGCAGGGGGATTGGTTATCAACAGCGCGGCACCCAACGCGCCCAGGGCGAATAGTGCGGCGCTCACCTCTAACCCGTGGGCGAATCCCGTCGCGCTCACCGTGCCAACGCTGATCAGGCCCAAGGACCCGATCGACATCAGCGCGGCCAGCCGCGAGACGGCGTTGTTGATCGCCGACGCCACGCCGCTGTGCTCGGTCGGCACCGAGGCCAGCGTCACCGACATCAGCGGTGTGACAGTCGCGACCAGCCCGATGGCCAGCACAATCATCCCGGGGACCAGGTCGGTGATCGCGTGGAACCCAATAGGTTTCGGGCGGATCAGCAGCAGACCGATCCCCGCCAAGGCGGGGCCGGAGATCAGGAACACGCGCGGGCCCACCCGCGTGGCGATGCGGCCGACATGACGGGCCAACACGAACGACAGCGCCGGAATCGGCAGGGTGGCCAGTCCCGCAGCGGTGGCTGAGTAGCCGCCGATTTCTTGCGTGTAGAGGGCGACCGCCAGCGATCCCAGCGTCAACGCGCCGTAGACGAACGCCGTAACGAGGTTGGCAGCAGCGAAGTTGCGAAAGGTGAACAGCGGCAACGGAAGCATCGGGCACCTGCTGCGGCGCTGCCAGCTCACGAACCCTGCCAGTGCGGCAATTCCGACCACCAAGGATGTGACGACCATCGGGTCGGTCCAGCCATCGCGTTGCGATTCGATCAACGCATACACCGTCGCAGCAAGCCCTACCGCCGACAGGCCCGCCCCGGCGATATCGACACGGGCGCCTTCGACCCGCCCCGACATCGGGCACAGCCAGAATGTCAGCGCATACCCGATCGCAACGGGGATTGCTGACAACACGAAAATCCAACGCCAGCCTAGGAAATCGACGCACATTCCGCCCAGCAGGGGGCCCAACGCGAAGGCGGTTCCCGTCCACCCGGTCCACACGCCGATCGCCGCGGACTGGTGTGCTTTGTCGAACACCGTCCTGATCAGCGCCAGCGAGCCCGGCACGAGGAACGCCGCACCCAGGCCTTGGATGAGGCGCGCGGTGATCAGCATCGCCGGTGAGGTGGCCACCGCGGCTAGAACCGAACCCGCCCCGAAAGCCAACAGACCGAACCGCATCACCGGAACGCGCCCGAACAGATCCGAGATGGACCCGCCGGGCAGAATCGCGGCCACCATCGCCAGCAGGTAGCCGTCGATGATCCATTGCTGCAGCACCAAGCCGCCGCCGAGGTCGTGCTCGATGGCCGGCAAGGCCAGGTTGATCACCGTGGAGTCGAGGAACGCGACCATCGACACCGTCACAGCGACCACCATCGCGCGGCTGGCCGGCGCCGCTTCACGCAATGTCACTGCCAGAGCCGTTCGACGTAATCGCCGTCCATGGCTGTCCTCCTTGAAGTTTCGCTCGCTGGGCCGTTCACCACCGGTCGAAATGCAGCACGTCGTCGAGCGGAAGCCGCTTGGCACGGCGGAAGGTCGTGCCCTTGTAGTAGGCAGTGGGAATGGTCGTGGCGTGATAAACGTTGTCGGGCAGGCCGAGAATGGCCCGCATCTCGTCGTCGGCCATTATGGTCACCCCGGTCCAGGTGGTTCCCAAGCCCCGAGAACGCGCGGCGAGCATGTAGCTCCACGCGGCGGGCATGATGGAACTCCAATACTGGTTGGCGTTTTCGCCCGTCAGCGTGCCGTCGCCGTCGATAACCTCGACACACGGGATCATCAAGACGGGGACCTCGCCGAAATGCTCGGCGAGATACGCCGCACTGTCGGACACTTTGCGCTGCTCGCGATTGCGCACGGGGTCGTCCTTGAACCGGTCGGCGACCGCGAAAGGGGACGCAACGATCAAGTCCCATGTGCGGCGGTACACATCGCCGATCGCGCGACGCTGCTCGGCATCGGTGACCACGATGAAGCTCCAGTTCTGCACGTTGGCCGACGTCGGTGCCTGTACCGCGATCTCCAAGCATTCCCGGATCAGGCCGATGGGAACAGGTTTGGTCAAATCGAGACGTTTGCGCACCGAGCGGGTCGTGGTCAGCAGTGCGTCGGTGGACAAGTCGACGATGGGGTAGGTGCTCATGCCGGCAGGATGGCGGTGACTTCGACTTCCACGCGGATGTTGGGCCACACCAGCCCGTCGATGATGCTGAACATGGCGGCGGGTTCGTGACGGATGATCTCTTTGCTTACCGCCAGGTAGGCGGACGCATTGTCACGGCTGGTGACCCATTGACGCATGTAGACAATGTCGGTGAGCTTGGCGCCGGCATTGGCGAGCGCTTTTTCGACATTGGCCCAGCACTGCCGGGCTTCGTCGGTGAAGTCCTCGGGCACGGTGCCGTCTTCGCGCACCCCGGGCGTTCCGGAGACGAAAATCTGTGTGCCGCCGCCGGATACGACGACAGCGTCGGCGTATTTGCCAATGTGATCGGCCACTCCGGTGCGGATCCGGGTAATGGTGGTCATCTCGAGACTCCTTCGGTGTGAGGTTTTTCGGCTAACTTTGTGAGATGTCTTTTGTGATGACCACTCCGCTGGGTTCGTGGCCTGCGACGACTTCTGCGAGGGCGGAGGCAGCCTGATCCAGGCTGCAGGTACGCGGAAATGGCACGCTCAATCGATGGGAGTCGAGTAGCGCGGTCAGGCGGTCGAGTTGAGCGCCGTCGGACCGGACGTAAACCGCGGTTACGCTGATGCCGTGGGTGGATGCAGGCACGTCGGGGGTGATGGTGGCCAACCGGCCACCGTCGGCGAGCGTGGTCATCGCTGCAGCAGCACCGCCGGGGGCGGCGTTGGCGACGGCGTCGATGGAGCCCTGCGCCAACGCCTTTGCGCGTTGTGGCCACATCGGATCGCGGTAGTCGATCACCTCGCGGGCGCCATTCGCGCGGACTCGGTCGGCGCTGCGCGGGCTTGCGGTGGCTAGCACATCGACGCCGCGCAGAGCGGCGAGCTGGACAATGAGCCCGCCGGTGATTCCACCCGCGCCGTTGACGAGCAATGTTTCTCCACCGTGCAGGGCCAACGCCTCGCCGACCACCTGCTCGGCGGTCAACGCCGGCACCGGAAAGATCGCTGCTGTCTCCCAGGAAATCTCGGCCGGTTTGTGGGCGAGCGATCCAACGGGCGCGATCAGAAGTGGCGCCCACGTGCCTTGGTCGCGCAGCGGCATGGGGTGGCACAGCACCTCATCGTCCACACTGAATCTGCTCGCTTGCGCGCCAACGGATTTGATGACCCCGGCAGCCTCGACGCCCAGCGCCAGCGGCGGCCTCGTACCAACGTCCCAACCGCCGGTGCGAACGATGTCGTCCCAGTTACCGACCCCAGCGCTGCGAACGTCGATGAGGACCTCGTCGGCCGCCAATGGTCGCGGCTCGTCCACTTCGAACGTCTCCACTTTGCCGCCGAGCGTGCGGAACCCCGCTACAAGCATGGTCACATTTCCCTAAGGACCGAGGTCTAACGGGCCTGATAACTAAGGCGATTCGCTTGAGTGCCCTTCTGCACTTTCTGCGCCTCGTTTTCCAGTGATGGGGCGAGTTCGGAACCGTGGGTGAGTAGCGGGTCCCAGACCAGCGCGTCCCAGACCTGATTGACCGTTGGGTGCGGAGCGACAGCATGGCGTAGGAGACTGACTGGGAGCTTCGCGACGATGGCCAGGGTGGCTGCTTGCGCCAGTTCGGAGAACTGCGGCCCGACAAATGTCGCTCCGAGCAGTGTGTTGGTCTCGGCGTTAATGACCAATTTCGCCCAACCATCGAAGCCATCTCTGTAAAGGGCGAGGAATGACACCGGGTCGGGATAGTGGGCAGTTAGCGTCCGTACCGCGAACCCCTCTGCTCGTGCCTGACTTTCCGTGCGCCCCGCCGTCACTACTTGAGGGTCAGTGTGGATAACCTGTGCCAGATTGCCGGTATCACGGGCAGTCAACTCGTTCTCGGACAGTTCTCGCCCTGCCGCCCGGGCCGCGATGATGTCGGCCACGACACGGCCGTGGTAGGTCGAGATATGTGACAGCCGAGCGCGCCCTGTGGTATCTCCTAGCGCGTAGAGCCAGCCGCCCGTGACGCCGACTGCCTGGAGATGGTCGTTTACGGAAACGATCCCGCCGCCCGGTAGGCCAACGGTTTCCAGTCCGAGGTTGTCGGTGTTGGTGCGCCGTCCGGCGGCCAGGACGATCTCGTCTACCTCGATGGTCTGGCGCTGGAAGGTCGCGGTGACGGGTCCGCCCGCCACGGGGCGGGCTACCGCCGACAACTCCGTCTCAAAGTGAATCGTGACGCCTTTGCTTCGCAGTGACTGCGTGACCAGCTCGCGGGCTTCGGGTTCGATGTTGAGAAGCAGAGCGTTCTCACGTACGAGAAGTGTTACCGCGGAGCCCAAACCGGTCAGGATGGTCGCGAACTCGACCGCGACGGGGCCGCCACCCACCACCAGCGCGCGAGCCGGCACTTGTGTCATGGTCGTTAAGTCCCGATTGGTCCACGGGCGTGCTTGCGCCAACCCAGGTATCTCGGGCACGTTAGGACGAGTGCCGGTGGCTAGCACGACCGCGTGGCGTGCAGTCAAGACGGCTTCGGCGGTGTCCCCCGGGCCGTAGGTCACGCGCACCGTTCGTTCGCCGCTCAACCGGCCGATCCCGTGAAACACTGCTACACCGGCTTGCCGCAGTGATGCTGTTCGATCTTGGTCCGAGAGGTGCTCGATGATCGCGTCGCGCTTCGCAAAGACGGCCGCAACGTCCAGTCCTTCGTCCGAAATGGTTTCTCGCACACCGGGAACCGCTTTCGCGAGATTGAACACCTCGATCGGGCGAAGCAGGGTTTTGCTCGGGTTGCAGCCGAAGTAATGACACTCCCCCCCGACCAGACGATCCTCAACGAGCGCTACAGAAAGGCCTGCCGAAGCAAGCTTCCGCACGGCCGCCACACCGCCCACCCCGGCGCCTACGACGACCACGTCGAAGTCTTTAGTGGCTTTCATCTACCCTCACTTGCGATCATCGGTACGTCCAGCTGTGCTCGGGTGGTGTGTGGTGGCGATGTTGTGCCGAGTATGGCGTAGGCCGCGGCTGCGCTTGCTGCGGAGAAAACACTGTAGCTAAGCGGTGATTCGATACCGAGGGATACAGCCATCGCGGTTCCAAATGTTATGAGGACCAAGCAAGTCGCCGCGCCGACAAGTTTCGGCCGCCAGCCGGTCAGAAGCAAGACTCCCAGGGTCGCTTCGGTTGCAGTGGCAGCCCACACAATGACGGTCAACAACCATCCGGAAGCAAATGGAACAAGCCGGTGGGCATAGTCGGCGAAAGCAGCCATGCTTCCCCAGCTACCCTGCCCAAACGGTTTCCACCAACCGAATCGGTCGGCAACAGCGGACAGGAAGGCCGCCGCGAGCGACAAGCGTAGTCCGATCCGGACAACCCGAACCGGATCAGGCGTGTGCATGGACTCCTCCGGGAAATGGATGCTGTCTTCAAAGTCGGCGGGACGGCTCAATTTTCCGCGTTGTCGTCCGTGGTGAGCGGGCCGTCTCCGGTATCGAGCAGGAAGACTGCGAGTAATTCAGCGGGCTCAGTGGCGCTGGCATTTTCACTGATCGTGTGGTGCGCGCCGGGGGCTTCACTCCACGTCTCGCCGGGGTGATAGACGCGTTCAGGCTCACCTTCGACTTGGCTGCGGATCGCTCCGGAGATCACGTAGGCCATGATGAACGCCGATTTTGCGTGGTGGTGAGCTTCGCTCTTAGCTCCTGGCGGATAGCTAACGGTCACTGCTTCCAGTGATTTGCCCGGAACATTGGTAGGTTGATTGAAAACTGGACGTACAACCGGGTTTTGATCCGAATTCTCTGGCATCGGCTCGGCGTGGGCCGCAGGCGCCAGCATTACTGCAACTGTCAGGGCGGCGAGCGGTATTTTCAGGCCCATTTTTGGCTCCCTCCCTTTCAGTCTTCGGCCACGCGCAGGATCGTCTTGCCAGGGATGCGCTTGCCGGGAGCGAATGCGGCGGCAGCTTCGGCGAGCGGAAGCACGGCACCCACCACGGGCTTGAGGCGTCCGTCGCGTACTCGCGCGGCGAGCTCGGCGAGCTGGACGCGATCGACTTCGACAAGGAAGAAAATTGCCCGCCCATCGCGCGGCATGGTCTTTGGCGGCTCGGCGATGGTGACGAGCGTTCCGCCGACCCGCACCAGTTCGGCCGAGCGGGCGAGCACCTCTCCGCCGATCACGTCAAATACCACGTCGACTTCGCCTGCGTCCTCGAGCTTTTCGGTCTCCAGATCGATGAAGGTGTGGACGCCGAGCTCCCCCGCCGGGTCCCTGTCTGCGGTCCGGCCAGTACCTATGACGCGCGCACCGACCTCGCGAGCGAGCTGCACCGCGATCGACCCAACTCCACCCGCGGCGCCGTGGATCAGAACCGTTTGTCCGGCGGCGAGGCGGCCGTGGTCGAACAGGCCTTGCCAGGCAGCCAATCCGGAGATCGGCACCGCCGCAGCGACGGTGTGGTCGATGTCCATCGGCAGAGGTGCGAGATTACGGGCTTCCACCGCGGTGTACTCCGCGAGCGAGCCGTTGCGGGCCCAGTCGGTGAGGCCGAACACCCGCTGACCGATGCTCAAAAGGGTGGTTCCGTACCCCAACTCAACCACGACGCCCGACAGCTCGTGGCCGGGCACGCTCGGTGTCCGGTCACGACCGGCACGGTCGATCCAGGTGTGCGGCCAGTCAAGCTCCCCGGGTGTGAAACCCGCGGCGTGTACCCGCACAACGACCTCGTTGTCGGCTGGCTGAGGGTGGGGCAGGTCTGTCAGCGACAGGCCAGCGACACCGGCGTCACGATCTGAAACAGTGATGGCTCGCATTTACAGGTCCTTCCTGATGTGGGTTGTTGTCGGGTCAGCTGCGGGCTGTGGTTGTACGCTGACGAGCTCAAGTCCCAGATCACGGACCCGGTCGAGGAGTCCGTAAAGCTGTGACTGGTCACGGATTTCGCCAGTGAACACGGTTTCGGTTGTACCGGCCTCGAGGCGCATCCCTTCTAATGCGCACCCGAGCCGCTCGGTCACGCGGCCGCGAATGCAGATCCGGTACATCGTTGACTGCACTTGCCCTCCGCTCGCCAGCTGCCGATCAGCATTCCCGAGCGCGGGGTGAGTCGTCATCACCCGGCGTGCCAATTCACCCGGGTGAGTGCGAAGGCATCAGTTCTCGCTATCCAGTGGGTGCGACGTCACAGTTTTGGTGATCATGGGCTGGCCCTTGGGGGCGGCACCGCCGACGCCGCGTAAAGCCGCACTCGCCAAAAGCGTCTCGTTGAGCAGGTTTTCCGGGCTCGCTGCCTGGATCGTCGCGGCGGGACCGGGAACGGTGTTGGGCCACGCTATCGCGACGGGTCTGACTGGCGGAGCGGCCGCGGCCCAGCTCGGCGGCACCGGCAGCGCGCCGATTGAGGAGGCCCGGCCTAAGCCCGCGGACACTACAGGTGCCGCACCGCTGCCCGCCCCCAGGTCTGCCGAACCAAATGACGCTAATGCGCCTGTTCCCGGGTCTGCCGGAAGCGCCCCCAATCGTGCCAATATGGCATCCATCTTGCTGGCACCCATTGGGTCGTAGTACGCCGCATACCCCAAGCCCGCATACGATCCCGACATGCCCGTCGACGTGATGGCCGTCGAGGCCGACGAAACGGCCAGGTTCACCGGGCTCAGTAAGCTCAGCAATTGCAAGAACGGCGGGAGTGATGCCGCGGCGGCCGGTAAAGGCAGCGCGAGTCCTTGAAGTGCATTGGGCACTGCGGAAAGCAGCTGCGAGCCCGTCGACATGACGGTCTGGGCGCCCGTGCCGGCTGACGTGGCGGCGGCAGCGTGTGCCACCGCGGCCGCCTGACCGGCCAGACCTGCCGGATTGGTGGTGGGCGTCGGCGGGGTGAACGGTGCCAACGTCGAGGCCGCAGCTGAACTACCGGCATAGCCGTACATTGCTGCGGCGTCCTGGGCCCACATTTCGCCGTAGTGCGCCTCAGTGGCCATGATCGCCGGGGTGTTCTGACCCAGGAAGTTCGTCGCGACAAGTGCCATCAGCTGAGCCCGGTTGGCTGCGATAATCGGCGGCGGCACCGTCATCGCAAACGCGGCCTCGTAGGCGCTTGCGGCGGCGCTGGCCTGGGTGGCGGTCTCCTCGCACAGCGCAGCGGTCGTTGTCAGCCACGAGATGTAAGGCGCGGCGGCGGCCGTCATCGCCACCGATGCGGGACCCAGCCATGCTGCGCCGGTCAGGTCCCAGATCACCGACTGATAGGAGGCCGCCGTGGAATGCAGGTCGGCGGCCAGTCCGTCCCAGGCTGCTGCGGCGGCCAGCATCGACCCGCAGCCGGGCCCGCAATACATGCGGCCGGAGTTGATTTCTGGTGGCAGCGCCCCGAAATCCATCTTCGATAACCTCAGGGTCCCTTGGTTATCCGGCCGCTTCGCGGATGTACTCGCCGATCTGGCGTAGCGAGCGGCGAACTCGACTCATCGTGCCGGCTCGGGGTTGAGGGCCAGCGCGCATGCCCCGCATAAACGCGCGCCCTGCCTGTCGACGAATCTGGGTGAGTCACTTGGTTTTTGGCGCGGGCCTCCGCATAACAGACACTGCTGGTCGGCCGCAGACGCCTGCTGGTCACGGCGCGCCCAGGCGGTCGCTCGTCCCCGAGCCACCGCCTTTCGGCGTCGCCTGCCCGCGTAGGCGCTCATCCCGGCTGCGATCGAGGCTCCCGCACAAATGGCGCCGGTGACTCCGAAATCGATTAGCTGACCATCGATCAACATGAGGGCCGCGTAATCGCCGGCCAGCACAGCCACAAACAGGGAGCCAATGCGTAGTCGGGCCACTATGCCAGCCCCTCGGGCCCGATCGGGCGCACAGCGAAGACACTGCGCAGATATCCAGTGGGACGCCCGCAAGTGGTGCACGCGGGGTGGGTGCCGCATCGGGACGCCGCCTCGCGTTTGTGGCCCACGTAGGTCGCCATCGCGGATTGCAAAGTTGCCAGGCAGGCTTGGCAGAGCGTCTCCACGAGGTCGCCGTCTGGGCTTAGCCCCATCTGGTCGCATTCGTCGACGGCGTGGACCTCGGCGACCGCCACCGCCGGCGCACCGCACGTAATGCCGGTTGACACCCGCTGGGCACTGCAGATGGGCTGCAGCGCGAGAAGTTGATCCTCGATCGCAGGGACGATGTCCATCGCGCCAACTCCTTTCCGATGCGCCCAACGCCGCGCAAAGACGGCGTCCCTCATTCGATGCAGCAGCCGTGGTGGTCGCGCGGCGCCGGAGCCGTATTCAGCAGTCGATCGTTGGAACGGGCGAGGCTTCATCTGGTTTTCTCCAATTTGTGGCGATGGCGTTCCGCGGTGATCAACACGGCCAGCTCGTCCACCGTCATCGCGACCGCTCCGCGCACCGTCCGGTCGCCGTCAGTTAAGCCAGCATTAATCGACGTGGGATGAGTGGTCATCACCCGGCGAACTGATTCACCCGGGTGATTCGGCGAATATCACGAGCAGCAAGGCGAAGCGATTGCCAATGCCCGCCTTGCCGGCCACGCGCTGTGCCGAGCACTGCTTCGCGCGCCCAGTTGGCCCAGCTCATGCGCGGTGTTGGTTGACCTGCAGCAAATCGGGTAGGTGACGTGCGCGGGTCCTACAATGACGTGCACTGCAATGGCAGTCCGGTAAACGGTAGACAGGACACCCGATGGGGTCTTCAACCGGCCTTTTCGACGTCGGCGGCCAGCGGTTGATCATGCCGCCGATTCGTGGGCGGACAGACGAGCTGAGAACGATCGGCGCCCTGGTTACCGCGGTGGCTCAAGGGCGTGGCGGCGTGCTGGTCATCGAAGGCCCGCCCGGCATTGGTAAGAGTCGGTTGCTCACCGAGGTATTGGCGCTGGCCGACAAGTGTGGGGTGCGCACTCTGTTTGGGGAGGCATTCGAATACCAGCAGACCGTGCCGTTTTTCTCGCTGTTCATGGCCACCCTGCACGCCGATCCGCCGGTCGGGGATGCGGAGGCGTTGCGCGGGCTGGGCAGCTCAGCCGATCTGCGCTACTGGGTGGTGCACGATTTGGCCGACGCGATTTATGCGGCGGCCGCGCAAACCCCGCTGGCGATCATGTTGGAGGACATTCACTGGGCCGATAACGCCACGTTGGTCGCGCTGCGGTCGCTGGCCACCGCGCGCCCGGATGTGGCGGTGTTGTGGGTAGTGACTGCCCGCACCGGAGCCGGCGGACCGGCGGTGCAGGAGACCTTGTCGGTGCTGCAACGCGCGAATGCCACATTCCTGCGATTGACCGCCATGACACCGGATGCGGTCGCCGACATGGTCTGCGACGCGGTGCGGGCAAAAGCCGATGTGTCGCTGTTGAATCTGGCCGCCAAGGCGCACGGAAATCCGTTTTTGGTCAGCGAGCTTGTCGGAGGATTGGGCGAGGAGGGCCGGCTCAATGTCGCCGGCGGCCGTGTGATGGTCACCGGAGACGGGCTACCGCGCCGGCTGGGCGCCGGTATGCAGCAGCGACTCGACCTGCTCTCCGGCGAGGCGTCAGAGGTGGTGCGGGTGGCCGCAGTGTTGCCGGATCGGTTTTCGGCGGAGCTGTTGGCCGCGATGCTCGAGCGATCGCCTGCGTCGTTGCTGTCGGCGCTGGAGGAGGCGGTGCGCGCGGATCTTTTCGCCGAAGACGGCGAGCAGTTGAGGTTTCGGCACGACTTGCTGCGCGAGGCCACCCGACAGTCGTTGCCACAGTCGTTGCGGCGGGCAATGGAGCGCCAATCGGCGTCCGTCATGCTCGGCATGGGCGCGGCGCCGGCCGAGGTGGCCACCCAGTTGGCGCGCAGCGCCGAGCCGGGAGACCGAGAGGCGATCGACGCGCTGCGCCAGGCCGCGCAAGCGGTCGGCCGCGGCGATGCGAGTGCCGCCGCGGACTTGAGTAAGCGCGCGTTGGAGCTGTTGCCCGCCAACGACTCTGAGCACGGATCACTGGTCGCGGAAACGGTGGGGTGGCTCAATCGGGCCAGTCGCTACGGCGAGGCCGAAGATTTGGCCGACCTGGCGCTCGCGGAGGCAGCGTCGCCCGAAGTCGAGGCCGAGATCCGTCTCCGCCTACCGGTGCACACCAAGCACACCGACCAGCGGCGGGTGGCGGAGAATCGGCGGGCGCTTGAGTTGAGCGGCATCAGCGAGGTCACCCGTGCACGCCATTTGGCGTGGCTGGCGTACAACCTGGTGTTCGACGAAGGTGGGCAACGGCGCGCGGCCGCCGACGAGGCTGCCGCGGCCGCGGTAGTCACCGGTGATCTCGAAGCCAAGATCATGGCCGAAGTCACCCACGCTTTGCTCGATGCCGGTGAGGGATACACGTCCCGCGCATTACGCCGTTTCGAGGAGCTTTCTCCGCTCGCCCACACGAATGAAACGGCGTTGGCGCATGCCTATGCCGGAATGTACAACGCAAACCTGCTGGCAGTGGTCGGCCGGTTGGACGACGCGACTGCCCGGGTCGCCGACGGCATAGGGCAGGCCCGCCGGGAAGGCAACGCGATGGCCCTCGCGCTGTGGGCCGTCTTCAGTGGGCTTGTCCATCTCGCTGCGGGCCGGCTGTCGGCCGCTCGCGACGCGACGGAATTCCTTCCGCCGCCGCAGCGGACGGGAGCAACCGAGCATGACGTTCTTCGCATGGTGATCCTCGCCGAGGTGGCGGTGCACACCGACGACCGGAACTTGCTGCAGCAGATGGTCAGTGATGCGCGCGAAGCCCACTCCACTGGCTCCGCCGGCATACGTCGAGGGTCGGCGTATGTGCTCGCGCGGGCGGCGTGGCAGCGCGACGACGTTCATGACGCGATGCGCTGGCTCGGCGACGTCATCCTGCTGGCGACACCGTTTTTCCCCCATGCATTAGTTCGGCTGATCTTGGGTGCGCGGGTGGCCTCGGCCGCCGGTGATGCCGGCTTACGCGCGCGGGTTCTGCAGGCCACCGAGGTGCTTGAACGCGAGCGGCCTGTGGTGCCGTTGTTCGCGGCGGTGGCCGGATATGCCCGCGGGATCCTCGAACACGATGCCCAGGCCTTGGTGGCTGTTGCGGAGTCGCTTCGCACGTCTGCGCGGCCGCTTCTTTACGCCAGCGCTGCCGAGGACGCCGGCGCTGAACTCGCCCACATCGATCATGGTGATGCGGCGCTCGACCAGCTCAACGCCGCATTCGACAGCTACGTCGAGTGCGAAGCGATTGCCGATGCCCGGCGAGTCGGCCGCGCGCTGCGCCGATTAGGCGTGGAACGGCGCATCGTCACGCACCAGCGGGCAAAAACGGGCTGGGACAGCCTCACCGACTCCGAACTCAAGGTCGTCAACCTCATCGCACGGGGCGCGACCAACCGCGACGTCGCCGCTCAGCTGCACCTGTCCCCCCACACGGTGAAGACCCACGTCCACAACGCTTTTGCAAAGCTGGGCATTACTTCTCGCGCCCAATTGGCGCAGCTCATGCGTGGCGCCGATTGATCGACAGCAAACGCGAGATGACGCCTGCGGCTTTACAATGACGTGCACTGTAAGGGCAGTCCGGTAATTAAACCGTAGACAGGGACATCCGATGGGGCCTCCAACTGGCCTGTTTGACATCGGCGGCCAGCGGCTGGTCATTCCGCCGATTCGGGGGCGGGCTGACGAGTTGAAGGTGATCGGCGCACTGGTTAACGCGGTGGCCCAGGGGCGCGGCGGCGTGCTGGTCATCGAGGGCCCGCCGGGCATTGGCAAGAGCCGCTTGTTGACCGAGATGGTGGCGCTGGCCGACAAGTGTGGGGTGCGCACCTTGTTCGGGGAGGCATTTGAATATCAGCAGACGGTGCCGTTTTTCTCGCTGTTCATGGCCACGCTGCGCGCCGAGCCGCCGGTCGGCGATGTTGAGGCGTTGCGCCGCCTGGGCGACTCGGCGGATCTGCGCTACTGGGTGGTGCACGATTTGGCCGACGCGATCGATGCGGCGGCCGCACAGACCCCGCTGGCGATCATGTTGGAGGACATTCACTGGGCCGACAACGGCACGCTGTTGGCGCTGCGGTCGCTGGCCACTGCCCGCCCGGGTGCGCCGGTGCTGTGGGTATTGACTACCCGCACCGGGGCCGGCGGGCCTGCGGTGCAAGAGACGTTGTCGGTGCTGCAACGCGCGAACGCCACAGTCCTGCGCTTGGGGGCCATGACGCCGGATGCGGTCGCCGACATGGTTCAAGACGCCGTACGCGCGAAAGCCGATGTGTCGCTGCTGAATCTGGCCGCCAAGGCGCACGGAAATCCATTTTTGGTCAGCGAGCTTGTCGGGGGTCTTGGCGAGGAGGATCGGCTCACCGTCAACGGCGGCCGCGCGATGGTCACCGGAGACAGGCTTCCGCGCCGGCTGGGCGCCAGTATGCAGCAACGACTCGACCTGCTCTCCGACGAGGCTTCGGAGGTGGTGCGGGTAGCAGCGGTGCTGCCGAATCGATTTTCGGCTGGCTTACTGGCCGCGATGCTGGACCGCCAACCGGTCTCGTTGATGTCGGCGCTGGAGGAGGCGGTGCGCGCGGATCTATTCGTCGACGACGGTGAGCGGTTGAGGTTTCGGCACGACTTGCTGCGGGAGGCGACCCGGCAGTCGTTGCCGGAGTCGTTGCGGCGCGCGATGGAGCGCCAGTCGGCGTCGCTCATGCTGAGTGTCGGCGCGACGCCGGCCGAGGCGGCCACCCAGCTGGCACGCAGCGCCCAGCCGGGAGACCGTGAGGCGATCGACGCACTGCGCCAAGCCGCCCAATCGGTTGGCCGCGGCGATGCCAGCGCGGCCGCGGACTTGAGCAAGCGTGCGTTGGAGCTGTTGCCCGCCGACGACGCCGAGCATGGATCCCTGGTCGCAGAAACGGTGGAGTGGCTCAACCGGGCCGGCCGCTATAGCGAGGCCGAAGAATTGGCCGTCGTGGCGCTCGCGGAGGCGGCGTCGCCCGAAGTAGAGGCCGAGATCCGCCTCCGGCTCCCGGCGCACACCAAACACAGCACACAGCAGCGGGCAGAGGAGAATCGGCGAGCGCTCGAATTAACCGCTATCAGCGAGGTCACTCGGGCGCGACATCTGGCGTGGCTTGCCTACAACATCGTGTTGCAGGACCAAGGCGGCGAACGGCGCACAGCAGCCGACGAGGCTGCCGCCGCGGCGGCAACCACCGGTGATCTCGAGGCCACAATCATGGCCGACGTCACCCTCGCCCTAATCGACGTCGGTGAGGGGTTCAGGAGCCGCGCCCTCAGCCGCCTCGAAAAGCTTTGCTCGCTCCCCTACACGAATGACGCGGCCTCGGCTCATGGCTTTGCCGCGATGCACTACGCAATCCTGCTGGCAGTGGTCGGCCGGTTGGACGACGCGACAGCCCAGGTCGCCGACGGCATCGGGCGGGCCCGCCGCGAAGGCAACGCGATGGTTCTCAATATGTGGGCCGTCATCAGTGGGATTGTTCACCTCGCGGCGGGGCGGCTGTCGGCCGCTCGCTACGCAGCGGAGCCGCTGCCGTCCCCACAGCCGACAGGCGTGAGCGAGCCGGACCTGCTCCGCATTGTGATCATGGCCTCGGTGGCGGTGCACACTGACGACCGAAACTTGTTGCAGCAGATGATATATCAGGCGCGCGATGCGTACTCCACGGGTTCACGTGCCATCCGTCGAGGAGCGGCGTATGTGCTCGCGCTGGCGGCGTGGCAGCGCGACGACGTTCATGAAGCCGCCCGCTGGCTCGGCGGCGACATCGCCCTTCTCGGGACACCACTGCAGTCCTATGCCTTGAATCGGGTGATCTTGAGTGCGCGGGTGGCCTCGGCCGCCGGTGATGCCGGCTTGCGCGCGCGGGTCTTGCAGGCCACCCAGATGCTGGAGTCCGAGCAGCCCGCCGTGCCGCTGTTGGCCGGAGTGGCCGGATATGCCCGCGCGATACTCGAGCGTGACGTCCAAGCACTGGTGGCTGCCACCGACGTGCTTCGCGCGTCTCCGCGGCCGCTTCTTTATGCCAGCGCTGCCGAGCACGCCGGCGGCGAGCTGAGTCGCGCACAGCGCAACGCCGAGGCGCTCGACCAGCTCAATGCCGCATTCGACACCTACGTCGAGTGCGAAGCGATCGCCGATGCTCGGCGAGTCGGCCGCGCGCTGCGCCGATTAGGCGTGGAAAGGCGCATCGTCACGCGCCCGCGGGCAAAAACGGGCTGGGACAGCCTTACCGACTCCGAACTCAAGGTCGTCAACCTCATCGCACAGGGTGCGACCAACCGCTCCGTCGCTACGCAGCTGCACCTCTCCCCTCACACGGTGAAGACCCACGTGCACAATGCGTTTGCCAAACTGGGCATTACCTCCCGCGCCCAATTAGCGCAGCTCATGCGCGGCGCCGATTGACTGACACGTCAAGTACGGCGCCGCCTAGTACTGCACCCATCCGGTCCTAAACATCAACCCTCGGGCGATGGTTTTGCGCTGCCCGCACGACGACCGTAGTAGTCGACGCAAGACCGAACAATGCTGAACGCAACCTACGGAATGCTGGCAATGCTGCCAGTGACATTCTGGGTTGCCGGGTACCGGATGGTGTCGTGATGACCGCAAGCTGGCGCAGCCCGATCGCCGAATCAGCGAGCTGCACTATCGATTCCAGCGCCCAAGCTGGCAATCGCCAACTTGCAATCATAATCCAACGATTTCGTGCCAAAAGAGCGCAAAAGCGCTGTGAACAAAGGGAATTCAGAGCATGGCTACAGATAACCGCGCGCCCACTCTGGTAAAAGGTTCGTTGGCCATGCCTCACGCTCTGACCCGAGCGACCGCCTCGACATGCGCAGCCGCGATTCCTTTCGCGATTGAGGCTGGGAAGACCACGATTCAGCCGGGAGCGTGTCCCATCTCAACTGGTTGCCCCGTCGTCGGCCTAGTACTAGACCCATCCGGCTCTAAACATCAATCCTCGGGCGATGGTTTTGCGCTTGCCGCGCGACGACCGTAGTAGTCGACCGCTAGGCCACACACCGTGCTGGTGAGCACACGAAGAAAAGAGCGAACAATGTTGCCGCCAACGCGACGCAACCGCAGGCGAATACCCGGCACACATCGATCGCTGGCCTGCAACCGCATAGTTACCACGAGCGATGGCGTCTCGCTGTCCGTTAGTGACTGGGGATCTCACGCCCCCGGCCATACAGTCGTACTTCTACACGGCTTTTGCTTAAACAAAGAGTCCTGGAACATCCAGTTGACGCAGCTAATCCGTCACTGGGGCAACAACATCCGGATCATCAGTTACGACCACCGTGGTCACGGCGACTCTGGCAATGCCTCAATGCACACATATCGGATCGACAGACTCGCCGACGACCTCGCCGAGTTGCTGGTCGCGCTCGGCGTCACGGGCCCGCTCACTCTGGTAGGGCACTCGATGGGCGGTATGACGGCCTTGGCCTATCTTCGCCGGCCCGCCAGCAAGCGTCCCGTTGACCCGGAGAGCCTTGTTCTCGTCGCGACCGCCGCGGGAAATCTCAGGTCGCACGGCCTCGGCCGACTGCTGCGGAGCCCCGCGACAAGCATGCTCTACCACCTCGTACATCGCATGCCTCGCGCAGGTACCGATCAGGTAGTTCAATTCCTCGCCCGGCCGGTGTGCGCGGCACTGACCAGACATGGCGGATACGGTGAAGCCGCCCCGAAAGCGTTGGTCGCTAAGTCTGCGGCCGCCATCAACACCACCCCGTCGACGATCAAAGTCGGCTTCCTGCGCGGTCTGAAAGAGTACGACTGCTCTCAGGCCCTGAGCTCTATCACGGCCAACACAACCATCATCAGTGGAGGAGCGGACAAGCTCACGCCCATGTGGCACGCCCGCGAGCTGGCCGATAGTATCCCCGGGGCGACGCTCATCCACCGGCCCACCGCAGGGCACACGCTTTTGCATGAAATCCCGCAGGTGGTCACCGAAGCCATCAACTCCGCCATCGCCGCCGGCAGCCATGCTCTCGCGGCTGGGAGCGGAGCTTGCGACCCAGCCTCACCCATCGAAGTCGAGGCGCGAGTGTCATGACCCGGGTACGCAGAGCCTCCCCTTCCGGGCCACTACGCATACACCCATCCGGCCCTAAAGATCACCCCCCGGGCGATGGTGGCGGCGCTGCCCGCGCTGCAACGTAGTCATTGAGCTCTGGATCGCCGCGACCGCCGCCGCTCAACACGACACAGAGGAGTTGAGAAAACGATGCTGAGCACAGCGTTGGGAATGTTGATGGCGATGCCGGTGGTGTTCGGCGTCGGTGGGTACGCGTTGGTGTCCCGACGACCATGAGCACGCGAAGACGACGATGCCCGCCGCTGCCAATGAGCGAATACACCGACGCAAGAGGAGAAATGCGGTGAGCGGGCACAGCGTGAGCGCGGATCATGAGAGATTCATCGGCTCCATTGCGCTGGGGTACGCCAGCCCATACGGACGTCGCCAGCGTGCGCTGAATTCGATCGCGATGAGCGCATCTGATTCAATGGAGGCACCGCGATTACCGGGCAGAATGAGCCCGTCCGACCCTTCAGAAAACTACTGGGATGCCGAGACACCAGCGCCCAGCAATGGCGCGCCGACGCCGAGTTTCCCTGCCCTGCCGCCGGGTTCGATCGATTCGCCGAGTTCCGACATGACCGACTCGGCCGAACGAACCGACAACGGTGCCGCGGAAGCCGCTGCGCGAGCAGTTCTGCTCGGCACCAAGCTGCACGTCCCGGATATCGGGGCCCAGCTTGTTCGCCGGGCTGCGCTACTCGATGCGCTATCGGCGGGGCGCTGCCGCAAACTGACCCTGCTGAGTGCTCCGGCGGGCTGGGGCAAGACGACATTGCTTGCGCAGTGGGCTCTGCGTGCGGGCGAGAACGAGCGATTCGCCTGGCTGTCGCTTGACTCCTCCGACAACGACCCGGTGTGGTTTTGGATGTATACGGTTGCCGCGCTGCAGAAGATCAGTCCCGGAGTAGGGGCTCGCGCGGTGGAACTCCTCGCGATGAGCGCCGACCCAGTGCAGGTCGTCCTGCCTACGCTGCTGAATGATCTCGACACGGTCGCTCGCCCGATAGTGCTCGTTCTTGATGACTACCACCTGGTGGTGAGTCGAGCGGTCCATGAGCAGCTTGCGTTCTTCATCAGCCGGATGCCGGCGAATCTTCACCTGGTGTTGGCCACCCGGTCCGATCCGATGTTGCCGTTGGCTCGGATGAGGGCCAGCGGCGAGCTTGCCGAAGTGCGAACCGATGATTTACGTTTCGGAGCTGTTGAGGCGGGCCATCTGCTGAACGATGTCCTCGGCCTGGACTTGGCCCACGCAGATATTCAACTGTTGCACCAACGCACCGAAGGGTGGGCTGCCGGCCTGTACCTTGCCGCCCTCTCGCTAGCCGGGCGCGCTGATGCCCCAGCGTTCATCAGAGCCTTCGCCGGCGACAACCGTCATATCGTCGACTACTTGATGGCCGAGGTGCTCGATGGTCAGCCACCGCACCTGCGGAGCTTTTTGCTACGTACCTCGGTTTTGGGACGACTCAGCGGTGCGCTGTGCGACGCGACGCTGCAGACGTCTGACTCGGCCTCGATCTTGCAGAAAATCGAGCGTGAAAACCTGTTTGTGGTGCCGCTGGACATGTCGCGTCAGTGGTACCGCTACCACCAGCTATTCGGAGAGTTGCTGCGAACCGAACTGCGGCGCACCGAGCCCGATCTCGTCCCCAATCTGCACCGACGAGCCGCGGCCTGGTTCGAGGCCGAGGGCCTCATCGATGAGGCAGTCCGCCACCTGATCGCCGGCGGTGACATCGCGCGCAGTGCTGATCTGATCGCCGCGGACTGGGTCGACGAGTTCAACGGGGGCGGCGTGTCGACGGTCTGCGGCATGCTTGATCTGCTTCCCGAAGAGACTGTTCGACAGGATCCACGGCTGAGCGTGGCCCGGGCCTGGGTCGCACTAAGCGTTGGTCAACTCGATGACGCCGCCAAGTGGATCGAGGCAATCGAGACCCGGTCTGCGGCCGACACCGCGGATGGTGCCGCCGTCAGCGCTCAAGTCGTCGTCTTGCGCGCGGTTCACTCGTTCAAGACGGCTAACGTCGCCGCGGCGCTTGACACGGCTCGCCGGGCAATCACCCTCGATCTCGGCGACGCGCCTTTGGGCCGATCAACCGCCTACTCCATCTATGGATCCGCGCTGTACTTTTCGGGCAGCACCCGCGAGGCGCAAGCTGCCTTCGAGCAGGCCGTAGAGCTCGCCGAGAAGGTCGGTGATCGTCGCGTTCGCATCCACGCGTTGGGCTATACCGCGCTGATTTCGGCAGAACATGGTCAGCTCGCAGATGCCGAACGCGATATCCGCCGGGCTTCGGGCAGCTCCCGGGACCTGGCGGATGCGGAACACCTCGTGGACGCGATGGTGTCGGTGGCTGCGGCCGAACTCCTTGCCATGCGCGGTGACACGGCTGCAGCGATAGCCGCAGCCGACACGGCCGTCATGTCGGCTCGCCACGGTGGAGCAATCCTCGAGGTGGCCAAGACGCTGTTGGTCAGAGCGGAGATCCTCGAGAATCTCGGCGACCATCAGGGCGCGCAACCCATCCTCGACGAGGTCGACGTCCTGGTACGCAGTTGCGCCGACGCTGACGTCGTATCGAGGCTGCTCGGTCCGGTCCAGCGGTTTTGCGCGGGCGTCGCGGCGACTTCTCGCAGCGAGGGGTGCGCGGCAGGTGAGGAGCTAACGCCCAAGGAGCTTGAGGTTCTTCGCCTGCTCGCCACCCGACTATCGCGACGTGAAATCGGTGAGCGACTATACGTCTCGCTCAACACTGTGAAGACCCACCAGCGCGCTATTTACCGCAAGCTCGGCGTTGAGCACCGCGGCGCGGCGGTCAGCCGGGCGCGAGAACTCGGCCTGCTCTAGCTCGCACAACTGGGTCGTATGGCCGCAGCCGATCACGAATCGTCGCACCTGAGAATGCGATTGAGTCATCACCCGGGTGAAAAGAGCGCCCGGGTGATGAAAATTCACCCCGCGCTGGGGCAGCCTCAGACAAGAGCACATGCTGGCAGGTTCACCACCACCTAGCAGGACGCAGCCTCGACCGCTACTTGTGTCGACTGGATCAAGAACACTTAAGGAGTCATTCACAGATGACGACCAGCACGACAAGTAGCTGCACTGCTACCGCCACGCTGAAGCCCCGGTATGACTTCATCGTGTGCGGCGCAGGCTCAGCGGGTTCGGTGGTAGCCAGGCGCTTAGCCGAAAACCCCGACGTAAGCGTGTTGTTGGTAGAGGCGGGTGGCGATGACAGCGCTCCAAGTGTCACCGAGCCGAGCCAGTGGCCACTGAACCTGGGCAGCGAACGTGACTGGAGCTTCAAGGGATTACCGAATCCGCGGATCAACGGACGGTCGGTTCCTTTCTCTATGGGCAAAGTGGTGGGAGGCGGATCGTCGATCAACGCGATGGTCTGGGCCCGCGGGCATCGAGCCGACTGGGATCTTTTCGCCGCCGAAGCCAATGACCCGGCATGGGGATATGAGTCCGTGCTTGACATCTACCGCCGCATTGAAGACTGGCATGGCGTACCCGATCCGCGATATCGCGGCACTGGCGGTCCGGTGTTCGTCCAGCCTGCCCCCGAACCGAACCCGCTAGCGCCGGCAACGCTTATGGGTGCGAACTCGATCGGCATACCGATCTTCGAAAACCCCAATGGACGAATGATGGAGACGACAGGTGGCGCGTCCATCACCGATATCCGCGTTCGGAACGGCAAGCGCGAATCGGTATTCCGTTCCTACGTCTACCCATACATGGACCGCCCGAACCTAGTAGTTCTCACTGATGCGCTCCTCACGCGCGTAACCGTCGTCGGGAGCCGGGCTACCGGTGTGGAGATTTTCTATCGCGGCGAACAGCATGCGATCAGGGCCGAGATGGAAGTGGTGTTGTCGCTCGGCGCGATCCACACACCCAAGGTGTTGATGTATTCCGGAATCGGCGACGCAGAAGAATTGCAGCGCTTTGGGATCCCTGTGCACCAACACCTTCCGGGTGTGGGGCGAAACTTCCACGATCATATCGCGCTCCACTGTGTCTGGCAGGACCAGGCGCCGCGGACGCCGCGCAACAACACAGGCGAGTCGACTGTCTACTGGACTCTTTCGGACTCAGACTGTCCAGACGTGTTTATCAATCAAGCCGAAGCACCGTACGGCACGGACGAGACGGCAGCGCGGTTCGGATTGCCCGAGTTCGGGTGGACGATGGTCGGCGGTGTCACACACCCCAAGAGCCGCGGCAGGGTGCGGTTAGGCGGGCCCGATCCGCGTGACCCGATCCAGCTCGATGCCAACACATTCGGCGACGCTGCCGACCTGAAGACCGCCACAGCCTGTGTGGAGCTGTGCCGCGAGATCGGCAACTCGGCTCCGCTGCGTCCATTCGTTAGCCGCGAAGTCATGCCCGGGAATTTGAAAGGCCGCGAGCTCGAACGATTCATCCGCGATGCCGCCACAACCTACTGGCACCTGTGCGGCACGGCGAAGATGGGACCTTACGACTCCGTGTCGGTCGTCGACGGCGCCCTAAGGGTGTACGGGATCGACAACTTGCGGGTTGCAGACAGCTCCATCATGCCGCGCATCACTACCGGCAACATCATGGCGCCGTGCGTGATCATCGGCGAACGCGCCGCAGGCATGCTCGTCGCCGACCACGCGCTCTGAAGGCCGCGAATGGCCTTCGCGGATACGGAATGGAGACGGCGCTGATGGGGATTTCTGAATTCGATGACGTCGAGGCCCATCTGCTCGAGCCAGAAGAAAGCCTGGACTCCGAACAGACGGGCATCGACCTGGACGAAGGCTACTCGCCCCCGGAAAGCCCGCGCGAATTGCAGGCGTGGGGTCTCACCGCGAGGGAAGCGCGTACCCATGAAAGTCTGGCGCGCCGACTGGCCCGTGAGCTGCCCGACGTGACCGACCAGTGGGACGGTGACGGGATCGGCGATATCGCCGACAGCGATGGCGAGCCTATCGACGATCAGATCGGCGGCATGCGCGCAGGCCGGCTCGTCGCCTTCGATCTCGACCCCACGGATCCGAGTACCGATTACCTTGCCCACGACGTCGGCATTGGTGGGGGCGCTGCGTCCGCTGAGGAAGCCGCCATCCATATCGTCGAGTCGCCATGAGTAAGCGCCGCACTACACGCCGCTCGTGGGTGACGCCGCGGGAGCGGCAGATGCTGGCCGGTGCGTACTGGCCGGTCATCGTGTTCACTCTCGTGCGTGCGGGCTGGACAGCACGCTTGACAACGTCTGAGGACTGACTGGCCGGTCCTGTAGCCGGAGGTGCGCCGCAGATCGTTTCCCGTCAGCGCCTCACCCGGGTGAATTGCACGCTCGGATGAGGACAACTCACCCTCTGCGCACAGATAGTGGTTGTTGATCTGAGCCGCGACCGTAAACCGCCTGGATCACCTTCTTGACCAACTGCGCGGCCATGCGGTGAACGACGCATGAAGAACGGAGACCGCATGTCACAGAAAGAGGCCGCCGTCATGATGACTGATGCGCCGGGAAAGTCTCGAACGAGCGCAATCGCGCCTCTCATCGCGCGCTATGGTCTGGTCATAGTCCTGGCCTGGTTCGGCGCCATGAAGTTCACTTACTATGAGTCCCAGGGTATTTCACATTGGGTGGCCCATAGCCCCTTCTTGAGTTGGTTTTACAACATCATGTCCATCGACGCCTTTGGTCGATTGAATGGATCAATAGAATTGCTTACTGCAGCACTGCTGGCCGTCAAGCCGTGGTTGCCGAAGGCTTCCGTGGTGGGCGGCATACTCGCCACGCTGTTCTTCGCGATCACACTGAG
This sequence comes from Mycobacterium fragae, assembly GCF_002102185.1. Classification (GTDB taxonomy): domain Bacteria; phylum Actinomycetota; class Actinomycetes; order Mycobacteriales; family Mycobacteriaceae; genus Mycobacterium; species Mycobacterium fragae. Next base: position 29,665 of record NZ_LQOW01000014.1, read on the forward strand.
TTTCATGGTCACGACTCCCGGCACCGGGGAGGCGTCTGCTGGTGGCTTTCCCGTTCTCTCCGCCGACGCGGAGTTCTTGATGAAGGACATTGCGCTCCTCGGCTTAGCCCTGTGGCTGCTGACGGACGCAATTGATGCAAACCGCAGACAGGAGACGTTCGCCGACCGGACTCACACTTCCCGCTGATGAAGTCGGGCGTGATCGGTTATGGCTGAAGGCATTGTATTGAGAGGTGCGGCCGCACTCGTGACGACCGCACCGCCGGGGGCAAGTCCGGCCGGCAGCGTGTCGATCATGGTCACCGCTAAGGCGCTGGCGGAAATCGATCTTCTGATCGCCAAGCGTTGTGTCGATATTGTCCTCGCCGACGCCGCTGGCGGCGGTGAACGCAGCTATGAGATGGTCACGCGGCCGATCCGATTGGACACGCTCAGAAGTGATGCGGCGGTGGTGATCCGGGCCACCGGTATCGTCGAGCGTACCGACCTCGGGTTGGCCGTGCGGTTTGAGGTCGATGACCGATTCAAACAGCGCCCCTTGGTGTTTCATCACGACTGCGGAAACGTCTGCCTCACCGCGGAATCACCGGTGGCCACGAGGCTACTGCCGCTCAGTCGATTCCGTTCCGACCAATGACGCGGTCAACGGCACTTCTTTCGCGCCACGAACATCGGTGCTGCGGCGGCGGCGGCCGTGCGCGCGACGTTGGGGGTTGTCATGGCTGAGCATCGCCACGTCGAGCTGGACTCAACGTCGCGACACATTCACACCTATCGGTTGGTGTTGCGGCCGTGGCGCCTTGACGACGAGAGTGCCGCGCGCGCGATATATGGTGACCCCCAAGTGGCTTCGTGGTTGTGCCCGGCGTTGCCGGCGATCGTGGATGTTCCCGAGATGCGGCGCGTGCTGGGTGTCTGGATGGCTGAAAACGACGCGGCTGGACTGCCGCTGGGCCGCTGGGCGATCACCGAGAAGCAGTCCGGAGACGTAATCGGTGGGGTGGCGTTGCTGCCGCTGCCACCCGAGCGAACCGACCTAGAGATCGGATGGCAGGTGGCCCCCGCCATGTGGGGTCGTGGTTATGGTGCTGAAGCCGGTCATGCGGTTGCGCATCAGGCCTTTGAGAACGCGGGTGTCAGTGAGGTGTTCGCGGTTGTGCGGCCGCGTAACAGTCGCGGGGTGGCCACCGCACGACGAGTGGGTATGGAATGGGTCGGCGAGACCGACAAATACTACGGGTTGTCCCTTCAGGTGTATCGGCTCAGGAAAGCGGACCTGGATCTACCAGAACCGGGTTGCGGCCCGCCTGTCTCGTGGCCTTGAGCAGGAAATCACACCCGTACTGCCGCCTGTGATGACATGGAAGGGATACTCGATTGTGAATGAATCGCCAACGCCCATGGGCAGTATCGAACGCAGTGCCCACGATGGACTACAGACGATCATCACCGACAACGCCCAAGGTGATCGGTTCGAGGCCGCGATAGGCGACCAGGTGATCGGTCGGCAGCCCTACCGCCGCTACCGCAGCCATATCGTGTTGATGGCCACCGAAGTCGATGCGCAATGGCGTGATCGGGGCGTCTCGTCCGCGATGATCGGTGGTGTGCTTGAACTGATCCGGGGGGCCGGACACACGGTCATTCCGCGGTGCAAGATCACGGGTGACTACATTCTGCGCCATCCTGAATACCGGGACCTGGTGGCCGACCAATATCAGGGATTGCTCGGCCCCGTGTCGCGGCCCCCTGCGCCGGGGCCTCGGGACTTGTGATTGCGGTGTTTTAAGGACTCGCGAAGTCACCGACCGCGGTCATCTTGTCGCCGTCCGAGGCGGTGGCGAAGCCGACGGCGGTGAAGGCACAGTTCAGGATGATCGCCCGGTGCGCAGGACTTTGCATCCACAGGTCGAGCGCTACGTCCGGAGTCGCATCGGATCCGGTGCCCCAGTAGACGATCTCACCGGTGTAGCTGGGCCTGACGTAACCCGCATCGGTGATACGCGCCTGCGGTGAAGAGCCATCCGAACCGATATGACCGTTTACACCAGTCTTCAGCATGTCGTCGGCGTGCCGCTGTGCTGCTGCGGCCAAGCGCGGGTCATCGCCGGTTTCCCCGCATATCTGGCGAAGCTGGCTGACACCGCTGTACACCGCGGACCCTAAATCGTCTGCGCGCGCAGCAAAATCAGCGACTGCGCCGGAAGACGCTAAGAAGACAGTCCAGACCGAGAGAACGGCGACGATGTCGACTTTCCTCGTCATGTTGCCTCTTGACACGCACAAGCTTTATAGCAAACAAATGCTATCCACTTTCCACCCTGGAAAGTCGAGAATCGGTCTACTAACTGCGATCCACGGAAAGGGGCCGCATCTCTGCGGCCCTATCTGGTGGAGCTGTCGGGAATCGAATCCGTCGCTCTACCAGGCAATATGCTCTCTGAGCTGCCGGTTCGCTACGTCTCGGTGCGTTTCAATCCCGCTCGATACCTGCGGTTTCGGTCTCGGGTCTTGACGGCGTCAAGAGCCCCACGCGGCGGTTCTACTGCTCGCTGACGGAATTCGCTCTCCGGCCGTGCCGATTTGTAGGCTTTCGGACATGCCGTTCAACAACGGTGAGGTCTTCGCTGGCTACGTTATTCAGCGCTTGCTGGGCACTGGTGGTATGAGTGAGGTTTACCTCGCCCAGCATCCTCGTCTGCCTCGTCACGATGCGCTGAAGATCTTGTCACTGGCCTCAACGGCCGACGAGGAGTTTCGCGCAAGATTCAATCGCGAAGCCGAATTGGCAGCGACGCTGTGGCACCCACATATCGTCGGCGTTCTCGATCGTGGTGAGTTCAACGGCCGGCTCTGGATCTCGATGGATTACGTGGAGGGCACCGACGCAGGCCGATTGGTTCGGGAGTGCCACCCGCGCGGCATGCCAGAACAAGAGGTCTCGGAAATTGTGACGGCGGTGGCTGATGCGCTCGACTTCGGTCATGATCGCCGTCTGCTCCATCGGGACGTCAAGCCTGAGAACATCCTCGTGACCGCGGCCGATGGCCACCGACGCAGGGTGTTATTAACCGACTTTGGCATCGCTCGCAGAATCGATGACGTCAGCAACCTCACTGAGGCCAACGTCGCCATAGGAACGATCAGTTACGTGGCCCCCGAGCAACTCTTGGGCAAGCCGCTTGACGGCCGAGCGGATCAATATGCGCTGGCCGCCACAACTTTTTACCTACTGACCGGTGCCCCACCGTTTCAAGACTCAAATCGCGCCGTCGTACTCAGCCACCATCTCGGTACCCCGCCACCGCGGATCTCGCAGCGCCGACCCGATCTCGCGCACCTGGACGCCGTGCTGGCAAGGGCGCTGGCCAAAGACCCCAACGAGCGATACCCGAATTGCGTCGACTTTGCCCGAGCCCTCACCCACCAGGATCCCGGCCGCGATGCGGCTGCACCGCATCCGCAAGCCGGCTCACAGACGTCGGTGTCGGCCCCCGCCGAGAGCCTCGGTTCGGGCGAACGTCCAGCCACGCAGCGTCTGGAGCGCCTGGTCGTCAACGGGATAGCACGCGGCGTCCAGCAAAGCGTGGTCGATGCTCACGATCAGGTCGGGGTCTTGTCGTTTCAGTTGGTCCCATATGAACCACTAGTTAACCGGCCTGCCCATATTCCGGTCGAGATACAAACTGATCTCGTAGCAAGTCGGCTCGCAGATGGGGATGAGGTCGAGGTCAGCGGCGCGTGGGACGGCGACACGCTCGATGCCGACAAAATCATCAACTTCTCCGTTGAACCTAGTAAGAAGCGACGCCGATCCCAGGTCCGCGCCAAACTATCGCGATACAAGGCGCCACAAGGCAGAAAGGTCCGGATCGCGGCCGTCGTTGCCGCCCTCGGTGTGATCGTGTTAACCGCGACTGCGGTTGTGTATTTCACCCAGGGATTCGGCGCCTGGACTCGTCCAGGACCAATCGTCAAGCCAGTGAGCGCAACGGTGTTTTCCCCCGACGGCGCCCCCGACAATCCGCAGGACGCCAGGTTGGCAATCGACGGCAACCCAAACACGGCGTGGTCCACCGTTACCTATAAGGACGCCGTCCCTTTTCCGGAGTTCATCGAAGGAATGGGTCTGCTGCTGCACCTGTCCGAACCGACCGCACTGAGCGCCGTGACGATCGACGTGCCCAGCACAGGAACCAAGGTCCAGATCCGCTCGTCGCCCACCGATGCCCCCGCCAAATTGGCCGACACCGTCGAGCTCACCCCAAACACGCCACTGCGGGCGGGGCACAACCGCATAGCGGTGCATAACCGGACCAAGACCTCCGACGTGCTGGTGTGGATCTCCACCCTGGGAACCACCAATGGCGAGAGCCGGACGGAAATATCCGAAATCACCCTGCAGGCGACTGCCTAAGCGACGTCCTGGAGGTCGACTGTTCAGCTAAATCCTGGTGGAGCTGCCGGGAATCGAACCCGGGTCCTACGGCATGCCCTCAAGGCTTCTCCGTGCGCAGTTCGCCTTGCCCTTACTCGGATCTCCCGGTCTCGCGAACTAGCCGGGACGGCGATCCCAGTCGCTGTTTGGTGTCCCGCTAGGTCCCGCGACCGAACCTAACGGTTGATCCCTCTAGCTGACGCCAGGGTCCGGGTCGAGGGAGTTCCCGGTCTGACGGACTAGCTGTCGCTTAGGCAGCGAGAGCGTAGTCGCGCTGATGTGAATCGGCGCTTATCTAGTTGCAACGACGCTTACGGTGGTCTCTTGCCTGCACCGGCACGCTTCCCTTGATTCGATGCGCGAAGTCGAAACCGTTCAGCCCCATGTCTTCGAGCATCCCCGCCGACTTTCGGCAGGACAATCAATGGTACGCGCTCTAGAACAACAGGCCAGCGAATATTCATCCGCGCCGCGGAGTGGCTCACATCACAAAGTTGAGATGTTCGACGATGCGAGTCCCGACCTGCTCGTCACCGCTGAGCTCGACGGGGACGCTGTCTACACGGCCGCCCGCCAGCCGAGTGAACAGCAAACCGTCGAGCCGGATCGTGGCCGTCGGCTCCCGCCCGCCGAAGTCGTCCACCACTTGGGCGCGACCGTCCACGGCAACGCGGATGGTGCGGGCCAGCGGACCCGTCAGCTCGATGGCCACCCGGGACCCGCCGGGGGCCTTACCCAGCTTGCCCACGACGTAGCCCATGCTGGTGGCCATCTCGTCGAGCGCCAGCCCTGACGCGGGCGAAACCAGTTCCGCCTCCGAGGCGGGCGCGCCCAGCGCATCGCGGATGTCGTGCTCGTGCATCCAGCAGTCGAACACTCGAACCCGCATGAACCGGCCATAACTGTCCGGGCCTACCGGCGTCGCAGTAAGCGCGTTCCACTCGTCATCGGGCATGTCCGCCAAGCGCTTTCGACGATCATCGGTCACCGTCCGGAAACGCCGATACAGGTCGGAGCCGGACTCGGCGCTAAGGTGACGCACCCAGCACTCGTTCATTACGCCGACGTCGTTGCGCACGTGGGCCAAAGTCGACACGTCGATATCCGCGTCTGGCGGGGCCAATCCCAGCAGCACCGACTCGGTGCCGATGATGTGGGCCACCACATCGTGCACGCACCAACCCGGCAGCGGCGTCGGCGTCTGCCACTGCTCCTCGGTCAGCCCAGTCATCAATCCGTCAAGGGCATCCCAGGTGGCGAAAAGACCCGCAAGCACATCGGACTTGTCGAGTTGGGTGACCGGGCGCGAGGGGCTGCTCATCGGCCTGATGGTAGACGGCGCAGGCGTCAGGTGGCGGCGATCATCCCTACCGACAGCGCCGCCAAAACCATGCCGATGGCCTGCCAGCGGGTCACCCGCTCGCGCAGCACGATGATGGCCAGAATGACCGTCGTCGCCGGATACAGCGAGATCAAGATGCTGGCCAACGACAGCAGCCATTTCTGGATGGCCAGCAGCATGGTGATATTGGCGCAGCTATCCAGCAGCGCCGCCATCACCGCCAGCCGCAGCGGCGTCTTGGACGGAAGCTGAAGGTTGTTGCTCATCCCGGCAACGGTGAACACCAGCACCGTCGCCGCCGCTCGCGCAAAAAACAGCGGCCACAACCGACACTCCGCAGGGGCCTGGTGGAGCAGCACGAAGTCCAGCCCGAACGCCACCCCGGAGCCCACCGTCAACCAAGCCACCTTGCTGGTGAACCGGTGAGTCCGGACATCCTCGTCGGCGGGCGACTCCCGGCTGACCAGGATCACCGCGAGCATCGCCACCACCACGCCCATCGAGGCCGTCTCCCCCGGCCGCTCGCCGAGAGCCACGCCGGCGGCGACCGGTACGGCGGCATTGAGCACCGCCGCAAGCGGTGACACCACCGAGATCGGTCCGGCGGCCACGGCGGCGTAGAAGCAGTACACGCCGACGGCCTGGCTGATCCCGTACAGACTGCCCCACAGCAGCGCGCCCTCGTGGACAGGCCCGCCGGCGGTGGCGGCCGTCACGCCCAGCAGCGCGGTGGCGATCGGATAGGTCACCAGCATGACGCGCAGCCCAGCCACGCGCCGAGACGCCACCCCTCCGACGAAGTCGCTGACGCCGTAGCTGACCGCGGACAGCTGGGCGTACGCCGCGCCGATCAGTTCATGCCCCTGGCGCGTCTACCTAATGCACGGAGCACTTCCCGCTGGGCGTCCCGGCGGGCTAAATCCTGACGTTTGTCGTGCGCCCGCTTGCCTCGCGCTAATGCAAGCTCCACCTTGACTTTTCCTTCGGAGAAATACAGGGTCAACGGCACGAGCGCGAGGTTACCATCTCTGATTTTGCCGATGAGCGTGTCGATTTGGCGCCTGTGGAGCAATAGCTTCCGGGTGCGACGCGGCTCGTGGTTCGTCCAGCTGCCATGGTGATACTCCGGAATGTGCAGGTTACGCAGCCAAACTTCGCCGTCGTCGACAGTGGCGTAGGCGTCCGCCAACGACGCCTTGCCTTCGCGCAGACTCTTTACCTCCGTGCCGAGCAAAACCACCCCCGCCTCGAACACTTCCAGGATCGAATAGTTGTGCCGCGCCTTGCGGTTAGTGGCTAGGACGTGCCTGCCGCCGGTCTTGGTTCCGCCGGACTTCTTGGCCATCACTACCGCCGCACGTACACGCGCAGGGTTGCGTATGCCGTAATCCCGGCCATCGCCACGCCCACCAAGAACAGTTTCCACGAGTCGTACAGGACGTCGGCATAGTCGACTTTGGCGATGAGATTGGCTTGATAGAACTGGTTGAGCGCGTTGCCCAGAAACACCGCTTGCACCACGATCAAGCCGAGGATCGCGATGATGACCCCCGCGGTAGCGGCCACCATGGCTTCGACCAGGAACGGCAGCTGTGTATACCAGCGGGTGGCGCCGACCAGCCGCATGATGCCGATCTCTGTGCGTCTGGTGTAGGCCGCGACCTGGACCATGTTGGCGATCAACAGGATGGCTCCGATGGCCTGCACCAAAGCCACAGCGAACGCGGCGTTCGACAGCCCGTCGAGCACAGCGAACAGCCGGTCGATCAACTCCTTCTGATTGAGCACATGGTCCACCCCGGGCTGTCCCAGCATGGCCTGATCGAATTCGCTGTGCTGCTCGGGGTTTTCGAGCTTGACGATGAATGACGCCGGGAACGCATCCTTACTGGCCAAGTCCTTGAACTGGGGAATTTTGCGGATGGCGTCTTGGTAGGCGTCCTCGCGGTTGAGAAACCGCACCGCTTTGACGTCGTTGCGCGCTTCGATCTTCTCACGCAGCGCCTTGCATGGTGGGCTGTCGCAGGTCGGGTCGTTGGCGGAGATGTCGTTGGTCAGGAAGACCTGTGTCTCCACCCGGTCGAGGTAGATGCTGCGCGAGTTGTCGGCCAATCGGATCACCAGCAGGCCACCGCCGAAAAGGCCGATCGAAATTGCGGTGGTCAGGATCATCGCGATCGTCATGGTGACGTTGCGACGAAGTCCGGTTACGACCTCGTTGAATAGGAAGCTGAAGCGCACTTAGCGGTCCATCCCATAGACACCGCGCTGATCGTCACGTACCAGCCTGCCCAACGACAGTTCCACCACGCGCTGCCGCATCGTGTCGACGATGTGATAGTCGTGCGTCGCCATCAGCACGGTGGTCCCGGTGCGGTTGATCCGCTCGAGCAGATCCATGATGTCGTTACTGGTTTCCGGGTCAAGGTTCCCGGTGGGCTCATCGGCCAGCAACACCAACGGCCGGTTGACGAACGCGCGGGCGATCCCCACCCGCTGCTGCTCACCTCCGGACAGCTCGTTCGGGAGCCGGTTGGCCTTGCCGGACAGACCGACCATCTCCAGCACGTCGGGCACCACCCGGTTGATCACATCGGGCTTCTTGCCGATGACCTCCAGCGCGAACGCAACGTTCTCGAACACCGTTTTCTGCTGCAGCAGCCGGAAATCCTGGAAGACACAGCCGATCACCTGTCGCAGTTTCGGAATGTGGCGTCCGGGCAGCGTGTTGACGTGAAACTTCGAGACCCGCACATCACCGGTCGTCGGTGTCTCGGCTCCCAGCAGCAGCCGCATGAACGTCGACTTGCCCGAGCCGGAGGGACCGATGAGGAAGACGAACTCACCCTTGTCGATCTTGACGTTGATGTTGTCCAGCGCCGGACGCGCCGACGATTTGTACTGCTTGCTGACGTGGTCGAGGGTGATCATCACGGATCGCCAGTGTAACGGGGAGTTTCGGTATCCCCGCCTCGGCTCATCCGGCCGGCGGCACGGCAGGGGTCTCGGGTGCGGGGCCAGGCGGTGGTGATGTCGTCGTGGTCGCCGTCCCCGGGCCGAACGGCGGCGGCAGGACGGGCAGCTGGAACGGCGGCGGTGCGGTCGTCGTCGTGGTCGGTGGCGTGGTGGCGGTGGTTGTCGGCGTCTTGGTCACGGTGACGGTTGACGGCGGTTGCTGCACCCGGCTACGCGGCACCCAGGTGTAGTTCGGGTCGGGCACGAAGCCCGGCGGCACCACCTGGGTGGCCGGCACCTGGGTGGTTGGCTGCGAGCTAGCGGAGTGCTGGTGGTCGTCGTAGACCCACCACAACGCCGCGAACGCAACGATCAGCACCAACGTGGAGGTGCGCACATGGCCGCCGAACAAGTAGCCCGGCCAGCCGCGTTCCACGTCGTCGCCGATCTTTCTCAGCCGGTCCAGCGTGAATACCCTCACCTGGCTGCGCCCTGTGTCTCATCCTCGGCGCCGGTCGCCGTCGCCGGGTGGACGATGGCGCCGACCGTCGCCGTCGCGTCGGCCTTGGTGACGACGCCCGCACGGGCTAACGCGCGGACCACCATCGCACGCAGTTTGCGGCCCGCCTCGAACTGCTTGCCGGGCAACGTGCGCGCCACCAACCGCAGGGTGACCGTGTCGACCTCGATGCTTTCCACACCCATCACGGTTGGCGCATCCAGCAACAACTCCCCCAGCACATCGTCGTCGCGGGCATGCTCGCATTCCTGGTGCAACACCTCGTTCACCAGGTTGAGGTCGGCGCTGGTCTGCACCGGAATGTCGACCACGGCGCGTGCCCAATCCTTGGACAGGTTGATCGATTTGACGATCTGCCCGTTGGGCACGGTGAATACCTCGCCGTCGGGCGAGCGCAGCTTGGTGACCCGCAGCGTGACGTTCTCCACAGTGCCGGCCGCGTCGCTCGGCGACCCCAGGATCGTGAGCTCAACCAGATCACCGAAGCCGTATTGCTTCTCGACGATGATGAAAAATCCGGACAGCAAGTCCTTGACCAACTGCTGGGCGCCGAAACCCAGCGCCGCCCCGATCACTGTCGCCGGAGCGACAAGTCCCCGCACAGAGATATGAAGTACGTCGGCCAGCTGGATCGCCACGGCGATAGCGATGAGGACAACCGACACCCACGAGATCACCGAGGCGACGGCCTGACGGTGCTTGGTGGCCTCCGAACGCACCAACGCGTCGCTCTCGGCGAAGCCGACGTCGAGGCGCTCGGTCACTTTTTTCGCAGCCCAGTTGACGAACCGCGCGGCGAGCACCGCCCCGATCAGCAGCAGGACTATGTGAAGGCCACTGGTCAGGAACCACTCGCGGATATCGCCGCGGACAATGTCGTGCCACGGCTGGGCTTGAGCTGTCGCGAGAACGTTCTTATCAGTCGTCATCTTTCCTGTTGCGCCACCGGATCCCTGCTTCCAGGAATCCATCGATGTCTCCGTCCAGGACGGCTGCCGGATTCCCGACCTCATAGTCGGTGCGCAGATCCTTGACCATCTGATACGGGTGCAGTACGTAAGACCGCATCTGGTTGCCCCAGGAGCTGCCGCCGTCGCCCTTCAAGGCGTCGAGCTCAGCGCGTTCTTCTAAGCGCTTGCGCTCCAACAACTTTGCCTGAAGAACGCGCATCGCCGCCACTTTGTTCTGCAATTGCGACTTCTCGTTCTGGCAAGTCACCACGATACCGGTCGGGATGTGGGTGAGTCGCACGGCCGAGTCGGTGGTGTTCACCGATTGGCCGCCGGGCCCGCTGGAGCGGTAGACGTCAACCCGCACGTCGCCCTCGGGAATATCGATGTGGTCGGTGGTCTCCACCACCGGAAGCACCTCGACCTCGGCGAACGACGTCTGCCGTCGACTCTGATTGTCGAACGGGCTGATCCGCACCAGCCGATGCGTGCCCTGCTCGACGGACAGCGTGCCGTAAGCGAACGGCGCGTGCACCGCGAACGTCGCGCTTTTGATGCCTGCCTCTTCCGCGTAGGACGTGTCGAACACTTCGACGGGGTAGTTGTGCTGCTCGGCCCAGCGGATATACATCCGCATCAGCATCTCGGCCCAGTCGGCGGCGTCCACGCCGCCCGCACCCGAGCGGATCGTGACCAGCGCCTCACGCTCGTCGTATTCGCCGGAGAGCAGCGTGCGGACCTCCATGGCCTCGATGTCCGCGCTGAGCGCCTTGAGTTCCGCGTCGGCCTCGGCCAGCTCGTCTGCGCTGCCCTCTTCGACTGCCAGCTCGTAGAGAACCGGCAGGTCGGTTAGGCGCCGGCGCAGGTCTTCAACGCGGCGCAGTTCCCCCTGGGTATGCGAAAGCTCGCTTGTCACCCGCTGCGCCCGGGCCTGGTCGTCCCACAGATTGGGATCGGACGCCTCGTGCTCGAGCTTGTCGATGCGGGTGCGCAGACCGTCGACATCCAGCACCCGCTCCACCGTGGTCAGGGTGGAGTCGAGGGCGGCGATGTCGGCCTGGCGATCGGGTTCCACAGCTGCTCACGTTACCGCTCGACCGGCGGCGGCCTGGCCAGGCGGACGTCTAGCATCGAGCATCATGCGTCCATACCACGTCGCGATCGTCGGCTCCGGGCCGTCCGGATTCTTCGCCGCCGCGTCGCTGCTCAAGGCCGCCGACTCATCCGGGGAGATCGACGTCGCCGTCGACATGCTGGAGATGCTGCCCACGCCGTGGGGGCTGGTCCGCTCCGGCGTCGCACCCGACCACCCGAAGATCAAGTCGATCAGCAGGCAGTTCGAAAAAACCTCCGAGGACCCCCGCTTCCGGTTCTTCGGCAACGTCGTGGTGGGCGAGCACATCAGTGCCCCCGAACTGGCCGAGCACTACGACGCGGTGATCTATGCCATCGGCGCGCAATCCGATCGGGCGCTGAACATTCCCGGCGAGGACCTGCCCGGCAGCATCGCGGCGGTCGATTTCGTGGGCTGGTACAACGCTCACCCGCACTTCGAGCAGATGTGCCCCGATTTGTCAGGCGCCCGGGCCGTCGTCGTCGGCAACGGCAATGTCGCGCTCGACGTGGCCCGCATTCTGGTGACCGACCCCGACGTGCTGGCACTCACCGACATCGCCGACCATGCCCTGGAGTCGCTGCGCCCGTGTGCGGTTGAGGAAGTGGTGATCATCGGCCGTCGCGGCCCGCTCCAGACCGCCTTCACGACACTGGAGCTGCGCGAACTTGCCGACCTCGAAGGCGTCGACGTGGTCGTCGACCCCGCACAACTGGATGGCATCAGCGACGACGACGCGGCCGCGGTAGGCAAGGTCTGCAAGCAGAACATCAAGGTGCTGCGCGGCTACGCGGAGCGCGAGCCCCGCCCCGGACACCGTCGAATCGTGTTCCGGTTCTTGACATCCCCGATCGAGATCAAGGGCGACAACAGAGTCGAGCGAATCGTGCTCGGGCGCAACGAACTGGTCAGCGACGACAGCGGGCGGGTGGTCGCCAAGGACACCGGCGCGCGGGAAGAGCTGCCCGTCCAGTTGGTGGTCCGCTCGGTCGGCTATCGCGGCGTGCCCACACCGGGGCTGCCGTTCGACGAGAGAAGCGGAACGATTCCCAACACCGATGGCCGGGTGGACGGCAGCCGCAACGAGTACGTCGTCGGCTGGATCAAGCGCGGGCCGACCGGGGTGATCGGCACCAACAAGAAAGACTCGCAGGACACCGTCGACACCCTGCTGAACGACCTGACACAAACCAGCCTCGCCGACTTCGGTGCGAACCATGCCGACAAGCTCACCGAATGGCTGAGCTCCCGCCAGCCCAAACTCGTCACCGATCGGCATTGGAAACTCATCGACGAGTACGAGCGATCGGCCGGCGAGCCGCACGGTCGCCCGCGGGTCAAGCTGTCGAGCCTGGCCGACCTGCTGCGGATTAGCCACGGCTGACGGCGAGCAGCAAATTGCGTCGAGTGTGTAGTTTCGTACGCGACGCGCCGCTGTTGGCGTACAGAGCCGCACACTCGACGAAGACTTGTGTCCGCCGCGAGCGCCGACGAGGGCGCCGATAGGGAACGGTAGCGGTTTTTCACACCTGCGTTTCGTAAAAATTCTCGGCGCGCCCGGTACCACTGGCCGCGACGGGTGGTATACCGAGAGAAGACGGGTGTACTCAGCGGTATCGAAGCGGCATCCAGCGATCTGAATAGCTCGGGATCTACTGCCTGAGGCGGCTGTTGTCGGCGTCGATCCCCCGGATCGGCGTGCGATGCGCGAGAGAACCGGGGTGTATGGGTTGACAGCAATCAACTCTCGGCCGACACCGAGCGACGTCGAAGCCACCGACGGGCAGGCACCCCGCGCGCTACTGGCACCGCTACTGCCGGGCGGTGAACCTGTCGAAACCCTGCTGCGCAAGGCGCAGTTCTTCACCGCCGGCACGCCCACGCCCGACCACCGCGAGGTGCATCGCCGGGGCGGGCGCGGCGCCGAGGAGTTCTACCGCGAGCGCTGGCGGCACGGCAAAGAGGTGCGCTCCACGCACGGGGTGAACTGCACCGGCTCGTGCTCGTGGAAGGTGTTCGTCAAGGAAGGCATCATCGCGTGGGAAACCCAGGCCACCGACTATCCGTCGGTCGGCCCGGACAGCCCCGAATACGAGCCGCGGGGTTGCCCGCGGGGCGCGTCGTTTTCCTGGTACACCTATTCGCCGTCGCGGGTGAAGTTTCCCTACATACGCCAGCCGCTGCTGGAGATGTGGCGGGAAACCCGTGCGCGCGTTGAAGATCCGGTCGAGGCGTGGGCGGAGATCACCGGCAACCCCGAACGCGCGGCGCGCTACAAACAGGCGCGCGGCAAGGGCGGGTTCCTGCGGTCGACGTGGGACGAGGTCAGCGAGCTGATCGCGGCCGCACACGTACACACGATCAAGACTTACGGCCCCGACCGGGTGGTCGGCTTTTCGCCGATTCCGGCGATGTCGCAGGTCTCCTACGCGGCCGGCACCCGGTTTCTGTCGATGATCGGCGGCACGATCCTGTCCTTCTACGACTGGTATGCCGATATGCCGCTGGCCTCCCCGCAGGTCTACGGCGATCAGACCGACGTCCCGGAGTCCGGCGACTGGTGGAACGCCGCCTACCTGATCATCTGGGGCACCAACCTGCCGATCACCCGCACTCCCGACGCACACTTCATGGTCGAGGCCCGCTACCGCGGGCAGAAGGTCGTCGTGGTCAGCCCGGACTACTCGGACCACACCAAATTCGCCGACGACTGGCTGGCCTGCGCACCCGGCACCGACGGCGCACTGGCGATGGCGATGGGCCATGTGGTGCTCACCGAGTTCTTCCGCGACCGCGAGGTGCCGTATTTCCAGCAGTACGTGAAGACATACACCGACTTGCCGTTCCTGGTGACACTCCGCGAGAACGGCGACGCGTATGTGCCCGACCGCTTCCTCACTGCAGCCGACCTGGGCCATGACGACGAGCGCGCCGTGCACCAGACCGTGTTGCTGGACTCGGCGACCAGGCAGCCTGTTGTTCCCAACGGCACCATCGCGGACCACTTCGGCGACGCGGGCAAGGGCAAATGGAATCTCGACCTCGGCGACGTCGACCCTCTGCTAAGTCTGCACGGGCCAGGTGCGGACGCAGTCCCTATTGACTTGCCGCGCTTCGACATCGGCGACACAGAGGGAGGCGGGGCGATCCGTCGGGGTGTTCCGGTCATACGGCTGGGCGAGAAGTTGGTGACGACGGTGTTCGACCTGCTGATGGCCCACTACGCGGTGCCCCGTGACGGGCTGCCCGGTGAATGGCCGTCGGGCTACGACGACGCGTCGCAACCGTATACCCCTGCGTGGCAGGAGGCGATCACCTCGGTGCCGGCCGCCGCAGCAGCCCGCGTGGCGCGCGAATTCGCCCGCAGCGCAGAGCTTTCCAGGGGTCGGTCGATGATCGCGATGGGCGCCGGCACCAACCACTGGTTCCACTCCGACCAGATCTACCGCACGTTCTTCACCCTGACGATGCTGTGCGGCTGTCAGGGTGTCAACGGCGGCGGCTGGGCACACTATGTCGGGCAGGAGAAGGTACGCCCGCTCACCGGTTGGCAGCAGGTGGCGTTTGCGCTGGACTGGCAACGCCCCACGCGGCAGATGACCGGCACGTCGTTCTTCTACCTGCACACCGACCAATGGCGCTATGAGCAGTTCGGCGCAGCCGAACTGTCAACCCCGTTGGGCCGCGGCCTGTTCCGTGGCAAGGCGATGGCCGACGCGCTCGCCCAGGCGTCCCGGCTGGGGTGGACGCCGACGTTTCCGACCTTCGACCGCAACACCCTCGAGCTGGCCGAAGCGGCCGAAAAAGCCGGCAAGAGCGTCGGCGACTATGTAGTCGACGAACTGCAAAGCGGCCATTTGAATTTCGCCGGTGAAGACCCGGACAATCCGGTGAACTTCCCGCGGGTGCTGACCGTGTGGCGGGCGAACCTGCTGGGGTCGTCGGGCAAAGGCATGGAGTACTTCATGCGGCATCTGCTCGGCACCCACAACGCGGTGCGGGCCGACGAGACGCCCAGCGCGCTGCGACCCGCCGAGGTGCGCTGGCACGACGAGGCACCTTGCGGCAAGGTGGATTTGGCGGTTGCCATCGACTTCCGGATGACCAGCACCTGCACGTATTCCGACATCGTGTTACCGGCGGCGACCTGGTACGAGAAATACGACATCTCCACTACCGATATGCACCCGTTCGTGCATTCGTTCAACCCGGCCATCTCTCCGCCCTGGGATGCCCGCACGGACTTCGACGCGTTCGCCACCATCGCCCGCGACTTCTCCCGGCTGGCGGCAAAGCATTTAGGTACCCGCACCGACGTCATCGCCGCGCCACTGCTGCACGACAGCGCCGACGAGCTGGCCCAGCCCGGCGGCGTGGTGCGCGACTGGCGTTACGGCGAGTGCGAGCCGGTGCCCGGCAAGACGATGCCGAAGCTGGTGACGATCGAACGCGACTACGGCGCGGTCGCGGAAAAGATGGCCGCGCTGGGCCCGCTGGTCGAGACGGCGGGAACCCCGGTCAAAGGCGTGACCTGGAAACCCGTTGCGGCGGTTGATTTCCTGCGCCGGCGCAACGGCGTCGTCCGCGGCGGAGTCGCGGACGGTCGCCCTTCGCTGGCCCGCGACGTGCATATGGCCGAGGCGATCCTGGCGCTGTCCGGCACCACCAACGGTGCCGTCGCCATGCAGGGCTGGGAGGCGTTGGAGGAGCAGACCGGGATGCATCTAGCCGACCTGGCCGAGGAACGTTCCGGCGAGCACATCACGTTCGAAGACACCCAGGTTCAGCCGCGTTCGGTGATCACTTCACCGGAGTGGTCGGGCAGCGAGACCGGCGGGCGGCGCTACGCGCCGTTTGTCGTCAACGTCGAACGCAAGAAACCCTGGCACACGCTGACTGGTCGGATGCACTTTTTCCTCGACCACGACTGGATCGCCGAATACGGCGAGTGGCTGCCCGTTTACCGTCCGCCACTGAACTACATCCGCCACTTCGGCGAACAGGGGCTGAGCGAAGACGGCCGACCCGAGGTCACCGTGCGCTACCTCACTCCGCACTCCAAGTGGTCGATTCACTCGGAGTACCAGGACAACTTGCACATGCTGCGGCTGTTCCGAGGCGGGCCGGTGATCTGGATGAGTCCCCAAGACGCGGCCACCATCTGTGTCAAAGACAACGACTGGATCGAGGCCTACAACCGCAACGGTGTGGTGGCCTGCCGGGCGGTCGTCACCCATCGGATGCCGAAAGGCACGGTGTTCATGTACCACGCCATGGACCGGCATCTGATGACTCCGAAATCGGAGGTGTCCGGATGGCACGGCGGCGGGGACAACTCGCTGACGCGCTTGGCGATCAAGCCGACGCACATGATTGGCGGCTACGCCCAAATGTCGTTCGGCTTCAACTATTACGGCCCCACCGGCAACCAGCGCGACGAGATCACCGTAATCCGCCGCCGCTCGCAGGAGGTGACCTACTGATGCGAGTGATGGCGCAGCTGGCGATGGTGATGAACCTGGACAAGTGCATCGGCTGCCACACCTGCACGGTCACCTGCAAGCAGGTGTGGACCAACCGCCCGGGACTCGAATACGTCTACTTCAACAACGTCGAAACCAAGCCAGGCATCGGCTATCCGAAGCGCTACGAGGACCAGGAGCAGTGGCACGGCGGCTGGACATTGGACCGCAAGGGCCGGTTACAACTGAAAGCCGGTGGGCGGCTTCGCAAGCTGTTGTCGATCTTCTACAACCCGGATCTGCCCAGCATCGACGACTACGGCGACCCATGGACCTATGACTACCAGACCGTGATCGACGCACCTCTGGGAACCGCCAATCCCAGCGCGCATTCGATTTCCGCGCTGACGGGTCGGGACGTAAAGGTCAACTGGGGCAGCAACTTCGACGACGACCTGGCCGGCGCGCCAGAGCTCGCCGTCGATGATCCGAACCTGGCCGGCCTCGAGGACCGGGTGAGGATGGAATTCGAGCAGGTGTTCATGTTCTACCTGCCCCGCATCTGTGAGCACTGCCTCAACCCGTCGTGCGTCGCGTCCTGCCCGTCGGGGGCGATGTACAAGCGTGCCGACGACGGCATCGTGCTGGTCGATCAAGACCGTTGCCGCGGTTGGCGATTCTGCGTGTCCGGCTGCCCGTACAAGAAGGTCTACTTCAACCACCGCACGGGCAAGGCGGAGAAGTGCACGTTCTGCTACCCGCGGACGGAGCAGGGGTTGCCAACGATCTGCTCGGAAACCTGTGTGGGCCGGCTGCGCTATCTGGGCTTGTTCCTCTACGACGCTGACAAGGTGCTCGACGCGGCCTCCACTCCCGACACTCAGGACCTCTACGAAGCCCAGCTCGGGGTATTCCTCGACCCCAACAACCCGACCGTGCGGGCCGAGGCGGCGCGGGCCGGCATCCCGCACGACTGGATTCAGGCCGCGCAACGCTCGCCGGTCTACGAACTGGCGGTACGCCACAGGGTGGCCCTACCGCTGCACCCGGAATACCGCACGCTGCCGATGGTTTGGTACATCCCGCCGCTGTCGCCGGTGGCCGACGTGGTCAATGCCGCCGGCTACGACGACAATCCGGACAACGTGTTCGCGACGATCGACGCACTGCGCATCCCGATCGAGTATCTGGCCAACCTGTTCACCGCCGGCGATACGGAGGTAGTCCGTACCGTGTTACGCAAGCTGGCCGCGGTGCGGGCCATTCAGCGCGCCGGTCAGCTCGGCCTGGACATCGATGAGGACCTGCCGGCATCGGTCGGCGCCACTACCGACGATCTCGATGACCTGTACCGGTTGCTGGCCATCGCGAAATACGAAGAGCGCTACGTCATTCCGTCGGCCCACACTGAGGAGGCAGGCGTGCTGATGGGCCAGCACGAGCAGCTGTTCTGCAGTCTCGACACCGACGGAGGGCCCGGCATGGGCGGCTCTGGGCCACCCGAAACCGGCGACCGCAGACGCGGTTTCAATCTGCTCAATTGGAACGGGAAGGACCGGGCCCCCGGGATGTTCCCGAAAGCGGGTCGGACATGAACACCCAGACGGCCAAGCTGGCGTCGGTGCTGCTGCAGTATCCGACGACGGCGCTGTTCGACGGGCTTGACGCGCTTGAGGCATTCGCGGCGGACACCAATCCGAAGCCGGCCCGGGAGTCGTTCGGCCGTTTCCTCGGCTGGTTGCGCGCCACCACATCCGAGCAGGTCGCACGACACTACGTGCAAACGTTCGACCTGCACCGGCGCTGCACACTGTATTTGACCTACTACCGTTACGGCGACACCCGCAAACGGGGCATGGCGATGGTGATCTTCAAGACCGCCTACCGCGACGCCGGGTTCGTCCCCTCCGACGACGAGCTGCCCGACTACTTGCCGATGGTGCTGGACTTCGCCGCGCTGTGTACCCGCGGCCAGCGGCTGCTGTCCGCGCACCGCGCCGATCTGGAGTTGCTGCGGCGCAACCTGACCCAGGCCGAGTCGCCGTATGCCGAGGTGGTTTCCGCGGTCATCGCCGACCTACCCGGGCTTGGCAAGCGGGAGCTGGAGCAGGTGCGGGCCGCCTGGGACTCCGGCCCGCCTCGCGAGGACGTCGGGCTGGAGCCGTTCGCTCCGCCGGAATATCTTGCCCGTTACGCACCGAAGCGAGAGTCATGATCCCGCTGAGCACGTGGAACATCTGGTGGTGGGTGATCCTGCCGTACATCGCGATCGCCGTTTTCATCGTCGGCCACATCTGGCGCTGGCGTTATGACCAGTTCGGCTGGACCAGCCGCTCGACGCAACTGCAGGAGCGCCGGCTACTCAAGTGGGGCTCGCCGCTGTTCCATTACGCGACGTTCGCCGCGATCGGCGGGCACATCCTCGGCATCCTGATCCCGAAAGCGTTCACCGACTGGCTGGGCATCCCGGAAACGTGGTATCAGGATTTCTCCGCCGTCGCCGGTTCGACCGCCGCGATCGGCATCTTGATCGGAGCCGGGATACTGACCTTTCGCCGCACCGCCATCCCGCGCGTACGGGCGACGACCAGCGCCGTGGACTACCTGGCGTTGATCCTGCTCGGCATCATCGTGCTGCTCGGCATCTTCCTGACGCTGGGCATCGAGGACACTTCGCACTACGAATACCGCAACACCGTCGGCGTGTGGTTCCGCAGTCTGTTCGCCTTCCACCCGGATGTGAAAGCCATCACAAGCGCGCCGTGGCTCTACCAGGTGCACGCCGTCGCGTCCTGGGCAATCTTCATCGTCTGGCCGTTCAGCCGGCTCGTGCACGCCTGGAGCTACCCGCTCTGGTATCTGTGGCGGCCCTATATTGTCATCCGGAGCCGCGTCGCCAGACCCCCGGAAGAGCCGGGCACCGGCGGCCGAAGGTGGCGAAAGATTGGTGTCCCTTACTGATACGGCCGGAATGACCGGCGTCCGCGAAGCGGTGCGCACGTTGCATCCCGGCTATTTCGCTCTGGTGATGGCAACCGGCATCGTGTCGATCGGTATGCACAACCACGGCCTCTATCCCCTATCGGTGGGGCTGCTGTGGCTGGGCTTCGCCGCCTTCGCCGTTCTGATCGTTGCGACCGCGGGAAAGATCATCGCCTTCAGAGCGAACTTCATCGCAGACCTCAAAGACCCACGCCGCGCATTCGGGTCGTTCACCTTCGTCGCCGCCGCCGATGTGCTGGGGACCCGACTGGCCGTCGACACCCATTACCGGATCGCGTCCGCGCTGCTGCTGGTCGGCTGGCTG
This sequence comes from Mycobacterium fragae, assembly GCF_002102185.1. Lineage (GTDB taxonomy): Bacteria > Actinomycetota > Actinomycetes > Mycobacteriales > Mycobacteriaceae > Mycobacterium > Mycobacterium fragae. Next base: position 49,753 of record NZ_LQOW01000014.1, read on the forward strand.
GCCTGGCTGATTTTGGGCTATGTGGTGCCGTGGACCGCGGTAGTCCGCACCACGCATCGGCCGGTCTTGCAGCACGCGAACGGCACCTGGTTCATCTGGGTGGTCGCCAGCCAATCGGTTGCGGTGCTCGCTGCCGCGCTGGAACCGGAACTGGAAACCGGGCGGCGCGAGCTGGCGCTGCTGGCGGTGTTCTCCTGGGCGGTCGGCGTGTTTCTCTACGCAGCCGCCGGCATCTTTGTCGGTGCGCGGATTCTGCTCTTCGGGTTCCGGCCGGAGGATCTCAGCCCGCCTTACTGGGTGTCCATGGGCGCCACCGCGATAACCGTGGTCGCCGGCGCGCGGATCGTGGAGATGGCGCATGCACCGATGGTCGACGCAACCCGCGGGCTGGTCGCGGGAACCTCGGTGGTGTTCTGGGCCTTCGGGACATGGTTGATACCGCCGCTGATCGGCGCGGGCATCTGGAAGCACGTGATCCATCGCATCCCGCTGCGCTACGAGGCAACGATGTGGAGCGTGGTGTTCCCGCTCGGGATGTACGCGGTCGGCGGGGACTATCTGGGCAAGGCCGACCACCTGCCGATCGTGCAACATCTCGGCGCTGACGAAGCCTGGATCGCGCTGGCGGCCTGGGTCATCACGTTTTTCGCGATGCTGCACCACCTGGTCACCACGCTCGGCTTCGCCGGGGTAGCTAACCGGCGGATGACTCCGGCGGCGCGAAACTCCAGTTGTCCGGATTTCTCTGCGAGTACAGCACCGGCAGCAGCTGACCCATCGACGGCCAGTCGTCGACATTGACGGCCATGCGCTGATAGACGGTGTGCTCGTTGACGGTTGGCCCGTTGATGACACCGGTGATGGTGACGTACTGCTCGCCGGTGGCATCGGGGCGTGGGCTGACGCCGGTGATCAGCAGCGTGCCGTTCAGCGCGTCTGCGCGTGGGCCACGGAGGAACCGCGGCGCCAGGAATACCACGAGCGTCGCGGCCAGTAACAACACCACACCGATTTCCCAACCCATCTGACCATGGTAGGACTGCACAGATGACCCGCGCCGACGACGATGCAGAGCGCAGCGATGAGGAGGAGCGGCGCCAATGACCCAGGCCGATGATCTCGCCGTGGCGTTGGACTTGGCCGACCAGGCCGACGCGGTGACGTTGGCCCGTTTCGGGGCACTGGACCTGCAGGTCGACACCAAACCCGACCTGACGCCGGTGAGCGACGCGGACCGGGCGGTCGAAACCGGGTTGCGTGCGGCGCTGGCGCAAGCCCGGCCCGGCGACAGCATTCTCGGTGAGGAGTTCGGCGGGCCAACGACTTTCGCTGGCCGCCAATGGATCATCGACCCGATCGACGGCACCAAGAACTTCGTGCGCGGCGTGCCGGTGTGGGCGAGCCTGATCGCATTGCTCGACGACGGCGTCCCGACCGTCGGAGTTGTCAGTGCGCCCGCGCTGCAGCGGCGGTGGTGGGCAGCCGCGGGCGCAGGTGCATTCGCAACAGTCGGCCACTCCCCCGCCCGTCGGCTCACGGTTTCCACTGTGGCGCAATTGGATTCGGCCAGCCTGTCGTTCTCCAGCCTGTCCGGGTGGGCCGAGCGAGGTCTTCGGAAACGATTCCTCGAATTGACCGACACCGTGTGGCGAGTACGGGCATACGGCGACTTCTGGTCATACTGCTTGGTCGCCGAGGGAGCCGTCGACATCGCCGCCGAACCCGAGGTGTCGGTATGGGATCTGGCGCCGCTGGACATCCTGGTGCGCGAAGCCGGCGGCGCATTCACCAGCCTGGAGGGCACCACCGGGCCGCACGGCGGCAGCGTGGTGGCGACCAACGGCCTACTCCACGACCAGGTACTGAGCCGACTGCGGGCGTAGCCTAAACGTCGAGAGCGTCCGTTATGAGTGATCCGTTCACCATCCCGACGAAACACTGGCACCGCCTCGATGACGGCCGCATCCAGTGCGACGTATGCCCGCGCGCCTGCAAGCTGCACGAGGGTCAGCGCGGCCTGTGCTTCGTGCGCGCCCGCGTCGACGACCAAATCGTGCTGACCAGTTACGGGCGCTCCAGTGGATTCTGCGTCGACCCCGTCGAGAAGAAGCCGCTCAACCATTTCCTGCCGGGCTCGGCCGTGCTGTCGTTCGGCACCGCGGGCTGCAACCTGGCCTGCAAATTCTGCCAGAACTGGGACATCTCCAAATCCCGCGAGGTTGATACCCTTGCCAGCCACGCCACGCCAGCCGACATCGCACGGGTGGCCGACGAATTGGGTTGCCGCAGCGTGGCTTTCACTTACAACGACCCGACCATCTTCTGGGAGTACGCCGCCGATGCCGCAGAGGCCTGCCACCAACGGGGTATCAAGGCAATCGCGGTGACGGCCGGCTACATGTGTCCGCAGCCCCGCGCGGAGTTCTACCGGTACATCGACGCGGCCAACGTCGACCTGAAGGCGTTCACCGAAGAGTTCTACCGCAAGGTCTGCGTCGGGCATTTGGCCGACGTGCTCGACACCCTGGTCTACCTATGCCACGAGACCGATGTGTGGGTGGAGATCACCACCCTGCTGATTCCCGGGCGTAACGACAGCGACACCGAGATCGCCGCCGAATGCGCGTGGATCCGCGACAACCTCGGCGTCGACGTGCCGGTGCATTTCACCGCGTTCCACCCCGACTACAAAATGCTGGAAACACCGCCGACACCGCCCGCCACGCTGACGCGGGCCCGCCGGATCGCCATCGACGAAGGCCTGCGCTTCGTCTATACCGGCAACGTGCACGACCCCGCCGGCGGCAGCACGTTATGTCCCAGCTGCGGAACCGCCGTTGTCGTCCGGGACTGGTATGCGATGCGGCACTACGCGCTGACCGATGACGGCCACTGCCGGGACTGCGGTTTTCGGCTGGCCGGTGTGTACGACGGCCCGGTCGGGCACTGGGGCCCGCGGCGACTTCCCCTGCTGACCAGCTTCTCGAGGGTGTGAAGTATTTAACAGGTGCGTCTATCTTACTCCGGAGTAAGATCGCCGGTATCGCACAAGCCCAACGACCGAGGCTGCTGACATGACCAACACCGTCCCCGCCACCAATGGACGCCCCAAGCGGAGCGGCCGAAAGACCGGCATTGGTGAGCACAAGCACAAGCGAACCGGGATCGACATCAGCCTTGCGCTGCTCACCCCGATCGTCGGCCAGGACTTCTTGGACAAATACCACCTGCGCGATCCGCTCAACCGGACGTTGCGCTACGGGGTCAAGACGATGTTCTCCGCCGCCGGTGCGACCAACCGGCAATTCAAGAAGGTCCAGGGGCTTCGCGGCGGGCCGACCCGGCTGAAGGCCAGCGGCAAGGACTACTTCGACCTGACGCCCGACGAGGACCAAAAGCTCATCGTCGAAACCGTCGAGCAATTCGCCGAAGAGATTTTGCGACCCGCCGCGCACGACGCCGACGAAGCAGCGACCTGCCCCCGCGACCTGATCGCAAAGGCGGCCGAGTTGGGCATCACCGCGGTGAACGTCCCCGAAGACTTCGAGGGCATCGCCGCGCAGCGCTCCAGCGTGACGAATGTGCTGGTGGCCGAGGCGCTGGCATACGGCGACATGGGGTTGGCGCTGCCGATCGTCGCCCCCGCCGGGGTCGCCGCGGCGCTCACCCACTGGGGCAGCGCCGATCAGCAAGCCACCTACCTCAAGGAGTTCGCCGGCGACAACGTCCCGCAGGCCTGCGTGGCGATCGCCGAGCCGCAGCCGTTGTTCGATCCGACCAACCTGAAGACCACCGCCGTGCGGACACCGAGCGGCTACCGGCTCGACGGGGTGAAGTCGTTGGTCCCCGCCGCGGCCGACGCCGAACTGTTCATCGTCGCCGCCCAGCTGAACGGCAAGCCAGCGATGTTCATCGTCGAGTCGTCGACGCAGGGCCTGACCGTCAAACCCGACCCGAGCATGGGAATTCGGGCCGCGGCGCTGGGGCAGGTCGAGTTGGACAACGTATCGGTTCCGGTCGGCGCCCGTCTGGGCGAGGACGACGCCGGCGACGCCGACTACTCCGAGGCAATCGCGCTGTCCCGGCTTGGTTGGGCTGCGCTCGCGGTCGGCACGTCGCACGCGGTGCTCGACTACGTCGTGCCCTACGTCAAGGAACGCCACGCGTTCGGCGAGCCAATCGCCCACCGGCAGTCGGTGGCATTCATGTGCGCCAACATCGCCATCGAATTCGACGGGATGCGGTTGATCACCTGGCGCGGCGCCGCCCGCGCCGAGCAGGGCCTGCCGTTCACCCGCGAGGCCGCACTTGCCAAGCGACTGGCCACCGACAAGGGCATGCAGATCGGCCTGGACGGCGTGCAACTACTCGGCGGCCACGGCTACACCAAGGAACACCCGGTCGAGCGTTGGTACCGCGACCTGCGGGCCATCGGTGTCGCCGAGGGTGTTGTCGTCATCTGAGTTTCTCCGTCAACCGAAAGACCTGCGATGGCAATCAATTTGGAACTCCCCAAGAAAATGCATTCCGTCATCGACAAGGCGCATCAAGGTGCTGCCGAAATGATGCGGCCGATTGCACGCAAATACGACCAGAACGAGCACGCCTATCCGGTGGAGCTCGACACGTTGGCCAGCCTGTTCATGGGAGCGGCCGAGTCAAACACATTGGGGCTCAGTGGAGCCGAGGCGTTCCGCGACAGCGGCGGCAACGAAGAAAACCGCAACGGCGCCAACATGGCTGCAGTCCTGCAAACGATCGAGGCCAGTTGGGGTGACGCGGCGATGATGCTCTCGATGCCCTATCAAGGTCTGGGCAATGCCGCGATCTCCGGTGTGGCCACCGACGAACAGCTGAAACGGCTAGGCCAGGTCTGGGCGGCAATGGCAATCACCGAGCCGGAATTCGGATCCGACTCCGCGGCGGTGTCCACCACCGCCAAGCTCGACGGCGACGAGTACGTGATCAACGGCGAAAAGATCTTCGTCACCGCCGGATCGCGAGCCACCCACATCGTGGTGTGGGCGACGCTGGACAAATCCAAAGGCCGCCCGGCAATCAAATCGTTTATCGTCCCGCGCGAACATCCCGGTGTCACCGTCGAACGGCTCGAGAACAAGCTCGGCATCAAGGGTTCCGACACCGCGGTCATCCGCTTCGACAACGTCCGCATCCCGAAGGACAACCTGCTCGGCAACCCCGAAATCGAACCGGGGAAAGGCTTTGCCGGGGTGATGGAGACCTTCGACAACACCCGGCCGGTGGTCGCCGGCATGGCAATTGGTGTCGCCCGTGCCGCGCTGGAGTCGCTCCGCAAGGTCCTCACCGAGGCGGGCGTGGAAATCTCCTACGACAAGCCGTGGCACGCCCAAAGTGCCGCAGCGGCCGAATTCCTTCGGATGGAGGCGGACTGGGAAGCCAGCTATCTGCTGACGCTCCGCTCGGCGTGGCAGGCCGACAACAAGATTCCCAACTCCAAAGAAGCCTCGATGGGCAAGGCGAAGGCCGGTCGGGTGGCCAGCGACATCACGCTCAAGGCCGTCGAACTGACCGGCACCACAGGCTATTCGGAGCAAACGCTGTTCGAGAAGTGGGCGCGGGACTCGAAGATCATGGACATCTTCGAGGGCACCCAGCAGATCCAGCAGCTGGTGGTCGCCCGCCGCCTGTTGGGCCTGTCGTCGTCCGAACTCAAGTAAGGTTTGTCGAGCGCGGCCACCCTAGAGCGTCGCGATTGTGCGGTTTCGTACGCCAACAGCGGCGCGTCGCGTATGAAACCGCACACTCGTCGCCAATTTTCATTCCCCCATGCCGGAACGCAGTTCCCCCGGGAGCTCTAGCGCGGCGTTATCCACAGCCCCACGACAAGCGCACAGATGTGTCGGCCGTCCGGCCTAGCATGCGGTCATGACGAACTGGATCAATACGGTCAGCCGGGACCATGTCGCGGAGGGGGTTCGCGGCCGCTTCACCCAGGCCAACCACGGCAAGCCGAACATGCTGCGCAGGATGGCTCGTGGTGACTGGATCATCTTCTACTCACCCAAGACCGTCCACCCCGACGGCGAGCCGCTGCAGGCCTTCACCGCGATCGGCCGAGTCGCCGATGACGAGCCCTATCAGACGACGATGACGCCTGACTTCCAACCATGGCGTCGCAACGTCGACTTTCTCGAGTGCACCGAGACGCCGATTCGGCCGCTGATCGACCAACTCGACTTCATCGAGGACAAGGCTCGATGGGGCTACAAGTTCCGATTCGGGGTGTTCAAGATCGACGATCACGACCTGGAAGTGATCCGCTCGGCGATGACCGGCTGACGCTTCTGCGTCTTCTCGCGCCGGTCGCCGCTTCATTCGACGACTCCGTCATGCAGTTGTGCGAAGAGTTCGGTGTTGCGGCTGTAGTCGACAGGGACGTCAATGATGGTGACACCGGATTCAGTCAGCGATTGTTTGAGCGCGTCCTCGAACGCTTCCATACTGTCCACCCGGATCCCTTTGGCGCCGAATGCGCCCGCGTACTGAACGATGTCGTAGTCGCCCAGCTCGACGCCCGACCTGCGTCCGTACTTGAGCACCTCCTGGAACGCGACCATGTCGTAAGCGTTGTCGCGCATGATGATATGTGTGAAATTTAAGCCAAGGCGTGTCGCGGTCTCCAATTCCTGTGCGCTGAAGAGGAATCCGCCGTCGCCAGAAACGGACACCACTTGAGTCCCCGGGCGCACCATCGCAGCGGCCATGGCCCACGGTAGCGCGATACCGAGGGTTTGCTGGCCATCGGAGAACAGCAGACGGCGTGGCTGATACGCCCGAAAGTGCCGGGCCATATAGATGTAGTGCGATCCCACATCGCAGGCGATGGTGGCGTCATCATCGACCAAGTCACGAATCTTGAGGACGACGGCTGCTGGATTCAATGCCTGCCCCGCTTGTGGATGCGTCCTTGCTTCCGCGTCGATGCGCCGCAGTGCCGCACGTTGGTCAGCGATAGCGATCCTCGCTGCCTCTGGTAACCGCAGACCCGATAGCAACCGCGTTAGCTCGGTCAAGGTCGCGGCGATGTCGCCGCGCAACTCGACGGTTGGCTGGTAGTAATGGTCGATGTCCGCTGGTACTTCGTCCACGTGAACGACCGTGCGAGTCGGATCGGTGTTCCACAAGCGCGGATCGTATTCGACTGGGTCGAAACCGACGGTCACCAAAACGTCGGCCTCACTGATCAGGATGTCGCCGGGTTGGTTGCGGAAAAGCCCGACGCGTCCCACGAAGTGATCCTCGAGTTCGCGAGAAACCACGCCGGCGGCCTGGAAAGTCTGCACCACTGGCAGGTCCGTGACCGCGAGCAGCTCTCTCAACGCCGCGCATGGTGCCGGATCACCGGCGCGAATACCCAAGAACAGCACCGGACGTATAGCGGCACGTATCAGATTGGCTGCGTGAGCAATTGCCTGCGCTGGTGCGGCACCAAGCGATGACACCGCTACTGGCCGCACGATGGAAGCCCCAGTCGGGGTGGTGGATACGTCGGCGGGCAGGACCACTGCGGCGGCACCGCGCGGCACGGTCGTCGCGGCGCGGATCGCGTTAGCGACGGCCTCCGGGACGTTATCAGGGTCATTGACTTCGCCGGTGTATTTGGTGAACGGTTTCAGCGCCGCAACAGCATCCATCGACTGATGAGTGCGCTTGAGCCGGTCGGCCCTAGCAACAGCACCGCAGATCGCGATCATCGGATCCTGCTCGGTGGTCGCGGTAATCAAACCGGTGGCGAGATTGGTGGTACCTGGCCCGGAGGTCACCAGTGCGGCTCCTGGCGTGCCGGTAAGCCGGCCGACGGCGGCCGCCGTGAACGCCGCGTTCTGTTCGTGGCGACACACCACCAGTTCGACATCACTGTCGAGCAGGGCATCAAAGACCGGGTCGATCTTGGCCCCGGGCACGCCGAAGACATATCGAACGCCGTAGGCGCGCAAGGTCTCAACGACCCGCTGCGCCGAGCGCACTTCGTTTTCGCCCATCCTCAGCCGCCCTCGGTCTGGCGGATCTGGCTGTCCAGATTCGCTTGGTTCAATTCGGCGCCGAGGAACTGAGGGGTGCGCTGCAGGCTCAGATGCAGCTCGGAGCGCACACCAATCTCGACGGTTCCGCGAACCAGTTGGTAGTCGAGGGTATGTCCACCGTGCCGGCGGTCGGCGTCGATGAAGTGAGAGTGGTAGCCGGCCACCGAAATGCCCTGTTCGTAGTCGGGCATCCGGAATCCAGCCAGCGTCCCGGCCACGTCGGCAAACGTCACTTCTTTCTGGTCCTGGGTTGCTTCGGTGAATGGCCGGTAAGGCGGGTGCTGCTCGGTGACGGTGCGGGTGCGGATCGTGCTGAAATGACCGGTAACGCGAACGGCGATCATGAGGTTCGTGCTCTCCAGCGCTTCGTCGATGAGCGCTTTGAGCGCCGCCCGGCCACACGGAGCCGAGACGTCTATCGTCCGGTCTGGGTGAAACCAGGTCACCGCTGCGAACGGGGTCAGTTCATCAGGATCGGCGATCGCCGCGCTGCCGTCGCCGCGCAGTTGGTAGCAGACTCCGTCGAGCACCAGCATTTCGCCGTCCAGACGGTTGAAGGTGCCGAGGCCAAAGTCACCGTGGCGCAACAACTCGCGGACCGTGACGTTCCCCTCGTACACACCATCGAGCAGTGCGCCCATGGTTGAGGTCTGGAAGATCGCCTGGGCCCAAGACTGTAAGCCAGTTGTGTCAGTCTCACACGGGTCGAAGTCCGCCATTTCAGGTCTCCTCCCCCGCGCTGAGATCGACCGCTTCGCCACGGAGCCACGGCTGGAGGTCTGTCAGGAATACGGAGTCACCATTGTGCTCATGTTGCATGCCGAGCCATTTGCGTAGCGCTTTCGGAGCGGGACCCGACAGGATGGCGGATGCGTTGGAGGCACCTTCGATCCACAGGCTTTCCGCGGTGCTCAGATGTAGGCCTTCGTTGAAGATCCTCTTTTGTGCCGCAACGGTTTCGCGGTTTCGGCGAGCGTAGCGAGCAGCGAGTACTTTGGCTTCATCCATCAGGTCGTCCGCCGGTACCAGGCGATTCACCAGCCCCATGTGGAGTGCCTCGTGGGCGGAGTACATCCGACCCTCGAGCATCATCTCCAGCGCTTTAGCCGGCCCGATGAGCTGGGCTAGTCGCTGACCACCGACCGTCGTCGTCAGACCGATGAGCAATTCCGGAAGGATGAAACCGACAGAGTCGTCGTCGCCGGCCAGGCGGACGTCGAAGCAGGCCGACATCTCCAGTCCTCCACCGCCGCACGGTCCGCCGATGGCAGCGATATAAATCGCCGGCGACCGCATGATCCGCAGCACCACCTCGTTGAATCGCGTGACGTTGAGCAAGCCGCTGACCGGGCTGCGTTCCAAAGCTCTTTCGCCGCCGGGCAGGCCCTCTATCACATCAATGCCGCGCATGAGGTTCCGCGCTGCCTTTTGTGAGAGCGGCCGCGCGTTGTGTTCGCTGGCGGCAAAGATTTCCGCGATGTCGAAGTGGGTGATATAGCGCCCGGGTACACCGCCGGTGACGATGACCGCGCCAACGCTCGGGTCGTCGTCGACGGCCGTAGTGAGGGTGTCGAGGTCTTTTTGCATCTGCGCCGTCATGAAGTTGTACGGCGGGGCGCAAATGCGCACTGTGACGACTCGGCCGTCTTGCTCGACGGTTAGCGTGTCGAATGTCAGATCGCGTGTGCGCGGGGCCATTACCGATGTCCTTCTTCCTGCGAGATCGTGCTCTGCGCGCCCGTCCTGTCTCCACGACAGAAAGACGGCACCGCATCACACAGCGCGGCGACGTCGCGGCCGGCTCGCATCACCGTGCGGTCGGGCCGAACGATCGCAGCAATAGCACAGCCTTGCCGCAGCCAACGACCGAGTTCAGATTCCGGGTCGGTTGATACGACGGCGGCTGCGCGGCTGCGGAGTTCACTGGTCTGCCCGTCCGTCAGTGCCGCGGATGTTACCAGCGCGAATCGATTTCCGACTAAGTCGTCGAGTCGAATGCCATTGTCCACGACCGGGTTCGGGCACAGCGTCCCGGGCAATCCTCGTCGATGGCCTGTCTTGATCACCAGCCCGGATTTGCGCAACGGTGGGGTGCCGCGGCCGGCCGCTCGGGCCCGAAAGCCCGGCAGGTGATGTAGCCGGGGCACTATGACTCGTCGAGCGAAGTTGCCCAGATCCCCTCCCGCGGTCATCGCCCACCCCATCGAAATGGCCACGAGAATCATGGCGCGAACATGCGGTTTTCGCTCCTGCTGGTAGGTGTCCAGCACCCTCTCGGGAAGGTCTCCGCTCAGCACGCCGGCCAGCTTCCAGCTCAGGTTCATTGCGTCGCGCAGCCCGGCGGCCATGCCTTGGCCGATGAACGGTGGAGTTAGGTGCGCAGCGTCCCCCAGGATGAACACGTTGCGGTCGCGCCATCGGTTGGCCACTTGGGCCCGGAACGTGTAGTCGGCGACACGCACCAGCGTCAAGTCTTCAGCGGGGGTACCGGCGAGCCACGGAGAGATGAGTGGGAGAACGTCGGGGATCGTCTGGTAGTCGTCGGCCGTCTCTCCTGACGTCAGCTGAAATTCCCACCGGTAGCGCCTATCGCCGACCCGCATGTAGGTAGCGGCGCGATCGGGATTGCAGACTTGGTGCACGCCCTCCCACTGGTCGAGCTGCGCGGCGGTGTCGACATCGATCACCAGCCAGCGCTGCTCGAATCTCAGGTCGTTCATGGCCGCCCCGATCGCCGAACGCACCACGCTGTTGGCTCCGTCGCAGCCAAGGACATAGTCGGCCTCGACGACGTGTTCGTTGCTGCTGACGCGGTCCGTGAAGCTGACCCGCACTCGTCCTGAATCCGTCCGCGCGATGTCTGTGACTTCTGCGTTGCCCCTGAGCATTGCATGTGGCTGGGCCTTGAGGCTGGCGCGCAGCAGCCCTTCCAGCTCTGGCTGGTCGAACATATTCGCCTGCGGGTAGCCGTGAACGCTGTTTGTGGGGTCCCGGCGAAACTCCGCCAGTACCCGCATCTTTGGGTCGAGTAGCCGAAGTCCCAGGGCCGGGCGGGAAATCGCAGCGAACTCGTCATCGATGCCGACTCGGGCCAGGATGCGGCGGACTTCGTCGTCGGCGTGAACCGCGCGCGGTTGAGGATAGACGTCTTCGTACCGCTCGAGCACCAAGCACTGGATGCCGTATTGGGCCAGCAGCGTGGCCGCGGTGACGCCGGTCGGGCCAGCGCCCACAATGACGACCGGAACCGACGCCGGCCTAGGGCTGCTCACTTATACCTCACTACGTTGCGCTGTGTGCCGAGGTCTATGGCGCCATCGTCGGTCGCGATAGCGGTCTCGACGACGTCGCCATCGTGCAAGTACTTTGGGTTTTTGGCTTGCCGGTTGAAAAACGCCTTCCATTTGACCGCGGGCGGCAGCAGCGATGCGATGATCTCCACTGGTTTGGGTGGAGCGCTGAGCGCGGTGCCGACTGGAGTGCCGGTCAAGACCAAGTCGCCCGGATCGAGGCGTTGGAACTGGGCCAGCGTCTGCAATGCCTGCACCGGCGGGTAGATCATGTCCCCGCCCACGAGCATGTCCTGGCGAACCTCACCGTTGACCCGCAGCTGAAGCCGCAAGTCGCCGAAACGCTTCAGATGGCCGGCTTCCATCAGTACCAGTGCCGGACCCACCGGAGTGAACGTCGGATACGACTTAGATTCGTAGAACTGGGTTTTCGGGAGCTGGACATCGCGCGCCGAAACGTCGTTCGTCACCACCAAACCCGCGACGTATTCCGACAAGTTCACCTCCGTGATGTCGGTACCTACGGGCATCTCCCGACCGATGACCAGACCGATCTCCACCTCGTAATCCAGGAAACGAACGTGGTCGGGCTTGACGATGTCATCAAACGGCCCGGTGATCGAACCAGACGCCTTGCGGAAGAACGTCAGCGGGATGGACTTGGGATTCATGCCGGCGTCTGCGACGTGCGAGGCAAAGTTGGTCATCTGCGCCACCACCCGGCACGGCGCCGTCACCGGAGACAACAGGTTCAGGCTGTCGACTGGCACGGTGTCGGAGCTGGATGCCGCCGCCTCGACGGCCGCACGGTCGGCGAGCAGCTCCCGCGTGGTGGCGGCGTCGGTGTTGACTTTGACGGCGCCGGTCGCGGTTTGGACCCACCAGGCGTCGGCGGTGCGCAGGATCGAGATGGTCATGAGGTGGCTACTTTCATCAGGCCGATCAGACGATGGATATCAAATTCGTTGCGGTGGCGAAGCGCGCTGATCATCGAGCGCGCCTCGTGCGGTAGGACTTTGGGATTGGTGCCGAGGAAGTCCTTGCTGACGGGAGGCCCCCACTGCGCCAGGCCAGAGGCGGTGAACGGCGCCCAGCCCGGCTCCAGCGTGCAATCGAACATGTCGCCGTCGCTGAAGTGCTCCACCAAGAAACCATCTGGGTCGCGCCAGTAGTCGAAGATCTGGCTGCCCTGGATGTGGCGGCCGATCCCCCAAGACCGTTGGTAGCCACGGTCTTTCAGATACTCACCGCCTGCGGCTAGGGTGTCGAGGTCACAGACTTGATACGCCGAGTGCACGTAGCGGTTGCTCGGCCCCAGCGCCATCGCGAGAGTGTGATGGTCGGCGGGAGTCTGGCCGCGGTCGCAGCGAATGAAACTCATCGTCGGCCCGCGGTCGCGCTGACCGGGGAAGAACAGGAAGTCGCTGACGATCATCCCCAGGTGGTCCAAATACCAGTCCAGCGCTTCCCGATACTTCGTCGTCTGCAACACCACATGTCCGAGCCGTTGCACCCGCGCGGGCTCGCGAAGCGGGCGCTGCATGGCGTTGGCGCGGCGCAGCTCGTGTCCGAAGTTAAAGGTATGCGGCGTCTGAGCCGGGAGAGCCTCGAGTTGGTGGGTGCCGGCAATGACACGGACCGGGATACCGCTCGGATCGACGAGATCGACCGTGATGCCGCCGATGGTCGCGGGCAACGCCCGCGTAGGAGCACCGGTGGCCTTGGCCAGCCGCTGCACATCGGCCTCGTCGGCAGCCTTGAACGCCATGCCGACAAACTGCGACCGGGGACCCCGGCGGATCAGAACGCACGGCGCACCCACGTCGGTGCCACGCAACTGCAGCTCATTGCCGGTGCGCAACACCGTCGTGAAGCCAAAGGCGTGGGCGAACGCCTCGGCGCGAACCAGGTCCGGCTTCTGGAACTCCAGCCACGCGAGGTCGACGACCTTGATCAGCGGGTTTGCTGAGCGTCCCGGGTGTTCGCCCTTGCGGGCTCCCTGCTCGCTGTGCAGGTCATTGTGGGCGCCGACCGTGCCGGTCATCTCCAACTCCTTATTTGACTGACGAAATCGTCACATACGATGCTATCCTCAGTCAAGGGTTTTTGACGAAATCCTCAAAAGTGACCGAGTCGGCTACGATGGGGCAGACCGGAAGGAGACCGACGTGACAGCAGACCTGGCCCAAGGCGATACACCGAATCGTTTGGAGCGCCGCAAGCAGCGCACGCGCGCCGCGTTGATCCGGGCGGCGCAGGCATTCATCGCCTCAGGCAAGCTCAACGTGCCGATCCTGGAGATCACCCAGGCCGCCGACGTCGGCATGGGGTCGTTTTATAACCACTTCGAGAGCAAGGAAGAACTGTTCGAGGCGGCCGTCGCCGAGGTGCTCGATGCCCACGGTGCACTGCTGGACCAGCTCACCGCGGACCTGGACGACCCGGCCGAGAAGTTCGCATGCAGCTTTCGGCTCACCGGCCGGTTCTTTCGGCGTCGCCCTGACGAGAGCAAGGTGCTGCTGGTAAACGGACTATCACTGATGTCCTCCGATCGCGGCCTGGCACCCCGCGCGTTGCGGGATATCACCGATGCCGTTGAGGCGGGCCGATTCCGCGTCGAGGACCCCCGCTTGGCTTTGGCCGTCGCCGGCGGTGCACTGATGGGTCTTGGCCAACTGCTGCACGACGAACACTCGCGGGACGACGCGCTCGCCACCGATCAGGTGACCGCCAATGTGCTGCGATTGTTCGGGCTTCGCGCAAACGAGGCCGACAAAATCTGCCGACGGCCCCTCCCAGAGATCGATGGCCTGACGCGGCCCGACTCAGCCGCGTGAAGTCGGAACCCCACGGCTTGACCGTGCGCCCGTGCGGGCGCAGCTCGGTCATCGAGTCTTCGCGGCCCCGGCGCCGCGCGTAAAGAACCCCTAGCCGATCCACACAAAGTCCGATGGCCTCGAGCACCATCCGCTCCACCACATTCTCGCCGATTCGGTCACTTTTGAGGATTTCGTCAAAAACGCTTGACTGAGCGTGCCGTCGTATGTGACGATTTCGTCAGTCAATAAGAAAGGCATGAGATGGGCGATGGGGTCGGCGCCTACCAGCGCACAGCACGACACCGTGAGGCAGGCGTCAACGCCGACCTGATGTGGCCGCGCTATGTCAGCCCCGCCGACATACGCGCGATCGAAGAGGTTCCGCTCGCCGAGCGCGGTCTGCCGGTCTCGACCTATGAGATGCTGGTCCGCGCGGCCAGCTGCTGGCCTGACCGAATCGCCGTGAGCGTGCTACCCGACGGCGAACGCTGGCAACGGCCGGCGCAGCGCACGTTCGCGCAACTTCTCGGCGATGTCCACAAGACGGCGAACATGCTGCGCGACTTAGGCATACAGCGTGACAGCGCCGTCGCCCTGATCGCGCCCAACTGCGACGAGCTGATCACCGCCACGCTGGCGGCCCAGCTCGCCGGCATCGCCGCACCCATCAACGGCGCGCTGTCGGCCGAGCACATCAGCCAACTGGTGCACCGCTCCAACGCGCGTGTCCTGATCACCGCGGCTCCGGAATTGGATCCGACCGGATGGCAGATCGCGTCCAGCTTGGTCGAGACCGGAGTGGTCGATACAGTCCTGTTGCTGCGTCCGACCGGTGCTGACGCAAATGACAACGGTGCCCCGAAGCTGCCGGGCGCGGTCGTCGGTTACTTCGCGTTGCTCGCCGAGAAGCACGATGCTGCAAAGTTTTCCGGCCAACCACCCGAGTCAGGTGATCTGGCCGCGTTGTTTCACACTGGCGGCACCACGGGTGCCCCCAAGCTGGCTGCCCACACCCACGCTAACGAGGTGACCGACGCGTGGATGATTGCCGCTAACTCATTGCTCGACGAGGACTCGGTGGTGTTCGCGGGGCTGCCGTTGTTTCACGTCAATGCGCTCGTGGTCACCACCCTGGCACCGCTGCTGCGCGGACAGCACCTGGTCTGGGCCGGGCCGCTGGGCTACCGCGACATGGCGCTGTACCGCAACTTCTGGAAAATTGTTGAACGCTATCGTATTTCGACGATGAGCGCAGTGCCAACCGTGTACTCGGTGCTGGCCCAATGGCCCGTCGACGCCGACATCTCCAGCATGCGGCTAGCCATTGTCGGGGCGTCGGCGCTACCGGACGCCGTGCGCAAGGGCTTCGAATCACACACCGGCATCAGCCTCGTCGAGGGCTACGGGTTGACCGAGGCGACGTGTGCCAGCGTGCGCAGCTTTCCCGACCACCCCCGTCCCGGCTCGGTCGGCCAACGCCTGCCCTACCAGCAGCTAAAAGCGGTTCGTATCGACGACGATGGCACGCGGCATGACCTGCCGCGCGGTAGGGTCGGCAATTTGGTCATCAGCGGGCCGACGGTGTTCCCGGGTTATGTCATCGGCCATGACACAGGCGGCTATGCGCTGGACGGCAAAGGAAAGTTGGTCGACGGCTGGTTGGACACCGGTGACCTGGCGTGGATCGACGATGACGATTTTGTACATCTAACCGGCCGCGCAAAAGATCTCATCATCCGCGGCGGCCACAACATCGACCCGGCTATGATCGAAGATGTATTGCTCGCGCATCCCGATGTGACGGATGCCGCGGCCGTCGGCCGGCCTGACGCGCACGCCGGCGAGGTGCCTGTCGCGTACGTGACGCTGCGTGCGGGCTCCACGGTCAGCGGTGACGAGTTGCGACGGTGGGCCGCCGAGCTGGTCCTCGAACCTGCGGCGGCGCCGAAGTCCGTCAGCGTCATCGACACCATCCCGATGACCGCAGTAGGCAAAACGTACAAGCTGCCGCTGCGGGCCGACGCCACACGCGTCGAGATTCAGGCCGCCCTTGCCGATCGCCCAGGGATTCACGAGGTCGATGCGACGGTCGACGACGGCACCGTTGGCGTCACCGTCAGCTTGGGCCCGTCTGCCGATGTGGAATCGGTGCGCGCCATGCTCGACCGCTACGCCATCGCCTACGACATCAAGGTGCGATGATGGCCGATTTGTCGTCGTCCCTTAGCTCGCTAGTGCGTACCGGCCTCGAGACCTATCTGCGGGTCTATCACCGCCACGATATTTATCTCGACGGCGATATGCCCGAACCGGCGCTGCTGGTCGGCAATCACGGGTTCGGCGGACTGGTCGATCTCAATGTCTTGGTGATGTTCGCCGTGCAGCGCGCCGTCGGGTTCAAGCGGCCCACCACGGCATTGGTTCACCAGGTCGCATGGAAGGTCGGTGCCGGCAAGATCGCCGAAGCGATGGGTGGGCAGCCGGCTTCGTGTGAGTCAGCCGAAAAAGCGTTCGCCGCCGGAAACAACGTGCTGGTCTTCCCGGGCGGTGACGTGGACGCGGCGAAAGCATGGGCAGATAGAAACCGGGTGAGCTTTCACGGACGCTACGGATTCGCCCGCTTGGCCGTCGAAAACGACGTACCGATCGTCCCGATCGTCACCGCCGGTGCCGGTGAATCGCTGTTTGTGATCTCCGACGGCCGTCGCCTTGCCCGGGCGTTGCAATTACCTCGTTTCTTGCGGGTCAAGGCGCTGCCAGTAAGTGTGTCGATGCCCTGGGGCCTCAATGTCGGCATCGTCGGCATGCTGCCCTACGTCCCGCTCCCGACGAAGCTACAGACCGCCGTGCTGCCGGCCATGTATCCCGACCCGGATGAATCTGCCGAGAAGTTCGCTCGCCGCGTCGAAACGGCGATGCAAACGCGCCTGGACGAACTCGTCATTGATCGCACGCCCGTTCTGGGCTGAAGGAGAGAACCGATGCGTCGCGGACGGACCGGTGTCCCGGTCTACAAGCCAGACATCTACTCCGTCGATGCCATCGTCGATCCTTATCCGCATTACCAACGGCTGCGAGACCTAGGTCCGGTGGTGTGGTTGCCCAAACACAAGGTCTACGCGCTGCCCCGCTACGCCGAGTGCAAGGCGGTGTTGCGCGATGACAAGACCTTCCTGTCCGGAAAGGGAGTCGCGCTCAATCCAATCAGCAACCGGCTGTCCCGGGGCACAACACTCAACAGCGATGGAATCGAACACGATCAGCGACGCAAGTTGCTCGCGCATCGCATGTTGCCACGCGCGCTGCGTACGATCAGCGACAGCGTGGATGCGACGGCCGCCACCGTTGTCGAAGCCGCGCTGCACAAAGGTGAAATCGATGGTGTCAGCGAGCTCGCGGCGGCCCTGCCGCTGGGAGTAGTCCCCGACCTCATCGGTTGGCCCCGAAACGAACGCGACCATCTCATCGACTGGGGCGGGGCCACTTTCGACGTCCTCGGCCCGCTCAACTGGCAAGGGATCAAGGCAACGCCCCGCGCGTTGAGGATGCTGAGCTTTGCGCGGCGCGTCGTACGCGAGCGCAGTTTTCTCAACGACAGCATGGCACATGAACTGATGACCGCCGCCGACCAAGGGAAGCTGTCGTCGGCGGAATGCCCGCCGCTGATAGTCGACTATCTCGCGCCCTCGATAGACACCACCATGAGTGCCATCTCAAATGCGTTGTATCTGTTCGCGTGCCACCCTGAGCAGTGGCAGCTACTCAAAGACGAACGGGCGCGCATGGGTAACGCGATCAATGAAGTGATCCGCTACGAGCCGCCACTGCGCGCATTCACGCGCTTTGCGGCCAGGAGACTGAAATCGACGGCGTGAGAATCCCTTCGGGTTCGCGCGTCCTTGTCATGTACGCGTCGGCCAACCGCGACGAACGCGAGTGGGAGGAACCGGATGTCTTCGATATCCGCCGTGACGCCGGCCGTCACATCGGCTTCGGGCAGGGCGCGCACGCGTGCGCCGGTCAGAGTTTGGCGCGCTTGGAAATGACCGCGATGCTCAACGCGCTGCTCGAAAGAGTCGACCGTATTGAAGTCACCGGCGCGCCCGTCTGGGCAATCAACAACATCATCCACCGCCATGAACACCTGCCCCTCAAGCTGGTTCCCGCATAGCCATCAGCCGGCGGTGAGGTCGAGGGCGATGGCAAGAGGCCGCTCATTCGAGGCCGAACAACGCATTGAGATCGCGGTCGGTGTCGTCGAAATGATCCTCGTCGTAGTGGAGGCGGCCAGCTAGACCACCGAAGACTATGTCGCTGCGCATATGTGGGACGAGGTCAGCGACAGGTTTGGCCCGCGCGGGCGATCGTGATCGTCTCGCCATTCTCGACGCGCGCGAGCAAGTGCGACAGGTGGGTCTTCGCATCGTGGATGTTGATCGTCGGCATCCGACCAACATACTGGACTTAGTCTAGTCGGACTAGGCATTACCTTGGTGGTTGCGACGTCGCATAGCCCGCATTGCCCACAACCGCATTCAGCTCGCGAACAAGCCGTTCGCCCGATTCCAATAGCTTGCTCTTTACTTCGTCGACGTCTACGTCGATCAGCGCATGGTCACGTTTGCGCCATCGACCTGCGACCATCACCGCTTCGATGTTGGCAAGGCCGGCGTGCAGCGCGGCGGCGATTGGATCGTGTGCGGGCCAAAGGTTCAGCGCGGTGGCGTCGATGACGACCAGGTCAGCCTGCATGCCTGGCTCGAGGCGGCCGACCGTATCGGCCAGGCCGAGCGCGCGCGCTCCCTCGACCGTCGCCCACGACAGCGCCTGCTTACTGGTGACCGACGCCGTTGGGGACATCATGTCCGTCGCTTGTCGGTGTTGCTGGTGGTCGAGACCGCGCTGATGGGCCAGCGCGATCCGTGCTGCAGTAAGGATTTCGCCAGATACCGCGGTCTCGGTGTCGGTGCCCAATGATGGTGCCGCGCCACGGCGCAGCAGTTGTCCGGTGATCGGCGTGCAATGGCCGTGGCCGAGTTCGTTTTCCGGCGTGGTCGTAAAGCTGACGCCAGACTCGACCAGTGTCGTGACCCAATCGCCTGTCAGGCCGGCGCCGTGCACGATGTTGGTGCGCGGCCCGAACAGCCCAGCGCGGTGTACGGCTTCCCAAGCAGGGGCCGGCTCACCGCCGCTTTGGTGCATCGAGGCGACGAGGTCGCGCTCGTCGGCGGCACGCAAATCTGCCACCGCCACATCGGGAGTCGAGTGTTGCGGCCCGGCGATCGCCATCCCGATGGTGATCAACTCGTGCGCCCGAACCGGCCCGTCAAGCAATCGGTCGATCTCGGCCAGCGGATGAGGGGCATCGGGAGCCCGACCCGGCGTGCTGTGCAAGAAGACGGCGCGTATGCCGGACTTCTGCAACCCTTCGACGGCGGCGTCGGTGTGCTCGGGTGTGGGATTGTTATGACACCAATCACCGAGCGTGGTAGTACCGCAGTTGATTTGGTTCAGCGCCCCAGCAAGATTGCCGATGTAGATGTCGGCCGGGTTGCAATGCTGGGCGACGATACCGTGCATTCTGTGCAGGTATTCCAGCAGCGTCCAGTCGGCGCCCGCGAGACGCAGGACGCTCTGCCAGGTATGCAGGTGTGCATTGATCAGCCCGGGAATGATGATGCGCCCCGACAAATCGACGGTTTCGGTCTCGGGCCAGTCGATGTGCTCAGCGATTTCGACGATGCGGTCGCCCTCGACGAGGATATCGATGCCTTCGGCGTCGGGCCTGCCCGGTGACATGGTGATCACCTGCGCGCCACGGAGCAACGTGCGAATCACGGGCAAGCCGCCTCAAGCCGGGTCAGACGCGTCCCATGGGACAGTGCCTGAAATCCAATGGGTAATCTGCTCTTCCTGATCATTGCGGTACAAGTGGCGCGGCGGTTGCGCGAACGTCGCGTAGGGCCGACAGCGAACGACCACGCGGTCCTCCGTCTCGGCCATCGCCTCGATAAGCGGGCGGCCTTCATCGGGTAGCGGCTGGCCCGACATCCGTCCGGCGACCGCCGTCATCACATCCACTACCAGATCGCGGTCGCGCTCGATCACTGCGTCGGCGTACACCTGCAGATAGGCGAATGGCCAACGTTCGTCGAGCACGCACAAGCTCACCTTGCCGTCTCGAGCGATTACCCGAGCCTTGCCGCGTCCTGCCATGGTGGACACCAGCAACTCGTCATCGTCGTTGGGGATGTAGTACACGATCGACATGGCGGGGCCATCGTTTTTGCGCCGGTAGCCGAACACGCACGTGCGATGTGTGCGGACAAATTCGCGCCGCTCCGAAGGGAGCATGTCGCGATCTGTGGGAGCCGTGAATGGCTCCGTGGCAAGTGGTAACAGCATGAGGCAGCGTCCTGTCTGCATAGGCGGAGATATAATGGCTACAGTGTTGCCGATATTGCGCCCGTTGTCAAGAGCCGCAATACTGGGCCCGTGACCACCGCACAGGCTCGTCGCTCCCGCGGGCGCCCGCCGGTCCCGCTCGACCGGATTGTTGACAGGGCGCTACAGATCGTGGACGAGGAAGGCGCGGACGCGTTGTCTATGAGAACGCTTGCGCAGCGGCTGGAGTCGGGGACGGCCACTCTCTATCGCCACTTCGCCAACCGGAGCGAAGTGATCGCGCGGGTCGTGGACCGCGTGTTCGGCGAGGTGGAATTCAGCGCCGAAGAGCTCGCCGCCAAGGGGTGGCAGCGAGCGTGCGAGTCGTTCGCGCGGGCGATGTTCGAGGTGTTTCGCCGCCACCCCAACCTGACGCCGCTGCTGAGCGAGCAGGCGCCAATCGGCCCTAACGCGATGGCACAGCGCGAACGATTGTTAGCGCTCCTGCTCGACAACGGGTTCACACCGCAGCTCGCAGCGCGCTCATATGCGACCCTGGCCCGCTATGTATTGGGCTTCGCTCTCCAGCTCGCCGGTCATGAATTCGACGACGCGAAGCTGGCCAACTACTTTGACACGCTGGACCCGCGGGCGTTTCCCGCGACCCTCACCGTGGCCGACTACCTACCCGTGCCGCTGGAGGAAGAATTCGCGCTCGGACTCGAGCTGATACTCGACGGCCTCGCCAAGATGCGCCGCAGCGCAAGGCGATAGCGCACACGCATGCTTGCTCCTAAGGTCACGGTTGACCTGCGCCGATCGGACGCGGAGGGTCGACCTCATTGTCCGGCGCGATCAGGTCGAGCTGCCACCAGTCCACGTCGTGCCACGCACCGAGCTTCCATCCGACGCGCCGGTACCGGCCCACTCGCCGGAAGCCGAACGCCTCATGTAGCGCGTTGCTGGCTTCGTTGGGTTGAGTGATGCCGCCGAACGCTCGCCGGAAACCACGCTCCGCGAGGCGCCGCAGCAACTCGCCGTAGAGCATTCGCCCGCCGCCGGAGCGCAGCCCACCCTGCGCGAGGTAGACGCTTGTCTCGACCGACCACTGATACGCGGCCCGCGGATTGAACTGGTGCGCATAGGCGTAACCGGTTACGTTATCGTTGACCTCGAGCACCAACCATTCGTGGGTCGCGCGGGCGGCGAGGATGCGCTCCGCCATTTCCTCGACCGTCGGCACGTCCGTCTCAAACGTGATCGGCGTGTCCAGTACATAGGGACGATAGATTTCGACGCACGCCGCGGCATCGGCGGCGGTCGCAGGTCGGACGTGTGCCGGCATCAGGCAGCGACGGCGTTGAGCTGCTCGCGGGTATCGTCGTCGAGTTCGATCGAGGCGACGGCTAGGTTCTCCTCAAGATGCCGCACCGACGAAGTTCCTGGAATCAGCAGCACATTCGGCGCCACTCCCAGCGTCCAGGCCAGCGCGATCTGCACCGGGGTACAACCGAGCCGCTCGGCGGCCTGTTGCACCGACTCGTTGCCCAACACCGGGTTCGGTTTTATGAAAGCCGATCCCAGTGGGAAGAACGGCACGAACGCGATCCCGCGCGCTGAGCACTCCTCTAGCACCGGGGCCGACGAGCGGTTGGCCAGGTTGAAAGCATTTTGCACACAGGCGATCTCGGTGTGCTCTAGCGCATGGAGCAGATGATCGAGCGTGACCTCACTGAGCCCGACGTCGCCGATCAGACCTTCGTCACGCGCGTCGATCAGGACCGAAAGCTGGTCCTCGAATAGCTGATTCGGGCCTTCGCTATCCATCAGCCGGAGGTTGACCACAGCCAGTTGGTCGACACCGAGGGTGTGCAGATTGGCCTCGATGTCGCGTCGCAACTCGGCGGGCTCCGACATCGGCAGCCAGGCCCCCGCGTCGTCGCGGCGTCCGCCGACCTTGCTGACCAACGCGAGGTTCTCCGGATAGGGATACAGCGCCTCGCGGATCAGCTCGTTGGCGACCTCCGGCCCGTAGAACTGAGCGGTGTCGATGTGGTTGACGCCGAGATCGACGGCGCGCCGCAACACGGCCAGCGCTTCGTCGCGGTCGCGCGGCGGCCCCATTACCCCGGGACCAGGCAGTTGCATTGCGCCGAAGCCGATGCGGGCGACGCTAAACCGGCCAAGCGGAAACGAATCCATGGCATGAGGCTAGCGTCGAATCATGGACAGCTTTCACGCGCTGGTCGCGCACCAAGACGAGGATCGGATCACCACCGCCGTCGAGACACTGAACGCGTCGGATCTGCCGCCCGGCGACGTGACGATCCGGGTGCTGTATTCCAGCCTCAACTTCAAAGACGCGCTGGCGCTGACCCCCGGCGGCGGCGTGGTGCGCAACTATCCCGTCGTCCCCGGCATCGACCTGACCGGCGAAGTCGTCGAGTCGCAGTCACCGGATTTCGCGGTCGGCGACAGCGTGCTCGCCCACGGCTACCAGATCGGCACCGGCCATCACGGCGGCTATGCGGAATACGCCCGGCTGCCCGCCGATCAGGTGGTACCCCTCGGCACACTGAGTCCCCATGACGCCGCGGCGATCGGCACCGCGGGCTTCACCGCGGCGATGAGCGTCCAAGCGCTCGTCGACTGGGGCGTCTCGACCGATGCCGGACCCGTCGTGGTGACCGGCGCGACCGGCGGTGTCGGCTCGATCAGCGTGGACCTGCTCGCCGGCGCCGGCTACCAAGTGGTGGCGTCAACAGGCAAGCCCGAAGCAACAGAACGGCTGAAAAGCCTTGGCGCCACTGATGTTATCGGCAGGCTGCCCGCCGACCCGGACGCCAAGCCGCGGCCGCTGGCCAAGGCGCGATGGGCCGCGGGCGTCGACTGCGTGGGCGGGGCGACGCTGGCCGATGTGCTCAGCGCCATCGACTACGGTGGCGCGGTGGCCTGTAGCGGGCTGACCGGCGGCGCCGCGCTGCACACCACGGTGATGCCGTTCATCCTGCGCGGCGTCGCGTTGCTCGGCATGGACTCCGTCCAGATGCCCATCGGTCCGCGCAGGAAACTGTGGGCGCGGTTGGGCGATTCGTTGCGTCCGCGTCACCTCGCGGCGATCACCACCGACGTCGACGTGAGAGACGTGGTCGGTGTGCTCGACCAGTTGCGCGACGGGGCCTTCTCGGGCCGGGCCGTGGTGCGGGTCGCGGGCGGCTTCTGAGCGTTCCGCGGCCGCCAGTAGGCTCTTTTGGCATGCGCGCAGCTGTGTTGACTCGACTCGAAGGTCCGGACGCGGTCGAGGTGCGCGAGGTCGACGAACCCACAAGTGACGGCATCGTTGTCGAGGTGCATGCCGCGGGGGCGGCGTTCCCGGATGCGTTGCTCACCCGCGGCCTCTACCAATACCGGCCGGACCCACCGTTCGTGCTGGGCGCCGAGATCGCCGGCGTGGTTCGATCCGCGCCGAACGGTGCGCCCGTCCGCTCCGGCGACCGGGTTGTCGGACTGACGATGCTCACGGGCGGTATGGCCGAGGTCGCGGTGCTCACGCCCGAGCGAGTGTTCAAGCTGCCGGACAACGTCAGCTTCACGGCAGGCGCCGGTCTGCTGTTCAACGACTTGACGGTGTACTTCGCGCTGACCGTCCGCGGCCGGCTGCAGTCGGGCGAGACGGTGCTGGTGCACGGAGCAGCGGGCGGGATCGGTACGTCGACGCTGCGGCTGGCGCCGGTGCTCGGGGCATCCCGCGTCATCGCGGTGGTCAGCACGGAGGACAAGGCCGAGATCGCCACGGCGGCCGGTGCGACGGACGTCGTGCTGGCCGACGGGTTCAAGGACGCGGTGAAAGGATTGACCGACGGCCGTGGGGTGGATCTCGTTGTCGATCCCGTCGGAGGCGACCGGTTCACCGACTCACTGCGCTCGCTGGCGCCAGGGGGGCGACTGCTGGTAATCGGCTTCACCGGCGGTGAAATACCCACCGTGAAAGTAAACCGCCTGCTGCTCAACAACATTGACGTCGTGGGTGTTGGCTGGGGCGCGTGGACCGGGACACATCCCAACGCGCTGGCCGAGCAATGGGCCGGACTCGAGCGGCTACTCACTTCCGGGCGACTGCCCCCTCCGGAGCCCGTGGTCTATCCGCTGGAGGAGGCCGCCGCCGCCATCGCATCGCTGGAGAATCGCACCGCCAAAGGAAAAGTCGTCGTACGCGTGCGCGACACATAACCGGCTGCGACGACACGCCGCGACGGTGCGCAACGGATTAAGTCTGGGCGCAGAGCCGCTCTTGTGCCGCACCATAACAAAAAGTAATGTCACTTTCAGTTTTGCTGGTCTGCAACCTGGGAGCCCCGATGGAATCGTTTGTCCACCTGCGGAAAGGCAAGACGCCGCGTCGCCTGCATGCTGATCTGGACGGCCTGAAGGACGACGAGCTTGGCCGTGGCGGGTTCACCGGCCGAACCGCCAACATGTACCGCCGCCACGACCCCACCGCCTACCGCTCGACGGGTCCGCTGCGCCCCATCGATGTGCTGGCCGGCGAGCTCAAGCCCAGTGATGCCACCGATGCCGACGGCGGCCCGCTGCTGCTGTTCGCCAATCCCGACTGCCGCATCTCGCTGTCCCGCCGCACCGAGCCGATGCCGTTCTACATCCGCCACGTCGACGGCGACCTGCTGTGTTTCGTGCACGCCGGCGCAGGCCTGCTGCAGACGGAGTTCGGGCCGCTGTCCTACCGCGAGGGCGACTGGGTGTATTTGCCGAAGGCGACGACGTGGCGGCAGCTGCCGGATCGCGAGACGACGCTGCTGATGATCGAGGCCACCGACGAGTTCCGTGTGCCACCGCCGGGCGCGCTGGGCCGGCACTTTCCGTTCGACCCGTCGCAGGCAACCATTCCCGAGCCGCAGCCGCTCGACGACGAGCGCGACGAGTACGAGGTCAGGCTGGTGCACGAGGGCGGCCCGACAACGCTGTTCTACCAACACAATCCGCTTGATGTTGAAGGCTGGCGCGGGGACAACTTCGCGTTCACCTTCAACATCGCCGACTACAACGTGATCACCTCCGACAGTGTCCACCTGCCGCCGACCGTGCATCTGGTCATGCAGGCCACCGGCGTCTACGTGATGAACTTCCTGCCGAGGCCGGCGGAAACGGTGCCGGGCACCGAACGCACCCCGTGGTATCACCGCAATGTCGACTACGACGAGATCGCCTTCTTCCACGGCGGTTCGCTCTACGGCATCCCTCTGCCGCCGGGCCTGATCTCCCATGCACCGCAGGGTGTGCACCACGGTGCTCCGGAGAAGGCGCGCGAGCGGGCCCGCCGCAAGTTCGACGAGCACTCCCGAGTCGACTGGCAGGTGATCGCCATCGACACCCGCCGCAGGCTCACGCCGTCGGCCGAGGTGCTGGCCCATGACCTGGGGCAGCACTGATCATGGCCCGGTACGAATACGACCGCATCCCGTATCTCGTTGCGTTCCAGAACAATTCCGTTGTCCGTGACGTCTACGGCGGGTTGGCCGAGATCACCGTGCTGGAGAGCTACCTGCTCAAGCCGAAAGACCGCCCGTCGGACACCGTGATCGTGTTCATGCACCCGATCGGCGGCGGCGCCTACCTGCCGATGATCAACGCGCTGGGCCGGGCCGGACACCACGTCATCTACTGCAACAGCCGGTTCCGCGGCACCGACTCGGCCCTGCTGATGGAGAAGGTGGTCGAGGATCTCGGCGAGTGCATCAAGGACGCCAAAAAGCGGCTGGGCTATCAGAAGGTGGTGCTGGCCGGCTGGAGCGGCGGCGGTTCGCTGTCGGTGTTCTATCAGCAACAGGCCCAGCACCCCACGGTCACGTCGAGCCCGTCGGGCGACGGGCCCGACATCACCCAGCTCGATCTGCCCGCCGCCGACGGCATCATGCTGCTGGCCGCGCACATCAGCCGGCACGGCACCCTGACCGAATGGCTGGACGCGTCCATCCTCGACGAATCCGACCCCTCCAAGCGGGATCCCGAACTGGACCTCTACAACCCGGACAACCCCAACCAACCGCCCTACAGCGAGGAATTCCTGGCCCGCTACCGGCAAGCCCAGATCGACCGCAACCGTCGCATCACCGCCTGGGTCAAGGGCAAGCTGGCCGAGCTGAAGGCTGCCGGGCGACCGAACGACGAGTTCTGTTTCGTCGTGCACGGCACCATGGCCGACCCGCGGTGGCTGGACCCGCGGGTCGATCCCAACGAACGCACACCGGGAACCTGCTATCTGGGTGATCCTCAAGTGGTGAACATGAGCCCAGTCGGGCTGGCCCGGTTTTGCACCCTGCGCAGCTGGCTGTCGCAATGGAGCTACGACGACGCCAACGGCGACGGGGTGAACTGCGGACGCGACATCGCCGTGCCGACGCTGGTGATCGGCAACCTGGCCGACGACGCCTGCACACCCAGCCACACCCGGCGGCTTTTCGAGGCGATCGGCCATCCTGACAAGGAGATGCACGAAATTCCAGGCGCCACACACTATTACGCGGGGCCAGACCAGCGCGACAAGCTGCGCCAGGCCGTCGACATCGTCACCGACTGGCTGGTGCGCCACGAATTCGCGGAGCCCCATTGACCGCCACCGGCGCGCTGGACGGTATCCGGGTGCTCGAGCTGGGCACCCTGATCGCCGGGCCGTTTGCCGGCCGACTGCTCGCCGATATGGGCGCCGACGTCATCAAGGTGGAACCGCCCGGCGCGCCGGACCCGTTGCGCACCTGGGGCCAGGCCGAGCTCGACGGGCACCACGTCTTCTGGACCGTACACGCGCGCAACAAAAGGGCCATCACCCTCGACCTGCGCAGGCCCCGCGGCCGGGAGCTGTTCCTTGATCTCGTCGAGAAATCCGACATCGTGGTGGAGAACTTCCGTCCGGGCACACTGGAGAAGTGGGACCTGGGCTACGACGTGCTCAGCCAACGCAATTCGGGCATCATCCTGGTTCGGGTGTCGGGTTACGGGCAGACCGGACCCGACGCGCACAAAGCCGGCTACGCCTCGGTGGCCGAGGCGGCCAGCGGGCTGCGACACCTCAACGGTTTCCCCGGCGGGCCGCCGCCGCGGCTGGCGTTATCGCTGGGCGACAGCCTGGCCGGCATGTTCGGCGCCCAGGGCGCCCTGGCCGCACTCTATCGTCGCAGCGTCACCGGCCACGGACAGGTGGTGGATGTCGCGCTGACCGAATCGTGTTTGGCCGTCCTGGAATCCACGATCCCCGACTACGACGTCGGCGGCGTGGTGCGCGGACCGTCGGGCACACGGTTGGAGGGTATTGCGCCGTCCAACATCTACCGCAGCGCAGACGGCTCCTGGGTGGTGATCGCCGCCAACCAAGACACGGTGTTCGCGCGGCTGTGTCAGGCGATGGGCCGCCCCGAATTGGCCAGCGACGACCGGTTTTCCACGCACGGCGCCCGCGGCCGCAACCAGGACGAGCTCGACAAGATCATCGGGGCCTGGGCCGCCGAGCGGCAACCCGGGGAGATCATCGAAACACTGTCCGCCGCAGGCGTGATCGCGGGACCGATCAACACGGTCGCCGAGGTGGTCAACGACCCCCAGCTGCGGGCCCGCGGAATGCTGGCCGAACACTACGACGAGCGGATCGGCCGGACGGTGCTCGGACCGGGCATCGTGCCGGTGCTCTCGGAATCTCCGGGCACCGTTCGCGCCGCCGGCCCGGCACGGCCGGGACAGCACAATGACGACGTCTATATCGGGCTGCTTGGCAAGACCGCCGAAGAGCTCGAAGAGTTGCGCACCGAGGGGGTGCTATGACCGAGCACGTTGATATTCGTGAGGTGTCGCTGCGCGACGGGCTGCAGATCGAGAAGCCAATCCCGTTGTCGGCCAAGCTGGAACTGCTGGCCGCGGTGGCTGCCACCGGGGTGCGTGAGGTGGAGGCGACGGCCTTCGTTTCGCCGTCGAAGGTGCCCTCGATGGCCGATGCCGCAGAACTCTCCGCCGAGCTGCACAACTACCCCGACATCGAGTTCTCCGCTTTGGTGGCCAGCCCAAACGGTGCCAAACGTGCGGTCGCCGCGGGGCTGCGCTCGATCGAGTACGTGGTGTCGCCCAGCGACGCATTCAGCAACGCCAACGTCGGACGCAGCAGCGCGGAGGCCACCGACCAGATCCACGAGATCGTCACGATTGCGCACGACAGCGACGCGGCTGTCGAGGTGATCGTTGCTACCGCGTGGGATTGCCCGTTCGAGGGGCCCACGCCGCCGCAGCGAGTTCTCGACATCGCAACTGCGGCACGCGATCAGGGCGTCGACCGGTTCTCGATCGCGGACACCATCGGTACCACCACCCCACGCCGGGTCAGTTCGCTGATCGAACAGCTGCGACCGGTGATCGGCGACATGCCGTTGGGCGGGCATTTCCACAACACCCGCGGCGCCGGGCTGGCCAGCGCCTACGCCGCGGTGAGCTCCGGCGTCACCCGGCTGGATGCCTCGGTCGGCGGGCTGGGCGGTTGCCCGTTTGCACCGGGCGCCACCGGCAACATCGCCACCGAGGACCTGGTGTACCTGCTGCGTGACAGCGACATCGATGTCGATGTCGACCTGCAGGCCGCTATCGCCGCGGCGGAAGTTGCGAAATCGGTTGTCGGCCATGATCTGCCGAGCGCTCTGCTGCGCGCCGGCGACCGGATGCACAACTGATGCCGGCAGACGTCCTGACCGCCAAGGGCCGCCAAACCAGGCAGGCCATCGAGCAGGCTGCCCGCAAGCTGTTCGCGGAACGGGGCTTTCATGGCACCACGCTGGCCGACATCACATCGGCCGCCGGAAAATCACCGGCGGTGTTCTACCGCTATTTCGCCGACAAAGAAGACCTGCTGGCTGCGCTGGCGGAGTCTTTTCTACACGATGTCGTCACCCCCTCCGGGTTGAGCCTGCACCTGCCGGAGTCCCCGGATGACGATGGGTTCTTCACCTCGGTGGTCACCGGCTACTGGAACATCTTCAAGCAGAACATCGGCATCATGATCGCCGTCGCCCAGCTGGCCGCAACCCAGCAGCGGTTTGCGGCTGTGCAGAACGAATTTCGGCGTTTCGGCATGGACATCGTGAGCGCTTCTGTCCGCCGTGCCCAGGAGCAGGGTTACGGAACCGAGCTCAACCCGCAGCACACGGCAGCGGCCATCGCGTTGCTGTTCGAGAACTTCACCACCGTCTTCGTGGGCCCGTCCGGCCCTGCAGGGCTTGACCTGGAAATCAGTGACGAGGATGCTATCGCAACCCTGTCGGCCATCTGGAAGAAAACTCTGTACGGCGCGTAAGGAGATCACCGTGGACTTCACTCTGCCAGAACACCTCCCGGGCTTGCTCGCCGAGATGGATGCGTTCATCGAAGCCGAGATCAAACCGCTGGAACGCGAACACATCCAGTATTTCGACAAGCGTCGGGAGCATGCCCGCACCGATTGGGACAACGACGGCATTCCGTCCCGTAAGTGGGAGGATCTGCTCGCCGAGATGCGCCGGCGAGCCGACAAGGCCGGCTGGCTGCGCTACGCGTTACCGGCGTCGCTGGGCGGGCGCGACGGCACCAACCTCGACATGGCCGTCATCCGTGAGCATCTGGCGCACAAGGGCCTCGGCCTGCACAACGACTTACAGAACGAGTCCTCGATTGTCGGGAACTTCCCGCAGGTGATCATGATGGAGCGGTTCGGCACCGAGGAGCAGCGTCGCGAATGGTCGGAGGCGCTGATCACCGGGGAACGCTCGATGGCCTTCGGCCTTACCGAGCCGCAGCACGGATCCGACGCGACGTGGCTGGAAACGCATGCCAAGCCCGACGGGGACAGCTGGGTGATCAACGGCTCCAAGCGATTCAACACCGGCGTGCATCGTGCAACACATGACTTGATCTTCGCCCGCACCTCCGGTGAGCCCGGAGCGGCGCGGGGAATCACCGCGTTCCTGGTGCCGACCGATGCGCCCGGATTCAACATCCCCTACTACTGGTGGACGTTCAACATGCCCACCGATCACGGCGAAGTCGAGTTGACCGACGTGCGGGTGCCTGAAGATGCGATACTCGGCGAGGTGGACCGTGGCCTGGAGGTTGCCCAAACCTTCCTGCACGAGAACCGGATTCGGCAAGCGGCGAGCAGTCTGGGCGCAGCGCAATACTGCATCGACCGTGCCGCCGAGTATGCCGGCGAGCGCACGGTGTTCGGCAAGCCGCTGTCGGTCAACCAGGCCGTACAGTGGCCACTGGCGGAGCTGCAGACCGAAGCGCAGATGGTGCGGTTGCTGGTGCAGTACGCGGCCTGGCACTTGGACCGCAACCACCACATGGAGGTCTCGGACAAGGTTTCGATGGCCAATTACCGCGCCAATCGGTTGGTGTGCGATGCCGCCGACCGGGCCATGCAGGTCTTCGGGGGCCTGGGATACAGCCGCCACGAGCCGTTCGAGCACATCTACCGCCACCACCGCCGCTACCGCATCACCGAGGGCGCCGAGGAGATCCAGATCCGCCGAGTGGCCCAGCGGCTGTTCAAGTTCGGCAGAAAGTGACCAACGTCGCGGAGTTGTCACCGGCGCTGGCCCGGGTGGTGGCGATGGCGCTCGACGCCGACGTCACGATCGAGAACCTGCATGCGCTCACCGGCGGGGCCAGTCGCAGCACGTTGGCGTTCGACGCCGTCACACCCGAGGGGCGCAGGCCCTTGATCTTACGCATCGGACCGCCGGACGACATGCACGCCGGCATGGAGCTCGAGGCCAGTGTCCAGGCCGCGGCCGCCGCGGCAGGCGCGCCGGTCCCGCGGATTCTGGTCGCCGACAATTCCACTGCCGCGCTGGGCAATCCGTTTTTGATCTGTGAAGCGGTCGAGGGTGAGACGATCGTGCGCCGCATCGAGCGGATGCTCGAGAGAGGAGGAGGGGCCGCCGGCCGCGAAAGTCTGCTGCGCCAGTGCGCGCAGGCGCTGGCCGCGATTCACCGCGCCGAGCCCGGCGATGCGGCGCTGGCCAGCGAGGACCAGCTCGGTGAGTGGCGCGCGCGGCTGGACGCCATGGGCGACACCACCGCCACCTTCGAGTGGGCGTTTCGCTGGCTGGGCGCGCACCGGCCGGCACCGTCACCGCCGCGCCTGGTGCACGGCGACTTCCGGATGGGCAACCTCATCGTCGACGGCTCCGAGCTTGCCGCCGTGCTCGATTGGGAGCTGGTGCACATCGGTGAGGTGTACGAGGACCTGGCCTGGTTCTGCATTCGCGCTTGGCGGTTCGGCGCGCCGGCCAGCCGCGCCGCCGGCGGCTTGGGCAGCATCGAAAGCTTTCTCAGCTCCTACGAACAAGCCGGCGGGACCACCGTCGACCGGGCGGCGTTTCGCTGGTGGTTGGTGTTGGCCACGCTGCGGTGGGGAATCATCTGCCGCTACCAGGCGGAGCGCCACCTGAGCGGGCAGAACCGGTCGGTGGAGCTGGCGACAATCGGGCGTCGGGTCTGCGAGACGGAGTGGGATCTGCTCACCTTGCTGGACGGGACACATCAATGAGCGAGCTCTATGGCCGCCCGACCGCTGCCGAACTCGTCGGCGCCGTCGCCGAATTCCTGGAATCCGATGTGCGGGCCGCGACGAGTGGTCAGGTCAACTTCCACGCCCGGGTGGCCGCCAACGCGTTGCGCATGGTGGAGCGTGAACTGCTCGTCGACTCACCCGAGGACGTCAGGGATGCATTGGCCGGCTTGGGTTTCGGCGACGAAGACGAATTGGCGGCCGCAATCCGGGCCGGCGCCCTGGACAACGCTGGCGAGAAGCTGCTGTCGTGTCTGCGGACGCTGGTACGGCATCGGTTATCCGTCGCCCACCCCGGATACGACCGCGAGGAGGCTTAATTGCAGTCAAAAGGCTTCTGCCGCATCGCACTAACGCGGTAGCACTCGACGAAGTCGCCGTAGCCGCACGTTTCGGCCAAGGCCAGCTCGCCTTCTCGATCCACTTCCTCGAGATCATCCATCCACTGCCGCACGAACACCGCACCTGTCCTCGGTGCCGCCGGCAGGGCTTGTTGGCTGGCACGCAGCCGGCTGAGGCAACGAATGTATTGGTCAGCCAAGGTCAATCGATGAACTCCGGTCACCAAATCGATTGCCTCGCCGGCCCATAGCCGCACGATGCGGCGATACGCACAGATTTCTTCGGCTGGTATCCCGGCGTGGCCCAGAATAGAGCGTGCTTTGCCGACCTCCGCCAATAGTCTTCTGCGCCGAGCTTTGAGATTCTCTCGCGCCGAATAGAGATCGGCTCCGATTCGGCCATCCGTCGCTGGAACGGTAGGCCGGCTCGTCGACGGAGGATGGATCGCATGGCGGACATCAACTCGCGCCCAATCGCCGAAACTCTCGGCCCACAGCCCGAGTTCACCGATCGCGACGTTCAGCTCGGCGCGGTGCACGTCCAGGTGCGCTGCATATTGGCTCCGGCCTTTGGCTGTCATCAATTGTGATGCTTGGACGGCGGCATGGGTGAACGCGCCGTGCGCCGCAACCAGGGCGCTGATCTGGTCGCGGCCGCGCCGCTTGCTGTCGATGTCGGTCACCACTGCCGTACTAGTCCCGTATCACGGTCGTCGGGGTGTCGAGATCAAATACTAGGACGTGGCTCAGCAATACGTGCCGAGGCTCGGCGGTCGTCGTCGAGTCGAATCCAGCGCAGAGGGCCGTCCGCGCATGATCGCGCGGACGGCACCGAGGCGAGGCCCGGCTAGGCGCTGATCGCTTGCCGGTCGGCGCCTGACTGGATGGCGATCTTGCGGGGCTTCGCCTGCTCAGCCACGGGGACCGTCAGCCGCAGTACCCCGTCGGTGTAGTCGGCGCTGATGTTCTCGGTGTCCAGCTGGTCACCGAGGAACAGCTGCCGGCTGAAGACCCCGTGCGGGCGTTCTGCGGTCACCCAGTCATGGCCCTCGTCCCCTGCGTACGGGCGCTCGGCGCGCACCGTCAGCGCGTCATGGTCGACGGTGATGTCAATCGAATCCGCCTTGATGCCCGGCAGGTCAAGCTCGACGAGGAACTTGTCACCTTCACGCCAGACATCCATCGGCATCACCGCCGGACGTGTGGCGGTACCGACGGGGTTCCCCCAAAGTTGCTGGGTCAGCCGGTCGATGTCACGAAACAGTGGTTCGAACCTCAGCATGGCCATCACCTCCTTGGTCTCATGGCAGGTATCTATCGTTTTCGCCACAGAAAACCTCTGTGTCCAGCCACATATTCCCCAACGACTGGGAAAAGTCCGGCCTGGCGGCCCGGCCATATGCCCCAGCCGAACGATGTACGGTCATGTCTGCCATGCCCACTACCGAGTCCGGCCATAGTCAGGAAGTAATCGTCGACCTGGCCGATCGACTGTTCACCGCGATCGAGGGCAGCGACGTGGCGACACTCGAGCGGATCTTCAGCGACGACGTCGCGGTGTGGCGGGTCGGTGCGCGGCGCGACAACGATAAAGAACGGGCCCTGCGGGTGCTGCGCTGGTTCATCGACCTCACCGCCGAACGCCGCTACGAGATCCTCGACCGCCAGTTGTTTGCCAACGGCTTCGTCCAGCAGCACATCCTGCATGCCACGGGCCACAACGGCGGATCGATCGCAATGCGCGTGTGCATCGTGATTAAGTTGGGTGTCGACGCCGCGAAACAGGCCCTGATCAGCCGTATCGACGAGTACTTCGACCCAGCCGAAATGGCGCCCCTGATTGACTAGCCGGTGACGGAGGTGCTGATGACCACCGTGGAAACACTGCTGAGCGATCCAGACACCGCCGGGGTGTGGAACCTGGTTCCCGATCGCTCCGACATCACCTTCAAGATCAAGAACTTCTGGGGGCTGCTCAACGTCAAAGGCCGGTTCACCGACTTCGACGGCGACGGCCAGGTCACCG
This sequence comes from Mycobacterium fragae, assembly GCF_002102185.1. Taxonomy (GTDB): domain Bacteria; phylum Actinomycetota; class Actinomycetes; order Mycobacteriales; family Mycobacteriaceae; genus Mycobacterium; species Mycobacterium fragae. Next base: position 84,278 of record NZ_LQOW01000014.1, read on the forward strand.
GCAAGGGCGCAGTCTTCGGCCGCATCGACATCAAGGCGGCCTCGCTGTACACCGGCATCGGCAAACGCGACGAGCACCTGCGGTCCGCGGACTTCTTCGACGTCGAGCATTTCCCGGACATCAGTGTCGTGGTCACCGCCGTGCAGCCGACCACCGGCAACGCCGCCGACCTGCGGGCCGAATTCACGATCAAGGGCATCACCGCGCAGCTGCCGCTGCCGGTGCGGGTCAGCGTGCTCGACGACGGCTCGGTGCGGGTGTCAGCGAAAACCCAGGTCGACCGGGCCCAGTTCGGCGTCGACTGGAACCGCGTCGGCATGATCGGCAAAACCGCGACGGCATCGGCCGATGCCGTCTTCGTCCGGGCCGGCTAAGCCACGTGCGCCGGGCAGTAGCATCTGCACCGTGCCTGCGACCAGCCCTGCTTCCACGGATGCCCTGCGGATCCTTGTATACAGCGACAACGCGAAAACCCGCGAAGAGGTGATGCTGGCGTTGGGCAAACGGCTGCATCCCGATCTGCCCGAGTTGGACTACGTCGAAGTCGCGACGGCGCCGATGGTGATCCGGCAGGTGGATGCGGGGGGCATCGACCTGGCCATCCTGGACGGGGAAGCGACACCGGTCGGCGGGATGGGGATCGCCAAGCAGCTGAAAGACGAGGTTGCCCAGTGTCCGCCGATCGTGGTGCTCACCGGACGGCGTGACGACGCCTGGCTGGCCAGCTGGTCACGCGCCGAGGCGGCCGTGCCACATCCGATCGATCCCATCGGCCTGAGCCGGACGGTGCTCGGACTGCTGCGCGCACCGGTCCAGTAAGACGCGAAATTCGCTCTCGCCATAACTGTTTCGCGGAGTCACGACCGGCTCTCGCCTTTGCGCGCGTGAGCCGTTCCCGGCTGTGTCGGAGCTCACATGCAGACCCCTGAGCGAGGGCAGGCACCTGATCGCTAGGCTGTGTTTGAGCTCACAGTCGGTCAATGAAGACGAACAGCGAGGGAGCGGCTTCTCGGGATGAATCTGTATCTGCCCATCCTGGTGCTCGGGGGGATCGCCGCAGCTTTTGCCGTGTTCTCGGTCGTGATCGCCAGCATCGTCGGCCCGTCCCGCTACAACCGGTCGAAACTGGAGGCCTACGAGTGCGGGATCGAACCCAGCGACCAGCCAGCGAACGCCCCGCACGCGGGCAGCGGGCAACGATTCCCGGTGAAGTACTACCTGACCGCCATGTTGTTCATCGTCTTCGACATCGAAATCGTGTTCCTGTATCCGTGGGCGGTCAGCTACGACGCACTCGGAGTCTTCGCGCTCGTCGAGATGGCGGTGTTCATACTCACGGTGTTTGTGGCCTACGCCTACGTGTGGCGTCGCGGCGGCTTGACGTGGGATTGAGGTAAGACGTGGGCCTGGAAGAGAAACTGCCCAGTGGTTTCCTGCTGACCACCGTGGAAACGCTGGCCGGCTACTTTCGCAAGAACTCGTTGTGGCCGGCGACATTCGGATTGGCCTGCTGCGCGATCGAGATGATGGCGACCGCCGGGCCGAGGTTCGATATCGCGCGCTTTGGCATGGAGCGGTTCTCAGCGACTCCCCGCCAGGCCGATCTGATGATCGTCGCCGGCCGGGTCAGCCAGAAAATGGCGCCGGTGCTGCGTCAGATCTACGACCAGATGGCCGAGCCCAAGTGGGTGCTGTCGATGGGTGTGTGCGCATCCTCGGGCGGAATGTTCAACAACTACGCGATCGTGCAGGGCGTGGACCACGTCGTGCCGGTGGACATCTACCTGCCGGGCTGCCCGCCGCGCCCGGAGATGCTGCTGTACGCAATCCTCAAGTTGCACGAGAAGATTCAGGAGATGCCGTTGGGCGTCAACCGGGAGCATGCCATCGCCGAAGCCGAAAAGGCGGCGCTGGCGGCCAGGCCCACGATCGAGATGCGCGGACTGCTGCGATGAGCTCACCGGACCACGACCCGCACCAAACAGCCGAGCCGTCCGGCGCGGGGGTGCCGCCGGATGGCGAACGCGAAGTGATTGATGTTCGGCGCGGCATGTTCGGGGTTTCCGGCACCGGTGACACCTCGGGATACGGGCGGCTGGTGCGTCAGGTCACCGCCGCCGGCAGCAGCCCCCGGCCCTACGGCGGATACTTCGACGAGGTAGTCGACGCGCTGGCGGAGGCGTTGCAAGCCAACGGCATCGAACTCACCGACGCGATCGAGAAAGTCGTGGTCTACCCTCCCGGTCCGCACGCCGAGCTGACCCTGCATGTCCGCCGCGACCTTCTACCGCAGGTGGCCCAACACCTTCGCGACGAGCCGAAGCTGCGCTTCGAGTTGTGCATGGGGGTCAGCGGGGTGCATTACCCGCACGAAACCGGCCGCGAACTGCACGCGGTGTACCCGTTGAAGTCGATCACCCAGGGCCGCCGCGTTCGGCTGGAAGTGTCTGCGCCGGATAGTGATCCGCACATTCCGTCGCTGTTCGGGATCTATCCGACCAACGACTGGCACGAACGCGAGACCTATGACTTCTTCGGCATCATCTTCGACGGCCACCCGTCGTTGACCCGGATCGAGATGCCCGACGACTGGCAGGGGCACCCGCAACGCAAGGACTACCCACTCGGCGGCATCCCAGTCGAGTACAAGGGTGCAGAGATTCCCCCGCCCGACGAGCGGAGGGCCTACAACTGATGAGCAATCCCAACGGCACACCACCTGAAAGCGGGTCCGACGACACGGTTGTAGCCGTCGTCGGCCAGGATTGGCAGCAGATCGTCGACGCCGCCCGCAGCGGGGATCCGGGTGAACGCATCGTCGTCAACATGGGGCCGCAGCACCCGTCCACCCATGGCGTGCTGCGGCTGATCCTGGAGATCGAAGGCGAGACGGTCACCGAAGCCCGCTGCGGAATCGGCTACCTGCACACCGGGATCGAGAAAAACCTGGAGTACCGCTACTGGACGCAGGGCGTGACGTTCGTGACCCGGATGGATTACCTGTCACCGTTTTTCAACGAAACGGCCTTTTGCCTGGGCGTGGAGAAGCTGCTCGGCATCACGGACCAGATTCCGGAGCGGGTCAACGTCATCCGGGTCATGATGATGGAACTCAACCGGATCTCGTCGCATCTGGTCGCGCTGGCGACCGGCGGCATGGAACTCGGTGCGATGACAGCGATGTTCATCGGCTTCCGGGAACGCGAACTCGTGCTGAACCTGTTCGAGTCGATCACCGGTTTGCGGATGAACCATGGCTACATCCGCCCCGGTGGACTGGCCCAGGACCTGCCGCCGGGCGCGGTCGACGAAATCAAGGAATTCCTCGACCTGATGAGTCGTCGGCTCAACGACATCGAAAATCTGCTCAACGAGAACTACATCTGGAAGGCCCGCACCCAGGGCATCGGCTACCTCGATCTGACCGGGTGCATCGCATTGGGTATCACCGGGCCGGTGCTGCGTTCGACCGGGTTGCCCTACGACCTGCGGCGGGCCGACCCTTACTGCGGGTATGAGACCTATGAATTCGACGTGATCACTCACGACGGGTGTGATGCGTACGGGCGCTACATGATTCGTGTTAAAGAGATGCGGGAGTCGCTGAAGATCGTCGAACAGTGTCTGGATAAATTGCGGCCCGGCCCGGTCATGGTCGAAGACCGCAAGATCGCCTGGCCGGCCGATCTGAAAGTCGGTCCCGACGGACTGGGCAACTCGCCGGAGCACATCGCCAAGATCATGGGCTCGTCGATGGAGGCGCTGATTCATCACTTCAAGTTGGTCACGGAGGGCATCCGGGTTCCGGCCGGCCAGGTTTACGTGGCGGTGGAATCGCCCCGCGGTGAGCTGGGCGTGCACATGGTCAGCGACGGTGGCACCCGCCCCTACCGCGTGCACTACCGAGACCCGTCGTTCACCAATCTGCAGGCGGTGGCCGCGATGTGCGAGGGCGGCATGGTCGCCGACGTGATCGCCGCGGTCGCCAGCCTCGACCCGGTCATGGGCGGGGTCGACCGGTGACCGGCCCGCAGGGTGAGCCGGTGTTTTTGCACCTCGGCCCGCCGCCCGACGAGCCCGGGCAGTTCGTGGTGGAGGACGCCCCCGAGTCGTATCCGCCCGACGTCAAGGCGCGGTTGGAGGTCGACGCCAAGGAGATCATCGGCCGCTACCCCAACGGCCGTTCGGCGCTGTTGCCGTTACTGCACCTGGTGCAATCCGAGGACTCCTACCTGACGCCGGCGGGCTTGGAGTTCTGCGGCGAGCAGCTCGGCCTGACCGGCGCCGAAGTCGCGGCTGTGGCCAGCTTCTACACGATGTATCGCCGCGGGCCCACCGGTGAGTATCTGGTCGGTGTCTGCACCAACACCCTGTGTGCCGTGATGGGCGGCGACGCCATCTTCGAGGCGCTGGTGAACCAGCTCGGTATTCGCAACGACCAAACGACCACCGACGGCAAGATCACGCTGCAACACGTGGAATGCAATGCCGCGTGCGATTACGCGCCGGTCGTGATGGTCAACTGGGAGTTCTTCGATAACCAAACCCCGGAGTCCGCACGCGAACTCGTCGACGGGCTGATCTCCGGAAAGCCGCCGAGGCCGACCCGCGGTGCTGAGCTGTGCCCGTTCCGTCAGACCGAGCGCATCCTGGCGGGCTTCCCCGACCAGCGGCCCGACGACGGCCAGGGCGGTGCCGGGCCAGCGACGTTGGCGGGGCTGCGGGTAGCCCAGGAACGCGACATGCAGGCGCCGCCATCCGACAACTCCGGGAAAGACAAGTGATGGCGGAGTCGACGCGTCCCACCCGTCTGACGCCGGTGCTCACCAGCTACTGGGACGAGCCGGAGTCGTGGACGCTGGACACCTACCGCCGCCACGACGGGTACCGGGCGCTGCAGAAGGCGCTCGACATGGAGCCCGACGCGGTGCTGCAGACCGTCAAGGATTCCGGGCTGCGGGGTCGCGGCGGCGCCGGCTTCTCGACCGGGACCAAGTGGTCGTTCATCCCGCAAGGCGACGAGGGCCCCGCCGCCAAGCCGCACTATCTGGTGGTCAACGCCGACGAATCAGAGCCGGGCACCTGCAAGGACATACCGCTGATGCTGGCGACCCCGCATGTCCTGATCGAGGGCAGCATCATCGCCGCCTACGCGATCCGGGCCAGCCACGCGTTCATCTACGTGCGCGGTGAGGTGTTGCCGGTGATCCGGCGGCTGCACAACGCGGTCGAGGAGGCCTACGCCGCAGGGTTTCTCGGCCGCGACATCGCCGGGTCGGGCTACAACCTGGAGATGGTGGTGCACGCCGGGGCCGGCGCCTACATCTGCGGCGAGGAGACCGCGCTGCTGGACTCATTGGAGGGCCGCCGCGGCCAGCCCCGGCTGCGTCCGCCATTCCCGGCGGTGTCAGGGCTTTACGCCTGCCCGACGGTGATCAACAACGTCGAAACCATCGCCAGCGTGCCGCCGATCATCCTCAACGGCGTGGACTGGTTCCGGTCGATGGGCAGCGACAAATCGCCTGGCTTCACCCTGTATTCGCTATCCGGGCATGTGACTCGCCCCGGCCAGTATGAGGCTCCGCTGGGAATTACGTTGCGCGAGTTGCTCGATTACGCCGGCGGGGTGCGAAAAGGGCACCGGCTCAAGTTCTGGACGCCGGGTGGCTCGTCGACGCCGATCCTCACCGACGAGCACCTGGACATTCCGCTGGACTACGAGGGCGTCGGCGAGGCCGGCTCCATGCTGGGCACCAAGGCGTTGGAGATCTTCGACGAGACGACGTGCGTGGTGCGTGCGGTGCGGCGCTGGACCGAGTTCTACAAACACGAGTCCTGCGGAAAGTGCACGCCGTGCCGGGAGGGCACGTTCTGGTTGGACAAGATCTACGCGCGGCTGGAAACCGGCGGCGGCACCGCCGAGGATCTGGACAAGCTGTCAGACATCTCCGACACCATCCTCGGTAAGTCGTTCTGCGCCTTGGGCGATGGCGCGGCCAGCCCGGTGATGTCGTCGCTCGAATATTTCCGCGACGAGTACGTCGCGCACGTCGAGGGCGGCGGCTGCCCCTTCGACCCCCGAAAGTCCATGCTCGTGAACGGAGAGCAATGACCCGCGCCGGCGACGATGCAGAGCGCAGCGATGAGGAGGAGCGGCGCAGATGACCCAGGCGGAGGCCGAAAAGAGCGTTGCCGGCCAAGAGATGGTCAAGTTGACCATCGACGGCGCCGAGATCAGTGTCCCCAAGGGCACGTTGGTGATTCGCGCCGCCGAGCTGATGGGAATCCAGATTCCGCGGTTCTGCGACCACCCGCTGCTGGACCCGGTCGGTGCCTGCCGCCAGTGTCTGGTTGAGGTCGAGGGCCAGCGCAAACCGATGGCGTCGTGCACCACGGTGGCCACCGACGACATGGTGGTGCGCACTCAATACACCTCCGAGGCCGCCGACAAGGCGCAGCACGGCGTGATGGAACTGCTGCTGATCAACCATCCCTTGGACTGCCCGATGTGCGACAAGGGCGGCGAATGCCCGCTGCAGAACCAGGCAATGTCCAACGGCCGCGCCGATTCCCGCTACACCGACGACAAACGCAGGTTTGCCAAGCCGATCAACATCTCCTCGCAGGTCCTGCTGGACCGGGAGCGCTGCATTCTGTGCGCCCGGTGCACCCGGTTCTCCGAGCAGATCGCCGGCGACATCTTCATCGACATGCTGGAGCGCGGCGCGCTGCAACAGGTCGGTATCTATGCCAATGAGCCGTTCGAGTCGTACTTTTCGGGCAACACGGTGCAGATCTGCCCGGTCGGCGCGCTGACCGGAACCGCCTACCGGTTCCGAGCGCGCCCCTATGACCTGGTGTCCAGCCCGAGTGTGTGCGAGCACTGCGCGTCGGGCTGCGCCCAGCGCACCGACCACCGTCGCGGCAAGGTGCTGCGGCGCCTGGCCGGCGACGATCCCGAGGTCAACGAGGAGTGGAACTGCGACAAGGGCCGCTGGGCGTTCACCTACGCCACCCAGCCCGATCGGATCACCACTCCCCTGGTCCGCGACGCCGACGGCTCGCTGGTAGCCGCGTCGTGGCCGCAGGCACTGGCTGCGGCGGTCAGTGGGCTGGAAGCCGCCCGCGCCGGTACGGGTGTCCTGGTCGGTGGCCGGATGACTTGGGAGGACGCCTACGCGTACGCCAAGTTCGCCCGGATCGCGTTGGGCACCAACGACATTGACTTTCGCGCCCGTCCGCACTCGCGCGAGGAGGCCGAGTTCCTGGCGGCCCGCGTCGCCGGCCGGCCAGTCAGCGTCAGCTACTCCGATCTGGAATCGGCGCCGGTGGTGCTGCTCGTCGGGTTCGAGCCGGAGGACGAGTCGCCGATCGTGTTCCTGCGGTTGCGTAAGGCCGCCCGCAAGCACCGGTTGCCGGTCTATGCGATCGCGCCATTCGCCAGCCGTGGGCTGCAGAAGATGTCCGGCCGACTGCTCAAGACCGTGCCCGGCGGTGAGGCCACGGCGCTCGACGGGCTCGCCACCGGAGAAGTCGGTGATCTGCTGTCCACGCCCGGCGCGGTCATCATGGTCGGCGAACGACTGGCCGCCGTACCCGGTGGATTGACTGCCGCCGCCCGGCTTGCCGATACCACCGGGGCGCGGCTGGCGTGGGTGCCGCGCCGCGCCGGCGAACGCGGCGCATTGGAGGCCGGCGCGCTGGGCACGCTGCTGCCCGGCGGCCGCCCGGTGGGCGACGAAACGGCCCGCTCGCAGGTGTGCAAGGCGTGGCATGTTGCCGAATTGCCTTCCGCCGCTGGGCGTGACGCCGATGGGATACTGGCCGCGGCTGCGGACGGAACGCTGGACGCACTGCTGGTCGGGGGCGTCGAGCCCGGCGACTTCACCGACCCGGAGGCTGTGCTGGCCGCGCTGGACGCTGTCGGGTTCGTCATCAGCCTGGAACTGCGGCACAGCGAGGTCACCGAGCGCGCCGACGTGGTGTTCCCGATCGCGCCGGCGGCCGAGAAGTCGGGGACCTACGTCAACTGGGAGGGCCGCTATCGCGGTTTCTCCGCCGCATTGATCGAGGGCGCGACACCTGATCTGCGGGTGCTCGACGCGCTGGCCGACGAAATGGGTGTCGATCTCGGGTTGCCGTCTGTCGACGCGGCCCGCGCGGAGCTCAGGCAGTTGGGTTCCTGGGACGGCGACCGCGGCGCGGTGCCGGATGTGTCCGCGGCAGAACCGCCGAAACCCGGTACAGGTCAGGCGGTTTTGACCGGCTGGCGGATGCTGCTCGACGCGGGCCGACTCCAAGACGGCGAACCGCATCTGGCCGGCACCGCGCGGAAGCCGGTGGCGCGCCTGTCGGCCGAGACCGCTTCCGAAATAGGCGCCGCTGACGGTGATCCGGTCACCGTCAGCACCCCACACGGTGCGATCACCTTGCCGCTGGCCGTCACCGACATGCCCGATCGTGTGGTGTGGTTGCCGCTGAACTCGGAGGGCTCGGCGGTGCACAGGGAACTCGGTGTCACCGTGGGCGCCGTCGTGAAGATTGGGACGGATAAATGAGTGGCTTCGGGCACGACACGTGGTGGCTGATCGTGGCGAAGGCGATCGCGGTCTTCGTGTTCCTGGTGCTGACCGTGCTGGTGGCGATCCTGGCCGAGCGCAAGATCCTGGGCCGGATGCAGCTGCGGTGGGGCCCCAATCGGGTTGGGCCGCGCGGTTATCTGCAGAGCCTGGCCGACGGAATCAAGTTGGCGCTCAAGGAGCCCATCACTCCCACCGGCGTCGATCGCCCGGTCTTCTTTTTGGCCCCGATCATCTCGACCATCCCGGCGATCACCGCGTTCGCGTTCATTCCTTTCGGGCCCGAGGTCTCGGTGTTCGGCCATCGAACACCGCTGCAGGTGACCGACCTACCGGTCGCGGTGTTGTTCATCCTCGCGCTTTCCGCGGTCGGGGTATACGGAATCGTGCTGGCCGGTTGGGCGTCGGGCTCGACCTACCCGCTGCTGGGCGGAGTGCGGTCCACCGCCCAGGTGATCTCCTACGAAGTTGCGATGGGGCTGTCGTTTGCGACCGTGTTCCTGTTCGCCGGATCGATGTCGACGTCGCAGATCGTGTCCGCGCAAGACCGCGTCTGGTTCGTCTTTCTGCTGCTGCCGTCATTCGTCGTCTATCTGGTTTCCATGGTCGGTGAAACCAACCGGGCACCATTCGATTTGCCCGAGGCCGAGGGCGAACTGGTCGCCGGTTTCCATACCGAGTACTCGTCGCTGAAGTTCGCGATGTTCTACCTTGCCGAGTACATCAACATGACTACGGTGTCGGCGTTGGCCGCGACGCTGTTCTTCGGTGGCTGGCACGCGCCATGGCCAGTGAACATGTGGGCGGGCGCCAACAGCGGCTGGTGGCCGCTGATCTGGTTCACCGCCAAGGTGTGGACCTTCCTGTTCATCTACTTCTGGCTGCGGGCCACCCTGCCGCGGCTCCGCTATGACCAGTTCATGGCGCTGGGGTGGAAGATCCTCATTCCGGTATCGCTGATCTGGGTGATGATCGCCGCGGTAATCCGCACGATGCGCGACCAAGGGTATGCACACTGGACCGCCCTGCTGGTCATTGCCAGCTTCGTCGTCACCGCTGGACTATTGCTGGTTTTGCGAAGACCGTTCAGCCGCAGGGCTGTTCGCAAGCGGGCCCGCCGCGAGTCACCGGCCGAAACTGAGCTTCCCGCGGCGGTGTTCCCGACGCCACCGCTGCCGGGCGAAGCGCGGACCAAGGAGGAAGCGCGTGGCTAGATTCTTCGATGCGATCGCCGGCTTCGGTGTCACGTTGGCGACGATGTTCAAACGCCCGGTCACCGAGGAGTATCCGGAGAAGCCCGGCCCAGTTGCGCCGCGTTATCACGGCCGCCATCAGCTCAACCGCTACCCGGACGGCCTGGAAAAGTGCATCGGCTGCGAGCTCTGCGCCTGGGCCTGCCCCGCTGACGCGATCTACGTGGAGGGCGCCGACAACACCGAGGAAGAACGCTATTCGCCCGGCGAGCGCTACGGGCGGGTGTACCAGATCAACTACCTGCGTTGCATCGGTTGCGGCCTGTGTGTGGAAGCCTGCCCAACCCGGGCGTTGACGATGACCAACGACTACGAGATGGCCGACGACAACCGCGCCGACCTGATCTACGAGAAGGACCGGCTGCTGGCGCCGCTGCAGCCGGGGATGCAACCGCCGCCGCACCCGAGGGCTCCGGGTGCCACCGACTTCGACTACTACCAGGGCAACGTGAAACCCATTGCCGAGGCGAGCCAATGACCACACTGCTGGCCGACGCGCTGACCCGCACCTCCACCGGTGAAGCGGTGATGTTCTGGGTGCTGGGTGCGCTGGCACTGATCGGTGCGCTGGGGGTGGTGATGGCCGCCAACGCGGTGTACTCCGCGATGTTTTTGGCGATGACGATGATTATCCTGGCCGTGTTCTACATGACCCAAGACGCCCTGTTTTTGGGCGTGGTCCAGGTCGTGGTCTACACCGGTGCGGTGATGATGCTGTTCCTGTTCGTGTTGATGCTCATCGGCGTGGATTCGGCTGAGTCGCTGGTGGAAACCATACGCGGACAACGAATTGCGGCCGTGGTTGCCGGCCTCGGGTTCGGCGTCGTGCTGATCGCCGGTATCGGCATCGTGACCACGTCCGGCTTCGCCGGGCTGACCAAGGCCAACGCCGGCGGCAACGTCAAAGGGTTGGCGACACTGATCTTCTCCCGCTACCTCTGGGCGTTCGAGTTGACCAGCGCCCTGCTGATCACTGCGGCCGTCGGGGCAATGGTGCTGGCCCACCGGGAGCGCTTCGAGCGACGCAAAACCCAACGGGAGCTCTCGATCGAACGGTTCCGCTCAGGCGGATACCCCACGCCGCTGCCCGGACCGGGCGTCTACGCCCGCCACAACGCGGTCGACGTGGCCGCGCGGCTGCCCGACGGCTCCTATTCGAAACTGTCGGTGCCTCCGGTGCTGGAGCAGCGCACGGTCGGCAATGGTTCCGAGCAGGACGGTGGGTCGTGAATCCGCAGAATTACCTGTATCTTTCGGCGCTGCTGTTCACCATCGGCGCTGCCGGTGTGCTGTTGCGGCGCAACGCCATCGTGATGTTCATGTGCGTGGAACTGATGCTCAACGCGGTCAACCTCGCGTTCGTCACCTTCGCCCGGATGCATGGCCGCCTCGACGGCCAGATGGTGGCGTTCTTCACGATGGTCGTGGCCGCCTGCGAGGTCGTCGTCGGCCTGGCCATCATCATGACGATTTTCCGTGCCCGCAGATCGGCTTCGGTCGACGACGCCAACCTGCTCAAGGGCTGAGATGACGGACTTCACCTGGCTGCTCGTAGCCCTGCCCGCGGCCGGCGCCCTCATCCTGCTGCTGGGCGGCAGGCACACCGACCGGTGGGGACACCTACTGGGCTGCGCTGCGGCGCTGGCCTCGTTCGGGGTAGGTCTGGCGCTGCTCGCCAACATGGTTTGCCGCAGCGACCGTGCCATCCACCAGAACCTGTTCAGCTGGGTGCCGGTCGGCGGATTACAGGTCGATTTCGGGCTGCAGGTCGACCAGTTGTCGATCTGCTTCGCGCTGTTGATCACCGGCGTCGGGTCGCTGATCCACATCTACTCGATCGGCTACATGGCCGACGACCCCGACCGCAGACGGTTTTTCGCCTACCTCAACCTGTTTCTCGCGGCGATGCTGCTGCTGGTGGTCGCCGACAACTATCTCGGACTCTACGTCGGCTGGGAAGGTGTCGGCCTGGCGTCATACCTGCTGATCGGATTCTGGTACCAGCGACCGAGCGCGGCCACCGCCGCCAAGAAGGCCTTCGTCATGAACCGGGTCGGCGACGTGGGGCTGGCGCTCGCGATGTTCTTGATGTTCGCCAACTTCGGCACGTTGTCGTTCGCAGGTGTCTTCTCCGCCGCACCCGGGGCCGGGCGGGGCGTGCTGACCGCGATCGGACTGCTGATGCTGCTGGGCGCCTGCGCCAAGTCCGCTCAGGTTCCGCTGCAGGCCTGGTTGTTCGACGCTATGGAGGGCCCCACCCCGGTGTCGGCATTGATCCACGCCGCAACCATGGTGACCGCGGGCGTGTACCTGATCGTGCGGTCGAATCCGTTGTATGACCTCTCCCCGGATGCGCAACTTGCCGTGGTGATCGTCGGCGCCGCGACCCTGCTGTTCGGCGCGATCGTGGGCTGCGCGAAAGACGACATCAAACGGGCCTTGGCGGCGTCGACGATCAGCCAGATCGGATACATGGTGTTGGCCGCCGGATTGGGCCCGGCCGGTTACGCTTTCGCGATCCTGCACCTGCTCACCCACGGCTTCTTCAAAGCCGGGCTGTTCCTCGGGTCCGGCGCGGTGATTCACGCGATGAACGACGAACAGGACATGCGCCGCTACGGCGGCCTGCGCACCTTCCTGCCGGTCACGTTCGCCACCTTCGGGCTGGGGTATCTGGCGATCATCGGGGTGCCGCCCCTCGCCGGTTTCTTCTCCAAGGACGCCATTATCGAGGCCGCGCTGGGCGCCGGCGGGATCCGCGGGCCGATCCTGGGCGGCGCGGCGATGCTCGGCGCCGGGATCACCGCGTTCTACATGACGCGGGTGATGCTCATGACCTTCTTCGGCGAAAAGCGTTGGGCCGCTGATGCGCATCCGCACGAGGCGCCGGCGGTGATGACCTGGCCGATGATCCTGCTCGCGGTCGGATCGGTATTCTCCGGCGGCCTGCTGGCGGTCGGCGGCACGCTACAGCACTGGCTGGAACCGGTGGTCGGGGTTCATGAAGCCAGCCATGCCGTCCCGGCATGGGTCATCAGCGTAGTGGCGATAATCGTCGTCGGGGTCGGAATCGCGGTGGCCTACTGGGCCTTCGGCACGCGTCCGGTGCCCGACGCGGCGCCGGAAAAGGTGTCGGTGCTGACTGTCGCGGCACGGCGCGACCTCTACGGCGACGCCTTCAACGAGGAGGTGTTCATGCGGCCGGGCGGACAAGTGACCCGCGCGCTGGTCGAGATCGACAACCAAGGCGTGGACGGCTCGGTGAACGCGCTGGCCGCCCTGGTGAGCCGGATCTCGGACGGGTTGCGCGGATTGCAGACCGGATTCGCCCGCTCGTATGCGTTGTCGATGTTGGTGGGAGCGGCGCTGGTTGCCGCGGCGATTCTGGCGGTGCAACTGTGGGCATGACCACCTTTCCGTGGCTGAGCGCGCTGTGGCTGGTGCCGTTGGCCGGCGCGGTGGTGGTGATCGTGGTGCCGCCCGCGGGCCGGCAATTCGCCAAATGGCTCGGCCTGGCCGTGGCCACGGCGGTGCTGGCCCTGGCGATCGTGATCACGGTCGGGTTCAAGACCGGCGGTGCGACGTACCAGTTCACCGAATCGCATTCGTGGATACCGGCATTCGGCGCCGGTTACACCCTGGGCGTGGACGGCATCGCGGTGGTCCTGGTGCTGTTGACCGCCGTTCTGGTGCCGCTGCTGATGCTTGCCGGCTGGAACGACGGCGGAGAACGCGCTCGAGGACCCCAGGGTTACGTCGCGCTGACCCTGACCGTCGAGTCGATGGTGCTGATCTCATTGGTCTCGCTGGACGTGTTGCTGTTCTACGTGTTCTTCGAGGCCATGCTCATCCCGATGTACTTCCTCATCGGCGGCTTCGGTGAGGGAGCACACCGGTCACGCGCCGCGGTGAAATTCTTGCTGTACAACCTGTTCGGCGGCTTGATCATGCTGGCCGCGGTGATCGGGCTGTATGTGGTGACCGCGCAGCACGGTTCGGGCACGTTCGACTTCCGCGAAATCGTCACCGCTGTGCAGTCCGGGCGCCTCGGCGTGGATCCGGCGGTGCTCAAGGCGCTCTTCGGCGGCTTTATGTTCGCGTTTGCGATCAAGGCCCCGTTGTGGCCGTTCCATCGCTGGCTGCCCGACGCCGCGGTCGAGTCCACACCGGCAACCGCGGTGCTGATGATGGCGGTGATGGACAAGGTCGGCACCTTCGGCATGCTGCGCTACTGCCTACAGTTGTTCCCCGACGCGTCAACGTATTTCCGTCCGCTGATCGTCGTGCTGTCGGTCATCGGTGTGGTTTACGGCGCGGTCGTGGCGATCGGCCAGACCGACATCATGCGGCTGATCGCCTACACGTCGATCTCCCATTTCGGCTTCATCATCCTCGGCATCTTCGTGATGACCAGCCAGGGGCAGAGCGGGTCGACGCTGTACATGGTCAACCACGGGCTGTCTACCGCCGCGGTGTTTTTGATCGCGGGGTTCCTCATCGCCCGCCGCGGCACTCGCTCGATCGCTGCCTTCGGCGGCGTGCAGAAGGTGGCCCCGGTGATGGCGGGGACGTTCCTGGTGGCGGCGCTGGCCACGCTGTCGCTGCCCGGTCTGGCGCCCTTCATCAGTGAGTTCTTGGTCCTGGTCGGCACTTTCAACCGCTACTGGCTGGCGACGGCATTCGGCGCTACCGCCCTGGTGCTCTCATCGATCTACATGTTGTGGCTCTACCAACGAGTGATGGCCGGACCGGTCAGGGAAGGCAACGAGCGGATCCGCGACCTGGTGCCGCGCGAAGTCGTCGTTGTCGCGCCACTGATCGCGCTGCTGGTGCTGTTGGGCTTCTATCCGAAACCGGTGCTGGACATCATCAATCCCGCGGTCGGCAACACCATGACCACGATCGGCCAGCACGACCCCGCGCCCACTGTGCACCAGCACGCGCCGCGCACGGCCGAAGGGCCTCGCCGATGAGCACGCCCAGCGTCGAGTACGTCCTGATCTCCCCGATGCTGATCGTGTTCGGGGCCGCGGTGATCGGCGTGCTGCTGGAGGCGTTTTTGCCGCGGCGGTTCCGCTACGGCGCCCAGGTGACACTTGCGATTTGCGGACTGGTCGCCGCATTTGTTGCAGTTATCCTGGTGGCCAAGAAGATTCCGGCGGCCGGTAACACGGCGGTACTGCGGGGGCTTGCCATCGATCGCCCGGCGTTGCTGCTGCAGGCCACCATCGTGCTGGTCTCGGTGATGGCGATCATCTTCATCGCGGAACGCCGCGGCGGCGAGGATTCCGGCGCCGGTCCGGGCGCTGCCACGGCCATTGCTCCCGGGCTGGATTCGTTTACCCCGCAGGCGTCTGCCGTGCCAGACAGCGTGGCCGAGCGTCAGGCGATCCGCGCCGGTGTAAGACAGACCGAGGTCTTCCCCCTGACGATGCTGGCCGTCGGCGGCATGTTGGTGTTTCCGGCTGCAAACGACCTGTTGACGATGTTCGTCGCACTGGAAGTCCTGTCGCTGCCGCTTTACCTCTTGTGTGGACTGGCCCGGCACCGCCGGCTCCTGTCACAGGAAGCATCACTGAAATACTTTCTGCTGGGCGCATTCTCGTCGGCGTTTTTCCTTTACGGTGTGGCGCTGCTCTACGGCGCCACAGGCACGCTGGCGCTGGCCGGCATTGCCGACGCGCTCAAGGCGCACCCCAACGACTCGCTGGCGCTGACCGGTGTTGCGCTGCTGGCGGTCGGCCTGCTGTTCAAGGTCGGCGCGGTGCCGTTCCATTCCTGGATTCCCGACGTCTACCAGGGCGCGCCGACTCCGGTCACCGGGTTCATGGCCGCGGCCACCAAGGTCGCCGCGTTCGGTGCGCTGCTGCGGGTGGTGTATGTGGCGCTGCCGCCGCTACATGACCAGTGGCGGCCGGTGGTGTGGGCGATCTCAATTCTGACCATGGTGGTCGGCACCATCACCGCGGTGAATCAGATTGACGTCAAACGGCTGCTGGCGTACTCGTCGGTCGCGCATGTGGGTTTCATCCTCACCGGCGTGATCGCAGACATCCCGGCGGGTGTCTCGTCGACGATGTTCTATCTGGTCGCCTACAGCTTCAGCACGGTGGGCGCGTTCGCGGTCGTTGGCCTGGTCCGCAATGCCGACGGCGACGAAGACGCCGACATGTCCCGCTGGGCCGGGCTGGGCCAGCGTTATCCTGTTGTGGGCCTGTTGTTTTCCATGTTCCTGCTGGCGTTCGCCGGGATACCGTTGACCAGCGGGTTCGTCAGCAAGTTCGCGGTGTTCGGAGCGGCGGCCAAGGGAGGCGCGGTGCCGCTGGTCATCATCGGTGTGATCGCCAGCGGGGTGGCGGCGTACTTCTACGTCCGGGTGATCGTGTTGATGTTCTTCACCGAGCCGCCCACCGAGCAGGTGCACGTGGTGATGCCCAGCAACTGGAGCAAGGCGACGATCGCGGTGTGCGCGGCAGTCACCATCGGGCTGGGCGTCTTCCCGCAGCCGCTGCTCGATCTGGTCAACCAGGCTGCCCAACTGGTCAGGTGAGCACGGTGCTCGTTCTCACCGACGACACCGGCCCGGTGCGCGTACTGACCATGAACCGCCCTGAAGCGCGGAACGCGTTGAACACCAACCTGATCGAGCCGCTCTACACGGCGCTGGATGAGGCCGACGCCGACCCGTCGGTGCGAGCGGTGGTGCTCACCGGGGCCGATCCGGCGTTCTGCGCCGGGATCGATCTGAAGCAGGCGGCGCGCGAGGGCTCGGCATACTTCGAGCGCTTCCGGTCGCGCAGCTGCATCACCCGGGTGGCCGAGATGGCCACACCGGTCGTCGGCGCGGTCAACGGCCCCGTATTCACCGGCGGTTTGGAGATGGCGCTGGGCTGCGACTTCCTGATCGCCTCGGAGCGCGCCGTTTTCGCCGATACCCATGCCCGAGTTGGCATCCTGCCCGCCGGCGGGATGACGGCCCGGCTGCCCCAGCTGGTCGGCGCGGCCATGGCGCGGCGGCTGTCGATGACCGGCGAAGTCATCGACGCCGCGCGTGCCGAGCGGATCGGGTTGGTGACCGAGGTGGTGGCGCACGACCGGCTACTGCCGCAGGCCGTGGAGCTGGCCGGCCAGATCGCCGAGGTGCCGGCGCCAACCATGGCTGCTCTCAAGGAAATCTACGTCACCGGGTCGGCGGCCGTCACCGATCCGGCGCTCGTCGCCGAGCAGGCCATCGCCGGCGCACAGCAGCTAGATCGCGATGGTCTCGGCGCCCGCTACGCCGAAGTCAGTGAACGCAACCGGCGCCAGATCCGCCGTCAACCCACGTAATTCCCGCTCGGCGCGTCGCTCCACCAACAGCGAGAGGAACCCGCGTATCCGGCTGCGCCGGAACGGGGCATACGCGTTCCGCACCGCAGCGGCAATATGATCCGGGGGAAGCGCCGCGTACTTGTCGGCGAGGCGGCGCTCGATGTCTACCAGCAGGGCCCGTTCCTCATACGGCATTGCGATAGCCTTACCAACTGGTAAACGCCGGTCAACATTTTTGATCAGCGTGGAAGATTCTCGTCGCGCAGGAACGGCCGGGTGGCCAACAGATAGATCGCGAACACCGCCAGGGGCGCAACTAGCGGTATCCACGCCAATTGCAGCGGAAACGCCGTGGCGACCAAGCCGGCGAAGGCAAACCCCACGGCGCCGATCATCGTCGTTCCGCTGAGACCGTCGAGACCCGTGCCGCTACTGGCTGCATGCCGCAGCACCAGGTAGCCGCACGCGGCCAGTCCGGAGGCCGCGGCCTGGGTGGCAGCGGGATCCGAGAGCGCCAGCGCAGCCACGGTCAGCAGCACCGCAAGCGTGGCCACCGGGCGAGACACCGTTCCGCCTGCGACGGCCGCGATTGCCAACAGTGCCCCGGTGAAGGCCAATCCGTGCGATCCGATCCCGGCGACCGCCACCATCAGTAGCCCGCACACCGTCGACAAGATGCCGGCGACCTGGGTACCGAGCGTCATGATCGGCGTCCCCGCACGGGGCGGCGGCGATCGGGCATCGCACGCATCGATTGCTCCAGGGTGCGATCCTCGTGCCAGGCCACCACGTCGACACCGGTGGTGGCCATGTCGCGGTACATGGCGGACCGCTGCAGCGCCCACATCCGGTCGACCAGGGGATCCTGCCGATCGCTGAACGGGGAGCCTTGCAGAACATCGACCGCCACCACGACGTGACCGCGTTTGCGTAAGTTGATCAGTGCCAGCGCGAACTCCGTGTCCAGCAGCGTGGAGAACGCGACGACGATCGCGCCCGGCGGAACGGCGGCGCGCGGCGCCAATGTCCCAGTGGTGGTTTCGAATTCGTCACCGGCGCCGAGCACGGTATCGAGTACCCGGTAGAACTGCCGCTGCCCGATGTCGGCGCCCAGCCACCGCGGCCGTCGGCCGCCGAGCGCGACGATGCCGGCCCGATCACCGTTGCGCAGCGCGGTCTGCACCACTTGCGCAGCGCCGCGCACCGTTCGCTCAGTGGAGTCCGTCGCCGGGCCCGCGGGCTGCGGATAGTTGTCGATGAGCACCACCACGTCAGCGGACCGGTCGGTCAACCGCTGCGTCACGTGCAGGCGGCCGCGGCGAGCGCTCACCGGCCAGTTGATGCTGCGCAGTTGGTCGCCGGGTACGTACGTACGGATGTCGGCGTACTCGACGCCGCTGCCGATGTGCCGGGTGAGGTGAGTGCCCAGTCGGTCGAGCAGCTCGGTCTGCGGTGTCGACGTGGCTTGCGGAGGTGTCAGCGGAAATACGGTGACGTCGGCCGAGTCGACGGTTCCGGTGCCCGCGAGCAGTCCGCCATGCGCGACCACCTCGACCGTGGCGCGGATCGGATAGCGGCCCCACCGTTCGGCTGAGGTGACCACGGTTTGGCGCTGTCTGGAGGTGCGCTCCACAACGTCGAGTGACATCCCTTCGATTGCCGACACCGTGAGTTTTGCTGCAACACCGGGGTTTTCCGTCGTGGTCCATACGGTCAGCTGGACTTGCTCGGTTTCAAAGCATCGTTGAGAGCCGGGCTCCGCGTGCACCTTGACCTTGGGCAGCGGGCGCTGCCAGCTGATCGAACACAGCACACCGAGTAGGGGCGCCGCGAACGCGATCAGCTGCCAGGATGATCGGATAAACGCGGCGGCCAACGCCACCGCGGCACAGGTTGCTATTGCACGCGTCAACGCCGATGCGCGCCAATGCAGGTCGGGTTCGCAGGTCTCGATCACATCGATGCGTCGCTCACTCGGCGCCGCCCCGCATTCGTGGAACTGGCAAGCGCCGCAATAGTTCCTCGATGACGTCGGAGCCCTGGATCTTTCGGACCCACATCTCCGGACGCAACGTGATCCGGTGCGCCACAGCGGGCGTGGCGAGTGCCTTGATGTCTTCGGGTATCACATAGTCGCGGCCGACCAGCAGGGCACGGGCGCGGGCAAGCTGGACCAGATCGAGCTCCGCGCGGGGGCTGGCGCCGACGGCCACCTGCGGGTGGTGTCGAGTCGCGGCGGCCAGCGACACCACATAGTGCAGGACGTCCTGGTGCACACTGACCTGTTCCACCGACTCACGCATGGCCAGCAGGTCGTGCGCGTCGACAACCTGACCCACCGTCGGCTCGGCCGACCCCCGGTCCAGGCGTCGGCGCAGCATCGATGTCTCGTCCTGCTCGGAGAGGTAACGCAGTTCCAGCCGCACCGCGAACCGGTCCATCTGCGCCTCCGGCAACGGGTAGGTGCCTTCGTATTCGATCGGGTTGTCCGTCGCCAGAACAATGAATGGTGTTGGCAACCGGTGGGTTTCGCCGTCAATACTCACCTGGTTCTCCGCCATCGCCTCCAACAACGCCGCCTGGGTCTTGGGCGGCGTCCGATTGATCTCGTCGGCGAGCAGCAGATTGGTGAAGATCGGCCCGGAGCGGAACTCGAAGCGGCCCGATTGCATGTCATAGACGGTCGAGCCGAGCAGATCCGCGGGCAACAGGTCGGGCGTGAACTGCACGCGGGTGAAATCAAGCCCGAGCGCCGCGGCGAAGGAGCGGGCGATCAGCGTCTTGCCGAGGCCGGGCAGATCCTCGATGAGCACGTGCCCGCGAGCGAGCACGGTGGTGAGGATGAGGGTAAGCGCGGAACGCTTGCCGACCACGACGCGCTCGATTTCGTCGAGCACCGCCGTGCAGCGGGCAGTGGTTGTTGCCGCCGGCATAGTCATGATCGAGTCATACCGTCAGTCACACCTGCTCCAGCCGTTCCAGAATTCGCTCGAGCGTCGCCCGGCCCGGTCCGGGCTCGCGCCCACCGGTCTGCGCGACGTTATTGGGATCGACCCATGCCCACAGTTCGGCGCCGAAAAGCATTCGCCCGGTGGCGTGAAACGCTACCGGGTCTTTGGATTGTTTTTGGCCGGTCGTGATCGCGAACCGCCGCGCCAACATTGGACGCAGATGGCGGTCCCAGTCTGATCGGGTGGATTCCGACCAGTGGATCATCGTCTCGGTTCGAGACAACCAGTTGCGCAGGGATTCCTCCAGGCCGTTCGGAGACACGGCCGGCGACGGCTCGGCGTCATGGCCGAGGTAGCGGCGCACGTTGATCAACGCGAACACCACCGCGGCACCCGCCACCCACAGCACGAGCCGGCGATCGTGTAGCGCCAACGCGGCCAGCTCGACGCTCACCACGACGCAAACACTCAGGACCACCAGCCTTTTCATACGGCGCTCCGCAATTCGGCGAGCACCAGCTGCAGCACCCGCACCGCCTTTTCGCGATGTCCCTCGTTCATCACATGCGGGCTGAACCTGGCCTCGGCGAACAAATTCACCAGCTGGCTGGCGTTATCGACATGCAGCGCATGGTGTTCGACGGCACGAGCGAGCACCTCCGTCGCGGTATCGAAGTCCTGCGGGACCGCCCCGGGAACATGCGCCAGTTCACGTTCCATCGCGGCATAACAGGCGATGATCGCCTCCCGTGGTTCGCGGCTGAGGTCCCCGATTTCGGCCAGGCCGACTTCTGCTGCGCGCGCTAACGATTCGGAGGCCCCGGGGGCCGGAGGCGGTACAAACGGTCCGGCGGAGACGGCGTGCGGTGGCGCGACGCGCCGACGGCGGAGGGCGACGATCGCACCTGTGACGATCAGCACCGCCAATGCCACCGCGCTCGCGATCAGGTATCCCAGCACGTCGCCCTCTCCCCCTGCAGCGGGCGGCCCGGGCGGTGAGGGGACGGTGCTCGGGGGGGTCGGCGCGGGTGATTCCGGTGTCGGCGCACCCTGCCTGATTCCGTGCTGCACAACCAGGCCCGCGAGCAACCACACCATCAGCAGCCACGCGACGAGGACTGCCGTGCCGATCAGCAGCACCCGCCAACCCGGTCGGCCCGAGCCCGCACCGCCGGAAAACCTGTCGGGTAGGCCGCCGGCGCTGCCTGCTCGCGTACGTGGATCACTCAGTCGGGCGATGAGCGCGACGGCGACGATCACCAGTGACACGCCTAGCAGCACGACAACGTAGACGAGCGACCCCGGGTTGTCCGGCGGTTTTTGAGGTGTCGCGCGCGGGGCGCCCGGGATATAGCCGCGCAGGGACGCGGCCAGCAGGATCAACAGCACGATCACGACGACCACGCGGCCCGTCGCCCTATCAAACATTGGCACACCACTCGACCGGTTGCCTGCCGCTGTTGCGGCACGTCGTTTGCTCATCCTGGCACGTCGGCCGCCTGTGCTGCCACCAATCGCGGCATCTAGGCCCGCCGCACCACGGTCAGCCGCGCTCAGCGATCTCGGCGAGCCGATCCAGCGAAGCCCGCAGCCTCTCCGGCGTCGTGCGTCGCGCGCGCGGAAGGCGATTCTTGTCCGTCAAGCGCGACCAGTCGTAGGTATGGGTAACCCGGGTGAGGGTTTCGCCCAGCGGCTCGAGTTCCCAGCGCCAAAGATGCCCGGGCGGTCGCCGACCAGGCTCCGACGGGAGCCAAGCGATACAACGGGCTTCCTCGAACTCCACGACGTGGTTCTCGCGAATGCTGCCGCCGGTCAGCGTCATGATGAACACGTCCCCGACGCCCCGAACACGTTGTCCCGCTTTCGCTTCGGCGAGGTTGTCGTTGCCATCCCACCGCGGCTGTTGCGACGGATCGGCGATCAGCTCGAAAATGCGGTCCACGCTCGCCGCGATCTCGCGGGTCGCGCTCACCACCCGAGGAACGTCGGTGTCGTCGGCCATCAGGGTCGACGATAAGGCTCGAGATAGGGCGGCAGCGGAACAGCGGGGTTCAGGTCGTCGGCAGGCTCGGGCGCGGCGGCGGCCAGGGTCAGCGGCACCACCCCAGCCCAGTGCGGCAGCGCGATGTCGTCTTGGTCGTCGACAGGTCCGCCCACACGCACCTTCGCGGACACCTCGACGAGATCGACCGCGAGCACGGCGGTGGCCGCGAGTTCGCGAGAATTCGGCGGTCTGCTGTCAGCGGAGCGGCCGGACGCGATGTGATCGAGCAGCGCGTCCAGCGCGCGCAGTTTCTCCCGCCGATCCTGGACCAGACGCGCGGTGCCCAGCACGACCACCGATCGGTACTGCAGAGAGTGGCGCAGCGCCGCGCGGGCCAGCACCAGGCCGTCGACCAGGGTGACGGTGACGCAAACCGGCAGCCCATCCGATGACGCCGCCAGCATCGGCCCACTGCCGGTGGATCCGTGCAAATAGAGCGTTTCCCCTCGGCGGGCGTGCGTGGTCGGGAGCACCACCGGGCGACCCGCATTGAGATAACCGACGTGACAAATCAACGCCTCGTCGAGGATGCCGTGCACGGTTGCGCGGTCATAGCGGGCGCGCTCGCGATACCGGGTGGGCGTGGTCTGCGGCGTCGGTAGGTAGGACAACGGTTGCCTCCCACTTTGTAATAGTACATACTGTAATCCGTGCCAGTACAATACACCATAACGGGTTCCGGTGCGGAGGCCATCGCCACCAACGTCGAAGAGGCCATCTCCACGGGCGCCTTACCGCCCGGCGCCGAGCTACCGCCGATCCGGGAGCTGGCCATGCGGCTCGGCGTCAATGCCAACACGGTGGCTGCGGCCTACCGGTTGCTGCGCGATCGCGGCGCCGTCGAGACCGCAGGCCGGCGCGGAACCCGGGTGCGGGATCGGCCGGCGACCACGCCGCGCTCCCTGCGCGGGCTGGCCGTCCCGCCGGGCGCGCGAGATCTTTCCACGGGCAATCCCGATCCGGCTCTGCTGCCGATCGCCGCCGCCGAACTCTGCGGTGCCGGTACGCGGCGACGCCGGGCCCCGGTGTTGTACGGGGAACCTGCGGTCTCGCCGGAGCTGGCCGACTACGCGGAGGCATCGCTGCCTGCCGATGGCGTTTCGGCCGAGCACCTCGCGGTGACCGCCGGGGCCCTCGACGGCATCGAGCGCGTGCTGGCTGCGCACCTGCGCCCCGGTGACCGGGTGGCGGTCGAGGACCCGGGCTGGGCCAACCTGCTGGATCTGCTGGGCGCGCTAGGCTTTTCGGTCGAGCCGGTGCGGGTGGACGACGACGGGCCACTGGTCGCCGATGTGGCCGGGGCACTGCGACGGGGTGCGCGTGCGCTGGTTGTGACGACGCGTGCCCAGAACCCGACCGGCGCCGCCGTCTCGGCGGGACGGGCCGGCGAGCTGCGCCGGCTGCTGGCTGACCATGCCGACGTGGTGCTGGTCGAAGACGACCACTGCGCCGGTATCGCGGGCGTCTCGCTGCATACCCTGGCCGGGTCAACTCGCCACTGGGCGTTCGTGCGCTCGGCATCCAAGGCGTACGGCCCCGACATGAGGCTGGCAATACTCGCCGGCGACCGCCGCACCGCCGAACGGGTGCAAGGGCGGTTGCGGCTTGGTCCGGGCTGGGTCAGTTACCTACTGCAGGATCTCGCTGTGAGTCTGTGGCGCGACAAGGCGGCAAACCGCTTGGTGCACAAGGCGCAAGCCGTCTATTCCCGCAACCGCGACCTGCTGCGCTCGGCGCTGGGCGAGCGCGGCATCGTCGCTCATGGTCGCTCCGGCCTCAATGTCTGGATTCCGGTTCCCGACGAAACGGTGGCAATCACCCGGCTACTCGGCGCGGGCTGGGCTGCGGCGCCGGGGACACGCTTCAGGATCGACACACCGCCAGGCATGCGGATCACCGTCTCCACCCTCGACGCCGCCGAAATCGACGCGCTCGCCGACGCTGTTGCTGAGGCAATACAGGCTGTCGGGCCTGCCGGCGTGTGAGAGGATGCACCGTGTCGCGCGAGGCGTTCGGTGCCGAGTTCATCGGAGCGGAGGGGTTTCTGGATACCCCCACATACGGAGTGCCGCCGCGGTTTGTGGCCGACGCGCTGCGCGAGGGCGCCGACTGCTGGGAGCAGGGGCGACTGGAGCTGAGCACATTCGACGAACCGATGCGCGCCAGTCGGCGCGCCTACGCGGCAATGAACGGGGTCGATGAGGGCCACGTCGTGCTGGGTAACAGCGTCTCGTCGCTGATCGGCCTGGTGGCGTCGTCGATACCGGACCGCAGTCGAGTGGCAACGTTTCACGACGAATTCACCAGCGTCACTTTCCCATTCGCAGCCCAAGCGGGCCGGGGTGTCACCATCACCGAGTTGCCGCATGGCCGGCTGGAGGATTCTGCCGGTGATTTCGATGTAGTGGCTGCCAGCCTGGTGCAATCCGCGGACGGCGCCCTGCTGGACGTGCCGAGCTTGCGCCGGGCGGTCGCGGGGTCGCGAACCATCACAGTGATCGACACCAGCCAAGCTCTTGGATGGAAGAACATCGAGCTGCCATGGGTCGACGTCGCAATCGCCGCGAGCTACAAGTGGTTACTCGGACCGCGTGGCGTGGCGTGGATGTCGTTGAGCAAGCGAATGCAAGACGTGTTGGTACCGCACGGGGCGAATCCCTATGCCGGCCAAGAGCTGTGGTCGTCACTGTACGGGTTGCCGTTGCGTTTGGCTTCCGGTGCACGCCGGTTCGACGCTTCACCGGCCTGGTTCAGCGTGCTGGGGGCGGGGATTTCACTGCCGTGGGTGGCATCGCTGGATCGGTCCGCGGTCGAAGCCCACACGGTAGGGCTGGCGAACCGGCTGCGCTACGAACTCGACTTGCCGCCAGTGGACTCGGCGATCGTGTCGATTCCGGCGCCGCACGCCGCCGACGCGTTGAGGCGAGCCGGTATCCACGCATCTGTGCGGGCCGGCGCCGTTCGCGTCGGGTTTCACCTCTACAACACTGAGGCCGACCTCGACCGGCTCCTCGACGCCTTGGCCAGCGTCTGAACCCCCGCGATGATCTGCGACTCGGTGAGGTTCGCGTAACCCAGTATCAAGCCCGGTGGCGCAGCAGTTTCGTCGGCGTAAAACGATGTGAGAGCTTCGACCCTGACCCGCATTTCGGCGGCGCGACGCACGATCGCATCGATCGGATAACCGCGAGGGAACTTTACCGTCAGGTGCACACCGGCCGCGGCCCCGAGCACGGTTGCCTGCGGCAGGTATCGACTTATGGCTCCCAGCAAGATGTTTCGTCGAGTCAAGTAGCGCCGACGCATCTGACGCAAGTGGCGATCGTATCCACCGGAGGCCAGCAGCTGGGCAAACGCGATTTGGTCCATGACCGAATTGCCATAATCGGCCAGGTTTTTCAAACCTG
The DNA here is from genome assembly GCF_002102185.1 of Mycobacterium fragae. GTDB lineage: Bacteria > Actinomycetota > Actinomycetes > Mycobacteriales > Mycobacteriaceae > Mycobacterium > Mycobacterium fragae. The sequence continues at coordinate 109,823 of NZ_LQOW01000014.1, forward strand.
TCGCGGTGTCCACCAGCTCAGCTGGCAAAACCATCCAACCCAAGCGCAGGCCAGGCGCAAGGGTCTTACTGGCCGAACCCAGATAGATGACACGGTCGGGACCCAAACCCTGCAGTGCGCCGACGGGCGCACGGTCGTATCGGTACTCGGCGTCGTAGTCGTCTTCGATGATGAAACGTCCGGCGCGCGCCCACTCGAGCAGCGCGGCACGGCGAGCCGCGCTCAGCACCACCCCAGTGGGTGACTGATGGGCCGGCGTGGTCAGTACGCTGCCCGCTCCGGTTTGTTCGAGCACCCCAACATCGATGCCGTCGTCGTCGACCCGAACCGGGACTGGGGTTATACCGTGGTGCTGCAACACGACTCGATGTACCCAGAAACCGGGATCTTCCATCGCCAGCGGCAGGCCGCCACGGCGCAGCAAGAGCTGGGCAACCAGGCCGATGCCTTGCGTGACCCCGGAGCACATCACGATGCGATCCGGGTCGGCGACCACGCCGCGCGTGCGCCCCAGGTATTCCGACAGTGCCGACCGCAGGCCGGCGATTCCCCGCGCAGCGCCGTAGCCGAATATGTCCGACGACGCGTGCGATAGACCCTGTCTCAGCGCCCGCAGCCAGATATCGCGCGGGAACCCCGTGAGATCAGGCGTGCCCGAAGCGAAGTCGACGTCGTAGCGCGGTGGCGCATCGACGTCGGCCTGAGGCGCAGCGGCGGGGATGTCGACCCGAGCGACGCGGGTGCCCGATCCGCGCCGGCTGACCAGAAACCCTTCGGCGATCAGCTGGCCGTAGGTATCGACGACCAACCTCCGCGAGACGCCCAGGTCGGTCGCGAGTACCCGGGTGGACGGCATCCGAGCACCCGGCGCGAGCCGGCCGGCGCGGATCGCAGCGCGTAGTGCGTCGGCGAGCTGGCGGTGCAGCGGCTCGGAGCGGCCGCGATCAAGCTGCACCAGCAGCTCCGGACCTGAAGTGGTACCCAAAACCGTCATAGAATTGGAGCCTAACCTGCGGCCAGTCAGCGACTAGTGTTTGACCATGACCACCACGTCTGTGCCCACCCGTTCACGGTTCGTCATGGCGGTTCTGCTCGCGTTCGGGGTGTACTCGACGCTCATGGGATTGTTCATGCTGGCAGCGCCGGACGTGTTCTTCGAGACCCTCGGGGCGTTCGGTCCGCGCAACGGCCACTACATCTTCGACAACGCCTCGTTCGAACTGCCGCTTGGCCTGCTGTTGCTCGCCGCGCTGCGATGGCCGGCCTGGCGGGTGCCGGCCTTGGCGTTCGCGACGCTGCACTGGGCGCTGCACGCCCTCAGCCACATCGTCGACACCGGGCACGCCGACGGCAGGCTGGTCGGTTTGCTCGAGTTCGTCGGCCTGGCGCTGGGCACCATACTGCTTGCCGTGGCACTGCGGAACTGCATCACCGCGGACAACCGAGGCCGATGATCGGCGACCGTTGGAATGTGACGGACGACGAAGTCGGCCGACACTATCCATGCGATGACTTCGTCCGCGCGCCGACTTTGCAGGCGTGGCGCGGAGTCACCGTGCACACAACGCCAGAAGCACTGTGGCCGTGGGTGGCTCAGATCAGGCTGGCGCCATACTCGTACGACTGGATCGACAACCTCGGGCGTCGATCGCCAATGGAGCTGGCCGGCTTGCCTGAGCCCGCCGTCGGCGAGGCGTTCACCACCGCTGGAAGGCGTCGATTCGGGCGCATCCTCGCCGTAGACCCGCCTACCCACCTCACCGGCGAGATCATGGGTGCCTGCATCTCCTATGTCCTTGTGCCGAAAGACCGGACCACCCGGCTGCTGATGAAGGTGACTACCGCCATGAGTCGCTGGTTGGCGCCGTGGCTATCGGTTGGCGATCTGGTCATGGCTCGCCGGCAGCTGCTCAACCTCAAGCACCTCGCCGAACGAGCCGCGACCAAGCCGCGCTGAGCCCCCTACCCCTTGGGCCGCCACACCCCGAACCGGTTACCCTGCGGGTCCTGCAGATGGGCGAACTCGAGTGGCCCGTTGTCGGTGTAGGGCACCACGACGGTCGCCCCGAGTTCGGACGCCTTGGTGATGGTCGCCTGCACGTCGTCGACCTGCACATAGAAGATCGCGTACGACCCGCCGCCCATCGCCGTGCTGTCCCACACCCCGCCCTTGTCGCCGTCGATCATGCGGTAGTCGCCGGACTGATCGATCTGCCAGCCGAACAGTCCGTCGTAGAAAGCACTGGTGGCGCCGGGGTCGGGGGTGCCGATTTCGAAATAGTTCACTGCGTTGGCCATGCTCGTCATCCCTTCGCTGAAGATTGCATTCAACGACAGCAGTGTCGCGCGGGGGTCTGACAAGTTCCGATCAGCCTGACGCGTACGGCTGGAAGCTACCGTCGAGCACCTGCAGATGACCGATCGTCCGCCCGGTGACGACATCGGGATTCACCAGTGCCAGCTCCACGGCTGCCTGAGCGAATTCCTCCGCAGGCGCCACCTCGACGAAGTCGCGGGCGTAGTAGGAAAGGCCCGGCGTCATTATCGGTTTGGACGGCGACAGGGCGTTCACCGCGATGTGGTGGCCCTGCAGATCGTAGGCCGCACACCAGGTCAAGTGCTCGAGGGCGGCCTTGGATCCGCCATAGCCGGGCAGCACGCCGCCGCTTCGGTCGGGGTACGGCCCGTCACCGGGCATCCGCGACGCGATGGAGGTGATGTTGATAACCGAACCCGAGCCCGCCGCAATCATGTCTGGGCAGACCAATTGCATCAGCTCGTAGGCCGCGAACACGGCGATCTCGAAGTGCCGCCGATACGCAGCCAACGGCGTGCCGAGCACCGGCGGCCAGTCCGGTTTGGCCGCGCCCGACGCCGCTTTGGCCGGCTTTGTGCGTGCGTCGTCACCAGGCTTAGGCGGGCGGCCGGGTGCTGTGAACGCGGCGTTGTTGACCAGAATTGTGATGGGGCCCAATGCATCTCGAGCCTCGCTGACCAGCCGCGCGATATCGTCGCGCTCGAGCAAATCGGCCCGGATGGCGACCGCGCGTCCGCCGGCGGCCTCAATGTCTGCGACGGTCTGGCCAATGGTGCCGGGAAGCCTTTCGTCCCAGACGTTTTCGGTTCGGCCGACCACGGCTACCGCAGCTCCCTCGGCCGCCAACGCCAAAGCGATCGCGCGCCCCAATCCGCGGCTGGCGCCAGTGACAATCGCGGCCCCGCCGTCCAGTCGTCGGCTCATCCGGCCGACCCTACATCGCGGGTGACACCATGCACGACGATGGCGGTGGTCTGATCGACCCAGGAGTCGTCGAGCCGCTCGTCCGGGCGCAGCAGCAACCGCAACAGCGTCGCTCCCCCGATCAGCTCGATCAACCGGTCGGGGTGCACATCCGGATGCACCTCGCCGCGGTCGACGGCCTCACGCAGCCGCACCCGCACGGCGGTGAACAAATCCGCAAAACGCGACATTACCCGGGCGTTCAGCGCGGAATCGGCGGTCATGTCGGCGACCAGCCCGGGCAACGCCGCGCGCACCACCGGAGTGGTGAACACGTCGCGCGCCGCCGCGATCATCGCCCGCACGTCTGCCGCCATGTCCCCGGCCGGCCGCGCCAGCGCCGTGGGAGCCACCGGAAACGCGGCCTCGTGCACCAACTCCGCCTTGCTCGACCACCGTCGATACAGCGCGGTCTTCGTCGTGCCGGCGCGTTCGGCGACCGCGGCCAGTGTCAGGTTCGAATAGCCGATTTGCACAAGCAGTTCCGAGGTCGCCGACAATATGGCAGCGTCGATACGCGGATCCCGGGGGCGCCCGGCACTTGGGGCCTTGTCAACCGCCGAAGGGTCTGATTTCATAACGCTACCCACCGTATCGTAATTGCCTCGAGGAGGCACCCGTGCCCAACGAACCGGCCGTCGAGGATATCGGCCGACTGCAACGCTCGAGCCGGGACACCACCACCGTCCCGACGCTGATGTCGCAATGGCTCTCGACGGTGCTACCCGGCGGCGTGACCCCGGACGTGACCGTGGAGAGCGGCGTCGACTCGACCGGCATGTCGTCGGAAACCATCATCTTGACCGCCCGCTGGCCCCAAGACGGCGAGACGGTGGAGCAGAAGCTGGTGGCCCGGGTCGCACCGACCGCGCAAGACGTCCCGGTGTTTCCGTCGTACCGGCTCGATCACCAATTCGAGGTGATGCGTCAGGTCGCCGAGCGAACCGACGTTCCGGTGCCCCGGGTGCGCTGGCTGGAATCCATCGGTGAGGTGCTCGGCACGCCGTTCTTCTTGATGGATTACGTCGAGGGCAGCGTGCCGCCCGACGTGATGCCCTATACCTTCGGCAACAACTGGTTTGCCGACGCTCCCCCCGCACGTCAACGCGAACTGCAGGACGCGACCATCGAGATCCTCGCCAAGCTGCACTCGATCCCCAACGCGGAGAAGACATTCGGATTCCTGACAGAAGGGCTGGAGGGCGATACCTCGCTGCGCAGGCACTTCAGCTGGGTGCGGTCCTGGTACGACTTCGCGGTGCCCGACATCGGCCGCTCGCCGCTGCTGGAACGCACCTTCGACTGGCTCGAGACACACTGGCCACACCAGCAGGCGGCCGGCGAACCGGTACTGCTGTGGGGCGACGCGCGGGTCGGCAACGTGCTGTACCGCGACTTCAAGCCGGTCGCCGTGCTGGACTGGGAGATGGTGACGCTGGGTCCACGCGAGCTCGACGTGGCCTGGACCATCTTCGCGCACATGGTTTTCCAGGAACTGGCCGGCTTGGCTACACTGCCGGGTCTGCCCGATGTTTTGCGCGAGGACGACGTCCGTGCAACGTATCGGCGGCTCACCGACGTGGAACTCAGTGATTTGCGGTGGTTTTACGCGTATTCGGGGCTGATGTGGGCGTGCGTGTTCATGCGCACCAGCGCGCGACGCGTCCACTTCGGCGAGATGGAAAAGCCCGATGATCCCACCACTTGCCCAGAATCGCTGTTCTATCACGCCGCATTGCTGAAAAGACTTATAGGAGAAGACCGATGATCGGACCGCTCGACGAGTTCCCGGTACACCAGATCCCCCAGCCGATCGCCTGGCCGGGTTCGTCGGACCGCAACTTCTACGATCGCTGCTACCTCAATGCCCACGACCGCACCGGAAACATCTTCTTGATCACCGGGCTCGGCTACTACCCCAACCTCGGCGTCAAGGACGCGTTCGTATTGATTCGCCGCGGCGATGTCCAGACCGCGGTCCACCTGTCCGACGCCATCGATCAGGACCGGCTCAACCAGCGCGTCGGCGGCTACCGCATCGAAATCGCCGAGCCGCTGCGCAGGCTGCGGGTGATTCTCGAGGAAACCGAAGGCATCGCCGTCGACCTGTCCTGGGAGGGGCTGTTCGACGTGGTCCGGGAGCAGCCGCACCTGCTGCGTTCGGGCAACCGGGTGACACTTGACGCGCAGCGGTTCGCCCAACTGGGCTCCTGGAGCGGGCGAATCCTCGTCGACGGTGAGGAGATCGCCGTCGACCCGGAAACCTGGATTGGCTCTCGCGACCGGTCCTGGGGCATCCGACCCGTCGGTGAGCCGGAACCTGCGGGCCGGCCGGCCGACCCGCCATTCGAGGGCATGTGGTGGCTGTATGTGCCGATGGCGTTCGACGAGTTCGCCATTGTGCTGATCATCCAGGAGGAGCCCAATGGGTTCCGGTCGCTCAACGACTGCACCCGGGTGTGGCGCGACGGCCGCGTCGAGCAGCTGGGCTGGCCGCGGGTCAGCACCCGCTACCGGTCTGGCACCCGCATTCCCACCGGGGCGACGATCGAGGCATCCCGGCCCGACGGCACGCCGGTCCGCTTCGAGGTCGAGTCGAAGCTGCCGGTGCCCATCCATGTCGGCGGCGGTTACGGCGGGGATTCGGACTGGCTGCACGGCATGTGGAAGGGCGAGAAGTTCGTCGAGCGGCTGACCTACGACATGACCGATCCGGCGGTCATCGGGCGCTCCGGCTTCGGGGTGATCGACCATGTGGGCCGGGCGGTGTGCCGCGACGGCGACGGCGACCCGGTGGAGGGTTGGGGTCTTTATGAGCACGGCGCGCTGGGCCGCCACGACCCGTCGGGCTTCAAAGACTGGCTGACCGTGGCGCCGTAGCTTAGCGCCGCCGAACGTGGAGTTATTGCACGCAATTAACGGAAAAGCGTGTCATAAGTCCACACTCGGCGGGCGTTCAGCTTAGGCGGATTGCGCTTCGTCGACCTCTACCCGGCCAAATACCATCTGGTCCTCGATCGGCCGCAACCGGTGGTCGAGCACGTCGCGCAGGAAGTCGTGGCTGACCATCCAGGGCCGGCGGGTGCCCGACTTGGGCAGCACATCCAACGCCCGCAGCACATAGCCCGCCTGCAGATTCAGCGTCGGCTGCTCGCTCATGTCGGTCTCGTTTAGGTGCGGATAGGCGTGGGTGTAGCCGTGAGCATTCATGTATTCCAACAGCTTTGCCACCGCACGTGCGGTCATGTCGGCCCCCAGCGTCCAGGACGCATTGACGTAACCGACGCACCACGCCGCGTTCGGGACGTCCTCGAGCAGGTGCCGCTTGTACACGAAGCGGTCGTGCGGGTTGACCTTTTCGCCGTCGACGCTGAGCGTGATTCCGCCCAGCGCCTGCAGCTGCAACCCGGTCGCGGTGATGATCACATCGGCATCCAGGTGCCGCCCCGACTTCAGCGCGATGCCGCTGGCGTCCACATGGTCGATGTGGTCTGTGACCACCTCGACGGCGCCGTCGGCGATCGCCTTGTACAGGTCGGCGCCCACCAGGAAGCACATCCGCTGATCCCACGGGTTGTACGGCGGCTTGAAATGGGTGTCGATGTCGTAGCCGGCGGGCAGGTTGCGCTCGGCGATGCGGCGCAGGTGTCGTTTCATCACCTCCGGCGCCCGCCGCGACACCTCCCACAGCAGCACCCCGACCAGAGCGTTGCGCCAGCGAATGATCCAGTGGGCGACCCTGCGCGGCAACACTTTTCGAATCCCCACAGCAGTCGGTTCTACTTGCGGCGCGGAGATCATGTAGGACGGCGTGCGTTGCAGCATCATCACGTGCTCGGCTCGTTCGGCCAGCGACGGGATCAGGCTGACCGCCGTCGCGCCGCTGCCGATCACCACGCACCGCTTGCCGGTGCAGTCCAGCGACTCCGGCCAGTGTTGCGGGTGCACCACGTCGCCGGCGAAGTTTTCGATCCCCGGAAACGGCGGTTTGTAGGGATGGTCGTAGTCGTAATAGCCGGTGCCGAAGAACAGGAACCGGCAGCGGTAGGTCTGATCGGAGCCGTTTTGTTCAGCCCGAATCGTCCAGGTGTCGGTGCCCGAATCCCAGTCGGCGGACCGGACGTAGGTGTTGAACCGGATGTGCTCGTCGATGTGGTGCTTGGCAGCGGTGTCGGCGAGGTACTGCCAGATGTGCTCGCCGTCGACGATCATCTCCGGGCGGGTCCACGGCTCCCAGGGGAAACACAGTGTGTAGATGTCGCTGTCCGAACGCACGCCCGGGTAGCGGAACAGGTCCCAGGTTCCGCCGAGCTGTTCGCGCCGTTCCAGGATGGTGAAGCTCAGCCCCGGGTTGCGCTCCCGGATGCGATACGCGGCGCCGATCCCGGATATCCCGGCACCGATGATCACCACGTCGAAGAACGGGTCCGCAGTCATCGAAAGTCTCCTTTCACCCTCCAGGGTAGGTGCGCAGCCCACGATGGGGTTGACTAACAAGCATGCCCGACGCCACCTGGACCACCGACGTGGTGGTGATAGGCGCCGGTTTCGCCGGGCTCAGCGCCGCCCGAGACCTCGTGCGCCGTGGCCACGACGTGCTGGTGCTCGAGGGTCGCGACCGGGTGGGCGGGCGCTCGCATACCGGTCATGTCGCCGGCATCCCGGTCGACATGGGCGGCACATTCGTCGGCCCGACCCAGGACGCGGTGCTGGCGCTGGCCGCTGAGCTCGGGATCCCCACCATCCCGACCTATCACGACGGCGCAAACCTGATCCGGTGGCGCGGCATGATCCGCTCGTATCGCGGCACCATCCCGAGGCTTTCACTGGGCGGGTTGCTCGATATCGGTCGGGTGCGTTGGCAATTCGAGCGCATCGCCCGCAACATCCCGTTGACGGAGCCGTGGACCGCGCGGCGCGCGGCCCGGCTGGATGGCCAGTCGCTAGGCGGCTGGCTGCGGTCGGTGCACGCCGGCGCCACCTCCCGCGATCTGCTTGCCATCATGGCGCGGGTGACGTGGGGCTGCGAGCCCGACGACGTGTCGATGTTGCACGCCGCCCGGTACGTTCGGGCGGCCGGCGGCCTGGACCGGCTGCTGGACGTGGAAAACGGCGCGCAGCAGGACCGTTTCGCCGCGGGTACGCAGCAGATCGCCGAGAAGATGGCGGCCGAACTCGGCGACCGGGTCGTGCTGGACGCCGCGGTAAGCCGCATCGACCGGCACGACGGCGGGGTGACGGTCGGCTGCGAAAAGGGCTGCGCCAACGCCCGATTCGTCATCGTTGCGATCCCACCGGCGCATCGAGCGGGTATCGAGTTCACACCGCCGCTGCCCCCCGAATACCAGCAGCTTGTCACATGTTGGCCGCAAGGCCGCCTGTCCAAGGCGTATGCCGCCTATCCCACCCCCTTCTGGCGGGCCGACGGGTACTCCGGTGAAGCGCTCTCCGACGAAGGCCCGGTGTTCATCACCTTCGACGTCAGCCCGCAGCCCGACGGGCCCGGTGTCCTGCTGGGATTCGTCGATGCCCGCGGCTTCGACGAGCTACCCACCGATCAGCGCCGCGAGCGCGCGCTGGACTGCTTCGCATCGCTGTTCGGCGAGCAAGCGCTCAAACCGCTCGATTACGTCGACCATCGTTGGGGCGCCGAAGGATTCGCGCCGGGTGGGCCGACGGCGGCAGTGCCGCCCGGCTCGTGGACACGCTACGGGCCGTGGCTACGCCGTCCGATCGGACCCATCCATTGGGCCGGCACCGAGACCGCCGACGAGTGGACCGGCTTTCTCGACGGCGCGGTTCGCTCGGGGCAGCGGGCAGGCGCTGAGGTTGCCGCGCGGCTATGAGCTGATACGCCGGCTGCCGGCGACCGATTCGGCGAGGGCCCGTAGCTCCCGATTGACTTCGGCGGGGCGTTCCAGCATGGCGCAGTGCCCGCCGGGCAACACGACCAGTTCAACCAGGTTGGGCGCGGCCGCCGCGATCCGTCGGGATTGGCTCAGCGGCGTCAGCCGATCCCGTTCGCTGCCGATGACCAGCGTCGGGACCGTCAAGCCGGACAGACTGATGTGGCGCGACCCGATCGCGTCGACCAGCGCCTTGCCGCAGCCGCCGCGTCCCGCCGGCGAGGTGGCGTCGAACAGTTCGTAGATGAGTGCGCCGACGTGGGGTTCGGCGTCGGCCCCCACCGCCAGCAGGGAGATCATCTCGCGGGTGGCGCGCTCCACCGCGGGCGGCACCGCGAACGAGCCGAAGATGTTCACCAGTGCGCGCGCACCGAACACCCGGACCGCCGCGAACGGCGCCGGCACCGGCAGGAACCGCACCTCGCGCAGCAGATCACCGGTGGTGGTGTTGATCAGCGCCACGCCGTCGGCGCGCGCCTCGACCTTGTGGCGGTATAAGTCCGACCACGCGGCGATGGCCATGCCCCCCATCGAATGCCCCGCGATGATGGCACGCTCGCCCGGCGCGAGGGTGCCCTCGAGCACGGCGTCCACGTCAGCGGCGAGGTGATGGAGGCTGTAGTTACCGCGCGGCGGAAGGCCGCTGCGTCCATGGCCCCGATGATCGAACGCGATCACCCGGTAGTCGGCGGCCAATTCGGCGATCTGATAGGCCCAGACCCGAATGGCGCAGGTGATGCCGTGCGCCAGCACGATCGGATAGCCGTCCTCGGGCCCGAACACCTGGGTGTGCAGTCGGGTGCCGTCTGCGGATCGCACAGGCACGGTTCGAGCGGGCGGCAATGCCACCGGCAAGGAGGAGGTGCGAGCCGATCGCCGAGAACCCATCGCCGCTCCCCTCGGATGCGGCCCCGTCGCCGCCTGGTGAGTCTAACCGGGCGAATACCCCGAACGGCGCAGAACATCTCCGGTCCGGACGTTTCGTTTGACATCCCGGACGGGTATAGCATTACCGCAGGTCAGTGCCGTTCTGCCGATTTGGAAACCCACCCGCCGCGACACCCCATAGACTCGCAACCGTCGGGGGGAAGCGGGCTGAAGAGGAGCGAATAACCATGGCCACCATCGAGAAGGACGCCGAGGCGACCACACCGTCCAAGCAGGACTTTGAGAAGCAGGTGGCCGCCGTACAGCGATACTTCGACAGTCCGCGCTTCGAGGGGATCATTCGGCTGTATTCGGCGCGCCAAGTCGTTGAGCAGCGCGGCACCATCCCGGCCGACTACACCGTGGCCCGGGAGGCCGCCGAAGCGTTCTATCCCCGGCTACGCGAGCTCTTCGACCAGCGCAAGAGCATCACGACCTTCGGCCCCTACTCGCCGGGGCAGGCCGTGACCATGAAACGGATGGGCATCGAGGGGATCTACCTCGGCGGCTGGGCAACCTCGGCCAAGGGCTCCACCACCGAGGATCCCGGGCCAGACCTGGCGAGCTATCCCCTGAGCCAGGTGCCCGAAGAAGCCGCCGGCCTGGTGCGCGCCCTGCTCACCGCCGACCGCAACCAGCAATACCTGCGGCTGCGCATGACCGAGGAGCAACGCGCAGCGACGCCGGCCACCGACTTCCGCCCATTCATCATCGCCGACGCCGATACCGGTCATGGTGGTGATCCCCACGTGCGCAACCTGATTCGCCGCTTCGTGGAGGCGGGCGTGCCCGGCTATCACATCGAGGACCAGCGGCCCGGCACCAAGAAATGCGGCCATCAGGGCGGCAAGGTTCTGGTGCCGTCCGACGAACAGATCAAGCGCCTCAACACCGCCCGCTTCCAGCTCGACGTGATGGGGGTGCCCGGCATCATCGTCGCCCGCACGGACGCCGAGGCCGGCAACCTGATCGACAGCCGCGCCGACGAGCGCGACCAGCCGTTCCTGCTCGGCGCCACCAACCTGAAAATCCCGTCGTACAAAGCCTGTTGGCTGGCCTTGATGCGGCGGTTCTATGAGCTGGGCGTCAAGGAGCTCAACGGCCACCTTCTCTACTCGCTGCCCGACGGCGAATACGCCGCCGCCGATGCCTGGTTGGAGCGGCACGGCATCGCCGAGCTGATCACCAAGGCCGCCAAGGGTTGGCAGCAGAACGGCCAGCAGTCGGTCGACGCGGTGTTCGACGACGTCGAGGCGCAGTTCGTCGACGCCTGGGAGGACGACGCCGGGCTGGAGACCTACGGCGAGGCGGTGGCCGAGCTGCTCGAATTCGCCGAAAGCGAGGACGAACCGCTCGACATGACCTCCGCGGAGTGGCGGCAGTTCGCCGCGCGCGCGTCGCTCTACGCCGCCCGGGAAAAGGCGAAAGAACTTGGGGTGCTGGCCAAGTGGGACTGCGAGCTGGCGAAGACCCCGGAGGGCTACTACCAGGTTCGCGGCGGCATACCGTATGCGATAGCCAAATCGCTTGCCGCGGCGCCGTTTGCCGACTTGCTCTGGATGGAGACCAAGACCGCGGATCTGGCCGACGCGCGGGAGTTCGCCGAGGCGATCCATGCGGTGTATCCGGACAAGATGTTGGCGTATAACCTCTCGCCGTCGTTCAACTGGGACACCACCGGCATGACCGACGACGAAATGCGCGCCTTCCCTGAGGAACTCGGCAAGATGGGTTTCGTCTTCAACTTCATCACCTACGGCGGTCACCAGATCGATGGGCTCGCCGCCGAGGAATTCGCCACTTCGCTGCGGCAGGACGGCATGCTGGCGCTGGCTCGCCTGCAGCGTCAGCTGCGTTTGGTCGAGTCGCCGTACCGCACACCCCAGACGCTGGTCGGCGGGCCGCGCAGCGACGCCGCGCTGCTGGCCTCCTCGGGGCGCACCGCCACCACCAAGGCCATGGGCAAGGGTTCCACCCAGCATCAACATCTGGTGCAGACCGAGGTGCCGCGCAAGCTGCTGGAGGACTGGCTGGCGATGTGGAGCGAGCACTACCAGCTCGACGAGAAGCTGCGCGTTCGGCTGCGTCCGCAGCGCGCCGGCTCGGAGCTGCTCGAGCTCGTGATTTATCGCGAGGGCAGCGACGCCGACGAGAAGCTCGCCAACGTGATCTTCGCTCCGTTCCAAGACCGGCGCGAAACCACCATCCTCACGGTGCGCGACCAGAACACCTTCGAAGAAAAGTTGCGGCAGAAGCGCCTGATGACGTTGATCCACCTCTGGTTGGTGCACCGGTTCAAGGCCGACGCGGTGCACTACGTCACGCCCACCGAGGACAACGTTTATCAGACCGAGAAGATGAAGTCGCACGGGATCTTCAGCGACGTGCACCAGGAGGTCGGCGAGATCATCGTCGCCGAGGTGAACCATCCCCGCATCGAGGAGCTGCTGGCATCCGACCGTGAGGCGCTGGGCCGGTTGATCCGCAAGGAAGACTAGGACCCGACGAGGTTCATCGGCGGCGACCCGCTGCGCCCGGCTCCGCCGCGCTTGCGATCGCCACCAACTCCGGGTGGAACTTCGCCGCCATGCGGCGCATCCCGTCGCGCCAATCGACGGTGGTTTCCCCGACGAGTTCGCGCATCAGGCTCGCGTCGGTTGGGTTGCCGCGCAGCGCCTCTGCGCTTTCCTCGAAGACGGGTTCCTTGCCGACCAGCGAGCCGAGATGGCCGCACCAGTCTTGGAGGCTGACGGTCTGCTCGCCGCACCAGTTGACCGTGGTCGCCGGGACCGACGCCACCTCGAGCAGTTTGGGGATGGTCGCGATGATGTCGTCCTCGTGGATCGGGTTGTAGCGGGCCGGCCCGCCGGGCGGAACCGGGATCGCAATGCCGGCCAGCATCATCTCCATGTGGTAGTACGGCCATCCGCCGTTGTCGCCGTAAGGGACGTTGAGCCGGGCGATGGTGGTGGGGACGCCGAGAACGCGCGCCATCGACCGAGCGACGACCTCGCCGGCGATCTTGGAGATGGAATACGTCGGGAACAAGAACTTGTGATTGTCGCCCAGGGCGGCGCGTTCGGCCCGGGGTTCGTCGTCCGGCGGATCGTAGACCGCCGCTGAGGAGCAGTGCAGGAAGGCTTTTGCGCTGCGGCAGTGAGCCATCAGCGGGCCGACCGACTCTGCGTTGGCCGCGAGGTCTTTGTCCCAGTTGCCGCTCTTGGCCACCGCGAAGTTGAGGACGTAATCAAAGTCGGTGGGGATGCCGGTGAACTCCCCGGCCGCCAGGTTGACCGTGTGGCATCGCACCCCCGCGTTTTCGAGGCGTCCACGAGCCGCGGCGTTGGTGAAGCGGGCAATGCCCCAGACCTCGTTGTCAGCCGCGAGCGCCTCGGCAATGGGTGTGGCGACCTGGCCTGTCGCACCGGTGATCAGGATCTTGGAGCCGCGCATGCGCCGATGGTAGGCCAGCCGCTATGGGCGCATCTCATAGGCGCCGTCGTAGGCCTTGACCTGCTCCCAGACCCGATCGAAGCGGTGCTGGTCGACCACCGGTTTACGCACTGCGGCTATCGCCCAGTCTTGTTGTGCCGAAGTGGAACTCGGCTTCCCATGCATGGCGACGGCGTGTCCGGAGAAGTCACGTATCTGGACGTCGAAGATTTGGTCCACCAGCTCGTGGTCCAGGCCGATCAGATCGGCCTGCTCGAGAATCAACTGGCCGTAGACGACGAGAGTAAACAGGTGCCCGAGGACGAGGAGGAAGTCGAGGTCACGCATCTGATCGGCGTCCGGCGCGGCGCTGACCAATAGCTCCCTGAGCGCTCGCGCCTGTTCGTAGAAGAGCGCCACATTTGGTATGCCCGAATACTTTTCGTAGACCGCGGTCCAATCAGCGAACTGTACCTTCGAGGCGCCCCGCGCCGGGCCCTGCGCCCAGAAGAAGACGTCATCCGCCGGGTCGTCGCGGGTGCCGATTTCCGGGTACGCCGCCGGGTTGAGCATGTAGTTGGGCATGAATTTCAGGATTTGCGCGACGTTGACGTGCACGGTGCCTTCGAGCCGGGGCAGGGCACCGATGAGCCGCGCGACCTCGCTGAAGTAGGTGTTCTTCTCGAAGCCTTTGGCGGCGAGGATATCCCACAGTAGGGTGACGACCGCCTCGCCTTCGGACGTGACCTTGGACTTGGTCACCGGATTGAACAGCAGGTAGCGACGGTCGTCGAGGCTGGCGCTGCGGAAGTAGTCGATCGCGCGGTCGCTGAACAGCTTCATCGCGATCAACCTGGCGTAGGCGTCGACGAAGCCAGCGCGCACGTGGGGGAAGTCGGTGACTGGGTTGCCATAGAGGATGCGGTTGTTGGCATGCGTGATCGCCTCGTAGAAAGCGTGCTCGCACATGCCGATTGAGCCGCTGCACAGGTTGAACTTGCCGACGTTGACGGTGTTGAGTGCGGCCGAGAACGCCTCGGGCCCGGCGCACAAGATGTCCTCCTCATGCACCGGGTAATCGTTGAGCCGGAAGTTGCTCACATACATCTGGCCGTGCACGACGTTGCCGACCAATTCGTAGTTCGGGTGGCCGCTGTCAGCGACGAACCACACGTAACCGTCGGCGCCCTCGACGTCGGTGCGCCGCGAGAACACCGACACCATGCCTGCGACGTTGCCGTTGCCGATGTAGTACTTCTCCCCCGACGCCCTGAACACGACTCCCTCGTCGTCTCCGTCGCGAGCGGGTGTCAGCAGCATGTCGGTGTTGTAGATGTCCGCGCCGTGCTCGCGTTCGGAGAGGGCGAACGCCATCACACCGCCCGCCTCGAGTTGTTCGGCCGCGCGCTGTTTGGCCTTGATGTTCTCGCTCTGCCAGATCGGTCCGAGGCCCAGGATCGTGACCTGCTCGGCATACCAGTACGCCAGGCCGTAGAAGCCGAATATCTCGCTCAGTGCGGCGTTACGCGAGGTGTCCCAGCGCTTGTTCGGGTCGCCCCCGCCGTACTCCGAGGGCGTCAGAAAGGTCGCGAAGATCCGTTCCCGTTTGATGAAGTCGAGGAAGTCTGACACCCACACGGCCTCGAGGTCGTCGCGGAGCAGCTTCTGTTTGCCGCGCTCTTCGAACCAGTCGATCACGGCGCGGAGTTGACGCCGCGTCTCGGGATCGAAGTGCGACGGGTCATAACGATTCGGGTTGAAGAGCAGTCCGCTGGAGTTGGCCATGGCGTGGAATCTAGCCCTCGCCACCCGTACGACGCCGAACTTCGTCGCAGCCGATAAAATCCCTCGGTAAACTGGCACCAGTCAGTTCCGCAAGAGGGATTTCGTCGAGGAATGGCCTCGGGAGCTACGCGAGCGATGGAGGAAAATTGAAACGTCGGGTATTCAGCGCCATTCCCGCGGCCGGTTTCGCAATAGCATTGATGACTTTGGCCGCGCCTCTTTCTCACGCACAAACTGATATCGAAAATTCCTGTAAGAACTCGGGCGGCCAGTACACGTCGGAGGAGGTAGCCCCGCATTGGGGTGCCGCCCCGACTCTTATCGAGACCTGTTGCACCGGCCCGAAATGCACTACGTACCGCGACGGGGTGCCGGGGCCCACATACGGCGGTTAAGGCGGCATGCAAACGGCCCCCGGAGTGATCTCCGGGGGCCTTTTACCTGGTAGGTGGTTGGGCGGCTTGCCACGGCTTCGGACGGCGGCGTCACCGCGGCGCACGAAGTACCTCGCTTGGAGAGCGGCCGAACTCCCGCCGGTAGTCGGCCGCGAACCGGCCGAGATTGCCGAAGCCCCACCGGTATGCGACGGCTGCCACGGTCATCCCTTCCTCGACTGATGACTGCCTTAGGTCGGCGTGCGCCCGAGCGAGACGGATCGACTTCAGGTATGCCATGGGAGTCGTGTCCAGGTGCTTGCGAAACGCCTCCTGGAGGGCGCGAGTGCTCAACCGTGCTGCCGCCGCGACGTCACTGATCCGGATGTCCTCGGCTACGGCGTCCTCGATGTACGCGATCGCACGACGAACGGCCGGCGGTTTGACATCCCCGCTCGAACCCGCATCGACCGCATGAAAGACCCCTGAATAGGCCTCGACGATGCTCGCTACCAACATCCGACGCATCTGGGCACGCAATAGCGGCGCGGACGTCAGTAGCCCAGTCGGCACGGCATCCCGGAGCAGAAAGCGGATGACCTTGTCGACTGCCGTCCTTCCTGGCGAGGATGGGCGTCGGCTCACCGGGATGCTGATCGGGCCTGGCTCATCCATACCGCTGAGCTCCGCGATCGCCGTTTCGAATTCTGCGCGAGGAAGCCGCACGTTGAAAACCGCGCAGTTGTCTTCCCAGCGCAGGTGATAGAAGGTGTGAGCGTCCATGACCAGGTGGTCTCCGGGTGACAACATCCGTTCCCCACTTTCGGCACGAACCCCCAACCGCCCGCGAATCGGTTGCGATATCTGCACGAAGTCGCAAAACTTCAGCGGATCGACCGTCGTGGTGCTGGGCCCATAGGACAGGTAGTACACGCCAAGATCACTGGTGCCCCCCTCCGCATGCCGCGCACGGAACGCCGACACCTCGCCGTGAATAGTGAGGCGGTGGGCGGGGTAGGTAGGCGTCAGCTGGATTCGAGCCTCGTTTGGGTCAGACGTGTCGGTCCGGATGCGAAGACCGGCGATCATGTTCGCTCCCGTTGGGGTCACAACCTCAGCGACGAAACGATCGAGCAGGCGCTTCGATCCGCGTCGCGTCAACATAGAGATTCTATGTTTTATCTGGGAGCGGCATGCATGTCGGGGGTGCACCACTGCGGTGACTCTCGTCACGCCCGCCGACTACCCTTCGGCGAAGTCACGGGATTTCGGCGTATTCGACCGGCGCAACCGGTCGTCGGGCGGCCGCACGCGGTGGCCTGGAACGGATCAGTCGGGGCCACCAGAAGAATGGCCCGAGCAGGCGGGCGATCGCCGGTGTGATGAACGACCGCACGATCAGCGTGTCGAGCAGGAGCCCAAGGCCGATGATGGATCCCATTTCCCCGACCGAGAGCAATTCGCCGGAAACCATCGCCATCATGGTGACGGCGAACACCAGACCGGCCGTGGTGACCACTTTGCCAGAGTTGGCGACCGCTCGGATCAGCCCGGTGTTCAACCCGGCTCTACTTTCTTCGAGGTAGCGGGCAACCAGCAGCAGGTTGTAGTCCGAACCGACCGCCACCAACACGATGAAGCTCAGAGGCAGGCCCAGCCAGCTGAGTGGGATCCCGAGCAGGTGCTGCCAGATCAGGACCGACAAACCGAACGCTCCCGAGTACGAAAACGCCACGGTTCCGATGATGACCAGCGACGCTACCAAGCTCCTTGTGATGAGGAGCATGACCAGGAAGATCAACGCGAATGCGGCGGTGGCCGCGATGATCAGATCCGTTTTTGTCGCATCCTGGATGTCCCAGTACGTCGCCGCGGCGCCGCCAAGGTAGACGCGCGATCCGGCGAGCGTGGTGCCCTTCAACGCCTCCTTCGCGGCAGGCAGGAGTGTCTGATCATGCTTGATGCCGTCGGGGGTCAGGGCTTCACCGTCGTGGTAAATCAGGTATCGGGCCGTTTTGCCGTCCGGGGACACGAAGAATTTCAGGTCGATCTGAAAAGTGGGGTTGCTGAACGCATCTGGCGGCAGATAGAAGAACTCGTCGTTCTTCGAACTGTCGAAGGCGTAGCCCAGATCCATCATCTGCCGGCTGAGCTCATCCAGCTGGGTCAACTGAGGTTCTATCGTGCTGCGTTCGGTCAGAATGAGCTGGTGTAGTTGGTCAAGTTGGTCGGCGCTCTGGCCGATCAGCTGGACGAGCTGCGGCGTCACCGCATCCTGAATCAGCGCGGCTTTGAGATTCTTGCCCATTTGGTCCGCCAGCTGGTCGACCTTGTCGGTCAATTCGAACAGCGAACGCAGCGACCAGCAAATCGGGATGTCGAAACAGTGTTTCTCCCAATAGAAGTAGCCTCGGATCGGTCGCCAGACGTCGTCGAAGTCGGCGAGGTTGTCCCGCATCGAATCGGTGACGTCTTTCATGCCTTGGGCGGCTTCAGCGGCAATATGGGTCGCTCCGGCCTGTTGCGACGTCAACTCCTGCTGGTGACGTAAGAGGCCCGTCATGCGGTCTGTGACGGAGGCTATGTCCGTGAGCCGATTGTTCAGGTCGGTCAGGAACGGCAGCAATTCTTTGATTTTCGTTCCCATCGTGCCGATGGTGTAGGTGAATGACGAATGTTCGAGGGGGGTGCCCAACGGCCTTGTGACACTCTGAATCATTCCCACACCCGGGGTGTGAAAAACAGTGCGTGCCACCCGATCTAGCGCGATCATGTCCGTGCTGTTGCGCATGTCGTGATCCGACTCCACCATCATCATTTCGCTGTTCAGCTTGCTGGCCGGAAAGTGCCTGTCGCTTGCGGCATACCCTTGCTTCGATGGGGCGTCATCGGGGATATAGATGCGGTCGTCGTAGTTGGGGCGGTATGTGGGAAGCGTGATCGATCCAACGAGCACCACCACACAGCTCGCCAGCAGGATTCGCCCCGGCCAGCGTACGACCAGCGTTCCGACTTTGCGCCAAATGCCCGCCCCGGCTCGACGCTTCGGTTCGAAGATGCCTACGCGGCTGCCCAGCGCCAGCACGGCCGGACCGAATGTCAGCGCGGCTGCGACTGTGGTGAGCATGGCCACTGTGCAGGGAATGCCGCATGTATTGAAGTAGTTGAGCCGGGTGAATTCGAGGCAGAACGTCGCGCCCGCCACTGCGAGACCTGAGCCGAGTATGACGTGAGACACGCCCCTTACGGCGGTGTAGTAGGCCGTTTCGCGGTCTTCGCCCGCATGCCGCGCTTCGTGGTAGCGGCCGATCAAAAAGATCGCGTAATCGGTACCCGCGCCGAGAATCAGTGAAACGAGAAGGTTGGACGCGATGTCGGCTATGTGGATGAACTTGTGAAATGCGAGGAATGAGACAATGCCGCGCCCGCAGTTCAATTCCATCATCACCATGAACAGGGTGAGCAGCGCGGTCGTCATCGAGCGGTAGACAATCAGCAGCATCACGGTGATGAGAATGATGGTCACGAACATGATCGTGTAGAGGCTCTTGTTGCCGGCCTGGAGCATGTCCGCCGACAGGGGCGCCGAACCCGACACGTAGACCTTTAACCCGTGCGGTGTTGCGGTGTGCGAAATCAGCTCTCGCACCGCCTCGATGGACTCGTCGGACAGCGTCGAACCTTGGTAGCCGGCGACCCGCACCAATGTGTAGGAGGCTTGTCCGTCGCTGCTCTGCACCCCCGCGGCTGTCGATCCTTCGCCCCAGAGGTTCATGACATATTGAACGTGCTTGTCGTGCCGCAGTTTTGCGACCAACTCGTTGTAGAACGCGTGGTCGGATTCGCCGAGTTTGTGGTCGCCCTCCAAGACGACCATTACCATGCTGTTGCTATCGGATTCCTTGAATACTTCCCCGATGTGGATGAGTGCTGTTGCCGACGGCGCATTGAGGGGGACCAGCGGGCTTCGGTTCGCTTTGGTGACGGGCTCGAGCTGCGGAGAGACCACGTTGACCACAACCAGCAGCGCCAGCCACGCGAGCACCACCAACGCCGCGAATTTCCGGATGGTCCTTGCAAAGAATGGCGTGCGCACATCGTTGCTTGCGCTGTGCTTCATGCAGATAGCACCTGGCACCAGACGCCGGCGTGCTCACCCGCGGCCGTATGTTCGGAACGGACCTGGCCGTCAACAGTGATGCGGCAGCCAATGTTTCCCCCTGCCACCTGCGCGGTGATGTCGGCGGTAGCCGTCGTCAACACAGTCGTTTCCGTGTGCGTCCAGGGCAATGCCGTCAGGTCGACCGCGATGGGGTGAGAGTTGACGTCCCAGTAGCTCACCCTCCCCCAGCCGTCCAGCTCACCGAAGACGTCGTATTCGATGCGTTTGGGATTGAACTGAACGACCGCGAACTTGTTGCCCGGGCTTCGAGTTCGGTCCCGGGAGCCGAAGACGCCGTGAGCGGCATGGATGGTGAATGCCGCCAGGGTGACCACGACAGACACGACTGTCGGCAGCCATAGCCTGCTCACTAGTCGACGATTTATGTAATGACTCACTGTTGCGACCCTCCATGGTTCGCGGCAAGGCAGACCTCACGCAGCCGCGGCCAGGCGTGTGATCTCTGCTGAGATGATCTGGGAGACATGGGTCTTCGTACCGAAATGTTCGTAGCAGACGCTGCTTCCCTTCAATCCTGATTGGATCGAAGGCCGACGTTGAAGCAACAGCTAGGTGGTTTCGGCCGGCGAGCCCAGCCTGAAGATCGACTTGAGGGTCTGATAGGCGGCGAGGCCCTCGGGTCCCAATTCTCGCCCGACGCCGCTGGCTTTGACTCCGCCGAAGGGCGCATCGACATCGAGCTGGTATCCGTTGATGCCGATGGTCCCAGTTCGCACACCGCGGGCAATCTCGGTCGCGCGCGCTTCGTCGGACGACCATACAGTCCCGGCCAAGCCGAAATCGGAGTCATTGGCGAGGTCGACGGCTTCGGCGTCGGTTCCGTACGGAGTCACCGTCAAAACCGGGCCGAAGATCTCCTCGCGCGCGATGCGCGCCGAGTTGTCAACGTCAGCGAAAACTGTAGGCGCCGCATACCAGCCGCGCGGCTGATCGGTGGGTGCTCCGCCGCCGGTCACAAGGCGAGCGCCGTCGGCTTTTCCGATCTCGATGTAGCCCAACACCCGTTCGCGGTGTCGTGCACTCGCTAGCGGGCCGATCTCGGTGGTTTCGTCAAGCGGATCACCGACCCGCAGAGATTTCGTCATGTCCGCCAGCGCGGCTACGACCTCGCGGTAGCGCGATTGCGGGGCCAGGACGCGTGTACTCGCGTAACACATTTGACCGTTGTTGGCGAAAGCCGACGTGCGCAGCCCACGCATCGTCAACTCGAGGTCGGCATCGTCGAGGATGATCGCCGCAGATTTCCCGCCTAGCTCCAGCGTCACGGGTCGCATCAGCCGTCCGCACGTTTCGGCGATGACGCGGCCGACCTCACTGGATCCCGTGAACGCTACCTTGTCCACGTCGGGGTGGCTGACCAGATAGGCGCCCGCTTTGCCGCCGCCGGCGGTGACATTCAGTACGCCGGGCGGCAATCCCGCTTCGGCGGCGGCTTCTCCGAAGGCCCTGGCGTCCAGAGCGGTTTCCGGGGCCGCCTTGAGAACCACTGTGCAGCCTGCGGCCAATGCCGGCGCTAACTTCATAGCAGCTAGTACTTGCGGCACGTTCCAGGGAACGATAGCACCCACCACACCGACCGGCTCTCGGCGCACAATCGTGTTTCCTGATGCACTGTGCCGAATTTCTTCGCCATCGGTTTTGCTGATAAGGGCCGCGTAGTAGCGGAGCACCGCTGCTGGCACGAGGCCGTTCATGATCCGGGAAAACGTTATGGGCGAACCTATTTCGCGGGTGCACAACTCGCTGGTCTTTACCGCCCGCGCGGTCAGGGCGTCGGCGAATCGCTCGAGGAGACGGGCTCGGTCAACCGCGGGAGTTGTGCTCCACTCACGCAACGCCCGTCGGGATGCGGCCACCGCGTCGTCGATGTCGCCGATGTCGGCGCTGGGTCCCTCGCCGAGTAGCTGTTCGGTCGTGGCGTCTATTACCGGTTCAACACCGCTGGCAGTCCGAAACCCTCCGTCGATGAACAGTTCGGGCTCACTGATATTCACGAAGCTTGGTCCTTCTTGGGTCATCGTCGATGGCGCCTGAACGAGTCACCTTCGTTCCGGCCGCGGTCCGATGCAAACCTAGGCACCTAGGCCGAGCCGGTCTACCCGAAAAGCGCGGCCGATGGCCGGAAAGCGCGGTCCGCGGACCGCCGCGCGACTTTGAGCCTTGATTGGCTCGCTGTTTCACCGTCGTATGGTGCTCGGCCGCACTGGCTTTCGTGCCAGCATGGGCAACGGCAGATCAGCGTGTCCTCAACATCCGAACGAATTGCGTTGGGCCTGAAGGCTCATGGTGTTCGACCGGATCGTGCGCTTCATCACACCCAAGACGTAGTAAGCCGGGAATGTTCGCACGACACCCGGCGTTAACGCCGCCATGCGACTTTCCGTTCTTGACTTCGTCCCCGTACGTAGCGACCAGACGACCCGCGATGCGCTAGCGGTCACCGTGCAACTGGCGCAGACCGCCGACCGGCTGGGCTTCACCCGGTACTGGGTCACCGAGCACCACAACATGCCGAACGTAGGAGCCACAAGCCCGCCGGTACTGATCGCCTATCTTGCCGCGCAGACCTCGCAGCTGCGCCTAGGGTCGGGCGGCGTGATGCTGCCTAATCACGCACCACTGGCGGTGGCCGAGCAGTTCGCGCTGCTGGAAGCGGCCGCACCCGGCCGCATCGACCTGGGCATCGGCCGGGCGCCCGGCACCGACCCGGTGACGACGTCTGCCCTCCGCGGCGGTCGTGACGACCGCGACATCGAGAACTTCCCCGAATACCTCGACGACGTGACGGCGCTGCTGAGCGCCCGCGGCGTGGAGGTTCCGGCGCGCTCGGGCGACTACCGACTCAAGGCAACCCCGGCCGCGATTGGTGAACCGCGGCTCTGGCTGCTGGGCTCGTCGATGTATTCGGCGCAATTGGCTGCCGCCAAGGGACTGCCATACGTCTTTGCCAATCACTTCTCCGGCAAGGGAATCGAAGAAGCGCTCGAGACCTACCGATCCCGGTTCGTGCCCAGCAAGTTCGCCGCCGAACCGGTGACGTTTATGACGGTGGACGCCACGGTGGCGGAAACCTGCAAAGAGGCAACGGCTTTGATGTTGCCCGACCAGCAGATGACGGCACGGATGCTCACCAGGGCGCCGCTGGGCCCTGTGCCGCTGGTTGAGGAAGCAGCCACCGCCCAGCTGACGGTACAGCAGCATCACATCGTGCAGGACAGGATGCGACGTGCTGTTCTCGGCAAGCCCGCCGAGGCCGCCGAGCAGCTGCGGGCACTCGCCGAACGGTTCGACGTCGACGAGGTGATGGTGATCCCGGTCGCGTCGGCCCACGCCGGTACTGACCCCGCAACCGCGCCGGGACGCGTGGCGACGCTTGAGCTACTGGCCAAAGAGTTGTTCTGACCGATCAATCGGTGACCCCGGCTGTGGGACAAGGCTCTCGACGTGTCGGCGCCGCTGGCCGCTGATGCGCCGCACGGCCACCTGCACCTGCCGCTACGACAGCGCCATTGTGTCGCAATTTGTGGGCAGAACGGCTCAATAGCTGTAGGTGAATTATGCAGCGCCCGAGCAGACTTGATCGAAGTTGGCCAGCAGAGGAGTTGATCATGGTCACTCAGTCGTTGCTCGACCCCGCGGCGGGCTCGAGCAACGACATCCCAGCACGAAAGACCGTGATCTGCCGTCAGACGCTCCGTTCCTTCATACGGCAATCGTCCCGGTCATGACGACCAGAAACCAACCCCTACTAAACGATTAGGACGAAGACGATGCGCTTGGTGGTTGCTATGACCGGAGCGACCGGGGCCGCTCTGGGCATCCGTCTGCTGGAAGTTCTTGGGCAGCTGGGGGTTGAGACGCATCTGATTCTCAGCGACTGGGCACGGGCGACGATAAAGCTCGAGACCGACACCAGCGTCGACGAGGTCCGGGCATTGGCTTCACGCGCTTACAGTGCCCGCGATCTCGCCGCAGGCATTTCCAGTGGGTCCTTCCGTACGGATGGCATGGTCGTTTGCCCGTGCAGCATGAAGACGTTGAGCGCCATCCGGATCGGCTTCAGTGACAACCTGATCACCCGTGCCTCCGACGTGACACTGAAGGAACGCCGCAGGCTCGTTCTTGTCGCGCGGGAGGCTCCGTTGAGCGAGATCCACCTGGAGAATATGCATTATCTGGCGCGCGCCGGTGCCGTGATCTTTCCGCCGACCGTGGCCTATTACGCGCGGCCCACTTCGGTCGACGAGGTGAACGACTACGTGGTCGGCCGCATTATCGATCAACTCGGGATCGAGCACTCCCTGATCAAGCGCTGGAAGGACGATCAGCATCCGGTCCGCGTGAACGGCGAACGAGCCGCAATTCTGTGAGGAGAGCAAAGTGACTACCAGTACGAGCCCGCCGGCAACCACAAACATCACCCAGCCGACAGACCAGGAGACAGGGCCCGACCAGCGCAGCTGGCTGGCCACACTCGAAGCCGCGGGCCAGTTGCGTCGCATCACGGCCTCCGTCGATTGGGACGAAGAAATCGGTGCGATCACGCGGGCCAACCTTTCCCTCGGTGGCCCCGCGCTGCTCTTCGAGAACATCATCGGCCACGAGAACACTCGGTGCAGGAAGCTTTTGACGTCGGCAATCGGCAACCGACGCCAGGTCCAGCTGATGCTTGGTCTGCCGGAAGGCACTAGCGACGCAGCTATCGTGCGTCACCTTCGGGAGGCCTTCAAGAAACCCATTCCCCCGCGCGTGGTCGACACCGGACCGGTGAAGGAGAACATCATCGAAGGCGATGAGATCGACCTCTTTCAGTTTCCGGCCCCGAAGTGGCATGCCTCAGACGGCGGTCGCTATATCGACACGTTCTGCGGTGTGGTCACCGAGGACAAGGTGACCGGACGCGACAACATCGGTTGCTACCGCGGGATGATCGTCGATCGCAACAAGATCGCCAAGCTTTTGGCGCCCAGTCAGGGTTGGGGCGTCCATATGCAGGGGTACAAGCCAGAGCCGATGCCGGTCGCCATCGTCTACGGGTGGCACGACGTGTTGGGTTTTTGCGCCGGCAGCCCATTCCCCAAGGACGTGTGTGAATGGGACATGATGGGGGCTCTTCTCGGCCGCCCCGTCGACCTGGTGGCCTGCGAAACAGTGCCGTTGCATGTTCCGGCGAGCGCTGAGATCGTCGTCGAGGGCTATATCGACCCCGACCCCGCGACCTTTGTAGAGGAGGGCCCGTTCGGAGAGTACCCGGGCTACCACGGTGACGCCGGAACGGCGCCGGTCCTGCAGGTCACCCGGATCACCCACCGCAACGACCCCGTCCTGCGAGGCACTCTCGAGGGGATCCGGCCCGGATGCTTCAACGAAGACAGCATCGTCAACTTCGCTCGGTCGGCAATTACCTGGAACGTGCTCGAAGGTCTAGGGATCGGTGGCATCACCGACCTGTGGATGACCGAGGTGAGCAACGGCCAAAATACTGTGGTGCAGATCCATAAGGCCTACCGCGGGCATGCCCAACAGGTGGCGGCGGCGCTGTGGGGTACCGGTGGAGCGGTCTGGATGCACAAGAATGTCACGGTCGTCGAAGAGGACATCGATATCCGCGATCCGGTCGCGCTGGAATGGGCTACGTCATACCGCGTGAATGCCGGCCTCGGCGACATCGCGTTCTATGGACCGACCATGGGCTCTTCGATAGACCCGTCCACCCCGCCGGAGAAAAACAACACCACCAAGTACGGTGCCGGCGAATGGACCCGGGTACTTATCGACGCCACCCGAACCTGGGAATTCGGACAGCGCCCGGAATGGGGCGGCCGCCACTTTCCGCCGATCGACAGAGTTGACCCCGAACTGGAATCCCGCGTCGCCGCCCGGTGGGAGGAGTACGGGATAGGCATCCCCTATCTCGACGCCGAGGGGCGAGAAATGCTGACGATGGAAGAGCTGAGCAAGCGGCTACCGGAGGTGTAGATCATCATCGGGAAGTCCAGGTCCCGATGAGCCGAGCATTCGACGCCCTCCAAGGAAGTAGGACGCGGACCCCTCGGCTGCGCCATCAACCTTCGGCAAGGTGAAGTGTCCTATCAGACCTTCAGGCCCAACACAATTCGTTCGGACCTTGAGGTTCGACAGAGTCATCAGCCGTTCCTCAAGTTGGCGTGAAAGCCGCTGACGCCGAGCACCATACGACGGCGAAAGCGCGCCCTCAAAGGTCAACGTCGCGCGGGGGTCTGACCGCGCTTTCCGGCCATCGGCCGCGCGATTCGGGTAGACCGGCGGCGCCCCCGTCCCTAGCTTTTCATCAGACAGCGGCCGGAACGACGGTGACTCGTTCAGGGGCCCTCTACGATGACCCAAGGAGGACAAACTTCGTGAATGTCAGTGAGCCCGAACTGTCGTCGACAAACGGTTTCGGCGTCGGCGGCCGCGACGGCGACAGTAGCGGCACGTTCCCAGTCGTGACTGACAGCGACTGTACACAAGCTGAGAGGCCCGCAGCTCAAACCCGCGCGGCTGCAGCTGCTTTCGGGACCGCGTTTGCAGCAACGGTGCCGCCCGAGCTGGTCGCAGCTAACCGAAATCGCTTGGCAGTGCTTGTACGGACGTTAGCATGACGACCGTAATTTCCCCGGACGGAACAGTGATCGGTTATGAATCCGTCGGTGCCGGAGCGGCCTTGGTGCTTGTCCACGGCAGCACGGGCACGCTTGCTCGCTGGCGCACGGTGACGCCGGCGCTGGCGCAGCGTTACACCGTCCATGCGATGGACCGCCGCGGTCGGGGACTCAGCACGGCCGAGGTTGAACCCTACAGCTTGGGCAGAGAAGCCGAGGATGTCGCGGCCGTTGCCGAGGCCGTTGGCGGCGACGTCTACGTCGTAGGGCATTCCTACGGAGCGTTGACAGTCTTGGAAGCTGCTCTGATCACATCAGCTTTCCGCCGGATCATGCTCTACGAGCCGCCCATACTCTCGCCGGGCCTCAACGTCATGTCGCCGGAGGGCTGGGCACGGATTACCACGATCTCTGACCCGCAAGAAATCCTGAACATCTTTTACCGTGAAACCCTGCACTTACCCGAGGCGGCCATCAAAGACCTTGCAGACCGCGAGTTCTCGCACATTGCCGGGTCGATCGCACACACCGCCGTCCGTGAGTTCGCGGAGGTCCGCGCGTATTGCGCAACCGAGCGGCTGGCCGCCATCACCGTGCCGGTCCGGTTGCTGCTCGGCACCGAGAGCCCCGCGTACCTGCGCGCGGCCACCGCGGCCGTCGCCGCCCAAATCCCGGGCGCCACGATCGTCGCATTGCACGGCCAGGGGCACCAGGCGATCGACTACGACCCACAACAGTTCGCTCGTGCGGTGCTCGAATTCGACTCTAACGCGCTATAGCGTGACGCCCGCTAGTCACGGGTGTCGGCCAAATGATTTCAACCTTGCAGGGACTGCCCAGAAGGGTGCGGTGAAACGATGTCGACTTATGTACTGATCCCGGGCGCCTGGCACGGAGCGTGGTCCTGGCGACCAGTCGCCGAGCGGCTTCGCGCGGCGGGTCACCGGGCGATCACCTTGACGCTGCCCGGCATGAATGACGGCGACGATCCTTCGGGATACCAGCTTCAGGATGCGATCGATTACATCGCCCACGAGGTGCGGCGGCTGGAATCCGGCAAGGTGACGCTGGTTGCGCACAGCTGGGGAGGCTTCCCCGCAACGGGCGCCGCTCAGTCGCTTGCCGGCCGAGTCGAGAAACTCGTCTACTACAACGGGCACGTGCCGCTTCCCGGCAGGTCCCTGATGGACGAGAATCCCCGCGACAAGCGCGTATCAGGGCTGCGGCGGATAAAGGAATCCCCGGTTGGTGCCACTCCCGCAACCCTGGAATACCTCAAGCAGGAATTGATGCAAGGCGTCTCTCCTGACCTGCAGCGGTTAGTGGCCGACCTGTTGACGCTTCAGCCCGGCGGTTACTTCCTTGGCGCCCTCGACTTCCACCCGCTCGATCTCGGTATCCCGATGGTCTACATCACCGCCGACGACGACTTGGCGATGCCGCGGCCGGCGGCCGAATCCGCCGCCCGGATCGGAGTTCAGCCAATCGTGGTTCCTGGGACGCACAACAGCATGCTGACCCATCCCGACGAGGTGGCGAAGGCAATCCTTGCCGCTTGACCGGCGCAGGATCCTGCGCCTATGTCGATTCGGTCATGTGACCCGGCGGTCTGCTCAACGCCGCGGCACATGCCAATTTTCTTGGGAAAACGCCGCAACCCGCTAGTGGAATGACTATGTCGCGGCGCAAACTGGGCCAATCCAGTGAGGAGCAGACAAATGGACATCTATGAAGCGCTCTACACGACCAGGATGATGCGGCGGTTGCACCCGGATCCGATTCCGCTGGACACGCAGGCCCGCATCCTCGATGCGGCCATTCGCGCCCCCAACGGGGGTAACACCCAACGCTGGCACTTTTTGGCGGTCGATGATCCAGCACTTAAACATGAGTTCGCCCAGCTATTCCGGCAGGCCCGCGCCCTCGAATACGAGAAATTCAGCACGGGGACCGGACCGATGGTAGCGCCGGCGCCGGGTGTGGACCCGGCCGCTCACGCCGAAACGATGCGCCGAATCAAAGGCTCAGGCAATTACCTGGCCGACCATTTCGAAGAAGTCCCGCTGTTGCTGTTCGTCTTCGCCATCGATGACCTGGGTGGCGCCAACATCTATCCGGCGATCTGGAGTATCTTGCTGGCCGCACGTGCCGAGGGCGTTGGCGGCGTGATGACGCTGGTGCTGCGCAATTTCGAGGACAGGGTGAACGAGCTACTGGGCGTCCCCGTTGAGGAGGGCTGGGAGATGTCGGCCATGCTGACCCTGGGCTACCCACGGGGCAAATGGGGTGTGGCAGCCAATCGGCGTCCGGTGCAAGAGGTTTCATCCCGCAACCACTGGGATTCACCATTCGGTGTAGAGGTACCGGAGCCGCTGTGGCCGCCTGACGGCGAGATGACGTCCGGCCCGACCGCCGTGCGATGAATGCCTGCGAAGCAGCCGGTTAGTTTGTGGTGGCGGTGAGATAATGGATCGTCTCAACCCTGCTCAAGACGGTGTCCCCGGCGTCCCCGGACACCCCAGCAGCGTTGAGCAAATCCGCTAAGCCGTCCGCTCTGGTGTACCAGCCGTGTGCTTGTAGGTACTTTTCGACGTCGTCGCACTCGTGGGGGTAGGTAAGGTCACCGAAGGCGACGTCGAAGCCATGCCGCTTCCAGCTCTCTGCAACCTCTTGCACATTTGAGCCGACGGATATGGAGCTATCCGGCACGTGGTCCGCCGTCAATCGGCTGCCTGGTGCACTGAGCGCGGTGAGCTGGTCAAGCATGCGATTCTGAGCATCGCAAGGGAGATATCCGATCATCAGTCCCTCGGCCAGCCAGGCGGTCGGTTGCTCGGGATCAAAACCCGCTTGTCGCAGTGCCTTTGGCCAGTCTTCGCGCAGGTCGATGCCCACTGTGCACAATTGGGTAGCTGCTATGGCGCCCAGCCCGGTCAGTATCGAGTCCTTGAACTCGATCACCTCGGGTTGGTCGATCTCGAAAACGATGCTGCCCGCTGGCCATTCCAGGCGATAGGCACGGGAGTCCAGTCCGGATCCTACGATCACCGCCTGCCGGATGCCGGCGGAAAACGCGCTGGGGAAGAAATCGTCGAAGAATCGTGTGCGCGCGGCGAAAAAATCTACCACCCAACCGGTTTCAACATCGGCGAACTCTAGCTCGCCGCTGGCCACGCGGGCGAACAGCTCGACACCTGCAGCGCGAACGAGGGGTCCGGCGAAAGGGTCATTGATGATCGGATTCGCCTGCCTGCTGGCCGCTGCCCTGGCAGCCGCCACCAGAGTTGCCGTCGCACCCACACTCGTGGCCAGATTCCATGTGTCGTTGTCACTCCGTTTCATTCGTTTCCTCCTGTTCCGCACACCAATGGCGTTCGGCATGAAATCACTTGCTGGATCGGTTTCGGCGGCCGCTAGCACGCGTTCGACTAGCCTGGCCTGTCACGCTGTGAACGCCGGTAACGTTATGCCGACGGCTGCATTTTCCTCTGGCGTTGCGAGTCGGTAGCCGAAACGGCTTGCAGTCTGGGCGAAGCGCGCCACTTCCCGAGCAGTCGGCGGTGGGGAGCCAATTGGGCGACCGACTTCCCGAAAGAACCGGCCCATGGCTGCCGTTGTTATGACCAGGTCGACAGCGGGTTCGTTGGCGATATTGCGATGAGCGTGCGGGACATTACCGGGCACCCGGATGTAATCTCCGGGGTGGGCGTCACGCCATTCCAGCCCGCTCTCGCAATCGACAAGAACCTGGTGGCCACCCGCGAGGATTAAGAAATCCTCAAAGTCGTCGTGGCTGTGCAGCGGCACCGTAACTCCGGGCGGCACGACCGCGCGCATGACGCAAATCTGCTCGTCGTCTTCCGGCGTCACGAACTCGATGATCGGCCCGAAAACTTCCAGCCTCGGTCCTCGGGTTGCGCCTGCGAGCCGGTCGAGGATAGCCGCTGTATCCTTAGGGGAACTCATTTAATTCCTTTCCTGTTGCGCTGTTGCACTTCGTCATCGACGAAGTCACGCCCATAGGCGGTCTGGTTCACAATTTGCGTAGTCTGCGAAGGATTTTGGTGAATGGAAGATTTGCGGCCAGCCCACGGCGCAGGCTGGGCTGCAAGCTGCTGAGGTTGCCGACTATGGAATATTGCAGACCGTGGTCGCGCCATTCGGCGAGCTGCTCGATGACGTCACCCGGCGTGCCGGTGAGGAGGCACTCTTTGAGTAGTGAAGGCGGCACATCAGCCGTCAAGGATAAAACGGTCTGTTTGTCGAGCGCCTGCGGGATGATGTCTTGTGCGCCGGTGAAGTCGACGCCGAGCGGATGACTCGCGCCGTGGCGGGCCCATAACTCGGCGTGCGCGCAGAGTGCGAACGCTTTCATGGGTTGGGAGGCCAACGCTTCGTCGACCTGCTCACGGCTGGGACCAGTCATAACCATAAAAAAGCCCGCGGCAGTGATGGACATGGGGTCACGGCCGGCGTCCGAAGCCGCGGCGCGGACTTTTTCCAGGCCGGCGGCGTAGTCCTTAGGCCGCATCGTCATCGTGGCGGGAAGCCACCCGTCGGCATAGCGACCGGTGGCACGCAGCATGCGTGGCCGGTGGGAAGCGATCCAGATGTCCGGCCACTTGCCCCGGTACGGCGGTAGGTCGAACGCGGCGTTGTGCAGCGGGAAGAATGGTGAATCACGGGTGACGAGTTCGCCGCCGGAGTTCCACAGCGCGCGAATGGTGGCAATGGCTTCTTCGAAACGTGCCACCGGCTTTGACCAATCCACACCGTAGGGTTCGTTGCTTTCCCGGTTGCCTGTCCCGATGCCGAGGATGGCTCGGCCCCGGGTGAGCAGGTTTAGCGTGGCCGCCGCCTGGGCGGTGACGGCAGGATTGCGACGGCCGGCATCGGTTACCCCGATCCCAAGCCGGCGCCGTCCCAATTTATTGCGGGCGGCCAGATAGCCCAGGATCGTCCACGCGTCGTAATGCGCGTCGATTTCGGGGACCAGCCGCGCAGTCCCGAGGTACTGTGATGTCATCACCGATCGCGGAAACAAAGAGTTGAGATGGTCGGGCATCCAAAACGAGTCCACCCGGTTCCCAACCGCGCTGAGATAACTCGCGCTCACCAACGCCGTCGGTGAGTAACGAGTATGTAGCGGTTGTTCTATCAGACCGACCTTAAACATGGTCAAGCGCATTCACTCAGGTGCGGATTGTTGCTGCGGCGAAGGCCAGTGTTCACGGCTTCAAACATCACGTATCCGGTAACCTCTCTTCGAGACTGGCATCGCACAGACTGTCGGTCGCAGCCACGTCCCGCTTCTCCGCGCTTCGCGTTGTCTTGTTGTCTACCGCCTGCTTTCGTGACTTCGTGAGTACACGAAGCATTGTCGATGGGCGCAGCAAGTGGGAGGGCGGGTCAACCAGGTTCATCGATCGCAGGAATTGCTGGACGACTGCTGGATCGGTTTCGGCGGCCGCCAGCACCCGGTCCAGGTAAGCGTTGGTGATCCGTATAGACAGCGGCCGCTTTCCCGCTATCTGCGGCAAAGCCAGGTCTGAACTCACGGCCGCCTGCCAGGCCACACGAATATCTTTGGCGGACGCGCGAAAAAACCGCTGCGGTAGGTTGCGGTCACCCTGCCGCAGGCAGTGGCGGAGGATGAGCGTTTCGATGGCGGCCACCGACATGCCCTGCCCGTAGAGTGGATTGAAGTTACATAGCGCGTCGCCCATGACGATAAAACCGCCAGGGGTTCGCGCCAATTGGTCATAACGGCGCCACCGGTTTGATGGAAACCGATAGTGCGTCATGTCTGCGAGCGGCTCGGCACGGCGCGCGGCATCCAGCACGTGCGGGGGCGCCATGTCGGCCAGGCAGTCCAGCAGCGCTATGCGATCGACGGGTGGTTTTTGTCCTGCAACCGTTTGGACTGCGAGCCTGTAGGTGTCGTTCTCGCCGGCAAACATCGCGAAGCAAACGGGACGGGTGGGCTCGGGGCCGCTGAAGGCGAGGTACTCGCGCAACGTGCCCGACGGTAGGTGGACCGGCAGGCCGGCGTAGCTGACGTGCACCGTGAGTTGGTCTTCGCGCGGGCGAGGATAGCCCAGGTCGTCAAGAAACACCGGTGCTCGTGAGCCGCGCCCGGTGGCGTCCACGACAAGGTCTGCGGCCAAAGTGGTTTCGGCGCCAGAGTCGCGCCGCGCCACGACAACACCGGTCACGCGGTCGCCTTTCGGATCCGATGTCAATCTCACCGCGTCGTGACCCTGCACGATCTCCACCTTGGAAATGGCAAGCAGCCTACGACGCAGGATCCACTCGATAAACGGTCGGCTGACGTAATAGCTGACTATCGAATCAGGGTCCGGGATCGCGCCAGATCGCAAAAACCGGTGCCCACCAAACGAAACCCAAAACCGTGACAGGTCACCGTCGTTCCACACCCGCGCGCCGCCGGCGATCAGCTCATCGACGAACCCGGGAAACAGCTCACCCATGATCTGCACCCCACGCGCTGCCGGAAGGTGGGGCAGGTCGCCTTGCGCCACACCGCGACGCGTCACCGGGCCATCCGGGAGGAAATCGCGTTCGACCACCGTGACCGTGCTGTAGAAGTCCGCAAGCACCCGGGCGGCCAGCAACCCACCAATGCTCGCCCCGAGAACTACTGCGGCCTCGCCAAGTTTGGGCACGTCGTCTCCTCGCCATTGCGGGCCTGCGTCGGTGGGCGGTGCAATCGACATCTAGTACCTTTCATGGATATTCGGTTCGCCGCATCCAGCGGCGCGGCGGACGAGGGCCGTCCCTCCATCTGTTGCCAGGTGATCTGCCACGCCCACAGACTTTGCGGCTGTATCCGGTGCAGGAGGTGACTAAGCCGTGTCTACCGTGATTGGCTGAGACAGTCGTGTCTCTATCGCAAATCCTGTGCACGAGACCTGCATCGGATCTCGCTGAGCGTGCCTACCCGCATGATGTCGCGAGTTGAGGGAAAGATGTCCCGTCTAAACCAGTGTCCGAGACGTCGCGGCGTGGACAATGAATTTGTGACTTCAGGACTTAATAGTGGGTCCATCCTGCTTGTGTGACGTCAGCTTGCTCACTCACTGCCGCACCAAGATATCGTCGTCATTGCTGAACAGACGGATGGAATCACGGTGAGCGCAGCGGTAAACGCGACGCCCGACAATGTCGCGCGCCGACTGGGTTTCACACCAGACCAGCGCATCACAACTCCTGATGAAACGATGTCGGCGGCCATCTGGCGGTTCCAACACAAGTCGTCATACGAATTGACCGGGCGCGCAAACGAGAACATGGACGTGATCTCGATGTCCGTGAGTGGGCGCCACCACCACACCTACTTCGCCAATGGGCGACAGAAGTGGAGCCGTATGCATGCGGCCTTTCACATGAACATCGTGGCCGCGGGAGAGCAACCGCGAGGGGTGTTCAATTCAGAGCATCCCTTCACCTACTTGCACGTATATATGCCGCACACCATGGTTGAGCGCCTCGCCATGCAGAGCGGTGCGATCGAGAGAGGTCGGAAAGTTGTTCTTGTCGATCCGATGTGTTCACGTGACCCGTCCGTCGAGGTGATCTGTCGGCAGATCCTTCGCGAGATGACAATGGGTGACGGATGTTCTCGGATGATGTTCGAGTCGCTCGGCCAACAACTCGCTGTCCGCCTGATACGGCGGCATTCAACTGTGTCGGGCTCCGCAGTGTTCGCCGAGAACAGGGGCCCAGGCTATCGGGATTGGCGGCTGCGGCGCGCGATCGAGTACCTCGAAGCACACCTATCGGACGACGTCGGTTTGACCGAGGTGGCTAACGTGGTGGGATTGTCAACGGCCCGTCTGGCAGCTCTTTTTCGCGAGGGCACGGGCGAGCCCCCTCACCGCTGGTTGATGAACCGCCGCTTCGCACGAGCGCTTGAATTGTTGGGCGAGAGGTCTCTGAGTATTAGTGAAATCGCCTACCAATGTGGGTTCGCCAGTTCTCAACACCTGGCTACCGTGACCCGACGAAAACTCGCCATCACGCCGACTGAGTACCGCCGACAGCTACTCGGTTGACAGGTGAGCGGCTTAACCCGTCGGCCGATGAGGCCTAATGTGTCCAAACGCGTGCCATCAAGCATGCAAACGGCCCCCGGAGTGATCTCCGGGGGCCGTTTCGATTTAGTAGCGGGGACAGGATTCGAACCTGCGACCTCTGGGTTATGAGCCCAGCGAGCTACCGAGCTGCTCCACCCCGCGACGGGTGAATACCAGGTTACCCAACGCCGCCGAGGCCGCCAAATCGCGGGCGGGCTTGGTCAGTGCGTGGGCGGGTTCAGCCCGTATCGCTCGATGATGTCATCCATCCAGTCCGGGTAGCCGTACGTCAGCCCGTACTTGTCTGCCAGTTCGGTGAATTCGGGCAGCTCGTGCAGAGTCCGAACGCCGTAATCGGCCGGATGACCCGCGTGCGCGAGCAGGTTGCCCAGTTCCCGGAAGTAACCGGCGAACGCACCAGGTGTGATGACCTCGATGATGCGGCCGG
This sequence comes from Mycobacterium fragae, assembly GCF_002102185.1. Classification (GTDB taxonomy): domain Bacteria; phylum Actinomycetota; class Actinomycetes; order Mycobacteriales; family Mycobacteriaceae; genus Mycobacterium; species Mycobacterium fragae. Next base: position 144,877 of record NZ_LQOW01000014.1, read on the forward strand.
GCTCGGTGCCGGCGTTCCACATCGCGTGCATCTGCCCCCGTGGCTTGGTGATGTAGCCGCCGGCCTCGAGCACCACCTCGGTGTCGTCGGAGCGGAAGCCGATCTTGCCGGCGATCACGATCGAGCGCTCGTCCTCGCGGGAGTGGCGATGCGCCGCAGTGATCGAGCCAACCTCGAACGGATGCTCGACGAGCGCCACGTCCGCACTGGTCAGCTTGTACACGGCGCCGAAGGTGGGGAGGGACACCTTCTCCCCTTGCCCGGGTTCTACCACCGTGACCTCGGTTTGAGTCGTGCTGGTCATCTGACTGCCTCCTACTCGGGCCAGGTGCTGTTGAGGACGAAGTCCACCATGTCGTCGCGGATGAATGTCGGGTCGAAGTGCTGCAGCACGTCGGCGTTCATCGTGCCGAAGGTGCTGTGCGGGCGGTGCTTCATGCCGTCGTTGAACGCGGCCAAGATGCGATTCTTGAAATCCGGTCGCGGATGCGCGGCGGTCACCGCGGCGATGGCCTCGGGTGAGAGGTCGTCGCGGCCGATGCCGACCACATCGGTTTCGACACCGGCGCTGACGAGCGCGATTTCGGGTTCGAGGAATTCCGGGACCCCGGGGGTGGTGTGCAACGCGATGCTCAGCCATACCTTTCGGACGTCGGCTTCGTCAACGCCACGTTGCAGCAGGAACTCTCGTGCCGCGTTGGCGCCGTCGACCTCGAAACGCAGCATGGAGGTGCGGTAGCGCGGCGTCAGGCCCAGGTCGTGGAACATTGCCCCGGCGTAGAGCAGCTCCAGGTCGGGCTGTAGCCCGCGGCGGCGGCCCTGCAGCGCGCCGAACAGGAACACCCGCCGGGAATGGTCAAAGAGCAAGTCGTTTTCGGCGTCGCGAATGAAGTCGGTGATGTCGCGGACGAGCGCGGTGTCAGGTATGACGACGTCGGCGATGGTTTCAATCGATTTGGCGGCCACGATCAACCTCCTACGCTGGGTTGGAGCCAGTCTGCCCGGATTCTGGACTATTTGACTGTGGCGATTGAGTCGTCCCGCCCACAAAATGCGACATGATGCGTCATGCGGCGAGGCTTCCACCCCCGTCGACGCGAAGGATTTGACCGGTGATGTATCCGGCGTCGTCGTCGAGCAGGAAACACACGGCGTGGGCGATCTCTCGCGGAGTGCCCAGCCGATGCAGCGGAATGCTTTGCAGGAAGCGGGCTTCGCGTTCCGAGCCCACCGGACTGCGTTGGCGATACATCTCGGTTTCGGTGGGCCCGGGCGCCACCGCATTCACGGTGATGCCGGTTGAGGCCAGCTCGCCGGCCCAGATGCGGGTGCAGGTTTCCAGGGCTGCTTTGGCCGCGGCGTACGGGGTGCGCTCCGGAGTGCCGAGCGTGGTGAGGCTCGTGACATTGACGATGCGGCCCCATCCTGCGGCGAGCATGCCGGGCAATGCGGCCTGCACAACCTGCACGGCGGTGCGCACATTCAGGTCGTAGGTGTCGAACAGGTGATCCAGGTCGATCGACCCGATCCTGCCGAACTGCGCGAAACCGACGTTGTTGACCACCGCGTCGACCGCGGCCTTGGAAACGATTTTGTCCAGCGTCGCCTCGGTGGCCGCCCGGTCGGCGAGGTCGACCTCGTAGAACTCGCCGGGAAAATCTGCGGGCGTCGTTCGGGCAAGACCGATCGGGCAGTGGCCGCCATCGGCCAGCCGGTCGGCCACCGCCCGGCCGATACCCTTCGACGCTCCCGTGATCAGGACCCGTCGTGACGGCATGACGCACTCCTTCCGATGACCGAGTCGGATGGTTTGTGACCAGTCTCGGCTTGGTGAACGAAAAAGCGGCCATGGCTGATGCGCCCTCTTTCCCACAAAAAGCGACACAATGGCGGTGTGGCTGGGACCGACGCGCGTTCGAGGCTGGTGGTCATCGTCGTCTTCGACGACGTGACGCTGTTAGATGTCGCCGGGGCGGCCGAGGTCTTCGTCGAAGCCAACCGGTTCGGCGCGAACTATCGGCTCGAGTTCGCGTCGGTGGATGGGCGCGACGTGACAACCTCGGCCGGGACCCGATTGGGTGTCACCGGCAGCATTTCCTCAATCGATGCCCCCGACATCGTGATGGTGGCCGGCAGTGACAACCTGCCCGGGCGGGCCATCGATCCCGCGCTCGTCGAGGCCGTCAGGTCGGTGGCCGGCCGGACTCGGCGCCTGGCGTCGATTTGCACAGGGTCGTTCATCCTTGCCCAGGCCGGCCTGCTCAGGGGCAGGCGGGCCACCACGCACTGGCACGATGCGCGACGGCTGGCGCGCGCCTTCCCGGATGTCACCGTCGAGCCGGACGCGATATTCGTCCGCGACGGCGATATCTTCACCTCCGCCGGAATCTCGTCGGGCATCGACCTCGCGCTGGCGTTAGTCGAAATGGACTATGGCCAGGAGCTGGTCCGCGACGTGGCCCGGTGGTTGGTCGTCTATCTCAAACGCGCGGGCGGGCAATCGCAATTCTCGGCGCTGGTCGAGGCCGATCCGCCACCGCAGTCGGCGCTGCGCCCGGCCACCGACGCCGTCGCGGCCGATCCGGCTGCTGACCACAGCGTGAAAACCCTTGCCGCGCGGGCCTCGTTGAGCACACGACAACTGACGAGACTCTTTGAGTCCGAACTGGGCACCACCCCGGCCCGCTATGTCGAGATGGTCCGCATCGACGCTGCCCGCGCCGCACTGGACGCCGGCCGCAGTATCAGCGACACCGCCCACCTGGCGGGCTTCGGCAGCACGGAAACCCTTCGGCGAGTATTCATCACCCGCCTCGGCGTGTCACCAAAGGCGTACCGGGACAGGTTCCGCACGGCAGCTCGAGGCTGAGGGCTGCGCTACTTGGTGTTGTTGAACTTGGTGATTGCGTCGTCCAGGCGCTGCAACGCCGCCCCGTAGCCTGCGAAATCGCCTTTCTTCTGTGCGTCGCGCACCGCGCCGATCGCCGACTGAATGTCCTTCAGCGCAGCCGCTTTGGCCGGGGACAACGACGTCGCCCCGTTCGGAGACGGCGGGACCGCCGCGGCCGGTGGCCCGGCAGGGGGCAGCGAATCAGCAGCCGGCGGCGGAGTTCCCCGCGGCGGGTTGGCGGGCGCGCCGGAGTCGGTGGGCGCGATCCCGGCCGCCGTCGCGCCGGCACCCGGCCCGAACAATCCGGTGAGGGCGTCGCTCACGGTGGGGCCGTACCCGATCTTGTCGTTGTACATCATCGCCACCCGGATCAGCCGTGGATACGACGACGCCGCATCGCTGGCACCCGGGGAGGCGTAAACCGGTTCGACGTAAAGCAATCCGCCCTGGGCCACCGGCAGCGTGAGCAGATTGCCCCACTTGATCCGGTTCTGGTTGTCGCGGCCGATCACGCCGAGATCCTGCGACACCGCGGTGTCGGTGGTGATCGCGTTGTTGGCCAATTTGGGCCCGTTGACTTGGCCCGGGATGGTCAGCACCGTGATCTTCCCGTAGTTCGCCGGATCGGAGCTGGCACTGATGTAGGCGGCCAGGTAGTCACGCTTGAACCTGTTCATCGCACTGGTCAGTTGGAACGCTGCCGAACTATCGCCCTTGGCAATGTCTTTCGCGACGATGTAGTACGGCGGCTGATAGCTGCTGGCCGTCGGGTTCGGATCCAGCGGCACGTCCCAGAAGTCCGATGTGGAGAAGAAGGTCACCGGGTCGTTGACGTGATATTTGGCCAGCAGCATCCGCTGCACCTTGAACAGGTCCTCCGGATAGCGCAGATGCTTGGCGAGTTCGGGCGTGATCTCGCCTTTCGGCTTGACCGTGCCCGGGAAAACTCTCATCCACGCTTTGAGCACAGGGTCTCGATCGTCTTGCTGATACAGCGTGACGGTCCCGTCGTAGGCATCGACGGTGGCCTTCACCGAGTTCCGGATGTAGGACACCCGCTTGTCGGGGGCCAGCCGGTTGAACGCCACCTCGGTGGAGTCGGCGGTGGCCGATGACAGCGAGGTGAGCTCGGAGTACGGGTAGTTGTCAAGCGTGGTGTAGCCGTCGATGATCCACACCAACCGCTTGTTGACGATCGCGGGGTACACGCTGCTGTCGGCGGTCAGCCAGGGCGCCACCGCTTCCACCCGCTTGGCCGGGTCGCGGTTGAACAAGATTTTGCTGTTGGAGCCGATCACGTTGGAGAACAAGAAGTTTCGCTCGGCGAACTTGGCCGCGAAGACGCTACGCGACACCCAGCTGCCGATAGGGACTCCACCACTTCCGGTGTAGGTGTAGTTCTTGGTCTCGGTGTTGGTCTCGTAGTCGTATTCCCGGTCGGCGCCGTTCTTTCCGACGATCGCATAGTCGGCCGGCGTGTTGGAGATCACCGGCCCGAAATAGATTCGCGGCTGCTCCAGCCGGGCGGGCCCGTCGGAGAGCACGCTGCCGTTGGCGCCAACGACGTTGACCAGAAACTCGGGATACCCGCCATTCTGGTTGGGGTCGTTCGCGATACCGCGCACGGTGTTGGCCGGCGACGCGATGAACCCGTTGCCGTGGGTGTAGACGGTGTGCCGGTTGATCCAGTCTCGCTGGTTGTCGATCAGCCGGTCCGGGTTGAGTTCACGGGCGGCGACGACGTAGTCGCGCAGGTTGCCGTCGCGGTCGAGGTAACGGTCGATGGACAACTGGTCGGGAAAGTAGTAGAAGTTCTTGCCCTGCTGGAACTGCGTGAACGCCGGGCTGACGATCGTGGGGTCCAGTAACCGGATGTTCGACGTGGTGGCACGGTCGGCGGCGACCTGTGCGGCGGTGGCCTGGCTGTCACCGCTGTAGTTCCGGTAGCTCACCACGTCATCGGTCAGGCCGTAGGCTTGTCGGGTCGCGGTGATGCTCCGCTTGATGTACTCGCTTTCCTTCTGTGCGGCATTGGGTCTGACGCTGATCTGCTCGACGATCAGCGGCCAGGCGGCGCCGACTATCAACGACGACAGCAACAGCAGCACCAAACCGATGGCCGGAATCCGTAAGTCCCGCATCGCGATCGCCGAGAACACAGCGGCCGCGCAGATCACCGCGATGGCCAACAGGATCAGCTTCGCCGGCAGCACCGCATTGATGTCGGTGTACCCGGCACCGGTGAACGGCTTTCCGGCGCGGGTGTGGGACAGCAGCTCGTAGCGGTCCAGCCAGTACGCGACCGCTTTGAGCAGCACCAGTGCGCCGATCAGGCTGATCAACTGGATGCGCGCCGAACGGCTCAACGCGCCGGTGCGCCCGGACAGGCGGATGCCCCCGAAGATGTAGTGCGCCAACAGGTTTGCCACGAACGCCAGAAACAGCGCCACAAACAAATAGCTGAGCACCAGACGGTAGAACGGCAGCTCGAAGGCGTAGAAGCCAAGATCCTTGCCGAATTGCGGATCGGCAATGCCGAAATCACCACCGTGAAGGAACAACTGAATCCGCACCCAGTAGGTCTGGGCGATGATCCCGGCCAGTAGGCCTACCGCCGCCGGAATCCCGATACCGAACTCCCGCAGCCTCGACATCACCACCGTGCGATACCGCGCCACCGGATCGTTGCCGTTGCTCGGGACGAACACCGGCCGTGTGCGGTAGGCCAGCGCCAGCCCGGCGAACACGATGCCGCCGAACAGCAGCCCCACGACGAGGAAGACCAGAAAGCGGGTCAGCAGCACGGTGGCGAACACCGATCGGTAGCCCAGTTCACCGAACCACAGCCAGTCGACGTAGCCGTCGATCAGCCGCGGGCCGACGAGCAGCAGCACGATCACTCCCAAAGCGATCGCGATCAGAATCCGGCTGCGCCGAGTCAGCTTCGGCATTCTGGCGGTGGGCCGCATCCCCACTAGCTACGCTCCCTGGTCAAAGTTGACGGTGCCCGTCGGCGTTTTGTGCTCGTGTCACAACTGTACGCAGGAGTTAACAGCTGGGCGGCTCGCCGCCGGCCGTCACCGTATGCAGCGCGTCCACCGCCTGACGGAGGTCATCGACCTTCACCAATTGCAGTCCGGGCAGTTTGTCGGAGCTGGCCTCATAGCAGTTTTTCGCCGGCACCAGAAACACTGTCGCCCCGGCGCTGCGGGCGGCGGCCATCTTGTGCACGATGCCGCCGATGGGGCCCACCGTGCCGTCCGCCTTGATCGTGCCCGTCCCTGCGACGAACTTGGAGCCGACGAGATTGCCGGTAGTGAGCTTGTCGACGACAGCCAGGCTGAACATCAATCCCGCGGAGGGCCCGCCGATGTTGGCGAGGTTGAAATCGACGACGAACGGCGCCCACGGGGCGTCCATCACGGACACACCCAGAAAGCCGTACTTGCGATCCGGGTTGGTGCCCAGGGTGATCCGCGCGCTCCCCGGCGGCGCGTTTTTCCGCCGAAAGTCGGTCGCCACCGACTGGCCGGGTTTGGTGTGCTTCAGCAGGGACGTGAACTGATCCACATCCTTCACCGGCTTACCGTCGACCGCGTCCACCGCGTCACCCGCCTGCAGCTTGCCCAATGACGGACCGGGGTCGCTGACCTTCGCGACGGTGACGGCCTGCGGGTATTTCAGATACCCCAGCGCCGCGTACTCGGCGTTGTGCTCGGACTGCTGGAAATCGGCGTTGTTGGCCTTGTCGATCTCCTCCCGCGACTTGCCCGGCGGATAGACCAGGGCGCGCGGCATCAGCTGTTCCTGCCCGGAGAGCCAGAGCGTCAGCGCTTCAGCCAGGCTGAGATCGTCGCGCTGGGACACCGTCGTCATGTTCAGGTGACCCGACGTCGGGTGCGTCTGGGTGCCCTGGATATCCACCACTTGTTTGCCGTCGACCTCGCCGAGCGTGTCGAAGGTCGGACCCGGGCCGAGTGACACATACGGCACGGTCACCAGCGCAAGCAACACACCGAAGACGACGATCGGCACCAGCGCCACAATCAGCGTCAAGATCCGCCTGTTCACTCCGCTTACCTTAGACGGACCCGAATGGCGGCCCGGTTCACTCAGAGCGTGACCGCGGATCGCACGTCGTTCACCGCCGATGAGTACCGTTGTGGGCATGGCTGACCTGCCCTTCGGGTTCTCCGCGGGAGACGACCCCGACCGCGACAAGCGCGGCGAAAACGACCCCAATTCCGGTTCGGGCTCAGCCGACCCGTTCGGTCTCGGCGGCCTCGGCGGTGAGTTCGACATGGCCGACCTGGGCCAGATCTTCACCCGTCTCGGGCAGATGTTCAGTGGCGCCGGCTCTGCGATGGCCGGCGGCCAGTCGTCGGGCCCGGTGAACTATGAGCTGGCCCGCCAGCTGGCGTCCAGCTCGATCGGGTTCGTCGCGCCGATCCCGGCGGCCACGAACTCGGCGATCAACGATGCGGTACACCTCGCCGATACCTGGCTCGACGGGGTGACCTCCCTGCCGGCCGGCACCATCAAGGCCGTCGCGTGGACACCCCAGGACTGGGTGGACAACACCTTGGAGACCTGGAAGCGGCTGTGTGATCCGATGGCCCAGCAGATCGCAACCGTGTGGGCGTCGGCGTTGCCCGAAGAGGCCAAGAACATGGCCGGTCCGCTGCTGTCGATGATGTCGCGGATGGGCGGCATGGCATTCGGCTCGCAGCTCGGCCAGGCTCTGGGCCGGTTGTCCCGCGAGGTGCTGACATCGACCGACATCGGTTTACCCTTGGGGCCCAAGGGCATAGCCGCACTGCTGCCGGACGCCATCGATTCCTTCGCCGCCGGGCTCGAGCGATCCCGCAGCGAGATCGTGACCTTCTTGGCGGCTCGCGAGGCCGCGCATCATCGCCTGTTCAGCCACGTGCCGTGGCTGTCCAGCCAACTGCTCGGCGCCGTCGAGGCCTACGCCAAGGGCATGAAGATCGACATGACCGGGATCGAAGAGTTGGCGCGCGATTTCAACCCGACCTCGTTGAACGATCCGGCGGCCGTCGAGCAGCTGCTGACCCAGGGTGTGTTCGAGCCCAAAGCGACGCCCGAACAGACCCAGGCACTTGAACGGCTGGAGACCCTGCTGGCGTTGATCGAGGGCTGGGTGCAGACGGTGGTCACTGCGGCTCTGGGCGATCGCATCCCGGGTGCCGCCGCGCTCGCCGAGACGCTGCGGCGCCGCCGGGCCACCGGTGGGCCCGCCGAGCAGACCTTCGCCACCCTGGTCGGGCTCGAGCTACGGCCCCGCAAGCTGCGCGAGGCCGCCGCGCTCTGGGAGCGGGTGACCGAGGCAGCCGGGGTGGACGCCCGCGATGCGGTGTGGCAGCACCCGGATCTGCTGCCCTCGTCCGACGATCTCGACGAACCGGCCGGGTTCATCGACCGGGTCATCGGCGGCGACACCAGCGGTATCGACGAGGCGATAGCCGAGTTCGAGCGGCGCGCCGACAATGGTCCGGACCGCGACGGCCCAGATGGTTCTGTGGATAACTGAGCTGGCGATCCGGCCCGGCCGTGGCACAGTGCCAGGATGGCGCAGCCCACGCCGCCGTTGTATGCGTTGGACCCCGTCATGCTGGTCCTGCTGCGACCCGACGGCGCTGTACAGGTGGGCTGGGATCCGCGTCGGGCGGTGCTGGTCCGACCGCCCCGCGGCCTGACCGCCGCCGGGCTGGCCACGCTGCTGCGTTCGATGCACTCGCCGACCCCGATAACCGAGCTGCAACGCAGGGCGAAGGCGGTGCCCGCCGAGGACTTGGCGGATCTCGTCGAGCAACTGGTCGAAGCGGGTGTCGCCACCCGCGCGAGCCGGCGACGAGCCGGCCGCTCGGCGTCCATTCGGGTGCACGGGCGCGGGCCGCTCTCCGAACTGCTCGTCGAGGCGCTGCGCTGCTCGGGTGCCCGACTCCGGCAGAGCAGCCAGCCCCACGCGGCCGTGCCGCCCGCCGGAGCCGACCTATTTGTGTTGTCCGACTGCCTGGTCGCCGACCCGCGACTGGTCCGCGATCTGCACAGCCACCGCGTCGCGCACCTTCTGGTTCGGGTGCGTGACGGCGTCGGCCTGGTCGGTCCGCTGGTCATACCCGGTGTCACCAGCTGCCTGGACTGCGCGGATTTGCACCGCAGGGACCGCGATGCGGCGTGGCCGGCCGTCGCCGCCCAGCTGCGCGACACCGTAGGCACGGCCGACCGCGCGACCGTTCTGGCGACGGCAGCTCTGGCGCTCAGCCAGGTCAGCCGGGTGATCGGTGCGGTTCGCGGATCCGATTCGATGCCTGATCCGGGGCCGCCGCCGGCGTTGAACTCGACGCTGGAGTTCGATGTCCATGCCGGTTCGATCGTGACGCGGCACTGGCCGCGGCACCCACTGTGTTCTTGTTGACAGCACTTGTTGCCAGATCGATGCGGGCGAGCCGGGCGCCGTCATGGATGATGGTTCTGTGACGGACATCAAACGGGGCCGCGCGGCGCGCAACGCGAAGCTGGCCGGCCTGTCGGTAAACATCGCCGGCCGCACAGCGCTCGGGATCGGCAAGCGACTGACCGGCAAGTCGAGAGACGAAGTCAACGCCGAGCTGATGGAGAAGGCCGCGCATCAACTGTTCACCGTGCTTGGTGAGCTCAAGGGTGGCGCGATGAAGGTCGGCCAGGCGTTGTCCGTGATGGAAGCCGCTATTCCCGAGGAATTCGGCGAGCCGTATCGCGAAGCGCTGACCAAGCTGCAGAAGGATGCCCCGCCGCTGGCCGCGCACAAGGTGCATCGGGTGCTCGACGCGCAGCTCGGCACCAAGTGGCGCGAACGGTTCATCGAGTTCGACGACACGCCGGTGGCCTCGGCCAGCATCGGACAGGTCCACAAGGCGGTGTGGCACGACGGCCGCGAAGTCGCGGTCAAGATCCAATACCCCGGCGCCGACGAAGCGCTGCGCGCCGACCTGAAGACCATGCAGCGCATGGTTGGCGTGATCAAGCAGCTCGCACCCGGCGCGGACGTCCAAGGCGTGGTCGACGAGCTGATATCGCGCACCGAGATGGAACTCGACTACCGGCTGGAGGCCGACAACCAGCGCGCGTTCGCGAAGGCATACCAGGACCACCCGCACTTCCTGGTGCCGCACGTCGTGGCCAGCGCGCCGAAGGTGGTGATCCAGGAGTGGATCGAGGGCATCCCGATGGCGGAGATCATCCGCAACGGGACCACCGAACAGCGTGACCTGATGGGAACCCGACTGGTCGAACTCACCTTCGACGCGCCGCGTCGGCTCGAGATGATCCACGGCGACGCGCATCCCGGCAATTTCATGCTGATGCCCGACGGCCGGATGGGCGTCATCGACTTCGGGGCGGTCGCGCCGCTGCCCGGCGGCTTCCCCATCGAGTTGGGGATGTCGATCCGGCTGGCCCGGGAGAAGAACTACGACCTGCTGCTGCCGACGATGGAGAAGGCAGGCCTGATCCAGAAGGGCCAGCAGGTGTCGGTGCGCGACATCGACGACATGCTGCGCCAGCACGTCGAACCCGTCGAAGTTGAGGTGTTCCACTACAACCGCAAGTGGCTGCAGCGGGCGGCCGCCCAACGTATCGACCGGTCGGTGTCGCAGATGAGGACAGTGCGACAGCTGGACCTGCCGGCCAAGCTGGCGATGCCGATGCGGGTGCTCGCGTCGGTGGGCGCGATTCTGTGCCAACTGGACGCGCATGTGCCGATGAAGGCGCTCTCGGAGGAGCTGATCCCCGGCTTTGCCGAACCCGACACGGCGGTGGTTTAACCACCGCGAGAGTGCAACTACCGACGCTCCCTCTCGGGAAATGCGTTGCCAGTTGCACTTTCGCGCGCTAGGCGGCGACGGCGTCCTTGCGCGGACGGCCGCGCGGACGCTTGTGGCTCACGATCGAGCCGCGGTCGAGGATCTCACCGCCCCACACTCCCCACGGTTCTGCCCGTTCCAGCGCCGCGGCCAGGCACGCGCTGCGGATCGGGCAGTCAGCGCATAACGCCTTGGCCCGCTCCAAGCCGGACGGAGTGTCGGCGAACCACAGGTCGGGATCGCGATTACATGGCAACTCCAGAGTCGACATGTCCTGGTCACCTGCTTCCTGGTCGGGTGGTGGTCTTTTCAAAAGATCCGGACCAGGTGGCGGGCGGATGACCCGAAAATAATGGCCACGGATCTGATTTCGAGTCCGTGGCCGTCGGGGGATTCCTAGAACCTAGGTGGACCCTCGATCCACGGACGCGTCGGCTGCGGCGGCGATACGGCGATGACGCGGCGCAGCCAATACGGCCGCCGCCGCGGCATGCGCAGCACGGGGGAAGCCAGTCGTGGTGATCATCATGGCTCCCTCCTTTCGCGCTGTCGGAACTGCGGCTAAGAGGTTAAAGGGTAGCAGCTTGGCCAGGCAAGCGATTTTCTACCAGCGGTTTTATCCGCGGTTACGGACCAGTTGCAGCACGTCCGGGCCGAACTGTTCCAGTTTGCGGGCACCGATACCCGGTATCGCGACCAGCGCCGCGTCGTCGGTGGGCAGCATCTCGGCGATCGCGATCAGGGTGTTGTCGGTGAACACCACATAGGCCGGCACGTTGAGCTCCTTGGCGGTACGCAGCCGCCAGTCCTTGAGCCTTAGCAACAGCTTGTCGTCGATGTCGGCCGCGCACGTCTCACACCGGCGCAGCATGATCGACGCCGGTGTGCTCAGCACGTTGTTGCAGATCCGGCAGCGTTGTGCGGAGCCGCGGTTGCGCCGCGGCCGGTTGGGCGCGGAGTGGGGTTGCGTCTGGGGGGCCAACCCGCTGAGAAACCGCGACGGTTTGCGGCTCTGCCGCCCGCCCGGGGTCCGTGATAACGCCCAGCTGAGCGCCAAATGCACTCGGGCCCTGGTGATTCCGACGTAGAGCAGCCGCCGTTCCTCTTCGACGGCCTCACTCTCGGCGCCGTGAGCCAACGCATGCGAAATAGGCAGCGTGCCGTCGGCCAATCCGACCAGGAAGACCGCGTCCCACTCCAGCCCCTTGGCGGCGTGCAGCGACGCCAGCGTGACGCCCTGCACCACGGGTGGGTGGCGAGCGTCGGCGCGGCTGCGCAGCTCGACCAGCAGCCCGGGCAGATCCAGCCGCGGGCGCTGCGCCACCTCCTCGTCGACGAGCTCGGCGAGCGCGGTCAACGCCTCCCAGCGCTCCCGGGCCCGGGTGCCGGCCGGCGGTTCGGCGGTCAAACCCAGCGGCTCGAGCAGCTCGCGCACCACGTCGGGAAGCGGTCCGTCGGCGCCGCGGGTGAGCGCGCGCTGCAACACCAACAGCGCTTGCCGGATTTCCTGGCGGCTGAAAAAGCCCTCGCCGCCGCGGACCTGATAGGGAATGCCGGCCTCGGTCAGCGCCTCCTCGTAGACCTCGGACTGGGCGTTGATCCGGTACAGCACCGCGATCTCGGCCGGCGGCGTGCCGGCGTCGACGAGCTTCGCGATCGATGCCGCCACTGCGGCGGCCTCGGCGACTTCGTCGGGATGTTCCCGAAACGATGGGTCTGGTCCAGGATCACGCTGACCGACCAGGTGCAGCTTGCTGCCGGCCACCCGTCCGCGAGCAGCGGCGATCACCCGGTTGGCCAGCGACACCACCTGCGGCGTGGATCGGTAGTCCCGCTCGAGACGCACCACGGTGGCGTCCGGGAACCGCCGCGAGAAGTCCAGCAGGTAACGAGGTGAGGCCCCGGTGAACGAGTAGATGGTCTGGTTGGCGTCACCGACGACGGTCAGATCGTCACGGTCGCCCAGCCACGCCGACAGCACCCGCTGCTGCAGCGGTGTCACGTCCTGGTATTCGTCGACGACGAAGCAGCGGTACCGGTCCCGGAATTCCTCGGCGACGGCGGCGTCGTCCTCGATCGCGGCCGCGGTGTGCAGCAACAGGTCGTCGAAGTCGAGCAGCGCAACGCCGTCACGGCGGGATTTGAGGGCTTCATACGACGTGTAGACGGTGGCGATCTGGGCGGCGTCCAACGGGATGTCGCGGCCGGCGGCCGCCACGGCGGCCGGGTACTGCTCCGGCGAAATCAACGACGCCTTGGCCCACTCGATCTCACCGGCGACATCCCGCACGTCGTCGGTGCTCAGGTGCAGTCCGGCGCTGCTGGCGGCCCGGGCGACGACGGCGAACTTGCTCTCCAGCACCTGCCAGCCGGTGTCTCCGACCACCCGCGGCCAGAAGTACCGCAGCTGCCGGTGCGCGGCGGCGTGAAACGTCAGCGCCTGCACGGCGCCGGCGCCCTCGCCTGTCTCCGCGGCGGCGCCCAATGCTCGCAGCCGGGCGCGCATCTCGCCGGCGGCGCGCTGGGTGAAGGTGACCGCCAGGACCTGCCCGGCGGCGACATGACCGGCGGCGACGAGCTGGGCGATGCGGTGCGTGATCGTGCGGGTCTTACCGGTTCCGGCCCCGGCGAGGACGCACACCGGTCCGCGCGGGGCCAGCACGGCCTCGCGCTGCTCGTCGTCGAGGCCGGCAATCAAGGCGTCTGCGATCACCGGCATGGCGTCCATCTTGGCAGTGCCCGCCGACAAACCCCGGGCAGCGCCACGCCGCGGCAATACGCGGGAGGCAAGTTATGTTGAAGAAACTATGACGAATGCTTCTGGTGCCGCGCTCACCATGTACACGACCGCCTGGTGTGGCTACTGTCGTCGACTCAAGACGATGCTGGAGGCCGCCGGGATTCCCTACGACGAGGTCGATATCGAAAGAGACGCCGCCGCCGCGGAATTCGTCGGCTCGGTCAACGGCGGCAACCGCACGGTTCCGACGGTGAAGTTCGCCGACGGGTCGACGCTGACCAACCCGGGCGCCAACGAAGTCAAGGCGAAGCTGGCCGAATTGACGCGGTGAGTTCAGTCAAGAGCCGCCCAGGATTCGATGATCACCCGAGCGATCGAAACCGAGCCCGGTAGCAGAAGTTTGGAGTCCGACCCGCTGGTCCAGTCGCCGACGGCAAGGGCGGCGCGCACCTCCTCGCGCGTGAACCACGCCGCCTCGGCGATCTCCCCGTCGTTGAACGAGAAATCCTGATCGGGATCAGCCACGGCGTGAAAGCCGACCATCAGCGAGCGAGGAAACGGCCACGGTTGGCTGCCCAGATAGCGCACATCGCGAACGGTCAGCCCGATTTCCTCGCGGATCTCGCGGGCCACACAGGTTTCGAACGACTCGCCGGCCTCCACGAACCCGGCCAGCAGCGAGAACATCCGCTCCGGCCACACGGTCTGGCGAGCCAGCACAGCCCGGTCGCCGCCGTCATGGACCAGACAGATCACCGCCGGGTCGATGCGCGGGAACTCCTCATGACCTGTGAGCGGGTTGACCCGCGCCCAGCCGCCCCGGACTGGTTTGGTCGGTGAGCCGTCGACGGAGCTGAAGCGGTTGCTGTCATGCCAATTCAGCAGTGCCGCGGCGGAGGACACCAGCTGCGCGCTGATCTCGTCGAACAGCTGGCCGGCCCGGCGAAGATCGGCCACCTGGGCTTGCACCTCAGGATCTTCGGGTGCTTCCAGCGGAGCACGGATCGCCCACACGTGCCGCCCATCCTCGATGCGGCCGAGAAACACCGCATCCGGCGGGGGCTTGTCGGCCAAGACCTTCGCGCTGCCGAGCACCACCCGACCGTTCGCGACCATCACCTGGTTGCGCGAGTCCAGCCGCAGCAGTGCCGCTTGCGCCCAACCCGCGGTAGCCGCCTCGACGTCGGTACGCACCTGATCAGCGCGGTCAGCGCCGATCCGCGACAACAGCGGAACGCTCTGCAGTCGGAAGTCCACGCTGATCGGGCTACTTTCCGACGCTGCGCACGTAGAGCAGCCGGTCGCTGGCCTCGATGGCGTCGACCTCGGGCGCGTCGACCCGCAGCAACTGCCCGTCGCGGACGACGCCGAGCACGATGTCGGACAGATGCCGCGGGGAGCCGCCGACCTCGGTTTGCTCGACCTCGCGCTCGGCGATGGTGAAGCCCGCGGCCGGGGTCAGCAGGTCTTCGATCATCTCCACGACGTTGGGTGTCGTGGTGGCGATGCCTAGCAGCCGGCCGGCGGTCTCCGAGGACACCACCACCGAATCCGCGCCGGATCGCCGCAGCAGGTGCTGGTTCTCGGCCTCCCGGATGGCCACCACGATTTTGGCTTGGGGTGCGATCTCCCGCGCGGTCAGTGTGACCAGCACCGCGGTGTCGTCACGCCTCGTGGCCACGATGATCGACGATGCATGCTGCGCCCCAGCCAACCGCAGCACGTCGGCTCGGGTGGCGTCGCCGTGCACGGTGACCAAGCCGGCTGCCGCGGCGTGATCCAGTGGCGTTTGGTCGGTGTCGACGACGACGACGTTTCCCGCAGCCACGCCGTCACTGAGCATCGCGGCGACCGCCGTCTTGCCCTTGGTGCCGTAGCCGACGACGACGGTGTGGTTGCGCACTCTGTTCCTCCAACGCTGGATCTTCCATGCCTGCCGGGACCGCTCGGTGAGCACTTGAATCGTCGTGCCGACCAACACCACCAAGAACAAGACCCGCAGCGGGGTGATGATCACGATGTTGATCAGGCGCGCGGATTCGGTTAACGGCGTGACATCGCCGTAGCCGGTCGTCGTCAGCGAGACAGTGGCGAAGTACAGGCAGTCCAGAAACGACATTCGACCGCCGCGCACGTCGATGTAGCCGTCGCGGTCGATGTAGACGACGATCACCGCAACCAGCAACGCCAGCAGCGCGATCCCGATGCGCCGCGAGATTGCGCGGGTCGGGCCGATCTGGCTCTCGGGGATCCGCAGCACGCCGACCAATGCGTAATCCGGCTGGGCGGTCAGCGACTCGTCGACACCGCTCCGCCGCCACCTAGCTCTGGCCACGGCAACCCGTCATCGGCTGGCGCACGACACAATGTAACCATGACCGCGATCACACCAGTAGCTCAGCGTGACGCCAGCCCGACGGCCGCTTACCGACTCGCCGCGCTGTTGCTGGGCGTCGGCGCCACTCATTTTGTGGCGGCGCAACCGTTCGACACGATCATTCCCGCCGAGCTGCCCGGAAACCCGCGGCTCTACACCTACGCGTCGGGCGTCGCCGAGATCACCATCGGAACGCTGCTGTTGGTGCGACGGACCCGGCGGTTCGGCGCACTTGCGGCCGTCGCACTGTTCGTCGCGGTCTTTCCGGCGAACGTCAACATGGTCAGGTTGTGGTGGGACAAGCCTTGGCCCATGCGGATCGCCGCTCTGGCCCGGCTGCCGTTGCAGATTCCGATGATCACCGAAGCGCTCAAGGTCAGGCGCAACGCCTAGCGTCGAGCAGCGCGGCCAGCTCCTCGGGCTCGGGCAGCACATCGGGCATGACGGTGGCGCCGGTGCGTACATAGTGAAACGCGGTGCGCACCAACGACTCCGAGCAACCGGACAGCGCCGCCCAGGCCAGCCGATAGACGCCGAGCTGAATGGCGGCGTGCCGGGCGGCCTGCGGGCCGTGGGGCGGCTCGCCGGTCTTCCAGTCCACCACGGTGGCGCCACCGTCCGGGTCGGCGAAGACCGCGTCGATGCGACCGCGCACCACGGTGGCGCCGATGGCCATCTCGAACGGAACTTCGACGGCAACGGGCGTGCGCGACGCCCACGGTGAGCCGAGAAAGGCCGCCTGCAACTCGGCCAGCTTCTCGGTGTCAGCCTGCGCAATGTCGGTATCTGCCGCGCCGGGCAGGTCGGCGAGGTCGAACAATCGCTCGGCTCCGTAGAACCGTTGGACCCACTCGTGAAATGCGTTGCCCAGCAACGCATGCGGGTCCGGACGCGCCGGAAGGCGGCGCGCCAGCCTTTGCATCGCTTCGTCCGGGTCACGAGCCAAGTCCACCAGGCTGCTGACCGACAGTTGGCTGGGCAGCGCTTGTATCTGTGGTTGGACGGCCCGGGCACGCTCGTCGAGTAGCGCATCGACGTCGGCCGCCCAACCTTCGGCGTCTGCCGTCGGTGGCGGTGCGTCGGCCGACAGCGCCGCGTTCACCAGCGCCGCACCGCGCTCGACGTCGGCGCGCCGTGCCCCGAGCGGATCGACCGGCCACAGTGCTTCGACAACGCTGTCATGCAACGGGTTTCGTTCGCCATCTGCCGGCGCCGGTGCCCAGTGTTCGACCACGCCGCAGTCCTGGCCTTCGATGACATCCTTGAGCTCGCACAGGAAATCCGATGGGCCGCGCGGCTTGATCCCGGTTGCGCCCCAGTGGTGGCCGGACAGCAGCAGGGTGTCCTGGGCGCGGGTGATCGCCACGTAGAGCAGTCGGCGCTCTTCATCGAGTCGCCGTTGCTCCAGTTGGCGGCGATGCGCTGAAATCTTGTCCGACAGTTGCTTTCGATCGGTGACATCCGAGGTATCCAAGACCGGGACGCCGTGCACACCGGTCGACGCGCGGTCGCCGCGCAGCAGTGGCGGCAGGTCGGCGGCGTCGGTGAGCCAGGTGCGAGCCGACGCGGTCGACGGGAACACTCCCGCCGACAGGTGCGGGACGGCCACCAGCTGCCACTCCAGACCCTTGGCGGCGTGCACGGTGAGCACTTGCACCCGATCCTTGGCGATGGCGAACTGGGCCGGCGGCAAACCGTTCTCGACGACCGAGGCCGCATCCAGGTAAGCCAGCAGGCCCGCGACAGATGTAGTGGTCGCCCGCCCGGCGTAGCCGCTGACCACGTCGGCGAAGGCGTCGAGGTGTTCGGCGCCCGTCCAGCCCGGCGCCGCCCGCGCCGCCCGGACCTCGCAGTCGACGCCCACCAGCCGGCGCACCTCGGCGACGAGGTCGGGCAGCGGATGACCGAGATGACTGCGCAGCGTGGCCAGCTCGTCGGCGAGCGCGACGATGCGCCGATAGCCCGTCGGCGAATAGGCGCTCGCCGGTCCGGGATCGACGAGCGCGTCGGCCAGGCCCGGCGCGTCGGCGTCCGGCGCGGCCGCAGCGGCGATCTGCTCGGCGGAATCGGCTTGGGGTGTCCCGTCGCTCAGGGCTACGGCGCGCCGCGACAACGCGGCGATGTCACGGCCACCGAGGCGCCAGCGCGGGCCGGTGAGCACCCGCATCGCGGCAGCACCGGCGGTCGGGTCGACGACCAGCCGCAGCATCGCGACCAAGTCGGCGACTTCGGGGATGGACAGCAGCCCAGCCAAGCCAACGACTTCCACCGGGATACCGTGGGCACGCAGCGTATCGGCCATCGGCGCGGCGTCGGCGTTGCGCCGCACCAGCACCGCGGCGGTCGGCGGCGCCGCCCCGTCGGCGTTGGCTTGCTGATAGCGCCGTTGCAGGTGATCGGCGATCCACTCGCGTTCGGCCGCCACGTCGGGTAGCAGCGCGCAGTTGACGGTGCCCGGCGCGGCGTTCGGGCGGGAACTAAGAGCGCGCACGGCCACCGAACGCCGGCGCGCCGCGGCCGAGACGGCGTTGGCCACGCGCAGCGCTCGTGGCGGATTGCGCCAGCTGGTCCGCAGTTCCAGGACCGGCGCCGGGCTGCCGTCGTGCCGCGGGAAATCGGTGCTGAACCGGGGCAGGTTGGTCGCCGAGGCACCGCGCCAGCCGTAGATGGACTGAATCGGGTCACCGACCGCGGTCAATGCCAGCTTGTCGTCCACCCCGCCGCCGAACAGCGACGACAACATGACGCGCTGGGCGTATCCGGTGTCTTGGTATTCGTCGAGCAGCACCACCCGGTAGCGGTTGCGCAGCTGCTCGCCGACCTGCGGAACCGCCGAGCCCAGCCGCGCGGCGTAGGCCATCTGCGCACCGAAGTCCATCACCTTCTCGTCGCGCATCCGCCGGTGCAACGCGTCGATCAGCGGAACCAGCTCGGCGCGCTCGGTCTGAGTGCCCAGCATCCGTAACAGCCACTGGCTGGGGCCGCGCTCGCGCTGGTAGCGGCCCGCCGGCAGGGTGTGCACCAACCGTTCGAGCTCGACGTGGGTATCGCGCAGCTGCCCGGTGTCGACAAGGTGCTCGGCGAGCTGACCCGACAACCGAAGCACCATCGAGGTGACCGTGGCCGGGGTCTTGTCGGTGTGCAGCTCGCCGCGATATCCGTTGACCACGTCGAACGCCAGCTGCCACAGTTCGGTCTCGCTGAGCAGCCGGGTATCCGGCTCGACCGGCTGAAATCCCTCCCCGGCCAGCAGGCCGTAGTCGCGCAGCAGCCGGCCGGCGAAGGCGTGATAGGTGCTGACCGTCGGAGCGTCGGCGGGCTCGGCGGCCAACAGGCCTACGCCGGACAGCCGGGCCAGCCGCGAGCGGACCCGCCGCAGCAGCTGGCCGGCGGCCTTGCGGGTGAATGTCAATCCCAGCACCTGGCCGGGTTCGGCGTAGCCGTTGGCGACCAGCCACACCACCCGCGCGGCCATCGTCTCCGTTTTCCCGGCGCCGGCGCCCGCGATCACCACCAGCGGTCCCGGCGGCGCCGCGATCACCGCCGCCTGCTCGGCGGTCGGTTCGAAAACACCTAGGGCGCAAGCCAACTCAGCGGGGCTGTAGTGCGGCGTCATTGCGATCCCCCGGCGTGGGCGGGGCAACTCGGCCGCAGCGGGCAATGCGTGCAGCCGTCGTTGATCCGGGCCACAAACATCGGGCCGGCCGTGGCGGCGGCGGCCTTCCCGACCAGGTCGCGCCACTCGGCGCGTGTCGCGGGGGTCAAAGGGTCCTGTTCGCGTTCAAGGGCGCCCGCCGGCCCGGTCCTGCCCAGGTAAACCAAGCGCGCGCCGCCGGGCTCGTCACCGTGCGGCATCAAGCCTTCGGCCACCGCCAGCTGGTACATCGCCAGCTGGGCATGCCGTTGCGCGTCGTCCTTGCTGACCGGGTTTTTCCCGGTCTTGACGTCGACGATGACCAGGCGGCCGGCGCCGTCGCGTTCGATCCGGTCGACGCGGCCGCGCAGCCGCACGTTGCCGGCCGCGCCGCCCTGACCGTCGAGGACCCCGTCGACGTCGACCTCCACGCCGACCTCGGTCAGCTCGCGGCGCGACTGGGCCCGCCAGCCGAGGAACGTCTGGATCATGGCGCGATGGCGGGCCAGCTCGTTGGCGGAATACCACTGGGATTCGAACGGCAGATGTTGCCAAGCCCGCTCCAGGGCGACCAGCAAGTGCGACTCGCTGCGTGCCGATTCGGCGATCAGCGCATGCATCAGCGAACCGATCGTGGAGCGCAGATCGCGCGCGTCCGTTCCACCGTGGTGTTCGGCCAGCCAGCGCAGCGGGCAGTCGGTCAACGTCTGCAAGCTCGACGGCGTCAGGGTGACCGTGTGACCGCCACCGCTCCACAGCGGCTCGGTGCTGCTGACCGGCGTCATGCCATGCCACTCGGTCGGGTCAGCGCCCGAAATGCCCGCCCTGGCCAGGCGGGCCAATTGCGCTGCCGCACAACCACGCACCGCGTCGCTCACCGCGCCCTCCGGCGCGCACACCACAGCGCGCAGCCGGCCGACCACCGCACCCGCCGACAGCAGCCGCGGCGCTGTGACCGGGGAGGTGTCGAGATCCCCCGTGGCCCACCGCGCGATCTCGACGAAAAACGGCGAGGGCAGGTCGGTCTCGTCACCCTCCCCGTCGACCGCGGTCACCAGTAGGTGCTTGCGCGCTCGGCCCATCGCCGCCATTAGCAGCCGGCGTTCCTCGGCGAGCAGCGGTGCGCTCATCGAGGCCTTGTCGCCGACCCCGTCGAGAACGTCGAGCAGCCGCTGCGTACCCAGTACGCCGCCGCGCGGAATGGTGTTGGGCCACAAGCCTTCCTGCAGGCCGGCGATGACCACCAGATCCCACTCCTGTCCGAGGGCAGCGTGCGCGCTGAGCAGGGCGACCTGCTCCGCCGCAGCTACCGGCCCGGGGCTGACTGCGGGCAGTTGCAGGGCGCCGACGTGGTCGATGAGCCCGAGCAGCGACGTACCGGCCGTGCGGGACATGTATTGGTCGGTGACGTCGAACAGAGCCGTCACCGCGTCGAGGTCTCGGCCGGCCTGCGCGCCGGACGTGCCGCCCCGCTCAACGGCCGCCAGCCAGCGACGTTGCAGGCCCGAACGCTGCCAGGCCGCCCAAAGGGTGTAGCGCGGATCCGCGCCGCGTCGATGACAGCGGCTCGCAGCGTCCAGCACCGCGCGTACCCGTCGCAGCGGTCTGGCCTGCGCGGCGGTCAGCCCCGACGACGCTTCGCCGGACAGCGCCTCCACCAGCAACTCGCCGAATTCCCTTGGCAGGCCGTTCTTATCGCTGCGGCGCAGCGCGCGTCGCAGCTGGCGAAGCAGAATCGGGTCGGCCCGGCCGATGGGCCCGGTCAACAGCGCGAGGGCCCGGTCGCCGTTCAGCCCGTCGGCGGTGGCGGCCAGCACCGTCAGCAACGCCCGTACAGCGGGCTGGTCGGACAGTGAACCGGCGACCGCAGTCGGGGCCACCGGAACCCCGGCCCGCGCCAGCGCGTGCGACAACCCGTTGGTGGCGCGCGGCACCGACCTCACGATGACCGCCATCTGTGACCACGGCACACCGTCGACGAGATGTGCGCGCCGCAGCGCGTCGGCGATCAGCGCCGCCTCCGCGTGCGCGGAGGCGGCCAGCCGAACCGTCACCGATCCGGAATCCGTTCCGCTGCCGGCTATTTCGTTGTTGCCGGGAAGCCGGCTCCCGATGCCGGAGATGGCCCGTGCCACCGCCGGAGCGCAGCGGTGCGAGACCGTCAGCGCCACCGACGGCGAATCGGCTCCCAACAGCGCAGCCGGCTCGGCCCCGCGGAACCCGAACACCGCCTGGGCCGGGTCGCCGGCCAGCAGGGTCAAATCTGCGCCGGCCGCCAGCACCCGAACCAGCCGGGCGGCTTGCGGGTCCAGCTGCTGGGCATCGTCCACCAGCAGCACCGCAATCCGGGCGCGCTCCGCGGCCAGCAATTCCGGGTCGGCGGCGAACGCCTCCAGCGCGGCCCCGACCAGTTCGGCCGCCCCCACCGCGGGCGTCGTCGCCTGCGGAGCCGCCGTCCCTACCGCAGCCCGCAGCAGCATCACTTGCTCGTACTGGCACGCGAATTGGCCTGCGGCGGTCCACTCCGGACGACCGCACAACCGGCCCAGCCGCTGCAGCTCGCGCGGGTCAACGCCGCGTTCCGCGCAGCGGGCCAGCAGGTCACGCAGCTCGGCGGCGAAACCCGCAGTGCGCAGGGCCGGCCGTAGCTCAGCAGGCCACGCCGTCGCCGCACCCGTGCCGTCCTGGATATCACCGGCGAGCAATTCGGCGATGATCGCGTCTTGTTCGGCGCTGGTCACCAGGCGAGGTGGCGGAGCGCCGGCACGCTGGGCGGCCAGTCGCAGTACCGCGAACGCGTAGCTGTGCACGCTACGCACCAGTGGCTGGCGGATCACCGCACGGCACGGAGCGTCCGCCCGCGAACGCAACAGCTGCGTGGTCAACGCGCTGCGCGCCCGCGCCCCGATCCGGCCCGAACCGGTCAGCAACAGAACCGATTCGGGATCTGCGCCGGCGCGGATACGGGCGGCCGCCGCGTCGACCAGCAGGCAGCTCTTGCCGGTTCCGGGACCGCCCAACACCCGAACCAGCCCGCGCAGACCGGGATCCAGCACTGCTCGCGCTTCGCGGCCCCAACGATCAGACATAGCGGCATGACATCACGAGGGTCCGACAAGTCGGCCCGGCCGACGACGAGGTGACGTCAGCTGGCACCATCAACGCGTGACCGACCTGCACGTGCACCGTTACGGCCCGGCGGAACCGGTGCAAGTGTTGGCGATTCACGGGCTGACCGGACATGGGAAGCGCTGGCAACCGCTGGCCACCGACCACCTGGGCGAGATCAGTGTGGCTGCACCCGATTTGATCGGCCATGGCAGATCGACGTGGGCCGCACCGTGGACCATCGATGCCAATGTCGAGGCGCTGGCAGCGCTGCTCGACCGGCACGCCGACGCCCCCGTGGTCGTCGTCGGCCATTCGTTCGGGGGCGCGGTCGCCATGCACCTGGCCGCCGCTCATCCCGAGTGGGTGGCAGCGCTGGTGTTGCTTGACCCGGCGATCGCGCTAGACGGTGTCTGGATGGGTGAGATCGCCGAGGAGATGCTGGCCTCCCCCGACTACCCGAACGCCGAAGAAGCCCGCGCTGAGAAGGCGACGGGCTCGTGGGCCGATGTGGACCCGGCCATCCTGCAAGCCGAGCTCGACGAGCACCTGGTCGCGCTGCCGAGCGGTCGCTATGGTTGGCGGATCAGCCTACCGGCGATGATGTCCTATTGGAGCGAGCTCGCCCGGGGAATCAGGCTGCCGCCCAGAGGAATCGAGACGACGCTGGTGCGGGCTACCTCGACGTCGCCGCCGTATGTCACCGATGAGTTGATCGCCGCCTTGCGCGACCGACTGGGACCCGGTTTCCGGCTGTTGGATTTCGACTGCGAGCACATGGTTGCGCAGGCCAAGCCGGCCGAGGTCGCCGCGCTGATCCGGGAACGGATGCGCTGACATGGCACCGGTGACCGACGAGCAAGTCGAGCGAGTGCGCGCCCTGGTCGCCGCCATCCCCGCGGGCCGGGTCGTCACGTACGGTGATATCGCCGCTGCCGCAGGGCTTTCCAGCCCACGGATCGTCGGGTGGATCATGCGCACGGACTCCGCGGATCTGCCCTGGCACCGAGTGATCACGGCGTCCGGCCGGCCGGCGCGACACCTTGCCACCCGGCAGCTGGAATTGCTGCGCGCCGAAGGGGTTTTGGCGGTTGACGGCAGGATTGCGCTAGCCGAGGTCCGTCACGAGCTTTAAAGGATCAGCCGAACGAGGGCAGCGGTGCGTGCCAGTCCCGGGAAGGCCTCGGCGGTCGAGCGTGGATGCAGCGCGTGGACCGCGAGTCGAAACATCAACGCCCGTAACAACATCTGCGGCCACTCCGGCAATGCGCTCCAACGCTCGATAAGGCCTTCGTCGGCTTCTCCCCACGACAATGCGTCGACGACGACCACGCCCGCCGCCCACGACGCGGGCCGCCAATAGGGCGTGATGTCCGTTATCCCGGGTGCGGCGGTGCCGGCGAACAGCACTGTCCCGTAGAGATCTCCGTCGACCAGCTGGTTGGGGCTCTTGGTCGGCCGCCGTAGGCCGGCAAGCTGGTTGATCAAATCGATCGACCGCTGCCCGTCGGCCGTGGGAGAAGCCACCCGTGCCCCCGGGGGCACCGAGGCCAACGGCCGCTCTTCCCACGCGGCGCGGTCAGCCGCGATGAACACGTCGACCTCCGCCCAGGGCGCCGTTGGGCCGTGGGTGAGAAACCGGGGCCGTTCCAGTTTGCTGGTGGCCTCGTGCAGGCGCACTGCCGCCGAGACGACCTCGTCATGCCGGGGCTCCGGCCTGCCGGCGACGAATGTGTCTGCCCGCCAACCGGAAACCACGTAGCGCCCATCTGTCGAGCGCACCGGCCGGGCCAGCCGTACGCCGTCGACGAACAGGGTCTCACGCACCCGTGCTGACCAAGCGGCACGGGCGTTGTCGGCCACGATCGACAGCACCACTTCGCCGCACCGCCAGCCGCCTTCCCAGCTGGCCCCCAACGGCACGGGCCGCACACCGCTCAAACCGAACGCCGCCAATACATGCTCGGGCGGCGGCTCGAAACTCACACGACCAGCCTAATCGCGCCCAACTGGGTGTCGGGGCTAGTACATCACCATGTCGGGTTGCATCTGCTTGGCCCACGCCACAATCCCGCCCTGCAGGTGCACCGCGTCGGCAAAACCGGCCTTTTTCAGCGCGGCCAGCGCCTCCGCCGAGCGCACCCCGGTCTTGCAATACAGCACGGGCATCCGGTCCTGCGGCAGCTTTGCCAGGCCCTCACCGGAGTTGATCAGTGACTGTGGGATCAGCTGAGCGCCATCGATGTGGTTGATGTCCCATTCCACCGGCTCGCGCACGTCGATCAGCGCGATGTTCTTGCCGGAGTCCAGTAGCTCGCGCAACTCGCGCGGGGTGATCGAAGAGTCGGCGGCGGCCTCGGCGGCCTCTTCGGACGCCACTCCACAGAATTCCTCGTAATCGATGAGTCCGGTGATCTTCGGTGTGGACGGGTCCTTGCGGATCGCGATGGTGCGATAGCTCATCTCCAGCGCGTCATAGACCATCAGCCGGCCGAGCAGCGACTCACCGATGCCGGTGATCAACTTGATCGCCTCGGTGCCCATCACCGATGCGATGGACGCACACAGGATGCCCAGTACGCCGCCTTCGGCGCAGGACGGCACCATGCCCGGCGGCGGCGCTTCGGGGTACAGGTCGCGGTAGTTGAGTCCGCGCCCGTCGGGCGCATCCTCCCAGAACACCGAAACCTGGCCTTCGAAGCGGTAGATCGATCCCCAGACGTAGGGCTTGTGCGCCAGCACGGCGGCGTCGTTGACCAGATACCGGGTGGCGAAGTTGTCGGTGCCGTCGAGGATCAGGTCGTACTGCTTGAACAGATTGACGGCGTTAGCCGGCTCCAACCGCACCTCATGCAACCGGACCTGGACCAGCGGGTTGACCTCGGCGATCGAGTCGCGCGCGGACTGCGCCTTGGACCGGCCGATGTCGGAGACCCCGTGGATGATCTGGCGCTGCAGGTTGGACTCGTCGACCACGTCGAAGTCGACGATGCCGATGGTGCCGACGCCGGCGGCGGCCAGGTACAGCAACGCCGGCGCCCCCAGCCCACCGGCCCCGATCACCAGCACCCGAGCGTTTTTGAGCCGCTTCTGGCCGTCCACACCCAGGTCGGGAATGATGAGATGCCGGCTGTAGCGGGCAACCTCGTCCCGCGTCAGCTCGGCGGCCGGCTCAACCAGCGGCGGCAACGGCCTATGTTGCCCAGACACCGATCTCTCCTCGATTCGTTTGCTAAATCCACATTCCGCGCGTGTCAGCCAAGAACCATCACAGCAGTTGTGTGGAACAACGGCAAACGGCCTGCGTTGCTTCCCCGACCGAGCGTGCTCCTGCGCCGAGATCGACGTTACGCAGGCCAGCACTCGCACTTCGTCTGCATAACGTCAATTTCGATGAAGAGGCGGTACCTTTGGCGGCGCCGATAGCCAGAGCAGTTAGGGGATCGGATACGGCCAGGGATTGAACCGGCAGGTCTTGCCGTCCGGTTTGACCCATTCCGGGTCGAACTTCGCGGCATCGTCGTTGGCGGTCGAGAAGGTCTGCTGCATCATGACCGGGGCCAGGCCGGCCTGCTTATCGCAAGGTTCGTGGCGCAGATATCCGATGGCGTGGCCAACCTCGTGGTTGATCACGTACTGCCGGTATGAACCCACATCTCCCTGGAACGGCACTGCGCCGCGCACCCACCGCGCCTCGTTGATGAACACCCGCGGTTGTGTGTCGGGCCCGTATGACGGGTTGTAGCACGATGTCTCCAGCGGGAATTCGTAGCCGCAGCCGTCGCGCACCGTCATCGGTGAGCTCAGCGAGATCCGGAAATCGGGCTTGCCGGTGTCGGTTCGGTCGACGCGGGTAAAGGCGAACTGCGGATTGTGGGTCCAGCTCTTCGGGTTGGCCAAGGTCTGGTCGACCATCGCAGCAAAGGCGTCGTCACCGCCGAATGCCGCGGTGTCCACGCCGTTTTCGACCTCGACGGTGTACTTGAACACTTTGGCGGTGCCTTGGCCGAACTTGGGTGTGCCACCCGGAACCACACGAAATGTCTTGTCGCCGGCTTCGCTGAACGGACCACCGTCGGGCAGCATCCCGGTAGGCAGATTCGCGTCGAACTGCGTCAGACCGTGCGGGGGCGCGTCAATGATCTCGGTGCCCACGGCGCCGATTTTCGGCGGGCCCTGCACCGGCTCCCCCGATGCCGGCGCCGGCACGCTGGTCCCGGTCACCGTCTGATACACCACTACCGCGGTGAGCGCGACCAGCACGGGCAGCGCGTAGGCGCGCCAGCCGTAGGTAGATACAAAGCGGCCCAGCCAAGTCTGTTTGCGCCACCGGTTAGTGTCCCGATTCGACCGGACCCTTCCGGACCCCCACGCGAGCGGGTCCCGCTGCGCGCGCAGCGGTTCTCGCCAGTCGTCGCGGAGCACCGGTACCCGCGTGTCCCCGCGTCGCTCCGGCTCGTACGTCACCGTCCCAGGATGGCACATTCCCTGTTGAGGACCCTGGTAGCTGGAACCGTTGGCGTGCCCCCAGCCCGCCGAAGCGTGCCGAGTCGGCAATCGCTGGCGCAGCGGGTAGTAATGTCATCCCGACAAGCCGCGCCACCGCCACAGCGGCGATATGACAACCAGATTGAGGATTTGATGAGCGATTTCGCCAACACGGCCGAAAGGAGGGGGGTCCAACTGGGCGAGAACCGTCGGCCGGCAGACGCCGCGGGCACCCCCAATCGGCGCGGCAACCGGCTGCCTCGCGACGAGCGGCGCGGCCAATTGCTCATTGCTGCCAGCGAGATTTTCGTCGACCGCGGTTACCACGCGGCAGGCATGGACGAGATCGCCGAACGGGCAGGAGTTAGTAAACCCGTTCTCTACCAACACTTTTCCAGCAAGTTGGAGCTTTATCTGGCGGTCCTGCATCGCCACGTCGACAATCTGGTGTCCGGCGTGCGCCAAGCACTGCGCACCACCACCGACAACCGGCAACGGCTGCGCGCGGCGGTGCAGGCGTTCTTCGACTTCATCGAGCACGACGGCCAGGGGTATCGGCTGATCTTCGAAAACGACTATGTCAGCGAGCCTCAGGTCGCCGCGCAGGTACGGGTGGCCACCGAGGCATGCATCGACGCCGTGTTCGATCTCATCAGCGCCGATTCCGGATTGGACCCCCACCGGGCCCGGATGATCGCGGTGGGCCTGGTCGGCATCAGTGTCGACTGCGCCCGATACTGGCTGGACACTGACCGTCCGATTTCCAAGGAAGACGCCGTAGAGGGCACCGTGCAGTTCGCCTGGGGCGGGCTATCGCACGTGCCGCTTACCCGCTCCTAGCCGAGCTGGAGCCGATTCCGAAACCGACGCGACGGGCGTCGGCGACGCCGATCTCGACGTAAGCGATCTTGGCGGTCTGGATCAAGAAGCGACGGCCCTTCTCGTCGGTCAAGCTCAGCACATCGGAGTCCTTGCGCAGCGCGGCGCTGACCAGTTCTTCGACCTCACTGGGCGACTGCGCGCTGGTGAAGACCAGCTCGCGCGGGCTGTCCGTGACACCGATCTTGACCTCCACGCCGGCCCCTTCCCGTCTCTTGCTCGGTAATCGCTCTCAGGCTAGTGGACGCGGCTAACCGGTCATGAAAGCTGGTCGGAAGGCTCTGCGCCACCGTTGGCAAATCGTGACCTGACACACCCGCGCACCACCACAGGGCGACGGGGCGCGTCGATAACATCTGCACCATCAGCACCATGAATCACTTGGATACCGATATCCAGGACTACCCAGACGACGCGGTCGACGACTACTACGCCGACGGCGAGCACTTCTATGGGCCGACCGACCACCGTTGGCGCCCCGTCGCGGTAATCGCGGGCATCGTGTTCGCGCTCGCGGTGATCGCCACGGTGGTCATCGTCAACGGCGGCGACAGCGCCTCGACCTCGGCCACCGTGGTGACGCCGCCGAAGCGGACGGTGATCGCCACACCCCCACCGACCGCCCCGCCCGCGCCGCCGTCGTCGCTACCGCGGGAGACGGTCACCACGGTGACACCCCCGCCGCGGCAACCCAGCCAAACGCCGACCGTCGCCCCGACCACTGTGCCGTCGACGGTCCCCCCCTCCGTACCGCCGGATGTGGCTGCCCGCACCTTCGTTTACCGGGTGACCGGTTCCAAGCAGCTGCTCGACCTGGTGAGCGTCATCTATACCGACGCAGAGGGCGTGCCCCAGACCGACGTCAACGTGTCGCTGCCCTGGTCCAGAACCGTGGTGATGAACCCGGGTGTGCAGATCAGGTCTGTCGTCGCGACCAGTCTGACCAGTCACCTCAACTGCTCGATCAGCGACGGCGCGGGCCAGCCCGTCGCCGTGTCGACCACCAACTCGATGATCGCGACCTGCACCCGCTAGATCCGCTAGGCCAGGCCGAGTTCACGCATCCGCTCGTCGTGGGTCTTCTGCAATCGATCGAAGAAATCCGCCAGCTGTGGGAGGCCTTCGGTCCCTGACACCACCAGATCGACCAGCTCGTCGTGTTCGGCCAGTACGTACTGGGCCTGGGTGATCGCTTCGCCGAGCAGGCGACGGGACCACAACGCCAGCCGGCTGCGCTGTTTGGCGCTGTTGGTCACCGCGGCGCGCACCTCGGCGACGACGAACTGCGAGTGTTTGGTCTCCGACAGCGTTGCGCGCACCACGTCGGCAACGTCGTCGGGCAGCCCGTCGGCGATCTCGAGATATAGATCGGCGGCCAGCGCATCCCCGACGTACGTCTTGACCAGAGCCTCAAGCCAGGTGCTCGGTGTGGTCAGGCGGTGGTAGGCATCAAGCGCGGAGGCGTATTTCGACATCGCCGGCACGACGTCGACGCCGCGGCTTTCCAGCGCGTCGCGCAGCACCTCGTAGTGCCCCATCTCGGCGGCGGCCATGCTGGCCATCGAAATCCGTCCCCGCAGATCCGGGGCCATCCGCGCCTCGTCGGTGAGCCGGTAGAACGCGGCGACCTCGCCGTAGGCCAGTAACGCGAACAATTCGTTCACGCCGGGATGATCCGCCGGAAGCCGTGGCGGTGGCGGATCGGCCCGCTCGTCGGCCGACGAAAGCGAAGTCATGGCAACACTGTAGGCGTGATGGTGGCGACCCGCTGCGCCCGGCTACGCCCCGCAATCCGCGGTCGCGAGGGGCGGGCAGCTATGATGTGTAAAGGTGCTGGCGGTAAATCCATACCGCCGCCACCCGCGAAATGTGCGTGCACGCACTGGGCCCGCCTTACTCAAGCGCTGGGCCCGGCGAATCGGCAACGTATTCGACAGTCACACCGTGCGCGCTTGGACCGCAACGAGAGACTGACCCGAAACGACCCCGGAAGGCGTACGCGTTCACGCATGACCCCGCTCATCACACCAACCCGAGCCATATCCGAATCCACCTTTGCCAAACTCGGCGTCTGCGACGAAATAGTGCGGGCATTGGCCGAAGAGGGCATCAAACACCCCTTTGCCATCCAAGAGCTGACCCTGCCGCTCGCCCTTGCCGGTGACGACCTCATCGGCCAGGCCCGTACCGGTATGGGCAAAACGTTCGCGTTCGGGGTGCCGCTGCTGCAGCGGATCACCGCCGCAGGCGCCGACCGGCCCCTCACCGGCATTCCGCGGGCACTGGTCGTCGTGCCGACCCGCGAGCTGTGCCTGCAGGTGTCCGGTGACCTGGCCACCGCCGCCAAACACCTGACCGCCGAGGACGGCCGTCCACTCTCCGTGGTGTCCATTTACGGCGGCCGGCCCTACGAGCCACAGATCGAGGCGCTGCGCGCCGGGGCGGACGTGGTGGTGGGCACCCCCGGCAGGCTGCTCGACCTCGCTCAGCAAGGCCACCTACAACTGGGCGGCCTGTCGGCGCTGGTCCTCGACGAAGCCGACGAGATGCTCGACCTGGGTTTCCTGCCCGACATCGAGCGCATCCTCCGCCAGATCCCCGACGTCCGGCAGTCCATGCTGTTCTCGGCAACCATGCCGGACCCGATCATCACGCTGGCCCGCACCTTTATGAACCAGCCCACCCATATTCGGGCGGAGGCGCCACACTCCTCGGCGGTGCACGACCAGACCACCCAGTTCGTCTACCGCGCCCACGCCCTGGACAAAATCGAACTGGTCAGCCGGATCCTGCAAGCCCGTGGCCGCGGCGCCACGATGATCTTCACCCGCACAAAGCGCACCGCCCAGAAGGTGGCCGACGAGCTGGCTGAACGGGGTTTCGCGGTGGGTGCAGTGCACGGTGATCTCGGACAGGTGGCCCGGGAGAAGGCGCTCAAGTCGTTTCGAACCGGCGGCATCGACGTGCTGGTCGCTACCGACGTGGCTGCCCGCGGGATCGACATCGACGACGTCACGCACGTCGTCAACTACCAGTGCCCCGAGGACGACAAGATGTACGTCCATCGCATCGGGCGTACCGGGCGTGCCGGCCGCACCGGAGTGGCGGTCACCCTGGTCGACTGGGACGAGCTGGCCCGCTGGACGATGATCGACAAGGCACTCGGGCTGGGCTGCCCGGATCCCGCCGAGACCTACTCCAGCTCCCCGCACCTCTACGCCGAACTGGACATCCCGACCGACGCCACGGGCAGCATCGGAGCTCCGCGCAAAGCGCCGGTCAAGCGGGCGTCCGCCGGCGAACAGCCGGCGCGCAAAAGCACACGATCACGGCAACGTACCCGGGGCGGCAAGCCGGTGACCGGGCACCCGGTTGCCACCAATGGCGACGCCCCGGCCGACGACGGGGGCCACAGCGGCCGCCGTCGTCGCCGTCGGCGCCCCCAGAAGGCGGCGGGCGCGGCCGCGAACGCCAAGTAGACCGGCGTCGCCTGCCGCCCAATGGTCAAACCGGAACGTCGCACCAGGGCCGATCTGGTGGCGGCCGCCGCGATCGCCGTGGCTGTCGGCGTGGCCGCGGCACTGATCTGGTGGACCAGTGATGCGCGGGCCACGATCAGCCGGACGGCGTCGGTGCCCGCGCCCAACCCGACCCCGGCTCGCGCGGTGCCCGCATCGTTGAAGCAGCTCTGGACCGCCACCAGCACCGCCACCGCCCAGCCTGTCGCGGTCGCCGGCAGCATCGTCACCGGCGAGGGACATGAAATCGATGGGCATGACCCGCTCACTGGTGAAGTGCGCTGGAGTTACGCCCGCGACACGCAGCTGTGCGGAGTCACGTGGGTCTACCGCTACGCGGTAGCGGTCTACCGGGATGACCGAGGCTGCGGCCAGGTCAGCACGATCGACGGCTCCACCGGTCAGCGGGGGCCCGCCCGAAGCAGCTATGCCGACAAGCATGTCGAGCTGTCCTCGGACGGCACGACGGTGTTGTCGGCCGGCAGCACGCGGCTGGAGCTGTGGCGCTCGGACATGGTCCGCATGCTGTCCTACGGCGAGATCGACGCTCGGGTGAAGCCGTCCTCGAAGGGATTGCACACCGGATGCCGCCTGACGTCGGCGGCGGCCGGGGCCGCGGCGGCCTCGGTCTTTGAGGCGTGCGGCGCGCAGGCCGATCTGCGGCTGACCCTGCTGCGCCCGAGCAAAGAAGAAGACGAACCCGACCAACGGGATGTGCCCGAGCCGGGCGCCGGCGTGAATTCCGGTGCGCGGGTGCTGACCGTATCGGACACCAGGACCGCCGTGTATCTGCCGACGCCAGACCCCCGGGTCGACGTCATCGACGAGAGCGGAGTCAAGGTGGCGAGCGCGCTGCTGCCCAAGCCGCCCTCACCGGCCGGCGTGGTATCACGGCCCGGCAACCTGGTCACCTGGTGGACGGGCGATGCCGTGATGGTGTTCGATGCGGCAAACCTCACCTACCGCTACACCATCGCCGCCGGAGGCCCGTCGGTCCCGCTGGGTCCCGCGACGATGATGGCCGGCAAATTGCTGGTCCCTGTCACCGGCGGGATCGCCGTCTGCGACCCCGCCACTGGTGCCACGGAGCGCTACCTGCCGGTGAGCCGGCCGGCCGCGAGCTCACCGGTGATCCCGTCTGTTTCGGGTTCGCAGATCATCGAGCAACGCGGCGACACCGTGGCCGTGCTGGGCGCTGCGCGCGGCTAAACCTCCAGGGTGAAGGTCGGTAGCGGTTTACCGGTCTTCCAATGCTTGAGCAGCGCCTGCGCCAGCTCGCGGTATGCGGTCGAGCCCTTGTTCTTTCGGGCAGCCATCACCGACGACCCTGAGGCGCTGGCTTCGGCGAAGCGCACCGTGCGCGGGATCGGCGGCGCCAGCACCGGCAAGTCGTAGCGATCGGCGACGTCGAGCAGCACATCGCGGGTGTGAGTGGTGCGGGGGTCATAGAGCGTCGGTAGCGCGCCCAGCATTCGCAGGCGCGGATTGGTGATCTGCTGGACGTCGGCGACCGTGCGCAGAAACTGGCCGACGCCGCGGTGCGCCAGCGTCTCACACTGCAACGGCACAATCACCTCGTCGGCGGCGGTCAGCCCGTTGAGCGTGAGCACTCCCAGCGACGGCGGGCAGTCGACGATCACCACGTCGAAGTCGTCACCGAGTTTGTCCAGCGCGCGTTTGAGCGCATACTCGCGGCCCGCCCGCATGAGCAGCATCGCCTCGGCGCCGGCGAGGTCGATGTTGGCCGGCAGCAGCGTCATTCCCTCTGCGGTGCTCACCAGCGCGGCGTTCGGCTCCACCTCACCGAGCAGCACCTCATGCACCGACACCGGCAGTTTGTCGGGATCATGGCCCAGAGAAAAGGTGAGGCAGCCCTGCGCGTCGAGATCGACCAGCAGCACTCGTCGTCCTTCATCCAGCATCGCTGCGCCCAGCGAGGCCACCGTCGTCGTTTTGGCAACCCCGCCCTTCTGGTTGGCCACCGCCAGCACTCTCGTCTCTGTCATTTGGCGCCGCTCTCCCCCGCAAGCGGGTGGTACCCCCACCTCATCGCAATCTCCTCTGCATCGTCGCCGGCGCGGTCACAACTGCCATCCTGGCATCTCCCCTGTCCTGCCCGCGGGTCAACGGCGGTGCGGGTCAGGCAGAATCGGTCAACATGGGCCTGGAGAATGACCGGGAGAACCATCGGCTGGTGCTGCTGCGCCATGGGGAGACCGAGTGGTCGAAGTCGGGTCAACACACCGGGCGCACCGAACTCGAGCTCACCGACAACGGCCGCACGCAGGCCGCCGCCGCGGGCCAAGCGCTGAACGAACTGCAACTCGTCAATCCGATGGTGATCACGAGTCCGCGCCGACGGGCGGTGTCGACCGCCGAGCTGGCCGGCCTGACCGTCGACGAGAAGTCGCCGTTAATCGCCGAATGGGACTACGGCTCCTATGAGGGCCTGACTACCGCACAAATTCACCAATCACGGCCCGGGTGGCTGATCTGGACACACGGCTGCCCGGACGGCGAAAGTGTCGCGCAGGTCAGTGACCGCGCCGACCGTGCGGTCGCGCTGGCGCTCGAGCACATGGCGACGCGCGATGTGCTGTTCGTGGGTCATGGCCACTTTTCCCGCGCGGTGATCACACGCTGGCTCGAGCTGCCACTGAGTGAGGGGAGCCGCTTCGGGATGATCGCCGGGTCAATCGCGGTCTGCGGCTTTGAGCACCAGGTCCGCCAGCTGAGTGCGCTCGGCTATCCGCACCCGGTTGCACCGATGTGATCCCCCAGCCGTGACCGCGCAGATTCGCCAAGCCGCACCCGGCGATGCGGCGGGCATCACCGCCATGATCCACGAGCTGGCCGAGTTCGAGCACACGGCCGCCGAATGCACTGTCGTCGAGAAACAAATCAGCACAGCACTTTTCGATAAGCCCGCGATTCTGCGGGGGCACGTCGCCGAAGTGGACGGCGAAATCGCCGCGATGGCATTGTGGTTCGTCAACTTCTCTACGTGGGATGGCGTTGCAGGCATCTATCTGGAGGACTTGTACGTTCGTCCAAGGTTCCGCCGTCTTGGGCTGGGCCGCGCGCTGGTGTCGGCGCTTGCACGAGAATGCCTGGACCACGGCTATTCACGGTTGTCCTGGGCAGTGCTGGACTGGAACACCGACGCGATCGCGCTCTACGACGGCATCGGTGGTAAGCCGCAACGCGAATGGACGACCTATCGGTTATCCGGCCCGGAGTTGGCCGAGCTGGCCGGCCCACGCTGATCCGCGCCGGCGACCCAACGCACGGCGCCTGGACTGAACAACAGGATCAATACGGTCAGCGCCATGATCCCCACCGGGATCCCGGCCAATGGACGATGCGAACCGACGGTCAGATACCACGCCACAGGCAGCAGCAGCAACTCGGCGAACACCGCCAGACCCCGCCCCCAACGCCTGCCGACCAGCAACGCACAGCCCGCCGCGAGCACACCGCCTCCGACCAAGACGAACCACACCGCGGTGCCAAAGCCGTTGACTACCCGCTGATCTGCTCCGCCGAGCCCCCGGATCAACAAAACCGCGGCCACCACCAGCGCCGCCGCGCCCTGCAAAGCAACGATCAGTCCAGCGCCGCGCACGCTGGCAGGGGCCTGAACACTCACAGCGCCAGCGTAGCCATGACCGCCAAGTAGGCTCATGCATCATGCGTGCCGTGCTGATCGTCAACCCCACTGCGACCTCCACCACCCCAGCGGCGCGTGACCTGCTGACGCATGCGCTTCAGAGTCGCCTCGAGGTGACCGTCGAGCACACCACTCACCGCGGCCACGGCGGTGAAATCGCGCAGGCCGCCGCGGAGGACGGGGTCGATCTCGTCGTCGTGCACGGGGGTGACGGCACGGTAAGCAATGTGGTCAACGGTCTGCTAGGCCGCCCGGGTGAGTTGCCCACCGGGCACGTCCCCGCGGTGGCGATAGTTCCGGGTGGGTCGGCGAACGTCATGGCGCGATCGCTGGGAATCTTCCCGGGCCCGATCGATGCCACCAACCAGCTCATCGACCTGCTCGACACCTACGGCGAGCAACGGAACTGGCGCCGGATCGGGCTGATCGACTGCGGCGAGCGGTGGGCCGTGTTCAACGCCGGCATGGGGGTCGACGCCGAAGCGGTGGCTGCGGTTGAGGCGAAACGTGAGAAAGGCGTCAAAGTCACGCCGTCGCGCTATATCCGCGCGGCCGTGCGCGCGACATTGGCCTACTCCCGCCGGGAACCGCGGCTGACCGTGCATTTGCCCGGGCGCGAGCCGATCTCGGGGGTGCACTTTGTCTTCGTGTCCAACTCCAGCCCGTGGACCTACGCCAACGACCGGCCGATGTGGACCAATCCGGACTGCACCTTCGAGTCTGGCCTGGGCGTGTTCGGCCTCACCGCCCTGAAGGTGATCCCCAGCTTGAGGCTGCTTCGCCAGATGTTCGCCAAGCGACCGAAGCTGGAGGCACCGCAGCTCGTCCGCGACGACAACGCGGCCTGCGTGCGGGTCACCTGCGCCGGCCCGCCGATGGCCAGCCAGTTCGACGGCGACTACCTGGGTGAGCGCGCGGAGATGACCTTCCGAGCGGTTGCGGACGCGCTGCCGGTCGTCGCCCCACCATCAAAAAGCCGTCCTGAGCTGGGAAAATAGTTCGGTAAGAGGCGAATTCAACGGGCGGATTGCGCGGGAGTGTAGTACAAACTGTCAACGGTTTTGGCGACAGATCGCCAAAGTGAGATTGCCCACGGACCAACGAGCACTATTGACATCTGTTGAGCCTGTGAAACGATCGAATGACCGCGTGCAACGGCTACGTAGATTTCTTGTGCCCGCGTTAACAGCCGAAGAAAAATGCCGGTGCGCCCTGCTGCGCACATAGTGAGGAGTAACGACGTATGGATTGGCGCCACAAGGCGGTCTGTCGCGACGAGGACCCGGAGCTGTTCTTCCCGGTGGGGAACAGCGGGCCGGCGCTCGCGCAGATCGCTGACGCGAAACTGGTCTGTAACCGGTGCCCGGTGACCACCGAATGCTTGTCCTGGGCGCTTAACACCGGCCAGGACTCCGGCGTGTGGGGCGGAATGAGCGAAGACGAGCGGCGGGCGCTGAAGCGTCGCAACGCGCGGACGAGGGCCCGCAGCGGAGTCTGAGCCGAGTCAGCATCGCATCCGACATGCGGCCCCGACAACCGTCGGGGCCGCGATGTTGCGTATGGGCTAGTGCGCGGTCCTGACGCGACGCCCGATCGGGACGCGTAACACCACGTCGGTGCCGCCTTCGGCGCCGTCGTGCATGCGCAGCGAGCCGTCCAGCTCCGCCGACACCAGCGTTCGCACGATCTGCAGGCCCAGCCGGTCGGACTTCTCGACGCTGAACCCGTCGGGCAGGCCGCGGCCATTGTCGTGCACCACCACGTCGAGCCATCGCGCCGACCGCTCGGCGCGAATTGTCACCGAGCCGCCCCCGCGAGCGGGGCTCCCAGCGCCGTTCTTTTCAAACGCATGCTCGATGGCGTTCTGCACCAGTTCGGTGATCACCATGATCAGCGCGGTCGCACGGTCGGAGTCCAGCACTCCGAGGTTGCCCTCCCGATTGATCCGAATCGGTGTGTCCACCGTTGCCACATCGTTCATGATCGGCAGGATCCGGTCGATCACCTCATCGAGGTTGACCTCCTCGTTCACCGACATCGACAAGGCGTCGTGCACCAGCGCGATCGACGACACCCGGCGCACCGACTCGATCAGCGCTTCGCGGCCCTCGACGTTGGTGGTCCGGCGGGCCTGCAGCCGCAGCAGCGCCGCCACGGTCTGGAGGTTGTTCTTCACCCGGTGATGGATTTCTCGAATCGTCGCGTCCTTGGAGATCAGCGCACGGTCTCGACGTTTGACTTCGGTCACGTCACGCACCAGCACCGCTGCACCGGCTGCCTTGCCGTGCACCACCAGCGGCAGCGTCCGCAGCAGCACCGCCGCACCACCGGCGTCGACCTCGATTCGCATGCTGGCCCCGCCGGCCAGTGAGTCACGAATGTGCTCGGCGAGTTCTTGAGCCTCGAACGGATCGGAGATGAGCGGGCTGGTGACCTCGATCAGGTTGTGCCCCTCCAGTTCGGAGGTCAGTCCCATCCGGTGGTAGGCCGATAACGCATTGGGGCTGGCATAGGAGACGACGCCGTCGACGTCGAGGCGGATGAAACCGTCACCGGCGCGGGGGCTGGAGCGCGACATCGCCACATCGCCCACGTTGGGGAATGTGCCTTCGGAGAGCATGTGAACCAGGTCGGCGGCGCAGTCGAGGTAGGCGGTCTCCAGCGGGCTGAATTTGTGACTGTCCGCGACCGCGGTTTGGTGGGTCAACACCGCTACCACCCGTTCGCCGTACCGTACCGGCACGGCTTCGACCTTCAAGCCGGTCTGTTGCCACGAATACTGTTGGCCCGCATCACTTTCGCGCCCGATCGTGCCGGACTCGAAGGCCGCGGCAATCAGCGGCACCTTGTCGGCGGCAAGGACCGTGCCGACGGCATCTCTGAGCAAGACCGTGGGGGCGGTGTTCGGCCGGCATTGCGCCACGCATACCAGCGCACCGTCATCGCGGCGGACCCACATCAGGTAATCCGCGAACGACAGGTCAGCCAGCAGCTGCCACTCCCCCACGACCGCGTGAAGATGGTCGACGGCGTTGCCCGGCAGAACGGTGTGCTCGGCGAGTAAGTCACCGAGAGTGGACATCGGCGGCTAACTGATCACGGCGATGAGGTCGCCGGCTTGAATGACGTCTCCCACCGACACGCTCACTTTGCTGACCGTGCCGGCCACTTCGGCTAGGACCGGTATCTCCATCTTCATTGACTCCAACAGCACCAGGGTGTCGCCCTCACCGATCTGGTCGCCCTCGCTGACCACGACTTCGAGCACGCTGGCCACGATCTCCGCGCGGACGTCCTCGGCCATCATCACCCCGTTCGTCACCCAGCCGGTCTTTGCGCAATTCTGTCGCTCCATCGAACCACAATCCCGTTGTCCCCGTTGCGAGGGCGCGGCGCGCGGGCCCGGGCCGTGTCGGTGTGGGCGAGACGCTGTGAATACGCGCCAGAAGTCTGTACACCCGCACCGCCGCCAGCACAAGGCCTGGCCGGTAAGCAAACTCCAAGATTAGTAAGCAAACCTATAGAGTTCGTTCCGTTATCGTGTCGTGTTTCTCCTGTGACAATTGAGCAGCATTGTTTCCAGAGTGATTTGAGTGTCTGAAGCACACTCGGTGCCTCACTGGAGATCAAGGAGTATTCCGTTGTCCCAGAACATGTTTGCGAATCCAACCGCTCACGGGCCGCTAACCCGGGCGACCCTTGGCATCGGGCTCACGCTGGCCGCAATCGGCGCAATCGGGCTTGGCACCGGAGTGGCGGGGGCCTCACCGCAGCAACCACTGCTGGTCGACGATCCAGTGCCCGCTCCTGCCCCCGCGGGAGCTAATCCCGCCTCGGGCGTCAACATCGCCAACGCGATCTTCGGCGAGCTGGGTTCGATTCTGAATGCCGTGATACCCGGCAGCGGTTCGGTTTTCATGCCGGCCGACAGCGGCACAAATTCGCTGTTGCCGGGCTCGACCAATCCCAGCGTGCTTTCGCCGGGCTCAGCCAACCCGAGCCTGCTTTCGCCGGCACAGACGCCCGGGGTGCCGAGTTATCCCGGAACCGTACCGCCGGGCTATCCCAGCTCCGTCGTACCGGGACAGGCACCGACCCTGCCGGGCGCCACCACGGTTCCCGGACAGGCACCGACGCTGCCGGGCGCCACCACGGTTCCCGGACAGGCACCGACCCTGCCCGCGCAGCCGAGCGCGGTCTCATCGGCCGATAACGTGCCGATCGTCTAGCCCGGTAGCCGCACAACGCCGAGCGCATGGCAGACTGTCCTGCCGTTAGACCTGCGAGGAGGACC
This sequence comes from Mycobacterium fragae, assembly GCF_002102185.1. GTDB lineage: Bacteria > Actinomycetota > Actinomycetes > Mycobacteriales > Mycobacteriaceae > Mycobacterium > Mycobacterium fragae. The sequence goes on from NZ_LQOW01000014.1 coordinate 184,340, forward strand.
AGTCATGGCCAAGCGTGGCCGCAAGAAGCGCGACCGTAAGTTCAGCAAAGCCAACCACGGCAAGCGCCCCAACTCGTAGCCGGCCGCGTTACCCGCGGATGATCGTGGTCCGGCTGATCTCGAGCCGTAACCGCTCGCGGAGACGCTCCGGAGCTTTCTCGCCACGGCACTTGGCCGCGATCAATTCCTTGATTCGTTCCTCGAGGCCGTAGAGCCGCAGGCATGGCGGGCATTCCTCGAGATGCTTTCGTAGCTTCTCTCGAGTCTCCGGAGTGCACTCACCGTCGAGCAGCGTCCATACCTCGGCGATCACTTCCGCGCACTCGGCCTTCATATCGGCTTGCCCGCCCGCGGGGCGGTCGGCGGGACCAGAACCGGACGGGAACTCGGTCACGACGACACCTCCTCGGGCGCCTGGCCGCCCCGGATGAACCCCCGCTCCTTGGCCACGTCGGTCAACAAGGCACGCAGCTGGCGTCTGCCGCGGTGCAGCCGCGACATCACCGTGCCGATCGGTGTGTCCATGATCTCGGCGATCTCCTTGTACGGGAAACCTTCCACGTCGGCGTAGTACACCGCCATCCGAAACTCTTCCGGTAACGCCTGCAGCGCTTCTTTGATTTCGGTGTCCGGCAACGCTTCGAGGGCTTCGACCTCGGCGGAGCGCAACCCGGTCGAGGAGTGCTCGGCGTTGGCGGCCAGTTGCCAGTCGGTGATCTCATCGGTCGGGTACTGCGCCGGCTGCCGTTGCTTCTTGCGGTAGCTGTTGATGTAGGTGTTGGTCAGGATGCGGTACAGCCACGCCTTGAGATTCGTGCCCTCCTTGAACGACCGAAACCCCGCGTAGGCCTTGACCATCGTTTCCTGGAGTAAGTCCTCGGCATCGGCCGGATTGCGCGTCATGCGCAGTGCGCCGCCGTACAGCTGGTCGAGCAACGGAATCGCGTCGCGCTCGAAGCGCGCCGTCAGCTGCTCGTCGCTCTCCTCGGAGCGGTCGGCTGCGGGCACCTCGGGATCGGGTGCGGCGTCGATGTCGGGGGTGTCGGGCATCTTGGTTAACACAGTCCCTTCTGTCGCGGTGTCACCGAACAGGCCCGGCAACACCGGACGTTGCAGGCACTGAGCCAACACCTGACACCCCAATCTAAAGGCTGCAACCGACACTGTCGCTGTCCTCCGCGCGCCAAACGCTGGCCCGTCTGAGGATTGCATCAATCAACAGCATTAATCACCAGGGTATTTCCCGGTGCATCCTTCGCCGACGCGATGCAATCCGGACCGGCGATCCGGGCCGGATGGGCACGGCATTACTGTGACGCTCATGTCTTTGAACGGCAAGACCATGTTCATCTCCGGTGCCAGCCGAGGAATCGGCCTGGCCATCGCCAAACGGGCCGCGCGCGACGGCGCCAACATCGCCCTGATCGCCAAGACCGCCGAGCCGCACCCCAAACTGCCCGGAACGGTGTACACCGCCGCCAAGGAGCTCGAGGAAGTCGGCGGCCAGGCCCTGCCGATCGTCGGGGACGTCCGCGACCCGGATTCGGTCGAGTCCGCGGTCTCCAAGACCGTCGAACAGTTCGGCGGGATCGACATCTGCGTCAACAACGCCTCGGCGATCAACCTCGGGTCCATCACCGAGGTGCCGATGAAGCGCTTCGATCTGATGAACGGCATCCAGGTGCGCGGCACCTATGCGGTGTCGCAGGCGTGTATCCCGCACCTGAAGGGCCGGGAGAACCCGCACATCCTGACGCTATCGCCGCCGGTGCTGCTGGAACCCAAGTGGCTCAAGCCGACCGCCTACATGATGGCCAAGTTCGGAATGACGCTGTGCGCGCTCGGGATGGCCGAAGAGCTGCGTGACGCGGGCATCGCGTCGAACACGCTGTGGCCGCGCACCCTGGTGGCCACCGCCGCGGTGCAGAACCTGCTGGGCGGCGAGGAAGCGATGGGCCGGGCCCGCAAGCCCGAGGTCTACGCCGATGCGGCCTACGTCATCGTCAACAAGCCCGCCCGCGAATACACCGGCAACACCCTGCTGTGCGAGGACGTGCTGCTGGAGTCGGGGGTCAAGGACCTCTCGGTGTATGACTGCGTGCCGGGCGCGGAGCTGGGTGTGGACTTCTGGGTCGACGGCCCGAACCCGCCGGGATACCGCGCGCCATAGCTATTCGGGTGATATCGGCCTGATGTCACAAATCGGGCGAGTGGATGCGTCTGGGGTGTGTCAGTAGTTGACGCACGAAAGGGCGGCATCATGAACGAGATCGTGATCATCGGGGCCGGGTACACGGGTATGGCGGCGACGATGAGCGTGGCAGCGCGGGTCAAGGGGCGCGACGACGTCCATGTCACCTTGGTCAACCCGCAGGCGAGATTCACCGAGCGGCTGCGGTTGCACCAGGTCGCATCGGGCCAGAATCTCGCGGATCTGGAGATTCCAGAGCTGTTGGCGGGCACCGGTGTTGAGTTCGTGCAGGGCTGGGTGACGGCGGTGGACGCCGACGCCCAGACCGTACGTATCGACGACGAATACACGCTGCGCTACGACACCTTGGTCTATGCGCTGGGCGCTGTCGCCGACGCCGAGGCCGTCCCCGGCGTCGATGAACATGCGTACACCCTCAATAGCGCTCACGACGCCGAGCTGCTGGCCGAGCAGCTCGATCGGCTGGCCACCGGCACGGTGGTGGTGGCCGGCGGCGGACTGACCGGCATCGAATCCGCAGCCGAAATCGCCGAGCAGCGTCCCGACCTGGACGTTGTCCTGCTGAGCAGTGAGCAGCCGGGAGCAATGATGGGGCCCAAGGCCCGGGCACGTCTACTTGCCGGGTTGGCCCGACTGGGTGTGCAGGTGCGCGCCAGCGTCGACGTGGTGAAGGTCCTCCCGGACGCTGTGGCGCTGGCCGACGGCGAGATTCTCGCCGCGCAGGCGGTGCTGTGGACTGCGGGCGTGCGGGTCTCACCATTGGCGCGCGCCACCGGGTTGCGGGTCGACGAACGCGGCCGGATCGTCACCGATGCCGCACTGCGATCCGTGTCGCATCCCAACGTCTACGCCGTGGGGGACGCGGCGGCGGTCCAGCAGCGCTACGGCGTACTGCACGGCACCTGCCAAAGCGGCATCCCGACCGGCGTGCATGCCGCGGCCTCGATCGCGCGGCAGCTGAAGGGCAAGCAGCCCAAGCCATTCCGGTTCGGCTATGTCCACCAGCCGGTAAGCCTGGGCCGCCACGATGCGGTCATCCAGTTCACCCGTCCTGACGACACCCCGGGGCGCTTCTATCTGGCCGGGCGGTGGGCTGTTGCCTACAAAGAAACGGTGAGCGCCAGCCCGTGGAAGACCTACCGACTGCTCAAGCTGTTGCCCGCGGTGGGCGCAGTGCTCTGGCGGCGCGGCGGACGGTCCACCCGATGAGCCTCGATGAACGGGTCTTCGCCGACCACCGGAGCCTGATGTTCTCGGTCGCCTACCGAATCCTCGGCAGCGCCGCCGACGCGGAGGACGTGGTACAGGACGCCTGGCTCAAGTGGTCGGCAGCCGACCGCACACAGGTCGCCGATGCGAAGGCCTACCTAGTGCGGATTGTGTCGAACCTATCGATGGAGCGGCTGCGCTCAACGCGGCGCAAACGCGAAACCTATGTCGGACCGTGGCTTCCGGAGCCAATCCTGACCAGCGCCGACACTGCTGAGGACGTGCTGACCGCCGAGTCGGTGTCGATGGCGATGCTGGTGGTGCTGGAGACGCTGAGCCCGCTGGAACGCGCGGTGTTCGTGCTCAAGGAGGTCTTCGACTTCAGCTACGGCGAGATCGCGCAAGCAGTCGACCGATCGGAGGCGGCCGTCCGCCAAGCCGGTCATCGGGCCCGCAACCACGTCCAGGCGCGGCGGCCCCGGTTCGAATCCGATCCCGACGAGAAACGCCAAGCCGTCGAGCGGTTTTTGGCCGCCGCCACCGGCGGCGACATTAACGAGTTGATGCAGTTGCTCGCACCCGACGTCACGCTGTGGACCGACGGCGGCGGCAAGGTGCGTCAAGCGCTGCGCCCGATCGAGGGCAGCGCCAAGGTCGCCCCGTGGATCATGGGGGTGATGAGCCGGCCCTACGAGGGCGTCGAAATCCACGACATGACAGTGCAACTCGTCGACATCAACGGAGGGCCGGGCATCGTGTTCAGCGGTGCCGGGCGCATCATTGCGACGCTCACGGTCGAGTTGGACGAGGCAGGGCGCATTGTCGAGATTCACAATGTCGCCAACCCCGACAAGCTGCATGCGGTCGCCGACGGCATCAAGCGGATGTGAGGTTCGCGCGAGCGCTCATCGGGTCAGCCCGTTCCCAGCATGGTGTGCACGCTGTCGGCGAACGCCGCGGTGGTGAAGCACGTAGGTTCGGCGAATTCTTCCAGCGTGAGCGCGTCGTTCCAGGCGGCGTCGGCCACGGCGCGCAGCAGTGGCTTGGTCATCGCGACGGTGTGCGCGGGCATCGCGGCGACTCGTGCGCACCATTCGTCGGCGGTGGCGAGCAATTGGTCGTGAGCGACGACCTGCTGCACCAGCCCCAACCGTTGTGCGGTGCGGGCGTCGATGTGCTCCCCGCGCAGGTAGTAGGCAAGTGCGCCCTGATAGCCGAGTCGTCTGGTCAACGCCCAGCTGGTGCCGACCTCGGGGATCAGGCCGAGGCGCCCGAACGCCGGCACGATCACCGCCCGCTCACTGGCGATGGTCAGGTCGCAGGTCAACGCCCAAGCCAGGCCGACTCCGGCGGCGGCGCCGTTGAGCGCGGCGACGAAGATGGTGTCCGACCCGGCGATCAGCCGGGCGATGCCTCCGAACTCGCGGCGGATCCAGCGCCACACGTCGGCCACCCCTTCGGGTTGGCTTAGCTTGTCGATCGCGGTGCGCATCATCTTCAGGTCGCCGCCGGCGCTGAACCCGGGATCCGCGCCGGTAATCACCACGCTGCGAATGTCATTGTCGGCGGCAAGAGCCTCGAGCGCGCGGCGCAGTTGCCTGGTGAGCGGCGCGGAGAGCACGTTGAGCCGCTCTGGCTCGTCGAGCGTCACCACAGCGCGGTCGCCGCGGTGCTCGACGCGTACTCGGCACGGCGCCTCGCGGTCGTCGCCGTCGGCGACCATGTTGCCGTAAAGTGCGCTCATCGGTCTTCCTCCTCAATAGCGTTGGCGCGCAATGTCATCCAGGCGGCATCGGCGAAGGTCTTGATCACACCGCGCGGCATTGTCGGTTCGTCGCCAGCGATCCAATGTCGGCTGAATTCCTGTGCCGGGCCGAACCACAACGCGGCCGTGATCGCCGGTTGCATCATCGGCCGCAGGACGCCGTAGTTGTGGTGCGGGCGCCACCAATCCCGCACGGCGGCGAAGAACTCGCGATTGGAATCCCGCAGCTCGACGCTGTCCAGTCGATCGCCGAGCAGCAATGCGGCCTCGGCGCGGTTGGCGGCCACCCATCGCAGGTGGTGCGCGACGCCGCCGCGGATGCCGCCCTCTGCGTCCGCGCGTTGGCGCAGCATGGCGATGAATCCTGCCTGGTATTCGCTCATCACCTGGGCGTAGACGGCCGCCGCCAGAGCAGATTTGTCTGGGAAATGGTGGTAAAGCGCGCCGACGCTCACCCCGGCTTCGCGCCGAACCTCGTCGAGGGTCGCCGCCAGTGCGCCGTCGGCAGCGAACCGGCGACGGGCCACCTCGAGCAGCTGCCCACGCGCGTCGGACCTGGGCACGAGAAAGACTCTAGCAGTACCGACAAAATCTCGGTTACTCAGACCGGCGGTGGCTCGTGCGCTGGACGGTGCCGACGCGATCGATTGAGCGGTCGAAGGACACCGCTCGACCAACGCCTGTGCTCTCGGCACACGCAACCAAGTACGCTTCTGCGAAATCGATCCGGTCGGTCTCATACACCTCGACCGCACGGAGCAGTAGTGGTGGATCGACGCAGACAATCGAGTCGAAAACGACGAGTGATCGTATCGCCTGGGCGATTTGGGCGCGTGGCGCCTCGTAGAACGACTCCAGCACGTAAACTGTCTCGGCCACCACGAGGTCAGTCAGCAGCAACTCTCGTTCGGTTGCGAGGTATGAAGTCGCGCGAGCCGCCATCTTCGGCGGGTCACCGGTCAGGTGGCGCACCAAAACGTTCGTGTCAACGAACGAGCTCACCGTCGAGCCGCTGCACGATTTAATCTGGTGCGGCGGATCACGTCATCCCACGCGGCATTGCGCTTCGCCGCGGGCACCCGGACCGCGCCGGCCAAAGCGAGAAAATCGAAGTAAGGATAGCTCGATGTCCCAGGTTCAGGACCGTTCGCCGAGAGGTGCAGAAAGATATCGATGACCGGTGCTAATTCGGCCGCGTTGTGCACCAGGTCGATGTGGCCGCCGGAATACAAATGCAATCGAGACGCGGCAGCAATGTATGCATGCTTCCTCTAGAGTAGCCGCGCTTGTTCGGGGTGCGGCTCGGCCGGTTCGATCAGCTCGGGCCCGTTGTTGCGCACGTTGTTGACCAATGTCGATATCTCGCGCATGGTGATGCCGCGCACGTCGGGCGGACCGTCCAGCAATTCGCGATCCGGCGGCGCGTCGGGATCCAGCCAGCGGTCCCAATCACGTTCGGCCACAACCAATGGCATCCGGTCGTGAATCTCGGCGAGCTCTCCGACCGCATCCGTGGTGATGATCGTGCAACTCAGCAGCGGCGACGCGTCTTTGGCTGGCTTCCACACCGACCACAGGCCCGCCATGAACAGCGGCTCGCCGTCCTCGCGGTACATGTAGAACGGCGTCTTGCGGGCCTTCTTCCCGGATGCCCCGTCGGGGTTGGCGCGCCATTCGTAGTAGCCGTCCATCGGGACCAGGCAGCGCTTGGACTTGGCGCTCGAGCGGAAGGCCGGCGAAGTGGTGACCTTGTCGGCGCGGGCATTGATCAGCTGCGGACCCTTGGATTCCGGTGCACCCTCGGGTCCGGCCTTGGCCCACGGCGGTACCAACCCCCACCGCATCAGCCGTACCCGCCGGGTGGGTTCGTCGTCGGGTTCGTCGTGGCGACGCACCACGGTGGTGATGGTCGTGGTGGGCGCCACGTTGTAGTTGGGGCCGCCCGCGGACTCTGCCGACCGGGCCTCGTTGATCGCCTGGATCTTCTCGGCCAGCGCGGCCGGATCTGTGGTTACCGCGAATCGTCCGCACATACCTCCCATAGTGCCGGGTAGGCGATGATGGAGCACGTGAACACCTGGGCTGCACCGCACGCGTCGACGCCGGTGTGCGCGACGCTGACCGTGCCCGGCTCGAAGTCCCAGACCAACCGGGCCTTGGTGCTCTCCGCGCTGGCCGCCTCGACCGGTGGCGCCTCGGCGATCAGCGGTGCACTGCGCAGCCGGGATACCGATCTGATGATCGGCGCGCTGAGCGCGCTGGGCCTGCGGGTCGAGGGGTCGGCTACGGAGCTGACCATCAGCGGGCGGATCTCCCCGACGCCCGGCACCCGCATCGATTGCGGCCTGGCCGGCACGGTGTTGCGTTTCGTCCCGCCGCTCGCCGCGCTCGGCGCGACGGTCGTCGAGTTCGACGGCGACGAGCAAGCGCGGGCCCGGCCGATCGCACCGTTGCTTAATGCGCTGCGCAGTCTTGGTGTCGACGTCGACGGCGACGGGTTGCCGTTCCGGGTGCGCGGCGCGGGATCGGTCGCCGGCGGCGCCGTGGAGGTCGACGCATCGGCGTCGTCCCAGTTCGTGTCCGGTCTGCTGCTGTCGGGCGCATCGTTCGGCGAGGGTCTCACCGTGCAGCACACAGGTCCGGCGCTGCCGTCGGCGCCGCACATCGCCATGACGGTGGCGATGCTGCGGGAAGCCGGCGTCCACGTCGACGACGCGACGACCAACCGCTGGCAGGTGAGACCCGGCGTGGTGGCGGCCCGGGACTGGCACATCGAGCCGGACCTGTCCAACGCCGTCCCGTTCATCGCGGCGGCAGTGGTCAGCGGCGGCACGGTGCGCATCAGCGGTTGGCCGGCAACCAGCATTCAACCCGCCGAGGCCATTCTGGGGATCCTGCGGGAGCTGAATTCGGTTGTCACTCAAACAGACTCGTATCTGGAAGTGAAGGGCCCGCAATCGTACGGAGGATTCGACGTCAACCTGCGCGACGTCGGCGAACTCACTCCGGCGGTTGCGGTGCTCGCGGCGCTGGCCGCTCCTGGTTCGGTGTCCCGGCTGACTGGTATCGCTCATCTGCGGGGCCACGAAACCGATCGCCTCGCCGCGTTGAGTTCCGAGATCAACCGGCTGGGCGGCAGCTGTCGCGAGACCCCGGACGGCCTGGAGATCACCGCGACACCACTGCGGCCGGGGATCTGGCTCTCGTATGCCGATCACCGGATGGCGATGGCCGGTGCGATCGTCGGCCTGCGAGTCGCCGGTGTGCAGGTGGACGACATCGCGACCACCGCCAAGACGCTGCCGCAGTTTCCGCGGCTGTGGGCGGACATGGTTCAGAGGTCCAGCGGTTGAGGCCGGGCGACTACGACGAGTCCGACGTCAAGGTCCGCTCGGGGCGTGGCTCACGGCCGCGGACCAAGATCCGCCCCGAACACGCCGACGCCGAGGCGGCGATGGTGGTCAGCGTCGACCGCGGCCGCTGGGGATGCGTGCTCGACGGTGACCCCGATCGTCGCGTCACCGCGATGCGGGCACGGGAACTGGGCCGCACACCGATCGTCGTCGGCGACGAGGTCGACGTGGTCGGCGATCTGTCCGGCCGGCCGGATACCCTGGCGCGCATCGTCCGGCGCGGGCCGCGGCGAACGGTGTTGCGGCGCACCGCCGATGACACCGATCCCACCGAACGGGTGGTGGTCGCCAACGCCGATCAGCTGCTGATCGTGGTGGCGCTGGCCGACCCGCCGCCGCGCACCGGCCTGGTAGACCGCGCGCTGATCGCGGCCTACGCCGGCGGACTCACACCGATCCTGTGCCTCACCAAAACCGATCTCGCACCGGCCGAGCCCTTCGCCGAGCAGTTCGCCGACCTCGACCTCACCGTTATCACAGCGGGCCGCGACGACCCGCTGGACGCCGTTGCTCCGCTGCTGGTCGGCAAGATCACCGTGCTGTTGGGTCACTCGGGCGTCGGCAAGTCCACTTTGGTGAATCGCCTTGTGCCGGAAGCGGATCGAGCCGTCGGCGAGGTCACCGAGATCGGCAGGGGTCGGCACACCTCGTCGCAATCGGTGGCGCTGCCGCTAAACGGGTCGGGCTGGGTGATCGATACGCCGGGCATCCGCTCGTTCGGGCTGGCCCACATCGAGCCTGACGACGTGGTGATGGCGTTTTCGGATCTGGCCCAAGCGATCGAGGATTGCCCGCGCGGCTGCGGGCATCTCGGTCCGCCCGCCGACCCGGAATGCGCGCTGGACGCCCTGACAGGAGCCGCGGCCCGCCGGGTGGCCGCCGCCCGGCGGTTGCTGGCGGTACTGCGGGAGGCCTGAACCTCAGCTCTCGGCCTGCGCCCGAACCCACTCCAGGTTGGCTCGCATGTTCTGCTGCCATTCGGCCAGGCGGCGGGAGACGATCCTGGCCTCCTTCTCCGGTTGCGCCGCGATCGCTGGGCTCAGTCCCGACGGGCCGGGCCCCATCCGCGCCCACTGCCGGATCAGCACGCCGTCGCTGGCCGGTTCGACTTCGAACGCCCACGTCGCGCTGACACCCTGCGGTCCGGCGACGTTGTACACCCAGCGACGCTCGTCTTCGACCTCGACGACTTCACACACCGTCGCCCAATCTCCAAAGGCCTCATGACGATTGCGACCGCGGAAACGCGCACCGACCTCAACCCGTTTCGCATCGCCAACCCACTCGACCGACTGCAGTTCCGACGAACAGCGCGCCGGCAGGTTGATGTCGGTGACCAGTTCCCAAGCCGTGCGAACGTCGCACCGAACACGCTGTGTCACTTCGATTGTGGGCTGATCGCGATAGCGCATCGTCTACTCTTCTCGCAATGAAGGTCGGGGCCATGATAGAACCTCGCTCACCGGGCGCGGCGGAGTTTGCGGTTGACGCCGAGCGGATCGGCGTCGCGTCGTTGTGGGTTGCCGAGGTCTGGGGTTACGACGCGCTCACCGGGCTGGCCTACCTGGCGGCCACGACCTCCTCGGTCAAGCTCGGAACGTTCGTCGTGCAGTTGGGTTCTCGCAGTCCGGCACTGCTGGCGACATCGGCACTGAGTCTGCAGGAGCTTTCGGGCGGGCGCTTCATATTAGGAGTGGGCACGTCGGGGCCGCGGGTCATGGAAGGTTGGCACGGGGTCCGATTCCGCAAGCCGGTGCAGACCACGCGGGAAACCATCGAGATCATCCGAACCATCGGCCGCGGCGAGCGGCTGGAACATGCCGGCGAGATCTACCCGCTACCGCTACCAGACAGCAGCGGCGCCGCGCTGCGACCCCTGGTCAGGCCCGATCACGTCCCGGTGTACGTGGCGGCCATGGGACCGCAGAACTTGCGCCTGACCGGCGAGCTGGCCGACGGGTGGTTGGGTAACGCCTTCATCCCGGAGGCCGCCGAAGTGTTTCTCGGCCCGTTGCGAGAGGGGGCGCAGCGTGCAGGCCGCACACTTGACCAGCTCGACCTGGTGGCCCCGGTCGCGGTCGAGTTCCATGACGACCAAGCGTCTGCCGACGACGCCGCACGCCGCCATGCCGACGGATACGCGTTCACCATCGGCGCCATGGGCGAGGGCTCTGCAAATTCGGCCGGCCGGAACTTCTACAACGACGCCTTCACCCGGCTGGGTTACGGCGCCGAAGTCAGCACGGTCGCCGAGTTGTGGCAGGCCGGAAGACACGACGACGCCCGACGCGCTGTGCCACTCGACCTCGGACGCCTCACGAATCTCCTCGGGACACAGGAGTCGATCGCCGAGCGGGTGAGCAGGTACCGCGAGGTCGGGATAACCACGTTGCTCGCGAAACTGGACGGCGACTATGAACAACAGCTGGCGACGCTCGAGCGGCTCGTCGGCATCGTCGACTCGACCGCTTAGCTTCTGGCAGGTTCGAATTCGATGGGCAGGGTGGCCGGTCCGCTCAGCGCGGTCAGCGGCTTCCACGGGGCTGGGCCGGTGCGCCGGGCGTTGGGCATGCGCCGTGCCATGATCGCCAAGGCTTCGGCTAGTTCGAGCCTGGCGAGGTTTGCGCCGAGGCAGTAGTGCATCCCGGCACCGAAGGTCTGCATCGCCGGTGCGCCCTCCCGCGTGATGTCGAGACGGTCGGGGTCGTCGTAGACCTCGGGATCTCGGTTGGCGGCAGCCGTGTTGGCGATGACCAGTGTGCCGGCGGGAATCATGACGCCCGCGAGTTCGACGTCGTCGATGGCCGTGCGGAGCGCAACAAATGCGATCGGAGAATGCCGCATGGTCTCTTCGACCGCATTGGTCGCAAGTTCTGGCCGCCGGGCCAAGAGTGCCCACTGGTCAGGGTGATCGCAGAGTACGTGTACCGAGCCGGCGAGTTGATTTCGTGTGGTATCGGTGCCGGCGAGCAGCAGGCCTGCCACCATCATCCGTAGCTCGTCAGCGCTGAGGTGATCGCCGTTGTCCTCGGCGCGGATCAGCTCCGAAATGAGGTCGTCGGTCAGGGTTTGGCGCCGGCGGGCGACCATGTCGTCGATGTAGGCGTCGAGTTCTTCCCACGCAGCCAAGATGGTCCGCTCGTGGGTGGCGACGTCCCAGCTGAAGACCTTGAAGATGTCGTCTGTCCAGTCCGAGAACAGCTCCCAATCCTCGGCGGGTGCGCCGAGGAGCGCGCAAATGATTGGAATCGGATATTGGCGTGCTATGTCGGTGACGACATCGCAGCGCCCCGCGGGGCTGTAGCGGTCAACCAATTCGCTGATGACGTCGTCGATCGTCGTGCGGAGCCGGTCGGTGGCGCGCGGTGTGAACGCTTTGGACACCAGTCGGCGCAGCCGGTGGTGCTCGGCGCCATCAAGACTGATCAGGCTGGTTGCAACCCGCTCCCATAAGGGGCCGCTCGTAATGCCTTGCGACGCAAGGAACATACCTTGAGGCACGCGGAATCGTTGGTCGCGCAGCACGGTTCGCACCAGTTCGTAGGTCAGCACCTCCGGTCCGTGCGGTCCGATCGCCAGCGGGGCCTGGCGTCGGGCGGCGTGGATTATTTCGTGCGCCTCGTCGGGGCTCTGGCAGTGCTCATAGTCGATCTCCGGCAGTCCGGCATCAAATACGGTCGGGCTCGATCGATCGATCGCGATGGTCATGGCCGCCTCCGGAAGATCGTGGTGAATCCCTTCACCCCAAAGTCTTGGTCCGGCGGCCGCGCGCCACATGCGTAGACGACTACGCGATGTTCTCAGAGTCCAGTACTCATTCGCGACCGGCTGGCCGCCCGCGACTGGGACCTGCGGTTACGCCATGGCCTCGGCCATGGCGATGTGTCCTTCAAACCCGAGTGACCTCGCCGTCTTGCGATAGCGATCCCGATAGCCTCGGTAGCCTGCTTCATCGCCATGGGCTTGCGCCAGCAGGGCACGCAGCCGCAGCAGCGCAATCTCGTGCAGCGTGAACCCCGGGTCGGTCGGCGCGGCCGCCAGCCGGTCGATCGCGGCCTGTGCATCGGCCAAATCGCCGTCGCCGCCACGTTGCAATAACGCCTCGACAAAGACCGTCGTCGCCGGAGCGGTGTAGATGTGCCCGTCAGACATGAACAATTCGTCGAGGACGTCTCTGGCCAACGCAATCGCTCCGTCCAGGTCGCCGAGCCGGGCCTGCTCCCGTGCGACACAAATGTCGGCGATCGGCACGTTTGTCACCGCAAACTGCTGGTTAAGCGCAGTCTCGCGCATCTTCTCGAGCAATTCGAACCCGGCTTGACGCTGCGGACCGTCTCGATGCACAAGGACCACGCCCCGGCTGGTCCGGGCTAGGTTCAGCGCCAGATTGTCACCGGATTGCTCTGCGACCGCCAGCGATTCGGCGGTGTCATGCAGTGCGGTCTCATCGGCCAGGAGAACACCACACATGGTCGCAGGGACATACGCCAACCAAGCCGCCCCGGCGACCGAGAATGCGTCGGACCCACGGATCATCACGATGGCCTGACCGAAATCGTCCTTCCAGCCCGCGATTCCCAGGCAAAAGCGTGTGACGCCCCGCATTGCGATCGCTGACGGCAGCGGGCTTCCGATGATCAAGTCACCTTTCGTGGCGTCGCCGTGGGCAAGGTCGATCACCCGTTGGGCGAAGGCCAGACCTTCGCGTACTTCGCCGGTTTCGTATTTACCGATGCATGCCAGGCTGAGCAACGCGACCGTCAAATTCGGGTCGCCGATGGAATCGAGCAGTCCGGCGAGTTGGGTTGCGGTACGCGATGCCTGGCGTCGATACCCGCCCATGTTTTGCACAATCAGCAACCCCGCCATGCCGATCGCCAGCGATCGCTGATCCCCGAAGGCGTTGCAAAGGTCACGTAGTTCATCGAAGCCGGTATCGGCGCCGCTGCCGCCAACGCGCCATGCGCTTCCCGACAACAGGGTGCGCGGTGCAATCCGCATCGTCGAGCGCTCCGGATCGTCGTCGGGCAGTCGGTCAGCGACCTCCCGCGCCCGGCTCCAACTGTTGTGCGCGGCGGCGATGTCACGGTTGGTGAACCACGTCCCCGCCCGCATGTGCCAGTCGAACGCCGCGTGCAGGTCGCCGGCAGCCTCAAGATGCTCGGCGATCATCGCCGCGTTCTCATCCGTCTGTTCGACCGCGTCAGCCAAGCGCCGATGCACTCGCGCACGATCGGATTTCAGCTGTGCTTCGTAGGCCACCGTCCGAATCAGCGGATGACGAAACACATACTCGGCGCGCGGGATAAACCTCACCTGGTCGACAAGTTCGGCGTCGAGCAACGGAGCCACGTCCGCGTCGTCGATGAGCTTGGCGAGCAGATCGGTGTCGAATCGTGATCCAATGACCGCCGCGGCGTACACGGTCTGTTTGGCCTTCGGGTCCAACCGGTCGATGCGGGCAGTGATCGTCGTCTGCAGGCTGGCCGGTACGTCGACATCGGCGGCGCTCCCACGCAATCGATATGTGCCGGGCTGCCCATGCAATACGCCGCGTTCGGCAAGATCCCGCACCATCTCCTCGACGAAGAACGGGTTCCCGGCCGCACGAGCGGCAACCTGTGCCGGCACCTCACCGAGCGAGGGGTCGGCACCGAGCAGTTCGGCGGCCAACACCGCGGTGTGCGCGCCGTTCAGTGGCCGCAGCGCGATGCTTTGAACGCCAGAAACACGCGTCAGCGCACCGCGGTATTCGGGACGGTAGGTGATCAGCATGAGGGAAGGGGTCTGCGGGATCACCGGCAAGAAATCGGCCAGCATCGATTCGCTGGCCTCGTCGATCCAGTGTGCATCCTCGATCACATATACAGCCGGCTCGGTCCGGGCCAGGGAGCCGGCATTGACCAGAGCGGTCAATCGCCGTCGCCGCGCGTCAGCAGCGATATCGGGCAGCGCCGCCGCGGGGTTGCCGATGCCAAGCAAGTCGTCGAAGAGCAGCAGGTCTTCCGGGTCCGCGTCGGGGAAGCGGTCGCGCACCCGGGATCGCGCCGCATCGTGATTGAGATCGTTGATTTCCAGTCCCGCGCGCAATAACTGGGCCACCAGACGGAACGGGAGACTGCTGGTATGGGACTCGCAGTAGCTGGTGAATACGGGAACACCGCGGGCGGTCGCGATTGCGGCTGTTTCGCGGACTAGTCGGCTCTTGCCGATGCCCGGCGGCCCCACGATGTTGACCACACACCCTGCGCCGCCGCTGATCTCGTCGAGGATTGCTACGACCGTGTTGAGTTCCCAAGTGCGACCAACCAACGTGGATTCGGTGCGGCGGCCGGGCTGATGTTCTCCGATCGCCACTAGGCGCCTCGCCTTTACCGGCTCGGCGGCACCCTTGATGCGGACGAGCTCAGGCTGATCGAGCAGCACAGTATTCTCGACCAGTCGAGCCGTCGACTCGCTGAGCATCACACCGCCGGGTGGCGCGACAGATTCCATTCGCTGCGCCATGCCGACGTGCTCGCCGATCGCCGTGTAACTCACAGTCTTAGAGCCGATTTCACCGGCGATCACCCGGCCCGAGTTCAGCCCGATGCGCAATTGCAAGTCCAGCTCGGCCATTTCCGCTTGAATTTCAACGGCTGCCAAACATGCTCGAAAGGCATGGTCTTCTAAGGCAATTGGTGCACCGAATACTGCCATGACGCCATCGCCGGTGAACTTGTCCACCGTGCCGCCGTAGCGCTTCACGACTGCCGTCGCGCGATCCAGCAGCTCGGTCATGATCTCGCGCAGCCGCTCCGCTCCGACCGCTGCGGCGATGTCCATCGAATGCACGACATCGGCGAACAGGACCGTCACCTGCTTGTACTCCGCCGGGCTGGCCGCCTTGACTGCCGCACCGCATTCGTGGCAGAACTTGTCGCCATCGCGAAGTTCGGCGCCACAAGCAGCACAGGCGGAACGCGCCACGCGACTCATCGTGGCACCCCGCACGGCGCTGCGCTGCTAAACCACAGGCCGAGCGTGCTCGCGCAGAGAGTGCGACTACGCCGCCAGGTCGTCGCGCCTGGCGGCGCGCTTGGCTGTGCGCTTGTTGCGCCGCCAACCCCGCACCGCCGCGATCGCGGTCTTCAGGCCGCGTCGGCGTCCGGTCGCCGGGTCGGCACCGAAGAATCCCGGCTCGAGTTCGGCGAACATCCGCTCGCTGCGGGTCTCCGGAGCGTTGTCGGCGGTGTCGAGCAGGTACTTGTCCGGCAACGACAGCTTGGCGATGGTCCGCCAAGTCTTCGCGTATTGCACCAGGAACGGGCCCGTCGTGTAGGGCAGGTCGTATTTGTCGCAGACCTCACGCACTCGCACCGAGATCTCGGCGAGCCGATTGCTCGGCAGGTCGGGATACAGGTGGTGTTCGATCTGGTGGCACAGGTTGCCGCTCATGAACCGCATCGCGGGCCCGGCGTTGAAATTGGCGCTGCCGAGCATCTGACGCAGATACCACTGGCCCTTGGTTTCGCCGATCATGTCGGTCTTGGTGAATTTCTCTGCGCCATCAGGGAAATGCCCGCAGAAGATCACCGCGTTGGACCACACGTTGCGGATCACGTTGGCCATCAAGTTGGCGGTCAGCGTCGACCGATAGGTCGCGCCCGGCGAGAGCGCCGTCAGCGCAGGGAATGCGACATAGTCCTTGACCAGCTGCCGACTGGCCTTGACCAAGAACTCGTCGATCCGGCGACGGGCTTCCTCCTGATCCGCACGGCGCTTCATGATCTTGCCGATCTCGACGTGCTGGAGGCCCACTCCCCACTCGAACAGCAGGGCAAGAACCGCGTTGAACACCGGGTTGAGCAGGTTGTAGCGCTTCCAGCGCTGGTCGCGGGTGACCCGCAGCATGCCATAGCCGACGTCGTCGTCCATGCCCAGGATGTTGGCGTACTTGTGGTGCACGAAGTTATGGGTGTACCGCCAGTGCTTGGATGCACCGAGGTTGTCCCACTCCCAGCTCGACGAGTGGATCTCCGGATCGTTCATCCAGTCCCACTGGCCGTGCATCACGTTGTGGCCGATCTCCATGTTCTCGACGATCTTGGCGACGCCCAGGGTGGCGGCGCCGGCCCACCAGGCCGTTCGCCGCGAACTGGCTGCCAGCAGTACTCGGCCGGCAACCTCCAGCAGGCGCTGCGCGCCGATGGTGCGACGGATGTAGCGGGCGTCCCGCTCACCGCGAGAGTCTTCGATGTCTTGCCGGATGGCGTCCAGCTCAACGGTCAGGTTTTCGATGTCGGCTTCGGTGAGATGTGCGAATACGTCGACGTCGGTAATCGCCATCGTTGCTGCCTTCCCTCAGTCATACTTTCGCTGACCTACGCTATCGTAGGCTACGAAACCGTAAGTTACCAATGAGTAGCCTTTAAATTTCCAACACGCAATCGCCGGATGCCGCCGATATGCAGGTCTGGACGCGCGTTCCGGGTTCGTGCTCCACGCCGGTCCGCAGGTCGCGGACGTGGCCGTCCACCAGGCTGACGACACAGGATTGGCAGATGCCCATCCGGCATCCGAACGGCATCTGAACCCCCGCCCGCTCGCCGGCATCCATCAATGAGGTCGCCGCATCGGCGACGGCGGTTTTCCCGCTTTTCGCGAACGTGACCGTCCCCCCCACACCGGCCGGCGCCGCGCGCGACACCGCGAACCGCTCGAGGTGCAATCGCTCGCCGATACCGGCGGCCGACCAGACCCGCTCCGCCGCGTTCAGCATCCCTTCGGGCCCGCACGCCCAGGTCTGCCGCTCCCGCCAGTCCGGCACTTCGGCATCCAGCCGGTTCAAATCGAGCCGACCGTGGCTGCGGGTCGTGCGCAGCCGCAGCTGGTAGCCCGCGTGATCCTGGGCCAGCCGGTCGAGCTCGGCGCCGAACAGCACGTCGGCCGCGGTGGGCGACGAGTGCAGGTGGATTACGTCTGTGATTTGGTTGCGGCGCACCAATGTTCGCAGCATCGACATCACCGGGGTGACGCCTGAGCCGGCCGTGATGAACAACACGGTCGGCGGCGCCGGGTCGGGCAGCACGAAGTTGCCCTGCGGCGCGGCCAGTCGCACGATCGTCCCGGGCGCGACGCCGGCCACCAAGTGGGTGGAGAGGAAGCCCTCGGGCATCGCCTTGACGGTCACTGTCACCGTGCGCTCGCCCGTCACCGGGCTCGACGTCAGCGAATACGACCGCCACCGCCAACGCCCGTCGACCAGCAACCCGATTCCGATGTACTGACCGGGCTGATAGTCGAAGCTGAACCCCCAACCCGGCTTGATCACCAGCGTCGCGGAGTCCTCGGTCTCGCGCCGGACCTCGACGATGCGGCCGCGAAGTTCGCGCGCCGACCACAGTGGATTGACCAGATGCAGGTAGTCATCGGGCAGCAACGGGGTCGTGATTCGCGTGGCCAGCTTGCGCAGCGCGTGTCGGCCCGGATGCCGGTAGGTTCGGCGAACGGTCGACCGCCGAGTGTCCACGACTTGCGCGGACGGACGGAAAATCCTCTTGGTCATTACCAACCTACGGTACCGTAACCTACGGTCCCGTATCCAGTGCCTCAAAGCAGGTCGAGCAGGAACTGCAGCTCTTGGGTGGCATACCAGGCCAGATCGTGGTCCTGCGCATCGCCGACCGCCAGCTCGGCGTCCTCGTCGCCCAAGTCGGCCGCGTCGATGACGGCAATCGCCGCCCTGACATGCGCCTCCGCGTCGGCATTGTCGACAAACGCCGCGACGACGTCGTCGATCTGCACCGGCGCGCCGATCCGCACCACCGCGTCGTCGAGATCCGGACGCAAGGTCACCTTGCCCGGGACTTCTCCTGTGCCGGGGACGTCGGCGACCAGTACCGCCCGCCGTGGCGGTAGATTGTCGCCGCTGCCGGCCAGCAGCCGAAGCGAAGCCAACGCGGCCTCGCGCAGCGCGACCTCGCCGAGCTCATCGTCGTCACCCTCGGCGTAGGCCTCACGCAGCCTGGGCGTCACCGCAAACGCAATGCCGTTGACCGGCGCCAACGAACCATCGGCGACGAGCTGCTGCAGCATGGCCAGGGTCGCGGGAATATAAATCTGCATCGGGCGGCGATGATTCGGTTACTCTTTGGGGCCCATCAACGTTGCCACATAGTCGTCGACATAGGTCGAGAGCTCACGCGGCGGTCGCTGATAGTTGCCACTCACCACCGGGTGATGAGGCAGTTTGACCTTCGGCTTCTTCACATCGTGGTAGTCGATCGTGGACAACAGGTGCGCCATCATGTTCAGTCGCGCATGCTTTTTGATGTCGGATTCCACCACATACCACGGGCTGTTCGGAACGTCGGTGTGCACCATCATCTCGTCTTTGGCGCGGGAATAGTCCTCCCACCGATACAGCGATTCCAGGTCCATCGGGCTCAGTTTCCATTGCCGGACAGGGTCGTTGAGCCTCGCTCTGAATCGGCGCAACTGTTCGTCGTCGGACACCGAAAACCAATACTTGCGTAGCAGAATCCCGTCCTCGATGAGCATCTGCTCGAAGATCGGGGTTTGGCGCAGGAACAGCGCATGTTCCTGCGGCGTGCAAAATCCCATCACTTTCTCGACGCCGCCGCGGTTGTACCAGGACCGGTCGAACAGCACGATCTCACCCTCGGCGGGCAGATGCGCGATGTAGCGCTGGTAGTACCACTGGCCGCGTTCGCGATCGGTCGGGGCGGGCAATGCCGCGATCCTGGCAACCCGCGGATTGCGGTATTCGGTGATCCTCTTGATGGTGCCACCCTTGCCGGCTCCGTCACGGCCTTCGAAGATCACCACTATGCGGGCGCCGGAATATCGCACCCACTCTTGCAGTTTGACGAATTCCGTTTGCAGCCGGAACAACTCGGCTTCATAGATGTCGTTCGGGATCTTACGCGCCTTTGCCGACGTGCCCCTGTCAGTCGGTTCTTTGCTCACAGAATCGGATAGTAAGGCCGTGCGGCGGCTACTGTGCGGCTTCCAGCAGCTCGTCCAGCGATTCGGTGAGCAGCCCCGGCAGCACGTCAACATCGCTCATCGCATCCCGGTCGGCGTTGATCCCGAAATACAGTGTGCCGTTGTAGGAAGTCACGCCGATGGCCAGCACCTGGTTGTTCAGCAGCGGCGGCACCGCATAGGTCTCCAGCAATTTTGCGCCCGCAACATACATCTGCGACTGCGCGCCGGGTGCGTTGGTGATCAGCAGGTTGAACAGCCGCGACGACAAGCTGGTGGCGACCCGGATACCCATCGCGTGCAGGGTGGGCGGCACGAAACCCGAGAGCGTCACGATCGTTCGCGCATCGACGAGGCTGGCAGCGGTCGGGTTCGACTCGGTGGCGTGCGCGATCTGGGATAGGCGCACCACAGCGTTGCCCTCCCCCACCGGCAGATCGACCAGAAACGGTGTCACCTGGCTGACCACCTGCGCGCGGCTCGCCGAGTCGAACGTCTCGTCGACATACACCGGCAGCGGCGCCATCGCCCGCACCGTATCGGTCTGCGCCGTCAGCTCACCGCGAGACAGCAGCCAGTTGCGCAGCGCCCCGGTTATCACTGCCAGCACCACATCGTTGACGTCGCAGTTGTAGCGCGCTCGCACCGCCCGATAGTCATCGAGACGTCCGCGCGCAACCGTGAACCGCCGATTGCGGGAGACCTTCGTGTTGAGTGGGCTACTGGGGGCAGTGCCCCGCGCGACCGTTCGGGCGATATCGAACAGCCGTCGACCCACTTCGACCACTTGTCCGGAGTTGGTTACCAGTTCGGTCAGCCCGGACTGGACCGCCCTCAGCTGCGCGCCGGGGCGGGTGGCCCAGTCCGCGATCGCGCCCAAGAACAGCCGCACGGTACCGGGTTCGCCGGCCGGCAACCAGATGTCTTCGATGAACGGCGGCGGACGCCGTGACCGGTCGGCAAGGACGTGGCCGATTTCCACCGCGCCCATCCCGTTGATCAGCGCCTGGTGCGACTTGGTGTAGAGCGCGATGCGGTTCTTGGCCAGACCCTCGACCAGGTACATCTCCCACAGGGGCCGGGACTTGTCCAATGGCCGGGCGGCCAGCCGCGCGATCAGCTCGTGCAGTTGCTCGTCGCTGCCCGGCGACGGCAGCGCTGAGCGCCGGACGTGGTAGGTGATGTCGAAGTCACGGTCGTCGACCCACACCGGCCTGGCCAGGCCCATCGTCACTTCGCGGACCTTCTGCCGGTACCGCGGGACGCGTGGGAGCCGCTGTTCGACGGTGGCCAACAACGTTTCGTAGCTCAGCCCAGCGCGCGGTTGGCGCAGGATCGACAGCGAGCCCACGTACATGGGAGTGGCGGTGTTCTCCAGCTGGTAGAAGGACGCGTCCGACGTGGACAACCGCGTCACGGCGCTTCTCCCTTTTCCGCCCTTGGCAATTCGCCGACCAATCGATCTGTCGCCCACGGTAACCGGCGACTCTGGCCGACTGCACGTGCGGGTACGCGGATGCCGGAGTTGTGCGATGATGATCACACGCGGCGATCGCAAGCGCGGCGCAGCCGGGCGCAGCGGGTCGCCGCAACACAGTTGTCTGCCACTCTCCCGCAGGCTCGTCCCTTCGAGACCACTGGAGAGTGCAATGTCATCCGTCAGACCCGTCGTGGACTACGAACCGCCACCGCGGGACGTCCGGCACTGTCAACCCCCATCGCCGGAGGCATTGCGCCGCCCCAACACGCATGTACCGCAACGACATTCAGGTCGACACACCGCGGCTGCCGATTCTCCGAACATGCCCGCTGCTATGCGGCAGGCGGCAATCTTCGCCGATGCGGCGCTGCGCCGAGTCCTGGAGGTCATCGACCGCCGCCGCCCCATCGCGCAACTGCGCGGGTTGCTGGCCGCGGGCCTCGTCGACTCGGTGCTGTGCGCTAACCGGTTCGCGGCCGGTCATGAGGAGGCAGCGGTGCTGCGCCGGTTGCGCCTGCAGGCGATCGGGCCGACCGTCGCCGAGGTGTTCGGAACCTACAGCCGTGGCCGGCGTGTTCACGCCATCGCCTGCCGCATCGAGCGAGTCGCAGGCAACCGGTGGCAGGTGGCGGCCCTACACATTGGCTGATGCCGGCAGGGGGCCGCCGGTGAACCGGGCCAGCACCGGACCGGCAATCGCCACCACAAACACATAGGCCATCGCCAGCGCACCGAGGCCGGGTATCGACGAGCCCACCAATCCGATGATGATCAGCGAGAATTCGGCCCTGGCGATCAGCGTGGTACCGGCGCGCAGCTGCCCGCGCCGCGCCACTCCCTCGCGCCGCGCGGCGAACACCCCGGTCGCCACCTTCGTCGCGCCGGTGACGGCGGCCAGCGCGATGGCCACCGGAAGCATCGGCACCAGATGTTGCGGATCGACCGACACCCCGATGCCCAGAAAGAAGATCGCGGCGAAGAGGTCACGCAGCGGGCCCAGCACCTTGCGGGAGCGGTCGGCGGTTTCCCCGGTCAGGGTGAGCCCGACCAGAAACGCCCCGACGGCGGCCGAGGCGTGCACATGCTCGGCCAACGCCGCCACGATCAGCGTGATGCCCAGCACCCTCAGCAGCAGCTGTTCGGAGTCGGGGTGTCCAACCAGCCGGCCGACGTGGTGGCCCCAGCGATACGAGGCGGCGAACGCCACCCAAAACGCGACAACCGCCACGACCATCTCACCCAGGGCGAGAAGCCAGCCGCCACCCGACGCCAGCACCGCGAAAAACGGCAGATAGGCCGCCATCGCGAAGTCCTCCAGAACAAGCACGGCCAACACGGCCGGCGTCTCCCGATTACCAAGGCGGCGCAGGTCCTCGAGGAGGCGCGCGATCAAACCGGACGACGACACGTAGGTGACTCCGGCCAGCGCGAGGATGCCGATGCCGTTGAGTCCCAGCAGCCAGCCGGCCACGGCGCCGGGTGTGGCGTTGAGGACGATGTCGACCGCCGCCGAGGGCAGGTGGTAGCGCAGGCTGCTGGCGAATTCTGGGGCGGAGAACTCCAGGCCCAGGGTGAGCAGCAGTAGCACCACCCCGATGGGCGCGCCGGTGGCGATGAACTCCCGCGCGGCGGAGACCGGAGCCACCCCGCCGGTGCCCAGCCCGAGGCCGGCGAGCAGATAGACCGGTATCGGGGAGAGCGCGAACCGGCGCGTCACGGCCCCCAGCAGGGCGAGCGCGGTCAGGACGGCGCCGAGTTGCAACAGCAGCGGCACCGAGACTTCCACCGGCTCAGCCCTTAGCGACGATCTCTTCGACCCCGGCGATGCCCTCTTCGGTGCCGATCACCACCAGCACATCCTGTGCGCGCAGCACTTCGGCCGGCCCCGGTGAGGCCAGCACCTCCTCGTTGCGAACGATCGCGACGATCGATGCGCCGGTGCGGGTGCGCGCGGCCGTGTCGCCGAGCGGCCGGTCGACGAACGGGCTGCCCGGCCGGATCTGAGCTTGACCTACGTCGATTCCAGGTACTTCCCTGGTCAACTCGGTGAACCGTTCGGCGATCCGCGGCGCTCCCAGGATCTGGGCGACGGCGTCCGCCTCGTCGTCGGTGAGCCGGAAGACCGGACAAGCCTGGTCGGGATCGTCGGGTGCGTATCGGACGACCTCGAAGTCGCCGCTGCGCCGGGCGATGATGCCGATGCGTTCGCCGTCGTGGCTGGTGAACTCGTATCGGACCCCGATGCTGGGCAGCAGCACCTCTTTGACGTCCACGGTGCTAACGCCGTTTGGTCGATTTCACCGATTTGGGGGGCTTAGGCCCCTGACGGCCCTGGCGGCGAGCGGCCTCTCGTCGTTCCCGTCGGCTGGCGCCGGCCGGCACCCCGGGCGAGCCCTTCTGCCCGCCACCGCCGTTGCCCTGCACCTGCGCAGACCCGTCTTCGGCGGGGCCGGAGTAGGTCAGGGCGCGGGAGTCGTCCTCAATTCCCTTGGTCCGCAACGCGCTTGGCGCGGCCTGTTGCGATGCGCCGACGCCGGCCCGCTCTTGTGCGCGTGCCGCTGCGGCGGTTGCGAACTCCGCCAGATCCTCCGGTTCGGCCACTGGGGCGACCTCGGGTGGGGGCACCGCCTCGACCACGACGTTGAACAGGAAGCCGACCGACTCCTCTTTCAGCCCGTCGAGCATGGCCATGAACATGTCGTAGCCCTCGCGCTGGTACTCGACCAGCGGGTCGCGCTGGGCCATCGCGCGCAGGCCGATGCCCTCCTTGAGGTAATCCATCTCGTAGAGGTGCTCACGCCACTTGCGGTCGATGACGTTGAGCAGCACGTTGCGCTCCAGCTGGCGCATGGCGCCGGCACCGGCGATCTCCTCGAGCTCGGCCTCGCGTGCGGCGTAGGCGCGTTCGGCGTCCTTGATCAACGCGTCGAGCAGCTCCTCGCGGGTCAGCTCGCCGGGCTCGCCGACGGCGTTCGGGTCGAACAGATCCTTGTGATCGATACCGACCGGATACAGCGTCTTCAGCGCATCCCACAGCTTGTCCAGATCCCAGTCCTCGGCGTAGCCCTCGGCGGTGGCGCCGTTGACGTAGGCGGTGATCACGTCGACGAGCATGTCGTGGGCCTGCTGCTGCAGGTTCTCGCCCTCCAGGATGCGGCGGCGCTCGGCGTAGATGACCTTGCGCTGCTGGTTCATCACCTCGTCGTATTTGAGGACGTTCTTGCGGACCTCGAAGTTCTGCTGCTCGACCTGGGTCTGGGCGCTCTTGATCGCGCGGGTCACCATCTTGGCCTCGATCGGCACATCGTCGGGCAGATTGAGCCGGGTGAGCAGCGACTCCAGCGCGGCGCCGTTGAAGCGCCGCATCAGCTCGTCGCCCAGCGACAGGTAGAACCGGGACTCGCCGGGGTCGCCCTGACGCCCGGAGCGACCGCGCAGCTGGTTGTCGATGCGCCGGGCCTCATGCCGCTCGGTGCCCAGCACGTAGAGCCCGCCGGCCTCGATGACCTCTTTGGCCTCGGCCGCGGCTTCGGATTTGACCTGCGGCAACACCTCATGCCAGCCCTGCTCGTATTCCTCCGGGGTCTCGACCGGGTCCAGCCCCTGCTCGCGCAGCCGGGTGTCGGCCAGGAAGTCGACGTTGCCGCCGAGCACGATGTCTGTGCCGCGGCCGGCCATGTTGGTCGCAACCGTGATCGCACCGCGCCGACCGGCCACCGCGATGATGCCGGCCTCCTGCTCGTGGTACTTCGCGTTGAGCACGTTGTGCGGGATGCGACGCTTCTGGAACTGGCGCGACAGATATTCCGAGCGCTCGACGCTGGTGGTGCCGATGAGCACAGGCTGACCCTTTTCGTACCGCTCGCTGACGTCATCGACGACCGCGATGTACTTGGCCTCCTCGGTCTTGTAGATCAAGTCGGACTGGTCGGTGCGGATCATCGGCTTGTTGGTCGGGATGCTCACCACGCCGAGCTTGTAGATCTCGTGCAGCTCGGCGGCCTCGGTCTGCGCGGTCCCGGTCATTCCGGCGAGCTTGTCGTAGAGCCGGAAATAGTTCTGCAGGGTGATGGTCGCCAGCGTCTGATTCTCGGCCTTGATCTCGACGTGCTCCTTGGCCTCGATGGCCTGGTGCATGCCCTCGTTGTAGCGGCGGCCGTACAGCACGCGACCGGTGAACTCGTCGACGATGAGGACCTCGCCGTCGCGGACGATGTAGTCCTTGTCGCGCTGGAACAGCTCCTTGGCCTTGATCGCGTTGTTGAGGTAGCTGACCAGCGGCGAGTTGGCGGCCTCGTAGAGGTTGTCGATGCCGAGCTGGTCTTCGACGAATTCCACGCCGAGCTCGTGCACACCGATGGTGCGCTTGCGCAGGTCGACCTCGTAGTGGACGTCCTTTTCCATCAGCGGCGCCAAGCGGGCGAACTCGGTGTACCAGTTCGAGGAGCCGTCGGCCGGACCGGAGATGATCAGCGGGGTGCGGGCCTCGTCGATCAGAATCGAGTCGACCTCGTCGACGATCGCATAGCTGTGGCCGCGCTGGACGCACTCCTCCAGCGAATGGGCCATGTTGTCGCGCAGGTAGTCGAAGCCGAACTCGTTGTTGGTGCCATAGGTGATGTCGGCGGCATAGGCGACGCGCCGCTCGTCGGGCGGCATCTGCGCGAGGATCACGCCGACATCCAGGCCCAGGAAGCGGTGCACCCGGCCCATCCACTCGCTGTCGCGTTTGGCCAGGTAGTCGTTGACGGTGACGATGTGCACGCCCTTGCCGCCGATGCCGTTGAGGTAGGCCGGCAGCACCGAAGTCAGCGTCTTACCTTCACCGGTCTTCATCTCGGCGACGTTGCCGAAGTGCAGCGCCGCCGCGCCCATCACCTGCACGTCGAACGGTCGCTGGTCGAGCACCCGCCAGGCCGCTTCACGGGCCACCGCGAACGCTTCGGGCAGCAGGTCGTCAAGGCTTTCGCCGTCGGCGTGACGCTTCTTGAACTCGTCGGTCTTGGCCCGCAGCTCGGCGTCGGTCAGCTTTTCGACGTCGTCGGACAAGGTGCCTACATAGTCGGCCACCCCCTTGAGGCGCTTGACCATGCGACCTTCGCCAAGGCGCAGCAACTTACTAAGCACGGCTTTGTCCCTTATGGGTAGGAGTCTTTGGCGCTCCCCATCCTAGGTGACGGGTCGGCGAGAGCCGCCCATCGTCAGGCCAGCCGGATCAGGCCATAGTCGTAGCCGTGCCGGCGATAGACCACGCTGGCCTTGTCGGTCTCCTTGTCGTGGAAAAGAAAGAAGTCGTGGCCGACGAGTTCCATCTGTGAGAGCGCGTCGTCGACGGTCATCGGGGTCGCTGGGTGTTCCTTGGTGCGCACGATTCGACCCGGCTCGTGGTCGACGTCGGCTTCAGGTGCGGGCTCTGCGTTTGTGACCGGTGCAGGCGACGGCGCCGTCGCGGTGGCCGTGGCCAGTGAAACGGGTGTCTTGTCGCCGTAGTGGACTTTGCGGCGATCCTTGACCCGGCGCAATCGGGCCTCCAGCTTGGCGGCCGCGGCCTCGAATGCGGCATAGAAGCTGTTGGCGCAGGCCTCGCCGCGGACTACCGGCCCGCGGCCGCGGGCGCTGATCTCGACACGTTGACACGACTTGCGCTGGCGTCGGTTGGGGGCGTGTTTGAGTTCGACATCGAACAGGTAGATCGTTCGGTCGAACCGTTCCAAGCGGGCGAGTTTCTGCGAAACGTAGATGCGGTAGTGGTCGGGGATCTCGACGTTGCGTCCTTTGACGACGACCTCGGCACGCGGCGTCGGTTCGTCCTGCTCGTCGCTGTCCGCCAGAAGCTGGCCGGAATCCACGGTTTGCCTTGACATTCTGGACAACTCGTTTCTCTCGCGTCGCACGCGCCAGGCGTGCCCGGCTGTCAGGTACACGCGCCGACGGGGTTCGCATGGTGCCGTGGCCGCCCGCCGGTGCAAAGGTGTCGAGAACTCACCTCCTACCGTCATTGGGTCCGTGGCGCCTCGATCTATGGAGAAGCGCCGCCGTGAGGCGTTCACGGGTGCTTGGTCCCGACGGTAGACCGTTTACAGGCGGTAGTGCCAGTATTTTCCTGTTGCGAGTTGTTTACGCCGCTGCAACGGCCAAGACTGCCGACACGCGGATACCCGCGGCCTGCAGGACGCGTACCGACTCGCAGGCGGTCGCGCCGGTGGTGACGATGTCGTCGACGAGCAGCACGTCACCTTGGACCGGCCTGCGCAGCACCACCCGGCCCCTGATGTTGCGCTCTCGCTCGGCGGTACCCAGCCCGGCTGAGTCGCGGGCCACGGCCTTCATCCGCAACGCCGGGACGACGGCGATGCCCGGGTGCTTTTCCACCGCCGCGGTCGCCATCCGGGTGACCGGATCACCGCCGCGCCGACGCGCCGCCCAGCGGCGGGTGGGCGCCGGAACGATCGTCAGCGGAACGTCGAGCAGACCCCAGGTGAGTAGTCGGTGCACGCCGCATGCCAGGGCCCCGGCCAACGGAGCGATGAGGTCTGCCCGGCCGCGGTCCTTCATCCCGACGATCGCTTGGCGGCGCGCACCCGCGTAGCGGCCCAGCGCGAACACCGGCACTTGCGGATCGATGCGCGGGCTTACCACCCGCGGCGCATCGGGCGGTACCGATAACTCGGTGGCGCAGGCCTCGCACCATCGAGTCGACGCCGCGCCGCAGCCTCCGCACTCCCGCGGCAACATCAGATCGAGCACGACGCCAAGTGTGGCGGGCAGGGGCGACAAGGAGGAGGGCCGCTAGCCCCATGCGCTCCCAAGCCGAGCGCGATAACTGGTCGCAGCCCGTCGCGCAAGAAGCCTCACCAGCAACCTCTGCGGTGGCGCCATGCCGGCAAGGAAGCGCCGCCGCTCGTCGATGGTGCATGCCTCCAGGGCCATGCCGACAAATGCGAGGCCGAACCACACGTTGCGGCCGGTAAGGAAGGAGCCACCCCGTTCGGTTACCGCGCGCCACTCGGCATCGCTCATGTTCTCGTTGATGAGCGGAACGATCCGCTCTTCTTCCGCGGCGAGGTGATCGCTAACCAACTCCCCCAGCGCCCTGATCTCAGAAACCAGCATCTGTGAGGCCCGCGACTGAATCGCGAAATGCCTCGTGGAGTTAGTCGCCGCAATCCACTCGGTCAGCCGCAACTCGACACCGACCACTGCCTTGGCGATGAACTCGTGTTCGGTCTCCATGCGCTGGATGTCTTCAGCACATTGGGGCATCCGGTCGTGCAGCTTCGGCCACAACAGCTCGTCTTCGGCCATGTGGTGGTGGTGCAGCGCCGCCAGCACGTTTTTGGTATGGCCTGCCACTCGATTCGCGCGGCCACGCTGACCGGGCCGCACGCTGCGGACCAGATGGGGAGCCGATTGCAGCTCCTTGCGGAAAATACTGTGCACCAAGGCCATTTCGAATGCGTCGGTCGGCATCGTTTCATGCACCTCTTCTCGTGAACATTAGGACTGCGCACACAGCCCTGCTTTCGCTTGGTTGACGAGGCTGGCGCATAACCGACAGCCACACGACATATCTGAGTATCGAGATCTCTAGACGCATCACTGCGCAACCGACCTCGACGAAGTAGCACAGGTTGGATCGTTGACCCCATGCGATAACCGCGTACCGTCGCCCAGCTCGATGAACCGGCGCACGACACCGTCGACTGTGGGCAATGGGGTCACGGGGCGGCACTTCGCTGGACTGCCGCGGCGTGTTCTCCGGCTCGTTTGCCAGAGAACACGCAGTCAGCTAGTGAAAGGCCACTAATGTAGGAGTTCGAACAGACGCCGACCGCTGTCCGCCCGACTGCGTAAAGGCCCCGAATGGGAGACCCATTGTCGGTCAATACCTCTCCACTGGCTCCGTCAACTCTCAAGCCTCCCAGAGTGATCCCGGGGACGAAGTAGGCTCGGGAGGGCCGGATCGAGATGTCTAGGCCGTAGAACGGGGCACGTGTCAATGGACGACACATTGACGGTGCTTTGTGCGCGGGATCTTCGAGACCCCCATCCAGGGCGCTGTTATATGCCGCCACAGTCGTCTCTAGACCCGATGCTGAGATCCCCAGCTTGACGGCGAGCTCACGCAGGGTGGTGGCCTTGCGGCGCTCAATCGTGAACACCGCAGCCACTTGGAGCCGCTGCACAGACGAGGTCTGGCTGAGGAACTGAGCCCGCGCCCGCTTCCACATGGCCGCATCGAGAATGAGGAATCCCCGCCCACCGAATTCGCGGACCATGACGTCGGTGTGGGTGGCGCCGTAGAGATCCTCGTTGGCGATGCGCTCGCCGCTCACCCCCACGGTGATGCCCTCAAGCATCGCCGCGGGCGGGCTCAGGAACCGCCACCCAGCAATTCGATTCAGATACCCGGTTGCCCCGCCAACGTTGGCGCCAAGGATGATGCCGCTGCCATCGTCGGCCGCGGTACCCAGCGGTGATATGCCGGCATAGGAAGGTGCATAGCGGCGCACCATGTCACTGTTGAAGGCAAATCCACCGGCGGCCAAAATGACATTCGGTGCGCGTACGTTGAGCTCCTTGGAACGCCGCCATAGCCGTGCCTCACCAGTGGGAAACTTACTGGCGACTTCAGGAGCCCAGTTGAGAAGCTTGGACTGCAATGGTGCTGTGCGGCAATAGTATTGCCGCAGTAACGATTCGTCGGTGACACTGCGACACCGTACTCCTGCCATCCCGCATCCCTCTGTGACGAGCTGCTCGGCGCGGGTCAACGGGAGGAACACCACGCCGAGCTGGGCGGCCGAGCGGCGCAGTGCCCGCCACATCGTACGACCCGAACCCATGCCTTTGGCGACCTGACGGTGTCCGCGCGGAGCCGGCGTGGCGTGCAGGCAGTAGGGATAAGCGCGTTCATTCCCAGAGAAATACAGATAGTGCCTGTCGGTCGGATAAGACGTCTTGTAATCGCACAGCGACGCGGCAAATCTGGCGCCATGGCGCTCCAACCACGAAAGCCGCTGGACACTTTCGTCGCAGAACCTACGCAACGTCTGGTCGTCGACCGCACCGGCGACCTCTTGGCGGAGGTAGCTGTACATGTTGTCCGGTGTGTCTTCGTAGCCCGCCGCGTGCTGATAGGAAGTACCTCCGCCGGCATACACCACTCCACCCGAGAGCGCCGAGGCACCGCCTCCCAGTGATCGGTCCACGACGAGCACTCGCGCGCCATGCTCAGCGGCTGCAATTGCCGCACATGCGCCGGCAGCACCGAATCCTACTACCACTACATCGAAGTCACCGTTTTCGAACTTCATCACGCCGAGGCCGCCAGGCGATGCTGGGTCTTGATTTCCTCGGCAGCACGCTCGCCAATGACCACACACGGCGCCATTGTGTTACCGCTGGTGATTCTAGGCATGATGGATCCGTCAGCGACACGTAGGTTTTCGACGCCGTAGACCTTTAGGCTGCTGTCGACGACGGCGAGCGGATCGCGTCCCATTTTGGCCGTACCCACCATGTGCCAGTAGGTAATTGCAGCATTCCGCAGATACGCCAAAAGGTCCTCACCCTTCAGATCACCAGGCATCACCTCGCGCTTGAAAAGTGGACGCAGCAGCGCGGAATTGCCGACTTCACGCATGTCTTCAACACATTTCACCGCGAGACGTAAGTCGTCTGGGTGCGACAGACCGTTGTGCACCACCCTGACGGGTTGATCGGGATCGGGACTGGTTAGCTCGACGACGCCGCGGCTCTTGGGATGCGTGAGCGCCCCCAACATCGTCCAGCCAACGTCAGGGAGCTCGAATCGCGCACTGTTCTCCGGGGTAGTAAGCAGGAGTGGCCCTTGGCAGGCGAACAAGTCGGGCTCGTCCGATCCGTCGTGACTAGACCAAAACATGACCGCATCACCCAGCTGATCGGCCGGACCAGCGGGGAGTTCCCAGATGCACGAGAAACCAAGGTGGTCTTGGAGGTTACGACCGACACCGAGCAGATGCTGGACCACCGGCACTCCCAGAGCTTGCAACCTGCCCTGGTCGCCAACTCCGGAAAGCATGAGAGTTTTGGGAGTATGGATTGCTCCCATCGAGAGCACGACCTCCGCGCCGGCGACAAATCGCCGGATTTCGCCGCGATATGAGACCTCGACTGCGGTCGCCCGATTGTGCTCAATGATCACGCGGCGCACCAACGCATGTGACAGCACGGTCAGATTTGGCCGGTCCATGTACGGATAAGTGTACGAACGGAAGACCGATTGGCGCTTTCCATCGCGCGCCCGAATGTCGATGATCGCCGCGCCGCCCTTGCCTTCCATCATCTTTCCGTTCGGGTGGTCAAAGGAATCGATACCCAGGCATTCGGCGGCTTCCAGCACGGCCTGAGCCACGGGATGCGGGTTGCATCTCGGTTGCACGTAGGTAGGTCCACCGCTGCCCCGGTATTCGCTATCTGGAGCGCCATGCCAGTCCTCGGCGCGGCGGTAGGTCTCGAGAACGGACTCGTAGCTCCAAGCATTGCTTCCCGATTCGGCTGCGAAGAATTCCCAGTCCGATTTATGGCCGCGTACCCAGGCCATCAAGTTGATGCTCGAGCCGCCACCAAGAACCTTGCCCATGGACAGCGGTAGCGCCCGGCCATTGAGGTGCTGGTTGGGCTCCGCCTGGAACGCCCAATCCGTGACGCCGCCGAGGTTTGTGTGCCACAGGCTTGCCTCGGTGACGCTGGGTATGTCGTCGCTACCACCCGCTTCCAACAACAACACACTGACGGCTGGGTTTTCGGCCAGCCGACGGGCGATCACCGAGCCTGACGATCCGGCGCCGCAGACGATGAAGTCGTAGTGCTGTTTCAGGTCAGCAGCCAGGCGCTCCTGGTTTACGCGGACTCGGCGGGCGTGCTCGTTGTCGACGGTGGTATCGAAATCAGAGGGCATAGTTATCCATTCGCTTTCTAGTGGCCGGCGCTCTGACCGCCATCGATGTGGAGGACCTCACCGGTGACGAAAGGTGCCGTTTCGAGGTAGAGGGCGCCATGTACGACGTCGGCGACGGCGCCTATCCGGTTTTGGGGATGCAGTCCCGCGTAACTGGTGGCGGCGTCGACACCATCGTGCATGGGTGTATCGATGACGCCGGGAGATATTGCGTTGACCCGGATCCCATGGCGGGCGTATTCGATGGCTAGCGATTTGGTGACGGCGGCAAGGCCACCCTTGGTGAGTGCGGTCAAGGCCGACGGGACAGCAGTAAGAGCTTGTTCCACCAGGGTTGTGGTGATGTTGACGACGTGACCGCCGTCGTCTTGCGCCAACATCTCGGCGATGACGCGCTGTGTGATATGAAAGAATCCGAGCAGGTTTGCCGATGTGACCCGCGCATAGTCTTCGGTGGTGTAGAAGATGAACGGCTTGGGGACGAAGATGCCGGCGTTGTTGATCAATGTGTCGATGCGGCCAAACCGCGCTACCGCTTCAATAACGAGGCGCTCGGACGTGCTGGGATCGGCGATATCGCCCGCGACGGTGACTACCTCTGGATGGCTCGAGTCAGTAATGGTGCGCGAGTTGGCGATTACCCGATAGCCGTGCTTGCGGTACGCCTCGACCAAACCGGCACCGATCCCCCGCGATGCGCCGGTTATGATGGCGACTTTCTCACCGTCGAATTCCATTGCGTTGTTGTATGCCTCTCTATAGTTGGTTTAGCCCGCAAGCTCGCGCACCACGTCGGCCGCCGGACCCGCCTTCGCGTGATGGAACGCGGTGCCGGCCCACAATGCGACCCTGTGCGGATCGCCCAACTTGACCGCGGCCGCCTGGACGGGACCTGTCATCATGGCGACCTGGGGAAAACCGAATATTGCGTCGGCCTCGCGTCTGTCGATGAATCGGTTGCGCAACGCTCGTGCGTAGCGTCCGGTGAACGCACGCGTCAGCACCGTGTGGGTGAACTGCGGGTCACATAACGCCGACCGATGCACGGGATTTGTCCCGGCTTCGTCCGTGAGCAAGAACGCCGTGCCGAGCTGCACTGCAGCAGCCCCCACGTCGCGCATCCGGCTCACGTCAGCCGGAGTGGCCAGTCCCCCTGCCGCGACGACCGGGCAGTCGAAGCAGGCCACGAGGGCGCCGACCAAATCGTCGACCGGATCATCGGGCGGCACGGCCTGCGCGTCATATGTCGCCCGATGCCCTCCAGCCTCTGGGCCCTGGGCCACCAGAGCATCCACCCCGCCGCCTAACGCGATAACAGCTTCTCGAACTGTTGTCACCGTGGCGAGGTTCAAAATGCCGACAGCTCGGAGCCGGCGGCATACCTCTTCGCTGGGAGAACCGAACGTGAAGGACACGACCTCGGGACGAAGATCGCACACCACACCGAGTTTCGCCTCCCACTCGTCGTCAACTCCGCTCGGCTCATCCAGCGCAACACCGTAACGTTCGGCCTCCGGGGCCAGTGCTGCCGCGTATGTAGCGAGCTGTTCGCGTGTGGCAACTGGCTGCTGGGGCACAAACAGATTCACCCCGAGCGGCCCCGGCGTCAGCCTCCGCGCCGCGCCGATGGCATCGGCCAGGTCGTCGGCCGACAATAGGCCGGCCGCGAGAAAGCCAAGACCGCCCGCGTTGGTTACTGCGGCAGCCAACTCAGGCGTCGAGGGTCCCCCTGCCATCGGCGCGCCCAGAACCCGAATACTCAAATCCGCTATGCCAATTCGGTCAAGCACAAGACACCTCCGGGATAGTGGTCGGGCCTACTAACGCAAGTGCTTGCCCATCCACGATCAGGACACTGTTGTCCTCCAAGCGAATCCAGCCGCGATCCTGGAAATCGCGTAAGGTCGCAACGATTGTCTTCGGAGGAACACCGGTAAGAAGAGAGAAGTCGTTCAATGTCAGGTCATGCACCACCCTCACCACGTCACCCTCCCTCCGACCAAATCGTCGCCTCAAAAACAGCAGTCGGCTCGCAATGCGCTCTTGAGCGTCGGCGAACGCGAAATCGATAAACCTGTTCGTCGCCGCATTCGCCCAACGCGCGAACAGGCGCAGCACCTGATCGCTGACCTCTGGGCGTTCTGCCATCCAGCGCACAAGTTGGTCGCGTTCAATCGCTACGGCCCTAACCTCGGTGAGAGTGGTTACGCTCGTTTCTTGTGAATCGGGGTCGAAAAGGGTTATTGCACCGAATATCTCCCCGCGCCCGAGGATCTTCAGGACGATTTCGCAACCGTCAGGGCGCCGGTAGGAGACCTTGACTTTGCCTGAAATGATTATGTAGAAACGACCACCGAAGTCTCCCGGAGCGCCCACGACGCAGCCGGCGCTGAACTGCTCGGATTCCAGCTGCTGAGACAGGGACGCCACGGCGTCGGTGCTAGTCCTGCTGAAAAGTCCGGATGCGACGAGCGCCGCCTGCACATCGCTGTGCGCCAGGCCTTGGGGCCGTAACGGCTTTTCATTTGTTCGCGAAACCGCTTGAGTCGTCATGTCGTTAACGCTATGGGAGGCCACAGCAAGCCGACTAGCCGCTGGGCGCAGTCTGCTGGCCACATTGCGTGAGAGATTCTCCGTTCATCTACACCTGGGTCCAGGCGCAGATCAGCGGCGGCATTACGACGATGGCTTGCGCCGCGGCGGCTTCGTCCTGCAAACGTTGCGTAAGCGTGTCCAAATCGGCCAGCTCATCCGGAATTAGACCCAGCCGTTCAGCGAGAGGGAACAGCGAGCGCCATGTCTCGGCGACATAGGCGATGATGTCGGTGTCGTCGGCCCCGCCCAGCGGTGCGCCGAGCGTCAGCCGCGGGACTCCCAGGCCGGCGCTTCGAAACACTTTGGGTAGTTTGGCTCCGAACGCTGGATCAAAGCCAGCGGCCTGAAAGGCTTTCGCAACAGTCTCTTTCATCACTCGAAACAGCGGCATTTCGGCGACGCCGTATACCCCGTTTATGTCGGACTCGCAAAATGCAATGACGCCACCCGGACGCACCATGGCTGCGAGATGAGCCAGCGCCGCAACCGGATCGGGGAGGTGCATGAGGATCAACCGTCCGATCACGGCATCGACAGGCTCGTCCAAGCAGACGTCAGCGATCGTGGTTGCCTCGAAGCGCACGTTTCCCAGCCCTTGCTCCGCGGCGCGTCTGCGAGCGAGCCCAATGACGTCGGGCGCCGCATCCACGCCGAATACTGCACCCTCCGGTCCCACCAAGCGCGCGGCGATAAGCGACACGTCACCAGGTCCGCAGCCCACATCCAGCACCCGCATTCCGGGGCGCAGACCCGCCAGGCGCAGTGCGTGCTCGGTGAAGTCGTTATGCAGACGGCCCTGCAACAGCAAACGGTCGATCTCGGCGTCGACATGTCCCAGCACATACGCGCTGCCATCTAAGGACGTGTGATCAATGCTCATGGCTCGCAAATTCGCTACATCGGTTAGTTCGCCACGAACGCTATTGAGCCCAGGGAGCGATCCCTAGCCGCCGCACGCAACGCTCTGGCCAGATTGCGCAGGCCGGTGACGGTCTCCGCCCTTGCGGCACGTAGCCACGTCAGTGTCCGTTCCCTCCAAGGCTTCCGCAGCCATCGGAAAATTTCCGCACCGTGCGCAGTACGGCCGGAGCAGTGCGCACTTCGGCTAGTCGGTCTGCAGCCAAAGCAATAGTGTCGAAGCCATGCCTGAGCACGGGATACCCTTGCGCAGAATGGGTTTCCTCACCATAGGCCGATTCGACCAAAACAATCCGCGACCAGGCCATGAAGAGACACTGAGAATGATCGAGCGCGCTGAGGCGCTCGGCTTCGATAGTGTTTGGGTACGCCAGCGGCATTTACAACCGGGCATCTCTTCACCGGTGGCCCTGCTGGCTGCCGCCAGCCAGCGCACCCGTCGAATCGAGTTGGGCACCGCAGTGATCCCGCTCGGTCTAGAGAATCCGTTGCGGCTGGCCGAAGATCTGGCAACGGTAGACGTCCTTTCCGGTGGCCGACTCAACCCGGGTGTGTCGGTCGGCATTCCGCTGCTGTACGAACACTTTAAGACTGCGCTGTATCCTGAAACCCACGAGGTAGAGGACTTCTCGAAGGCACGGGTCGCTCGACTGCTGGCATGCCTGCGCGGCGACGCGGTCAGCGATTTCGAGGGGAGATTGGGCCAGGACAGATTTTTCCGCCAAGTCCAGCCGCACTCACCCGGTCTGGTCGACCGGATTTGGTACGGCGGCGGCCTGCAGTCCGCGGTGTGGGCGGGCAGCCACTGTCTCAACTATCTCACCGCCAATCTCGTTAGCGGCGAAGGAGCCCAATCGCTTGACTTCGCCAGTATCCAAGCCGAGCACATCGACGCGTTTCGAGCACACCATCCCAGACCCCAAACCGCGCGAGTATCACAGGGATTGGTGGTGATTCCTACCGACTCCGCATCGTCCGAACAGGTCGTCCGGTACCGGGCGTACGCCCAGAGCCGCATCGACCGCACCTTGCGACCCCAGGGACCGCGCAGCATGATCGCCTCTCCCGACTACGTCGGCACGTGCGAGGAACTCGTCGATATCCTGCACGCTCACCAAGGCTTTCAGCGCGTCGACGAGGTGGCCTTTGCATTGCCACATGGCTTCGATGAAGAAGATCACGTCCAAATCATCACCGATATGGCCGAAAAACTGGGACCGAAGCTGGGATGGAGCCCAACCCAAGCAAAATATGAGCTACCCGACTCCGCGCAGCACGACCACATTCGGGAATCGGATGATCAACAAAGGACTGTCGTTGCAAAATAACCTCACGTCGAGGCACGACGCCTATCGGCGTCTGTTTGGT
Source organism: Mycobacterium fragae (assembly GCF_002102185.1). Classification (GTDB taxonomy): domain Bacteria; phylum Actinomycetota; class Actinomycetes; order Mycobacteriales; family Mycobacteriaceae; genus Mycobacterium; species Mycobacterium fragae. The sequence continues at coordinate 221,234 of NZ_LQOW01000014.1, forward strand.
GTATCTGGAGCGGCGCTTTCCGAAGCAGAGTGGATCGCTGCGATGAACACCGCGCTGCCGCCCCAACTCTCGGCGCTCAACGCGCGCTTCGAGACAGGGTCACGGTTAGACAAGTTCCTGAAGGTTTCCTTTTCTCCCGGACCTGAACGCTTCACGGCCTTCATGGCTCTCAGCGGTGGATCGGTCGCCGAGATGCTCGATCAAACGGCGACGCATTGCGGCACCTTGGTGACGGGCAAGGGGCTCCCCACCCTGACGATGACCGTGAACTACCTGCGCGCAGGGACCGGGAGTTCGTTTATTGCCACCACTCGCATGCTGTCGCTAACCCGCACCTCGGCACTGCTTCGGGCAGAGCTCGCGGACGAACAAGGGCGGGCCATCGCTTCAGCGTCCGTCGCCGCAAATTTGAGAGATATCACCCGATACTTGTGAGGCGGGCTCATCGACTATGCAGTGCGGCGCAGCGTCTTCATCGGCGGCTCTCGGTAGCGGGCCGTGTGTGCGGCAGCGAATCTGCCCAGGTTGGTGAAGCCCCAGCGGTAGGCAACCGCAGCCACGGTGACAGTCGATGGGTCCGAGTCGAGCAAGTCTTGGTGTGCTCGGCGCAGCCTGACCTCCCGCAGATATGCGGTAGGCGATGTGCCTAGGTGACGCCGGAACCCTTGCTGTAACGAACGGATGCTGAGGCAACTGCGCGCGGCCAACGCCGCGACCGTCAAAGGCTGGTCCGCCTCGGCCTCGATGACGTCGACTGCGGCGCGGATGGCGCGCGGCGTAGGCTCGGTCGGCTCACCCTCCAAGGTCGCGCGGTAAGGATGGTCCGTGGCGAGCAAGAACCCGCGGACAACGCTCTCAGCAAACGGCGTCCCGACCATTGGCTGCTGCAAGACACTATGAGGCCGAAACAGCTGCTCGGTGAATACCGACACCATGGTGATCCAGCTACGCACGGTTTGAGTGGTAGCCGACATGATGGGTTGGAAGTCGATTTGGGAAGTTATCGAGCGCCCGAGCGTATCCGCGAGAGCATCTTCGACGGCGTGACGATCGATCATCACGGCCAGCAGGCGACCGACGTAACCAGACATACCCGCCTTGCCCTCGGGCCGATACACCCCGACCGAGCCAGACTGCGCAGTGACAGAGATATCAGCACCCGTCGCCGCCGAGGAAGTCGCGACCGGCAAGGTGACGTGATAGTGGGGACGAATCTCACCGCCGTTCACCCATACGTCATCATGGAAATCGATGTCTAGCACCGTGATCGGGCCAGAGCGACGCATACGGTGCGTGAATGAAAACGAGCTGGTGTCCCCAAGCGGTCCAATGTCTGGCCACCAGTAAGGCGATGACTCCTGGTGACTCTGCCGCAGCTTCAGCTCGGCGAAGTCGTCCAGCGACCGCACTGAAACCCATGCGCTGGGGTCAGCGGTCACCTGGGTGTCTCCAACCCGATCCGCCATGGAGATCCTCTCTTCCAGCAGGGCTATGCGGTCCTCGTGTGGATCACAAGTTCGGTTGTGCTGCGCTGGAATGCCCTGCGGCGCAATGTCTCTGTGGGTGTCTCGCGATACCGCTCCGCGTGCGCGGCGGCGAACCTGCCGAGGTTGCTGAAGCCCCATTGGTAGGCAATCGACGCTACGGTAACCACCGATGGATCGAATTTTAGCAGGTCCTCGTGCGCTCGGCGCAGCCGGACCTCGCGCAGGTACGCCATCGGCGTCGTGTCCAGATGACGCCGGAAACCTTGCTGGAGCGTTCGGACACTTATGTAACAGCGGGCGGCGATAGAGGACAGCGTCAACGGCAAGTGTGCCTCTGTTTCCATGATTTCGACGGCGGTGCGAATCGCGCGCGGCGCAAGGGGCCGCGGGCCTCCCGTTAGGGCATCGAGATGAGGATGCTCGGCGGCGAACAAAAACCCGCGCACCAAGCCGTCGACGAAGGGCATGCCGACCAGGGGCTGAGCCAGCACGCTGTCGGGCCGGAATAAATGCTCCTTGAACGACACCAGCATGTTGATCCAGCTTCTCGTCGGCGCCGCATGGGTCGGAAGGACCGGCGTGAAGTCAACCTGCGACATCACCTGCCGACCCAGCGCATCGCTGAGCGCCTTATCGACGGCGACTCGGTCGATCTTCAAACAGATCATTTTGCTTCCCGCGTCCCACTGCCCTGAACCGAGACCCTCGGGCGCGTACACTGCCGCGCTGCCGGGCCCGCCGACCAGAGAGCAGCCCCTGTGTTCAGCCTCCGTGCGGCCGGCCTGCACCAAGACCACGCGATAGCTGTCGCACGGCTGGTTGCCGTCCATGGGCATGTCCGATCCCACGGCGATTTCGGATAACGCGACCGGGCCCATCCGACCCACCCGCTGGGTCAGCGAAAACGAATCTGGATCAGCTAACAGGCGGAGGTGGGGCCGGCCGCAGCAAACCCGGGCAAAGTCGTCGAACTCCTTCGCCGGCGTCCATATGTACGACTCCGAAGCGTCCGCTCTCGGTCTTTCCGTGACTCGGTCGCCTTCACTCACCGTTCGCAGATCCCCTCTCCATACCTGCGCACGCGACGCTAGCGTCGCTGACGTTGCTGCGGTACGTCGAGAGCGGAAGTGTGCGCGCTGTGGCCAGAGGTATGCGCAAACTGGCCACACCGGTTGCGCAACGCCTCCGCGGCTCGCTGCTGCGCTAGGTTTTATAGGCCTTAAGTCCATAGAGGACCGGGAATCGGGGTTCGCTTTCCGGCATGGCCCACCACCCGTCGTCGGTTTGAACCATCCGCGGCCAACGCGGCCAGGGAAGAAGGCACGTCTCGGTCAAACTTTCGATGATGAATCCGGTTTGCGCTATGGCGGTAATGACGTCGCCCAAGCCGTGTGCCCACTCGTAATGGAGGGTATCGCCGGCGAGCGCCGGTCCGTCGGTGTAGCTATGGCTGCTGTCGCGTTCGATGGGACCACGGCCCTCGAGATAGTCGTGCCGGATCACCAGGTCGTCAGCGTAGCCGGGCGTTTGAGTGGGACCGAGCGCGTTGAACAGTGGATGAAATTCCACGAGGTACAGAAAGCCGCCAGGTTTGAGTAGACGCGCTACCGTTTGCGCCCAAGCCATCAAATCGGGCAGATAACATAGCGCACCCTTGCCGGTGTAGACGATGTCGAAACGTTCCGCCCCTAACGCTTCGACCGCTTCATATACGTCGGCCTGCACGTATTCGATTGCCAGGGCTGCTCGGCTCGCGGCCCGCCGCGCCTCCTGGACGGACACACCGGAGAAATCTAGGCCGATGGCGTGCGCGCCCTTGAGCGCAATCGCCATTGTCTCCGTACCCAAGTGGCATTGAAGGTGCACAACCTCGCGCCCTTCGAGCGGGCCGAGGTCACGCCACTCGAAGGGCGCGAACCAGCTCAGCGGGTCACGGTTACCGATCCCATAGAACTTGCTGCGTGCGTGGATTGGCGCCCGCGCATCCCAGTTGCGCTGGTTAGCAGCAAGTTTTGTCCGAGTACCCGCGTCAAGCACCACCAGCACCCTCTCAGTCGGTCTTCACCAGTCTGTTGGCGTGTTGGTGACGGGTGGGTGTGAATACGAAGAACTACGCAGCGCCCATCAACCACGACGATAGGGTCCAGCTACCACAACACGACTAGCCGCGGCGCGCGCGGTCGTGGCCGGCCGACGCAGGACAGTTTCCTTCCTTTACGCGGACGGTGGAGCTCCGCAGCAGCGACGTCCTATTGCGTAGTGCGTCCAAGATCATGCGCGACATGGCTGTTCGTGTTACAGCCCGTCCGCCTACGTTCATCACGCATGAGCCAATTGCTTTCGGAATTTTAATCATGGACGACAGCTTCGACTATGTAATCATTGGAGCCGGATCCGCTGGATGTGTCGTTGCATCGCGGCTGTCTGAGCACGCCGGTTTGCGGGTGGCCCTGATAGAAGCTGGCGCCGGCAGCGGTCCGGCAGCCATGTCTAGCGCAAACAATCTCGACGCGATACAGCTGTTGGGCTCCTCCGTGGATTGGGGATTCACCACCACTCCCCAGATTGCCCTCGACGGTGCGATTCTGGGTTGTCCGCGAGGAAAGGTCTTAGGGGGATCCAGCAGCATCAACGGCATGCTCCATGTCAGGGGACACGCATCAAGCTACGACGCCTGGGAAGCGCAGGGTGCCAGGGGCTGGAATTACGAGACGATGCTGCCGCATCTTAAGCGAAGCGAGCGCACCGACGGTCGAGATCCCAACGTCCGGGGCACAGCCGGCCCGATGGTGATAGAAGAACCACCTGCAGCGAGTCCCCTTGCACACGCGCTATATCAAGCCGCGGTCGAAACCGGACACCCAGAAATAGAGGACGGCAATGGATCGGTAGCGGAGGGAGTGTCATGGCTGGAACAGAACGTCGTCAACAACAAACGGCAGAGCGCGGCTGATGCATACCTGCGTCCGGTGATGTCGCGGCCTAACCTCAGCGTGGTAACCGCCGCATGCGTACTCCGGCTCGTGATCGACGGTTCGCAGTGTCGCGGCGCCCAATACTACAAAGACGGCCACACGCGCGTCGTTCATGCCGAACGCGGAATAATTCTGTGCGCAGGGGTAATTGGATCGCCCAAGATACTCATGTTGTCTGGGATCGGTCCCGCAGCACGGCTGCGCGATCACGACATCGAGGTTCTCGCCGACCTTCCTGGTGTCGGCGAGAACTTGCACGACCATCCGATTACGTGGGTCTCATACGACACGAGGCAGATTGTGGATGCAACCCCGTCGCGCCTGCCATCCCTAATCAGTCGGAGCGATCAACATGCTGATCCCGACTTATTCTTCACGTTCGCTCCAGCCGCCATCGAACCGCGCTGGCGCGGCGCTGCCCCGGGGTTCTCGATATTGTTCGCATTGGTACGCCCCCGCAGCCGGGGTTCGCTCCGGCTACGTAGCTCCGAGCCGTTCGACGCACCTTTGATCGATCCGGCATACCTCACTGAGCCGGATGACGTCGGCCGCATGGCCATCGGTCTGCAGATGGCGCGCGAAATCGCGCACGCTAGAGCCCTGAAGCCTTGGCGGGGAACTGAACTCCTGCCAGGAGAGAAACTACGCAGCGACGACGATAGCGGTGCATTCCTACGGCGTACCACGGCAAGCTACCTCCATCTGGCTGGCACTTGTCGCATCGGCACCGACGACCACGCCGTAGTAGACCCACAACTGCGTGTCCGAGGAATCGACAACCTGTGTGTCGCCGACGCGTCGGTCATGCCTTCCTTAGTGGCGGCGCCGCCAAATGCGGCAACACTTGCGATCGCTGAACGCGCAGCCGAGCTCATCAACTCCGATAGTCTGCGCCACCGCCTGTTGCGCGAAGCAGGCTGACGCACGCACCGTTTTCGCCATACCGCCGCGGTGTGGTGAAGCCGAAACTTGTTCTGAACTCACGGAGGTTACTACAGATGAACGGTAAGAGGCGTCGCATGGACGCGATCGTCAACGCGGCGACTGGCATGACGCTGCGCGCGCGCTCCTGGTCTTCTACCACGGTGGTGGTTTCGCACTCGGTAGCATCGACACCCACGACGATCAATGCCGGCTGATCTGTCGGGATGCCGGACTGCCCGTGTTATCGATCGGCTATCGGCTGGCTCCAGAAAATAAGTTTCCCGCCGCCGTCGTTGACGCGTTTGCGGCATACCGGTGGGCTATCGAAAACGCTGCCGAGCTCGGCGCGGACCCCAAACAGGTTTCGGTAGGGGGCGACAGCGCGGGTGGAACGCTGGCCGCCGTGGTATCGCAGTCTGCACGCGACGAGGGTGTGCCAATGCCGGCTCTTCAACTGTTGATCTACCCGGCAACCGACTACCTCAACACGACTCGCTCTAAGGCATTGTTCGGCGACGGGTTCTTGCTCACCAATCGAGATATAGCCTGGTTCCGCCACACGTACCTCGAGGGCACAGATGTCGGGCTGTCCGACCCGCGGGTTTCGCCGCTGCTGGCTCGTGACCTGTCAGGATTGCCTCCAGCGCTGGTGCTAACCGCCGGGTTCGACCCGCTGCGCGACGAGGGTAATCAGTACGTGGAAGCGATGCAGGCTGCGGGCGTCATCGTGGACCATCGCGAATTTGGTTCCCTAGTCCACGGATTCACCACGTTCTTCCCAATCGGGGGCGACAGTGCCACGGCGACAAAGGAAATGATCGGCGCGCTACGCACCCAGATCCGCCGGGACAGAAAAGGCGCGGCCGATGCGCCGCCCCCCGCGCCGTGAACATGCGACCGGCTGCCCTTGCCCGGAGTGCGCTGACCGACTGCTCCATGGGCCGATCGTCATCGCCCGAGCGTTTCTGCCCCGGCTGCGTCAAGCGGGAGTGGACACATCGTCCACGATCGTTCGATCCGGGCCGCCGTTACGGCAGACCTTTGCGTGGCAGGCGGCTCGGTTGGCGTAGCGGCTACAAAGGCTGACAATCCACCGGATAGTCACACGGATATACACGTAGATCGCCAGGAATAAGATCGGTGTGAGTACCGTGGCATCCAATGACTGGGCTTGACTTGACATTTCAAATCTCCGGTATCGGGAAGATCGCGGTGAGAGTTGGTGAGTTCACCCATCTCTCGACGACACGCGCATAGCGTTGGTCACGCAAATCAGACTAGGACGGCGACCGCACAGCAACTAGCCGTCGCACGCATTCACCTAGCCGAGCCGCGCATACCCCGAGGATCGTCAGTGTCATTAGTTGTCCAGAGTGTTTCGCAAAATGCCTAGTCAATTGGGTTTCGCTATGTCGCCATAACGTCGGATTGGTAGCGGCGGTCGTTGACTCCGGCGGCGAACTCAGCGTATGCCGTGCGCAGCTCGTCGCCGGGCCAGCGTGCCGGTAGTAGGTTGTCCGGTAACACCGGGTCTGTCATTAGGTGCCGCATAATCGCGGCAGCGGCAACGAATTGCTCAAGCGCCTCGGCAGCGTTCTCCATTTCGTCAAGCAATCCGCGGCCGGTCTGTGCCCAACCCGGAAGATCCCACAACATGCCGGCGAGCTCAGAAGGCGCATTGTCGTAGGTGTATAGGATCCTCACGCGCTCTTCTAGTTCTGTGGGCAGTTCCAGCTTGAGATTGTCAGGCCTTATCCACACGCCCTCGCGTAGTTCAGCTAACCGATTGTCATACAACTCCGTTCGCATATCAGCCCGCGTCCGGGGATCAATTCCGATGCTAGTTATCACGACCGTTACCCAGGCTCCACGCCACACACGAGTAGGCGGCCGCAGGGCATCGTCCTGTTTCCGTCGGCGAGCGAGCAACCGATCCGACAGACGATAGCCGTCAGGCGATCGAACCAAATCCCCGCTGGCGACCATCCGCGTAAGCGCTACACGCAACGCGGCCTCCGTGATCCCATAGTCTGACGTGAGGAATATCAATTCAGCAGAAGTGGCGCATGCTGGATGAAGTCCCAATAACAGGCTCAGGATGACAGAGCGAGCGGTAAGCCTGTCGAATGAACTCGGCATCTCGTATACCTCTCATTACGAGTGACGGCAGTTGCGGGCCACGATCGCGTGGGTCATGTATCGGCTTAGCCCTTGATCATTGCTCGTTCGAGGATGGGCGCGAGATCCAGCCCGGACGGCATGGTTCCGAACGCGCCGCCCCACTGCCCGCCAAGTCTGGTCGCCAGGAACGCTTCGGCCACCGCCGGATGTCCGTGCCGCACCAGAAGTGAGCCCTGCAGCGCCAGGCAGATGTCTTCGGCCACCTTGCGCGCCCGATACTCGAGGGTCTCGACATCGCTTAGCTGCTGACGCAGCCGCTCGACCTGGGCGTCCAGCCGCGGATCCTGGCCTGTGCTCTTGGCTAGCTCGTCAAACAGCACCTCGACACATTCCGGACGAGTTGCCATGGCGCGCAAGGTATCCAGTGCGCTGACATTACCCGAGCCCTCCCAGATGCCCATCAATGGCGCCTCGCGATACAGCCGCGGCATCCCCGAGTCCTCCACATAACCGTTGCCGCCCAGGCATTCCAGCGCCTCGGCAGCGTGTGGGGTGGAGCGCTTGCACACCCAGTACTTGGCCGCAGCCAGCCCGATGCGGCGCAACAACGTCTCGCTCCCGTCACCACGCACCGAGTTGTCGGTGGCGCCGGCCATCCGCATCGCCACCATGGTGGCCGCCTCGGCCTCAACGGCCAAATCCGCCAATACATTACGCATCAACGGCTGATCGATCAGATACGCGCCGAACACCTTGCGGTGCTGCGCATGATGCACCGCGAACGTCAACCCCGTGCGCATACTGGTCGCGCTACCCAGCGTGCAGTCCAGCCGAGTCAGATTGACCATCTCGATGATCGTGCGAACACCGCGGCCCTCCTCACCCACCAGCCACCCGATGGCGCCGTCATACTCCACCTCACTGGAAGCATTGGCATGATTGCCCAGCTTGTCCTTGAGCCGCTGCAACAACATCCGATTACGGGTCCCATCAGGCAGCACCCGAGGCAAAAAGAAACACGACAACCCGCCCGGCGCCTGCGCCAGCACGAGGAAGATGTCACACATCGGCGCCGAAGTGAACCACTTATGACCAGTCAACCGATAACTGCCATCACCGCTGGGGATCGCCTGAGTGCTACCCGCACGCACATCAGAGCCGCCCTGCTTTTCGGTCATCGACATGCCCGCAGTAATACCCACCTTCGCCGTGGGCACCTTCAATTCAGGGTCATACACGCGGCTGGTCAACAGCGGCACGTAAACCCTTGCCAACTCAGGGTTGAAGCGCAACGCCGGCACCACGGCATAGCTCATCGAAACCGCGCACATGTGGGCGGCCTCGGCAGTCCACACACTGGTCTTCGCCGCGCGCACCACATGCGCACCCGGCCGCTCATCCGCCCACGGCGCTGCGTGCAGGCCGTGCTCGATGGCCGTGCGCATCAACTCGTGATAGGCCGGGTCGTATTCGACCTCATCGATCCGATGCCCGCAATGGTCATGCGTATGCAGGATCGGCCGATTGCGGTCGGCCAGCTCACCCCAGCGCTGCGCCTGCTTGGAGCCCGAAATCGCACCGATCGCAGTCACCTCGTCCACACCCCACTGCCCCCCCTCGCGGATCAGCGCCTCCACAAGAACCGGGGATGAGGCCGGGTTGTGCTCCTCCAACGGAGGGACCTGGTTGCTGACAGCATGAGTATCTGGCATGGTATCGATATTACACTTTATCTACGGCTGTGCAAGCTCTGTAACCCCGAACGCCTCATCCTTCGGGTCTCCACCTCTGCACGTTGCCTGATCCGCTCCGCGATATGCACTGATGGCCGAGAGCCTGGACAGCAAGTAGGACCATCGATCACGTCCCAGCGTTACGCTGGTCTATGAATTCTTGATTACAGTATAGATATGACTGTTCTATTTCTGTAATACGTGTTGGTGGCGCAGACCTGACTTGAGCGCCACCCGTTGCCGATGTTGCGTGCATGCGGTTCCCCCACCTGCCCAACGGCGTCGCGTTTGATTCAGTCCCCGATATTGCGGGCAGCATTGCGCATCCATCGGGCGAACTTGTTGGAGCTTCGAGAGTCGCTCAGGTCGAGCTCAGCTCGCAGCTCTGCAGATGTGGCGCAACGGACCAAGCCGACGAGTTGTATGGCCTGAAATCGCATGTTCGCCGTCGCGGGCCGTCCAGCTTCACGCGCGAGTTCTTCGGTGATGCGATCCTCGAAGATCGACCATCGCCTCAGTAATGCGGCCTGCAGGCCGGTCGAGTCGCCATAGGATTGCTGCGAGCCGAACATGCCCGCGACGGCTTCGGGTTGCTTGCGGAGCTGCTCGATTAAACAGTCGGCTACCGCCATCGCCGGCGATGTCTGTGCAGACCTGGACGCCAACGCCGCCACCAACCGGTCGAGGAGGTCATAGTCGGAAAAGACGAGTTCTTCCTTGGACCGAAAGTAGACGAAGAGCGTCTTTACCGACACGTTGGCCGCATCGGCTATCTCGGCGACGGTCACGTCGTCGAACCCCCGTTCGGCGAACAGGAGGTGGGCCGCTTCCAGGATCGCGCGGCGGGTCAGCGCTTTCTTGCGCTCGCGCAGCGACATGTCGACTCCCATGGATCCCTTCATCTGCCCAGCGAAGCGCACTGCAGTCGAAACTAAACTGCCCGTCGTGGGGCGGTGCCCTGAAGCTTGCACGGTAGCAGCTTACACCAGATGGGTAAGTGACTTACTTTTTCTATTGCCTAACGTTCGTATCTAACTTACGCTAGCGTGCGGGATCGCCCAGGCATTGTCAGTCGAGCTTGGCGCATCCTGCAGCGGACGAAAGTCAATCCACATGCCGACAAATCCCACCGGCGTGTTCATCGATGCATGCACCCGGAGTAGCCACCAAGGAAGAAGCAGTACGTCATGGAAAGCACGATGTGGGAATCTCCTCTACTGGTGACGGAGATCCTTCGACACGGCACCACGGTTTGCGCAGACCAGACGGTGACTACGGCCACCGCCGACGGTTATCGCATGGCCAGGTTCGACGAGATCGGCCGCCGCACCGCCCAATTGGCGCACGGATTGCGCAGCCTTGGCATCAGCGGCGACCAACGGGTGGCGACATTCATGTGGAACAACCAGGAACACCTCGAAGCGTTTTTCGCGGTGCCGTGTATGGGAGCTGTGTTGCACACTCTCAACATTCGGCTGGCCAGCGAGCAGATTTCGTACATTGCCACCCAGGCCGAGGACCAGGTGGTGCTCGTCAACCAGTCGCTGCTCCCCCTGCTCGGCCAGGTGCTGCCCAAGCTCGACACCGTGCATACGGTGGTGGTGGTCGGCGACGGCGATGTGGACACTCTGACCCCGTCCAGCAAGAACATCGTTCGCTACGACGACCTCTTAGCCGGACAGCCTACCGCTTTCAACTGGCCCGACTTGAGCGAAACATCTGCCGCTGCAATGTGTTACACCAGCGGAACGACCGGTGACCCGAAGGGAATCGTATACAGTCATCGCTCGACATTTTTGCACACGTTGGCGGTGTGCACTCCAAACGCCATGGCAATCAACGCCGGCGACCAAATTTTGCCGATCGTGCCGATGTTCCACGCCAACGCCTGGGGCCTGCCCTACGCAGCCATGATGGCTGGAGCCAGCCTCGTCATGACAGACCGATACCTGCAGCCAAATCGATTGGTCGACATGATCGAGCAGCACAAAGTGACGATCGCCGCCGCCGTGCCAACCATCATCAACGATGTCAAGTGCTACCTGGACGATCACGCCGACCACGACGTGTCATCGCTGCGCCTGATCCCCTGTGGCGGCTCCGCCGTGCCGCATAGCTTGATGAGAGAATTTCAAGAGGACTACGGGGTGCCGATCCGGCAGGCATGGGGAATGACCGAGACGTCGCCACTGGCCGCCATGGCATGGCCGCCGGCCAACATCGCCGACAACGAACACTGGCAACTGCGTAATACCGCGGGCAGGCCGGTCTGTGGCGTCGAAGCCCGAATTGTTGGCGACGATGGTCGTACATTACCTCACGATGGCAAATCCGTGGGCGAGCTCGAGGTTCGCGGAAACTGGGTCACTGCATCGTACTTCGGCGACCAGCGCTCACCATGCTCTGATGACGGATGGCTACGTACCGGTGACGTGGGCAGCATCGACTCGCGGGGTTTCATTACGTTGACCGACCGGGCCAAAGACGTGATCAAGTCAGGTGGCGAGTGGATCTCGTCGGTCGAGTTGGAGAACCACATCATGGCTCACCGAGCGGTCGTTGAGGCATGCGTGGTAGCTGTGCCCGACCCACGCTGGCAGGAGCGGCCACTCGCGGCTGTCGTGCTGGACAACGATGTCGATGTCACCCCAGCCGAACTGCGCGACTTCCTCAGCCAGCGGGTGCCTCGCTGGCAGCTACCCGAGCGGTGGACGTTCGTCGACGGGGTGCCGCGGACTAGCGTCGGCAAGTTCGACAAGAAAGCCGTTCGCTCGCAGTACGAGCGTCGCCTGTACGACGTCATCATCTGCCATGACTGACGAAGTTGCGGTCCGACCGCCCGCGGATGGTGCGGATAGGATTGCATGGGCGAAAGCGAAAACGTTCGACGAATTCGCCGTGATCTGCTGCGGTCAACCGAACCTCAAGCTGTTGAGTGATCCGGATTCGTTTTCACTTACCCAGCGGGTGGGTCGCATGGGCCCGGTTGCTATCGCCGAGCTCATCGTCGGTTCGGAGATTTCGATCGAACGCGGCCAGCTGTGCAACTCCTATCGAGTGCTTGTGCCGCAGTCGGGCCACGCGGTGTCTGTACATCGAGATGTAACGGTGACGGCCGGCCCCGGCACAGCCGCTGTGTTAGCGCCGGAGGGTCATGCCGCTTCGCACTGGGCGGCGGGCACCCGAATGATAGCCCTCAGATTCGACCGTGGTGTTGTCGACGATGCTCTGCGCGATGCAGTCGGTCGCCAGGTGACGTCTCAAATCGACTTCGCACCTGTCATGCCAATCACCTCTGCGGTGACCCAAAGCTGGGTCAACATGCTGGTGCTGTTCACAAAGCAGCTTTTTCGGCCCGACAACCTGCTCAACCAACCACTTGTCGGATTACCGTTCGTCGACAGCCTGGTTCGCGGCCTTTTACTCGCCACTAACCACCCCCACCGTGACGCGCTCACTGGAGGCGGAGAGTTCATTGCGTCACGCACAGTTCGTACCGCAATTGAGATTATCGAAGACGAAGCGCATCTGCCCTTGACGCTGTCTTCGATCGCCGCCCGTAGTCATGCCAGCGTCCGTTCACTACAGCAAGGTTTCCAGCGCCATCTGGAGACATCGCCAACGGCATATCTGCGCGAGGTCCGGCTACGGCGAGCGCACCAGACACTGCTGGAGTCCAACCCGTCGACGGTCACAGTGGCGTCGGTTGCCTACCGCTGGGGGTTCACCAACCTCGGCCGCTTCGCCAGAGCGCATGCCAAGCGCTACGGCGAGGCGCCTTCGGTGACCTTGCGTACTGCATTTCGGGCTCCGTGAGACCCACCTCCGTCTCGCGCTTTGTCCGAAACACTGCGCTAATCGGATAGGCAGTCTGCGATTATCCCCCTTAGCGTTGCACCTCTATGAGACATGCAGAATCCCTTCCTGGACAGCAATTTTCGGACCTGCAGATCACTAGGTTAAGTAGTCGGCTGGTCGGCGATGTGGTGCATCCGCGGCACCCCGACTACCAACGCGAACGCCGAATCTGGAACTACATGATCGACCGCCATCCGGCGGTAGTGGTTCGGTGCGCTACAGATGCCGATGTCGCCACAACGATCGCATTCGCCCGTGAGCACGCTGTTCCGCTGACGGTCAAAGCAGGCGGGCACAGTGTCGCAGGGCACTCAATGATCGACAACGGCGTCGTCATCGACCTCAGTATGATGCGCAAGGTCAGCGTTTCTCCCGATGCGGGCCTTGCGCGGGTCGGCGGCGGCTGCTTGCTCTCCGATATGGACCGTGCCACACAGCCTTTCGGTCTTGCAACGCCCGCGGGCGTGATGTCGCGAACCGGTGTCGCGGGCTTGGCGCTCGGTGGCGGCATGGGTTGGCTGACGCGCAAGCACGGTCTTACCTGCGACCACCTGATCTCAGCGCGAGTGGTCCTGGCCGACGGCAGCGTGGTGACTACTAGCGCTCACGAGGAGCCCGACCTCTATTGGGGCTTGCGCGGTGCGGGCGCCAACTTTGGGGTGGTAACGGAATTCGAGTTTGCGACCCAGGTCGTGGGTCCCACGGTTCCTCTCGGTATTGCCCTCTACCGCCTGTCCGACGCCGCACGTGCGATCACCCACCAATCGCAGACGATGCGTCGCGCTAGCGATGATCTCAAGGTGATGGTGTACCTGCGCCGCGCGGTCGCGGAGCCTGGAGTGCCCGATGAACTGGTCGGCGCGCCCGTATGCGTATTCGTAAGTGTGTGGACCGGAGATCCCGCAGACGGTCGCCAGGTCCATGAGGACCTGTGGGCCGGGGCACCGCGGGTGTTCGGCATCGTTCAACACTTGCCGTATCTCGAGCTGCAGTCATTGAATGACAGTGCGCTCGGGCCTGGTTCATGTAACTACACGAAGGGCGGCTATGTCGGCGAAATCAGCGACGGCTGCATCGAGAGCCTCATCGAGTCAGCGACGAAACTGCCCAATGAGCTCTCAGCCGTTGAGTTCGGGTATCAACACGGCGCCCAGGACCGGCTTCCCGAGGACGACGCCGCGTTTGCCGACCGTCACGCCGACAACCTCGTCAACGTACTGGGCCGATGGCAACCCAACGACGACTCGCAGCGCCACATCGATTGGGTAAGAGAAACGTTCGCTGGGACGAGTGCCTGGCAGACCGGCGGCTTATACTCGAATTTCATGGCCGTCGACGATGACGACCGGGTGCGGGACGCCTATCGAGGCGGAAAGTACGAGCGGCTGGCCACGATCAAGGCCAAATACGACCCTGACAACATCTTCTGCAACAATCCAAACATCCCGCCGACCAAGGAAACTTGAGTGAGCACGTGACTCAACTCATCCCGGCATCACCGGAACCGCGCCGGCCACCATGAAGGGCTGAACATCCAGCCAGCCCTGCGGTCCTTCCGCGCCCGAGACCGACAGCTGCATGACCCCGCGCGGATCGGCGACGTACACCGTCGACGGATTGGCCGCGATCGTCGATACCGGAAGCTGCAGATTCCCGCTCGGCGCATCGGAATTCACCCCGTCGAGGTTCACATACGACACCGGATGCGCGGGATCGGTGCGGCTCACCGCGATGTCGTCGTCGGTGCGCCACGACAACGACACCACCGAGGAACCCAGCCCAAACCCGAGCCGGCGCGGAAACGTCAGCGCGAATTGGCCGGCCTGCGTCTGCTCGACGCTGGCCAGAATCACCTGGCCCTCGATCACCATTGCCGCCCGCGTTCCGTCCCGGGACAACTGCAGCTCGGTGATCGCGCCCGGGAAGCGGCTGGACACCGCGGCCGAGTCCACCGGCAAACGCGCGGGCTGGCCCGAGGCCGTCTCCTGAATGGCGCGCAGCACGTTGTTGCCGTCGGCGACCACCCACACCGCGTCGTCGAGCGACCAGCTCGGCCGCGACAAGCTGTGCCCGTCCGCGGCTTGGCCCGCCTCGCCGCCGAGATCGCCGATCCACAGCGACGACGCCATGTCCGGAGCGCCGGGCCGCAGCGTCACCACCGACGCCACCTGATGCCCGCTGCGCGACAACGCGGCGCTGGTTTGATCCGTCGTACGCCCGAATGCGCCCGGCACCGGGCTGGCGTGCTGGCCGTCCAGCAACACCAGTCGCCCGCCGATCAGCGCGTGCACACCAGCCGCTGCGCCCTCTGCCACACCGGGATCGGTGGCCGCCACATCCGAGGTCTTCCACCCGTCGGCAAACCTGTCGTCCAGCGCGGTGCCGTCGACGGTGATCACATATGGCCCCTTGATGTCGGCTCGCGCCAATGTCCAAATGATCTGCGCGGCAAGCAATTGCCTACTGTGCGGATCGGGGGTCGTCAGCATCTCCAGATCGATCCGGGCCCCGCCGTAGCCACGGCCGACACCGCTCTTGCCGCCGTCGGCACGCGTCACCGGTCCGCGCAGCCGCAGCGGCGGACCCAACATGTTGTGCACGGATTTGGCCATCTCCGGACGCGGCCCGGCGATCAGCTTGGACACCAGCTCGGTGGCCAACTGATCGGGATCGGACACCGCGACATACCGCGGGTCCGGAACCATTGTTTTTCCGGTCGGGTCAGAGAAGTACAACGTGTTGCGCTTATACGTGGCCTGGAATTGTTTCCAGTCCAGAAAGACGCCATTGGGCAGCCGATCGATCCGCCAGCCGCCCGGTGTCTTGACCAGTTCGATCGGACCCGGATCGGGGAGCACCCCTTCGGCGGTCTCGAATACTCCCATGTCCGAAAGCGAGCCGAGGATGTCTGCCCGCATGGTGACCGAAACCCGGTCGGTGGCCCGGGTTTCCACGAAGACCACGTGGTCGATCAGCAGCGAGCTACCGGCGTCGTCCCACGCGTTGGACGCCGATGGCGTGAGGAACTGGCGGGCCGCCAGATGCCGGTTGGCGGGATCGGCTGTGGCTTTGAGGAATTCGCGCAACAGCAGATCGGGATCCATGCCCGGCGTCGGCTTGGGCAGATTGGACGGCGCCGGTCGCTCGACGGTGCCGATGGCCTGCGGCGCCGACGCGCTCGGGACATCGGCGCATCCCGCGAGCACGACGGCCAGAGCGAACATCAGCCCGGCCAGTCGACGCATCAGACGCCCCTCTCGGCGTGCTCCCGCGGCCGAGACTTACGCTCTTTGCGTTCTGGCGCAATCGGTTTCATCGGCAATGGACTGGTGGTGACCTTGTGCCCCCGCACCAGCGGCAGGGTCAGCCGGAAGCAGGCGCCGTTGCCCGGCTCGCCCCAGGCCTCGAGCCGGCCCTGATGCAAACGCGCGTCCTCGACGCTGATGGCCAGGCCCAGCCCGGTCCCACCGGAGCGCCGCACTCGCGACGGGTCCGACCGCCAGAACCGGCTGAACACTAGCTTCTCCTCGCCCGGCCGCAGCCCGACCCCATAGTCGCGCACGGTGACCGCGACGGTGTCCTCGTCGGCGGCCATTCGGATCCGCACCGGCTTACGCTCGGCGTGATCGATGGCGTTCGCGATCAGATTGCGCAGGATCCGCTCGACGCGGCGAGCATCGACTTCGGCGATCACCTCGTCAGGCGGCAGGTCGACAATCAGCTGGACCCCGGCATCTTGGGCCAGGTGGCCCACGTTGCCCAGTGCGCTGTTGACCGTCGAACGGAGGTCGACGGCCTCAACCGACAGCTCGGCCACGCCCGCGTCGTGCCGGGAGATTTCGAGCAGGTCGTTGAGCAGTGATTCAAACCGGTCCAGCTCGCTGACCATCAATTCGATGGACCGTCGCAGCGCCGGTTCGAGGTCTTCGCTGTGGTCGTAGATCAGGTCGGCGGCCATCCGAACTGTGGTCAGCGGCGTGCGCAATTCGTGGCTGACGTCGGAGGTGAACCGCCGCTGCAGGTTGCCGAACTCCTCCAGTTGAGCGATCTGCCGCGACAGGCTTTCGGCCATGTCGTTGAACGACACCGCAAGCCGGGCCATGTCGTCCTCGCCGCGCACCGGCATCCGCTCGGAGAGGTGGCCTTCGGCGAAGCGTTCGGCGGTGCGTGCCGCGGCCCGCACCGGGACCACCACCTGCCGGGAGACCAGCAGCGCGATACCGGCCAGCAGTACCAGCAGCACCAGACCGCCGGTGGCCATGGTGCCGCGGACCAGCGAGATCGTGCTCTGCTCGTTGCCCAGCGGGAAGATCAGGTAGAGCTCCAGGTTCGTCACCCGCGACGACGTCGGGGTGCCGATGACCAGCGCCGGACCCGAGAAGCCGTCGGTATGCACGGTGGCGTACTGGTAGGCCACCTGGCCGGCCTTGACGAAGTCGCGCAGCGCCGCGGGCAGCTGGTCGACGGGTCCGGCCGCCGCCGCGGGCCGAGGGCCGTAGCCGGGGACCACCAGCACCGCATCGAACGCACCGGCAAGACCGGCGCCGGACGTCGGATCGGTTTTCGACGTCAACGTGTTGCGGGCGAGCTGCAGGCTGCTTTCCAGCGAACGCGCTTCCTCCCCGCTGACGATCCCGCTCACGGTGGTGCGCGCCCGCTCGATCTGCTCGGTGGCCGCGCGCACCTTGACGTCGAGCACACGGTTGGTGACCTGACTGGTCAGCACGAAGCCCAGCACCAGGATCAGCGCGAGTGACATCCCGATCGTCAGCGCCACCACCCGCAGTTGGAGCGAGCGGCGCCAGGCAACGCTTACGGCCCGCCGCATCGCACCGATACCCCGCGTCAACGGGCCAGATCTGCCCCAACGACCCCGAACGCGTCGCCGAGAGCCGAAAATCACGGCGGTCCGGCCTTGTAACCCACTCCTCGAACGGTCAGGACAACGGTCGGGTTCTCGGGGTCTTTTTCGACCTTGGCCCGCAGACGCTGGACATGCACATTCACCAAGCGGGTATCCGCTGGGTGACGGTATCCCCACACCTGTTCGAGCAGCACATCACGAGTAAACACCTGGCGGGGTTTGCGTGCCAGCGCGACCAGCAGGTCGAACTCCAGCGGTGTCAGCGAGATCTGCTCGCCGTTGCGAGTGACCTTGTGCGCCGGCACATCGATGTCGACGTCCGCGATCGACAGCATCTCCGCGGGCTCGTCTTCGTTGCGGCGCAGCCGTGCCCGCACCCGAGCGACCAACTCCTTGGGTTTGAACGGCTTCATGACGTAGTCGTCGGCGCCCGACTCCAGACCGAGTACCACGTCGACGGTGTCGGTCTTGGCCGTCAGCATCACGATCGGCACGCCGGAATCCGCGCGCAGCACCCGGCACACGTCGATGCCGTTCATGCCGGGCAGCATCAGGTCCAGCAGCACCAGGTCGGGCCGCAGCTCACGCACCGCGGTGAGCGCCTGGGTGCCGTCACCGATGACCGCGGTGTCGAAACCTTCCCCGCGCAGCACAATGGTCAGCATCTCGGCCAGCGAAGCGTCGTCATCGACGACAAGAATCCTTTGCCTCATGGTGTCCATGGTGTCACCAGATCGCGACAAAACTGGGCTGACACACGCGGTTTCTTCCAGTTCAGTGGGCGGACAGCCGGCCAGCGAGCTCTTTTGCGTCCACGTCCGCGTCGACCACCAGCCATCTGCCGCCCCAGCCGGCGGCGGCCAAATCGGCGTACACCTCGCCGGTGCGCTGCTGCAACTCGTTGTCGCGTTCGTACACATCACGGGCGCGGCTGGCGTCCCGGCGGGCCCGTTCACGAGCGCGCTGCTCGGCGAGGGCAGCCGAAACCCCAAGCAGCACTTGCCAATCGGGTGCGGGAAGCCGCAACCGGTGGTATTCGATCTCGTGCACCCAGCTGACCACCTCACCGTCGGCGCCCTGGTGCAGGCGCGCTGCGCTGTAGGCGGCGTTGGACGCCACGTAGCGATCCAGGATCACCACATCGTGGTCATCGGCCAGCCCGCGGATCTGTTCGGCGGCTCCGGCGCGGTCCAGCGCGAACAGCATCGCCATCGCATACACCGAAGAGGCCAGGTCACCGTGCTGGCCGTGCAGCGCCTCGGCGGCCACGTCGGCGGCCACCGACTGCCCGTAGCGCGGGAAGGCCAGCGTGGCCACCGACTTCCCGGCTGCCTCCCACGCGGCGCGCAGCCCGTCCGTCAACGTCCGCTTGCCGGCGCCGTCGACGCCTTCGATGGCGATCAGCACGCCGCGAGCCTATCGGCGCATGACCTAACTCAGTAGCGGTAGTGGTCGGCCTTGTAGGGACCGTCGACGTCGACGCCGATGTACTCGGCCTGCTCCTTGGTCAGCTTGGTGAGCTCGCCACCGAGCGCGGTGACGTGGATGCGGGCCACCTTCTCGTCGAGATGCTTGGGGAGCCGGTAGACCTCGTTGTCGTACTCGTCGTTCTTGGTCCACAGCTCGATCTGGGCGATCACCTGGTTGGAGAAGCTGTTGCTCATCACGAACGACGGGTGCCCTGTGGCGTTGCCCAGGTTCAGCAGCCGGCCTTCGGAAAGCACGATGATCGACTTGCCGGTGTCACCGAAGGTCCACTGGTCGACCTGCGGCTTGATGTTCAACTTGGTGGCCCCGGAACGCTCCAGCGCGGCCATGTCGATCTCGTTGTCGAAGTGGCCGATGTTGCCGAGGATCGCCTGGTCCTTCATCGCCTTCATGTGATCCAGCGTGATGATGTCCTTGTTACCGGTCGCGGTGACGACGATGTCGGCGTCGCCGATAGCCTCCTCGACGGTCTTGACGTCGTAGCCCTCCATCAGCGCCTGCAGTGCGTTGATCGGGTCGATTTCGGTGACGGTCACCCGGGCGCCCTGGCCGGCCAGCGATTCTGCGCAGCCCTTGCCGACGTCGCCGTAACCGCAGACCAAGGCCTTTTTGCCGCCGATCAACACGTCGGTGCCGCGGTTGATGCCGTCGATCAGCGAGTGCCGACAGCCGTACTTGTTGTCGAATTTCGACTTGGTCACCGAGTCGTTGACGTTGATCGCCGGGAACGCCAGATCCCCGGCCGCGGCGAACTGGTAGAGGCGCAACACGCCGGTCGTGGTCTCCTCGGTGACGCCCTTGACCGACTCGGCGATCTTCGTCCACTTGTCCTTGTCGGTTTCGAAGCGGGTCCGCAGCCGATCCAAGAAGATCTTCCACTCCGTGGAGTCGTCTTCCTCGGCGGGCGGCACCACGCCGGCCTTCTCGTATTGCATGCCGCGCAGCACCATCATCGTGGCGTCGCCGCCGTCGTCGAGGATCATGTTGGCCGGTTCGCCGGGCCAGGTCAGCGCCTGCTCGGCGGCCCACCAGTACTCTTCGAGCGTCTCGCCCTTCCAGGCGAACACCGACGTGCCCTTCGGCTCCTCGACGGTTCCGTGTGGGCCAACGACCACCGCGGCCGCAGCGTGGTCCTGGGTGGAGAAGATGTTGCACGACGCCCATCGGACTTCCGCGCCGAGTGCCAGCAGCGTTTCGATCAGCACCGCGGTCTGCACGGTCATGTGCAGCGAGCCGGACACCCGCGCGCCCTTCAGCGGTTGCACCTCGGCGTATTCGCGGCGCAGCGACATCAGACCCGGCATCTCATGCTCGGCCAGGCGGATCTCCTTGCGGCCGAATTCCGCCAGCGACAAGTCGGCGACCTTGTATTCGATGCCGTTACGAACATCGGTGGTCAGCGATTCTTCGGTGGTCGTCATGTGCGGGCCCATTCCCTCGTCGGTCGGTCAACTAGTTAGCTTGCATATACATTAGTCCGGGCGCGGCGAAGGTGCTAACCGGGTCAGTCTGACTGTATGACGCCGTACCGTTCGGCGGCCGGGGTGAACAGTCGGGCCAGATCGGCGGCGACGTCGTGGTCGGCCTCCGGCGGCATCGACACATAGCTCATCGCCAGCCGGACGACGGCCCGCGCCAGAATGCCGGCGTCGTCCTCGCTGGCCTTGACCCAGCTGTGCATGAACGTCGACGTCAGCCGGTTTGAACAGTGCGTGATGATCGGCGCGCTGTCGGTGGTGATGATCTGCAACAGGTCGGGCTTGGCGACGCCGGTCAGCAGCGAGATCACCAGTGGGTCGGCCGCTGATTCGGCAAAAAACAATCGGAAGCCCTCCAGGAAGGCGGCGTAGATGTCGCCGACATTGTTATCGATAGCGGCGTGTATGACGTCGACCAACTGATCGGCCAGCCGCAGCGCGTAGCCCTGGGCTAGACCTTGCCGCGAGCCGAACTCGTTGTAGATGGTTTGGCGGCTGATGCCCGCGGCGCGTGCCACGTCGGCCAGCGTGATGGCCGACCAGTCGCGGCCCTGCAGCAGGTCCCGCATCGCGTCGAGCACTGAATCACGCAGCAGGGCCCGTGACGCCTCGGCGTACGGGACCCGCTTCACATGCGCGACACTAGCGCTCACAGCGACACTTGCCGTCACGAACGTGCGACTTCCACCATCTCGAAGTCTGCCTTCGCGGCGCCGCAGTCCGGGCAGCTCCAGTCGTCGGGAATGTCATCCCAGCGGGTGCCCGCCGCGATGCCGTCTTCCGGCCAACCCAGCGCCTCGTCGTACTCGAAGCCGCACTGGATGCAGCGAAACAGTTTGTAGTCGTTCATTTGGTGACCTCCATCTGTTCGAAATCGATCTTCTCGCGCACCCCGCAGTCGGGGCAGCCCCAGTCGTCGGGGATCTGCTGCCACGGCGTGCCAGCCGGAAACCCTTCCCGCGCAGCGCCTTTGGCTTCGTCGTAGACGTAGTCGCAGACCGGGCAGCGGTACGCGGCCATCACGCCACCGCCCCGTAGCGGACCAGGATCTTCTCGCGCAGCCGCGGTTGCAGGTTGGCCCGGGTGATGTCGCCGTCGTAGTGCTCGAGCACCCGGTGGTCCATCAGCCTGCGCCACAGCGGCGGGAAGTACGTCAGCCCGATCAAGGACGCGTACCCGCTGGGCAGATTGGGCGCGCCGTCCATGCTGCGCAGCGTTTGGTAACGCCGGGTCGGGTTGGCGTGGTGATCGCTGTGCCGCTGCAGGTGATACAGGAACAGGTTGGTGACGAGATGGTCGGAGTTCCAACTGTGTTCGGGGGTGCAGCGCTCGTAGCGGCCGTTGGCGTTCGTCTGCCGTAGCAGTCCGTAGTGCTCGAGGTAGTTCACCGACTCCAGCAGGGAAAAACCGTAGACCGCCTGGATGATCACGAACGGGATCAGCGCGGGGCCGAACACGGCGATCAGCACACCCCACAACACCACCGACATCAGCCAGGCGTTGAGCACGTCGTTGGACGGGTGCCATACGCTCTTGTTCTGTCGGCGCAGGCGCTGTGCTTCCAGTCGCCAGGCCGAGCGCAAGCTACCGAAGACGCTGCGCGGCAAGAACTCCCAGAACGTCTCACCGAACCGCGACGACGCCGGGTCCTCCGGCGTGGCCACCCGCACGTGGTGGCCGCGGTTGTGCTCGATGTAGAAGTGCCCGTAACCGGTTTGCGCAAGGGTGATCTTGGACAGCCAGCGCTCCAGCGAGTCCTTCTTGTGGCCCATCTCGTGGGCGGTGTTGATTCCGACGCCGCCGAGCGCGCCGACCGAGAGCGCCAGGCCGATCCTGGCCGGCCAGCTCAGTGACCCGTCATAGCCCAGCCAACTGAGATCCGACGCGGTGAACAGGTAGGCGCCGACCACGACGCTGAGGTACTGGAACGGGATGAACAGGTAGGTGCAGTAGCGGTAGTACTTGTCGTTCTCCAGCCACTCCATCACTTCCTCGGGCGGGTTTTGCCCGTCGGAGCCATACCGCAGGTCAAGCGCCGGCAGCAGGACATAGAGCAGGATCGGCCCGATCCAGAACAGCACCTGCGAGGCGCTCGTCCAGCCGAACTGGTTCATGGCCCAGACGATCGGCAGGATGGCCAGCAGCAGCGTCGGCACGATCAGGCCCATCAGCCACAGGTAGCGCTTCTTGTCCTGCCACACCATCGTGTCCGGGCTTAGGCCAGCGGTCATATCGGCAACCTCCTTGTGAATCACGGCACGGTGAGGTTGACAATATACGTCTTCGTGTCGTCTGTCTAGACACGAAGAGCTATTTTGTAAAACCTGCAGCTAGGGCGCGGTGAGATCCGGGCTCACCTCGGCGTCGACGTCGGGGCTTGCGGCTCGGCTGGCCAGCACCGAGTGCCGACGGCCGTAGCCGACGTAGATGGCGATGCCCACGGCCATCCACACGCCGAACCGGATCCAGGTCAGTCCGGTGAGGTTCAGCATCAGCCACAAGCACGCCACGACCGATGCGATCGGCAGTAGCGGCACCCACGGGACTCGGAAGCCGCGCGGCAGATCCGGGCGGGTCCGGCGCAGCACGATCACCCCGGCGGATACCAAGACGAACGCGAACAGCGTTCCGACGTTGACCATCTCCTCCAGCTTGCTCATCGGAAAGGCCGATGCCGCGAATGCCACCAGCAGCGCCACCACCACGGTGATCCGCACCGGCGTGCCGCGCGGGCCCGTCTTGGCCAGGGAGCGGGGCAACAACCCGTCGCGCGCCATAGCGAACAGCACCCGGCACTGCCCGAGCATCAACACCATCACCACCGTGGTCAGCCCGGCCAGCGCCCCGATCGAGATGATGCCGGACGCCCAATGCACCCCGTTGGCGGCGAACGCGGTGGCCAGGTTCGCATGCCGGCCGTCCGGCCGGTTCCGAAGCTCGGTGTAGGGGACCATGCCCGACAGCACGAGCGAGACCGCCACATACAACACAGTGACGATTGCCAACGTGGCCAGGATGCCGCGCGGCACGTCGCGTTGTGGGTGCTTGGTCTCCTCGGCCATGGTGGCCACGATGTCGAACCCGATGAACGCGAAGAACACAATCGACGCCCCCGCCAGCACCCCGTACCAGCCGTAGTGACTGGTGTGCGCCCCGGTGAACAGCGACAACACCGACTGCTCGACGCCGGTCCCGCCGTGCTCGGCTTCGGGTGGGGGGATGAACGGTGAGTAGTTGTCGCGCTTGATGTAGAAGGCGCCGACGACCACCACCAGCACCACCACCGCGACCTTGATTGCGGTGACTGCGGCGGAAAACTGCGACGACAGCTTGGTGCCCAATGCGAGCAAGGTGGCCACCACCGCGACGATGAGCAGCGCGCCCCAGTCGATGGTGAGCCAACCTAAAACGGCCTCGCTACCCGCCTGGAATCCGAGGACCATACCCAGATAGCTCGACCACCCGGTAGCCACCACGGCCGCACCGATCGCCAGTTCCAGGACGAGGTTCCAGCCGATGACCCAGGCCAGAAACTCCCCGAAGGTGGCATAGGAGAACGTGTAGGCGCTGCCGGCCACCGGCAGCGTCGAGGCGAATTCGGCGTAGCACACCGCCGCCAATCCACAAGTGGCGGCCGCGATCAGGAACGATATCCAAATGGCCGGGCCGGTGATGTTGCCCGCGGTCGAGGCGGTGACAGTGAAGATGCCGGCCCCGATGACCACCGACACCCCGAACACGACCAGGTGCCACCAGCTCAGGTCCTTGCGCAGCTGGGTGCCCGGCTCGTCGGTGTCGGCGATCGACTGCTCGACCGACTTGGTACGCCATCGACCGGCCATGCACGGCCACACTACCGAGTACTGTGCGGTGGATGCGCGCCGAAGCGCAAAACAGCAAGGCACATGCGGTCGTCATCGGGGCCAGCATCGCGGGCCTGTGCGCGGCGCGCGTCTTGTCGGATTTCTATGACCGGGTGACGTTGTTCGAACGCGACGAGCTTCCGGGCGAACCAGCGCACCGCGCGGCGATCCCGCAGGGTCGGCATGTTCATCTGCTGATGGCCCGCGGGGCATTGGAATTCGATGCGCTGTTCCCCGGTCTGCTCGATGACATGGTGGCCGCCGGTGTCCCGATGCTGGAAAACCGGCCCGACTGCATTTACTTCGGCGCCGCCGGCCACCTGCTCGGAATCGGCCAGACGCTGCGCGAAGAGTTCACCGCCTACGTGCCGAGTCGCCCGCATCTGGAATGGCAGATCCGGCGTCGCACCGCTGCCTTGCCCAATGTCGAAATCCAGCAGCGATCGGTGGCCCAACCGAGCTTCGACACCTCCACGCAGCGGGTGACCGGAGTGCTGCTGGATTCCGGTCATGATGCCGAACCCGAGGCGATCGCCGCCGATCTCGTCGTCGACACCGCCGGGCGCGGCACCAGGTTGCCGGTGTGGCTCGAGCAGTGGGGCTACCAACGGCCCCGCGAGGATGTCGTCGACGTGGGCATCGGCTATGCGTCTCACCAGTTTCGGCTCCCCGAGGGCGTGATCCGGGAACGAGTAATCGTTGCGGGCGCGTCCAGGAAACAGCCGCTCGGACTGGGGATGCTGGGCTACGAGGACGGCAGCTGGGTGCTCACTACCTTCGGTGTCGCCAAAGTTGAACCGCCACATACCTTTTCCGAGATGCTCGTGCTGGCCGAAAAGCTATTGCCCGCACGGTTCACCGCAGCGCTCGAGCAGGCCCAGCCCATCGGCGAGGTGGCCTTCCACCGTTTTCCCGCCAGCAGGTGGCGCCGCTACGACAAGCTGGACCGGTTCCCGGCGGGCATCGTGGCGCTTGGCGATGCAGTCGCGAGCTTCGACCCCACCTACGGGCAGGGTATGACGATGGCGTCGCTGCAGGCCGGTCATTTGCGCCGAGCGCTGGAAGCGGGGGGCGCCGACCCGGCCCGCGTGCTGAGCCGCGCCGCGGCCAAGGTCATCTACCCGGTGTGGATGATGAACACCATCGGCGATCTCAGCTTCCACCACGCGAGCGGATCGGCGTCGTGGTGGTACCGGCCAGTGGGCAATCTATTCGACCAGTTCCTCGGGGCGGCCGAGACGGATCCCGTTCTCGCCGAATGGTTTTTGCGCAGGTTTTCTCTGCTGGACAGTCTGTACATGATCCCGTCTCCCCAGCTGGTCGGTCGCGCCATCCGGCACAACTTGCGGCTGTGGTTCGGCGAGCGCCGCCAGCTCTGGCGCGAGCGTTACCGGGAAAGCGCACGTTCCAGGTCGGGCTCGAGGTAGATGACCCGGGCGGCGGGCACCGCCGCGCGGACGTTGGCCTCGGCCGCGTCGATGGCAGCCGCGACGGTCGCCAGCTCGATGCGCGGAGCCATCGCGATCTTGGCCGCCACCAGCATCTCGTCGGGGCCGAGGTACTGAGTGCGGATGTGGATCAGCCGGTCGACATGCTCGGTTGTTTCCAGCGCCGCCCGGATCGCGTCGGTTTCCGCGCGAGTCGCACTCTCCCCGATCAGCAGGCTGTGCATCTCCACCATCAGGATGCCTGCGATCACACCGAGCAGGACGCCGATACCGATGGTGGCCATGCCATCCCAGATCGGGTCACCGGTGGCGGCCGTCAAGCCGACGCCCAGCACGGCCAGCAGCAAACCGACCAGGGCGCCGGTATCTTCCAACAGCACGACCGGCAGCTCGGGGTTGCGGGAGCTGCGGATGAACCGCCACCAGCTGCCGGACCCTTTCAGGGGCCGCGATTCGGTCACTGCAGTGCGAAAACTGTAGGTTTCCAACGCGATTGCCACCAACAGGATCACCAGCGCGACGGCGGGCGAACTGAGCTCGGCGCGGTGGGTGATCTTGTGGTAGCCCTCGTAGAGTGCGAACACCGAGCCGAGGGTGAACAGCACCAGCGCCACGACGAATGACCAGAAGTAGCGGCTGCGGCCATAGCCGAAGGGGTGCAGAGCGTCGGCCGGTTTGCGTGCGACGCGCTGACCCAACAAAAGCAGCACCTGGTTGGAGGTGTCGGCCACCGAGTGCACAGACTCGGCGAGCATCGACGAGCTGCCGGTGAGCAGATAGCCGACGAACTTGGCGACGGCGATGCCCGCGTTGGCGGCCAGTGCGGCCAGGATCGCGCGAGTACTGCTTGATTCGCTCACAGACCGACGGTGGCCCGGAACAGCTTTGTCGGCTCGTGCGCAACGAGGCGGATCGGCCCGTCGTCCGCGGCCACCCAGGCGGCCGACCCCCGGCTGAGCGTCAGCTTCCCCGACTTTCCGTGCACGGTCGTGGAACCCTCGGTGCACAACAGGATCTGCGGGCCTTGACCGGAACCGTGGCGCGACGGCGCGTCGACTTCATGACCGACTTGCTCGTCGCCGAGTGTGAGCACCGACGCCGCGAATTCGTCTGCGGGAGTGTCGTAGACCAGGCTCAATCCGTCCCGATGCGTCGGCGGACGCAGGTGCGCCTCGGTGGTGGGGGTGAAATCCAGCACTCGGAGCAGTTCCGGCACGTCGACGTGTTTGGGGGTCAGGCCGCCTCGTAACACGTTGTCGGAGTTGGCCATTACTTCCAGTGCGGTGCCGCGCAGATAGGTGTGCAGGTTGCCGGCCGGCAGGAAGATCGCCTCGCCCGGACCGAGGGTGATGCGGTTGAGCAGCAACGCGGCCAGTACCCCGGCGTCGCCGGGATAGCGTTCGCCGAGTTCCAGCACGGTCTTGGCTTCTGCCGCGAATTGCGTTGCGCCGCCGCTGACATAGTGGATGGCACCGTCCAGCACGGCTGGTATCAGGACGTCGATGTCGGGCTGTGGCGCGGTGATCCAGGTGGTGAACAACGCGCGCAGGCCGTCGGCGTCGGACTGGTCGTTCAGCAGGTCGATGAACGGGTCCAGGTCGGACACCGCCAACGAGCGCAGCAGTTCGATGGTTTGGGCCACCGGACGAAATCCGGCCAGGGCCTCGAACTGTTGCAGCGCCACCAGCAGCTCGGGCTTGTGGCTGGTGTCGCGGTAGTTGCGGACCGGCGACGTGATCGGAATACCGAGGCGCTCCTCGCGCAGATAACCCTCGGCGGCCTGCTCGGCGCTCGGGTGGGCCTGCAGCGACAGAGGTTCGTCGGCCGCGAGCACTTTGACCAGAAACGGCAGCACGTCGCCGAACCGGGCGCGGGCGGCGGGGCCGAGTTGTCCCTCCGGGTCGGCGACCAGCGCGTCCAGCAACGAGGTCTCCCCGTCGGCGTTCTCCAGCCGGGCCGGATCACCCGGATGCGCGCCGAACCACAGCTCCGCCTCGGGGTGGGCGGCCGGGACGGGGCGTCCGGTGAATTCGGCGATAGCGGTCCGCGATCCCCATGCGTACGTCCGTATCGCTCCGCGTAGCAGATCCACTTGTCTATTTATCCCCGCACCAGTCGCAAATAAACCGCGGCCATCTCCAGCCGGACAGCCAATATTGCCAGCTGTTGCTCGCCCCGTTGTGCGCCGACCAGCCCGGCCGCGCCAGGCTCCACATCAGGCGCGTCGGGAACCTCGGCTGCGGTGATGACGTCGACGTCGTCGAGCCCGGCGACCCTTGACGCGACGACCGTGCGCTCGGCAGCCAACGTCAGGGCCAGCACCCGCAGCCGCTCTTCCAGCGGCCCGTCGATCTGCTCGTCGTGGAACAGGGCATCCGCGGCGTCGCCCGGCCCCGATGCCGCCGCGCTGCGCAGCGACACCAACGCGTCGGCCAGCCCGGTCGCTGCACTCACCTGGTGGGCGATCCGCAGCAGCACCGAACACCCGTGCCGGGCCAGTGCCAACGTCGCCGCAGAGTCGCCGGCCAGCACGACGCGGCGCCGCGACATGCGTTCGACCAGCGTCTTGGCCGGGTTGGTGAACACCTCACGGCTGGCGCTGTTGCGCAGGGCCTCCGCGTCGAGCTCGTCGGCCACCGCCGCGAGATCCATCCCGAGCTTGGGGTCGACGCTCTGCACCGCCGCCAGCCCGGCGGCCAGGTATCGGCACAACCCGAACTCGTCGGGCACCCGCATCCGGGGCGCGAGAACCGCCACCCGACCGGCCGTGCTGTCCCGCAGCGGACCCTCGTACGGCGCCGTGACAACGACGCGCGCGCCCCGCCGCACGCCCGTGCCGGCCGCCTCGACGAGCGCCGGATCGCCGGGGTCGTCGCCGGCCACGATCAGCACGTCGAGCGCCCCGATCCACGGCGGCGCTTCCGCGGCGACCACGATGGGCGCCGCGGCCGAGCCGCCCAGCGTGGCGGACAGCATGGCGCCTGCGGTCTCGGCGGTGCCGCGACCGGCCACCCAGATCACCGTGCGGGGACGGTCGTCGCCGCGCACCGAGTCCAACGCGCCTTCGTCCAGCGCGGCAGCGGTCGCGCGCACCTGCGCGCCCGCCGTCGACGCCGCCCGCAACAGCCCGTCGTGATCCGCTTCGAGCAGTCTCTCGGTGTCGTCGAGGTCGATGGTGGCCTGCGCCGGGCTCACGTCACGGCCTCCGGCTGACCCACGACGTGTTCGCTGACTTGTTGAACGACGGCGTCGACGTCCTCGGCACAGCGCGCCTCCACGTTGAGTCGCAGCAGCGGTTCGGTGTTGGAGCTGCGCAGGTTGAACCAGCAACCGTCGCCGAGGTCGACCGTCACCCCGTCGAGGTGGTCGATGGAGTGGATGCGGGTTCCGAAGGACTTCAGCACCGCCTCGGTGGCCGAGTCGGCGTCGACGGAGCCTTTCAGGGTGAAGTTGATCTCCCCGGAGGACTCGTAACGCTGGTAGTCGGCGGTCAGCTCGGACAACGGCCGGTCCTGCTCACCGAGCGCGGCCAGCACATACAGCGCTGCAAGCATGCCCGAGTCGGCGCCCCAGAAGTCGCGAAAGTAGTAGTGGGCCGAGTGCTCACCACCGAAAATCGCACCCGTGTCGGCCATCAGCGCCTTGATGTAGGAGTGTCCGACCCGGGAGCGCACCGGTGTGCCGCCGCGCTCGACCACCAACTCCGGCACCGCCCGGGACGTGATCAGGTTGTGAATCACGGTCGCCCCGATTTCCCGGTTGAGTTCACGGGCGGCGACCAGAGCGGTCACCGTCGACGGCGACACGGGCAGGCCGCGCTCGTCGACCACGAAACAGCGGTCGGCGTCCCCGTCGAACGCCAGCCCGATATCGGCATCGACGGCGCCGACGTATTTTTGCAGATCGGTGAGATTCGCCGGGTCCAGCGGGTTGGCCTCGTGGTTGGGGAACGAGCCGTCGAGTTCGAAGTACAACGGCAACAGGGTGATCGATTCGATGGCGCCGAGAACGGCGGGCGCAGTGTGGCCGGCCATCCCGTTGCCCGCATCGACGGCGACCCGCAGCGGACGCAGCCCGGTGGTGTCCACCAACGAGCGCAGGTGTCTTCCATAGTCGGCCAGCACATCCCGATCGGAAACCGTCCCCGCGGGCCCGTCGTAGTCCGGAACCCCGGCGATGAGCTCGTCGCGGATTGTCGTCAGGCCGGTGTCCGCGCCCACCGGTTTGGCTCCGGCCCGGCACAGCTTGATGCCGTTGTAGGCGGCCGGGTTGTGGCTCGCGGTGAACATCGCGCCGGGACAGTCCAACAGCCCGGAGGCGAAGTAGAGCTGATCGGTCGACGACAAACCGATCCGAACCACGTCCAGACCCTGGGCGGTGACGCCGCTCCCGAACGCGGCCGCCAGGCCCGGCGAACTGTCCCGCATGTCGTGGCCGATCACTACTCGCCGCGCGCCGCCGTCGTCGCGCATCAACCTCGCGAAGGCGGCGCCGACGTCGCGGGCGAACGATTCGTCGATCTCCTCACCGACCAGACCGCGAACGTCATAGGCCTTGATCACACGGTGAACAGCCGCTGCGGGCCGTGACATCAAGGGACTCCTAGACGACGGGGACTCTTGGCCGTCAGCCTAGCCGGGTGGCGGTACTAGTCGGTGGGGTCGGGCAACACCCGCAGATGGCCGCGCCGCCGCCCGCTGCCGGCGACCGGTGTACCCGTGTGCTGGCCGTTGGAACCGGCGTGGTGGCCGTTGGACTCGACGAACCCGTTGACCGGCGGCGGCCCGGGCTGCGGGTAGCTCGCGGTCGCGGCGATGGCGTCGCGGCCCTCGCGCACCGCGTCGGCCAGGGCGACCAGATCGTCCTCGTCGGGATTGGTGGGCAGCGGCCCGGAATGGCGGACGAGTTCCCACCCGCGCGGCGCGGTGATGCGGCTGGCGTGGCTGACACACAAGTCCCAGGAATGCGGCTCCCGCGCCGTGGCGAGCGGGCCGATTACCGCGGTGGAGTCCGAGTACACGAACGTCAGCGTCGCCACGGCGTAGTGCGGACACCCGGGCCGGCAACAGCGACGCGGAACGTTCACGATCGAGAGGCTATCGTGCGGAAACGTCCCCATAGCGCCGGACACGCGCATTCACCGGAGGCCCGATGTTCAACCGTTACCATCGCCGGGTGGGCGATTCGCGCAGCTCCCGGCGCGGCCACCGGTTGGTGCGTCGACGGGTCTCGCGCCGCGGCCGCGACATGCGCGGGCCGTTGCTGCCACCGACGGTGCCGGGATGGCGCAGCCGCGCCGAGCGATTCGACATGGCGGTGCTGGAGGCCTACGAGCCCATCGAGCGACGTTGGCAGGAGCGATTGTCCGGACTCGACGTGGCCGTCGATGAGATCCCCCGGATTTCGGCCAAGGATCCCGACAGTGTGCAGTGGCCGCCCGAGGTTGTCGCCGACGGCCCGATCGCGCTGGCCCGGTTGATCGGCGCCGGCGTCGACGTGCGCGGCAGCGCCACTCGGGCGCGAGTCGTGTTGTTCCGCAAGCCCATCGAGCGGCGCGCCAAGGACACGGTGGAACTCGCCGAATTGCTGCACGAGATTCTGGTGGCCCAGGTCGCCACCTATCTGGACGTCGAACCCTCGGTCATCGACCCCACGATCGACGACGATTAATTAGGTGTCGGTTAGATGATGCCGCGCTTGAGGCGGCGGCGTTCCCGCTCGGAAAGCCCGCCCCAGATGCCGAAGCGCTCGTCGTGTGCCAGTGCGTATTCCAGGCACTCGGTCCGCACCTCGCAGCCCAAGCAGATCTTCTTGGCCTCGCGGGTGGAGCCGCCCTTCTCGGGAAAGAAAGCCTCGGGGTCGGTTTGCGCGCACAGGGCGCGGTCCTGCCATTGGTCGGTGGTGGCCGGTGCGGGCTCGAACACTGCGGGCACTTCAGGCACGTCGGGCACCACACTCAAATGGGGCCGGGTGGTGGCCCCGGTCATCGGCGAGCCGGTAGTGGTGTGCGGTGCGCTTTCCATCAGGCCCCGAAGGTACTCATAGGACATGCTCCGCCTCCTCACCTGGTTTCGATTGATCGTGAATGACGCCACTGTTTTGATGTGCGGCCATCTCAATTCGAACAAATGATCGAATCTCGGTCTGCGACACCGAATCCGGCCGGCCAACCGGGAAATGACACTGATGTGATTACACACTCGTAAGGAGCCGCGGTCAAGCGATTCGCAAGAATTCCATATCATCTCGTGACCGTTTTTTGGCCGCACTGCGGCCGTTGAGACCTCGGCGTGTCGCGCCGCCCCCCGATCGCGCCCTCCGCCGGGCGTACTGTCGTGCGATGTGAAGGTCACGGTTCTGGTCGGCGGTGTCGGCGGCGCGCGCTTTCTCCTCGGTGTGCAGCAGCTGCTGGGTCTGGGCCAATTTGCGCCCGCGCATACACCCGTCGGCGACCACGAACTGACCGCGATCGTCAACATCGGCGACGATGCATGGATGCACGGCGTGCGCGTCTGCCCGGACCTGGACACCTGCATGTACACCCTGGGCGGCGGCGTCGACCCGGAGCGCGGCTGGGGGCATCGGGACGAAACCTGGCACGCCAAGGAGGAACTGGTTCGGTACGGCGTGCAGCCCGACTGGTTTCAGCTCGGCGACAAGGACCTGGCCACCCATCTGGTGCGCAGCCAGATGCTGCGTGCCGGTTACCCACTCTCGCAAGTCACCGCGGCACTGTGCGATCGCTGGAAGCCCGGGGCGAGGCTACTGCCCGCCAGCGACGACCGGTGCGAAACCCATGTCGTCATCACCGATCCCGTCGACGACAGCCAACGTGCGATCCACTTCCAAGAGTGGTGGGTGCGCCACCGCGCCCAGGTGCCGACACACAGTTTCGCGTTCATCGGAGCTGAGAACGCCACTGCCACGGCTGAAGTGGAACAAGCCATCTCCGACGCCGACATCATTCTGCTGGCGCCGTCGAACCCGGTGGTGAGTATCGGCGCCATCTTGGCCGTCCCGGGCATCCGCGCCGGATTGCGGTCGGCCAAGGCCCCCGTGGTCGGCTACTCGCCGATCATCGGTGGAAAACCGTTGCGCGGCATGGCAGATGCCTGCCTGCGCGTGATAGGCGTGGATTCCACCGCGGAGGCGGTGGGTCGGCATTACGGGGCGCGAACCGGCACCGGCATCCTGGACTGCTGGCTGATCCACGAGGGCGACCACGCCGAAATCGACGGGGTGGCCGTGTGCTCGATACCACTCGTGATGACCGATCCCGAAGCAACGGCCGCCATGGTGAGCGCCGGGCTGGACCTTGCGGGCGTGGCAGCGTGACCGAACACGGGACCGCGTCGACAATCGAAATCCTGCCCGTCACCGGGCTTCCCGAGTTTCGGCCCGGCGACGACCTCCCTGCCGCGATCGCCGCCGCCGCGCCGTGGCTGCGCGACGGCGACGTGGTGGTGGTCACGAGCAAGGTGGTGTCCAAATGCGAGGGCCGGCTGGTGAGCGCGCCCAACGACCCTGAAGCACGAGATACGCTGCGGCGCAAGCTGGTCGACGCCGAGGCTGTTCGCGTCCTGGCCCGCAAGGGCCGCACCCTGATCACCGAGAACCGCCTGGGCGTGGTTCAGGCCGCGTCCGGGGTGGACGGATCCAATGTCGGTGCGGCCGAATTGGCCTTGCTGCCTGTCGATCCCGATGCCAGCGCCGCGGCCCTGCGCGCCGGGTTGCACGATCGGCTGGGGGTGACGGTCGCCGTGCTGGTGACCGACACCATGGGCCGCGCTTGGCGCAACGGCCAGACCGACGCGGCCGTCGGCGCGGCCGGTCTGGCGGTGCTGCACGGCTATGCCGGCGCGCTCGACGCTCACGGTAACGAGTTGGTTGTCACCGAGGTCGCCGTCGCCGACGAGATCGCCGCGGCCGCGGATCTGGTCAAGGGCAAGCTGACTGGAGTCCCGGTCGCCGTTATCCGGGGCCTGTCGGTGTCCGACGATGGCTCGACGGCCCGACAGTTGGTACGGGCGGGAACCGAGGACTTGTTTTGGCTCGGAACCGCCGAAGCCGTGGAATTGGGCCGCCGCCAAGCGCAGTTGGTCCGTCGCTCGGTACGCCAATTCGCTGATGAGCCTGTGCCGCAGCACCTGATCGAGGCCGCGGTGGCAGAAGCGCTCACCGCGCCCGCTCCGCACCACACCCACCCGGTGCGCTTCGTCTGGCTGCAGACCCCGGCGCGGCGCGCCCGGCTGTTGGATCGCATGCGGGACAAGTGGCGCTCCGATCTGGCCGGCGACGGTAAGTCCGCCGATGCCATCGAGCGCCGGGTAGCGCGCGGCCAGATCCTCTATGACGCACCCGAAGTCGTGATCCCGATAATGGTGCCCGACGGCGCGCATAGTTATCCCGACGCCGCGCGCACCGACGCCGAGCACACCATGTTCACCGTCGCGGTTGGCGCCGCGGTCCAGGGCCTGCTGGTGGCGCTGGCAGTGCGTGGAGTGGGCAGCTGCTGGATCGGCTCGACGATCTTCGCCGCCGATCTGGTCCGCGACGAGCTGGGGATGCCTAACGATTGGGAACCGTTGGGCGCCATCGCCATTGGCTATCCGCAGGAACCGACCACGGAGCCGCGTCCACCGGCGCCGGTGAACGACATGCTGGTTCGCAAGTGACAGTTCGGCAGTCGGCCATTGCCCTGCTGTCCGGTTGGCAAGCACCGAACCCGGCGCAAGACTCGCTGCGTCATGCCGTGTTGACGTTTTTGCATGCCCGCGACGACGCTTGCCTTCGGGGGTGCGTGCCCGGCCACGTCACCGCCTCCACCCTGGTGTTCGACGACTCCGGTCGCCGCGTGCTGCTGACGCTGCACCCGCGGCTGGGCCGCTGGGTGCAGCTGGGCGGCCATTGCGAGGACGGCGACGACGACATCGTCGCCGCGGCGCTGCGCGAGGCGACCGAGGAATCCGGCGTGGCGGGCCTGCGTATCGCGCCCGACCTGGTCGCCCTGCACGTCCACCCGGTCACCTGCTCACTGGGTGTGCCCACCCGCCACCTCGACCTGCAGTTCGTCGCCCGGGCGCCGGCCGGGGCGCAGATCGCCGTCAGCGACGAGTCGGTCGACCTGCGTTGGTGGCCGGCCGACGCGTTGCCCGATGGCACCGACGACGCGCTGGCGTACCTGGTCGCCCAGGCGGCTCACACGTCGCTGGAGTAGCGGATCCCGCCGTCCGGAATGGAAACCCCGGGCCACACCCTCGCACCGCGCAACAACTCGCAGCGCGCACCGATGTCGGCGCCGTCGCCGATTACTCCGTCGCGGATCAGCGCCCGCGGGCCGATGCGAGCGCCGAACCCGATGATCGAGCGCTCGATGACACTGCCGGCCTCAACCTTGACGCCGTCGAAGATGACCGCGCCGTCCAACCGGGCGCCGGGCCCGATCTCGGCGCCGCGTCCGACCACTGTGCCACCGATGAGCACCGCACCGGGGGAGACCGCTGCGCCGTCGTGCACCAACTGTTCGCCGCGATGGCCGCGTAACGCCGGCGACGGAGCGATGCCCCGCACCAGGTCCGCCGATCCGCGGACGAAGTCCTCCGGCGTCCCCATGTCGCGCCAATAGCTGGCGTCGACGTAACCGCACACACTTACGCCCCCGTCGGAAAGCAGCGCAGGGAACACCTCGCGCTCGACCGACACTTCGCGACCGCGTGGGATGCGGTCGATGATCTCGCGGGAGAACACATAGCAGCCCGCATTGATCTGGTCGGTCGGCGGATCCTGCGTCTTCTCCAAAAACGCTGTGACTCGGCCATTTTCGGTGGGCACGCATCCGAATGCGCGCGGGTCGGAGACCCGCACCAAATGCAGGGTGAGGTCGGCCCGCTGCTCGCGGTGGTAGTCCAGCAGCTGCCCCAGATCGGCTCCGGAGAGCACGTCGCCGTTGAACACCATCACGGTGTCGTGCCGCAAATGGCCCGCGACATTGGCGATCCCGCCGCCGGTGCCCAGCGGGTGCTCCTCGGTGACGTATTCGATCTGCAGCCCGAGCTTGGAGCCGTCACCGAACTCGGCCTCGAACACCGCAGGCCGATACGAGGTGCCCAGGATCACGTGCTCGATGCCGGCCCCCGCGATCCGCGACAGCAGATGGGTCACAAACGGCAGCCCCGCGGTGGGCAGCATCGGCTTGGGCGCCGACAGCGTCAACGGCCGTAACCGGGTGCCTTTGCCGCCGACCAGGACGACGGCATCAACCTGGGGACGTGCCATTCTCACCGCCGTCCTTCAAGCATGTTGCGCCGCGATCTGCGCACCAACAGCCGCGCACGCAAGGCCAGCCCGGCCCGCATCGCCGTGCGCAGCGGGGCGCGCCACCATCCAGCATGCCGGTCGGCGAGGAATATGTAGGTGCTTCGGTGATGAGCCACCAAATGCTGCGCCTCGTCACGGCCGGTGGCGTGGCCCTTGTGATGCAGCACTTCCGCCGACGGCACATAGACGTTCAGCCAGCCGGCTTTGCCGAGCCGGTCACCCAGGTCGACGTCTTCCATGTACATGAAATAGCGCTCGTCGAAACCACCGACCTGATCGAAGGCCTTGCGCCGCACCAGAAGACAGGACCCCGACAGCCAACCCACCGGCCGTTCGCTGGGTTCCAGTCGCTCCTGGCGGTAGGCCGTCGACCACGGATTATTCTTCCACAGCGGTCCGACGACGGCGTGCATGCCGCCGCGGATCAGGCTCGGCAGGTGACGCGCCGACGGGTATACCGACCCGTCGGGATCGCGGATGAGCGGGCCCAGCGTGGCCGCGCGCGGCCAGCGCGCGGCAGCGTCGAGCAGAGCGTCGATGCTGCCCGGTCCCCACTGCACGTCCGGGTTGGCCACGATGACCCACTCCTCGGCAGCCCCCCTTTCTTCATCGAGGAGGGCCAACGCGCGGTTCACCGCGCTGCCGTAGCCGAGGTTGGCCCCGGTCGAGAACAACCGCACGCCCGGGTAGCGCTCGACCGCCTCCTGCGGCGTCCCGTCGGTCGAGCCGTTGTCGGCCATCAGCACGCTCACCGGCCGCTCGGTCGCAAGGGACAGCGACGCCAAGAACCGGTCCAGATGCGGGCCCGGGGAATAGGTCACCGTCACAACCGGCAGGACGTCACTCACGCGTAGAGGGTAACGGTCGTGCATTGAGCGCCGCGCTCAGCGCGTCTCGCCACGGCCGCAGCGGCGAAAGGCCGGCCTGTTCGGACTGTCGACTGGATAGCGCGGAATACGGCGGCCGGGGCGCCGGCCGCGGCCGCTGCTCGGTGCTCACCGGCCGCACCCGCGCCGGGTCGGCGCCGACGTCCTCGAACACCGCGCGGGCTTGCCCGAACCGGGAGACCGCGCCGGCGTTGGCGGCATGTACGACTCCTTTTGGCGCGTGCACTTGCCCATCGACCACCTGCAGCAGCGCGGGGACCAGATCGGCGACATACGTCGGCGAGCCGACCTGATCGTCGACCACCTCGACGATGCCGTCACCGGCGGCCAGCCTGCGCATGGTCGCGACGAAGTCGTTGCCGGTCCCGCCGGTGTACACCCACGCGGTGCGCACCACGACGGCCTCCGGCAAGGCCGCCAGGACAGCCCGCTCGCCGGACAGTTTCGTGCGCCCGTAGACACTCAGTGGCTCGGGCTCGTCGTCGAGCTCGTAGGGACGCGGCGCCGATCCACCGAAGTCGCCGCTGAACACGTAGTCGGTGGAGATGTGAACCAGCCGCGCGCCGGCGCGTGCGCATGCCTGCGCGATGTTTTCCGGGCCGGCGGCGTTGACCGCATGAGCGGTCGATTCGTCACCCTCGGCGCCGTCGACGTTGGTGTAGGCCGCGCAGTTGACCACCACGTCGCCGGGCTCGACGAACTTCTCGGCGGCCTTCGGGTCGGTGATGTCCCACTGCGACGAGGTCAGCGCGAACACATCGCGGCCCTGCCGGGTGGCCTCGGCTGCCAAAAAGCTGCCGACTTGGCCACCGGCACCGGTGATAACAACTCTGCTGGACATCCCCCGAGTCTGGCACGCCGACGCACGGGGCTACTCGGGATACCGCTGTGACACAAGTAGCCTGAAGTGATGCCTGCGCACCGTGTGGTTCGTGTGATTGCCACCGTAGCGGCCGTGGCGGTCGTTCTCGGCACCGGGGTGGCCTGGAACAACGTCCGCTCATTCGAGGACGGGATATTTCACATGTTCGCTCCGTCGCTCGGCCAGGGCGGCGACGACGGGGCCATCGACATCCTGCTGGTCGGCATGGACAGCCGCACCGACGCGCACGGAAATCCGCTGAGCGCCAAGGAATTGGCAACACTGCGCGCAGGCGACGACGTGGCCACCAACACCGACACGATCATCCTGGTGCGTATCCCCAACAACGGGAAGTCGGCGACCGCGATCTCGATCCCACGGGACTCCTACGTGGCGGCGCCGGGGCTGGGCAAGACGAAAATCAACGGCGTCTACGGCCAGGTCAAAGAAGAGAAGCGGGCCAGCCTGGTCGAGTCCGGTGTTGACCCGGCGCAGGCCGAGGCGCAGGGCACAGAGGCCGGCCGCGAGGCCCTGATCAAGACGGTCGCCGACCTCACTGGTGTCACCGTCGACCATTACGCCGAGATCGGACTGTTGGGCTTCGCACTCATCACCGATGCCCTCGGTGGCGTCGACGTATGCCTCAAAGAGCCTGTGTACGAGCCCCTTTCGGGCGCCGACTTTCCGGCCGGCTGGCAGAAGCTCAACGGCCCGCAGGCACTGAGCTTTGTCCGCCAGCGCCACGACCTGCCGCGGGGTGACCTGGACCGGGTGGTGCGCCAGCAGGCGGTGATGGCCGCGTTGGCTCACCAGGTGATCTCCGGCAAGACGCTGTCGAGCCCGGCGACGATGACCCGGCTGCAGCAGGCCATCCAGCGCTCGGTGGTGCTGTCGTCGGGCTGGGACGTCATGGATTTCGTCACGCAGCTGCAGAAGCTCGCCGCCGGTCACGTCGCCTTCGCCACCATCCCCGTGCTCGACGAGGCCGGCTGGAGCGACGACGGCATGCATAGTGTGGTGCGGGTGGATCCCCACCAGGTTCAAGAGTGGGTCGAAGGCCTGCTGCACGATCAGGCCCAGGGCAAGACCGAGGAGCTGGCCTACACGCCGGCCAAGACCACCGCCAACGTGTTCAACGACACCGACATCAACGGGCTGGCCGCCGCGGTGTCAGAAGTGTTGACCGCCAAAGGGTTTACCGCCGGCACCGTCGGCAACAATGACGGCGGCCATGTGTCGGGCAGCCAGGTGCAAGCCGCCAAACCGGACGACTTGGGCGCGCAGGCCGTCGCCAAGGACCTCGGCGGGCTGCCCGTCATCGCCAACCCGAAGGTGCCCCCGGGGTCGGTTCGGGTGGTGCTGGCCAACGACTACACCGGCCCCGGATCGGGGCTGGCCGACAGCCCCACCACGAAGGCCGCGGGCTCGTCGAGCCAAGGCTCGGACGACGGCACCGCTCCCCCGCCCTCGCCGATCCTGACCGCCGGCTCCGATCACCCCGAGTGTGTCAACTGAGGTGACCACGCTCAGCGAAGCGATTCTCGACCCGATGCTGCGCGCCGATCCGGTCGGACCCCGGATCACCTACTACGACGACGCCACCGGCGAGCGCATCGAGCTTTCCGCCGTCACCCTGGCCAACTGGGCGGCCAAGACCGGCAACCTATTACGCGACGAGCTGGGCGCCGGGCCGGCCAACCGGGTGGCGGTGTTGCTGCCGGCTCATTGGCAGACGGCGGCGGTGTTGTTCGGCGTGTGGTGGATCGGCGCCGAGGTGATCCTCGACGGCACTTCGGCCGATGTCGCGTTGTGTACAGCCGACCGGCTCGATGAGGCGGACGCCGCGGTCGGGACAGGTGAAGTGGCGGTGCTGTCGCTGGACCCGTTCGGACGTCCAGCGCCCGACGTGCCGGTCGGGGTCACCGACTATGCGACTGCGGTGCGAGTACACGGCGACCAGATCGTCGCCGAACGCCATCCCGGCCCGGCGCTGGCCGGACGATCGGTCGACGAGGTGCTTGCCGCCTGTCAACACTCGGCACAGGAGAAAGGATTGACGGCCACCGATCGGGTGTTATCGACGGCGTCTTGGGATCAGCCCGACGAGCTGATCGCGGGCCTGTTGGCCGTGCTCGCGGTCGGCGCCTCGCTGGTGCAGGTCGCAAATGCCGATCCGGCCGCACTGCCCCGGCGGATGGAGACCGAGAAGGTCACCCGCGTCCTCGAGTAAGTTCCCGGCCCGCCTCGTTGACTGTGCGTCCTGGGCGGGAATTCCGCCGGAATCCCGCCACCACCGCACGCTCGAAGCCGCCAGCGCACACTCGAAGCGGACGGCGAAGACGATCCATATTGATATCGCAATATTTCGATGTTAACGTCGGGTGCGAATCAGCTTGATAGGAGGAGCGCAGCGATGTTGGTGCACGGGCTATTGGGGAAGGCGGCGGGGACGGTGGTCACCGGCCTGGTCGGGGTGAGCGCCTACGAATTGCTGCGAAAGGCCGTGGGCACACCACAGGCTCACAACGCCGCGGTGACCGCCACGGAGTGGGGCCTGCGCGGTACTCGGCGCGCCGAGGAAGCAGCGGAGTCGGCCCGGCTCAAGTTCGCCGACGTGGTGGCGGAGGCCCGCGAGCGCATCGGCGAGGAGGCCGCGCCTCCGGCGATTGGCGACCACGATCAGCACCAGCACTGATTCGCCCGCGATGACGGCTGCAATCTGCCCCGACTTGGTGGTCGTTTCCGACGCGGCGGGACGGATGCGGGTGCAGGTGCCCTGGGTCCGCTCGAACTCCCGACGCGCGGTCGCCGTGGAGGAGGCGGTGGACCGGCAGAACGGGGTGCGCACTGTCCACGCCTATCCGCATACCGGTTCTGTGGTCGTGTGGTATTCGCCGAGGCGTTGCGATCGCTCGGCGGTATTGGCGGCGATCACTTCGGCCGAACATGTTGCCGCAGAGCTGATCCCGGCGCGCACACCGCGTTCGTCCGACGTCCGCAACGCCGAGGTGTTGCGTATGGTGATCGGCGGCGCGGCGCTGGCACTGCTGGGCGTGCGCCGCTATGTCTTCAACCGACCGCCACTGCTCGGCCCGACCGGCCAGCTGGTTGCGACCGGCGCGACGGTGTTCATGGGCTATCCGTTCCTTCGCGGCGCACTGCGATCGCTGCGCTCCGGACGTGCCGGCACCGATGCGCTGGTGACCGCGGCGACGGTGGCCAGTCTGGTGTTGCGGGAGAACGTGGTCGCGCTGACCGTGCTGTGGCTGCTCAATATCGGTGAGTACCTTCAGGATCTGACGTTGCGGCGGACCCGACGGGCCATCTCGGATCTGTTGCGCGGCAGGGCGGACACGGCGTGGATTCGTCTCGGTGACGGTAACGAGGTACAGGTGCCGATCGACACCGTGGAGATCGGCGACGACGTGGTGGTCCACGACCACGTGGCCATCCCGGTCGACGGCGAGGTCGTTGACGGCGATGCCATCGTCGACCAGTCGGCGATAACCGGCGAGACCCTACCGGTCAGCATGGTCACCGGGTCGGTGGTGCACGCCGGGTCGGTGGTGCTGCGTGGACGCCTGGTGGTGCGGGCACGCGCCGTCGGCAATGACACGGCGATCGGGCGCATCATCACGCGCGTCGAAGAGGCCCAACACGATCGGGCGCCGATTCAAACCGTCGGCGAGAACTTCTCCCGTCGCTTCGTTCCAATCTCGTTCGTCGTCTCCGCGATCACCCTGGCGATCACCGGCGATGTGCGGCGGGCGATGACCATGCTCCTGATCGCCTGCCCCTGCGCAGTCGGACTGTCGACGCCGACCGCGATCAGCGCAGCGATCGGCAACGGGGCGCG
This sequence comes from Mycobacterium fragae, assembly GCF_002102185.1. Taxonomy (GTDB): domain Bacteria; phylum Actinomycetota; class Actinomycetes; order Mycobacteriales; family Mycobacteriaceae; genus Mycobacterium; species Mycobacterium fragae. The sequence goes on from NZ_LQOW01000014.1 coordinate 263,395, forward strand.
CCGGGGCATCCTGATCAAGGGCGGCTCGCACTTGGAGCAGGCCGGCCGGGTCGACGCGATCGTCTTCGACAAGACCGGCACACTCACCGCGGGTCGTCCGGTGGTAACGAATATAATTGCCCTACATAAGGATTGGCAGCCCGAGCAGGTGCTCGCCTATGCGGCCAGCTCGGAGTTGCACTCTCGCCACCCGCTGGCCGAGGCGGTGATCCGGTCCACCGAGGAACGTCGCATCATCATCCCGCCGCACGAGGAATGCGAGGTGCTGGTCGGCCTTGGCATGCGCACGTGGGCCGACGGGCGGACCCTGCTGCTGGGCAGCCCGTCGCTGCTGCGCTCCGAAAACGTCAAGGTGTCGAAGAAGGCCGCCGACTGGGTCGACAAACTGCGACGCCAGGCGGAAACCCCCCTGCTGCTCGCGGTCGACGGCACACTGGTCGGCCTGATCAGCCTGCGCGACGAAGTACGGCCAGAAGCTACCGCCGTCTTGAAGAAGCTGCGCGGCAACGGAATCCGCCGGATCATCATGCTCACCGGCGATCATCCGGAGATCGCGAAGGTGGTCGCCGCCGAGCTCGGCATCGACGAATGGCGCGCCGAGGTACTGCCCGAGGACAAGCTCGAGGTGGTGCGCGCGCTGCAGGACGAGGGCCACGTCGTCGGGATGGTCGGCGACGGCATCAACGACGCTCCGGCGCTGGCTGCCGCCGACATCGGGATCGCCATGGGACTGGCCGGCACGGACGTCGCGGTCGAGACCGCCGACGTCGCGTTGGCCAACGACGACCTGCAGCGGCTGCTCGACGTGGGCGACCTGGGCGCCCGGGCGGTCGACGTCATCCGCGAGAACTACGGCATGTCGATCGCGGTCAACGCCGCCGGGCTCTTGATCGGGGCGGGCGGCGCACTCTCACCGGTGCTGGCGGCCATCCTGCACAACGCGTCATCGGTGGCAGTGGTGGCCAACAGCTCCCGGCTGATCCGCTACCGCTTGAACTAGTGGCGATCGGCCCGGCGCGCCGCTTCCAGTGAGGGGAATACCGTGACGAGCTGATCCATGCCGGTCGCCTGTAGCGGGCGAAGCACAGCCCGCCCGGCGGCCACCACCGCGAAATCCAGACCGCGGGCCAGGCAACGCCCCTGCGCGCGGACCAGCGCCATCACACCGGCAGCGGCGAGGAACGTGATGGCGGTCGCGTCGACCACTACCCGGGCTTGGCCCCCGGCGCAGGCGTGCTGCAGCGCCCGCTCCAGCAGCTCAACGTTGGATATGTCCAGCTCGCCCCGTACATGCAGGACGATCATGTCGTCGAGTTCTTCTCGGTGTACAGCGAATGGGGTCGTCGCGCACTCCTCGGTTCGTCGGTGACAAGGGAGACCGACGCCGGGGCACCGCGGTCAAGACACGCTGAATCAGCCGCAAAGCATGAACTCGGGGATCGCTCCACCGGACGTCGCAATGGCTGCTGGTCCAACCGCGCCCCCAACCGTATCACCGCATGCCAAACCTGCTGCCGGCGTAGCGTGAGGCGAATGGATGAGCAGCTGCGGTCGTTGTCGCGGGAGCTGGCCGAGGTAGGCAGGCTCGTTGACGACGATGACGTGACCAGTGTGGTCGACCGGCTGGTGAAACGTGCCGTGCGCACAATCCCGGCGTGCGAACACGCCACGGTGACCGTGGAGCTGGCGCCAGACAAGCTGGAGACGGTGGCCGGCGCTGAGATTGCCGAGGTCGCCCATTACCCCGATGAGCCCCGCCCGTGGCACGGTCCGATTTTCGAGGCGGTGCGCTACCGCGAGCCGCGCCGAGTCGAGGACGCCCAAACTGAGCAGCGGTGGGCCGGATTCGGGGAGCGGATGCGCCGCGCCGGCTTTCGCAGTTGTCTGGCGCTGCCGCTACCCGCGACGCGTCGACCGGCCGTGGGGTGCACGCTGTTCTCGAGCCGTCCCAATCAGTTCACCGAGCATGTCATGGACTTGGTGCTGCTGTTCGCGTTGCACGCGGGCACCACGTTCGACAACGCCGCACTGTATGACCATTCACGACAACTGGTCGAGCACCTGCACGCCGCGCTGGTTACGCGCGACCTGATCGGCGCGGCCAAGGGCGTGCTGATGCGGCAGTTTTCGTGTGACGGCGACGCCGCATTCGATCTGTTACGACGGGCGTCCCAGCAGCAGAACGTCAAGCTTCGACATGTGGCAGCCGAGTTGGTCGAGGCTCAACAACAGGGCCAGCTTGAAGTGCTGCTCAACAAATGGTTCGCCGTCGACGAGGATCACCCGAACATAGCGGCGGCGGGCTCATAGGGTCAGCAACCGCAGTACCGGCCGCGCCATGACTTGACGCCTTGCCAGACGGCCGCGGCGGCGATGCCCAGCCCGATCATGGGATCGAGCCACCATCCGCCGGACCAGACGGCGTTGACCGCAAGACCGATCAGGACGGCTGCGGCCTGCGCACCGCACAGGTAGTTCTGGGTGCCTTCGCCCGCGGTGGCCGCCGAACCCAGACGCTCGGCGAGGATGTGCTTGGCCCGACCGAGGGTTGGCATCAGCGCCAAGGCGAAGGCCGTCAGCACGATACCGATCACCGAGGTGTCGGCGTGGTGTTCGCCAAGCAGGTGATGCACGGATTCGGCAGCGATATAAGGGGCTGTGAGCCAAAACGACAAGGCCACACCACGTTGGGCGCGCCGTTCGGCCGTCTCGGACAGCAGTCGCGAGCCGGAGAACCGCCACGCCACCATCGCACTGGCCAGTGCCTCGGGCAGGCTGCCCAACGCCCAACCCGTCAGCGCGATGGATCCGACCGAAAGACCCTGCCACAGCCCCACCACACCCTCTGCGAGCATCGCGGTAATGCTGACCCAGGCCAGCCGCCGCGCCCACCTGGCACTGCGCCGCCAGCTTCCGTCCCTGGTCAGGGACGGGCAGGCATGGTCAAGTAATTCGGCCGACGTGCCGATCGGCTGGGTGCTGGCCATCAGGCGATGTTAAGGCCAATAGCGCAAGCCCGCACACAGGACACCCAGTCACACGCAAGACTGCCCTCATGGTGGATTTTGCGCTGCGCTCGTGTGGGTTGCGCGGGCACGCGACGTTTGACCCCGACGAGCCGGAGCTCCGCGACCGCTTAAGGGTCGATACTCCCGCCGGGGAAGCCTGGCGCTGTTTGCGTTGCGAGACGTTCGTCGTGGGCCCACCGCGCCGCAGCGGCCCGGCGAACACCGCACCGGAAATCCCCCGCGGTCGGTTGCTGCGCGATCGGACGTTGATGCGAGCACTGGCCGTCGAGCGCGCGGTTCGAGGCGTCATCCTCTTGCTGCTGGCGGCCGGCGTGCTCAAGGTCATGGGATCGCGCGAACGGTTGCATCGTGCGTTCGAGCAAGATCTTCCCCTGCTCAGGCCATTGGCGAACCAGCTCGGGTGGAATCCGGACAACTCCAAGATCGTTCGCCACATCGCGCACGCATTCACGCTGTCGGCATCGACATTGGTGTGGATCGCCGTGGGCCTCGCCGCATACGCGTTGATCGAATTCGTCGAGGCGATCGGGTTGTGGTTGATGCGACGGTGGGGCGAGTATTTCGCAGTTATCGCGACCAGCGTGTTCCTCCCGCTGGAAATCTACGAGCTCACCGAGAAGCTGACGGTCCTTCGGTGTATTGCACTGTTGATCAACATTGTTGCAGTCATATGGCTGCTGTGGAGCAAGCGGCTGTTCGGGCTCAACGGGGGCGCCAAGGCGTACCGAGAGGAGCATCGAACCGAAAGTCTGCTTACCGTCGAACGAGCGAGCCTGCAGGAAGCCGCGCAGTGAACAGCCGGTATCCGGCTGGTGACTATCTTCAATGAATATTCAAAGAATCCCTTCTCGCCAACTCAGCGACGAGCAAAACGCTGCCGAACCGCTGCTACATTTGCGGCACTGTGAAGTTCACCGACAGATGCAGGCCCCCATGGCTACGGTCGATCGTCGCCATCGCCGTCGCCGTCTGTGTTGTGGTCTGTGTCATCGGATATGGGCTGGTGCGATTCGAGCTCGCAACGTCTGTCCCGCCTCCATCGCCAGTGATGTCCCTGGGCGTCGATGACATAGAGCACGCGGATCCGGATCACGATTCGTCGCCCGCAGTCCACAAGTCGTTCAACATCGTAAAGCGACACCGCGCTTTACCGCCGCGGATGCGTTCGTTGCGGCTGTCGTCGTCACAGGTTTCCGTACCCACTTTGTCGGTCAGATTCGGCACAACCGGAGCCGGTGTGCCTACGTCTTCCCTTGCGGGTCAAGAACTCTTGACCCAGTTCTGTATCGCCCGTCGCTGATCGGCTCGCGCCCCCAATCACACCAATCCGCCCGAATCGGCTTGCGGGGGGGCATGCCTCAATACCCGTCGCCGGTGGGTCGGTTTTCCTACACGCATGTCTTTTCAAGGAGGACTTCACCGATGGATTTTGGGTCACTACCACCGGAAATCAATTCCGCACGAATGTATTCCGGCCCCGGCTCGGGGCCGATGTTGGCTGCCGCGACAGCTTGGAGCGGGCTGGCCGCGGAGCTGCGTACGGCGGCGGCAGGCTATCAGTCAACGACTTCGCAACTGATCACCGAGTCGTGGCTGGGCGCAGCGTCGGCGTCGATGGCGGCCGCGGCGGCACGGTACGTTGCGTGGCTGCACACCACCGCCAGCCAATCCGAACAGACCGCAATCCAGGCCACAGCCGCCGCAGCTGCTTACGAGTCGGCACGTGCGATGACGGTGCCACCGCCTGTCATCGCCGCCAACCGCATGCTGCTGATGTCACTGGTCGCTACCAACATCCTGGGTCAAAACACTCCAGCAATCGCGGCCACCGAGTTCCACTACGGCCAAATGTGGGCTCAAGACGCCGCCGCGATGTACGGCTACGCGGCCACCTCCGCGGCGGCCTCGAAGGTGACGCCGTTTACGCCGCCCCCGGCTACCAGCAATCCGGCCGGACTGGCCAGTCAAGGTACCGCACTCGCCCAAGCCGCCGGCACGTCGGCGGAGACCCAGGCGACCTTGTCGCGACTGACATCAGCGGTCCCAATCGCGTTGCAAGAAGCGGCATCTCCTTCGCCATCGACACCGGCCGTACCAGACGCGCTTCAGAAGATGTTCACGACGATCACTACGGATCCGCACCTCTGGGCGAGGTGGGGTTCGACGATAACCTCAATTCTTACGACCGGGAAAGCGCTGATGCCAGCGGCCAAGGCCGCCGAAGACGCCGGAAAGGCAGCTGGCGCTGCGCTGGGTGGAGGCCTCGGCTCGGCACTCGGCGGGGGCCTAGGCGCAGCGGGCTCGGCCGGCTCGGGTGGGTCGACGGTCGCGGCGGGCCTGGGCCGGGCGGCGTCGATCGGTGCGTTGTCAGTGCCGCAGAGCTGGGCCGCAACGGTCCCGGCCGTGAGTTCTACCGCCGCACCGTTGTCGGCTTCCGGCGGCTTGAATGCTGTCCCGGTAAGTGGCCCAGCCGGGCCAGCAGGTGTGCCCGTGATGCCGATCACGGGCATGGCCGGCAACGGCGCAGGCCGTCTTGCCGATGCTGCCGGTGCCCGGTTCCTGCCACGCCCCAACATGCTTCCGCGGTGGCCGGCAGGCGGATGACCAACAAATCATGGCCGGGCGCAACGCGAATCGGCACCGCAGCGTCCGCGTCAGGCACCATCGACTTCGTCTTGATCGGCTTCGAGGAGTGGAATTCTGAACGTCTCAGTCAATAACGTCAACAATGCGGGCAAATCTGATTCAATCCTGCACAATTTGCGGCAGGATTTTCCCGCATCGCTCGTCGTTTTCCTTGTCGCGCTGCCGCTTTCGCTGGGGATCGCGATTGCGTCTGGGGCCCCGCTCGCCGCCGGTTTGATCGCTGCGGTGGTGGGTGGCATTGTCGCCGGGATGCTCGGCGGGTCGTCGGTTCAGGTCAGCGGCCCGGCTGCGGGTCTTACCGTGGTGGTCGCCGGGTTGATCGATGAGCTCGGTTGGCCGATGTTGTGCTTGATGACCATTGGGGCCGGCGTGCTGCAGATCGCATTCGGCTTGAGCAGGATGGCCCGCGCCGCGTTGGCGATTGCCCCGGTCGTGGTGCACGCCATGCTGGCTGGCATCGGTATCACCATCGTGTTGCAGCAGGTTCATGTTCTGATGGGTGGCTCGTCGCGTAGCTCGGCGTGGCAGAACATCGTGGCGTTGCCCGACGGCATTCTCAATCACGAGTTGCACGAAGTGATCGTCGGCGGGACGGTCATCGCCATTTTGTTGTTGTGGTCGAAGGTGCCCCCGAAGGTACGCATCATTCCGGGCCCGCTCGTGGCCGTCGTCGGGGCGACCGCGCTGGCGATTGTTGGTGGCCTCAATACCGAGCGAATCGCTCTCTCGGGCAGCTTCTTCGAGTCCCTTAGCCTGCCCCAGCTGCCCGAAATGTCTCCGGGAGGTCAGCCGTGGGTTCACGAGGTCGGCGCCATAGCCGTCGGCGTCCTCACGATCGCCATGATCGCCAGCGTCGAATCGTTGCTGTGCGCGGTCGGTGTCGACAAGCTGCATCATGGCCCGCGCACGAACTTCAACAGAGAGATAATCGGGCAAGGTAGCGCAAACGTGGTGTCGGGATTACTGGGTGGGCTGCCAATCACCGGTGTCATCGTCCGCAGCTCGGCCAACGTGGCCGCCGGTGCCCGCACCCGTATGTCAGCGGTGTTACACGGCGTGTGGATCCTACTGTTTGCGTCGCTGTTCACCGAGCTGGTGGAACTCATTCCCAAGGCCGCGCTAGCCGGCCTGCTCATCGTGATCGGCGCTCGTCTCGTCACGCTGGCCCACATTCAACTTGCCTGGCGCACCGGCAATTTCGCGATCTACAGCGTCACCATTCTCTGCGTAGTGTTCCTCAACTTGCTGGAAGGCGTAGCCATCGGACTTGCCGTTGCGGTCGCATTCCTCCTGGTCAGGGTGGTACGCGCGCCCGTCGAGGTCAAACCGGTTGGGGGCGAGGAGTCGAAGCAATGGCGCGTCGATATCGATGGCACGTTGAGCTTCTTACTCTTGCCCCGCCTGACCGCAGTGCTGTCGACAGTGCCGGAGGGGTCGGACGTGACACTGAACCTGAACGCGGATTACATCGACGACTCCGTGTCCGAGGCCATCTCCGATTGGCAACGCGCCCACGAGGCGAGAGGCGGAGTGGTGGCCATCGTGGAGTCGACGCCTGCGAAGCTCCACCACGCGCACGCCGGTCCGCCGAAGCGCCACTTCGCACCCGAGCCGATCGGACTGATCCCGTGGCGGTCGACGCGCAGCAATCACCGCGGCGATGGCAACGCTTCGATCCTCGACCGCATCGATGCATACCACCGCAATGGCGCGGCCATGCTGCACCCGCATATCGCCGGGCTTACCGATTCGCAGTGTCCCTATGCGGTGTTCCTCACATGTGCCGACTCACGGATACTGCCCAACGTCATCACCGCCAGCGGGCCCGGTGACCTGTACACCATCCGCAACGTGGGCAACCTGATACCGATCGATCCCCCCGACCGATCGGTCGATGCCGCACTCGACTTCGCGCTCAATCGGCTGGGCGTGAGTTCGGCTGTCGTGTGCGGACATTCGTCCTGCGGCGCCATGACGGCGCTACTGGACGACACGACCGACCAGGCGACAACACCCATGGGCCAGTGGCTCGAACATGCACACGACAGTCTCGTCGCGTACCGGGATCGCCATCCGGCGCGCGCGAGCGCTGAGTCCAACGGCTTCACCGAAGTGGATCAGTTGGGCATCGTGAATGTGGCCATGCAGGTGGACAGGTTGACACGTCATCACATTTTGGCCCCGGCGGTTGGTTCCGGTGCTTTACAGGTCGTCGGTATGTTTTTCGACATCTCGACGGCCCATGTGTACGAGGTGGATCAGAACGGGCTGGTGTGCCCCGCTGAGCCTGCTCGCACGCAGTAGCCGAGCGGCGTCGATCGGCGCGTTGTCAGTGCCGCAGAGCTTGGCCGCCCGCTTGCCGATGCTGCCGGTTCCCGGTTCCTGCCACGCCCCAGACCGTGCGCGTTATCCACAGTCCGGGATTCATCCACAGGCGGCGCTTGTCGGACGAGCGTTTGGCGGACCGAGGCGGTAGTGTCGAACACATGTTCGAAGGAGTTCCCGACGCAGCTGTCGTGGCGACCATTGGCGACTCGGCCCGTGCCGAGAACATCGCCTGCGCGAGGCGGCTGGCTGCAATCGCCGAACTCTATGAGCGCCGTCAGATCCCGGTCGAAGGCGGGCACGGTCGCGAGCTGTGGCGTATCGACCCGTGGGAATCCGTCGCGGCTGAAGTGGCTGCCGCGCAGGGAATTACGGCCGCAGCGGCCAGCGTGGCGCTGCACCACGCGATCTGCCTGCACCAGCGGCTGCCCAAGGTCGCCGCGGTATTCGCCACCGGCGCCATCTCCTACTGGACCGTCCGCACGATCGTGAACCGCACCCACCTGGCACTCGAGCCCGCAGTACTAGCGGCCATCGATGCGGAGCTGGCCGAAGCAATCACGGCGTGGGGCGGGCTCTCGCACAAAAAGACCGAGCAGGCCATCGACGCATTGGTCGAGCGCCACGATCCCGCAGCGCGCCGGCGCACCGAGACCGCGGTGCGATCCCGCTACGTCGACATCGAGCATCACGGAGGCATCGCCTGGCTGTCCGGCGACCTCTACTCCACCGACGCCACAGTTCTGGATCGCCGGCTCACCGCGTTAGCGCATACAGTCTGCGACAAGGATCCGCGCACCATCGATCAGCGTCGCGCCGACGCCTTGGGCGCCCTGGCCGCCGAACAGTCCACGCTGGCGTGCGCTTGCGGCGAAACCGATTGCCCGGCAGCCAGAACCGCCACGCCAACATCCGTTGTGGTGCATGTGGTGGCGCAGGAAGCCGCGCTCGAAGCCGCGAAAACCCGGGACCTCAATGGCGAACGGCCTGGAGATGGCGGACCAGAGGTCGTATGCGATCCCGAACGGTTCGCCGAGCTCGTCCGCGAGGCCACCAGCCCGCGACCTGTCGACCAAATCGATGCGCCCGCCGACCTGGCGCCGAATCCCGGTGTCGTGCTGGGCGGTCCGATTGTGCCCGCATCGCTACTCGCCGAGCTCGCCGCCCGCGGCGCCGTCGAATTGCGGCCGCTGACCCATCCGGGGCAAAGCCCGCCCGAACCGAACTACCGACCGTCCAAGGCCCTGGCCGATTTCGTGCGCTGTCGCGATCTCACATGCCGATTCCCGAATTGCGACCGCCCCGCCGATCTGTGCGACGTCGACAGAGAGGATCAGATGTCGCTCGCGGTGGCGGTCTGACTCTGACTTCGATTGACGCCGACGGTTGTCCTTGTG
>NZ_LQOW01000015.1 GCF_002102185.1 Mycobacterium fragae
GCACCCATGAGACCAACACCACCTCGATGCTGGCCCGCGACCAAGCCGAAGCCGCCAAATGGGGCGGCTGACCGCAAGATAGATGGCCGCCGAACCCAACGCCGTCGAGCTGACCGTCGACCAGGCGTGGTTTATTGCCGAAACCATTGGAGCGGGCACGTTCCCATGGGTATTGGCAATCACCACGCCCTACACTGACGCCACCGAACGAGGTGCATTCACCGAGCGTCAGAGCGCAGAACTGACCCGCATGGGAATGATGTCTGCAGACGGTGCGGTCAACCCGACGGTGGCCGACTGGATCCGGGTGGTGTGTTTCCCGGACCGCTGGCTGGATCTGCGTTACGTGAGATCCGGCGCGGCCTCCAGTGCCACCGAGCTGCTGCGCGGCATCGTCGCGCGGCGCGGCGACAAGACCGCTAAAACCATAGTCGCGCTGCGTAATGCACAGCTGGTGACCTTCACGGCGATGGAGATCGACGATGCCCGGGCGCTGGTGCCGGTGCTCGGTGTCGGGCTGGGGCAGCGCCCACCCGCGCGGTTCGAGGAATTCAGCCTGCCCGCCCGGGTCGGCGCCCGCGCCGACGAGCGGCTGCGAAACGGCGCCTCGCTGGTTGAAGTTCTCGACTACCTGGGCATCCCGCAATCGGCGCGTCCGGTGGTGGAGTCGGTGTTCAACGGGCCGCGCAGCTACGTCGAGATCGTCGCCGGTTGCCGTCAGGACGGGCAGCACTCCAGCACCGAAGTCGGGATGAGCATCGTCGACACCACGGCGGGCCGCGTACTCGTCAGCCCGTCGCGCGCCTTTGACGGCGAGTGGATCTCGACGTTCCGCCCCGGAACCGAGTTTGCGATCGCCCTGGCGGTCGAGCAGCTCACCGCGGAATTACCTGACGGCCAATGGTTCCCGGGCAAACGGCTGTCGAGAGATTTCAGCACCCAGTCCACCTGATCGACAAACAGAAAGAGAAGCCATGTTCTGCCAAAGGCCCCGCCGAACTCTGAGGACTCGGTGATGTCCAGCGCTGTGATGCCCATCGTCCGGGTTGCCATCCTCGCCGACAGTCGGCTGACCGAGATGGCACTGCCGGCTGAGCTGCCGCTGCGCGAAATCCTCCCCGCGGTCGAGCGTTTGGTGGTTCCCACCGCTCCTGAAGTTGGGGCAGGTGGGGCAGAGGAGGCCGACGGCGCCGGCGCTGCCCACAGCTCGCCGACACCCGCCCGGCTCAGCCTTGCGCCGATCGGCGGCGCACCGTTCAGCCTGGACGCCAGTCTGGACACCGTCGGCGTCGTCGACGGTGACCTGTTGGCCTTGCAACCGGTGCCCGCCGGCCCAGCCGCACCCGGCATCGTCGAGGACATCGCCGACGCCGCGGTGATCTTCTCGGCATCCCGGTTGAAGCCGTGGAGCACCACCCACATTCAGCGCGGCGCGTTGGCGGCAGTCACTGGATTGGTTTGGGCGGCAACCGGGCTGGCAGTCGCCCACCGGCTGGTGACCGGCGCGTCGGGCGGGGTTTTCGCCGTGGGCGCGATTGCGGTGCTCACCGCGCTCGCCGGCTTGACGGCGCGCTCATCCCGTGCGGGCACCGTGTTGTCGGGTGCCGCATTGGTGCCGATTGCGGCGGCGTTGGCCTTGGCGGTACCGGGCGGTTTTGGGCCGGCGCAGGTGATGCTGGCCGCCGCTGGTGCCGCAGCGTGGTCGCTGATCAGTATCATCCTTCGCGGCCGCGAAAATGACGGCGGCATCGGCTTTTTCACCGCTACGACGGTCGTCGGGGTGGGGGTGCTGTTGGCCGCGGGCGCCGCGTCGTTGTGGCAGCTGCCGATGCTGAGCCTCGGCTGCGGACTGATCGTGGTGGCGCTGCTCGTCACCGTCGAAGCCGCCCAACTCTCCGCGCTGTGGGCGCGATTCCCGCTGCCGGTCATCCCGGCACCCGGAGATCCCACCCCATCGGCGCCGTCGCTGCGTGTGCTGGAGGACCTGCCCCGGCGGGTACGGATCAGTGACGCGCACCAAAATGGGTTCACCGCCTCCGCCGTGCTGCTCAGCGTGCTCGGCTCGGTGGCGATCGCATCACGGCCGGAAACACTTTCGGCTTGGGGCTGGTATGTGGTGGGCGCAACGGCGGCTGCCGCGGCGCTGCGCGCCCGCATCTGGGACTCGGCAGCATGCAAAGCCTGGCTGCTGGCTCAGCCCTACCTCGTGGCCCTGACGCTCGCGGTGCTCTACACCGCGACGGCGCGCTATCTGGCTGCGCTCTGCGCCCTGGTGATCCTCGCCGCGTTGGTGCTCGCCTGGGCGGTGGTCGCGCTGAGCCCGTCGATCGCATCCCCGGACAGCTATTCACTGCCGCTGCGCCGGCTGGTGGGTTTCGTCGCATCGGGCATCGACGCGTCGCTGATCCCTGTCATGGCGTATCTGGTGGGGCTGTTCAGCTTGGTGCTCAATCGATGATCCGTGCCGGATTAGCCTGCGTCGCCGCAGTTCTGGCTGCTGCGGCGTGGGCCTGTCCGTCCGCTCTGGCGATCACGCCGCCCAATGTCGACCCGGGCAAGGCGCCGCCGAACGGTGCCCCCGGTCCGGTGCAACCAATGCAGAAAAGCGGCGAGTGCAGCAGCTCCGGCACCATTCCGGGCACCGATCCGGGCGTGGCGACGCCCAACCAGCGGATGATGGATCTGCCTGCGGCGTGGCGGTTTTCCCGCGGCGATGGACAGCTGGTGGCGGTCCTCGACACCGGGGTACGGCCGGGGCCGCGATTGCCCGGAGTGGAACCCGGGGGCGACTATGTGGAGTCGACCGACGGGCTCACCGACTGCGACGGGCATGGAACGCTGGTTGCCGGGCTGATCGCCGGCCAGCCCGGCAACGATGGCTTTGCCGGAATCGCACCCGGCGCGCGGCTACTGTCTCTGCGTGTCACATCGGGGAGGTTCTCGCCCCGAACTCCGGGCGGCGATCCGGCCGTGGCGCGTGCCACCATCGATGTGGCAGCAATGGCCCGGGCCATCGTGCACGCCGCCGACCGCGGCGCGCGGGTGATCAACGTCTCGGCGATCACCTGCCTGCCTGCCGACCGCAACATCGACCAGTCGGAACTCGGCGCAGCCATCCGGTACGCGGCGGTCGACAAGGATGCGGTCATCGTGGCGGCCGCCGGCAACAGCGGCTCGACCGGCTCGACGGTCGGCGGAGCGTCGTGTGAGTCAAACCCGTTGACCGACTTAGGGCGTCCGGACGACCCACGGAATTGGGTCGGCGTCACATCGGTGTCGGTGCCGTCGTGGTGGCAGCCGTATGTGCTGTCGGTGGGCTCGCTGACGCCGGACGATCAGCCGTCGAAGTTCACCATGGCCGGCCCTTGGGTAGGTATTTCCGCGCCCGGCGAGAACATCGCGTCGGTGAGCAACCGCGACGACGGCGGCCTGGCCAACGGGCTGCCCAACGAACGCCAGCAGCTGGTTCGGCTCAGCGGCACCAGCTACGCGGCCGGCTACGTCTCCGGTGTCGCCGCGCTGGTTCGCAGCAAGTATCCCGAACTCAATGCCAGCCAGGTGGTCAAGCGGATCACGGCAACCGCGCATAACGGCGCCCGCGCGCCGTCCAACGTTGTCGGTGCCGGCACCCTGGACCCCGTCGCGGCCCTGACCTGGCAACTGCCGCCGGCCCCAGACCGCGACGCGGCGCCAACGAAACACGTTGCCGCACCACCGGAACCGGCACCGAAGAACCCCATGCCGCGAAATGTCGCGTTCGCCGGGACCGCAGCCTTGCTGTTGGCTGTCGTGGCCGCCGCCGCGATAGCCGCACGCCGACGAAAGGAACCCACCAAGTGAGGGCGCACCGACCAGTTTCGCTGCCCACCGGCCGGATCACGCTGGTGCTGTTGGCCGCCGTGGCAGCGGCCGTCGCCTATCCCTGGCAGACAACGCGTGAGCGCTGGGTGCTCGGGATCGCCATCGCTGTGGTGATCACGCTGGCAGCCTGGTGGCGCGGATTGCCCCTCACCACGATCCTGCGCCGACGGCTGGCGATTTTGCGGCCCAAACGCGGTGAGCGTCCGGTCAGCGGTTCGCGCGCCGACGCACGGGCCACCGCGGTGGTGCGCATTTCCCCGCCGGTGGCCGACCCCGACGTGCTGCCACTTCCGCTGATCGCCCGATACGTGGACCGTTATGGCCTGCGCGCGGAGGCCATTCGGGTCACCAGCCGCGACAGCGTATCCGAAACCGGCGCGCCGGAGCGCCAGACCTGGATCGGCCTGACATTGTCGGCCGCAGACAACCTCCCTGCGCTGCAGGCACGTTCGCCGCTGATTCCGCTGCACAAGACCGCCGAAGTCGCGGTGCGACGGCTCGCCGACCACCTGCGCGAAAGCGGGTGGAGGGCCAGCATCGCGCAGCCCGACGAGATCCCGCGGCTTTACGCACGATCGGCCCGCGAAAAGTGGTCCTCGATTCGCCAGGGCGATGCGGATTACGTTGCGGCATACCGGGTCAAGGTCGACACGGCGTTGCCGAACACTTTGGCGGCGATCTGGACGTATCCGGTCCGAGAAGTGTGGACCGCGCTGGAGATCGCCGGTGCCGGTGACGACCAGACGCTGGCCGTCGCATGCGCATTCCGTACCGATGCCCGTCCCGGCGCGCGCGGCCCGTTACCTGGGTTGACGTCGCAATCCGGAAACCAGCGACCGGCGCTGGCGGCGTTGCATCCGTCGTCAACTCAGGTGCTTGACGGTCACGTCCCGGTGCCCGAAGCCCTGCTGCTGACACGGCTGCGTTGGTCCAGCACCATCCAGCACCCGTCCAGGCCGAGGCACGCGGCATTTACCTGAACAGCATCGCCGCGTTCTGGTAGAACACCCCGCGCAGCCACTCATCGTCGACACCGGGAAGCTCGGTGAGCCACCGCATCGCGTCGGCATACCTGTACGGAATGTTGGGAAAGTCGCTGCCGAACAGAATGTGATCGCCGAACTGCGGCAACCGGTGTAGATGAGTCGTCGGGAACGGCATGACTTCGTCGATGAACGGCGTGAAGGCCATCGTGGTGTCCAGCCGCACGTCGACCGCGCGCTCGCAGATGTCCAGGAACTCGGCGTACTCCGGCATACCCATGTGCGCGACGATCAGCCGTAGCCGCGGATAGCGGCGCAGTAGACGACGTATCGGCTCGGGCCCAGTGTGTTCGCCTGCTACCGGACCCGACCCGCAGTGTATGACCACCGGCACCTGGGCGTCTTCGATGAGTCCCCAAACGTCCTCGAGCAGTGGGTCATTGGGGTCGTAGCGTCCGACCTGGATGTGTGCCTTGAAGACCCGCGTCCCGCCGCGGATCGCGGTCTCGACGTAGTCGCCGGCCTCCGGTTCGGGGTAAAACGTCGCGGTGGCAAGGCAATCCGGGGTGGATCGGGCGAATTCGGCGGCCCACTGGTTCAGCCACGCCGCCATCTGCGGCTTGTGCGGGTAGACCAATGCGGTGAACCCGCGCACCCCGAACTCCCGGAGCGTCTGGACGCGGTGGGCTTCGCCGTCGCGATAGCTGATCGGCCAAGGCCGGCCGACCAGCGGACCCGCCGAGTCGAAGTAGTGCCATACCTTGTCCATCACGGGCTTGGGCATGAAGTGGGTGTGCACGTCGATCATTCCGGGCAACCCGAGGGCCGACCAGATCTGCCGGACGCCCGAGGCTTCGTCGTTGTCGGTCATTCGTCCACCCTCGACTCGTCCGGCAAGCATCCATGCGGTAATAGGTTTGTATCAGTCCGGTCGCGGGCTGTTGATCAGGAGGACCAGGCATGTGGGATCCGGATATCTACCTGAAGTTCGCCGATCAGCGCGCCCGCCCCTTCTACGACCTGCTGGCCCGCATCGGCGCGGAGCGGCCGCGCCGAGTGGTCGACCTGGGCTGCGGTCCCGGTAACCTGACTGTGCAACTGGCGCGGCGCTGGCCGGATGCCGTGATCGAGGCGCTGGACAGCTCACCAGAGATGGTTGCCGCCGCCCGCGAGCGCAGCGTCGACGCCACCGTCGGCGACTTGCGGACGTGGAAGCCACAGCGCGACACCGATGTAGTGCTCAGCAACTCCGCCGTGCACTGGGTGCCCGAGCACGCCGAATTGATGGTGCGGTGGGCCGGTCAGCTGGGCGTCGGATCGTGGATCGGTGTTCAGGTGCCGGGCGCATTCGACACGCCGTCGCATGCGGCGGTGCGGGCGGTTGCCCGCCGCGAACCATTCGCAAAAACCTTGAGCGACATCCCATTTCGAGTCGGAACCGTCGTCGACACCCCCGCCCACTACGCGGAGCGGCTGATCGATGCCGGATGCACCGTCGACGCCTGGGAAACCACGTATCTGCACCAGCTGACCGGCGAGCATCCGGTGCTTGATTGGATCAGTGGCACCGTGTTGTTGGCGGTGCATGACCGGCTCAACGAGGAAGCCTGGCAGCAGTTTCGCGCCGAACTCATCCCGCTGCTCGCCGACGCCTACCCGGCCCGTCCCGACGGGACGACATTCTTCCCGTTCCGACGGGTCTTCGTCGTCGCGCAGGTGGGCGGAAAGTAACGCAGTGGCGACCCAGGGCTACTGCGGCAGACCCAATTTCTTCGCGTCCTCGCGGTAGCGGTCCACCCACTCGTCGGAGCGCTGATCGGCTTGGCGTTCCAAGACAGGCGCCGGAGCCAGCCGGGGATCCTGGCCCACCGCCTCGAGCACGGTCGCCACGATCGAAGTCAGGTTGCGCCACAGCACCGGATAGGACACCTCGATCGGGCTGATCTGCTCCTCGGCGAACCAATTGCGCCAACCCTTTTCCTGGTCCTGCAGAATTTGCACGATGTGCGCGATAGCGCCGGCATGGTATGCGGCCTGTGAGTCGCGTTCGGGGTCCGGGCGGCCCCGCCACACCCGGGTCTGCACCGCCCGCCAGAACGACACCGCCTGCGAGACCACGTCAGGTCGATGGACGTGCACGAAAACCGGTTCTTCGCCGATCACGTCATGAATGGCTGCCCGCAGTCCATCACCGGAGCGATCCGGCAATCCCGCCGCCCGCTGCTGCAGCAGGGACGTCTGGTTCCACATCAGTTTGCCGCCCCAGATGCCGTTGGGAGTCCGGCCGGAACTGCGGATGTGCTCACGCCAGGCGACGGACGACGCGGTGTCCGGAGTACCCGGCTCGAGCGGATCGAGAAGCCGCAGAATCGTCTCATCCTCGACTCCGGCGAACCATTCCCGCGGCTGCGGCGCCATGCCGGTGCTCGGCAGGTACTGGAAAAACTCCTGCGGCTCACCGGCACTGCCGGTCGCGCGTAACGATTCGACCAGCAGCGTGCTGCCGCAGCGTTGCGAGGCGAGCACCAGATACGACGTTGGATGTTCGTTCACGTTCACCACGACTATTGCTCGATGTGTCTGACTTCGTCTTCGATCCCGCGGTCTGCGGCGATTCCCGAACGGCTTGTCGGCGCTTTCTTGTGAATCTGCAGATACGTTTCGGTGTAGCGCGCCGCAATGCGGCTACCGGCGAAGTCGGATGGTATGACGTCTCCCGTCCGCTGCCGCCAATCATGCAGCCGCACAGCCAGATCGGCGGCGATCGCCTCGAAGCCGTCGTTGTTGTCGCCGGCCAGCAGGTTGTTGGACTCGGTGGGATCCGCGCGTAGATCGTAGAGTTCGCGGTCCGGACGCGGCTGTGTGGCAAGCGGGCCGACAACCCTCCCGGATGGGCTTTCCTCGATATCCCACGGCAGATCCAGCAGTGGGCGGTGCGCGTAATTCTCGATGTAGCTGAAATCCTTTGTGCGGATGGCACGAATCGGATCGAACGAGTCGTGATAGGTCTTGGTGGTGTACACATGATCGCGCACGGGTGCGGCGCCGTCCGCCGCGAGCAACGCGTGTGCGTGGGACATGCCCTCGATATCGGCCGGCTCGTCGACACCGAGCAGGCCCAGTAGCGTGGGCACCAGATCTACGCCACTGAACAGCTCGTCGTAAACCCGTGGCGCGATCGTCATCCGAGTGGGTGGGCGAAGGATCATTGCGATGCCCGTCCCGGCTTCGTAGAGGGTGGATTTCGCCCGCGGGAAGGCCGGGCCGTGATCGGTGAGGAAGACCACCCAGGTGCTGGCGTCGAGTCCCGTGGCGGCAAGGGTGTCCAGAATTCGGCCGACGGCGGCATCGGCGGTCGCGATCGACCCGTAGAAGTCGGCCAGATCCTGGCGCACCTCAGTGGTGTCGGGCAGATAGTCAGGCGGAGCGACCGCAGCGGGGTCGGCCGGTTGATAGCGATCCCGCGGATAGGGCCGGTGAGTCTCGAAAAAGCCGGCCGTCAAGAAGAACGGCCGGTCGGGATCCTGCGCACGTAACCATTTCTCGGTCTGCTCCACCACATACTCGCAGTAAGAATTCGACACGTCGAACTCGTCAAAGCCCAACCGCGACGGGTATGACGTCTCGTGCTGCATACCGAAAAGAACTGAGTACCAGCCGGACTCGGACAAGATGTGGGGAAGCGTGCGGACCCCGGCGCGGTACTCCCAGCCATGATGGGCCAGGCCGACCAGCCCGTTGCTCTGCGGGTAGCGGCCGGTGAACAGTGATCCGCGCGAAGGTGAGCACAGTGGGGCGGTGGCATGCGCCCGGGTGAACAGGATGCCCTCGCCGGCCAGCTGGTCCAGCCGTGGGCTCGAGACGTCGGCGTGGCCGTAGACACGAAGGTGCCGCCCCAGGTCGTGCCAATGCACGATCAGCACGTTGTCACGTCGCCGGTCCGGTACGTCGTTCCCGCTGATCGCCGTCACCTCCTCCGTTCGCCTGGCTCCGTCGACGGTATCTGTAACCATCTGCTCCGATATAACCGTTGCACCGCTACGATTGGTGGTGTAGCGTGCAGCGTATTGAGGGCAGCTCGCAACGGTTAGGAGGGCACGGAACATGACCGGCGGCCAGCGACGAGGAAGTATCGGCACCGGCGCGCTGTACGCCGTGTTCGCGCTGATCGGGCTGTCGCTGATGCTGACCGGCTGCTCCGTCCACGCCGCCGGGCGACCGGCGGCGGCGCCGGATCTGGGTCATTGGCGGCCGCCGCCGATCCCGAACACCGCCCTCGAGGACCTTTTGCTGACGGCCGGCGACATCCATGCCATCCCCGGAGGCAGTTCCCTGGAAATGCGCCGTCCGGTCAAGGCGTTGCGGCACGGCGAGGAGGGCCTCGCCGACCGCAACTGCCTGGATGCCTACGATCCGGCCGAAAGTATCGTTTATGCCGGCAGCAACTGGACGGCCGTGAAAGGACAGCTGCTCGACGACGGCGGGGACGCCGGCGGGCCCGCATACCGGCATACGCTCACGCAGGTGGTGGTCGGGTTCCGCGACGCCGACTCCGCACAGGAATTCTTCGCCCAGGCCAAGCAGCGATGGTCAGCCTGCTCGAATAGATCGGTGACGTTTGCCCCGCCGGGTTACCGTTCCAGCGTGTGGGAATTCGGGGATGCGGTGGCCACCGAGACGACGCTGACCATGAGCCAGACCGAAGAAAACACTGACGGCTGGCGCTGTCAGCGAGCTATGGGGTTGCGCAACAACGTGATCATCGACGCGATGTTTTGCGGCTACGATGCGACCGACCAGGCCGGCTCCGTGGTCAACAAGATCGCCGATGCGGTGTCGCGATCGTGACTGGCGTCTTAGTCCGAAACGGTCTGGCATACAAGCGAAATGGGAGGTTATGCGGTGACTGGTTGGTCCGATAGGGCGAGCGGCTACCCGGAGCGCCCGCCGGTCGGTGGAAACGGACCGTATCTCGGGCCGGATGAGCCGACGGTTGCGGCGTCGTCGTACCAGCCGCCGCCGGTGTTCTCGCCGCCGTCTGCCGCGCCGCCGCCCGGTCCGTGGGCCGCGGGCGGCCCGCCGCCGTTTGGCCCAAACTCGTTCGGTCCGCCGCCCTTCGGGCCGCCACGGAAGAGTCGTAGGCCGTTGTTCATCGCCCTGAGTGCGGGTGCGGCGGTCGTTGTCATCATGGTGGTGCTGGTCGTGGTGCTCACCGGGCGTGGCGGCGGTCGCGAGCTGTCGGCCAGCGATGTGGTGAAGGGGTACCTGGAGGCCTTGTCTCGCGGCGACGCCGAGGCTGCGTTGTCCTACAGCAACGACCAGCCCGGGTCGAAGGAATTCCTCACCGACGATGTGCTCAAGCGCCAGATCGCCAAATGGCCGATCACCAACATCAGAATCCTCAACCCCGATGATGCCAATCACAGCTATGGCTACGCGCAGGTTCACGTGGTGGTCAACTTCGGAAACCAAACCTCGGATGCGAATCTGAGCGTCAAGAAGGCCGACGGGCACTGGAAGTTGGAGAGCGCCGCGATAAAGCTCGACACCGCGGGCCCCGGCGGCACGGACAACGAATCCCTTGAGACTCTTACCATTTTCGGCAGGTCCGTAGGAAAATCGACGGTATATGTGTTCCCCGGTTGGGTCGACGTCGGCTCGTCCAACCGCAACCTGTCGGTCACGTCCAAGCCGATGCTGCTTGACAGCCTCGGACGGGCCGGGGGTGCGTTCTTTGTGGGTGACGCGAAGTTTGACCTGAGCAACGCCGGGAAGAGCGCTGTGATGTCCGCGCTGGCGGAAAGCCTTGAGCAATGCACCAAATCGACCTCATTGACGCCACCGAACTGCCCGCAGAATGCCTACGACGACTCGGTCGTCGACGGAACGGTGGAGTGGGGCAAGCCGGATCAAAGCGACGTCAAAATCACGTTCTTCGACCCATATCGGCTCGAGGCGCGGCTGAGCGGGCAGGTGGTATTCCCGGTCAGAGCCCAGGCACGCGATGGCGGCACGAAATTTGGCACCGTCACCAGTTTCATTTCCCGTACCGCCGACGTGTCGAAGAGCCCACCGGTGATCGCGCAGCGGTAGACACTCGCTCAAATGCTTGTTGTGGGCTAAGCGGGCCGGTACCCTCACCTGGTCACCTCAGATATCCCGAGATGGCCAGATTGGGAGGTGGCCGGTGAGCAGGTTCGTCGAGACGATGATCTGCGCCGCCGAATCGAGTAGCCGTGGCCTTGTGACCGGTGAACCCCGTGCGCCAGTTCGCCGCAATTGGGCTGAGATTCATCACCAAGCTCGCCGGGTGGCCGGCGGTTTGGCCGGGTTGGGGGTCGGCCCGGGTGATCGGGTGGGCGTGCTGGCCGGGGTACCTGCGGAGATCGCACCGGCGGTGCAAGGGCTGTGGTTGCGGGGCGCTTGTTTGACGATGTTGCACCAGCCGACGCAGCGTAGCGATCTGAAGGCGTGGGCACGAGACACGCTGGCGGTCATCGCGATGATCGAGGCCACGGTTGTGATCGTGTCGGATCCGTTCATGGCTCTCATGCCGGTGTTGTCCAAGTGCCGGGTTGCGGTGGTGACGATCGCAGAGCTGTTGAGCGCCAGGCCGATTGACGTGGTAGCTAGTGATGAGAATGATCTGGCGTTCCTGCAGTTGACGTCGGGCTCGACGGGATCTCCGAAAGCGGTGGCGATCACCCATCGCAATGTGATCGCCAACGCGGAGGCGATGTTCGTCGGCGCCGAGTACGACTTGGACACCGATGTGATCGTGAGCTGGTTGCCGCTGTTTCATGATATGGGCATGACGGGGTTTTTGACGGTGCCGATGTTGTTTGGTGCCGAGTTGGTCATGATCACGCCGATGGATTTTCTGAGCGATATCTTGTTGTGGCCCAGGTTGATCGGCAAGTACCGCGGCACGATGACGGCGGCACCGAACTTCGCTTACGCGTTGTTGGCCAAACGGTTGCGCCGACATGCCCGACCCGGTGATTTCGACTTGTCGTCGCTGCGATGGGCGTTGTCGGGTTCCGAACAGGTAGAGCCGGCCGATGTGGAGGACCTCTGCGAGGCCGGAGCGCCATTCGGGCTGCGCCCCGAGGCAATAGTGCCGGCCTATGGAATGGCGGAAACCACTGTGGCGGTGTCGTTTTCGCAGTGCAGTGGCGGGCTGTGGGTCGATGAGGTAGACGCGGACATGCTTGCGGTATTGCGCCGCGCGGTGCCCGCCACAACGGGTAACACCCGTCGGCTGGCATCGCTGGGGCCACTATTGCCCGGTTTGCAGGCCCGCATCGTCAATGAGGACGGCGTCGTGCAGCCAACCAGGGGTGTGGGGCTCATCGAGGTGAGGGGAGATCCGGTGACGCCGGGTTATGTCACCGTGGGCGGATTCGTGGCCACGCAGGACGGCCGGGGCTGGTTCGAAACCGGCGATCTGGGATACCTGACCGAGTTGGGCCATGTCGTGGTTTGCGGGCGCGCCAAGGACGTGATCATCATGGCGGGCCGCAGCATCTACCCGACCGATGTGGAGCGAGCTGCCGGGCGGGTCGCCGGTGTGCGCGCGGGTTGTGTGGTTGCCGTGCGACTCGATGCCGGCCATCACCGGGAATCGTTTGCCGTCGCCGTGGAATCGAGCAAGGTCGACAACCCCGCGCAGGTGCGCCGCATCAGGCATGAGGTGGCCCATGAGATCTTCACCGAAGTCGCGGTACGGCCGCGCAATGTGGTGGTGCTCGCGCCCGGTGCAATTCCGAAGACACCCTCGGGAAAGCTGCGGCGCGCCTACGCCCTGTCGCTGGTCACCTGACCGCCCCTGTCGGTCTGACGCAAGGCTGGTGGCGTAGCGTCACACGTGAGCCGGTTGCCGACCGTGAAGGAACAGCCCGATGACACGTCCAGCAGGGGTTCGGCGCCGAGCGAATCCGGTACGGCTCTCGGTCGCTCACGAGCTAGGCCAAGACATCGACGGCGCATGGTGGCCACGCGCCGACCGCATCACGAACGAATTACCCGATCTCGTTGCAGCACTGGCTTTTCGGCTCGGTGACGTCACCGCGATCAATGTCAATTGGCCGGCACTGCAACGCCCACCAGATTTCAACTGGCCGGGATGGGAGTGCAAACGTCAGCATGTGATGACCCTCAAAGGCTGCGCGGCGTGCGCCAACCTGTTGATCATCCCGTACGCGACGCATAGCGCGCTCGCCGTCATGGTGCTGCGTCTTGCCGCCGATCTGCCCATCGCAGCCCTGGACCGCGAAAAACCCGTGTATCTGACCGCCGGTTCGATCTTGCGCGCCGCCCAACAGCAACGCTCCGCAGCCAATTCGGTCGACGACTCACTGAAATAGCCCTGGATACCCGACCGGCGGCTGTTGGGCGAGGCGGCGGAGTTTGCGCATCGCGCTTGCGTTTTGCAGCAGCGAAACCCAGTTCATCACGAGCACGGATGTCAGACTCCACCACCCCGCCGCGAGGTTGTAGATCTGCGCGTCGCGGTAGGCCCGCTCGCATTGCGGCATTGTTCCGGTGACCCGGTAGGTCCGGTTGTGCCACAGCACAACCATGCCGGTGTGCCTTACCAGCGAAATCGTGAACAGGCCTGAACCGCTGGGCGGGTAGTACGGCGCGGGAGGATATGGCGGGGGGAACGGCTGATGCGGGTAGGTCATGGCTGATTCTCCTTAGATTCGATGGTCATTCACCAGCAGGGGCGATCCGGCGGCGTGCGCGATATCCCGGTCGGACGGGATAACCACCGTGTGCGGCCAGCGAGCGTAGCTGGCGTAGTGCGAAATCGCGTCGGCGACCGGACTCGGGGATCACCACCCCCGCCCACAGCCCTTCGGCGCCGGGGGTCTCCCATGCTTCGCGGGCGCATCGCCAGCGCAGCGGGCACCGGCGGCACAACGCCTTCGCCTCGTCGTCGGGTTCGGTGGTCGTCCACCGCTCCGGATCGGTGGTGCAAGCCGGAACATACTCGTCGGCCCGGACCGCCAGGAGTGCCACAGTTGCAGTCATGCTACGACTTTAACCGAAGCAGTGGTACTAGTGCAACAGTTATTTAACCAAGCGCTACGAGTACGCTGGTGTAAGCCTATTTGACCAGCATAAATAAGGGATACGGTGCTACGTTTCTAGTGGGGCCCGACGATGAAATGCAACCTGGAAAGCAGTCGAAAACGAAGCGATCTCCAGAAAAGATGTAGCATCGGCAAAGTGCGGCGACGGGGCTGAAGGGAGCATGCGTTGACGACTGACCGGGCCACGCCGGTACCGGCGCCCACCCTGGCCGTACGGATCGGACCCGAGTCACACACGCTCGACCCCGAGGCCGGCGTCGCCGTCATCGGCAGGGACGCCGACGCCGCGGTGCGGCTCAACGACGATCGGATCTCCCGCTCGCATGTTCGCTTGGAGCCGCGCCGTGAAGGTTGGCAGGCCATCGATACCAGCACCAACGGGATATTCGTCGACGGCGTGCGTCGCAGCTCAGTACTCGTCACCGCCCCCACGACCATTCACCTGGGAGCCGCGGACGGTATTCCGGTGAGTCTTACGCCCGGCGATCCGGCGGAAGCGACCGTGGTGACCGCGGGGGTCGAGCTCGACGACGAGGAAAAGTGGGAAGAGCTGACCGAGGCCGATCCCGGCGTCGTTCGGGCCGGCCGCGCAGTGGCCGCCCGGCGACGCGAACTGGACATCACCCAGCGCAGTCTGGCCAGGGACAAAATAATCAACGCGGGCACCCTTATCGCGTTCGAGAAGGGGCGCAGCTGGCCACGTCGCGGGACACTGGCCAAGCTGGAAGAAGTCCTGAATTGGCCCGCCGGAACCATCACCCGCATCCGGAACGGAGCTCCCGTCGGGCACAACGGCGAGACCACCGAGGTGTTGACCGATACCGTCCAGGCGCCGTTGATGGCCGAGGCGGTCGAGCTAGCCATGCACACCATCGCCACCGCGCTGGAAGCGTTACCTCAGCCGTCGGAACCGGAATTCACGGCGAAGGCCAGCACCATCCTCGCCGACCTGCGCAAGCTCGAGACGGTGGCCGCCAACGCCGCCCGGAATGCAAAGGGCACGCCATCGGTGGTCCTGGCGCTGAGCGCCGTACGCCGGACTTACAACGAGTTGATGCTGCGCGCCGCGCGATCGCCATCGGCGACCTTGGGCCAGCGGCTGTACGGCGCGCGGCACCAGGCCGAGCTGAGCCTGGAGGAGGCCGCCAACGCCGCCGGACTGCCCAGCGCGGTCCTGCTCGACGCGGAGTCGGAGCGGCCCATCCCCCCCGACGCCGCGACCGCAATCGAGACCCTCATCGCGCAACTGACGATCAGTTGATCAGTTAGCTCATGTCCTCGCGAAATCGGTTGTAGCACAACTGCTCATCGCCGGTGACCCCGGAGCGGAAAGCGGTGATACGGGTGAAGCCGGCCGGTACGGTGGCCCCGTTGACGTCCGTCGCGACCAGTCGGTTGGTGAGCAGCCCGGCGACGGCCTCGTCAAGGTCGCCGGCCGTCATCCCGAAGCTCTTGCCCGACGGCAGCTCTACCGGCTCGGCCATCTTGCGGTGGGCCACCCCGGTCAGGCAGGCGGTACGCAGCGCTGCGGTCGCCGTGTCCAGCGGTACGCCGCGCTGGCGTTCCAGCGCCAACATGTATCGCGACATGACCACCGACAGTGCCGTGTCATCGCCTTGAACCAGAACATAGTCCGCCTCGTCTTGAGGCTTACCGAGCTTCTGTAAGGCCGCCAAATTGACCGTAATCGTGTTGGTGGCAGGGCAATACGCTGCCGGAGGGCCACCGTGCGCGTCCGGGCAGTCCGCAGGCGTCAGCGAAAGCGTCGGGGGCTGCGCGGGGGAGAAGAGCTTGTTCAGCGCGTCCATCAGCGTCGACAGCGTGTCCTCGTTGATCGGGACCTCGCCGGTCTCCAGCTCACCTTCGGGGTCGACCTGCAAGGCCATCGGCAGATCGCCGCGACGGTGATTGATTTCGTCCATGTCGATCGCGGCGCAGTCCGCGCTATTCCCGACAAAGCCGGTCTGGAATGCGCTGACCCGGTCGAGCGCCGTGCCGTGTCCCTTCTTGATCAAAGCCCGGTCCCTGGGGGTCAGCACTGGGTCGCGGCCGGTGATCACGCCGGCCAGCACGTGGTCGAGGCCATCGCCGGTGCTCATGATGAAGCGCGGGGAGTGACCCTCGGCCACCCACCGCAGATACACCCCGCCGAAACAATCGGCCTGCTGCTCGGCCACGATGGTCGGGGTGTTCTCGTTGACCAGATCCGCCATGCTCTGCACCGCGTGCCCGTACTCGTGTCCGATCAGCCCCGCGATGGCCACGTCACCGAAGAAACGACGACCGGTCGGCACGAACAGGCCGCGATCCCACGCCATCAGGTTCTCGGGCGGGCAGTAAAAAGCGTTGGCCAGCTTGTAGGTTCTGTTACCGCAGACCCGCTTGCCGCCCTGGACTGTGGAGTCGTAGGACACCAGGTCCTCGACGGGGGTGAACGTGCCGTGCAGCGACTCGCTGTAGTGCTGCTCCCAGAACTGCGCGACGTCGTTGATCGCCAACAACGCCAGCCTGTCGTCCTCGCCGTTGTCGGTGCCGTGCACCGTGCCGGTGGGCTGCGGGCCGTCGTCGCGGATACCGCTGGGACCGTCTGTCGCCGGCAATCCGCCGACCTCGAACGGGTCGTACAGCGGCGACAGCGCTCGCCCGCCGATTGTGGTCTGGCAGCCGACAAGGACGAGTGCGGCGCAGGTCGTGGACAGTGCCGCAGTCACCGTGCGAAACATCAAGACATCGTCTCATTGCTCTGACCATTGGTTGCCCGCTTTTTCCAGGCGTTCTCCGACACGAACTCTTCGAGCGGCCGCCCCAACGCCCAGCCGTCCAATTCCAGCGTCGGCCGCTCGGGAAATTCGGGCACCGGGCCCAGGCACAGGATCGCGACCGGCTCGGCATCGGCGGGCATGGACAGCAAGGCGCCCAGCCGACGCGGATCGAACAGCGACACCCATCCCATGCCCAGGCCTTCGGATCTTGCTGCCAGCCAAAGGTTTTGGATGGCGCACGATACCGAGGCGAGGTCCATCTGCGGCATGGTGCGACGGCCGAAGACGTGGCTCTCCCTGCCGTCGCACAGCGCCACCACCAAAAGCTCGGCGCAATCCAGGATGCCTTCGACCTTCAGCGCGAGAAACTCCTGCGCTCGCGGGCCCAGCGCGTGAGCGGTAAGCAGGCGCTCCTCGTCGACCAGGGCGTGGATGCGCTGCCGCAGCGACTGGTCGGTGATCCGCACGAACCGCCACGGCTGCATCAGCCCCACATTGGGCGCGGCATGGGCAGCGTGCAGCAGGCGAGCCAGGACGTCGTCGGACACTTCGCTGCCCGGCACGAATCGGCGCATGTCACGCCGCTCGGAGATCACGCGATACACCGCATGTCGCTCCTGCGGGCTGAACGCGTGATCGCTCACAGGGCCATCGTAGAAACCGAAACGCTCGGCACCGTGGAGACTCGACGTCGGAAAGGAGTCGTTCTCATGAAGCTTCCCGAGTCACTCGACCAGCTGCCGACCAATGGTGTCGCCGGGTGCGCCTACGGCGAGCCCTACCAGACCGCCGATGGAGCCACCGTGATCCCGGTTGCCCGGGTCCGCGGTTCGGCTGCCACCCCGATCGGCGTGTTCGTCGTCCACGGCGACAACGCTTCCTGGGTACCGGCGCTCGACGAGAACCGGATCGCGCTGATCGGGGTAACCACGGGCCTGCTGGCAGCGGTGATCGGTTGTCTCGCCGTGCTGCGCCGCCCGCCGTGGCCAGACCTACGTTACGGCCGGTAGGGGACGCCGACCGCGCGGAAAACGTATTCCGGCGGTACGTCGAAGCTCAGCGACCGGCGCGGCAACCCGGTAAGCACATCGCCGGGAATCGCCGCCTTGTAGTGCAGCGAGAGATGACCGACGAAGGTTGGGTCCACCCGGCCGAGGTCGAGATCAACCTGCAGGCCCGTCGACGCGATGTGCGCCGTCGCCGCACCGGACTGCGTTGTGTCCCAGCGCACGTCGACGGTGGGGCCGGCCAGCTTGGGTAGCGACGACAGGGTCGCCAGCACCCGCTGCGAGGTGAACACCAGCGACCCGACATAGCTGGCGACGCTGTGCGCCGAGCGCAGGCCGGGGATCGCGCCACTGAACCGTCGGGTGACTGCGACGTAGTCGGCGAGGTAGATGACGCCTTCCGCCTCGACCTCTGCCCGCACTCCGTCGGGCAACTTGCCGATGCCGAAAAGCCTACGGACGATTACCGCCATCAGCCCAGTATGCTCGGCCGTCATGGTGTCGGTCCGGCCGACGGCCGTGGCCGTCTGCGCTGCCGCCGTTGCTGTGGTGGTCTATGCGGCGATGTGGTTGGGGTATCGGCACGGCTCGAGCTGGCTGAACTCCCTCGACTCGCCGTCCTTGGCCTCGTTGCACGGCATCGGCGTCAAACATCCGGCATGGGTGCGGTTCTGGGACATTTTCTGCACGGTGTTCGGGCCGGCTTCTTTCCGTCTGCTCGGTGCGGTGGCTGCGGTTGTCGTGGCGGTGCAGCGCAAGCTGCGGGCCACGGTGTTCTTGTTGGTCAGCATCCAGTTCAGCGAACTGGTCGCACGGGTGGCCAAGGATTTGGTGCAGCGTCCCCGACCGGTGACGGCGCTGGTCCACGCTTCCTGGTCGTCGTTTCCGTCCGGGCATGCGGTGGCGGTCATCGTCGCAGTGCTGTCACTGCTGACCGTGGTGGTGCCGATGATCAACCTTCCGCCCCTGCGGGTGGTCGCGGTCGTGGCCGGCGCACTGATTGTGCTGGCGGTCGGGTTCGGGCGGGTCGCGTTGAATGTGCATCACCCATCTGACGTGCTGGGCGGCTGGGCGCTTGGATATCTGTATTTCGCGTTGTGCGCGTGGGTGATTCGCCCGTGGGCGACCTCACTCAACGCGCGTGCGTGCGCACCCGCAACCGCAGCCGGAACCGAACGAAGCCAGCGACCAGCAGGCTGAGCAGCATCAGCATGCCCATGTCGACCAGCCAGGCCCGCGCCACATGCCGCCAGAATCGGTCGGCAGGCAGCGCTGCCTCGACGTGGTTGAGATCGACGGTCGACGCGGCGGCGGCGAAACCCCAGCGGGCCGGCACCAGCCATGACGCCTGGTCGAGGAGCAGCCGCCCGGTCACCGGAATCAGGCCACCCGCCAGCACCATCGAGACCATGATCGCCACCACCAGCATCGGCAGCACCTGCTCGGTGGAACGAGCCAGCGACGACAGGGCCAGCCCGAACATGGCCGAGGCGATTGCGGTGGCCGCCAGCGTCAGATACAGCTCGGCGACGCCGTGCCCGACCCCATTTCCCAACACCACCGCGCCGCGGGTGGGCGTGCCTTTTCCGACACCCATGATCGCGACCAGGATCGCGGTCTGGATCAGCGCCGCGACGCTGTAGACGACGACCTTCGCCGCGAGATACGCCGATGCGGCCAGGCCCACGGCTCGCTCGCGCTGGAAGATCAGCCGTTCACCGACCAGGTCGCGAACGGTCAGCGCCGTACCCATGAACACCGCGGCGATGTTGAGCAGGATCAGGATGTCGATGGGCTCTTCCGGTTGTGGCCCGCGCGGGTCGGCGTAGCCCAAACCGGTGCTGCCGGGCACCGCCAGCGACAGCACCCCGAGAATGAACGGCAGCAGCGCCAGGAACGCGAAATAGCCTCGGTCGGAGGCGATGAGCCGGGTTTGGCGGCGCACCAAGGTGAAGACCTGACGCCACCAACTGGTCTGCGGCGGCTTGCCCAGCGGTCCCGTCGCGCCGGTCGGCGCCGACCGCCGCGGGCCCGCGGGGTGGCGGGCCAGAAAGGCCCGGTGCACGGCGTCGGGATCGGTGCTGACCCGGGCGAAGATGTCGGCCCAGTCGGTGCTGCCCATCGCCTTGCCGATCTGCGCGGGCGGGTCGGCGAAGGCGGTCTTGCCGCCCGGCGCCAAGAGAAGTAGTTGATCGCACATGTTGACGTAGGTCAGCGAATGGGTCACCACGATCACCACCCGGCCGGCGTCGGCGAGCCGGCGCAGCATCGTCATCACCTGCCGGTCAAGCGCCGGGTCCAGCCCGGAGGTCGGTTCGTCGAGGATCAGCAACGACGGACCCGTCAGCAGTTCCATGGCCACCGACGCGCGTTTGCGCTGCCCACCGGACAGCTTGTCGACACGGGTCTTCTTGTGTGGCGTCAAGTCGAGCTCGTCGAGCACCCGCTCGACCACCTTGTGACGATCCTTGGCCGAAGTGTCCGGCGGCAGCCGCAGTTCGGCCGCGTAATTGAGCGCGTGCTCGACGGTGAGCTGGCGGTGTACCACGTCGTCCTGCGGCACCATTCCGATGCGGGAGCGCATCGAGGCGTACTCGGCGTGCACGTCGTGTCCCTCGAAGCTGACCTCGCCGGCGCTTGGCGAGGTCAACCCGCCGATCAGCTTGACCAGTGTGGACTTTCCGGCGCCGGACGGCCCGATCACCGCGGTCAGCGTCCCGGGTCTCGCGGTGAACGACACGTCTTCTAACAGCGGGCGCCCATCGATGGTGAGTGCCAAGCCGCGCGCGGTGAGTCCGCTGGTACGCGTCGACGCGGTCCGCGGGACCAGGGTGTGGCCGTCGGCCACCAGGTCGGTATTGCCGATGGTGACCACGTCGCCGTCGCGCAACGGCGCGCGGGTGGTCGGTGTGCCGTTGACGAATGTGCCGTTGCTGCTGTTGTTGTCGCGGATCTCGAGGCCGGCCGGGGTGGATACCAGCACCGCGTGCACGCGGGAGGCCAGCGCGTCGTTGACGGCGATCGTGTTGGTCTTGGCGCGCCCGACGGTCGCCGAACCGCGTGGGGCCGCTAGTCGCGGCGGGATCAGCATCCGCATCGTGTCGCCGATCCGCTCCGCGACCGGCGGCCGAGGCTGGGTCCGCGGATTTTGGGGTTGCAACGATTTCGGAGACGCGGCAACGCGGAATGTCAGTTGCGGCCCGCGGGGGCTACCCAGCGCGATGCTCTGGCAGTCGCGGATCGGGACCAGGGCGGTGCGGGAGCCGGAGAGGTACACGCCGTTCTGGCTTTTGTCGACAGCCACCCACTGCGCGCCGTCGAACCGCAGGATCGCGTGCGCGCGCGATATCAGCGTGAGGTCGCGGGGATTGCCGTCGTGCAAACAGATGTCGCAGTCACGATCGCGGCCCACCACGACTTCGCGGTTCGCCGGGAAGGTGTACATCGCCGACCCGAGCCACACGGTCAGCGGCGGCGCGTCGCGCTCGCTCATCATGGCGAGCCTGGTCGTGGTTACTTCACCGGAAGGGGTGTTGCGGCGATATGTCGATGTCATCCAGTGCTTTCCATAGTCTGGGGTTGCGCTGTACCGGCCCGGCCGATGATATAGACGCATCGCACGATTGGCCGATGGCGGACGCCAGGTTGCGGCCCGGCAGTGACCTGATCGACGCTAAACCTTTACTTGACGCCACGATTGCGCGGCATCGACCATGTAACGATGCGCCGACTGCTGGCTCTGCTGTGCGCTGCTGTGTGCGCGGCGTTCGCGGATCTGGCGGCGGCCGCGACGGGCGCGGCAGTCGGCGCACCCTGGTTCGCGCCCTCGGTCGGCAACGCAACTCAGGTGATTTCCGTTGTCGGAGTTGGTGGTTCGGATGCGAAGTTGGATGTCTACCAACGTGGAGCGTCGGGCTGGCAGTCGGTCGCGGCCGGCATACCGGCACACGTCGGATCGGCGGGTCTTGCGCCGCAGGCCAAGAGCGGATATCCGGCGACGCCAATGGGGGTGTTCGCCTTGCCATTTGCCTTCGGCACCGCACCCAATCCCGGTGGCGGATTGAAGTACGTTCAGGTCGGCCCCGACCACTGGTGGAGCGGCGATGACGGAAGCCCCACCTTCAACACGATGCAGGTCTGTCAGAAGGCTCAGTGTCCGTTCGACACGTCGGCGAGCGAGAATCTCCAAATCCCCGAGTACAAACACGCGGTGGTGATGGGCGTGAACCCGGGCCGTGTTCCGGGTAAGGGCGCCGCGTTCTTTTTCCACACCACCGACGGCGGACCGACAGCCGGCTGCGTGGCGATCGACGACGGCACGCTGGTGCAGATCATCCGGTGGCTGCGCCCCGGCGCGGTGATGGCGATCGGCCAGTAATCACGCCAGCGCGCGACCCGGTTTCACCTTGAAATCGATGTTCGCCAACGACATCGTCGCCTCGTAGGTTCGGTCGTAACCCGTCGCGCTGATCCGCCAGCCGTCCTCGGTGCGCCGGTATTGGTCGTGGTAGAAGGCGGCCCCCATCAGCATGAAGTTGTACTCGGCGACGATAACCCGGTCTTGCAGATACCAAGTGCCCGAAGCGGTGTCGCCGCTCACGGTGATTTCCGGGTGGGTCACCCGATGCTCCGTGACGACGTTCGGCCCCATCGCCGAGCGCATGTAGTCGACCAACTCGGTGCGGTCGGTGAAATGCAGCTCCTTGCCGAGCGACGATCCGTAGTCGCCCTTGATGTCCTCGGTGAGGGTGTCGGCGAAGTCGTCCCAGTGCTTGGTGTCCAGTGCACGCAGATAGCGGTACTTGACCTGTTTGATCGCTTCGACGTCGGCCAGATAGGCGGCGTGATCGTGTGGGCTCATCAGGTCATTGGAGCACACCCGCGGTCAGCGCTGCAGGTAGCGGGTGACCATATCGATCAGCGCCCGTCGCTCACGGTTCCAGTCGATCGTCGTCCCGACGATCATCTGCGCCAGCACCACGCCTCTGAGCGCCGCCCAAATCACTTCGGCCACCCCGTCATTGGACGGATCGTCGGTTATCAGCCGACCGAGCTGGCTGATCGCATCGTTCATTTCGGCCAGGTGGCGCCGCGAGGAACCGCCCGGGCCGCCGCGGGTGGCGCGCAGAATTTCGAAGGCGGCCATAGATGTCGGGCTGCTGTAGCAGCTCCACGCGGTGTCGACGACGACCTCGATGCGGTCGGCCAGCGGCAGTTCGCTGACGTCGGCCGAGGAGAGTGACTCGACCAGCTTGGCCACGCCGTCGTCGACCACGGCCATCAGCAGCCCGTTGCGGTCGCCGAAGTGATATTGGATGACGCCCCACGTCACGCCCGCGCGTTCGGCAACATGCTTGGCGGTTGCCGCGTCGAATCCCTCCTCGACGATGCAGCGGACCGTCTCGTCGATGATTTTCGCCCGAGTGTCATCGCCGCGTTTGCGCGGCGCGGTGGTGCGTCGGGTGGGAGCGATAGACATTGTTGACTTTATAACATAGTCACGATTATTTTTGGGCAGGTGAGCCACTCTCGGTATGCCCGACTGTCCCGTCAGGAGCTTGCCGTGCTGGTGCCCGAGCTGCTGCTGATCGGCCACATGATCGACCGCTCGGGCATGGCGTGGTGCATCAAGGAGTTCGGCCACGAAGAAATGCTGCAGATCGCCATCGAGGAGTGGGCCGCGGCAAGCCCCGTGTACACCAAACGCATGCAGCGGGCGCTGAACTACGAGGGCGACGACGTACCCACCATTTTCAAGGGCCTGCAGCTCGATATCGGCGCGCCGCCGCAGTTCATGGACTTTCGTTACACCATCCATGACCGCTGGCACGGCGAGTTCCACCTCGACCACTGCGGTGCGCTGCTCGACGTGGAGCCGATGGGCGACGAGTACGTCTTCGGCATGTGCCACACCATCGAAGACCCGACGTTCGACGCCACCGCGGTGGCGACCAATCCGCGCGCACAGATGCGTCCGATCCACCGACCGCCTCGGGTTCCGTCGGACCGGCACCCGCACTGCGCGTGGACGGTCATCATCGACGACTCCTATCCCGAGGCCCAGGGCATTCCGGCGTTGGAGACCGTCCGCCAAACCCGCGCTGCCACCTGGGAACTCGACGCGATCGACCGGTCCGACGAGGGACTGGCAGACTACTCCGGCCCGCTGCTCTCCGACTTCGACTTCGGCGCGTTCTCGCATTCGGCGCTGGTGCGCATGGCCGACGAGGTGTGCCTGCAGATGCATCTGCTGTACCTGTCCTTCGCGATCGCGGTGCGGACACGGGCAGGATCCGATGCCGAGCTGGCCAGGTCGGTGGGGACCCGCCAACTGATCGGCCTGGCCGGGCTCGGCGCCGAGCGCATCCACCGCGCGCTGGCACTTCCGGGCGGGATCGACGGCGTGCTACGGGTTTTCGAGCTGCATCCGTTGTTCAACCCGTCCGGTTACGTCAACGCCGACATCGAGGACAGGCTGCGTGTTCGTCGTTCGCCGGCGCACGATGACGCCGCATGGGTCTCGCTGTGCTCGCTGGAATCTACGCAGCCGTTGCAGGCGATCGCCACGGCGGTGGACCCGCATATCGAAGTTCGGCTCACCGGGAGCAGTACCGAGTGGACCGCCGAATTGGCCGAAACCGAGACTGCCGCAACAGAGTTGCCGGAGGTATCGGTGGCCAAGGTCAGTCGCGGATCGACGTTTCAATTCCAGCCGAGGCGTTCGCTGCCACTGACCGTGGTGTGAAGCGGCGCGACCTGTCAAGGGCTGCGCCTGTATCACTTCGGTGACACAACCGCATCGACCGCATACCGATGAGGTTGTGCCAGGCCTTGATTGCCGGTCCACGGTTATGGTTGACGCTGGCCGCCGACCGCTATCGACGAAAGTATTCGCTTTATGTATGACCCGTTGGGGTTGTCGATCGGGACCAGCAATTTCGTTGCGGTGCGTAACGGGACTCCGCCCGTCATGCGCCGCGCCGTGTTGACTCTTTTCCCCAACCGCCCGCCTGAACTCGGTGTGCCCGCCGAGGACTTGAACCCGAGCGATACCGGCACGTTGATGGCTGGCTTCGTCGAACGGGTCGGCGGCTCAACCGCTCTGGCTTCCGCCGACGGGACGACTCATGACCCTGCGCTGCTGCTGGTCGAGGCGCTCGACGCGATGATCGGCCTAACAGGTGGCGATGCCCCTGGCTCGAATATCACGATCGCCGTTCCCGCGCACTGGGGGCCGGAAGCCCTGCGGGCGTTGCAGGACGCGTTGCGCACCCATTCTGGTTTCGTCGGAAGCGGCATCCCGCCGCGGCTGGTTTCGGACGCGGTCACGGCGTTGACGGCGTTGAACTCCGGTGCGCGCCTGCCCGCGGAAGGAGTAGTGGGTCTGCTCGATTTCGGCGCCGGCGGCACGAACATCACGCTGACCGACGCCGCGTCGGGGTTTACGCCCATTGCCGACACGATGCGCTGTCCGCAATTTTCCGGCGACCTCATCGACCAGGCGCTGCTGGTTCATGTCTTGGACCACATCGGCCACACCGGTGGGGGCGATCCGGCGAGCACCGCCGTCGTCGGGCAATTCGCCGGTCTGCGTGAGGAGTGCCGCCGGGCAAAAGAGCAACTGTCCGATGAGACGGTCACCGAGTTGGTTGCCGAACTGCCAGGACACAGCTCCCGGGTCACGGTGACTCGAGCCGAGCTGGAGAGCCTGGTCGAAAGACAACTCGTCGATGTGTTCTCCGCCTTCGATGCCATGTTGCGGCGCAACAAGGTTCGCAGGAAGGGGCTTGCGGCCTTGGCGATGGCCGGTGGCGGCGCGCGGATCCCGCTGGTGGCCCAGCGGCTTTCGGCACATGCCAAGACGTCGGTCGTGACGGCCGTGCAGCCCGCGCACGCGATGGCGGTCGGTGCGGTAATGCTCGCGTCGCGAGGGCCGGGACGACACGAGGAGATCGAAGCGCCGACATCGGCCACCGCGATGGCCGGCGCCGTCACCGGCAGTTTCGCGGCGTCCACCGGCACGTTCAGCGCACCCACCGGCGGTTTCGGTGCGAGCGGCCTCGATTCCTTTGTCGGCGAAGACCCCTCGGAGACACTTCACCAGTTGGCCTGGTCGGAGGCCGACGCCGGCAACGACCCGGTGTTCTACACCGGTGAGCCCTACGATCTCGATGGCGGCGCCACCCCGTCGCAGCGTCTACTGAAGGTTGAGCCGCCCGATGAGCCACGACGGCGATACCGCTTGCCGCAGTTGCTTTTCGGACTCGTCGCGCTGATCTCGATGATCGCCATCGGCGGCGTGGCGTTCACGTTGACCAGCGCGACCGACCACCAGGCGCCGCCGGCGACCGGGAGCACCACCGTCGTGCCCCCGCTGCCGGCCAGCTCCAAGCTCCCATCGCCGAGCCCGCTCCCGCCGCCGCCGAGCGCTGCGCCCTCGCCCAGCGTCGCGCCGCCGCCCACCAGCGTGGAGCCTCCTCCGCCGCCCCCGCCCCCGGTGACCACCACGTATCGACCGCCCACCACCAGCCAGCAGGCGACGACAAGCACCACGACGACCACCACGACGACGACCACCACAACTACGCCGCCGCCGTCCACCACGACGACGACTACGACAACGGTGCCGATGACGACGACGTACTTGAACCTCCCGTTCGTGCCGGTTCCGATACCGGTTCAGGTGCCGGGGGGCCAGGGCAGCCCTAACCAGCCGGGTCTCCCTAACCAGCCGGGATTCTGAACCTGAGAGCCGGCTGAGACACCTGGGAGCCAGCTGTGACTCCCGGCCACCCATCTGGTGCCGGCGTAATGTGGAAGTGCCGAATCGGTCGGGCGCAGACCGCCTGCCAGCCGTTTCGGCACACCAGAACCTGATAACGCCGAGCAATCGGGAAGTAGCGGCAGTGGAGATCGTACTTGGTGTCTCGATGGCGCCGACGACGGTCCGCATGGTCTTAGTCGAAGGCGAGAACGCCGACGGCGTCAGCGTCGAGGAGGCCAGCTTCGAGGTCGCCGCCGAGGGCGGCGCGCCCGAGCAGGTCATTGCCGCGATCCTCGGAACCCGGGAAGGCGCCGCCGAAGCCGGCTATCGGTTGATGTCGACCGGGGTGACCTGGACCGAGCCGACCGAGGTCTGTGCATTAGGGGACGCCCTCGCTTTCCGCGAGATCCACGACGTCATGTTGGTTTCGCCCCTGCTGGCGGCGGCGGCGTTGACCCAGACGGTCGGCCTGGCAATGGATTACGGGTCCACCGCGCTGTTATTCGTCGAGCCGGAAAGCGCAACGTTGGCCGTGGTCGATACCGCCGACGGGTCGATCGTCGATGTTCGCCGCCAGGCTGTGCAGGGCGATTGGCACAGCTCCGAGGTGGTCAACGAGGTGGCCGCGATGATTGCTGCACTGGACGCGTCGGAGTCGCGGCCGGACGGCGTGTTCGTCGTCGGTTGTGGCGTTGACATCAATTCGATCAAGCCGCAATTGGACGCCACGGTGTCGGTTCCGGTGAGCGCGCCAGAGGAACCGGACATGGCGCTCGCTCGTGGGGCGGCGCTGGCATCGGCGAACGCGCCGCTGTTCGTGTCGTCGACCGCGGCGCTGGCCTACGCGCAGGATCCGGGCACCGGCGAGGTGATTCCCAACCTCGCCTACAGCGCGGTGACGGATCAGGCAGACGAGGTGCGGCCACCCGCCCGGCGACCGTTGCTGCTCGCGGGCAGTGGGCTGGCGGCGGTCGTCCTCGTTGGCCTTGTGACGCTCGCGATTTCGCTGGCAGCCGATATCGGGCCGACGCACGGAAGCGTCGTCCCGTCAACGGAGGTGCCGGTGGCGCCGAGCACTCACCCGCCTGCTGCGGCCGCACCGGCGCCATCCGCGCCGCCGGCAGCACCGCCGCCGTCGGCAGCACCACCGCCATCGGTGGCGCCGCAACCACCGCCGCAGACCATTACCGCACCGACTCCGGTGGTGCAACAGTTGCCGCAGCGGGCGGTGACCCCGGCGCCGGTGCACCGGGCGCCGGCTCCCCAAGCGCCGGCCTATACGCCGCCGCCGGCCGCTGAAGCACCGCCGCCCCCGGCAGCGCCTCCGCCTCC
>NZ_LQOW01000016.1 GCF_002102185.1 Mycobacterium fragae
TTCTGGGGCGGGGCGGGCTCGGTGGCCTGCCAGGAGTTCATCACCCAGTTGGGTCGCAACTTCCAGGTGATCTACGAGCAGGCCAACCAGCACGGCTCCAAGGTGCAAACCGCCGGGTCCAACATGGCCTCCACCGACGCCGCCGTCGGCTCCAGCTGGGCCTAACCGCCGCCCGATTAACAGGTAAGCCGCACGGCGCGAAGATGAGGAATTTGCGGCCCGCTACTCGTCAGCACCTGGTTTATCCTTCAATTCCGCGCCATCTTCCGGTCGCGGTGTCACGCTGCCAGGTTGGTTTTTCGCGCCGAGTTGATCGGGTATGCAAGCAGTTTGATGCGAGCGCTGTGATTCGTGCGAGCACCAATCCAGGATCACATCAGCAAAGCGGTGCGGCCAAAATGAATCGAACGAGCGCGACCGGCGGTGGGCCAATGTTAGTCGATAACCGCTTCACCGAAGTCTGTGGTGCGTCGAGGCAGGAGGCGTGTACCCCGGGTGGGGCATTGCTCCGCCGATGTCCGCGAGCATGGGTCAGGCCGGCTCGGTCCGCGCGTTGTCGATTCCGCAGTCATGGGCAGCAGCGGCTCCGGCGTTCCGCCAAGTCGCCACGGCACTGCCGATGACCAGCGCCACCGCGGCCCCAGAAGTTGCAGCAGCAAGTTCGGGCCGGCTTTCAGCGACATGGCCCCCAGTATGGCCGGGCGGGCCCTGGGCGGCACGACCGGTCTAGGCCGCCGGGAACGCGCGTCGCCGGATGCTCGCCCAAGGGCCGAATCACCGCGGCGGCCGCCGAGCGGCCCAGTGACGAGAACCGCGGCCGAACTACGCGAACTCGCCGAACTACGAGACTCCGGGATTCTTACCGAGGAGGAATTCACCCAGCAAAAGCGACGCCTTCTCGGTCAGTAACAGCGCGCGTCGCCGGATGCAGTGCGTCGATGAGCTCTGCTCGGTGTTGGCTCCGTAATAGCGTGGCCGCGGTTTGATGGGCGACACCAGCGGGCAGCCGATGTCAGCGTTGACGGAATCGAGGGCGACGGTGGGGACGAGCGCGGTGACCCGGCTGGCAGGCCGGATGGTATCGAAAGTGTCGTGGCCGGTATATCAGCTACCCGACGAGGATCGCCGTTCGGTCATCGGCGCCCTGATGGTTTCGCCGTCGAGCGCAGCGATATGGCGATTCGCCGTCTTGATGCTGCTGTCAAGCCTGGTTGCGGCGATCGGGCTGCTGCAGAATTCCGCAGCAGTCGTGATCGGCGCGATGATGATCGCGCCGCTGATGTCACCGATCATGGGCATCGCAAGCTGTCTGATCATGGGATGGGGACATCGGCTGTTGGGCGGCTTGGCGCTGGTATCGGTTTCGGTCGCAGGTGCCGTCGCGGTGGGATGGTTCTTCGCCGTCTTGCTACCCCCAGCGGGAACCGGGCTGCCTGCCGAAGTTGTCGCACGGTCCAGCCCCGACATTCGAGACCTGCTGGTTGCGTTGGCAGCCGGCGCCGCCGGAGCGATCGCCACCGTGCACAAACAGATCTCCGTGGCGTTGCCCGGTGTTGCGGTCGCTGTCGCGATCGTCCCGCCACTAGCGGCAATAGGCGTCCTGTTGGGTCGCGGGCAACCGGAGTTGGCTCGTGGCGCGGCGCTGCTGTTTCTGACGAACTTAGTCGGCATCGTGCTGATGGCAGCGGTGGTGTTCCTGCTGACCGGCATAGTGCCTGGCGACACGTTCCGTACCCGTCGCGGCCAGATTCTTACTTCTCTGGCTATCGCCGCCCTTTGCGCACTGGCCGTCGCCTTGATCCTCACGCCGCGCTTTATCGCTGTGACCCGCCAGGCCCACGAACTCAAGGTCGCCACACAGACGATCACAGATCTCCTCGACTCTGGCAGCCGACTCAGCCGCATCACTACTTCTGACAACACGATTCGGGCCGACATCACTGGCCCCACTGCTCCCCCACCGATACAAAAGGTGGCGGCCACGCTCAGTCGCGCGCTGGGCCATCCGGTTACGGTGCAGCTGGGTTGGATACCGATGCGGGACCCGAAGCGCAACCAGCCCGACACGCCGCAGCTGCCGTTGAACGAGCTGAGCCCATTGATCGAAAAGTGGCTAGCCGCACAATCATTGAGTTTGAAAGGCCTCAGTTACGAGTCCGGGACATTGGTTGTCTCCACCGCCGGCCCGCATCCACCCAAGAGTTCGGAAAACCTGACGACGCTGATCCGTGCGCGCTACAACCAACGCGTCCCGGTCAGTCTGGCCTGGACCCGAACTCCCGGGACCATCGGCTCCAATGGCGGGGAAGCAGCACTCACTACCGCGCGCGACACCGCCGACAAATGGGCATCGTCCAGACCGGGCACCACCGTCTTGAGTGTTGACGGGTCCTCCGCGGCGGTCACGGTCACCTTAATCGGCCAGACCCAACCGGACGTCGTCACCCTGCGAACTGACCTTCAGACCGCACTTCCGCAAGCCGCGATCACCATTCAGTGGGTATCCGGGGGCCTATTGGTTGTGGCCACGCCCACATCGACACCCACGCCCACGGCAGGTCCCACACCGACAACGAGTCCGGCAACGACACCGCCGCGATAGCTCGAGGCGGACTGGACCCCGACTGGCGAATACAAACCGCGCATGTACCCGGCCCTCACATGCACTTCGCGTGGAAGCGACGCAACAATGGCTGTGCCATCGGCAGGTTCTGACCTTCCCGACGGCCTATCTCGGGTTCCATGTGAGGCGCGTCTGTTACCAGTTGAGCGAGTCGGCCCGCGTTCGACGTCGGAGATCGCGCGGCTCACGCGGTGGCAGATTTGTTGCTCGAGCAGGTTGAGCGCCACTGACCGCAGGGCAATGTGGACCCGCGCTGATCTTTGTGAGCACGTCAATGCAGTACTTGTGTTCGTCGATCATCTTCGCGATGCCACGTAAACGTCGGGTCGCTGGAGACGACCGTACGGGAAGGCAGGTGATGGCATGGGCGAAAAGGTCAGCAGCGCCGAAGTGCCAGTCAGCCAGGACGTGTCGGCTGCCGTGGCGGTGCGCCCAACGATGGCGCCGACCGCGACGGCCGTGACCCAATCAAACGGTGTGAATTCGGAGATGGTAGGCGTCAGGGTCATCCGGAAAGCGATTGCTCTAATGGCGAATAGGGCAACCGCCTTGAGCGCTGAGTATGCGGCGGGACGCCAGCGTCGACTAGCTGCGCCAGCACCGCGTTCATGACGAGCACTATGTCTTTCACCATCTTTCATCTCCTACCCATGATGAGCGGATCGCCCCACCCGGTTACCGTCCGGCCGGGCTGAGTCCGCTGTGCGAATATTCCCGCCGCAACGCTGAGGCCATCCTTGTCGGAGCGAGCCAATGAACCCTCCCACGCCATCCGGCCCGATATAGCATCACGTCCGCAAAACTCGTCCCAAACGACAAACATTGCAATGGTTTGACCTGCGCAGCGGCCACCCCCGCCGCCCACGGATGTTGGCAGCGCGAGCTCACATGTACTTGCCCCGGAATCGGCGATACAACGGCCAAGCAACAGCCAAGTTGTAGACGGTGCCGGCGAGAAGGTATGGCCACCAGGTGCCGCGGTCGCTGGCGACCCAGAATGCCTTGGCGGCCCAATACGGCGGCAGCACCCCGAATGCCAGATTCCAGCCGGAGTGAATGAACCACGGCAGGCACGGCAGGCCAGCGATGAGCATCCCAAGGGCTCGCACCGCCGCCAAACCCTGAATCTTGTTGTTCGCCATGGCAAGAATCAGCAGCAGGGTCACAACGGCCGACAGCCCGGCCAACAGTCCGATGGGGATCAGCAGTGGAGCAAGGCCCGGTTCCAGTAGCCCGCTGAGCGACATGGTCGCGACCACGTAGGCAGTCGTGACGACCAGCACCGTGCACGCGCGATACCCGAACAAAATCGACAGCGGCACCGGCGTAACCCGCAGCGCCGTCAACGTGCCTGCGTCGACCTCGTCGAGCATTAGGAATGCTGCCAGTCCACCTGCAATGATGATGCTTGTCAGCAGCAGAAACGCTGTGAGAACCAGTGGATAGTAGGGCACCAGGTCGAACTCGTAACGGTTGGCGACCATCCTGGTAAACAACGGCGTGAGCAGCGCGACGCCGGTGGTCCAGATAACGGGAGCGAGGACGATCATGACGAGCAGCGGATCGCGATAGGTACCGCGAATGTCGTTGCGGCCGAAGGCGCTCAATGCCCGGGCACCGACGCTTTTGACCATTAAAGGACACCACACCTTTCGATGACGTAACGGCCGAACATCGTCTTAGCCGCCCGGCACAACGCCACCACCCATGCGACCGGATAAGCCACCGCATAGAACACTTGCAATGGCGCCAAGCTCACCTGGTCGAACGCGGCCCCCAGCAGTAGCAGTGGTCCCTGCGTGGGCATCAGGTAGAGGATCGGGTTCGCCCACAAGCCGGAATAGTGCACGATCGGCGGCACCAGCATCAGCGCGAGCGGGATGGTCGCCGTCAAGAACCAATCGGTCACCGAGGAGAACGGCAGCGAGGTAACGAATCC
This sequence comes from Mycobacterium fragae, assembly GCF_002102185.1. Lineage (GTDB taxonomy): Bacteria > Actinomycetota > Actinomycetes > Mycobacteriales > Mycobacteriaceae > Mycobacterium > Mycobacterium fragae. The sequence continues at coordinate 4,563 of NZ_LQOW01000016.1, forward strand.
CACCAGCAGCATTACTAGCGTCCCGAGCACAATGCCGACTACCAGCGGCGCGGGATGGTAGTCCAGCCCATGCACGATGGTAGCCACAGCCACAGCGACGAAGAGTGAAATGAGCAGCAGCACAGTCAGTTTGGCAGCAAGGTATTCGCCGAACCGTAGCGGTGTAGAAATGATTGCACCGATCGTCCGCTCTTGCTTCTCGAAAAACACAGTGCCCCCGATGAAGAAGAAGCCGATGATTGCGACGTCTCCCATCAGGATGTAAGGCTCAGCGACCGGCCGGATTGCCCGCGACATCGGCAGCAGCACGGCGAGCCAAATCAATCCGGAGAAGACCGCGGCGTGCAGAAACCGCTGCCGGACTTGCAGGGTCAGCTCGAGCCGCAGCGCGCTTGCGAACCTGGTCATTCCAGTCTCCTGCCGGTGATCTCGACGAAAACATCGTCGAGGCTGGCTTCCCGGCTGTGGATGGTCTCGACGTGGTGACTTCGCAGTAGAGCGTGGAAGGCGGGATCGTCGGCAAGGCCGTCCATGGCGAATTCGGCAGCGTCAAGACGGCCGCTCTCGCCACGGTATTGGACGCGGACTCGGCGCTGGCTGCGGGCGATCTTCAGCTCGCTGGGCTGGTCCAAGGCAACGATCCTGCCATCCACAACGAAGGCCACCCGATCGCACAGCTCGTCGGCGGTCGACATGTCGTGGGTGGTGAGAAAAACAGTGCGGCCACGCGCTTTTATGTCCAGGATCATGTTTTTGACTTTGCGGGCGTTCACCGGGTCCAGGCCGGAAGTTGGTTCGTCCAGAAAGAGCAACTCTGGGTCGTTGATCAGCGACCGCGCAAAGGTCAGCCGCATCTGCATTCCCTTGGAGTATTGGCCCACCCGCGTGTGGGCGTCATCGGCCAGCCCAGCGGCGGTCAGCAACTGCATCGGGTCCAGCGTCACGCCGCCGTACAGCGACGCGAAGAATCGCAGGTTCTCCAGGCCGGTGAGCTTCTGGTAATGGTTGGGCAGCTCGAACGAGACGCCGATGCGCTCGTAGTAGTCAGGCCCCCAGTGCAGGGGATCTCGGCCCCATACCGCCGCCTTGCCGCCATGGCCGCGGAGAAGGCCGATGAGAAGCTTCTGCGTGGTGGACTTCCCCGCGCCGCTGGGACCGAGGAAGCCGAAGATCTCGCCGCGGCCGACAGTGAAGTCCATGCCACGCACCGCGGGCTCGGAGGTTCTCGGATACGTGAAACTGAGGTCGCGAACCTCAATGACCACGGTGCTCACCCTCGAGGATGTGCCTGCCGGCTCGAGTTTCTGCATGCGCTCGTGTTGTTCCTTCCCGGGTGAGCGCGGCGCGCCAGACGGGCTGGCGGGCCACGCGTACGCGGATACCGGTTCCGACCAGACTTCCCGGAGCGCCACCGCCAGCCTAACGGATTTCAGAGATTATTGAAGGCTCTAAATGTTAAGATCGCGTTTGTGAACGAGGCTCCAGATCAGCAGCACGCCGCTGAGCAACTCGCGCTCGTGCTCACTAACCACGGGCTGCAACGGATGACCGCGCGCGTACTGGCCACCCTGCTGTTCACCGAACAGCCCAGCATGACCATGGGTGAGCTGGCCGAGCGGTTGCAGGCCAGCTCCGGTGCGATCTCCGGTGCCATCAAGATGCTCACCTCGGTCGGCCTGGCCGAGCGGGTGCCCGCGCCGGCCAGCCGACGAGACCACTACCGGCTGCGCGACGATGCCTGGGCGACTCTGTTCACCAACCAAAATGTGGTGATATCAGCCATGCAGGCCGCAGCGGAAGCCGGGATCGCGGCGACGGAACCGGACAGCCTTGCACGACAACGACTTACACGCATGCATGACTTCTACGCCTTCCTACTCGACAAGATCCCGGCCGTGCTGGAGCGCTGGCAGCAGCGCTCACCGCACTAGCGGCTCAATAGCGCGACGCACTCGACGTGATGGGTGAGCGGGAACGAGTCGAATAGCCGGATCTCCTCCACGGCGTAGCCGTGGTTGCGGTACAGGCCGATATCACGGGCGAATGACGCTGCCTCACAACCGATGTGCACCACCCGCGGAACCTCGGCGGCGGCGAGCAGCTCGATCACCTCGCGTCCGGCGCCGGAGCGCGGCGGGTCAAGCACCGCCACATCGGCGGCGTCGCGTTGCGTGGCCAGTGCCCGACGGACCGAATCGGTGATCACCCGAACCTGCGGGAGATCGGCCAGTGCGGCGCGCGCAGCACGTGACGCGGCCCGCGAATTGTCGACGGTCACCACCCGCCCACGCTCACCCACGCCGTCGCTCAGTACCGCGGCGAACACCCCGACGCCGCCATAGAGATCCCATGCCGTCATGCCGGCGCTCGGTTGAGCCCAGTCGCTGACCAATTCGCTGTAGACCCGCGCGGCGTCGCGGTGGGCCTGCCAGAACGCGGTGACCGGTACCCGCCAGCTGCGCAGGCCCACGCGCTGCACACCCTGGTGGTTGCCCTCGATCACCTCGGTCGCGGTTCGCCGGCCCTGCCGCGCCGTGCACACCACGTGTCGCTCACCGTCGTCGTCGACGACGACGTGCAGGTGTGCGCCGGGCGGCCAGCCGGTGCACACCAGACCGTCGGTCATGCCCGCGGGCAGCTGACCGCAGTGCAGATCGGGAACGAGTTCGTCGCTGTGGTAACGATGAAACCCGGCGCGGCCTTCGGCGCCGACGTCGAGGCGGACCCGGGTGCGCCAACCGGTCGGGGCGGACAACGGCTGGGCCACTCCACGCCACTGGTAGCCGCCCAGCCGGGCCAGTTGATTGGCAACCACATCCGCTTTGAGCGCACGCGCCGCCTCCGGCTCGACAAACGCCAGATCGCAGCACCCGGCGCCGTCCACACCGGCGATCGGGCACAGCGACGCCGTGCGATCGTCGGACGGCTCAATCACCTCGATCGCCTCGGCGTGCCAATAGGAACCGCGCTCGGCGGTGACTCGCACCCGCACCCGCTCCCCGGGCAGCGCGTAGCGGACGAACACGACCCGGCCGTCGTGCCGGGCCACGCAGCTGCCGCCGTTCGCGGGCGCGCCGCAGGTGAGGGTCAGTTCGGTCAATCGAAGATCCCTCGACGCGCATCGCCGGGAGCCGCATGCGGCTCCATCGTCTTGAGCCGCTCCGACGAACTCAGTTGCCACGGAACAGATGTCACCATCACTCCCGGCATGAACAACAATCGCCCCTTCAGCCGCAGCGCGCTCTGGTTGTGCAGCAGCTGCTCCCACCAGTGGCCCACGACATACTCCGGGAGGAAGACCGTAACCACGGTGCGCGGCGATTCCTTGCTGACCCGTTTGACGTAATCCAGTATGGGGCGGGTGATTTCGCGGTACGGCGAGGCGATTACCTTGAGCGGCACACTGATGTCGCTGTCTTCCCATCTGCGTACCAGATCACGGGTTTCCGCGTCATCGACACTTACCGTCACCGCCTCAAGTACGTCGGGCCGGGTCGCCCGGGCGTAGGCCAGCGCCCGCAGCGTCGGCAGATGCAACTTCGACACCAGCACCACGGCATGGTTGCGGCTGGGCAACACGACATCATCGTTCGCGGCGGCCGCCTCCTCCAATTCGTGGCTGACTGTCTCATAATGCTTGCGGATCATTTTCATCATGACGAAAAGCGCCGTCATGGCAACGACGGCGATCCAGGCTCCGGCAACGAATTTCGTCACCAGCACGACAACGAGCACCGTTCCGGTGGATACAAAGCCTATCGTGTTGACGACCCGGGAGCGCATCATCTTGCGCCGTGCGGCAGGGCCGGTCTCGTTGCGCAGCAACCGGTTCCAATGCCGGACCATCCCGATCTGGCTCAGCGTGAACGAGATGAACACCCCGACGATGTACAGCTGGATCAGCGCGGTGACCTGCGCGCGGAACGCGATGATCGCCGCCAGCGCAGCCACCGACAAGAAGACGATGCCGTTGGAGAAGGCCAACCGGTCGCCGCGGGTGTGCAGCTGGCGGGGCAGGTAACTGTGCTGTGCGAGTACCGAACCGAGCACCGGGAAGCCGTTGAACGCGGTGTTGGCCGCCAGCACCAGAATGAGCGCGGTCACCGCAGCGATCATCAGGAAGCCGATCTGGAAGCTACCAAACACGGTCTGCGCGATCTGGGTCACCAGGGTCTTCTGCTGATAGCCCGGCGGGGTTCCGGCGAGCTGCCGGGCGGGGTCGTCGACAATCTTGACCCCGGTTTTCTCGGCGAGCACAATGATGCCCATCAACAGCGTGACGGCGATGGTTCCCAACATCAACAGCGTCGTTGCCGCGTTGCGCGACTTGGGTTTTCGGAACGCCGGCACCCCGTTGCTGATCGCCTCGACACCGGTCAGCGCCGCACACCCCGACGAGAACGACCGCGCCACCAGGAACATCAACGCGAAGCCCGCGATCTGGCTGCGCTCGGCATGCATCTGGAAGCCGGCGGATTCCGCCCGCAGCGGATCACCCAACACATAAATCCGAAACAAGCCCCAGGCGAGCATGATGCCGACCCCGACGATGAATGCGTAAGTGGGCACGGCAAAAGCCACCCCGGACTCGCGTACCCCACGCAGGTTCATCGCCATCACCAACAAAATCGCGCTGACGCAGAACATCACCTTGTGCTCGGCCACGTAAGGGATCGCCGACCCGATGTTCGACATGGCCGACGCCGTCGAAACCGCAACGGTCAGGACATAATCCACCATCAGAGCGGCGGCGACCGTCAGGCCGGCGTTAGCGCCCAGGTTGGTGGTGACCACTTCGTAGTCACCACCGCCGGAGGGATAGGCATGCACGTTCTGCCGGTAGCTGGCCACCACGACCAGCATCACCGCGGCCACCGCCAGACCGATCCACGGCGTCAACGAGTACGCTGCCAGGCCGGCCACCGAGAGCATCAGGAAGACCTCTTCGGGGGCGTAGGCCACTGACGACAGCGCATCGGAGGCGAACACCGGCAACGCGATCCGCTTGGGCAGCAGGGTGTGACTCAGCCGGTCACTGCGGAACGGCCGACCCAGAACCAACCGACGCGCCGCGGTTGAAAGTTTGGACACGAGAGCCAAGACTAAGCCCACCCGGGCCTGCCGGTACCGTTCCCTAGACGAGAATGTTCCGGAGCCAAATCGGCTGGCCATCGTGGTTGGCCGTTGGCCCGACGACCAGGACCCCGGCCGAGAGGACCTCAAGTGCGGGTGGTTGTGATGGGGTGCGGCCGCGTGGGCTCTTCGGTGGCCGACGGGCTGTCCCGGATCGGCCATGACGTCGCGATCATCGACCGCGACGGCACCGCGTTTTACCGTCTGAGCCCGGAATTCTCCGGCGAGCGTGTGTTGGGCCTGGGATTCGACCGAGATGTGCTGCTGCGGGCCGGTATCGAGGAGGCCGACGCCTTCGCAGCCGTGTCGTCCGGCGACAACTCCAACATCATCTCGGCCCGCCTGGCGCGGGAAACCTTTGGCGTGCCGCGCGTTGTGGCGCGCATCTACGACGCCAAACGCGCCGAGGTCTACGAACGGCTCGGCATTCCCACGATCGCGACCGTGCCGTGGACGACCGACCGCCTGCTCAACGCGCTGACCCAGGAGACCGAGACCACCAAGTGGCGAGACCCGACCGGCACCGTCACCGTCACCGAAGTCGTCCTGCACGAGGACTGGGTGGGCCACCGGGCCACCGACCTCGAGGTGGCCACCGGCGCCCGGGTGGCGTTTTTGATCCGGTTCGGCGCCGGTGTGCTTCCGGAACCCAAGACGGTCATCCAGGCCGGGGACAAGGTCTATGTCGCCGCGATATCCGGCCGCGCCGCCGAGGCGGTCGCCATCGCGGCCTTGCCGCCCAGCGAGGACCTGGAACCGTGAAAGTCGCCGTCGCCGGCGCCGGGGCGGTCGGCCGCTCGGTCACCCGCGAACTCGTCGCGGCCGGCCACGACGTATCGCTGATCGAGCGCAACCCCGAGCACATCGACGTCGACGCCATCCCGGCGGCGCACTGGCGACTCGGCGATGCCTGCGAGGTGAGCGTGCTGGAGTCGGTACACCTCGAGGATTTCGATGTGGTGGTCGCCGCCACCGGCGATGACAAGGTCAACGTGGTGCTGTCCCTGCTGGCCAAAACCGAGTTCGCCGTGCCGCGGGTAGTGGCCCGAGTCAACGATCCGCGCAACGAGTGGCTTTTCACCGACGCCTGGGGTGTGGACGTCGCGGTCTCCACCCCACGGATGCTGGCCTCCTTGATCGAGGAGGCCGTCGCCGTCGGCGATCTGGTCCGGCTGATGGAATTCCGCAAGGGACAGGCCAACCTGGTCGAGATCACACTGCCCGACGACACCCCGTGGGCGGGCAAGCCGGTGCGGAAGTTGCAGTTGCCGCGCGACGCCGCGCTCGTGACGATCCTGCGCGGCCCCCGAGTGATCGTGCCGGAGGCCGACGAGCCGCTGGAGGGCGGCGACGAGCTTTTGTTCGTCGCGACTACTGAGGTGGAGGAGGAACTGCGGCAGCTGCTTCTCCCGGCGCAATGACAGCGGCAGCCGGTTGCATCGCCTGCTGCGCCACCTTGATCGCCAGGTAGGTCACCACGGCCGACGCCGCGGTCAGCGGCCAGCCCATCGCGATCCGGGCCACCGTGAGCCAGCCCGTCCGGTCGGCGTCGTAGAGCAACCATTGCACGATGAAGCGAGCACCAAAGACCAGCACCCAGGTGAGCGTGGCGACATCGAACGCGTAGACCGCGCGGCGCACGTCGCGCCAGCCGCGATTTTGGCCGCCGAACCAGCTCCAGATGTACCCGACGACCGGCCGGCGGATCAGCACGGACAGGGCGAACACCGCCGCCCAGAACAGCGACGTCCAAATGCCAAGCAGGAAATAACCTTTGGACTCACCCAACGCATAGGCGATCAGCGCGCAGATGGCCACACCGACCAATCCGGACACCGCCGGCTGCGCGGACTCCCGCCGGATCAGCCGCCACAGCAGAATGAGGGTGGCTGTGCCCAGCGCGGCGCCTACCGCCGTCAACAGTCCCAGCAGTCTCGCGGTGGCCACGAAAACCAGGACCGGCAGCGAGGAATAGATGAGTCCGCTCACGCCACCCAACTGCGCCATCACCCGCTCGGCGTTGGTGCCCTCCACTGGGCGCCTCACCGCTGAATTTCGTAGTGCGGGTTGTAAATCGCCTTGGTCCCGTTTTCCAGCTTGCCGAGCCGGCCCCGCACCCGCAGCGTGCGGCCCGAATCGATTCCGGGAATGCGGCGCTGCCCCAACCACACCAGGGCCACGGTGTCGGTGCCGTCGAACAACTCGGCGCGAACCCCGCCGGCGCAACCCTTGGCGTTGGCTTCCACGCTTCGCAGCGTCCCGACCATCGTGACCTCTTGCCCGCGCTGGCAGTCGATCGCCCGCTGCGCGCCGGTGTTGAGGGCCTCATCGGACAACTCCTCGACGTCGAGTTGCTCCGGGTCCTCGGTCAACCGACGGGTGAGCCGGCGCAGATAATTTTCCGCCGCCGCCATGGCCTCTCCTGACACTGCGATCTAGTTATGCCAACGGACACCGTAGACCCGTTAGTTCCCCGGCGCCACGCGGGCCAGGGGTGTCGTGGGGATACCCATAAAACACCGGGCAGTATCTACGTGTGGCGATCGACCTGCGCGGTGTGACGGCCGTCATGCTGCCGGGAACCGGATCCGACGACGACTACATCGCTCGAGCATTCGCCGGTCCGTTGGGCGATGCCGGTGCGCGGGTGGCGGCGCAGCCCCCACAGCCGGGTCGTCTGATCGGCGGCTACCTCGCCGGCCTTGCCGACGCCGCGCGTTCGGGTCCGATCGCCGTCGGCGGGGTTTCGATCGGTGCCGCGGTGGCCGTCGCGTGGGCGCTGGAGCATCCCGATCGCACGGTGGCGGTGCTGGCCGCATTACCGGCTTGGACCGGCGCCCCGGGCAGCGCACCGGCCGCGCACGCGGCACGGCACACGGCGGACCAGCTACGGCGACATGGTCTGGCGGCAACGACGACGCAGATGCGGGCGTCCAGCCCGCTTTGGCTGGCCGAGGAGCTGGCCCGGTCTTGGCGGGGGCAGTGGCCATACCTGCCGGACACCATGGAGGAAGCGGCGGCCTATGTCGCGCCCACCCGCGCGCAGTTGCACCGGCTGGCGGCGCCGATGGGAATCGCCGCGGCCACCGACGACCCGGTTCACCCCCTGGAAATCGGGCTGGAATGGGCGGCCGCCGCCCCGCACGCGGCGTTGCGCACGGTCACCCTCGATGAGATCGGCGGCAACCCCGCAGCGCTCGGCGCCGCCTGTCTGGCGGCGCTGTGTGAGGCCGGTTAGCCGCCGGTCGTGGTGCTGCGCAGTTGCTGCATCGCCGAACCGGCTGCGCTGCGACGCGCGCTTGGCGCGGGCGGATCCTCTCCCCCGCCGGGCCCACCCTGTTGGGCGGCCTGTTGCGCGGCGGCCTCGCGCAGCTGCGCCGCCATCGGCTCAGGCAGCTGCACCGGCAATGGTGTCCTCACCGGCAACGGCGTGTCGCCGCGGCGAACGACGGTGTCTTCCAAGGCTTTCCGAGCTTCCTCTGTCAGCGCGTCGATGGATTCGGCTGATCCGTTGACCACACACCGGATCATCCAGCGGTAGCCGTCGACCCCGATGAACCGCACCACGCCGGACGCCGTGCCGACGACCTCTCGACCCCACCGGCCGTCCTGGATGGACACCGCTGCGCCGTCTTTTCGCAGCGAATCGGCGAGCTCACCGGCGACCTCACGCCACAAGCCGCTGGTCTTGGGCGCCGCATAGGCGGCGATGGTGAAACGGCCGTTGGGCGTCACCACCCATACCGCGCTCGGGACGCCGGTGTCGGTGAGCTCGATCTGCAGCTGTGCCGTCTCCGGCATCGGCACCAACACCGAGCCGAGGTCGAGGCGGCCCGCCTCCGCGGCCGCGGGATCGTCGAAATCCTCGATGTCGAACGGGCCATCCAGGTCGTCGCCAGCGGCGGGCTCGGTCTCTGGTTCCTGTTGTGCGGCCACGCCTTCCGGCTCGACCGTTGGCTCGTCGTCGGGTTTCCGTTTGCGCAATGCCATCACAAGCTCGCATGTCCGCCGGAGGAGCCGTGGCCGCCGTCACCACGGGAAGTGTTGGCCAGCCCGGCCTCGTCGAATGACGACACTTCGACCGGCTCGACCAACTCGACGCGTTGCACCAGCAACTGGGCGATGCGGTCGCCGCGGTGTATCGCGATCGGCTCGCAGGGGTCGAGGTTGATCAGCGCTACCTTGATCTCGCCCCGATAGCCGGCGTCGATGGTGCCGGGGCTGTTGACAATCGAAAGCCCCACTCGCGCAGCCAATCCCGAACGCGGATGCACCAGCCCGACCATTCCGAACGGGATGGCCACTGCGACCCCTGTCCGCACCAGGGCACGGTGGCCGGGGGCGAGTTCGACGTCTTCGGCGCTGTAGAGATCCACCCCGGCGTCACCGTGGTGGGCGCGGGTGGGCAGCGGAAGCCCGGGGTCCAGACGAACAACCGCCAGACTGGTCGACACGGGGCCACAGATTACCCTTGACCGGGTGTCCGGTACGCGTGTCGCGCCGCAAAGCGTGCGGTATCGCGAGCGTTTGTGGGTGCCCTGGTGGTGGTGGCCGCTGGGTTTCGCGCTGGCGGCGCTGATCGCCCTCGAAGTCAACCAGGGCGTGCCCGCCCTCCCGAACTGGGTGCCGTTTGCGACGCTGTTCGTGGTGGCCGCCGGCGCGTTGCTGTGGTTGGGCCGGGTCGAGATTCGGGTCACCGCCGGTAGCCAGGGAGTCGAATTATGGGCCGGCGAAGCGCATCTGCCCGTCACCGTGATCGCCCGGTCCGCAGACATCCCCCGCTCGGCCAAATCGGCCGCGCTGGGGCGCCAACTCGATCCCGCCGCCTATGTGGTGCACCGGGCGTGGGTCGGCCCGATGGTGCTGATCGTTCTGGATGACGCCGATGACCCGACGCCGTATTGGCTGGTGAGCTGCCGTCACCCGGAGCGGGTGCTGTCGGCCCTGAGGAGCTGAGCGCAGCTTCCACCCCCCTCAGGCCGCGCAGTCGGTACAGATCATCACGCCGTTCTTCTCGCTGGCCAGCCGGCTGCGGTGTTGCACCAGAAAACAACTCGAACAGGTGAACTCGTCAGCCTGCTTCGGAATAACACGAACCGACAGCTCTTCGCCGGACAGGTCGGCGCCGGGAAGCTCGAACGACTCGGCGGACTCCGATTCGTCGACGTCAACCACCGCCGACGCCGCCTCGTTCCGCCGTGCCTTCAGTTCCTCGAGCGAGTCCTCGGAAACGTCGTCGGTCTCGGTGCGCCGTGGGGCGTCATAGTCGGTAGCCATGGGCCTTCGCTCCCCTCGTAACCCTGCAAGCAAAGCTTTGTATCAGCGTCGAACGCATCCACCAAACGATTCGTGCCCATATCCCGGGGTCTTATAGTGTGATTTACGTCACACGTAGTATTTAACCCCGCTGCCGGCCGTTAAACATCGGATTTGCAGTGCGCTTAGAGTGCTCATGTGGTCGCGCAAATCACCGAAGGCACAGCTTTCGACAAGCATGGTCACCCTTTTCGGCGCCGCAATGCCCGGCCGGCCATTTTCGCCCTGATCGTCCTGTCCGTGGTGACGGCGGTGGTGTGGACGATCGCGTTGACCCGTCCGCCCGACGTCCACGAGGCCGCCGCGTGCAACCCGCCGCCACAGCCGGCGGAGCCCGGGCAGCCGCGGCTGGGCACACCGGTGTCGCGCACCACGATGACGGACGTCACGCCGGCCAAGCTGGCCGAGACCAAGATCCGCGTCCTGAACGCCAGCGGGCGAGGCGGGCAGGCCGCCGACGTCGCGGGCGCATTACACGACCTGGGTTTCGCCCAGCCGACAGCGGCGAACGACCCGATCTATGCCAACGCCAAGCTGAATTGCCAGGGGCAGATCCGTTTCGGCGAGGCTGGTCAGGCCGGCGCCGCAGCGGTGTGGCTGGTGGTGCCCTGCGCCGAGTTGTTCCGTGATGAGCGCACCGACGACTCGGTGGACCTCGCTGTCGGCACTGAATTCAACGCGCTGGCACATAGCGATGACATCGAGGCGGTGCTCGCAGGGTTGCGCGAGGGCGCCACGGAACCCGCCGATCCCGCGCTGCTCGCGAAGATCCACGCCGGCACCTGCTGAGTGCCGATCAGCCCGGAATGGGGGCCAGGCCGTCGAATCCCCGCAGCGCGGCCAGCAACTCGTCAGCGATTCCTGGTGCCGCGGCGACCACCAGCCCGGCCGCGCCGGCCGGGTCATCCTGGTCGGGCAACGTCACCCTGGCTCCCGCCTCGGCGGCGATCAGCGCCCCGGCCGCACAATCCCAGACGTGCAGCCCGTGCTCGTAGTAGGCGTCGAGCCGGCCTGCGGCGACCATGCACAAATCCAATGCGGCAGAACCGATCCGACGCACGTCGCGCACCACCGGCAGCATCCTGGCCAGCAGTGCCGCCTGCGCGGTGCGGCGACGGCGAGAGTACGCAAATCCGGTGCCCAGCAATGCCATCGACAATTCGTCGACGGCGGAGCAGCGCAGCGGACGGGTTCCCTGCTCGTCGGTGAGATGCGCGCCCAGTCCGGCGCCGGCCGAATACACCTGCCCGGCGACGACGTCGGCAACCGCACCGGCCACCGACACGCCGTCGATCTGAGCAGCCACCGACACCGAGTAGGCAGGGATCCCGTAGACGAAATTCACCGTGCCGTCGATCGGGTCCAGCACCCACGTCACCGTGTCGGCAGTGGTGGTCGGATCGGCGGGGCCGCCGCCCTCCTCGCCGAGGATCGGGTCGCCGGATCGCAGCTGCGCCAACCGATCCCGCAGCAACCGTTCGGTATCGGTATCGACGACGGTCACCGGGTCGGTCGGGGTTGTCTTGGTTCGCACCGCGTCGCCGGCCCCGGCGCGCGCGTCGCCGCCGAAAACCTCGTTACGACGGCGCCGCACGAACGCCGCAGCTTCCCCGGCCAGCGTTTCAGCCACCGAACGCAGATGGGCCGGTTGGTTCTCAGGCGTGCTCACCGATCCATCGCACCACAGAAGGCGCGCTCTGTTGGGTTCGGAAGCGGCGCCAACACGCCCGCCAACGGCTGGTCCACGCATTAGGGTGTGGGCGGACACCCAAGTCTCGCCGAGGAGATGCGATGACCAGTACCGACGCCACCACCGATTCGACCGAGGCCGACGGGTCCGGCGCCACGGCGCAGCGGCGCAGTTTCGGGGTCGACGTCGGGGGCAGCGGCATCAAGGGCGGGATCGTCGACTTGGACACGGGTCTGCTGATCGGCGAGCGGTTCAAGCTGCTGACACCTCAGCCTGCCACTCCGGCCGCGGTCGCCAAGACGATCGCGGCGGTGGTCAACGAATTCGGGTGGTCCGGCCCGCTCGGGGTGACCTACCCGGGTGTGGTCAAGGACGGTGTCGCGCAAACCGCCGCGAACGTGGACAAATCATGGATCGGGGTCAACGCCCGCGACCTCATCAGCTCGGAACTGGACGGTCGGCAGGTCGCGGTTCTCAACGACGCCGACGCGGCAGGACTGGCGGAAGAGCGCTATGGCGCGGGCAAAGACACCAGCGGCGTGGTGGTGCTGCTCACATTTGGAACCGGGATCGGGTCCGCGGTCATCCACAACGGGATATTGCTCCCCAACACCGAGTTCGGTCACCTCGAGGTCGGTGGCAAAGAGGCCGAACACCGTGCGGCGTCGTCGGTCAGGGACAAGCACGGGTGGAGCTACAAGAAGTGGGCCAAGCAGGTGACGAGGGTGCTAATCGCTTTCGAGGATGCGCTTTGGCCGGAGCTGTTCATCGCCGGGGGCGGCATCAGCCGCAAAGCCGACAAGTGGGTGCCCCTTCTCAAGAACCGGACCCCGGTCGTCCCCGCCGCCCTGCAGAACACCGCCGGAATCGTCGGTGCAGCGATGGCCGCGACGCGCGACGTCACCCACTGATTTGCGCGCTCCGGCGGTGCAATCGCGCACGATCGTTACAATGGTCACCGGCAGCCGCCTGACCGATAGCGGTGAGCATCCAAGCTGATAATCGACGCCGACATTCGACATAGCCGACACCTTCGGTAAAGCATGCCTGCCGCGCCGAAGACTCGGCCCGAGAAACTGAGTCATACCGAAGGGGTTTACGTGGCAGCGACCAAAGCAAGGCCGGCCACCGATGAGCGGGCGAAGCGCACCGCCGCCAAATCCCCCGTCAAAGCCGGGGCGAAGCGATCCGCAACCAAGTCCACGAACGGCTCCGCCGCCAAACGGACCACCAAGCCGACGACGCGAGCCAGCAAGGCACCCGCAAAAACCGCCAAGCCCGCTGCCAAGTCGTCCTCTGCGAAGACCTCATCCGCCAAGTCCGCCTCCGGTAATGGAGTCGCCGGCACGAAAAAGGGCCGTACTGCGGCTAAGAGCGCTCCGGCTAAGAGCACGACGGCCAAGAGCGCTGCGCGCAAGTCGGCGGCGCCCCGTAGCCGCGCGAAGAAGGCCACCTCAGCCAAGGAAGAACCGAAAGCCGTCGAAATCATCGACGAAGACTTGGATGCCGAAGAGTCGATCGATGACCTCGAGGCCGAGCCCGACCTCGACGGTGAACCCGGCGAAGACATCGACATAGATGCCGAAGACCTCAGTCTCGACGACCTCGAGGAAGTGTCGACCGACGGTGACGACGCCGAGGTCGATCAGGTCGACACCGAGGACACCGAAGACGCTGAAGAGACCCCGGCCAAGTTAACCGCCGAGGAAACCGTCGACGACGAGGAGCTCGTCGAGCCGAGCGAAAAAGACAAAGCCTCAGGGGATTTCGTCTGGGACGAGGACGAGTCCGAGGCGCTGCGGCAGGCTCGCAAGGACGCTGAGCTGACGGCGTCGGCTGACTCTGTTCGCGCCTACCTCAAGCAGATCGGGAAGGTGGCGCTGCTCAACGCCGAAGAAGAGGTCGAGCTGGCCAAGCGGATCGAGGCCGGGCTGTACGCCACCCAGCTGATGGCCGAGATGGCTGAGCGCGGCGAGAAGCTACCCGCCGCCCAGCGCCGTGACATGGCGTGGATATGTCGCGACGGTGACCGCGCGAAAAACCATCTGCTGGAAGCCAATCTGCGGCTGGTGGTGTCGCTCGCCAAGCGTTACACCGGCCGAGGCATGGCATTCCTGGACCTGATTCAGGAAGGCAACCTCGGTCTGATCCGCGCGGTCGAGAAGTTCGACTACACCAAGGGATACAAGTTCTCCACCTATGCCACGTGGTGGATCCGCCAGGCGATCACCCGCGCGATGGCCGATCAGGCGCGCACCATCCGCATCCCGGTGCACATGGTCGAGGTAATCAACAAGCTGGGCCGCATCCAGCGCGAGCTGCTGCAGGATCTGGGTCGCGAGCCCACTCCCGAAGAGCTGGCCAAGGAGATGGACATCACGCCCGAAAAAGTGCTGGAGATCCAGCAATACGCCCGTGAGCCGATCTCGTTGGACCAGACCATCGGCGACGAGGGCGATTCTCAGCTCGGCGACTTCATCGAGGACAGCGAAGCGGTGGTGGCCGTGGACGCGGTGTCGTTCACGCTGCTGCAGGACCAACTGCAGTCGGTGCTGGAGACGCTGTCGGAGCGCGAGGCCGGTGTGGTGCGACTGCGCTTCGGGCTCACCGACGGGCAGCCCCGCACGCTTGACGAGATCGGCCAGGTCTACGGCGTCACCCGCGAGCGCATCCGCCAGATCGAGTCCAAGACCATGTCGAAGTTGCGCCACCCCAGCCGTTCACAGGTGCTGCGCGACTACCTGGACTAGCGCAGAAGTGCCATCCGATCAGGATCTGTCTGACTAGCGCCGTCGAGATCACAACAATTGTGTGGATCATCGGGTACCGCGACCGTCAAAGGCAGATACTCAGCTAGCCCCAGCTACGGCGGTTCGAGCAGTTGAGGAGCTGCGACGGCCCAGCTGAGAGACAAGTCGAAGGACTGAGCCGATCGGAGGGTTGTCATGGGTCTGCTTGACGACAAGGTCGCGTTTGTGACCGGCGCGGCGCGCGGTCAAGGCCGCAGCCATGCGGTGCGGCTGGCTCGTGAGGGTGCATCGGTGATCGCGATCGACATTTGCGACGAGGTATCGCCAGACATCACCTATCCGCCTGCCACCGAGGCCGACCTCAAGGAGACCGCCAGCCTGCTCGAGCGAGAGGGCAGGCCGTTCGTCGCCGAAACGGCGGACGTGCGCGATCTCAAGGCCCTCCAACAAATCGTGACCGAGGGCGTCGAGCGTCTCGGCGGGCGGCTGGATGTCGTAGTAGCCAATGCCGGAATCGCCAACTGGGCTCGGTTGTGGGAGATGTCTGAAGCGCAGTGGCTGACGATGGTGGACGTCAACTTGTCGGGTGTCTGGCGAACAATGAAAGCCACTGTCCCACACATGATCTCGGCTGGCAACGGCGGATCGATCGTCTTGATCAGCTCTGTCGCCGGGATCAAGTCATTGCCTGGGCAGGCCCACTACAGTGCGGCCAAGCACGGGGTTGTGGGCCTCACCAAGTCGGCGGCCATCGAGCTAGGCGAATACGGAATTCGCGTGAACTCCGTTCACCCGTGGGGTGTGGCGACACCGATGGGCGTACCGCCAACAGAGTTCCTGACCGAGCATCCCAATTATGTCGTCGCGTTCGGCAGCGTGCTGCCGCCCTATGCGGTGGCCGAGCCGGACGACATCTCCGATGCGGTCCTCTGGCTCGCTTCGGACCAGGCGCGAACGGTGACAGGCACCCAGCTCACTGTCGACATGGGTGCCACCAAGGTCTAGCTGGAAGCGTTCAGCTAGGTGTTCGACGCAACCGGTCAGATCTGATCAGGCCTCTCAGTCGGACCCGAGTCGCTCCAGCTTCCCACTCGGGTCGTAGTACAGCTCCTGGCGCGCGATCCTGCCGTCGCGATAGCGGTAGATCACCACGTAGGTCGAACGCAGGCGTTCCGCGCCCGCGGTCCAGTCGAATTGCACCCGCACGAACGCTGCGTCCCCGCCGGGCGTAATTGCGTGCTCCACTGCCTGGTAGCGGATCGCCTCGCAACCGCGGATCGTGAGTGCGATGAACTCCAATGTGCGCTCGACGCCGTCGATCCGGGTCGGCCAATCGAAAAGTCGTACCGTCGGGCTCACGTACACCACGTCGGGCTGATACAGATCCCGCACGGCCGCCGGATCGCCGTTCGCGAATGCCCGCGCGAAGCGCGCCTCCTGCGCAAGCAGCGCCCCTTCCGAGATGCTGCGCGTGGTCATCGAGGCATGTTAACCGGCGGCGGCCGAGTACCTTGGCCCAATGTCAGCTAGCCGCATCCTCATCTCGTCCGGATCCGATTTCGAAACGGCCGTCGGCTATTCCCGCGCGGTGCGTGTCGGCCCGCACGTCGCGGTAGCGGGAACGACCGGCTCGGGGCCGGCCGACGACATCGGCGCCCAGACCCGAGAAGCGCTGCGACGCATCGAGACTGCGCTCAGCGAGGCGGGCGCGACACTTGCCGACGTCGTGCGCACCCGCATCTACGTCACCGATATCTCGCGCTGGCGCGAGGTCGCAGAAGTTCATGCGGAGGTCTTCGGCGACATCCGTCCCGCGGCCACGATGGTCGAGGCTTCGGCGCTGATCGCGCCCGACCTGTTGGTGGAGATCGAGGCCGACGCCTATCTCACTCGATAGCCGGGAAGCTGCCGTCAGCGTCCGGCCGGTAGCTGGTGACATTGATCACAGCGGCGACCGGCATCGGACCGTACAAATGCGGGAACAGCATCGACTCGGGATCGGTTGGTACTCCCGGCTCCCAACGAACGGGTGAACCCAGCCGGGCCGGATCGACGTGTAACAGCAAAAGGTCGTCCCGACCCCGGTAGAGCCGATTGGCCGGTAGGTGCACCTGTTCAGGGGTGGAGAGGTGGATGAATCCGGTGCTGGCAAGCGACTCGGGCCGTAACTCACCACGGCTCCGCGCGGCCGACCACTCGTCGGCGGAGCACAGGTGCACCAGCACCGCCGGGTTCACAGCGCCATCCTGCCGGATTGGCGTCGCGCAGATGCGTGAGGAACGACACAGCGGGTAAACCCCCTGTGAAGACGGCCAAAAACGTTGTCATCTGAGACAGTGGAAGTAGGCCAGAACGGAGTAGCTATGAACGCGACCCTGACCAGTCCCGAGTTAACCAGGGCTGATCGGTGCGATCGGTGCGGCGCCGCCGCCCGGGTGCGCGCCACGCTGCCCTCTGGCGCGGAACTTCTCTTCTGCCAGCACCACGCCAACGAGCACGAGTCGAAGCTCATTGAATTGTCCGCGGTGCTCGAAGTCAGCGCTGCTCCGCTGGACGCTTAAGACATCTCGCCGTCAGCAATCCGGACGTCAGGACAATCGTCAGGCATTCTGAACCAGTCATGAGCCGCACGACGGTAAAGCCTTCGCGCCACCACATCTGGCGCGTCACCCGCCGGGCGCTCACCAAGAGCTGGGACGACTCGATCTTCTCCGAGTCGGCGCAAGCCGCATTCTGGTCGGCGCTGTCGCTGCCGCCGCTGTTGTTGGGGATGCTGGGCAGCCTGGCCTACGTGGCCCCGCTGTTCGGGCCCGACACGCTGCCCGCCATCGAGCACCGGGTCGTGTCGATGTCCAACAGTGTTTTCTCCCCCAACGTGGTCCACGAGATCATCCAGCCGACCATCGCCGATATCGACCGGGGTGCGCGTGGCGAAGTGGTGTCGCTGGGCTTTCTGATCTCGTTGTGGGCGGGATCGTCGGCGATTTCCGCGTTCGTCGACTCGGTGGTGGAGGCGCATGATCAGACCCCGCTGCGCCATCCGGTGCGGCAACGGCTGTTCGCGCTGTTCCTGTATGTCGTAATGCTGCTGTTCGTGATCGCCACGGCCCCGCTGCTGGTGCGTGGCCCGCGCAAGCTTGCGGAGTTCCTCCCGGACAGCTGGGAAGACCTGTTGAGCTTCGGCTACTACCCGGCGCTGGTCGCCGGGCTGATCATCGCGGTGATGATCCTGTACCGGGTCGCGTTGCCCGAGGCGCTGCCGTCACACCGGTTGATCTTCGGCTCGGTGCTGGCGGCCGTGGTTTTCGTGATCGCCACCGTGGGCCTGCGCATCTACCTGACCTGGATCACCAACACCGGCTATACCTACGGCGCACTGGCCACACCGATCGCGTTTTTGTTGTTCGCCTTTTTCGGCGGCTTCGCCATCATGCTGGGAGCCGAGTTCAATGCCGCCATCCAAGAGGAGTGGCCGGCTCCGGCCACCCATGCTCATCGGTTACGGCGGTGGCTGAAGTCACGCGCGCTTGCCGCCGGCGGCGGTGAGGACACCGACGCGGCGTGCACCGGCAACGTCAATGTCGAACGGGTCAGCTCTTCTTGAGCTGGTCGTAGATCCGCTTGCAGTCTGGGCAGACCGGTGACCCCGGCTTGGCCGACCGTGTCACCGGAAACACCTCGCCGCACAGCGCCACAACGTGCGTCCCCATGACGGCGCTCTCGGCGATCTTGTCCTTCTTGACGTAGTGGAAGTACTTCGGGACGTCGCTGCCGGTCCCGTCGTCGACGCGTTCGTCGGCCTCGGTGCGCTCGATCGTCTGGGTCTGCATACCTCCATATTGTGCCGGAACGCACTCGGCGCGAAAGTGTGGGACAGTGGATAGATGAAGCGCGGCTCCGAGCTGGGTTTCGACGACGACGGTCGGCCGGTACTCATCACCGCCGCCGCACCCTCATACGAAGTGCAGCACCGCGAGCGGGTGCGGAAATACCTGACGCTGATGGCGTTCCGCATTCCGGCGCTGGTGTTGGCCGCCGTCGCCTATGGCGCGTGGCACAACGGTCTGATCTCGCTTCTGATCCTCGTTGCGTCGATCCCGTTGCCGTGGATGGCGGTGCTGATCGCGAACGACCGGCCGCCGCGCCGCGCCGACGAACCCCGGCGATTCGACGCCACCCGGCAGCGCACGCCGCTGTTCCCGACGGCCGAACGCCCGGCGCTCGAGAGGCGCAGTCACCCAGCGCCGCAACCGGAATCGCGCCCCGCGGACAGTGCCGGTTCCGAATAACCGGCCGCCGACGCATCTTCTCAGCACATTCTCAGCTCGCCCACGCATTCGCGCACGTCAAGGGGTGTGAGATAGCTGCCGAATGGGAACTCTTGACTCGGGTTGGTCGTTGGACCACATGACAATGCAAGCCGATCAGGAGGCCGTCATGGCAAATGCCACCACAAGCCGGGTCGACAGTGATCTGGATGCTCAGAGCCCTGCCGCCGACCTGGTGCGCGTGTATCTGAACGGCATCGGCAAAACGGCGTTGCTCAACGCCGCTGATGAGGTCGAGCTCGCCAAGCGCATCGAGGCCGGGCTTTATGCCCAGCATCTGCTGGAGACCCGCAAGCGCCTCGGCGAGAACCGCAAACGCGACTTGGCGATCGTGGTCCGCGACGGCGAAGCTGCACGACGCCATCTGCTCGAAGCCAACTTGCGGCTGGTGGTGTCGTTGGCAAAGCGCTACACCGGTCGGGGAATGCCGCTGCTGGACCTCATCCAGGAAGGCAACCTGGGTCTGATCCGCGCGATGGAGAAGTTCGACTACACAAAGGGATTCAAGTTCTCGACCTACGCGACGTGGTGGATCCGGCAGGCGATCACCAGGGGCATGGCCGACCAGAGCCGCACCATCCGGTTGCCTGTTCACCTGGTCGAGCAGGTGAACAAGCTGGCGCGAATCAAGCGCGAGATGCACCAGAATCTCGGCCGTGAAGCCACCGACGAGGAACTCGCCGCCGAATCCGGCATTCCTGTCGACAAGATCAATGACCTGCTGGAGCACAGCCGCGACCCGGTGAGCCTCGATATGCCGGTCGGCTCCGAGGAGGAGGCGCCGCTGGGCGATTTCATCGAGGACGCCGAAGCGATGTCCGCGGAGAACGCGGTGATCGCCGAACTGCTGCACACCGACATCCGCAGCGTTTTGGCCACGCTCGACGAGCGTGAGCATCAGGTGATCCGGTTGCGCTTCGGTCTCGACGACGGCCAGCCGCGCACCCTGGACCAGATCGGCAAGCTGTTCGGGCTGTCCCGTGAGCGGGTTCGCCAAATCGAGCGTGAAGTGATGGCCAAGCTCCGCAACGGCGACCGCGCCGACCGGTTGCGGTCCTACGCGAGCTGACTTACGGCCTAGACGCAGCAGTATGCCCGCCGCAGCAGCGGCGGGCATACTGCTGCCGGTGGAGTGTTAGCAGACCATTCACCCAGCTGGGCAAGTAGACTCAGCTGCGATGGAGGGTGCGGAATGAACGAGCTGGTTGATACCACCGAGATGTACCTGCGGACGATTTACGACCTCGAAGAAGAGGGCGTAACTCCGCTGCGTGCCCGGATCGCCGAGCGGCTTGACCAGAGCGGGCCCACCGTAAGCCAGACCGTGTCACGGATGGAAAGGGATGGGCTGCTGCATGTGGCCGGCGACCGCCATCTCGAGCTGACCGACAAAGGCCGGGCACTGGCCATCGCGGTCATGCGCAAGCACCGGCTCGCCGAGCGGTTGCTGGTCGACGTCATCGGACTGCCGTGGGAGGACGTGCATGCCGAGGCTTGTCGGTGGGAGCACGTGATGAGCGAGGACGTCGAGCGCCGGCTTGTGCAAGTGCTCAACAACCCGACCACCTCGCCGTTCGGCAACCCGATTCCCGGGCTGTTGGACCTCGGTGTGGAGTCCGGCGCCGAGGACGCCAACCTGGTGCGGTTGACGGAGTTGCCGCCGGGCGGCTCGCCGGTGGCCGTGGTGGTGCGCCAGCTCACCGAACACGTGCAGGGCGACATCGATCTGATCACCCGCCTGAAGGACGCCGGCGTCGTGCCCAACGCACGCGTGACCGTCGAAACCAACCCGGCCGGCGGGGTGACCATCGTGATCCCGGGACACGAGAACGTCAGCCTGCCCCACGAGATGGCCCACGCCGTCAAGGTCGAGAAGGTCTGACTACACGGCTCGCCGGTTGAACGCACGCCGAGGTGGCAGGCGCACGCCCAGCCGCTTGGCCAATCGGTAGCCGGTGAACGCGAGGTCACGGATGCGCTCCGGTCGCAGACCCGACTGCAGGGCGGTATCCAGCATGCCCGCCATCCTGTGCCCGGGTACGCAGCGCAGCGCGGCCTCCAGCGACACCCCGGCCAGCGGCCCGTCGCCGCGGACATAGGCGCTGAACGCCAGCAGCACCAATGCCTCTACCCGCCACGGCTCGGGCAGCCTGCGCGACAGCAGTGCCCACAACGACTCGGCCTCGTCGGCGTTTTGGCCGACCGCAAGGGCATACAGCGTGTCGCGCACCTGCACGTCGGCCAGCGCACAGCCCAGCTTGGCCAGCTCCGCATCGGAGAGCTGCTGCCCGTCGGCGACCCGGGCGGCGGCAGCCATGGCGTCTTCGACGTCGCGACGGGCGCACCCGTCGGGATCTGCCCGATGGGCGACCTCACGTGACGCGGCGTGTTCGCCGACCACAGCGGCCAACTCGGCACTAGCGGCGTCGTCGGCCGCGATGACGGCCTGCAGGTCGGCGCGCCGGGCGTAAAGGCGCCGACCGTCCAGCACGGCGGCCATCGCCAGCGGTGACGCCGACGGGTCATCGACGCGACCGCCCGACCCACAGCCGTCAACGCAGTGCCAGCGGCCCCCGGCAGCCACCCGGTCCACCACGTGCGCGGCCCACAGCACGATGTCGCGTCGCGACAACTCCTCAGCGAGCGCCGAACAGAGCTCCCGGTATTCGTCGTTGCACATCGGGCAGCCGGCGCCGTCGGCGTCGACGACCACGGCGACGGCAGCCTCGGGCTCGGCGGCCGCGGCGATCTCGGCGAGGCGCCCGATTCCGTCGGCCAGGGCCCGCGACAGGTCGACGCGCATGACCGAGCCCAGCTCACCGTCGTCTATCGAGACCAGCACCAGCGACTTCTCCGGCACGAAACCCAACACTGCCGGTAGCGCGCCGATCAGGGCGCCGGGGCGATTCAGTTCAAAGTCTTCTCGATGCGTTGTCATGAGGCGAACGCTGTCAACGCCCACCGTCAGACGGCAGACACCCTGGATGGCCGAGCGGCCGGGCTGTGGATGAAGCCGCAACTGTGCAGTAAGCGCCCGAATGGTCAGCACTCGTCGTCGAAGGCAGCCGGCGGCACGTCGCCCGGGCCGCCCGCCTCGGCGCGCGTCAAAAGCTCCGCGACGTGCTCGTCGAATGGCGCTGAGTAGGAAAGGTTTTCGGCGCAGCCGCCGCCGTGGAGACCTCCGATCACCCCGACGACGCTGGATCCGCTGATCCACGGCGCGCCGCTGGTGCCGTCGGCCAGCCCGGCACACGGCAGCTCGGGATAACCGTCGACGGTTCGAACGTTGGCCTGGCATCCGATCGGCGTACCGCCGACGCCGGCCAGGTAGGCGATGACGCTCACCGAGCTGCCCGCCGCCGGTGCAGCACCCAGCGACAGCGCCGAGCCGACCTGCGCCTCGATCGATCCGCCCTCGGCCCGGCTGACCCGCACGATCGCATAGTCGGCCTGCGGATCCTTGGCGCTCACCCAGCGCGGATCCAGATACACCTGGTCAACCGTCCACGTATGGGCGGGGTCGGCCTGGCCGGCAAAACCCGGAACGATGGCGGTCGCGATGCCAGGACCCAGACAATGCGCAGCGGTCAGCGCCAAGTCTCCCGCAGCCGAATGCAACACCGAGCCCGTGCATCCGTGCAGGTCGCTGCCGCCGAAGAAAATCGCGCCCACCCGCGGGTCGGGATGCGCCGGCCCGGCGACGATCCGGTTCGCAAAACCGACGACCGGCTTTTGGGGTCGCGTGGTAACCGGTGCGGAATCCGGCCGTTGCCCACAGGCCGTCATCGACATGCACAAACCGACCGCCAAGCTAACTGCCGCTGCCAGAATGCGCATCGCTGTCGATGATGCCCGATCGTGTGGACCTCGAAACGGGTACCCGTCCGGAATGCGGCCTACAGCGGCCGCGTTTTCGAACATATCGGCACGCGGACCCCTCAGCGGGTCCGGTATCAGCAGCCCGCCGATTTGAGAGACACTATTGGGCACGGTGCGACACGCGCCGTGGCGAGGAGGCAACACCATGGGTGAGAACCAGCCCCCGGACCGGGAGCGGCACTACCAGCGCGAGCAGGACGGGATGTACGAACTGGAGTTCCCGGCGCCGCAGCTGTCGTCGGCGGATGGCCGTGGCCCGGTGTTGGTGCACGCTTTGGAAGGTTTTTCCGACGCCGGCCACGCGATCCGGCTGGCCGCCAGGCACCTCAAGGACACGCTGGACACCGAGCTGGTGGCGTCGTTCGCCATCGACGACCTGCTGGACTACCGGTCACGCCGGCCGTTGATGACGTTCAAGACCGATCACTTCACCAACTACGACGATCCCGAACTGAGCCTCTATGCCCTGCATGACAGTGTCGGTACGCCGTTTCTGCTGCTGGCCGGCATGGAGCCGGACCTGAGGTGGGAGCGATTCGTCGGCGCAGTGCGGCTGTTGGCCGAGCGTCTGGGCGTGCGGCAGACCATCGGCCTGGGCACCATCCCGATGGCGGTTCCGCACACCCGCCCGGTGACGATGACGGCGCACTCCAACAACCGAGAGCTGATCAGCGACTTCACGCCGTGGATCGCCGAGGTGCAGGTGCCGGGTAGCGCGTCGAACCTGCTGGAATACCGGATGGCCCAGCACGGCCACGAGGTCGTCGGGTTCACCGTGCACGTCCCGCACTACCTGGCGCAGACCGACTATCCGGCCGCCGCGCAGGCACTTTTGGAGCAGGTCGCCAAGACCGGATCGCTGCAGTTCCCGCTGAAGGCGCTGGAAGAGGCCGCCTCGGACATTCAGGCCAAAATCGATGAGCAGGTCGAGGCCAGCACAGAGGTCGCTCAAGTGGTGGCGGCGCTGGAGCGCCAGTACGATGCCTTCATTGCCGCGCAGGAGAACCGGTCGCTGCTGTCGCGGGATGAAGATCTGCCTAGCGGTGACGAGCTCGGCGCGGAGTTCGAGCGATTCCTCGCGCAGCAGGCGGAGAAGAAGAAGTTCGACGACGACGACCGGACCTGAGCGCCCTCACCGGGCCCGATAGCGAAGTTGGCGACATGACAGCAACGATCGGGCGACGGCCAGCCCTGCGCCCGGTGCGGGAAGTCACACCCACACTGCAGTTCCGAACCATCCACGGCTATCGGCGGGCCTTCCGGATCGCCGGCTCGGGCCCGGTGATCCTGCTGATCCACGGCATCGGCGACAACTCGACAACCTGGGCGACCGTGCAAGCCAAGCTCGCGCAGCGGTTCACCGTCATCGCCGTCGACCTGCTGGGCCACGGTCAGTCGGACAAACCGCGCGCGGACTATTCGGTCGCCGCCTATGCCAACGGGATGCGGGATCTGCTGTCGGTCCTCGACATCGAGCGGGTCACCGTGGTCGGACACTCGCTCGGCGGTGGGGTCGCGATGCAGTTCGCGTACCAGTTCCCTCAGCTGGTCGAGCGGCTGGTCCTGGTCGGCTCCGGCGGCGTCACCAAGGACGTCAACATCGTGTTGCGCTTGGCTTCGTTGCCGATGGGGAGCGAGGCGCTGGCGTTGCTGCGGCTGCCGCTGATGCTGCCGGCCGTGCAGATCGCCGGACGCGCAGCCGGCATCGTGTTGGGGTCAACCCGGCTGGGCCGCGACCTGCCCGACGTGATGCGGGTGCTGGCCGACTTACCGGAGCCGATGGCCTCGGCGGCGTTCACCCGGACGCTGCGGGCGGTGGTCGACTGGCGCGGTCAGATGGTCACCATGCTGGACCGATGTTATTTGACGCAGTCCGTTCCGGTGCAAATCATTTGGGGCACAGAGGATGTGGTGGTTCCCGTCAGCCACGCCCGGATGGCCCACGCCGCGATGCCGGGTTCCCGATTGGAGATCTTCGAGAACTCCGGCCACTTCCCCTTCCACGACGACCCCGACCGGTTCATCGAAGTCGTCGAGCGATTCATCGACACCACCGAGCCCGCCGAACACGACCCGACGGCGCTGCGCGAGTTGCTTCGCACCGGAGGCGGTGAGCGCACGGTCTCCGGGCCGGTCGACACCCGCGCTGCCGTGTTGAGTGCGATGGGTTCCGACGAGCGCAGCGCCACCTGATCGTCGCGCCTGGCCGACCCCGTACAGTCGGCTCATGAGCATCGATGTGACGGTGTTGCGCGTTTTCACCGACTCAGAGGGCAACTTCGGAAATCCACTCGGCGTGGTCGATGCCAGTACCGTTCAAACCCAGGATCGTCAGCGTCTGTCAAGCCAATTGGGTTACAGCGAAACCGTTTTCGTCAATCTGCCCGCACCCGGGTCGACCACGGCGTACGCGCGCATCTACACGCCGATGACCGAACTCGCCTTCGCCGGTCACCCGGCGGTGGGCGTGTCGTGGTGGCTGCGGCAACGGGGCACGCCGATCCGCACCCTGCAGCTGCCGGCCGGCATCGTGCAGGTGAGCTACGACGACGACGTCACCGCCATCAGCGCACGCTCGGAGTGGGCGCCCGAGCTCGCGATCCACGACCTCGAGTCGGTCGACGAACTCGCCGCCGCCAGTCCCGCCGACTTTCCCGACGACATCCAGCACTACCTGTGGACCTGGACCGACCAGTCGACGGGGTCGCTGCGCTCGCGTATGTTCGCGCCCGGCCTGGGTGTGCCCGAAGACGAAGCCACCGGATCCGCCGCCGTGCGAATCACCGACTACCTCAGCCGCGACCTGACCATCACTCAGGGCAAGGGCTCGGTGATCCAAACCACCTGGAACCCGGAGGGCTGGGTTCGCGTAGCCGGTCGCGTCGTCAACGACGGTGTGACGCACTTCGTCTGATCGTTTTCTCGCCCAACGTCGAGTTGTCAGCCTTTGCGATGCAACACCGCGGCAAGGTGATGCTGCAGCGGTTGTCCGACTGCACCCATTTGCAACGAGTACGACAGCTCGTCGCCGTCGAGCCGGAAACGTCGGCCCAGCGCGGTCACCTCTTTGGCCGTCGGCGTCAGACCGATCTGGGACGCAGTCAATTCCAGTTCGATCACAGCGCCATCGGCCGTGTAGGTCCCCACCTCGATTTCGGTGATCCCGCTCGGGTGGGCGAGCACCAGTTCGACGTGGCCCGGTTGCGGCACCCGCAGATAGCCCGTCTCGGCGTGCAATGGCTTGCCGTCACTGGCCGCTTTCGTTTTTTGGCCGTAGACCAGAAACGGCTTGCCCACATGGGAAAAGACGACTTCCTCGAGGTAGTCGAAGGGCTCGATGGTCGGGTATTTCCCCGAACCACGACCCGACCACGTTCCCAGCAGAGGTGCGAGTGCTTCGACGTCGGGATGCAGGGCGGGCGGCATGCGGTCAGCCTAAAGCGCTGTCGCTGCGGCCGGTCATCCGGGCGCGGAGACCTTGCGGTGGGCGCGCAGCGCCTCGATCTCACGCTCGAAATCGTCTGCGGAGGAAAAGGACCGGTACACCGAGGCGAATCGAAGATAGGCAACCTCGTCGAGTTCGCGCAGCGGCCCGAGGATGGCCAGCCCGACCTCATGGCTGGGCACTTCCGGCGACCCCTTCGCGCGCACGGTGTCTTCGACCTGCTGGGCCAGTAGGTTCAGCGCGTCGTCGTCGACCTGGCGGCCCTGACATGCCCGCCGCACACCGCTGACGACCTTTTCCCGGCTGAACGGCTCGGTGACACCGCTGCGCTTGACCACCGCCAACACTGCGGTTTCGACCGTGGTGAACCGTCGCCCGCACTCAGGGCATGACCGTCGGCGCCGGATCGCCTGGCCTTCGTCGGTCTCCCTCGAGTCGACCACCCGGGAATCGGGATTGCGACAGAACGGACAGTGCATGGCCGCTCCTTCGCCGCGCTGCCAACGGGATACCTCAGACCATCCCGAGAGTACCTGCGCACTCCCCCGCAGGCCTAGCGTCGTCGGAAGCGGCTGGCGCGGTTCGCGGTACACGGCGAAACCGTCAGCCCACGGGCGCAATCAGCGTCTGGCCCGCGGTCACCGTCGCCGAGTCCAGCCCGTTGAGTTCCCGGATGCGTTCGGTGACCTGACCGGTCGGCGCGTCCGGCGCCACCCGAATGGCCAAGTGCTGCAGCGTCTCTCCCGGCTCGACGCGCACCACGGCCAGGCGGTCGGGGACGTGGCCCGTCGGCTGCTCGGAGCCGCCCCGAAGCGCCTCCCCGAACTGCGCGACCAGCCCGAGCCACACGGTGATCAATGCGGCGAGCAGGGCCAGCCCCACAGTGGTCGCCGGCGTTATCGGCCGGGGCCGATGTGGCGCCGTCGACATCAACACGCCCGTACCGCGATAGCGCGGCCGCGCACATGCCGGCCTCGACGGCCGGGGTCCCTGAGGTGCGATGCGGCCAGGACGGGCCGCCGGACGCAGCTGAACCGGGCGGCTACGGACCGGCGCCGCGGGGATGGTCTGGATGAGTGCCATGTGCGTTCTCCCGTCGAGTCGTGGTCGATCACCTGTTCGAACTATAATCGACAATGCGTTCGAATTCCGAACATGTGATCGATTTGTTGCACGCGCTCCAGAGGGTACGGCACGGCACCGACAAACCCCGCTGGGTCAGCGGCTGCTCACCGCGGAGCCGACACGACACACCTCGAACACATGTTTGATATCACGGCGCAATGCGACTACATTCGGCCGTATGAGCGATAGCAGCGATAACCCGGACACCGGGGCCGGCCGGACGCGATCTGCGGATTCCGGGCTGACCGAACGGCAGCGCACCATTTTGAACGTCATCCGCGCCTCGGTCACAAGTCGCGGCTATCCGCCGAGCATCCGGGAAATCGGGGATGCGGTCGGTTTGACGTCGACGTCCTCAGTGGCGCACCAACTGCGCACCCTGGAACGCAAAGGCTATCTGCGCCGGGACCCGAATCGCCCTCGCGCGGTCGACGTCCGCGGCGCCGACGAGAGTGCCGGGCCCACCGTTCTCACCGACGTCTCGGGCTCAGATGCGTTGCCGGAGCCCACTTTTGTGCCCGTGCTGGGGCGCATCGCGGCAGGCGGCCCGATCCTGGCCGAGGAAGCCGTCGAAGATGTTTTCCCGTTGCCCCGGGAGCTGGTCGGTGAGGGCGCCCTGTTTTTGCTCAGGGTGGTCGGTGACTCCATGGTCGACGCGGCGATCTGCGACGGGGACTGGGTGGTCGTACGTCAGCAGAACGTCGCCGACAACGGCGACATCGTGGCCGCGATGATCGATGGAGAAGCCACCGTAAAGACGTTCAAGCGCACCGGCGGTCAGGTTTGGCTGATGCCGCACAACCCCGCCTTCGATCCCATCCCGGGTAACGACGCTGCCGTGCTCGGCAAGGTTGTCACCGTGATCCGCAAGGTCTGACGGCTAGCCCGCCCTGGTGAATCCGTTGGCTCGCGCGATTTCTTCGCTGGCGAACCAGATTTCGGCAAGCGTGTCGTGGTACAGGGCGCTGTCGGGCATGTAGTAGAGACCGAAACTGGCGTTGGCCTTGACGGGGTATCCGTCCGGCACCTGGTACGGGTCATCGAGGGGAAGGTGGATCGCCAGCTGGCCGGGCTGCAGGGGCGCAGCGGCAGCGACGGGAACCTCCTCGTCAGCGGTCTCCACCGCCGCGTGCCGCCCCGTCCTCAGTTCAGGCTCCGTCGGGATCCGGGTGGGCGCGGTGTCCACCGCGTCGGGATCTTCCTCGACCTCTTGGTCCAAGTCGGAAGGCTCTGAGACGTCGGCGATTTCGTCGGCTCGCGGCTCGTCGGCCAGGTCGGCGCGAGTCGGTGACATCCATTCGCTCTCGGGCTCTCTGGGCGGGCCCAACTGAACACGTCGGGACGGCCCGCGGTAGTCCCTCGAGAGCCTGGACGTGGCGAGGTCGTCGTCGCTATCCGGTGACCACTGTGGGACGGACTCGGTGACGGCCTCGTAGCCGGCCTCGTCGTGATAGTCGGGCTCGAGGGCGTCGGCGGTGGCCGCAGCACGACGAGCGCGGGCGCGACGTCGACCTCGCCGCCACATCGGCAGCAAAATGAGGGCCAGCGCGATCAGCAGCAGCACCGCGATACCGACCGCCAACCACCACCAGGGCCAGCTCTGCGGAGTGCCCGTGCCCGCGGTCGACGTCGCATTTGCCGGCGTCTTCTGCCCCGGCACCTGCAGCCCGGACAACGACGACGCCAAATTCGCCGGTTCGGTGCTGAACGTGTTGTTCGCCTTGTTCCAGGTGATCTGGCCGCCGGCGAACTTCTGCGCGACGACGTCGCGGTCGGTTGTCTGATCGTCGACCGGCGCGCCTAGTTTGGCCTTCGGTCCGCCGAGTTTGTCCCACGCGGCCCTGATGGCGCCGCGGACGACAAACGCGCCGTGGTTGGACGTCCAGAAGATCACCGGGTTGTCGGCGGCGGAGAAGGTGGCGATCCGGCTGGCCGGCTCGATGCCGCCGTCCACCTCATTTGCGGTCGGAAATCCGAGATCGCTGCCGACCGGTCCGCCGAGCGACTCGTATTTGGCCAGGACGTCGCTTTCCAGGGCGTTGGCGCCGGTGGCGGGGCTGAAGAAGACCTTGCCGCCGGCGAAGTTCTGGCCCAGTCCGTCGCCGACTTGATACTGCCCGCCTTGCTTGGCGCCCAGCGGGCCGGACGTCCCGCCGGCCGCGCGCCATGCCAGGTTGATGGCCGCGGTCGGGTCGGTGGGAACCTGCACCGCGGTCAGCTGCTGCGCCAGCTCGGGTGGAACTGTGGTGAACGCCTTGGTAACCCGGTTCCATGACACCCGGCCGCGGCTGAACGCCTGGGTGTCGACTTCGCCCTCGTAGGTCTCGTCGCTGACCGGGACGCCCAATGCCCCTCCGGAGCTGCCCAGTTTGTCCCATGCGGCGTTGATCGCGCCGCGCACCACGAATGCCCCGTGCGCAGACGTCCAGAAGATCACCGGCTTATCGCTGGCCGAGAACGTACTGGCCCGGCTGTCGGGCCCGGCCAACCCGGGCGCCATGTCGATGGTCGGAAAGCCCAGGTCGCTACCGGCCGGCCCGCCCAAGGCCTCGTATTTGTCCAACACCGGGCCCGACATCGATTTGGCGCCGGTGGCCGGGGTGAAGAACATCTTGCCGCGGGCGAAGTCTTGGGCAAACCCGGCGCCGACCGGGTACACATCGCCGTGCTTCGCGCCGAGATCCGAGTCGTCGCCGCCGGCGTGCTTCCATGCCGCGGTGATCGCGTCGTCGGCCTCGCTCGCCGGAGACGCCGACGCAGCGGGCGCCAACAAGACCATTCCCGCCGCCAGGGTCACCAGACTGAGCGCTGCACGTCCCACAGCGGTGCGCATTCGACCTCGCTGCCCTTTCACCACACCTCCCGGCGGCTGCCGCATACCCCGTCTGTGGCCGTGTCTATTCGTTCGGACGGGCACAACTCTGCTCCAGCCAACGACTATTGCAAAGGCATACCGCAGACATTACGGAAACGGATATCGAGCCGATGTCGAAATGATGCCCGCCACCGTTATGTCGTGCTCCATCCGTCCCGTCGTGCGTTACCGTGCCGAATAGAGCCACGCGAGCGACGCGGTGAGGAACTGAGCTGACATGGGGGATTCCGGACTGGTCTGGACGGTGATACTCGCCGTCATCGCAGGGCTCGTGTTGTTCGACTACCTATTCCACGTTCGCGAGACACACACCCCGACGTTGCGCGAAGCAGCGGTGTGGTCGACGACTTACATCGTGATTGCGATCCTGTTCGGCGTCGGCGTATGGATTTTCGACAGCGCTAGCATGGCCGTCGAATTTTTCGCCTGCTATATCAGCAACGAAGCGCTTTCGGTAGACAATCTCTTCGTCTTTCTGGTCATCATCAGTAGCTTCGCCGTTCCCCGGATCGCGCAGCAAAAAGTGCTGTTATTCGGCATTGTGCTTGCGCTGGTTGCGCGCACGGGATTCATTTTCGTCGGCGCGGCGATCATCACGATCTTCGATTGGGCGTTCTACCTGTTCGGCCTGATCTTGCTGATCACGGCCGGCAACCTCGCCAAACCCTCGGAGTCGGAGGGCCTCACCGCGGATACGATGCTCATTCGCATCGCCCGGCGGACACTTCGCACCTCGCAAAACTACGACGGCGACCGGCTGTTCACCGTCGAGAACGGCCGCCGGGTGATGACACCGATGCTGCTCGTCATGATCGCGGTCGGCGGGACCGATCTGTTGTTCGCCTTCGACTCGATCCCGGCGCTCTTCGGCCTGAGCCAGAATGTCTACCTGGTGTTTTCCGCCACCGCGTTGTCGCTGCTGGGTCTGCGCCAACTGTATTTCTTGATCGATGGGCTGCTGGACCGGCTGGTGTTTCTGTCCTATGGCCTGGCGGCGATTCTGGCCTTCATCGGAGTGAATCTCATGCTGCAGGCGCTGCACGAGAACAACATTCCGTTCATCAACGGCGGCAACCCGGTACCGGTCGGGGAAGTGAGCACGACGTTGTCGTTGACGGTGATCATCGCCATCCTCATCATCACGACGCTGACGTCGTTGTTGTCCGCGCGCGGGCGAGCGCAGAACGCCGTCGCCGGAGCACGCCGGCATGCGATGGAATACCTCAACCTCGACTACGAGGCCGACCCCGCCGAGCGGGAGAAGATCTTCGCCCGGCTGGTGGCCGAGGAAGACCAGATCACAGCGCTACCAACGAAATACCGGACGAGAATCCGCAAAGAGAAAGAGCTGACGGAGCTACTCGAGCGAGCCCACCGGGCCCACGACGCCCACCGGCCCGGTTAGACGCCGAGGCCCCGGCCGATGATCTCCTTCATGATCTCGGTGGTGCCGCCGTAGATCGTCTGCACCCGCGCGTCGAGATACGCCCGGGCGACGGTGTATTCGCGCATGTAGCCGTAGCCGCCGTGCAATTGCAGGCAGCGATCGATCAGATGCACCTGCTTTTCCGTCGAGTACCACTTGGCCATCGCGGCCTGCTCGGCCGACAGCTTCTCCTCGAGATGCAGCCGGATGAACTCGTCGACCATGATCCGGACCACGGTGGCTTCCGTCGCCAACTCGGCCAGCAGGAACCTGCTGTTCTGGAAACTGCCGATCGGCCTGCCGAAAGCCTTGCGCTCCTTGGTGTATTGCAGGGTCTGCTCCAGCATGACCTCCATGGCGGTGGCGGCCATGATCGCGATCGAAATCCGTTCCTGCGGCAGGTTCTGCATGAGGTAGATGAAACCCTTGCCCTCCTCACCGAGCAGGTTCTCGACGGGGACTTTCACGTCGGTGAATGACAGCTCGGCGGTGTCCTGCGCGTCCAGGCCGATCTTGTCCAGGTGACGGCCGCGCTCGAACCCCTCCATGCCTCGTTCGACCACCAGGAGCGAAAAGCCTTGTGCGCCTGCGTCGGGATCGGTCTGCGCCACCACGATCACCAGATCGGAGTTGATGCCGTTGGTGATGAATGTCTTCGATCCGTTGAGCACGTAATGGTCGTCGTGTTTGACCGCGCGGGTTTTGATGCCCTGCAAGTCGCTGCCGGTGCCCGGCTCGGTCATCGCGATCGCCGTGATCAGCTCCCCGGTGCAGAACTTGGGCAGCCAGCGTTGCTTTTGCTCGTCGTTGGCCAGCCGCAGCAGGTAGGGCGCCACCACGTCGTTGTGCAGGCCGAAGCCGATACCGCTGTAGCGGCCCGCGGTGGTCTCCTCGGTGATGATCGTGTTGTAGCGAAAGTCGGGGTTGCCGCCACCGCCGTATTCTTCGGGGACCGCCATGCCAAGGAAGCCCTGCTTCCCGGCCTCCAGCCACACCCCGCGGTCGACGATCTTCGCCTTCTCCCATTCCTCGTGGTAGGGGGCGACGTGGCGGTCGAGGAAAGCCCGGTAGGACTCGCGGAACAATTCATGCTCGGGTTCGAACAGCGTGCGCTGATAGTTGACGGCGCTACCCATGGCTGACCTCCGGCGGATGGGACTCTGCCGCCCAAGATATACCAACCGGATGGTTGGGCGGCCCGGGGCAGGACTCCGACCTACAGTCGGCCCATGGACGAGACGATCCTGGTCGCCGAACGCGGGCAGATGCTCGAGTTCTCTTTCTCCGACATGCTCTGTTACGCCGGCCCGTACTCACCTGCCGGCGTGGCCACTGCGTTCAAGGCCATGCAGCGGGCGTTCGCGCTGCTCTCCCCCAACCAGCCGCCCCAACGGCGCTCGGTCGTCATCCGCACCGCATTCCAGGGGCCGGGGGCACGCGACGGGTTCGAAGCCGTTACCCGTGCGGTGACCGACGGTCGATATACCGTCGATCCCGCCCTGGCGCGCCCCGACCGCGGGCGGCTGCTGCAAAGCTTCGTCTTCCAGATCGCCATCGCCGATCGTGCAGCAACGCTGCTGCTGCGAAACGGCTACGTCACCAGCGAATTCATCGACCTCGCCGGCAAACCCGACCGCAACCAGGCCGAAGAGACGCGCCTCGACCAGTTGAAGGCCCAGTTGGCGCAGGCACTATTGGCGGCGCCCGCCGAGGACGTCTACGACGTCGACTGATCGCCGTTGGTCGCAAATGCTCGCA
The DNA here is from genome assembly GCF_002102185.1 of Mycobacterium fragae. Classification (GTDB taxonomy): domain Bacteria; phylum Actinomycetota; class Actinomycetes; order Mycobacteriales; family Mycobacteriaceae; genus Mycobacterium; species Mycobacterium fragae. The sequence goes on from NZ_LQOW01000016.1 coordinate 38,288, forward strand.
GACTCGCGGCCAGCGCCACCGGCACCCGGGCCCTGATCCGAGTCCCGTCGGTGTTGTGCTCGGAATGCTGCACCCGGCCGTCGGAGTGCACGCGGGACACCAGATCACCACGGTCGTAGGGGATCACCACGTCGACGGCGGTGTCGGTCGGGACGGCCAGTTCGGCCATCCGCCGGCGCAGCGCCTCGATGCCCTCCCCGGTGCGCGCCGAGACGAACAACGCGCCGGGCAACGCGCGCCGCAGTTTGGCCAGCGCCAAATCGCTTGCGGCATCGACCTTGTTGACCACCAACAGCTCCGGCGCCGGATCCCCGTGGTGGTCGGCGATCACTTCGGAGAGCACTTGACGCACGGCGCTGATCTGGGCAAGCGGATTGGCGTCGGACCCGTCGACGACGTGCACCAGCAGATCGGCGTCGACGACCTCCTCCAGTGTCGAACGAAAAGCCTCGACCAGCTGGGTGGGCAGGTGCCGGACGAAGCCGACGGTATCGCTGACGACAAACGCTCGCCCATCCTCGAACCGGCCCCGGCGGGTCGTCGGCTCCAGGGTCGCGAACAACGCGTCCTGCACCAGCACCCCGGCGCCGGTCAGCGCGTTCAGCAGGCTGGACTTGCCCGCATTCGTGTAACCGACGATCGCGATCGACGGCACATCGCTGTGCAGCCGGCGGCTGCGCTGGGTGTCGCGGACCTGCTTCATGCCCTTGATGTCGCGCCGCAATTTGGCCATCCGTTCGCGGATGCGCCGGCGGTCGGTCTCGATCTTGGTCTCACCGGGGCCGCGCAGACCCACGCCGCCGGTGCTGCCGCCGGCCCGGCCACCGGCCTGCCGGGACATCGACTCACCCCAGCCTCGCAGCCGCGGCAGCATGTACTCCATTTGCGCCAGCGACACTTGGGCCTTGCCCTCCCGGCTGGTGGCGTGCTGGGCGAAGATGTCCAGGATCAGCGCCGTGCGGTCGACGACTTTGACCCTGACCGCCTTCTCCAGCGCAGTCAGCTGCGCAGGAGACAGCTCGCCGTCGCAGATGACGGTGTCGGCTCCGGTGGCCAGCACCACCTCGCGCAGCTCTTGCGCTTTGCCGGAGCCGATGTAGGTCGACGGATCCGGTTTGTCGCGGCGCTGAATGAGCCCTTCGAGCACTTGCGAGCCGGCGGTTTCGGCCAATGCGGCCAACTCGGCCAGACTGGCCGCGGCGTCGGCGGCGCTGCCCTCGGTCCACACGCCGACAAGCACCACACGCTCGAGGCGCAGCTGCCGGTACTCGACCTCGGAAATGTCGGCAAGCTCGGTGGACAGCCCGGCGACCCTGCGCAGCGCCGACCGGTCGTCGAGGGCTAGCTCGCCAGTACTGGGATCTGAGACCTGATGGGGGAATTCGGGAAATGTCATAGGCAATAACCGATGGTGCACGCCGAAGGGCCGACGCGCATCCGAATTAACGCTGTTGTCCGCGCCACCATTCCTCGCTGAGTTCGCCGTGGGCGACCAGCACGGACGGCCCGCGCAGGTAGCTGGTGGCCTCGGTGATGGTGACGACGACTTCGCCGCCGGGGATGCGTACCTCCAGCGTGCCGGTGCTCGCGCCGCCCCAGGCCAGCGCAGCGACGGCGGCGGCGACGGTTCCTGTTCCGCAGGAGCGGGTTTCGCCGACACCCCGCTCGTGTACCCGCATCCTCACCGCACCGCCGTGCGGCGCGGTGAGGATTTCCACGTTGACCCCGTCGGGGAACTGGTCACGGTCGAACGAGACCGGTGCGCCGACGTCGAGGGCGGCCAACTCCTCGGCGGTCAAGTCGGCGTCGACGCACGCCAGGTGCGGGTTGCCGACGTCGATCGCCAGGCCCGCGAACGGCCGCCCGCCGACGATGGCTTCCCCGACCCCGAGCTCATTGGTCTTTCCCATCTCCACGCTGACGTCGGCGTGGGTGGCGTCCGCGCGGTGCAGGACGACCGGTCGGGGGCCGGCCAGCGACCCGACGACGAACTCATCCCGCGACTCCAGGCCGCTGGCACGCAAGTAATGCGCGAACACCCGCGCTCCGTTGCCGCACATCTGTGCGGTCGATCCGTCGGCATTGCGGTAGTCCATGTACCAGTCCTCGGGACCCACGCCGTCGGGCACACGGTCGAGCACCCCCGCCTCCAAGGCTGCGCCCGCGGTGGTGATCCGCAGCACCCCGTCGGCGCCGATCCCGCGGCGACGGTCGCACAACGCGACCACCCTCGCCGGCGTCAGCGCCAGCTCGGCATCCAGGTCGCGCAGCAGCACGAAGTCGTTCTGGGTGCCGTGGCCTTTCGCGAAGATCACCTGCTCAGGATACGTGCCGCCACGCTGCCATTGCTTCGTCCGCGAGCCCGGGAGCGGTGGCGTCGAGCCAACGGATCCGGTGGTCGCGACGAAACCACGACCGTTGGCGTCGCACATAGCGGCGGGTGCCGATGAACGTCGGTTCCCGGGCGCCGTCGCCAGTGCCGCCCGCGTCGAGGTCGGCGATCACCTGCGCGTACCCCAGTGCCCGTGAGGCGGTGACGCCCTCGCGCAATCCGCGGGCCAGCAGCGTGGTGACCTCGCCGACCAGTCCCTGCTTGAACATGGTTTCGGTGCGCTCGCTCAACCGTTGGTCGAGAAGCTCTGTGGCGCAATCCAACCCGATGATCGCGGCGTCCCAGCGTGGCGCGCCGATCGCCGGCGCCGACGCGGCGAACGGCTGCCCGGTGAGCTCCACCACCTCCAAAGCGCGCACGATGCGCCGAGCGTCGGTCGGCAGGATCGACGTCCCGGCCGCCGGATCGCGGCGGGCCAGCTCGGCGTGCAGCTGTGCCGGGCCGACCTCGGCGAGCCGCTGCTCCCATTTGGCACGCACCGACGGATCGGTCGCCGGAAACGACCAGTCGTCCAGCAGCGATTGCAGGTAGAGCATCGACCCGCCGACGATGACCGGCACCGCACCGCGGGCGGCGATCGCCTCGACGTCGTCGGCGGCGGCGCGCTGATAGCGGGCGACGGTCGCGGTCTCGGTGACGTCGAGGACGTCGAGCTGGTGATGCGGAATGCCGCGGCGCTGCCCGACGGGTAGTTTCGCGGTACCGATATCCATGCCGCGGTAGAGCTGCATCGCGTCGGCGTTCACGACTTCGCCGCCGAGCCGCTCGGCCACGTCGAGCGCAAGCTGCGATTTGCCGGTGCCGGTCGGCCCGACGATCGCCAGCGGCCTCACGGCTGCCAGACGCCGACGAAGTACCCGACACCGTACGGTGCCGCGCGGAGCAGCTCCTTGGCCGACCGCGGCGCCGGCTCGACCAGACCCGCCAGCACCTGGAATGCAACCCGTCCGACGACCTGCCCCGGCAGCCGGCTCAAGGCGGCGACGTCACCGCTGGCCAGCGCATCGTCGAGGGCGAGCTGAACCTCGATGTCGTCGGGCCGGTATCCGCCGGGAGCGCCCGCGGTCAGGGTCGTGGCGCCGTCGGCGACGACCAATACGCCGATCGGCTCCGCCACCCGGTCGATCGCGGCCCGCAGCTGCCGGCCGCGGGCCTGTGCAGCATCGGTGTCGAGATCGGCGGAGTAGACCCGCACTTCGGCACGCGCATCGGGTTGCGCCTGCCCGCGCACCCAGCCGGTGAACAACGCGCACAGCGGTAACTCGACCGGTTGACCGGAGTGGCCGGGCGACAACCGCACCCTGACGTCGGCGCCGAAGCCCGCGAACGTGCCGAGGCTTTCCGGACCGAACACGCCGTCGGCGAGCCCAACGCCGACCGCGACCCACCGCGGCGGCAGCGAGGTAGCGGCGGCGACCACGGCCGCCCGCAGTTCGGCCACCTCGGCGGCCGCTGCACCGGCGAGTTCGGGGACCAGAACCGGCGCGGACGGAACGATCGCGATGGCGCTCAACACGCCACCAAACTAACGTCCCGGCGACGCCGTCGACGGCTCGGTGATGCCCACATCCTGGCCGGCGTCCGCCGCCATGGTGGCGGCCTCGCCACGGGCCAACGCCACCGTCGCGGTTATGACCACCGCGACGGCCGCCACAAGCACGATTGCCTCCGGGCCACTGGCGTTCAACGTCTCATCGAGCACGGTGACTCCGAGCACCGCAGCGACCACAGGCTTGGCCACCGTGATCGTCGGCAATGAGGCGGTCAATGCGCCGGCGCGAAACGCCGATTGCTGAAAGATCATCCCGACCAGCGAGGCCAGTATCCAGGCATAGAACTCAGGCGCACGTAACAACGCCCCAAAGCCACCTTCGACCACCTCGACGACACCCTTGGTCAGCACCGCAAACAGCGCCAGTGACGAACCCGCCACCACCGCCAGCAGCACCGCCGCCACCGGCCCACGCTGCCAGATCCGCGCCGCGAGCACACACAAGATCAATGCCGGACCCAATACGACGGCCACCACGATCCAGGTTTGCAGCGAGGCCCTATGGTTGCCGGATTGCGGGTCACCGACGCTAACGACCAAGGCCAATGCCAGGGCGAGCACCAGCGCCCACATCCACTCCCAGCGGGTCACCCGATGGTGGCTCAACCGCGCGTAGATCGGTAGGGCAAAGAGCAACGCCGTGACCTGTAAGGACGTCACCAACATCACCGAGCCCACTGTCAGGGCCGCGGCCTGCAGGGCGTAATTGGTTACGGCGCCGCCGCCGCCTAACCACCATCGGGCGTCGCGTAACGACATTCGGAACAACTCGAAATGGCCGACCTGCTTGTCGGTGATCTCTTGCGCGGAGCGCTGACGTATGACGTCGCCGACTGCGGACGCCAGCGCCGCGCACAGCGCGAGAAAGATTGCGAGATCTGTCTTCCACATCGGTGACCTCCTCGCCGAGCTTCGGCCCGGAAGCCGTCACACAGTCATCTAACTCGTTGACAGTTCCCGCCACTCTAATTGCGGTGGCCGACGGCGCGAACACAGCCGGGCAGGTCGACACGCGAGTCGCGCGCAGGCGGTCTGACGGCTTCGCAAACCCAAGCCGGGGTGCACCGCGCGTCAAGCTGCTTCAATACTGGTGAAGGAACCGTCGGGACGCCGCACTCGCCTCCCGGCGGTGCAGTTGACGGCGCCGCGCTGCGCGGCAGATGCGCGGGACACAACCGCGCGAAGGGTAGGTGACGGCAGCTCATGACGGCCGAAGAGCCCCGAGACGAATCCAGGCCGATCCCGCGCCCGGGACCGCGACCCGGACCACGACCGACACCTCGGCCCCATCCGCCTCAGGTCGCCGCTCCGCAGGCCAACGACCCGCACCGATTCGGCCGCGTGGACGACGACGGCACGGTGTGGCTGATCAGCTCCGCGGGCGAGCGAGTGATCGGCTCCTGGCAGGCCGGCGACACCGAAGCCGCGTTCGCCCACTTCGGTCGGCGATTCGACGATTTGAGCACCGAGGTCGCGCTGATGGAAGAGCGGCTGGCCGCCGGCACCGGTGACGCCCGCAAGATCAAAGCCACTGCGACGGCGCTGGCCGAGACGTTGCCGACCGCCAAAGTGCTCGGGAACGTCGACGCGCTGGCCGCCCGTCTGGCCGGCATCGTCGAGCGCGCGGACGCCGTCGCCGCCGAAGACCGCTCCCGCCGCGAGGAGTTCCGCGCAGCCCAGACCGCCCGCAAGGAGGCCCTTGCCGCCGAAGCCGAAGAGCTGGCCAACAACTCGACGCAGTGGAAGCTCGCCGGCGACCGGCTGCGCGCGATCCTCGACGAGTGGAAGACGATCACCGGTCTGGACCGTAAGACCGACGACGCGCTGTGGAAGCGCTACTCGGCGGCGCGGGAGACCTTCAATCGGCGACGTGGATCGCACTTCGCGGAACTGGACCGGGAGCGAGCCGGCGCCCGAGAAGCCAAGGAGCGGCTCTGCGAGCAGGCCGAAGAACTGGCCGAATCCACGGACTGGGGCCCGACCAGTGCCCAGTTCCGCAAGCTGCTCACCGAGTGGAAGGCCGCCGGACGGGCGGCGCGCGAGGTCGACGACGCGCTGTGGCGGCGCTTCAAAGCCGCCCAGGACGTCTTCTTCAAAGCACGTAATGCCGCCACTGCCGAACGGGATGCCGAATTGCAGGCGAACGCCGCCGCCAAAGAGGCGCTGTTGAGCGAGGCCGAAAAGCTCGACACCACCAATATCGAGGCCGCACGGACGGCGCTGCGGTCGATTGCCGAGAAGTGGGACGCCATCGGCAAGGTCCCCCGAGAACGGTCGGCCGACCTGGAGCGGCGGCTTCGCGCCGTCGAGAAGAAGGTGCGCGACGCCGGCGAATCAGATTGGTCTGACCCACAGGCCCAGGCGCGGGCCGAGCAGTTCCGCGTGCGGGCCGAACAGTACGAGCGGCAGGCGCAGAAGGCCGAGGCCGCGGGCCGCGACAAGGAAGCCGAAGAGGCCAGGGCGAACGCCGCGCAGTGGCGGCAATGGGCCGACGCCGCCGCCGAAGCGCTGAAGTCCTAGCCGGGCTTCTCGTCGTCCGGCGGCTCGGTCTGGTCCAGGGTTTCCAGCAGCGTGCGGGACTGTTGGTGTGCGGCAGCGCGGCGACGCTGCTCCTCTGCGGCAAGTTGCACGATCGTGGGCGACCACACCACCCGCGCCCAGTGAAACGTCAACACGATGATCGTGATCCACGCGACGACCAGCCCCACGCCCGGGCCCGGATGCCCCGCGGCCACGGTCTGCCGAGACCAAACCGCCAGCAAGCCAACGCCACTGGCGACCGCCGAGCCCGCCAAGGCCACCCACGCCAAGGCCCAGCGCCGGGTCAGCAATGCCAGCATGGAGAAGCCGACGCCGAAAACCAGTGCCAGCCAGGCGAACACCCGTGACGGAAGCGCTACCGCGGCCGCCGCGGAACCGTGGCTGGCGAACAACACATCCCATCCCCGGACGTTACCTGTGTGCGGCAAAATGAATGACACCAGTAGCACAAACACCAGGATCGAGACGACCAAAGCCCTTGCGCCCGGCTCGATTTCGCGTGCGATGCGACGCTCGGCCGCCTCGATGTCAGCCTTGAAGGCGTCGAACTCGCCCTGGTTCTGCGCATTCATCGACGCACCGCCGGCATGCCCAGGCCCACACCGGGCGGGGCGTCGTCATGAGCGTCACCGGCGCGGGTACGGCGGTGGGTCAGCAGGTCGCTGTCCGCGATCAGATGATGCGGTGCGGCGCCGGTCACGGTCGTGGTGACGACGTCACCCGGACGGATCTGCAGCGCGCCCGGCGTGAAGTGCACCAACCGGCCGTCGCGTGCGCGTCCACTCATCCGTGCGGTGCGGCTGTCCTTGCGCCCTTCCCCGGTGGCGACCAGCACCTCGACGATGCGCCCGATCTGAGTCCGGTTCTCCTCCAAGGAGATCTGCTCCTGCAGCGTCACCAGTCGTTCATAGCGTTCCTGCACGACCGCTTTGGGCAGCTGGCCGTCGAGCTCGGCGGCGGGGGTGCCGGGCCGCTTGGAGTACTGGAAGGTGAACGCACCCGAGAACCGGGCCCGCCGCACGACGTCCAGCGTGGCCGCAAAGTCCTCCTCGGTTTCGCCGGGGAAGCCGACGATCAGGTCGGTGGTGATCGCGGCGTGGGGCATGGCCGCGCGGACCCGGTCGATGATGCCGAGGAAGCGCTCGGCGCGGTAAGACCGCCGCATCGCGCGCAACACGCGGTCCGACCCGGATTGCAACGGCATGTGCAAGGCCGGGCACACATTCGGTGTGGTGGCCATGGCGTCGATGACGTCGTCGGTGAACTCCGCGGGATGCGGCGACGTGAAACGCACCCGCTCCAGCCCGTCGATGCGTCCACACTCGACCAGCAGTTCAGCGAAGGCGCCGCGGTTGCGGGGCAACCGCGAATCAGCGAACGAGACCCCGTAGGCGTTGACGTTTTGGCCCAGCAGGGTGATTTCCAGCACGCCATCGGCGACCAACGACCGCACCTCGGCCAGGATATCGGCGGGGCTGCGGTCGACTTCCTTGCCCCGCAGCGACGGCACGATGCAGAACGTGCAGCTGTTGTTGCACCCGACTGAGATGGAAACCCAAGCGGCATAGGCGGATTCGCGCGCAGCGGGCAGCGCTGACGGAAACTCCTGCAGAGCCTCGGCGATTTCCACCTGGGCAACCCGGTTGTGCCGGGCCCGGTCGAGCAGCGTCGGCAACGATCCGATGTTGTGGGTGCCGAAGACCACGTCGACCCACGGCGCCTTGCGCAGCACCGTGTCTCGGTCCTTTTGCGCCAGGCAGCCGCCCACCGCGATCTGCATGTCGGGGTTGTTTCGCTTTCGCGGGGCCAGGTGACTGAGATTGCCGTACAGCTTGTTGTCGGCGTTTTCCCGGACCGCGCAGGTGTTGAAGACCACCACGTCGGCGTCGGCGCCGTCGGGCGCCGCCCGGTAGCCCGCCGCTTCCAACAGACCCGCCAACCGCTCCGAATCGTGGACGTTCATCTGGCATCCGTAGGTGCGGACCTGATAGGTCCGCCCCACATGTGGTGCCAGCGTCGAAGTCACGGGGCCATGGTACGGCGATCGGGCGGTGCGCCGTTTGCCGGACTCCGGTACGGATCCGCCCTGCTGGGTAGGGTCACACCCCATGAAGGCCACCGCGACGCCGATGATCTCGATGCGCGGGGTCAACAAGCATTTCGGCAGCCAGCACGTGCTCAAGGACATCAACTTCGACGTGGGCCGTGGCCAGGTGGTCGTGGTGGTGGGTCCGTCGGGATCGGGCAAATCGACGTTGTGCCGTGCGATCAACCGGCTGGAGACCGTCGACTCGGGCACCATCGCGATCGACGGCGAACAGCTGCCGGAGGAAGGGCGCGGCCTGGCACGGCTGCGCTCCGAAGTGGGCATGGTGTTCCAGTCGTTCAACCTGTTCGAACACAAGACGGTCCTGGAAAACGTGATGCTGGGGCCGATGAAGGTGCGCAAGATCCCCCGGCGGGAGGCGCGCGCGACGGCGATGGAGCTGCTGGAACGGGTCGGCGTCGCCGACCAGGCCGACAAGCACCCCGCCCGGCTGTCCGGTGGCCAGCAGCAGCGGGTGGCGATCGCGCGCTCGCTGGCGATGAAGCCCAAGGTGATGCTGTTCGACGAGCCGACCAGCGCCCTGGATCCCGAGATGATCGCCGAGGTGCTCGCCGTGATGACGGCGCTGGCCGAAGACGGGATGACCATGTTGGTGGTGACCCACGAGATGGGTTTCGCCCGGCGCGCCGCCGACCGTGTCGCCTTCATGGCCGACGGGACGATCATTGAGGACGCGAAACCTGGCGACTTCTTCGAAAACCCGCAAACCGACCGCGCGAAAGACTTCCTCGGCAAAATCCTCAACCACTAGTCACAGCGGAAGGATTCGAAAACATGCCGTCGGCCCCGGTGTGCTTACGGGTGCGGTGGTTCGCCGCCATCGGGTTGACCGGCGCGCTGACGATGTCGGTGGCGGCGTGCGGGGGCATGACCGCCGGGACCATCACGATCGGGGTGAAGTTCGACCAACCCGGTTTGGGGATGAAGAATCCCGACGGAACGATGAGCGGATTCGACGTGGACGTCGCCCGCTACGTCGCGCAACAGCTCGGGTACACGGCCGCGAACGTCGTCTGGGTCGAGGCGCCGTCTGGGCAGCGGGAGGCGCTGATCCGCAACGGTCAGGTCAATTACGTCGTCGCGACCTATTCGATCACTGATGCCCGCAAGCAGAAGGTCGGTTTCGCCGGGCCGTATCTCGTCGCGGGACAGAGCTTGCTGGTGCGTGCCGACCAAACGGGCATCACCGGCCCGCAATCGTTGCAGCACAACAAGAAGTTGTGTTCGGTGGCGGGTTCCACACCGGCCCAGCGCATCAAGGACACTTATCCCGGCGTGCAGCTGCAGCGTTACGACACCTATTCGGCCTGCATCGAAGCACTCAAAAACGGCGCAATCGACGCCGTGACCACTGACGATGTGATTCTGGCCGGCTACTCCGCGCAGAGTCCGGGCACCTTCAAGCTGGTCGGGAAGCCGTTCTCGAGGGAGGAGTACGGAATCGGATTGAAGAGAGAGAACCTCACGCTGCGCCACAAGATCGACGACGCGATCGAGAAAATGGAGCGCGACGGCTCCTGGCAGGCTGCGTTCGCGAAAAACCTTGGGGCGTCGGGCTATCCGACGCCAAAACCGCCGAAGGTCAACCGGTACTGACCCGGCACATCGCGCGGAGCTCACGATGGATGTCTTCAACCAGTACCGCGATCAGATCTTTGCGGCGTTCGAAGTCACCGTCGAGTTGACGCTGCTCGCCGGGCTCGGCGCGCTGATTCTCGGCACGTTGCTGGCCGTCATGCGGCTCTCCCCGGTGCCGGCGCTGAGGTGGATCGGCACCGCGTACGTCAACCTGGTGCGCAACACCCCGCTGACGTTGATCATCCTGTTCTGTTCGTTCGGGCTTTCGCAGACGCTAGGGCTGACGCTGGCCGACCCGCGTTCGCCGACGTCGATCGACGACAGCAATTTCCGGTTGGCAGTGCTTGGATTGGCCGTCTACACAGCGTCATTCGTGTGCGAGGCGCTTCGCTCCGGCGTCAACACCGTTCCGTTGGGCCAAGTGGAGGCGGCTCGCGCGCTGGGGTTGACGTTCGGACAGAATCTGCGAATCATCCTGTTGCCACAAGCCTTTCGCGCGGTGATCATCCCGCTGGGATCGGTGCTGATCGCCTTGACCAAGAACACGACGATCGCTTCAGCAATTGGGGTCGGCGAGGCAGCGCTGCTGATGAAGTCGATGATCGAGAACACCGCGGCGCTGCTCACGGTTGGCGTCATCTTCGCAACCGGATTCGTCATCCTGACCCTGCCGCTGGGGCTGTTGTTCGGTTATCTGGGCCGGCGCTGGGCGGTGCCACGATGAGCAGCGCCTCGATGCTCTTCGACGCGCCCGGGCCCCGCGCGCGGGCCCGCAACCGGGCGATCTCCCTCGGCACCATTCTGGCGGCGGTGTTCGTGGGATGGGTGGTGTATTCGCGGCTTAACGCCAAGGGCCAGTTGGACGCCGACAAGTGGAGGCCGTTCCTGACGGCCAATCTGTGGAAGACCTACCTGCTGCCCGGTGTTCAGGGGACGTTGACCGCGGCGGCCTGGTCGATTGTGCTGGCGCTGGCGGCCGGCGTGGTCCTGGGAGTCGGCCGGCTGACCACGATTAGTGCGATCCGGTGGGTGTGCGCCGTACTGGTGGAATTCTTTCGCGCGGTCCCGGTGCTGATCATGATGATCTTCGCCTACTACGTCTATGCGCTTTATGCGGTAGTCCCGGCCCGGCAACTGGCACTTGCCGGCGTGGTCACCGGTTTGACGCTGTACAACGCCGCGGTGATCGCCGAAATCGTGCGCGCCGGCGTCCACGCCCTTCCCCGCGGGCAATCCGAAGCGGCGGCCGCGCTCGGCATGCGCTGGGGTCAGACGATGCGGGTGATCCTGCTACCGCAGGCCGTCACCGCGATGCTGCCGGTGCTGGTCTCGCAGCTAGTGGTGGTGTTGAAGGACACCGCCATCGGCTACCAGATCACATTCGTCGAGATGGTGCGCCAGGGCACTGTCGCGGGCGCGCAGTACAGCAACTTCGTGCCGGCGCTGATCGTCATCGCCGCGTTGATGATCGTGGTCAACATCGGTCTGTCAGGGTTGGCGTTCTCGATCGAGCAACGGCTGCGTCGCACCCGCCGCTCGCCGCTGGAGGCGGCAACCATCGAGCAGGAGGGCGCGCCCGGTGCGGCTGTGGCGCAAGCGCACTAAACGCGTCTGCGCTCCCGTTCGGCGGCCAGCTCGGTGTTGACCACGTCGTAGGCCATCGTCTGGTCGTACCCGCGGCGCGCCAGCATTGCCACCAGCCGGCGGCTGGCCCGGACGGCGTCGTTGTCGTTGCCCAGCGGCTCCCGCCGCAGCCTGGCCCGCACCAACTTCTCGGCGCGGCCGCGCTCGGCAGCCGGTTTGAGACCGGCGAGCACCTCGGTGATCACGTCATCGTCGACGCCCTTGGTGCGGAGCTCAGCGGCCAACGCGCGCTTGCCCTTTCCCGCGTTCACCCGCCGGGAGTGCACCCACTGTTCGGCGAAGCCGGCGTCGTCCACCAGCCCCACGTCGGCCAGCCGGTCCAACACCTGGGTTGCGACGTCGTCGGGATAGCCGCGCTTCGCCAGCTGACCGGCCAGCTCGGCGCGGGTGCGCGCCCTCGCGGTGAGCAAGCGCAGGCACAACGCCCGCGCCTGCTCTTCGCGAATCGACTCAGAAGTCGACGGGGGCGGGCAAGACGCTGTCATCGGTCAAGTCGTCGGTCACCACCGCGCCGATGCCGAGCTTCTCCTTGATCTTCTTCTCGATCTCGTTGGCCACGTCGGTGTTCTCCAGCAAGAAGTTTCGGGCATTCTCCTTGCCCTGACCGAGCTGTTCGCCCTCGTAGGTGAACCAGGAGCCGGACTTGCGGATGAAGCCCTGCTCCACGCCCATGTCGATCAGCGAGCCTTCCTTACTGATGCCCTTGCCATAGAGAATGTCGAACTCGGCCTGCTTGAAGGGCGGTGAGACCTTGTTCTTGACGACCTTGACCCGGGTACGGTTGCCCACCGCATCGGTGCCGTCCTTGAGTGTCTCAATTCGCCTGACGTCCAAGCGTACTGAAGAATAGAACTTCAAAGCCTTTCCGCCCGTTGTCGTTTCGGGCGAGCCGAACATCACTCCGATCTTTTCGCGCAACTGGTTGATGAAGATCGCCGTGGTGCCCGAATTGTTCAATGCGCCAGTCATTTTCCGCAGCGCCTGGCTCATCAGCCGGGCCTGTAGTCCAACATGGCTGTCGCCCATCTCGCCTTCGATCTCGGCGCGTGGCACCAGCGCGGCCACCGAGTCGATGACCAGGATGTCCAGCGCGCCGGAGCGGATCAGCATGTCGGCGATCTCCAGCGCCTGCTCACCGGTGTCGGGTTGGGACACCAGCAGCGAATCGGTGTCCACGCCCAGCTTGTTGGCGTAGTCGGGGTCCAGCGCGTGCTCGGCGTCGATGAACGCCGCGATGCCGCCGGCGGCCTGGGCGTTGGCCACCGCGTGCAGGGCGACGGTGGTCTTACCCGAGGACTCCGGACCGTAGATCTCCACGATCCGGCCGCGCGGCAGGCCGCCGATGCCCAGGGCAACGTCCAGTGCGATCGACCCGGTCGGGATGACCGAGATCGGCTGGCGCACCTCGTCCCCGAGGCGCATCACCGAACCTTTGCCGTAACTCTTCTCGATCTGGGCCATCGCCAGTTCGAGGGCCTTCTCGCGGTCAGGGGCTTGCGTCATGGTGCTACCTCTCGGTGTAGTCGGTGTTCTCCTCGACCGGTATCGGTCGGTTGGCCGCGACGTTAGAGCAGCCCACCGACAAGTCCGCGTCTGTCGAACGATCCCACAGTAACGAACAGGTGTTCGAAAGCAAGGAGGCGCGCCGAGTGTGCATCCACGGCGTCGACCCTGCGTCCAGGGCGGAATTTTTAGCCCACAAGCGCCCCGGACGCAGTCTCGACCGGAGACACCGAGAGTCTCACCACTGTTCGCGGGGGACGTCGAAGTCGACGCACAGCGCCCGCCATACGTCGCGCGGGTCCACCCCGTCTTCGATCGCCTGTGCGGCGGTGCGCCCGTCGAACCCGCTCAGCACGTGATCGGCCAGCACCGAGGCGCCGTAGGTCGCGCCGAAGCGCATGGTCACCAGCTCGTGAAACTCCGTCAGCCGCACGGCATACAAAGCTACCTGGACAGCGCATCGTGACACACCTGGACCGGATCGGCGACGTCGGCAATGCCATCCGCGGCGCGCCGGGCAGCCTCGCGGTAGCTCGGCGTCGACAGCACATCGTTGGCCGCACTAACCAGCGCGTCGGCAGTCAGCGGCCGAACCAGCCGCCCACTGCCCTGGCGGGCCACCCGGTTGGCGATCTCCCACTGGTCCCCGCCACCGGGAACCACCACCAGCGGCACCCCGGCCAGCAGTGTCTTGGCCACCATGCCGTGACCGCCGCCACAGATCACCAGCTCGGCCTGCTTCAGCAGTTCGTCTTGGCGTCCCAGCCCGACCACCGCCCACGGCGGCACCGTCAGGTCGGGACCGTTCAGCCGCGAAACCACCACCCGTGCTTCGGCGGGCAGTCCGGCGCCAGGCACCAGGCAGTCCAGCGCGGTCTGGGCCATCCCGCGTGTGCCGGTCAACGCCGTCGACGGCGCAACCACCACCACCGGACCGGACCCGGGCGGGATCGGCAGCACATGCTCGGTCGGCTCGAAGTGCAGCGGCCCCACCAGCACGGCTTCGGCGGGCCAGTCCGGACGCGGAACCTCCAGGGCGGGCAGCGTGGCGATCAGCCGCCGCAGCGGCCCGGGGTCGCGGGCCGGCAGACCGATATCGACGCGGACCGCCGCGCGCTGCCGCAAACCCGCGCGCCACGACCGCGCGGTCAGCGCCCGCATCACTGCGTCACGGGTCCGGCCGACGATGCCGGTGCCGGGTGCCAGCCCGCTGCCCAACGGCGGCAGCCCCTTCGACGGCAGGTACAGCGGATGCGGGTTGAGCTCTATCCACGGGATTTCCAGAAGCTCGGCGGACATCCCGCCGCAGGCCGTGATGACATCCGACACCACCAGATCCGGCGCCAGCTCCCGCAACTGCGGAAGGTTGAGCACGGCCATCCGCGCGGCGCGCTGGTGGATCTTGGCGCCGGCATCGCGATCGTCGTCCTCGGCGGTGGGGTCGAGCCCCGCCAGTTCCACGGCGTCGACTCCGGCGCCACGGGCGGCGTCGAGCCATTCTGTGCCGGTCAGCAGGGTCGGCTTGTCGCCGGCTGCGATGAAGCGCTGGCACAGTGCGATGGCGGGAAACGAGTGCCCGGGATCCGGTCCGGCGACCACCGCGACGCGCATGCCTTACCCTCCCACAGGGCCACGGCTAGGCTGGCGACCATGACCGAGCAGACTGCCGAGAGCACCCGAACGGTCGAGGTCTTCCTCAACGCGCTACAGGACGAGGACTTCGAAACCGCAAGCGCCGCATTGGCCGACGACCTGGTGTACCAGAACGTCGGATTGCCGACCATCTATGGCCGTGATCGGGCGATGCGCCTGTTTCGCCGGATGGAGGGCCGCGCCGGATTCGAGGTGAAGATCCACCGGATCGCCGCCGACGGGTCCGCCGTCCTCACCGAACGCACCGACGCGCTGATCTTCGGCCCGCTACGCCTGCAGTTCTGGGTCTGTGGCGTGTTCGAAGTGCGCGACGGGCGAATTACCCTGTGGCGGGACTACTTCGACTTCTACGACATGCTCAAGGCGACGGCGCGTGGGCTGGCCGCGTTGGTAATCCCGTCGCTGCGGGCATCGTTCTAGAGACGCCGATGAGCGACACCCGGCCCAACGTCATCCAGTACATCCGCTATTGCTACGGGCACCGGCTGCCCGACTCGATGCGGGACTGGGTGCGCAACGACTTGGCCGGCAAGGGCGCGGCCGCGCGGATGATGGTCCGGGTCGCGGTTCCGGCGGTGCTGGTGCTCGCGCCGTTCTGGCTGATCCCGACGACGCTGGACGTCCATTTGAGCATGACGCTGCCGATCCTGATCCCGTTCGTGTACTTCTCGCACGCGCTCAACAAGGTGTGGCGCCGCCACATGCTGCGGGTACACGGCCTGGACCCGGATCTGGTCGACGAACGCCGCCGCATACGCGACGCCGACATGCACCGACGCTATGCGGAACGCTACGGCCCCCGTCCCGACTCAGCCGAGTTCCGCAGCCACGACGTCTAAGCCCGCGGCAGCCCGCCGAGCTCGTCGAAAGCCTGCGCCCAACCGAGCAGGCGGTCCGTCGCATCGGTCAGCTCGTCGCGGTAGCGCTGCCGTGCCAGCTGGGATGCCGGCCCTGGGCCCGGCGACTGACTGTTCGCTGCCGACACCAATTGCGCTGCGGCGGTGACCATTTCGTTGTACTGACGCACGCCGTTGGACAGCTGGGTGGTGAACGCGTTGATGGTGGGCACCAGATACGACCGTGATTCGCTGGTCGAGCGGACCGCCCG
The DNA here is from genome assembly GCF_002102185.1 of Mycobacterium fragae. GTDB lineage: Bacteria > Actinomycetota > Actinomycetes > Mycobacteriales > Mycobacteriaceae > Mycobacterium > Mycobacterium fragae. The sequence goes on from NZ_LQOW01000016.1 coordinate 54,366, forward strand.
CTCCATCGACACCACCTCGGAGGCGGTTGCCGCCATGGCCGCAGCGGTCTGGTTCGCCGCGGCGGTCAAGTCGCGAATCTCGTCGGCCGGCAACATGTTTCCCCGCTCCATGACCCCCAGCAGCGAGAAGAAGCCACGCTCAGAAGCACCCAGCGCGTACATCGCCGGTCGCGCCGCCGAACCTGGTGGGGGCAGCCGACGGGCGTTGGCCGGCCGCTGCGGCGGCAGCGGCTCCGCGCGCAGCCAGCGATAGCGAAGCAGCAACAGCGTCGCCGGAATCGCCTGAATGACCGCGATCGCCCCGGTGAGCACCAAGAGCGAGACAAACCAGCCCCAGGCCGCCAGCAGCGCCGTGACCACTCCCCAGAACAGGCAACCGGCGCCGAATATCAGACCCCAGCGCAGCGCACGGCGGCGGCGGCGCAGCATTCGGGCCCGCGGATCCGTGGCGGCGCTGATCCTCTGTGCCACCGAGTCGGAAAACTCCAGAGCACGTTGCAGCAGCGACCGCCATTGACCCGTGACGTGACCCTGCCTCACCGCCATTTCGCTTTCCCGTCTACTGGTGGCCTACTGCTGGCCGATCGGCTTCTGGGCGGGGGCGGCGTTGGGAGCGGCGGCCGGTGTGGTGGGGGTGGCCGCCTGGTCGCCCTCCGGCCCACCGGCCGGTAGCGCCTCGCCGCGCATCGACGCGCGGATCTGCTCCAGCCGCGAGTGGCCGGCCATCTGCACACTGGCCTGCTCGACCTCGAGCATGCGGCCCTGCACCGAGTTCTGGGCCAGCTCGGCTGCGCCGAGCGCGTTGGCGTAGCGTCGTTCGATCTTGTCGCGCACCTCGTCGAGGCTCGGCGTGTTGCCCGGCGCCGCGAGCTCGCTCATCGACCGCAGCGACGCGCTGACCTGCTCTTGCATCTTGGCCTGCTCGAGCTGGCTGAGCAGCTTGGTGCGCTCGGCGATCTTCTGCTGCAGCACCATCGCGTTCTGCTCGACGGCCTTCTTGGCCTGAGCGGCGGCGGCAAGCGCCTGGTCATGCAGTCCCTTGAGGTCTTCGACGCTCTGCTCCGCGGTGACCAGCTGCGCCGCGAACGCCTCGGCGGCGTTGTTGTACTCGGTGGCCTTGGCGGTGTCTCCGGCCGCAGTGGCCTGGTCGGCCAACGTCACCGCCTGCCGCACATTGACCTGAAGCTTCTCGATGTCGGCCAGCTGCCGGTTGAGCCGCATCTCCAGTTGGCGCTGGTTGCCGATCACCTGCGCGGCCTGCTGGGTCAGCGCTTGATGCTGACGCTGAGCTTCCTCAATGGCCTGCTGAATCTGCACCTTGGGGTCGGCGTGCTCGTCGATCTTCGCGTTGAACAGCGCCATCACGTACTTCCAAGCCTTGACGAACGGATTGGCCATGAGTCAGCTCCGCCTCCGAATAGATGGACTACTGCCGCTCAATTTATCCGTTCCGCGCGGATCGCCGCACCCTTGTTGCGCATACGCCAGTCGGGCGTCTCGGGGCTCATTATGTGAGGGCCAGCGAGACCACCGGCGGAATGACGACCTTGGTATCGGGATCGATGTTGACGGCGCTTGCCGTGGCAACCTGTGCGCGCTCTTGGCGTGCCAACTCCTCGCCGGCGTCGACGAGCACCTGCGACAGCGGGACCTCCAGCGCGTCGCAGATCGCGCTGAGCAGCTCACTGGACGCCTCCTTGCGCCCGCGCTCGACCTCGGACAGATACCCCAAGCTGACCCGGGCGGCATCGGACACTTCGCGCAGCGTCCGGTTTTGGGTGGTCCGGGCCCGGCGCAGCACGTCGCCGATGACCTCGCGCACCAATGACGGCATTGCGCTCTCCTTCGTCCGGTCAGCAGTTCAACTGGTAAACGCCCGGTGCGTGGTCATCGTTCCCGCGGGCATCAATGCGGAGCGGGTCGTGCGCGGACATCCCGCGCGGCGGACGCGACGTAATCGACGCCCGTGACCACGGTCAACACGATGGCGAGGGCCATCACCGCCGATGCGGCCACCTCCCACGACCCCGACAGCGGCAACACGAACAACCCGATTGCGATCGCCTGCACCAGCGTTTTGAGTTTGCCGCCGCGACTGGCCGGGATGACGCCGCGGCGCAGCACGACGAACCGTAACACCGTGATCCCGACCTCGCGGACCAGGATCACCACCGTCACCCACCACGGCAGGTCGCCGAGCATCGACAGGCCGATCAGCGCCGCGCCGATCAGCGTCTTGTCCGCTATAGGGTCGGCCAGCGTGCCGAATTCGGTCACCATGCCGTAGTTGCGCGCCAGCGCGCCGTCGAAGCGATCGGTGATGACAGCGACCGCGAATATCACGAAAGCGATTATGCGGCTTAGGGTTTCGTGGCCATTCCCGGCGAACAGCACCAACAGGAAGACCGGGACCAGCACCAGCCGCAACAGAGTGAGCATGTTGGCCAGGTTGGTGACGCGGACACGCCGGACCATCGGGCCGGTTTGGGGTTGCCACGACACGGCAACAGAATATCGGTTGCCCACCTGGGAAGCCGAAGCCGATAGTGTGCACCCGTGAACGCAGCGGGCGATCCGCAGGCCCCCCGGCCGGTGGTCCGGCGCGCGCGAACCTCCGACGTCCCGGCGATCAAGCGGCTCGTCGACACCTATGCGGGCAAGATCCTGCTGGAAAAGAACCTGGTGACGCTGTATGAGGCCGTCCAGGAGTTCTGGGTGGCCGAACTCGACGGCGAGGTGGTCGGCTGCGGGGCGTTGCACGTGCTGTGGTCGGATCTGGGCGAGGTACGCACGGTGGCCGTCGACCCCAAGCTGACCGGCCGAGGCGTCGGCCATGCCATCGTCGACCGGCTCCTCGAGGTCGCCCGCGAGCTGGAGCTGGAGCGACTGTTCGTGCTGACCTTCGAGACCGATTTCTTCAGCCGTCACGGCTTCACCGAAATCGAGGGCACCCCCGTCACCGCCGAGGTGTTCGAGGAGATGTGCCGCTCGTATGACCTTGGTGTCGCCGAGTTCCTGGACCTCAGCTACGTCAAGCCCAACATCCTGGGCAACACCCGGATGCTGCTGGTGCTCTAGATTGCGCGAGCGTGCGGCTGGCCGCACAGCGGGCGCCGAATGTGCGGCTGGCCGCACATTCGGGACTAACCGGCTTATTCGGTGGGCTGGTCACCGAGACCGCGGATGGACGCCAGAGTGGCGGCCAGCTCGTCGGGCTTGACCAGCACGTCGCGGGCCTTGGATCCCTCGCTGGGGCCGACGATCCCGCGGGTCTCCATCAGGTCCATCAACCGCCCGGCCTTGGCGAAGCCGACCCGTAGTTTGCGCTGCAGCATCGACGTGGAGCCGAACTGGCTGGACACCACGAGCTCCACCGCTTGCAAGAAGACGTCCATGTCGTCGCCGATGTCGGGGTCGACGTCCCGGCGTTCTCCGGTGGGCTTGGCGGTGGTGACGCCCTCGGTGTATTCGGGTTCGGCCTGCTCTTTGCAGGCGGCGACGACGGCGTGGATCTCCTCGTCGGTGATGAACGCCCCTTGGAACCGGACCGGTTTGCTCGCACCCATCGGCAGGAACAGGCCGTCGCCCATGCCGATCAACTTCTCCGCGCCCGCCTGGTCGAGGATCACCCGGCTGTCGGTGAGCGACGAAGTCGCGAACGCCAGCCGCGAGGGGACGTTGGTCTTGATCAGGCCGGTGACAACGTCCACCGACGGCCGTTGGGTGGCCAGCACCAGATGGATGCCCGCGGCGCGGGCCTTCTGGGTGATCCGCACCACGGCGTCCTCGACGTCGCGCGGAGCCGTCATCATCAGGTCGGCAAGCTCGTCGACGATTGCGACCACATACGGGTAGGGCTGGTACTCGCGCTGGCTGCCCAGCGGCGTGGTGATCTCACCCGAGCGCAGTTTGTCGTTGAAGTCGTCGATATGGCGCACCCGGGAGGCCTGCATGTCCTGGTAGCGCTGTTCCATCTCGTCGACCAGCCACGCCAGCGCCGCCGCGGCCTTCTTCGGCTCGGTGATGATCGGGGTGATCAGATGCGGAATGCCTTCGTACGGCGTGAGTTCCACCATCTTCGGGTCGATCAGGATCATCCTGACCTCCTCCGGGGTGGCCCGGGCCAGCAACGACACCAGCATCGAGTTGATGAAGCTGGATTTGCCCGATCCGGTGGAGCCGGCGACCAGCAGGTGCGGCATCCTGGCCAGGTTCCACGAAATGTATTCGCCCTCAATGTCTTTGCCGAGCGCGATCACCAGCGGATCATGGTCGCGCCGGGTCGACGGCGCGGTCAGCACGTCGGCCAGCCGGACCATCTCGCGATCGGTGTTGGGAACTTCGATGCCGACGGCGGACTTGCCGGGGATCGGGGCCAGCATCCGCACGCTCTCGGTCGCCACCGCGTAGGCGATATTGCGTTGCAGCGCGGTGATCTTTTCCACCTTGACGCCGGGTCCCAGTTCCACCTCGTAACGGGTCACAGTCGGTCCACGGGTGCAGCCGGTGACCGCCGCGTCGACCTTGAACTGTTGCAGCACCGACGTGATCGCCTCGGCCATATGATCATTGGCGGAGCTGCGCCTCTTGGGCGGATCGCCTTTGACGAGTAGCTCGAGCGACGGCAAGGTGTATGGCCCCTCGACCACTCGGTCGGTCACCAGGGTTTCGCGTTTCGGGGCGCTGCGGCGGCTGCGCGAAATGGTGGGCTCCGGGACGGTGGGGGTGTCATCCGGGGCGACGGGCCACGCTTGGGCTTCGCCGTTATCGAAGGGTTCGTCGTAGTAGCCGTCGGAGAAGTCTTCTGCGACAGCATCTTCGATGTCCATCTCGTGGTCATCGTCGACGTCGTCGAACACGTGGGTGCTGAACATGGACCGCACAGTGGCCGGCACCTCCCGGATCGTGGTGCCGGTCAGAAGGAGCAACCCGAACAGCGCGCCGATGAACAGAAGTGGCGCACAGATCCACACGGTCAATCCGTCCGAGAGTGGCCCCCCGATGGCGAACCCGATGAATCCCGCCGCATGCGCCCGTCCGGCCGGCGTGTCCGGCGAACCGGCCCACAGATGCCACAGGCCCAGCACCGGGAGCGCGACCATCGCGGCGCCGAGAACCAGGCGCGGCCGCGCATCCGGATTGGGCTCGGTGCGCATCAACAGCACCGCCACCGCGGCGGTGACCACCGGCAGCACAACGACCGCCGAGCCGACGAACATGCGCAGCACCGAGTCGACCCATGCGCCGACCGGGCGGGCGGCGTCGAACCACGAACTGGCGGCGACGACGACGGCCAGACCCAGCAGGGCCAGCGCCATTCCGTCGCGGCGGTGGCCCGGATCGATGTCGCGGGCCCGGCCGACCGACCGCGCCGTGGTGCCGGTGCCCTTGGCCACCATCAGCCACGCCGCGCGCACGGCCCGCCCCGCGGTGGCCCCGGCCGTCGCGACATGCGATGGATGCCGGCGCTTGGGCGGCTTGCGGCGCGGCGCCGCCCGACGGGCAGGCCGGGCTCCTCCCCGCGAACCGGCCTTTGACCTGCTGGTTCGGGCACGCGATCGCGCAGCGGTCTTACTAGCCATGGCCCCAAGCCTAGTCGCACTGGCCCCGGTTTCACCATCTGCCACACGGGTCACAGAATTGTGTCAGTTCTGTAGATGTTGCGCCCTAGCATCGCGAAATGGCCGAAACAACTGCTGTTCAACCCACTGCCGGCATGCCGACTGCCAGCAAGATCCTGTGTGCCAGCTACGCCGTCATCGCGATCGCCGCCTTGGTGGCCACCTGGAGCCAGAACGTCGCCTACTTCGACCGCCCGGCGCGTTTTGTGACCGCATTCCTCGACGACTCGAAGGTCACGCCGGCTTCGAGGTCGCTGACCGTTGACATCGTGCTCTTCTTCCTCGCCGCCGCGGTGCTGATGGTGGTCGAGGCCAGAAAGCACGGCGTCAGGTTCGTCTGGCTCTACATCCTCGGCGGAGCCACCATCGCGATCAGCGTGGCGTTCCCGTTATTCCTGATCGCGCGCGAATCTCGCATCGCCAAGACGGATTCGCCGCGACTGGGGGCGGCCGACACGATCGGGCTTGCGCTCTTCGCGATCGCCGCCGCGGCCCTCACCATCTGGGTGGACACCTGAGTAGGGTGGATGGCTGTCCGGTCTATCACTCATCGCGGAGTTCCCAGGAGGCCCCAGCATGCCCGTCGTCGTCGTCGCCACCATGACCGTCAAACCCGAGTCGGTCGACACCGTGCGCGAAATCCTCACCCGCGCGGTCAAAGACGTCCACGACGAACCGGGCTGTCAGCTGTATTCGCTGCACGAATCCGGTGACACCTTCGTGTTCGTCGAGCAGTGGGCCGATGCCGACGCGCTCAAAGCCCACAGCAGCGCGCCCGCGGTCACGACGATGTTCAAAGACGCCGGCGAACACTTGGCCGGGGCACCGGACATCAAGATGCTCACGCCGGTCGTCGCCGGCGATCCCAACAAAGGGCAGCTGCGTCCCTGATGGGCTCGCTCAGCGGCAAGGTCGCGCTGATCACCGGTGCCGCCCGCGGGCAGGGCCGCGCCCACGCGGTGCGACTGGCATCCGAGGGCGCCGACATCATCGCCGTCGACCTGTGCGATCAGATCGCCAGCGTGCCGTATCCGCTGGCCACTCCGGATGATCTGGCCGCCACCGTCAAGCTCGTCGAGGACGCCGGCGCACGCATCGTGGCGTGCCAGGCCGACGTGCGCGATCGAGCCGCGCTGGGCGCCGCGCTGCAAACCGGTCTCGACAAGCTCGGCCGGCTGGACATCGTGGTGGCCAACGCCGGGATCGCTCCGATGCAGGCCGGCCCCGACGGCTGGCGCGACGTGATCGACGTCAACCTCACGGGTGTGCACCACACGGTGGAGGAGGCGATACCCACGATGGTCTCCCAGGGCGAGGGCGGATCGATCGTGCTGATCAGTTCGGCCGCGGGCCTGGCCGGCATCGGCAGCCCCGATGCCGGCTCCATCGGCTACGCGGCAGCCAAACACGGCCTGGTCGGTTTGATGCGTGTGTATGCCAATCACCTTGCACGGCACAGCATTCGGGTTAACTCGGTGCACCCGGCAGGCGTCGACACGCCGATGATCAACAACGAGTTCACCCGGCAATGGCTGGCCGACTTGATCGCCGAGTCCGACTCGCCGCCGGATATGGGCAATGCACTGCCGGTGCAGGTTCTGTCTGCGGAGGACGTCGCCAACGCGGTGGCGTGGTTGGTGTCCGATCAGGCGCGCTACATCACCGGCATCACCCTGCCGGTCGACGCGGGCTTCCTCAACAAGCAGTAGCAATGGCTCGAAATCCAGCGGCGCAGACTGCTTTCGGACCGATTGTGCTTGCCGGCGTCGAACAACACGAACCGCCGGGACGCCGGCTGGTCGACGACGATCTGGCGGCCCGGTTTCTGCCCGCGCCGACGCGCTGGCTGGTCGCCGCAACCCGGCCGGTACCGCTGCGACGACTGCTGGTCGCCGCGATGGACCGCGGCGGCCCCGGGCTGTGGGCCAACCTGGCCTGCCGTAAGCGCTACATCGCCGACAAGCTCCGCGAGGCGCTCGGCGAAATCGACGCGGTGGTCGTGCTGGGGGCCGGATTGGACACCGCGGCATACCGATTGGCGCGCGAAACTTCCCTCCCGATCTTCGAGGTCGACCAGTCGATCAACATCGCCCGCAAGGCCAAGACCGTGCAGCGGGTGCTGGGCGAGCCGCCGAAGTCGGTTCGACTGGTGGCGTTGGACTTCGAGCGCGACGAGCTGCTCACCACGTTGACCGAACAGGGTTATCACACCGACTATCGCACCTTCTTCGTCTGGGAGGGCGTGACCCAATACCTCACCGCCGACGCCGTGCACGCCACCCTGGACGGGCTGCGGCCGGTGGCGTCGGGTAGCCGGCTGGTGTTCACGTATGTGCGGCGCGACTTCATCGAAGGCGTCAACCTCTACGGCGCAAAGCAGTTGTACCGCAAGGTTCGTCAACGCCGAGAGCTGTGGCACTTCGGGCTGCAGCCCGAAGAAGTTGCGGAGTTTCTCGCCCGCTACGGTTGGCGGCCGATCGAACAGCTTGGGCCCGAGCAGATTGTGCAGCGCTACGTCAAGCCGACCGGTCGTAACCTCACTGCGTCGGAAATCGAGTGGTCCGTCTACGCCGAGAAGAGCTGAGATGGCCCATTCGCCGCGACACTTAATCTATTGCGACGACACGCCGTGGATTCGCAATGGTTTAAGTTTCGGCGCGGAGGTTGCGGAACCTAGACTTCGATGACGGTCGGCACGATCATCGGCTGGCGGCGATACGTCTCGCCGACCCACTTGCCGACTGCGCGGCGTACCGCCTGGGCGATCCGGGCCGGTTCGGTGACATTCTCGGCCACCAGCGACTCCAACTCCGCCTCGACCTTGCGCACGGCCGGCTCCAGCGCCTTGGGGTCTTCGGAGAAGCCGCGCGAGTGCAGATGCGGCGCGGCAGCGGGACGCCCGGTACCACGCCGCACCACCACGGTCACCGCGACGAAACCCGACGCCAGGATCAGCCGTTCACCCAGAGTGATGTCGCCGACGTCGCCGGTGATCAGGCCGTCGACGAACATCTTGCCGACCGGCACAGCGCCGGCGATCCTGGCCTTTCCACCGACCAGGTCGACGCTGACCCCGTTCTCCGCCAACAGGATTGACTCTTCCGGCACACCGGTGCTGGCGGCGAGCTTGGCGTTGGCCCGCAGCATCCGCCAGGTCCCGTGCACCGGCATGACATTGCGGGGCCGCACCCCGTTGTACAGGAACAGCAGTTCACCGGAATAGGCGTGGCCCGAAACATGCACGCGGACTTGCTGATTGGTGACGACACGCGCCCCGATCTTGGACAGCTCGTCGATGATGCCGTACACGGCCTCCTCGTTGCCCGGTATCAGCGACGACGACAAGATGATCAGGTCGTCGGCGGTCAGCGTGATGCTGCGATGTTCGCCGCGTGACATCCGCGCCAGCGCCGACATCGGCTCACCCTGAGTTCCGGTGGTGATCAGCACGATCTTTTCGGGCGGCATCATCTCGGCGGCACCGATGTCGATCAGGTCCGAATCGGCCGCCCGCAGGAATCCCAGCTCTCTGGCGATGCCCATGTTGCGCACCATCGACCGCCCGACGAACGACACCCGCCGGCCCAGCGCCACCGCGGCGTCGATGATCTGTTGCACCCGGTCGACGTTGGAGGCAAAGCATGCCACCAGCACCCGCCCGTGAGCGCCGCGGATCAGCCGGTGCAGCGTCGGCCCGATTTCGCTTTCGGACGGCCCGACGCCGGGGATCTCGGCGTTGGTCGAGTCGCACAGGAACAGGTCCACGCCGTCGTCGCCGAGCCGGGACATGCCGGGCAGGTCGGTGGGCCGGCCATCCAGCGGCAACTGGTCCAGTTTGATGTCGCCGGTGTGCAATACGGTCCCGGCGCCGGTACGCACGGCGATGGCCAGCGCGTCCGGAATGGAGTGGTTGACGGCGAAGTACTCGCACTCGAACACGCCGTGGGTGCTGCGCTGTCCCTCAGCGACCTCGATGAACACCGGTTTGAGGCCGTGCTCACGGCATTTCGCGGCGACCAGGGCCAGGGTGAACTTGGAGCCGACGACGGGAATGTCGGGACGCAGCTTGAGCAGGAACGGAATCGCCCCGATGTGGTCCTCGTGGGCGTGGGTGAGCACCAGCGCCTCTACGTCGTCGAGCCGGTCTTCGATATGACGCAGATCCGGCAGGATCAGGTCGACGGCCGGCTCGTCGTGGGTGGGAAACATCACGCCGCAGTCGATGATCAGCAACCGGCCCAGGTGCTCGAAAACGGTCATGTTGCGGCCGATTTCGCTGATGCCGCCGAGCGCGGTGACCCGCAGCCCGCCGACGGTCAGGGGACCTGGCGGAGCGAGGTCTTGATTCACCGCTGGCTCACCGAAGCACCGAGGCCGCGCGCATGTCCGCGGCCAGGGCGTCGACCTGCTCGGGCGTGGCGGCGACTTGCGGCAGCCGCGGGTCACCCACCTCGATGCCCTGCAACCGCAGCCCGGCCTTGGACATCGTCACTCCGCCGAGGCGGCTCATCGCGTTACACAACGGTGCCACACCGATGTTGATCTTGCGGGCGGTGGTGACATCTCCGGAACCGAACGCGCTCAACATGTCTCGGAGCTGACCGGCGGCCAGATGCGAGATCACGCTGATGAAGCCGGTCGCACCCATCGCCAGCCACGGCAGGTTCAGCACGTCGTCACCGGAGTAATACGCCAGCCCGGCATCGGCCATCAGCTGCGCGCCGGCATGCAGATCGCCCTTGGCGTCCTTGACCCCGACGATGTTGGGGTGCGCTGCCAGAACGCGGAGGGTGTCCGGCTGGATCGGGACCACCGAGCGTGGCGGGATGTCGTAGAGCAGCACGGGCAGGTCGGTCGCATCGGCGACGGCGGTGAAGTGCGCGATCAGCCCGGCTTGCGGCGGTCTCGAGTAGTAGGGGGTGACCACCAGTAGCCCGTGGGCGCCCTCGGCCGCGCACGCCTTGGCCAAATGGACGCTGTGCGCGGTGTCGTAGGTGCCGGCGCCGGCGATGATCCGCGCGCGGTCGCCCACCGCGTCCAGCACCGCCCGCAGCAGGGCGATTTTCTCCGCGTCGGTCGTGGTCGGGGACTCGCCGGTGGTGCCCGATAGCACCAGGCCGTCGCAGCCGGCGTCGACGAGGTGGTTGGCCAACCGAGCGGCCGCAGCCAGGTCCAGCGAGCCGTCCGGTCCGAACGGCGTCACCATGGCGGTCAACACCGTGCCCAAACGGGTATGGACGTCGAATCCGCCGGTGCTCACGGTTGTCAAGATTACCTGGCGGGTTCAAGCTTCCATGGCCAGCGGACTGGTGGCCACCTCGGTGCCGTCGGCCAACTCGGCGATCTGGAAATCGGCGAACACCGCGGGCGCGGCGTCGACGAGCTGGCGCAGGCACGCGATGGCCAGCCGCCGGATTTCCACGTCGGCTTGCTCGCTGCCCCGCATCGCAATGAAATGCCGCCAGGCTCGGTAGTTGCCGGTGACCACGATGCGGGTCTCGGTGGCGTTGGGCAGCACGGCGCGTGCGGCCTGCCGGGCCTGTTTTCGGCGCAACTGCGCGTTGGGCTCGTCGGCGAACTTGGCTTCCAGCCGGCCCAGCAGCTCGGTGTAGGTGGCCCGGCTGGCATCGGCGGCCGCGGCGAGGATCTGCTGCAGCTCCGGGTCGTCTTCCATGCCGGGCGGCACCACGACCTGCGACTGCCTCTCCGGCACGTAGCGCTGCGACAGTTGTGAATAGGAGAAGTGCCGATGCCGGATCAGCTCGTGAGTGCAAGACCGCGAAATGCCGGTGATGTAGAACGACACGCTCGCGTGCTCGAGCACCGAGAGATGCCCGACGTCGATGATGTGCTTGAGATAGCCGGCGTTGGTCGCGGTTTTGGGGTTGGGCTTGGACCAGCTCTGGTAGCACGCCCGGCCGGCGAACTCGACGAGTGCCTGGCCGCCGTCAGCGTCGGTACTCCATGGCACATCCGGCGGCGCGAAGAACTCTGTCTTGGCGATCAGTTGCACACGCAACGCCGCGGTCTCGGCCACGGCGCCAACCCTAACTGGTGGCTGTCGTGAGCCCGCCGCGACGCAGTGAGCCGATCCAGGCGTCGCGCCGCTCACCTCGCTGTTCGAGCAGACCCCGCACGGTCCCCTCCATCCGGAACCCGCACCGCTCCGCGACCCGCCGCGACGCAACGTTGCCCACCTGTGCCCGCCAGTGCACCACCTGGATGTCGGGCAGTTCGAACGCCCACGCCAGCGCCAGCCGCAGTGCCCGGCTCATCACGCCCCTGCCTCGCGCCCATGGAGCCAACCCGAAGCCCACCTCGGCGCCGCCAACGCCGTCGAACCGCAGGTCCACGCTTCCCGCGAAGCGCCCCTGGTGCTCGATGGCGAACGTTGCGACGTTGGCCCGCCAGCCCTCGGCTACCCGCCGCAGAAACTCGTGCGCGTCGGTCTCCTGATACGGCACCGGCACGGTGGTCCAGCGCTGAAACTCCGGATCCTGGCATTGCGCCACGATGTCGTTCACGTCCTGCGGACACGGCGGCCGCAACCGTAGATCCGGCCCGTCGGTCAGCTCGGGAGCCGCCGGGAGACGAACGGGTTTGCCCGACGTCATCGCGACATCCTCAGCTGCGCCGCCAGATCGCCGCGGTCACCGATCGTCACGCCCGCCAACCCCAGCCAGGCGGCCATGGTTTCCAGCTCGGTGCTCAGCGCCGCGGCCACCCGCGACGGCGACCGATCCTCTTCGATGAACGCGCCGACGACATGCAGGGCGTTCGCCGCACGGTCGGCCTTGAGGTCGACCCGGGCAACCAGCTCACCGTCGAGCAGAAACGGCCACACGTAGTAGCCGAATTGGCGCTTGGCGGCCGGCGTGTAGATCTCCAGGCGGTAGGAGAACCCGAACAGTCGCTCGACCCGGGGCCGGAAGAAGATCAGCGGGTCGAACGGGCACAGCAGGGCCGTGCCGCTGTCGACGCGCGGCACCGAGCGCCCGGCACGCAGGTATGCCGGTGCGGACCACCCGTCGACGTCGACTTGTTCGAGCTCGCCGTCGGCGACCAACTTGGCGATCGCGGGCTTGGCCTGATCGGCGGCCAGCCGGAAATAGTCGCGGATGTCGGCTTCGGTGCCCACACCCAGCGCGGTGGCCGCCCGCAGCGTGAGCTCGCGGACTGCGTCGTCCTCGTCGATTTCACGGGTCAGCACCTCGTGGGGCAACACCCGCTCGGTCAGGTCGTAGTGCCGGGCGAACCCCACCCGGGTGGCCGTGGTCAGCACACCGGAGGAGAACAGTGCCTCGGCGACCCACTTGGTGTCGCTGCGTTTCCACCAGGCGCCTTTGGCGGAGCGGGGTGCCGCGGCGAGATGCGCCTCGATCTGGCCGGCGGTCGACGGCCCGAGCTCGGTCACGGCGGCGACGATGTCGTCGGCCAGTTGCGGGTTGGCCTTGACGATATGGGTGCCCCAGCGACCATGCCGGTACCGGCGCATTCGCCAGCGCAGCAACGGCCAGTCGTCGACGGCCATCAACGCCGCCTCATGCGCCCAGTACTCCACCAGCAGCCGCGGTGAGCGCGCGCTATGGCTCCAGGCGGCGCGGTCCAGGACGTCGCGGTCGTAGGGACCGAGGCGGCTGAACACCGGCGCATAGTGGGCGCGCACCGCCACCGACACGGAGTCGAGCTGCAGCACCTGGATGCGCGAGATCAGCCTCCGCAGGTGCGTGCGGGTGACGGGTCCGGCCGGCCGCTGTTCGGTGAAGCCTTGCGCCGCAACGGCTATCCGGCGGGCCTGCGGCGCTGTCAGCCTACGGCTTCGGGCCGGCACGCCGCTGAGAATACCGACCCACCCTCACCCGGTGCTTCTCTTCTGCTCGAACGGCACTACGACACCGGCCTCCGGCGGTTTGTCGCGTTCTTGGTATGCCGCCTCCAGAGCCGCCGGAATCGTTTCAAATCCGCGGTAGACGTCCATCAGTTGCTCGAGGATCTGGAGTCGCTGCTGACGGGCCTCGTCCAGCACCCGTACCGCCTCCTCACGAACGCGATCAGCCTCCCGCTTGGCGTCCGCGAGCAGCTGGTCTCGCTCCTGCGCGGCCTTCTGCCGCTCGTCATCGATCGCCGATTGCGTTTCAGCGCGCATCTTGGTGAGCTTTGCCTCCAGTTTGCTCTTGGCTTCAGCACACTCGGCCGCCGCGGCGCTTCGCTGCGCCGCCGTTTCCGCCAACATCTCATCATGCTTTTGGCGCGCGGCCTCCGCCTCCGACTCAATCGCCGCCACGAGCGCCGCTACCTCAGCCTTTGCCTCGGCATGCATCCGAGCAACCTCGTCGACCACATGCTGCATCAGTTTGGCCATGCGATGCGCCATCGCGTGTGGCGATGGCGAGGTGTCGTTGAGGACGGCGATTTCGTTTCGCAGCGCGGCTGTTTCATCGGCGGATGCCCTCAGCCGGGTCCCTAAGCGCTCGATGTCGTCGAGCAGCGACTGCTGCTCGGCGGTCGACTCCTCGATGTAGGCATCGACGGCCATCGGATCGTAGCCCAGGAGAACACGAGGGAACTTGTGTGCTGGTCCGGTATTCACGCCCGATTCTCCTTCCTGAAATGCCTGGTAAACCAACAGAAACCGACCCAAGTCGAGTATGTCACGGTTTGCCTGCCGGTGGACAGTTTCGTCATCGCCGGCGGTAGCTGTGTAGTCGGTAGCGCAGTCCGGACCGGCTGAGCTGCCACTCCCCCGTCGCACCGACCCAGGTCTCGTCGAGCACCGGGGCAAGGACATCGCCGTCGTCGCGCGGCAAGTCGATGTCGATTTCGGTGACCTCACAGCGGGTGGCGCGCGGCATCGCCAGCGCGTAAAGCTGCTCGCCGCCGATCACCCAGCTATCCGGATCGGCCAGCGCTTCTTCCAGTGTGCTCACGACCTCAGCGCCCTCAGCCATATAGCCAGTCTGGCGGGTGACTACGACATTTCTGCGGCCCGGCAACGGTCGAACCTTGGCCGGCAGTGACTCCCAGGTGCGACGGCCCATCACCACGGTGTGACCGATGGTGAGCTCCTTGAACCGGGCCAGGTCTTCGGGCAGCTGCCATGGAATGCCACCGCCGCGGCCGATGATCCCCGATGTCGACTGAGCCCAGATCAGGCCTGTCATACCGCGACGGGCGCTTTGATCGCCGGATGCGGATCGTAGCCCTTGATGACGACGTCCTCGTAGCTGTAGTCGAAGATCGAATCACGATGCGCCAGAACCAATTCCGGGTACGGCCGTGGTTCGCGGCTGAGCTGTAGACGCACTTGCTCGACGTGGTTGTCGTAGATGTGGCAGTCACCGCCGGTCCAGATGAACTCACCGACGGTCAGACCGGCCTGCGCGGCCATCATGTGGGTCAGCAGTGCATAGCTGGCGATGTTGAACGGCACCCCGAGGAACAGGTCGGCGCTGCGCTGGTAGAGCTGACAGCTCAGCCGGCCGTCGGCCACATAGAACTGAAACAGCACATGACACGGCGCCAGCGCCATCGCCGGGATGTCGCCGACGTTCCACGCCGACACGATGATGCGCCGCGAATCCGGGTCGGTGCGCAACAGCTCCAGCGCCGCGGAGATCTGGTCGACGTGCTCGCCGGACGGAGTTGGCCACGACCGCCACTGCACGCCGTAGACCGGACCGAGATCGCCTGTGGGACTGGCCCATTCGTCCCAAATGGTGATTCCGTGTTCCTGTAACCACCTCACGTTGGAGTCGCCGCGCAAAAACCACAGCAGCTCGTAGACCACCGACTTCAGGTGCACCTTCTTGGTGGTGATCAGCGGGAAACCGGCCGACAGGTCATAGCGCATCTGGTGGCCGAACAGGCTGCGGGTTCCGGTGCCGGTTCGGTCGGCTTTGGGCGTGCCCCGCTCCAGGACCAGCCGCAGCAGATCCTCGTACGGCGTGGCGATCGGCACGCGGCCAGCTTACGTCGAAAGCCGGGGAGTAAAACGGTAGCCATGCCGAACATCACCGACACCGTCAAGACGCAGGACGGCGACTGCACCGTCCGCCTGTTCACCCCCGACGGGGAGGGTCCATGGCCGGGTGTCGTCATGTACCCCGACGCCGGCGGGGTGCGCGACACCTTCTACGAAATGGCCGCCAAATTGGCCGGCTTCGGGTACGCCGTGCTGCTGCCCGACGTCTACTACCGTCTTGGCGACTGGGCCCCGATCGACATGAAGACCGCGTTCGGCGATCCCGAGGAACGCACGCGGCTGATGAAGATGATCGGCAGCGTGACACCGATGATGATGGCCCTGGACGCCGGGTCTTTCTTCGATTACTTGGCGAGTCGCCCGGAGGTGAGCGGGGAGCGCTTCGGCACGACCGGTTACTGCATGGGCGGGCGGACGTCGATCGTGGTGGCCGGCCGGCAACCGGACCGGGTGGCGGCCGCGGCGTCGTTCCATGGCGGCGGGCTGGTGACCGACAACGCCGACAGCCCACATCTGCGGGCCGGCGACATTCAGGCGGCGATCTATGTGGCCGGCGCGGAGAACGATGCGTCGTTCACATCCGAACACGCCGAGCAGCTGGACAAGGCGCTGACGGCGGCCGGCGTCGAGCACACCATCGAAACCTATCCCGCAGCCCACGGGTTCGCCGTCCCGGACAACGAGCCCTACGACGCCGCCGCGGCCGACCGGCATTGGGCAGCGACGCGGGACTTCTTCGCCTCACATCTGAAGGGTTAGTCGGCGCGCATGCATGTCGACGCAATGACGAGTCCGGTGCCGTTGAGCCGGATCGGTGAGCTTGCCCGACGCACTCAATCCGCCGGATTCTCCGGCCTGCTGTTCACCGAGACAGGCCGCACGGCCTACCTCAACGCGGCCGTGGCGTCACAGGCCGCGCCCGGGCTCGAATTGTCCACCGGTGTCGCGGTGGCCTTTCCGCGCAGCCCGTTCGTCACGGCGGCCGCGGCGTGGGAGCTTGCCGAGGCGACTGACGGGAAGTTCCGACTGGGCTTGGGCACGCAGGTCCGTACTCACGTGGTCCGGCGATACGGTGTGGCCTTCGAGCGGCCCGGTCCGCGGCTGCGAGACTACGTCCGCGCCGTCAAGGCGTGCTTCGCGGCGTTTCGCTCCGGGAAGCTCGATCACCACGGCGAGTTCTACGACCTCGACTTCATCTCTCCCCAGTGGAGCGCGGGTCCGATCGACGCCCCCGACCCGAAAGTGGATGTCGCGGCTGTGAATCCGTGGATGCTGCGGATGGCGGGCGAGGTAGCCGACGGGGTGCATATCCATCCGATTGCCGAGCCGGGCTACATCAAGCGTCACGCCTTGCCGAACATCGCCGCCGGAGCCGCGAAAGCCGGACGCGAAGCGTCGGACATCGCGGTGATCGTGCCGGTGCTGACAATCGTCGGCGACAGCGACGAGGAGCGTGCCCAGGAGCGAGAACGCGTGCGGGCGAGCATGGCCTTTTACGGCAGCACACCCAACTATGCGTTCATCTGGGACGAGGCCGGGTTCGAGGGCACCACCGCCCGGATTCGCGAGAAGCAGAAAGCCGGCGACTTCGCCGGGATGGCGGCGCAGATCACCGACGACCACATCGGCGCCTTTGCCACCGAGTCGACCTGGGACGGACTGGCGGACGCGCTGACGCAAAAGTACGACGGAATCGCCACGCGCCTTGTGCTGTACAACGCTTTCGGTGACCCTGAGCGCATCGAGCGGTACGGCGAAGTGGCCCGCCGCGTCAGCGCCGCCCGATCACCCGCTGCATGAAGTCGGGGTAACGGGCACCCTGCACCTCGATACCGGCCGACGCGTCGTCGATCTCGCGCAGGTCGTCGGTTGTCAGCTCGACATCGGCCGCCGCGAGGTTCTCCTCGAGGCGTTCGGTTCGGCGGGTGCCGGGAATCGGGACGATCCATGGTTTCTGCGCAAGCAGCCAGGCCAGCGCGACCTGACCGGGTGTCGCGTTCTTGCGCGCGGCGATTGCTTCGAGTAGGTCGACCACGGCCCGGTTGGCCTCACGCGCATCGGGGGCAAAGCGCGGAATGCTGTTGCGGATGTCGTAGCCGTCGAATTGCGTGCTCTCGCTGATGGTTCCGGTGAGGAAGCCCTTGCCCAGCGGGCTGTACGGCACGAAGCCGATGCCGAGTTCCTCGCACGTGGGCAGTATTTCGGCCTCCGGCTCCCGCCACCACAGCGAGTACTCGCTTTGCACAGCCGTCACGGGTTGCACGGCATGTGCGCGACGGATTGTCTCCGCGGACGCCTCGGACAAACCGAAATGCCTTACCTTGCCGTCGTCGATGAGCTCCTTGACCGCCGCGGCCACGTCCTCGATGGGCACCTCGGGGTCGACGCGGTGCTGATAGAACAGGTCGATCGTCGGCACCCGAAGCCGGCGCAGCGACGCCTCGGCGACTTGCCTGATGTGCTCGGGCCGACTGTTCAGTCCCGCGATATTCCCTTTGGCGTCGAAAGCGAAGCCGAACTTGGTGGCGATCACCACCTGTCCCGCGAACGGCTCAAGCGCCTCGCCGACGAGTTCTTCGTTGGGCCCATAGGCTTCCGCAGTGTCGAAGAAGGTGACGCCGTGCTCGACGGCGGAGCGGATCAGCGCGATCATCTCGTCGTCGGGTCCCGCGGGGCCGAAGCCGCGGCTCATCCCCATGCAGCCCAAGCCAATTGCTGAGACTTCGAGGTTGTTCCCGAGAATGCGCTTATGCATGCAGGTCGACCAATTCGGCCAGCCGGGCACGGTGCCGGTAGGCGGTGCCGAAGGCCAACTGATCGGCCTTGGCCCGCTTCAGGTACAGGTGCGCCGGGTACTCCCAGGTCATTCCGATGCCGCCATGCAGCTGGATGCATTCCTCCGCGGCGTGAACGGCAATCCCGCTGCAGTAGGCCTGTGCGACGGCGGCGCCGATCGTCGCGTCTTCATGTTCCCGAGCGCGGGTGTCGGCGGCGTAACGTGCGGCCGCCGCCGCCGAATTGACTTCCACCCAGAGATCCGCCAACCGGTGCTTGATCGCTTGATAGGACCCGATCGCGCGGCCGAACTGCTTGCGCTGCTTGACATAAGCCAAGGTGGTGTCGAAACACCATTGCGCGACGCCCAGCTGCTCGGACGCGAGCAGAGCCGCGCCCGTCTCCAGTGCCGCCGCCACCGCGACCGTCCCCGCCCCGCTGCCGACGCGCGATGACTCGGCTCCCGAAAACTCGATGTTCGCAAGCGGTCTGGTCATGTCCAAGGCGAGCACCGGCGACACGTCGACGCCGGCTGCGTCGCGGCTGACCGTGTGTAACTCCAGCCCCTCCGGCCCGGCCACCGGCACTACCAGCACGTCGGCCTCGCTCGCGCCGGCCACGCTGGTGACTCGTCCGGTCAGCCCGTTCGCGCCGACACTGACACCGGCAACCGCATCGTGGGGCGCAGTGGAAAACGGCACCGCCAGCGCCGCGGTGAGCGATCCCGCCGCCAGTTCCTTGACCGTCTCGGTGTCGCCGGCGTGCAGCAGCGCGACGGTGGCCAGCACCGCGCTGGACAAGAACGGCACCGGCGCGACGGACCGGCCGATCTCCTCCATCACGACGGCAGCCTCGCGGGCGCCCGCTCCCGCGCCGCCGAGCTCTTCGGGCACCAGCAAACCGGCCATGCCCAGGTCGGCGGCCAGCGTGTGCCACACCTTGGAAAAGTCCTGCGGCGCAGAGTCATAGACGCGCATGACGGATTCCGGCGGGCATCGGTCGGCGAACAGGCGCCGCACGCTGTCGCGCAATGCTTCCTCGGTGTCGGAGTACAGCAGGTCGATCATCGGTCCAGGTCCTTCCACGCGACGTCTTTGTCGACCCGATGTTCCGGGGGCAGCCCGAGGATTCGCTCGGAAATCGTGTTGCGCAAGATCTCCGACGTGCCGCCCTCGATCGAATTGCCCCTGGCCCGCAGATAGCGATACCCGGGCTCGCGGCCGGTGAAATCGACCACATCCGGCTGGCGCATGGTCCAATCGTCATAGCGCAGGCCGGATTCCGCGTGTAGTTCGATTTCGAACCCCGAAACCGTCTGTGCCAGCCGGGCAAACGCCACCTTCATGCCGGCGCCCTCCGGCCCTGGCTGACCGGCGGTGAGTCGCTGGCGCAGCCGCAGGCCGGTCAGCCGGGTGACCTCGGCTTCCACCCACAGCCGCATCAGCTCGTCGTGCATTGCCGGATTGCGCAGCTGCGGGTCGGAGCGCCACGCTTCGGCGACCTTGCCGATCATCCCGGTTTCCCGTCCGCTGCCGGCCAGCGAGCCGATGGCAACCCGCTCGTTGTTGAGCGTGGTCGTCGCCACCTTCCAGCCGCCGCCCACGGCGCCGAGCCGGTTCGCGTCGGGCACTCGGACATCGGTCAGGAACACCTCGTTGAACTCGGCCTCTCCGGTGATTTGGCGCAGCGGGCGGACCTCGACGCCGTCGACCGTCATGTCACACAGGAAGTAGGTCAGCCCTTGGTGTTTGGGAACGTTCGGGTCGGTGCGCGCGACCAGGATCGCCATCTGCGCGTTCTGGGCGCTCGACGTCCACACCTTCTGCCCGTTGACAATCCAGTCGTCCCCATCCCGGACCGCGCGTGTGGTGACCCCGGCCAAGTCCGACCCGGCACCCGGCTCGCTGAACAGCTGGCAGTAGATGTGTTCGCCGGTGAACAACGGCCGCAGGAACTTTCGTTGTTGTTCGGCGCTACCGAACGCTGCGATCGTCGGCGCCGCCATGCCCATCCCGATGCCGTTGCGTCCACCGCCGCCCGGCGGCGCGCCCACGCCGGCCAGTTCGGCTTCGACGTGCGCTTGAAAGTCCCGCGGCAGGTCGAGCCCTCCACTGCCGACCGGGAAATGCACCCACGCCAGGCCGGCATCGAACCGCGCACCCAGGAAATCGCGAGGGTCGCTGCTCACCGGATCGTGCTCTTTCAGCAGCGTCTGCAGCCGCGAGTCCAGGTCTGCTGTTATATCGTCAGCGCCCATTGCCGCCTCCCTTGTTCGGCCCTATTGGGCCCGAAATCCCTGCGCGGGGCCGAGGAGCAGACCGCCGTCGATGACCATCGTCTCCCCGGTGATCCAGCTCGCCGCATCGGACACCAGGAAGGCGACCGCGCCCGCCACATCGTTGGGCTCGCCGATCCGGCCCAGCGCGATGGACGAGGCCAGCGGATCCTCGTTGTCCTTCCACAGCGCCTCGGCGAGCCGGGTGCGAACCACGCCAGGGCAAATTGCATTGACCCGGATTCGCGGCGACAGTTCGAGCGCCAGTTGTTTGGTGACGTGGATCAGCGCGGCCTTGGTTGCGTTGTACATCCCCATGGCCGGCGATTGGTGCATGCCCCCGATGGACGCGGTGTTGACCACGGCACCGCCGTGTTCGCCCATCCAGGCCTTGACGACGAGCGAGGTCCACAGCAGCGGCGCCCACAGATTGACGTCGAAGATCTTGGCGAACCGCGCGTGGTCCTGCTCGATCAGCGGACCGTACGCGGGGTTGGTTCCGGCGTTGTTGACCAGGATGTCCACGCTGCCGAAGCGCTCCAGCGTGAGCTCGACGCAGCGCCGCGCGGCATCCTCGTCGACCGCGTGCGCGCCGACGCCCACGGCGTTACCGCGGACCTGGGCTGCGGCCTCGTCCGCGGACTCCTGCTTGCGGGCGGTGAGCACCACGTTGGCGCCGGCGGCTGCCAGCTGTTGGCACGTCGCGAGCCCGATTCCGCGCGAGGCGCCGGTGACAATCGCGGTACGGCCGGTCAGATCCAGTGCGGTCATTTCGGTATGCCTTCAGGTTGCGTTGGTCGCCGGCAAATCTTTGGCGCGATGTTTTGTACACGTGTGCAGGGGTATGCGAATGGAATGTTAGCGAAGTTAAACCTCATGAAACCACTGCTTGTGGCCGGGGCTGTCGCTGCAACGATCGCCGCACCGACGGCGGCCGCCGACGCCTACGCGACCGGCCCGGCGATGACCACCCCAGCGGCCACGCACGTCGTCTTCAAGGACGACCCACCGCCACCGCCCCCTGGCCCGGGCGGCGGCGGCTGCGACGTCAACGGGAACTGCGGCTCAGGAGGCCAGTTCACCGGGCCCGGTGGCGGCCCGGGCGGGCAAGGATGCGCCCCCGGCGTCGGCTGCGGTTTCGGCGGTCAGAACGCGGGCCCCGGCGGCGTGCCGGGCGGCCAGGGATGCCTCCCAGGCGTCGGTTGCGGTTCCGGACACGGATAGTCAGTCGTCATAGCGTCTCAGCTAGCAGGCTGCGCCGATAGCGGCGCATACCGCGCAGCCAGCGGTCGTAGTCGACGCCTTTCTGCCGGTACATGTCCAGCACGGTCGGATGCGGCAGGATCAGGAAGCGCTCCTCGTCGATCGCCGCCAGCACACTGTCGGCCACGTCGGCGGGCTCCAGCACGTCGCCGGACGCCGTCACCGCCCGGGTTGCCAGCCGGGCCAACGGGTCGTCGGATTCCCCCGGCGCATGCAGCAGCGTGGTGTTCACGCCCATCGGGCACAGGCAACTCACCCGCACCCCTTGGTCGCCGTAGGTGATGTTCAGCCACTCGGCGAAGCCGACGGCGGCATGCTTGGTGACCGAGTATGTCGCCGATCCCAGCTGGGTGAGCAGTCCCGCCGCCGAGGCTGTGCTCACGAAATAGCCCTCACCGCGCTCGACCCAGCCGGGCACCAGCAATTGGGCGGCGCGGATGTGTGCCCGCACGTTGATGTCGATGGACCGATCCCAGTCGGCCTCGCTGACGTCCAGGCCGGTCGCGCCGGTGATGCCGGCGTTGGCGAAATACAGGTCGACGGCGCCGAATTCGCGTTCGGCGAGGTCGATGAGCCGTTGTATCTGCGCGGTGTCGGCGACGTCCGCTTGGGCGTCGATGGCGGTGCCGGGCCGCTCGGCGTTGATCTCGTTAGCCGCTGCCCGCGCGGCGTCGGCGTCCAGGTCGGCGACCACGACCTTCGCATCCTGTTGCGCCAGTTTGGATGCCAGCGCGCGGCCGATGCCGTTGCCGCCACCGGTGACGATGGCGACCTTGTGCGCGACCTTCACAATCGATTCCTTCCGTCGCGAAAGAGCAGTCGGGTGATCCATGACCGCGAGTCCGCGGGGTCGATCACGTCGTCGAGCTCGAAGGTGGTGGCCGACGTGAGCGCCTTGCCGTGCTGATAGGCCGACTCGACCAGCTTTTCGAATAGTTTCTGACGCTCGGTCGGGTCGCTCACCGCCGCTAGCTCTTTGCTGAATCCCAGTCGCACGGCACCTTCCAGGCCCATCCCGCCGATCTCCCCGGTGGGCCACGCCACGGTGAATTCTGGGGCGTGAAACGAACCGCCGGCCATGGCCATCGCTCCCAGCCCATATCCCTTGCGCAGGATGATCATCCCGAACGGCACGGTCAACCGCGCGCCGACGATGAACAGCCGGCTCATCCGTCGAACCGCGCCATGAATTTCCGCATCCGGGCCGACCATGAATCCGGGAGTGTCGCACAGCGAAACGATCGGCAGGCCAAACGATTCGCACAACATTAGGAAGTCGGCGATCTTGTCGGATGCCTCGGCGTCGATGGCGCCACCCAGATGGTGGCTGCTGTTGGCCAGCAACCCGAACGGGGCGCCCTCGACGCGGATGAGCGCCGTCACCACCCCGACGCCGTAGTCGGCCCGCAGCTGCAGCACCGAGCCGACGTCGGCAACCGACTCGATCGCACGGTGCACGTCGTAGGCCCGTAATCGGTTCTCCGGCACCACATGCCGGGCCAATCGCGGGTCCGGGGCCTGCCAGTCCTCGACACGGCCCTGGAAGTAGGAGAGGTAGCGCTTGGTCAGCTCCACCGCGTGCGCGTCGTCACGCGCTACCAGGCCTACCACGCCGTTGCGCCGCTGCACGTCGATGGGCCCGATGTCCTCTGGCCGGTATTCGCCGAGCCCGCCGCCTTCGATCATCGCCGGCCCGCCCATGCCGATGTTGGCGTCGGGCGTCGCGATGATCACGTCGCACGTTCCGGCCAGCGCGGCATTGCCGGCGAAGCAACGTCCGGAGACCACCGCCACCAACGGCACTTTGCCACTCAGTGCCCCGAGCGCCCGGAACGTCGGCACATCAAGGCCTGCGACATTGTGGACGTCGGTGTCACCGGGCCGGCCGCCGCCGCCTTCGGCGAAGATCACCAGCGGGATACGTTTGCGCGCAGCGAGATCGAAGACGCGGTCGGTTTTGGCGTGGTTGCGCATGCCCTGCGTGCCGGCCAGCACGGTGTAGTCGTAGGACACCACCACGGCCTCGCCACCGTTGATCGTTGCCACTCCCGCGACCAGGCCATCGGCCGGGGTGTTGGCGATCAGGTCCTCCTCGGAGCGTCTGCTGCGTTGCGCGGCCACCGCCAACGCGCCGTACTCGACGAAGCTGCCCGGGTCGACCAGGTCGTCGATGTTCTCCCGTGCGGTGCGGCGATTCTGCTTGTGCCGCTTGGCGACCGCAGCCGGTCTGCCTTCGTCGAGGGTGAGCAGATGGCGGCGACGAACCTCGTCGAGATCGGCACGAGGCCGGTCGAGATCGAGGTCGGTGACCGCTTCGCCCTGCGCGCTCGCGCCCGTGCGGATGAAGACCACCAACGGGTCTCCGGTTCCGACGACCTGACCGGACGTCACCAGAGTCCGCACGGTGCGCAGCGCGTCCGGCGCGGTCAGCACGTGCTGCATCTTCATCGCCTCGAGGACCGCCAACTGTTGGCCGGCGCTCAGCTCCACACCTTCCGCCGCGATTTCGACCACGGTGCCGGCCAACTGAGCGCGCAGCACCTCCTCGCCCGGGTACAGCTCGAGCGGCGCGACGGGTAGTTCGTCGCGCCGCGACTTCGCGGCGCCGACGAGGCGGGCAAGGTTGTCGTCGACAAAGCTCGTCGTCGCCGCTCCCGATTGCAGCTGGCTATCCGACAGCACCTCGCGCAGCAGAGGGATGTTGGTGCGAACGCCTTCGATGCGGAATTCGGCCAACGCGGTCTGTGCCTTGCGCAGCGCCGCATCGAGATTCGTGCCGTGCACGTGGGTGATCACCTTGGCCAGCAATGAGTCGTAGCGTGGGCTCGGCGTCAGGCCGGGCCGCCCGTGAGTGTCGACGCGCACGCCGGGGCCAGTCGGCGGCGAGAATACCGTCAGGGTTCCGCTCGTGGGCAGGACGGACCCGTCGGCGTCCAAAGTCTCCATGTTGATCCGGCTCTGTATCGCGATGCCGTGCGCCGCCACCGGCTCAGGGGGCAGCCCCAGCTCGTCGAAGGCGGCCCCTCCTGCGATGGCCAGCTGCAGCGCTACCAAGTCCAGCCCGGTGGTTTCTTCGGTGATGGTGTGTTCGACCTGAATGCGCGGATTGACTTCGAGGAAGACGAATTGTTCGCCGGTGACCAGGAATTCAACGGTGGCCAGCCCGCGGTAGTCGGTCTGAGCGCACAGCCTTGCCGCGGCCTCGTGGAGCTCGCGGCGCAATGTGGCGGAAATGTTTTGCGCGGGTGCGATTTCGATGAGCTTTTGGTAGCGCCGCTGGATGCTGCAGTCGCGGTCGCCGAGTACCACTGCACGCATGGCCGGGCCCGCCTGTGCCGCGGCGATCTGCACCTCGATGTGCCTCGCGTTCCTCAGATACGCCTCGGCGAACACCGCCGGATCGCCGAAACCGAGTTGGGCCTCGGCGGCGCACTGGCGGTATGCATCGTCAATCTGGTCGGCGCGCTGGACTATTCGCATTCCCCGCCCGCCGCCGCCGGCCAGCGCCTTGATCACGATCGCGCCGTCCTGGGCGGCTGCAAATGCGCGCACCTCTTCGACGCTGCTCGGCCCGTCGGTGGCGGGCAGCACCGGGACGTCGGCCGCGCTCGCCGCACGACGGGCCGACGACTTGTCGCCGAACAGCTCGAGCGCGTCGGGGTCC
The DNA here is from genome assembly GCF_002102185.1 of Mycobacterium fragae. Classification (GTDB taxonomy): domain Bacteria; phylum Actinomycetota; class Actinomycetes; order Mycobacteriales; family Mycobacteriaceae; genus Mycobacterium; species Mycobacterium fragae. The sequence goes on from NZ_LQOW01000016.1 coordinate 79,946, forward strand.
GGCCCGACGAACGTGTAGCCCGACGCGGCGCACGCCCGTGCGAATTCGGGTTGCTCGGACAAGAAACCGTAGCCGGGATGGATCAGCCCGGCGCCGGACTTCTTGGCAGCCGCCAGTATCGCGGCGTGATCCAGGTAGGCGGCAGGACCGCTGCCGGACAGGCCGATCGCTTCGTCAGCCGCGTGCACGTGCGGGCTTTCGGCATCGTCCTCGGCGTAGACGGCGACCGTGGAGAGTCCCAATTCGGTTGCGGTGCGGACGATCCGCAGTGCGATCTCACCGCGGTTGGCAATCAGCAGGGTCGAGCTCATCGGAGCGGGTCGCCCCACTGCACCTGGTCGCGCAGCTGCCCCTTGAGCAGCTTGCCGCCCGGATTGCGCGGTAGCGGCTCGGTGACCACGCTGATGTACTGCGGAACTTTGAAGTCGGCAAGCTGCGTGCGGCAATGTTCCAGCACCGTCGCCACGTCGATCTGCTCGCCGACGAGCACCGCCCCGACCTTCTCCCCCATCACCTCGTCGGGCACGGCGAGCACACAGGCGTCGGCGACATTGGGCGCCGACAGCAGCGCGGCTTCGACCTCGACGCTGGACACGTTCTCCCCGCCGCGGTTGATGATGTCTTTGAGCCGGTCGATGATGTGCACCCGACCCGCGTCGTCGACCCGAACCACGTCGCCGGTGTGCAGCCAGCCGTCGATGACCGTGGCCGCGGTGGCCTCCGGCCGGTTCCAGTAGCCGGCCGTCACGTTGGCTCCGCGCGTTACCAACTCACCCTCGGCGGGATCGTCGCCGTAGGGAACCACGCCGAGGTCCACTGAGGGCACCGCATACCCCACCGAGTCGGCGTGATCGATCGCCTCCTCGTCGGGCAGCGCGGTCATCAGCGAAGCGGTTTCGGTCATTCCGTAGCCGTTGAATACCCGCGCCTCCGGGAAGGCATTCTTCACCGTTTTCACCAACGACGGCGCAATCGGCGCGCCTCCGTAGCCGACCCAGCGGACACCGGAAACGTCGGTGTTGCTGAACTCGTTGTGCCGCAACAGCAATGCGTATACCGCGGGCACGGTGACGATAGACGAGATCCGCTCGGTCGATAGCGCCGAAATCAGTCCGGGGAGGTCCAGCGCGGGCATGATCACCGAGCTGCCACCGACGTAGGTCGCGGCCAGCAGCTGGGAGTTGCAGCCCGTCACATGAAACAGCGGCACCGAGATGAGGGTGCGGAACTGCTCGCCGAGATCCCGTGGCTGGCCCAGCACGCGGACCATGTTCTCGGCGTTGGTCAGAAACGCCTCGTGGGTGGTCGGCACGCCTTTGGGGCGTCCGGTTGTGCCCGAGGTGTAGAACAGCGCGGCGATGTCGGCGCGGTCAAGTCCGTCGACGACATACGGTTCGCCCTCGGGCAGCGGGGTGTCGGCGGCCAGATCGACTCGGGCGCCGGCGTCGGACAAAACGAACGCGACCTCGGGCTCAGCCGAGCGGGTGTTCACCGGCACCGCGACGCCGCCGGCCATGATCGTGCCCCAGAAGGCCAGCACCCAGTTGACGCCTGCGGGGTAGCGCACCGCGACCCGTTCGCCTCGCTGCAGGCCGCTGTCCCGTAACCCGCCGGCCACTTTCGCGGCGCGGTCCCACAACTGCCGGTACGTCAGGCGATCGGCGCCGAGCTCGATGACGGCTTCGCTGTCCGGCCGGTTGTCGACGTGCTCGGACAGCATCTCCAGCAGTGTGGCCGGCAACTCGTCGTAATGTGGAATTCCGTTGCGGTCGCGGGAAACACCCGTCGTCGCGAACGGGTTGGCATCGCGCGAAATCTCGGTTACCGCAGTCATGTTCCTCACCCCATCAGTGTCGCGGCCAGCGTGCCGCCCAGCTCGTAGGCACGCTCTCGGACCCCGGCGTCGATCGCACCGGTGACCTCCAGAACATCGGCGGCTTTTACCAACGACAGGCCCGTGGCCACCTTTTCCACCGCTGTCGCCGCGCCCACGGTGTCATTGTTGCCGTGCACCCACAGGCCGTAGGGGCGACCGGCCACATGATCCAAGCTCGGGTAGTAGACGGTGTCGAAGAAATGCTTGAGCGCCCCGGACATGTAGCCGAGATTGGCTGTCGTGCCGAACAAGTAGCCGTCCGCGTCGAGTACGTCGGGGACCGTCGCCGCCAGAGCAGGCCGGGATACGACTTCCACACCCTCGATGTCGGGGTCGTTTGCCCCCGCGAGCACGGACTCGAGCAGTTCGCGCGTGGCCGGTGACGGGGTGTGATGAACCACTAACAGCCTCTTGCTCATTGGCGACCTTGCAGCTCGACGGCTGTCTTCATCGCTTCGCGCGCGCGACTCCGATCCCCGGCGTAGTCATAAGCGCGGGCCAGCCGATACCAGCGCCGCCAATCGCCGGGGTCGCTGCGCAGTTCGGTGCGCACCGTGTCGAACAGGGCGTCGGCCGCGTCGCGGTCGACGCGCCCGGAGGGCCGTCGCGGCAGCGCGCTGACATCGAGTTCCATCCCGTCTTCGGCGGCCATCCGGGCCAGTCGCTGATGGACGAAGCCGGCGCGCAGCGTGGCAATCATTGCCCACAGGCCGATGGCGGGCAGGATCAGCAGCGCCACGCCGAGGGCGATGGCGACGGTATGCCCGGAGCCGATCATCAGCACCGCGGTCCGGCCGAGCAACGCGAGGTACACCAGCAGCGCCACGCACATGAACGCGATCATCAGCTGGATGCGCACGGTGTTGGTCATTGCAAGTTCAGTAGCGATTCAATGCCGACCGTGAGGCCGGGGTGTTCGGCGACGCGGCGGACCGCCAGCAGCACGCCGGGCACGAACGATGCGCGGTCGATGCTGTCGTGCCGAATGGTCAGGGTCTCCCCGGCCGTGCCGAACAGCACTTCCTGATGGGCCACCAGCCCGGCCAGCCGCACCGAATGCACCGGGATGCCGTCGACGTCGGCGCCGCGGGCGCCCGGCAAGCTCGTCGTGGTGGCATCGGGGTTGGGCGGCAGGTCTTTTCGGGCCTCCGCGATCAGGGCCGCCGTGCGCGTTGCAGTGCCCGACGGCGCATCGGCCTTGTGCGGGTGGTGCAGTTCGATCACCTCGGCCGACTCGTAGAACGGTGCGGCCTGCTTGGCGAAATGCATGGACAGCACTGCTCCGATCGCGAAGTTGGGCGCGATCAGCGCGGAGACCCCCGGTTTGGCGGCCAGCCAGGACCGCACCTGCTGGAGCCGCTCCTCGGTGAAGCCGGTGGTTCCGACGACGGCGTGAATCCTGTTGTCGATCAAGAACTTCAGATTGTCCATCACGACGTCGGGGTGGGTGAAGTCGATGACGACCTCGGTTTTGTTCTCGGTCAGCAGGCTCAGCGGATCACCGGCGTCCACTTCGGCGGACAGGGTCAGATCGTCGGCGGCCTGTACCGCCGCCACCATCGTCGCGCCGACTTTGCCTTTCGATCCCAGCACTCCTACCCGCATGGTCCTCACCCTAGACCGGGCCCGTCGTGTCGGAGTTGTCCACAGTTCGCGGTTTATCCACAGCCGAGGCGTATCGGGTCGCTTTTTATCGGACTCGGCCAATAAGCTTTCGAACATGAGTTCGACTTGCGTGACTGCACTGCCGGAGGTGGCTTCCGCCTTCGACGCGCTTGATGCAGCGGTGGCGACGGTCGGCGAGTTGAACCTCGACAACTACGAGCCCGCGGTTCGGCTGCGCGCACTGGAGCGCCTGGAAACCGCCCGTCGCCGGCAGGCAGTGGCTAGCCACGACATCGTCGCGGGCCTGGCCAAAGAGGATCCGGCCGACATCGGCGGCCCGGTGCACAGGGTGATCGCCGACTGGCTTCGGATCACCCCCGCAGAGACACGCCGCCGGATGCGCAACGCCGGCCAGCTCGCCCCGCGGACCACACTCACCGGCGAGACGTTGCCGCCGCAATTGCCGGCCACAGCCGAGGTGTGGCGGTCCGGCCAGCTCGACGAGCAGCATCTGCGGGTGATCCAGACATTCGTCCGTGACCTGCCGGTGGACACTTCTGTCGACACGGTTGAGCGCGCCGAGCGCTTCCTGGCCGAACAGGCGACCGCACTACGCCCCGACCAGTTGGAGAAGGTGGCGAACCGGTGTGCCATCACCATCAATCCCGACGGGAAATTCTCCGACGAGGACCGTGCCCGCCAGCGCGGCTTCACCTGGTCTGGCCAGCGCGCCGACGGGATGAGCATCGGCAAGCTCGTCGCGTCGCCCGAACTGCGGGCCAACCTGGATGCCTGGATGGCTCGCTTCGCCGCGCCGGGCATGTGCAACCCGGACGATCAAACCCCTTGCGTCAAGGGCGAACCCGACCAGGACATTGCAAGCAAGGACTTACGTAGCCATGCCCAGCGTCAACACGACGCGCTGAACGCACTGGTTCGCGGCCAGCTGGGTGATCCGAAACTCGGTGTGCACAAAGGGTTACCGGTAGCGGTCGTCGTGTCGACGACTCTGCAGGAACTGACGGCGGCCGCCGGCCAAGCGGTCACCGCCGGCGGGACACTGCTGCCGATGCGCGACGTCATCCGGATGGCCAGTCACGCATATCACTACCTGGCCGTGTTCGACGAACATCAAAGCCGTCCACTGTATCTCGGCCGCACTCGAAGAATAGCGTCGCCGGATCAGCGCATCGTTCTCTACGCCAGGGATCGCGGCTGCACCGCGCCCGGCTGTGACGTGCCCGGTTATTGGTCGGAGGCCCACCATGACGACGACTGGGCCCACGGCGGCCTGACCGATGTCGACAAGCTGACTCTGGCCTGCAAACCCGATCACAAGATGACCGAGAACGGTTGGCGGACAATCAAACTCGAAAACGGCGAGACGCAATGGATTCCGCCGCCCCACTTAGATCACGGCCAGGCCAGAACCAACGACTACCACCACCCCGAGCGATACCTGCCCGAGGACGACCCTTAGCGGCGCACTACCGGTGGCAGTAGGAGTCCGACGATGCGTCCCCGCCTTGCAACCGAACCTGGTGCACCCGCAGGCCCCGGAAGTCCTCGCCGTGCGGGAAGAACCGCTCGTCGATGCGCAGCCCGCCGCCGGCGTCCGGGTCGGTGTCAACCTTCGCCATCCAGGAGCCAACCCCGTCCGGGAAGAACTGGTCGTCCCACGCGCCGTAGAGCGAGTTCGTCATGTAGATGCGCTTGCCGTCGCGGCTCACCTCCACCATCTGCGGGCCGCCGGCCAGCGGCTCCGATGGCGCCGCCGGGTGGGCTACCCGGCCGGTGACCCCGCCCAGCCGCACCGAGCCGGTCTCGACAGGGTGCGCCGGGTCGGACACGTCGTACTGCTTCAATTCCCCGGTGGCCCAACATGAGACGTACAGGAAGCGGTCGTCGACCGAGAGATTGATGTCGGTGACCAACGGCGGAACCGCACCGAACGGCTGCAGCGCCGGTGGCAGCGCGCTGGCGTCGGCGGGCTCGGCCGGGATGGTGATGACCTTGTCAGCGGTCCAGCGATCACCGTCGCGATACCAGCGCCACACCGATGCCGACAGGTCCTCGGTGCTGACCACCACACCGACAAACCCCCACGCGGCCTGCGGGTCATGCGACGGCCGCAGCTCCAGCGCCATCTGATACTGCTCACCCAGGTCGACGGTCTGTTGGTGGCGGCCTTCCGCGAGGTCCCAGAAGTGGATCGCGTGCCCATACTTGTGGCCAAGCAGCAGGTCGGGTTGCAACCCGTTCTCGATCATCGAGGGCGTGCCCCACTCGCTGGTGATGAGCGTGTTCTGCCCGAGGTGCCACCACGCGTCATAGGACAGGTACTGCGGACCGCGGTCGGTCTCCCACGCGCGCAGCACGTCGAAGGTGTCGTGGTCGAGCAGGGCGATGCCGCCCGGGCCCTCGTCGCCGCCGCCGTTTCCAAGGCAGGACAGGAAGATGCCGTCCGGGCCGCAGTGCAGCGTGTGCGGCCGGGAATAGCCGGCTTTGGCCGCCAGCTCGGCGGCGTCGATCGTGCGCGAAAGCGTCGGCTGTGCGGGATCGGGATGGGTATCGAAAACATGCACCCGCGACGACCGCAATCCGGGCAGCAGCAGATAGCGCCGCTGCAACCCGTCGGTGTGGTGCCCGGCGTGCGCGAGCGCGCTGCTGCAGGCGTTCCAGCCGAAGTGATGCAGCTCGTCGCCGCGGGTCGGCAGGTCGGCCCACCCCGCGACGCGTCCGTAGCTGTCGGACGCCGGGTCGACGTCGATCACGGTAAGCGCATCGGGTCGCTCGGCGGTGCGGTCGAACGCGACAACGTAGGCCAGCTTCTCCGGCGGCGCCGCGATGGCGTCGGCGGCGGTGCGGTAAAAAGTCGGGTCCATAGCGCATCGACTATATGTCGCCCAGACCTCCACGAGCAGGCGTTTGGTCAGGCCTGGCCGCCTACCACCCCGTCGATCCATTCGCCGGTCAAGCGGGCGATGACGTCGGGTTGCGAAGTCACCACCCAATGGCCGCCGCTGATCGGAACCACCCTGCCGCCCACCGGGATTGAGCCGGTGAACCGTTGCAGAGCGGGGGTGACGAAGATGTCCTTGCTCGGCGCGAGCACTTGGACCGGCACGCGTGTCTGCGGCAGCTGCGCGCCTGGCGCCAGAAACGGCTTGGGCATGTTGGCCCGGTACAGGTTGAGCCCGTTGAGATAGTCATCGAGCGACCGGTGTGACCCGCGGGGCTGACCGAGGTCGCTCGACCGGCCGATGCGTTCCGAAGCCTCAACGACTTTCACGCCCAGGCCGGAACGAAATACCAGTTCGGGCAGGCCAGGGCACAAAAAGAACCAGATGTACCAGGACGCCAGCAGCTGCTTGGCCACGTCGGCAACGCCGCGCGCAGTGCGCAGCGAACGCAGGAACTTGCCCGCGTAGTTCAGATGCGGCCCCGAAATCGAGGTGAACGAGGCGAATTTGCGCATCGCCGCGGCGTCGGTGACCGCTGCCCAGGCCTGAATCGAGCCCCAGTCGTGTGCCAACAGGTGCACCCGGTCGCCGCCCAGGCTGTCGATCACCGCCCCGATATCGGAGATCAGCTGGCCGAACCGGTAGCCGGATCGGCCCGCCGGGCGTCCCGATTCGCCGGCACCGCGCACGTCGTAGGCGACGACGTTGTAACGGTCGGCGAGGTGCTCGGCCACCCCGTCCCATACGTGGTGGTTATCCGGGTAGCCATGGATGGCCAGGACGGTTGGGCGCTTCGGATCGATCGCGGTGTAGGCGTGCACGGCGAGAGTGATGCCGTCCGACGCGGTCACCGAACTGTGAGTAGGCACCTTGGACTCAGTGTGACCGTGACCATCGCAGCAGCCTAGCCAGTACCGCCGGTATCGGGGAAACCCCGGCGGCTAAATCGGCGCCGCTCCCCGCAGGTGCTCGAAGATCAACGACGTCTGGGTGCCCGCGACGTCGGCGTCGGCGTTGAGGTTCTCGACGACGAAGGAGCGCAGGTCGTCCGTGTCGCGGGCGGCGACATGCAGGATGAAATCGTCGGCGCCCGCCAGGAAATACACGTCCATGACTTGCCGCCGTCGGCGGATCTGCTGGATGAAGTCACGGATCCGACCGCGGGCGTTGGACTGCAGGCTGACCGAGATCATCGCCTGCAGCGGCAGCCCGACGGCGGCCGGGTCGATGTCGGTGTAGAAGCCGCGGATGACGCCGAGGTCCAGCAACCGCCGGACACGGCCGTGGCAGGTCGAGGCGGCGATCTCGAGCTCGGCGGCCAGGGCGCTGTTGGTGATGCGCGCATCGCCGTGGAGCAGGCTGAGGATTTTACGGTCCACGTCGTCAAGATCGGCGGGCCGAAGATCCTTCGGGGAGGGGCCCGAAGGAGGCGGCGTCTCCGAGGATTTAACGGTCATAGCGCGACGATATCGAAATGTCATCGCGCTGCAAGCATCGCTGTCGAAGTTTCTTCACAATTGAAGGAGGTCTTACTTCCGATTCAAGGGGCGATCATGCAAGTCGGAATTCCCACGGAGACCAAGAACAACGAGTTCCGCGTGGCTGTCACCCCATCCGGCGTCGCCGAGCTGACCCGCCGGGGCCATGAGGTGCTGATCCAGGCCGGCGCCGGCGAGGGCTCGGCGATCGCCGACAGCGATTTCAAGGCGGCGGGCGCGCACCTGATCGACACCGCCGACGAAGTGTGGTCCGAGGCCGACCTGCTGCTCAAGGTGAAGGAACCGACCGCAGCCGAGTGCGCCCACTTGCGACGCGGCCAGACCCTGTTCGCCTTCCTGCACCTCGCCGCCTCGCCCGCTCTGGCCGAGGCCCTGCTGGCATCGGGAACCACGTCGATCGCCTACGAGACCGTGCAGACCGCCGACGGCGCGCTGCCGCTGCTGGCGCCGATGAGCGAGATCGCCGGGCGGCTGTCTGCTCAGGTCGGCGCGTATCACCTGATGCGGACTCGCGGTGGCCGTGGCGTGCTGATGGGTGGCGTGCCCGGCGTCGAGCCCGCCGATGTGGTCGTGATCGGCGGTGGCACCGCCGGATACAACGCGGCTCGGGTCGCCGGCGGCATGGGGGCCACCGTCACGGTGCTCGATGTCAACATCGACAGGCTGCGCGAGCTCGACGCCGAGTTCACCGGCCGGGTGCAGACGCGCTACTCCTCGGCCTTCGAGCTGGAGGACGCCGTCAAACGTGCCGACCTGGTCATCGGAGCCGTCCTGGTCCCGGGCGCCAGGGCGCCGAAGATGGTATCGAATTCGCTTGTCGCACATATGAAACCGGGCGCGGTGTTGGTCGACATCGCCATAGACCAGGGCGGCTGCTTCGAGGACTCGCATCCGACCACCCACGACGACCCGACGTTCGCTGTGCACGACGCGATGTTCTACTGCGTGACGAACATGCCGGCTTCGGTGCCGAAAACGTCGACGTTCGCGTTGACCAACGCGACGATGCCTTATGTCATCGAGCTCGCCGAGTACGGCTGGCAAGCCGCCTGCCGGTCGAATCCCGCACTGGTCAAAGGGCTTTCCACTCACGACGGCGCGCTGCTATGCCAGCAGGTGGCCGACGACCTGGGTTTGCCGTTCACTGACCCGGCCGGCGTGCTAGACAAGCCGCGTGACTTCACTAGCCGATGACACCCGATGGATGGACGCCGTCGACCAGGCTGCCCTGGTCAAGAAGGGTGAGGTAACGCCGCTGGAGCTGCTCGAAGCGGCAATCGAACGCATCGAGCGCATCGACCCGGTGCTCAACGCAGTCGTGATCCGCTGGTTCGACCACGCCCGCGACACGGCCCGCGGTGATATCCCCGACGGACCGTTTCGCGGCGTGCCGTTTCTCCTCAAGGACCTGTTCGCCGGTTACGCCGGCCAACGCATCACCAACGGCAACCTCGCCCTCAAAAACGAGAACGTGATCTGCGACGCGGACACGACATTGGTCAGCCGATACCGGGCCGCCGGTTTGGTGATCGCCGGGCGCACCAACACGCCCGAACTCGGCAGCGTGCCGACCACCGAACCGGTCGCCTGGGGCGCGACCCACAACCCATGGGACACAAGGCGTTCCCCGGGGGGATCCAGTGGTGGTGCCGCAGCCGCGGTCGCCAGTGGCATGGTCCCGTTCGCGCACGCCAGCGACGGCGGCGGCTCGATTCGCATCCCCGCATCGTGCTGTGGACTGATCGGCCTGAAGCCCAGCCAGGGCCGCATCACGCTGGGCCCGATCCGCGACGAAACCGCCCTGGCCGTCGAGCTGTGCGTCAGCCGCACAGTGCGCGACACGGCGACACTGCTCGACGCGGTTCGGGGACCCGGCATCGGCGACACGGTGATCGCGCCGGCTCCGTCGCGCCCGTACATCGACGAGGTCGGCGCCGATCCGGGCCGGTTGCGCATCGGCCTGCTCGACCATCATCCACAAGGAGGACCCGTCGCACCCGAGTGCACGGCCGCCGCCCGGTCGGTCGCCGCGTTGCTCGAGTCCCTCGGTCACGCGGTCGAGCAAGCGTGGCCCGAGGCGCTCGAGGACACGACGTTGGCCCACCGCTTCGGCGCGCTGTGGAGCGCGAACATGGGCGTCAACCTGCGGCGGTTCGAAGAACAGCTCGGACGACCATTGGCCGACAACGAGTTCGAGCCCATGAACCGGGTACAAGCCGAGTTCGCCGCGCGCGTCAGTTCAGTTGACTACGCGCTTGGGCTGTCGGCCGTCAGCCACTTCCGTCGCGCGGTGCAAGCCTGGTGGGCCGACGGCTGGGATCTGTTGCTCACACCGACCGTGGCCGAGCTTCCGCTGCCGCTCGGCACGATCACCAACAACCCGGATCATCCGATGGATGCCCAGGACCGCGCGGGCCAGTTCTGCCCGTTCACCCCGCCGTTCAACATGAGCGGCCAGCCGGCGATCAACGTGCCGGTCGAGTGGACCGACAGCGGGCTACCGGTCGGCGTGCAGCTGGTGGCCGCCTATGGGCGCGAGGACGTTCTGCTGCGGGTGGCCAGCCAGCTGGAGGCCGCCAAGCCGTGGGCGCACCGAACGCCACCGGTGTGAAGCAAGGTCACACCGCCCCGAGCGTCTTGACGATGTCGGCGGCCTTACCGGGGCGGGCGGCGCCAAATCCCGTTCCCGCCCAGAGGTTGGTGCCGTGCGGGTCCTCCGCCGCCACTGCGGCCGCACGAATCGGCGAGGTCATCTGGTTGACCTCCGGATAGCCCAGCGGCGCAACCTCATCGAGCAGCCGGGTGAAGTCGTTCTCCAGACCGCGCGCATACCGGCCCGAGAATGCCCGAGTGACCAGAGTGGCGCCGAACTGTGGATTCTGCAGAGCGGTGCGGTGAGCGGGGTTGGTCCCCGCTTCGTCGGACAGCAACAGCGCGGTCCCGATCTGAGCGGCGACGGCTCCCCTGCGCAGTACGCCCTCGACGTCCTCCGGGGCAGCCAAGCCGCCGGCCGCGACCAGCGGAACGTCGTGTTTGGCCCGGATCTGGTCCAGCAGTTCGCCCAGTGACTCGGTGCCGGGGCGCATATCCGGAGCGAACGTGCCCCGGTGGCCACCGGCGCCGGGGCCCTGCACCACCAGGCTGTCGGCGCCCGCGGCCAACGCCACGCCCGCCTCGTAGGCCGAGGTAACGGTGACCATCACCAACAGCCCCAGTGCGCCCAACCGCCGCATCACATCCGGCGACGGGGCGCCGAAGGTGAACGACACCACCTCGGGCCGGACATCGGCCACCACCTCGAGCTTTTCCTGCCAGCCGTCGTCGTCGCCGAAACGCGGCCGGCCCACCTCGACCTCGTAGTGCTCGGCAAGCTCGTCGAGCGCCTCCGCGTAGTGGTCCAACTGATAGACGTCGGCGACACTGGGTTGCGGCACAAACAGATTCACACCGATCGGACCGGTGGTCGCGGCGCGCGCGGCGGCGATATCGTCGGCGAATCGGTCCGCGCTCAGGTACCCAGCGGCGACGAAGCCAAGGCCGCCCGCATCGGAGACCGCCGCCGCCAACTCGGGCGTACCCGGGCCACCCGCCATCGGCGCACCCACGATGGGCACCGCGATGTCCCAGAAGCCCAGTACCATGGCACTACTGCACTATCGCCTGAAGTTGTTGCGGCACAGATCTTTTCGACCTATACGGGCCGAGAACGGCGACGCCGTAGGGCTTGCCCAACAGCCGGCGGGCCACGGCATTGACCTCATCCACGGTGACCTCGTCGAGCTCCTTGAGCGTGCGGTCGATACTTCGATGCTCAGCGTAATTGAGCTCGCTGCGGCCGATGCGGTTCATCCGCGAACCGGAATCCTCCAAGCCGAGCACCAGCCCCCCGCGCAGCGAACCCTTGGCGATTCGGCACTCCTGCTCGGTGATGCCGTCACGCGCCACCGACTCGAGCACCGCAGTGGTCACGCGCGACACTTCGGCGAAACGCTCGGGCAGGCATGCGGCGTACACTGACAGCGCGCCGCTGTCGGCGAACATGTCCAACGACGAGTAGACCGAGTACGCCAGCCCGCGGGATTCCCGAACCTGTTGGAACAGCCGGGAACTCAAGCCTCCGCCGAGCGCGCTGTTCAACACCGTCAGCGCCCAGCGATGCTTCCAATGCCGGCCCGGCGTGCGGACGCCTAGGCAGACATGGGTCTGCTCGGCTTCCCGGTTGACCACGGTGAGCCGCGGTCGCCCGGTGATACGGCCGGTCCCCTTGCGCGGCGGTACCGGCCGCCGGCCGCGAACCAAATGCGGTCCGAAGTGCTCGCGCACCAACGCCACGACGTCGTCGTGGTCGACGTTGCCGGCGGCTGCGACGACCATCCGCTCCGGTGTGTAGCGGCGTACGTGAAACGAGTGCAGCTGACCGCGTGTCATCGCCGCCACCGATTGCGCGCTGCCGATCACCGGACGTCCCACCGGATGGTCGCCGAACAGCGCCGCCAAGAACACGTCGGCCAGCGTGTCCTCGGGATCGTCGTCGCGCATCGCGATCTCCTCGAGCACGACGTCGCGTTCCAGCTCGACATCGTCGGCGGCGCAGCGCCCGTTGAGCACCACGTCGCCGACCAGGTCGACGGCCAACTCGAGATCGTCGTCCAAGACGTGCGCGTAGTAGCAGGTGTGCTCCTTGGCGGTGAACGCGTTCAGCTCACCGCCAACGGCATCCACCGCCTGCGCGATGTCCACGGCCGTGCGCGTCGGGGTGGATTTGAACAGCAGATGCTCCAGGAAGTGCGCGGCCCCCGCCACGCTGGCACCCTCGTCGCGCGACCCGACACCAACCCAGACCCCGACCGACGCCGAGTGCACCGCGGGAAGGTGCTCGGTTACCACCCGCAGGCCCCCCGACAGGGTGGTGCGGCGAAACGCGGCGGCGGGCTCGGCGCCATGCCGGCCGCGCCGCAGCGCGCCGCTCTTAACTACTGGCCGTCGCGGCATCGGCTCCCGCGGCCTCGCTGTCGGCATCGCCGTCATCCGACTCGGGAACGAGCACCAACGAAATCTTGCCGCGCTTGTCGATGTCGGCGATCTCCACGCGCAGCTTGTCGCCGACGTTGACGACGTCCTCGACTTTGGCGATGCGCTTGCCCTTGCCGAGTTTGGAGATGTGCACCAACCCGTCACGCCCGGGCAGCAGCGACACGAACGCGCCGAAGTCGGTGGTCTTGACCACGGTTCCGAGGAACCGCTCCCCGGTCTTGGGCAGCTGCGGGTTGGCGATCGCGTTGATCTTGTCGATGGCGGCCTGCGCCGACGGGCCATCGGTGGCGCCGACGAACACGGTGCCGTCGTCCTCGATGGAGATCTGCGCGCCGGTCTCCTCGGTGATGGCGTTGATGATCTTCCCCTTGGGACCGATCACCTCGCCGATCTTGTCCACCGGCACCTTGATCGTGGTGACCCGCGGGGCGTACGGGCTCATCTCGTCGGGCTTGTCGATGGCCTCGGCCATCACCTCCAGGATGGTCAGCCGCGCGTCGCGGGCCTGTGACAGCGCACCGGCGAGCACCTGCGAGGGGATGCCGTCGAGTTTGGTGTCCAGCTGCAGCGCGGTGACGAAGTCCTTGGTGCCGGCGACCTTGAAGTCCATGTCGCCGAACGCGTCCTCGGCACCGAGGATGTCGGTCAACGTGACGAAGCGACGTTCGGTGCCACCACTTTCCAGTTCGACGTCGTCGGATACCAGGCCCATCGCGATACCGGCCACCGGCGCCTTCAGCGGCACTCCGGCGTTCAGCAGCGCCAGCGTCGACGCGCATACCGAGCCCATCGAGGTGGAACCGTTGGAGCCCAACGCTTCTGAGACCTGACGGATCGCATACGGGAACTCCTCGACACTCGGCAACACCGGCACCAGCGCCCGCTCTGCCAATGCGCCGTGCCCGATCTCGCGTCGTTTGGGCGAGCCGACCCGGCCGGTTTCCCCGGTGGAGAACGGTGGGAAGTTGTAGTGGTGCATGTAGCGCTTGGAGGTCTCCGGCCCCAGCGAGTCGATCTGCTGGGCCATCTTGACCATGTCCAGGGTGGTCACCCCGAGGATCTGCGTCTCGCCCCGCTCGAACAGCGCGCTGCCGTGTGCCCGTGGCACCACCGCGACTTCGGCGGACAGCGCGCGGATGTCGGTGATGCCGCGGCCGTCGATGCGGAAGTGGTCGGACAGAATGCGCTGGCGCACTAGCTTCTTGGTCAGCGCGCGAAACGCCGCACTGATCTCCTTCTCACGCCCGGCGTAGGTGTCGGCCAGCCGCTCGAGAACTTCGGCCTTGAGCTCATTGGTGCGCTGGTCGCGCTCGGCCTTGCCGGAGATCGTCAGTGCGGCGGACAGCTCGTCGGTGGCCACCGAGGACACCGAGTAGTACACGTCGTCGCCGTAGTCGGGAAACACCGGGTATTCGTCGGTCGGCCTGGCAGCGGCGTCAGCGAGTTCCTGCTGCGCGGCGCACAGCTTGGCGATGAACGGCTTGGCGGCCTCCAGGCCTTGCGCCACAACGGTTTCCGTCGGCGCCTGGGCACCGCCGTCGATGAGTTCGACGACGTTCTCGGTGGCCTCCGCTTCGACCATCATGATCGCGACGTCGCCGTCGTCGAGTACGCGTCCGGCGACCACCATGTCGAACGTGGACCGTTCAGTCTGCTCGACGGTCGGGAACGCCACCCAGGTGCCGTCGATCAGCGCCACCCGGACCCCGCCGACGGGCCCCGAGAACGGCAGGCCACCCAGCTGGGTGGACGCCGACGCGGCGTTGATCGCCAGCACGTCGTAGAGCTCGTTGGGGTCCAGGCTCAGGATGGTCACCACGATCTGGATCTCGTTGCGCAGGCCGTCGACGAACGACGGGCGCAGCGGGCGGTCGATGAGCCGGCAGGTCAGGATCGCGTCGGTGGACGGCCGGCCCTCGCGGCGGAAGAAGGAGCCGGGTATGCGCCCGGCAGCGTACATCCGCTCCTCGACGTCGACGGTCAGCGGGAAGAAGTCGAAATGCTCCTTGGGACTCTTGCTGGCGGTGGTGGCCGACAGCAGCATGTTCTCGTCGTCGAGGTAGGCGACGACGGCGCCGGCGGCCTGCAGGGCCAACCGACCGGTTTCAAAACGGATGGTGCGGGTGCCGAAGCTCCCGTTGTCGATGGTGGCGGTCGACTCGAACACGCCTTCGTCAATTTCAGCTACAGACATGGACGTCCGTGCGGCCTCTCTGGGTTTATTCAGCTGTTTCGCGTAGTAACGCATACAGCTGCCAGCGCCTGGATGCGGCTACGGCCATCGATCGAAGCGGCCGGACTGTGCCCCACTTTCTGGGGGCCCGGCCGCCACTACCGAGGACCGCTCGATACAGGCTTGGCAGCTCCTGTCATGACTCGCTGGGACGGTCCGCGCGGATCGCGCGAACCGCACCTGCTCGGGCCGAATCCGGCCCAGAACGTCCCCACTCTACACGCCGACCAGGCAGTTCCTAACCGCAAGGGCGACGCCGGGTCTAGGTCAGCGACGCAGACCCAGTCGGTCGATAAGCGAGCGGTAGCGCTCCACATCGATCTGGGCCACGTATTTGAGCAGACGCCGCCGCCGGCCGACCAACAGCAGCAATCCGCGCCGCGAATGGTGGTCGTGCTTGTGCACCTTCAGATGCTCGGTCAGGTCGGCGATCCGCCTGGTCAGCAGCGCGACCTGCGCCTCAGGGGACCCGGTGTCGGTTTCATGCAGGCCGTAGGAGCCCAGGATTTCCTTTTTTTGCTCGGCTGTCAGCGCCACGAACTATCTCCATCAATCGGTCCGCGATCAGGTTTGAGGGCGCAGCCACCGCGAACTGCAGCACGCGCCGTGTCGTCGGGCAGTCTAGCAGCGGGAGTCTCCCGGCAGCTCATCCCGCAGTCAGCAGGGCCCGCGCCCGGTCGGTGTCGGCGCCCATCGCGGCGATGAGGTCCTGCACCGATCCGAACCTCTCCTGCCCGCGGATACGGGCGACGAAGTCCAGCGCCACGTGTTGCCCGTAGAGGTCGGCGTCGGTGTCGAGCACGTACGCCTCGACGGTGCGGGTCCGCCCGGAGAAGGTCGGGTTGGTGCCGACCGATACCGCGGCCCGGTAGCGCTCGCCCGGCACCACCGTGCCGCTGGCGGGACCATGCCCGAGGACGGTGAACCAGGCCGCGTACACGCCGTCGGCAGGGATAGCCGAGTACATCGGCGGCGCGACGTTGGCGGTCGGGAAGCCCAGCGCCTTGCCGCGCCCGTCGCCGCGCACCACCACGCCCTCGACCCGGTGGGGGCGGCCCAGCGCTTCGGCGGCGGCCACCACGTCGCCGGCGTCCACGCAGGACCGGATGTAGGTCGAGGAGAACGTCACGGTCTCGCTGTCGTGGTGCTCGGTCACCAGCGACATCGACTCCACCGCGAACCCGAACCGCTCGCCGGCCCGGCGCAGCGTGTCGACGGTTCCGGCCGCCTTCTTGCCAAACGTGAAATTCTCGCCCACCACGACTTCCACCACATGCAGGTGTTCGACCAGCAGTTCGTGGACGTAGCGTTCGGGCGTCAGCTTCATGAAGTCGCTGGTGAACGGCATCACCAAAAACACGTCGATGCCGAGCTCTTCGACCAGCTCGGCTCGCCGCGCCAGCGTCGTCAGCTGTGCCGGATGACTGCCGGGGAAGACGACCTCCATCGGGTGCGGGTCGAACGTCATCAGCACCGTGGGCACGCCGCGCGTCCGGGCCGCCTTCACCGCGTGGGCGATCAGTTCGGCGTGCCCGCGGTGCACGCCGTCGAACACTCCGATCGTGAGCACGCATCTGCCCCAGTCCGTGGGTATCTCGTCCTGGCCCCGCCACCGCTGCACAATCGCAAGCCTACGGCGCAAGGTGACCCCCGGAGATGCGCGAGCCCCAGATCAGGTGAGGATTGCATAAACTTCCGTTGTGCCCCCTGACGAGCCCAACGAGCTCACCGCGGTTGCCCAGGACTACTTGAAGGTCATCTGGAACGCGCAGGAGTGGTCGCGGGAAAAGGTCAGCACCAAGATGCTGGCCGAGAAGCTCGGCGTGTCGGCGAGCACGGCCTCGGAATCCATCCGCAAACTCGCCGAGCAGGGCCTGGTCGACCACGAGAAGTACGGCGCGGTCACATTGACCGAGTCGGGGCGTCGGGCGGCGCTGGCGATGGTGCGCCGGCACCGGCTCCTGGAGGCCTTTCTGGTCAAGGAGCTCGGTTACAGCTGGGACGAGGTGCACGACGAGGCAGAGGTGCTCGAGCACGCGGTCTCCGACCGGCTGATCACGCGTATCGACGCCAAGCTGGGGTTCCCGCAGCGCGACCCACACGGCGACCCGATCCCGGCCTCCGACGGACAAGTGCCCACCCCGCCGGCCCGCCAGCTGTGGGCATGCCGCGACGGTGACGCCGGCACGGTGGCACGGATCTCCGATGCCGACCCGGAGATGCTGCGCTACTTCGACAGCATCGGCATCAGCTTGGACTCGCGGCTACGGGTGCTGACCCGTCGGGAGTTCGCCGGGATGATCTCGGTGGCCATTGAGTCGGCAGTGTCCGCCGACGGTGCGCCCACCACCGTCGACTTGGGCAGCCCCGCCGCCCGGGCGATCTGGGTGGTCGCCTAAGCCGCGAGCGGACCCAAAATCCCCCGAAACCACGCGTTTTGGGGGATTTTGCGTCTGCTCACCAATGGCTGGGCCGACGGCTAGGACCTTATCTCGGTGAGGATGATGGCGGTTGGGGTCCCGGTCATGACGTTCGACGCGTCGGCTGATGTCCACACGTTCTCGCGGAGGAAGGTACGGAAATCGTCTGCGGCAGAGGTCGTTTCGAATTCGAGGTCGATGACCACGTGGTGCGGGTCGCCGACTGGCTGGCCGAGGCGAACCTGTGTGACGCCGGCTGCCTTGCGCTGTGGCTCGAACGCATTGAATACCTTGAGCCAGGTGTCGAGGTCATTGACACCGTGTTCGATGTGCAAAAGGGGCATTTCTCCTCCGATCATGGCTGAGTTGATGGGCCAACGTTAGGAGCCCCGGAACGGTCGCCGGTATCCCTAATTTCTGGGGTATTGCGCCAGTTTCGGGTATGTTGAACCGCTACGCTGCGGTCGGTGAGAAGCCGCTACCGCACTGTGCGCGAGCAGATCAGCGCCTGCTGCGCCGGCCCGCTCGATGACAGGGCGTTTCGGGCGGCGACCCTGGATGCCCTTGGTGTGGCGGTGCCATTCGATGCCTACGTGTGGGTGCTCACCGACCCGGTGTCCGCAGTGGGCGTTTCACCGCTGGCGTATCTGCCTTCATTCGATATGCGCCGGTTACCGCGACTCATCCGCGCCAAATACGCCACGGCGATCAACCGCTGGACCACACTGCACGGCTGTGTCAGCCTCGTCGCAGCCACGAAGGGCCGGCTTTCCGAGAGCCGGCTGTGGCGTGTCGGCAGCGAAACGCTGAGGGTGGCCGACATCGCTTCGATGGTGCTGCGAGACCGCCACGGGTGCTGGGGATTTGTTGACCTATGGCGCTACGACGGGCGGCCCTTCAGTGACGAGGAGTGCGCGTTCGCCGCCACGCTGCTGGCGATGATCACCACAGCGCAGCGTGCTCGGGTGGCCCGCATGTTTGAGCCCGCCCACGACCAGCCGTCAATCGCTCCGGCGTTGGTGCTCTACGACGACGACCTGAACGCTGTTGGTGAAACCCCGGCCGCGGAACCCAGCTTCCGACGATTGCTGCCCACTCAATCCGGCGACTCACCGGTGCCGGCGGCCGCATTAAACGTCGCCGCGCAACTACTCGCCGCCGAAGAGGGCACCGATACATCGCCGGCGACGTCGCGGGTGCATGCCGGCGGGGCTGCGTGGCTTGCCCTCACCGCGGCACGGCTGCAGGCAGGCAGCCCGGGGATGCCACCGTCGGTCGCCGTCACAATTGACCCGATCACCGTCGCAGAACGGCTGGATGTCTTCAGCCGGGCCACCGGACTGACTACGCGCGAAACCGACGTCCTCGTCGAGCTGTCGCACGGAAACTCCACTCGCCACATCGCGCGCAATCTGAGTATTTCCGAATTCACCGTGCAGGAGCACCTCAAGGCGATCTTCGCCAAATCGGCCACCGCCAGCCGCGCCCAGCTGGTGGCCCGGGCCTGCGGAACCGCAACTACCTAGAATGCGGATCCGGCTTCGACGAGTTCGCTATGCCGACCTAGCGTTCAGCGCGTTGATAGGCGGTGACGACGGCCGCCCCGCCCAGCCCGATGTTGTGCTGCAACGCCGCTGACACATTGTCGACCTGACGTTTGTCGGCCGTGCCGCGCAGCTGCCAGGTCAGCTCGGCGCACTGCGCCAAACCGGTTGCCCCCAGCGGATGGCCCTTGGAGATCAGCCCGCCGGACGGGTTGACCACCCACCGACCGCCGTAGGTGGTGTCGCCGTTGTCGATCAGCTTGGGCGCCTCGCCCTCGCGGCACAGCCCCAGCGCCTCGTAGAGCAGTAGTTCGTTGGCGGAGAAGCAGTCGTGCAGCTCGATCACCTGGAAGTCCTCGGGACCAAGTCCGGACTGGTCGTAGACCTGTTGTGCGGCTTGCACGTTCATGTCGTAGCCGATCAGCGCCTTGGCTGTGCCGCCGAAGGTCGATTCGAAGTCGGTGGTCATCGCCTGCCCGACAATCTCGGTCGCCTGCCCGGCGAGACCATGCTTGTCGACGAACGCCTCGCTGGCCAGGATCGCCGCACCCGAGCCGTCCGAGGTCGGCGAACACTGCAGCTTGGTCAGCGGATCGGAAATCATTCGCGCCGCCAGGATGTCCTCGAGGGTGTAGGACTCCTGGAATTGTGCGAACGGGTTGTTGACCGAGTGTTTGTGGTTCTTGTAGCCGATCTTGGCGAAATGCTCTGCGGTGCTGCCGTATTGGCGCATATGCTCACGACCGGCGGCGCCGAACATCCATGGTGCGACGGGCATCGCGAACTCGTCGATTTCGGCCATCGCCTTGACGTGTCTGCCCATCGGCGATTCGCGGTCCTGTGCGCCTCCGCTCAACGAGCCGGGTTGCATCTTCTCGAAACCGAGCGCGATCGTGCAGTCGGCGAGCCCGCCGCGGATGGCCTGCGCCGCCAGGAACAGCGCCGTCGAGCCGGTCGAGCAGTTGTTGTTGACGTTGACGATCGGAATCCCGGTCATGCCCAGCTCATAGAGCGCCCGCTGACCGGACGTCGAATCGCCGGCGACATAACCGACGTAGCCCTGCTGCACCTCGGTGTAGTCGATACCCGCGTCGACGAGCGCATTGGTTCCCGACTCCCTGGCCATATCCGGGTAGTCCCAGCCCTCCCGGCGGCCCGGTTTCTCGAACTTCGTCATGCCGACACCGACAACGTAGACCTTGTTGGTCATCGCGATCCTTCCAACTGGGCAGCAGGTGCACTGCCGCATTCCAGGATATAGCTGTCGTCGTCGGGCTCTTCGAGCAGCCGGAGATAATCCTGCGGGCGGTACGGCCACAATTCCGGCAGCCCGTCCTCGCCGAAATACCAGCTGTTGCAACCGGTCGTCCACACCGTCCCGGGCAATCCGCGTCGAATGTGCTCCAGGTGAGCTTCCACGGCGCGCCCGGTCGGACGAATTGTGTCGTATTCTCCTGCAGCCCAACGCTTTATCCAGTTCAGCGCATACGTCGACTGCGCCTCGGCAACCTGTACCAGCGGGAAGTTGCCGATCGGTGAATGCGGACCCATCAGCATGAACAGGTTCGGCATGTGCTCGACTGTCACGCACTTGTAGGCGCGGGGACTCGGCGACCATGCGTCGCTCAGCGTGTGGCCGTCATGGGTGCGGATGGTCGCCGGGCGAACATAGGCATGGGCGTCGAAACCGGTTGCCAGCACGACGATGTCGGCCTGGTGCAGGCGACCGTCGACGGTCCGGATACCGCCCGGTTCGAACTTCTCGATCGCCGTCGTCTCCACACTGACGTCCCGGCGCTGCACCTGACGGTAGAAGTCGGGATGCATGACCAACCGTTTGCACCCGGGTCGGTAGTCGGGGGTGAGCTTGGCGCGCAATTCCGGATCGGTGACCGAAGCAAGGTTGTTCTCGCACAGACGGTTCACCATGTGCCGTCGCAGACCGGGCTGCGTGAGTGCGACGCTGAAGATCTCGAACATCTTGTATTCGGCTTGCAGCACCGCCTTGCTCAGCAACCGGCTTCGACCCATCAGCGTGCGAGCCGCTCGCGGTATCCGCGGGTTGGGCAGGCGCGCAACCCACTGGGGTGTGCGCTGGAAGAGCGTGGCGTGAGCTGCGACGCCGGCCACCGCCGAAAGCAGTTGCACACCGGTGGATCCGTTGCCGACGATCGCGATCCGCTTGCCTGCGACGTCGATGTCGTCGCTCCACCGTGCCGAATGCACGATCCGGCCGGCGAAGTCGTCCATGCCGGGGAAGTCCGGCACTTTGGGCCGGTGCAAGAAGCCGGTCGCAAAGACCACGAAGTCGGCGTCGAGGCTCTCGCCGTCCCGCGTGGTCATCCGCCAGCACGTCCCGGTGTGGTATGCGTCGAGGACCTCGGTCTCATACCGGATCATCCGTTCGACGTTGTGGCGTCGCGCCGAATCTTCAAAGTAGTTCCGGATTTCCGGGCCGGGCGAAAACAGCTGGCTCCACGATGGGTTCAGGTCGAAGGAGTACTGGTACAGATGCGACGGCACGTCGCAGGTCAATCCCGGGTAGCGGTTGTCCCGCCAGGTTCCGCCCAGGCGGTCGGCCTTCTCCAGGATGGTGACGTCGTAAAATCCCGCGCGGTCGAGCAGGATCGCCTGGCATATCCCCGACATTCCCGCGCCGACGATGACGACCCGCGGGTTGCGGTGCGTCATGTCGACGCCTTGTAGCGGCGCGGCGCGAGCGCCACCTTCATCTGTTCCAGACCGCGCAGCGAGCTGTTCGTCGTCCACTTCGGCGTGCCGATGATGTCGATCCGCTCAACGCGCTCGACGAGTTCGCGCAAGATGGCCCTGCTTTCCATTCGCGCCAGTCCCGCACCCAGACACAGATGGATGCCCGACCCGAACGCGACGTGGGACGGATTGCGCGCCGCACGGAACGCGTCGGGATTGTCGAACTGGCGCGGGTCACGGTTGGCGGCGCCCCACAACAACGCCACCCGCGCGCCGGCCGGAATCGTTGCGTTTCCGACGGCGTAGCGGGCCTTCGTCGTGCGGTAGAAACCCTGCACCGGCGACGTATAGCGCAGCTGCTCCTCCACCGCGCTGCACACCAGCGTGTCGGGATCCCGCCGGATCAGCTCGAACTGGTCAGGGTTCTCCGACAACGTCAGAAACATGGTGCTCAGCAAATTGGTCGTCGTCTCGTTGCCCGCCAACAGTAACAGCAACGCGAAGTAAAACAGCTCGTCTCGGCTGAGCTCGCCCTCCCCTGCGATCGCCACCAAACGGCCCAGCAAGCTGTCGGACCCGAGAAGCTCGCCGCTTCGGAAACGGCTGCTGAAGTACGAGTGCAGGTGGCGGGTGGCGTTGAGGCTGGGCAAGATCTGCCACAAACCCTTGGGCGTCATTTGGATATTGGCGACTCGGACGGCCTCGTTGGACCAGTACCGGAAGAACTTTTCGTCCTCCGGCGGAATGCCGAGGATGTGTGCGATAAGCCGGACCGGCATCGGCACGGCCAGCCGTTCCACCACGTCCGAACCCGGGTCGGCCAGCAGATCGGAGACCAGTTCGGCGGCCAGCCGATCGACCATCGACTGCCAGCTGCTGAGCGCTCCGCGCGCGAACGCGGGCTGGACCTTGCGCCGCAACTCCGTGTGCCGCGGCGGATCCATGGTCAGCAGGACCGGGAGCTTCGTGCGGGACCGCGTTACCCCTTCGGCGCTGGTCAGCATCGCCTCGTTGCGGGCCGCCGCGCGCACATCTTCGTAGCGGCTGAGCAAGAAGATGTTCCGCTTGCGGTTGTAGTGGACCCGTGGGCCGCGCAGCAGTTCGGCATATCCCGGATAGGGGTTGGCCGCGGTCGCCGGGTCGAACGGGTCGAACGACGTCTCGGCGATGCCGGGGTAGTCAGCGCGCTTCAGCTTGGCGCCCAGATCATTGGTGATGTTCGTGTACAGGTTGCCGGCGACCGGCCGCGCGATCGTGCTCGCCAGCCGGATGTCGTGCTTGAGGCTCATCGTCCTCCGTCCGCGAGCGCGATCACAGCGACCGCTACACGCCCGACCGTAACAATTATTTCTGTAACGGACAATGGCGTTAAGATTGCCGTCAAATGGAGATGACCATCGACCGCCTGGCCCAGCACGTTTCCATGTCCTCGCGCAATATTCGGGAGTGGCAACGCCAGGGTCTGCTACCGCCGCCGACCCGTCGCGGACGCGTCGGAATCTACGGCGACGAGCACGTTGCGCGGATCAAGCGCGTACAAAGCCTGCACGCCGACGGCTTTCCGCTCGACCTGATCCGGCGAATGATCGACACCGGCACCGGCAGCGAGACCGACATCCGGCACCTCGCCGCCGAAGTGCTGGCACCATTCAGCACGTCGGGGTCGACGACGATCAGCCGAGAAGAACTCGAGCACCGACTCGGCCCCAACGCCGCGGCGCAGCTCGCCAAGCTCGGCCTGATCGCCGACACGGAGGCCGACCCGGTGTCGGTACGCGACGCGGAGACGTTGAACCTGATCGAAGGACTCACCGGCGCCGGCATCTCGCTGGAGCGGCTTGTCGCGACGCTGGTCGATGTTCGCGCACATCAACGCTCTATCGCCGAAATGATCCTGCGCGCGTATGCCGAGGACGTGTGGGAGCCGTTTGTGTCGTCGAAATTCCACACCCCCGACTGGGGTTCGCTTGCGGACAACGCAGGGCGGGCGCGCCCGCTCACCGTCGCGCTGCTCACTCATCTGCAGCGAACCGCGCTCGACGACGCGGCGAAGTCACTGGTGCTGCACGAGGTTCAGCAGGCCGAGCGGGCGTTGGAAGACATCGACCCGTCGGGTCGGTCACAGCGTGGCCGGGCGGATGACGACCACTGACTTCGTCCGCGGCCCGTCGTCGCGCAGCAGCGCGATCACCTGGCCGTCGGCGGTGCGAGCGGCGTAGACGCCGTCGATGCCGGCGGGCGTCAGCGCTCGCCCGTGGCCGGCGGCGTCGGCCTCCTCGGCGCTGAGCTGCCGCCCCGGAAACAACAGCAGGCAAGCCTCGTCGAGCGTGAGGTTCAGTCGCGGTTGGTCGGCCAAGTCGTCGAGTGAGCGGGCCTGATCCAGCCCGAACCGGCCGACCCGGGTGCGCCGCAACGCGGTCAGGTGGCCGCCGACTGCCAGCGCATCACCGAGATCGCGGGCCAGCGCGCGGATGTAGGTCCCGGAGGAACAGTCGACCTCGACGTCGACGTCGACGAGCCGGCCGTGGCGGGCGGCGAGCAGTTCAAACCGGTCGATGCGCACCGGGCGGGCCGCCAGTTCGACGATCTGGCCTTCACGGGCCAGCCGGTAGGCCCTTCGACCGCCGATTTTGACCGCGCTGACAGCCGACGGGACCTGGCTGATGTCGCCACGGAACCTGCCCATCGCCGCGGTTATCGCCTCGTCGGTCAGATGCTGCGCCGAAACCTCGTGCAGCACTTCGCCTTCGGCGTCGTCGGTGGATGTCGACTGACCGAGGCGAATGGTGGCGGCATAGGACTTCGGCGCACCGCTCAGCAGACCGAGGATCTTGGTCGCGCGCTCCACCCCGATCACCAGCAGGCCGGTGGCCATCGGGTCCAGCGTCCCGGCGTGTCCCACCCTGCGCGTGGCGAAGATCCGCCGGCAGCGCCCCACCACGTCGTGGCTCGTCATGCCGGCGGGTTTGTCGACGATGACCAGGCCGGCCGTCACAGGACGATCGCCGTCAGCACCAAGTCCTGGTCGACCGACCACCGCCCGGCCAACGCGGTCAGCGGCGGACCCGACAATGCGGCGCCGTCGATCAGGATCTTGGACAGGAAGTCGCCGGTCTTCCCGTCGGCGTCGACGTCGAAGACGATGTGGGCGTCCTCGAAGCCCAGCCAACGCTTGGTCAGCGGATACCACGCCTTGTACGTTGCTTCCTTGGCGCAGAACAGGATTCGGTCCCAGTGCAGACCCTCGGGCAAGGCCGCGATCTCGTGGCGTTCCTCGGGCAGCGTGATCGCGTCCAGCACACCGTCGGGCAGCACGTCATGCGGTTCGGCGTCGACGCCCACCGAGCGGACGGCGGTGCTGCGGGCGACCACCGCACCGCGGTAGCCCGTGCAGTGGGTCAGGCTGCCCACCACGCCGTCGGGCCAGCACGGTTCGCCCTTGTCCCCCTTGAGGATCGGTACCGGCGGCACGCCGAGCTCGCTCATCGCGATCCGGGCGCAGTGGCGCACGGTGATGAATTCGTTGCGCCGCTTGGCCACCGAGCGCGCGATCAACGGCTCTTCTTCGGGCAGTGCCGCCAGGCCGGGCGGATCGGTGTACAGCTCGGCGGACGCCAAGTCGGCCCGATCGTCCGGCAGCACCGGCGACATCAGCTTGCTCACCGTCATCGTGACTGCCGCTGGCGCACTCGTTCCGCGAACCGTTCGGCCTGCTTGCGCATCTCCGGGGTGACGACGAAGTGGCCGCCGAAGTCGTTGAGATAGCCGGGCGCGTACTGCGGGTCGGGCAGTACCTGCCGAAGCCAGCTGAACGGTTTGCGGCGCCGCCACTCCCGGGGATAGCCCACCGAGACCTCTTCGAACCGAACCCCGTCATACCAGGTGGTGCGGGGAATGTGCAGATGGCCGTAGACCGAGCAGACAGCGTTGTAGCGGGTGTGCCAGTCGGCGGTCTCGGTGGTTCCGCACCACAGCGAGAACTCGGGGTAGAACAGCACGTCGCAGGGCTCGCGCACCATCGGGAAATGGTTGACCAGCACGGTCGGCGTCATCCAATCGAGGTCTTCAAGCCGCGCGCGGGTCGTCGCGACCCGGTCCCGGCACCACGCCTCTCGGGTGGCGTAGGGCTCCGGTGAGAGCAGAAACTCGTCGGTGGCCACCACGTTGCGCTCCCGCGCTATGGCCAGCCCCTCGGCCTTGGTGGTCGCCCCCTCTGGCAGGAACGTGTAGTCGTAGAGCAGAAACATCGGGACGATGGTGGCCGGGCCGCCGCGCTCGGTCCACACCGGAAACGGATGCTCCGGGGTCACGATGCCCATTTCGTCGCACATGTGGACCAGATAGTCGTAGCGGGCGCGGCCGAAGACCTGCATCGGGTCCCGGCCGGTGGTCCACAGCTCGTGGTTGCCCGGAACCCAGATCACCTTGGCGAAGCGTCGCCGCAGCAGATCCAGCGACCAGCGGATGTCGTCGGTGCGCTCCCCCACGTCACCGGCCACGATCAACCAATCGTCCGGCGACGACGGGTGCAGCGACTCGGTGATGGGCTTATTGCCGAGGTGACCGACGTGCAGGTCGGAAACCGCCCACAGCGTCGGCTCGCGCGTTACCACGACTACTCAGCCTAGCGACCCACCCGAACTAGAACAGGTTCTCGTTTGGGCTGTGACGGCGTGGATGCGACTTGTACACTCCCCGCAATGGGCGACCCGGACGGAGGGGGTGCGATGGTCACCAAGCTGCGCCTGTTCGCGGCGCTAGGCGCCCTGGTCATGGCGGCGGTGGTGGTGTGGCAGAGCGCACCGCCCAGCGGCGTCGGGACCGGCAGCGTGCAGCTGCGCTCCACCGCCGCACCGCTCGATACGCCCACCACCATGAAGAGCCCGATCGTGGCGACCACCGACCCGCGCCCGTTCGACCCCTGTGAGGACATCCCGCTCGACGTGGTTGCGCGGTTGGGCCTGGCCTTTACCCCGCCCGAGCATGAAGAAGGGCTGCGCTGCCATTACGACGCGGGCAACTACCAGCTGGCCGTCGAGGCGATCATCTGGCGCGATTACGAGCATTCGCTGCCGGCCGATGCCATCGAGACGACGGTCAACGGCCACCGCGCCGCGCAGTACTGGGTGATGAAGCCGACGTATCACAACAGCTTCTGGTACATGTCCTGCATGGTGGCGTTCAAGACCGGCTATGGGGTCATCCAGCAGGCGCTGTACTACTCGACGGTCTACTCCAACCCCGACGTCGATTGCCCGTCCACCAATCTGCAGCGCGCCAACGAGCTTTCCCCCTATTACGTCTTCTAAGTGGTCATCCGACGGCGGTGCGGACACGGGCGGCGACGCGGCGTAGCGATTCGTCGTCGCACACCGGCGCGCCCAGTGTCGGGGTCACCGGAAGCTGCACCCAGCTGACGCAGCCGGAGTACTGCGGGGCCCGCGGCAGCTCCACCGGCTCCACCAATGGGATGGCTTGAACGACCAGCACGGCCAGCCGGTGCTTGGGCCGAAAGTCCAGCCGATCGACGCGCACCGACTCGGCGGTCCAGATATGCAGATCCTCGATCGCCTCGATGTTGTCGGCGCGGTTGACCGGCAGTGCCGCAACGACTTTCGCCGCGGCCCGCACGATCACCCGGTCGTCGGCGCTGTCGGGTGCGGCCGCCGTGAGCAGATCCCGGTGCTCGGGCCGTACCCGCTCGGCGTGGCTGTGCGCGACGGTCGGGAAGAACAGGAACTCGGGGGCGGCGACGTCAAAGCGCTTCTCGCCGATCCCGCCCTTGCGCAACAACACGCGCTGCCGGCCCGCCAGCAGCGCATGCACGACCGCGCTCCACTCCTTGAGGGCGGGCACGGTCGCGGTCTGCGTCATCGCGCGGCGATCCGGGCGGCAACTTCGGGTCGGCGCAGCGGCGGCAGGCTCTTGGGGGGTTGGCGGCGCGGCGGCAGGAGATCTAACAGCCGCGTCGTCGCCTCGGTGACCTGCGCGACGGCCGCTTCAAACGTTTCGACGTTGGCCGCCGACGGGTGCGTGATGCCGCTGACCTTGCGGACATATTGGCGCGCCGCGGCTTCGATCTCCGCGGCGGTGGCCGGCGGCTCGAGTCCGCGCAGCTCGGTGATGTTCCGGCACATGGATCCACGATAGGTGCGCATGGCTACGGTGATGCAATGACCGACGACATCCTGCTGATCGACACCGCCGAGCGGATCCGCACGTTGACCCTGAACCGCCCGCAGTCCCGCAACGCGCTTTCCGCAGCCCTGCGCGAGCGGTTTTTCGCCGCGCTGGCGCAGGCGGAAAGCGATGACGCCGTCGACGTGGTGATCCTGACCGGCGCCGACCCGGTGTTCTGCGCGGGACTCGACCTCAAGGAGCTCGGCGAGCGGTCGGCGCTGCCGGACATCTCGCCGCGCTGGCCGGCGATGAGCAAGCCGGTGATCGGCGCGATCAACGGTGCCGCCGTCACCGGTGGGCTCGAGTTGGCGCTGTACTGCGACATCCTGATCGCCTCGGAGCGCGCACGATTCGCCGACACGCATGCGCGGGTCGGCCTGCTGCCGACATGGGGCCTGAGCGTCCGGCTCCCGCAGAAGGTGGGCGTGGGCATGGCCCGACGGATGAGCCTCACCGGTGACTACCTGTCGGCCGACGATGCGTTGCGTGCCGGTCTGATCACCGAAGTGGTACCGCACGAGGAACTGCTGCCGGCGGCGCGGCGGGTGGCCGAATCGATTGTCGGCAACAACCAGAACGCGGTGCGGGCGCTGCTGACCTCCTACCACCGCATCGACGAGTCGCAGACCGGTACGGGCCTGTGGCTGGAGGCTGAGGCAGCCAGACAATTCCGGACCAGCGGCGACGACATCGCCGCCAACCGGGAAGCCGTGCTGCAGCGGGGACGCGCGCAGGTGCGGTAGTGCTCGATGGCGACTCAGGTCCCCGTCACCGCCCAGCGACCCGAAACAGCGCGGGCGCCAACGAATATCAGCCGCAACACAATAAATGCCGTCAGCCCCGACCAGATACCCGCCAACCCCCAGCCGAACACCAGTGACAGCCAGACCAGTGGCAGGAAACCCACGAGCGCGCTGAACACGGTCGCGGTGCGCATGAATGCGGCATCGCCCGCCCCGAGCAGCACCCCGTCGAGAGCGAAAACTATTCCGGCGAAAGGTAATTGGGCCACCAGGAACCACCATGGCACGGCGATCACGGCCAGTACCGAACGGTCGTCGGTGAACAACCGGGGCAGCACCGTAACACCGGCGGCGAAGATCGCGGCCAGCATTCCCGCGGCGGCCGTCGAAAAGACGGTGACCCGCCGCGCCACCGATTTGGCATGCTCCACCCGATCCGCCCCGAGCGCCGCACCCACCAGCGCCTGCGCCGCTACCGCCAACGAATCCAGAACGAGCGCAAGGAAAGTCCACAACTGCAGCACCACCTGATGCGCGCCAAGGGCCGCGGCGCCGAACCGGGCCGCCACCGCCGCCGCCGAAACGAAGCAGGCCTGGAAAGCCAAGGTCCGCACCATCAAGTCGCGGCCCATCACCAGCTGCGCCCGTAGTGCAGCACGGTCGAACCGCAGCGGCACCCGCTGCGCCAGCAGCGCACGTCCGAACAGCAGAGCGGCCAGCCACTGCCCCACAAGGTTGGCCACCGCCGACCCGGCCAGCTCGAGGCGGGGCAACCCCAGCCAGCCGTAGACCAGCGGCGGGCACAGCAGCGCCGACAGCCCGAACCCCGCGACCACATAGCGCAGCGGACGGACGGTGTCCTGGACGCCGCGCAGCCACCCGTTGCCGGCCAGCGACACCAGGATCGCCGGTGCACCCAGGATCGCGATCCGCAGCCACGGCAACGCGGCGGCGGCGATATCGCCGCCGGAGGCAATCCCCGCCACCAGTGGCACCGCGGCGACCTCCACCACGACGACGATCAACGCACCGAGACCCAGCGCCAGCCAGGTCGCCTGCACACCTTCTGCTACCGCCGAAACCCGGTCGCCGGCACCGAAATAACGGGCCGATCGCGCCGTCGTGCCATACGACAGGAACGTCAGATCCGAGGCGACGAGCCCGAGTATCAGTGCCCCGACAGCCAAACCGGCCAGGCTCAGTGCGCCGAGCCGACCGACAACCGCGGTATCGAACAACAGATAGAGCGGCTCGGCCGCGAGCACGCCCAACGCCGGCAGCGCCAGGCCGATGATTGTGGCGCGCTGGTCAGCCAAGCGCCGAGCGCAGGCTCGCCACCACGTCGTCGATCGAGCCGGCGCTCGAGTAGCCGGCGGCCAGCTGATGGCCACCGCCACCGAACGTCGACGCGACCGCCGCGAGATCCACCGCGGCCTTCGCGCGCATCGACACCGACCACTGCTGCGGCTCGATCTCTTTGAACACCGCCGCCACCTCGGCCTGCTCGGTGGTGCGCACGATGTCCACGATGCTTTCCACTTCCTCCGGGCGTGCGCTGATCCATTCCTGGTGCCCGACAACGACGTACACCAGCCCACGTCCGCCGACGGCGTCGGGCAGCAGCTGCGCCGAGCCCAGCACCCGGGACAGCATCGTGAGCCAGGCAAACGGATGGGTGTCGAGCAAGGAGCGGCTGATCGCGGCGTTGTCCACACCGAGCTCAACCAGCCGCGCCGCCAACCGATGTGCGCGGGCGCTAGCCCAGCGGAACGACCCGGTGTCGGTCGTCAGCCCGGCGTAAATACAGTGCGCCACTTCGGTGTCGATCGGCTTGCCCCATGCGTCCAGCAGCTCGGCGACCAGCAGCGTGGTGGAGTCCGCCGACGGGTCGACGAAGTTGGCGGTGCCGAACAGCTGATTCGACGCGTGGTGGTCGATCACCAGCAGCTCCTGGCCTTCAGCCGCCAGATCGCTCAGCCCGCCGAGTCGGTTGACGCTCGGAATGTCCACGGTCACAACCAGATCGACGTCGCGGCGCATCGTATCGGGGTTGACCAGAAGCCGACCGCCGGGCAGCGACTGCAGGGACTCCGGAAGCGCCGCCGGTGCCGCGAAGCTGACCTGGACGGCCTTGCCGCATTGGTCGAGCACCAAAGCCAGCGCCAGCCCGGCTCCGATGGTGTCGGCGTCCGGATAGACATGGCAGACCACCCCGATCGTGGCTGCCTCGGACAGCAGCTCGGCGGCGCCCATCGCGTCGACGCGTCGCCCGGTGGCGGTCGGCTCAGTCGTCGGTTTGATCGTCGTCACCGGCGTCTCCCTTGCTGCGGTAGGGATCGGCCTCCCCGGCCGGTTTGGCGCCCGCGCGCACGCGGGCCAGATCGGCGTCGGCGGCGCGGGCGCGTGACAGCAGCTCCTCCATCCGATGCGCGGCATCGGGCACCGTGTCCCTGCTGAACGTCAGCGTGGGGGTGAACCGCACACCGGTCCCCGCGCCGACCTTGGTGCGCAGCACACCCTTCGCGCTTTCCAGCGCCGCGGCCGCCCCCGCGTAGTCCGGCTCGTCCTCCAGCGTGCGCCCCATCACCGTGTAGTACAGGGTCGCGTCATGCAGATCGGCGGTCACCTTGGCATCGGTGATCGTGACACCCGCCAGTCGCGGATCTTTGATCTCGTACTCGATCGCCGACGCGACGATCGTCGAGATCCGCTTGGCCAGCCTGCGCGCGCGGGCCGGGTCAGCCATCAGGCGCGTTCCTTTTGCACCAGCTCGTAGGTTTCGACGACATCGCCTTCCTTGATGTCGTTGTAGCCCAGCGTCAGACCGCACTCGTAGCCGTCGCGGACCTCGGTGACGTCGTCCTTCTCCCGGCGCAGCGACTGCACGGTCAGGTTCTCGGTGACCACGATGTTGTCCCGCAGCAGCCGCGCCTTGGCGTTGCGGCGCACCACCCCGGAGGTGACCAGACAGCCGGCGATGAGCCCGACCTTCGAGGACCGGAACAGCGCCCGGATCTCGGCGCGGCCCAACTGCACCTCTTCGTAGATCGGCTTGAGCATGCCGCGCAGGGCCTTCTCGATCTCGTCGATCGCCTGGTAGATCACCGAGTAGTAGCGGATGTCGACGCCGTCGCGGTTGGCCAGCTCGGTCGCCTTGCCCTCGGCGCGCACGTTGAAACCGATGATCACCGCATCCGAAGCCGATGCGAGGTTGACGTTGGTCTCGGTGATACCGCCGACACCGCGGTCGATGACCCGCAGCGCCACCTCGTCGTCGACCTGGATACCCATCAGGGCCTCCTCCAGCGCTTCGACGGTACCGGCGTTGTCGCCCTTGAGGATCAGGTTCAGCTGGCTGGTTTCCTTCAGCGCCGAATCCAGGTCCTCCAGGCTGATCCGCTTGCGTGACCGCGCCGCCAGCGCGTTGCGCTTGCGTGCGCTGCGCCGGTCGGCGATCTGACGGGCGATGCGGTCCTCGTCGACGACGAGGAAGTTGTCACCGGCGCCGGGCACCGAGGTGAAGCCGATGACCTGCACCGGACGCGACGGCAGCGCCGCCTCGACGTCCTCGCCGTATTCGTCGACCATCCGTCGGACCCGGCCGTAGGCGTCGCCGGCCACCACCGAGTCGCCGATGTGCAGCGTGCCGCGCTGCACCAGCACGGTGGCCACCGGCCCACGGCCCCGGTCCAGGTGGGCCTCGATCGCCACACCCTGGGCCTCCATATCGGGGTTGGCCCGCAGGTCCAGGGCCGCATCGGCGGTCAGCAGCACCGCCTCTTCCAGCGCCTCGATGTTGGTGCCCTGCTTGGCGGAGATGTCGACGAACATCGTGTCGCCGCCGAATTCCTCTGGCACTAGACCATATTCGGTGAGCTGCCCTCGGATCTTGGCCGGGTCGGCGCCTTCCTTGTCGATCTTGTTGACCGCCACCACGATCGGCACGTCGGCAGCCTGGGCGTGGTTGATGGCCTCCACCGTCTGCGGCATGACGCCGTCGTCGGCGGCGACCACCAGGATCGCGATGTCGGTGGCCTTGGCGCCGCGGGCACGCATGGCGGTGAACGCCTCATGACCCGGGGTGTCGATGAAGGTGATCGGCCGCTCGGTGCCGTCGAGGTTGACCGACACCTGGTAGGCGCCGATGTGCTGGGTGATGCCACCGGCCTCGGCCTCGCGGACGCTGGCATTGCGGATGGTGTCCAGCAGTCGGGTCTTCCCGTGGTCGACGTGGCCCATCACGGTCACCACCGGCGGACGGGTCTGCAGGTCCTCCTCGGTGCCTTCGTCTTCGCCGTAGGTCAGGTCGAAGGATTCCAGCAGTTCACGGTCTTCGTCCTCCGGGCTGACGACCTGAACGTTGTAGTTCATCTCGCTGCCCAGCAGTTCGAGTGTCTCGTCGCCGACCGACTGGGTGGCCGTCACCATCTCGCCGAGGTTGAACAGCGCCTGCACCAGCGCGGCCGGGTTGGCGTCGATCTTCTCGGCGAAGTCGGAGAGCGATGCACCGCGGGCCAGCCGGATGGTTTCGCCGTTGCCGTGGGGCAACCGGACACCGCCGACGACCGGGGCCTGCATCGAGTCGTATTCCTGACGCTTTTGCCGCTTGGATTTGCGGCCACGCTTGGGCGCACCGCCGGGGCGGCCGAAGGCGCCCGCCGCGCCGCCGCGCTGGCCGGGGCGACCGCCACCACCGCCGGGACGGCCGCGATAGCCGCCCGGAGGGGCGCCAACTGCACCGCCGCCACCTCGGTAGTTACCGCCACCGCCGCCGGAGCGACCACCGGTCGGCGCACCTGGCCGGCCACCGGGCCCCGGTCGACCGGCGCCGGGCCGCGGAGGTCGGCCCTGGGCGCCGGCGGGCCCACCGGGACGCGGCGGCATGCTGCCGGGCGACACTCCCGGGCGCGGGATGCTGGGCCGGGCGCCGCCCGGACGAGGCGCCACCGGACGCGGAATCGGGCGCTCGACGGGCTGCGCGGACGAGAACGGGTTGTTGCCGACGCGCGGGGTCCGAATCCCCGGCTTCGGGGCCGGACGCGGGCCAGGTGCCGGCGCCGGGCGGGGAGGGCTGGGTGCCGCCGCGGCCGGCGGCTGCTCGGCGGCCGGCGGTGCCGGAGGCGCGGGGGGCTCGGCGGGGGGCGGCGCAGCCTCTTTGCGGGCGGTGGTTTTCTCCGGCTTGGTGCCGGGGCCGGCGTCGGCTTTGGTGCCGGCCGCGCCGTTGCCGGCGGCCTTCTCGTCCACCTTTACGGCGGGCTTGCCGCCGCCGAATGACTCACGCAGCCGTCGCGCGACGGGCGCTTCCACCGTCGAGGACGCTGATTTGACGAATTCGCCCTGTTCGCTCAGCCGGGCGAGAACTTCCTTGCTGGTAACACCGAGTTCCTTAGCCAACTCGTGTACGCGCGCCTTGCCTGCCACTACATCTCCTGTCTATGAGGCGACAGCGGTGGTGGGCGCCGCGCCTCGGGTTTAGCTATGACGCATGGTCATCGGGACTTCACGGTGTGCTCATGTTCTTTGCTACCTGTTCTGTTGCCGGGTGTGCCGAGCAAATCGATATGCCCGACCACCGCGGATGTGTCCGGTGTACCGGCGATACGCAGCGCTCGAGCGAATGCTCGCCGTCGGATCGCTTCGCGTGCGCACTGCGGTACGGGATGCAGCCATGCACCCCGCCCCGGAAGGGTACCTGCTGGGTCAACGATCACGGCATATTTGCCGTTCCCGCTCGACACAGCCACCACTCGAAGCAGTTCGACGGCCAACTCTCGCTTTCGGCACCCGACACAGGTCCGCACCGGTCCTTCGGGGCGTCGATGCGCCTTCCTAGCCTCGGGAGCCGAAATCTCGCGCTGGATCACGGCTTAGTTTACCTGCACCGAACCGATGCGCAGAACCGCCCGCGGGGTTCGGCTGAGTCGCCGGTCCGGGCCGAATTATTCGTCCCGCCGACCGTCCGCTGTTGAGTAAAGTCGGCTCGTGTTCGCGCGGTCGGCGCAGCTGGCGGCGGCCTTCCTACTCGCCGCGGTCCAGCTGGCTGGATGCGCCGCCTCGGGGCCGCCCCATTCGCATCTGGTCGAGCTGACGCTGCCTGCCGGGTCGACGCCCAGTCCGCCGCCGATAAGAGGTCAGCGACCGGCGGACGAAGAATCATGGGACATTCCGCAGCCCTACGCGGACGCTGTCGGCGCCATGCGCAAGCTGCTACCGCTGCACCGTGACTTCGACGGGGTGCCGTGGTGTGACGGCAACGAAGACCCCGGAGACACCACATGGCTGTGGGAGAAGGCCGGCGAAAAAATACAAATCGATATCTCAGGTGGCCCGCAAACTTCCGGAATGACCATCACCCGCGACCGCGGCGCCCAGCTCAAGTGCGTACCGTTTCCACGGCCTGGTCCGCCCCAGCTTTCGACAGCCGGCAACGCGACGGCGATCGGGCTGTGGTTCGAACCTTCTGAGCTGACATACAGCTCCGGCTCCGACAAGCTCTACGTCACGCAGCTCGCTTCCAAACAGGCGATCTACGTGCTGTCACTGTCAGACCTGACGAAAACCCCTCCACTACTGGATAAGTCGATCACCGACGGCACCCGTCACCTTGCGGTCAACAACAAGCTCAAACTCGGCTATGCGCTGAATAACGCAGGGGGCGTGCGGGTGTTCAACACCGACACCGACAAGCTCTTGTCGACCACGGAGCGTCGATCGTGCGAGGCGGAGGTCATCGCCGTCGACGAGGAGACCGGCGTGGTCTACGGCGGTGGCGCGTCACCCACCGGAGAGTGCCTCGTCAAATTCGACTCTGCAGGCCGCCTTCTCGCAGAGCATGACGTCGCTCCCCGACGAGCCGGCCAAAACCGGATGATCCAACGGATCGCGGCCGACCCTGCCAGCGGCGACGTCGTCTACCTGGACCCCTACAGCGTGGGACGCGCCGACCAGGCGCTGACCGAGAACTGGCGCACGCCTGCGCCGTTCGTAAGTCCTTCCGGCGACGGCATTTCCGGGCCGAAGGCGGACGACATGGGCTACGAACCGCGCTCTGCCACCGCGTATGTCTGCGTGCGCCGAACGTCGGTGACCGGGCCGGCGACGATCGTCAGCTTCGACGGACACACCGGTAAGAAGACCGCCGAGTTCATCGCGCCTGCCTCGTCAAGCCAGTTCGCCGCCGACCAGCAGGGTCGACTGTTCGTTGCGCTCAGCAACTCCCGGGACATATACGTCGTGGACGACGGGGCTCAATCGCTGACGAAGTTCGACACGTTGCCTGCTGTTCCGGACGGGTCCACGAGGAGCGTCGAGTGGTTGGCCGTTGATCCGGTCAAGCACCGGCTGTTCGTTTCTCCGGGCAGCGGAAACAGCGTCTACCAATACCCGTACTGATCCTCGTCGCTACCGGTCGTGGGCCAGCCCGTGGCTGGCGCCGTGCTCGGGCTGAGCCGCTGGTTGACCTGGTGAATCGCCGCGGATGTCGATGCGCCATCCGGTGAGCCGGGCGGCCAGCCGGGCATTCTGGCCTTCCTTGCCGATGGCCAGCGACAACTGGAAGTCGGGCACCACCACGCGGGCCGCTCGGGCGCTCTGGTCGATCACCGTCACCGAGACCACCTTGGCCGGCGACAGGGCATTGGCCACAAAGCGGGCCGGGTCCTCGTCGTAGTCGATGATGTCGATCTTCTCCCCGGACAATTCGCTCATCACGTTGCGCACACGCTGACCCATCGGGCCGATGCAGGCGCCTTTGGCGTTCAGGCCGGGGACATTCGACCGCACCGCGATCTTCGAGCGGTGGCCGGCTTCCCGGGCGACCGCGACGATTTCCACTGACCCGTCGGCGATTTCGGGGACTTCCAGCGAGAACAGCTTGCGCACCAGGTTCGGGTGGGTGCGGGACAACGTGATCAGCGGCTCGCGGGCACCCCTGGTCACGCCCACCACATAGCAGCGCAGCCGGTCACCGTGCTCATACGTTTCGCCGGGCACCTGTTCGGCGGCGGGGATCACACCTTCGGATCCCTTGGTTTCGCTGCCCACCCGAACGACGACCAGGCCACGCGCGTTGGCCCGGCTGTCGCGTTGGATCACTCCGGCGACGATTTCGCCCTCACGGGTGGAGAACTCGCCGTAGTTGCGCTCGTTCTCCGCATCGCGGAGTCGCTGCAGGATCACCTGCCGCGCGGTGGTGGCGGCGATACGGCCGAAACCCTCGGGCGTATCGTCCCATTCGCTCAAGACGTTGCCGTCGGCGTCGAGTTC
This sequence comes from Mycobacterium fragae, assembly GCF_002102185.1. GTDB lineage: Bacteria > Actinomycetota > Actinomycetes > Mycobacteriales > Mycobacteriaceae > Mycobacterium > Mycobacterium fragae. The sequence continues at coordinate 117,020 of NZ_LQOW01000016.1, forward strand.
ACGGGCGATCACCCGGACAGCGCCGGTTTTGCGGTCGATGTCGATGTGCGCGTCCTGCTGGTGTCCCTCGGTGTGCCGGTAGGCGGTGAGCAATGCCGACTTGATGGTCTCGACAACGACGTCCACCGAGATGCCTTTGTCCGCTTCGATCGCATGCAGAGCGGCCATGTCGATGTTCATGTTCCGGCCTCCGTCTGCGCAAGCTCCAGCTCCCTTTTCGGAGGAGCCGAAAACTCAACCTGCACAACGGCTTTCACGATCTCCTTGAGAGGGATGGCCCGAAGCGCCCAGTCGCGGGCCCGGTCGTCGCGGACCACCAACGTCATTGTGTCGCCGGAGGTCTCACCGACCCGGCCGGTCAGTTGCGTTCCGTCGGCCAACGCCACTTCGACCTTGCGGCCGCGCGCGCGACGGAAGTGCTTCTCGCTGGTCAGCGGGCGCTCCACACCGGGCGAGCTGACTTCCAGCACGTAGCGGCCCTGAATGCTCTTCACGGCATCCAGCAATGTGGACGCGCGCCGGGACAGCGCGGCTATGGTGTCCAGGTCCAGTGCAGTGTCACCGTCGACAATCACCGTGATGCGCGGCAGGCGAGCCCGGGCGTCGATGACGACGTCTTCGATCTCGTAGCCTGCGCGCGCGAACTCGCCATCGAGTAGCTCGATCACCTGCGTCTGCGAAGGTAGCCCGGTGGCCACGGCGAGCTCCTCATCTTGAGTTGTCCGGTCATCAACGCTCCAGGGAGCCAGTCACCAACGATACGCCAGGAAACTGGTATCAGCCCTGATCCCGGCGCCTTGTCATCGGGCGATGCCGGCGTTCGGGGCACCGCCTACGCAATGGCAGGATGTTGGCGTGCCACCCACCGAGCCTGTTTTCAAGCCGCTCGTCGGCAGGCGACGCGTACTGGCCGGTGGCGCGGTGCTCGCCATCGCCGGGATCACCGGGGCCGGATGCGGTTCGCATCCCGCGCCGGCGTCGACCGACGAACTGGAAGCGCAATTGAGCCGCGCCCGCCAGGACAGCGAGCTGGCCACCGCGGCGGCAAAGGCGGCTCCGCAGCGGGTTCGTGCGGCGCTGACCGAGGTCGCTTCCGAACGAAGCCGACACGCCCAGGCCCTGGCCGCCGAGATCACCCGCCTCGCGGAAACGCCGACATCCACCGCCAGCGAGACGACCAGCCCGGCACCCACTTCCGCGGCGGGGCCGCCGCCGTCGCTGGCGGATGTGGTCAACTCCTTGCGCGCGTCGGCCGGTGACGCCGGCCGGCTGGCAACCACGGCGTCGGGCTACCGGGCGGGGCTGCTCGGCTCCATCGCCGCCGCCTGCACAGCCGCCTACTCCGTCGCGCTCGTGGTCGGGGAATCCGCGTCGTGACCTCCGTCGAGCCCACTCCCGACGCGTCGGCACCCTGCGACAGCGCATTGTGCGCCGCGCTCAGCACCGAGCATGCCGTCATCTACGGCTACGGCATGGTGTCGGCGCACTCGGAAGCCGACACCAACAAGCTGGTGTCCTACGCCCTGAGCCAGCACCGGGAGCGTCGCGACCGGGTGATCGGGATGCTGGCGGCCCGCTCGGTCAGCGGGCCGGTAGCCGCCGCGGGCTACAAGCTGCCGATGCCGGTGAACAATGCGACCGACGCGGCGCGCCTGGCGGTGCAAATGGAGAAGGACACACAGGTGGCCTGGCGGGCGGTCATCGAACAGGCCCAGACCCCAGAGGACCGCAAGTTCGGCGTGACCGCGTTGACCCAGAGCGCCGTCCTGGCCGCACGCTGGAACCAGGTGCTGGGGGTCTGGCCGATCACCACGGCGTTCCCGGGCGGCAGCGAATAGCGCGGCTAGCCGGAGATCGCCGTCGTGATGTCGGTGGCCAGACCGACGCCGACGGGCAGTTCACGGGTCTGGACGCTGAACCGGTTACGCAGCTCGACCACGCCCTGCGCCCAGCCTCGGCCCACCACGACGATCCATGGCACTCCGAGCAGTTCGGCGTCCTTGAACTTCACCCCGGGCGACGCCTGGCGGTCGTCGAGCAACACCTCGACACCCAGCCGGTCCAGGTCGGCGGCCAGCGTGCCGGCCCCGGCACGGGCGTCCGCGTCCTTGTTGGCGATCACCAGGTGCACGTCGAACGGCGCGACCTCGGACGGCCAACGCAGCCCCAGCTCGTCATGGTGCTGTTCGGCGATGACCGCCACCAGCCGCGACACCCCGACGCCGTAGGAGCCCATGGTCAGCCGCACCGGCTTGCCGTCCTCGCCGAGCACGTCGGCCGCGAAGGCGTCGGTGTATTTGCGGCCGAGCTGGAAGATGTGGCCGATCTCGATCCCGCGGGCGGACACCAGCGGCCCGGCGCCGTCGGGTGAGGGATCGCCGTCGCGCACTTCCGCGGCCTCGATGGTGCCGTCGGCGGTGAAGTCGCGACCGGCGACCAGCCCCACGACATGCTTGCCTTGCTGGTCGGCCCCGGTGATCCAGCTGGTGCCGTCCACCACTCGCGGGTCGACAAGATAGCGAATACCGTTGTCGCGCAACGATTTCGGGCCGATATAACCCTTCACGAGAAACGGATATCTGCGGAAGTCGTCGTCGTCGAGCAGTGCGTAGTCGGCCGGTTCGAGCGCGGCGGCCAGCCGCTTGTCGTCGACGTCGCGGTCACCGGGTACACCGATGGCCAGCAATTCCCAGTCCCCGCCCGGCTGGCGCACCTTGAGCAGGACGTTCTTCAGCGTGTCCGCCGCGGTGACCGTGCGGCCGAGGTCCGCGCCGTTGGCCCAGTCCACCAGGGTGGCGATGGTCGGCGTGTCGCCGGTGTCGTAGACCACCGGCTCGGGCAGCCCCTCGATGGGCAGGCTCTCCGGGCGCGCGGTGATGACCGCCTCGACATTGGCGGCGTAGCCGGATGCCGGGCAGCGCACGAAGGTGTCCTCGCCGATGGGGCTTTCGGCCAGGAACTCCTCGGAGGCGCTGCCGCCCATGGCGCCGGAGACCGCGGACACGATGACGTAGCTCACCTGCAGCCGATCGAAGATGCGCTGATAGGCCTCGCGGTGCGCGTGGTAGGCGGCTTTGAGCCCGGCGTCGTCGATGTCGAAGGAGTAGGAGTCCTTCATCAAGAACTCCCGGGCCCGCAGGATGCCGGCTCGCGGCCGTGCCTCGTCGCGGTATTTCGTCTGGATCTGGTAGAGCACCAGCGGGAAGTCCTTGTAGGAGCTGTACTCGCCCTTGACCGTGAGGGTGAACACCTCTTCGTGCGTCGGGGCGAGCATGTAGTCGTTTTGCCGACGGTCTTTGAGCCGAAATACGCTCTCGCCGTACTCGGTCCAGCGATTGGTGGTCTCATACGGCCCCCGCGGCACCAGTGCCGGCAGCAGGATCTCCTGGCCGCCGATGGCGTTCATCTCTTCCCGCACGACCCGTTCGATCTTGCGCAGCACCCGTAGCCCGAGCGGCAGCCAGCTGTACAGGCCGGGCGCGACCGGTCGGATGTAGCCGGCCCGAATCAGCAGTTTGTGACTGGGAACTTCGGCGTCGGCGGGATCGTCGCGCAGCGTGCGCAAGAACAGCTCGGACATCCGGGTGATCACAGCGGGCAAGCCTAATGGTCGCCGTCGAGACTGCGATGTGGGCGTCGAGACTGCGTCAGGGGCGGGGTTCTTGCCGCTTTGACGACCGTGAGCGCAGTTTCGACGGCGTTATGGCGCCTGGGACTACAGCTCTCCCGCGTCGATGGCTTGCTGGACTTCCTGGGCGTGAGCCACTTGCTTGGCGCTGTACCCGATGAGCAGGGCCACGCCGCCGGTCAGGACCGCCACGCCCGCCACCCACAGCAGGCCGTAGGTGTAGCCGTGGTCCAGGGCATGCAATTGGGCGGCGTTCATGTTCTTCACCGGTCCGTTGGTGCCGCCCAGATACAGGGTGCGCGATGTGATCACGGCCTGGATGACGGCCAGCACCACCGGCCCGCCCAGGTTCTGCAACATCAGTGCGATCGCCGAGGTGGGACCGATCCGGTCGAACCCGACGTCGGTGATCGCCGAGAGCACCAGCGGGACGATGATCATGCCGATACCGATCCCGCCGAGGCTGATCAGCACCACCAGGGTCGGGAAGTACGGCATGCCGCGGTCGAGCGTCGAGCCGTACAGCATTGCGCCCAGCACCAGGATTCCGCCACCGATCACCACCACCCGCGGCGGGAACCATGACACCAGTTGCGACGAGACGCCCAGGCCGATGCCCATGGCGATGGTGAACGGGATGAAGCCGACGCCCGCGCGCAGCGCGCTGTAGCCCATCAGCTCCTGCACATACAGGCCGATCAGCACGATCAGCGTGAACAGCACACCGCCGGCCAGGAAGATGGCCACGAACGTGGCCAGCCGGTTGCGGTCGAAGAACAGATCGAACGGCACGACGGGGTTTTCCGCGGTGCGCTCGACGACGGCGAACGCCAGGAACGCGCAAAGGGCCACCAGCCCCGAGCCGATCGTCGTCACCGAGATCCAGCCCTTTTCCGGGCCCATCGAGAAGGCGAACACCGCGGCGGTACAGGTCAGCGTCGCCAGGAATGCCCCGGTGGCGTCCAGCTTCATCCGCTCCTTGACGGTTTCCCGCAGCGTGGTGCGAGCCAGGTAGATCATCACCAGCCCGATCGGCACGTTCACCAAAAACGCCAGCCGCCACGACACCTCGGTGAGCGCCCCGCCGACCACCAGCCCCATCACCGAGCCGACACCGGCCATTGCGCCCAGGACCGCCGTTGCCGCATTGCGCGCCGGTCCCTTCGGGAAGGTGGTGGCGATCAGCGCCAGGCCAGTCGGTGTGGCGATCGCGGCGCCGACGCCCTGCAGCAGCCGCGCGGTGACCAGGGTGGGGTCGTCCCAGGCGATGCCGCACAGCGCGGAGGCGATGGTGAACAGCGTGACGCCGACGATGAACGTGCGCTTGCGGCCGATGGTGTCGCCGAGACGTCCGCCGAGCAGCATCAACCCGCCATAGGTCAGCACGTAGGCGGTGATCACCCAGCTGCGTCCGGCGTCGGACAGGCTCAGCTCGTTTTGAATCTTAGGAAGCGCGACGATCGCGATGGTGCCGTCCATGGTGCCCATCAGCTGCATGCCGCAGATGGCAATCACGGCGGCGATGAAGCGCCATGACGGCGTCCAGGTCGGAAAATACCTGGTAATCGGGTTCAAGGCGGTCTTTTCTGAGTGCACGGGGGCCATTTCGACTGTTCGTTCGGAGGGTTCAGTCGTCCGGTTTTGGACAGCCCGCTCTGCATCGTTGAGAGCCGTCATAACGGGCCACCCTACAGTAAACCTTAAGAATTGTTTAAGCTCCGAAGGCCGCCACCGCGCCGATGACGATGATCGCGGGCGGGCGGATGCCCTCGGAACGGATCTTCTCCGGGGCGTCGGCGAGGGTGGCCCGCAACGTTTGTTCTGCGGCCGTCGTGCCGTGCTGAACCACCAGCACCGGCGTATCCGCAGGTCGGCCCCCTTTCAGCAGGGCCTCGGTGAAAAGCTCGATGCGCTCGACGGCCATCAGCAAAACGATGGTGCCCGACATCGCCGCGAGTGCGTCCCAATTCACTAACGATTCGGGGTGTCCCGGCGCGATATGACCACTGACCACCACAAACTCGTGATTCACCGACCGGTGCGTGACCGGGACACCCACCGAGGCGGGCACCGCTATGGCGCTGGTCACACCGGGCACCACGGTGACCGGAATCCCGGCGTCGGCGCATGCCAGCACCTCCTCGTAGCCGCGGGCGAAGACAAACGGATCACCGCCCTTGAGGCGCACGACGAACTGGCCGGCTTTCGCCCGCTCGATCATGACCGCGTTGATGGCGTCCTGGGCCATCGCCCGCCCGTAGGGGATCTTGGCGGCGTCGATCACCTCCACGTGCGGGGGCAGCTCGGCGAGCAGTTCCGGTGGCGCCAGCCGGTCGGCGACGACGACGTCGGCGTGAGCGAGCAGACGGCGCCCGCGCACGGTGATCAGCTCGGGATCGCCCGGTCCGCCGCCCACCAGCGCCACCCCACCGCGCACGACGTCGTCGCTCTCGACGCCCTCCGGGGTGATGACGCCCTGCTGCAAGGCCTCGCGGATCGCCGAGCGGATCGCCGCCGAGCGGCGGTGTTCGCCGCCGGCCAGCACGCCTACCGACAGCCCGGCGTAGTCGAACGAGGCGGGGGTGACGGCGCTGCCTTCGACGGCAATGTCGGCGCGGACGCAAAAGATTCGCCGCCGGTCGGCTTCGGCGACCACCGCGGCGTTCACCTCCGGGTCGTCGGTGGCGGCGATCGCATACCAGGCGCCGTCGAGATCGCCGTCGTGGTAGTCGCGCAGCGACAACGTGATTCGGCTCATCGCCTCGACCGCGCGGGTGGCCGAACGCGTGATGACGTGCACGTCTGCCCCGCTGGCGATGAGCAGTGGAAGCCGGCGCTGGGCGACGGTGCCGCCGCCGATCACCACGACCTTTTTGCCGGCCAGCCGTAACCCGACCAGATAGGCGTTCTCGGTCACCGGGTGAGTCTAGAGGCTTTGGTAGCGGCGTGCGCGACGAAGCGCGCCACCGTATTCGGCGCCGCGGCCGGATGGGTGTGCAGGTACGCGGCGTGCACACCGCGGTGCACGGCACCGTCACGCTCGCCGTCGGCATACACCCATGCCGGCTGGTAGTCTTCGGTGAATTCTATTGCGGTGCGGTGAAATTCGTGTCCGACGATACGTTGGCCGGCATCGCAGAGCGATGAATCGGTCACCGCGACCGCCTCGCGATAGCCCAATGTGAGGTGCTCGGTGAAGCGGGCAGTTCCGTTCAGCACGCCGCACATCGGGTGCCCGTCGAGTTTGGAAACCAGATACAGCAGCCCGGCGCATTCTGCATGGACCGGAGCCCCGGCGGCGGCCAGCGCATTGATCTGGCGGCGGGCCGCGTCGTTGCCGGACAGTTCGGCGGCGAACTGCTCGGGGAATCCCCCCGGCAGCAGCACCGCGTCGGTGCCGTCGGGCAGGGGGTCGACGAGCGGATCGAATTCGGCCAGGTCGGCACCCGCCGCGCGGGCCAGCTCGGCATGTTCGGGATAGCCGAAAGTGAACGCCTTTCCGCCGGCCAGCGCGACGGTGACCGCTGCGCGTTCGACGTCCTCGATCGCGGCCGACGGGTCCCATGGCTGATCGGTGACGCGGGTGCGGGCGAGCCCGAACACGGCGCCGACGTCGACGTGGCGGGCGATCAGCGCCGTCATGGCTTCGACCGCGTGGTGGGCACGGCGATCGTATTCCAGTGCGGTCACCAGGCCGAGATACCTTGCCGGTACTTCTAATTCGTCTCGCCGCGGGATGGCGCCCAGCACCGCGACACCGGCCTGCTCGCATGCCTGGCGCAACACCTGCTCGTGTCTCGCCGAGCCGACGCGGTTCAGCACGACACCCGCGATGCGGATGCCGGTTTCGAACGTCGAAAACCCGTGTAGCAGCGCGGCGATGCTCTGGCTCTGCCCGCGGGCATCGACCACCAGGATGACCGGGGCGCTCAGCAGAGCCGCGACATGTGCGGTGGACCCAGGCGCCGGCGTTGTCGCATGCGTGTCGATGCGCCCGTCGAAAAGGCCCATCACGCCTTCGACCACGGCGATGTCCGCACCGGCGGAGCCGTGCGCATACAACGGACCGATCAGGTTCTCCCCCACCAGAACCGGGTCCAGGTTGCGGCCGACGCGGGCAGCCGCGAGCGCGTGATACCCCGGGTCGATGAAGTCAGGGCCGACCTTGAACGGCGCGACGGTGTGGCCGGCCTGCCGCAGTGCACCGATCAGACCCGTTGCGACAGTGGTCTTTCCGCTGCCCGACGCCGGTGCGGCGATCACGACTGCGGGAACGCTCACCATTCGATGCCTTTTTGGCCTTTGCGCCCGGCGTCCATCGGGTGCTTGACCTTGGTCATCTCGGTGACCAGATCGGCGGCCTCGACCAGCCGCTGCGGGGCGTCGCGACCGGTGATCACCACATGCTGGCTGCCGGGGCGGGCGAGCAGGGTATCGACCACGTCGTCGACGTCGATCCAGCCCCACTTCAGCGGATAGGTGAACTCGTCGAGCAGGTAGAAGTCGTGCTGTTGAGTGCTCAGCCGACGTGCGATCTCGGCCCAGCCGTCGGCGGCTGCCGCCGCGTGGTCGTCCTCGCTGCCCGTCTTACGCGTCCAGGACCATCCGGCGCCCATCTTGTGCCATTCCACCGGCCCGCCCACACCGTGCTCGTCGTGCAGCTGCCCGAGCGCCCGGAACGCCGCCTCCTCGCCGACCTTCCACTTGGCGCTCTTCACGAACTGGAACACCGCGACGTTAAGCCCGGAGTTCCACGCCCGCAAGGCCATTCCGAATGCTGCGGTGGATTTGCCCTTGCCGTCACCGGTGTGCACGGCCAGCACCGGCGCGTTGCGCCGGGTCCGGGTGGTCAGCCCGTCCTCGGGAACCGACAGCGGACGGCCCTGTGGCATAAGCGGTTACCTCTCGGCGGTTCAGGCCGCGCTGCGCACGGCCTCGGTCAGATAATCGGCCCGCAAATGCTCCAGGCGCACCGTTGGTGCGCGAAGCTGGGCGGCCAGCTGCTCGGCCAACCCAAGCCGCACATACGATGTTTCGCAGTCGACGACCACCGCGGCCGTGCCCTCGGCGACCAGCAGCGCCGCCGCGGATCGACTGCGGCCCAACGGATCCGGCCCCGCGGTGGCCCGGCCGTCGGTGAGCACCACGACCAGGGGCCGGCGCGACCGGTCGCGGGCCTTCTCGCGGAGCACAAGTTCGCGGGCGGCGAGCAGACCTTCGGCCAGCGGCGTCTTACCCCCGGTGTCAAAGCGCGCCAGCCGGCGCCCGGCGATGTGCGCCGACGTCGTCGGCGGCAGGAGCACCTGCGCTTGTTGTTGCCGGAAAGTGATCACCGCGACCTTGTCGCGTCGCTGGTAGGCGTCGCGCAACAGCGACAACGTGGCGCCGCTGACGGCGGCCATCCGGTCGCGGGCCGCCATCGAGCCGGATGCGTCGACGACGAAGATGACCAGGTTGCCTTCTCGGCCCTCGCGCACGGCGCGGCGCACATCGTCCGGGCGCAGCCGTAACGGGCCGGCTGTTTGTGCGTTTTCGGCGGCGGCCAACACAGTGCCGAACAGGTGCAAGCCGTGACCGGCCGAGCTTTCACCGGTGGCGGCCACCGCGCTGCCGGCTGCGTTGCGGGCCCGCGACCGCCGGCCCGGCGCACCGTCGCCCACACCGGGCACCGTCAACGCGCGGGTACGAAATGGGGCGGACGGCGGTGCGCTGGGCTGCGGCGGTCTCGGCGCTGAATGTGAATTCGGTTGGGAATCAGTGTCTTTGGCGCTCAAACCGCCGCCCGGCGGGTCGGGATCGGGTTCAGGGTCGCTATCTGTTTGCGCCAGTGCGGCGTTGAGTTGCTCGTGGTCGATGCCGGGGTCGTCGAACGGGTCACGGCGACGCCGATGCGGCAGCGCCAGCTCGGCCGCCACTCGGATGTCCTGTTCTTCCACCATGCCGGAGCCGCGCCAAGCCGCGTGGGCGACCGCAGTACGGGCGACCACCAGATCGGCGCGCATGCCGTCGACATCGAACGCGGCGCACAGCGCCGCGATGCGACGTAACTCGTTGTCCGGCAACACGACGTCGTCGACGAGCACGCGAGCGCCGGCTATCCGGCGGGCCAGCTCGGCGTCGTCGGCGGCATAGCGCGCCGCGAAGGCGTCCGGGTCGGCCTCGTAAGCCATCCGCTGCCGAATGACCTGCGCCCGCACGTCGACGTCCCGCGAGGCGTGCACATCGACGGTGAGCCCGAAGCGGTCCAGCAGCTGCGGGCGTAACTCGCCCTCTTCCGGGTTCATCGTGCCGATCAACACGAACCGGGCCTCGTGCGAATGCGAGATCCCGTCGCGCTCAACGTGCACCCGGCCCATCGCGGCCGCGTCGAGCAGCAAGTCGACAAGGTGGTCGTGCAGCAGGTTGACCTCGTCGACATAGAGCACGCCGCCGTGCGCGCGGGCCAGCAGCCCCGGTGAGAAGGCATGCTCGCCGTCGCGCAGCACGCGCTGCAGATCCAGCGAGCCGACCACCCTGTCCTCGGTGGCACCGATGGGCAATTCGACCAGGCGCGCTTCGGTGTTCGCGGTTGACAGCAGTGCGGCCAGCCCCCGCACGGCCGTCGACTTCGCGGTGCCCTTCTCGCCGCGGATGAGAACCCCGCCGATCTCGGGGCGCACCGCGGACAAGATCAGCGCCAGTCGCAGCTGCTCGTGACCGACGATCGCGCTGAACGGGAAGGGTTTCACGGCGATGTGCCCCCGCGAGCGGGTGGTACCCCCACCGTACCGGTCCCGGGCTTCAGCATCGGCACATGCGGAATGCCGTCTTCGACGAAGTCGTCGCCGTCGCGGACGAATCCGTGCCGGGCGTACATGTCGGCCAGATAGACCTGGGCGTTGATCCGGCACGGGTAGTCGCCCACCTCTGCCAACGCCGCTTGCAGCAGTCTGGTGGTGTGGCCTTGTCCGCGGGCGCCGCGTTTGGTGCACAGCCGACCGATCCGGAACGCCTTCTCGCCGCCGGCGTGCTCCTCCATCAGCCGCAGCGTGCAGATCACTTCCCCATCGGGGGATTCCAGCCAGAAATGTCGCGTTTCGGCGAACAGGTCGCGCCCGTCCAGCTCGGGATACGGGCAGGCCTGCTCGACGACGAAAACCTCGACCCGCAGCTTGAGCAGCTCGTAAAGTGTCGGCGCATCAAGGTCTTTGGCCCATGCGCGGCGCAACGCAATGGTCATAGCCCCAGCACCTTGCTGCCCCACGTCCACACCTCCTCGAATAGTGCCGGCTCACGCGACAAGGTTGCGCCCAACGACGGCACCATCTCCTTGAGGGTAGGCAGCCAGGCCTGATACCGGTCGGGAAAGCAGCGATGCAGCACGTCGAGCATGGCCGATACCGCCGTGGACGCCCCCGGCGACGCCCCGAGAAGACCGGCGATGCTGCCGTCGGCGGCGCTGCACACCGTGGTGTCGAACTCGAGCCTCCCCCGGCGGATCACCTGCACGCGTTGGCCGGCCACCGTCGGCTCCCAGTCGGAGTCCTCCGCGCTGGGCGCGAATTCCCGCAGCGTGTCGACGCAGGCGGGTTGGGCCAGCTGCAGTTGACCGATCAGGTAAGTGACCAGTTTGAGCTGGCTGATACCGGCGGCGAGCAGTGACACCAGGTTGGCCGGTGTCACCGAGCGTGGCAGGTCGGTGATGCGGCCCTGTTTGAGGAACTTCGGCGACCAGCCCGCGAACGGCCCGAACAACAGCCAGGGCTTGCCGTGCACGATCCGCAGGTCCAGATGCGGCGCCGTCATCGCCGGGGCACCGGGCGCGGGCAGACCATACACCTTGGCGCGGTGTGCCCCGACGATCGCAGGATTGCCGCTGCGCAGGAATTGGCCGCCGATCGGAAACCCACCGAATCCCTTGATCTCCCCGATGGCGGACTTCTGTAACAGCGGAAGCGCCCCGCCGCCCGCCCCGACGAAGACGAATCGCGCTCCGAGCCGGCGGTTTTCGCCCGTGCGGCGATTGCGGATCGTCAGCGTCCAGCTGCCGTCGCGCTGCCGGGAGAGGTTGCGCACCTCGTGTCCGAACAGCGCAGTGGTGCCATTGCGCACGGCGTAACCGATGAGCTGCCGGGAGAGCACGCCGAAGTCGACGTCGGTGCCGTCGGCGACCCAGTCGAGTGCCACCGGTTCATGCAAGTCGCGTCCGGCGGCCATGAACGGCAGCCGGCGGGCGAACTCGTCGGAGTCGTCGATCAATTCGGTGCGGGCGAAGAGCGGGTTGGCCGCCAGCGCCTGTCGGCGGCGCCGCAGGTAGCCGACTTGTTCGGTGCCCTGCGCGAAGCTGACATGCGGAATCGGGTTGAGGAAGCTGCGCACGTCGGAGAGGATGCCGCTTTCCACCGCGTAGGCCCAGAACTGACGGCTGACCTGAAACTGCTCGTTGACGCGCACGGCTTTTTCCGGGGTGTAGAACAGCTCGCACAGCCCGGAATGTCCGGTACCGGCGTTGTTCCACGCGGCGCTGCTCTCAGCCGCGGCGGCGTCGAGCCGTTCGACCAGGGTGATCGACCAGTCCGGCTCGAGACGCCGCAGCAGCGCACCCAACGTGGCGCTCATGATGCCCGCTCCCACCAGCGCGACGTCGACCTTTGCCGTTTTGGTCATCGGTCATCAGGTTATCGGCAGCGGTCACAAGGCACGCTTTGAGCTGGCCTCTAAGCTGGCACCGTGACTGGCTGGCAGCCCGATGTCCTGCCCGGTTACTGGCAGCTCACCATCGGCCTGGGCGCCGATCCCGACGGCGAGGGCGATATCTTCGCGACACTGCTTCGCCGCGGCCGGGAAGATGATGCCGCTGCGGCTTCCCACGCCGTGCTGGCGGTGCACGGATACACCGACTACTTCTTCCACACCTCGCTGGCCGATCACTTCGCCCGTCGCGGGTTCGCGTTCTACGCGCTGGACCTGCGTAAATGCGGGCGGTCGTGGCGGCCCGGCCAAACCCCGCACTTCACCACCGACCTGGCCCGCTACGACACCGAACTCGACCGCGCTCTGGCCGTGATCCGCGAGCAGACCGATTCGGCCCAAGTACTGGTGTACGGCCATTCCGCCGGGGGATTGATCGTGTCGCTGTGGCTGGATCGGCTACGAGAGCGCGGCGCGACCAGGCGCGCGGGCGTCGGCGGCCTGGTCCTCAACAGCCCGTTGCTGGACCTGCCCGGCCATGCGATCCTGCGGTGGGCGTTGACCTCGGCGCTGATCGCCGCCGTTGCGCGGGTGGCCAAATTACGCGTGGCGCGAGGGCCGGGCCAGGGTGGCTATGGCGCCAGCCTGCATCGCGACTATCACGGCGAGTTCGACTATGACCTGCAGTGGAAACCGCTGGGCGGCTTCCCGATCACCTTCGGCTGGCTGCATGCGGTCCGGCGCGGTCAGCTGCGACTGCATCGAGGGCTGGATGTCGGTGTGCCGAACCTGATTCTGCGCTCGGATCACAGCGTGACCGAGACCGCAGACCCCGTCGGCCTGCAATGCGGCGACGCGGTTCTCGACGTCACACAGATCGCGCGGTGGGCCGGCTGCATCGGTAACCGCAGCACCGTCGTTCCGATCATCGACGCCAAACACGACGTGTTCTTGTCGATGCCGCAACCGCGGCAGGTGGCCTACGACAAACTGGATACCTGGCTTGACGACTACCTCGGTGCGTCGGCACCGGCAACGTCCGGGAAGGGATGACGCCCGTGGAGACTTACGATCTGGCAATCATCGGAACCGGTTCGGGCAACAGCATTCTCGATGAACGCTATGCCGGGAAACGAGTGGCGATCTGTGAACAGGGCACCTTCGGCGGCACGTGCCTCAACGTGGGCTGCATCCCCACGAAGATGTTCGTCTACGCCGCCGGGGTCGCCGACACCGTGCGCACCGCGGCCCGCTACGGCGTCGACGCGCACATCGACCGAGTGCGTTGGGATGACATCGTCTCGCGCATCTTCGGGCGGATCGACCCGATTGCGATCGGCGGCGAAGATTATCGGCGGGCCGCGCCCAATATCGATGTCTATGACCGGCATACCCGGTTCGGGCCGGTGCAGCCGGACGGCCGCTATCTGCTGCGCACCGACGACGGGGACGAATTCACCGCCGATCAGGTGGTGATCGCCGCGGGATCACGACCGGTGATCCCGCCGGCCATCCTCGACTGCGGAGTTGACTATCACACCAGCGACACCATCATGCGGATTGCGGATTTGCCCGAGCATCTGGTGATTGTCGGAGGTGGTTACGTAGCAGCCGAATTCGCGCATATCTTCTCCGCGCTCGGTGTCCGGATCACCTTGGTGATCCGTGGCGGCACCCTGCTGCGGCAATTGGATGACACCATTGGCGAACGGTTCACCCGCATCGCATCGGCGAAATGGGAAATGCGGTTCCGGCGCAACGTCATCGGCGCGCACCGCGAGCGGTCGGGCATCGTGCTGGAACTCGACGACGGCTCAAGGCTGCCCGCGGACACCGTGCTGGTGGCCACTGGGCGGATTCCCAACGGCGACCTGCTGGACGCCGAGCAGGCCGGGATCGACGTCGACGGCACTCGGGTAGTTGTTGACGAATACCAACGAACTTCAGCACGTGGTGTTTTCGCGCTCGGCGATGTGTCGTCACCGTATGAGCTCAAGCATGTGGCCAACCACGAAGCGCGCGTTGTGCAGCACAATCTGCTCTGCGACTGGGACGACACCGAAGCGATGGTGGCCACCGACCACCGCTACGTCCCCTCCGCGGTGTTCACCGATCCGCAGATCGCCAGCGCGGGGTTGACCGAGAATCAGGCTGTCGCAAAGGGCTTCGATGTCTCTGTGGCGGTTCAGGACTACGGGGACGTCGCTTACGGCTGGGCCATGGAGGACACCTCCGGCATTGTCAAGCTGGTCGCCGAGTGCGGGACCGGGCGGCTGCTCGGTGCGCACATCATGGGGCACCAGGCGTCGTCGATCATCCAGCCGCTGATCCAGGCGATGAGCTTCGGTCTCTCTGCCCAGCAGATGGCGCGCGGCCAGTACTGGATTCACCCGGCGTTGCCGGAGGTTGTCGAGAACGCGCTACTCGGATTGTCCTGATGGGGTCTGGCTGTTGGACTGGCACCGCGGGCACAGGCCGTGCAGGGTGAGACCGGCGTGCTCGGACAGCGCGAAGGAACTGCCCGCCATCGCATGTTCCAGTGCCGAGGTGAGCCGTCCGGCGGGCACTTCGATGATCGACCCGCATCGTGTGCACACCGCGTGATGATGCGGCTTTGAGGCCAGCCCGTACGTGGCGACACCGCTCTCCAGGGTCAGCGCATGCAGCACACCTTGGTCGACGAGGGTGGTCACTGTGCGGTAGATCGTCGCAAGATCCGGCGGCTGATCCTCGTCGGGCAGGCACTCATGCACCCGCTGATCGATCTCGGCGACCGACAGGTGACCCTGGACCGGCTCGAGCACCGCCAACACGGCTATCCGCGACGCCATTCGCCGTAGCCCGTGGGCGCGCAGCAACTCGCCGATCCGTTCCGTGACGGCGGGATCCAAAGCCAGCGGCCTAGCCACCCACCCAGTATTGCGCAGGATGCTCGGCACGACTGCCAGACTGACGTCATGCCCTCCATCTGCGATGTGCTGCCGAGCGCGGCCGCAGTGCTCTCGGCCGCGGGCGCGGTCGACACATTGGGGTTGACCGAGCGGATCGGCGACGTGCGTCGGGTGGCGGTCATGCTGGTCGACGGTATGGGCTGGCACCTGCTGCCGGAGTTGTGCGCCGATGCACCGCTGCTGGCCACGGTGCTGGCCGGTGACGCTGGACGGCTCGACGAACTCGCCTGCACCTTCCCCTCGACCACACCGACGAGCCTGGTGTCCTTGGGAACGGGGGCCACACCGGGCGAGCATGGCATTCTCGGCTTCACCGTCAAGCTCCCCGACGCCGACCGGGTGCTCCCCCACATCATCTGGCGCGACGATCCGCCGGCGGCCCAATGGCAGCCTGTCCCAACGTGGTTCGAGCGGTTGCATCGGGCTGAAGTCAGCGCCCGCGCCGTGCTGCCCGCGCCGTTCATCGGCAGCGGCCTCACCGAGGCGGCGTACCGCGGTGCGGAATTCCACGCGACGACCACCGGCGAGGACTATGCGGCCAGGGTGGCCGAGCAACTGCGGGCGGCGCCCGGGCTGGTCTACGGCTACACCGCTGAACTCGACACCGCGGCGCATCTGTTCGGCATCGGGTCGCCCGAGTGGCACGCCGCGGCCGCCCGCGTCGACGCGCTGCTGACCCGACTGGTCGAGGCGTTGCCGTCGGATGCCGCGCTGCTGGTCACCGCCGACCACGGCGGTGTGAACGTGCCGGCGAACTCACGGATCGACCTTGACGCCGACCCTCGGCTCAGTGCGGG
Organism: Mycobacterium fragae; assembly: GCF_002102185.1. Classification (GTDB taxonomy): domain Bacteria; phylum Actinomycetota; class Actinomycetes; order Mycobacteriales; family Mycobacteriaceae; genus Mycobacterium; species Mycobacterium fragae. Next base: position 133,066 of record NZ_LQOW01000016.1, read on the forward strand.
AATACGCGTGGTGGCCGGCGACCCGCGAGTGCGCTACCTGCATACCGACCCGGGCGCCGCATCTGACGTGCTCGCCGCCTGGACCGAGCTGTTGGACGGGCGCGCCGAGGTCCGCAGCCGCGACGACGCGGTGGCCGCCGGGCTGTTCGGGCCCGTGCACCCGGACCACCTGGCCCGGATCGGGGACGTCGTCGTCAGCTGCATCGGCGACGCGGCCGTACTGGCCACCGCGCACGAGCCACCCGAGGTGGCCAAGCTCGTCGGCTTCCACGGCGCGGACACGCCAGCCGAGATGGCGATCCCACTGATCACCTTCCGGGGCTGACTTGGGCAAACACCGGACACAAAGGCTCTTCCTGCGAAATACTTGCAGAATTCCTGCCAATCGTCTGCATGACGTTTCCCAGTGGTTTACCCTCGTCTGCGGTCGGGATTCTATTCCGGATGGGACGCGACATGGCCGCTGAGGAACTCAGCCGCCAATCCTCATCGTGGTCTCGGCTGCGGGGGGCTTTAGCACCCGACGAGTGGATACGGCTTGGCTCGATGCTCGCGCTGATCGTCGCCCTGCACGTAATCGGTTGGGCCACATTGGTGCTCGTCGTCGAGCCCGCCCACCTCAGCGTCGGCGGCAAGGCTTTCGGCATCGGCATCGGGCTGACGGCATACACGCTGGGGCTGCGCCATGCATTCGACGCCGACCACATCGCCGCGATCGACAACACCACCCGCAAGCTGATGAACGACGGGCAGCGGCCGCTTGGCGTCGGGTTCTTCTTCTCACTGGGCCACTCCTCGGTTGTCTTCGGGTTGGCACTGCTGATCGCGATCGGGGTCAAGGCGATCATCGGGCCGGTCGAGCAGGATTCGTCGGCGCTGCACCACTACACCAGCTTGATAGGCACCAGCGTTTCCGGTGTATTCCTGTACCTGCTCGCGATCATCAACGTGGTGATCCTCGTGAACATCCTGGGCGTGTTCACGAGGATGCGCCGCGGGGTCTACGACGAGGCAGAGCTCGAGGCGCAGTTGAACAACCGCGGATTGCTCAACCGCTTCCTCGGCCGGTTCACCAAATCGGTCACGGCGTCCTGGCACATGTATCCGGTCGGCTTGTTGTTCGGCCTGGGATTCGACACGGCCACCGAAGTCGCGCTGCTGGTGCTGGCGGGTACCAGCGCCGCCGCCGGCCTGCCGTGGTACGCCATCTTGTGTCTGCCCGTGTTGTTCACCGCGGGGATGTGCCTGCTGGACACCATCGACGGCTCGTTTATGAACTTCGCCTACGGCTGGGCGTTTTCCAATCCGGTGCGCAAGGTCTACTACAACCTCACCATCACCGGCCTGTCCGTCGTTGTCGCTCTGCTCATCGGCACCGTCGAACTGCTGGGTTTGCTCGCCGATCAGCTCGGCTGGAGCGGCGGATTCTGGACCTGGATCGGTGGCATCGACCTCAACGCCATCGGTTTTCTCATCGTCGGCCTGTTCGTGGCGACTTGGGCTGTGGCCCTGCTGGTCTGGCGATACGCACGTATCGAGGAGAAGTGGATGGGGCAGGCCGAACGCGTCGGCTGAAACGCGTCGCAAAACCGGCTTGGATTCACGACAAGCCGCGCGCACCTCCGAACCCGAGTCGGGTTGGACGCCGGCCCGCGTCGATACACCCGCGACAATTCGATGGCCGTCGCTAACTAACCGGTCCCGGCGCTGCGCCAAGCCATTTAGCACACACGTCTGCAACCTGCGACGTGTGCGGTTGGCGTGCGCCCTCTGACAGATCAACCGAAGGAGCAGTCCAATGTCATTCGTCAGTACCGTACCGGAAATGCTGTCCGCAACAGCGGAAGATCTGCAAGCTGTCGGCTCGGCGGTAAGTGCCCAGAACGCGGTCGCATTGGCCCCGACCACCGGGCTGATCCCGGCCGCCGCCGATGAGGTATCCGCCTTGACCGCAATGCAATTCGCTGCGCACGCCCACATGTATCAGGCGGTGAGCGCACAGGCCGCCGCGATCCACCAGGCGTTCGTGGCTGTCTTGGCGACAAGTGCCGGTTCCTATGCGGCCACCGAGGCCGCCAACGCGATCGCCACGAGCTGAGGAGTGAGCGATGGATTTCGCAGCACTACCGCCGGAAATCAACTCCGCGCGCATGTATGCCGGTCCCGGCTCGGGGCCGATGATCGCCGCCGCGGCCTCCTGGGACGGCCTGGCCGCCGAGATGTCCACGGCCGCAGGTAATTATCTGTCGTTGGTCTCCAACCTCACCAGCGGTCCGTGGCGAGGTCCGGCATCCGCGTCGATGGCGGCCGCCGCCACTCCCTATGTGGCGTGGATGGGGATGGCCGCCGCCCAGGCCGGGCAGACCGCCAGTCAGGCGAAAGTGGCTGCCGGCGCGTATGAAACCGCGTTCGCAATGACCGTGCCACCTCCGGTGATCGCGGCCAACCGAACGTTGTTGATGTCGTTGATCGCCACCAACTTTCTCGGTCAGAACACTCCCGCTATCGCGGCGACCGAAGCGCACTATGCGGAAATGTGGGCTCAGGACGCCGCTGCGATGTACGGCTATGCCGGATCCTCGGCGGCCGCATCCGCGTTGCCGCCGTTTACCCAGCCACCGCCGACCACCACCGTCGCGGCACCGGCTGTGCAAGCCGCCGCGGTCACCCAGGCGGTTGGGACAGCGACCCCGACAACCGTGTCGCGGCTGACCTCCGCAATCCCGCAGGCACTGCAAGGGCTGGCCTCGCCGTCGTCTGCCTCGTCGACGTCGGGACTGGGCGGGATCCTCGGAGTGTTGTTTCCCGATGGCCTGCTTGGTTCGGAGGGCCTGGGGTTGAACGACAACCTTTGGAACACCATCTTTTCGTCCGGGTTCTATATGCCGGGCAACTGGATCGGTACCCTCTCCGAAATCCCCGGGCTTCTTGGAGCTGAGGCCGCGGGTGAGGGCGCTGTGGCCGAAGGTGCGGCGGCCGCCGAGGGGCTCGGTGGCGCGTTGACAGCTCCGATGGGCGGACTGGGCGGCCTCGGCGGCGTGTCCGCAGGTCTGGGCCAGGCAGCCACCATCGGCCCACTGTCGGTGCCACCGGCATGGGCGCCGGTCACGCCGACGGGTGCGGCCGGCGCGGCGCTGCCCGGGCCCACGCTGGGCGGAGTGCCGCCAGGCAGCGCGGGCGGGCCGGGAAGCCTGCTCGGCGGAATGCCACTTGCGGGCCCGACCGGCCATGGCATGAACGGTGTCGCGCCCCGATACGGATTCCGCCCGACGGTGATGGCCCACCCGCCGTCGGCCGGGTAGCCTGCAGCGCTACCCCGCAAACCCGAGCGCGCGCTGCTACAGTTGGGCCACTGTGAGTTACAGCGGCGCACGCGCGCCGTCACGGGCGCGAACGGTCATCGCCATTGCTGCGGCGGCAATCATGCTCGTCGCCATTGCCGGGTGCTGGCTGCTGCGGTTCGAGCGCGCGACATCCGACCCGGGCTCGCTGACATCGGTTAGCGCCGTTCACAGCGACGACGCACAGCTCGATCACGCGTCGTCACCTACCAGCCATACGCCGTTCAAATCCGCAGGCATATTCCGCAATCGGCCACCGACTCAGTCTCGCTTCCTGCCGCCACCGGAGTCGTCACCATCGCCGACTTCGATGCCGACTGTGTGGTCCTGGCGCGACAGCACGCAGCCCCGCGCCCCTGCCGCGGATCATTCCGGGCGAAATCTCTTGACGCAGTTCTGTATCGCGCGTCGCTGATCGGTCAGCACCGAGCCGTTGTGTGTCGCCATGACGGCCGGTGAACGCTGACCAACGCCATCAGCCTGTGCCGCGGCACGACTTCCGGTGCCCCCGCACGCGCAGCGTTGGTCTGTAGTTATCGGAACCCGCCTATCCGGCGTTCCGCCAACGTCACTATGACCGACCAAAGGATGTGTATAGCAATGGATTACGGGATGTTGCCCCCTGAAATTAACTCTGCCCGAATGTATTCCGGTCCCGGGCCCGCGTCGCTTCTGACCGCTGCGTCAGCCTGGAACAAGTTGGCCACCGAGCTGGCCTCGGCGGCGGTCTCCTACTCTGCGGTGATCGCTGGTCTGACCAGCTCGTCATGGCAGGGTCCGTCGTCGGCCTCGATGGCGACCGCGGCCGCGCCCTACGTGGCGTGGCTTCACACCGTCGCCGCGCAAGCCGAGGAGTCGGCCACCCAGGCCAATGCCGCAGCCGGCGCCTACGAAGTGGCGTTTGCGATGACGGTGCCGCCGCCGGTGATCGCGGCCAACCGCGCTCAGTTGATGTCTCTGATCGCGACCAACGTCCTGGGTCAAAACGCCCCGGCGATCGCGGCCACCGAGGCTCACTACGGCGAGATGTGGGCGCAGGATGCCGCCGCGATGTACGGGTATGCCGGCGCCGCCGGAGCCGCCTCGACATTGACGCCGTTCACCGAGCCGCCGACCGCCACCAACCCGGAGACGCAGAGCCTCGCGTCGCCGTCGCCGTCTTCCACATCGCCGATATCAGCCGTTAATGCGTTGAATACGCTTGCGATGCCGCTTCGGAATGCCGCGTATTTGGCGACTACGCCCATAACGGCGATGAATTCGCTGAATTCGATGGCGAAATCTATGGGTTCGACGACCGCCGTAACCGCTTCAGGCGTCAAAGCGGCGGGCTCCGGGATGACGGGCGGACTCGCTTTGACCGCATTGGGCTCAGCACCAGCCTTGGGCGGAGGCGGCGCGGCGGTGTCCGCGGGCATAGGCAGGGCGGTTTCAATCGGTCCGTTATCGGTGCCGCAAGCCTGGACCGCAGTCCCCGCCGCCGCGAGCCCAGCCGCCGCGGCGTTGCCGGCAACCAGCGTCGGCGTCGCCCCGGTGACGGGGTCGGCAGGTGTACCACCCCTGATGCCGATCACGAGTATGGCCGGGCGCACCGCCAACGGTGCGACGCCGCAATACGACATGCGCCCCAGCGTGATCCCGCGCTCACCGTCCGCCGGCTGACCCCTGGAGTCGACAGCTATGCAACAGTTCATCGTGAGCTACAGCTACCTCGCCGTATTCGTGCTCATGGCAGCCGAATCGGCTTGTATACCAATACCTTCGGAGCTGATCATGCTGTTCGGTGGGGCGTTGGCGGCTCCGGCCATACCCGGTGCCCACCCCAACGTCATTCTGATCGTCGTGGCAGGCGTAGCGGGCAATGTCGTCGGCAGTTACATCGCATGGGCGGTCGGACGTTACGGCGGTCAGGCCGCCTGGCACCGCTGGGGCCGCTATATGTGGCTCGGCGCCGACGATCTTGACCGCGCCGAACGCTGGTTCGCCCGCTACGGTGCACCGGCGGTGTTCATCGGCCGGCTGCTGCCGGCGGTGCGCACCTTCATCTCGCTGCCCGCAGGCATCTCCGCGATGCCGCCGATCCGGTTCGGCGTCTACACCGTTGCCGGCTGCATCCCGTGGACCGCGGCGCTGGCCGGCGCGGGCTATGCCCTCGACCGCGATCCGAAGACCATTGCGGAGGCGTTGCACGGCCCCGGCTGTGCGATTTCCGGCCTCATCGGAATACTCGTTCTCGCCGGGTTGGCCGTGTTCTTCCGCCGTCGCCGTGCCGACCGGCGTGCCGCCTACAGCGGGGTGACGTAGGCCGCGCTGATGCCGCCGTCGACCAAAAACGTCGACGCGGTGATGAACGACGCGTCGTCGCTGGCCAAAAACGCCACGGCGGCGGCGATTTCGTCGGCCTCGGCGAAGCGACCCATCGGCACGTGCACCAGCCGTCGTGCCGCACGTTCGGGGTCCTTGGCGAAAAGCTCCTGCAGCAGTGGCGTATTCACCGGGCCGGGGCACAGCGCGTTGACGCGGATGCCCTGCCGGGCGAACTGCACACCGAGCTCCCGCGACATCGCCACGACCCCGCCCTTGGACGCAGTGTAGGAAATCTGCGAGGTGGCCGATCCCATCACCGCGACGAATGATGCGACGTTGACGATCGACCCCGCGCCCGCGGACGCCATGTGTCGCAGCGCCGCGCGGCAGCACAGGTATACGGATTTCAGGTTGACGTCTTGCACCCGCTGCCACGCCGGCAGATCGGTGTTCTCGATCAGCTCGTCGTCGGGTGGCGAGATCCCGGCGTTGTTGACCGCGATGTCCAGCGATCCGTAGGTGTCCGCCGCGGTGTCGAAGAGCCGATAGACCGCGGCTTCGTTCGAAACGTCCACCTCGACAAACAAACCGCCCAGCTCGTCGGCGGCGGCGGTGCCGGTGCGCCGGTCGATATCGCCGACGACGATGGTGGCTCCTTCGGCGTGCAGCCGCCGCGCCGCGGCCAGGCCGATGCCGCCACCGCCGCCGGTGACGACGGCGATCTTGCCGGCGAGCCGTCGGCTCAAATCCACACTCATCTGCTCACCCGTCCGCCGGCGTATGTCCGGGCCGCCTCCACGATCGCCCCGAACAGCCGCAGGTCGTCGAGACTCTCCTCCGGATGCCACTGCACCGCGAGCACGAAGCCGTCCCCGGGCAGCTCGAGCGCCTCGACCACGCCGTCGCCGTCCCACGCGCTGACGATCAGGCCTTGGCCCAGCTCGGCGATGGCCTGATGGTGATAGCACCGCGCGTCGACGGACTCGCCCACCAGAGCGGCCAGCCGGGTGCCGGGCACCGTGCGCACCGGCAACGTGGTGAAGACCGCGTTGCCGGCCCGATGCCCGTGGTGGCCGAGGACGTCGGGCAGGTGCTGATGCAGCGTTCCGCCGAGCGCGACGTTGAGCACTTGGGCGCCGCGGCAGATGCCCAGCACCGGCAGCCCGCGCTCGAGCGCCGCGCCCAGCAGCGTGAACTCCCAGGCATCGCGCTGCCGGCCGGGCTCGTCGGTGGCCGGATGCGCCGTCTGGCCGTAGGCGGCGGGGTCGATGTCCTTGCCGCCGGTGATCACCAGGCCGTCCAGGCCGTCGAGCACCCGCTCGGCAATGTCGGAATCCACCGGCTGTGGCGGCAGCAGCATCGCCACCCCGCCGGCGGCGGTGACGCCCTGGAAGTAGGCGGCGGGAAGGAAACCGGCGCGGACGTCCCAAACGCCGGTCTGGGCTTGCTCCAGGTAGGTGGTCAGCCCGATCACCGGCGGGCTCGACCTAGAGGCGCTCAAAGCCACGCACCCTCTCCCAATCGGTGACCGCCGCGTTGAACGCGGCCAGTTCGATCCGGGCGTTGTTCACGTAGTGGGCCACGACGTCGGCACCGAATGCCTGCCGGGCGACGGTCGAGCCCTCGAAAAGGGTCGCAGCCTCGGCAAGCGTGCCGGGCAGCCGTTCGGCGTCGGCAGCTTGATAGGCATTGCCGGTACAAGGCGGTGGCAGCTGCAGGTCGCGCTCGATGCCGCTCAGGCCGCCGGCTATCAGCGCGGCGACGGCCAGGTACTGGTTGACGTCGCCGCCGGGCACCCGGCATTCCACCCGCATGTCCCGGCCGCGACCGACGATGCGCAGTGCGCACGTCCGGTTGTCCAATCCCCACGCCACCACGGTAGGCGCGAAGCTGCGATCGGCAAACCGCTTGTAGGAGTTGATGTTCGGCGCAAAAAACAATGTGAGCTCGCCCAATGTTGCCAACTGGCCCGCGACAAAGCTGCGGAACGTCGGCGACATGCCGTGCGGTTGGCCGTCGTCGGCCAGCACCGCAGAGCCGTCGGCGGTCCGAAGCGACATGTGAATGTGACAGCTGTTGCCTTCGCGTTCATCGTATTTGGCCATGAACGTCAGTGACTTGCCGTGCTGGTCGGCGATCTCCTTGGCCCCGTGCTTGTAGACGCTGTGGTTGTCGCAGGTGATCAATGCCTCGTCGTAGCCGAACACGATCTCCTGCTGACCTCGGTTGCACTCACCCTTGACGCCTTCGCAGCGCAGACCCGCACCCTGCATGTGACGCCGGATGTCGCGCAGCAGCGGTTCGAGCCGGGTGGAAGCCAGCAGCGCGTAGTCCATGTTGTAGTCGCTCGCCGGGGTCAGCCCGCGGTAGCCCGCAGCCCACGCTTGGCGGTACGTGTTGTCGAAAATCATGAATTCCAGTTCGGTGGCGACATAGGCGCGCAGACCGTATTGATTCAGCCGGTCGAGCTGGCGGCGCAGGACCCGACGCGGTGCGGGTTCGACGACGCTGCCGTCGTGCCACATCAGATCGGCCAGCACCAGCGCGCTGCCCGGCAGCCATGGGATGAGCCGCAGCGTCGTCAGGTCCGGCATCATCACCATGTCGCCGTACCCGGTGTTCCAGTTCGACATCGCGTAACCGGCCACCGTGTTCATGTCGACGTCGACGGCGAGCAGATAGCTGCAACACTCGGCGCCGCGCTCGGCCACCTCGTCGGCGAACATCCGCGCCGAGACTCGCTTGCCGGTCAGCCGGCCCTGCATGTCGGTGAACGCAACGATGACAGTGTCGATATCACCGGCGGCGACGCGCTGCTCGAGTTCGGTGCGTGACAGGTTCACCAGGTACTGGTGCGCAGGACGATCTCGGCAGCCAGTTGCGCAGTCGACTCTTGCGCGCTACGCCGTCCCAGCAGTTCCACCACCCGGTAATCGCCGTAGACGAACCGCTGGCTGGCGCGCGCCACCGCGCGCGCGGCCGGGGTGCTGACCAGCGCAGTCGTGTTGATCTCGACCGGCGGGCAGTGCACATCGCGGATCACCCCGGTCAGATCCGCCACCCGCGGATGCCCGCGGTCGATGGCGACCAGACCGGTGAAGCGGTCGAGCCTGGTGGCCGCCAGCTCCCAGGCCAGCTCGCCCCCGACGCGGTCGCCGACCAGCACACCCCAGTTGATGTCGAGCACATCGAGGATGCCGACCACCGACTTCGGCGTCAGGCGTGGGTCGGCGCCCATGACGACGGTCCGCAGCGACGCGGTGTGCAGACGTTCACACACGGCGTCGTATGCGGAGAGCGCCCGCTGCGCGGAACCGAGCACCACCACGACGGAGCCCTGCTCTGGACCGGTTACGCCGACTTCGATGGGAAAGCCATCGACGGTGGTCATCATCGTGGTGGTCGAGGGCACTTCCGCAAGCTACGCCAATTGGCCCGCGCGCGGACCATTTTCGCGGTGTATCTCAGCGCATTTTCAGGACTACGCGTGCTCGCGCTGTAGACCTTACGGCGATAGCAAGAACGGCTATTGTCGAAAACCGGTAACTGGCTGGGGTTCTGAGCGACTGCTCGGCTATCCACGCAGCGCCGCGACGATGTGTGGACGCGGCGGCGGTCCACCGTCCAACAAACCGATGACGGCGTTGATGTCGAGGTGCGCGTCCAATACGTCGGAAACTGCATCCAGTTGGGCGTCACGCCGCGCCGCGACGTCGACGTCGTCGGCCACCACAAAACCGTCCCGGCCGCCGGCGGCGGCGACGACGGTCAGCCACTGCCGGCGGAAATCGTCGTTGTCGAACAGGCCGTGCCAATGGGTTCCGAATACCTGGCCGCGTCGATATCCCTGGACAGATCCGTCCATCCCGAACCATGCGGCCTCCAGGCAACGGGTCACGCGCCCGTGGTGGATCTCGTAACCCTTCAGTGGCCCCGGCGAGCGTCGCAGCACCTTCTCAGGGGCGAACTCGATGTCGACGTCCAGCAGCCCCAAGCCCTCGACGCGGCCCGATCGGCTTTCGACCGGGTCGTCAATTGAGCGGGACAGCATCTGAAAACCACCACAGATGCCCAGCACCGCTCGACCCGACGTGGCATGGGCGACGATGGTCCGGTCCAGGCCGCGGTCGCGCAGCCAGTGCAGGTCAGCGACGGTGGCCTTACTGCCCGGCACCACGATCACATCGACGTCGGCCAGATCGGCGGGTTCGGAAACCCAGCGCACCAGCACGCCGGGTTCACACGCCAGCGCTTCGACATCGGTGGAGTTGGAGATGCGCGGCAGACGCAATGCGCCGACCCGAAGCCATTGCGTGCCGCGCGGAGCCTGCGGGGCGCCCAGAACGCGGTGGGCCAACACCGAGACGGAATCTTCGGCGTCGAGCCAGAGATCGTCGAGGTAGGGCAGCACCCCGTAGGTAGGGCGGCCGGTGAGCGCGGCCAGTTGGCGCAGCCCGGGCTCCAACAGTGCACGGTCGCCGCGGAATTTGTTCACGATGAACCCCGCGACGAGCGCCTGGTCTTCGGGCTCGAGCAGCGCGACTGTCCCGAACAAGTGAGCCAGCAACCCGCCGCGGTCGATGTCGCCGACCAGGATCACCGGCAGGTTTGCCGCCCTGGCCAGCCCCATGTTGGCCAAATCCGTTGCCCGCAAGTTTGTTTCGGCCGGCGATCCGGCCCCCTCGCAAATTACGGCGTCGAATTCCGCACGCAGACTTGATAATTCGTCGGCCACCACATCGAAGAGCCGATCGCGATGCGACCAGTAATCGGTCGCGGTGACCGAGTCGGCGACCCGTCCGCGGATCACCAGCTGCGACGTCGCATCGCTGCCGGGCTTGAGCAGAATCGGGTTGAACCGGATGCTGGGCTGCAGGCCGGCTGCCCGCGCCTGCATCGCTTGCGCGCGGCCGATCTCACCGCCCTCGACGGTGACCGCGGAGTTGTTCGACATGTTCTGCGCCTTGAACGGCGCGACCCGAATACCCTTGCGCGCAAGCAACCGGCACAGCCCCGCGACCACCACCGACTTGCCGGCCTCCGAGCTGGTGCCGGCGACCAGCAGCGCCCCGCTCACGTTGCTATGGCGGCGAAGGCTAGAGGCATGTCAGGATTTCGGCGCCGCTGTCGGTGACCAGCAGGGTGTGCTCGAACTGCGCCGTCCATTTGCGGTCCTTGGTGACCACCGTCCAGCCGTCGTCCCAGATCTCGTAGTCCAGCCCACCGAGGTTGATCATCGGCTCGATGGTGAACGTCATTCCGGGCTCGAGGATCGTGGTGACCGATGGTTGGTCGTAGTGCAACACCACCAGCCCGTTGTGAAACGTGGTGCCGATGCCGTGCCCGGTGAAGTCGCGAACGACGTTGTAGCCGAACCGGTTTGCATACGACTCGATGACACGGCCGACGACCGACAACGACCGGCCCGGCTTGACGGCCTTGATCGCGCGCATCATCGCCTCACGGGTGCGCTCGACGAGCAGCCGGTGCTCTTGGGCGACGTCGCCGGCCAGAAACGTCGCGTTCGTGTCACCATGCACGCCGTCGATGTAGGCGGTGACGTCGATGTTGACGATGTCGCCGTCCTCGATCACCGTCGAGTCCGGGATGCCGTGGCAGATGACCTCGTTCAACGACGTGCAGCACGACTTGGGGAAACCCTTGTAGCCCAACGTCGACGGATAGGCGCCGTGGTCGACCATGTAGTCATGGGCGATGCGGTCCAGTTTGTCGGTGGTCACCCCGGGCGCGACCGCCTTGCCCGCCTCGGCCAGCGCGCCGGCAGCGATCTTGCCGGCGACCCGCATCTTCTCGATCACCTCGGGTGTTTGCACCCACGGCTCGGTGCCCTCGCGTGCGGTCGCCTTGCCGACGTATTCCGGACGCGGGATTGACTTGGGCACCGGCAGCGTCGGGGACAGCACGCCGGGCGAGAGCGCGGTGCGAACAGGCATGTGGCCAGGGTACTGGGGGTTCAGCGCCGATGTAGCAACGAGCGTCGGGGCCCGCGGATGACAACGGAGCCGCACACCACCCGGCCGGTCAACACCACATGCGGGGTGCCCTCGGCGGGTGCGTCCTTCCGGCGGTCGCTGGCACTGCCGACGTAAACCTCGACATCGTCGATCGATGCGCTGGCGCCGTCGGGCAAGCGGATCTCCACTCCACCGAACTTCATGTCGAGCTCGACGACGACCACCGGTCCCGCGAAGCGGGCCCTCACCAGGTCCAGTTCGACCGATCCCATCCGGCGCACCAGCGCCAGCCGGGTCGGCACAGTCCATTCGCCGTGCCGCTTGAGCGAACCGGCCCAGCCGCGCAGCTCGACCCGGTCAGCGGCCGAGGTGACGATCGCCCCTGGGCCGGGCAGATCACCGACCAGGCTGTCCAGCTCGGTGCGTGTCCGGGCGTACGACACATGCGATGAGCGTTCCTCGAACTCGCTGATGTCGATCAGCCCGAGCGCGACCGCATTGTGCAGTCGGCGCAGTGTGCCGTTGCGGTCTGCATCCGAAACCCGCAGCTCGGTCAGTTCGTCTGGGCGCGTCATAGCTGTACCAATCTACCGCCATCAGCGAATCACGCCAGGTAGTCGGCCGGCAGCTCGTCGAGCATCCGCTTGGTCATCCGCACCGCGTATTCCGAACTGCCGCCCCCGACGATCAGCGCCGCGAACGCCATGTCACCGCGATAGCCGGCGAACCAGGAATGCGAGCCGCCGGGGAATTCGGCTTCACCCGTCTTCCCGAACACCGCGCCGCAATCTGCGATGTCCTTGCCGGTGCCATTGGTCACCACCAGCCGCATCATCGGACGCAGACCGTCGAGCATTTTCTCGCTGATCGGCGTGGTATCGCCGGTGACCGTCGTCGGGCGTCCCTCGATCAGCTTCGGCACCGGGGTCTTCCCGGCGGCGACGGTGGCCGCGACCAAGGCCATGCCGAACGGGCTGGCCACCACCTTGCCCTGCCCGAATCCGTCTTCGGTGCGCTCGGCCAGATTGACCGTCGGCGGGACAGAACCGGTCACTGTGGCGATTCCGTCGACCTGATAGTCCAGCCCGATCCCGTAGCGGGCGGCGGCCTGGGTCAGCCCGCGGGGCGGCATCCGGCTTGCCAGTTCGGCGAACGTGGTGTTGCACGAACTGGCGAACGCCCGCGACATCGGCACCACGCCCAAATCGAAGCCGCCGTAGTTGGGAATGGTGCGATGTCCGATGTCCACCTGTCCGGGGCAGCCCAACAGCGTGTTCGGGTTGGCCATGTCGCGCTCGAGCACCGCGCCGGCGGTGATCATCTTGAACGTCGACCCCGGCGGGTAGAGGCCGGTGGTGGCGATCGGGCCCGCGGCATCGGCGGCGGCATTCTGGGCGACGGCGAGAATCTCGCCGGTCGACGGTTTGATCGCCACGATCATCGCCTGCCGGCCCTGCCCGTCGACGGCGTGCTGGGCGGCGTTCTGCACGGCCCGGTCCAGGCTGATCGAGATCGACGGCGCCGGTGACGGTTCCACCTCGTGCAGCACCGCGACGTCGACGCCGTTCTGGTTGACGCTGACCACCCGCCAACCGGCCTGCCCGTCGAGTTGGTCGATGACGGCCTTCTTCACCTGGCTGATCAGGGCCGGCGCGAACTTGTCGTCGGTCGGCAGCAGTTCGGCCTGCGGGGTGATCACCACGCCGGGCAGGTTGCCGATCGCCGGGGCGACGTTGTTGTTGTCGTCTGTGCGCAGCGTGATCAGATCCAACGGTTTGGCCGACGAGCTTGCCTCTTCGGCAAGCCGCTGCGGGTCGTTGAAAGTGTCGTCGAACGGTCGCAGCGCGTCGACCACCGCGCGGGCCGTCGTGATCAGATACCCGCCTGCGCGCGAGGCGTCCAGCGTGTAGTGGTACAGGTAGCCGGGAGCCAGCACGTCGCTGCCGCCGAGTTCGTTGACGGCGGCGCGCCGCGGCGGGTCGGCCCGCAGCGCGAACGTCTGATGCTCACCCAGCCGCGGATGTAGCCCGGTGGTGGTCCAACGGACTTGCCAGCGGCCCTCGTCTCGGGCCATCTTCAGCTGACCGTCGTAGGTCCAGGTCCGCTTCTTCGGCAAGTGCCATGTGAAGCGGTATGCCACCGTGCCGGTGTCCTCGGTGTACTTCGTGCCGAGAATCTGTGCGTCCAAGTGGTTGGCCTGCAGCCCGGCCCATGCGGCGTTGAGGGCTTCACGCGCGTCGCTGGGGTCGTCGCTGAACTCAGCGGCCGCCGCCGTGTCGCCCGTGGACAACGCCGCGAAGAACCGCTCGGCGACCGGCGCTGGACCGTCCGGACGCGGCGTGCACGCCGACACGGCCGCAAGCATCGCGAGACATGCCACTGATACCCATGTGGTTTTAGTTGCCATTGTGGCTGATGTTACGCGGGGTGTGCGGCGAAACTTAAACGTCTGCGACCCGGCCCGGCGTGTCGTCGCAGACGTTTAAGTGTCGCGCCAGCGAGCCGCCAAAGTCAGTCGAGCAGGACGGTCGCGAAGGTGCCGATTTCGACGAAGCCGACCCGCGCGTAGGCGGCGCGCGCCACCGCGTTGAAGTCGTTCACGTACAGGCTGGCGATGCGCCCGGTGCCGACGATCACCGCCGCCAGCGTCGCGGTGCCGGCGGTCCCCAGCCCGTGACCGCGCCAATCCGGGTGCACCCATACCCCTTGGATCTGGCCGACCGCGGGCGACTGCGACCCGACCTCGGCCTTGAACACGACCTCGCCGCGCTCGAAGCGGGCCCAAGCCCGGCCGGCCGCGATCAAGCTGGCCACCCGACGCCGGTAGCCGCGGCCGCCGTCGCCGAGCCGTGGATCCACGCCCACCTCGCCGATGAACATGTCGATCGCAGCCACCAGGTAGGTGTCGAGCTCGTCGGGCCGCACCTGTCGCACACCGGTGTCGATCGCGCAGGTCGGCATCGAGCTCAGCGCCATCAACGGCTGGCGGTCACGTACGTCCCGCGCCGGGCCCCAGGCCGGCTCCAGCCGCTGCCACATCGGCATCACCAGCTCGGCCCGGCCGACCAATGACGAACATCGCCGCGAGGCGCTCATCGCCGCATCGGCGAACGCATTCAAGTCCGCCCGCCCGCCGCGCAGCGGTATCAGGTTGGCGCCGGCGTAGCACAGCGACTCCCGGGGACCGCGCCGGGTCCACAACTCCCCACCGATCGAATTGGGCTCGATGCCGTGATCGGCGACCCGCGCGGCGACCATGCATGACCCAACCGGATCGTCGTCGAAGACGCGCCGCACGGCGGCGGCGTCGCGCACCACCGACACCCGTCGCTCGTTGACCAAGCGCTGGATGGGCGGAGCCGACATAGTGATTCTTTCCTTGGCGGCCTGACTCGGCCCTATCAGCTTACGGTCACAACCGGGGAACCGCTCGCAGAAGCGCCCTCACCCTGCTCGCCGGCCAACCGCATGGCCTCTTCGATCAGTGTCTCGACGATCTGCGCTTCGGGCACGGTCTTGATCACTTCGCCGCGAACGAAGATCTGCCCTTTGCCGTTGCCCGACGCCACTCCGAGGTCCGCCTCGCGCGCCTCGCCCGGGCCGTTGACGACGCAGCCCATCACGGCCACCCGCAGCGGTACGTCGAGTCCCTCCAGACCGGCGGTGACCTCGTTGGCCAACGTGTAGACGTCGACCTGCGCGCGACCGCACGACGGGCAGGACACGATCTCTAGCGATCGCGGCCGCAGGTTCAGCGACTCCAGGATCTGGTTTCCGACCTTGACTTCCTCCACCGGCGGCGCCGACAACGACACCCGGATGGTGTCGCCGATGCCCTTGCTCAGCAACGCGCCGAACGCGACCGCCGATTTGATGGTGCCCTGAAAGGCCGGGCCGGCCTCGGTGACACCGAGGTGCAGCGGGTAGTCGCATTGGGCGGCCAGCAGCTCATAGGCCTGAACCATCACCACCGGGTCGGTGTGTTTGACGCTGATCTTGATGTCGCCGAAGCCGTGCTCCTCGAACAACGACGCCTCCCAGAGCGCCGATTCGACCAGCGCCTCGGGAGTTGCCTTGCCGTGCTTGGCCATGATCCGTTTGTCCAGCGAGCCGGCGTTGACGCCGATGCGGATCGGGATTCCGGCGGCGCCCGCGGCCTTGGCCACCTCTTTGACCCGGCCGTCGAATTCCTTGATGTTGCCGGGGTTTACCCGCACCGCGGCGCAGCCGGCGTCGATCGCGGCGAAGATGTACTTCGGCTGGAAGTGGATGTCGGCGATCACCGGAATCTGGCTGTGCCGGACGATCTCGGCCAGCGCGTCGGCGTCTTCCTGCCGCGGGCAGGCCACCCGGACGATGTCGCATCCGGTGGCGGTCAGCTCGGCGATCTGTTGCAAGGTCGCGTTGATGTCGTGCGTCTTGGTGATGCACATCGACTGCACCGAAATCGGGTAATCGCTGCCCACCCCGACGTTGCGGACCATCAGCTGACGCGTCTTGCGCCGCGGCGCCAAGGTCGGCTCGGGCGATGCCGGCATTCCTAAGCCAATTTTCTGGCCGGCGGCCATCATCTCTCCTACTGGAACAGCCTGATCGGGTTGACCACGTCGGCGGTGACGGTCAACAGCATGTAGCCGACCAACAACACCAAGACTACGTAGGTTGCTGGCATCAGCTTGAGATAGTTGACCGGCGCGGCCGCGACCATGCCGCGCGCCGACCGGATCATGTTGCGGATCTTCTCGTACACAGCGATCGCGATGTGCCCGCCGTCGAACGGCAGCAGCGGCACCAGGTTGATGGTGCCCAGGATGAAATTCAGCTGGGCCAGGAAGAACCAGAACGCCACCCAGAGTCCGTGGTTGACGGTGTCACCACCGATGATGCTGGCGCCGACCACACTGATCGGTGTCTCCGGGTCACGCTGCCCGCCGCCGATGGCGTGCACCAGCGCGCCGACTTTCGTCGGGATGGCGGCCAGTGACTTGCCGAGCAACACCGACAGGTCGCCGGTGAAGGCGAACGTGGCCGGGACCGCGGTGACGACGTTGTATTGGGTCGGCGCGGGAGGCGGGGCGGCCGCCACTCCGATCTTGCCGACGGTGGACGGCGCCTTGCCGCCGTCGCTGACCTGTATCTGCACGACGTCGACGTACACGGTCATCTTGCTGCCGTCGCGTTCGATGACGATCGGAACCGTGCCGTGCTGCCGGCGGATCGCGGTGGCCATCTCGGTGAAGTCGGCCACCGGGGTGTCACCGACCTTGAGCACAACGTCACCGGGCCTGATTCCGGCGGCCGCCGCCGGCCCCTTGGCGGGGCCGATGCATGGACCGGACTGCCCTTTGGCGGTTTCCGGTGTGACACAAGCGGTTTGACCGACGACCGCACGAGTGTCGGGGTTCAGATTCGGCAGCCCCCAGATCACCGCGATCGCATAGATCAGCGCCAGGCCGACGATAAAGTTCATGCCCGGCCCGGCGAACAGCACCGCAGCGCGCTTCCAGGTCTTCTGCTTGTACATGGCGCGGTCGCGTTCGTCGGGGCTGAGTTCCTCCACCGACGTCATGCCGGCGATGTCGCAGAAGCCGCCGGCCGGGATCGCCTTCACGCCGTACTCGATCTCGCCCCGCCGCGTCGACCACAACGTCGGGCCGAAGCCCACGAAGTAGCGCCGGACCTTCATGCCGGTGGCGCGCGCGGCCCACATGTGCCCGCACTCGTGCATCGCCACGGAGATCAGGATGAGCAGTGCGAACAGCACGATGCCGATCACGAACTTCATCGGGTGGGTAGAACCTCCTGTGTGGCTCGCCCGATGCCGCGCCTTGCCTTATCACGGGCCCAGCGCTGCGCGTCGAGTACGTCATCCACGGTAGCGGGTTCAGCGCTCCACTGGTCGGCGGCGCTCAGCACCTCGGCGATCGTGCGCACAATTGCCGGGAACCCAATCCGGCCCGTGAGGAACGCCTCTGCTGCTTCTTCGTTGGCGGCGTTGTAGATCGCGGTCATGCAGCCGCCCGTCTCGCCGGCCTGTCGGGCCAGTTCGACCGCCGGGAAAACCCGGGTGTCCAGCGGCTCGAACTCCCAGCTCGAGGCGGTGGCGAAATCGCACGCGGCGGCGGCGCCGGGCACCCGGGCCGGCCAGCCCAGGGCCAGCGAGATCGGCAGCTTCATGTCCGGCGGGCTGGCCTGCGCGATCGTCGAGCCGTCGGTGAACGTGACCATCGAATGAACGATCGACTGCGGATGCACCACCACGTCGATGCGCGGGTAGGGGATGCCGAACAGCAGATGCGTTTCGATGAGTTCGAGCCCCTTGTTGACCAGCGACGCCGAGTTCAAGGTGTTCATCGGCCCCATCGACCAGGTCGGGTGCACGCCGGCCTGTTCGGGGGTGACGTGCTCGAGTTCGGCTGCGGACCAGCCGCGGAACGGCCCACCGGAGGCTGTCAGCACCAGCTTGGCGACTTCGTCGGCGGTGCCGCCGCGCAGGCATTGCGCCAGCGCGGAGTGCTCGGAGTCGACGGGCACGATCTGGCCGGGCTTGGCCGCCCTGAGCACCAGCGGACCGCCGGCGATCAGCGATTCCTTGTTCGCCAGGGCCAGCCGCGCGCCGGTGGCCAGCGCGGCGAGTGTCGGCTGCAGCCCGCGCGCGCCGACCAGCGCGTTGAGCACGACGTCGGCCTCGGTGTTCTCGACCAGCCGGGTGACGGCGTCGGGTCCGCGGTAGGTGACGTCCCCGATGGCCTGCGCCGCGTCCTCGTCGGTGACGGCGACGTTCGTCACTCCTGTCGCGGCCCGTTGGGCGGCCAGCAGGTCGGGGTGTGCGCCGCCGGCGGCCAGCCCGACCAGCTCGAATCGATCGGGGTTGGCGGCGATGACCTCCAGCGCCTGGGTGCCGATGGAGCCCGTACTGCCCAGCACCAGGACTTTGCGGCAGTGCTCACCAGGGTCGGTCACCCACCTATTGTGCCGCGTCTCGACCGCCCCGGTCCCATCCGACGGCGCCGCCACTCCGAATCCTCGGTGTCCCGAAAGCGACGGCAGGTGACCGTCAGGAACCAAGGAGTGAATCGCAGATGATTACCGTTCAGCCCAAGACCCTCGGGGTCGCGAGCCTTGCAGCGCTGGCGATCGTGGGCTTCTCGGCGTGCTCAAGCAGCAAATCCGAGCCCGCGAACACCACCAGCGCACGTCCGGCGACCAGCATGATGGCCCCGGCGCCGACGGCGGACCCGGCCGCAGATTTGATCGGATCGGGGTGTGCGGGTTACGCCGCGCAGCATCCCAGCGGGCCGGCGTCGGTCACCGGGATGGCGCAGGACCCGGTCGCGACGGCCGCGTCCAACAACCCGATGCTGAGCACTTTGACCGCGGCGCTATCCGGCAAGTTGAACCCGAATGTCAACCTGGTCGACACCCTCAACAGCGGCCAGTACACGGTGTTCGCGCCCACCAACGCGGCCTTCGACAAGCTGCCGGGTTCGACGATCGACGAACTCAAGACCAACGCCGACATGCTGAAAAGCATCCTGACCTACCACGTGGTGCAAGGTCAGCTGAGCCCGGCGAAGGTCGATGGCATGCACAAGACGCTGCAGGGCGCCAGCGTGACGGTGCGGGGCCAGGGAAACGACCTCAAGGTCAATGACGCCGGCCTGGTCTGCGGTGGGGTGCACACCGCCAACGCGACGGTGTACATGATCGACACCGTGTTGAACCCGCCGAGCCAGTGACAGTTTCAGCATCGCCCCCAGACAAGGCAGCCCGGTACGCCGGCTGCCTTGTCTGGTTCACGGCACCCACCCAAAGGCACCGCGGCGGCGAATGGTTGTTATGTTCACCCTCGCCCTGATCGGTCTCATCGGAGGCCTCGTCACCGGAGTATCGCCGTGCATACTTCCGGTGCTGCCGGTCATCTTCTTCTCAGGTGCGCAGAGCACCGACCAAACACCTGTCGCCCCAGCGGAATCCGGTGGCGGGGTCGCGGTGGCGGCCAAGCCCGGCCGTGCCCTCGCAGACACTTTGCGCCCGTACCGGGTGATCGGCGGGCTGGTGTGCAGTTTCACGTTGGTCACCCTCGTCGGCTCGGCGGCGCTGTCGCTGCTGCACCTGCCGCAGGACGCGATTCGCTGGGTGGCGCTGGTCGCGCTGGTCGCGATCGGCCTCGGCCTGATCTTTCCCCGCTTCGAGCAGCTGTTGGAGCGGCCCTTCTCCCGGCTTCCGCAGCGACAGGTCGGCGCGGGCAAGAGCGGATTCGGGCTGGGCTTGGCGTTGGGCGTGCTCTACGTGCCCTGCGCCGGCCCGGTTCTCGCCGCGATCGTGGTGGCCGGTGCCACCGCGAGCATCGGGCCGGGCACGATCGTGCTTACCTGTGCCTTCGCGCTTGGCGCGGCGCTCCCGCTTCTGCTCTTCGCGCTTGCCGGCCAAAGGGTGGCCGAACGGGTCAGCGCCTTCCGGCGCCGCCAGCGCGAAATCCGAATAGCCGCAGGGATTGTGACGATACTGCTGGCGGTCGCGTTGGTGTTCAACGTGCCTGCGGCGCTGCAGCGGGCTATCCCGGACTACACCAGTTCGCTGCAGAACAAGCTCGGCGACGACGAACAGATCCGCCAAAAGCTCAACCTCGGCGGCATCGTGAACGGCCAGAACGCGCAGCTGTCAAACTGCACCAACGCCGCCGCGCAACTGGAAAACTGCGGGCCCGCACCGGATCTGAAAGGGATCACCGCCTGGCTCAACACCCCCGCGGGCAAACCGATCGACGTGCACTCGCTGCGAGGCAAAGTCGTGTTGATCGATTTCTGGGCGTATTCGTGCATCAACTGTCAGCGCGCCGTCCCGCACGTCGAAGGCTGGTACCAGGCCTACGAACGCAGTGGTTTCCAGGTCATCGGCGTGCACACACCGGAGTACGCCTTCGAAAAAGTCACCGACAACGTCAAGAAGGGCGCCGCGGACCTGCACATCACCTACCCGGTTGCCCTGGACAACGGCTACTCCACCTGGACGAACTACCGCAACCGGTACTGGCCCGCCGAATATCTCATCGACGCCACCGGCACCGTCCGGCACATCACGTTCGGCGAAGGCGACTACAAGGGCACCGAAACGCTGATCCGACAGCTACTGGTCAACGCCAAACCCGGTATCAAACTGCCCCCGCGGGTGGACGCACCCGACAGGACTCCGCGACTCGAGCTGACTCCAGAGACGTACTTCGGGGTGGGCAAGATGGTCAACTTCGGAGGCGGCGGCGTATACGACGAGGGGACAACGACATTCGCCTTCCCGCCGTCACTGCCGAACGACTCGTTCGCCCTGCAGGGCAGTTGGAAACTCGACTATCAGGGCGCGACCGCACAGAGCAACGCGTCGGTCATCGAGCTGAACTACCGCGCCAAGGATGTGTACCTCGTCGTGGGCGGCACCGGAAACCTGACCATAATGCGCGACGGAAAGTCGAGCACGCTGCCGATCGGCGGGCCGCCGACGTCGCGCCGGATCGTCGCCGGAAAGGACGTGGTGCGCGACACCCTGCAGGTGCGGCCAAGCCGGGGACTGACGGTGTATTCCTTCACCTACGGCTGACGGTAACCGGGCATGTGCCAGAATGGCCCTGCAATTCCAGCCAAGCCGAATCGGAGGAACCGCCGTGGCCAGTACTGAGGTGGAGCGCGCCACCGGGGTCGACGTCGCCGACGTACCGTCCGCCCACTGGGGCTGGAGCAAGATCAACTACCGCACCTGGCAGGTGACGGGGTTGTGCATCGCCGGCTTTCTGTTGCTGATGCTGCGCGGCAACCATGTCGGCCACATCGAGAACTGGTTTTTGATCGGCTTCGCGGTGCTGGTGCTCTTCGTCGTGGGGCGCGACTGGTGGGGTCGCCGGCGCGGCTGGATCAGGTAGCGGCGTCACTTTGCGGCGCGGCGTTGCCGCGCCCGTCGATACCATTCGCCGGCAAGTGCGCCGACGATCAGCACGACGAACGCCAACACCCACGGCCACGCGCCATGCCGGTGCACCCAACCGGCCAGCAGCCCTTGCACGCGGCCGACCGCCGTGATCACCGAATCGGAGGGATGGCCGCCGCCGGCCAGCATGCGGGCCTCGTGAAAACCGTAGTAGCCCACGTAGAGTCCGACCAACACCAGCAGCACACCGCTGATCCGGTTGACGTAGGGCAGGATTCGTCGCAAGTGGTTCACCAGCGCCGAACTCGCGGCGGCGACGGCCACCGCCAACACTCCGACGACCAAGGTGAGGCCCCCGATATAGGCGAGATAGATCGATGCGCTCCCGACCAGCGAGCCGCGGCGCAACCCGGCGCCGGTGACCGCCAAAAACGGTCCGATGGTGCATGACAGCGAGGCGATCGCATAGCTCACGCCATAGCCGTACATGGAGCCGAGCCGAGCCGTCGGCGCCCATCGCCCGCCTGGATGCCGGGGAGTCAACAGCGTCAGCTCCCGACCTGACAGCAGCCAAATCCCCAGTGCGACAAGCGCAATGCCGATCACGATGGTCAGGTACGGCAGATATCGCTGCACGGTGGCAGCCGCCGATATGGTGAGCGCTCCGAACAGCCCGAACACCGTCAAAAACCCCAGCGCCATCCCGCTGGTCGCCGCAAGCGCGCGGCCGACCGAGACCAATCCCGTCGGCGCGCCGGTTCCCGTCTCGGGGCTTTCGCCGCGTACCACCAGAATCAGGTAGCCGGGCAGCATGGCAAACCCACACGGATTCAGCGCTGCCACCAGTCCGGCGGCGAAAGCCAAACCAACCAGCGCCCGATCCACGAATGCCGCTACCTCAGCGCCGTCACCCGATCGGACAGTTCCTGCTGGGACATCGCCGCGGTGGTGTTGTTGACGAATGTCGATGTCCCGTCGGAGTTGTAGAACACCCACGCAGGCTGCCATGGCACGTTGTAGGCGCTCCAGATGGCGCCGTCGGCGTCGTTGAGGTTGGTGAAGTTCAGGTTGTACTTCGAGACGAAGTTCTGCATGGCCGCAACCTCGGATCGGGCCGCGATGCCCACGAACGTCACTGCCGGGTTGGCGGCGGCCACTTGGCTCAGCCCGGGAGCCTCGGCGTTGCAGTACGGGCACCACGGTGTCCAGAACCACAGCACGGAACGCTTGCCCTGCAGGCTCGCGCCGTTGAACGGCGCACCCGACAGCGTCGTTCCGGTGAACTGCAGACGATCGTCAGCCGCCTGCGCCCGCGGCGCACTGCACAGCCCGAGCAAGATGCCCGCCGCGATCAGGACGGCGGTCAGGGCTTTGGTGGCGGACACAAGGCGAATTCCCATGGCATACCTCTTTTCTGATGCTATGCCTTTGTTACGCAATCTCGGCTGATTTGGTTCAGTTACTCCGCTGCGGCTAGCCCTCGGCGGCCAACTGACCGCACGCGGCGGCGATCTCACGACCGCGAGTGTCCCGCACCGTGCAGGGCACGCCGCTGGCGCGAATGCGCCGGACGAATTCGCGCTGAACGGGTTTGGGGCTAGCGTCCCAGTCGCTGCCCGGCGTTGGGTTCAGCGGAATGACGTTGACGTGCACCAGCGGCCCGAGTGCGCGATGCAACCGCTTACCCAGCAGATCGGCGCGCCAGGGCTGATCGTTGACGTCGCGGATCAAGGCGTATTCGACGGAGACCCGTCGCCCTGTCCGATCCGCGTAGTAGCGGGCGGCGTCCAGCGCTTCGCCGATTTTCCACCTGTTGTTGACCGGCACCAGAGTGTCGCGCAGCTCGTCGTCGGGCGCGTGCAACGACAGCGCCAGCGTCACTGCAAGCCGCTCGTCGGCGAGTCTGCGGATCGCGGGGGCCAGCCCGACCGTCGACACCGTCACCGACCTCGCCGAGATGCCGAAACCCGACTTCGAGATGATGCGGCGCACCGCCGCCAGCACCCTGGCGTAGTTGGCCAGCGGCTCCCCCATGCCCATGAACACCACGTTGGACAGCCGATCCCCCCAGTCGTCGCGCAGCGCCACGGCCGCCGTGCGCACCTGCTCGATGATCTCGGCGCTGGACAGGTTTCGCGTCAGACCGCCCTGTCCCGTCGCGCAGAACGGGCATGCCATGCCGCACCCCGCCTGCGACGAGATGCACACCGTGTTGCGTTGCGGGTAGCGCATCAGCACCGATTCGAAGCTGGTGCCGTCGATGGCCCGCCACACCGTCTTGCGGGTCTGGCCGGCGTCGCAGGTGATTTCCCGGGTCGCGGTCAGCAGGTCCGGGAACAGGGCGTCGGCCACCCGATCGCGCACCGCGGCCGGCAGGTCGGTCATCTGCCGCGGGTCGGCGATCAACCGGCCGTAGTACTGGCGAGCGAGTTGGTCGGCACGAAACGCCGGCAGGTCCAGCGCCGCGACGGCCTCGGCTTGCTGCGCCTCGTCGAGGTCGGCCCAATGCCGCGGCGGCAGCGTGCGGCGCGGTGCCTCGAATACCAACTGTTGGACCATGACGTGTCCAGTATCAGGGCACCAGCGTCAGCACGGCCCAGGCCGCCACCGCCGAGGGCAGGAACCCGTCGAAGCGGTCCAGCACGCCGCCGTGACCGGGCAGCAGGCTGCCCATGTCTTTGATCCCGAGATCCCGCTTGACCTGTGATTCCACCAGGTCGCCGAGGGTGTCCGTGGCGACCAGGGTCAGACCCAGCAGCACACCGATCCAGACCGGCTTGCCTGCGAAATAGAAAACGGTGAGCGTGGTGGCGGTGACTCCCAGCAGCAGCGAGCCGGCCAGGCCTTCCCAGGTTTTCTTGGGGCTGATCGCCGGCACCATCGGATGCTTGCCGAACAACACCCCGACGGCGTAACCACCGACGTCGGAGCTCACGACGCCAACCGCCAGGGCAAACGCCCGCCCCGGGCCGTCCTGCTGGTAGACCAGCAGCGCGGCAAACGACGCGAACAGCGGGACCCAGGCGGCCAGGAAAACGGTCGCCGAGACGTCCCGCAGATAGTTGGCCGGAGCGGCGTCGGGACCCGTCGCTGCGCTACGGCCGTGACGGCTCAGCAGCCGCCAGAACATGCACATCACGACGGTGGCGCCGAAGCCGGCCAGCGCGCCACGCGTCCCGTACGGCCAGGTCAGCCACAGTGTGGCCTGGCCGCCGACAGCCAGCGGGATGACCGGAATCACGTATCCCGCGGCGCGCAGGCGCCGCACCACCTCGAATGTGCCCAGCAGGACACCGGCGGCGAGGATGCCGACGAACGCATACCGCGCATACACCAGGCTGGCGACGACGCCGCCACCCAGGACAGCGCCTACGATGATCGCAACCGGCAGGTTGCGTCCGGCCCGTGAGGAGTTCTGCGCCGCCGGGGTACCTGCGCCGGTATCAGTGCCTGCCACGGACATGGTTGCTGAGCGGCCGCTAGACCTCCAGCAGCTCGCCTTCTTTGTGTTTGACCAGCTCGTCGATCTGGGTCACGTACTGGTGCGTGGTCTTGTCCAGGTCTTTCTCCGCGCGCGCGACGTCGTCCTCACCGGCCTCACCGTCTTTTTTGATGCGGTGCAACTCCTCCATCGCCTTACGACGGATGTTGCGCACCGAGACCCTGGCTTCCTCTCCCTTGTGTTTGGCCTGCTTGACCAGCTCGCGCCGACGTTCCTCGGTGAGCTGTGGGACCGCCACGCGGATCACATTGCCGTCGTTGGTGGGGTTCACCCCCAGGTCGGAGTTACGGATCGCGGTCTCGATGGCGTGCAGCTGGTTGTTTTCGTACGGCTTGATGACGACCAGGCGCGCCTCGGGCACGTTGATGCTGGCAAGCTGGGTGATCGGGGTGTTGGTGCCGTAGTAGTCGATGACGATCCGGGAGAACATGCCCGGGTTGGCTCGCCCGGTTCGGATGGTCGCCAGGTCGTCACGAGCCACCGACACGGCCTTTTCCATTTTCTCTTCGGCGTCGAAGAGAGCCTCGTCTATCATTTGCGCCGCTCCTCCTAGGTGGTGACCAGCGTCCCGATCTTCTCACCCGCGACCGCGCGCGCAATATTGCCGTCGGTAAGCAGGTTGAACACCAGAATCGGCATGCCATTGTCCATGCACAAACTGAACGCGGTGGCGTCGGCCACTCGCAGCCCCCGGTCGATGACCTCGCGATGACTGATCGCGGTGAGCAGCTCGGCCTGCGGATTGACTCGCGGATCCTCGGCGAAGACACCGTCGACCGCCTTGGCCATCAGCACCACGTCCGCGCCGATCTCCAATGCCCGCTGCGCGGCGGTGGTGTCGGTGGAGAAATACGGCAGGCCCATGCCGGCCCCGAAGATCACCACTCGTCCCTTCTCCAGGTGGCGTCGCGCCCGCAGCGGAATATACGGCTCGGCCACCTGGCCCATCGTGATGGCGGTCTGGACCCGGGTGGCTATTCCTTCCTTCTCTAAAAAGTCTTGCAGTGCAAGGCTATTCATCACCGTGCCCAGCATCCCCATATAGTCTGACCGGGTGCGCTCCATGCCGCGCTGCTGAAGCTGCGCACCGCGAAAAAAGTTGCCGCCGCCGATCACAACGGCGACCTGCACGCCGGTTCGGACGACTTCGGCGATCTGGCGGGCGACCAGTGCCACCACGTCGGGATCCAGTCCGACCTGTCCGCCGCCGAACATCTCGCCGCCGAGTTTGAGCAGCACCCGGGAGTACTTGGGCCGGCTCGCCGGTTCCCCAAAGGCCTCGGCGCCGTTACTGCCCGTCTGCTCCTGCTCCGTCATCAGACTCCTCGCACGCGAGGGCGCCATCCGGCCACCCCCCAAAGTCAGCACGTCCATCCTGCCTCATGGCCGATCGCCGCGTGACCGGAGTCGAGCGAATTCTACGAGGACGCGGTGAGCCCGCGAGTCGCCGGTCCTTCCAGCAGCGTGCCATCCGGCGCGAATCGCGATCCGTGCAGCGGGCATTCCCATGACTTGTCGGCGTCGTTCCAATTCACGATGCCGCCCAAATGAGGACACACCGGCGAAACCCGGTGCTGCACGCCGTCGACCGCGCACTGCGCCTGCAAATGCCATGGCGGCCCGCTCACCAGACCGCCTTCGCTTGGTACGGAGGCACCCGAGCGCGCGATCGGCATCAGCCAGCCCTTGGTCATATGGAATCCGACTTCGAGATTGGCCTGCATCGCCGTGGTGATACCGGTGACTTCATGCGGGCTCCACGCGGCGAACGCACGGGCCCAATCCATCCGCCCACCGAGGATCCGGCTGCTCAGCAGAAGCGCCGCAGCCACGCCAGCGGTGAGTCCCCATTTATTGAAACCCGTTGCAACGAAGATCTTTTCGTTGCCGGGCAGAATCGGCCCGACATATGGTAGCCGGTCGATGGGCGTGTAGTCCTGGGCCGACCACTCATGCGTTTGCACCGCACCCGGAAAGTGCGTCTGCGCCCATGACGACAGCTCTTTCAGTTCAGCGGTGGGACTCTTGCGCCCCACCGTGTGGTCGGCGCCCGCGACGATGAGCCGCTCGCCGCCGTCGACCGGGGCATAGCGCACCGACCTGGTCGGCGAGCCCGCGGAGATGAACATCGGCCGGGGGATGTCACCCGGAACTTCGAATGCGAATGAATAGGATCTGCTGGGTTTGAGTCTGGCGAAGAACCCGCCGCGATCCAGGATCGGGATGCCGGTGGCCAGCACGCATTGCCCTGCGTCGACGTCGACTTCGCCCTGGCCGCTGTGGACCCGCAGCCGCACCCGGCCGCGCTGCTGGGACACCGAACGCACCCTTGCACCCTCACCGATCCGACCGCCGCGGTTGTTGAGCTCCGCAATCAGACTGTCCAGCAACGGCATTGGGTTGAACTGAGCCTGATCGGCCAACCGCACACCGCCGTGATACGGAAAGGGAACACCGGCGTCGTCGTCCCAGTCGACGTCCAGGCCGGCAAGCCGACCGGCCGTCAGCTCGGCGCGCGCCGACGGCACTTCCTTCGCGGATTGGGCGTAGGTATAGGCATCCTCCTGCTGCACCAGCACACCATTGGCCTCGCAGTAGCGCAGCACCCAATCCTGCCCCTCCCGATTGCCACGCACGTAGTCACGCGCGATGTCTGCGCCGTGACGGGCAACGATTTTCGACAGCATTGTGCTCTGCAACAGGCTGATCTTCCCGGTGGTATTGCCCGTGGTCACCGCGCCCGCAGTGCGGGCTTCCAGCACGAGCACGTCCTTGCCGGCGCGGGCCAAGAGCACGGCGGTCACCAGTCCGGTGATGCCCGCGCCCACCACGACCACGTCGGCGGAGGGTTGTCCGAAATCCGATTCAGCCGGCCTATGTCTGTCGGCCAGCCACAAAGATGTTGTCATCGCCCACCCGCATACCCGGCCCTCGGGCACCGGAAACCGCGCGTCCCCGGGGCTAGATCCACCCGCCGGCCCCCGACGTGTTCGGCGTCACACCGAGCGAGATCGGCGTTCTACCAGCGCAGAAAATCCGGCCGCGACGAGGCCGTGGACGCGTCTCGGCAAAAAGGTTTGAGCATCCGGCGCGTTGGGAATCCGCCGAGACGCGGTGCGAAGAGGCGACCCTCCTCTGTGCCGCGCTGATAACCGGTCTAGGGATCGGCCGGTACTGAGCCACATGCTCAGTGACACGAGCCAACAAGGAGGAAGTCCATGTCGGACGACAAGAAGAGTGGACCCGAAGAAGGCGTGCGCGGCGTCGTCGAAGGCGTGAAGGGCAAGGTCAAGGAAGCCGCCGGAACGGTGCTTGGCCAAGACGAGCTCGCCCGTGAAGGCGAGGCGCAGCAAGACAAGGCCCAGGCGCAGCGCGATGCCGCGAAGAGGGAAGCTGAAGCCGAATCGGCCCGCAGTGGCGCGGAGACCGCAGAGAAGCGTCAGCAGTCCCACCAGTAGCTCGATACCACGGCGGGCCCGGTCTGTGACGGACCGGGCCCGTCGCCTGTGTCGGGTTGACGAGTGTGGCGAATTAGCTTGGCCGGCAAGGAGGTAACGCGGTCACCCGAACACGGGGAATGCCCGCTGGCGGGCCAGGGCGTCCATACCACGCTGAATGCTGTCCTGGACCTCGTGGTACTTGCGGTCGAGATATTCTTCGTCGTCGACGAGCGCCGGGTCGTTTTCCACCTCGACCGCGGGCATGAAGCGGGTCCTGATCTTGGCCGGCAGAGGCAGCTGCGGCAAGGCGGCCGGGGCGATCCCCCAGGGCAGTGAGATGGCGAGCGGAAAGACCTTGAGCCGCAACATCCGGTCCAATCGCAGGGCCCGCGAAAGCCGGTCGCCTCGAATCAACACCGGCATGGCGTCGGCGCCGCCCACGGTGGCGATCGGCACGATCGGCACCCCGGCGCGAATCGCCATCTTTATGAAGCCTTTTCGACCGGCCAGGTTTGCCCGGTCCCGCTCGCGCCACGGCCGCAGCGAGTCCACCTCGCCACCGGGCCACACCGCGACATCGCGTCCTTCAGCCAGTGCAGTTGCGATGGCGTCGGGGGCCGCGGGTAGCACACCCATCGATCGGAAGAACCGGCCGAACCCGGGAATGGCCATCAGCACGTCGTGAGCGGTGCCGTGCAAGGTGCGCTCGGGACCGAAACGTCGCCACCACTGCAGGCCAACGGTCCATGCGTCCCAGACGAATGGGGCGCCCGAGTGGATGCCGACCAGCAACACCGGGGGATCTCCAATGTTCTCCCAGCCGTCGATCTCCATTCGGAACCAGTAGTCCACCAGCGTATTCCAGAAAAACTTCTGACGCTGCAGCGCGGTCTCGTCCTGTCCGGCGAGATCCCATTCGCCTGCGCGCTTGGCCACCCAGCCACTCAGCCCGCCCTTCTGCCCGGTGCGCCGGTCCTCCATTGCAGCCTTCGCCTGCTCAGCCTGCCGGCGCGCCTGCCGACGAACTTCGATAGGCCTTCGATCGCTAGCGTTCATGATTATCCAGGTACCCGATTTGGTTGCGGGCAAAGCGGTTTCGGATTTCTCACACAAACACCGCCTCCCCGCGCCAAGGCGATGACGCGGGGAGGTCGATGATTCCTACTGCTGGCCGGCGTTCGTGTTGCCCGGCTGGCCGGCGTTGGCGTTGCCCGGCTGGCCCGGGTTGACGCCTCCCGGCTGGCCGGTGTTCGCGTTGCCCGGCTGGCCGGCGTTACCCGGCTGGCCCGTGTTCGCGTTACCCGGTTGGCCGGTGTTGGGGTTGTTCGTCCAGATGAGGACGTCCTGCACTCCGTCGTTGTAAACGACGCCATTCGGCGGCGGTCCAGTGACGTCGAAGTAGACCTTGCCGTTCGTCGTCTGGCCCTGGTTGAGCGGTGTCGCAGGAATACCGTTCGGCACCGCAACCGTGTCGATCACGTGATAGCTCTGACCGCTGGCCGCACGGGCATTGAAGTCCGAGATCACCGGAGTGACAACCCCGCTGTTCGACGTCGCGGTGACGTCGGCTTGGTAGAGCTGTCCCTGCGGCGTGTAACCCGGAATCGTTACGTTGCTCGGCTGCAGGTTATTGACCGTGTACGCCGTGACCAGTGGCCCGTCGACAAGCTGCTGGCTGGTGCCGAATCCCTGAACGGTCGGCGGAGCGGCCGCGGCCATTCCAGCAGAGAAAACACTGACTGCTGCTATTCCGGCGGCTCCTATTGCCGTCTTTACGGCGGTCCGGGTGAACTTCACGCTGACTCCTTTCGATCGTGCAGTTCGCACCTTGTGTTCGAGCGGCGGATAACCGCGGTACCAGGTAGTACTGGGTATCCACCGCACCCCGTTCCCATTACCCATCCACGGCAACCTCAAACCGTCGCCTCAAAATGCGCGACCGCTGTTGTCTAAAGGGGAAAAAGAGAAAGTTGTGCAGGCAAACCTCCCCGTGATTAGCCGGCCCCTGCCCCGGGTAGCCGACCGGAGTACCCGCCCGTCGCCCAGATCATCACAACTCGTTTAAACGGAGGTGAAGGCTGTGGCTCGACACGTCGAAGTCGATCCCGGTTTGTGGGAAGAGTTTCACCGCGTCGTGAACATGTCTTCGCGGGAGTTATCCGAGTGGCTGCGGACGCGTTCGGCCGGTGAGAACGCCGAGGAGCTACCCGACCGCGCCGGCACCGAGACCGGGCGCCGCGTGCTGGACGTCCTGCAGAAGCGCCGGGTAGACCTCGACGAGGACGACGAACAAACGATGCGCAAGGTCGTCGATCGCATTCACGCCGAGCGCAGTGCCGATCTCGAGCCGAAAGCCGGTCAAGAGAATTGGCGACATCGACTGATGACCATCGGTCATGACCCATTGAAGGAGCCCCGCTGATGGGACGCGAAAGCGCCAAACACAGCCCGCGCGACGACGAGCGGCTCAAGCAGGAGCTGAGCGGCACGCTGCAGGGCAATCGCTCCAGCCGTGCCGAGGAATGGCGCGACCCGGAGCCTCCCGCCGACGACGACCCGGATGTCCCTAGCGCAGGTCCGTCCGCACGGTAATGCCGCGCTGCACTTGCGATTTCACCACGCGATAGGCCCAGAGAGGACTGGCGATGAGCTTTCCCGAGCAGCAGCAGACTGCGCCCGGCGTGCAAGCACGGATGAACCCGGTCCCCGATTGCGGTGAAAAGAGTTATCGCGGTTCGGGCAGGCTCAGCGGGAAACGGACGGTGATCACCGGTGGCGACAGCGGCATCGGGCGCGCCGTTGCCATTGCCTACGCCCGTGAAGGCGCCGACGTACTGATCGCCTACCTCAACGAGGACAAGGACGCGCAAGACGTGGCCCGCTATGTCGAGGACGCCGGCCGCAAATGCGTGCTGGTCTCCGGCGACTTGTCCGACCCCGCGCATTGCCGCGCGGTCGTCGACCGGGCCGTCCAGGAATTCGGCGGTGTCGACGTGCTCGTCAACAACGCCGCCTATCAGATGACGCATCAAACCCTTGGCGAAATCAGCGACGACGAATGGGACTACACCTTTCGGCTCAACGTCGGCGCTTATTTCTACCTCGTGAAGGCGGCGCTGCCGTTCATGGGCGCGGGCTCCTCGATCATCGGTAGCTCGTCGGTCAACTCCGACGCACCCAATCCCACGCTGGCGCCGTATGCGGCGACGAAAGCCGCGATTGCGAATTTCTCCGCAAGTCTTGCTCAGCTCCTTGGCGACAAGGGAATTCGCGTCAACAGCGTGGCGCCCGGTCCGATCTGGACGCCGCTGATCCCGTCGACGATGCCTGCGGAAAAGGTGAAATCGTTCGGAGAGAACGTCCCGCTGGGCCGTGCCGGTCAGCCCGCGGAGCTTGCATCGATCTATGTGTTGTTGGCATCCGACGATGCCAGCTACATCTCGGGAGCACGGGTTGCCGTCACTGGCGGCCGGCCGATTCTGTAAAAGAAAGGCAATAGTGGACCGAAACCGCAATCGGTGGTACAGAATTGGGTAAGACGCGCACATAGCTTCTGCACTCGGCCGTATGGCCGTGGGCGGTAGGCCAGCGTCCCGCCGGAGGTGTGTATCACGGCGGTACACGCTTCCGGCTGACCGAGAGGTGGGCCAGGATGAAGACGGCGACACATCACCACGCGAAGTTTGGTGAGCCGACAACATTGCCGGCTCTGCTTCGGCTACTGGGCGTGGATCATGAGCCGGCTGCTCGGCAGTGGGATTCGATCATGGGGTGGCTCGAGGAGCACCCCGCCAGCTCGGAGCTGTGGGTCAGTCTGCTTGCCAACGGCTACGGGCTCATGCTCAAGCAAGGTGTTCCCGCCGGGCATCATGCGGCCGCCGTCTCAAAAGACAAGTCGTACTTGTAAATCGTTCGCAACATGGCGAATTGCGCCGAATCTATGGTTTGACCTCAATAGCGGCGGGTACCGTAGCCGGTGACGGGCCAAACCGGTCGGGTCGGGGTGACTGACGATCTGGCAGCGGGGTGACTGTCATGGCTGAGAGGCCTGGCGGGATGCCGAGCTTCGACGCGGCCCAAGCCGTGGCGGACGCGATCCTCTACGAGGGATACCTGCTGTACCCGTATCGGCGCTCCTCGCCGAAGAACCGCGTGCGGTGGCAGTTCGGGATTCTCGCCCCACGCCAATGGCTTTCGCCGGAAGCCCGTGCCGACACCAGCGTCACCGGCTCCGCCGACGGCTGGTATCAGCAGACCGAGTGCCTGCTGGAGGCCGCCGACACGGCCGTCGTCCATGTTCGGCTGCGTTTTCTGCATGTCCGGCATCGGTCGGTGCAGCAGGCCCGCGGGGACGGCAGCTTCCAACCGGTCGATGCACTGACCGCCGACGGACGACGACACCTCACGTTCGACGATGCGGTGCCACGCGAGTACGACGTCATCGCCCCAGTCGCCAAGCTGGGGACCTCCCCACTGGTCGTCGAGGTCCAAGTGCCCGGCGGTTCGGAGATCGAGACGCTGGCCGCGGGCGCGGGGCGCATAGTCTGCAGCTGGCAGCCGGTGACAGCGACGCTTCGGTTGTCGCTCGTCGCCGTCGATGCGCCATTCCGGCTGGGCAAACTTCGACTAGTCACCGAGAACAGCGACAGCGCCACGCCCGCCGGAGCAACCCGGCAGCAGGCACTCGCGGTCTCGATGATCGGCACTCACACGCTGATCGGCGTCACCGGCGGCGCGTTCCTGTCGCTGCTCGATCGCCCGGAGTGGGCCGCCGCCGCGGCGAAGGGCTGCCGGAACATTCACACCTTCCCGGTGCTCGCAGCCGAGCCGGGCCGCCAGGACGTGATGCTGTCATCGCCGATCCTGCTCTACGACTACCCGGCGGTGAGCCCGGAAAGCCCCGGGGATCTTTTCGACGCCGCCGAGATCGACGAGATCCTTTCGCTGCGCACCGAAGCCCTCACCGACGAGGAGAAGCAGGAGGCTCGCGACACCGACCCCCGCGCGGCCGCCATCATCGACCGCGTCGACGCGATGCCCCGCGAAGTCATGGAACGCCTGCACGGTGCGGTGCGCTCACTGCGACCGCATCGCGAGTCGCCACCAAACTCGGTGTCCGTCAACGGAGTCACGGTCACCAAGGGAAGCCGTGTGCGGCTGCGTCCACGCCGGCGTGGCACCGACGCTCACGACATCTTCCTGGCCGACCGCACGGCGCTGGTCGAGGACGTGCTCGTCGACATGGAAGACCAGTACCGGATCGCCGTCACCGTTGAGGACGATCCGGGCGCCGAGCTGCATCAGTGGTATCAGCGTTTCTACTACTTCTCCCCCGACGAAATCTCGCCGCTGGAGAGGCAATAACCGGGGGCGACAAGGAGGACACATGGATGCGCTCGAGATGCTCAACAACGACCACCGCATGGTCGAGCAGCTGTTCCGCGACTACCAGACGGCGAAAAACGATGAACAACGCCGCGGCGTCGTAGACGTCGCGATCCGGGAGTTGTCCAAACACGCCGCGCTGGAAGAGCTGATGGTGTACCCCTTGGCCAAGGAGGCGGTTCCCGATGGCGAACAGGAAATCGGCCACCACCTAGATGAGCACATGGCCGTCAAGAAGACGCTCGTCGCCCTGGACGAGGCCGGCGAGGACCAGGAAGAAACCGACCGGCTGATGGCGACTCTGCAAAAGGAGATCGACGAGCACGTCCAAGACGAGGAACAAGGGCTCTGGCCGAAACTGCGCAAGGCCGTCGACCAAGAGGCACTCGACGATCTGGGCCAAGTACTGGATGAGGCCAAGAAGGTCGCACCCACGCGCCCGCACCCCAAGGCACCCACCGAACCGCCGAAGCTCGCGCTGGCAGCACCGGCGGCCGCGCTCTACGACCGGGTGCGCGACAAGTTCCAGAAGCGACCCCAGACCTAACCGACCACAAGAAAGGGCGGACCGATGACGCTGCCAAAAGAGGCGACCCAACCCAAGCCCCACGGTTTCGACGAAATACACATTTTGTGGATCTCGGAGGGGATGAGCTGCGACGGGGACACGGTTTCGGTCACCGCTGCGGCGCAGCCGCCGATCGAGGACGTGGTGACCGGGCTGATACCCGGGCTGCCAAAAGTGAACCTGCACAACAAGGTGCTGTCGCCGACGATGGGCGGCGAGGAGTTCCTCGGGCCGTTCCGAGCGGCCGCCCGCGGCGAACTGGAGCCCTTCATTCTGGTCATCGAAGGCTCGATTCCCAACGAGAACATCAACGGCGACGGCTATTGGACCTCGTTCGGCAACGACCTGGAAACCGGTGAGCCGCTGACCCTGAACTGGTGGCTGGACAACCTGGCACCCAAGGCATGGGCGGTCGTCGCGGTCGGAACGTGCGCCACCTACGGCGGCATCCACGCGATGGCGGGCAACCCCACCGGCAGCATGGGATTGGCCGACTATTTGGGCTGGGACTTCAAATCCCGTGGCGCACTGCCGATTGTCAACATCCCGGGTTGCCCGGTCCAGCCGGACAACTTCATGGAGACATTGACGTGGGTGCTCTACCACGCCGCCGGCTCGGCGCCCCCGCCGCCGCTGGACAACATGCTGCGCCCGCAGTGGATCTTCGGCAAGACCGTGCACGAGGGGTGTGACCGGGCCGCCTACTACGAGCAGGGCGATTTTGCGCACGACTACAACTCGCCGAAATGCCAAGTGCACGTGGGTTGCTGGGGACCGGTGGTCAACTGCAATGTGCCGAAACGAGGCTGGATGGGCGGTATCGGCGGTTGCCCCAACGTCGGCGGCATTTGCATCGCCTGCACCATGCCCGGTTTCCCGGACAAGTTCATGCCGTTCATGGACGCGCCGCCGGGCGGCAGCCTGTCCTCGATGATGATCAAGCCCTACGGCGCGTTCATCCGCCGCATGCGGGCCATCACCAACAGCGGCGCCAACCGGGAACCCAAGTGGCGCCATAACAAAGACGCACTCACCAGCGGCTACAACCCGCGCTGGCGTCCGTGATCAGGGCCTAGAGGAGGGAAGCAGAGATGACGATAACCGAGCCGGCACAAACGGGCCAGACGGGTTCATCGCAGACCATCGAGATGGCGTGGGATCCGATCACGCGGATCGTCGGCAACCTCGGCATCTACACAAAGATCAACTTCGGCACCAAGACCGTGGAGGAATGTCACAGCACCTCGTCGCTGTTCCGCGGCTATTCGGTGTTCATGAAAGGCAAGGACCCTCGCGATGCCGGCTTCATCACCAGCCGCATCTGCGGCATCTGCGGGGACAACCACACCACGTGTTCGATTTACTGCCAGAACATGGCCTATGGCATCGACAATCCGCCGCTGGCCGAGACGATCATCAACCTGGGTGAGGCGGCCGAATACATTTTCGACCACACCATCTTCCAGGACAACCTGGTGTTCGTCGACTTCTGCGAGGCGATCGTGAAGGAGACCAACCCGGGTGTGCTGGCCAAGGCCGAGCAGACCGAGGCGCGTAATGCCCAAATCCACGGTTACCGGACGATCGCCGATATCATGCGCGCCTTCAACCCCTTTGAGGGTGAGATCTATCGCGAGGCGTTGCGGGTGAGTAGGACAACTCGCGAGATGTTCTGCATCATGGAAGGCCGCCACGTGCACCCCTCGACCTTGTATCCCGGTGGTGTGGGCACCATGCCCTCGCCGACCACGTTCACCGACTATCTGACCCGGTTGATGGGCGTGCTGGACTTCGTGAAGAAGGCCGTTGCCCTTAATGACGACGTCTTCGACTTCTTCTACGACGCGCTTCCCGGCTACGAGGAGGTCGGACGTCGCCGAGTGCTGTTGGGCTGCTGGGGCGCATGGCAGGACGCTTTCACGGTCGACTACAAATACGAGCACATGACCGACTGGGGCCGGGCAATGTTCGTGACGCCGGGCGTGGTCGTCGACGGCAAGCTGGTGACCACCGACTTGGTCGACATCAACCTCGGCATCCGGATCCTGTTGGGCAGCTCCTATTACCACGACTGGGTCAACGAGGAGCCGTTCGTCACTCACGACCCGTTGGGCAATCCGGTCGACATCCGTCATCCCTGGAACCAGACCACGCTGCCCGAGCCGCAAAAGCGGGATTTCAACGACAAATACAGCTGGGTGATGAGCCCACGCTGGTTCGACAAGAACAGCGGCGAGCACTTGGCGTTGGACACCGGCGGCGGGGCCTTCGCCCGTCTGTACGCCACCGCCTTGGCCGGTCTGGTCGACACGCCCTACGTCAAGTCGACCGGGCACAGCGTGCAGATCTCGTTGCCGAAGAGCCGCACTCTGCCGGAGACCACCCTCGAGTGGCAGATTCCGCAGTGGTCCAACGCGTTGGAGCGCGACCGTGCCCGGGTGTACTTCGTGGCCTACGCGTCGGCGATGGCCTTCTTCTTCGCCGAGCGCGCGATGGAAATGGTCCGTTCCGGAGAAACGAAGGTGTTCAACAACTTCGAGGTGCCGCATGAGAAGTCGATCGGATGCGGGTTCCACGAGGCGGTCCGCGGCGTGCTGTCGCACCACATGGTGATCGACAAAGGCAAGATCGCCAACTACCACCCGTACCCACCGACTCCGTGGAACGGCAGCCCGCGCGACTCCTTCGGCACGCCAGGGCCGTACGAGGATGCGGTGAAGGACACGCCGATCTTCGAGGACAACGGCCCGGACAACTTCCGGGGTGTCGATATCATGCGGGCGGTGCGCAGCTTCGACCCATGCTTGCCCTGCGGGGTGCACATGTACGTCGGCGGTGGACGAACCATCAAGAAGACGCACTCGCCGACGGGGTATCTGGGATCATGACCGAACCAGGGTCACCACAGCGCCTGTCCGACAAGGACATTGGTGACGCCCTGACCCGGCTCAACGATCTGCTCGAGGAGGTGGAGCAGATCCCCGGCCCCGTCGGCGAGATCGCTGTCGACGCGGTGTCTGCGCTTGCCCGGGTCTACGGTGAGGCGCTGGCCCGAGCGATAGGCCACGTGGCAGGCAACCGGGCCGCCCGCGAAGCGTTCTTGAACGACGAACTGCTGGGGCACTTGCTGGTGCTGCATGAGCTGCACCCCGAGTCGGTCGATCGCCGGGTGTCGCGCGCGATCACCAAGCTGTCGGGTCCGCTTGACGACCAGGGCGCGCGACTCGAATTGGCTGCCATCGAGGATGGGGTCGCCACCCTGCGGCTGGCGGCGCACGGCTGCGGATCGGCCGGAATTGCCGACGTGGTGCGCGAGGCGGTGCTCGCCGCCGCACCGGAGTTATCCGAGGTGCGAGTCGTTTCGGGCGCCGCGCATGACACCGCGTTCGTGCCGCTGGAGAAGCTGATGTCCCGCCCGGTGACCGACGGGGCCCGCACATGACCACGCTTTCGGCGTTGCGTCGCACCATCCGCCGGCCGGGTAGTCGGCCCGACGAGGAATTGCACTGCCAATTGTGCAGCGCCCCAGTGCCGGAACTACACCGGCACATGCTCGACGAACACAACGGGGAACTGCTGTGCGCCTGCCGGGCCTGCACCGTGCTGTTTCAGCGGGAAGCGGCCGGCCGTGGTCACTACCGGCTGGTTCCGGACCGACGACGTCGTTTGCCGCCGCTGCCGCTCGGCGGTCTCGGCGTCCCGGTCGGGTTGGCGTTTTTCACCATTGACGCCGACGGAGCCGTCACCGCGCACTATCCCAGCCCGATGGGGGCAACGACGTCGGAGGTGGACGCCGAGAACTGGCAAGCGGTGCTGCGGGACTGCCCGCAACTTTCGGAGCTGGCCCCCATGGTCGAGGCGCTGTTGGTGAACACCACCCGCGACGCGCGAGAGCACTGGGTGGTGCCGATCGATGACTGTTACCGCCTGGTCGCGGTGATCCGCCGCGAATGGCGCGGCTTGTCCGGCGGCAGCACGGTTTGGCCTGCGGTCGACGCCTTTTTCGCTGAACTCAACGAAAGCCCCTACACAGCAAGGTAAAGCAAATACATCGAAAGGAAGATTCACATGGCCGAGATCAAGGTCGGCAAGGCCAAGATCAAACCCGATTCGACGTCCCACTCGTGGCGAGTCCAGCAGGGCAACCAGGGTCCGTACACCAAGAACGTCGGCCATCACAAGGACGGCAAGGCCGACGCCCGACGCTCGACGGGCGTTAAGCCCAAGACGCATGACGCAATCCTGCCGATCATGCCGAACCTCCCGCCGGGATGAGAGGCCCGATGTGGACACAGAGGAGAACCCCGTGATCGCTCTTTATGTGGTTATCGCCATCCTGGCCCTGGTCGGCCTGGCCTTCGTCTGGCGTGAGATGCCAGCGATCATCCGCTATATCAAGATCGAAAGAATGTAGCCGCGCGCTGCAGCCCGCGTATTGGAGAGCCCGATCAAGCCGGAACCGAGTCGGTCTCGCGGTCCCAGGCCCGGTGCTTGGCCAGTTCAGAGGCGAACGATTCGAAGAACGCGTCGGGCATGCTGTCCTCGGCGGCCGTGGTCGTCACCACGCCGTGCGAGGTGACGACGTCGGCTGCATCGGCGATCTGCTCGGGGATGCCGGCCTTGCGCAGTAGCTTGATACCGGCGCCGAACGCGCCGACGGCCTTCAGGTGCTTGTAGGCCTCGGTGACGAAGTGCACGGCATACCCGTCGTCGGACAACGTCTCCACCGCGTCCGGCCCGCACGGCACGACGACCGCGTCGTACAGCACCGAGGCCATCGTGGTGAACGCGCGGTCGACGGCGACCTCGCCGCCGGAGCCGCCGGCGAGTGTCCCGCCCGCGGTGGGTGCCAGCACCTCCGGTATGGCACCGCGCTCGCGCATCGCTTCGACGAACCGTTCGACGCCGCGCGCATCGACACCGTCGGCGGCCAACACAGCGATCTTGCGGCTTGCGATGCTGTCGGTCGCGGTGTTGAGCTGGGACAGCGCCGGCGAGGCAGGCATCTTGTCGTCAACCGGCTCCTCGGCCGGCTCCGGCAGACCCAGTTCGCCGGCCACTCGGACCGCCAAGTCGTGATCGACCAGATTGAGCTGATCCACGACCCGCGACCGGATTTCGGGTACCTCTACCTTGCCCAGCTCGAACGCATACGCGGCGACGATGTGTTTGGCCTCGACCGCCGTCATGCTCTTCCAGAACATCCGGGCCTGGCTGTAGTGGTCCTGGAAGCTCTTGGCCCGCTGCCGGATCTTGTGGCCGTCCACCTTCTCGGTGTAGTGCCGGAAAACGCCCTCGTCGGCCAGCGCGGGACAGCCGCCGCCGAGTGAGTTCTTGAAGTAGCTGGATTTGCCCTGGGGAATGGCGATTTGGCCGTAGCCGTCGTGCTGGTTGTTGCGGACATCGGCGAGCGGCCGGTTGACCGGCAACTGCGCGAAGTTGGGGCCGCCCAAGCGGATCAGCTGGGTGTCCAGATAGGAGAAGTTGCGGAACTGCAGCAGCGGGTCGTTGGTGAAGTCGATGCCGGGCACCACGTTGGCGGTGTGGAAGGCGACCTGCTCGGTTTCGGCGAAGAAGTTGTCCGGGTTGCGGTTGAGCACCATTTTGCCCACCGGACGGACCGGAACCTGTTCCTCGGGAATGATTTTAGTCGCGTCGAGCAGATCGAAGTCAAAGTTGAACTCGTCGCTTTCCGGCACGAGCTGCACTCCGAGTTCATATTCCGGATACTGGCCGGCCTCGATCGCCTCCCACAGGTCGCGCCGGTTGAAGTCGGGGTCCTTGCCGGCGACTTTCTGGCATTCGTCCCAGATCAGTGAGTGCACACCCAGTTTCGGCTTCCAGTGGAACTTCACAAATGTGCCCTCGCCCTTGGCGTTGACGAAGCGGAAGGTGTGCACGCCGAAGCCCTGCATCATCCGGTAGCTGCGTG
The DNA here is from genome assembly GCF_002102185.1 of Mycobacterium fragae. GTDB lineage: Bacteria > Actinomycetota > Actinomycetes > Mycobacteriales > Mycobacteriaceae > Mycobacterium > Mycobacterium fragae. The sequence goes on from NZ_LQOW01000016.1 coordinate 173,434, forward strand.
GCAACGACCGATCCGACATCAGCCACATGATCGTGTGCAGCGTCTCCGGTTGCAGCGACACGAAGTCCCACAGGGTGTCGTGCGCGGACTGGGCCTGCGGAATCTCGTTGTGGGGCTCGGGTTTGACCGCGTGCACGAAGTCCGGGAACTTGATGCCGTCCTGGATGAAGAACACCGGGAAGTTGTTGCCGACCAGATCGTAGTTGCCCTCATCGGTATAGAACTTGGTCGCGAAGCCACGGACGTCGCGCACCGTGTCGGCAGAACCGCGCGAGCCGGCTACCGTCGAGAACCGCACGAACACGGGGGTCTGCCTGCCGGGGGTGGTCAGAAACTTGGCGACGGTGTATTCGGCGAGCGAGTCGTCGTAGGGCTCAAAGTAGCCGTAAGCGCCGGCGCCCCGGGCGTGTACCACTCGTTCCGGGATGCGCTCATGATCGAAATGGGTGATCTTCTCCCGGGCGTGGAAGTCTTCGAGCAGGGTGGGCCCACGTTCTCCGGCGGTCAGCGCGTCATCGGTGTGATCGACCCGCACACCCTGCTGAGTCGTCAGATACCCGCTGGCGCGGTCGACCCGGTAACCATCAAGCTGCTCCTGCTTGGGGTTGCTGTCCTGCTTCTTGCCAAACATCACGTCCTCCGGCGATAGGAATCCTGGACATGGTTACCCGACGCGGGAATCGGCAAACCGGTCGCTCAGGGCAGCTGTAGCCCCACCGCCGCCGCCAGCACGGTGAGCGCGCCGAACATCCAGGCGACGTAGTCGCCGATGTGTCCGGAATGCGCGCCGCGCAGCGCGGCGATCGCCGGTCGCATCACCATCGCGGTCACGCGCCGCACTGGTGAGCCGCCGGCGGGTTGGCGCAGCGCGACAACGGCCACGCAGGCAGCGGCCAGCACGCCGATGATCGCCAAACCCACCCCGGCCGTCGACCAGCCCGGCATCGGGTGGGTGAGAGTGCTCGGCGCGGCATGCCCGATCACCGTTGCGATGTAGCCGGTGGTGTCGGAGAATCGCCGTCCGGCGATGTCGGCGGCGTCCGTCGCATGCGGTAGCACTCCGACCGCGAGGCAACCGAGCAGCAGCACCACGATCGGGACATACATGCTCGCCGGGATTCGCCGCAAGACCGCATCCGGCTCCTCTTCGCCTTTTGTGGCGCCGTTCGCCGGCTCGGCGGGCTCCCCGCCGGTGCCCCATCGGGTGAAGCAGCGCACGCCGGCGCGCAACACCGCGCCCCCGGTCGCCGCCGAAATCGCCACGAACAGTGCGGAACCCCATCCGGAGCCGACCGCGTCGTCGCACAGCGACTTTCCCAGCGCGGTGCCAAACGGCGGCAACCCGGCCAGCGCCAGCGCCGCCACCAGATACAGCACCGCAAGCAGGTGCTGGCCGCGTCCGCGTCCGGACAACTCCAACTCGTCGACGGTCTGATGGCGGTCAAGCAGAACTCCCACGATCAAGAACAGCGCGGACTTCGCCCCAGCGTGACCGACGATGTAGACGGCGGCTCCGCTGATCGCGTCGGCCCGCAACGTCGCGCCGGCCACCAAGAACAGGCCCATGTGACCGATCGTCGAATAGGCCAGCAGCCGCTTGAGGTGACGCTGCAGCACGCACATCACCGCACCGACCACCGCCGTCAGCACTCCGACAACGACGAACGTGTGCGAAACCGCCGATCGTGGCAGCGCGTTGGCGAAGGTCACCCAATACACCCGCCACATCGCGTACAGCCCGAGTTCGACCATGACTCCGGAGAACAGCACGCAGACTCCGGCCGGTGCGACGGCGTGCGCGTCGGCCAACCAGAAGTGCAGCGGGACAATCGCAGCCTTCACCAGGAAGCCGGCCAGGATCAAAACGAACGCGGTGACGGTGACGGACCGCGGCGCAACGCGGGCCAGCGCCATCCCGGCCTGGGCCATGCCGAGCTGACCGACGTGTGCGTAGAGGATCCCGATGCCGACCAGAGTTATGCAGGCGGAAAGCGATTGGATGATGCCGAAATTGAGCGCACCTTGAATCGCCGACTTGTCTTCGATCTTGATGCCCGTCAACGCGTAGGCCACCGCGCCCATGAGTTCGAAGAACACGAAGAGGTTGAACAGGTCTGTCGCCAGCACCAGACCATTCATCGCCGCCAGAAACAGCAGCAGCAGAGCGTCGAAACGCGGACCCGCCTCGTCGAGTCCCCGGCGACTGTAGAGGGCCGCGCAGGCCACCAGTACGCTGATCAGGGTCGCCAATCCAGCCGACAGCGGGTCGGCGCCCAACGCGATTCCCACCGTCGCGCGCCGCAGCATCGACCAGCCACCGATCCAGGTGAGCAGCAAGTGATCTCGAGCGGCCGCAGTCGCAAACCCCGCCACGCCGGCCGCGGCCACCGACACGGTAACCGTCAACCAGCCGGCTGTGGTGCGGGAGATCCGGTGGCCCAGTGCCAGCAGCAGGCAGCCCGCCACGATGGGCACCGCGACCAGCAGCGGCAGTAACTGGGCCGCGGTGTTCTGCACGGCTGGGTCAGCCCCTCAGCGCCGACAGTTCGTCGGGATCCAAAGTGCCGTGACGCTTGTGGATCTGGATGGCCAGCGCCAGCAGTAGCGCGGTGACGGTGGCCTGGATGACGATGTCGGTCAGGGTCAACGCCTGCACGACGGGGTCAACGACGTTCAGCGGGGAGGGCGGGTTCGAGCCCGCGAAGATCGGCGGCGCGCCACCACGTTGATATCCGATGGCCAACAGCAACAGATAGGTACCCGATTGGGCCACCGACAGGCATACCACCGCGTGAATCAGGTTGCGGCTGCGAACAATTCCCAGCGAACCGATCAGCACCAACCAGCCCGCCACGCAGTAGGGGTAGATGTTCACGTGTTGTCACCTCGCTTGGCCACGGTGATTTCCTGTGCCAGGAACTGCGCCAGCAATACCGTCATTCCGCAGGCGACCTCCACGCCGACGGCGACATTCAGTAGGACCACCGAGCCGGACGAGAACAGATTCCCCAGCGTGCCGGTGGGCAGGAAATTGGTGAAAAAGGCACCCGCGAAGATCAAGCCGCCCAATCCGATCCCCACAAAAGCCGCAGCACCCAGCGCCTCACCGATGTCGAAAACGTTGACGGGCCGCAACCGGTCCAGCGCACGGAAGCTGCCGGTGATGTACAACAAGTGCAAACCGGCGGCCAGCACCACCCCGCCCTGAAATCCCCCGCCCGGAGTGAGATGCCCGTGGACGACGGTGTCGACACCCAGCGCGATCGTCACCGGCAACATCAGATACCCGACCAGCCGTGTCGCGTCCAGCGCTGTGGCGCGTCCCGGCGCATGGTATTCGCGCTCTTCGATGGCCGGGCGAAGCAGGGCCATCACGCCGGTCACCGAACCCAGCAAGATCGTCTCCTCTACCATGGTGTCCAGGGCGCGCTGATCGAAGTTCACCGACGCGACGACGTTGGCGGCAGCCCGCGAAAGCGCCGCGGGCACAGCCAGATCCCGATACAGGTGGCGGGCTTGTCCGAAGGCCGGCAGTTGCGCGATGGCCAGCCAGATCAGGACCGCCAGCCCGGCCCCCCCGGCGAGGAAAAACACCGTCCGCACACCACGATTCATCGGCCGTCCTCCTGCTCGGCCTCTACACTGTGACGGCGCACCGCGCGGATGGTGAGCATGACCATCAGCGGTACGACGACACCGCCGATCACCAGTTGCGACAAGGCGACATCGGGGGCTTGCAGCACCACGAACAACACGGTGAGGGCGAGCCCGAAGATCGCCAGCGAGATGGCCTGCTTCTCCGGGCGACCGGTCAGCGCGACGACCGTTCCGGCCACACCCACCAGCGTCACCGCGACCAGCACCACCGCTGTCACGACGGCGAATCCTCGTCGACCAGGCCGCTATGCTGTGCTGTCAGCCGGGCTGTCGCCGCCGATATCACCGGCGAGCTCACCACGATGAACACGATCGTCACAGCGATCATCGCAGACGCCTCCGTCCAGCCGCGCGAGATCATCAGCCCCAGCCCGGTCAACGGCGCACCGAGCGACGTGGTGGCTGTCAGCAGATGCAGGCGGTCGAACACCCGCGGCAATGCCGCCGCGGTCAACGCGGAGAACACCATCACCGCAACGCCGAGATAGACCACACACCAAGCGATCACGTCTTCTCCACCAGCAGCCGGGTAAACACCAATGTCCCGGGAAGTGTCACCAACGCCAACACCAGCGGCACGATCAGATTCGAATCATGCTGCCATGCAATTGAAAGCACCATCAGCGCCGTCGTCGCGGCGGCGCTGGCGAACTCCAACCCCACCAGCCGCGCACGTGGGTGACCGCGAAAGGCCATCCAGGCTCCGGGCGCGAACGCTCCCACCAACAACAGCAGCGCCGCCAGCTCCCCGGCGTTCATCGCTGCACCATCGTCGCCAGCCGACCGGGGTGGGGCCGCACCCGATGCATCAACACCGTTGCGTCGTCCGGATCACTGTCCAGCACAACGGTTCCCGGTGTGGTGGCGAACGCCAACACCGCAGCGGCATGCCGCGCCGCCGCCGTCGCAGCAGGCTCGGCCGGCAACGCCACAGCGCTGATCACCCCGCGCCGGCGCCGCACGCGGACAGTCGGAAGCGCTCGCAGCGCATAGGCCCACGCTTGGCAGGCTTGCAGCGGCACCTCGCGCAGCACCATCGGTACCCACCGCAGCCAGCCGAGCTGGAACCGCCACGAGCCGCGGTTGGCGCGCCGTGCCGCACGCGCGGCCACCGCGCAGGGCAGCGTGCACGCCAGGGCCACCGCTAGTTCAGCCGAGGTGATGGAGGAGACGGTCGCGAGCCAGACCGACGCGGTGAGCACCCACCACGCAACGATTTCGCTCAGTGCGCCAAGTGAACTGAGCGCCGAATCCTTCGGCTGGTCACCGCCCCCGGACACGGCGGTTGTGCTTCTTGATCGCGTCGACCAACTGCGACTTGTTCATCGTGGACCGGCCGTGCACGTCGAGCCGGCGCGCAACGTCGAGCAGATGTTTCTTGCTGGCGTTCGCGTCGACGCCCTCCGCCGACGGGATCGGGTTGTGCAAGCCGCCGCGCTCGGCGCGTTTGTCCGACGGGCCCTTCTGTTTCTTGGGCTCCCAGTGGTCGCCGACCTTCTCGAAGCTGTGCTTGAGCGCCGCGTAGCCGACCCGGTGAGCCCTCTGCTCGCTGCCGTATTGCTCGGCGGCGGCGTCATGAGCTTTGGCAAACGTGCGCTGCGCCTTGGCGTTAGAGCGCCGCACAGTGCTGGGCAACTCGCTCTTCTTGGGCTTGCCGCCCTTTGTTGTCTTCGGCATGGGTAGACCTCCGGATCCTCGTGTCGTCAGCGCTCTGCTGACTGCTGCGCCATTGCGTATGCGAGCTGCAGAAAGTCAGCGCCGGCCAAGGCGGTGAAGCAGCCGGCGATCAGTCGGGTCACCCTGGGCGCGAATATCAGTCCGATGACGAATGCGGTGGCCACCCACATGTCCAGGCAGAACGGGCAGGTCAGCAATTCGCCGATGCTGTGCCGCAACTGGCTGGAGTGCCGGGTTTCCTCCTGGACTTCGGCGGGACCGCCGGTGCCGGCGTAGTGAGCGAACGGCGCCCGCAGCGGGCTGGTGACCGCGTCCTTGGTCAGCGAACGCGAGAGCTTGTGGGTGCCGCATGCCACGGTGATCAGGTCCTCGGTCCGCCACCGCTCAGGCAGCTTGCGCCCGCTGACAGCGGCCACCAGTGTCGTAAACGCCACCAAAAGGCCGTAAATGGCGAGGACAGCCACATAGCCCCCCAATGGGCGCGGATCATCGCCGCGGTAGGCCTCCGCCTCCTCGTGCGCCCGTTTGGCCATATTTGTCACGTCGCCCACTGCCACTCCTCGAGGTCGGGTCCCGCACGGCGGTTACCCCATGTCGACGCCTGGCAATCGCTCGCGGACAAACCGACGCGTTGCCGGGCTGCCAATTGGGTACTCAACGGCGGCTCACCGCACACAGAAGGGATTGTTCGTGATGGTGCAACCCACCCAGGTCGAATCCCCCGGGGGTCTCGATACCACCGGCAAACCTGCCGTCCTGTTCGATGTCGACGGCACTTTGGTCGATTCGAACTTTCACCACGTGGTGGCGTGGCATCGCGCGTTTCTCGACGTGGGCAAGGAGGTCCCGTGCTGGCGGATCCACGGGCTGATCGGCAGGTCAGGCTCGGAACTGGTCCGCATACTGCTCGGCGACGAGCTGGCCGCCAACCACGGGGCACGCGTCGAGGAGCTGCACACTCGCTACTTCGTCGACAGCGGTCCCACCCTGCGCCCGCTTCCCGGCGCGCGCGAATTGCTGGAAGCGATCGTCGGGCAAGGCTGGCGAGTCGTCCTGGCCACGTCGGCGGGAGAAGAGGAGCTAAGCCTGTTGCGACGTGCGCTCGATGCCGAGGACTTGCTCTCCGAGGTCACCTCGTCAGCCGACGCCGAGCAGGGAAAACCCGACCCCGATATCGTTACCAGCGCGCTGGATGGCATTCGCGCCGACCCGGCGCAGGCGATCTTTCTCGGCGACACCGTGTGGGATGTGCAGGCCGGGCGACGGGCCGGCGTGCCGACCGCGGCGGTGCTCAGCGGCGGGATCGCACGCGAAGCGTTGGAACACGCCGGCGCCGCGGCCATCTACGCCGGCCCGCTCGAAGTGCGCGCCCACCTGGACGAGTTCACGCAATTGCTTCGGTTGTGAGCCGGGTGAGCCGTTCAGCCCAGGTGCGCCGATAACAGCCAGGCCGGCACCGACTTGCGCCCGTTGCCCTCGTCACGCAGGTCCACGACGGGAAACTCCTCGGAAGTGCCGTCGGGGAAGTTGGCATGAATTCTGGCCGGCCGGATCTCGTCGATGACCCAGTATTTGGACACCACCTCGCGTAGCTCGTCCTCGGTGACTGGGTTGGCCGGGCTCTCCGGCATCCCTGCGCGGTCGAAGACCAGCACGAAGTACGACGCGCCGGGTGCTGCGGCGCGAACGATCGAGCGCTGGTATCCGTCACGCAGCTCGACAGGCATGGAGTGAAACAATGTGCTGTCCACGATGGTGTCGAACCGGCCGTCATAGCCGGTGAAGTCACTGATGTCGGCCACCTCGAACGTGGCGTTGGTCAAACCGCGCCTGGCCGCCTCGGCTTTGGCCAACTCGATCGCGGTGGGCGAGGCGTCCAACCCAACCGTGTTGTGCCCCAACGCCGCGAGGTGCAGTGCCAGTGCCGCCTCGCCACAGCCGGCGTCGAGCACGTCGCCGTGGATTTTGCCGTGATCGATCAGCGCCGCGATCTCGGGTTGCGGCTCGCCGAGACTCCACGGCGGCCGTTGGCCCACCCCGAACTGGGGAGCCTCGCCGCGGTAGGCCGGATCGAAATTGAAGTCGAATTTCTGCGTTTCGGTCATGCCCCCGTGTATATCAACCGTCCTGATATATGTCAAGATGGTTGACATGGTTAGGATCGAGGATGCACCGCTGGGATACCTGCTGTACCGGGTGGGTGCCGCACTGCGACCGGAGGTGGCTGCCGCGTTACGGCCCCTGGAGCTGAGTTTGCCCGAATTCGTTTGCATGCGAATCCTTTCCATGTATCCGGGCAAGTCCAGCGCCGAATTGGCGCGGCAAGCGAGCGTCACGCCGCAGGCGATGAACACCGTGCTGCACCGGCTGGAAGACATCGGCGTGGTGAGCAGGCCGGCATCGGTGCCCTCTGGGCGCGCGCTGCCGGCCACACTGACCGGATCAGGCCGGGCGCTGCTGAAACGCGCAGAGGTTGCGGTGCGCGAAGCCGACGCCCGTATCCTCGCGAAGCTGACGGCGCCCGAACAGCGCGAGTTCAAACGGATGTTGGAAGCGCTGGGTAGCGATCAGGTTTGATCGATGCGGGGCCAGGGCCGGGCCTCTTCGAGCTCGTATGCGAGCTCCAGCAGCCGGACTTCCTGACCGAAGTCGGTGGACAGCATCATGCCCACCGGCAGTCCGTCGGAGGATTCGGCCAGTGGCAACGAAATTGCGGGCTCGCCGGTGACGTTCTGCACCGGCGTGAAGGCGACCCAACTTTGCAGCCGGCCCATGATCTGCTCATAGTCGGCAGTCGGGTCGAGGTAACCGATCCGCGGCGTCTCATCGGCCACCGTTGGGGTCAGCACCGCGTCATAAGTTCGGGCGAAGCGCGCCGTGTGCCGCCGGGTGGCGCGCAAGCGCATGATCGCCTGCGGGAGGCGGTGCATATTGCGGCGGGCGTGTCGGTCCAGTCCCCGCGTCAGGTTGTCCAGCCGGGTTCGGTCGAAGGTGCGGCCGATCGCGCGACGGCTGCGGATAATCTGACCCGCTGCCAACAGCCCCCAATACAACACGAAGTCGGTGACGAAGCTGCCGGGCACTGGTGGAGTTTCGACGTGGTCGACATGGTGGCCGAGCTCCTCGAGCAGGCCGGCGGTTTTCAGCGTGAGCTCACGCAGTTCGGCACCGCATTCACGTTCAAGCGATCGGGTGATGACGGCGATCTTCAGCCGCCGCTTGCCCGGATGCTTCACGTCGCCGATCGGTGGCAGCTTCGGATGACGCCAAATGCGTTCGGCCTCACGGTAGAAGGCCGCGGTGTCGCGCACCGACCGGGTCACCACCCCGTTGGTGACGAGGCGGACCGGCATCCTCCGCATGTTCTTGTCCAGCGGCAGCCGGCCGCGCGAGGGCTTCAAACCGACAAGCCCGTTGCAGCAAGCGGGAATTCGGATCGATCCGCCGCCGTCGTTGGCGTGCGCGATCGGCACGACGCCGGCCGCGACGAACGCCCCGGACCCCGACGACGATGCACCGGCGGTGCAGTCGGTGTTCCATGGGTTACGTACCGGACCCAGCCGGGGATGTTCCGCGGAGGCGCTGAATCCGTATTCGGACATCTGCGTTTTGCCCAGCAGCGCGAATCCGGTGGCCAAATACAGTTCGCTGAACTCACCGTCGAGGGGGGCCGGCCGCGGCGCCCACGCGTCGGTGCCGAACATCGTGGGCAGTCCGGCGATGTCGACGTTGTCCTTGATGAAAGTCGGTACGCCGGAAAAGAAGGCAGTGCCAGGCGGCACTGGTGTCCCAGCCGCTTCGGCGCGCGCCCGGTCGAACGCCTGAAGCGCCAAGCCGTTCAGGGCCGGGTTGACGGCCTCCGTACGCGCGATGGCGGCCTCGACCACCTCGGCCCTGCCTACCTGACCCGACTTGATCGCCTCGACCAGGCCGACCGTGTCGAAATTCCCGAGGGCGTCGTCGCCGAACGCATGCACGTGTCGCATCCGGCTGATGCTACTGCTGACCGACCTCGAAGCGGACGAATCGGGTCACGGTGACGCCGGCCTCGTCGAGCAGCGCCTTGACCGTCTTCTTGTTGTCGGACACCGATGGCTGCTCGAGTAGCACTGCGTCCTTGAAGAAGCCGTTCAACCGGCCCTCGACGATCTTCGGCAGCGCCTGCTCGGGCTTGCCCTCGTTTTTGGCGGTCTCCTCGGCGATCCGGCGTTCGTTGGCCACCACATCGGCGGGAACGTCGTCGCGGGTCAGATAGCGGGCCTTGAGCGCGGCGATCTGCAGCGCGACCGCGTGCGCGGCAGCGGTGCTGGTGTCCGGGTTGTCACCCGGACCGTACTCGACCAACACGCCAACGGCCGGCGGCAGGTCGGCGGCCCGCTTGTGCAGGTAGGTCTCCACGGTGCCGTCGAAGTGGGCCACGCGGCGCAACTCCAGCTTTTCGCCGATCTTGGCGGAGAGCTCGGCGATCGCCTGCTCGACAGTCCGGTCGCCGATCTTGGCCGCTTTCAGTGCGTCGACGTCGCTGGCTTTGGCGGCCGCGGCGGCGCTCACGATCTCGTCGGCCAGCTTCTGGAACTCCGCGTTCTTGGCGACGAAGTCGGTCTCGGAGTTCAGCTCGATCAGCGCGCCGTCCTCGGCGGCGACCAGTCCCTCGGCCGTGGCTCGCTCGGCGCGCTTGCCGACGTCCTTGGCACCTTTGATCCGCAGCGCCTCGACGGCCTTGTCGAAGTCGCCGTCAGTTTCGGCCAGCGCATTTTTGCAGTCGAGCATGCCGGCGCCGGTCAGCTCACGCAGCCGCTTGACGTCGGCAGCGGTGTAGTTCGCCAATCCTCAGCCCTCCCTAGGAAGCATCAGTCGTCGTCGTGTCGGTGGTGGTCTCGGTGCCGGCGGCGGGGGTGGCCGAAGCCAGCAGTTCCTGCTCCCACTCGGCCAGCGGCTCGGCCGCCTCGGCCTCGGGCTTGCCGTCGCCGCGGCCCAGGCCCGCGCGGGCCTGCAGACCCTCGGCCACCGCCGAGGCGATCACCTTGGTCAGCAGGGCCGCCGAGCGGATCGCGTCGTCGTTGCCCGGGATCGGGTAGTCGACCAGGTCGGGGTCGCAGTTGGTGTCCAGGATCGCGATCACCGGGATGCCCAGTTTGCGGGCCTCGCCGACGGCGATGTGCTCCTTGTTGGTGTCCACGACCCAGACCGCCGAGGGCACCTTGTTCATGTCCCGGATGCCGCCCAGGCTGCGCTCCAGCTTGTTCTTCTCCCGGGTCAGGCCCAGGATCTCCTTTTTGGTGCGGCCCTCGAAGCCACCGGTCTGCTCCATCGCCTCGAGCTCCTTGAGGCGCTGCAGCCGCTTGTGCACGGTGGAGAAGTTGGTCAGCATGCCGCCCAGCCAGCGTTGGTTGACATACGGCATGCCGACGCGGGTGGCCTCGGCGGCGATGGACTCCTGCGCCTGCTTCTTGGTGCCGACGAACAAAACCGTGCCACCGTGGGCGACGGTCTCCTTGACGAACTCGTACGCCTTGTCGATGAACGTCAGCGTCTGCTGCAGGTCGATGATGTAGATGCCGTTGCGGTCGGTGAAGATGAACCGCTTCATCTTGGGATTCCAGCGACGGGTCTGATGCCCGAAGTGGGTGCCGCTGTCAAGCAGCTGCTTCATGGTCACTACGGCCATGGATATGCCTTGCCTTCATGTGTCGGTTGTTGCCCGGCGACGGGTGAAGCCGGGCCCTGGTGTCTGCGGGATGCCGGACCCGTTTGTGGACGGGACCGCGCGGCACCCGTTCGGCGGCAGACACGCGAAGTCAGCCCGCTGATGCGAACTGCGCGGACGAGTTTACACGCAGGTAGACGGTGCTTTGTCCACAGCCTGGCTGGTGGGTGCCTCGGCAGCACAGTGAACTGGGTCCGATGCGATCTCTGGCGATCCTATTTGTATCGGCATTGCTGTGCGCTGCGCCGGTGGTGGCAGACGACGTGCGGCTGGACTGGCCGCTGCGACCACCCCCAGCGGTGGTGCGTGCGTTCGACGCCCCGTCACCGGATTGGAACCGCGGCCACCGCGGCGTGGACCTGGCCGGTGTGCCGGGCCAGCCGGTGTACGCGGCGGGCACCGCGACCGTGATATTCGCCGGATCATTGGCCGGACGACCGGTGGTGTCACTGGCCCACCCGGGTGGGTTGCACACCAGCTACGAGCCGGTACGAGCCGCGGTGCGGGTCGGTCAGCGTGTTGGCGCCGGTTCGGTGATCGGCGAGTTGGTGGCCGGCCACCCGGGATGCGGAGCCGCGGCGTGCCTGCATTGGGGTGCGATGTGGGGTCCGGCGTCGCGCGCGGACTATGTGGACCCACTCGGGTTGCTGGCCTCGACCCCCATCCGGCTCAAGCCGCTGCGCGGCTAGAGCGGTCAGGCCCGCGGGTGGGCCTGGTCGTGCACCTTCCGCAACCGGGCGATGGTGACGTGGGTGTAGAGCTGGGTGGTGGCGAGGCTGGAGTGGCCCAGCAATTCCTGGACAACGCGCAGGTCGGCCCCGCCCTCGAGCAGGTGGGTGGCGGCGCTGTGGCGCAATCCGTGCGGTCCCAGGTCGGGTGCGCCGTCGACCGCGGCCACGGTCTGATGCACGACGGTGCGGGCCTGCCGCACGTCGAGGCGGCGGCCTCGGGCGCCCAGTAGCAGCGCCGGACCGGACTCCGCGGTCGCGAGGGAGGGACGTCCGTCAGCCAGCCATGCGGCCAACGCATCGGCGGCCGGCTCCCCGAACGGCGCGGTGCGCTGCTTGTCGCCCTTCCCGAGCACCCGCAGCACCCGGTGTCGGGTGTCGACGTCGTCGATGTCCAGCCCGCACAACTCGCTGACCCGAATGCCGGTGGCGTAGAGCAGTTCAACGACCAACCGGTCTCGCAGGGCCAACGGATCACCTTGCTGCGCACCGGATTTCGCAGCATCCATCGCGTCCCGCGCCTGATCCTGGCGCAGCACGGCCGGCAGGGTGCGGTGCGCCTTGGGCAGCTGCAACAGCGCGGCCGGGTCGCGGTCAAGCAGCCCTCGCCGGGCCGCCCAGGCGGTGAAGGTCTTGACCGCCGAGGTGCGACGCGCCAGCGTGGTGCGTGCCGAGCCCGCTGCGGCCTGTGCGCCGAGCCACGACCGCAGCAGCGGCAGGCTCAGGCCGTCCAGACCGTCCACCCCCCGGTCGGCGAGGAAAGCGAACAACGACCGCAGATCGCCCAGGTATGCGCGCCGGGTATGCGCCGAACGACCGCGTTGCAGCGCCAAGTAGTCGTCGAACTCGTCGAGGATCGCCTGCACGGCCCCACGGTCGCAGACGCCGGCGGCCTGGCTCAGCCGACGCGCCGCAATGTGTCGGGAGTGAGATCGGCCAGTGATGGATAGCCGTCGACGGCCATGATCAGGTCGGCTTCGGCCAGCAGCGCGCGCAGCACGTGCACGACGCCGTCGACGCCGCCCAGGGCCAGACCGTAGGCGTAGGGGCGGCCGATGCCGATCGCGGTCGCGCCCAGTGCGAGCGCCTTGATGATGTCGGCGCCGCTGCGGACGCCCGAGTCGAACAGCACCGGCAGCCCGTCGGCGGCTTCGATCACCTCAGGCAGGCAGTCCAGCGCGGGCAGGCCGCCGTTGGCCTGCCGGCCGCCGTGGTTGGAGCAGTAGATGCCGTCGACACCGCCGTCCCTGGCCCGACGCGCGTCATCAGCCGAGCAGATGCCCTTCACGATCAGCGGCAGCGTGGTCAGTGAACGCAGCCATGGCAGGTCGTTCCACGTCAGCGGGCTACCGAAGATTTGGGCCCAGCGCAGCACGACGGCCTGCGGGTTCTCTTCGGGTGGTTGCGCCAGGCCGGCCCGGAACACCGGGTCGCTGGTGTAGTTGCTCAGACAATGCCCGCGCAGCTGCGGGAAGTTGGCGGTGCTCAGGTCGCGCGGACGCCAGCCGGGCACCCAGGTGTCGAGGGTGACGATGATGCCCCGGTAGCCGGCCGCCTCCGCGCGGTGGACCAGGCTGGCGGCCAAGTCCCGGTCTTTCGGGGTGTACAGCTGAAAGAACCCGGGGGTATCGCCGAATTCGGCGGCGACGTCTTCCAGCGGGTCGGTTGTCAACGTCGACACCACCATCGGGACTCCGGTGCGCGCGGCGGCGCGGGCGGTGGCCACGTCGCCGTGGCCGTCCTGCGCGCAGATGCCGATGACACCGATCGGCGCCATGAACAGCGGCGAGGGCAGCCTCAGCCCGAACACTTCCACGGATAGGTCACGCTCGGCGGCCCCGACGAACATGCGCGGGATCAGCCCCCATCCTTCGAAGGCCGCGCAGTTGGCCCGCTGGGTGCGCTCGTCACCGGCGCCGCCCGCCACATATGACCACACCGATGGCGGCATCGCCGCGGCGGCCTTGGCCTCCAACTCCGCGTAGGCCATCGGTAACGAGGGCGCGACGCCGGACAGGCCCTGCAGGTAGATCTCGAACTGGTAATCCCCGAATGCCATGCATTGAGAATGACAGCTCGCGATCAGCCGGCCGCCTCAGCTTCCTCTTTACGCGCCAGCTCCTTCTTCCATTCGCGAAACGACTCCTCGGTGCGACCGCGCCGCCAGTAACCGGAGATCGACGCCCACTTCGCTTCGACTTCGCGGTCCTTGCGGATGTAGGGCCGAAGGTTGTGCATGACCGCCTGCGCTTCACCGTGGATGAAGGCATGCACCTGCCCGGGCAGCCAGAGCGTGGTGGTGACCGCTTCGATCAGCGGCGCGTGGTCGCCGGCTCGATCCTCGGGGACGAGATCGGCGCGGCCGCCGCGGTAGATCCAATTGACCTGCACGCCCTCCGGCGCCGTTACCGGGATCTCGTCCTCGGGGTCGGCGATTTCGATGAATGCCTTACCGATTGCGTTGGCGGGCAACGCTTCCAGGGCCACGCTGATCGCAGGCAGCGCGGTCTCGTCGCCGGCGAACAGATGCCAGTCGGCCGCCGGGTCGGGCGCGTAGGCACCGCTCGGCCCCATCAAATACGCGGGCTGGCCGGGCTTCGCGTCGACGGCCCACAGTCCGGCCGCGCCGTGCTCGCCGTGTACCACGATGTCGATCGCGATCTCACGCGCGTCCGGGTCAGCACGTCGCACAGTCATCGTGCGGATCACCGGCTGACGTTCGGCGGGCAGATCGGCGAAGCTGTCCAGCGTCAGTGGTTGCGGCAGGCTCGCCACGTCGACGTCATCGGCAACGAGGACCAGCTTGACGTAGGAGTCGGTGAACTCGCTTGGCGTGAAGGTGTCGAAGCCGCTGCCGCCGAGCACCACCCGGACCATGTTGCGGGAGAGTTCCTCGGAGCGGACAACCTGGAAAGTATGCACTGGTCGACCGGCCACGCCGTCGACTATACGAGCCGCGCTTTAGACGTCTTTCGCTGCCGGACGATGCGCCACCGGCCATCGTGCCGCTCGGCCAGCCCGGCCACTTCCAGCATCGCCAACGGGCCCAGCACCCGCGCCGGCGCCAGCCCGGCAGCGACGGCGATCTCGTCGACCGTGGCGGCTCCGCGGCCCGGCAACGCCTCGTATACCAGCCGCTCGGCATCGCTGAGGCCGTCGAGCGCGGTCGCGGATCGTGGCTGCTCGGCCGCGAGCTCACCAATGCGGCCGACGATCTCGACGATGTCCGCGGCTCGGGTGATCACCTCGGCGCCGTCGCGCAACAGAACATGGCACCCCGCCGACGCCGACGACGTCACCGGGCCCGGCACCGCACCGACCACCCTGCCCAGGGCGCGCGCCCACGCGGCGGTGTTGGCCGCGCCGCTGCGCCAGCCGGCCTCCACCACCACCGCCGCGCCGGCGAGCGCCGCCACCAGCCGGTTGCGGGTCAAGAACCGGTGCCGTGCCGGGCGCACGCCCGGCGGGTATTCGGTGACCAGCAGCCCGTGGCTGCCGATGCGATGCAGCAGCGCGGAATGCCCTGCCGGATAGGGAATGTCGATACCGCCGGCAAGTACTCCGACGGTGATGCCGTCAGCGGCCAGTGCCGCCCGATGCGCGGCACCGTCGACCCCGTAGGCCGCGCCGGACACCACCGTCACATCGCGCTCGGCCAGCCCGGTCGCCAGGTCCCCGGCGACATGCTCGCCGTATGTCGTCGACGCACGGGTTCCGACGAGTGCCGCCGCCCGGTGCGCGACGTCGTCGAGCCGTTCGGGACCCACGGCCCACAGCACCATCGGCGGCCTGCACTGCGGTTTGCCCGCCGTTGCCGCACTGCCGAATGCCGTGAACGCCAGCACCGGCCACTCGTCGTCCTCGGCCGTGACCAATCGCCCACCACGCCGGGAAAGCAACTCGAGATCCTCGGCGGCACGGTCGATTTCGCGTCTGGCTTCAGTGTGGCGGGCCAACGTGTCGTCGACCTCGCCGCGGCGGACGCGTTCCGCGGCGTCCACCGGCCCGATGCGTTCTACCAGCGCGGCCAGTTCGGCGCACGGCGGTTCGACCACCCGGGACAGATAGGCCCATGCCCGCAGCGTCGGATCGCTCATCGCG
This sequence comes from Mycobacterium fragae, assembly GCF_002102185.1. Taxonomy (GTDB): domain Bacteria; phylum Actinomycetota; class Actinomycetes; order Mycobacteriales; family Mycobacteriaceae; genus Mycobacterium; species Mycobacterium fragae. Next base: position 189,304 of record NZ_LQOW01000016.1, read on the forward strand.
CCGCCCCGGCTTGGCGGAAGCTGAGCGCGGCGGCCACCTCGTCGAGCCCCGGTGATGTTCGACCGGCCAGATCGGCCAAAGTCCAGGCAACTCGCAAAGTTCTGTCGACGCCGCGGATGGACAGCAGTCCACGGTCCAGCTCCGCGCGCAGCGGCTCCATCGCCGCGGCGCCGAGCCGAAACTTGCGCCGCAGCAGCGGCCCGTTGACCTCGGCGTTGGTCCGGAAGCCGTGTGCTCGCCACCGTTCCGCCGCCGCCGCGCGGGCGGCGGCCACCCTGGCCCGCACCTGTGCCGTCGACTCGGCCTCGGTGGCCGAGAAGGCGTCCTTGCGAACAGAATGCATTTCGACGCGGAGGTCGACGCGGTCCAGCAGCGGACCAGACAGCCGGCCGAGGTATCGGCGCTTGGCCGCCGCCGCGCAGATGCAATCGCGCGGATCCGCCGGTGCGCACGGACAAGGGTTGGCGGCCAACACAAGTTGGAACCGGGCCGGGTAGCAGGCCACGCCGTCGCGGCGGGCCAGACGAATCTCCCCGTCTTCCAACGGTGTTCGCAACGCCTCCAATGCGCTGACGCCGATCTCGGCGCACTCGTCGAGGAAGAGCACCCCGCGGTGCGCCCGGCTGACGGCACCCGGGCGAGCCAGCCCCGACCCGCCGCCGACGAGTGCGGCGACGCTGGAGCTGTGATGCGGCGCCACGAACGGCGGCCTGGTGATCAACGGCGTGGCGTCCGACAGCAGCCCGGCCACCGAGTGAATAGCGGTGACTTCCAGCGACTCACTGTCGGACAGCGGCGGCAGCAGACCCGGAAGCCGTTGGGCCAGCATCGTTTTGCCGACGCCGGGCGGGCCGGTCAACATGAGGTGATGCGCGCCGGCGGCGGCCACCTCGACGGCGAAGCGGGCCTGAGCCTGCCCGACCACGTCGGCCAGATCCGCCGTCGGCTCCGGCGCGGGGACGGCCCCGTCGATCCGTTCGGCCAGCCGCGCTGACCCGCTGAGCCACGCCTGCAACTGGCCCAGCGTCTGCAGTCCGCAGACCTCGATGCCGTCGACCAGGCTGGCTTCGGCCAGATTCTCCGTCGGGACCACGACGGTCTGCCAGCCGTCGCTTTTGGCCGCCAGCACCGCGGGCAGCACGCCGCGCACCGGGCGGACCCGACCGTCCAGCGCCAACTCCCCCAGCAGCACCGCTGTTTCCAGCCGCCGCCAGGGCGACTTTCGCTGCGCCGACAGCACGGCCGCGGCTAGCGCCACGTCGTATACCGAGCCCATTTTCGGCAGCGTGGCCGGTGAGAGCGCCAACGTGAGCCGGGCCATCGGCCAGCGGTTGCCACAGTTTGTGATCGCCGCCCGCACCCGATCCCGGGACTCCTGTAATGCGGCATCGGGCAGGCCAACCAGGTGCACACCCGGCAGGCCGGACGTGATGTCGGCTTCGATCTCGACGATCTCGCCGTCCAACCCGCGCACCGCGACCGAGAACGCCCGTCCGAGGGCCATCAGCCGATTCCTTGCAAATGGGTGATTTCCGGGATGCGACGCCGGCCGATCCGCACGCCGATCACATCGATGCGGGTCGTCGTCCAACCACGGTCCTGGCCGGCCAGCCACAACGTGGCCAGCCGACGCAGCCTGCGCGCCTTCTGCGGGGTCACCGCCTGCGCCAGGCCGCCGAAGCCGTCACCGGTGCGGGTCTTCACTTCCACGAAAACCACGGCCCGGGCGCCCGGGTCGGCGGCGACTATGTCGAGCTCGCCGTACCGGCAGCGCCAGTTACGGTCGAGGATCTGTAAGCCCAGGCCGACGAGATGTCCTACCGCCAGCTGCTCGCCAAGGGCTCCGAGTTCGGCCCGCGTCAACGTCGTCATGCGGCTACCCTGCGCGAGCGCGCCGACATGGCGCCCGCTACACGGGCCGGCACCGCAGGGTCAGCCAGTGGTTATCCCCAGTCGGGTGGCCATCCACAGGCATATGCTGAGACCCACCCACGCCGAAGCAGGTATAACTGAGTCTTGCGTACCCGTCGCTCCCGCCTTCGGCCAGCGGGACCAGATCGTCGGCGGGGCAGCATCCGAAAAGAGATAACGTGGCAAACGAGGTCGACAAACGCCCTGATGGAGCACCTGCGGCGGCGGACCCTTCGACGGTCTTTGCCGCGCTTGCCGAAATCATTTACCAGGGCACCGAGTCCAGCGAGGTGTACGCGGCCATCTGCGTCGCCGCCACGCTGACCGTTTCCGGCTGTGACCACGCGAGCCTGCTGGTGCGGCGTAACGGTCGCTACGTCACGGTTGGCGCCAGCGACCGCATCGCGCAGCGAATCGACGACCTCGAGCGTTCGGTCGGCGACGGCCCGTGCGTCGACGCGATCGAGGAGGAAACGCCGCAGATCGAAACGGATCTGACCACGCCGTGCCAGTGGCCCAAGCTGGCCGCCCGGCTGATCGAGGAGACGCCGGTCCGCGGGGCGATGGGGTTTCGCATCCTGGTTGATCGCCGCAAGTCCGGTGCGCTGAATCTGTTCAGCGATAGGCCCAACGTCTTCAACACCGAGTCAGCGGGTCAGGCCATCGTGCTGGCGTCGTTCGCCAGCGTGGCCATCAACGCGGTGGCCCAGGGCGAGGACGTCGCGACGCTGCGGCGCGGATTGCTCAGTAACCGCGAGATCGGCAAGGCGGTCGGGATGTTGATGCTGCTGCACGGCGTCTCCGAGCGGGAGGCGTTCGACGTGCTGCGGCGGTATTCCCAGGATCTGAACATCAAACTCGCCGACGTCGCGCGGACGGTTGTCGAACATCGCGGCACGCCCATGTTCAACGACCTGTCACGCGGGGGCCGTTAGCAGCTCGCTATTCGGGCAGGCGCAGCTCGGGCTTCTCGACCTCTTCGATGTTGACGTCCTTGAACGTGACCACCCGGACCTGCTTGACGAACCGGGCCGGCCGGTACATGTCCCACACCCAGGCGTCGGACAGCCGCAGCTCGAAGTACACCTCGCCCTCGGCGTTGCGGGGCACCATCTCCACGCTGTTTGCCAGGTAGAACCGCCGCTCGGTTTCCACGACGTAGCTGAACTGGCCCACGATGTCCTTGTATTCGCGGTACAGCGAGAGCTCCATCTCGGTTTCGTACTTTTCGAGATCCTCAGCACTCATCTGCCACTCACCTGCTCAGCCGTCCTTCTCCTCGCTCGTCTGCCCGGCATCCATTTTTCCCCACCCGTTCCCGCCGGGCCGATCCGGCTTGAACTCGGCCACCACCCGACTACCCGATCCGGTTGCCACCCGCCGGACGTTGATGAACGAATACCGGTGCTCGGAGCAGGGGCCGCGCTCGGCCAGCGCCGCCGAATGGCCCTGGGTGCAGTAGCCCTTGTGCTCGGCAAAACCGTAGCCGGGATGCTCGGCATCCATCGCCACCATCAACCGGTCCCGGCTGACCTTGGCCAGCACACTGGCGGCGGCGATACAAGCGGCCGCCGCATCACCGCCGACGACGGGTAGCGACGGCATCGGCAATCCGGGCACCCGAAAGCCGTCGGACAGCACGTAGCCCGGGCGCACCGGCAGTCCGGCCACCGCGCGACGCATCCCTTCGATATTCGCCACGTGCACGCCACGTCGGTCCACCTCGGTCGGCGGAATGAACACCACGTGGTAGGCCAGGGCATAACGACGGATCAGGGGGTACAGCTTTTCCCGGGCCTTCTCGGTGAGTTTTTTCGAATCGTCAAGCAGCGCCAGGCTTTCCAGCCGGCCAGGCCCCAGCACACACGCCGCGACCACCAGCGGGCCGGCGCAGGCCCCGCGGCCGACCTCGTCCACTCCGGCGACCGGCCCGAGACCGCTGCGGTACAGCGCGGACTCGAGGGTCCGCAAGCCTGAAGATTTGCGGATCACCGTCCGTGGCGGCCAAGTGGTGGCCATGACTACCGATTCTGCTGCGGATTCACCGAATGCACACCACTCCATCGCGACGGCGGCCAGACGATGAACCTGGCCTTGCCGATGACGTTGCGCACCGGGACGGTGCCCGCCATGGGATCACCGGTGCACAGCAGGCCCTTCATCGCATCGGCCGGGACACTGGTGCAGTGGGCGCGGGAGTCCGCCGAATGGGTGCGGTTGTCCCCCATCACCCATAACCGCCCCTGCGGGACGGTGACCGGGCCGAATTCGTTGCCCAAGCACGGGTACGCCGCGGGATCGGCGTTCATCGTCGCGGGGTTCAGATACGGCTCCTTCACCTTGACCTCGTCAACGGTCAACCCGGTGTTATTGCGACACTGCACTTTCTGCCCACCCACAGCGACGACGCGCTTGACCAGGTCGTTCTCGTCGGGAGGTACGAAGCCGACAAACGAGAGCGCATTCTGCAGCCAGCGCACCGCCGTGTCGTGCGAGCGGATCGACTTGTAGCCGACGTTCCACGATGGCGGTCCCTTGAACACGATCACGTCACCGGGACGCGGCGGGCCGAAACGGTAGCTGACCTTGTCCACCATGATGCGGTCGCCGACACAGCCCGCACAGCCGTGCAGGGTGGGTTCCATCGACTCCGACGGGATCAAGTAGGGCCGCGCCACGAACGTCAACATGACGTAGTAGAGCACCAGCGCGATCAATGCCAGGATCGCCGTTTCCCGGAACGCCGCCCGTTTGTTTCCGGTGGGCTCGCCCTCGGTGTCCGGTTTCGGGGTGGCGGTCCCTGGTTCCGGGGCGACGATGTCTGCCTCCGGCGGGGCGGAATCCGGTTGGCCCTCGGGTGACGAGTCGGTGGTTTCGGTCACGGCTTCAGCGTAGTCAGCACGGTCTGCCGCACCACGCTCAGCGCTTCTCTTTGATCTTGGCCTTCTTGCCGCGAAGCTCGCGCAGGTAGTACAGCTTGGCCCGGCGGACATCGCCGCGGGTCACGACCTCGATGTGGTCGATGTTCGGCGAATGCACGGGGAACGTCCGTTCCACGCCGACGCCGTAGCTCTCCTTGCGCACCGTGAAGGTCTCGCGGACGCCTCCGCCTTGCCGGCGGATCACCACGCCCTTGAACACCTGGATGCGCTCTTTGGCGCCCTCGATGACCTTGACGTGCACGTTGACCGTGTCCCCGGGGCTGAAGGCCGGGAGGTCGTCGCGCAGCGACGCCTTGTCGACGAAGTCCAGCGTGTTCATTTCGGGACACTTCCTTGCGGTCGCGGCTTTGGGCGGTGAACCTAGCCGGTGGATTCGGGCATCTGGGCCATCTCGCAGCAGGTGGGAGCAGCACGGCCGGCCATCAGCCGCTGGAGACAACTGGTCAATTGTGCCAGATCAGGTCGGGGCAGTGAAATCACGGGAAATCGCCGTCGCCGCTACCGGGCCCACACGTGGGCAAATGGTAGATATGACGCAGGCCTAGGAGGGGAATGCGCGAGCTGTCGCCGAAGGTGTGCATCGCCACGGCGGCGGCGTTGACGGTGTTCTTAGGCGGCTGCGAAGCCAAAGTGTTCGGCGCATCCGCTGCCGCGCCGGTACAGGCAATCGTGCTGCGCCAGCCGCCACTGGGAATCCCCGGAGCCGCGGTCGATGGATTGCCGGCGCGCATCAAGCAGGCCACCGACGACGCCGCCGCCAACGGCGCGGCCCTCTCGATTGCGGTGCTCGACCGTGTCAAGAAGCGGATGCTTTCCAACGGCAACGATCAGCTGGTCGCGATCGCATCGGTCGCCAAGCTTTTCATCGCCGACGACGCGCTATCGCAGGGCTCGGACGGGAATCGGCAACTGTCGTCGGAGGAGCGGCGGGCGCTCGATGCCATGCTGCGGTCTTCCGACGACGACGCCGCGGACACATTCTGGAATGAACTCGGCGGCGAGTCGATCATCACGGGCGTCGCGGGCCGCTATGGACTGGCCTCGACGACGCCGCCCAGCGATGGGCGCTGGTGGAACACCATGAGCTCGGCCTCCGACCTCGTGCATTACTACGACATGCTGCTCAGCGGGGCCGGCGGCCTGCCTGCGGAGCGGGCCGAGGTCATCCTCGACGACCTCGCTGAATCAACCGAAACGGGGGTCGACGGCTACCCGCAGCGGTTCGGCATCCCGGACGGGCTGTATGCCGAGCGGGTTGCCGTCAAGCAGGGGTGGATGTGCTGTGTCGGCAGCGCCTGGATGCACCTGTCGACCGGGGTCATCGGGCAGGACGGACGCTATGTCATGGTCATCGAGTCGCTGCAAACCTCCGATGACGCCACCGCACGGGAAACGATCACTCGGGCGGTCAAGACGATGTTTCCCGGCGGCAAGGTTTGAGCCCGCTCTAGCGCCGATCTCGAGGCAGCAGGTCGGGCCGGCGTTCACGGGTGCGCTGCTCGGAGGCCTCCCGTCGCCAGGCCTCGATCCGCGCGTGGTCGCCGGACAGCAGAACCTCGGGGACGTCTAGTCCACGCCAGCTCGGTGGCCGGGTATAGCTCGGGCCCTCCAGCAGGTGTCCTCTTTCCGGGGAATGTGAATCATCTTGGTGCGACTGCGGATTACCGATGACCTCGGGCAGTAGCCGGACTACCGCCTCGATCATCACCAGCGCAGCCGATTCACCTCCGGGCAGCACATAGTCGCCGATCGACACTTCCTCCACTCGTATCCGGCGAGCGGCATCGTCGATGACCCGCTGATCGATACCTTCATAGCGGCCGCAGGCGAACACCAGGTGCTCCTCGCTGCTCCAGCGCTGCGCAGTCGCCTGCGTGAACAACGTGCCCGCGGGGGTAGGAACAATGAGAAGCGCAGCCTCCGAACAGATCTCGTCGAGCGCCTCGCCCCAGACCGGCGCTGTCATCACCATGCCGGGCCCGCCGCCGTATGGCGCATCGTCCACCGAGCGGTGCACATCGTGTGCCCAGTTCCGCAGATCGTGCACCTTCAGATCGACCACGCCGGACTGTATCGCCTTGCCCGGCAACGATTGTCGCAGCGGATCCAGGTATGACGGGAAGATCGTCACCACATCGATTTTCATACCGAGGCCCTCACGTACCCAGTTCCAGCAGGCCCTCGGGCGGGTCGATCTCGACGGTGCCGGCGTCCAACGAGACCGACGTGACGATCGCGCTCACGAACGGTACCAGCAGCTCGCCGGCCTGCCCGCGGTTGACCGCCAGCAGTTCACCTGCGGCGGTGTGCAGAACCTCGGCAACGGTGCCGAGCTCCCGGCCGTCGGTCGTGTGCACCCTGAGGCCTTCCAGCTGGTGGTCGTAGTACGTGTCCGGCTCGTCGATGGCCGGCAGCTCCTCGGAGTCGATGACGAACAGGCTGCCCCGCAAGGCGTCGGCGGCGTCACGATCGGCGACTCCGGCCAACCGCACCAGTAGCCGCCCGCCGTGGGCTCGGGCCGCCTCGACGATGTAGTCCCGCTGCCGATCATCGGATCCCTTGGCCCGCAACACCGCACCCGGTGCGAACCGGATCTCCGGGTCGTCGGTGCGAACCTCCACCACGACCTCGCCCGTGACGCCGTGAGCTTTCACCACACGCCCGACGACCAGGTCCATCAGCGGGCTTCGCTACTGGTCGGTGTCTACCACGTCGACGCGGATACCTCGGCCGCCGATTCCGGCGACCAATGTGCGCAACGCGGTCGCGGTGCGTCCCCCGCGACCGATCACCTTGCCGAGATCGTCGGGGTGCACGTGCACCTCGACCGTTCTTCCGCGCCTGCTCGTCACCATATCGACGCGAACATCGTCGGGGTTGTCGACGATTCCGCGGACCAGATGCTCGACGGCGTCGACCACGACAGAACTCATGACTGCGATCAGCTCTCAGCCGGCTCGGTCTGCTCACCGCCGTCAGCTCGCTCGGCTTCCGGCTTCTCGGCCTCGGCCTTATCGGCTTTGTCGGCCTTCTCAGCTTTGTCGGCCTTCTCGGCGGCCTTCTTGGCCGGAGCTTTCTTCTTCTTCGGCGTCGCGGCCTCGGTGGCGGGAGCACCTTCGGCGGCGGCCAGCGCGGCGTTGAACAGCTCCAGTTTGCTTGGCTTGGGCTCGGCGACCTTCAACCGGCCTTCGGCCCCGGGCAGCCCTTTGAACTTCTGCCAGTCACCGGTGATCTTGAGCAGCTTGAGGACGGGTTCCGTGGGCTGTGCCCCGACGGAAAGCCAGTACTGGGCCCGCTCGGAGTCGATCTCGATGAGGCTCGGCTCCTCCTTGGGGTGATACCGGCCGATGATCTCGATGGCCCGGCCGTCGCGGCGGGTCCGTGCGTCGGCGACAGCTATCCGGTACTGCGGATTTCGGATTTTTCCAAGCCGAGTGAGCTTGATCTTCACAGCCATGGCTAAGCGACTTCTCCTACGGTGTCACGCTGCAATTCAGCGACCCGGGCGGGATGCCAGGATCCGGTTTTGCCTCGCGTGTGCAGCCGCCCATTGTGCCAGAACGCCGATGCCCGGCAAAAATCCGCGAATTCCCCCGGCGCCGGTCAGGGCCGCCGGTCGAAGCACTTGGTCTCGACGCGGCGGCTCATCCGCCAGCCGTCCGGGGTGCGGACGAACTCGTCGTCGTACCACAGTCCCAGCAGCGTCGTGGACGGGGCTTCGCCCCCGAACACCATGGGGTTGAAGCAGAACGTCCGAGCGGTCGCGAAGTCGCCGTCGATCCGAATGGTCGGCAGCCCCAGCATGTGGGCGTAGTTGGCAAAAATCGGCAGCATCTCGGCCAGCCATGCCTTGACCTCCGGGTAATGTCCGACGATTCCGTCGAATGCGCTGTAGTCGATGTGGGCGTCCGGCGTGAATACCGCATCCAGGTCATCGAATCGGCGTGAGTCGATCGCGGCGGAGTAGTCCGCGAGCAGTTGCTGGATCTCCAACCGGTCGGAGATTTCGGCCTGGCTCAACATGCGTCGATTCAACACCGTCGACCCGCTACCCGGCATCGCGGGCTAAGCTCACCGCCCATGCGGAGGCTTCTTGCCGCGGTCGCGGCTTTTCTCGCGTTGATCTGCGCAGCAACGGTGACTGCAGCCGCCGAGCCGGGCGTTCAGCCGGTCGGCTCGGTGCCCATCCCCGACGGGCCGGCACAGACCTGGCTGCTCGCCGATCTCGATTCCGGTCAGGTGCTGGCCGCGCGCGACGAGAACGTGCGCCACCCGCCGGCCAGCACCATCAAGGTGCTGCTGGCGCTGGTCGTCCTCGACGAGGTGAACCTGAACTCCACCGTGGTCGCCGATCAGGCGGATACCCAGGTCGAATGCAACTGTGTCGGCGTCAAAGCCGGGCGCACCTACACGGCGCGCCAACTGCTGGACGGCCTGCTGCTGGCATCGGGCAACGACGCCGCCAACACGCTGGCCCACATGCTGGGCGGGCCGGACACCACCGTGTCCAAGATGGACGCAAAGGCCGCGGCGCTCGGGGCGGTCAACACCCACGCGTCCACCCCCTCGGGGCTGGACGGCCCAGGCGGCTCCGGTTGGTCGACGGCACACGACTTGGCCGTCATATTCCGGGCAGCGATGGCCAATCCGGTGTTCGCCCAGATCACCGCCGAGCCGTCGGCGATGTTCCCCGGCGACAACGGCGATCACCCGATCGCCAACCAGGATGAGCTGCTCCAGCGCTATCCCGGGGCGATCGGCGGCAAGACGGGGTTCACCAACGCCGCCCGCAAGACGTTCGTCGGCGCCGCCGCGCGCAACGGCCGTCGATTGGTGGTCGCCATGATGTACGGGCTGGTGCACGAGGGCGGGCCGACCTACTGGGATCAGGCCGCCAGCCTGCTCGACTGGGGTTTTGCTCTCAACAGGCAGGCGGCCATCGGCAGCTTGTAGGGCGGCCAGGGCGTCTGGCCGGGTTGTGGGCTAATCTCGGCTAATGCCATGGCATCCTATTACGCAGTAGTCCAACATGAGCTTCTGCGGCATTGTGTCGACACGAGTCGACGCTTTCAGGTTGAGCCGACAGCCATTGCCAACCATGCCTGCCTCGCCCAGCAGGTCGTGCAGGTGCCCGTACGGAACGAGGATTGATGATGGCCGAAAACCAAGGCGCTGCACCGGGTTCGTCTCCTCAGCCTGACAAGGACGACTTCCGGGCCGACGAGAGCTGGGTCGATCGGCTTGTCGTCGTGTCCGTCAGCGGCAGCGTGGACATGCTCAGCGCGCCGTGGCTGGCCGATGCCATCGATTCCGCGCTTGCGAAAAACCCCGACGGCCTGATCGTCGACCTTTCGAAGGTCGACTTCCTCGGCTCGGCGGGTATCAGCGTCCTGATCAAGACCAACGACAACATCGGCGACTCCACCCGGTTCTGCGTGGTAGCAGACGGGCCGACCACACACCGCCCGCTGACGTTGCTCGGCATCAACGACACGATGTCGCTTTGTCGCAGGCTCGACGACGCGCTGAGCAAACTCGCCGACGCGTGACGACGGTCATTAAGGCGTATTAGCGAGGCTCATTCTGCTCAGCAGCGACATCAGGACCTCGATTCGGCGGTTCTCGATGTCGAGTTGCGGCATTACCGGCCTAAAAATCGCCGCCCCGTCGAAGGTTCTGGTCACCAACGCGACCAGAACCGGAATAGTCTCCTCGGGGAAGTTCTCTGCGCCCGGCAACGCGCGCGCAGCGTCGTAGATCTTCTCGTTGTACTGCTCGAGAACGTTTTGCAGTGTGGCGTTGAGCTTTTCGTCGGTGCGCGCAGCGATCAACAGTTCATAGAGCACCGCGTTGGTGGCGTTGCCGGTGAGCTCGTGCAGGATCCTCAGCGCTGCCTCCAAAGCCGGTGCGTCGGAAGGTATTTCAGCGACTTGTTTGGTGAACGCCGCCAGCTGACGGCGCCCCACCTCCTGGGCGGTGGCCGCCATGAAATCGCCCATGGTGTCGAAGTGGCGGAACAAGGCGCCGACGGATACCCCGGCGCGTTTGGTGATCACAGCCGCAGAGGCCCGGGCGTATCCGACCTCGATGATGGTGGCGATGCTGGCGTCGAGCAGCCGCGCGACGGTCTCTTCTCGGCGCTGCTGCTGAGTCCTGGCCATGTCAGACCTGCGCGCTCAACTTAGCCGCTCGACGCGTCCCGGCCCGCAGATAACGGCCCGACTTGACGGTTTGGCCATAGCCGTCGCGGAACCGGCCGTTGCGGAACACGACCGCGCCGCCCACGCCGGTCGCGACCACCGCCGCGTCGTTGCGGTTGACCATGCGGCTCAGGCCGCCGTAGAACGGCACCTTCTCCTCGTGGTAGCCGTCCACGGAGTCGTCGAGGCCGGCCGGATCGATCACCACGAAGTCCGCCCGGTCGCCCTGCCGCAACGTGCCGGCGTCCAGGCCGAACCACTCGGCCACCTCGCCGGTCAGGCGATGCACCGCGTGCTGCAGTGTGAGGAACGGTTTTTCGTCGCGTTGGGCCTCCAACGTGCGCTTGAGCAGTCGCAGCGCGAAGTTGTAGAAGGCCATGTTGCGCAGGTGCGCGCCGGCGTCGGAGAAGCCCATGTGGATGGTGGGCTCGGCGGCCAGCTTGTCGAGCTGCTTGGGCCGGTGGTTGGCGACGGTGGTCGTCCAGCGGACGTTACGCTCGCCGTTTTCGACAAGCACATCGAGGAACGCGTCGAGCGGGTGCACTCCCCGCTCGTCGGCGATCGCGCCGAAGCTCTTGCCGACCAACGTCTTGTCCGGGCATTCGACGATCACTGCGTCGTGAAAGTCGCGGTGCCACAACGTTGGCCCCAGCTTGATACGATCGAACTCCCGGCGGAAGTTCCGGCGGTATTTTTCATCGGCCAGTAATTTGTTGCGCCCCAGCTGATCACGCAGATGCAGTGCCGCGGTGCCGGCACCGAACTCTTCGAAGACCGGCAGATCGATTCCATCGGAGTACAACTCGAATGGCACTGGCAAATGCTGGAAACGCACACTGGAACCCAGAAGAGCGTTGAGCAATCGGGTGCCCGGCCCGAAGACATAAACCCCGAACGGCGCCGCCTTGGTGTCGGCAGACACCAGCAGGCTCATCCGAACGCCCTTGCGCCGTCCGAACATCCGGCTGCTGGCCAAGAAGAACAGCACGGTCGTCACGGCGCGCGCGACATCGGGTGCGCTTTGCAGGATTCGGCCGCGCTTGCGCAACACGTTGATCAGCTTGCGGCGCTCGCGCCAAGTCGCGAACGTCGACGGCAGCGCGCGGGACCGGAACCGGTCGCCGTCGAGCTTGTCGATGGCCGCGTCCATCCCCGACATGCCCAGCATCCCGGCGTCCAGCGCCTCTTCGAGCAGGGAAGCCATCCGGTCGAGTTCGGCCTCGGTGGGCCGCACCCGCTCGTCGGTGGCGCGATCGAGTCCGAGGACCGCGGTCCGCAGATCTGAATGACCAAGCAGTGAACCGACATTCGGGCCGAGCGGCAGGGCATCGATCGCCTCGATGTATTCCGCGGCCGTCGACCACGTCTTGTTCTTTTCCAGCGCGCCCAAGACGAACTTGCGTGGCACTGCCTCCACCCGGCTGAACAGATCAGCGGCATCATCGGAGTCCGCGTAGACCGTCGAGAGCGAGCAGTTGCCCAGCATCACCGTGGTGACGCCGTGGCGCACCGATTCGCGCAATCCGGGATCCAGCAGGACCTCGGCGTCGTAGTGGGTGTGCACGTCGATGAACCCGGGAACGATCCATTTGCCCGCCGCGTCGATCACTTCGGGGCAGCCGGTCTCGTCCAGCGGGCCCGAGGAAACCGCTGAGACGATGCCGTCGCGGATGCCCAAAGTGCGGGTCTGCGGCGCGATGCCGGTGCCGTCGAACCACAGACCGTCGCGAATGATCACGTCGTACGTCACTGTCTTCCTCCAGGCCGTTGGATGAAGCGACGGTATCATAGATAGTGAGTACTTACAATCTTTCCTGCGGCGCGGCGTGTCGCGATCAGAACACCTGTCCGCGCAGGATCACCAGGTCGGGCCGGTTCAGCACCTCCGGCCCCTGGCGTGGGTCGGCGCTGTAGCACAACAGGTCGGCGGACGCCCCGTCGTCCATCCCCGGGCGGCCCAGCCAGCGACGGGCCTCCCAGCAGGCCGCGCCCAGTGCCTCGGTTGGGCTCATCCCGATGTTCTTGAGCGCCTCGACTTCGTCGGCGATCCGCCCGTGGACGACCATGGTCCCGGCGTCGGTGCCGGCATAGATCGGGATCCCGGCCTCGCGGGCCGCGGCCATCCGCGGGTAACACTTGGCGTGCAGGTCGCGCATGTGGGCGCCGTAGGCCGGGTAGCGCTTTGCCGAATCGGCTATGCCCGGAAAGTTCTCGATGTTGATCAGCGTGGGCACCAGCGCGGTTCCGTGCTCGAGCATCAGGTCGATGATGTCGTCGGTGAGCCCGGTGCCGTGTTCGATGCAATCGATCCCGGCGTTGATCAGCCCGGGTAACGCGTCCTCCCCGAAGACATGGGCGGTGACCCGCGCGCCGTGGTTGTGCGCCGCCTCGATCGCCGTTTTGAGCACGTCGTCGGACCACAGCGGCGCGAGATCGCCCACGTCGCGGTCGATCCAATCGCCGACCAGCTTCACCCAGCCGTCACCGCGGTGCGCCTGCTCGACTACGAGATCGGGTAGCTGCGACTCGTCCTCGATGTCAATGGCCAAGCCCTGCGAATAACGCTTGGGTTTGGCCAGGTGCCGCCCGGCGCGGATGATGCGCGGCAGATCGGCGCGGTCGTCGAGGGCGCGGGTGTCGGTCGGCGAGCCGCAGTCGCGCAGCAGCAGCGCGCCGACGTCGCGTTCGGTCTCTGCTTGGGCAGCGGCTTCGTCGAGTTCCATCGTGCCGTGCGGTCCCAGCCCGACATGGCAATGCGCATCTACCAGACCGGGCAGAATCCAGCCGCCGTCGAAAACCGTGTCCGCGCCGGTGACGGGTTCCAGGCTGATTCGCCCGTCCACGATCCACAGTTCGACGGCGGTCTCGTCGGGCAACCCCAGCCCTCGAACGTGCAGGCGCACGGTCCGGCTACTTTTTGCCGGGGAAGTTCAGCTTGGACAGGTCGAAGTCGGCCAGCCCGGGCGGCAGCTCGTCCAGACCTTCCGGCATGTTCGACAGATCGGGGAATCCTCCGGGTAGCCCAGTCATTCCCGGCATTCCCGCGCCAAGCGGTCCCCGCACCTTCGGTGGGGTGGGACCACGCTTCTTACCCTTTTTGCCCTTACCGCCCTTGGCTTTTGCCGATTTGCGCGTCGCCGACTTTCGGCCCAGGCCCGGGATGCCCATGCTGCCCACCATCGACGACATCATCTTGCGGGCCTCGAAGAAGCGGTCAACCAGCTGGTTGACCTCCGAGACCGTCACCCCGGAGCCGTTGGCGATGCGTAGCCGCCTCGATGCGTTGATGATCTTCGGGTCGGCCCGCTCTTGCGGCGTCATTCCGCGGATGATGGCCTGCAGCCGGTCGAGTTGTTTGTCGTCGACCGCCGCCAGTGCATCCTTCATCTGGCCCGCCCCTGGCAGCATGCCCAGCAGATTGCCGATCGGGCCCATCTTGCGGATCGCCAGCATCTGCTCGAGGAAGTCCTCCAGCGTCAGCTCACCGGAGCCGATCTTGGCGGCAGCGGCCTCGGCCTGTTGCGCGTCGAAGACCTGCTCGGCCTGCTCGATCAGACTCAGCACGTCACCCATGCCCAGGATGCGGCTAGCCATCCGGTCGGGGTGGAAGACGTCGAAGTCCTCGAGCTTCTCGCCGGCTGACGCGAAAAGTATTGGCACACCGGTCACTTCGCGGACCGACAGCGCGGCACCGCCACGGGCGTCACCGTCCAGCTTGGTCAGCACCACACCGGTGAAGCCGACGCCGGCGCCGAACGCCTCGGCCGTGGCGACGGCGTCCTGGCCGATCATCGCGTCCAGGACGAACAGCACCTCATCGGGGTTGATGGCGTCGCGGATGGCAGCGGCCTGGGCCATCATCTCGTCGTCGATGCCCAACCGCCCGGCGGTGTCGACGATCACGACGTCGAAGTGTTTGGCCCTGGCCTCGGCGAGCCCCGCCGAGGCAACGGCGACGGCGTCGCCGGGGCCGCTTTCGGGCGAAGCTCCCGGATGAGGCGCGAACACGGACACCCCGGCTCGCTCGCCGACGACCTGCAACTGGGTCACCGCCGCGGGCCGCTGCAGGTCGCAGGCCACCAGCAGCGGTGTGTGCCCCTGACCGCGCAGCCACATCGCCAATTTGCCGGCCAGCGTGGTCTTACCGGAGCCCTGCAGGCCGGCCAGCATCACCACGGTCGGCGGAGTTTTCGCGAACGCCAGTTGGCGGGTCTGCCCGCCGAGGATGCCGATGAGTTCCTCGTTGACGATCTTGACGACCTGCTGCGCCGGGTTGAGGGCGCCGGACACCTCGGCGCCCTTGGCGCGCTCTTTGATCCGGCCGACGAATGCGCGCACCACCGGCAACGAGACGTCGGCTTCCAGCAGTGCCAGCCGTATCTCGCGGGTGGTGGCATCGATGTCGGCGTCAGTCAGCCGGCCCTTGCCGCGCAGCCCCTGAAGGGCACCGGTCAGCCGGTCGGACAGCGATTCAAACACGCCCGCCAGCCTAGCGGGGGCCCGAGCGTCGAGTTGTCGGGCCACATGCCGGGTGATTGGCACAACAAGTCGACATTGGGCGGGCGACAATAGACGCCGTGCTCGAGGTGATCGAAAAGGGCTCCGGCAGTGATGCGCATCCGGTGCCGCTGCTCTTCGTTCACGGCGGTTGGCATGCCGCGTGGTGCTGGGAGCACTTCCTGGACTTCTTCGCCGACGCCGGCTACCGCGCGGTGGCGATGAGCCTGCGCGGGCACGGCGCCAGCCTCTGCAACAAGCCGCTGCAGTCGGTTTCCATCGCCGACTACATCGACGACGTCCGTTCGGTCGCCGACGAGCTGGGCGGTGCGCCGGTGCTGATCGGCCATTCCCTGGGTGGCTACGTGATCCAGCGCTACCTGGAGGACCGAGCCGCGCCGGCGGCGGTGCTGGTGGGCTCCCTGCCACCACATGGCGTGCTCGGGGCAGCGCTGCGCGTCTGGCGCCGCCGCCCGTGGATGACCGTGCAGTCGTGGAACGACCCGACGTTGGTCAAGTTCCTGCGCACCCCGGCGCGCGCACGCGGATACCTCTTCTGCGCCGACACGCCCCAGACCATCGTCGAATCCTGTTTTGAACGCGTCGGGCCCGAGAGCATCCGCGCCGCGATGACCGATCCGATGTTCCGCCGGGTCGACACCCGGCGGGTGAACACCCCGATCCTGGTCCTCGGCGCCGCGCACGACGGCTTCGTCAGCGTGCGCGCGGTGCGCGCCACGGCGCGGGCCTACCGGACCGAACCGGAGTTCTTCGACATGGGGCACAACATGATGCTCGAACCGGGCTGGGCCGACGTCGCCGCACGCATCGACGCGTGGCTGCAAACCCGCGACCTAAACCGGCGCGACGTCTCCCGGCACGTCTAACACCGCCAACAGGTGTCGCTCCACCACAGCTCGCGCGTCCGCATGATCCGGCAGGCTGACGCAGAACACGTCGTCCACCATCGAACCCAGCGTCGTCACCTTCGCCCAAAGGATGTCGGCCCCGGCGCGTTCCAGCGCCCCGGTGAGCAAGGCGAGCAAGCCCGTGCGGTCGGTTGCCCGGATTTCGATCATCAGCCGGCCCGGCGTGCCGTTGAACCAGATGATGCGGGGCGGGGCGGTCGAACCGTGCACCGGAATCCCCGTGGGCGTATCTCCGATCGGGGCGCTCTGGGGGTCGGTTTCGCGCCGGCCAAGCGCGGCCAACACGTCGACATCGCCGTCGAGCGCGCGGATGAACTGCTCGCGCAGCAGCTCGGCGCCGACGGGAGAACCGAAGTGTGGCGACACCACAAATTCGTCGATCGCGGCGCCTTCATGGATGTTCATCGACGCCGAATGCACGCGAAGCGAGTTCAGCGCAAGCACGCCGGCGGCCTTCGACAGCAGACCGCGCTGGTCCGGGGCGATCATCACCACGTGGTAGGTGCGCCGGCTGGCGCCAGGCCGCAGCTCCACATAAACCTCGCCGTCGGCGGCCAGCGAAAGGTAAGTGGGATCAAGCGGATCGGCCTGAGGCAGCTGCTCACCGGCCATGGCCAAGCGGCACCGCCGCACCAGGTCGCCGACCAGCGATGCCTTCCAGTCACTCCACACTCCGGGGCCGGTAGCCAGCGCATCGGCTTCGGTCAGCGCATGCAACACGTCGAGCAACACCGGATCTCCGCCCAACGCCTCGCAGACGCTGGCGATGGTCTGCGGGTCGTTCAGGTCGTGGCGCGTCGCGATCTTCGACAACAGCAGATGGTGCTCAACGAGCTTCGAAAGCATCTCGACATCGGAGGGCCACATGCCCAGCCTGGTGCCGACCTGGGTGGCCAGTTGTGCCCCCAGCACGCTGTGGTCGGTATCGCGTCCTTTGCCGATGTCGTGTAGCAGCGCCGAAAGGATCAGCAGGTCCGGCCGTGCCACCCGGGTCGTGAAAATCCTTGCCCGAGCAGCGGTCTCGGCGAGATGACGATCCACCGTCCAGATGTGGATGACGTCGCGGGGCGGAAGATCGCGAACCGCACCCCATTCCGGGAAAAGCCTGCCCCACAAGCCATTACGGTCGAGAGCTTCGATTGTCGCGACCGTCGCCGGGCCGGCCGTCAGCAGGACCAGCAGGTTGTCGAACGCTTCGCGCGGCCATGGGGTCCGCAGCTCCGGCGCGATGTCGGCCAGTCGGCTCAGCGTGGACTCGGCAATGGGCAGCCCGGTGACGGCCGATGCCGCAGCCACCCGCAACACCAAGGCGGGGTCACTTTGCGGTCGGGCATCGCGGGCCAGCACGATCTCCCCGGCGTACTCGACCACACCCTCGTCCAGTGGCCGGCGTGGGCGCCGCCGCATGGCCGACATCCCGCGCCGCGGCATTGCGTTGGCGGCGGTCCGCAGCCCGGCGTCGACCCGGTAGCTGATCGTGCGGCCGGCGTCCGACAGTGTGCGCGCAAGGTCGTATCTGTCGCCGACATGCATTGCGGCGCTGATCTCGTCGGCGTATTGGGCCAACAACAGATCATGCCCGCGGCCGGAGACCCGATGCAGTTCGGTGCGCACGTTCAGCAGCGTCAGATGGGCTGCAGTCAGCGAACCCATCGGGTGATCGGGCCGACGCACGGTGAGACGGTCGGCCAGCTGGGCGATGGCCAGCGCATCGAGCAGCTGGACATCACGCAGTCCACCGCGGCCCAATTTCAGGTCGGGTTCGGCGCGATGCGCGATTTCGCCGCTGCGGCGCCAGCGGGCGTGCGTCGATTCGACGAGTTCGCCGAACAGGGACCGGATTCCGGTGCGCCACTGCTGCCGCACGCCCTCGACCAGACGGGCCGAGAGCTGCTCATCGCCGGCGATGTGGCGCGCATCCAGCATGGCCAGCCCCGCGGACACGTCCGCACCCGCCACCCGCAGCGTCTCGGCGACCGTGCGCACGCTGTGGTCAAGACGAATGTTGGCGTCCCACAGCGGATACCACAGCTGATCCGCGACTTTCTGGACCGTCTCGGGGGGCAAGCCGTCATGCAGCAACAGCAGGTCCAGGTCGGAGTACGGCAGCAGCTCGCGACGGCCCAGCGAACCGGTCGCGACGATCGCGAAACCGCTGTCGGCAGTGATGCCGATCTGCGCTGCCTTGGACGTCAACCAGAATTCATGCAGCTCCCCCCACACTTCGCGTAGCGCGGCCGAATCCAGTTGATCCGTGGGGCTGGAGAGCAGTTGTTCCCGGGCGGCAGCCAAATCGCTTGCTGCGCCGTCATTTCCGTCGGCCGTAGCCTCCAGTCGAAGCGGGCCCAGTGGATCGACTCCCCGTTGTGTCATTCCCGTCCAGTCGGATCAGGTTTTCCCGACGCATCTCATATCGCGTCGGCTCCGCGTTCACCCGTGCGGACGCGCACCACTGTCTCCACCGGGCTCACCCACACTTTGCCGTCGCCGATCTTGCCGGTGCGTGCGGCCCGCACGATGCTGTCCACGACCTTGTCCGCGTCGAAGTCGTCGACCAAGACCTCGATCCGCATTTTCGGCACGAAATCGACCGAGTATTCAGCGCCCCGGTAGACCTCAGTGTGACCCTTCTGCCGCCCGTACCCCTGAACTTCGCTGACTGTCATCCCCAGCAGTCCCAACTGCTCCAGACTGGCTTTGATGTCTTCCAGCGTGAACGGCTTGACGATCGCGGTAATCAGCTTCATTTTCTCTCTCCTCCAAGCTGTGACGAGCAACCGAAGCACCAGCGACCGCGAAATCGTAGCCGCTCTCAGCATGCTGAGCCTCATCGATCCCTGAGGCTTCGTCCTCGGCGCTGAGGCGCAGCCCAATGGTGTATTTCAGGATCAGAGCCACGATGGCAGTGCCGACGGCCGAAAAGGCGAGAACACTGAATGCGCCGATGCTTTGCCTTTCCAGTTGAGCGAAGCCGCCGCCATAGAACAGGCCCGGTGACACGCCCGTGACACCGGCAATGGCCACGGTCTGCGGTGCGGCGAGCAGACCCACCAGCAGTGTGCCTACGAGCCCTCCGACCAGGTGGACCCCGACCACGTCGAGCGAATCGTCAAAGCCGAATCGGTATTTCAAACCGACCGCCAGCGCGCACAGCGCACCCGCCGCCACGCCCACCACCAATGCGCCCACGACATTGACCGACGAGCATGACGGTGTGATGGCGACCAGTCCAGCAACGATGCCCGAGGCTGCTCCCAACGACGTTGCGCGCCCGTCGCGGATACGCTCCGTGAGCAGCCAGCCGAGCATGGCCGCGCCGGTCGCGGTCGTGGTGGTGATAAATGTCGACCCGGCGGCACCGTTGGCGCTGGTGGCCGAACCGGCGTTGAACCCGTACCAGCCGAACCACAGCAGCCCGGCGCCCAGCATCACGAACGGCAGATTGTGCGGGCGCATCGGCAATCCCGGCCAACCCTGGCGTTTCCCAAGGATGATCGCCAGGACCAGGCCCGCGGTGCCGGCATTGATGTGGACGGCGGTCCCGCCGGCGAAGTCGATGGCATGCAGCTTGTTGAGGATCCAGCCGCCGTGAGCGGACGCGAACTTATCGGCCGCGAATACCCAGTGGGCGATCGGGAAGTAGACGACCGTGGCCCACAAGCCGGCGAACAGCGTCCAAGCGCCGAACTTCATACGATCGGCTACCGCCCCGGAGATCAGCGCAACCGTGATGATCGCGAACATCAGCTGGAACGCCACGAATACGGTCTGGGGCATGGTTCCAGCCAAAGGAATCTGCACCGCCGGGGTTGAGCTGGCGGGATCAGCCGCGACGGCATTGACACCGATGAGGCCCTTCAGACCCCAGTATTCGGTCGGGTTGCCGGCGACGTTCCCGACGTCGTCGCCGAAAGCCAGCGAGTAGCCGTAGAGCACCCACAGCACCGTGACCACGCCCATGGCGCTGACGCTCATCATGATCATGTTCAGCACGCCTCTGGCGCGGACCATCCCGCCGTAGAAGAACGCCAGGCCCGGCGTCATCAACAGCACCAGCGCGGAGCTAGCCAGCATCCAGGCGGTGTCGCCAGTGTCGGGGACGCCCATGATGGGGAAATGGTCCACTGCCCCTAACCTCCTTCAGCAAGGCCGCGGCAAGGTGCGACCACTGTCCCGGTGGTCAAGACAATGCGCAGTGGTTGTTTCAAAAGGCGACGCTGGCAGGTTTCGTCGGTGTTACAACATGCTCACATGGCGATCGCCAGCGCGGCGGAGCCGGGCGCTGGGGGCACCCCCAGCCGCGGAGCGGCGAGGGGGACGGGTCGCCATCATGATCACAGCGGTCGCCGCTAGCCGAGCAGGGCGTCGACGAAAGCGCCTGGCTCGAACGGCGCAAGGTCGTCGGGTCCCTCCCCGAGCCCGACGAGCTTCACCGGCACCCCGAGTTCCTGCTGCACCCGGAAAACGATGCCGCCCTTGGCGGTTCCGTCCAGCTTGGTCAGTACCGCTCCGCTGATGTCGACGACGTCGGCGAATACCCGTGCCTGCGCCAGCCCGTTCTGCCCGATGGTGGCGTCGAGCACCAGCAGCACCTCGTCGACCGCCGCGCGCCGCGTCACCACCCGTTTGACCTTGCCGAGTTCGTCCATCAGCCCGGTTTTGGTGTGCAACCGGCCGGCCGTGTCGATGACCACGACGTCGGCGCCCGCGGCGATGCCCTTGTCGACGGCGTCGAAGGCCACCGAGGCGGGGTCGGCGCCCTCGGCTCCGCGCACGACCTCGGCCCCCACCCGAGCGGCCCAGGCTTCCAGCTGGTCGGCGGCGGCGGCGCGGAACGTGTCGGCCGCGCCCAGCACCACCCTTCGGCCGTCGGCGACCAGCACCCGCGCCAGCTTGCCGACGGTGGTGGTTTTCCCGGTTCCGTTGACGCCGACGACCAGCAGCACCGACGGATGGTCGTCGTGCGGCAGCGCGCGCACCGACCGGTCCAGATCGGGCTGCAGCTCGCTGACCAGAACCTCCCGCAGTACCGCGCGGGCGTCGGCCTCGGTGCGGACGTCCTTGCTGGCCAGCTGGCTGCGCAGCTGGGCCACAACCGAGGTGGTCACCACCGGCCCCAGGTCGGCGATCAGCAGAGTGTCCTCGATCTGCTCCCACGAGTCCTCGTCGAGATCACCGCCGCCGAGTAGCCCAAGCATGCTGCGGCCCAACGCATTTTGCGATCGGGCGAGCCGGCCGCGCAGTCGTTCCAGTCGTCCTTCCGGCGGTGCGATCGCCTCCACATCAAGCGCAGGTGGCGGGGCGCTATCCGGTTCCGGTAGTTCGATATCGGTGATGGTGCGCTTGGGGGCATCGCGGGGAATCGTCGCGTCGTCCCCGACCGCAGGCAGTCCTGAGGTGTCGATCCGCTCTGCGGACTCCGTGCGGCTGAACGTGATTCCCGACGACGCGGTGTAGCCGCCGGAGCGATCGAGCGCGGCGGGCTGCTCCGAGAGCCTGATCCGGCGCCGGCGGTAGCGGACCAGGCCCACGATCACGACGGCAACGACGATCAGTGCGGCGACGACGGCGATCGCGATCCAGAGTGTGTCCGGCACTATTCCAAGCTATCCGGGAGTCAGTGAGAAGCCGAGACCAGCTGGTCGACCTGTTGGCCGCGCATCCGCTGGGAAATCACCGCGGTGATGCCATCGTCTTGCATCGTCACCCCGTAGAGCGCGTCGGCGACTTCCATCGTCGGCTTCTGGTGCGTGATGATGATGATCTGCGACTGGGCTCGCAGCTGCTCGAACAGCACCAGAAGCCGGTGCAGGTTCATGTCGTCGAGCGCCGCCTCCACCTCGTCCATGATGTAGAACGGCGACGGGCGGGCCCGGAAAATCGCCACCAGCATCGCCACTGCCGTCAACGCCTTCTCCCCGCCGGACAGCAACGACAGCCGTTTGATCTTCTTGCCGGGCGGGCGGGCCTCGACCTCGATGCCGGTGGTGAGCATGTCGTCGGGGTTGGTCAACCGCAACCGGCCTTCTCCGCCCGGGAACAGCGCGGCGAACACCCCGCGGAATTCGCGTTCCACATCTTCGTAGGCGTCGCTGAACACCTGCAGGATGCGGGCGTCGACGTCGGCGACGACGTCGAGCAGGTCCTTGCGCGCGGCCTTGACGTCCTCGAGCTGAGTGGACAAAAAGTTGTAGCGCTCCTCCAGCGCCGCGAACTCCTCCAGCGCCAGCGGGTTGACGCGGCCGAGCTCGGCCAGGTCCCGTTCGGCGCGTTTGGCCCGGCGCTCCTGGGTGGCCCGGTCGTAGGGCATCGGCGCCGGTGCGGTGACCTGCTCGCCGCGCTCGCGGGCCTGCTCGTACTCGGCCAGCTCGAGCTCGGTCGGCGGCAGCGGCACATCCGGGCCGTATTCGGCAACCAGGTCGTCGGGCGCCATCCCGAACTGCTCGAGCACCATCTCCTCGAGCTGCTCGATGCGCAGCGCCGCCTGGGCCTTGGCCACCTCGTCGCGGTGTAGCGACTCGGTGAGGGTGGCGATCCGGGCGCCCAGGGCGTTGACCTCGTCACGGACCGCGGCCATCGCGACCGACCGTTGCCGGCGTTCGGCGGCGAGCACGTCGCGGTTGCGCGACGCGGCGGCGACCACCTGATCGAGCCGCCCGGCCAGCCGCCGTCCGGCGTCGGCCACCGCGGCGGCCACGGCGGCCGCGTGCTCACGCGCGGCGCGAGCCTGCTGGGCGCGCAGCCGTGCCTCCCGTTCGGCCGCGGCGGCGCGGCGCAGCGAATCCGCCCGCCCGCGAACGGCATTGGCGCGTTCCTCGGCGGTG
Source organism: Mycobacterium fragae (assembly GCF_002102185.1). Lineage (GTDB taxonomy): Bacteria > Actinomycetota > Actinomycetes > Mycobacteriales > Mycobacteriaceae > Mycobacterium > Mycobacterium fragae. The sequence goes on from NZ_LQOW01000016.1 coordinate 212,607, forward strand.
CGCACCGCGAGCCTGGCTTCCACCTCGACGCCGCGAGCGGTCTCGGCTGCGGCCGCAATGCGCTGCCGGTCGACCGATTCGGGCGCCACGTGCTGCGTCTGCTCGGCGTTGCGCAACCGGGTCTCGAGTTCACCGAGTTCGTCGAGTGTCTGCGCGCGTCCGGCCTCCAGTTCCTCGCGCTGGCGCAGCAGTCGGCGCCAGTCCTCTTCGGCGGTCCGGGCGTCCTGGCCGAGCCGTCCGAGCTGCTCATAGATCGCCGAGATCGCGGCATCGGACTCGTTGAGCGCCGCCAATGCCTGCTCGGTGGCGTCCTGCCGCGCGGCCTGCTCGCTCAGCGCGCCGGACAGCGCCGCGGACAGCTGGCTGGCCTGCGCCTCGGCGCCGGCCAGCTCGGCGCGTGCCTTCTCGATTTCGGAAGTGATCTCCAGCGTCGACGGTTTGCGGTCCGACCCGCCGCTGACCCAGCCGGCGCCCACCAGATCGCCGTCGAGAGTCACCGCGCGCAACTGCGGGCGGGCCGCCACCAGATCCATCGCCTCGCGCAGGTCGGTGACCACCGCGACGCCGGAAAGCATCGCGGTCATCGCACCGCGCAGCCGCGACGGCGTCTCGATGAGGTCGAGCGCCCATTGGGCACCATCGGGTAGCGGGTACCTCGCCGATGCTGAGTCTTCAATGGCCGGCCAGTCCCCGAGCACAATGGCCGCGCGGCCACCGTCGGCCTGCTTCAAAGCCGTCACCGCAGAAGCAGCGGCACTGAAGCTGTCGGCGGCCAGCGCATCGGCGGCCGCGCCGAGCACCGCAGCCAGCGCGGCCTCGTAACCCGAACGCACCTTGACCAGCGTGGCGATCGACCCGAAAAGCCCGGCGCCGCCGCGGTTTCGGGTGAGCCAGGAGGCGCCGTCCTTCCGCTCGAGCCCAACCGAGAGCGCGTCGATCCGGGCGCGCAGCGAGGCCACTTGGCGTTCGGCGCCACGCTCGGCCGACTGCAGTTCGGCGACCCGCTCGTCGGCCAACCGCAATGCGACCACCATCCGCTCGTGGTGCTCGTCGAGGCCGACCTCGCCTTGATCCAGCTCACCGACCCGACCTTGCACTGTCTCGAACTCCGCTTGAGCCTGCTGGGCGCGGGCCGCGGCTTCCTCGATGCGCTCCGAGAGCTTGGCCACGCTCTCGTCGATCGATTCGACCCGCGCCCTCATCGTTTCCACCTGGCCGGCCAACCGGGCCAGGCCCTCGCGACGGTCGGCCTCGGCGCGCACCGCCGCCAGGTGAGCCTGCTCGGCTTCGGCGGCGCTGCGCTCACGCTCGGCCAGCTCGGTACGCGCCGAGTCCAGCCGAGCGCGGGCGGCGGCCAGCTCGGTGAGCAGCTCGCGCTCGGCGGCCTCCACCTGCTGGGCCTCCGCCTCCAACGCCTCGGGGTCGACACCGCCGCCGGTGGTCGGCTCGACGTCGAGGTGCTGTGCGCGCTCACTGGCGATGCGCACGGTCGCACTGACCCGTTCGGCCAAGGCGGACAAGCGAAACCAGGTCTGCTGGGCCGACTCGGCTCGTTGTGACAGCGCCGCCAGTGCTTCTTCGTGGGCGGCCAGCTCGTCGGAGGCCACCGACATCCGGGCGGCGGCCTCGTCGTGTTCACGGCGCAACGCCGCCTCGGCCTGGTCCACGTCGTTGAGCTCGGCCTGCCGGGTGACGACGTCGTCGGCGGCCAGCCGCAGCCGGGAGTCGCGCAGGTCGGCCTGGATGGTCGCCGCGCGACGGGCCACCTCGGCCTGCCTGCCCAGTGGTTTGAGTTGGCGGCGCAGTTCGGTGGTCAGATCGGTGAGCCGGGCCAGGTTCGCCGACATCGCGTCCAGCTTGCGGACGGCCTTCTCCTTGCGCTTGCGATGCTTGAGCACGCCGGCGGCTTCCTCGATGAACGCCCGTCGCTCCTCCGGCCGTGACTCCAGGATCTCGTTGAGCTTGCCCTGCCCGACAATCACGTGCATCTCACGACCGATGCCGGAGTCGCTCAACAGCTCTTGCACATCCATCAAACGGCAAGAGCTGCCGTTGATTTCGTATTCACTTGCGCCGTCACGGAACATCCGCCGCGTGATCGACACCTCTGAGTACTCGATCGGCAACGCGTTGTCCGAGTTGTCGATGGTGACCGTGACCTCGGCGCGGCCCAGCGGCGGCCGTGACGAGGTGCCCGCGAAAATGACGTCTTCCATCTTGCCGCCGCGCAGCGTCTTGGCGCCCTGCTCCCCCATCACCCAAGCCAGCGCGTCGACCACGTTGGATTTGCCCGAGCCGTTCGGACCGACCACCGCGGTGATGCCCGGCTCGAAGCGCAGCGTCGTCAGCGAGGCGAAGGACTTGAAGCCCTTCAGCGTCACGCTCTTGAGGTACACGACGTGCCAGACTACCGGCGGCCGGCGATGTGAAGAGGCGGCACGCGGGTCAGCGCGCGCTGAACCCTTCGAAGTCCTCCGGTTCCAGTGACCAGTCGGCGATGACGTTGTCGACGCGACCGGGGGTGGCGTCGCTCTGCAGCAGGCGCAGCAGCTCCTCGCAGTCCTCACGCGGCCCCTGCGCGACGACGAGCACCCGTCCGTCGATGCGGTTGGCGACGTAGCCGGTCAGACCCAATTCCAGCGCCCGGGAGCGGGTCCACCAGCGGAATCCGACTCCCTGCACACGCCCGCGTACCCAGGCGGTCAGCCGAACATCAGGCTCGGCCACGGTCGGCGATCTCGAAGGTGACGGTGGTGCCGGATTTCAGCGTGCGCCCGACGGTGCACACCTGGTCGACGGCCCGGTTGACGACGACCAGCAGCCGCTGAACCTGCTCGTCCGTCAAACCCGACAGGTCGACCTCGAGGGTCTCCTGCAGCAGCGGATACCGCTCCTGGTCGCGGTCGGCCGCACCGGACACCCGGATCACCGCCCGGTAATCATCGCCAAGCCTGTGGGCCAGTGGCTGGTCGCTGGCCATTCCGCTGCACGCCGCGAGCGCGATCTTGAGCAGCTCGCCCGGGGTGAAGACGCCGTCGACGTCCTCCGAGCCGACGAGCACCTGCGCACCGCGCGAGCTGTGGCCGGTGTAGCGGCGCACTCCGGTACGTTCCACCCACAGTTGCGTCATGGGTTCTTTTTACCGGGCGGCTCTCCCCACCGGTCGATCGCCACTCACTCGCGCAGGATGCGGCCTTCTGCGTCGGGCACCTTGCCGGTGAGCATCATGATTCCGTCGATCAGCGGCCAGATCCCGCCGATCCCGCACGTCAGCCAAGTCGCCGCGATCTGGGCGACTCCGATTCCGGTGTAGCCGAGATAAAAACGGCCGACGCCGAAGCTGCCGAGGAAAATCTCCAGCAGTCCCGCGGTGAGCTTGCTTTTGTCCGACAGCGGACGCCCATAGGCGTCCACGCCATAACCGTATGGTGCATATGGTGCGCCCGGCGGACCGTATGGCATCTGCGGATACGGTGCGGGCGCAGCGGGGTATCCCCCGGGAGGCGGCGGATACGATCCTTGGGGTGGTCCGGACGGATTCTGGAAGCCCTCCGGCTGTTGCGGCATTGTCACGCAGATGATGATGGCCTAAATCGCCGGCTAATCCGGGCTAACCGCAACATCCGTGGAATGTCTTCGCGCGGTACTGCGTGGACGTGGCTGGCATTTGGGGCAGTAGAACGACGAGCGGTTCATGAACTTCTCCCGGCGGATCCCTGCTCCGCACCGCCGGCAGTGTTTGCCTTCGCGGCCGTAGGCGTCCAGCGATCGCTCGAAGTAGCCGGATTGGCCGTTGACGTTGACATACAGCGAATCGAACGAGGTGCCGCCGTGCGCCAATGCGTCGCGCATCACGTCGGCCGCGGCCTCGAGCACCGCGGTGAGCCGAGGACGCGTCAGCGTGGCTGCGATGCGCGCGCCGTTGACCTGGGCCCGCCACAACGCTTCGTCGGCGTAGATGTTGCCGATGCCCGACACCACGGTCTGGTCGAGCAGCTGGCGCTTGATCTCGGAATGCTTGCGCCGCAACAGGTTTACCGCCGCAGCGATGTCGAAGCGGGGGTCGAGCGGGTCACGTGCCAGGTGTGCGACCGGTGCGGGAACCACGCTGCCGTCGACGGTCACCAGCTCGGCGAGCAGCCACCCCCCGAACGTCCGCTGGTCGGCAAAACTCACCGTGGTGCCGTCGTCGAGCAATGCGGAGATCCGGACATGGTCGGCGCGGGGCACGCGGCCGAGCAGCATCTGCCCGCTCATCCCGAGGTGAACGACCAGCGCGTGCTCGTCGCAGCCCGGCCCGTCCAGCGTCAGCCATAGGTATTTGCCGCGCCGGTCGCTGCCGGTGATCCGGGCGTCGAGCAGCCGCGCCGTCAGATCGGCGGGGCCGGCCTCGTGGCGCCGCACCGAGCGGGGATGATGCACCCGCACCGCGGTGATGGTCCTGCCCACCACATGGGCCTGCAAACCGCGCCGCACCACCTCGACTTCCGGTAGCTCGGGCATCTACATCACGCGATGTCGAGCGCGTGCAGCGCTTTCCACGCTGCTGACGCAGCGCTTTGTTCGGCTTCCTTTTTGGACCGTCCCACGCCCGAGCCGTATTCGGTGTCCATCACTACGACGACGGCGGTGAACTCTTTGTCGTGGTCGGGCCCGGTGGAGGTGACATGGTAGGACGGCACGCCCAGGCCGCGGGCCGCGGTCAACTCCTGCAGGCTGGTCTTCCAGTCCAGCAGGCCGCCGCCCTCCAGCAATCCACCGAACAACCGTAGGACCACGTCGCGCGCGGCGTCCATGCCGTGATGCAGGTAGATCGCGCCCAGAAGTGATTCCAAACCGTCGGCCAGGATGCTGGATTTACCGGCCCCGCCCGAGTTGAGCTCGCCGCGTCCCAGCAACATATACGCGCCGAGCCCCTCGTCGGTCAGATTGCGCGCGACTTCCGCCAGCGCCTGGGTGTTCACCACGCTGGACCGCAGTTTGGCCAGGTCCCCCTCCGATCGGTCGGGATGCCGGTGAAACAGCTCGTCGGTGACGATCAGACCCAAAACGGCGTCGCCGAGAAATTCCAAACGCTCGTTGGTGGGCAGGCCGCCGTGCTCATAGGCGTAGCTGCGATGGGTCAGCGCCAGGGTCAGCAAGTCGTCGGGCAGGTCGACGCCGAGCGCGTCGAGCAGGCTCTGCCGCGTCACCGCTGCGCCGCATCGTCGTCGGGTCGCAGCATTCCGGCCAGCTTGGCCCATCGCGGGTCGATCCGGTCATGGTGATGACCGGGCTCGGCGGTTGCCAGCGGGACACCGCAGTCCGGACACAGCCCGGGGCAATCCGCTCGGCACACCGGCGATAGCGGCAGTTCCAGCCCGACGGCGTCGATAATCGGCTGTTCGAGGTCGACGACGTCGTCGACGACCCGCCCGACCTCGCCCTCCTCGGTGGTCGCCTCGGTGACGCTGTCCGGGTAGGCGAACAGCTCGGTCAGGGTGACCTCCACTTGGCCGCTGAACGTCGCCAGGCACCGTGCACACTCGCCGGATGTGGGGGCGGCCAGTGTCCCGGTGACCAACACGCCCTCGGACACCGACTCGACCCGCAAATCGAGGTCCATCGGCGCGCCCGGTCGAATGCCGATCAGGTCCAAACCGATGCGCGACGGGCTGGCAACGGTGTCCTGCACCGAAAACGCTGCTCCCGGTCGTCGCCCCAGCCGCGCGATATTCAAGGCCAGCGGCGAGCTCGGATGCCGCCGCGCCGTCGAACTGTGCTGCATGGCCATGCCCGTAATCCTACGGGCGCGGCAACCAGCGGCGATCGCAAGCGCGGCGAAGCCGGGCGCGGCGGGTCGCCGCCAAACAACCCCGTACTACCGCTGTGCGTAGTCGTGCATGCCTGCCGCGGTCCGCAATTGGTGGCGGCCTCGGTTGACCGAACGCAGGGTGCCGTTGAGGAACTCTTCGAACTCGGCCAGCTTCGCGTCGACGTAGATGTCGCATTCACCGCGCAACCGGTCGGCTTCGGCGTGCGCCGCGTCGATGAGACGGGTCGACTCGGCGTTGGCCGCCTGGACGACCTCGGTCTGGGACACCAGGCGCTGCTGTTCCTTGATGCCCTCTTGCACGGCTTTCTCGTAGGAGATGTTGCCGTTTTCGACCAGCCGGTCGCATTCCGCCTTGGCGCGGCTGGTGGTGGCCTCGTACTCGCGTTTGGCCGCCGCGGCGATGCGAACCGCTTCCTCACGCGCCTCGGCAACCATCTGCTCGCTGTGCTGGCGCGCCTCGCCCACCATGCGGTCGGCCTGCGCCTTGGCCTCGGACAGGAGCCGGTCCGCCTCCGAGCGGGCGTGGTTGAGCAACGAGTCCGATTCGGTGGTCGCCGAGGACACCATGGAATCGGCATGGGTTTTGGCGTCATGCAGCAGCGCGTCGCGGGCGTCGAGCACGTCCTGCGCGTCGTCCAGCTCGCCGGGGATCGCATCCTTGATGTCGTCGATCAGCTCGAGCACGTCGCCGCGAGGCACCACGCAGCCCGCGGTCATCGGCACGCCACGGGCTTCCTCGACAATGGCGCCCAGCTCGTCGAGCGCTTCAAAAACTCGGTACACGGCAACATCCTCCCGGCATCGTTTGTTGTTACCAGTGTGCCTGTTGTTACCTCTGTGACTGGGTTGTCCTGCCCGGTGTGTCGGGATTGGCAATCTCGGGCCGCGCCACCCACCTGCACACTTGCCGTCATTATGTCGGGTCGGGCAGATTTGCGGCAATCATGGATGGCGCACCGCGAAGGCGGCATCGCGCCGTAGTGGAGGTCTGGTGGTACACGAAGCGATTGCGGCGGTCGGGCATGCGTTGGTCCTGGCGGGCTCGATGACCTGGGAGATCCTGTGGGCCTTGATCGTCGGTTTCGCCCTGTCGGCAGTGGTCCAGGCGGTGGTGCGGCGCTCGACGATCGTGGCCCTGATGGGCGACGACCGGCCGCGCACGCTGGCAGTCGCCGCGGGGCTGGGTGCCGCGTCGTCGTCGTGCTCGTACGCCGCGGTGGCATTGGCCCGGTCACTGTTCCGCAAGGGCGCCGACTTCACCGCCGCAATGGCCTTCGAGATCGGCTCCACCAACCTGGTGGTGGAGTTGGGGATCATCCTGGCTCTGCTGATGGGCTGGCAGTTCACCGCCGCGGAGTTCGTCGGTGGCCCGCTGATGATCGTGGCGCTGGCATTGCTGTTCCGGCTGTTCGTACGCTCGCGGCTCATCGATGCCGCCCGTCGGCAAGCCGAGCGAGGCATCGCCGGGTCGATGGAAGGCCATGCGGCAATGGACATGTCGATCCAGGGCGAGGGCTCGTTTTGGCGGCGGCTGTTCTCGCGGCCAGGTCTGACCTCGGTCTCACACGTTTTCGTGATGGAATGGACGGCGATACTTCGTGATCTCGTCCTGGGGCTGTTGATTGCCGGCGCTATCGCTGCCTGGGTACCCGAAACCTTTTGGCATCATTTCTTTTTCGCTGACCACCCAGTGCTCTCAGCGCTGTGGGGACCGATCGTGGGACCCGTCGTCGCGATCGCCTCGTTCGTCTGCTCGATCGGCAACGTGCCACTGGCCGCGGTGCTGTGGAATGGCGGCATCAGCTTCGGCGGTGTCGTCGCATTCATTTTCGCCGACCTGCTGATCCTGCCCATCCTGAACATCTACCGGAAGTATTACGGCACGCGGATGATGCTGACGCTGCTGGGCACGTTCTACGCCGCGATGATCGCAGCCGGGTACCTCGTGGAATTTATCTTCGGCACAGCCAATCTCATTCCGTCGCAACGCAACGCGACGGTGATGCACTCCGCCATCTCTTGGAACTACACCACCTGGCTGAACATCGTTTTCCTCGCCGCCGCGGCGGTGCTCGTCGCACGGTTCGTCGCCACAGGCGGCATCCCGATGCTGCGCATGATGGGCGGCTCCCCGGACGCCGAGCACGAACACTGCGGCTGACAACGCTCGATCACCGAGATTGCCGCTGTGGTCGTACTTTTCACCGAATCACGACCATAGCTGCAATCTCGATGACATCGGATGCCGCTGTTATGCGCGCCCGCGAAGCCTTTCGCGGAATCGGCGGTTCACCGGCTCGGGCAATAGCTCGGACACGTCGCCGCCGAGCATCGCGACCTCCTTGGCCAACGACGACGACACGAAGGAATATCGCGGCGCGGTCGCGACGAAGAAGGTGTCCACGCCGGCGATGTGCTTGTTCATCTGTGCCATCTGGAGTTCGTACTCGAAGTCGGTGCCGGTGCGCAGCCCCTTGACGATCGCGGTCATCCCGTGGGAGGTCACGAAGTCGACCACCAGACCTTGTCCGGCCTCCACCCGCAGGTTCGGCAGATGCGTCGTCGACTCCTCGATCATCGCGATCCGCTCGTCGAGGTCGAACATCCCTTTTTTGTCGGGGTTGGTCAGAATCGCGACCACCACCTCGTCGAACTGGGCCGCCGCGCGTTCGAAAACATCGATGTGGCCCAGCGTCACCGGGTCGAACGATCCCGGGCATACCGCACCGCTCATGACAAATGACGCTACACGGTGGCTCAAAGCCGTTCGGCCAGCTCCAAACGGGTGTCGCCGTAAACTCGCGGCTCCCAGGGATGCCAATCGGCCGGCCAGCCCAGCGGCTCACCCCCGGACGCCCGCTCGACGACCGCGACGGTTCCCTCGTGCGTCCAGCCGTGGGTGGTCAGCGCCGCCAAAACGGCGTGAATCTCGGCGATCTCGAGCTCATACGGCGGATCGGCCAACACGAGATCGACCGGCGACGCGGCGCCGCCGGCGAGCACGGCGGCCACCGGCGCACGGCGCAGCGTGGCCCCGGCCAGACCGAGGGTCGCGATGTTGCGCGCGATGACCGCCGCGCTGCGCTGGTCGGACTCGACGAACAGCACTGACGCCGCTCCGCGTGAGAGCGCCTCCAAACCCAGCGCGCCCGAGCCGGCATAGAGGTCGAGCACCGATACCCCGGCCAGGTCCCGCCGCGCGGTCAGGATGTTGAACAGTGACTCGCGGACCCGGTCGGTTGTCGGCCTGGTTCCCCGCGGTGGAACCGCGATGCGCCGTCCGCCGGCTACACCACCGATGATTCGCGTCAGGTCAGCACCATCAGCAGGTCACCGCCCTCCACCTGGGCGGTGGTCGACACCGCCACCCGCTGCACGGTGGCGTCGGCGGGGGCGGTGATCGGAGCTTCCATCTTCATGGCCTCGATGGTGGCGATGGTCTGGCCGGCGCTCACCTGATCGCCCTCGGCGACACCGACGGTGACGACCCCGGCGAACGGTGCGGCGATGTGGCCCGGATTTGTCCGATCGGCTTTCTCGGCGACCGGAACGGTGCTGGCAATGCTGCGGTCACGCACCAGCACCGGGCGCAGCTGGCCGTTGAGGATGCACATCACCGTGCGCATGCCGCGCTCGTCGGGTTCGGAGATGGCCTCCAGGCCGATCAACAGCTCAACGCCGCGTTCCAGCTTCACCCGGTGCTCCTCGCCTTGACGCAGGCCGTAGAAGAACTGGTTGGCCGACAACTGCGAAGTATCCCCGTATGTTTCCCGATGTTCCTCGAATTCCTTTGTCGGACCAGGGAATAAGAGTCGGTTCAGCGTGGCCTGACGCTTGCATCCTGTCAATGACAGGGCGGCTTCGTCTTCGGCGGTCAATTGCTGGACGGGCTTGGCCGGGCCGCGACCCTCCAACGCCGTCGTACGCAGTGGTTCGGGCCACCCGCCCGGAGGGTCACCGAGCTCGCCTCGCAAAAACCCAAGCACCGATTCCGGGATATCGAATCGACTTGGGTCGGAGGCGAATTCGTCTGCGCTGACCCCGGCACCGACCAGAGCCAGCGCCAGATCTCCGACCACCTTCGATGACGGGGTGACCTTGATCAGCCTGCCGAGCACCCGATCGGCACCGGCGTAGGCCTCTTCGACCTCCTCGAACCGGTCCCCCAAACCCAGCGCGATCGCCTGCTGGCGCAGATTGGACAGCTGGCCGCCCGGAATCTCATGGTGATAGACCCGGCCTGTCGGCCCGGGCAGCCCAGATTCGAACGGCGCATACACCTTTCGCAGCGCCTCCCAATAGGGCTCCAGCGCACACACAGCCGACAGCGACAGGCCGCTGTCGTATTCGGTGTGCGCGGCGGCGGCGACGATCGAGCTCAGCGCGGGCTGGCTGGTGGTTCCGGCCATCGGCGCGGCGGCACCGTCGACGGCGCTGGCCCCCGCGCGCCACGCAGCGACGTAGCTGGCCAGCTGCCCGCCGGGTGTGTCGTGGGTGTGCACGTGCACGGGCAGCTCGAAGCGACTCCGCAGCGCGCTGACCAGCCGTTGTGCCGCCGGCGGTCGCAGCAACCCCGCCATGTCCTTGATGCCCAGCACGTGTGCCCCCGCATCCACGATCTGCTCGGCCAGCTTCAGGTAATAGTCCAGCGTGTACAGCCGCTCATCCGGATCGGACAGATCACCCGTGTAGCACATCGCGACTTCGGCTATCGCCGAACCTGTTTGGCGTACCGCGTCGATGGCAGGCCGCATAGATTCGACGTTGTTGAGCGCGTCGAAGATTCGGAAGATGTCGATCCCGGTGGCGGTCGCTTCCTCCACGAACGCCGAAGTGACAAGCTCCGGATATGGCGTGTAGCCAACCGTATTGCGGCCGCGCAGCAGCATCTGCAGGCAGATGTTGGGTATGGCTTCACGCAACGTCGCCAGCCGCTCCCACGGATCCTCCTTGAGGAACCGCAGCGCCACGTCATAGGTCGCGCCACCCCAGCACTCCACGGACAGCAGCTCAGGGACAGTCCGGGCGAGATACGGTGCCACCATCATCAGCCCGCTTGTGCGGACCCGGGTGGCAAGCAGCGACTGGTGGGCGTCGCGGAATGTCGTGTCGGTGACGCCCACCGCCGGGGAGTCGCGCAGCCAGCGCGCGAAGCGCTCGGGTCCCAACTCGACGAGCCGTTGCTTGGAGCCCGCGGGCGGCGGGACATCGAGGTCGATGTCGGGCAGCTTGTCGTGCGGGTACACCGTTGACGGGCGCGAGCCGTGCGGCTTGTTGACCGTCACATCGGCGAGGTAATTGAGGATCTTCGTGCCGCGGTCGGCCGAAGCGCGCGCGGTCAGCAGCTGTGGGCGCTCGTCGATGAACGATGTGGTGATGTGGCCGGCCTGGAAGTCTGGGTCATCCAAAACCGCTTGCAGGAACGGGATATTTGTCGACACTCCACGAATCCGGAATTCGGCGATCGCCCGGCGTGCCCTTGTCACCGCCGTCGGGAAGTCGCGGCCCCGACAGGTCAGCTTGACCAGCATGGAATCGAAGTGAGCGCCGATCTCCGCGCCCAGATTGGTGCTGCCGTCCAGCCGGATTCCGGCACCGCCGGGGGTACGCAACGCGCTGATCCGGCCGGTGTCGGGCCGGAACCCGTTGGCCGGGTCCTCGGTGGTGATCCGGCATTGCAGCGCGGCTCCGTGCGGCCGGATGTCCTCCTGACGCAGGCCCAGCTGATCGAGGGTCTCGCCGGCGGCGATGCGCAGCTGGCTGGAAACCAGGTCGACGTCGGTGATCTCCTCGGTCACGGTGTGCTCGACCTGAATCCGCGGATTCATCTCGATGAAGACGTAGTTGCCGTGCTCGTCCAGCAGGAACTCGACCGTGCCGGCGCAGCTGTATCCGATGTGACGCGCGAAAGCGGCTGCGTCGGCGCATATCTTGTCGCGCAGCTCGCCGCTCAGGTTCGGTGCGGGCGCCAGCTCGATGACCTTTTGGTGCCGGCGCTGCACACTGCAGTCGCGCTCGTAGAGGTGCATGACGTGGCCGTGGTTGTCGGCCAGGATCTGCACCTCGATGTGACGCGGCTTGACCACGGCCTGTTCGAGATAGACCGTCGGGTCGCCGAACGCCGACTCCGCTTCCCTGCTGGCGGCTTCGATCGCTTCGGGCAGCGCGGCGACATCGCTGACGCGGCGCATGCCGCGGCCCCCGCCGCCGGCAACGGCCTTGACGAACAACGGAAACCGCATCCCGTCGGCCGCAGTTACCAGCTCGTCGACCGACGCCGACGGCGCCGAAGACCGCAATACCGGCAGGCCCGCTTCGCGGGCTGCGGCGATGGCCCGGGACTTGTTTCCGGTCAGCTTGAGTACTTCGGCGCTGGGGCCGACGAACGTGATGCCGGCGGCCGCACAAGCCGCGGCCAACTCGGGGTTCTCCGACAAGAAGCCATAACCCGGGTAGACGGCGTCCGCGCCGGCGTTGAGGGCGGTTTCGACGATTTCGTCGACCGACAGGTATGCGCGCACCGGGTGACCGACCTCGCCGATTTGGTAGGACTCATCGGCCTTGAGCCGATGCTGCGAGTTGCGGTCCTCGTATGGATAGACGGCGACCGTGCCGATACCCAGTTCGTAGGCCGCGCGAAATGCTCGGATCGCGATTTCGCCGCGATTGGCAACCAGCACTTTGGAAATCACGCGCGGCCCTTTCGTTCTACAGGAGCGTCGACCAGTAGTCCCAAAACCGGGCCAAGATCAACAGAAAGACTGCGGTGAACCAGAGCGTGGCGATTGACCACCGCCATCGGTAGAGCTCGCGCCCCACTGCGCCGCCCCCATTCTCGCCGGCCGGCCGAAACGCGATCGAGGCGACGACCACAAGCAGCGTGATGGTGACCACCCATACCGCCATGCAATACGGGCAGAGCGCCCCGATGCGGTACAGACTTTGGAAGATCAGCCAGTGCACGAACGCCGCGCCGACCAGTGTCGCGGCCGTCAGCCCGATCCAATACCACTGCGGCAGAGGAACATTCGCCACGGCCAGCACACCAGTTACGACGACGACGCTGAATGCCGCGATGCCGATCAATGAATTGGGAAATCCCAGCACCGAAGCCTGCGGCGTTGTCATCACCGAACCGCATGACACTATCGGGTTGAAGTTGCACGAGGGCACATATGAGGGATTGCGCAAGATCGCGATCTTCTCAACCGTCAGCGCCGCCGAACCCGCCAGCCCTACCAGCCCGGCGATCAGCACCCACCACGCGCTGGGCAGCGCCACCGACGATGCCGGCACTGACCGCGATGCCGAATCGCCCAGCGACGGGCCGGGTTCGGCTGACAGCGCGGTGCTCACTGCGCCGGCGGAGTCGCCGCCGTGTCGATACCCGGCACATTCCCGACGATCTCTTTGATCTTGGCGACAAATGCGTCGGGCGTCGACGGGTCATACTCCTGGCCGTTGATGCGGATGGTCGGGGTGGCGTGAATGCCTGCGGCGGTAGCCATGCCGTCGACCATCGGCACATACTTGCCGGCCTTGATGCAGCCCGGAACCTTGCCTGCAGCGCCGTCAACCCGGGCGATCTCGATCAGCCGTGCGTTGTCGGGAAAAGCCGACGCGGTCTCGGCCGGCTGCAGTTCCTTGCTGAACAGCGCGCTGTGGAACCGGCGGAACGCGTCGATGGATTCGTCGGCGACACAATAGGCGGCGGCCCCGGCCCGCGACGAGTAATTCTCGTTCCGCGGGCTGTCGAGGATGCTGACCATGTAGTAGTCGGCGGCGATGGCGCCCGTGTCGATCAGCTTGGATACCGTCGGCCCGAACGACCGCTCGAAGTTGCCGCAGGCCGGGCAGAGGAAGTCCTCGTAGAACGACACCACCGCCTTGGGGTCGTGGCTGCCGTCCTTGGTGACCAGTTTGCTCGACGTCACCCGCACCGGCCGCGCGTCGCCGGCGCCCTTCTTGTGATGCGAGATGACGATATAGCCGACGAGGACGACGGCGAAGATGACCACGATCGAGGTAAGCCCGATTCTGATCGCCAGATCGCGTCTGCGCCCGGCGGCGTTCAGGTCATAGCCGGGGCGTTTCTGGTTATTGGCTTTGGCCCCCATGGGCTGGCTGATCCTCCTGGCGTCGGCGATAGCGCATCTAGCGTACCGGCGCCAGCGGCGGCCGGTCAGACCCGGCTGAGGTGGGCGCGCAATGCCGAGATCAACTCGGAGGTGGCCACGGCACTGCCTCCGCCGAGCGGGAACAGGTTGGCGAAGACATGTGTCAGCGACCCCATCGAGCGTAGGTCGACGGCGGTACCGGCAGCTCGCAGCGCCGAGGCGTACTGCTCGCCCTCGTCGCGCAGCGGGTCGAAACCCGCGATGGCGATCAGCGCTGGCGGCAACCCGGCGAGGTTCTCGGCCAGCAGCGGCGACACCCGCGGATCCGTCCGCTCTAGCTCGGAGGCCCCGAGGTATTGCTCGTGGAACCAGTCCATGTCCCGCTTGGTCAGCACAAAGCCGTCGGCAAACAGGGTCCGCGACCGGGTCCGGGCGTCGATGTCAGTGATCGGATAGAGCAACCACTGCAGCACCGGCATCGGCTCGCCGCGGTCGCGCGTCAGCTGAGACACCACGGCTGCGAGGTTGCCGCCCGCGCTGTCGCCACCGACGGCGACCTTGCCGGGGATCGCCCCAAGGTCATCCACGTGCTCGCAGGCCCACCGAAACGCCGCGTGGGCGTCGTCGACGGCGGCCGGCGCCGGGTGCTCGGGCGCCAGCCGGTAACCGATCGACAGCACATGGATGCCGGCGTCGCGGCAGGTCAACCGGCACAGCGCGTCATGGGTGTCCAGGTCACCGATCACAAAGCCACCGCCGTGGTAGAAGACCAGCAGCGGCGTCGGCTCGCCGCAGGCCGGGCGGTAGTGCCGGGCCGCGATCTCGCCGGCCGGTCCGGGTATCGACACGTCGCTGACCCCGACGTGGATCTGCGGACCGCTAAACGCCCGAGTCATCGCCAGTGCCTGGGCCCGGGAGGCGACCGGGTCCTTGTGGACGGTCAAGCCGTTGATGCCGACGGCTCGCTGTGCAGTCAGCATCAGCTGCAACGTGGGATCCAGTGTGTTGCCGTCGATCGTGACCGCGCGGCCCCCGGTGAGCAGCCGCGTGGTACCGGTCGGCACCCACGGGATGACCTTGAGGCCGATGTTGATGGCGACACTGTGCAGTCGGCTGACCCGCGGCGCACCTGGCAGACTTTTCGTCATGGCTGCTCCCATAGTCACCCTGAACGACGGTAACGGCATTCCCGCCGTCGGCTTCGGTGTCTTCAAGATTCCGCCGACGGACACCGAGCAGGCGGTGGGCGCCGCGCTGCAGGCCGGCTACCGCCATATCGACACCGCGGCAATGTACAACAACGAACGCGAGACCGGCCGCGCGGTAGCCGCGTCCGGGGTGCCAAGAGAAGAACTGTTCTTGGTCACCAAGCTGTGGAACGCCGACCAGGGCTACGACAGCACGCTGACGGCGTTCGAGGCCAGCATGGACCGGCTCGGCGGGTATCTCGAGGAGTATCTGGACTTGTACCTGATCCATTGGCCGATGCCCCAGGCCAACAAGTTCGCCGACACCTTCAAGGCGTTCGCCCACCTGCGCGACCAAGGCCGGATTCGCTCCATCGGGGTAAGCAATTTCGAGCCCGAGCATCTCAAGGTCCTCATCGACGCCACCGGGATTGTGCCCGCCGTCAACCAAGTCGAGTTGCATCCACGATTTCCGCAGACCGCGTTGCGGGACGTGCACGCCCGCCTGGGCATTGCGACCGAGGCGTGGGCGCCGCTGGGCCAGGGTTCGCTGCTGACGCATCCGAGCGTCACCGCGGTCGCCGAGCGCTGCGGCCGGACACCGGCGCAGGTGTTGATTCGGTGGCATCTTCAGCTCGGTAATATCGTGATCCCCAAGTCGGTGAACCCCACGCGGATTGCGAGCAACTTCGACGTGTTCGATTTCGAACTCAGCGCAGCGGACATGGCGGCGATCTCCTCGCTCGATGACGGGAACCGGCTTGGCCCTGATCCACGAACCTTCAATTTCACAGGCAGGTGAATGACCTTGACCGGCGAGTCGGGCGCCGTCCCTTCGGTAGCACTCAATGACGAGAACACGATGCCGGTATTGGGCCTCGGCGTCGCCGAATTGTCCGACGCCGAAACCGAGCGCGCGGTATCGGCGGCGCTGGAGATGGGCTACCGGCTCATTGACACCGCCGCGGTATACGGCAACGAAGAAGCCGTCGGGCGCGCGATCGCGGCCTCCGGGATTCCCCGCGCCGAATTGTTCGTCACAACCAAGCTGGCCAACGCCGACCAGGGTTTCACCACCACCCAGGAGGCCTGCAAGGTCAGCCTGGAGCGGCTCGGCTTGGAGTATCTCGATCTCTACCTGATCCACTGGCCTGCCGCACAACTGGGAAAGTATGTGGACAGTTGGGGCGGCTTGATCCAGTGCCGTGCACAAGGTTTGACCCGCTCGATCGGAGTGTGCAACTTCACCGAGGAGCATCTGTCGACGGTTATAGAGCTGTCGTTTGTCACGCCCGCGGTCAACCAGATCGAGTTGCATCCGTTGCTCAACCAGGCCGAGCTGCGCGCGGTCAACGCCCAGCACAACATCGTCACCGAGGCGTACAGCCCGCTGGGCATCGGCCGGCTTTTGGAGAACCCAACGGTGACTTCCATCGCCGCCGAATACAGCCGCACCCCGGCACAGGTGCTGATCCGGTGGAGCCTGCAGCTGGGCAACGTCGTCATCCCGCGTTCGGCCAACCCGGAGCGCATCGCCAGCAACTTCGACATCTTCGATTTCGAACTGGCCGCCGAGCACATGGACGCCCTCAACGGGCTCAACGACGGCACCCGGCTGCGTGAGGATCCGCTGACCTACACCGGTGTCTGAATCCAATATGGCGCAGGCCGCGGCGGGCTAGGATACCGCTCACAGCGCCGCGCCAGCGAACTCTTTGGCAAGAGCCAGCAACCCCGGAGCGGCCAATGATCCACCGGGAGCAGCAATGGACAGAATCTCGCGCGGTTGGGCGCTGACGAAGCAGAGCTGGGAAGTTTTGACGCGCGACCGATCACTGGTGATCTTCCCAATCCTGTCGACCCTCTTCGCGATCCTCGCCGTGATCGCAATCTGGGTGCCGGCCTTGCTCATCGGCGGCGTGTTCGAGGGCAGGCAGGTGGACCAACAGAATCCCGTCTATTGGGTCGCCGGGGTGGCCATGGCCTATGTGTCGACGTTCATCGCCATCTTTTTCAATGTTGCGCTCGCCGCTTGCGCCGCTCGCTCGATGCGCGGGGAAGACACCAAGGTCGGCGAGGGGATCAGCGCCGCCGCGAACCGGCTCGGCCCGATCCTCGGCTGGAGCTTCGTGACAACCACCGTCGGCCTGATCCTGCGAGCGATCGAAGACCGGGTACCGCTCGCGGGCAAGATCGTGGTCTGGCTGGCCGGCGCCGCGTGGGCCGTCGCAACATTCTTCGTGGTCCCGGTGGTCGCGCTCGAGGGCACCGGGCCGTTGGACTCGCTGAAACGCTCGGCGGCCGTCGTCAAGGCCCGTTGGGGCGAGGGCGCGACGGGCGCGGCCACGATCGGCGTGGTGACCTTCCTGGTCAGCTTCGCGATCGCGGTGGTCGGCGGCGTGGGCTTCAGCGCGCTGGCCGGGGCCGGGCTGCCGTTGCTGGCCGGCGCATTCGTGGCCCTCGCGGTCGCGGCCATCCTCGTCGTCTCGTTCATCTCCAGTGCGCTGAGCCAGATCTTCCGCGTCGCCGTCTACCAGTACGCGGTCACCGGCGCGGCGCCGGGCGGGTTCGACGGCCGGCTGCTGCAGGCCGCATTCACGGGAGGCACACGGCCTCAACGAAACTACGGAGCGGATCCCACCACCGGGCGCCCGTTGTGACGGCGTCGCACTAGGCCGCGGGACAGGTTCCTGCAGCCTGACGCAGCACATCGGCCGAAGCCTGGTCGACCGGGAGCGCGTAACCCCGTGCCACGGCGATGAACTGCATGGCGTACTGGCACCAAAACGCGTGATTCGGCGGCATCCACAGGGCCGGTTGGGAATCGCCCTTGTCCTCGTTTGCCTTGCCGGACACCGCCAGCAGGTTGGCCGGGTCGTTGGCAAAGCGGGTCCGTTGGGCATCAGGCCAGCCGTAGGCCCCCATGTCCCAGGCCAGCGCCAGCGGCACGATGTGATCGATTTGCACCGACGCTCCGATTCCGGCGCCGCGATGGAAGTCGATGGTGGCGTTGGTGTACGGGTCGTGCAGTGTGCCGGTCGCGACGGCGTCGGGGCAGCGTTTGATCGACACATATGTCTTGTCGACGAGGTCACGGTTGAGAATGTCGTCGCGGGTGTCGCATCCGTTGTAGCCGCCGGGTGCATCGGTCTCATCGGTCCAGGCCTCGCCGAACGCGGCGCGACGGTAGTCATAGCGATGGATCCTGGCCGGCACCACCGCGATTCCGCCCAATACGTCGACACCGGGCTGCACCGTCGGCACGTCGGCCTGCGCGGAGAACTCGTCGGCGCGCTGTCCCGCCGACGATTCCAGCACCTGATAGGCGACCAGTATGGCGAGCACCGCGATCGCCGCCAGCCACAGCAACGTTTTCCGGCTCAAGACTTGTCCAGGTAGTCGATGCGCTCCGTGCCGGTGAATGGTGCCGCCAGCAGTGTCAATCCGGGATGCGCCGGCTCGTCGTCGTAGACCTGTTCGCACAGCTCCCGAGCCGCCTCGATGATTTGTCGGTGCTGAGCCAGCGACAGCAACCGCAGCGTGATGGCACGGCCGGATTGGTTGCGGCCCAATACATCTCCCTCCCTACGCTCCTCGAGATCGAGGTCAGCCAACTTGAACCCGTCGAGTGTGGCGGCGACGGCCTGTAGTCGCCGGCCGGCATGAGAATCGGGCGATGACCACGTCGCGAGCAGGCACAGGCTCGGATGCGACCCGCGGCCGATGCGGCCACGCAGCTGATGCAACTGGCTGATGCCGAACCGGTCGGCGTCCATCACCAGCATCACGGTCGCATTTGGCACGTCGACGCCGACCTCGATGACCGTAGTGCACACCAGCACGTCGATGTCGCCGGCGCGAAACGCCGCCATCACTGCGTCCTTCTCCTCAGCGGAGAGCCGCCCATGCATGAGTCCAAGCCGCAGGTTTGCCAGTTCCCGTCGGCGCAGGCGCGCGAACAGGTCTACCGCTGTCTCCGAACGTCTTCCGCCCTCTTCGACCGGACCGCCGTTGTCGCTCTCATCGATTCGGGGCGCCACCACATAGGCCTGATGGCCGGCGGCGACCTCCTCGATGATGCGCCGCCAGGCCCGGTCCAGCCAGGCCGGCTTGTCTTTGACGAAGATGGTGTTGGTGCTGATCGGCTGTCGCCCGCGGGGAAGTTCGCGCAGCGTCGAGGTCTCCAGGTCGCCGTAGACGGTCAACGCAACGGTCCGCGGTATCGGGGTCGCCGTCATCACCAGCAGATGCGGCGTGGTGCCCGCAGGGGCCTTGGCCCGCAACTGGTCTCGCTGCTCGACACCGAACCGGTGCTGCTCGTCGACGACGACCATGCCCAGCCGGTGAAACTCCACCGCCTCTTGCAGCAGGGCGTGGGTGCCGACGACAATGCCGACCTGGCCGCTGGCGACCTCACCGAGAACCTGTTTCTTCTGCGCAGCGGACATCGAGCCGGTCAGCAGCGCCACCCGGGTGGCGTCCTCGGCGCCGCCGAGCTGGCCGGCCATGGCCAGCGGTCCCAATACCTGATTCATGGATTGAAGATGTTGCGCGGCAAGGACTTCCGTCGGCGCCAATAGGGCGCACTGGTAGCCGGCGTCGATCATCTGCAGCATCGCAAGCACCGCGAGGATGGTCTTGCCCGAGCCCACTTCACCCTGCAGCAGCCGGTTCATCGGTCGCGTCGCCGCGATTTCTGCGGACAGCACTTTTAGTACGTCACGTTGGCCGGTGGTCAGTTCGAATGGCAAGCGCTGCAACAGTTGTTGTGCCAATCCGTCCGGGCGCGGTGCCGCCGCCGGCCCGGATTGAGAGAGTTCGCCGTGGCGACGAGATACCAGCGCCCACTGCAACCCGACCGCCTCGTCGAAGGTCAGCCGCTCTCGGGCACGCCGCCGCTCTGCCTCGTCTTCGGCCAGGTGAATGGCCCGCAGTGCCTCGTCTTCGGAAATCAGGCCATGTTCGGCCAGCACCGCGTCCGGTAGCAGCTCGGGAACCGGGTCGAGCACGTCGAGCACCTGTCGCACGCAGGAGAAGATGTCCCAGCTCTGCAGCTTGGTGCTGGCCGGATAGATCGGGTAGAACGCCCGCTCGAACTCCGATTGCAGCACCTCGCCACTGACCGCCTGCGAGGCGTGAGCGATCATGCGCAGCGATCTGCTGCCGTGCTGCTTGCCGTCCGCGGAGTCCAGCACCAGGAAATCGGGATGAGTGAGTTGCATGGTGCCCCGGAAATATCCCACCTCTCCGGAGAGCATCACCCGGGTCCCTCTGACCAGCTGATCCTCGAACCACTTCTTGGTGTTGAAGAACGTGGCGGTAACCTTGCTTCGCCCGGAGCCGATCGTGATGATCAGGTATTTCTCTTTGGGGCGCTTCTTCATCGGCCTCGACACAGCGCCGGTGATCACGTCGACGAGCGTGACGTGTTCACCCTCGGGCGGCCGCTCCTTGTCGGCGCCACGCACCGTCGTGCCTTCGAGGTAGCTGCGCGGGTAATGGCGCAACAGGTCGTCGACCGTGCGCATGCCGAAGACCTCACCGAGGGGGCGGGCGGACTTTGCGCCGATGACGTAATCCAGCCGGTCGGTCAGCGTCGCCACGGCTACTCGACTCCGATCAGCAGCGCGTCGCCGCGGTGCCCAGTGCGATAGCTCACCAGCTCGATGCCCGGGTGATTGTCGTGCGCATGCTGTTGGAGTGCGTGGCCGACCGCGGGGTCAACGTCGGTTCCCACCAGCACCGTCACCAGCTCACCTCCCGCGGCCAACAGCAGATCGATCAGGCCCGTCGCCGCAGACGCGACGTCGTCGGCCACGATCAGGACCTCGTCGCCGGCGATGCCCAGCCCGTTGCCCGGTTCACAGGTGCCGGCCCAGGTCAGCGCTCGTTCGGTGGCGATGCGCACAGACCCATGCCGAGCGGCGCCGGCCGCGCGGGCCATGGTGAAGCCGTCGTCGACGGCTTGCCGTCCCGGTTCGTGGACGGCCAGCGCGGCCAATCCCTGCACCATCGATCCGGTCGGCAGGGGCACCACGTCGATGCCCCAGCCGATGGCTGCAGTGCAGCCGGCCACCAGTTCCTCGGCGGCCACATAGCCGTTGGGCAACACCATCACCTGCGCGGCCCCGGTGTCCACCACAGCACGCAACAGCTGCTGGGCGCTGACGCCGATCATCGGGTCGGTGGCGTCCGGGTCGGGCCGCAGCACGCAGGCCCCCTCGCCGGCGAACAACTCTGCCGCGCCGTCGCCGTCGACCACGGCCACCACGGCGCGCTCTCGCGTCCAGCTGCCGGGCGGCAGGCCGGTGGCGCCTGTCAGCGCGGAAATCTGGATTCGGTGGGGACGGCCGAACTCCAGACCCGCCTCGACGGCCGCTCCCGCGTCGTCGGTGTGCACGTGTACCGAGTAACCGCCCCCGGCGCCGGACGCCTCGGAAGCCGACGTCGCGATGCCCACCGAGTCACCGAGTTGGCCGAGGCGGTCCCGCAGCGCGTCCGCCCCCGCGGCGTCACAACCGCCGAGCAGATACATCACTTCAAATTGCGGCCCCCGATGTTCGGCGGCGGGTTCGGCAGCCGGTCGGCGCGGTGCTGGCTGGTAGACCGTGCGAGCCGGCGCCTGCCCGGTGATCGTCGAGCGCAACGCGTCGAGCAGCACCAGCAGACCCCGTCCGCCGGCGTCAACCGCACCGGCCTCACCCAGCACGTCGAGCTGCTCGGGGGTTTTTTCCAATGCGACCACCGCGGCGTCGCCGGCGGCAGTGACCGCGCGGGCCAGCCCCTCCCCGGTGTTCGCGCACTGTTCGACGGCGTCGCCCGCGGCCTGCAATACCGAGACGATCGTCCCGGGGATCTTGCGGCCGCCCATCGAGGCGACGACCAGGTCCACGCCGTGACGCAACGCGGCGCCGAGGGTGGCCGCGTCGATCTCAGGCAGTTCGCCCTCGGCGTCGGCGGCGGCGCCGGTGACGTCGGCGATGCCGCGAAGAATCTGGGACAGGATCACCCCGGAGTTGCCGCGCGCCCCGTTCAGGGCGCCCGCGGACAGGGCGGCCGCCACCCGGGCGACGTCACCGGAGCCTGCCTCCGTATTCGCCTCGGCCAGCGCCGAGCGCATGGTGAACAACATGTTGATGCCGGTGTCGGAATCGGCAACCGGGAACACGTTGAGCCGATTGATCTCGTCGATGTGGGTGATGAGGTCACTGACGGCGGTATGGGCCCATTGGCGCAGCGCAGCCGCATCCAATGGGCGGTCCGCCCCGCCCGGCCCCGACCCCAACCTTGACCCACCTCCTCGGCCTCCACCGGTGGGCGCCAGCCTATCCAGTACCGGCGACAGCACAGGTCACGACGTGCCCGGCGAGTGTTGATCGTTTTGGCGGTTCCACCCTTCGCCAGCTATTCTGGCCAGGTTGTCGGGCCACCCGTAACCGGTTGCTGCGCCCCCAAAGTTTTAAGGAGTTTCACCTATGGCCGCCGTCTGCGACATCTGCGGGAAGCGCCCCGGCTTCGGCAAGTCGGTGTCGCACTCGCATCGCCGGACCAGCCGTCGCTGGGATCCCAACATCCAGACCGTGCGGGTCGCCAGCCGCCCCGGGGGCAACAAGCACCGCCTCAACGTCTGCACGTCCTGCATCAAGGCCGGCCGGGTCACCCGCGGCTAATCGCCTACGGCAGTCGCCAGTCCACAGGCTCGGCACCCATCTGCGTGAGCAGCTCGTTCGCACGGCTGAACGGGCGCGAGCCGAAGAACCCGCGCGACGCCGACAACGGCGAGGGATGCGGCGATTCGATCGCGACACAGTCTTGGCCCGCCAGCATCGGCTTCAGCGTCGAGGCGTCGCGACCCCACAGGATGGCCACCATCGGCTTACGGCGATCCACCAGCGCGCGGATGGCGCATTCGGTGACGGCCTCCCAGCCCTTGCCGCGATGTGATGCCGGGTTACCGGGCTGGACGGTGAGTACGCGGTTGAGCAGCATCACGCCACGCTTTGCCCACGGCGTCAGGTCGCCGCACGACGGCGCCGGATAGCCCAAGTCGCTGGCATATTCGGCGAAGATGTTCTCCAGACTCCGCGGCAGTGGCCGCACCGCCTCACCCACCGAGAAGCTCAGCCCGACCGCGTGCCCCGGCGTCGGATAGGGATCCTGGCCGACGATCAGTATCCGAACCTCGTCGAAGGGAAAAGTGAAGGCGCGCAACACATTCTCACCCGCGGGCAGGTAGCCGCGCCCGGCCGCGATTTCGGCGCGCAGGAACCGGCCCATCTCGGCGACCTTTTCGCTGACCGGCTCCAGGGCCTGCGCCCAGCCGCCGTCGACCAGTTCACGTAGCGGCCGCGCCGTCACGCCAGCCCCTCCGCAAGCAGAACCACGGTGTCGGCGCCCGCGCGGCGGTGTTTCGAAATCTCTTGGTATTCAGTCGATTCGGCCCACCGCCTAAACGCGGCCTGGTCGGGAAAGGACATCAGTACCACCTTCTCACGGTCCCACTGGCCCTCGATGACCTGGGGCGACTCGTCGGCGGCCAGCAGCGTGCCCTGGTAGTCATTGAACACCTGCATGAACCTTGCCTGATAGCGGTCGTAAGCGGCGCGGTCGGTGAACCGCAGCTGGGCAATGGCGTAGACGGTCACTTTTATTCTCCCGAGTCACCTTAACGAGCCGAATGATTCCCAGCCCGAGTATCCGCGCCACTCTCCGCCGTCGACGAGCACACGCGGTGGCCCGTCGAGCACCTGGCCGATGACCCGCCAGCCGACCGGAGCCGCGTCGCGGAACACCGCGATCAGGGCGTGGTCTTCTCCCCCACCGAACACCCACGCCCACGGGTCGGCGTCGACCGCATCGGCGGCGCCGGCCAGTGCCTCCCGATCGGCCGCCAGCGCTTCGGTGCTCAGGTCGATGCCGACACCTGACGCTTCGGCGAGATGCCGCAGATCGCCCACCAGGCCGTCGGAAACGTCGATCATCGCCTGGGCGCCGGCGTCGGCCGCGGCGCGGCCCTGGCCGTAGGGGGGTTGCGGTACCAGATGGCGACGCCGCAACTCGTCGAAGCCGCTGATCTCGTTGCGCCACAAGGCATATCCGGCCGCCGACTGTCCCAGCACGCCGGCGACCGCAACCACTGCGCCCGGGCGCGCCCCGGCGCGCTGCACCGGCGCCCGCCCGTCTAGGTCGCCCAGCACGGTCACCGAGATCACCCACTGCGGGCAGCTGACCAGATCTCCGCCGGCGACGCCCGCTCCGATCCGGTCGGCTTCCTCCCACATGCCGTCCGCCAGCTCGCTGACTTGCGCGGCCGGCGTTTCGGACGGCGCCCCGAAGCCGACGACGAACGCGGTGGGCCGTGCACCCATCGCCTCGATGTCGGCGGCGTTTTGCGCGATGGCCTTGCGGCCGACGTCGTGCGGCGTGGACCAGTCCAGCCGGAAGTGGCGCCCCTCGACCAGCATGTCCGTCGACACCACGACCCGACCGTCATCGGCGATCACCACCGCGGCGTCGTCACCGGGACCGAGCGCGACCGCGGCCGGCTGGCCTCGACCCTGCGCAAGCCGATCGATCATGCCGAACTCGCCGAGTTCACCCAGCGTGGGGTCGGGTCTCACGCCACCTCCAGAGAATCGACGGGTAGGTTTTTGTCCGCCGACTCCGGGAGTGTAAGCACGTGGACAACGACGAGGGACCGTCGCGCACCGTGCTGATCGCGGCGCTGGTGCTGGCCGTCGGCGCGATCGGCGCGGTACTGGCAATCGCGGTGACCCGTCACTCGCCGCAGCAACCGGTGGCCATCGCCGCTGTGCCCGCGCCGCAGGCACAGCATCCGGCGTGCCGAGCCCTGCTGGCGGCGCTGCCGCAGCGACTCGGCGACTATCAGCGCGCCCCCACCGTCGCGCCGACACCTGCCGGCGCCGCCGCCTGGCGTCCCGACAGCGATGGGGAGCCGGTGGTGCTGCGGTGCGGGGTGGAACGTCCGGCGGACTTCGTGGTCGGTTCGCCGATCCAGGTCGTCGACCGAGTGCAGTGGTTCGAAGTTCGCCAGGATCACCGGTCCACCTGGTACACCGTCGACCGGCCGGTCTATGTCGCGCTGACTCTGCCGCCCGGCTCGGGACCCACGCCGATCCAGCAACTCTCCGACCTGGTCGACCACGCGATGCCGGCCGTGCCGATCAGCCCGGCGCCGTCCGGCTAGCGCAGACCGGTCCCACGCGCCAACGCAGTCTCCACCATGGTCGCCAGCAAGGTCGGGTAGTCCACGCCGCTGGCTGCCCACATCCGCGGGTACATCGAGATCGTGGTGAAACCGGGCATCGTGTTGACCTCGTTGATCAGCGGCCCGTCCTCGGTGAGGAAGAAGTCCACCCGGGCCAAACCCTGGCAGTCGATCGCCCGGAACGCCCGAATGGCCAATGCCCGCACCGCCTCACTCACCTCGTCGTCGATCTTGGCGGGCACGTCGAGTTCGGCGGCGTCGTCGAGGTATTTGCTCGCAAAGTCATAAAACGGGTCTTCGCGCCCGCGCACTCCGACCACCCGTATCTCCCCGACGGCGCTGGCTTGCACTGCGCCGTCAGGGAATTCGAGGACGCCGCACTCCAATTCGCGGCCGGCGACCGAGGCCTCGACGAGCACCTTTGGGTCGTGCCGACGGGCATCGGCGATGGCTGCAGGCAGCTGCTCCCAGCTGGTGACCCGATTGACGCCGATCGACGATCCGCCGCGCGCGGGCTTGACGAAGACCGGCAGCCCGAGTCGATCGCGCTGCTCGGCGTCCAGCGTCGACTGCGACGGCCGCAGCACCGCATGGGCGCCGATCGGAAGTCCCTCGGCCAAAAGCAGCTTCTTGGTGAACTCCTTGTCCATCGCCGTGGCACTGGAAAGAACTCCGGCGCCCACATAGGGCACACCGGCCAGTTCGAGCAGGCCCTGGATGGTGCCGTCTTCTCCGTACGGGCCGTGCAGGACCGGGAACACCACGTCGACGGAGGTCAGCACCTCACTCCCGCCGGGCGAGAGCGACACCAGCTCGCCGGCGCGCTGCGGATCGGCGCGCAGCGCCAGCTCGGTCCCCGATTCGGGGCTCACGCCGGGCAGCTGGCGATTGGTGATCGCCAGCTTGTCCGGGTCGCCGTCGGTGAGCACCCACGAGCCGTCGGGGGTGATCCCGACCGCGACCACGTCGAACCTCTCGGGATCCAGGTTGCGCAGAATGCTGCCCGCCGACACACAGGAGATGGCGTGCTCGTTGCTGCGTCCGCCGAACACGACGGCGACACGGATGCGGTGACGGGCGCTCACAACCTAGAGAGGCTACCTGTCCGTGTCATTCCGGCTTGGTGCTGCGGCCCAGCAGCAACAGCACCGCCTCGCCGACGGACAGTCCGCGATGACAGACCCGATGTACGGCGTCGGTGAGCGGCATCTCGACGTCGTAGCTCGATGCCAGCGCCAACACCGACTCACTCGACGTCACACCCTCGACGACGTGGCCGTCCCGGGTCTGCAGCGCCGATTCCATGGTCTCGCCCCGCCCCAGGCATTCGCCGAACGACCGGTTGCGTGAGCGGGGCGAGGTGCAGGTGGCCACCAGGTCGCCCACCCCGGCGAGACCCGCCAGCGTTGCGCCCTTGGCTCCGACCGCGATTCCCAACCGCATGATCTCCGCCAGCCCGCGGGTGATGATCGCCGCCGCGGTGTTTTCGCCCAGGCCCACGCCGGCCGCCATCCCGCAGGCCAGCGCGATGACGTTCTTGCACGCGCCGCCGATCTCGGTGCCGATGACGTCGGCATTGGTATACGGACGGAAGTATCCGGTGTTCAGTTGACGCTGCACGGCGACCGCGCGCCCGGAGTCGCTGCACGCCACCACCGTGGCAGCGGGCTGCCCGGCCGCGATCTCACTGGCCAGGTTCGGCCCGGAAATCACCGCGACCTGCGCCGGATCCACGCCGGTCACCGCGACGATGACCTGACTCATCCGCATCAGCGTGTCCAACTCGATGCCCTTGGCCGTGCTAACGAGAGTCGCGCCCTCGGCAAACAGATCCGCCCACCGTTCAAGGTTGGTCCGCATCGTCTGTGCCGGCACCGCCAACAGCACCGTCGTCGCCCCCTGCAGCGCCTCGTCGGCGTCGGAGGTGGCCCTGATAGCCGGCGGCAAATTCACACCAGGCAGGTAGTGCGGGTTCTGACGGGTGACGTTGATTTCCTCGGCGACGTCGGATCGCCGCGCCCACAGCGTGACCTCGCCGCCGGCGTCGGCGAGCAACTTGGCCAGTGCCGTGCCCCACGCTCCGGCGCCCATCACCGCTGTCGTGCTGACCATCGTGCGCCTTCGATCCCTGCTTCCTGTGTGCCGTGAGCTGCCGGCGCTTCACGGTAGCCCACAACGCCGGCACTGGCAGGATGGGCACATGAGCGGCAGACGGGCCGACACCGGTGCTGATGTCGGCTTGATCATCGCCGTCAAGCGGCTGGCCGCCGCCAAGACCAGGCTGGCGCCGGTGTTCTCGGCACAGACCCGGGAAACCGTGGTGTTGGCCATGCTGGTCGACACGCTCACCGCGGCGGCGAACGTCGGGGCTCTGCGTCGCATCACGGTCATCACGCCCGACGATGCGGCGGCCGCCGCGGCGGCCGATCTCGGCGCCGATGTGTTGTCCGACCCCACTCCGGAGGGCCACCCCGACCCGCTCAACAACGCAATCGCCGCCGCCGAGCGCGTAGTGGCCGAGTCGGTGCCGAATATCGTTGTGCTGCAAGGGGATCTACCGGCATTGCAGACTCAGGAACTCGCCGAGGCGATCGCCGCCGCGCGCCACCACCGGCGAAGTTTCGTCGCCGACCGGCTCGGCTCCGGAACCGCGGCGCTGTGTGCATTCGGAGCCGCGCTCGACCCGCATTTCGGCCCGGATTCTTCCGCGCGGCATCGGCGTTCGGGCGCGATAGAACTAACCGGCGCATGGCCGGGGCTACGGTGCGATATCGACACACCCGCCGACTTGGCGGTGGCCCGTCGGCTCGGGGTGGGGCCTGCGACCACGCGGGCCGTCGCAGCGGGCGCGCGCCGATAACAAGTCGGTGAACGGCCCGTCAACGGTGCATGGATGTCGGTCAGTCGGTGGCAGCACGACCCGCTGATGAGGAATGATCACAAGGGTGACCGACATCGAAGCCAGGGAAGCGGCCGCAGTCGCGGCCGGCGCCTCAGCCGAGGCGCGCCCGGACGGGCCCGCATGGCATCCGGGTGACTCGGCACCGGGCGCACCGCCTGCGGCGACGGCCGCCGCGATCGAGGACGAACTTCCCGAGCACCGCTATCTCAACCGGGAACTGAGCTGGCTGGATTTCAATGCACGGGTCTTGGCGCTTGCCGCGGACCCGTCGCTGCCACTGCTTGAGCGCGCGAAGTTTCTGGCGATCTTTGCTTCCAACCTCGACGAGTTCTACATGGTTCGCGTCGCCGGCCTCAAGCGGCGCGACGAGATGGGCCTGTCGGTTCGCTCCGCGGACGGGCTGACGCCACGCGAGCAACTGCGTCGCATCGGCGAGCAGACCCAGCAGATCGCCAGTCGGCACGCGCGTGTCTTTCTCGATTCGGTGCGACCGGCGCTGGCCGAAGAGGGGATCCACGTCGTCACGTGGGCCGACCTGAACGAAGCTGAGCGCAAGCAGCTGTCCATCTATTTCCACGATCAGGTCTTCCCGGTGCTGACACCGCTGGCGGTCGACCCCGCGCACCCGTTCCCGTTCGTCAGCGGGTTGAGCTTGAACCTGGCGGTCACCGTGAAGCGGCCTGACGACGGCGGCCAGCACTTCGCGCGGGTCAAGGTGCCCGACAACGTCGATCGCTTCGTCGAACTTGGCGCGCGGAAGAATGCCGACGGCAGAACAGAAGTGCGGTTCCTGCCGATGGAGGAGCTGATCGCGGCGTTCTTGCCGGTGCTGTTCCCCGGTCTGGAGATCGCCGAGCACCACGTGTTCCGCATTACCCGCAACGCCGATTTCGAGGTCGAAGAGGACCGCGACGAAGATCTGCTGCAGGCGCTCGAGCGTGAATTGGCCCGTCGGCGCTTCGGCTCACCGGTGCGGCTCGAAGTGGCCGACGACATGACCGAAAACATGTTGGAGTTGCTGCTGCGCGAACTCGACGTGCATCCCGGCGACGTCATCGAAGTGCCGGGGCTTTTGGATTTGTCGTCGCTGTGGCAGATCTATGACCTCGACCGTCCGGCCTTGAAAGATCCGACATTCGTTCCGGCCACGCATCCCGCGTTCGCCGAACGGGAAACGCCCAAGAGCATCTTCGCGACACTGCGCGAGGGCGATGTGTTGGTGCATCACCCCTACGACTCGTTCTCGACCAGCGTGCAACGATTCATCGAGCAGGCCGCGGCCGACCCGAATGTGCTGGCGATCAAACAAACGCTGTACCGCACTTCCGGCGATTCGCCGATCGTCACCGCGCTCATTGATGCCGCCGAGGCCGGCAAGCAGGTGGTGGCGCTGGTTGAAATCAAGGCCCGGTTCGACGAACAGGCCAATATCCGTTGGGCGCGCGCATTGGAGCAGGCCGGGGTGCATGTGGTGTACGGGCTGGTGGGGCTCAAGACGCACTGCAAGACCGCACTGGTGGTGCGTCGCGAAGGCCCGGCGATCCGGCGCTATTGCCATGTCGGAACCGGCAATTACAACAGCAAGACGGCGCGGTTGTACGAGGACATCGGCTTGCTGACCGCCGACCCGGATATCGGCGCCGATCTGACCGACCTGTTCAATTCGCTGACCGGATACTCGCGAAAGTTGTCCTACCGCAATCTGCTGGTGGCTCCGCAAGGTATCCGCTCCGGCATCATCGAGCGCGTCGAGCGTGAGGTTGCCGCGCACCGCGAAAGCGGTAACGGGCGCATCCGACTCAAAATGAACGCCTTGGTCGACGAGCAGGTCATCGATGCGCTCTATCGCGCATCGCAGGCCGGTGTGGATGTGCAAGTGGTGGTGCGCGGAATCTGCGCATTGCGGCCGGGAGTCGACGGCTTCTCCGAAAACATCACCGTGCGATCGATTCTCGGACGCTTCCTGGAGCACTCACGAATCATCCACTTCCGCGCCATCGACGAATTCTGGATCGGCAGCGCCGACATGATGCACCGCAACCTGGACCGGCGCGTCGAGGTGATGGCTCAGGTCAAAGACCCACGACTCACCGCGCAACTGGACGACATATTCGAGTCGGCCCTTGATCCGGCCACCCGCTGCTGGGAGCTCGGGTCGGACGGACAGTGGACCGCCTCACCGCGGGCCGGCCAGACGGTGCGCGACCATCAGGTGTCGCTGATGGATCAACACCGCAGCCCGTGACCGCCATTCGTATGTCGACCGTTGCGGCTCCTGCCGACGATAGGGTTTCGGCGGATCCCGAATTGACCTGCAGGAGTTAAGGTGCCGACACAGATCTCGCCGGAGGACCCGGCGGGCAAGATCGTTCGCGCGGCCGGTGCGGTGCTGTGGCGGCCCGGCTACCGCGAGTCAGCGGTCGAGATTGCGGTGATCCACCGCCCCCGCTACGACGATTGGTCGCTGCCCAAGGGCAAGGCCGACCCCGGCGAAACCGAACCGTTGACCGCGGTGCGTGAAGTCTTCGAGGAAACCGGCCACCGCGTGCATCTCGGCCGACGGATCGCGACGGTGAGCTACCCGATCGAACAAGGCACCAAGAAAGTGCGCTACTGGTCGGCATGCAGCATTGGCGGGGAGTTCGTCCCGACCAACGAAGTCGATGAGCTGGTCTGGCTGCCGGCCGCGGCCGCGGCGAAGAAACTGTCCTACGCCTACGACCGAAAGGTCTTGCGCCGGTTCGCCAAGCATCCCGCGGATACCCAGACCGTGCTGATAGTCCGC
Organism: Mycobacterium fragae; assembly: GCF_002102185.1. GTDB lineage: Bacteria > Actinomycetota > Actinomycetes > Mycobacteriales > Mycobacteriaceae > Mycobacterium > Mycobacterium fragae. The sequence continues at coordinate 243,641 of NZ_LQOW01000016.1, forward strand.
CACGGCACCGCTGGAAGCAAGTCACGATTCTCCGGTGACGACACCAAGCGACCGTTGGACAAGAAGGGCCGTGCGCAAGCCGAAGCATTGGTTGGGCAGCTGCTCGCCTTCGGCGCCAACGATGTGTACGCCGCCGACCGGCTTCGCTGCCACCAGACGGTGGAACCGCTGGCAGAGGAGCTGGGCGTAGTGATATGCAACGAGCCCACGCTGACCGAGGAGGCGTATGCCGAAAACCCCAAACGCGCTCGGCGTCGGGTGCTGCAGATCGCCGAGTCGAGCCGCGCGCCGGTGATCTGCACGCAGGGCAAGGTAATTCCGGACCTGATCGGCTGGTGGTGTGACCGCGACGGCGTGCGCCCGGACAAATCACGCAACCGCAAGGGCAGCACGTGGGTGCTGTCGTTGTCGGCTGGGCGGCTGATCGCAGCCGACCACATCGGCAGCGCACTCGCCGCCAACGTGGTCACCTAGCACGCAGATTCGCCGTAGCGCCTCACGATCGAGCCGAACTACGGCGAATCTGCGTGTTGGGTTGTCTAGCGCTTACCTGCGACCGCGGCGAGCCGTGGACTTCTTAGCTGCCGTGCGCTTGGTGGCCTTCTTGGCCGGGCGCTTGGTTGCTGCCTTGCGGGCGGTGGTTTTCTTGGCCGTCGTCCGCTTGGTGGCCTTCTTGGCCGGCGTCCGCTTGGTGGCCTTCTTAGCGGTCGTCCGCTTTGTGGCCTTCTTGGCGGTTGTCCGCTTTGTGGCTTTCTTAGCAGCGGTCTTTCGGGCCGGAGCCTTCTTCGCTGCCTTCTTCGCGGCCTTCTTAGCCGGCGACTTCTTCGCCGCCTTCTTGGCACCGCTTGCACCAACACCACGTTTCACGGCTGGTCCTTCCGCTGGGAGACGCTGTGCGCCAGATACAACAGCTTTGAATTGTGCGCCCGGACGGAACGCGGGCACGGACGTCGGCTTCACCTTTACCGTCTCGCCGGTGCGGGGATTACGGGCAACGCGCGCCGCGCGGCGCCGCTGCTCGAACACACCGAAACCGGTAATGGTGACGCTGTCACCCTTGTGCACGGCGCGCACAATGGTGTCGACGACATTCTCAACGGCGGCGGTTGCCGACCGACGATCCGAGCCCAATTTGTCTGTGAGCACATCAATGAGCTCTGCTTTGTTCATCCAAACCCTCCGAAACCAGTGGCCCGCTTTGGACCGACTAGAGGACACGGTAAACCCTGACATACCTGATTTCCAAGAGCCACGCCCAATTTCAGTGGGCTCTGGCCGAATTTTTTGCAATCCGGTTGCCGCGCTTGACCGATGGCGAGGGGGTCAAATAACCGTGTGCAGTGCTCGGAATTCGGGGCCCGAACGACTCATCCAGAAGCGAGATGAGTGCGCGGTTTCCAGTCGGGCCTAGACGCCTCAAAGATTTCAATCTTGTCGCGTTTCCGCAGCGTAAGGGCTATATCGTCAAGCCCTTCTGTTAGACGCCAGGCGGTGTAGTCGTCAATCTTGAACGGCAGCACCACCGTTCCTGCGGACACATTCCGATCTTGAAGATTGACAGTGATTTCCAGCCCCGGACTGCCCTCGATCAGCTTCCAGAGCAGTTCCACATCATCTTGGGCAACTTCGGCCGCCAACAGCCCCGCCTTCCCTGCGTTGCCCCGAAAAATGTCACCGAACCGAGATGAGATCACTACCCGGAATCCATAGTCCATAAGCGCCCACACCGCATGCTCGCGGGAGGATCCGGTGCCGAAATCGGGTCCGGCGACCAGTACCGAACCCCGGTCGAATGGGCTGAGATTGAGCACAAAGGATGGATCGCTTCGCCACGCGGCGAACAATCCGTCCTCAAAACCCGTTCGGCTCACGCGCTTCAAATAGACGGCCGGAATGATCTGATCCGTATCCACATTGGACCGGCGCAGCGGCACCCCAATGCCGGTATGAGTGTGAAAAGCCTCCATGCTGATCTCCTTCTCGGTAAGACTTCAGTCCAAGTCCGCCGGAGCGGCGAGTTTCCCGCGCACCGCGGTGGCCGCGGCGACCGCAGGCGACACCAAGTGCGTACGGCCGCCTTTGCCCTGGCGTCCTTCGAAGTTGCGGTTGGACGTTGCCGCGCACCGCTCCCCGGGTGCGAGTTGATCTGGATTCATCCCAAGGCACATCGAACAACCGGCCTGACGCCACTCAGCGCCGGCGGCCGTGAAGATCTCGCCGAGGCCTTCCGTTTCGGCCTGTGCGCGCACCCGCATCGACCCGGGAACGACGAGCATCCGCACTCCGTCGGCCACCTTGCGGCCCCGCAACACATCGGCCACTGCCCGCAGATCCTCGATGCGGCCATTGGTACACGATCCGACGAACACCGCATCCACTGCGATGTCACGCATCGGGATTCCGGGCCGAAGATCCATGTACGCCAGTGCTTTCTCGGCGGCCTGACGCTCGGTGTCGTCGGTGATCAGTTCGGGGTCGGGCACCGCCGCACCCAACGGCACCCCTTGGCCGGGATTGGTGCCCCAGGTGACAAACGGAGTCAGCGACGCCGCGTCCAGATAAACCTGGGTGTCGAATTCGGCGCCCTCGTCGGTGCGCAGCTGATCCCAATAGGCCACCGCCGCATCCCACTGCGCTCCGGTCGGTGAATGCGGGCGGCCACGCAAGAATTCGTAGGTGGTCGCATCCGGGGCTACCATTCCCGCGCGAGCGCCGGCTTCGATACTCATGTTGCAGATCGTCATGCGGGCCTCCATCGACAGCGATTCGATGGTGCTGCCGCGGTATTCGATGACATGGCCCTGACCGCCGCCGGTGCCGATTTTGGCGATCACCGCAAGGATGATGTCTTTGGCTGTCACGCCTGCGGGCAGCTGTCCGTCGACATTGACGGCCATCGTCTTGAACGGCCGCAGCGGAAGCGTCTGAGTGGCCAGCACATGTTCGACCTCGGAAGTACCGATGCCCATTGCGAGCGCGCCGAACGCGCCGTGGGTTGACGTGTGGCTGTCGCCGCACACGATCGTCATACCCGGCTGAGTGAGACCCAATTGCGGTCCGACGACATGGACGATGCCCTGTTCGATATTGCCCATCGGGTAGAGCCGGATACCGAATTCCGCGCAGTTGCGTCGCAGTGTCTCGACTTGGTTGCGCGACACCGGGTCGGCGATCGGCTTGTCGATGTCGATCGTCGGCACGTTGTGGTCTTCGGTGGCCAGCGTCAGATCGGGCCGGCGCACCGGGCGGCCGGCCAGGCGCAGACCGTCGAAAGCCTGCGGGCTGGTGACCTCGTGCACCAGATGCAGGTCGATGTAGATCAAGTCGGGTTCGCTATTACCGCCGGACGCCACCACGTGGTCGTCCCAAACCTTCTCGGCCAGCGTGCGCGGCCTTGATCTCACATTCTGAGACGTTAGTATCTCCATATGAGACAGGATAGCGGCATCGGTGTTCTCGACAAAGCCGTGGGTGTGCTGCACGTGATCGCGGAAACGCCCTGCGGGTTGGCCGAATTGTGCGATCGCACCGGCCTGCCCAGAGCCACCGCACACCGGTTGGCGGCCGGCTTGGAGGCCCATCGCCTGCTGGCACGCGATGGGGAGGGCCGTTGGCGGCTCGGGCCGGCGGTCACCGAGCTGGCCGCTCACGCGAACGACCCGCTGTTGGCGGCCGGCGCGGCCGTGCTGCCGCGGCTGCGCGAGATCACCGGCGAAAGCGTGCAGCTGTATCGCCGCGAAGGCAGCTGGCGGATCTGCATCGCAGCATTGGAACCGCCTGCGGGCCTTCGCGATACCGTGCCGGTCGGTGCGCGGTTGCCGATGACGGCGGGCTCGGGCGCCAAGGTGTTGCTCGCGTACAGCGACACCGCCACCCAGCAGGCCATCCTGCCCGAAGCGAAGTTCAGCGACCGCGCGCTGGCCGAAGTGCGTCGGCGCGGGTGGGCGCAAAGTGCAGCCGAGCGCGAGCCGGGCGTGGCGAGTGTGTCGGCGCCGGTGCGCGATGCCCGCGGCACGGTGATCGCCGCGATCTCGGTGTCCGGCCCGATCGACCGCATGGGCCGACGCCCGGGGGCGCGCTGGGCGGCCGATCTGCTGGCGGCGGCCGACGCGCTGACCCGCCGGCTCTAGCGCGAGCGCTTGCTGGCGCTCAGGGCCCGCGATCGTCGAGTGTGCGCTCGCGGCTTCGACTGTGCGTCGAGGGCGCGAAAATCGCTTAAATCCCGCCCTCAGCGCACACTGGATACCGTTCATCCACAGTCGGCTGTCATTGCCCGCCCGGCAGCGCCGGGAAAGCCACCTGAGACACTGTCAAGCCATGGGAAGCAACCAGCGCGCGCAGATTGTCATGTCCGAGGCCGAGATCGCCGACTTCGTCGCGACGAGCCGTACCGGCACGCTGGCCACCATCGGCCCCGACGGGCAGCCGCACTTGACCGCGATGTGGTACGGCGTGGTCGACGGCGAAATCTGGCTGGAGACCAAGGCCAAGTCGCAGAAGGCCGTCAACCTCAAACGCGATCCGCGGGTGAGCTTTCTGCTCGAGGACGGCGACACCTATGACACGCTGCGCGGGGTGTCCTTCGAGGGTGTCGCCGAGATCGTCGACGATCCCGATGCGATTTTCCGGGTCGGGGTCAGCGTGTGGGAGCGCTACACCGGCCCCTACACCGACGAGATGAAACCAGCCGTGGACCAGATGATGAACAAGCGAGTCGCGGTGCGCATCGTCAGCCGCCGCACCCGTTCCTGGGATCACCGCAAGCTCGGACTGCCGCACATGCCGGTGGGCGGCTCGACCGCGCCGAGAGCGCTTGCGGCCGACTAGCGCCGGCAGATAAGTAGCCCCGATGGTGTGTGGTTCCAGGACATGCGAATAGCGTGTCGCAAGACATCGGAATAGGTTGAGCGCTCGACTCTCGGCGGGTGTCGAAGGCTCGCCTAGTAATCACTGCCGTCGTTGTTGAGGGTCGCAGCCAATCTGCGGTGGCCCGTGAGTATGGGGTTTCCCAGGGCTGGGTCAGCCGGCTGGTTGCCCGCTACCGGCTCGAGGGCGAGGCGGCATTCCAGCCGCGTTCGCGCCGGCCGCACACCAGCCCGCAGCGGCTTGCGCAGAGCACGGTCGAGTTGATCATCGAACTGCGCAAGACATTGGGCAGCAAAGGCCTCGACAACGGACCTCACACGATCGCTTGGCACCTGCGCCACCACTACGGTGTGACGGTGGCGCCGGTGTCGATCCATCGCCATCTGCGCGCGGCCGGCCACATCACCGCACAACCACACAAGCGGCCCAAGTCGTCGTATATCCGGTTCGCCGCCGAACAGCCCAATGAACGCTGGCAGGCCGACTTCACCCACTGGTGGCTCGCCGATGGCACCCA
>NZ_LQOW01000017.1 GCF_002102185.1 Mycobacterium fragae
GCACCCATGAGACCAACACCACCTCGATGCTGGCCCGCGACCAAGCCGAAGCCGCCAAATGGGGCGGCTGACCGCAACCGCTACGGCACCAGAACGATTGAACCGACCGTTCGACGGGCGTGCAGGTCACGGTGTGCTTGGGCGGCATCGCTCAGCGGGTAGCGCTCGCTTACGGTCACGCTGATCGAACCGGCAGCGATCGCGTCGAACAATTCCCCTGAACGCCAAGCGAATTCCTGCGCGGTGCGGGTGAAGTGGACCAGCGTCGGCCGGGTGAGGTAAACCGAGCCGGCGGCGTTGAGCCGCTGTGGGTCGACGGGCGGGACCGGTCCGCTGGCCGCGCCGAACAGCGCCAATGTTCCGCGGATGGCCAGGCTAGCCAAGCTCGCGTCGAAGGTGCTGGCCCCGACCCCGTCGTACACCGCGGCGACGCCGGCGCCATCGGTCAATTCGCGTATCCGCCTGCCGAACTCGTCGGGATCGTCGCCGGGATAGTCCAACACCTCGGTGGCACCGGCTTGCCGGGACAACTCGGCCTTGGCCGGTGTCGACACGGTCGTGATCACCCGAACGCCCAAGTCGGTGGCCCACTGGGTCAAAATCAGGCCCACTCCGCCTGCCCCGGCATGGACCAACACGGCATCGCCGGGCTGCGCGGGGTACACCGACTTGAGCAAGTAGTGGGCGGTCATCCCCTTCAGCAGCGCCGAGGCAGCCACGTCGAAATCCACTTCCGATGGCAGTTGTGCGACCAATTCGGCTGGAGCAGTGCAGAATTCGGCATAGGCACCCGATGCAGCGGCAGCGGTCACCACCCGGTCGTCGACCGCCAGCATCGTCACTCCGTCGCCGACCGCGACCACCCTGCCCGCGACTTCATTGCCGAGCACGAACGGGACTTCGCGCGGGTATTGCCCGGACCGGAAATAGGTGTCGAGGAAGTTGACGCCGATGGCTTCGGCCTTGATCAGCACCTCTCCGGCGGCAAGGGAGGGCTGCGGCTTGTCGACATAACGTAGGACTTCTGGCCCGCCGGTTTCGGCGACTTCGATCGCGTGCATGCCAACTATCATCCGCAAGTGTGGAGTCCGCATGAAGTTGGCCCGGCCCGATATCTTTCATCCGCGCATCGTGCTGGCCGGGCCCGGCGACGACGCCGGCCTGATTGCCGCACTGCGCAAGCGGGGACTGCACGGCCACTCGATGGCGTGGGACCACCCCGACACGCTGCGGGCCGATCTGGTGATTCTGCGCGCGGCGCCTGACGACCGCAAAGCGTTTGTTGCGTGGACCAGGCGGGTGCGCAACCTGCTCAACGCACCCGACGTCGTCGCCTGGAACATGGACAACCACTACTTGCGCGACATCCGGCATGCCGGTGTGCCGACGGCACCGAGGGCCCAAAGCCAGACGGCGCTGGTCTTTTTCGGCGGCGTGCAGTCACACGCGTTCAGTTCGCAGCGGGCGGTCGACGCCGACTTCGAACTGTGGGACCTCGGGCAGGCCGCATTACAGGCGGCCGCCGAGCGAGTCGGCGTGGGAGCCGACGAGCTGCTCTACGCCCGAGCCGACGTCACCGACGACGCCCGATTGGTGAAGCTGGATCTGATTGGGCCGTCGCTTGGTTGGGAAAGGCTCGACGAAGCCACGCGCGACGACGCGCAGCGGCAGTTCGCGCTGTCTGTCGAGTCAGCGCTGGATCGGCTCGGGCTGGGTCCGCTCTCGCATCGACGCCCATAACGCGGCGGTGGCCGCCGTACACACCGCCGCGCCGGCGACATGCAGCGCCACCAACGCTGCGGGTACCCCGGTAAAGAACTGCACGGTGCCGACGGCGGCCTGACCGCATACCGCGGCCAGCACAACGCCCAGCCGCAGCAGCACCGGCCCGGGCGCGTGCACCGCCAGCAGCCCAAAGCCCAGCCCGACCAGCAGGGCGAGATAGGCCACCAGCAGCGACGAGTGCACGTGCACCAGCGTGGTGATCTCGATCTTCAGCCGCGGCACCGTCCGCAACGGGCTGGTGTCACCGGCGTGCGGGCCGGCGCCGGTCACGAGGGTGCCGGTCACCAGTACCGCGGCCAATGTCATCGCGCTGAGCAGGGTAAGCCCCCGTAGCGGTTTGACCACTCGCTGCACGACGCGGCCGTCGTCGGGCTCGCCGATCTTGACGTAGAGCAGCACCGCCAGCCACACCATCGTCATTGACGCGAGCAGATGAATGGCCACCGTCCACCACAGCAGGCCGGTCAGCACGGTGATGCCGCCGATCACCGCCTGCAGGACCGTCGAGGCGGGCATCAACCAGGCGTAGCCCAGTACTTCCGCCCGCCGGCGGGCCCTTGTAACGGCTAAGACTGCCAACACCGCGGCGGTCACCACCCCGAATGTGAACATCCGGTTGGTGAATTCGACGGCTTGGTGGATACGGGGCACCTCGGCGACCGCTATCGGGGTGAAGCTGCCCGGAAAGCACTGCGGCCAGGTCGGACATCCCAGGCCTGATGCTGTGACGCGGACGACCGCACCAGTGACGGCGATGCCGCCCTGCGTCAGAATCACGGCCGCGGCGATGACGCGCTGGGCGCGAAGACTGGGTGTGGGCAGCAGGTCCACCAGCCGCAGCACCCACCGTCCGACAGGCAAGGCCGTGGTGGTCACGGACCCGATGGTAGGCGAATAGGAACTACACGACGTAGTAGGGCCGATTGTGCAACTCCATACGCCTCGCCCGGCGTTTCGCGTATGAAACCGCGCACTCGGCACATCAGGTGAAGCGGAACCAGCGCAGCGCACCCAGCGCACCCAGCGCGCCCCAGACAGCCAGCACGGCGACGCCGAACCAGTCGACCGAGACGCTCATCGCCTGCGACAGCGCCTCGGTCAGCGCGCCCGACGGGGTGAGCCGCGCGGCCCACTTGACCGCGGTCGGAACCGCCTGGGTGTCCAGGGTCAGCGCGCCGAATCCGGCGAAGACAAACCACAGCAGGTTGGCGACGGCCAGCACGATCTCGGCGCGCAGCGTGCCGCCCAGCAGCAGGCCCAGCGCGGCGAACCCCGCGGTGCCCAGCGCGATGATCAGCGCACCCAACGCCAAACCGGCCACAGCCGGGCGCCAGCCCAGCCCAAAACCAATGGCGCCCAAGACGATCGCCTGCAGGAACACCACGGCCACCACCGCCAGCGACTTGCCGGCGATGATGCCCCACACCGGCAACGCGGTGGCGCCCAGCCGTTTGAGCGCGCCGTAACGGCGATCGAACGCGACCGCGATGGCCTGGCCGGTGAACGCGGTGGAGATCACCGCCAACGCCATGATCACCGGGACAAAGGTTGCGGCGCGGTTGTCGCCGAACGAGCCGAGCGGCAGCAGCGTCAAGCCGACCAGCAGCGTGATCGGGATGAACATGGTCAGCAGCAGTTGCTCACCGTTGCGCAGCAGCAGCTTGAGCTCCAGCGTGAACTGTGCGGCCAGCATCCGCGGCACTGCGTTAGGCCGCGGGTTAGGAGTGAAAGTCCCTGCGGGAAACACCGATTCGCTCATGAGCGCAACTCCCGGCCGGTCAGATCCAAAAACACGTCTTCCAGGCTGCGCTGCTCGACGCGCATGTCGGTGGCCAGCACGTCGATTTGGGCACACCACGCCGTCACCGTCGCCAGCACCTGCGGGTCCACCGGCCCTTCGACCAGGTACTCGCCGGGCGCCACCTCGGTGGCCCGATAATCCTCCGGCAGGGCCGCCGTCAGCAGCGACAGGTCAAGTCGCGGCGGCGCGCTGAACCGAAGCTGGTCCTTGGCGCCGCTGCGCATCAGCTCCGCCGGCGTGCCGGCGGCCACCGTCACGCCGTGGTCGATGATCACCAGCCGGTCGGCGAGTTCCTCGGCTTCCTTGAGCTGATGGGTGGTCAGCACCACCGTCACGCCGTCGCGGCGCAGCGCGTCGATCAGCTCCCACACCAAGAGCCGGGCGTGTGCGTCCATGCCTGCCGTGGGCTCGTCGAGAAACACCAGCTCGGGACGCCCGACCAGGGCACAAGCCAACGCCAGCCGCTGCTGCTGACCGCCGGAGAGCCGCCGGTAGGTGGTGCGAGCGGCGTCGGTGAGACCCAGTGTGGTCAACAGCCACTGCGGATCCAGCGGGTCGGCGGCGTAGGCGGCCACCAGGTTGAGCATCTCGCCGGCGCGGGCCGCCGGATAACCTCCGCCGCCCTGCAGCATCACCCCGATGCGCTCCCGCAGCCGCGCGTTGTCGGCGATCGGGTCCAGCCCGAGCACTTCGATGGTGCCGCCGTCCGGGCGAATGAAGCCCTCGCACATCTCGACCGTCGTCGTCTTGCCGGCGCCGTTGGGGCCCAGCAGCGCGAACACCTCGGCGGCATGCACATCGAGATCGAGATTGGCGACCGCTTTCGTGGTCCCGTACTGCTTGCACACCCCGCGCATCCGCACGGGGATATCGGGGTCCGGGCTCACGGGGATTCAGCGTAAGCGCCAGGTAGCGGGGTGGCCTGACGGGTCTCGGTGGCCGGCATCAAATCAGTTGTTATCGCGTCGTGCAGCAGTTCGGCGCCTTCGCTGCGCAATTGGCGCCACGGCAAGCGGGTGTAGGTCGCAGCGATGAGCATCGCCACGATGATGGTGCTGGCCACGGTGGCGTCGACGATCTGAAACAGCGCGAAACGGTCACCGTTGGCGGTCGGGCCGAAGACGCCGACGACGATCGTCACGCCGATAGCGGCGATCCGGAAGCTCGGCCGGGTCGCCCACGCGGCCAACGGGATGATGGCCCACAGCAGATACCACGGCTGGACCACGGGAAACAGCAGCACCGTGACGCCCAGCGCGACGCCGAGGCCCCCGACCGGATGCAGCCTGCCGCGAAACACCGCCAGCAGCAGCCAGCAGACCATTGCCGCGATGATCAACACGCCGATGCCACGGGTCAGCGACAACACCGCGGTGGTGTGATCGCCGAGACCCAACAGGATGCCGACCTGGCCGGTGCCGAGCGCAATCAGCGTCGGCGGCGACATCCAGCTGCGCACCACGTTGGCGGTGCCCAGGGTGAAGATCCAGCCGAAGCCGAGCCGGCTGGCCCAGCCGACGGCGGCCATCACCCCGAGGGCCAAACCGACCATCAGCCCACCGGAAAGCAAGAGGGCCCGCAGATCGCCACCCCAGCGCCAGGCCAGCGCCATCGCGACGAACCCCAACGCCAGCAGCGATGGCAGCTTGACCTGCGAGGACAGCGTGATCAGAACGGCGCCCGCCAGCAGCATGCCCAGCGGTGCCCACTTCCGCCATTGTGTCCAGCCGCGGGGCCACGTCCAGGCGGGAACAAGCGGGCCCGCCGCGTCCACGCCGCGCAGCGCGAATTCGGTGCCGGTGAGCATCAGGCCGAGCATCAGCGCCTCGTTGTGGATGCCGGCTACCAGATGCATGATCAGCAGCGGGTTGGCCGCGCCCAGCCACAGCGCGCTGACCTCGGCGACGCCGCAACGCCGGGCCAGCCGTGGGATCGCCCACACGATCAGCCCCACCCCGATCAGCACCACCACCCGGTGGCACAGCACCGCGGCGACGATGTTTTCCCCGGTCAATGCCGAAATTCCGCGCCCGACCCATAAGAACAGCGGACCGTAGGGCGCCGGGGTCTCCCGCCACAGGCTGGGCACCGACAGGGTGAACACGTGGCCGAGGCCCAGTCCCGGCGCCGGGCCGACCCGGTAGGGGTCGAGCCCATCCCGGCAGATCTGACTTTGCGCCAGATAGGAGTAGACGTCCTTGCTGTACATCGGCGGGGCCACCAGCAATGGCAGCGTCCACAGCAGCAGCGTGCGGTCCAGTTCGCCGCGTGACATGCGCCGGTCGCCGAGCGCGAACCGGCCCAGCATCAGCCAGGCCAGCGCCATCATCACCGCGCCGGTCGTGGTCATCGTCAGCGACACCGTCTGGATCCTCGACGGCAGGTTGAGCAGCCGGACGCCGAACGACGGATCCTGCACCACAGGCCGAGCCCCGGCTCCCAACGCGCCGATCGCCATCAGCACCGTCCCGGTGGCGCCGAACAGCCGGGTGCGGCGCACCGCGGTCAACTCGCTGTCGTTCAGCGGCGACCCGACGGTGGGCTCGTCCCCATGCCAGCGGGCGATCGACGAACTCAGCGTGTGGTGGCGAACCGCCATCAGAGCAGCGTAGCGGCGATCGCAAGCGCGGCGGAGCCGGGCGCTGGGGGCACCTCCGCTTGCGGGGGACGGGTCGCCGCCATGGGACCCAGCCGCCGCCCGGCGAGGATCAGCTGGACCGGTCGCCGGAATTGCGTCACACTGGTGTTGTGAAAATCCCGTCAGAGGCGGCATCGGCCGCGGCTTTGACGCACGACGGCCATACTCGCAGCGCCGTCGTGCGGCTGCTGCTGGAATCCGGGTCGATCACCGCCGGGCAGATCGGCGACCAGCTGGGGCTGTCCGCTGCAGGGGTGCGGCGCCACCTGGATGCGCTGATCGAGGCGGGGGAGGCGGAGTCTGTTCCCGCAGCCGCGTGGCAGCAGGCGGGGCGGGGACGCCCGGCCAAACGGTATCGGCTGACTGCGGCGGGGCGTGCCAAGCTGGGCCACAGTTACGACGACCTGGCGTCCGCGGCAATGCGTCAACTGCGGGAGATCGGCGGTGAGGACGCGGTCCGCAAGTTCGCCCGGCAGCGTATCGACGCGATTTTGTCCGGTGTCGAGGCACCGGAATCTGCTGCGGACGCCGAGGTCGAAGCCGCCGCCGAGCGGGTTGCCGGCGCGTTGAGCAAGGCCGGATACGTCGCCACCACCACGCGGGTCGACGGTCCGATCCACGGCGTGCAGATCTGCCAGCACCACTGCCCGGTGTCGCACGTCGCCGAGGAGTTCCCCGAGTTGTGTGAAACCGAGCAGCAGGCCATGGCCGAGGTGCTTGGGACGCACGTGCAAAGGTTGGCGACGATCGTCAACGGTGACTGCGCGTGCACGACACATGTCCCGCTCAGCCCGGACAAGCCACTAACCCTTCGGCGCACAGCCCGCGTCGAAGCCACCACGAGCAAGCAAGGAGCGTCGTAAATGACGACCACGCCCGAGGTTCGCCAGATTGGTGAACCGCTCTCCCAGGAAGAGGCCATCGCCTCGCTGGGCCGGTACGGCTACGGCTGGGCCGACTCCGATGTCGCCGGCGCCAGCGCCCAGCGTGGCCTGTCCGAGGCGGTGGTGCGCGACATCTCGGCCAAGAAGAACGAGCCGGAGTGGATGCTCGAGAACCGGCTCAAGGCGCTGCGCATCTTCGAGCGCAAGCCGATTCCGAAGTGGGGCTCCAACCTCGAGGGCATCGACTTCGAGAACATCAAGTACTTCGTGCGGTCCACCGAGAAGCAGGCCGCCACGTGGGATGATTTGCCCGAGGACATTCGGAACACGTATGACAAGCTGGGTATCCCCGAAGCCGAGAAGCAGCGTCTGGTCGCAGGGGTAGCCGCTCAGTACGAGTCCGAGGTGGTTTACCACCAGATCCGGGAAGACCTTGAAAAGCAAGGAGTCATCTTCCTGGACACCGACACGGGTCTGCGGGAGCACCCGGAGATCTTCAAGGAGTACTTCGGCACGGTTATCCCGGCGGGCGACAACAAGTTCTCGGCGCTGAACACCGCGGTCTGGTCTGGCGGCTCGTTTATTTACGTTCCACCCGGTGTGCACGTGGACATCCCGCTGCAGGCCTACTTCCGGATCAATACGGAGAACATGGGCCAGTTCGAGCGCACGCTGATCATCGTCGACGAGGGCGCTTACGTGCACTACGTCGAGGGCTGTACTGCTCCGATTTACAAGTCGGATTCACTGCACTCGGCGGTGGTGGAGATCATCGTAAAGCCGGGCGGCCGTTGCCGTTACACCACGATCCAGAACTGGTCGGGCAACGTCTACAACCTGGTCACCAAGCGGGCCCGCGCCGAGGCGGGCGCCACCATGGAGTGGATCGACGGCAACATCGGCTCGAAGGTGACGATGAAGTACCCGGCGGTCTGGATGACCGGCGAGCACGCCAAGGGCGAGGTGCTCTCGGTGGCGTTCGCCGGCGAGGGCCAGCACCAGGACACCGGCGCCAAGATGCTGCACCTGGCGCCCAACACGTCGAGCAACATCGTGTCCAAGTCGGTGGCCCGCGGCGGCGGCCGCGCGTCCTACCGCGGCCTGGTCCAGGTGAACAAGGGCGCACACGGTTCGCGCTCCAGCGTGAAATGCGATGCGCTGCTGGTCGATACCGTCAGCCGCAGCGACACCTACCCGTATGTCGACATCCGCGAGGACGACGTCACGATGGGCCACGAGGCCACCGTGTCCAAGGTCAGCGAGAACCAGCTGTTCTATCTGATGAGCCGCGGGCTGACCGAAGACGAGGCGATGGCGATGGTGGTGCGCGGTTTCGTGGAGCCGATCGCCAAAGAGCTGCCCATGGAATACGCCCTGGAACTCAACCGGCTGATCGAGCTGCAGATGGAAGGCGCGGTCGGCTAGTGACGAATCTGACCGAAGCGGTTGAGGGTTCGGCCCTAGCCGCAGTCAACAAGGGCGAGGTCTTCGCCTCGTTCGACGTCGACGCCTTCGAGGTTCCCGGCCATCGGGACGAGATCTGGCGGTTCACCCCGCTGCGACGCTTGCGTGGCCTGCACGACGGCTCGGCGCCGGCCACCGGCACCGCCAAGATCACTGTCAGCGAGCGGCCCGGTGTGCGGGTCGAGACTGTGCGACGAGGCGACGAGCGGCTCGGCGAGGGCGGCATTCCGGTTGACCGGGTTGCTGCGCAAGCGTTTTCTTCGTTCAACTCTGCGACGGTGGTGACGGTGAACACCGCCGAGCCGGTCGACATCGTCATCGAAGGCCCGGGGGAGGGCGCAACCGCCTACGGGCACCTGCAAATCCGGGTCGAAGAGCTCGCGGAGGCCGTCGTCGTCGTCGACCAGCGCGGCAGCGGAACATACGCCGACAACGTCGAATTCGTCCTCGGCGACGCCGCGCGACTCACGGTGGTGTGGGTCGCCGACTGGGCCGACGACGTCGTGCACGTCAGCATGCACCACGCCGCGCTGGGCAAGGACGCCGTGATGCGCCACGTCGCCGTCACCCTCGGCGGCGAGCTGGTGCGGCTCACCGGCAGAGTGCGATTCGACGGTCCCGGCGGTGATGCCGAACTGCTAGGGTTGTACTTCGCCGACGACGGGCAGCACCTGGAGTCGCGGCTGCTGATCGACCATGCTCATCCCGAGTGCAAATCCAACGTGCTCTACAAGGGTGCGCTGCAAGGGGATCCGGAGTCGAAGCTTCCCGACGCGCACACCGTGTGGGTCGGCGACGTGCTGATCCGTGCAAATGCCACGGGCACCGACACCTTCGAGGTGAACCGCAACCTGGTGCTCACCGACGGCGCACGCGCCGACTCGGTGCCCAACCTCGAGATCGAGACCGGCGAGATCGTCGGCGCCGGTCACGCCAGCGCCACCGGACGATTCGACGACGAGCAACTGTTCTACCTGCGTTCCCGCGGCATCCCCGAGGAGCAGGCCCGCCGGCTGGTGGTGCGCGGCTTCTTCGGCGAGATCATCGCCAAGATCGCCATCCCCGAGGTGCGGGAACGTTTGACCACAGCCATCGAGCACGAACTGGCCATCACGGAAAAGACGACAGCCTCATGACCACTCTGGAAATCAAAGACCTGCACGTAAGCGTCGAGGACGTGTCGGATGGGGATCGTGAGATTCCCATCCTCAACGGCGTCAACCTGATCGTGCGCTCCGGCGAGACGCATGCCGTGATGGGACCCAACGGCTCAGGCAAATCCACGCTGTCCTACGCGATCGCCGGTCACCCCAAGTACCGAGTGACCTCCGGGTCGATCACACTGGACGGCGCGAACGTCCTGGACATGAGCGTCGACGAACGCGCCAGGGCCGGACTGTTTCTCGCCATGCAATATCCCGTCGAGGTGCCGGGCGTCTCGATGTCGAACTTCCTACGCAGCGCGGCGACCGCGGTGCGCGGTGAGGCGCCCAAACTGCGGCACTGGGTCAAAGAGGTCAAGTCCGCCATGGATTCCCTCGACATCGACCAGGCTTTCGCCGAACGCAGCGTCAACGAAGGCTTTTCTGGCGGAGAGAAGAAGCGCCACGAGATCCTGCAGCTGGGGCTGCTGAAACCCAAGATCGCAATCCTCGACGAAACCGACTCCGGCCTGGACGTCGACGCGCTGCGTGTGGTCAGCGAAGGGGTCAACCGCTACGCCGAGGAAGTCCACGGCGGCATCCTGTTGATCACCCACTACACCCGGATCCTGCGCTACATCCATCCGGAATTCGTGCACGTGTTCATCGGTGGGCGGATCGTCGAATCTGGCGGTCCGGAACTTGCCGATGAACTCGACCAGAACGGGTACGTGCGTTTCACCCAGACGGCGGCAACGGGGGCCTGACTGTGGCCCCCCTTGACGTTGCTGCGATCCGCGCCGACTTCCCGATCCTCAAGCGCGTGATGCGAGGTGGAAAACAGCTGGCGTACTTGGATTCCGGTGCGACGTCGCAGCGGCCGGTGCAGGTGCTCGACGCCGAGCGCGAGTTTCTGGTCACCTCCAACGGCGCGGTGCATCGTGGCGCGCATCAGCTGATGGAGGAGGCCACCGACGCCTATGAGCTGGGCCGCGCCGACATCGCCGCATTCGTCGGCGCCGACACTGAGGAGCTGGTGTTCACCAAGAACGCCACCGAGGCACTCAACCTGGTGTCCTATGTGCTGGGGGACAACCGCTTCGAGAAGTGCGCCGTCGGCCCGGGCGACGTCATCGTCACCACCGAGCTCGAGCATCACGCCAACCTGGTGCCCTGGCAGGAGCTGGCCCGGCGCAGCGGCGCGACGCTGCGCTGGTATTCCGTAACCGACGACGGGCACATCGACCTGGATTCACTGCAGCTCGACGAGCACGTCAAAGTCATTGCGTTCAGCCATCATTCGAATGTCACCGGCGCAGTTGGCCCGGTTGCGGAGCTGGTTGACCGGGCGAAAGCGGTCGGCGCGCTGACCGTACTGGACGCCTGCCAATCGGTGCCGCACCAGTCGGTCGACTTTCACGCGCTCGACGTCGACTTCGCCGCGTTCTCCGGGCATAAAATGCTGGGACCCAACGGGATCGGTGTGTTGTACGGCCGCCGAGAGCTTCTCGAGGCGATGCCGCCATTTTTGACCGGCGGCTCGATGATCGAGGATGTGGCCATGGAGGTCTCCACCTATGCACCGCCGCCGCAACGGTTTGAGGCCGGAACCCCGATGACCTCTCAAGTCGTCGGATTAGCGGCGGCCGCACGCTATCTGCAAGCGATCGGCATGGACGCCATCGACGCCCACGAACGTGAACTGGTGGCGGCGACCATCGAGGGGCTGTCCGGCATCGACGGCGTGCGGATCATCGGGCCCACATCGATGCAAGATCGCGGCTCGCCCGTCTCGTTCGTCGTCGAGGGCGTACACGCGCACGACGTCGGCCAAGTGCTGGACGACGACGGCGTGGCGGTACGGGTCGGACACCACTGCGCCTTGCCGCTGCACCGCCGATTCGGGCTGGCCGCCACCGCCCGGGCGTCGTTCACGGTGTACAACACGCTCGACGAGGTGGATCGTCTGGTCGGGGGCGTGCGACGCGCGCTGGACTTCTTCGGGAGAGCGTGATCGTGCGCCTCGAGCAGATCTATCAGGACGTGATCCTCGATCACTACAAACACCCGCAGAACCGAGGGTTGCGCGAGCCGTTCGGCGCGCAGGTCTACCACGTCAACCCGATATGCGGCGACGAGGTCACGCTGCGGGTGGCGTTGTCTGACGACGGTGAGCACATCGCCGACGTCTCCTACGACGGACTGGGCTGTTCGATCAGCCAGGCAGCCACGTCGGTGCTCACCGAGCAGGTGATCGGACAAAGCGTCGGGCAGGCGATCAAGATCGTCACCGCGTTCACCGAGATGGTGTCTTCGCGGGGAACCGTGGCCGGTGACGAGGAGGTCCTGGGCGACGGCATCGCGTTCGCCGGCGTGGCCAAATATCCCGCCCGGGTCAAATGCGCGCTGCTCGGCTGGATGGCTTTCAAAGATGCGCTGGCGCAGGCCAGCGCGCAATCAACGGAGTTGGATGATGAGCGAAACCGCTGCACCGGATAACGAATTGCTCGCCGACATCGAGGAGGCGATGCGCGACGTCGTCGACCCCGAACTGGGCATCAACGTCGTCGACCTGGGACTGGTCTACGGCCTGAACCTGGAGGAAGGCGACGAGGGCACCGTCGCGCTGATCGACATGACGCTGACCTCGCCGGCTTGCCCGCTGACCGACGTCATCGAGGACCAGTCGCGCAGCGCGCTGATCGGTACGGGCCTGGTCGACGAGTTGCGCATCAACTGGGTGTGGAATCCGCCGTGGGGCCCCGACAAGATCACCGACGACGGCCGCGACCAGCTGCGCGCCCTCGGTTTCACCGTCTGACTGTTTCCGCTCGCGCCCCGGCGGGCATGACTACCATCGCGGTTGACACCTATCCCGAGCAGCGCGAGGGGGCCCAGGGATGAACGCCGAGGGATCCAAGGACAAGCGGCCGGGCGCGGAACCGCATGTCGTCGTGTTGTTCGGTGCCACCGGTGATTTGGCCCGTCGCAAGCTGCTGCCCGGTCTATTCCACCTGTCTTGCTCCAACATGTGCCCCGAAATGCGCATCGTCGGCACTTCGCTGGATGATCTCGACACCGACGCATTCCGCAAGCTGGCGCACAAGGCGTGCCACGAATTCTCCAGCCGCGATGTTTCCGACGAGCTGTTGGATCAGTTCACCGCCAAGCTGACCTACGTTTCCCAAAGCGCTAGCTCGAGCTCCGAAGCGCTCGCCGCAGCCGTGCACGAGCAAGTCGAGGCGCTCGGGGGCGACGCCCGGTTGCTGCATTACCTGAGCGTGCCGCCGAAGGCGGTGATGCCGGTGCTGGAGAAGCTGAGCGAGGCGAATCTGGTTCAGCATTCCCGGGTGATCATGGAGAAGCCGTTTGGTCTCGACCTGGACAGCGCGCGGGAATTGAACGACGCGATTCACAGCCGGTTCGACGAAGAGCGGATCTTCCGCATCGATCACTTCCTCGGCAAGGAACCGGCGCAGAACATCCTGGCGTTCCGGTTTGCCAACGGGTTGTTCGAGCCGATCTGGAACCGGAACTTCATCGACCACATCCAGATCGACGTGCCGGAGAAGCTCACACTCGAGGGTCGCGCGCAGTTCTACGAGTCTGTCGGCGCGTTCCGCGACATGGTGGTCACGCACTTGTTCCAGATTCTGGCGTTCGTCGCGATGGAACCGCCCACCGAGCTTGCCCCACAAGCGATCACGGACGAGAAGAACAAGGTATTCCGCTCGATGCGGCCACTTGATCCCAGTCAGGTGGTGCGCGGTCAGTACAAGGGCTACCGCGACGAGCCCGGGGTCTCGCCCGACTCGGATACCGAGACGTTCGTCGCGCTCAAATGCGAGATCGACAACTGGCGGTGGGCGGGCGTCCCGTTCTATCTGCGCACCGGCAAGGGCCTAGCCGAGGGGCAACGAATCATCTCGATCGCGTTCAACGAGCCACCGAAAAGCATGTTTCCACCCGGATCCGGTGTGGGACAACAAGGTCCGGATCACCTCACGTTCGACCTCGCGGACGTGGCAAAGATGTCACTGTCGTTCTACGGCAAGCGGCCCGGGCCGGGAATGAAGCTGGACAAGCTGAGCCTGCAGTTCGCGATGGAGGAGACCGGCCGTGCCGGCGACGTTCTCGAAGCCTATGAACGTCTCATTCTGGACGCGATGCGCGGCGACCGGACCCTGTACACCACGGCCGACGGCGTCGAGCGGCTCTGGGAGGTCTCGGCGCCGTTGCTCGACGATCCGCCGCCGGTGCGCAGCTACGACCTCGACTCGTGGGGGCCCAACGCGATCCATCAACTGATCGCGCCGCGGGCCTGGCGGCTGCCGTTCGAACGGGTTTGGCGCGGCAAGAACTAGCGCCACGGCAAGTCAGCGTCATCGCCGCGCCAACGCGACGGCGGGATCATCGGGGCATCGCGCAGCCCGGACGCTTCGACGTGGCGCAGCGCGGCGTCGAGATGCTGGCGCGTTCTGCGTTCCGCTTGTTGTGGGTCTTTCGCGGTGATGGCCGCGGCAATCGCCCGATGCGATCTGGCGGCTTCTTCACGGTCGTACTGCGTGATGTCCTGTTCTGCCGCCGCCCAGCGAACGGCCTGTTCGACCGCGGCCAACACGGTGGTCAACAGCGGGTTGCCGCTGGCCTGGACGAGCAGTTCGTGGAATTCGTGATAGCCGGTGCCGTCCGGGGCGATGCCGCGCGCGGCGACGTCGGCGATGCTGGCTCGTTGTTGGCCGGTGGCCCGTTCGGCGACATCGGCCGCGGCGGCGGGTTCGAGCATCTTCCGGAACGCCAGCAGGTCACCCCAGGTGGCGCCGGTCAGCGTCAGCAACTGCACCAGTGAGCGGGCGATGCGCTGGGGTTCGGGATGCCGGATGCGCACGCCGCTGCGCCCTTGGCTGGTCGCGGTGAGCCCCTCGGCGTCCAGGAGCCGCAGCGCCAACCGGACGGTTTCCCGGCTCACGCCGAGTTGGCTGATCAGCTCGCCTTCGGTGGGCAGTGAATCACCCGGCGCCAGTTCACCCGAAAGAATCCGCCGGCGCAGGGTGGCGGCCACGACGTCGGGAGCCCGGGCAGGCCGGGAAGGTCTTGCCACCGTCACGGCACTTAGTATACTAAGTTGGCATGGTGAATGTCCCGAACACCGCGGTGCTCACCGGAGCGTTCCGGCCGATGCGGTTCGAGGCGACCGTCGACGACTGCGTCACGACGTTCGGCGAAATCCCCAAAGAGCTATCCGGCGGCTTCTATCGCGTTGGGCCGACGTTCAAACGCCCGACCCGCCAGGGCGCCAACGGCCTACTCGCAATGGATGGCATGGTGCAGGGCCTGATCTTCGACAACGGCCGCGCCGACTTCCGCAACCGCTGGGTGCGCACCCCCAAATACCTTCTGGAGGAACAGCATCGGCGCGCCATGTTCTGTTGGTCCGACGGCGACTGGACCGACTGGCGCAACATCGGTTTCGGCGCCGCGGTGCGTGACGAATTCACCCGCGGAATTCCGCAGGGCACCAACAACATCAACTGTTTTCCATTCGCGGGCGAGATCCTCGCGTCGGGCGAACAAGGCAGTCCGCCGGTGGCTCTGGATCCCGTCTCGCTGGAAACCCGTGGAATAGTGCCGTGGTCGCCGCGATTGTCCCGCGGGATCTTCGAGCAGGCCGGCTACGGCGATGCGGCGTTCACCGCGCACCCGAAGTGGGACAGCGCAAGCGGCACCCTGTACGGCTGGGCCTACAGCAACCGCAAGCCTTATGTCACCGTGCACGTGGTGCGCCGCGACGGCACGGTGGCCTCCCGCGAGCTGTGGGACGCGCCGTACTCCTCGGAGGTGCACGACATGTGGCTCACCCCCGAGTGGATGGTGTTGCCGTTTCAGGGTTTCGTGTTCGACCCCGACCGGATCGAGCGGGGGCTGCCGGTACACAGCTGGGCCCCCGAGTTACCGACCATGTTGGCGCTGGTGCCGCGCGACGACGTCGAGCATGGCGAGATTCGTTGGATCACTGCCGAAATCGAGCCACAGTATGCGATGCACACGCTGGCTGCCGATGTTGACGGTCACATGCTTACCCTGGATGCCCCGATTTTCGAGCGGCCGCCGTTTCCGCTGGACATCGACAAGTTCGAGGGCGAGGACGTCGCGCTGTTCTTCAACCTGGCCCGCAGCACGCTCGGCCGCTGGACGGTGGACCTGGACAGCGGCAGCGTGAAATCCGAGCTGCTGGACGACCAGCCGCGCGAGCTGCCCAAGGTCGACGAGCGGTTCTACGGCCGCCGCCAGCGATGGGGTTATCTGATCGGCGGCGACCCCAAGGGCAGCGGCATGCGCATGCACAGCCTGGTGGTGCGCGACCTGACAACGGGCGACGAGCAGCAGTACCGGCTGCGGCATGAGCGCCCGGCGCTGGTAATGGAACCGACGTTCGTGCCGCGCCGCCCCGATGCGCCCGAAGGTGACGGCTACCTGATGGTTCCGGTGTCGCGGTGGATCGAAAACCTGGGCGAATACGTCATTTTCGACACCGACGACATCACCGCCGGTCCGATATGCCGCATCGAGATCCCGTTCCTGCTGGGATTCACCCCGCACGGGCACTGGATGGACTTCCGTTGATGCTCACCGCGACCGAAGAGGCCGAGCTACGCGCCTCGGTGCACGGAATCGTCGCCGGCTTCGGAAACGAATACTTCACCCGGTGCAGCGAAACCCTGCAGCATCCCACCGAGTTGTGGGATGCCCTGGCAGCCGGCGGATTCGTCGGGGTGAACCTGCCCGAGGAATACGGCGGCGGCGGAATGGGATTGAGCGCGATGAACATCGTCGCCGAGGAGGCCGCCGCGGCGGGCTGCCCGCAGATCATGCTGATGATCTCACCCGGCATCGTCGGCAGCCTGCTGGCCCGTCACGCCACCCACGAGCAGAAACAACAGTGGTTGGCGCCGATGGCGGCGGGAAATGTCAAGATCGCGTTCGCGATAACCGAGCCCGACGCCGGCTCCAACACTCACCGGCTGGCCACCACCGCGCGCCGCGACGGCGACAAGTACCACCTCAACGGGCAGAAGACCTTCATCACCGCCGCCGACCAAGCCGACGCCTTGCTCGTCGTCACCCGCACCGGCAGCGACGCAGAGGGCCGCGGGCAGCTATCGCTGTTCCTGGTTGACCGGGACACGCCGGGCATCGAAATGCACCGCATCCCCATGACATTCGAGATCACCGACAAGTCGTTCACGGTGTTCTTCGACAACGTCGCCGTGCCCGCGGATCGGCTCGTCGGCGGCGAGGGCAACGGACTACGCGTGGCATTCGACGGCATGAACCCCGAGCGGGTGATCATCGCCGCGATCTGCAACGGCGTCAGCCGATACGCGCTCGACAAAGCGGTGAGCTACGCGCGCGATCGTCGAGTGTGGGCGGTGCCGATCGGTGCACACCAGGGTGTGGCACATCCGTTGGCAGAAGCCAAGATTGCGCTCGAGGCCGCCCGGCTGATGACGCGGCAGGCCGCCGCGGACTACGACGCCGGGGTCGATGCCGGCGAGCGCAGCAACATGGCGAAATTCCTGGCCGCCGACGCCGCCACTCGCTGTGTCGACCAAGCCATCGAGGTGCACGGCGGCAGTGGCTTCACCCGCGAGGTCGCGCTGGCCAACATGTACGAGTTCGTCCGGCTGTTCAAGACCGTGCCGATCACCCGCGAGATGGTGCTCAACCACGTCGCCCAGCACAGCCTGGGGCTGCCGCGCTCATACTGATCGGCCGGCCGCGAAACAGACGCGTGGGTCGTGATTCCGCGCCGATCACAGCCGTGGCGTCTGTCTCGCGGAATTAGGGTTGTTTCATGTTCTGGTTGTGTCGAACGTGCGGTGTCGAACACGCGAACAGGTCGGAAGTCTGCGCGATCTGCGCCGACGAGCGGCAGTGGGTGCCGCGCGAGGGTCAGCAGTGGGCGACGCTGGAGCAGCTGGCCGCCGAGGGTATGCGCTCGCAGGTCATGCTCATCGAGGACGGCCTGGTCGCGATCGGCAGTTCGCCGGCGTTCGGAATCGGGCAGCTGGGAAAGCTGGTCTGCACCGACGCCGGCAACGTGTTATGGGATCCCTCCGGCTTTCTCGACGACGCGGCAATCGCCGCGGTCTCCGAGCGCGGCACGCTCATCGCGATTGTGGCCAGCCATCCGCACATGTACGGCGCACAAGTGGAGTGGAGCCACCGCCTCGGCGGCGTCCCGGTGTACGTCAACGCCGCCGACGCCGAGTGGGTGATGCGCCCCGACCCGGTGATCCGGCAATGGTCGGAGACCTTGCAACTCACACCGTCGTTATCGGTGATCCGGGTGGGCGGACACTTCCCAGGCAGTGCGGTGGCCTGCTGGCGCGACGGCGCCGACGGACGCGGTGTGCTGCTGGTCGGGGATACCGTCTTCCCCAATCCCGACCGCCGCACGGTCGGGTTTCTGCGTAGCTACCCGAACCTGCTGCCGCTGTCCGGCGGGGTGGTGCAGCGCATGGCCGACACAGTTGCGTCCTTGGACTTCGACCGCATCTACGGCCTGTTCACGAATTCCATCGACAGCGACGGGCATGCCGCGGTCCAGCGGTCGGCCGCCCGCCACGCCGCGTGGGTCCGCGGCGACTACGACCACCTGACTTAGGCGGTTGGGAACACTGCGGCTGCCCGCGACGTTGGGCAGAGGGTGACTACTCGAGACCTCACCGCCGACCAGTTCAACGACACCATCAACGGCAACGACATCGTGCTCGTCGACTTCTGGGCATCCTGGTGCGGACCGTGCCGCCAGTTCGCGCCCACGTTCCAGGCGTCCTCGGAGAAACACCCCGACGTCGTCTTCGCCAAGGTCGACACCGAAGCCCAACAGCAACTGGCAGCGGCCGCCCAGATCCAATCCATCCCCACGCTGATGGCGTTCAAGAAGGGCAAGCTGGTATTCAACCAGCCGGGTGCCCTGCCACCGGCGGCGCTGGAAGAACTGGTGCAAAAGGTCAAGGACTTCGACATCGACGCCGCGATCGCAGCGCAGGAGCGCGACGGCCAAAGCTGACGCGTTACGTTCAGCGGGTGAGCTACGTACTCGTTGAACATCCGCGGCCGGCGGTCGCGCTGGTCACCCTCAATCGGCCGGAGCGAATGAACTCCATGGCGTTCGACGTCATGGTGCCGCTGAAAGCCGAGCTGGAAAAGATCACCTACGACAACTCGGTGCGGGTGGTCGTGCTGACCGGGGCGGGCAGAGGTTTCTCGTCGGGCGCCGACCACAAGTCGGCGGGGCAGGTGCCGCACGTCGAGGGACTGACCCGGCCCACCTATGCGCTGCGCTCCATGGAGATTCTCGACGAGGTCATCCTGGCGCTGCGACGGCTGCACCAGCCGGTGATCGCCGCGGTCAACGGCGCAGCGATCGGCGGCGGGCTGTGCCTGGCGCTGGCGGCCGATATCCGCGTCGCGGCGGCCGGTGCCTATTTCCGGGCCGCGGGCATCAACAACGGGCTGACCGCCAGCGAGCTCGGCCTGAGCTACCTACTGCCGCGGGCCATCGGCTCGTCGCGGGCGTTCGAACTCATGCTCACCGGCCGTGACGTCGACGCCGAGGAAGCCGAGCGGATCGGCCTGGTGTCCCGTCAAGTGCCGGAAGACCAGCTGCTGGACACCTGCTACGCGATGGCCGAGCAGATCGCCGCGTTCTCCCGGCCGGGAATCGAGTTGACCAAGCGCACACTGTGGAGTGGACTGGACGCCGCTAGCCTGGAGGGGCACATGCAGGCCGAAGGCCTGGGACAGCTATTCGTTCGTCTGCTCACCGCCAACTTCGAAGAAGCGGTTGCCGCGCGCGCAGAGAAACGGCCGCCGGTGTTCACCGACGACTTGTAACCAGGGAGAGTGACCGTGATCACGGCAACGGACCTCGAGGTCCGCGCTGGAGCGCGCACATTGCTCTCCGCTGATGGGCCGGCTCTGCGGGTGCAGCCAGGCGACCGCATCGGGCTCGTCGGCCGCAACGGCGCCGGCAAGACCACGACGCTGCGCATCCTCGCCGGAGAAGCGGAACCGTATGCCGGATCGGTGACGCGCGCCGGTGAGATCGGTTATCTGCCGCAGGATCCCAAAGAGGGCGACCTCGACATGCTTGCCCGCGACCGAGTGCTCTCCGCGCGCGGACTGGACACGCTGCTCACCGACCTGGAAAAGCAACAGGCGCTGATGGCCGAAGTCGCCGACGACGTCGCGCGTGATCGCGCGGTCCGCCGCTACGGCCAGCTCGAGGAACGCTTCGCCGCGCTGGGCGGCTACGGCGCCGAAAGCGAAGCCGGACGGATCTGCGCCAGCCTCGGGTTGCCCGAACGAGTACTGACCCAACCGTTGCACACGTTGTCCGGCGGACAACGTCGCCGAGTGGAACTGGCGCGGATTCTGTTTGCCGCCTCGGACACCGGCGCTGGGTCATCTACCACCCTGCTGCTGGACGAGCCGACGAACCACCTCGACGCCGATTCGCTGGGCTGGTTACGGGATTTCCTGCGCGGGCACACCGGCGGGCTAGTGGTGATCAGCCACAACGTCGACTTGCTGGCCGACGTGGTCAACCGGGTGTGGTTCCTCGACGCCGTGCGCGGCGAGGTCGACGTCTACAACATGGGTTGGCAGAGGTATCTCGACGCCCGCGCCACCGACGAGCAGCGGCGCCGCCGGGAACGCGCCAACGCCGAACGCAAAGCCGCCGCGCTGCGCGCCCAGGCCGCCAAGCTCGGCGCCAAGGCCACCAAAGCCGTTGCGGCGCAGAACATGCTGCGGCGCGCAGATCGGATGATGGCCGCGCTCGACGAGGAGCGGGTGGCCGACAAGGTGGCCCGTATCAAGTTCCCCAGCCCGGCCGCGTGCGGGCGGACCCCGCTGGTAGCCAGCGGCCTGACCAAAACCTACGGCTCGCTCGAGGTGTTCACCGGAGTCGATTTGGCCGTCGACCGCGGCTCTCGGGTGGTCGTGCTGGGACTCAACGGTGCCGGCAAGACGACGCTGCTGCGGCTGCTGGCCGGTGTCGAGCGTCCGGATGCCGGGACGTTGGAACCTGGACACGGCCTGAAAATCGGCTATTTCGCGCAAGAGCACGACACGCTCGACGACGCCGCGACGGTGTGGCAGAACATCCGGCACGCCGCGCCCGATTCCGGGGAGCAGGATCTGCGCGGTCTGCTCGGCGCGTTCATGTTGAGCGGAGCGCAGCTCGACCAGTTGGCCGGCACGCTGTCCGGCGGCGAGAAGACCCGCCTCGCGCTCGCCGGTCTGGTGGCATCGACCGCGAATGTGCTGCTGCTCGACGAGCCGACCAACAATCTGGATCCCGCATCTCGTGAGCAGGTGCTCGACGCGCTGCGCAGCTACACCGGCGCGGTGGTGCTGGTGACACACGACCCGGGGGCAGCCGAGGCGCTCGGGCCGCAACGAGTAGTGTTGCTGCCCGACGGCACTGAGGACCATTGGTCCGATGAATACCGGGATTTGATCGAGTTGGCCTGACAGCGATTTCGCGAAATCGGCCCGCCGCCGACGTCGTCTTTCCTACGCTGTGTGCTTTGGGGATCCTGTTGAATCGGGGAGGCGCCGATGCGGAAATCGAAAAAATCACGCAGTCAGTTACTGCTCGAGTTGCGCAATGCCTATGAGGGCGGCGCCAGCATTCGTAACCTGGTGGCTTCCACCGGCAGATCCTACGGGTCCATCCACAGCATGCTTCGCGAGTCAGGCGTCGCCATGCGCAGCCGCGGCGGACCCAATCACCGCACGCGATCTCGGTAGCGCCGTGTATCGCCGAACGTGTAGTCCTGGCGAGATTTCTCGCACTTTTTCGACATGAGTGCACGATCGGCGTCGGGTTGTGCCGCTAGCGCTGCCGCACCGATCCCTCGACGAGGTCGAGGACGGCGCCCAGCCGCTGCGGGTCTTCGCCAGACGCCAGCCTGGCGACCAATCCGTCGAGGACCAGGTCCAAGTAGCACTGCAGCACGTCGCTGGGAATGTCGCCGCGAACTCGCCCGGCCTGCTTCTGCCGGCGCAGTCGATCGGTTGTCGCTGCCGCCAGCTCGGCCGAGCGCTCCGTCCACCCGCGGCTGAATACCGGATCGTTGCGCAGCTTCCGCGCAATCTCCAATCGCGTGGCGAGCCAGTCGAACTGGTCGGGGGCAGCGAGCATGTCGCGCATCACCTGGATGAGACCCTCGCGAGACGCGACGGCGGCCATCCGCCCGGCATCCTCGCGGGCCAGTTCGAAGAACAGGGTGTCCTTGTCGCGGAAATGGTGGAAGATCGCACCCCGCGACAAGCCGATGGCCTTCTCGAGCCGTCGTACCGTCGCCTTGTCGTAGCCGTACTCGGCGAAGCAGCGGCGGGCCCCGTCGAGGATCTGACGGCGACGGGCCGCCAGATGGTCCTGGCTGACCTTCGGCACAGGGGTCCTAGTTGGATTTCAGCATGTTGCGCAGCACGTACTGCAGGATGCCGCCGTTGCGGTAGTAGTCGGCTTCGCCTGGAGTGTCGATGCGCACCACCGCGTCGAATTCCACCGGCTTGGCACCGTTCTTGCTGGCCTTGACCCGCACCGTCTTTGGGGTCTTGCCATCGTTGAGCGCCTCGATACCGGTGATGTCCAACACCTCGGTGCCGTCGAGCCCCAGCGACTCGGCGTTCATGCCCTGGGGGAATTGCAGCGGGATCACGCCCATGCCGATCAGGTTGGACCGGTGGATGCGCTCGAACGACTCGGCGATCACCGCCCGCACGCCCAGCAACAGCGTGCCCTTGGCGGCCCAGTCCCGCGACGAACCCGACCCGTATTCCTTGCCGCCCAGAACCACCAGCGGAATGTTTTCTGTCGCATAGTTTTGCGCCGCGTCGTAGATGAAGGCCTGCGGCCCGTCGGGCTGGGTGAAGTCACGGGTGTAGCCGCCGGCCACGTCGTCGAGCAGCAAGTTGCGCAACCGGATGTTGGCGAACGTGCCGCGGATCATCACCTCATGGTTGCCGCGCCGCGACCCGAACGAGTTGAAGTCCTTGCGCTCGACTCCGTGCTCCTCGAGGTATTGCGCCGCCGGAGTGCCCGGTTTGATGCTGCCCGCCGGCGAAATGTGGTCGGTGGTCACCGAATCGCCGAGCAGCGCCAGCACGCGGGCGCCGGTGATGTCGCCGACCGGCTCCGGCTCGGCCGGCATCCCCTCGAAATACGGCGGCTTGCGCACATAGGTCGATTCCGGATCCCACTCAAAGGTGTTGCCGCTGGGCGTCGGCAAATTCCGCCACCGCTCGTCGCCCTTGAACACATCGGCGTAGTTATTGACGAACATCTCCTGGTTGATCGCCGACGCGATGGTGTCCGAGACGTCTTTCTGCGACGGCCAGATGTCGCGCAGGTACACGTCGTTGCCCTGCTGGTCCTTGCCCAGCGGCTGCGAGTCGAAATCGAAGTCCATCGTGCCGGCCAACGCATAGGCGACCACCAGTGGCGGCGAGGCCAGATAGTTCATCTTGACGTCCGGGTTGATGCGGCCCTCGAAGTTGCGGTTGCCGGACAGCACCGCGGCAACCGAAAGGTCGTTGTCGTTGACCACCTTCGAGATCTCCTCCGGCAGCGGACCGGAGTTACCAATGCAGGTGGTGCAGCCGTAGCCGACCAGGTAGAAGCCCAGCTTCTCCAAATACGGCCACAGCCCGGCCTTTTCGTAGTAGTCGCTGACCACCTGTGAACCCGGCGCCATCGACGTCTTCACCCACGGCTTGGAGGCCAGGCCCTTTTCCACCGCGTTGCGGGCCAGCAGCGCGGCCCCGAGCATCACCTCGGGATTGGAGGTGTTGGTGCACGACGTGACCGCGGCGATCACCACCGCACCGTGGTCGAGCACGAACTCCCCGAGTTCCTTGGACTTGACCGGGACCGGGTTGCTGGTGCGGCCCTTCGCCTGCTTGGCAGCCGACTGCACATGGTCGTCGGCATGGCCATTCGATACCTGCCCGGGGTCACTGGCCGGGAAGGTCTCGTCGACCACCTCGTCGAGCTTGGAGTACTCCTTCTTCTGCGGATCGTCGCCGACGTAGTTCGGAAGGGTCTCGCGGAACGCGGACTTCGCCTCCGACAACGCAATCCGGTCCTGCGGACGCTTGGGCCCCGCAATCGACGGGACCACGTCCGACAGATTGAGTTCGAGGTATTCCGAGAACTCCGGCTCATGGGCGGGGTCGTGCCACATGCCCTGCTCTTTGGCGTAAGCCTCCACCAGCGCCAGTTGTTCCGGTTTGCGCCCGGTGAACCGCAGGTAGTCGATGGTCTCTCGGTCGATCGGGAAAATCGCTGCGGTAGAGCCGAATTCGGGGCTCATATTGCCCAGCGTCGCGCGGTTGGCCAGCGGCACCTCGGCCACACCTTCGCCGTAGAACTCGACGAACTTGCCGACCACCCCGTGCCGGCGCAGCATCTCAGTGACGGTGAGCACCACGTCGGTGGCGGTGACCCCGGGCTGAATCTCACCGGTCAGCTTGAACCCGACCACCCGCGGGATGAGCATCGACACCGGCTGCCCCAACATGGCGGCCTCGGCCTCGATGCCGCCGACGCCCCAGCCCAAAACCCCCAGTCCGTTGACCATCGTGGTGTGCGAGTCGGTGCCAACGCAGGTGTCGGGGTAAGCGGTGATTTGTCCGCCCGAACCGGCGCGCTCCATCACGACGCGGGCCAGGTATTCGATGTTGACCTGGTGCACGATCCCGGTGCCCGGCGGCACCACCTTGAAATCCTGGAAGGCGCCCTGCCCCCAGCGCAGGAACTGGTAGCGCTCGCCGTTGCGCTGGTACTCGATTTCGACGTTGCGCTCGAATGCGTCGGCGCGGCCGAACAGATCGGCGATCACCGAGTGGTCGATCACCAAATCGGCCGGCGCCAACGGGTTGACCTTGTCGGGGTTGCCGCCCAGATCGGCGATGGCTTCACGCATGGTGGCCAAGTCGACGATGCACGGCACACCGGTGAAGTCCTGCATGACGACACGGGCGGGCGTGTACTGGATTTCGATGCTGGGCTCGGCTTGCGAATCCCAGTTGGCGATCGCCTCGATGTGATCCTTGGTGATGTTGCTGCCGTCTTCGTTGCGCAGCAGGTTTTCGGCCAGCACCTTGAGGCTGTAGGGAAGTTTCTCGGTTCCAGGAACCGCGTCCAGGCGATATATCTGGTAACTGTTGTCGCCGACGTCCAGGGTGTTGCGGGCTTGAAACGAATTCACCGAATCTTTGTTGGTCACATCAACTCCCGTGGATTTAGTTCTGGATTTAGTTCTGCTCGCCGGCCTGAAACCACTTTAACAGTACGCTTGTCCTGCATATCCCACACCCGTCTTGCGGCCCGCATCGTCGTCACGCGGTACGGTCTTGATCCGTGACCACCCCGCACGCGCCGCTCTACATCCCGGGCGAGATCTGCGGCACCGTCGGCGCCGATCCGTCGACACCGCCCGACCAGTGCCTGGCCATCGTGCAGCAGCAGGTCAATGCGGAGAACCTCAGCGCGCCACCGGCCGTCACGGCGGGGCTCCTTCAGGTCATCAACCAAGCTCGCGACCACGGCATTGATCTCAAGATCGTCGTGCTCGACCACAACCCCCCGAACGACACGCCGCTGCGCGACATCGCGACGGTAGTGGGCGCCCAACATCGCGACGCCACGGTGCTGGTGCTGAGCCCGAACTTCGTCGGGAGCTACAGCATGCAATTCCCGCGCGCCACCCTGGAGATCGGCGAAGACAATGCCAAGACCGGCAACCCGGTGGTCTCGGCGCAGAATTTCCTGCACCAACTCAACACCCCCCAGTTTCCCTGGACCGCATTCACAATTGTGCTGCTGATCGCCGTGCTGGCCGCAGTTGTCGGCACACGGATCATGCAAGTCCGCGCCCGGCGGTCATCGCCGACGGAGAAAGTCGAAGCACCGACAGAAGACGCTGACCAGAGCGTCTAAACGCCGCGCCGCCATTCCCGCAAACGACCGATGTCACCGTTCGGTCACAGTTCTTCGAAGAACACACTTGTAATTTGTGACTAAAGTTTCCATCGCGTCAGATGTGGCTTACGGTGCAAGTGATGCCTTTGTTTTCAACGCGCTTCCAGTGATTACTGGGGCCTGTGATTACTACGGCCGTCCGCCCGTGTTGAGCCATAGGAGAACTGAGTCGAATGAGACGCATTTGCCGCGGCTCGTCTTCCCGGCTGGCTGCCTTGCTCACCCGGCGCGTCGGTCCGGCCATGCTGAGCGTGGCCGTTCTGCTGTGCATGCCGGGGCTGGCCAAGGCCGCGCCCGAAACCCCGGACATCATCGCCCAGCTGATCGCCGATGTCGCGCAGGCCAACCAGCGTCTGCAGGACCTCAGCGCGCAAATTGAAACCGAGCAGGAAAGCGTCAACAAGGCACTGGTCGACCTGGAAACCGCGCGCGACAACGCCGCGAGCGCCCAACACGACGTCGAGGCCAGCCAACAGGCGGTCAAGGATGCCGACGCGGCAATCGCCGCAGCCCAGAAGCGATTCGACACCTTCGCGGTCGCCACCTATGTCAACGGCCCGTCGGGCAGCTACCTCACGGCGCGCAGCCCGGACGACATCATCACCACCGCGGCCGCCGGCCAGACCCTGGCGGCCAGTTCCCGGCGGGTGATGGACAACCTGCGACGAGCCCGTACCGAGCAAGTGAACAAGGAGTCGGCGGCTCGGTTGGCCAAGCAGCAGGCCGACAAGGCCGTCGCCGACGCTCAATCCAGCCAGGCCGCGGCGGTGACAGCGTTGACCAGCGCGCACCGCAAGTTCGGCGAACAGCAGCAGGAAGTCAATCGCCTGGCCGGCGAGCGCAACGCCGCCCAGGCCAGACTCGACGCCGCCCGCAACTGGTCGGCGCCCGCGGGTGGACCGGGCGCCGGACTGCGGGCGGCGTCGCCTTCCGGCGACCGGTGGGATCCCGCGGCACCGGGGCCCGCCGGCCCGCCGCCGGGGAACGCAGGACAGTGGGCCGGGGAATGGGATCCCACCCTGCCGATGGTGCCCAGCGCCAACGTCCCCGGTGACCCGATCGCCATCATCAACCAGGTGCTGGGTATTTCGGCGACCTCGTCGCAGGTCACCGCGAACATGGGGCACAAGTTCCTGCAGTCGATCGGTCTCATCAAGCCGGACACCCCGGACTCCGGCATCA
The DNA here is from genome assembly GCF_002102185.1 of Mycobacterium fragae. Taxonomy (GTDB): domain Bacteria; phylum Actinomycetota; class Actinomycetes; order Mycobacteriales; family Mycobacteriaceae; genus Mycobacterium; species Mycobacterium fragae. The sequence continues at coordinate 26,963 of NZ_LQOW01000017.1, forward strand.
CCAACGGCCGCATCCCGCGGGTCTACGGGCGGCAGGCGTCCGAATATGTGATTCGACGCGGTCTGTCGCAGTTGGGCGTGCCCTATTCGTGGGGCGGTGGCAACGCGGCCGGGCCGAGCAACGGGATCGGATCCGGTTCGGGCACGGTCGGTTTCGACTGCTCCGGTCTGGTGCTGTACTCGTTCGCCGGAGTGGGCATCAAGCTGCCGCACTACTCCGGCTCGCAGTACAACATGGGCCGCAAGATCCCGTCCGCGCAGATGCGCCGCGGCGACGTGATCTTCTATGGCCCCGGCGGCAGCCAGCACGTGACGATCTACCTCGGCGACGGCCAGATGCTCGAAGCGCCCGACGTCGGGTTGAAGGTTCGGGTCGCGCCGGTTCGCACCAGCGGTATGACGCCGTACGTGGTCCGCTACATCGAGTTTTGACACGTGAAAGGATCCATGCGCGGCAAGGGCTTTCACTACATCAATCTGGCCGGGCTGATACTGGCGGCGATCGCGCTTTTGATCGGTCTGGCTTCTCCGGCTGCTGCCGAGGACGGCCAGTGGGACCCGACGCTGCCGGCGGTGGTCAGCGCGGGCGCGCCGGGGGACCCGGTCGCTATCGCCAACGCCTCGCTCAACGCCACCGCGCAGGCCACCCAGAGCACGCTCGATCTGGGCCGTCAATTCCTGGGCGGGCTCGGAATCAACTTGGGCGGCAACAACAACTCCAATACCAACACCACACCGAGCCGGATTCCGCGGGTCTATGGCCGCCAGGCCGTCGAGTACGTGATCCGTCGGGCGTCGTCCCAGATGGGGGTGCCGTATTCGTGGGGTGGCGGCACCCCCAATGGGCCCAGCAAGGGCGTGGATTCCGGTGCCGACACCGTTGGCTTCGACTGCTCGGGGTTGACCCGGTACGCGTTCGCCGGAGTCGGCGTGCTGATCCCGAGGTTTTCCGGCGATCAGTACAACGCCGGCCGGCACGTTCCGCCGGCCCAGGCCAAGCGGGGCGACCTCATCTTCTACGGGCCGGGCGGCACCCAGCACGTCACGATCTACCTGGGCAACGGTCAGATGCTGGAGGCGTCCAGCATCGTCGGCAAAGTCACCGTCAGCCCGGTGCGGACCGCCGGGATGACGCCGTTCGTGACCCGCATCATCGAGTCCTGAGACCCGCCGGCCGAACCGTCACGTCGACGGAATCCGGGCGGCCTGGAATAGTTGGACGAGGGCACGCCGCTGCCCCGCGACGTTCGTCGTGCGAGCAGTCGTGTCTGATAGAGCGCTGGAGGTTGAGCCGTGGAGGGTAATCGATGACATCAGCAGGCGGGTCGCCCCCGGGCGCCGGCGGTTACTCCGGGGCCGGCGGGCCTCAAACGAGCCCGGCGCACGCGGCGCCGTCCGGTGGCGGCGGTGCCGGCAATGGGCTCGCCGCCGAGGTGCACACCCTGGAACGCGCCATCTTCGAGGTCAAACGAATCATCGTCGGTCAGGACCAGCTCGTGGAGCGGATGCTGGTCGGGCTGCTGTCCAAGGGCCACGTGCTGCTCGAGGGTGTGCCCGGCGTGGCCAAGACGCTGGCCGTGGAGACCTTCGCCCGGGTGGTCGGCGGGACGTTCGCCCGTATTCAGTTCACCCCGGACCTGGTGCCCACCGACATCATCGGTACCCGCATCTACCGGCAGGGCAAGGAGGAGTTCGACACCGAACTCGGGCCGGTGGTGGTCAACTTCCTGCTCGCCGACGAGATCAACCGGGCGCCGGCCAAGGTGCAGTCGGCGCTGCTGGAGGTCATGCAGGAACGCCACGTCTCCATCGGCGGTAAGACCTTCCCGCTGCCCAACCCGTTCCTGGTGATGGCCACGCAGAACCCGATCGAGCACGAGGGCGTCTACCCGCTGCCAGAAGCGCAGCGCGACCGCTTCCTCTTCAAGATCAACGTCGGGTATCCCACGCCGGAGGAAGAGCGCGAGATCATCTACCGGATGGGCGTCAGCCCGCCGCAGCCCAAGCAGATCCTCGCCACCGGCGACTTGGTACGGCTACAGGACATCGCGGCCAACAACTTCGTGCACCACGCGCTGGTCGACTATGTGGTCCGCGTCGTCACCGCCACCCGTCACCCCGAGCAGCTGGGGATGAACGACGTCAAGAGCTGGGTCGCCTTCGGCGCGTCCCCGCGCGCCTCGCTGGGCATCATCGCCGGTGCTCGCTCACTGGCCCTGGTGCGCGGCCGTGACTACGTGATCCCGCAAGACGTCATCGAGATCATTCCCGACGTGCTGAGGCACCGGTTGGTGCTCACCTACGACGCGCTCGCCGACGAGATCTCGCCGGAGATCGTCATCAACCGGGTCCTGCAGACGGTTGCCATGCCACAAGTGAATGCTGTTCCGCAGCAAGGGCATTCGGTACCGCCGGTGATGCAGGCCGCGGGCGCGGCTAGCGGTCGGTGACAGAATCCAAGTCGCCGGGGGTGGTTCACCCGCCGTCGATGATGCGCGGCAACATCGACGACCCCAAGCTGTCGGCGGCACTGCGCACCCTTGAACTGACCGTCAAGCGCAAGCTCGACGGCGTGCTGCACGGCGACCACCTGGGTTTGATTCCGGGGCCGGGCACGGAGGCCGGGGAGTCGCGCGAGTATCAGCCCGGTGACGACGTGCGCCGGATGGACTGGGCGGTCACGGCGCGCACCACGCACCCGCACGTCCGGCAGATGATCGCCGACCGTGAGTTGGAGACCTGGTTGGTGGTCGACATGTCGGCCAGTCTGGACTTCGGCACCACGGTTTGCGAGAAACGCGACCTGGCGGTGGCGGCCGCCGCCGCGATCACCTTCCTCAACAGCGGTGGCGGCAACCGGCTTGGCGCGCTGATCGACAACGGCGCGCAGCGCATCCGGGTGCCGGCCCGTTCAGGACGCCAGCATGAGCACACGTTGTTGCGCACCATCGCCACCGCGCCAAAGGCGCCGGTCGGCGTGCGCGGCGACCTGGCGGCATCGATCGACGCGCTGCGCCGCCCGGAACGCCGCCGCGGGATGGCAGTGATCATCAGCGACTTCCTGGGCCCGATCAACTGGCAGCGCCCGCTGCGCGCGATCGCTGCGCGCCATGAGGTGCTCGGTATCGAGGTGCTCGATCCTCGCGATGTCGAGCTGCCCGACGTCGGCGATGTCGTTCTGCAGGACGCGGAATCCGGCGTCACCCGCGAGTTCACCATCGACGCGCAGCTGCGCGACGACTTCGCCAAGGCCGCCGCGGCGCACCGCGCGGATGTCAAGCGCACCATCCGCAGCTGCGGGGCGCCGCTGCTGTCGCTGCGCACCGACCGCGACTGGATCGCCGACATCGTGCGGTTCGTCGAGTCCCGCCGGCGCGGCGCATTGGCGGGGCGCCAATGAGCTTGCCGCTGCTCGGCCCGATGACGCTGACCGGGTTCGCTCACGCGTGGTGGTTTTTGTTCTTCCTGGTCGTTCTCGGAATCGTCGCGCTGTACATCATCGCGCAGGTGTCCCGGCATCGGCGGATGCTGCGGTTCGCCAACATGGAGCTGCTGGAAAGCGTCGCCCCCAAGCAGCCGACGCGGTGGCGGCATCTGGCGGCGATCCTGTTGGTGTCGTCGTTGGTGCTGCTGACGATCGCGATGGCCGGGCCGACGCATGATGTGCGGATTCCGCGCAACCGCGCGGTCGTCATGCTGGTGATCGACGTGTCCCAGTCGATGCGGGCCACTGACGTCGACCCCAACCGCATGGTCGCCGCGCAGGTCGCCGCCAAGGAGTTCGCCGGCGAGCTGACCCCGGGCATCAACCTCGGGCTGATCGCCTACGCCGGTACCGCGACCGTGTTGGTGCAGCCGACGACCAACCGGGAGGCGACCAAAGCCGCGCTGGGCAAGCTGCAGTTCGCCGACCGCACCGCCACCGGTGAGGGCATTTTCACCGCGCTGCAGGCGATCGCCACCGTGGGCGCGGTGATCGGCGGTGGTGACACCCCGCCGCCGGCCCGGATCGTGCTGTTCTCCGATGGCAAGGAGACGGTGCCGACCAATCCGGACAACCCCAAGGGCGCGTTCACCGCGGCGCGCACCGCGAAGGATCAGGGGGTGCCGATCTCGACGATCTCGTTCGGCACCCCGTACGGGTTTGTGGAGATCAACGGCCAGCGTCAACCCGTCCCGGTCGATGACACCACGATGAAGAAGGTCGCCGAGTTGTCCGGCGGTAACAACTACAGCGCCTCCAACTTGCAGGAGCTGAAGCAGGTTTACGCCTCGCTGCAGCAGCAGATCGGCTACGAGACGATCAAGGGCGACGCCAGCGTCGGCTGGCTGCGGTTGGGTTCGCTGATCCTGGCACTGGCCGCGCTGGCCGCGCTGCTCATCAACCGGCGCCTGCCGACCTGATCTGCGGCGCCGAGTGGCCAGTTAATGCACGCTTGCGCCCAAAACCCGTGTCATAAGTGGCCACTCGGCGATGCGCTAAGTTGTCGGGGTGACTGAAGTTGCCACCGAGAAACCGGCCGAGACTGCCGCGGCCGGCAGACCACCGTTTATAGCGCGATCGGTGCTGGTTACGGGCGGGAATCGGGGGATCGGGCTGGCGGTGGCACGGCGGCTGGCCGCCGACGGTCACAAGGTCGCGGTGACGCACCGCGGATCCGGGGCGCCCGACGGGCTGTTCGGCGTCGAGTGTGACGTCACCGACAACGACGCTGTCGATCGTGCCTTCAAAGCGGTCGAGGAGCACCAGGGTGCGGTCGAGGTGCTGGTGGCCAACGCCGGCCTGGCCGCGGACGCGTTCCTCATGCGGATGACCGAGGAGAAGTTCGTGAAGGTCATCGACGCCAACCTCACTGGGGCGTTTCGGGTGGCTCAGCGGGCATCGCGCAGCATGCAGCGGAAGCGGTTCGGACGGATGATCTTCATGGGTTCGGTGTCCGGCACCTGGGGCATCGGCAACCAGGCCAACTATGCAGCGTCCAAGGCCGGTCTGATCGGCATGGCCCGCTCGATCGCCCGGGAGCTGTCAAAAGCCAATGTGACTGCGAACGTGGTGGCACCGGGCTACATCGACACCGACATGACCCGCGCGCTGGACGAGAGGATCCAAGCGGGCGCACTGGACTTCATCCCGGCAAAACGGGTCGGCACTGCCGAAGAGGTCGCCGGGGTGGTCAGCTTCCTGGCTTCCGAAGACGCCTCATACATTTCCGGCGCGGTGATCCCGGTCGACGGCGGCATGGGCATGGGTCACTGAAGACCTCCACACGAACAAGGACGGATATGGCAGGACTGCTCGAAGGCAAATGCATTCTGGTCACCGGGATCATCACCGACGCGTCGATCGCGTTCCACATCGCCCGGGTGGCCCAGGAACAGGGTGCGCAGCTGATCTGCACCGGCTTCGACCGGCTACGGCTGATCGAGCGCATCCTCGACCGGCTGCCGGAGAAACCGCCGCTGCTGGAGCTCGATGTGCAAAACGACAAGCACCTCGACACGCTCGCCGAACGGATATCCGAGGTGATCGGCGAGGGCAGCAAGCTTGACGGCGTGGTGCATTCGATCGGCTTCATGCCGCCCAGCGGGATGGGCATCAACCCGTTCTTCGAGGCGCCGTATGAGGATGTGTCCAAGGGCATCCACATCTCGGCTTACTCATACGCATCGCTGGCCAAGGCGGTGCTGCCCATCATGAATCGCGGTGGCGGCATCGTCGGCATGGACTTCGACCCGACCCGCGCGATGCCCGCCTACAACTGGATGACAGTGGCCAAGAGCGCACTGGAGTCGGTGAACCGCTTCGTCGCCCGCGAGGCCGGCCCTTACGGTGTGCGATCCAATCTCGTTGCGGCCGGACCGATTCGGACGCTCGCGATGAGCGCGATCGTCGGAGGTGCGCTCGGCGAGGAGGCCAGCGGTCAGATGCAGTTGCTCGAGCAGGGTTGGGACCAGCGAGCGCCGATCGGCTGGGATATGAAAGACGCCACGCCAGTTGCCAAAACGGTGTGCGCGGTGCTGTCGGACTGGCTGCCGGCCACAACGGGCGACATCATCTACGCCGACGGCGGGGCGCATAACCAATTGCTCTGATGCGGTTTGACGCCGTCCTACTGCTGTCGTTCGGCGGACCGGAGGGCCCCGAACAGGTGCGGCCCTTCCTGGAGAACGTCACCCGCGGCCGCGGCGTACCGGCCGAACGCCTCGACCAGGTCGCCGAGCACTACCTGCATTTCGGTGGGGTGTCGCCGATCAACGCGATCAACCGCGCGCTGGTGGGCGAACTGGAAGCCGTGCAGGGCCTGCCGGTGTATTTCGGCAACCGTAACTGGGAGCCGTACGTCGAAGACGTCGTTGCGACCATGCGGGACAACGGGATTCGTCGCGCCGCAGTGTTCACCACGTCGGCGTGGAGCGGCTATTCCAGCTGCACGCAGTATGTCGAGGACATCGCCCGGGCCCGTGAGGCCGCCGGCGACGGGGCGCCTGAACTCGTCAAGCTGCGACCGTATTTCGACCATCCGCTGTTCGTCGAGATGTTCGCCGACGCCATCGCTGCGGCGGCCGACACGGTGCCCGCGGATGCCCGCCTGGTTTTCACCGCGCACTCTATTCCGGTCGCCGCCGACGAGCGCTGCGGCCCGCGGCTGTACAGCCGCCAAGTCGCTTACGCCGCAAGGCTGGTCGCCGACAAGGTCGGATACCGGCAGTACGACTTGGTGTGGCAGTCGCGGTCCGGCCCGCCACAGGTACCCTGGCTGGAACCCGATGTGGCCGACCATCTTTCAACGTTGGCGGACATCGAGGCCGTCATCGTCTGCCCGATCGGCTTTGTCGCCGACCACATCGAGGTGGTGTGGGATCTTGACCACGAACTGCGATCGCAGGCGCAGGCGGCGGGCATGGCATTCGCCCGGGCGGCCACACCCAATGCCGACCGCCGCTTCGCCCGGCTGGCCGTCGATCTGATCGACGAGCTGCGCGACGGCCGCGCGCCGGCTCGGGTGACGGCGCCGGACCCGGTGCCGGGCTGCGGCGCCAGCGTCAACGGCGCGCCATGCGGCCCGCCGCACTGCGTCGCCGAATGGTCGCCGCCCGTCAGGATCGCCAGGCGGCCTGCAGAATCGCGCTGAGAGCGGCCATCCTCGCCGCGCGCACCACCGCGGCCAGCGGGCGCAGCGCGTCGCTGGCGATCAGGGCTTCCGAGAGCGATTGCGTGCCGATTGGCGTCAGCCCGGCACTGACCGTGACGATCGCGTCGACGTGCGCGGCGTTTTCCAGCACCCGCACCGCGCGCGACGGCGCATGCTCGGGGAGCCGGTGCTGGCGGGCGGAGTCCAGCAACTGCTCGACGAGCCCGCGCGGATCCTCGATATCGACACCAGTCGATCCCAGCCCGATGGCGGTTAGCGCGTCGGCGGCCGACCGTACCGCCAACCGCAAGGCGTACTCGGCCTCGCCGAGCTCCTCATGGTCGACCACGGGTGCGTTCGGCAGCGAGTACACCGTCCAGGACAGCGCGCACAGCTCGGGTGTCGCGAGTTCGTCTTCACCGTCGGCGTAACCGAATTCGGGGACCAGCCCGACGGCCACGGCGGGATCGTCCGGGTTGGTGACGATAACTGCCTCGCCGGCGGCCAGGGCGTCGTGCTCGAACTGCGTGCCCGCGGCCAGCCCCGGAACGTCTCCGGGGACGGGCAACACCACCGCGATCGACGGGGTGCCCGCAACCGCCGGCCCGGCCGCGGTGCGCAGCGTCTGCAACAGCGACACCGCGCCGGTGTCATGCACGTCCGGCCACGGGAGTCCGGTGTGCCCCGCCGCCACCGCATCGTAGGCGGTAACGGATTGCATTGGCGCCCAACAAGATAACGCGTCAAGAACGTCGTCGGGAGCGGCCTTGCCGGCAAGCCAGGCGTTGGCCCACACCGAGAGCGTCGCACTGGGGCACCACATGGTTTCGCAGTCTAGTTGTTCGACTCGATCGCGGCCGATCACGCGATATCCTGACCGCATGCCTGCGGCCTTGATCTGGCTGATCTTCGCACTGGGCCTCGCCGGTGCCGAGGCGCTCACCGGCGACATGTTCTTGCTGATGCTCGGCGGCGGCGCGCTGGCCGCTGCCGGATCCAGCTGGCTGCTCGACCTGCCGGTCTGGGCTGACGGCGCGGTTTTCCTGGTGGTCTCGGTGCTGCTGCTGGTGCTGGTGCGGCCCGCGCTGCGGCGGCGTCTGATTCCCGCCAAGGGGGCGCAGACCGGCGTCAAGGCGCTGGAGGGCAAGCACGCGCTGGTGCTTGACCGAATCACGCACGATGAAGGCCAGGTCAAACTGGACGGACAGGTCTGGACTGCGCGGCCGTTGAATGACGGCGATGTCTTCGAGCCTGGCGAGCGGGTGACCGTCATGCATATCGACGGGGCCACCGCCGTGGTCTGGAAGAGCCCATAACCCCTCTGGAGCAATAGGAGGCATTCCGATGCAAGGTGCAGCTGCCGGGCTGGTATTTCTGGCCGTACTAGTGATTTTCGCCATCATTGTGGTGGCCAAGTCGATTGCGCTGATCCCGCAGGCCGAAGCGGCGGTGATCGAACGGCTGGGCCGCTACAGCCGCACGGTCAGCGGGCAACTGACGCTGCTGGTGCCCTTCATCGACCGGGTCCGTGCCCGAGTGGACCTGCGCGAGCGGGTGGTGTCGTTCCCGCCGCAGCCGGTGATCACCGAGGACAACCTCACACTCAACATCGACACCGTGGTCTACTTCCAGGTCACCAGCCCGCAGGCCGCGGTCTACGAGATCAGCAACTACATCGTCGGGGTCGAGCAGCTCACCACCACCACGCTGCGCAACGTCGTCGGCGGCATGACGCTGGAGCAGACTCTGACGTCGCGCGACCAGATCAACGGCCAGCTGCGCGGAGTGCTCGACGAGGCCACCGGTCGCTGGGGCCTGCGGGTGGCACGGGTGGAGCTGCGCAGCATCGACCCGCCGCCGTCGATCCAGGCGTCGATGGAAAAGCAGATGAAGGCCGACCGGGAGAAGCGGGCGATGATCTTGACCGCGGAAGGTACCCGGGAGGCGGCGATCAAACAGGCCGAGGGGGAGAAGCAGGCCCAGATCCTCGCCGCCGAAGGGGCCAAGCAGGCCGCGATCCTGGCCGCCGAGGCCGACCGGCAATCCCGGATGCTGCGGGCGCAGGGTGAGCGGGCGGCGGCCTACCTGCAGGCCCAGGGCCAGGCCAAGGCGATCGAGAAGACGTTCGCGGCGATCAAGGCCGGCCGGCCCACCCCGGAGCTGCTTGCCTACCAGTACCTGCAGACCCTGCCGCAGATGGCCAAAGGTGAAGCCAACAAGGTGTGGCTGGTGCCCAGCGACTTCGGCGCGGCATTACAGGGGTTCGCCAAGCTGCTGGGCGCCCCGGGTGAAGACGGCGTGTTCCGGTATCAGCCGTCGCCCGTGGACGACAACCTGCCCGCACCCGAATCGGACGGCGAAGAGATAGCCGACTGGTTCTCCACCGAGACCGACCCTGCCATCGTGCAGGCGGTGGCCAAGGCCGAGGCCGACGCGCGCAAGCCGGTGGAGGGCACCTTCCCGCCGCCCTCTGAGCTGAGGCAGTGAGGCGAAGGTGCCGGGCCGCGGTTAGTCCAGTCTCAACTCAACCATCGGCAGCGGCGTATTGGTCTCGGTAATCGGGCTGCCGAGAGTCTCCTCGAGCACGCCTTTGAACCGCTGCCACGCACGGGGATGCCGGCCCACGTATACGGCGAGTGCGCGGTCGGCTTCGGACTGAGTCAGGACGCGTGCGGTAGCCGCTGCGGGCCTGCGGCTACCCGCATAGACCCGGACACGTGGGTTGGCCCGGACGTTACGGAACCACTGGGCCTTCTCACCGAAACCGGATGCGACGACATAGGTCTCCGGCGTGGGGTGATCGACGACCTCGAGGACGACGTAGCGCCGCGCGCCAGATTTGCGGCCGATGTGTTCGAGCATGAGCACTCGCGAACTCAGCATCGCGCCTGCGCGGGCCTTGTAGATCCAGATCGGTGCGCGCATGAGCGCGCGAGACCGCAGGATTCGCGCGCCGACGGCGGCCAACCTCGACGATGGACGTGTGGTGGACAAAATTCCTCCGGTTACGGCGCGAGGGCCGGCTCGGGGTTCTCCTCGGCCGTCACCGGCACGCGGTGCTGCTTGCGGTGATGACGTACCTCGTAGGCCAGCAGCGTCAGCCCGACGGTCGCGGTGCACAGCGAGGCAAGGAGCAACAACGGGCTGATGTCACCGGTGAGCGCGTCGCCCAGAATCACGATGGCGGCGGTTCCGGGAAGCACACCGGCCAGCGTGGCCAGCGTGTAGGGCAACAGCCGCACCGCCGACGCGCCGGCAGCGTAGTTGAGCACCGAGAACGGCACGGCTGGAATCAGCCGCAGCGACATGACCGCGGGCCATCCGCGGTCATACAGGCGTGCGTCGAGCTTCTCGACGGCGTGGTGACGCACCAGGCGGCTCAGCTGCCAGCCCACCGCACGGATCAGGATCAACGCGATCACCGCGCTCGCCGTGCTGGCCACCACTGCCAGTCCCACCCCCAACACCGGCCCGAACAACAGGCCGGCAGCGAGCGTGAACGCGGTACGCGGGAACGGAAACACGGTCACGACGATGTGGGCGGCCAGAAACGCCAGCGGAAACCACGGGCCCACCGACGCGGCCCAGTCCCGCAGCTGCACCGCGGTGGGGACGGGAACCAGCACGGCCACCGCGACCAGGATGGCAACGGCCCCGGCCGTGATGACGATGCGGCGCTTGGGCAGCTGACGTGCGGTCGCGATGACCGTGGAGGCCAGGCCGCGCGCCATGTCGCCGATTTTGGTGGTGGCCCGAGCCGTCACGGTGATCAAGACTACGGGCCGCCCGTGAACAACTCGTTGCACCCGCCGCGCGTTTCGTCACAATACTGCGGACGGTCGGCTCCTGAGCGTCGACTTCGATCAATTAGCCTGAGTGGCAAGTGGCAACCCCGCCACATGCTGCGATAACAGGAGCCGCCGGTGTCAGTCGATGTGTCCGCCGAGCCCGCCGACCCGGTTCAGGGCCGCGCCCGATGGCGCACGGCGGTGGCCGGGGTGCTGGCCAAGAGCACACATCGTGACGCCGAGGATTTGGGCCCCGAACCCGAGCGGCTGCTCGACACCCCGACCTACGAGGGCTTCCCGATCCGGGCCCTCTACACCGCGTTGGACGCGTTGCCCGAGCAGGCGCTGCCCGGTGATTGGCCCTATGCGCGCGGCGCGGACGCCCTGCGCGACGTCAACTCCGGCTGGAAGGTCGCCGAAGCGTTTCCGAGCAACGGCGCCGACGGCAATGCGGCGCTGCTGGCCGCGCTCAGCGACGGGGTCGGTGCGCTGGTGCTGCGCGTCGGCGCCTCCGGTGTGGCCCCGGCGCAGCTCGGGCGGTTGCTCGACGGCGTGTATCTGGACCTGGCGCCGGTGATTCTCGACGCCGGCGCCGACTTCACCGCGGCCGCCGACGTTCTGCTGGGGCTGGTCGGCCAGTTGGACGCTGACCGACGGAAGTCGGTGTCGATCGACCTTGGCGCGGACCCGCTGACGGCGGCGCTGAGCGGGCGGGGGGCGCCCTCGCTCGACGAGGTGGTCGCGGTGGCGTCGCGGGTGGCCCCCGGTGGCGGGGTGCGGGCGATCACCGTCGACGGTCCGGCCTTTCACAATCTGGGCGCTAACGCAGCATGGGAGCTGGCCGGCAGCATCGCCGCGGCGGTGGCATACGTGCGGGTGCTGGACGAGTCCGGGCTGACGATCGCGGAAGCGTTGCGCCAGATCAGCTTCCGGTTGGCCGCTGACGACGACCAGTTCATGGCGATCGCCAAGATCCGCGCCACGCGCCAACTGTGGGCGCGGGTCGCCGAGGTCGTCGGTGAACCGCAGAACGGCGCGGCCGTCGTGCATGCCGAGACCTCGCTGCCGATGATGACCCAGCGCGATCCCTGGGTGAACATGCTGCGTACCACGGTGGCCGCGTTCGGCGCGGGCGTCGGCGGTGCCGATACCGTTTTGGTGCTGCCGTTCGACGTGGCCATCCCCGGCGGTTTTCCCGGCATGGCGACTAGCTTTTCGCGCCGGATCGCCCGCAACACTCAACTTCTGCTGCTGGAGGAGTCACATATCGGCAGGGTGCTGGACCCAGCCGGCGGGTCGTGGTACGTCGAAGAGCTCACCGAGCAGCTGGCCCAGCAGGCGTGGAAGGATTTCCAAAGCCTCGAGGAGCGCGGTGGATTCGTCGATGCCCGTGACTATCTCGCCGAGCAGATCGCGGCGGTGGCCGCCCGCCGCCTCGACGACATTTCGCACCGCCGCACCGCGATCACCGGCGTCAACGAATACCCGAACCTGGCCGAACCTCCGCTACCGCAGATCGATTCGGTGCCGACCATCCAGCGCTACGCCGCGGGATTCGAGGCGTTGCGGGACCGCTCGGACGTCTACCTGGAGCGCACCGGGTCGCGTCCGCAGGTGTTGCTGTTGCCGCTGGGACCGTTGGCCGAGCACAACATCCGGGCGACGTTCGCGGCGAACCTGTTGGCGTCCGGCGGTATCGAGGCCGTCAACCCGGGACCGGTCGAGGCCGCCGGTGTCGCCCCGGCGGTATCGGCCGCCGGATCGCCGGCTGTCGCGGTCATCTGCGGCACCGACAAGCGCTACCACGCCGAGGCCAGCGGCGTCGTCGAGGCGGCACGACGCGCGGGTGTGTCCCAGATTTACCTGGCTGGGCCGCAGCAGGTGCTCGGCGACGACGCGGCACACCGGCCCGACGACTATCTGACCGCGAAAATCGATGCGGTCCAGGCTTTGTCGAATCTGTTGACCAGGTTGGGAGCCTAGCCGCCATGACCGCGAGCATGAGTGTTGTCGGCAGTTTCGCCGATGTCCCGCTGCACGGCGAGCACGCCGGCGCACCGGCCACCCAAGCTGCCGTCACCGAGCACGTCGCCAGAGCCGCGGCGGCGCACGGATACACGCCCGACCAGCTCGACTGGCACACCCCCGAAGGCATCGCCGTCAAACCGCTCTACATCGCCGCCGACCGCGACGAGGTGGTCGCCGAGGGCTACCCGCTGGACAGCTTCCCCGGTGAGCCTCCGTTCATCCGCGGCCCGTACCCGACCATGTACGTCAACCAGCCCTGGACCATCCGCCAGTACGCGGGATTTTCCACCGCCGCCGAATCCAACGCGTTCTACCGGCGCAATCTGGCCGCCGGGCAGAAGGGTCTGTCGGTGGCGTTTGACCTGGCCACCCACCGCGGGTATGACTCCGACCACCCGCGCGTGCAAGGCGATGTCGGAATGGCCGGGGTGGCAATCGATTCCATCTTGGACATGCGGCAGTTGTTCGACGGGATCGACCTGTCGGCGGTGTCGGTGTCGATGACCATGAACGGCGCGGTGCTGCCGATTCTGGCGCTCTACGTAGTGGCCGCGGAGGAGCAGGGGGTGCCGCCGGAGAAGTTGGCCGGAACCATCCAGAACGACATCCTCAAAGAATTCATGGTCCGCAACACCTACATCTATCCGCCCAAGCCGTCCATGCGGATCATCTCCGACATCTTCGGCTACACCAGCGCGAAGATGCCGAAGTTCAACTCGATCTCGATCTCCGGGTACCACATCCAGGAGGCCGGCGCCACAGCGGATTTGGAATTGGCCTACACGCTGGCCGACGGCGTGGACTACATCAAGGCGGGGCTGGACGCCGGCCTGGACATCGACAAGTTCGCGCCGCGGCTGTCGTTCTTCTGGGGCATCGGGATGAACTTCTTCATGGAGGTCGCCAAACTGCGTGCCGGGCGGCTGTTGTGGAGTGAACTGGTCGCCGGTTTTGGTGCCAAGAATCCCAAATCGCTGTCGTTGCGTACTCATTCGCAGACCTCGGGCTGGTCGCTGACGGCGCAGGACGCGTTCAACAACGTCGCCCGCACGTGTATCGAGGCGATGGCCGCGACCCAGGGCCACACTCAGTCGCTGCACACCAACGCGCTCGACGAGGCGCTCGCGCTGCCCACCGATTTCTCGGCGCGGATAGCGCGTAACACGCAGCTGCTGCTGCAGCAGGAGTCGGGTACCACCAGGCCGATCGACCCGTGGGCGGGCTCGTATTACGTCGAGTGGCTGACCTATCAGCTCGCGCAGCGCGCCCGCGCCCATATCGCCGAGGTGGCCGAGCACGGCGGGATGGCCCAGGCGATCGACGACGGGATCCCGAAGCTGCGCATCGAGGAGGCCGCCGCGCGCACCCAGGCTCGCATCGACTCCGGGCGCCAGCCGGTGATCGGGGTGAACAAGTATCAGGTCGACGAGGACCACGAGATCGAGGTGCTCAAGGTCGAGAACAGCCGGGTGCGCGCCGAGCAGCTGGCGAAATTGCAAGAGCTGCGGGCAAATCGGGATCAGTCGGCCGTCGACCGCGCGCTGGCCGAATTGAGTCGCGCTGCCGCGGCGCATGGCCCCGCGGGTGAAGACGGACTTGGCAACAATCTTCTGGCGTTGGCCATCGACGCGGCACGCGCCAAGGCCACCGTCGGAGAAATCTCCGACGCGTTGGAAAAGGTGTACGGACGTCATCAAGCCGAGATTCGCACTATCGCCGGGGTTTACCGTGATGAAGCCGGAAAGGTGAGCAGTATCTCTAGAGCCACCGAACTCGTCGAGAAGTTCGCCGAGGCCGACGGTCGGCGGCCTCGGATCCTGGTGGCCAAAATGGGCCAGGACGGCCACGACCGCGGGCAGAAGGTGATCGCAACGGCGTTCGCCGACATCGGGTTTGACGTCGACGTCGGATCGCTGTTCTCCACCCCCGAAGAAGTGGCCCGCCAAGCCGCCGACAACGACGTGCACGTCGTCGGGGTGTCGTCGCTGGCCGCCGGTCACCTGACCTTGGTGCCGGCGCTGCGCGACGCGCTGGCCGAGGTCGGCCGGCCCGACATCATGATCGTGGTCGGGGGAGTCATCCCACCCGGTGACTTCGACGAGCTCTACGCCGCCGGAGCCACCGCCATCTTCCCGCCCGGGACGGTCATCGCCGACGCCGCGATCGATTTGCTCAAGAAGCTGGCCGAGCAGCGCGGGTACGCCCTTTAGCCACATGGCAACCGAGAACGGCGACAACGTCGAGGAATTGGCGGCGGCTGTGCGTCGCGGCGACCGCGCCGCGCTGCCCCGGGCCATCACATTGGTGGAGTCCACCCGGGCTGATCACCGCGAGCAGGCGCAGCAGTTGCTGCTGGCACTGACGCCGGACGCCGGAAACGCCCACCATGTCGGGATTACCGGGGTTCCCGGGGTGGGCAAGTCGACCGCTATTGAAGCGCTCGGCATGTACCTGATCGAGCGCGGCCATCGGGTAGCGGTGCTGGCGGTCGACCCGTCGTCGACCCGCACGGGTGGTTCGATCCTCGGCGACAAGACCCGGATGGCGCGGCTGGCAGTGCATCCCGACGCCTACATCCGCCCGTCACCGACGTCGGGCACCCTCGGCGGGGTGGCCAAGGCCACCCGCGAAACCATCGTGTTGCTCGAGGCCGCCGGCTTCGACGTGATCCTGGTCGAGACCGTCGGCGTCGGCCAATCCGAGGTCGCGGTGGCCAACATGGTCGACACCTTCGTCTTTCTGACCCTGGCACGCACCGGTGATCAGTTGCAGGGCATCAAAAAAGGCGTGTTGGAGTTGGCCGACATCGTTGCGGTCAACAAGGCCGACGGTGACCACCTGGCCGAGGCCCGCTCGGCGGCGCGCGAGCTGTCCGGGGCGATCCGGTTGATCTATCCGCGTGAGACGCTTTGGCGTCCACCGGTTCTCACCATGAGCGCGCTGGAGGGCACCGGTCTGACCGAGCTGTGGGAAACCGTCGAGCGTCATCGCCAGGTGCTTACCGAGGCGGGGGAGTTCGAGGCGCGCCGGCGTGCCCAGCAGGTGGACTGGACCTGGCAGATGGTCCGCGACACCGTGCTGGACCGGGTGCTGTCCAACCCCGCAGTGCGCAAGGTTCGCGCGGAGGTGGAGCGTCAGGTGCTGGCCGGCGAACTGACCCCGGCCATGGCCGCTCAGCAAATACTTAATGTTGCATCAGCCTAACGGAAGGATAACTTCACAGTTGTTTGCGGACCAGCTCGGTACATTCGATCGTATGAGGCTGGAAGTTGTGGGCAACCGCAGGTCAGTGCTGCCGCGCGGAGTCCACGGTGCGGCCGACCCGAACTTTGCCTGCGCGGTACGGAGCTTCGCGGCCATGTTCCGGGGCCGGCGATTCGGCGGCGGGGCACTGGCGGTGTATCTGGACGGCGAGCCCGTCGTCGATGTCTGGACCGGGTGGGCCGACCGGCGCGGACGGGTGCCATGGTCGGCGGATACCGGCGCACTCGTGTTCTCGGCGACGAAGGGAATGGCCTCGACTGTCATCCATCGCCTCGTCGACCGCGGCCTGATCGACTACGACGCACCCGTTGCTGAGTACTGGCCGCAGTTCGCCGCGAACGGCAAAGCGGACATCACCGTCCGCCAGGTGATGCGGCACCGGGCCGGATTGTCGGCGCTGCACGGCGCGAGCAAAAAAGACTTGCTGGATCACGAAGTGATGGAAGAGCGGCTAGCGGCGGCGCCCGCGGGCGCCTCGTTCGGCAAACCCGCCTATCACGCGATCACCTACGGCTGGCTGATGTCCGGACTGGGCCGGGCGGTCACCGGAAAGGGCATGCGGGAGCTGATCCGCCAGGAGTTGGCCGAGCCGCTGGACACCGACGGCCTGCACCTGGGCCGGCCGCCGGCCGACGCGGCGACGCAGCCCTCGCAGATCATCATGCCGCAGAGCACCATACGCAATCCGCTGTTCGACGCGCTGGCACCCAAGATCGCCGCCCTGGAAATGTCCGCCGGATTCGGCGCCATGTACTTCCCGGGCATGAAAGCCGTTGTGCAAGGCGATCTTCCGCTGCTGGACGCCGAAATACCCTCGGTGAACGGGGTGACGACGGCACGCGGGCTGGCCCGGATGTACGGGGCGATCGCCAACGGCGGCCAGATCGACGGCGCCCAGTTCTTGTCTCGCGAGCTGGTAGCCGGTCTGACTGGTCGACCGAGTCTGCGGCTGGACCGTAATCTCGTGGTGCCGCTGTCATTTCACCTCGGTTATCACCGGGTGCCTTTCAACTTGCTGCCCGGATTCGGCCACGCCGGACTGGGTGGCTCACTCGGGTGGGCGGATCCGGAGAGCGGCTTGGCGTTCGGATTCGTGCACAACCGGCTCTTGTCGCCGTTCGTGCTGATCGACCACGGCGGATTCGTCGCGACCGGCACCCTGCTCCGCCGCGGCGCTAAGGAGGCGCGCAAACACGGGTTCGAGCGGGTGGCGAACTTCGGGGCACCCTTCTCGGAGCCGGGAGCCGTTGCGGGCTAACGGATTACTGAGCGTTCTCGAGCCGGAAGCCGACTTTCAGCGTCACCTGGAAGTGCGCGATGGTCCCGTTCTCCAGGTGGCCACGGACGGACTGCATTTCAAACCAGTCCAGGCCCCGCATCGTCTCTGCGGCGCGGGTCACTGCGTTGCGGATCGCCGCGTCGACACCATCGGGAGAGCTCCCGACAATCTCAATCACGCGGTAGGTGTGGTCGGTCATGGCGTCCCTTTCTTCGGTGAATTGACGCGCTCGCCGAAGGTGGTCGGCTCACGTGTGAAGAGGTACGTCGCCCAGTTCAGCTTGGTGACCGTGCCGTCGGCTGCGCGGGTCACCCGCAGCTGCTCACCGCGCTCCCGTCCGGATACCGTGCGATAGACGTCGTCGGAGATCTTCTCGAACACCGACGGCGGGAGATCGGCGGCCATCGGCACGTCGATGTGTGCCTTGAGCCGTCCCTGCTCCACCACGAACACGAAGGGATGACCCTCGGAGAACCAGCGACCAAGGATGCCGCGCAGCTCTTCGGGCACCTCCGTGCCGGCCCGCCACGGTCTGTCCTCCACCGGGTCGTGCTCGACCACGTGGTCGGCTAGCTCGATCGCCAGCGTGGAGGGCGCTGGCGTGACGGTCGCGTTCATCAGCGCAATTCCACCCGTGCCCGACTCGCGGTGGGTGAAGACGCCGGTGATGTAGCCGGGCATCCCGCCGGTGTGGCCCACCCAGGTACGGTTGGTAGCCGAGCGCATGAGGAAGAAACCCAGTCCCATCGCGCCGGTCCAGACCTCCGCATTGAGCAGGATCTGCGGCTGGCACATCTCCTCCATCGTGTCCGGCGAGAGCAGCTCCGCGGGCGGGTCCGCCACAAACGCCGACCACCGGGTCAGGTCGGAGGCCGCACTGGCCAGGCCGCCGGCCGGTGCCATCGCCTTGAGGTCCATGACCGGCTCCACTCGAGGGACGTCGTCGTACGGCGCGACGTAGTACCCCGTCGCGCGAGGGCCGTCATCGAACCCAACCGTGGTGCGCCGCAGCTGCAGCGGCTCCAGCAGCCGGGTGCGCAGCGAATCTTTCCAGGGCCGCCCGTCGAGCTCCCCGACCAGTTGGCCGAGCATCGCGTAAACGACATTGGAGTAGTGCCAGCGCTCGTGGGGCCTCAGGATCCGTTCGACGCGATCGAAGTCGCGCCGCAGCACTTCCGAGTCTGGGTGTTCCAGGGTCTCCCAGACCTCACCGAGGGGCTCGCGGGCCATCCCCGACACGTGGGCGAGGCATTGCCGGATGGTGATCGGGTGGGAGACTTCCGGGACGTGATCGCCGAGTAGGTCGTCGAGGGTGAGCCGCCCCTCGTCTCGCAGCTGCATGACCATCACCGCGGTTAGCGTTTTGGTGATCGAGCCGATCAGGAACTGGTCGTCTGGCCCGGGCGCGTGGTCACCGTCCAGGTCCGCGACGCCAATCCCGTCGCCCCACACAAGCTCGCCCCCGCGGCACACCGCTGCGTAGAGACCCGGGACCCGCGCCTCGCGCTGCTTGCCGAGAGCGATGCGTCGCAGGGACCGGGTCGTGGTGTCTAGGAGTGGGATCATGGGCCGAACCTAACGCCTGGCGCGGCCGCAGTGGCGCATTGTTCTGGTGCTGGGCGCCTCGAACGGTCTGCTGGCGTGTCGACCGTGGGCGAGCGAGCGGTCGGCTAGAGGCTCCAGTACCGATGCCAACAGCCGGGAGTATTTAACCCGGTAGGTGATTCTCGTCGACATACCCCGCTACGCAGGGTGCCGGTTGCCCGCCGCTGCCCCCGCTGGTCAAGGGCGAGGATCAAGCCACAGGGATGGCTTCGGGAGCACGTCGGTGTCCGTATCGTCGTAGTGCGCCTGCTCCTCCCTTAGCAGCAAGGACCGAACCACCGGGCGCGGCGCGTAAGGTTCAAGCAATTGACTGGCCGGGCGCGGGCGCACTACTTGCGGCCACCAGAACCAACGTCCTAGCAGTGCGGCGGCAGACGGTGTCATGAACGAGCGGACGACCAGCGTGTCGAACAGCAGACCCAGACCGATGGTGGTACCGACTTGAGCGATAATGCGTAGGTCGCTGACCGCCATCGACATCATGGTGAAGGCGAACACAAGGCCCGCGTTCGTCACGACCTTGCCGGTACCGCCCATTGCGCGGATGATGCCCGTGTTTATCCCTGCGCCTATTTCCTCTTTCATCCGGGATACCAAGAGCAGGTTGTAGTCAGACCCCACGGCCAAAAGGATGATCACCGACATCGGAAGCACCATCCAGTGCAAATCTATGCCCAGAATATACTGCCAGATCAGTACTGACAGTCCAAACGATGCACCCAGCGAGATTGCCACCGTGCCCACAATAACTAGTGCGGCCACAAAACTTCGCGTGATGATGAGCATGATGATGAAAATAAGGCAGAGCGAACCAACTCCTGCGATCAAGAGGTCGTATTTGGAGCCGTCTCCCCAGTCCTTATAGGTCGATGCGGTCCCGGCGGTGTAGATCTTGGCGTTCGACAAAGGTGTCCCCTTGAGCGCCTCCTCGGCCGCCGTCCTTATCTGGTTGATGCGCTTAATTCCCTCGGGAGTCGCGGGCTGGCCTCTCTGCGAAATGATGAATCGAGCCGCTTTCCCGTCTGGAGACAGGAACGAATTCATCGCACGTTGGAAGTCTTTGTTTTGGAAGACTTCGGGAGGCAGCCAGAAGGAATCATCGTTTTTTGCGGCGTCGAACGCCTGCCCCATCGCCATTACGTTACTGTTCGCGTCGTCCATCTGGTCGAAGATCCCGGTCATAGTGCTGTGCATGGTCAGCATCATGGTCCGCATGCTTTGCATGCTCGCAATCATCGGCGGGAAATACTCGAGGAGCTGCGGCATGAGCGCATCCAGCTTGTCGAGGTCTTTGACAAGATCCTTTAGCTTCTCACTAATCAGGTCAATACCGTCGAACACATCAAATACGGATCTAAGCGACCAGCAGATGGGAATGTCGTAGCAATGTTTTTCCCAGTAGAAATAGCTGCGGATCGGTCTCCAGAAATCCTCGAAATCCGCAAAATGATCGCGCAGTTCATTGGTGATGGCGGTGATTTCCTTCGTTTGAGTAATCGTGCTATGGGTCGTGGCAGTAATCTGTTGCGTAAGACCATACATGCGCTGCATGGTGCCGATCATTACCGCCATATCGTCGGCCTGCTTAAGCATGTCATGCATGCGCTCTTTCATGTACCGCATAGTTTGTTGCTGACTCGCATTTTGTATGCTGATCTGAAACGGTATTGACGTGTGGTCGATCGGCGTTCCCTCAGGGCGAGTTATGCCCTGTACCCGGGATATTCCAGGAACCCGGAAAACTGCCTTTGCTAGTTTATTTAGAATCAGAAAGTCTGTTGGATTCCGCATATCGTGATCTGACTCGATCATCACAATTTCCGGCATGGTTCGTGCCTGGGAGAAATGACGGTCAGCGGCCGCAAACCCTAAATTGGCCGGAATATTGTCGGGGATATAGAGTCGGTCGTTGTAGCTCGTTTTATAGCCCGGCAATGTCAGTAAACCGATCAGTGCGATCGCGCAGGCGGCGGTCAGAATGGGCGCGGGCCAGCGGACAATCGCGGTGCCGACGCGGCGCCACCGGCGGACGCCGATCCTGCGCCTGGGGTCGAATAGCCCAACGTCGCTGCCCACGGCAATAACCGCCGGAACCAACGTGACCGCGACCGCGACCGCAACGACCATGCCCACGGCGCACGGGATGCCCATCGTCTGGAAATAGGGCATCCGCGTAAAGCTCAGACAAAAGATTGCCCCCGCGATAGTCAAACCGGAGGCCAAGACAACCGGGACGACTCCGCGATAAGTGGTGTAGTAGGCCGTTTCCGGGTCCTCGCCGGCCTGTCGCGCCTCTTGATATCTACCGAAGAAGAATATCGCGTAATCGGTTCCAGCCGCGATTCCAAGGGACACCAACAGGTTAATGGCGAATGTCGAGAGCGCAAGAATATTGTTGTAGCCGAGAAACGCGACGATTCCCCGGGCCGCCGCTAATTCGACCCCGACCATGACCAACAGCAGAACCACGGTCGTGATCGAACGGTACACAAGAAGCAGCATCGTGAAGATCATTACGACGGTTACCACGGTGATCTTCAGAACGGATTTGTTACCACTGTGCTGCATATCCACGACCAGCGGTGCCGCACCAGTGACATACGCCGTGACCCCGGGAGGCGGCGGGGTCCGCTTTACGATATCCCGGATCGCCGCCACGGATTCATCCCCCAAGGTTGTGCCTTGGTTGCCGGCCAGATTCACTTGCACATATGCGGCCTTACCGTCGGGGCTTTGCGCGCCCGCCGCAGTGAGTCGATCTCCCCATAGATCCTGCACGTGTTCCACGTGCTTCGAATCGTCTCTTAACGTACGAACCAACCCGGCATAATACGTGTGAGCATCGTCGCCGAGTGGCTGTTTCCCCTCCAGCACGATCATCGCGAAACTGTCGGAATTAGATTCTTTGAAGTCCTTGCCCATGCGCATCATGGCCTGCACCGACGGCGCATCTCTAGGGCTCATCGATACGGAATGCTGTTGCCCGACCTTCTCCAGCGATGGAACTGCCAGGGTCACAATCAGAGTCAGGGCCACCCAGGCCAGGATTACGAACAGCGCCAGCCGGCGGATTGTCCCAGCTAAACGGGGCGGCCGAGGGCGTTCGGTGTTCATGCTGCCTTCAACGGGCAGAAGGTAAACATCCCGCTAGCTCCTCAGCAACAGGGAGCGCACCAGCGGACGGGGTCCTAACGGCCGAAGTAATGCACTGGCGGGGCGGGGACGCACTTGTTGTGGCCACCAGAACCAGCGTCCTAGCAATGCGGCGATCGAGGGGGTCATGAAGGCGCGGACGACCAGCGTGTCGAAGAGCAAACCGAGGCCGATCGTGGTACCGATCTGAGCGATAATGGTCAGGTCGCTGACCACCATGGACATCATGGTGAAGGCGAACACCAGGCCCGCATTCGTCACGACCTTTCCGGTGCCCCCCATTGCGCGGATGATGCCCGTGTTTATCCCGGCTCCTAGTTCCTCTTTCATCCGGGAGACCAGCAGCAGGTTGTAGTCAGACCCCACTGCCAAAAGGACGATTACCGACATCGCCAGAACTACCCAGTGTATTTGTATGCCGAGAAGGTACTGCCAGACGAGTATCGATATTCCGAAGGACGCGCCCAGCGAAAGCGCTACCGTTCCCACAATAACCAGGGCGGCGATAAAACTTCGCGTCATGATCAGCATGATGATGAAGATCAGGCACAGCGCAGCGACTGCCGCGATCATGAGATCGTATTTGGAGCCGTCCACAATGTCTTTGGTCATCGCTGCGGTGCCAGTGAGGTAGATCTTGGATTCCTCTAAGGGAGTTCCTTTGAGCGCCTCCTCGGCCGCAGTTTTAATTGCGTTGACCCGCGAAATCCCGTCGAGTGTCGCGGGATCATCCTTTTGCGTAATGAGCATACGGGCCGCCCTACCGTCCGGCGATAAGAACACTTTCAGGATTCGTTTGAAATCCTTGTTCTTGAAAACGTCCGGCGGCACGTAGAACGAGTCGTCGTTTTTGGAGTTGTCGAAAGCCTTCCCCATGGCTGTTGCATTATCGCTTGAGTCCTCCATCTGGCCGAAGACCCCGGACATCGTGCTATGCATGGTCAACATCATGGTCCGCGTGCTCTGCATTGTCGCGATCATTGGCGGAAACTGGGTGAGCAGCTGCGGCATGAGCATATCCAGCTTATCGAGATCCCTGACGAGATCCTCGAGCTTATCGCTAATCAAGTCGACACCGTCGAGCCCATCAAATATGGATCTCAGCGACCAGCAAATCGGAATGTCGTAACAATGCTTTTCCCAGTAGAAGTAGCTGCGGATGGGCCTCCAGAAATCCTCGAAATCCGAAACGTGATCCCGCAATTCCTCAGTGATCGCCACCATGTCATGCGTTTCGCCGATCATGTGATGAGTCGTGGCAGTGATCTGTTGCATCAGGCCATACATGCGCTGCATTAGGCTGATTGTTTTCGCCATCTCGTCCGCTTGCTTGAGCATGTCATTCATGCGCAATTTCTGAAAGTTCAGATTTGCTAATTGGCTGGCCTGCCCCATGCTGAGCATAAACGGTATCGAGGTGTGTGCGATCGGGGCTCCCGTGGGCCGAGTTATAGACTGCACGCTGGCAATGCCTGGAACGGCGAAGACGCCCTTCGCTAGTTTGTTCAATATCAGAAAGTCTGCGGAATTGCGCATATCGTGGTCGGACTCGATCATCAGGATTTCGGGCGTCATCATTCGCGATGCGGGGAAATGTCGCTGCGCGGCCGTATAACCCAGATTGGCGGGGATATCTTTGGGGATGAACTTCTGGTCGTTGAAGCTGGGGTTGTATCCCGGCAGAGCCAATAGGCCGATAAGTGCGACCGCTAACGTCGCGACGAGAATGGGCGCGGGCCAGCGAACAATCGACGTGCCTATCCGCCGCCATCCACGACCCATGACTAGGCGCTTGGGCTCGAACATGCCGAAACGGCTGCCTAAGGCAATAACTGCCGGGACCAGCGTGAGCGCCACCGCGACCGCGACCAGCATACCTACCGCACAAGGTATTCCCAGGGCTTGGAAAGCGGTCAGCCGTGTAAAGCTGAGGCAGTAAAGCGCTCCGGCGATGGTCAAACCGGAAGCCAAGACGACCTTGGCGACGCCGCGGTATGTGGTGTAGAAGGCGGTTATTCGATCCTCGCCAGCCTGACGCGCCTCTTGATAACGGCCGAAGAAGAATATCCCGTAGTCAGTTCCAGCTGCGATCGCGAGGGATGTCAGCAGATTAACGACGAAAGTAGTAAGACCAATAAGCTCGTTATGGCCGAGCAACGCGACGATACCTCGGGCCACCTGCAATTCAATCCCGACCATCAGCAACAAGAGAATTACGGTGACAACCGATCGGTATACGAGAAGCAACGTAGTGAAGATCACCGCGAGGCTTACCACCGTAATTGTGATCAACGTCCTGTCGCCACTGCGGCCCATGTCCGCCGCGATCGCCGAAGGACCGGTGACATACGCCTTGATGCCCGGCGGTGCTGGCGTCCGGTCCACGATGTCCCGGACGGCCTGGGTCGATTCGTTCCCTAAAGTTTGGCCCAGCTCACCGGCGAGGTCCAATTGAACATAGGCTGCCTTACCGTCGGCGCTTTCCGCGGCATCCGACGTGAGTGGGTCCCCCCAGAAATCATGGATGTGCTGTATGTGCCGGGGGTCGTCTTTTAATTGACGAATCAAACGATCATAGTATCGGTGAGCCTCGTCGCCCAGGCGCTGCTGACCCTCCAGGACGATCATCGCCACACCCTGGGAATTAGTTTCCTTGAAGTCCTGGCCCATGCGCTTCAGCGCCTGGAACGACGGCGCATCGTCGGGACTTATCGATACTGAATGCTCTTTCTCGACCTGCTCCAAGGTGGGGACAGCGAAATTAAGAATGACGGCGATCGCCAACCACGCCAAAATGACAGGCACGGCAAATCGATGGATCATCTGCGCCGGCCGCGGTGGCGCGGTGTGTCCGTTGCCGATGTGTTCGTAGCTCATGCGGCCTTCAACAGGCAGAAGGTAAAGGCGTTCACTTCGTTCGATACTCTTTCGGCTTTGACTTCACCGTCGACCACGATGCGGCAGCCGATGCTGTCACTATCGCCCTGCGCCGAGACACTTCCGACGGCCGTCGCCTCGGTGCTCGCGAACTCCAACTTCCACGGCAAGGGCGCGTTGTCGACATGCCTGGGGTCAGCATTGACGTCGAAATAGCTAATGGTGGCCACCGTCCCTGGTGGTCCGAAGACCTCGTACGTCAGGCGCTTGGGGTTGAAAGGTTTGGTGTCGTTGAGTTTGGTATCGGCATACGAAGGACGCTTTTCAGAACCAAATACACTGTGAAGCCTTGTCACGGTGAACCCTCCGCTGGCGATGACCACCAGTATGACCAGCGGAATCCACGACCGTCTCAAAACTTTGAAAATCGCGCACCCCTCCCATTTCCGCACGCGGCATCATCGTCACCGCCCGAACATGCAACTACACATCGGCCGCGACACGCCAGACGGCGACCTCGCATGAGGTGCGCGTCGCAGGCTAGCGTACGGCGATCACCTCAAGCGTTCGGCCCCCAGGGAGCGCGACCTGATCTTGATGAGTAAACCATGCCGGGGCCCTCCATATCGGCTCGTTCGCAACGCGATATGGATCGTAATGCATACCGCGTGCGTAAAGGCAGGAAACAGGAATTGTCTCGCATCGGCCCGTAAATCACGTGATGTGCGTTACCCTCGCACGGTGGTGTCGTTTGCCTTCCAGCGCGCCCGCACCGAGAAGCAAAAGCGCCAACGTGCGGCGGCGATCGTGGCAGCCGCGCGTTCGGTGGCACTGGAGGAGGGTGTCGCGTCGGTGACCTTGACTGCCGTCGCCGACCGCGCCGGGGTCCACTATTCCGCCGTGCGCCGCTATTTCACCTCCCATAAAGAAGTGCTGCTGCATCTCGCAGCCGAAGGTTGGGTGAGGTGGTCGAACACCGTGTGCGCCGCGTTGCGCGAGCCGGGTCCGATGTCGCCTTCGCGGGTCGCCGAGACGTTAGCGAACGGTCTCGCCGCAGATCCGCTCTTCTGCGACTTGCTCGCCAACCTTCACCTGCACCTCGAGCACGAGGTCGATCTCGACAGGGTTGTCGAGATCAGGCGGACCAGCGCCGCTGCCGTGATGTCGTTCGCGGATGCGATACAGCAGGCGTTGCCGGCGCTGGGGCGCTCGGGCGCACTGAATGTCCTTCTTGCTGCCTACTCTTTGGCAGCGCCCTTGTGGCAGCTCACCCACCCGCCGAAGGGACTGAGCGACGCCTTCGCCGAGGAACCGCAGGTTCCGACCGAGTGGAACCTCGATTTCGCCTCCGCGCTTACCCGACTCCTGACCGCGACCTGCGTCGGATTCCTCTCCGAATCGACTGAGCGAAACCACACCTGACGCTGAGCTCGTCTAGGTCCGATGGCAGTCAGAGGGCAGGCATCGCGCCCGCTTGATAGCCCATCGCGGGGTCGTCGCCGCTTCTTTTCGGGACTGCGTCCGCCCCGGCTGAGGCTACTGATCCAAGCGTTCGCGGCACTACACCCACCAGAACGTCATCGTCTCTCGAGGCGCCCGTCTCTGCTCGATAGCGAAACGCCGCAACGCCAAACCCATTGCTGCAGGCCACAGCTCAGAAAGCCACCACCGCCGGAACCCTGCGCGACGCACCATTCGCGGATCTTCTTGCCGAAACGTCAGGAATTTGTTGAAACCCCGGACCGACACCCTTGGGCTTCAGTATGGTTCGGAACGTTACGCGCACGTCAAACTAGGTGGTTTGGAGAATCGGTGAGCATCAATCCGTTCGACGACGACAATGGCAGCTTTTTCGTCTTGGTCAACGACGAGGAGCAGCACAGCCTGTGGCCGACCTTCGCAGATGTTCCAGCCGGGTGGCGAGTGGTTTACGGCGAAGCTGACCGTGCGGCGTGTCTGGACTACATCGAACAGAACTGGACCGATATACGGCCGAAGAGTCTGCGCGACAGACTGGCAGAGAACCGGTCTTCGGACTAAGTAATCCTGGGGGCTTTCTGACCGGTAAACCGTCTCAAGGGGGAGTTTGATGGAACTTGACGGCGGGGCGCTTCCGCTCACGCGCGGACAGCTAGATATATGGCTCGCGCAGGAAACGAGTGATCCCAGTACTGAGTGGCAACTCGGCCTATTCGTCAGGATCGACGGCGCGGTAGAACGTGCTTCTCTCGAATGGGCCATCCGCCGAGCGGTGCGAGACGCCGAACCAGTCAGATCCGCCTTCTTCGGGGTGGATGGCCAGGTTTTCCAAAAGGCCATCGATTACCCGGATGTCGAACTGGAATTCTATGACCTGAGCAGCTCGGCCGATCCCGTTCAGGAAGCCCGGGCGATAGCGCTATCGATCCAACATACGCCAATGCCGTTCACCGGCCCGCTGTTCAAATTCGCATTATTTAAGACGCGGAACGATGAATTCTACTTGTTCGGGTGTGGCCACCATATAGTCGTAGACGGATCCGGCATTGCCCTTGTTGGCCAGCGGATCGCATCCATCTACTCTGCAGTCATTTCTGGCGCGCCAATCCCCCCTTCCTTCTTCGGCTCATTGCAAGACTTAGTCGACTGCGAGTTGGAATACGAAGCGTCCAACGATTATCTAGAAGATGAGGCCTTTTGGAGCGCGAACCTTCCCTCGGACGGCGGACCGAATTATCGGTCTCAGCAAGCCGCGGCCGAGGGTGATCTGCACCAGCCTTCTGCGCCAGTCCAACTGGATCCTCTGGTCGTTCGTCGAGTTGAAGATTTAGCCCACGCGTGGAACGTGCCTCGCTCATCGGTCATCACTGCGGCGTGCGCTCTGATGGTGCGTGGGTGGTGTGCCGAGGGTCCAGAGGTGGTGCTCGATTTCCCGGTCAGTAGGCGAGTATCCCCGGAGTCAAAGACGCTGCCCGGGATGCTTGCCGGGGTCGTACCACTGGTATTGACGGTGTCGCCGGAGTCTACGGTTGCCGATTTTTGCGAGCATGTGGACACGCGAATACGGGAGACGCTGCAGCATCAGAGGTTTCCGGTGCAAGCGCTTGAGCGCAGGGCCCGGCTCCGCGACCCAGGGCAGCCCTCTGATCGGGTGAGCGTTAATTTCCTCCCGTCTACATTTGTTCTGCCCTTCGGTGGTGTCGCGGCATCGGCGTCATTGATCAATGCTGGCCTCGTAGGCGCCTTTGGGTTGATTTTCTCTAGCGGCGGTGACCAGCTTTTTCTCAACACGACCGGCGCTGGGCAGCCGTTCTCGAATTTCGACGTCTCCGATTTAGCGTGGCGGCTGCAGCGGGTATTGGCGGCGATGGCCGCCGACCCGGGGCGGCGGCTGTCGTCGATTGATTTGCTCGATGAGGATGAGCAGCCCCGGCTCGATGATTGGAGTAATCGGGGGGTGTTGACGGCGGCGGCGGCGCCGGTGTCGGTTCCGGTGTTGTTTGCCGCGCAGGTGGCGCGTAGTCCGCGGGCGGTGGCGGTGACGTTTGAGGGCCGCTCGATGACGTATGGGGAGTTGGAGGA
>NZ_LQOW01000018.1 GCF_002102185.1 Mycobacterium fragae
TCTCCAGCGGCAGACCAAAAAGAAAACCCGAACCCTAAACGAGGGTTCGGGCTATTCCTATGTCCTGAGACATCACACGCGCGGTGGCGGAGGGATTTGAACCCCCGGACGGTTTTAGCCGTCTCTCGCTTTCAAGGCGAGTGCATTAGGCCGCTCTGCCACGCCACCGCCGACAAGCCTAACGGGGTGCTAGTTCTTCGATGACCGGCCGGATGGTTTCAGCGCGGCGCTGATGCGTCGGCAGTTCTCCCCCATCGCCGCGATCTGCGGACGAGTCATCTGGCTGAGGAAATAGGTCCGCACGCCTTGGGCGTAGGTGATCATGGCTTGCCTCGCCGCCGCCCGGCCGTTGTCGGTGATGCTGGCCATCACCCCACGCCGGTCATCTTGGCTGGCTTGGCGGGACACGAGTCCCTGCATCTCCAGGCGGCGGATCTGCCGGGTGAGCCGGCTCGGCAGCGACGGCAGCGCTTCGGCCAGATCACCCATCCGCACCGATCCGTCGGGTGCGTTGTCCAGCATGTCCAACACCCGGACGTCAAGCAGCGACAGCTGGTGTGCATCCGTCAGTCGTCGGTTGAGCGTCGCCGACAGGCGCAGAGCGGAATCCAAGAAGTTCTGCCACGACTTCTGTTCCGCGATATCCAGCCCGGGCATTTCACTGGCTGTCCGGCCGGCGATGAGGCCGCCCATTACGTCATGCTATGCGACACATCGTCTTTGAAACAGTAGCGTGACGACCATGCGTGCCATTGTCGCCGAATCCGCCGACCAGCTCTTGTGGCAACAAGTTCCCGACGTCACGCCGGGCCGCGGCGAGGTTCTGATCAAAGTCAAAGCGGCCGGCGTCAACCGGGCTGATGTGCTGCAGGCTGCCGGGCGCTACCCGCCGCCGCCGGGCGCCAGCGAGATCCTCGGCATGGAGGTCGCCGGCGTCGTCGCCGCGGTCGGCGACGATGTTCGCGGATGGGCCGTCGAGCAAGAAGTCTGCGCTTTGCTGGCCGGCGGCGGATACGCCGAATACGTTGCCGTTCCCGCTGGTCAGATCCTGCCGATTCCCGGCGGCGTCGACCTGGTCGACGCGGCTGGCCTACCGGAAGTGGCGTGCACGGTGTGGTCGAACCTCGTGCTGACGGCCCACCTGAGCGAGGGGCAGCTGGTCCTGATCCACGGCGGCGCCAGCGGCGTGGGAAGCCACGGCATTCAGGTCGCCCGGGCAGTGGGCGCGCGGGTGGCCGTCACCGCGGGGACGCCGGCCAAGCTGGACCTCTGCCGCGAACTGGGCGCCGAAATCACCATCGCCTACCGCGATGAGGACTTCGTCGCGCGGATATCAGAGGCCACCGACGGGGCCGGCGCCGACGTGATCCTGGACATCATGGGCGCGGCGTATCTGGACCGCAACCTCGATGCGCTGGCCAGCGACGGCCAGCTGATCGTCATCGGAATGCAGGGCGGAATCAAGGGCGAGCTCAACCTCGGCAAGTTGATCGGCAAACGGGCACGGGTCATCGGAACCGCGCTGCGGGGCCGACCGACCGCCGGTCCGAGCGGCAAGAGCGCGATCGTCGAGGCGGTGACGAAATCGGTCTGGCCGATGACTGCCGACGGACGCGTCCGGCCGGTCACCGGCGCGCGGATGCCGATCGAGCAGGCCGCCGAGGCGCATCAACTGCTGTCGTCGGGACATGTCACCGGAAAGATCGTGCTGACCGTCGACTGAGTGCGCCGAACGTCGACTAGTTGGGCGGTAAGCCCGTTGTTTTGCACAACAACTCGACGTTCGGCGGGGGGGTTACCCAAGGGAGGCGAGGGCCCGCACCAACTGGTCGACCTCTGCCATTGTCGAGTAGTGCGCCAGTCCGACGGTGACCGCGCCGCCGACGTCGTTGACACCGATCACGTCGAGCACTCGCGAGTTGGCGTTGGCAATCGCCAGAATCCCGTTGTCCGCCAACCGTTGCACCACCCGCGCGGCCGGCACCTCATGGACCGCGAAGCTGACCACGGGTATCCGAGACTCAGGCCGGGCGATGACCATCACCAGCGGCAGCGACCGCAATGAGGTCATCAGGTAGTCGAATATCCGGTCCAGGTAGGTCATCGCCGATTGCATTGAGACAGCTAGTCTTTCGCGGCGGGTTCCACGAGCCGACTCATCGAGTGAAGCAAGGTATTCGACGCTGGCGACAAAGCCTGCAAGCAACCCGAATTGATGCACGCCGACCTCGAGGCGCGCCGGCCCGGTCGCCTGCGGGTCCGTCGACACCGATCCGAAGGAGTTGATCATCGCCGGATCGCGAAACACCAACGCCCCGATCGGCGGACCGCCCCACCCGACGGCGTTGACCGCCACCACGTCCGCGTCGATTTCTTCGAGGTCGATCAGTCGATACGGTGCAGCGGCCGAATGGTCGACCACCACCAGACCGCCGACATCGTGGATCAACTTGGTCACGGTACGCAGATCGATGACTGTTCCCAGGGTGCCCGACGCCGAGGTGACAGCTACCAGTCGCGTCGCCTGGCCGATCAGGCTCTCCCACTGCCACGACGGCAGGTCACCGGTTTCGATGTCGACCTCGGCCCACCTCACCCTGGCCCCGAAGCGGTTTGCTGCGCGCAGCCACGGCGCGATGTTCGCCTCGTCGTCCAGGCGCGTGACGATCACCTCGTAGCCCAGTCCGGCTCGCGTGGCCGACGCGTCGGCCAGCGACGACAGCAAAACCGCGCGATCGGCGCCCAGCACCACGCCACGGGGGTCGGCGTTGACCAGGTCGGCAGCCGCCTGGCGCGCCGCCTCCAGGATGGTGGCGCTGCGCTGAGCCGACGGATGCGGACCGATGGTGCTGGGGAACGACCCGCGGAAGGCCGTGGACACCGTCGTTCCGACCGAGTCGGGAATCAGCATCCCGGAGGGCGCGTCGAAGTGGACCCAACCGTCCCCGAGCGACGGATGTAGTCCGCGCACTCGGGCGACGTCGTAAGCCATGCCAGCCACCTTAAGAATCCCGCGAATTCGCCCAGATTGTGACGGTTGCGGGCGCCCAGATACGTCCCCGCCGTCCCGAGCCAGGTCACCCGGCCAGCCATACTAGTCCAGTGGGGTTGACGTTCGGAACGCTCATCGCATTGTTTTTGCTGATCATCCCCGGGGCAATCGTCGCACGCAGCGCTCAGCTAACTTGGCCCATCACGATAGCGGTGGGCCCCGCGCTGACTTACGGGGTCATCGCGTTGGCCATCATCCCGTTCGGCGCAATCGGAATCCCTTGGAACGGTTGGACAGCGCTGGCGGCGCTGGTTGTCGTCGTCGTGGTGATCGCCGGTTTGCGGGTGCTGCTGGACCGCTACCGCGACGCCGATGGCGAATCGCGAGCGGCCGGCGGGTGGCCGGCGGTGACGGTGGCCGCCGGGGTGATGCTGGGCGCTGCGCTGATCTTCTGGGCGGCATACCGCGGGTTGGTGCACTGGCAATCCATCCCCAGCACCTGGGACGCGGTCTGGCACGCCAACACCGTGCGCTTCATCCTCGACACCGGCCAGGCGTCGTCCACTCACATGGGCGAGCTTCGCAACGTCGAGACCCACCAGCCGCTGTACTACCCGTCGGTGTTCCATGCCCTGGCCGCGGTGTTCTGCCAGCTGACCGGCGCGGCGCCCACCACCGGCTACACGCTGAGCTCGCTGGCGGCCTCGGTCTGGCTGTTCCCGGCAAGCGCGGCCATGCTGACCTGGCATCTGCTGCGCCCGGTGACCACCACCTGGCTCACCGCAGGCGCGTCGGCCACCGCGGCGGCGCTGTCGGCGTCGTTCACCTCGGTGCCCTACGTCGAGTTCGGTGTGGCTGCGATGCCCAACCTGGCGGCCTACGGGGTGGCGATCCCGACGTTCGTGTTGATCACCTCGGCGTTGCGGCACCGCGACCGCGTCCCGGTGGCCGTGCTGGCGCTGGTGGGCGTCCTGTCGGTGCACCTCACCGGAGGGTTCATCGTCATCCTGTCCCTATTGGCGTGGTGGCTTTTGGACGCGGTGTGGCATCCGGTGCGCGGCCGGCTCGCCGACGTCCTGACCCTGGCCACCATCGCGGTGCCGACCGCGCTGATACTGGCGCCGCAGTTCATCGGTGTGCTGCGCCAGGCCGATATCATCGCCGGGCACGCGTTCCCCAGCTTCAAGAGCGCCAAGCAAGGCGTCATCGACGCGCTGCTGCTGCACACCCGCCACCTCAACGACTTCCCGACCCAATACGGCCTGGTTGTGCTGTCGGCCATCGGCATGGCGATCCTGCTGTACAAGAGAATCTGGTGGCCGCCGGCGGTCTGGCTGGTGCTGACCGTGGCCACCATCTACTCCGGGGCGCCCTTTCGCAACCCGGCGGGCCGCGCGATCGAACAGTTCAGCCAGTTTTTCTACAACGATCCGCGCCGGCTGACGGCTGTGGTGACGATGCTGTTGACGCCGATGGCGGGTATCGCGTTGTTCACGCTGGCGATGGTGTTGGTCGCAGGTGCCAAACGGGTGAGCGAGCGGTCGAGGCCGTTGCCCCAACCGGTCTGGGTCTCGGCCACGGCGGTACTGCTGGTGGTGGCCAGCGTGCTCACCGCCCGGCATTACCTCTGGCGGCACCTCGTGCTGTTCGGCGACAAATACGACTCGGTGATGATCGACCGGAAAGACCTCGAGGCCATGGCCTATCTGGCCAGCCTGCCCGGCGCGCGGGACACCGTGATCGGCAACGCCAACACCGACGGCACGGCGTGGATGTACGCAGTGGCCGACCTGCATCCGCTGTGGACCCACTACGACTACCCCCAGCAGATCGGTCCCGGCTACTACCGCTACATCTTCTGGGCCTACGCCGGGCGTGCCGACACCGACCGGCGGGTACCCGAGGCGGTGCGCGCGCTCGACATTCGCTACATCCTGACCAGCACGCCGACGGTCCGGGGGTTCACGATGCCCGACGGACTAGTGTCACTAGACAAGTCCAAGTCGTGGGCGAAGATCTACGACAACGGTGAAGCCAGGATCTACGAATGGCGTGGTGCGCCGACAACTCCGAAAACGTGAAAGGGCTAGACGCAAATGAGGGGAGCACCGGATTGAGTAACGGCAACAACGACGACAACATCGAGATCATCGGTGTTGACCCACGCCTGATGACCGCCAAGACGGACGAGGACTCCGACTCCGATGACCAGTCGCTGACCGACCTGGTCGAGCAGCCCGCCAAGGTGATGCGGATCGGCACCATGATCAAGCAGCTCCTCGAGGAGGTGCGCGCCGCGCCGCTCGACGACGCCAGCCGCAACCGGCTGCGCGAGATCCACGCCACCAGCATCCGCGAGCTCGAAGACGGGCTGGCCCCCGAGCTGCGTGAGGAGCTGGACCGCTTGACGCTGCCGTTCAGCGAGAACACCCCGTCGGATGCCGAGCTGCGCATCGCGCAGGCGCAGCTGGTCGGCTGGCTGGAAGGGCTGTTCCACGGAATCCAGACCGCGCTGTTCGCCCAGCAGATGGCCGCCCGCGCGCAGTTGGAGCAGATGCGTCAGGGCGCGCTGCCGCCCGGAATCAGGGGCGGACACGGACCCGGGCAGTCCGGCACCGGGCAGTACCTGTAAGCAGACCTTCGGTGAGCGGTCCGCACAGTCCTCATATCGAGACGCACAACGCGTGGGTGGAGTTTCCCATCTTCGACGCCAAGTCGCGCTCGCTGAAGAAGACGTTTCTGGGCGGCACGATCGGGCGTAACGCCTCCAACGTGGTCGTGATCGAGGCGCTGCGCGACATCACCATGTCGTTGGAATTAGGTGACCGCGTCGGGCTGGTCGGCCACAACGGTGCCGGGAAATCGACTCTGCTGCGGCTGCTTTCGGGCATCTACGAGCCGACGCGGGGCTCGGCCATGGTGACCGGACGGGTGGCCCCGGTGTTCGATCTGGGCGTCGGCATGGACCCGGAGATCTCCGGCTACGAGAACATCATCATCCGCGGCCTGTTCCTCGGCCAGACCCGGCGGCAGATGCTGGCCAAGGTCGACGAGATCGCCGAGTTCACCGAACTCGGCGATTACCTGTCGATGCCGCTGCGCACGTATTCCACCGGGATGCGGGTGCGGCTGGCGATGGGCGTGGTCACCAGCATCGACCCGGAGATCCTGTTGCTCGACGAGGGTATCGGCGCCGTCGACGCCGACTTCTTGAAGAAGGCCCAGACCCGGCTGCAACGACTGGTCGAGCGCTCCGGGATCCTGGTGTTCGCCAGCCATTCCAACGAGTTCCTCGCGCGGCTGTGCAAGACCGCGATGTGGATCGACCACGGCGTGGTCCGGATGACGGGCGGCATCGAGGACGTCGTGCGTGCCTACGAGGGCGAAGAGGCGGCACGGCACGTGCGTGAAGTGCTGGAAGAAACCACCACCGCGGACGAGGTGTCGGGGTGACTTCGGTTTGCGCCGTCGTGGTGACCCACCGCCGGCCCGACGAGCTGGCCAAGTCGCTGGACGCACTGACCACCCAAAGCCGGCTGCCGGATCACCTGGTCGTGGTCGACAACGGGCATGACGAGCATGTCCGTGATTTGGTCAGCGGCCAGCCGATCCCAACCACGTATCTGGGTTCACGCCGAAACCTCGGTGGCGCAGGGGGTTTCGCGCTCGGCATCCTGCATGCGCTGGCCTTGGGGGCCGATTGGGTATGGCTGGCCGATGACGACGGCCGCCCGCAGGACACCGAAGTGCTGGCGACGCTGCTGGCGTGCGCCGAGAAGCACGGCCTGGCAGAGGTGTCGCCGATGGTGTGCAACGCCGACGATCCGGAACTGCTTGCGTTTCCATTGCGCCGCGGTCTGGTGTGGCGTAGACGAGTCAGCGAGCTGCGCACCGGCAACGACCAGGAGCTGTTGAGCGGCATCGCGTCGCTGTTCAACGGCGCGCTTTTTGCCGCGTCGGCCTTCGAGGCGATCGGCGTCCCAGACCTGCGGTTGTTCATCCGCGGCGACGAGGTCGAGATGCACCGCAGGCTGGTCCGCTCCGGGCTGGCGTTCGGAACCTGCCTGAACGCGGTATATCTGCACCCCTGCGGGTCCGCCGAGTTCAAGCCGATCCTCGCCGGCCGAATGCACACCCAATATCCGGAGGACCCCGCCAAGCGGTACTTCACCTACCGCAATCGCGGCTACCTGATGTCGCAACCGGGTCTGCGTCGGCTGCTGCCTCAGGAATGGCTGCGGTTCGGCTGGTTTTTCCTGGTGTCCCGCCGCGACCCCAAGGGTCTGCTGGAGTGGCTACGGCTGCGCCGCCTGGGGCGGCGGGAGAGGTTCGGTCGGCCATGACGCTCATCGACGCCGCGTCGCAGTCCAAAACTCTCACCCGGGCCTGGCGTGACCTGGTCGACGGCTATCGCCGTCACGAGCTGTGGCTGCACCTGGGCTGGCAGGACATCAAGCAGCGGTATCGCCGCTCGGTGCTGGGGCCGTTCTGGATCACGATCGCGACCGGCACCACGGCCGTCGCGATGGGCGGCCTGTACTCCAAGCTGTTCCGGTTGGAGCTGTCGATCCATCTGCCGTACGTCACGCTCGGGCTGATCATCTGGAACCTGATCAACGCGGCCATCCTCGAGGGCGCCGAGGTGTTCGTCGCCAACGAAGGCCTGATCAAGCAACTGCCCACACCGCTGTCCGTGCACGTCTACCGGCTGGTGTGGCGCCAGATGATCTTGTTCGCGCACAACATCGTCATCTATATCGTCATCGCGATCATCTACCCGAAGCCGTGGTCGTGGGCCGACTTGTCGGTCATCCCGGCGCTGGGGCTGATCGTCCTCAACTGCGTATGGGTGTCGCTGTGCTTCGGCATCCTGGCGACCCGTTACCGCGACATCGGTCCGCTGCTGTTTTCCATCGTCCAGCTGCTGTTCTTCATGACACCGATCATCTGGAACGACGACACCCTGCACCAGCAGGGCGCGGAACGCTGGTCGAAGATCGTCGAGCTCAACCCGCTGCTGCACTACCTCGATATCGTGCGCGCCCCGCTGCTCGGCGCCCACCAAGAGCTTCGGCACTGGGCGGTGGTGGTGGTGCTGACGCTCATCGGATGGGTGCTGGCCGGCTTCGCGATGCGCCAGTACCGTGCCCGGGTGCCCTACTGGGTTTGACCAGCCCGTCGTGTGGAAACACCACCAAGCGCACTGGTCGCGTTATTGGATAATCAGCGAACGGTTACTGACGCACTCTCGGCGCTCGGCGGTAGGACTCGCGGTCGCGCCACGAAAGGTCGACGGTTGTGAGCGAGGAAGCCGAATCGAAGGGGCTCGCTGGTGCATCGCGAGATCGCATCAACGCGGAGCTGGCCCGGCTGCGGGAACGGCGTGATCGCCTGGAGGTCGAGGTCAGAAACGACCGCGGCAGTGTCAGCGATCACGCGGATGCCGCCGACGCCATCCAGCGCGCGGACGAACTGGCCGGGCTGGACGAGCGGATCGGCGAGCTCGACAGGTTGCTGCGGGCCGGTCCGTCGCCGTCGAATGGAACCGACACGCTGCCCGGTGGCACGGTGGTGAAGCTACGGTTCCCAGACGGTGCCGTCGTGAAGATGCAGGTGATCTCCGTCATCGAGGAGACTCCCATCGGCGGTGAGGCCGAGACGTTGACCGCGGGCAGTCCGTTGGGCCTGGCGCTGGCGGGGCGGAAAGCCGGCGACACCGTCACCTACACGACGCCGCAAGGGGAAAATCAGGTCGAGCTGCTGGACGTCAAATATCCGACGTAGGCCGCCCGACCCGTAGACTCCCGGCGATGGCCGAGATTGCCCCGTCGCGCACCCACCTGAGTTTGACCACGCAGGTGTGGCGCTTTGTCGTCACCGGCGGACTGTCGGCGATCGTCGACTTCGGGCTTTACGTGCTGCTTTACAAAGCAGTGGGCCTGCAGGTGGACGTGTCCAAGGCCACCAGCTTTGTCGCCGGCACCATTACCGCCTACCTGATCAACCGCCGGTGGACATTCCAAGCGCCGCCGAGCACGGCGCGGTTCCTGGTCGTCATGGCGCTCTACGGGATCACCTTCGCGGTTCAGGTCGGGCTCAACCACCTGTGCCTGGCTCTGCTGGACTACCGGACCTGGGCGGTGCCGGTCGCGTTCGTGATCGCGCAGGGCACCGCCTCGGTGATCAACTTCGTGGTGCAGCGCTCCGTGATCTTCCGGCTGCGCGGTGGGGGCACCCCCGCGTAGCAGGGGGAGCTGCCCGGGTAGGCGGTACCCTCTTTGACGATGTTCAGCGGTGACGTTCCGACCACCCCCGCCCGGCTGACCGGGTGGGGGCGCACCGCGCCATCGGTGGCGCAGGTTCTCTCCACCCGCGATCCCGAGGTGATCGCCAAGGCGGTGGCCCGGACTGCTGACGCCGGGGCTAGAGGTGTGATCGCCCGCGGGCTGGGTCGCTCCTACGGCGACAACGCCCAGAACGGCGGCGGGTTGGTGATTGACATGACGCCGCTGAACCGGATCCACTCGATCGACGCCGACACCGGCTTGGCCGACGTCGACGCCGGGGTCAACCTCGACCAGCTGATGCGGGCGGCGCTGCCGTTCGGGCTGTGGGTGCCGGTGCTGCCCGGCACCCGCCAGGTCACCGTCGGCGGGGCGATCGCCTGCGACATCCACGGCAAGAACCACCACAGCGCAGGCAGCTTCGCCAACCACGTCCGGTCGATGCAGCTGCTGACCGCCGACGGCGAAATTCGCCACCTCACCCCGGACGGGGAAGAGGCCGAACTGTTTTGGGCCACCACCGGTGGCAACGGGCTGACAGGGATCATCTTGCGCGCCACCATCGCGATGACGCCAACTGAGACCGCATATTTCATCGCCGACGGGGACGTCACCGGGAGCCTCGAGGAGACCATCGCCTTCCACAGCGACGGCAGCGAGGCCAACTACACCTACTCGTCGGCCTGGTTCGACGCGATCAGCGCGCCACCGAAGCTGGGCCGGGCCGCCATCTCACGGGGCTCGCTGGCGAAGCTTGACCAGCTACCCAAGAAGCTGCAACGCGATCCGCTGAAATTCGATGCGCCGCAGTTCTTCACAACGCCCGACATCTTCCCCAACGGCCTGGGCAACAAGCTGATCTTCGGTGCCATGACCGAACTCTGGTACCGCAAGTCGCGAACATACCGCGGCAAGGCGCAGAACCTGACACAGTTCTATCACCCACTGGACATGGTCGGTGAGTGGAACCGGGCTTACGGCTCAGCGGGTTTCGGACAATATCAGTTCGTGGTGCCCACCGAGGCGGTCGAGGAGTTCAAGGGCATCTTGTATGACATCCAGCGCTCCGGGCACTATTCGTTCCTCAACGTGTTCAAGCTTTTCGGCCCCGGCAACCGCGCGCCGCTGAGCTTCCCGATCCCGGGGTGGAACGTCTGCGTCGATTTCCAAATCAAGCCCGGGCTGGGCGAATTCCTGGACGAACTCGACAAGCGGGTGCTGGAATTCGGCGGCCGGCTCTACACCGCCAAGGACTCCCGCACCACCGCCGACATCTTCCACGCCATGTATCCGCGCATCGACGAATGGATCGCGGTGCGCCGCAAGGTCGACCCGGCCGGCGTGTTCGCCTCGGACATGGCCCGACGTTTGGAGCTGCTCTAAATGGTCTTTGACGCGGTAGGCAATCCTCAAAGCATCCTGCTGCTCGGCGGCACGTCGGAGATCGGACTGGCGATCTGCGAGCGCTACCTGCAGAACGCACACGCCCGAATCCTGTTGGCCTGCCTGCCCGACGACCCTGGCCGCGACGACGCGGTGGCCCAAATGAAGGCCGCCGGTGCGAAATCGGTCGAGCTGATCGACTTCGACGCGGTCGATACCGACAGCCATCCCGCCGTGATCGACGCCGCGTTCGCCGGTGGTGATATAGACGTCGCGATCGTGGCATTCGGGTTGCTCGGCGACGCCGAGGAACTCTGGCAGAACCAGCGCAAGGCGGTGCAGATCGCCGAAATCAACTACACGGCAGCGGTTTCCGTCGGTGTGCTGCTGGGGGAGAAGATGCGCGCGCAGGGCTTCGGCCGGATCATCGCGATGAGCTCGGCGGCCGGTGAACGGGTGCGACGATCCAACTTCGTCTACGGCTCCACGAAGGCCGGCCTGGACGGCTTCTACCTCGGCCTGGGTGAGGCGTTGAAGCAATTCGGGGTTCACGTCCTGGTCATCCGTCCCGGCCAGGTGCGAACCCGGATGAGCGCGCACCTCAAGGAAGCCCCGCTGACCGTCGACAAGGAGTACGTCGCCAACCTGGCGGTGACCGCATCCGCGAAGGGCAAGGAACTCGTCTGGGCGCCCGGTGCTTTCCGCTACGTGATGATGGTGCTGCGGCACATCCCGCGGCCGATCTTCCGCAAGCTGCCCATCTAGATGCGGAACGCGCTGGCCACCGTCGGCCATATGGCGGTCGCGACGGCCGTCGCCGTGGTGGTTTCGGTGATCTCACTGGTCGCGATCGCGCGCGTCGAGTGGCCGGCCTACCCGTCGTCGAACCAGCTGCACGCGCTGACCACGGTCGGGCAGGTCGGCTGCATCGCCGGGCTGTTGGCCGCCGGCTGGCTGTGGAGGCGCGGGACGGCGCGCTGGCTGGCCCGACTGGCCGCGTTGGTGTTCGTATCGGCGTTCTCGGTGGTGACGCTCGCGATGCCGTTGGGTGCCACCAAGCTCTACCTGTTCGGCATCTCCGTCGACCAGCAGTTCCGCACCGAATACCTGACCCGGCTGACCGACAACTCCTCGTTGGCCGACATGACCTACATCGGCCTGCCGCCGTTCTATCCGCCGGGCTGGTTCTGGATCGGTGGACGTGTCGCGGCGCTGGCCGGAACACCGGCGTGGGAGATGTACAAGCCGTGGG
This sequence comes from Mycobacterium fragae, assembly GCF_002102185.1. Lineage (GTDB taxonomy): Bacteria > Actinomycetota > Actinomycetes > Mycobacteriales > Mycobacteriaceae > Mycobacterium > Mycobacterium fragae. Next base: position 11,912 of record NZ_LQOW01000018.1, read on the forward strand.
CGATCACCTCGATCACGATCGCGGTCGCCGTGGCGTTGGTGTTGTGGTCGCGGATGATCCGCTTCGAGTACGCGCTGATCGTGACCGCCGCGAGCGCCGCGGTGACGCTGGCCTACAGCTCGCCCGAACCGTACTCGGCGATGATCACCGTGCTGCTGCCGCCGGTGCTGGTGCTGACCTGGGCCGGGCTGCGCGGCGGCGCACGCGGCGGGGGATGGGCGGCGGTGATCGGCGCGGGCATCTTCCTGGGGTTCGCGGCCACGTGGTACACGCTGTTGGTTGCCTACAGCGCGTTCACCATGGCGCTGATGGCCGCGCTGATGGCCGCGTCCCGATGGGGCCAAGGCGTCCGCGCAGCGGTCGACCCGTTGATCCGAGTGGCGGTCATCGCGGTGATCGCAGCGGCCATTGGGGCGACGACCTGGCTGCCGTTCCTGTTGCGGGCGGCCCATAGCGAGGTCAGCAACACCGGCAGCGCCCAGCACTACCTGCCGGCCGACGGCGCCGAGCTGACCTTCCCGATGCTGCAGTTCACGCTGCTCGGCGCGCTGTGCATGCTCGGGACGCTGTGGCTGGTGGTGCGCGCTCGTTCGTCGGTGCGGGCGGGTGGGCTGGCGATCGGGGTGCTGGCCGTCTACCTGTGGTCGCTGCTGTCGATGCTGACCACGCTGGCGCGCACCACCCTGCTGTCGTTTCGGCTGCAACCGACGCTGACGGTACTGCTGGCCGCCGCCGGGGTGTTCGGCTTCGTCGAGGCCACCCGGGTCTTGGCCGCGCGGCATCGCGCCGTCATCCCGGTGGCCGCCGCGATCGGGCTGACCGGAGCGATCGCGTTCAGCCAGGACATTCCCAACGTCCTGCGGCCCGACCTCACCATCGCTTACACCGACACAGACGGCCACGGGCAGCGCGGTGACCGCCGTCCGCCCAGCTCGGAGAAGTACTATTCGGCGATCGACGCCGCGATCACCCGGGTCACCGGCAAACCGCGCGACCAGATCGTCATGCTCACCGCCGACTACAGCTTCCTGTCCTACTACCCGTATTGGGGCTTTCAGGGATTGACCTCGCACTACGCCAACCCGTTGGCGCAGTTCGACAAGCGGGCGGCGGCGATCAAGAGCTGGTCCAAACTCAAGCGCAGCGATCAGTTCATCCACGCGCTCGACACGCTGCCCTGGCAGCCGCCGACCGTTTTCCTGATGCGCCGCGGCGCAAACGAGACATACACGCTGCGGCTGGCCGAAGACGTCTACCCCAACCAACCCAACGTCCGCCGCTACACAGTGGACCTCAAAGCCGCCCTGTTCGCCGACCCACACTTCACCGTCAAAGACATCGGCCCGTTCGTGTTGGCGATCCGGACCGCAGGCTAATGGCCACCGGAACCGCCCAGGCCGGGCAACTACGATCTAGCCCCGTGAGCCGCGCCGTCGACGATGCAGAGCGAAGCGATGAGGAGGAGCGGCGCAAATTGAGCGGGGCCGGAGCAAACTACCGGGGAGCCAGGGTCGTCGCCGTCGTCGCCGGACTGCTCGGGGCCCTGCTGGCGCTCGCCACCCCGCTGCTGCCGGTCAAACAGACCACCGCCGAATTGAATTGGCCGCAAAACGGTGTACTGAGCAGCGTCGACGCACCTCTGATCGGCTATGTGGCCACCGACCTGTCCATCAGCGTCCCGTGCCAGGCCGCCGCCGGGCTCACCAAAACCAAGGCGATGCTTCTGTCGACGGTGCCCAAGCAGGCGCCGAAAGCCGTCGACCGGGGCTTGTTGATCGAGCGCGTGAACGACGATCTGCTGCTCATCGTCCGCAACACCCCGGTGGTGGTGGCGCCGCTGAGCCAGGTGCTCGGCCAGGCATGCCAGCGGCTGACCTTCACCGCGCACGCCGACAAGGTCGCGGGCGAATTCGTCGGGCTGCGCCAGGGCCCCAATGCAGACCATCCCGGCGCAGCGTTGCGCGGCGAGCGTACAGGTTATGACTTCCGGCCACAGATCGTCGGGGTCTTTACCGATCTGAGCGGTCCGGCCCCACCGGACCTGAGCTTCTCGGCGACTCTCGACACCCGGTACAGCACCTCCCCGACCTGGCTGAAGCTGGCAGCGATGATCCTCGGGGTGGTGTTGACCGTCGCCGCGCTGGTCGCACTGCACATCCTGGACAGGGCCTTGGAAACCGCTGGGGCCGGCCGGCACCGCCGCTTCCTGCCGCCGCGCTGGTGGTCGATCACCGGCCTCGACGCCCTGGTCACCGCGGTGCTGGTGTGGTGGCACTTCGTCGGGGCCAATACCGCCGACGACGGCTACATCCTGACCATGGCCCGGGTGTCGGAGCACGCCGGATACATGGCCAACTACTACCGCTGGTTCGGTACCCCGGAGGCGCCGTTCGGCTGGTACTACGACCTGCTGGCGCTGTGGGCTCATGTCACCACCGCCAGCATCTGGATGCGGCTGCCCACCCTGCTCATGGCGCTGGCCTGCTGGTGGGTGATCAGCCGTGAAGTCATCCCGCGGCTGGGACATGCCGTGAAGACAAACCGGGCGGCGGCCTGGACGGCCGCCGGCATGTTCCTGGCGTTCTGGCTGCCGCTGAACAACGGCCTGCGGCCCGAGCCGATCATCGCCCTGGGCATCCTGCTGACGTGGTGTTCGGTGGAGCGCGCGGTCGCCACCAGCAGGCTGCTGCCGGTGGCGGTCGCCTGCATCGTCGGCGCGCTGACCCTGTTCTCCGGGCCGACGGGTATCGCCTCGATCGGGGCGTTGCTGGTGGCGATCGGGCCGCTGCGCACCATCCTGCACCGCCGCACCCGGCAGTTCGGCGTGCTGCCGCTGGTCGCGCCGCTGCTCGCGGCCGCGACGGTGACCGTGATCCTGATCTTCCGGGACCAGACCTTCACCGGTGAGATCCAGGCCAGCACGCTCAAATCCGTGGTCGGGCCCAGCCTGAGCTGGTTCGACGAGCACATCCGTTACGAGCGACTGTTCATGGCCAGCCCCGACGGGTCGGTGGCTCGCCGCTTCGCGGTGCTGGCATTGCTCGTCGCGCTTGCGGTGTCGGTGGCAATGGCGTTGCGCAAGGGCCGAATTCCGGGCACCGCCGCCGGGCCCAGCCGCCGCATCATCGGCATCACCGTCATCTCGTTCATCGCGATGATGTTCACCCCGACCAAGTGGACCCACCACTTCGGGGTGTTCGCCGGGCTGGCCGGCTCGTTGGGGGCGCTGGCCACCGTCGCGGTGACCGCGGCCGCGATGCGGTCGCGACGCAACCGCACCCTGTTCGCGGCGGTGGTGCTGTTCGTGGTGGCGCTGTCGTTCGCCAGTGTCAACGGCTGGTGGTATGTCTCGAATTTCGGTGTGCCGTGGTCGAATGCGTTCCCGGAGTGGCGGTTCGGGTTCACCACGGTGCTCCTGGCGCTCACCGTGCTGGTCCTTCTGGTGGCGGCGTGGTTCCACTTCGTCAACAACGGTGCCGGCCCCGGGCGTCGGCACGGATCGCGGCTCACCCGAATTATCCGGTCCCCGTTGGGCATTGCGGCCTGGGTGCTGGTCTTGTTCGAGGTGGCGTCGCTGACTCTTGGGATGACCGACCAATACCCGGCGTGGTCGGTCGGGCGCTCCAATCTGCAAGCGCTGACCGGCAGGACCTGCGGAATGGCCGACGACGTGCTCGTCGAGCTGGACCCCAACGCGGGCATGCTGTCCCCGGTCGGGAAGTCGGTGAAGGACGCGCTGGCCGCCGGCTTGGACGAGGGCTTCGATCCCAACGGCATTCCCGCCGACGTGTCCGCCGATCCGGTGATGGAACGCCCGGGCGACAGCAGTTTCGTGGGCGACGACAGACTGGTCACCAGCAGCGAGGCCGGCACCGAGGGCGGCACCACCGCCGCACCGGGAATCAACGGCTCGCGCGCCCGGCTGCCCTACAACCTCGATCCCGCTCGGACGCCGGTCCTGGGCAGTTGGCGATCCGGGGTTCAGGCGCCTGCGCAGCTGCGGTCGGCCTGGTACCGGCTCCCCCCACGTGACGAGGCCGGGCCGCTGCTGGTGGTATCGGCGGCGGGCCGATTCGATCCCGGCGAGGTGCAGATCCAGTGGGCCGGTGATGACGGAAAGCCTTCCGGCGCAATGGGATTCGCCGACGTCGGGGCCGCGCCGGCCTGGCGCAACCTGCGGGCCCCGCTCTCCGCGGTGCCGCGCAACGCCACCCAGGTGCGGCTGATCGCCACCGATGACGACCTGGCGCCTCAGCACTGGATCGCGCTCACTCCGCCCCGGATCCCGCGGCTGAGCACACTGCAGAACGTGGTCGGCTCGACTCAACCGGTGCTCCTGGATTGGCTGGTCGGCCTGGCCTTCCCGTGCCAGCGACCGTTCGGCCACCAGAACGGCGTCATCGAGGTACCGAAGTGGCGGATCCTGCCCGATCGGTTCGGCGCCGAGGCGAACTCACCGGTGATGGACAAGAACGGCGGCGGGCCGCTCGGCATCACCGAGTTGCTGGTGCGCGCGACGACCGTCCCGACCTATCTGAACGACGACTGGTCCCGCGACTGGGGCGCACTGCAGCAACTGACGCCCTACTACCCCGACGCGTCGCCGGCGCGCCTCGACCTGGGGTCGGCGACACGCAGCGGGCTGTGGAGTCCCGCGCCGCTGCGGCACTAATCGCTGGCTGGGCCGCCGCGCGGGCGGCATCGTCGGAACACCTAACTGCGTCGCATACGATCGACCCTCGTGCCCCAAGACGATGGTGAGCGATCGACGTATCCGATCGCACGACTGGTTGCCATCGTCGCAGGCATCGCCGGTGTGCTGCTGTGCGGCGTGGTGCCACTGCTTCCGGTGAAGCAGACCACCGCGACGATCCTCTGGCCGCAAGGACTGACCGGTGACGGTCACGTCACCGATATCACCGCACCGCTGGTATCCGGGGCGCCGCGGGCGCTGGACATCTCTATCCCGTGCAAGGCGATCGCCACGTTGCCCGCCGCAGGTGGGCTGGTGCTTTCGACGTTGCCCGCCGACGGGTTCGAGACCGGCAAGAGCGGGCTGTTCGTCCGCGCCAATAAGGACGCCGTCGTCGTCGCCTTCCGGGACTCGGTAGCGGCGGTCGCCCCCCGCCCGGCGGTCGCCGCCGGCGCCTGCAGTGTGCTGCACATCTGGGCCGGCGTCGGCGGGGCGGGCGCGGATTTCGTCGGGATCCCCGGCGCTGTCGGCACCCTCGCACCCGAGAAGAAACCGCAAGTCGGCGGAATCTTCACCGACCTGAGGGTGCCCGCCCAGCCGGGGTTGTCGGCGCGCGTCGACGTCGACACGCGGTTCATCGTCACGCCCACGCTGCTCAAGACCGCTGTGATGACCCTGGGCGCACTCGCGGTGCTGGCCGCGATCGTGGCAATGGCCGTCCTCGACCGGCGATCGGGGCGGCGAACCCCCGCTAACTGGCGGCACTGGTTCCGCGCGGGCATGGCTACTTGGCTCGCCGACGTCGGCGTCGTCGGCACCCTGGCGGTCTGGCACCTCATCGGGGCGACCTCGTCGGATGACGGCTATAACTTGACCATTGCCCGGGTCTCGAAGCAGGCCGGATACCTCGCCAACTACTACCGGTTCTTCGGGACCAGCGAGGCGCCGTTCGACTGGTATCCGGCGGTGCTGGCGCACCTGGCGTCGGTGAGCACCGCCGGGGTGTGGATGCGCCTACCCGCGACCCTGGCCGGCATCGGGTGCTGGCTGATCATCAGCCACTACATGCTGCGGCGACTGGGCCCCGGCAAGGGCGGCCTGGCCGCGAACCGGGTGGCGGTGTGGACCGCGGGCGCGGTGTTCCTCGCCGCCTGGCTGCCGTTCAACAACGGTCTGCGGCCCGAACCGCTGATCGCCCTGGGCGTGGTCGTCACGTGGGTGTTGGTGGAGAAGGCGATCGCCACCCGCCAGTTGGTCCCCGCGGCGGTGGCGATCGTCGTGGCGATGCTGACGGCGACGCTGGCGCCGCAAGGGTTGATCGGTATCGCCGCGCTACTGAGCGGCGCGCGGGCGATCGCGCGGATGATCGCGCGGCGACGCGCGGCCGACGGCCTGTTGGCGCCGCTGGCAGTCCTGGCCGCGTCGCTGTCGCTGATCGTCGTGGTGGTGTTCCGCAGTCAAACATTGGCCACGGTCGCCGAGTCGGCACGCATCAAGTACAAGGTCGGTCCGACGATCGCCTGGTACCAAGAATTCCTGCGCTACTACTTTTTGACGGTCGAGAGCAATCCGGACGGGTCGATGTCGCGGCGATTCGCCGTGCTGGTCCTGCTGCTGTGCATGTTCGGGGTGCTGTTCGTGCTGTTGCGACGCGGTCGGGTAGCGGGTTTGGCCAGCGGGCCGGCCTGGCGGCTGATCGGCGCCACCGCAATCGGCCTGCTGCTGTTGACCTTTACTCCCACGAAGTGGGCCATCCAATTCGGCGCGTTCGCCGGACTAGCCGGTGCACTGGGTGCGGTCACGGCGTTCAGCGTCGCCCGGATCGGCCTGCATAGTCGACGCAACCTCACGCTCTACATCACGGCGTTGCTGTTCGTGCTGGCGTGGGCCACCTCCGGCATCAACGGCTGGTTCTACGTCGGCAATTACGGAGTGCCGTGGTATGACATCCAGCCCGTCATCGCCAGCCACCCGGTGACGTCGATGTTCCTGACGCTGTCGATCTTCACCGGCCTGCTGGCCGCCTGGTACCACTTCCGGATGGACTACGCCGGGCACACCGAAGTCAAGGACAACCGGCGCAACCGCTTCCTGGCCTCCACGCCGCTGCTGGTGGTGGCCGTCATCATGGTCCTCGGCGAATTCGCGTCGATGGCCAAGGGCGCAGTGTTCCGCTACCCGCTCTACACCACCGCCAAGGCCAACGTGGCGGCCATAACGTCCGGGCTTTCCAACTGCGCGATGGCCGATGACGTGTTGGCCGAACCCGATCCCAATGCCGGTATGCTGCAACCGGTTCCGGGCCAGAAATTCGGACCGGCCGGCGCACTCGGCGGCATCAATCCGGTCGGGTTCAAACCCGAGGGTGTGGGCGACGACCTGCAATCCGACCCGGTGGTGACCAAGCCCGGTGTGGTCAATTCAGACGCATCACCCAACAAACCCAATGCGGCCATGAGTGACTCCGCGGGCACAGCCGGCGGCAAGGGGCCGGTCGGGGTCAACGGGTCGCACGCGGCGCTGCCCTTCGGGCTGGATCCCGCGCGCACCCCGGTGATGGGCAGCTACGGCGAGAACAACCTGGCCGCGACGGCCACGTCGGCCTGGTACCAATTACCGCCACGGAAACCTGATCGCCCGCTGGTGGTGGTCACTGCGGCGGGGGAAATCTGGTCCTACAAAGAGGACGGCGACTTCACGTACGGGCAACAGCTCAAACTGGAATGGGGCGTCACCCGTCCCGACGGCACCACCCAGCCGCTCGGGCAGATGTATCCGATCGACCTTGGCCCCCAACCGGCTTGGCGCAATCTGCGCTTCCCGTTGGCGTTGGCGCCGCCGGAGGCCAACGTCGCCCGCATCGTCGCCTATGACCCCAACTTGAGTTCCGACCAGTGGTTCGCGTTCACGCCGCCGCGGGTACCGGTGCTGCAAAGCCTGCAGCAGTTGGTCGGGTCGCAGACGCCGGTGCTGATGGACATCGCGACCGCAGCGAATTTCCCCTGCCAGCGGCCGTTCTCCGAACACCTTGGTGTGGCCGAACTTCCGCAGTATCGGATCCTGCCCGATCACAAGCAGACAGCGTCGTCGTCGAACCTGTGGCAGGCGTCCAAATCGGGTGGACCCTTCCTGTTCACCCAGGCACTGCTGTGGACCTCCACCATCCCCACTTACCTGAGCGGCGACTGGTACCGGGACTGGGGATCGGTGGAGAAATACAACCGGGTGGTGGCGCCCGACAAGGCGCCGAACGCCCGGATCGAGCAAGGCGTCGTCACCGTGTACGGCTGGAGCCGGCAAGGACCGATTCGAGCATTGCCATGACAGTAACTCGCGAAGCGGAACCCGCCGCCACCAAAGACGCCGTCCGCGACGTGCAGGTGGCGCGCTGGGTCGCGACGATCGCCGGGCTGATCGGATTCGTACTGTCGGTCGCTACCCCGCTGCTACCTGTGGTGCAGACCACCGCAACACTGAGCTGGCCGCAACATGGCCAGATGAATAACGTGACCGCGCCGCTGATTTCGCAGACGCCGGTCGCGATGACGGTCACTGTGCCGTGCAGCGTGGCTAAGGCGATGCCGCCGAAGGGCGGGCTGGTGCTGGGCACTGCACCCAAACAAGGCAGAGACGCCACACTCGACGGTTTGTTCGTGAACGTCACCGCCCAGCGGGTGGACGTCACCGACCGCAACGTGGTGATCGCCAGCGTGCCGCGCAGCCAGCTGAGCGGCCCGGGATGTTCCCGCATCGAAGTCACCTCTACCCACGCAGGCACCTTCGCCACGTTCGTCGGACTGCCCGGGCCGGCCGGAGCGCCGTCGGGCTTCGACGACCCCAACCTGCGCCCGCAGATCGTCGGCGTGTTCACCGATATGACCGGGCCCGCGCCGCCGGGGCTGCAGCTGTCAGCCACCATCGACACCCGATTCTCCACCAGGCCAACGATTCTCAAGCTCACCGCGATGGTGCTGGCGATCGCGGCCACTATCGTCGCGCTGGTCGCGCTGTGGCGGCTGGACCAAATGGACGGCCGCCGTATGCGCCGCCTCATCCCGGCCAGTTGGCGATTCTTCACCTGGACCGACGCCACGGTGATCGTCGCGTTCCTGCTGTGGCATGTCATCGGTGCCAACTCCTCCGACGACGGCTACATCCTGGGCATGGCCCGCGTCGCCGATCACGCCGGCTACATGTCCAACTACTTCCGATGGTTCGGCAGCCCCGAGGACCCGTTCGGCTGGTACTACAACCTGCTTGCGCTGATGACCCATGTCAGCGACCAAAGCATCTGGATTCGGTTGCCAGACTTGGTCGCCGGGCTGGTGTGCTGGCTCCTGTTGTCCCGCGAGGTACTGCCTCGGCTTGGCCCGGCTGTGGCGTCCAGCAAGCCCGCGATGTGGGCGGCGGCCATGGTGTTGCTGGCGGCGTGGATGCCGTTCAACAACGGTCTGCGGCCCGAGCCGATCATCGCGCTCGGCTCGCTGATCACCTATGTGCTGATCGAACGGTCCATGCGGTACAGCCGGCTGACGCCGGCCGCGCTGGCCGTCGTCACCGCGGCGTTCACACTCGGCGTGCAGCCCACCGGGCTGATCGCGGTGGCGGCGCTGGTTGCCGGCGGTCGACCCATCCTGCGAATTCTGGTCCACCGGCATCGTTTGGTCGGCACCTGGCCGTTGGTGGCCCCGATGCTGGCAGCCGGGTTCGTGGTGCTGACCGTGGTGTTCGCCGACCAGACACTGCGAGCAGTGTTGGAAGCCACCAGGATTCGCGGCGACATCGGGCCCAGCCAAGCGTGGTACACCGAGAACCTGCGCTACTACTATTTGATCCTGCCCACGGTGGACGGCTCGCTGTCGCGCCGGTTCGGGTTCCTGATCACCGCGCTGTGCTTGTTCACTGCGGTGTTTATCATGTTGCGACGCAAGCGGGTTCCCGGCGTGGCTCGCGGGCCGGCGTGGCGTCTGATGGGCGTCATCTTCGGCACCATGTTCTTCCTCATGTTCACCCCCACCAAATGGGTGCACCACTTCGGGTTATTCGCTGCGGTGGGGTCGGCGATGGCCGCGCTGACGACGGTGCTGGTGTCGCCGGCCGTGCTGCGCTGGTCGCGCAACCGGGTGGCGTTCCTTGCCGCGGTCATGTTCGTTCTGGCGCTGTGCTTCTCGTCCACGAACGGCTGGTGGTATGTGTCCAGCTACGGTGTGCCGTTCAACAGCACAATGCCGCGGATCGATGGAATCACGATCAGCACAATATTTTTCGTATTGTTTGCAATCACTGCGTTGTATGCGGTCTGGTTGCACTTCGCGTCGCGCGAAGCCGGGGAGGGCCGCGTGGCACGCGCACTGACCGCGGCGCCGGTGCCGCTGGCGGCCGGCTTCATGGTGTTGGTGTTTGTCGCATCGATGGTGATCGGTGTGGTACGCCAGTACCCGACCTACTCCAATGGCTGGGCCAACCTGCGGGCCTTCACCGGTGGCTGCGGCCTGGCGGATGACGTACTGGTCGAGCCCGACACCAACGCCGGCTTCATGACGTCGTCGCCCGGTGACTACGGCCCGCTGGGCCCACTGGGCGGAGTGAATCCGGTCGGGTTCGCTCCCAACGGCGTGCCGGATCACACTGTCGCCGAGGCGGTTCGGATAGTGAACCCGCCGCAGCCAGGGACTGACTACGACTGGAACGCGCCGACGAAGCGGAAAACACCCGGTACCAACGGATCGACGGTGCCGCTGCCGTACGGTCTGGATCCCAACCGGGTTCCGGTGGCCGGCAGTTACACGACCGGTCCGCAGCAGCAAAGCATTCTCAAGTCAGCCTGGTACCAGTTGCCCCGCCCGGACGACGGGCATCCGCTGGTGGTGGTGACCGCGGCGGGCAAGATCGCCGGCAACAGCGTGTTGCACGGCCACAGCGACGGTCAGACTGTGGTCCTGGAATACGGCCAGCCTGGCCCCGGTGGGCAGCTGCTGGCCACCGGGCGGCTGGTGCCCGACGACCTGTATGGCGAGCAGCCCAAGGCGTGGCGCAATCTGCGCTTCCCCCGCGCGAAGATCCCCGCGGACGCGACCGTCGTCCGGGTGGTGGCCGAGGACCTGTCGCTGACGCCGGAAGACTGGGTCGCGGTGACTCCGCCGCGGGTGCCGGAGTTGCGCTCGCTGCAGGAGTACGTCGGCTCGTCGCAGCCGGTGCTGATGGACTGGGCGGTGGGGCTGGCCTTCCCGTGCCAGCAGCCGATGCTGCACGCCAACGGCGTCACCGAGATTCCGAAGTTCCGCATCACGCCGGACTACACCGCCAAGAAGCAGGACACCGACACCTGGGAGGACGGCGTCAACGGCGGTCTGCTCGGCATCACCGACGTGCTGCTGCGCGCGCACGTGATGGCGACCTACCTGTCCCGCGACTGGGGCCGCGACTGGGGGTCGCTGCGCAAGTTCGACACGATCGTGCAAGCCCGCCCGGCCGACCTCGAGCTAGGGACAGCCACCCGCAGCGGGTGGTGGTCACCGGGCAAGATCCGGATCAAGCCTTAACCGGTCGAACGTCGAGTTGTTGCACGGTTTTTCGCGTTTGCGTGCAATAACTCCACGCTCGGCAGTCATCGCGCGTAGTTTGCGGCAATGACCGAACAACCGGCGGCGGGCGAGGCCCGGCGTCAGTGGAGGGAAGCGCACGGGGTACTTGGGACGCTGCCGAAAGACGCGTATACCCCGTGGATCAGACGTGTCGCGGCCTGGATCGTCGACTACGTTCTGTTCCTTGTAGTCGCTGCCACTTGCGGGGTGATCGTCGGCCTAATCGACTCTGCGACGGGCGGCTCGGCGCCGGAACGCATTATCCAGCCGCTCCTTTATCTGCTGGTGGTGGCGTTTTTCATCTGGAACTGGGGCTACCGCCAGGGGACCACCGGCTCGACGATCGGCAAGTCGCTGCTGAGGTTCAAGGTGGTCGGTGAACGGGACGGCCAGCCCATAGGCTTCGGCAGGTCGATAGTGCGCTATTTTGCACACTTCCTGGACGCGATCATCTTCAACATCGGCTACCTGTTGCCGTTGTTCACCGCCAAGCGCCAGACGATCGCCGACATGGTCATGGACACCGTCTGCCTGCCCACCGGTTAGACCGGGATCAGGCCGTGCTTGCGGCCGACGCGCCAATACAACTGCTTGTCACGCAATATGTGCAGCGACTTGCGCAGCAGCAGGCGGGTGTCGTGCGGTTCGATGACCCCGTCGATGTAGCCGCGCTCGGCGGCGGTCCACGGGATTGCCATGTTGAGGTTGTAGCCCTCGATGAAGTCCTTCTTGATCGCCTGCGCCTCGGGCGTGGTGGGGTCGGGGAACCGCTTCATCAACAGCTGCGCAGCCCCCTCCGCGCCGATCACCGCGATACGCGCGGTGGGCCACGCGAAGTTGAAGTCGGCCGTCAGCTGCCGGGATCCCATCACGGCGTATGCGCCGCCGTAGGACTTGCGCACCGTGATCGTCACCTTGGGCACGTCGGCTTCGACGACCGCGTAGAGGAATCGTCCGCCGCGCTTGATGATGCCGTTCTTCTCCTGCTGGACACCCGGCAGGAATCCCGGGGTATCGACGACGAACACCAGCGGGATGTCGAACGCATCGCAGAACCGGACAAACCGCGCCGCCTTGTCGGAGGCCTCGTTGTCGATCGAGCCGGACAGATGCATGGGCTGGTTGGCCACCACCCCGACCGGGCGCCCGTCGACGCGGGCATACCCGGTGATGATCGCCGGCCCGGCTTGCGCTGCGACATCGAGGAAGTCGCCGTCGTCGAAGATGCGCAGCAGGATCTCATGCATGTCGTAGGCCATGTTGTCGGAGTCCGGCACGATCGAGTCGAGCTCCAGATCGGTCGGCGTGATCTCCGGCTCCAGCCCCGGGTTGACGATCGGCGGCCGGTCGAAACAGTTCGACGGCAGGAACGACAAGAAGTCACGCACGTACTGGAACGCCGCTGCCTCGGATTCGACCACCTGGTGGATGTTGCCGTAGCGGGCCTGGGCGTCGGCTCCGCCGAGCTCGTCGAGACTGACCTCTTCACCGGTGACTTCCTGGATCACATCCGGACCGGTGACGAAGAAGTAGCCTTGGTCACGCACCGCGACCAGGAGGTCGTCCTGGATGGGCGAATACACCGCTCCCCCAGCGCATTTGCCCAGGATGATGGAGATCTGCGGTACCAAGCCGGAGAGCATCTCGTGACGGCGGCCCAGCTCGGCGTACCAGGCCAGCGAGGTGGCGGTGTCCTGGATGCGAGCCCCCGCGGAGTCGTTGATGCCGATGATCGGGCAGGCCACCATCGCGCACCACTCCATCAAATGCGCGACCTTGCGGCCGAACATCTCGCCCACCGAGCCTTGAAACACGGTCTGGTCAGTGGAGAACACCCCGACCGGCCGACCATTGATGGTGGCGCGACCGGTGACCACGCCGTCGCCGTAGAGCGCGTTGGGGTCGCCGGGAGTGCGGGCCAGCGCCCCGGTCTCCAAAAAACTGCCCGGGTCCACCAGTTCGTGGACGCGGGCGCGGGCGCTCGGGAGGCCCTTCTTGTCCCTCCTGGCGATCGCCTTCGGATCGCCGGGTTCCTTGGCCAGTTCCAGCTTTTCGTGCAGTTCGGCCAGCAGTTCGGCCGTGGTCTTGGTGGTCACCTGGCCGCTTTCTCCTCAGCTTCGATCTTGTTGAGTGCCTGGGTCATATGCGCGCCGACCTTGGCGATGATCGGCTCGTCGATGGCCTGGATGTGCTCTCCGCCGATGTGCACGATCTCCAAATCCGAGACGTAGTCGCCCCAGCCGCCGTCGGGTTGGCGGGTGGCGTAACGCGGCTCGAACATGATCGCGTCGTCGTGGTAGCGGTCGGCCATGTAGAGCGTGACATGACCGTCGTAGGGCTGGATTCGGGCGGTGTCGATCGCCCGGTTGTCCAGATACGACGTGCGCTGGTGCTCGATGATGCCGCCGGGGATCTGCACGCCGCTCTGTTTGACCGCCTCCAGGACGAACTTGACCTGACCCTCGTCGTCGAGTTCTTCGAGTTGCTCGTAAGGGATTTCGGGGATCTCGACGTTGAAGGTCCGCTCCGCGAAGCGGGCGTAGCGCTCCCAGCGCTTGCGGATCTCCTCCTTGGTCTGCGGGATCTCCTCACCGGCACGCACGGCGTCGATGAGCCCGACGAATGGCACGTCACAACCCTGTTGCTTCAGCCCGATCGCGCAGGCGTAGGCCAGCACCCCGCCCAGCGACCAGCCGACGAGGATGAACGGGCCGTCTCCCTGCAGCTCGCGCAGTTTGGGAACGTACTGGCGGGCCCGTTCCTCGATGGTGCCTTCGACGCGCTCGAGGCCGTACATCGGGATGTCGGGCGGCAAGCGATTCAGCAGCGGCTCGTACACCACGGTCGACCCGCCGGCCGGATGGAACACGAATACCGGCGGCTTGGTGGAACCCTCGGGTCGCGCCCTCAGGGTGCGCACGAAGCCGTCGATCTGACCGGCCTCCAGATGTTCGCGGACCGTGGTCGCCAGCTCCTCGATAGTGGTGGCGGCTTTGACGTCCTCGGCGGTGATCGGTCCTTCAGCGCGTTCGGAAAGCCGCTGCGCCATCTTGGTTGCGGCGTCGTCGTCCAGCTTGGGCAACGGGTTGAAGATGCCGCCCGGGGACTTTCCGGTGACGATCGCCCAGGTGGCAAAGGTGACCCGCTCAGCGGCATCACGCGGCGGCACATCGGAACCCAGCGCTTCGGCGACGGCCTGCTGGTTGAGCGCCTGCGCGGCCGCGACCAGGTTCGGTTGTGCTGCAGGGCCTTCCGGCCTGGTCGGCGGCGGCGGGATCGGGGCGTCCGACGGCGGCGCCTGCGGATCGGGCGCGGGCGCCACCACCGAAGCCGGTGTCGCGCCGGACAGCAACGCAGCCTGCTCCTTGGCGATCTCCTCGGCCGTCTGCGTCTTCTGGTGCTCGTGCAACTGCTCGACCTCGTCGCGGTGCTCGATCGCGTAGAGGATCAGCTGCTCGACGTTGTAGAGGTTGGCGTCGCGGACGGCCTGCAGCTGGATCGGCGGCAGGTCGAAGTCGTACTCGACGCGGTTCTTGATCCGCACCGCCATCATCGAGTCGAGACCCAGCTCGATCAGCGGCACCTCCCATGGCAGATCCTCGGGCTCATACCCCATGGCCATCGACACGATGGCGGCCAGCCGATCGTGCACGGTTTCGCCGGAATCCGGTGACCACCTCTGCAAGCCCCCACTGATTTGCCGCGCGGTGAGGCTGTCGGTCAGCGTGCCGGCATCATCCTCGGGCTCGGCAACCTCTGGCTCGGCGGCCACAACGGGAGCCGTCGCCGTGACTGCGGCGCCCGCACCGACCGCCGTCGGCAACACTGAGGCTTGCCCGGCCCGCGATACCAGCGCGTCGTAGACCAGCGTGAAGGACTCGTCGATGCGGGCGTGCACCTGCACGGCCGCCCCGCCGGGATGCCGCGTCAGCGTCGTCACCAGACGGGCACCGTCGCCCGGCACCGCCCGCTGCTCGGAAGCCGTCAACTGGGCATCCGGGAACACCTGTGCCGCAGCCGCTTTCACCAAGGCAGCCAGGTCGGTCTCGCCGCGGGGCGCGTATTCCCACACGTGCCGGCCATCGGGCGTCGCGACGTGGTTACCGGGCATCATGACCGACGCGTCACCGGAGAAGTGCGCGTCCAGCCAATGCTCCTTGCGACGGAACCGGGTCGGCGGGATGTTCGCGTAGTCCTCGGGTCCCGACGCGCGGCTGAACAGGGTCCGCACGTCGAGGTCGTGCCCGTACACGAACAGCTGCGCCATCGCCGAGGTCATCGCGTCGACCTCGTCTTGTTTGCGCGCCAGCGTCGGAATCAGTTGCGCATCAGGCAAACCCGCGGCGGCGGTGGTCAAGCCGACCTGCATCAACGCCACCGGGTTGGGCGCGAGCTCCAAGAACGTGGTGTGGCCGCTCTCGACAGCGTTGCGGATGCCGTGCGTGAAATACACCGAATGCCGCAGGCCCTTCTTCCAGTACTCCACGTCGTGGATCGGCTCACCGCCGGGGCGGATGTAGCTGCCCTCGTGCACGGTGGAGAAGTAACCGCAGGTCAGCGGCATGGGATGGATGCCCTGCAGGTCCGCGGTGAACTCGCCGAGCAGCGGGTCCATCTGCGCGGTGTGGCTGGCGCCCTTGGTCTGGAACTTGCGGGCGAAGCGGCCCTCGGCTTCACAGCGGGCGATGATCGCGTCGACCTGTTCGGGCGGCCCGCCGATCACGGTCTGAGTCGGAGCGGCATAGACGCAGACCTCCAGATCCGGGAAGTCGGCGAAGACCGTCTTGATCTCGTCGGCGGAGTACTCCACCAGCGCCATCAGCCGGATGTACTCACCGAAAAGCATCGCCTCGCCCTCGCCCATCAGCCGTGCGCGCGGGACGATGATGCGGACGGTGTCGCGCAGCGAGAGCCCGCCGGCGAAGTAGGCGGCTCCCGGTTCGCCCAGCGACTGGCCAACCACCGCAGCGGGTTTGGCGCCGTGATGGCGGAGCAACTCGCCCAGCGCGATCTGGATTGCGAAGATCACCAGTTGGACGGCTTCAATGGGGTATTCGACGGTGTCGCCCGTGTAGTCCACCGCGTCGTCGAGGATCATCTCGAGAATGGAGACGCCGCGCTCGTCTTGGATCAGGGCGTCGATCTTGTCGATCCACTCGGCGAAGACCGGGTTGCGCAGGTACAGGTTCTTGCCCATCTTGCGGTGCTGCGCACCGAATCCGGCCAGCACCCACACCGGGCCGTTGGTCACCGGCCCGTCAACGCTGTACACGTTGGGCCGCGACTTGCCTTCGGCGATCGCGCGCAGCCCCTTGATCGCTTCCTCATGGTCATGAGCCAGCACCACCGCTCGTGAGCGGCCGTGATTGCGCCGCGACAGCGATCGGCCGATCGACTCCAGCGACGACGCCTGGCCTTCAGGGCTTTCCATCCAGTCGGCGAGCTCCGCGGCGGCGGCCTTCTTACGGGACGTCAAGAACGCCGACACCGCCAGAGGCACCAGCGGGGTGGGCTGCTCGGAGGCCGCCAGCTCTTGGGCCGCTGCCTCTTTGAGCCGCTTGGCTTCCTCGGTCATGCCGGGCAGTTCGGGTTCGGTCTCGACCGCCGGCACAGCGCCTTCTTCCTCGATGAATTCGCCGTACTCGTCGAAGCGCACCCCGCCGACATACTCGACATGCTTTTCCTCGGCGGGCGCTTCGGGCGCGTCCGACGACTCCGGTTCGGGCTCGCGCTCGATGACGTCGCGCGGCAGCACTTCGCGCAGCACCAGGTGGGCGTTGGCGCCACCGAACCCGAAGCTCGACACGCCCGCGATCGCATAGCCGCTGTAGCGGGGCCAATCAGCAACGGTATCAAGTACTTTCAGATGCGAGGCGTCGAAGTCGATGTACGGGTTGGGCCCGGCGTAGTTGATCGACGGCGGCAACTTGTCGTGCTGCAGCGCGAGCACCATCTTGGCCAGGCTGGCCGCGCCGGCCGCCGACTCCAGGTGTCCGATGTTGGTTTTGATCGCGCCCAGCAGCGCCGGCTTGTCGGCCGGACGTCCGCGGCCCACGACCCGGCCCAGCGCCTGCGCCTCGATCGGGTCACCCAGCACGGTGCCGGTGCCGTGCGCCTCGATGTAGTCGACGGTGCGCGGGTTGATGCCGGCGTCCTTGTAGGCCCGGCGCAGCACGTCGGCCTGCGCGTCGGGGTTGGGGGCGATCAGCCCGTTGGAGCGGCCGTCGTGGTTGACCGCGCTGCCGGCGATCACCGCCAGGATCTGGTCGCCGTCGCGACGGGCGTCGTCGACCCGCTTGAGCACCAGCATCCCGCCGCCCTCGGAGCGGGTGTAGCCGTCGGCGTCGGAGGAGAACGACTTGATCCGGCCGTCCGGCGCGAGCACCTGGCCGATCTCGTCGAAACCGAGGGTCACCGCCGGGGTGATCAGCGCGTTGACGCCGCCGGCGACCGCCACGTCGCACTCTCCGCTGCGCAGCGCCTGCACCGCCTGGTGGGCCGCGACCAGCGAGCTCGAGCAGGCGGTGTCGATCGCCACCGACGGACCGTGGAAGTCGTAGAAGTACGAGACGCGGTTGGCGACAATCGAACTCGCCGTCCCGGTGATCGCATAGGGGTGCGTGACGGTCGGGTCCGACATCGCCAGGAAGCTGTAGTCGGCGACGGACGTGCCGATATAGACGCCGACGGCCTCGCCGCGCAGGCTCGACGCGGGGATGCGGGCGTGCTCGAGCGCCTCCCAGGTCAGCTCCAACGCCATCCGCTGCTGCGGGTCGATGTTGTCGGCTTCGGTCTTCGAGAGCGCGAAGAACTCGGAGTCGAAGCCCTTGATGTCTTTCAGGTAGCCGCCGCGGGTGCGGGCCTTCTTGATGAGTTCGGCCAGCCGCGGCTCCTCCATGAACTCCGACCAGCGGCCCTCGGGCAGATCGGTGATCGCGTCGCGACCCTCCAGCAGCGCCTGCCAGGTCTCCTCGGGGCTGTTCATATCGCCCGGGAACCGGGTGGCCAGGCCCACCACGGCGATGTCGACCCGTTCGACCGGCCCGCTGCGGGTCCAGTCAAAGTCGTCCGCGTCCGCGGTATCTTCCTCGGGGTCGCCCTCGACGATCCAGGTGGCCAGCGATTCGATCGTCGGATGCTCGAACGCGGCGGCAATCGACACCGTCACACCCGTGCGGTCCTCGATGTCGGCGGCCATCGCCACCGCGTCGCGCGAGGACAGACCCAACTCCACCATCGGCGTGGCCTCGTTGATGGTGTCGGGCGACTGCCCGGTGGCTTTCGCGACCCAGTTGCGCAGCCACGCCCGCATCTCGGGGACGCTCATGTCGGTGCGGGCGGCCTTGACCGCCCCGTCGGTTGGTGCCGAATCGGTGTCGATATCAGTCATACGGTCAGTCCGCCTGGTCGGGGAAGGCGTTCGGGGATGAGGTGCCGCTGCGCAAGCTGCCGTCGATGTAGGCCGCCCGGCAGGCGCGCCGCCCGATCTTGCCGCTGGAGGTACGCGGAACCGATCCCGCCTGCACCAGCAGCACATCGCGCACGGTGACTCCGTGCCGGACGGCGATGGCCGCGCGGATGTCGTCGGCGATCGGCTGGTAGTCCAGCTTGTGCGTTCCCGGCGCGCGCTCACCCACGATCACCAGCTGTTCGGAGGTGTCCTCGGGGTCGTACTTCAGCCCGGCGTGCGCGTTGTCGAACACGGCCTGGGGCAGTTGGTTGGCAGGCACCGAGAATGCGGCCACGTAACCGGTGCGCAGCGCGCGGGTGGCTTCCTGCGCCGAGTACTCCAGGTCTTGCGGGTAATGGTTGCGACCGTCGATGATGACGAGATCTTTCACCCGGCCGGTGATGTAGAGGTTGCCCTTGTAGTACGTCCCGTAGTCGCCGGTGCGAACCCACAGCCCGTCGTCGGGTGCGCCCTCGGCATGCGACGGGCTGGTCCGCGACTTGAGGATGTTCTTAAAGGTCTCCTGGCTCTCTTTTTCGCGGTTCCAGTAGCCCAGTCCCATGTTGTTGCCGTGCAACCAGATTTCGCCGATCTGGCCGTCGGGCAGCTCGGTGGCGGTGTCGGCGTCGACGATGACCGCCCACTCGTCGACACCGACCTTGCCGGCGGAGACCTGCGTGACAGCGTTGGGCGCATCCTTGTCGACCTCGACGAACCGGTGATTGTTCAGCTCGTCCCGGTCGACATAGATGATCGTGGGACCCTCGTCCATCGGGGTGATCGACACGAACAGCGTCGCCTCAGCCAGCCCGTAGCACGGCTTCATCACTTTTTCGTCCAGACCGAACGGCTTGAACGCCTCGGTGAACTTGCGCATCGACGCCACTGAGATCGGCTCGCTACCGTTGAGCAACGCCTTGACGTTGGACAGGTCCAGCGGCGGCTCGTCTTCCTTCGGCAACCCACGCACCGCGGCGTGCTCGTAGGCGAAGTTGGGCGCGACGGAGTAGGTCGGTCCGGTGTCGCCGTCGGTGCCGGCAAGCGCACGCATCCAGCGAATGGGCCGGCGCACAACGGAAGCCGGCGTCATGAAGGTGTTGTGGTAGCCGAGCACCGGCGACAGCATGATCGCGATCAGGCCCATGTCGTGGAAGAACGGCAACCAGGTCACCCCGCGGTCGCCCTCCCTGCCCTCGAAGGAGTTGAGCACCTGAACCACGTTGTGAGCCAGGTTCAGCGCGCTGATCTCGACGCCGGTCGGGGTGCGGGTCGACCCTGAGGTGTATTGCAGGTAGGCGATCGTGTCGACGGTCTCGACCGGCATCTCCCAGGTGGAGGCGACGTCGTTGGGCACCGCGTCGACGGCGATGACACGCGGCCGCTCCTTGGCGGGGCGGCTGCGGAAGAACTTGCGGACGCCCTCGGCGGAGTCGGTGGTGGTCAGGATCGCCGCGGGGGCGCAGTCGTCGAGCACCGCGTGCAGCCGGCCGACGTGGCCCGGTTCGCTCGGGTCGAACAACGGCACCGCGATCCGACCGGAGTACAGGACGCCGAAGAACGACACCAGGTAGTCGAGGTTCTGCGGGCACAGGATGGCGACCCGGTCGCCCGGTTGGGTGACCTGTTGCAGCCGCGCGCCGATCGCCCGGTTACGGGCGCCGAACTCGGCCCAGGAGATGTCGCGCGCGACGCCGTCGCGTTCGGTGGAGAAGTCCAGAAACCGGTAGGCCAGCTTGTCGCCGCGCACCGACGCCCAGCGTTCGACGTGACGGACCAGGTTGGCGTTTTCGGGGAACCTGATCTTTCCGTTCACGACGAACGGGTTGTGGTACGCCATTGCCGGTTTCTCCTGTCACCGCACTGCTTGGGTTGAGTCTGTGTGAGCTGCGCCGTCGGGGGCGGCCGGACTGCTGCCGGCCGCGCGTCGCCGAACGCCAAACCTTACAGATGGTACAGAAGCAAGCCGGGCAATCCGCAACGCATCGACTCGATAAAGTCGACCACAGCTCTTCTTATTTTCCTCTTAATGTTAAGGGGCGCTGCGGCGCGGACCAAATCGAAAGGCACCGCTTGACGGAACCGTTACCCGTGCTTGGGATGCGGCGCGTTTTCGATGAGATCGTGCGTCCAATGCAGGGTCCACTCGGTGGCGGGCTGCCCATCCAAATTCCAGAACTGCGTGGTGGCGTACAGCGCATGCACAGGCTGGCCGGCGCCGCCGGCCAGGGTGTTCAGCGTTTTGGGCAGGTTGACCACGCTGAACGCCTCCTGCGGTGCGGCGCAGATCAGATCGCCCGCCGCGCAGATCTCGTTGGTGCGGGCGTTGAGCGCCCCGAAACCGCCCGGCCGCGCCCCCGTCATGGTCAGGCCGAGATCGGCCAGCACGGGTACCTCGTGCAGTGTGACCTCGGCGCCCTGGCCCGGTGGATTGGGACCGATGTCATTGCCGACCCCGTCCTGGCGACGGCCGTCTGCGATCAATGTCACACCGAGCACCAGATCCTCGTCGACCGGTCCACGGCCGTTGCCAATGTCGCTGGCGATGTCCCCAGCGATCACCGCGCCCTGCGAGAAGCCGACGAGCACATAGCTGGTCAACGGGCACTTGTTGTTCATGTCGGTCATTGCCTTGACAGCCGCGCGGGTTCCCTCCGCGCGGCTGTCGTTGTAGGACATCTGGTTGTCGGTGCTGAACGGGTTGTGGAACTGGGCGGTGTAGGGCACCGTATAGACCTCGACCCGGCTGGGGTCGAACTGCTCGCGGATCGGCCGGGTGACGTTGAGCAACAACGCGTTCGGGAAATCGACCGGGTTGAGCGGATTGTTCTGCAGTGACGACTCCCAGGTGCCGGGAATCGAGATCAGTTGCACGTCGGGGCAGCTGGCGTCTTGGAAGGCGGGCCGCGGTTTCTTCGGGTGCGCCGAACCGCTGGTCGGCGGCACGATGCTGGGCGGCACCGCGGTGGGCGGGGATTCCCGCTGCCGCAGAATGGACACCACGGCGAAGATGAGCAGCCCGACGACGAGTGCCGTTGCGGCGGCGGCGATCAACGCCAGGATGCGGCGGCGTTTGCGCCGGGAATTAGCAGCCTTTTTAGCCATGGTCTCCTGCTAGCAGAGTCGGTCGATTGCACGGTCGACGTGCCGTGCAGTGGCCGTCGCACCCCTGCTTCACGGTACCGGCTGCCGGCACCGACCTACCGCGGGCGCGGTTAGCGGATGGCGCCGACGATATCGCCGGACATCGCGCCCAGCTGCGAGGACCACGCCCCCCAGTCGTTGCTCCCGCCGGTCGGGAAATCGAAGTGGCCGTTGTGCCCACCGACGTTGCGGTACTGCTGGTAGAACATCCGGTTGTTGCCCATCGCCGTGTCGGCTTGGCCGATCATGGCCGCGGCGTCACTGGGAGCCCCGTAGGCCGGGCTGTAGACCCAGATCCGGGAGTTGTTCTGCGCCAGCATCGACGCGTGCACATAGGGGTCGTGCCACTTCCACCGGCCCAGCTGCGCCGCACCCCACATACCTTGCGTGTCGACCCCGCCGAATTGCGCCATGCCGGCGGTGATGGCGCCGTTGGTGGTGGTCTCCGACGGGTACAGGAAGCCGGACAGCGAACCGGCGAAGCCGAACCGGTCGGGGTGGAAGGTGGCCAGCGCCATGGCGCCGTATCCGCCCTGTGAGGCGCCGACCGCAGCGTGACCCCCGGGTGCCAGGCCCTTATTGGCCGCCAGCCAGTCCGGCAGCTCGCTGGACAGGAACGTCTCCCATTGCTTGCTGCCGTCCTGCTCCCAGTTGGTGTACATGCTGAAGGCGCCGCCTGCCGGCGCCACCACCGAGATGCCCTTGCCGGACAGGGTGTTCATCGCGTTACCCGCGGTCACCCAGTTGCTGACGTCAGGGGCCGCGTTGAATGCGTCCAGCAGATACACCGCGTGCGGGCCGCCACCCAGGAAGGCCACCGGAATGTCACGGCCCATCGCGCCGGAGGGAACCATCAACGACTCGTATCCCGCGGCGCGGGCCGAGCCGACGTTGGCGGCGGTGATGCCCCCGACCCCGACCGTCAACACGGCGGCGCACAGCAGGCGTGACAGCATCGACAGACCTCTCATAACCACCTCACTCGTCAATCGCTCAACCACCAAGCGATGGCCCCGGTTCCGCAAGGTAGCTAACCACACCGCGGGAAACCGGACGCCGGAAACGGCTAACGGCGACGACCCCGCAAGGTCGTCGCCGTTAGTCGTGTTACTGCAACCCTTAGGTGTGCTGACCGGCAGGAGAGGCGGCCGGGGCGGCCGGGCCCGCGCCCGGTGTCGCACCCAGCACCCGCTGCAGGTCGGGCTTCATGGCGTTCAGCTGTGCGCCCCAGTACTCCCAGCTGTGCGTGCCGCTCTCCGGGAAGTTGAACACCGCGTTGTGACCGCCGCCCGCGTTGTAGGCGTCCTGGAACTTGATGTTGCTGGTCCGCACGAAGCCCTCGAGGAATTTCGCCGGCAGGTTGTCGCCACCGAGCTCGGACGGCTTGCCGTTGCCGCAGTAGACCCACAACCGGGTGTTGTTGGCCACCGTCTTGCCGACGTTCAGCAGTGGGTCGTTGCGCTGCCAGGCCGGGTCCTCCTTCGGGCCCCACATGTCCTTGGCCTTATAGCCGCCGGCGTCACCCATCGCCAGGTTGATCAGCGACGGCCCCATCCCCTGGGAGGGGTCCATCAGGCCCGACATCGCGCCGGCGTAGATGAACTGGTCCGGGTGGTAGTTCGCCAGGTTCAGCGCCGACGCCCCGGCCATCGACAGGCCGACTGCGGCGCTGCCGGTGGGCTTGACCTGCTTGTTGGCCTGCAGGTACTGCGGCAGCTCGCTGGTCAGGAAGGTCTCCCACTTGTAGGTGGAGCAGCCCGCCTTGCCACACGCCGGGCTGTACCAGTCGGTGTACCAGCTGGACTGCCCGCCGACCGGCATGACCATCGACAGGCCGGACTGGTAGTACCACTCGAACGCCGGGGTGTTGATGTCCCAGCCGTTGTAGTCGTCCTGCGCCCGCAGTCCGTCGAGCATGTACACGGCGGGCGAGTTGGCTCCGCCGCTTTGGAACTGGATCTTGATGTTGCGGCCCATCGCTGCCGAGGGCACCTGCAGGTATTCGACCGGCAGACCGGGCCGGGAGAACGCTCCCGCGGTCGCGGGCTGGCCCACGACACCGATCAACCCCGGCAGCAGGGCCGCCCCGACGGCCCCTATCAGGAGTCGGCGCGGCATCCTCATTGCCGCGCCGCGAAACCTGTCAACAAGCTTCATTCTTGCTTCCTCATCCTTTGTCGGGCCCACCTTAATGTTTGGGTCGGACTGCATGCGCCAGATGCGCCAGGCGCAGATGTGCCCGTGTAGTCAACCACACCTTGGGGCGTGCTCTCATCTTGGGAGTGGGCCATCACCGCGCCATCAGTCGGCTCTCGGGGCGCCCGGCACCGCGGCGGCTCGCCGCACCGCAAACGTCTCGACGAGGGGTTGTACCCCGGTAAGCAGGCATATTCGGCGTTGCTGGGCGAACGGTATCGGCTGGGTGCGCTGCCCCGTTGGACGGGTGAGAAAATTCTTGTGAATTCTCACGGTCCGGCGGCAGGCAGGCCGGTGTAGGGAGGACGGCCGGATTCGGGGACCTGCAGGCCACATCTGATCAGTTCGTATCGCGGGACGCGGTCGATTCGGTACCGGGTGAACTCAAACGAGTGCAGGAAATTCGAAACAAACCGGTGCAAGTTCATCGGGCCGCGTACCGAGTTCAGTACCGCCTGGGTTCCCTGGCACCGCAGAGCCGCCTCGGCCTGAGCGACCCACTGCGCGTCGAGGTATCCGGGAACGCCCGGATACCACTTGACCCATGGGCCGTCGGCGATCACCCAGTCCGGGAAGAGGTTCTTGTCATGACCGATCCGTCCGTGCTGCAAACGGGCCGTGTGCGCGGCGATCGGGTTCGCCAACCCGATTTGGTCGATCACCCGGACATCCAGGCCGACATTCATGCCCAGCATGCCGAGGTTGGTGAAAAAGACTGTGTGCGGGCCTTTTTGAGGCGCGCGGGATGGGGCGGGCGGGCGCGGCGCGCCAAGAGGGTCAGGTATGTACGGCCGCGACGGCGACGGTGGGATCACCGGCACGAGATCCCACTGATCGTAGTTGCCGGACGGCAGTAACAATGCGCCCTCCGGAGTGTTGTTGAGCGCCACCAGAACTGCACGCATCCGCGGATAGTCAAGGTAGTCGGCGGCGGTCAGCGGGTGCGCGTGCCCGGTCGCCTGGGCGTAGAACCGGCGTTCGTCGACGATGCCCGAGTACGTGACCCGGGTGGCGTCGTCGCCCATTCCGGGCGAGTTCGCCGCCCACAGCGACCAACCGGCAACCGCCAGCCACAGCGCGCTCACCCCGCCGGCCAACCAATAGCCCGTTTCCCGCGAGATTCTGGTCCCGCCGGGAAACACCACGGGCACCACGGCCACCGGTGCGAGCAGACAAAACAGCGGCGTCAGCAGAACCCGGCCGTGCATGAAATCTCCGCCCTGCCGAATCCAGTACAGCGCCTGCAGCAGCCCACTGAGGACGAAGAAGACCACGACGGCAGCCGGACTCTGCACAGAGCGGGCCAGCTGCCCATATCCGGATGGGGGCCGATGACGGGTCCACCAGGGCCAGGTGCGAGTCGAAAACAGCACCAGGGCAAGTGCTGTCAACAGCATCGCAGGCACCCACAGCAGGTATGGCCGGTTGAAGTTGGACAGATAGATCACGCCCTGCGACCACTTGTCGCCCGCCGCATCCTTGGCCAGCGCGGTACCGGGGACCAGCAGCCCGTAGTAGCCCATCCGGAAGATCTCATAGCCCACCGGAAACAGCCCGCCGGCCACCACGATCAGCACCCGGCGCCGCCAGCCCCGTTCGGCGACCAGCATCATGATCAAGGCCAGCCCGCCGATCAGGGCCAGCTCCGGGCGCACCAGGACACTGCACCCGGCAACGAACGCCAACGCGGCGGTGAACACCCGACCGGACGGACGAATCCGCAACGCCTGCGACCAGCAGACCATCATCCACCAGAGCAGCCCGAGATAGGACATCACCAGCCCACTTTCGAGCCCGGACGTGGCGAAATCACGCGCCGGCGGCACCGCGATGTAGACCAGCGCACCCGCAGGCAACACAACGGCGCGGCGACCCACCAGGCTGGGGGCGTACAGCCGGCCCGTGCCCAGCATCAGCAGCGCGAGACCTGAAACGCTGAGCACCAACGCCAAAACCAGCGCGACATACTCCAGCCGCATCGGGCCGCTGAGCCAGCTTGCCAAATACACCAGGTAGGTCCACACCACTGAGGTGTTGGCCTCCACCCGCTCGCCCGGATTGAACACAGGGCCGTTGCCGGCCAACAGATTACGCACGGTGCGCAACACGATCAGCCCGTCGTCGGCGATCCAGCGCCGCTGCCAGGCACCCCAACCGAACAGCACAGCGACGACGGCCACGCTCACCCACAGACTGACCCGAGCCGTGGTGTCGTACGGGAATGCCGGCCACCCAGCCGGCCTGGTCACGGGCCGGCGAGAGGAAGAGACCGCCGGGTTAGCCGAAGATAGCCGCAGCACCGACGGTTCCGATCCAAACCAGGAACAGCAGCTGCAACACCCGGTCACGCAACGCGATGTCTTCGGGTTCGCCCGCCAGCCCGCCGTCGACGTCGACCGCGTAGCGCAGAATCGCGATGGTGAACGGGACCATCGACACCGCGAACCACGAGCCCGAGTAGCGGTCACGCTCGAAAGCCCACAGCCCGTAGCACACCACCAGCGCGGTTGCCGACATGGTCCAGACGAACCGCAGATACGTGCTGGTGTAACTCTCCAACGATTTGCGGATCTTGGCGCCGGTGCGTTCGGCCAAATGCAGTTCGGCGTAACGCTTCCCGGCCACCATGAACAGTGAGGCGAAAGCCGCGGCCAGCAAGAACCACTGTGACAGGTGGATGCCGGTGGCCGCGCCGCCGGCGATGGCGCGCAGCAAATACGCCGACGAGACGATGCAGATGTCAATCACCGCTTGGTGTTTCAGCCCGAAGCAATACGCCAGCTGCATGGCGAGATAGACGGCCATCACCAGCGCCAGGTTCGGGGTCAGCCACCAGGAGACGACCAGCGAGGCCACTCCTAATACCGCCGCCAGGGTGTAGGCCAGCCATTCGGGCACCACACCGGCGGCGATCGGCCGGAACCGTTTGGTGGGATGCTCGCGGTCGGCTTCCACGTCGCGAACATCGTTGATCAGATACACCGACGAGGCCGCCAGGCAGAACACCGCGAACGCGACGGCCACCTTGCCCAGCACGTCGAGGTAGTCGTAGCGGACGTCGGTACCCAGCGCCGCCAGCGGCGCGCCCAGCACCAGCAGGTTCTTCACCCATTGCCGCGGGCGGATCGCCTTGACCACACCGACGATCAG
This sequence comes from Mycobacterium fragae, assembly GCF_002102185.1. GTDB lineage: Bacteria > Actinomycetota > Actinomycetes > Mycobacteriales > Mycobacteriaceae > Mycobacterium > Mycobacterium fragae. The sequence goes on from NZ_LQOW01000018.1 coordinate 39,126, forward strand.
GTTGGCCGGCGGCCCGGTCACCGGCACCACATCCTCACTCACGACGGCCGCCCGCCTGCCGCAGCTGGAAACCGGCGGTCGATCCGCGCGGCGATGGCGGCGACGGCCGCGCCCACCGCGACGCCGATGGCCACGTCGCTGGGGTAATGCACGCCGAGCAACACCCGGGAGAGCGCCATCGGCGGAACCAGCATGAACGGCAGCGGCGCCCCGGTGGCCCTGGCCAGCAGGATGCTGGCCGCCGTGGTCGAGGTGGCGTGCGCCGATGGGAAGCTCAATTGGCTTGGGGTGCCGACGTTTACCGCGACCGACGGGTGATCCGGGCGGGGACGGCGCACCACACGCTTGATCAGTACGGCGGTCGCATGCGCGACGAACGCCCCGGCGCCGGCCAGCAGCCAGGCCCGGCGCCGGGCCGGCTGCACAATCGCACCGATGGCCGAGACCACCAGCCAGCCGATGCTGTGCTCACCGAAATGTGACAGGCCCCGCGCCGCCGCCAGTACCCCGCGACGCTCGGCCAGCGCCGACTGAATCGCCACCAACACAGCCACTTCGCCTCGTGGCAGTGCCGACTCAGCCGCGATGTCGGCCATGGCCCGGCGCGTTGTGCGGAGCCGGCAGAAGCACCGTCTCCCACTTCTGCTTGCTGGACAGCACCGGCAGCGCCTCCCGGTAGATGCGGCGCATCTGGCCGAAACGGGTGAGTAGCAGGCGCTGACGGCGCAGCGACTGCCACAACAACGCGAACATCTTGGCGCGGTCGCGCTGCCGGTAGACGACGCCGCGGCCGTCGGCGGTGGTGACGGTGGCACCGTCGAGCGTGCACAGCCGAAACCACCGGGCGTCCTGAGTGGGCACGTTCAGCTGCGGGCGCCAATGATGCTCTGGGTCTGCTCGCTGGAGTTGGTGCAGCGTTCCGCGGGTCAGCCGATACCCGATGGCCAACGGATGCACCGGCGGCCTCATCTCGCGGTTGCGCCGCGATGGCGCAGGCAGCTTGTCCGACGACGGCAACACCACCGCGTCGGGATATGCGTTGCGGATGCGGCGCACCTCCGGCATCGCACTTTCCAGGATCGAGAAGATGTGCTCCGGGCCGGCAAGGAAGTCGTCGATGGCCTTGTTCTGAATCGCTACCGTCGAATATTCCATGCAGGCAAGGTGTTTGAGCGTCGCCTTGAGGTGGCTGCGTACCAAACCCGTGACGTCGTGATCCCAGTGCATCGCCGCGACCACCAGCCGGTTGCGCAGATGAAAATAGGCCTGCCAGTCGATCGCGTCGTCCTTGTCGCTCCACGCCATGTGCCAGATCGCCGCGCCGGGCAACGTGGCGGTGGGATAGCCGTGCTCGGCGGCGCGCAGCCCGTAGTCGGCGTCATCCCATTTGATGAACAGCGGCAACGGCTGGCCCAGCTCCTCGGCGACCTGCCGCGGGATCATGCACGTCCACCAGCCGTTGTAGTCGACGTCGATGCGACGGTGGAGCAGGTTGCTGCGTGGATTGTTGTCGCTCAGTGGATATTTGGCGAAGTCGTGGTCGTATTCGGTATAGGGCGCCGCGGTCCACATGAAGTTGTCCCGATCCACCACCTCGCCCATGATGTGCAGGTGCGACGGCTCCTGCAGGTTGAGCATCTGACCGCCGACCAACATCGGTGTCTTGGCGAACCGATGCATCGCGAGCACCCGCAGAATGGTGTCTGGTTCGAGCCGGATGTCGTCGTCCATGAACAGGATCTGTTGGCAGTCAGTATTTTTCAGCGCCTCATACATCACCCGGCTGTATCCTCCGGAGCCGCCGAGGTTGGGCTGGTCATGGATGGACAGCCGATTGCCCAGCGGCGCGGCGGCGGCGGCGAAATCCGGGTGCTCGCGGACTTTCGCGGCGCCCTGGTCCGGAACAATCACCGCGCCGACCACTTCGTCCACCAGGGGATCGGAGGTGAGGTCGCGCAGCGCGTTGACGCAGTCGGCCGGCCGGTTGAAGGTCGGGATGCCGACGGCGATGTTGGCGACGCCGGGCGCGGGCTCCGCCGCGTACCAGCCTGCACTGCACAGCGTGACGTCGGTGTCAGTGGTGATGTCGAACCAGATCCATCCGCCGTCCTCGAATGGCGTTAGCGCCACTGGGAATTCGAGCGTCACCGGCTGGTCGTCGGTGCTGGCGAATCCCCGGCCTTCCACAAAGATGCGTGCGCCGGTCGCCTTGGTCCGATACACATCGACCCGCCCGGCGCCGGTCAACTCGGCGCGCAGCACCACCGACGTGAGCGTGGTCCATCGCCGCCAGTAACTGGCCGGGAATGCGTTGAAATAGGTCGCGAACGACACCTCGGACTCGGCGCCGATTTGCAGCGCGGTGCGGGCCGTCGCATGTGCGCGCCGGGAGTTGGTCGTCGACTCCTCCAGGTAGAGCTTGCGCACGTCGAGTGGTTCGCCCGGGCGCGGCAGGATGACACGGGCCAGCAGGCTCACGGCGGTTTCACTCATTCTTGTTGCCTTCGGCTAGCGGCAGCCCATCGCGTAGATGCGGCACGAGCACGTTGTCGTACATGTTCAGCGCGCTGGCAATAGCCATGTGCATGTCCAAGTATTGATAGCTGCCGAGCCGTCCGCCGAACAACACCTTCGACGAGGCGGTTTCGGCCTTCGCCCTGGCCCGGTAGGCGGCCAGTACCGCGCGGTCGGCCTCGGTGTTGATCGGATAGTAGGGCTCGTCGTCGTCGGCGGCGAACCGGGAGTACTCCCGCATGATCACCGTCCGATCGGTGGGGTAGTCGCGCTCGGGGTGAAAATGGCGGAACTCGTGGATACGGGTATAGGGCACGTCGATGTCGTTGTAGTTCATCACCGAAGTGCCCTGGAAATCTCCGGTCGGCAACACCTCGACCTCGAAATCCAAAGTGCGCCAACCTAACCGGCCTTCGCTGTAGTCGAAGTAACGGTCCAGCGGGCCGGTGTAGACCACGGGGGCGTCCGGGCTGGCGGCGCGCAGTTCTTCACGGACGTCGAACCAGTCGGTGTTCAGCCTGACCTCGATACGCTCATCGGCGGCCATGTTCTGGCACCACGCCGTGTAGCCGTCGACCGGCAGACCTTCGTAGGTGTCGTTGAAGTAGCGGTTGTCGAAGGTGTAACGCACCGGCAGCCGAGTGATGATCGACGCGGGCAGCTCCTTGGGATCCGTCTGCCACTGCTTGGCGTTGTAGCCCTTGACGAATGCCTCGTAGAGCGGGCGCCCGATCAACGAGATCGCCTTCTCCTCGAGGTTTTGCGCATCGGCGGTGTTGATCTCGGCGGCCTGCTCGGCGATCAGCTCGCGCGCCTGGTCGGGCGTGAAGTATCTGCCGAAGAACTGGCACACCAGACCCAGCCCCATCGGGAACTGGTAGGCCTGCCCGTCATGCATCGCGAACACCCGATGCTGGTAACCGGTGAACTCGGTGAACTGCCGCACGTAATCCCACACCCGCTTGTTGGAGGTATGGAACAGGTGTGCACCGTACTTGTGGACCTCGATACCGGTCTGCTCCTCGGCCTCGGAGTAGGCGTTGCCGCCGATATGGGGGCGCTTCTCGAGGACCAGGACACGCTTGTCGAGCTGGGTTGCCACGCGCTCGGCAATCGTCAGGCCGAAGAATCCGGAGCCGACGACGAAGAGGTCGAAACGAGCGGTCATCGGTTGCCTAGGGTATCCGACCGCGCGAGCGCAGCCTGCCTCGCGGCGGCGTTGGCGGGCGGTTTCTCGCGGTTTCTGGTCAACTTATTTCCGCACAGACGCCGATACCAGCGTCGCGTATGGGGAATGAGCGCCCATCGGGTGACGAAGGTCGCGATTGGCTCACAATTCGATCTCGTCACACTAGCCTCACTAATCACGCCAGTACCATCGATCACGTGGCCTGACCACACGGCACCGTGCCCGCGTCATCGGCATGGGACCGCGACCTGTAATCCAGATTGAGGAGACTTCCGTGCCGAACCGACGTCGACGCAAGCTCTCGACAGCCCTGAGCGCAGTCGCCGCCCTGGCCGTCGCAAGTCCATTTGCCTATGTTGCTTTTTGCGACCTGGACACCCAGCCCGCCGCCGAGCATCACGACTTCGTCCGGGCAGCGGTAATGACCGACCTGCCTAACGAGCTGATGTCCGCCCTGTCGCAGGGCCTGTCGCAATTCGGCGTCAACCTGCCGCCGGTGCCGAGCCTTACCGGTACCAGTAACCCGAGCCTGACTTCGCCTGGTCTGACCAGTCCGGGCCTCACCTCACCGGGCCTGACAACGCCCGGGGTGACGACGCCCGGCCTGACGACACCTGGTGCAACCACCCCCGGACTCACCACCCCGGGCCTGACCACTCCGGGCGCCACCGCCCCGGGCCTGACCACTCCGGGCGCCACCGCCCCCGGTCTGACCACTCCGGGCGCCACCGCCCCGGGCCTGACCACCCCGGGCGCCACCGCCCCCGGTCTGACCACTCCGGGCGCCACCACTCCGGGCCTGACCACCCCGGGCGCGACGCCCGGCGTGACGACACCCGGGGCGGCTCCATCGCTGACGGACCCCGCGCTGACCGATCCGACGCTGGCCACCCCGGGGCTGACCAGCCCGGCCGGCATCGATCCGTCGCTGACCAGCCCGGCTGGTACCGGCGCAGCCCTGCCCGCTCCCGGTGAAGTGCCGATCGGCGCGCCGATCGGACTGGACCCTGGTGCCGGCGGGACCTACCCGATCCTCGGCGATCCGTCGCTCGGTGCCGCGCCAGCGGCGACGAGCAGCGGCGGTAGCGGCGGGCTCTTCAGCGACTTGATGAGCACCGCCAACCAGCTCGGCGCCAGCCAGGCCATTGACCTGCTCAAGGGCGTGCTGATGCCGACCATCATGCAGGCAGCTCAGGGCGCCGGCCCGGCCGCGGCTGCCGCTGCGCCGGCCGCTGCCCTACCGGCGGCGGCTGCGCCGGCCACCTGACCTGGCCCGGCCTTAGGGACTTGCACCCAGACGGCACCGCAGAAGTGGGACCGCCGCAATCGGCGCCACCCAAACTCTGCGGTGCCGTGCCGTGCCGGCTCACTGGGCCAACTTAGCGTGTCGAATCATCTGTAACACTAGACACATACGTAACATCGGGTCGTGCCGCCCCGCCGTCCCGCGCCGAGGATGCTGTTCACCGCTATCGCGGCGACCGTCGTCATCCTGCCGTGGGCAACCGACCCGTCGCCGACCCATCGCAGCGCGCCACCGGATCGTGGCGATACCCACCTCACCCAACGACCGCTGATCGGCCTCGGCGGCGGCGTCACAGTTCGCGAAGTCAGCCAACTTGCACCGTTTTCCATGGTCGCGTTGACCGGAGGAGACCTGACCGGCACCACGGCGCGGGTGCGCGCCCGGCGCGCCGACGGCTCGTGGGGTCCGTGGCATGACACCGAAACGCTGAGCGACGTCGGGGCGTCGACGGGTCTGCACGGCACCGATCCGGTGTTCGTCGGGAAGACCACCACTGTGCAGATCGCGGTGACCCGGCCCGCCGGCGCGCCGGTCACATCGGCGCCACCCGTCACCGCATCGGCAAGCCGGGAGCTCGGTTACCGCCCGGCGACCGTCGAACAACCGCTCGCGCAGAACATCTCGGCGATCCTGATCTCGCCGCCGCAGGCACCGGCCGATACCCAATGGACACCGCCGGACGCGGTCCTCGCCCCGGGTCAGCCCCCCAACATCATCAGCCGGGCGCAGTGGGGCGCGGACGAATCGATACGATGCGGTAACACCTTGTACGACAATTCAATTCGTGCAGCGGTGGTTCACCACACCGCGGAGAGCAACGACTACCAGCCACAGGATTCGGCCGCCATCGTCCGGTCGATCTACGCCTACCACACCACGACGCTGGGCTGGTGCGACATCGCCTACAACGCGCTGGTCGACAAGTACGGCCAGGTGTTCGAGGGGCGGGCCGGCGGCCTCAGGAGAGCCGTCGAGGGATCGCATACGGGCGGATTCAACCGCGACACCTGGGGCGTGGCGATGATCGGCAACTTCGACGACGCGCCACCGACTCCGATCCAGCTGCGTACCCTGGGCCGGCTGCTCGGCTGGCGGCTGGGCATCGACCACGTCGACCCACGCGGCACGGTGACGCTGACGTCAGCCGGCGGCCCCAACACCAACTTCCCGGCCGGCGCCGTGCCGACACTGCCGACCATTTTCAGCCACCGCGACGTCGGCGCCACCGATTGCCCCGGCAACGTGGCCTACGGCCTCATGGACGAGATCCGCAGCATCGCAGCCCGATTCAACGAGCCACCTAGCCCGGAGGACTTGGCGGCCGCACTGCGGGGCGGCGCGATCTATGACCGATGGCAGGCGATGGGCGGGATGACCAGCGTGCTGGGCGTGCCCACGTCGCTGGAGGCGACGGCAGCCGGCTCGGCGCACTACGCCACCTTCGACAAGGGCGCGATCTATTGGTCACCCGAAACCGGTGCCCAGCCGCTCACCGGCGCGATTTACGACGCCTGGGCCTCGCTCGGTTACGAGCGCGGCGCCCTGGGCCTGCCGACCAGCGGGGAGATCCAAGAACCCCAGTGGGTCAAGCAGAACTTCCAGCACGGCACGTTGAACTTCGACCGGGAGAGCGGTCGCGTCACCCGGGTCATCGACGGCATCGCCGAGGAACTACCGCCGCCGTCGCCCGATGGCCCGCCGGTACAGCTCGAGCGGTTCTCACCCGTGCATCCGGCTGCGTAAACCGTTCGCGCCCTAAAGCCACCAGCGTTCCAGCACCCGTGCCACACCGTCGTCGGTGTTGGGGGTGGTCACCTCATCGGCCGCGGCCACCGCATCAGGATGCGCATTGCCCATCGCCACACCGTGCCCGGCGCGCAACAGCATCGGCACGTCGTTGGGCATGTCCCCGAATGCGACCACGTCGTCATCGGTGATGCCGCGTGGCCGCGCGAGCTCGGCGATACCGGTGGCCTTGCTGATGCCCAGCGGCACGATCTCGATCAGCCCGTTGTTGGTGGAGTACGTGATATCCCCCTCGAGACCGACGTGCTTGGCCAGCTCGGCCGCCATATCGGAGCTGCGGGCACCGGCCTTTCGGATCAGTAGCTTGATCGCCGGTGCGCTGAGCAGGTCTTCCAGGGATACCTCGGTGTTGTCGGGGTTGAGCCAGGCGTGTTCGTAGCCCGGCGAGCTGACGAACTGCGGCGTCGCCGCGTCGTGCGCGCTGCTGCCGACCCGCTCGACCGCCAGCCCGGCACCGGGGATTGCGCGGGTGGCGATCTCGGCCAGCTCGCCTAACGTGTCGGCAGACAACGTGCGGGCGGACAACACCCGGTCAGTCGCCGGGTCATAGATGACTGCGCCGTTGGCGCACACCGCTATCGGCGCGAACCCGAGCTCGTCGACCACCGGTTGCACCCATCGCGGCGGACGCCCGGTGGCCAGGACAAACTGCGCCCCGGCATCGACAGCGGCGCGTATGGCGTTGCGGGTGCGCGGGGTGATGCTGTCGTCGTCGGTGATCAGGGTGCCGTCCACGTCGCACGCGATAAGTGCCGGCAGGGTCACCGGGACGCTCCGCCGCCGTTGTCGGGCGCTGTCACAAGCCGCGCACGCCCGGTTTGCGTCGCCGCTCAGCCGATGCAGCTTCACGCAGCGCCGCTTTGCGAGCCCGCTCAGCCAGTTCCGCTACCCGGAGTTGCTTCGACTCGTCCGGGTTCGGTGCGCTGCCGCCCAGCCGTCGCGGCACCCAGAACTCCCCCGCGGGATGCGGGTACTCCTCCTGGACCCGGTAGAGCAACGAATTCATCGCTTCGCGAAGTGCCGCGTTGAGTTGATCGGCGTCGCCGCGCGGCGGCAACGGCCGGCCGACGGCCACAGTGATCGGAACTTTGTTGCGAACCAGCTTTTTTGGATGGTCCTTAGGCCAAATCCGCTGTACGCCCCAGACAATCACGGGAATGATCGGTACCTGCGCCTCCAGCGCCATCCGGGCTGCCCCGGTCTTGAATGGCCGGAGCTCGAAACTGCGGCTGATGGTGGCCTCGGGATGCATTCCGATGAGTTCGCCCTCGCGCAGCCGCTGCACGGCCAGCTCGAATGCGTCGTGCCCCTGCCTACGATCAACCGGGATGAGCCTGACGTGCTTGATCACGAAGTGGACCGCCTTCACGTCGGCCATCTCAGCCTTGATCATGTTGTACATGCGGCGGCCGCGCTCACGCACTGCCAGATATGTCGGAAGCCAGTCCAGGTAGCTGGTGTGGTTCTGAGCAAGCACGGCGCCGCCCCGTTCGGGAATGTTCTCAAGACCCTGGAACGTGAATTTGTTTCCGTTCATCGCGACGACCGGCGGTACTACCCACTCCGCGAACCGGTAAAGCGGCTCTGCCATGCTCGTTGCTCCTTTCGCGCAGCCCCGCGCCGTCGCTCGTCGAGCCTGATCAAGCGATCCGCTTGGGCTGTTCGCCCGAGGCGTGCGGGACCATCCGGCGCCAGCGTCGTGGCGAGAGGTCAATCAGTTTACGGGCCGTTTTGTCATGGTCTGCGCGTCGCTGTTCCCGCTCGACGAGTTCGGCCCGGTCGAGTGCCTCCGCCTCCGCGGGAGTCGGCGCCGCGCCGCCCAGCCGCCGCGGCACCCAGTACGCTCCCGTCGGATGGGGGTAGGACTCCTGCGCCTCGTAGAGCAATGTGTTCAGCGCTGCACGCAGCGCGGCTTGGGTCTGCGCCAGAGTTCCGGTCGCATACATCGGCGGCCCGATGTTCACGGTGATCGGGATCTTCTTGCGGCCCAACGACTTCGGGTGTCCTTTGGTCCAGATGCGGTGGGCGCCCCAGACCACCAGCGGGATGATCGGGACCTGTGCCTCGTGCGCCAGCCGGACAGCGCCGGACTTGAATTCCCTGAGCTCGAAGCTGCGGCTGATGGTGGCTTCGGGATGCAATCCGACCAGTTCGCCCTCCCGTAGCCGCTGGACCGCCAGCGCGTAAGCCTCGGCACCAGCGCTGCGATCGACGGGAACGAGCTTGACGTGCTTGATCACGAAATTGATCCCCCGCACCTGCTGTAGCTCGGCCTTGATCAGAAACCGAAGCCGACGCCCTCGGTTGACGGCTGCCAGTTCTGCCGGCAGCCAGTCCACATAGCTGGTGTGGTTCATGGCGATCAACGCGCCGCCGCGCCCTGGAATGTGGTGCTGACCGTGAATCGTGATCTTCGTTCCGGTGGCGGCGATTGCACTCTTGAGGATGATCTCCAACGTTCGGAAAACGGGCTCGGGCACGCCCATCACCCCTCTCGTCCAGCCGCCCCGACCTCGACGGTCTGTCCGTCTGCGACCTTAGCTGCTCACGGCGTCACCGACCGTGCTTTGCCCGCTTGCGGGCGCGCTCGGCGAAGAAGGTCTCCTGAATAATCTTTGCCTCTTCCACTGTGGGTGCCATCCCCCCTAGCCACGCCGGCACCCACCACGCGCCTTGCGGATGCGGATACTCCTGCTGAACGCGGTGCAGCAACGAGGTCATCTCCTCCCGCAGCGCAGCGACGAGGTGTTCGGCATCGCCGGTCGGCGACAGTGGCGCGCCAGCCGCCACAGTGATCGGGATCTTCTTGCGGCCGAGGTTTCTCGGGTGACCTTCCGTCCACATCCGGTGTACTCCCCAGACGATCAGCGGAACGATAGGCACCTGCGCTTCGAGCGCCAAGCGGGCCGCCCCGGTCTTGAACTCCTTGAGCTCGAAGCTGCGGCTGATACCCGCTTCGGGCATCAGGCCCACGATCTCGCCGTCGTTCAGTAACTCGACGGCGGCGGCATAGGCGTCGGCCCCGGCCGCGCGGTTCACCGGGACGGTCTTGGTGTGCTTGATCAGGAAATTGACGATCTTGACCTCTTGCATCTCGGCCTTGATCAGGTATCGGATGCGCCGCCCGCGGTAGTGCACGGCAAGAGCGGCGGGCAGCCAGTCCAGGTAGCTGGTGTGATTGATCGCCACCAATGCTCCGCCGCTGGCGGGAATGTTCTCCAGGTTCTGATAGGTGATCTTGGTGCCGGTGGCCATGACGACTGCCTTGGCGGCGATTTCGAGAGTGCGGAAAACCGGCTCCATGTGCTACTCCGAGGCGCCCGCTGGATCGGTCCGCTGGCGGGCCGCCCGGGCGGCGGCTCGCTGGCTGGCCTCCTCAGCGTCCAATCGGGCAGCCTCTGCGAGGGACGGGGCGCCACCGCCCAGTCGGTGCGGCACCCAGAACTCACCGGCTGGGTGTGACCCGTAGGCGTTTTGCACCCGCTCGAGCAGATGCTGCATCCGCGAGTGCAACAACGTGGTCAGCTCCGATGCGGGCAACGTCGGGGGAATCGGTTCACCCACCGCCACCGAGATGGGCACCTTCGGGCGGTACATCTTCTTCGGATGGTCCTTGGTCCAGATCCGCTGGGCACCCCACACGATGTGCGGGACGATCGGGACGCCGGCGGCGATCGCCATGCGGGCCGCGCCGGACTTGAGCTCCTTGATTTCGAAGCTGCGGCTGATCGTTGCTTCCGGATAGACGCCGACCAGTTCGCCCTCTTTGAGGATCGTGACGGCGGCTTCGAATGATTCACCGCCGCTGCCCCGGTCCACCGGGATGTGGCCCATCTTGCGCATCAGCGGTCCGGCGACCTTGTGGTCGAAGACCTCCTGTTTGGCCATGAACCGCACTTTGCGCCCGAGGCCCTGTTTGTAGGCGGGCAACCCGGCGAAGGTGAAGTCGAAATAGCTGGTGTGGTTGATCGCGACGACGGCGCCGCCGGTCTCGGGCAGGTTCTCCACCCCCGTGACGGTGAACCGCAAGCCTTGTAATCGCCAGACCAGGCGTGCGAGCTGGATGACAGTTCCATACACCGGTTCCACGGTCACCAACCCTAATCCCGCGATATGCGACGTGGCTGTGAGAACCACAGTCCGGGTAGAAGGCCAGGTGTACCGCGCCCTGCATTCGCCGCGCTCGCGATCGCCGCTAGGCTGGGGCGGCGATGCAGGTCACCAGCGTCGGCCATGCTGGCTTTCGGATCGAGACCCAGGCGGGCAGCATTCTGTGCGACCCCTGGGTCAACCCGGCCTACTTCGGCTCCTGGTTCCCCTTCCCGGACAACAGCGGGCTGGACTGGGACAGCCTGGGCAACTGCGACTACCTATACGTCTCGCACCTGCACCGGGACCACTTCGACGCCAAGCTGCTGCGCGAACATGTCAACAAGGACGCGGTCGTGCTGCTGCCCGACTACCCGGTGCCTGACTTGCGAGATGCGTTGGAGAAGCTGGGCTTTCACCAGTTCTTCGAGACCACCGACTCGGTGAAACACCGGGTCCGCGGGCCCAAGGGCGACCTCGACGTGATGGTCATCGCGCTGCGGGCCCCGGCCGACGGTCCGATCGGCGATTCCGCGCTGGTGGTCTGTGACGGCGTGACGACGGCATTCAACATGAACGATGCACGCCCGGTCGACCTCGAAGTGCTGCACGCTGACTTCGGTCACGTCGATGTGCACATGCTGCAGTACTCCGGCGCGATCTGGTATCCGATGGTCTACGAGATGCCGGAACGCGCCAAACAGACGTTCGGCACCCAGAAGCGCCAACGCCAGATGGACCGCGCTCGTCAGTACGTCGCCCAAGTCGGCGCCACCTGGGTGATCCCGTCCGCCGGTCCGCCGTGCTTCTTGGACCCGGAGCTGCGTCACCTCAACGACGACCACGGCGACCCCGCCAACATCTTCCCCGACCAGATGGTCTTTCTCGAACAGATGCGCGCGCACGGCCACGACCGCGGTCTGCTGATGATCCCCGGATCCACCGCTGATTTCACTGGTGCACAACTGGACTCAGTGCACCACCCGCTGCCCACCGACGAAGTCGAGGCCATCTTCACCACCGGAAAGGCCGCGTATATCGCCGACTATGCGGAACGCATGGCGCCGGTGCTGGCCGCGGAGAAGGCCGGCTGGGAGCCTGCGACCGGCGAACCGCTGCTGGAGCCGCTGCGGGCGGTCTTCGAGCCGATCATGCTGGCCGGCGACGAGATCTGCGACGGCATCGGCTACCCGGTCGAATTGGTAATGGGCCCACAGCGGGTCGCGCTCGATTTTCCCAAACGCACTGTGCGGGAACCGATTACCGACGAGAAGTTTCGCTACGGGTTTGAGATACCACCAGAGCTGGTTCGCACCGTGCTGCGCGAGAAGGAGCCCGACTGGGTCAACAGCATCTTCTTGTCCACCCGCTTCAAGGCGTGGCGAGTCGGTGGCTACAACGAATACCTGTATACGTTCTTCAAGTGTCTGACCGACGAGCGGATCGCCTACGCCGACGGCTGGTTCGCCGAGACGCACGACGACACCACGTCGATCACGTTGGACGGCTGGGAGATCCAACGCAGGTGCCCTCATCTGAAGGCCGACCTGTCTAAATTCGGCGTGGTGGATGGCACCACGTTGACCTGTAACCTGCACGGATGGCAGTGGAATCTGGAAACCGGCCGCTGCCTGACCGCGCGGGGTCACGAGCTTCGGTGCTCCCGGCGATGAGCGCCGCGGTCTACGACGACGGGCTTGTCCAGCTGGACCGGAAAGCCATCACGCTTCGCCGTTACCACTTTCCGTCCGGCACTTCGAAGATCATCGCGCTGGATCGGATTCGCGGATACAAGGTTGAACCGCTGGGGCTGTTCATCCACCGGTTCCGCTTCTGGGGCAGCTCAGATCTGCGCCGCTGGCTGCCGCTGGACATCAAGCGACCGCTGCGGTCCACGCTGATCACCCTCGACGTGCCGGGGACCAGACCGAGTCCCGCGTGTACGCCGGCGGACCCGGACGAGTTCACCGCGCTGCTGGACAGGCTGTTGGAGAAGCGCGGTTAGCCCTTGGGCCGCGAGCACCCGGCGTCGACGAGTGCTTGATGCGCCGCGTTATAACCCGGGATGAACGTGATCCCCGGCCCGCCGTGACACCCCGCGCTGCCCAGGTAGAGTCCGTCGATTGGGATGGGTTGGTGCAGAAAGCCTTTCGGGCCGGGCCGGTTGGGCCCGATCTGATCCGGGTTCAGCAGCCCATGGCAGTAGTCTCCGCCGGGGGCACCGAACATCACACCCATGTGCCTGGGCGTGAAGGTGGTGTGCCTGATGATGCTGGCTTCGAAATTCGGCGCGAGGCGGGTGATCTTGTCGATCACCCGCTGACCCATTTCAACCTTCGCCTGGCCGTAGTCGGTGTTGCCCTCGATCGGGAACCACAGCGCGAACGCCGATGCGGCGTGCCTGCCTCGCGGCGCCAGGCCCGGATCGTTCTGCGACGGGATCTGCAACACCACAGTAGGGTCGGCCGGAACGATCCCGCGCCTGCTGTCCTCCCATTGCTGTTGGACTTCCTCCGGCGTGCAGAAGAGGCCGATCGACGCCTGCATGGCCGGGTCGTTGAGCGCCTCGTAGGGTGCGGCGAAGACCGGTGCTTCGTTCAGCGCGAAGTGCATCTGCAGGTAGCTGCCGCGGTGATCGATGCGCGCATAGCGTTCCCGGATATCGGCGGGCAGCGCGCCCGGGTCGATCATTTCGTTGAGCGTGACATCGGGCGCGATGCCGGACACGACGATCGGGGCAGTCAGCGTGTCACCCGCTTCGGTGCGTACTCCGCCCACCCGGCCGTCGGCGACGAGGATTTCGCTCACCTTGGTACGCAACCGCACTTCGCCGCCGTGACTCTCCAACACTCGGCACAGATGCGCGGTCAGCGCGCCGATGCCGCCGCGCAGCTTCTTCATCTGGATGGTGTCGCCGTCGGGAACACCCAGTCCGAACGCGAGCGCCGCCGCGCTGCCCGGGGTGGCCGGCCCGCGGTAGAGCGTGTTGACGGCCAGGACGGTCATCGAGCCGCGCAGCGCACCGTGCTTCTCGCGGTCGGGAAGATAGCGGTCCAGCACATCGGTCGTCGAACCGAACAGCATGTCGTCGATGGCCGAGCGTTCGAATTCACCTGTGGCACAGGCATACATCTCGTCGAGGCTCTTGGGCGGCGTGCCGGCCTCGAACCGGCCCAGGGCGCGCGTCGGCGCCTGACTCCACGCCATCAGCCCCGCCATTCCGTTGACGGCGTCGGCCCCGTGCACCTCGTTGAGGTGAGCGAACAATTTGATCGGGTCGCTGTACTGCACCAGGGGAGCGTCACCGACACCGCGCAGCGCTACCGACATCACCTCCAGGTCGATCGTCGGCAAAGTGTCCAGTCCAAGCTCTGCGACAACCACCGACGCCGTGGGGAACTGCACGGAGCCGGCGATCTCGAACTGGTAGCCGTCGAAAAGCTCCACGGTAGATGCCATGCCGCCGGCATAAAGCTTCGATTCCAGGCATAGCGTGCGCAGCCCGGCCTTCTGCAGCAGTACCGCGGCGGCCAGCCCGTTGTGGCCGGCACCGATAACGATCGCGTCAAAGCTAGTCATGTCCTGCCCTCCAGGAATGCAGGCTGGCATGCGCTCAAAGTTTTGTCAATTATGACGAAACTGCGGTGGCCCAGGTTCCGGATATACCGGCCCGAAGCGATTCGAGCGCCACATGCGACATCCGTGCCAACTCGCCGAGCGATCGATCGTCGCCGACCATCCAGGCTTCCATGGCCCCGAAGACACCGGCCGCGATGCAACGGGCGGTCACCGTAATCCGTAGCCGCGCATCGGCCGTTTGATCCGCCGCGCAGCTATGCTTTCGCAACTGCGCCTCGATGGCGTCGGCCAAGTCGGCTTGGACGTCGCGAATGTGGCGGACGATGCGGCCCTGGTCAATGTCGCCGCCACGCATAGCGGCGATTTTCGTCACGGCCTCAACGTCATACGGAAACGCGAAGATGGCCGACTGGACGGAATCGATGACCGGTTCATCGGCAGGTCGGGCGTCGAGCGCGGCTCGAAACCAGGTGAGTCCGGTGTAGTCGGCAAACAGCAAATCGTGCTTGGACCGGAAGTGCCGATAGAACGTCCGCAACGACACCCCGGCGTCGCCAGCGATCTGCTCGGCCGAGGTCTCCTCCACTCCCTGGGCCAGGAATCGCACCATCGCAGCCTGGACCAACGCCTCCCGGGTGCGTTCGCTGCGCGCCGTCTGCGCGGGCCGGACCATGGCTGTAAGGTACTCCTTTCCATTGTGTCAATCTTGACAAAACTTGCGAGCGCGGTGAGACTTCGCCCATGATCTGGCTCTACGTGCACGCAATACTCGGGCTCGCCGTCATCGGCTGGATTATCGCGTCGAACCCGAAGATCTACGCCAAGCCGGCCGACGGGCCGTGGCTGTCGCCGCTGGAAATTGTGTATTACGCGTCCGGGATCGCCTCGATCGCGCTGGGCTGGTACTTCAACATCCATTTTGTGCTCGACGCGGCCGGCCAGGGCAACCTCGTCCACGGACCAGCCAGCTATCCGCACTTCCTACAGCAGCAGTTCGCCAACCCGGCCGCCGGTTCGGGCGACCAGGACTACCTCATCGCGAATGTCATTCTGCTGCCGGTGTTTACCATCGTCGACGGCTATCGGCGTGGCATCCAGCGTCCGTGGTTGTTCTTCCTTGCCAGCTTTTTCACCAGCTTTTCCTTCCCACTTGCCTGGTACCTCGCCACCATCGAACGGCAACGTCGGCATGCCCAAACCGCCGCCGTGCCAACGCCGGCGGACGCCTAAGGTGTGGTTGTCTCCGCCCAGCGACGAGCCCATTGGTCCAATGGGATTAGCGCCTTGTCGAGCGACCGGCCCACGTCGCTCAATTCGTAGCACTGGTCATCGCGCTGGACGATGAGGCCCGCGTTGGTCAGTTCACCAAGCCGGACGTAAAGGACGCTGGGCGACATGCCGTCGCAGCGTTCGCGCAGCGTCCTTGCTCCCAGCGGCCCGTCCCGCAGCTCCCACAGCACGCGCAGCGACCAGCGCCGCCCGAGCAGATCGAGCGCGGCCATCAGCGGACGCCCCGTGGTCGACCCGCGTACCGGTCGGCCGGGCCCAGGCCCGACCGTCGGTTGACGTTTCGATTTCCGTAACGTAGCTTTCTCGTTCATGGTTACGGAAATAGTAACGCCTCGGATCGGCGCTCTCGAACCTCCCTATGAGCCGGCGGTGGCCCTGCAGCTGCAGACGATGATGCCGCCGAACGTTCCACCGATCGCGCTGTTTCGCACCATGGTCAAAAACCTGCCCATGACCGAGGCCATGACGGGCTGGGGCGGCTACGAGCTCAGCCGCGCGCTGTCGCTGTCGCTTCGCGGCCGCGAGATCGTCATCGACCGAACCTGCGCCCGCTGTGGCTGTGAGTACGAATGGGGCGTGCACATAGCGTTTTTCGCGGACAAGGCGCGCCTTGATCGCGACCAGATCAGATCGTTGACCCACGGCAGCGCGGACGATCCATGCTGGACGATCGACCGAGATCGCTTGCTGATTCGGGCCGTCGACGCGCTCTGCGACCACCGAGACATCGACGACGCCCTGTGGGAGACGCTGAGCGAGGAGTTCGGCGAGCGTGAAATCCTCGACCTCACCATGCTCTGCGGCTGGTATCACGCGATCAGCTTCACCGCGCGCGCCGCTCGCGTCCCACTCGAGGCCGGCACCCCCACTTTCGCGAGTGTGGCTCGCGGCCACATGTAAGGCAGCGATCCCAGCGGCATTACAGCGCTGCGAACGCGCGCCGGTAGCTCGACGGCGGCAGGTGTGAATTACGACGTCCACCGCCTGCGCGAGGTGGTGTCGTCGGAAACGAAAGTCACCGGCCTGGTCTACGACCTCGAGTCCGGCTGGGTTCGACGCTTCCGGCTAAGGCTCCAGGAGCTCGGTGCCGACGAACGGGACTAGCGCCTCGGGCACCCGCACGCTGCCGTCGGGCTGTTGGTGGTTTTCCAGGATGGCGACCAGCCAGCGGGTGGTGGCCAGGGTGCCGTTCAGCGTCGCGGCGATCTGCGGCTTACCCCCCGCGTCCCGGTAGCGGGTGGAAAGCCGACGGGCCTGGAACGTGGTGCAGTTCGACGTCGAGGTCAGCTCACGGTAGGCCTGCTGGGTAGGCACCCAGGCTTCGCAGTCGAACTTGCGGGCCGCCGACGAGCCGAGATCGCCTGCGGCGACGTCGATTACGCGGTATGGCACCTCGATGCGGGCCAGCATCTCGCGCTGCCAGCCGAGCAGCCGCTGATGCTCGGCCTCGGCGTCCGCAGGTACGCAGTAGACGAAGCCCTCGACCTTGTCGAACTGGTGCACGCGGATGATGCCGCGGGTGTCCTTGCCATGGCTGCCTGCTTCGCGGCGAAAACACGACGACCACCCCGCGTAGCGCAGCGGGCCGCCGGACAGGTCGAGGATCTCGTCGGCGTGGTAGCCGGCCAGCGGCACTTCGGAGGTCCCGACCAGATAGAGGTCGTCGGCGTCCAGGTGGTACACCTCCTCGGCGTGGGCGCCGAGAAACCCGGTGCCCGACATCACCTCCGGGCGCACCAGCACCGGCGGAATGACCGGGATGAAGCCGTTGTCGACGGCCAGCCGCATCGCCAACTGCAGCAGCCCCAGCTGCAGCAGGGCCCCCCTACCGGTCAGGAAGTAGAACCGCGAACCGGACACCTTGGCGCCGCGCGCCATGTCGATGAGCCCCAGCGACTCGCCGAGTTCCAGATGGTCTTTGGCGTTCTCGATCGCCGCCGGCTCCCCGACGACGTCGAGAACTGTGTAGTCGTCCTCGCCGCCGGCCGGCACACCGTCGATGATCACGTTGGAGATCGCCATGTGGGCGGCGGTGAACGCCGCCTCGGCATCGGCCTGCTCGGCTTCGGCGGTCTTGACCTGCTCCGCCAATTCCTTGGCTCGCTGCAGCAGGGCCGGTCGCTCGTCGG
Source organism: Mycobacterium fragae (assembly GCF_002102185.1). Lineage (GTDB taxonomy): Bacteria > Actinomycetota > Actinomycetes > Mycobacteriales > Mycobacteriaceae > Mycobacterium > Mycobacterium fragae. Next base: position 57,028 of record NZ_LQOW01000018.1, read on the forward strand.
CGGATGCGGCGCCCACCTTCTTGCTGGCGGCCTTCTGCTCGGCGCGCAGCGAGTCGGCGGTCGAGATCGCGGCCCGCCGCTTGGCATCGGCGGCCAGCAGCGTGTCGACCAGGGCCGGGTCCTCGCCGCGGCTGGTCTGGGAGCGACGGACGGTGTCCGGGTCTTCGCGCAGCAGCTTCAGGTCGATCACGGGCTAAAACCCTAGTCGGCCGACATCTCGCCCGTCGGGGGCATCCACACGAGGAACATGTGCATCAATGGTCACGCGGTGCTGCGGGCCTGTCAGAATGGAGCGGATGATTGACGTGCCCGAGCAGGATGAGTCACCGGCCGACCGGTCGCGATTCCGGCTACCGCGGGCCGACTGGCTGAGCACCCTGCAAGCCTCGGCTACCCGGCGTGCGCTGCTGCTGACCGCACTGGGCGGCCTGTTCATCGCCGGGCTGGTCACCGCGCTTCCGGCCATCGGCGGCGGTCCCGGCAGGCTGGCCGGATACATCGACCCTGTGCCGAGCACCGGCTCGAAGGGCAACGACGCGTTCAACCGCGCCACCGGCGGCGACTGCCTGATGTGGCCGGACCGGACGCCGGAGGCCGCGACCATTGTCAACTGCAAGGACGAGCACCGTTTCGAGGTCGCCGAGTCCGTCGACATGCGCACCTTCCCGGGGTCGGAGTACGGTCCCGACGCCGCGCCGCCGTCGGCCGCGCGCATCGAACAGATCAGCCAAGAGCAGTGCGAGTCGGCCGTGCGCCGCTACCTCGGTGCCAAGTTCGACCCGAACAGCAAGTTCATCATCAGCATGCTGTGGTCCGGTGACAAAGCCTGGCGGCAGGCCGGTGAGCGGCGCATGCTCTGCGGCTTGGAGCTGCCCGGTACGGGCAACCAGCAGCTCGTGTTCAAAGGCAAGGTCGCCGACAGCGACCAGTCCAAGGTATGGCCGGACGGCACCTGCCTGGGTATTGACCCGGCGACCAACCAACCCACCGACATCCCGGTCGATTGCTCGGCGCCGCACGCGATGGAGGTGACCGGCACGGTCAACTTGCTCAGCAAGTTTCCCGACGCGCTGCCGCCGGAGCCCGAGCAGGACGGTTTCATCAAGGACGCCTGCACCAGGCAGACGGACGCGTACCTGGCCCCGGTCCAATTGCGCAGCACCACACTGACGCTGATCTACCCGACGCTGTCCTTACCCAGCTGGGCGGCCGGCAGCCGCGAGGTCGCCTGCAGCATCGGGGCGACCCTGGGCAACGGCGGGTGGGCGACCCTGGTGAACAGCGCGAAGGGCCGGCTGCTGATCAACGGTCAGCCCCCGGTTCCGCCGCCGGACATCCCGCAGGAGCGACTCAACCTGCCGCCGATCCCGATGTCGCCGCCGGCCCAGACGGGTGGGGGCACCTCATCGCAATCGTCACAATCGTCGTCCGGATCGACCACCCAACCGCGGCAGGGCAACGAACACCTGCCGGGCCAGCCCGCCGCCCCGGCCCCACAGCCGGCAGCACCCGCACCGCAGCAGCCCGCGCCGCAACAGCCTGCGCCCGCTCCCGAGGCGCCGCCACCACCGCCCGCCCCGGAGCCGCCTCCAGCTGCGCCTCCTGCACCCCCGCCTGCGGAAGCCCCGCCGCCACCACCGCCGCCCGCCCCGGGGGCATAGCCGGGTGACCGTGCGGATGGATCCGCAACGGTTCGACGAGCTGGTCTCCGACGCGCTCGACCTGATCCCGCCCCAGCTGGCCGCGGTCATGGACAACGTGGTGGTGCTGGTGGCCGACCGGCACCCGGATGAATCCGGCCTACTCGGGCTGTACGAGGGAGTGGCGCTGACCGAGCGGGATTCCAATTACGCCGGCTCGCTGCCGGACACCATCACGATCTACCGCGACGCGCTGTTGGACGTCTGCGACTCCGACGACGAGGTCGTCGACGAGGTGGCGATCACCGTGATCCACGAGATCGCCCACCACTTCGGCATCGACGACGACCGGTTGCACGAATTGGGCTGGGCCTGATCGCGGCGCGCCGACGCGGATCTGTCGGCGCCTAGTGCTAAGAACGACGCATGAGCACAGGCTGCCGCGACTGCCGGGCAGGCTTGGATCACTGCCACGGCACCATGATTCGTCATTGGATGCACCGCTCGGAGTGCACCGAGGACGGATGCACCAGCCCGGAGCTGATGCCGCACGCCTTCGTCATCGACTGCGACGCGGTCGGCTGCGGGTGCGCGGACGTAAGCGCCCCGCCCGCCCTGGCAGGCTGAATCGGATCCGGCGCCGTCACCCCATCGGGTCGACTCCTGACTCGACTGCGTCGGCAACCGGAGTGGGTTCCGGCACCGGATAGAACGGCGGGGTCAGTGCTCCCCACTGCACACAGCTCCAGCGCCCGTCGGTGATCGGCGCCAGCACCACCGCCTCGGTGTTGCCCAGGTGGTGGTCGACGACAAAGCCGCTTTCGACACCGGCCAGCACGGCCGCCGTCAGCCGGATCGCCGCCCCGTGGCTGACGATGACGATGTCGCTGGTCCAGTCGTCGTTGTCCAGATAGCGCATCCGCAGGTCGGTCAACACCGGCACATAGCGGCTCAGCACCTGGTTGGCGGTCTCTCCGCCCGGTAGCGCCAACTCCCGTTCGCCCTCATGCCAGCGTTGATAGATGGCGTTGAACTCGGCCACGGCGTCGTCGTCGCTGCGGTTTTCCAGGTCGCCGACCTGCACCTCGTGTATGCCGATGACGGCATGCGCGGGCATGTGTACCTCGGCGCTGAGCTCTGCGGCGGTCTGCGCGGCGCGGGTGGCCACCGAATGCAGCAACAGCCCCGGGCGGTACGAATCGTCGCGTGCGAAAGCCCGGGCCTGATCGCGGCCCAGCGGCGTGAGCTCGGTGCCCGGCGGGCGGGTGTCCAGCCGGCGCTCGACGTTGCCGTAGGACTGGCCGTGCCGCAGTAATACCAGCCGACCGCTCATCGTTGCGGCTCCGGGTCCTGCTCGGGTTTGCCCGCGCGCAGCTGTTCCAGCCACCGTGACGCCTCGTCCAGCTGCGGCGGCGGCGCGCCGGCAGCCGCTCCCATCGGCCAGGAACCCAGGTATCGCACATCAGCACAACGACGGTGCAGCGCTTTGAGTGCCTCGGCGACCGCGTCGTCGTCGATGTGGCCCACGCAATCCAAGAAGAACATGTAGGTGCCCAACTCGGTTCGGGTGGGCCGGGATTCGATCCGGGTGAGGTCGATGTCGCGCATACCGAACTCGGTGAGCGCCGACGCCAGCGCGCTCGGCACGTTGTCGATGCGCAGCACCACCGACGTCCGGTCGGTGCCGGTACGAGCCGGCGGCGGGGCCGGCTGACCCACCAACACGAACCGGGTGCGCGCATTGGCTTCGTCGACGACGCCCTCGGCGAGTGCCACCAACCCGCGGTGGGTGCCGGCCAGCGGCGAACTCACCGCGGCGTCGACCCGACCATCGGCGACTTGCTGCGCGGCATCGGCATTGGAGTTCGCCGGGCGCACTTCGGCCGCGGGCAGATGGGCGGCCAGCCAACGGCGCACCTGTGCCGCGGCGACGGGGAAGGCGGCCAACGTGCGCACGTCGTCGGCCGCCCGGCCCGGTTTGACGACGATGTTGAACGCGACATCGAGGGTCAACTCCGCGAACACCTGCAGCGGCGTCCCGATTGCCAGTGTGTCCAGCGTGGGTATGACCGAACCGTCGATCGAGTTCTCGATCGGTACGCAGGCGTAGTCGGCAACGCCCTCGCGGACGGACTCCAGTGCAGCGGGTGTGGTCTCGGTCGGCATCGGCTGCACGGCATCTGGGCTGGGCTGCGGCACCATGCCGGCCTCGACCATCTGCCGCAGCGCCGCTTCGGTGAAGGTCCCCTCGGGACCGAGGTAAGCGATCCGGGCCACATTCAAACACTATCGGGTCGAACATCTTGCGCCGCCGAAGCCAACCTAATTAAGTTAGGCTTGCCTCACCTAATTTCCGACAGAAGCCGGGACGGTCAACGATGACACTTGCCAATTGCGCGGCACCGACGACGGCCGAGCGGATCCGCAGCACCTGCGCCCGCGCGGGTGGGGCCCTGCTCGCCGTCGAACGCGCCGAACCGCTCACCACGCCGCTGCATCACCTGCTCGACGACGGCTCGTTCGCGGTAGCGGCTCCCATTGGTGGCCCGGTCGGCGCGGTGAGCGAGCACATGGCCGACTGCGGCAACCGCGGCGCCCCGGCCGTCTTGGAATTGGCCGACTATGCGCCGCTGCCGCTGCGTGAGCCCGTGCGCTCGCTGGTGTGGGTCCGCGGCCGGCTCCACCAGGTGCCGACGGCGACCGTGCCCAATCTGCTCGACCGGATCGCCGCCGAGGTCCCGAACCCCGCGCTGCTGCAAGTGCAGACGCCGCGATCCGGGCCGGTCGTCGACGACGACACCCGTTACGTGCTGCTGCGGCTGAACATCGAGTCGGTGGTGGTGACCGACGGGGCTGGCGCCGAGGCCGTCGACGTCGGCGCCCTGCTGGCAGCCCGACCCGACCCGTTCTGCACATTCGAATCATGCTGGATCCGGCACTTGGACACCGCGCATCGTGACGTGGTCGCGCGTTTGGCGTCCCGGCTGCCCGCACGGCTGCGCCGCGGCGATGTCCGTCCGCTCGGCCTTGACCGCTACGGGGTGCGGTTACGCATCGAAAGCGCCGACGGCGACCGCGACGTCCGGCTGCCCTTCCACAAGCCGGTCGACGACGTGAGCAGTCTGAGCCAAGCCATCCGGGTGCTGATGGGCTGCCCGTTCGTAAACGGCCTGCGCGCCCGGCGGTGGTGAGCGGAAGACTGCCCGAGTCCGGTTACCGTGTCGAGGGTGACCGCACCCGATAGTCGACTGGTCCAGCGGCGCGCGTTGCGTATCGAGCTCGCCGTCGTGTTGGGCGTCACGTTCGGCCTGAGCGCCGTCACCGCGATGCTGCAACTGGCCGACTCGGTGCTGCGGAACCTGAGCAGACAGCGGATCCCGCTCAACCCGAGGCGGTCCTACTTCGACCTGATCGACCTGGGACTGAATGCGACCGTCGTCGCGCAACTGATCGCGTGGGGTGGGCTCGGCCTGTACCTGTTGTGGCGCAGCGGCTTAAGCCCTGCCCGGATCGGGCTGGCTCGCTTCGACTGGCGTGCCGATCTGCTGGGCGGCGTCGGTCTGGCCGCGCTGATCGGGCTGCCCGGATTGGCTCTCTACCTCGCGGCGCGGGCGCTGGGGCTCAACGCCTCGGTCATCCCGTCGAGTCTGAGCGACACCTGGTGGCGAGTCCCGATGCTGGTGGTGATCGCGTTCGCCAACGGCTGGGCCGAGGAGGTCATCGTCGTTGACTATCTGCTCACCCGGCTGAGTCAGTTGGGCGTGCCCAACCGGCTGTCCGTCATTTGTTCGAGCCTGCTGCGCAGCGCTTACCACCTCTACCAAGGCTTCGGTGCCGGGCTGGGCAACCTCGCCATGGGCCTGGTGTTCGGGTACGTCTGGCAGCGCACCGGCCGGCTATGGCCGCTCGTGATCGCGCACGGACTCATCGACACCGTGGCATTCGTCGGGTACGCCCTACTGGCCGGCCATCTCGGATGGCTGCGGTGAGCACCGTCGGCCCGAACCCGCCGCGGGAGCCGTCGCCGGTGATCCGCCGTGATCCCGGCTATCGCCGCCCGGTGCCCGAACCTTCCGGACGACTGCCGCGCACCGGGCCGCCTCCGCCGGCGCGTGGGCATCCCCGGCGTAAACGCGCGTGGGGACAAGTGATTTCGCTGAGTCTGCTGATCATCTTGTTGCTGATCGGCGGGGGCGTCCTGGGCGGCACGCTGTGGATGGACACCGCGCTGCACCGCGCGCCGGTGCTGGCCGACTATCCCGGCCGGCCGGCTTCCGGACACGGCGCGACGTGGCTGCTGGTCGGTTCGGATAGCCGCCAAGGCCTCACCATCGAACAGCAGCAGGCGCTGGCGACCGGCGGCGACATCGGCAACGGACGAACCGACACCATCTTGCTGGTGCATGTGCCGGCTTTGGGATCTGCCGCCCCGACAACCATGGTGTCCATCCCCCGCGACTCCTATGTACCGATTCCCGGCTACGGCCGGGACAAAGTCAACGCGGCATTCGCGATGGGCGGAGCGCCGTTGTTGGCGCAGACGGTCGAACAGGCCACCGGGCTACGGCTCGATCACTACGTCGAGGTCGGTTTCAGCGGTTTCGCCGTCGTGGTCGACGCGCTCGGCGGGGTCACCGTTTGCCCGGCGTCTGCGATCAGCGACCCACTGGCCGGTATCGACCTGCGGGCCGGCTGCCAGAAGCTCGACGGCCGCACCGCACTCGGCTTTGTCCGCACCCGGGCCACTCCACGTGCCGATCTCGACCGCATGATCAACCAGCGCCAGTTCATGTCTGCCCTGTTGCATCGTGCAACCAGCCCCGCGGTATGGCTGAATCCGTGGCGATGGTATTCCGTGCCACACGCGGCGGCCGACGCCATGACCGTCGACAACGGCGATCATGTCTGGGACCTGGCCCGGCTGGGCTGGGCGCTGCACGGATCCACGACCACGCTGACGGTGCCCATCGGGGAGTTCACCGGCGGGGACGCGGGCTCTGTCGTGGTGTGGGACCACCACAAGGCCGCCCAGCTATTCGACGCGCTGGCCGCCGACGAGCCGGTACCCGTAGCCGTCCTCGGCGAACAACCCTGAGCACTTCGGCAATAGGCGATTAAACAATTCCAACCGTCTCGGCCCAACATCGGAATTCCGCGTTCTTACTATAGGCTTGCTTTACTTAGGCAAAGCTGGCCGAAGTAAGTATTACCTTGGGTGACAAGCGATTTGAGCTGCAGTAACGTTGCCACCATGACCGACCGTGATGCCCACAAAACAAAGTTCCATGCATTATTGCAGGAACAGATCTACAACGAATTCACCAACGCCCAGCAGTATATTGCGGTGGCCGTTTATTTCGACGATTCCGACATGCCTCAATTAGCGAAACACTTTTACCGGCAAGCCGTCGAGGAACGTAATCACGCGATGATGCTGGTGCAGTATCTGCTCGACCGCGATGTCCGCGTTGAGATCCCCGGCGTGGACGGGGTACGCAACACGTTTGACACCCCGCGTGATGCGCTGGCGCTGGCGCTGGAGCAGGAGCGGGCCGTCACCGAACAGGTCAGCACGCTGGCCGCGGTCGCCCGCGACGAAGGTGACTACCTCGGCGAGCAATTCATGCAGTGGTTCCTCAAGGAGCAGGTCGAAGAGATGGCGCTGATGACCTCGCTGCTGCGGGTCGCCGACCGCGCCGGCGGGAACGTGTTCGACCTGGAGAATTTCGTCGCGCGTGAAATCGACTCGCCGCGTAGCGAATCCGATGCGCCCCACGTCGCCGGGGGCCGCCTCTAGAGGCCGGCGTCGGTCAGGCCATCCTCCAGCCAGGCTTTGACGCGGCCGGGGTGGTGGGTGGCCAGCCAGGCCACGCCCACGTCCCGGCAGAACTTGGCGTCCTCGTAGTGGTCGACGTTCCAGCAGTACAGGGCTCGCCCTTGCGCCGCGGCACGGTCGACGAGTTCGGGGTGTTCACGAAGCGTGGCCAGCGACGGCCCCACCGCGGTGGCGCCGACCGCCGTGGCCGCACCGCTGCCCAGATACAGCGAGCTCCTGGCGAGCAGCACGGTGGGCAGCATCGGCGCCGCCCGCCGGACCCGCCACAGCGCAGCCGCGGAAAACGACATCAGCACCGCGCGGGATCGGTCCGCCGATGCCGGCGAGGCAATCCCGAACCGATGCAACAGCGCCAACACCTTGCTTTCCACCAGCGCGCCGTAGCGAACGGGATGTTTGGTCTCGACGAAGATCTTCACCGGCCGCCGCCAATCGAGAACCAGCGCGACCAGTGCGTCCAACGTCAACAGGCCGGTATCGCCGTGGGTGCCGTCGGAGCGCCAACTCCCATGCCACGCCCCGTATTCCAACTTGCGCAGCTCGGCGAGAGTCATCGTGCTGACCAGTCCGGCGCCGGTTGACGTTCGGTCCAGCCGGCGGTCGTGCACGCAGACCAGATGGCCGTCGCGGGTGAGCCGGACATCGCATTCCACGCCGTCTGCGCCCTCTTTCAGCGCGAGATCGTATGCGGCGAGGGTGTGTTCGGGCAGAGAGGCCGATGCGCCGCGGTGGGCCACCACGTATGGATGCCGGGCGAACACCTCATCGGCCCGCGTCATAGCACTATGCTGCCGGTTCCTCCCCCGCCGACTCAACTGCGGGAGCAGATCCTGATGTGCTTGTTCCACCGTTTTCAGTGTCTTCACTGTCGGGTACGACGACCCAGCGATGGGCCGGCCGCTCGACGGGTTTGCGTTCGAATCCTTCGAAGACCCTTGCGGTTGCGATCACCGCGGCCAACGCCAGTAGATACGCGACGATCATCGCCACCGTGTTGTTGGCGATGCCCTGGGCATCTTGCGCCCCGCCGGTGACGGTGGCGAAGACAGACGTCACGCTGCTGACCACCCACAACAGCCACCATCCCCAGATCGTCTTGCGCAGTCGGCTGTATTGGTCCTCGGTTTTGGCCAGCTCGATGAGGTACACCAGCGCCCACACCACACCGAGCAGGGGTAGGCAACAAATCGTCACACAGCCGGCCATCAATCCCCAGCTGGCCGGGTGGCCCAGCTTCCCCAGTAGGACGGCGAACGCGATGGCCAAGACCAAAGCGGTCGACGGCGGCAACAGGCAGCCGACCCACAGCGCCCACACCGGACGAGGTTCGGTCCTGCCGTAATGCGTGAAAGCCGCGGAGCGGCGCGCGATCAACCATCGCGTCAGCACGACGGCGCAGGTGCTTACTGCCGCGATCGCGGCCAGGCTGGCCAGCACTGACAGCCCCATCGACGCGATGGCCACCAGTGGGTTCAGCAAGGTGTTGCGGTTGATGATCAGCAGCACGTACCGAATCAAATGAACCGTCGCGGCGATGCCCAAGGTCAGCACGCTGACCAAGAACGTCGCACGCACCCGGGAGGCCAGTGGCGCCTTCTGCACCGCCGACGCCGGCGTCACTGTGGCGGCATCGATGTGGTCCGCCAGACCCCAGCGCGGTATCGCCGTGTACCGCGGGGTCGGGCCCAGCGGTGGCCGACGACGTCGGGCGGGCGGCGGCGCGCCGGGACGCACCGCGATCCATCGATAACCGGGCGGCAGCCGCGGTGCCGTCCGCGGGCGGACAGCCGGCTGAGCGGCCGAGCGCGCACTCCACCTCGGGTCGGGACCGGGCGCCTCCGTGGATGGCGCCAGCAGCGTCCCACGGCAGCGCGGACACCACACACGCTGCCGGTCGCGCACGTTCCAGCGTGTGCCGCACTGGGAGCACACTTGGATCACCGCATCAGCCTAACGGTCAGAACGCGCTGCTCCGCGACGATGCACGGCATACCTCAGATGCCGCCTGGACCACCGTCATCGGTGATCACCGGACGCCCCGCTTTGGCCCATGCCAGCATGCCGCCGTCGACATTGACGGGTTGATACCCGTTGCGCTGCAAATACTGCGCTACCCGCAGGGAGCGTCCACCGGCCTTGCAGACGATGTACAACTTCGCTGCCGGATCGATCTCCTGCAGCCGAGTGGGTACCTCGCCCATCGGAATGTGCAGAGCGTCCGCGGCGTGACCACGTTGCCACTCGTCGTTCTCTCGCACGTCCAGCAACACCGCCGCCGGCCCGAATTCCGCGGGCAGCTCGGCGACGTCGGCGTGCGCGACCACCGCTTCATCGGGCATGAGCTCGATCTTGGCATGGGCGGTGCGGCTGTGCAGGGCGCGGCACCCAGCTACCACCGGGTATCCACAGTTTCCACAGGTTTATGCACAAGTGCCCGCCAACCGCGGGCGGGTTGACGTGGGTTCGATACCCCGACTCGGCGGTCAGCTGTGGATAACATGGCCCGTTTTCGGCATCGCGATCGACAGGCCCGCCGGAGGCCGAGCGAATTCATCGTCACCCTAAGCATCCCCCGTGTGGGGGACATCACGGGGAATCGCTTTTCGGGTAACGGCTGAAAAGCAGCATCCGGCGCCGGTCGCCGCTATCGGTCAGCCAGCAACAACATGCTGGTCAGCACCCTGTTTCCGGTCCAATTTTTCCAGCGGCTGATATGGCGCTATGATCGCGACCACCAGCGGTTACTTGTGACTCATCTCACTGGGGGCGAGTTTGGACATGCAGGTCGGGTTCAGGCCATGACAACGCAACCGATCGGACCACCGTCGGCGGCGCCGTCGTCGCAGTGGTATGCCAACTCGCCGACATGTAATCGGTCGTACTTGCTCGCCGGTTTGCGCGCAGGCCTGATCGCCCTGGTTTTGCTGGCGGTCCTCGCGGTCATCATTTGGTTCTGAAGTCCCCTATCTCGGGTACTCCCGCGGTGCACTCGTTGTTGCGGTGCGCGCCGTCATGGAGCAGGGTTGACTAAGCCGGGTCGCCGCGCAGCGAACACTGCGAGTGGAGACAAGAGGAGCAGCCCCGCCAACGATCGAAGGAAGGAATCTCGTGGCTGAATACACGTTGCCGGATTTGGACTGGGACTACGGTGCTCTCGAGCCGCATATCTCCGGTCAAATCAACGAGCTTCACCACAGCAAGCACCACGCGACTTATGTGAAGGGCGCCAACGACGCCCTCGCCAAACTCGAAGACGCCCGCTCCAAGGAAGACCACTCCTCGATCCTGCTGAACGAGAAGAACCTGGCGTTCAACCTCGCCGGACATGTCAACCACACCATCTGGTGGAAGAACTTGTCCCCCAACGGTGGTGACAAGCCCACCGGAGAGCTCGCCGCCGCGATCGACGACGCGTTCGGATCGTTCGACAAGTTCCGCGCGCAGTTCCACGCGGCCGCGACGACGGTTCAAGGATCAGGCTGGGCTGCGCTTGGCTGGGACACGCTTGGTGGAAAGCTGTTGGTCTTCCAGGTGTATGACCACCAGACCAACTTCCCTCTCGGCATCGTTCCACTGCTGCTGCTCGATATGTGGGAGCACGCCTTCTACCTGCAGTACAAGAACGTCAAGGTCGACTTCGCCAAGGCGTTCTGGAACGTTGTCAACTGGGAGGATGTGCAGTCGCGCTACGCGGCTGCAACCTCGAAGACCAAGGGGCTGATCGCCGGCTGACGTTATCGCGGTTCTCCCTCGGGGCGTCCTGCGGTTCGCGCGGCGCCCCGCTTTCGTTTCTGCTGCGTTTCATTTTGTGCCTGTTGCGGCTGATTGCTCGTGTCCGCTTGCGGGTATCCCAGGTCTAACGCATGCTGAGCTCATCGACCCGCCGGCCTGGCGCCGGATGTCTCAGCCGAAGTATCGCGGAGGGCGAAATGGAGACTGGGTCAGGTCGGGCCATCGAGGTGGCCCCCTTTCACTCCCATGGCGCCCTGAAGGGATTTGCGATCTTCGGCCGTTGGCCCGACTCGACGAAGGAGTGGGCGCAACTTTTGATGGTGGCCGTCAGAGTTGCGTCGCTGCCCGGATTGCTTGACACCACAACGGTATTCGGCGCTCGCGAGGAATTGCCGGATACCCCGGTACCCGGCACGGTCGGATTGGTGCTGGCGGAGGGTCCGGTGGTTGGCGAATCTGCCATCAAGCCAGGCTATTTCGCTGAGCATCAGCCCCCTGCACTACTGATGCTGCATCCGCCGTCGGAAACCACGCCCTCGTTGCCTGAATGCAGCGGCGCCGCGTCGGGATGCGTCCTGCTACCCGGGCTGCCATACCTGGGGCTCGAGCACCGGGCGGCCTGGGTGGAAGCCGAAGCCGACGGCACAGTCACCTCGATGGTCAGCCGCGTGGGCGTCGATCCCATCAGCCATCCCGACACCGCCATCCTGGCGATGCTGCTTGCCGCCTAACCGGCTCTCGCGAGCAACCGTCACAGCCGTGCGCTGAGCTCGGTTGCGCACGCCGCACGGGCGTAAACGGTGGCGTCGGCAGATACTGCCCGGGCCGTCGCGCAGTGCGTCCAAGGTACCCACAACTAGGCCTGCAGTTGGTCTGATCAGCAGGCCCTCAAACCTGACCAAAATGGATGTCGCGGAGGCCTCGCGACCTTTGACAGCAAAGCAGCTTTCCGATGCTTTCTCGCGACGCGCCGGTTGCCGGATGCGACGCGCGCGCAGCCGACGAAGCTGTCCGCCGCAGTCGGTGGATCCTGCTGCGACGCGGCGCCGCACAATTCGCTTGGCGCATCTGGTGTATACGCGCTACAACACTGTCAGTCTTGTTTGGTGGCGCTGTCGATGACCGTCGCCGCCGTCGGCGGCAATTCCGCACGGGTTTGCACTTGGTTGTGGCCATAACTCTCGCTACGATGATCAGCAAATACGTGCATGGAATCCTTCGTCCTACCAGCCCGGTGGAGGTCATATCGATGAGCACGACGTTTGCTGCCCGTTTGAACCGCCTGTTCGAGACGGTTTATCCGCCAGGACGGGGGCCGCACACGTCGGCTGAAGTGATCGCGGCACTCAAAGCGGAGGGCATCACGATGTCGGCTCCCTACTTGTCGCAGCTACGCTCCGGCAATCGCACGAACCCGTCGTCCGCGACCATGGCGGCCCTCGCGAACTTCTTCCGCATCAAGCCCGCCTACTTCACCGACGATGAATATTACGAAAAGCTCGACAAAGAATTGTCCTTCCTGAACACGATGCGCGATGAGAACGTTCGGCGCATCGCGCTGCGCGCCAGCGAGCTGTCTGCCGAGGCGCAGCAAGATCTCGTGCAGCGGGTCGACGAGTTGCGCCGCAAGGAGCACCTGGACGCCTAGCCCGCGGTCCTGACGAGAAGCGGCCCATCCAATCCGGTTAGTGTTGGCCCATGGCCGTGTTCCGCAAGCGAAAAAGCCGCGCGATGCGTCGTGCCGAAGCCCGGGCGATCAGGGCCCGAGCCAAGCTCGAGGCAAAGCTGTCGGCGAAAAACGATGCTCGCCGGTTCAAGGCCGCGCAGCGGGCCGAAGCGAAGGCGCTCAAGGCGCAATTGAAGGCGCAGCGAGACAGCGACCGAGCCGCGTTGAAGGTGGCCGAGACTCAGCTCAAGGTGGCGCGTGAGGGCAAATTGTTGTCACCGACCAGGATTCGTCGGCTACTGACCGTTTCTCGGCTGCTCGCTCCGATCGTGGTGCCGTTGGTTTACCGCGCCGCGATGGCTGCCCGCGGGCTGATCGATCAGCGGCGCGCCGACCAACTCGGCGTTCCGCTGGCTCAGATCGGTCAGTTTTCCGGGCACGGGGCCACGCTGTCGGCCCGCATCGCGGGGGCCGAGCAATCGTTGCGGGCGGTGCAGGAGAAGAAGCCCAAGGACGCCGAAACCAAGCAATTCGTGTCCGCTATTTCCGAACGGCTCAGCGACCTGTCGGCGGCTGTGACCGCTGCGGAGAACATGCCCGCCGCAAGGCGGCGCGCTGCGCATGGCGCGATCTCCAAACAACTCGACGAGATCGACGCCGACCTGATGGCACGCCTTGGATTGGCCTGATTGGATGGCACGCCAGCACAGGGCGGTTTCGCGCGCCATGATCGCGGCCGCCGTCACAATCCTCGGATCAGTTGCCACGAGCGCCCCGGCGTCCGCCCACGTTCATGCCAGCAGCGACGACGCCGTGCGCGGCAGCATGGCGTTGGTCACCTTCCAGGTGCCCAACGAGTCCGCGACGGGCGCGGCCACCACAGCGCTCATGGTTCGCCTTCCGGACGTCACGTCCGTGCGCACCGAGACGATGCCGGGATGGACGGTCGCCCTCGATCGGGATTCCGCTTCGGGCGTCGTCCGCTCGGTGACCTGGACGGCGGTACCACACGGCGGGATTCCGGTGGATCAGTTCGGGTTGTTCCGGATCTCGGTGAAGCTTCCCGACACCGACACCGTGAGCTTCCCGGCTAGCCAGACCTATGCGGACGGGTCGGTGGTGAACTGGGATCAGCCGCAGCTGCCCGGCGGCGGGGAACCGGAGCATCCGGCGCCGATGCTGACACTGGCAGCGGGCCCGAAACCCGCTCCCGGACATCACATGAACGCACCTCCCATGGCGCCGGCCGAGCAGCCTGGGCCGTCACCGGACAACGCCGCCCGAGTCCTCGGCGGCGTAGCTCTGCTGGTCGCCGCCCTGGGAATCTCTCTTGCGCTGGTCCGGCGACGGCGATGAACGCCACGGCGCGCGCGGTTGCGGCGAGCCTGCTGGTGGCCGCAAGCATCCTCGCCGCCACCTTGGCCGCCGCAGCCGCCCACGCGCATGCCAGCCGGGTTTCCGCCGATCCGGCTGAAAATTCCGCTCTGAGCGCCGGTCCGGCCCGGGTCAGCGCGACCTTCAACGAACCGCTGCAAACCACGTTCGCCGCCATGACCGTCGTGGGACCCGACGGAAAACTGTGGTCCTCCGGCCAGCCCCAGGTGCGGGGCGCGGTCGTCAGTGTCGCGGTGCGGCCGCTGGGGCCCGTCGGCCGTTACACGGTGAACTACCGTGTGACCTCGGCAGACGGGCACGTGGTATCGGGATCCTGGTCGTTTTCCCTGACGGTGCCCGGCGGTGGCACCCCGGGGCCGCCGGCGGGCACGGGGGAGACCGCGGCGCACGGCATCCCGGTCTGGCCGTTTTTTGCCGGCGCAGCTGTGCTACTTGCCTGTGCGGGATTGTGGGCGACGCGCCGCCGAGCCTAAGCCTCACCCGAGCCGGGTAACACGGTGCTGCGGCCCTGGCATGATGGGCTTCGACTGTTGGTGTCCGTGACTGGTGTAGGCGACGAGAAACTGCAAAGGAGCAGCCGCATGGCAGACCCGCAGGATCAACCGGACAACCCGCCCGACACCTCACCCGAGGATGCTCCCGGCGCCGGCCCTGGTGAGCCGTCGCCGCCGGCACCAGCTGCGGACAACGCGCCGCCGCCCGCCAAGGATGCGGAGAAACCGGCTGAACAACCAGCTAAGAAGGCCGCCAAGAAAGCACCTGCCAAGGCCGCGAAGAAGGCTCAGCACGGGTCGGCGAACGCGGCCAAGAAAGCGGCGGCCAAAAAAACGCCCGGCAAGAAAGCGCCCGGCAAGAAGGCGCCGGCCAAGAAAGCCGCCGCGAAGAAGGCACCCACGTCGCCCCGAATCGAGACCAACGGCCAGCTTGCCGCTGGCGCCAAGGATGCTGCGGCACAAGCGAAGTCGACGGTGGACGCGGCCAGGAACCCTATGTCCGCGCCGCCCGCCGTGCCGACGGGCGGCCGCTTCCCGGTGCCGCTGGCGGTAGCGATCGCGGTCAGCTTGCTGGCGTTGCTGCTGATACGCCAACTACGTCGGCACGGCAGCTGACCCGCGTCCCGGTGAGCGTGACGTTTCGGCCGACGGCTGATCTGGTCGACGAAATCGGGTCCGACGTGCGCAGCTGTGACGTTCAGTTCCGCCAGTTCGGCGGCCGGACACAGTTCGCAGGCCCGATCAGCACGGTGCGCTGCTTTGAGGACAACGCGCTGCTGAAGTCCGTGCTGTCGACGCCCGGCGAAGGCGGTGTCCTGGTGATCGACGGCGCGGGCTCGCTGCACGCCGCGCTGGTCGGTGATGTCATCGCCGAATTGGCCCGTTCCAACGGCTGGGCTGGACTGGTCGTGAACGGCGCCGTTCGGGATGCCTCGACGCTGCGCGGCATCGCCATCGGCGTCAAGGCGCTTGGCACCAACCCTCGCAAGAGCGGCAAAACCGGCGCCGGGGAGCGAGACGTCGAGGTCAGCCTGGGCGGTGTGACATTCGTGCCGGGCGACATCGCCTACAGCGACGACGACGGGATCGTCGTCGTCGCGGCAGCAACCAGTATCAGCTAACCGCCACTGCGGCAGGCTGTTTGGCGAAGTGGAGCGACTCGTCGTCGACCCGGCCGCGCCGGATGAGACGCAGGTCCAGCAGATAATTCTGCTTGAGCCGCCACGGGGTCACTGCACCCGCCTTCGGCAGATAGTCCAATGCCCGCAGCACATATCCCGGCGTGAAGTCCATCAGCGGGCGCTCCTCCACCGAATTGCCCGGATGCTGCGGAACCACGGTGTCGAAGCCGTGCGAATCCATGTAGTTGAGTATTCGGCAGACGAACTCAGATACCAGGTCGGCCTTGAGTGTCCAGGACGCGTTGGTGTAACCGATGGTGAACGCCATGTTCGGCATGCCGGTCAGCATCATGCCCTTGTAGGCCATCGTTTCTTTGAGCTCGACGGGCATGCCGTTGCGCCGGATTTCGGCGCCGCCGAACAGCTGCAGGTTCAAACCCGTTGCGGTGATGATGATGTCGGCTTGTAACTCTTCACCGGAACTCAGCTTGATGCCGGTTTTCGTGAAGCGATCGATGGTGTCGGTGACGACGTCGGCTTGGCCGTGCCGGATGGTGCGGAACAGGTCGCCGTCGGGCGCCAGACACAACCGCTGGTCCCACACGTTGTACCGAGGGCCGAAGTGCTTCTCGACGTCATAGCCCTTGGGCAGACGCCGCTCCGCCATCGTCATCAGGGTTTTGCGCATGTAGGCCGGGAACCGTCGGGAAAGCTGGTAGATAGCCGTGCTGAAGACGATTGCTCTCCACCGGTTCGCGACATGGGCCGCTTTGTCCGGAAGCAGCCGGTTGGCCCGGTCGGCGAAGGGATCGACCCCGGGCAGCGTGCCGATGTAGGTGGGCGAGCGCTGCAGCATCGTCACGTGGCCGGCGCCGGAGTTCACCAGGGCCGGGATGAGTGTCACCGCGGTAGCACCGGATCCGATCACGACGACCCTCTTGCCCGCGTAATCCAGGTCCTCGGGCCAGTGCTGGGGATGGACGATGGTGCCCTCGAAGTCTTGCGCCCCTTCGAACTCCGGCGTGTAGCCCTCGTCGTAGTTGTAGTAACCGCTGCAGGCGAACAGGAACGAGCAGGTGATCTCGCTTTTTTCGCCGTCGTTCTCGACGGTGACCGTCCAGCGGTTGTCGGCGTCGGACCACTCTGCGGCCACCACCTTGTGGCGGTAGCGGATGTGCTTGTCGATACCGTTCTCGGTGGCGGCCTCCTTGATGTAGGCCTTGATCGACGCGCCGTCGGCGATCGCCTTGGCCGAGCGCCACGGCTTGAACCGGAAGCCCAGGGTGAACATGTCCGAGTCGGAGCGGATCCCCGGGTATTTGAACAGGTCCCAGGTGCCGCCGAGGTCGTCGCGGCGCTCGAGGATCGCGTAGCTCTTCGACGGGCAGCGGTCCTGCAGGTGCCAGGCCGCGCTGATACCGGAGATGCCGGCGCCCACGATGACAACGTCAAGGTGTTCACTCATGCCGCACACCGTATCAACATCGTGTTGAGTCGGTCAACAGTGTGTTGAATTTCTCGACACAGTGTTAAGGTGGCTGTTGTGACTGCCGCGAGCCCTACCCGTGTTTCCCGGGGTCGTCGTTCCACCCGCCCCTCCGGCGACGATCGTGAGTTGGCCATCCTGACCACCGCGGAACGACTGCTGGCGCAGCGTCCGCTCGCCGACATCTCGGTCGACGACCTGGCCAAGGGGGCGGGCCTATCCCGCCCGACGTTCTACTTCTATTTCCCCTCCAAGGATGCGGTACTCCTCACCCTTTTCGAGCGGGCGATCGTCGAAGCCGACTCCGCGCTGGAGAGCATGATCGCCAACCCGCCGGCCGACCTGAAAGCGCTGTGGCGCAGCGGCATCAGCCTCTTCGTCGAGACATTCAGTTCACATCGTGCGGTGTCACTGGCCGCCGATGCCGCGCGCACCAACAAGGACATTCGCGAACTGTGGTCTCGGTTCATGCAGAAGTGGGTCGCCCACATCGCCACGGTGATCGAGACCGAGCGCGCCCGCGGCGAGGCTCCGGTGACGCTGCCGGCCCAGGACCTGTCCTCGGCGCTGAACCTGCTCAACGAGAAGGTGATGTTGAGCTCCTTCGCCGACGAGCGCCCGTCCGTGCCGGACGAGCAGTTGCTCGAAACGCTGGTGCACATCTGGGTCACGAGCATCTACGGCGAATCGAGTTAACGCGTCGGAGCCGCATGCGAACATATGTTCGTGCAGCGCTTGGCTCACGAAACAGCATCGATCCTGCATGCGGACCTCGATTCGTTCTATGCCTCGGTCGAGCAGCGTGACGACCCGGCTCTGCGTGGTCGCCCGGTGATCGTCGGCGGTGGGGTCGTGCTCGCCGCCAGCTATGAGGCCAAGGCCTACGGGGTCCGCACCGCGATGGGCGGGGCCCAGGCACGCCGGCTGTGCCCGCATGCGGTGGTGGTCCCGCCGCGGATGAGTGCCTACATGAGCGCCAGCGACGCAGTGTTCGAGGTGTTCCGGGACATCACACCGTTGGTGGAGGCGATCTCGGTGGACGAGGCGTTCCTGGACGTCGCCGGACTTCGCCGGGTTTCCGGCACACCGATCGAGATCGCCGCGCGGCTGCGCGCCGAGGTGCGCCATCGGGTCGGGCTGCCCATCACCGTCGGCGTGGCCCGGACGAAGTTCCTTGCCAAGGTGGCCAGCCAGGAGGCCAAGCCCGATGGCCTGCTGCTGGTTCCGCCCGACCACGAGCTGACGTTCCTGCATCCGCTGCCCGTGCGTCGGTTATGGGGGGTGGGCGCGGTGACCGCTGAGCGGCTGCGCGCACACGGCATCGAAACCGTCGCCGATGTCGCCGAGCTCAGCGAGTCCATGCTGGCCTCACTGGTCGGCGGGGCGATGGGCGGTCGGCTGTACGCGCTGTCCCACAATATCGATCGTCGTCGGGTCTCGACGTCCGTTCGCCGGCGCTCGGTGGGCGCCCAGCGCGCGCTCGGCCGCCGCGGCAACACCATGTCGCCCGCCGCGATCGACGCCGTGGTAATCACCCTGATCGACCGGATTACCGCGCGGATGCGCGCGGCCGGGCGCACCGGGCGAACAGTGGTGCTGCGGTTGCGGTTTGACGACTTCAGCCGTGCAACCCGGTCGCACACCCTGCCATTTGCCACCTCGTCAACACAAACCATCCTGGCCACCGCGCGGCGGCTGGTGGCATCCGCTGCGCCGATGGTCGCCGAGCGCGGGCTGACCCTGGTTGGCTTCGCGGTGTCGGACATCGATCGCAGCGGCGCCCAACAGTTGATGCTGCCGTTCGCTGATGATGGTCCGCGGGTGGTCGATGCGGCAATCGACGCGGTGCGGCAGCGCTACGGCAAGTCCGCGGTCACCCGCGCGGTGCTGGTGGGCCGCGATCCCGGCGTCGAGATGCCGCACGCCCCCGCAAGCGGGAGGTACCCCCAGCCGGACTGAGGCTGCGATGCCCGTCGAGTGTGCAGCCAGGCGCATTGTCGAGCCCGAATGTGCGGCCAGCCGCACGCTGGTCGGACCTACGCCGCCGTCCAGGCCAGCAGCTTGTCGACCGGCCAGGTGTTGACGATGCGGTCGGCGGGCACCCCGGCATCCATGGCCCGCTGAGCGCCGTAGCCGAGGAAGTCGAGCTGGCCGGGTGCGTGCGCGTCGGTGTCGATGCTGAAGTCGCAGCCGATTTCCAGAGCGAGATTCAGCAGCCGGGTCGGCGGGTCGCGACGTTCGGGCCGGGAGTTGATCTCCACGGCGGTGCCATGCTCGCGGCAGGCGGTGAAAACCGCCTCGGCGTCGAACTTCGATTCCGGCCGGATGCCACGGTTACCCGCAACCAACCGTCCCGTACAGTGCCCGAGCACGTCGGCATGCTCGTTGCTGACCGCGCGCACCATCCGGCGGGTCATCGATGCGGAATCCATCGACAGCTTGGAGTGCACGCTGGCCACCACGACGTCGAGACGCTCCAGAAGCTCGGGTTCCTGATCCAAACTGCCGTCGTCGAGGATGTCCACCTCGATGCCGGTCAGAATGCGCATCGGCGCGAACTGCTCGCGCAGCCCCTCGATCACGTCGAGCTGTTTGCGCAGCCGCTCTGGCGACAAGCCGTTGGCGATGGTCAGCCGCGGTGAGTGATCGGTCAGCGCGCAATACTCGTGGCCCAACCTCGACGCGGTCGCCATCATCTCCTCGATCGGCGCCGAGCCATCCGACCAATTCGAATGCAGATGCAGGTCGCCGCGCAACGCCGCCCGGATATCGCCACCACCGAGATCTTCAGCGGCAGCGCGTAATTCGACGAGATAGTCGGGTTCGCGTCCCGACCATGCCTGGTCGATCACCTTCGCGGTCTTCGGCCCGATGCCCGGCAGAGACTGCCAACTGTTGGCCTGGCCGTGGCGCTCCCGCTCGACGTCGTCCAGGCTCTCGACGATGTCGGCGGCGTTGCGGTAGGCCATGACGCGGCGAGGATCCTCGCGCGCCCGGTCTTTGTAGTAGGCGATCTCTCGCAGCGCGACTACCGGGTCCATGCCACCAGTGTGCCGACTCGTGTCGACGGCGGCGACCCGCAGCTAAGACACCAGCTGTCCGGCGATGAATCCGGCGAAGATCACCCCGAAGCCGCCGATCTCGCCGACGATCAGTGCCGTCATCTCGACCTCGAGCCTGCGGTCGGCGTGCTCGAACTGGTTGGTGGTGTCCCGCCGTGCGCCGTGAACGATGTAGCTCAGGATCGCGGCGACGAAGAAAAACACCACCACCATCGCGGCGATCAGGTTCACCCACGTCGGCCAGGCGCTCAGGTTGACGAAAACCGCGATCAGCAACGTCGCGAACGAGTAGAGCAGGGCCGCCCGGTGCGCGATGTCGACGTAGGGGTGGGCTCGGTGGTCTTCGGCGGCCATGATCTGCCGGTACTTCCACACTCCGAGGCACAGTGCCAGCAGGAAGATCAGCCCGGCTGCCAGCAGGGTGATCTTGGTGTCGATTCCGAGCGTGTCGATTTCAGCGTAATGGCGCATGGTCGGGTCGAGTTTAGTTGCGCAATTCAGACCAGCCGGAGGCCCGGCGGTATCTCCCGATCCGGGCCAACCAGTACAACACTGCGGTCACCTTCGGTCGGCACCCCCAGCACGAGAACCTCCGATACGAAGTCGGCGACCCGGCGCGCGGGCAGATTGACAACTGCTAGCACTAATCGGCCCTTCAGCTCGTCAACGGTGTACAGATCGCTGATCTGTGCGCTGGACTTGCGTATCCCTAAATCACCGAAATCGATCCATATTTTGTACGCGGGTTTGCGGGCGCGCGGGAATTCCTCAGCCTTGATCACGCGTCCGACGCGAATATCGACATCTAAGAACGTCTCGATTGTCGTAGTGGGTGACATCGGTCTCCTGCTATGGCGCAACGCTTTTCGAGGTTTTCGCTAGGGTGCTAGGCACGCAATATAGGTGTGGGGCGACTCAGAACCAGTAGCTCCGCATCTCTTCCAGGAAGTCCCTCGTAATCGGATGACCTGATCGATCACCGATGACGCTGTCGATACCGCACCGAGGGCATAGTGCGGTCTGTCCCTCTATACCCATCTCTTCCACCATCTCTGGCGCCGGATCGATCCAGTCTGTGATCTCTACCGGCGAGAAGGTCGCGCAGCAGTAGAAGCAACCACAGACGCTACTCTCGGCAAGCTCCCCGCGATTGAGACGGCAATGATTGTGAGCTGCCGAAATATCGCTGGGCATCGCCACCGGACTAGTGTCGGTTCAATGCGATTCGCGTTCAAGACCTCACCGCAACACACCACCTGGCCCCAGATGCTGGCCGTCTGGAAAGAGGCCGACGGCATCGACATCTTCGAGTCCGGGTGGACCTTCGACCACTTCTATCCGATCTTCGGCGGCGACTCCAGCGGCCCCTGCTTGGAGGGCTGGACGACGTTGACCGCGCTGGCACAGGCCACCACCCGGCTTCGGCTGGGCACCTTGGTCACCGGCATCCACTACCGCCACCCCGCCGTACTGGCCAATATGGCGGCCGCACTCGACATCATCTCCAACGGTCGGCTCGAGCTGGGAATCGGCGCCGGGTGGAATGAGGAGGAGTCCGGCGCCTACGGCATCGAGTTGGGCAGCATCAAGGAACGCTTCGACCGGTTCGAGGAGGCCTGCGAGGTGTTGACCAGCCTGCTCAGCCAGGAGACGACCGACTTCGACGGCAAGTACTACCAACTCAAAGGAGCCCGCAACGAGCCCAAGGGCCCGCAGCGCCCGCACCCACCGATCTGTATCGGCGGCAGCGGTGAGAAACGCACGCTACGGATCACCGCCCGCTACGCCCAGCACTGGAACTTCGTCGGGGGTACGCCGGAGGAATTCGCGCGCAAGCGCGACGTGCTGGGCGCACACTGTGCGGACATCGGGCGTGACCGCACCGAGATCACGCTCTCCGCGCACCTGTTTCTCGGCGAAGACCGCAACTACCGACAGATCATCGACAACGCCGGCGCGCTGGGAGCCGAAGGCCTCGACCTCGCCATCGTCTACATCTCACCCCCGCACGACCCGGCGGTCCTGGAGCCGCTCGCCGAGGCGATCCGGGATTCTGGTCTCGTCGCCGGCACCCGTAGATAACAAATTGGTCAAGCTGAGCAAACGTGAGGGTCGTCGGCGCGCTGCCAGATCCGGTGGTTCACACGCCGAAGCGCAGCAGCTCCTCCGCGGTCACCAGGCGCTCGTGCTTGGCCGGGAATTCGCGACTCTTGACCGGGTGCCGAAACCATGACCAGGCAATTCGCCCGACCCGCGACCGGGGCATCGGATTGATATGCACGGTGATCACTCCTGCGGTCGGTGTACGTAACCGGGCCGCACGGCCGGACGGCGACCCATTCGGGTTATTACACACCCTACAGCTGGCAAACAGTGTAAGACGCGCCGAGTAATTTATCAAATGTTTCTGGTGTGACTGCAGTGACTAACGTTGCGGAGCCGCCGTCGGTGCGATCGGCGCTGGTAGCGCACTGCGACCCATCAAAAACCGGTCCACACCAGCCGCCGCGGCGCGGCCTTCGGCGATCGCCCAGACGATCAACGACTGCCCCCGACCCATGTCGCCGGCAACGAACACGCCGGGCACAGAGGTCTCGAAGTTGTTGCCGCGCGCCACGTTACCGCGCTCTGTTAGGTCTACCCCGAGGTCCGTGAGAAGGCCGGCCCGTTCCGGTCCGACGAATCCCATTGCCAGCAACACCAGATCGGCTTCGATTTCGAAATCGCTGCCCTCGGTCTTGACGAACTTGCCGTCCTGCATGGTCACCTCGTGCACTTTCAGTGCAGCAACGTGGCCGTCGCGGCCGACGAATTCCTCGGTGTTGACCGAGAACACCCGCTCGCCGCCTTCTTCGTGCGCGGCCGACACCCGGAACATCAGCTCATACATCGGCCATGGCGTTGACGCCGCGCGGGTGTCCGGCGGGCGCGGCATGATCTCGAACTGGTGCACGCTGACAGCGCCCTGGCGGTGCACCGTGCCCAGGCAGTCGGCGCCGGTGTCGCCGCCGCCGATGATGATGACCTTCTTACTCTTGGCGGTGATGGGCGGCTCGCCGTCGGGACCGAGGACGTCGTCACCTTCCTGCACCCGGTTGGCCCAGGGCAGGTACTCCATCGCCTGGTGGATGCCGTCGAGCTCACGCCCCGGGATCGGCAGTTCACGCCAGGCGGTCGCGCCGCCGGCCAGCACCACCGCATCGAAGTCGGCACGCAACTGCTCGGCGGTGATGTCGACGCCGACGTTCACGTTTGGCCGAAACTCGGTGCCTTCGGCCCTCATCTGGTCCAGCCGCCGTTCGAGGTGGCGCTTTTCCATCTTGAACTCGGGAATGCCGTAGCGCAGCAGCCCGCCGATGCGGTCGGCGCGTTCGAAGACCGTCACGCTGTGGCCGGCGCGGGTGAGCTGCTGAGCGGCGGCCAGGCCGGCCGGGCCGGACCCAACCACCGCGACTGTCTTGCCGGTCAACCGATCCGGTGGCAGCGGGACCACCCAGCCTTCGTCGAAGGCGTTGTCGATGATGTCCAGCTCGATCTGCTTGATCGTCACCGGATCCTGGTTGATTCCCAGCACGCATGACGACTCGCACGGCGCCGGGCACAGTCGACCGGTGAAGTCGGGAAAGTTGTTGGTGGCGTGCAGCCGTTCGATCGCGGCGCGCCAACGACCGGTGCGCACCAGGTCATTCCACTCCGGGATAAGGTTGCCCAGCGGACAACCGTTGTGGCAGAACGGGATTCCGCAGTCCATGCAACGGGTAGCCTGCTGCTGGAGTTTTGAATGCGGGAAGTCCTCGTAGACCTCGTTCCAGTCACGCAGGCGCAGCTCCACCGGGCGGCGTTTCGGCGTCTCACGGTGGGTGTATTTCAGGAAGCCTTTCGGATCAGCCACTTGCCGCCGCCATGATCGCTTCATCGGGGTCGCTGCCGGTGCGCTCTGCCTCGGCGATCGCCTCCAGGACCCGCTTGTAATCGCGCGGCATCACCTTGGCGAAGCGGCGCTGCTGCACCTTCCAGTCGCCCAGAATGCGCTGGCCGATCGCCGAGTCGGTGGCGTCGACGTGCGCCTGGATCATCCCGTGCAGCCAGGTCACGTCGTCATCGTCGAGCGCCTCCAGCTCCACCATCTCGGCGTTGAGGTTGGCCGGCAACTCGTTTTCAGGGTCGTAGACATAGGCAATACCGCCCGACATGCCGGCCGCGAAGTTGCGCCCGGTGCGACCGAGAATGACGACCTTGCCGCCGGTCATGTACTCGCAGCCGTGATCACCGACGCCCTCGACCACCGCGTGCGCGCCGGAGTTGCGCACCGCGAACCGCTCGCCGACCACCCCGCGCAGGAAGGCCTCGCCGCTGGTGGCGCCGAACAGGATGACGTTGCCGCCGATGATGTTCTCCTCGGCGACGTAGTCCTCGGGCGCGTTGTCGGACGGCCGCACAACGATCCGGCCCCCGGACAGCCCCTTGCCGACGTAGTCGTTGGCATCGCCGTAGACGCGCAGCGTGATGCCCTTGGGGACGAATGCCCCGAAGCTGTTACCGGCCGACCCGTCGAACGTGATGTCGATGGTGCCGTCTGGCAGTCCTTGCCCGCCATAGGCTTTGGTCACTTCGTGGCCGAGCATGGTGCCGACGGTGCGGTTGACGTTGGCGATCGTGGTGGAGAACCGGACCGGTTTCCCGGAGTCCAACGCCTCGCGGCTCATCACGATCAACTGTTGGTCCAGGGCCTTGTCCAGCCCGTGGTCCTGGCTGGAGCTGCAGTAGAGGTCCTGGTTCATGAACGCCGACTCCGGCTCGTGCAGCACCGGTGTCAGGTCGAGCTTGTGCGCCTTCCAGTGCGCACGCGCAAGCGTGGTGTCCAGCGCGTTCACCTGGCCGACGGCCTCGTTGAGTGTCCGGAAACCCAACTGCGCCATGTATTCGCGGACCTCTTCGGCGACGAACAGGAAGAAGTTCTCGACGAACTCGGGCTTGCCGTTGAACCGTTGCCGCAGCACCGGGTTCTGGGTGGCCACCCCGACCGGGCAGGTGTCGAGGTGACACACCCGCATCATGATGCAGCCGGAAACCACCAGCGGTGCGGTGGCGAAGCCGAATTCCTCGGCGCCCAGCAGCGCGGCGATCATCACGTCACGCCCGGTCTTGAGCTGGCCGTCGACCTGCACCACGATCCGATCCCGTAACCCGTTGAGTAGCAAGGTCTGCTGGGTTTCGGCCAGTCCGAGCTCCCACGGTGCACCGGCATGCTTCATCGACGTCAGCGGAGTGGCGCCGGTGCCGCCGTCGTGCCCGGAGATCAGGACCACGTCGGCGTGCGCCTTGGACACACCCGCGGCCACCGTGCCCACACCGTTCTCCGAAACCAGCTTGACGTGAATCCGCGCGGAGGGGTTGGCGTTCTTCAGGTCGTGGATCAGCTGGGCGAGATCCTCGATGGAGTAGATGTCATGGTGCGGCGGCGGTGAGATCAACCCCACGCCCGGAGTGGAGTGGCGCACATCGGCAATCCACGGATAGACCTTGCCGCCCGGAAGCTGACCGCCCTCACCGGGTTTCGCGCCCTGCGCCATTTTGATCTGAATGTCGGTGCAGTTGGTCAGGTAGTGCGAGGTGACACCGAATCGCGCGGACGCGACCTGCTTGATCGCGCTGCGGCGCCAGTCACCGTTGGGGTCGCGCTCGTAGCGGCTGACGTGCTCGCCGCCTTCACCGCAGTTCGACCGGCCACCCAACCGGTTCATCGCGATAGCGAGCGTTTCGTGCGCTTCGGCCGAGATCGAGCCGTAGCTCATCGCGCCGGTGGCGAACCGCTTGACGATCTCGGTGGCGGGCTCGACCTCGTCCAGCGGAACAGGCGGGCGCACACCTTCTTTGAATTTCAGCAGCCCGCGCAGCGATGCCATCCGCTCGCTTTGGTCGTCGACCAAACGGGTGTACTCCTTGAAGATCGTGTACTGCCCGGTGCGGGTGGAGTGCTGCAGCTTGAAGACGGTGTCCGGGTTGAACAGGTGGTACTCGCCTTCGCGGCGCCACTGGTATTCGCCGCCGACCTCGAGTTCGCGGTGCGCGCGCTCGTTCGGCCTGTCCAGGAACGCCAGGGAGTGGCGGGCGGCGACGTCGGCCGCGATGTCGTCGAGGGTGATGCCGCCGGTGGGGCAGCTCAACCCGGTGAAGTACTCGTCGAGCAGATCCTCCGAGATGCCGACGGCCTGGAACAGTTGGGCCCCGGTGTACGACGCCAGGGTCGAGATGCCCATCTTGGACATCACTTTCAGCACGCCCTTGCCGGCGGCCTTGATGTAGTTCTGTATGGCCTTCTCGCGGTCGAGCCCCACCAGGGCGCCCCTGTCGAGCATGTCGGCGATCGACTCGAACACCATGTAGGGGTTGATCGCCGCCGCGCCGAAGCCGACCAGCATGGCCATGTGGTGCACCTCGCGGGCATCCCCGGACTCAACTACCAGGCCGACCTGGGTGCGGGTGCGTTCCCGCACCAGGTGGTGGTGCACTGCTGAGACCGCCAGCAGCGACGGGATCGGGGCCAGCCGCTCGTCGGACTCACGGTCGCTCAGGATGATGATCCGCGCGCCGTCGGCGATCGCCGCCGAGGTCTGCGCGCGCACGTCGTCGAGCGCGGCCTTCAGCCCGGCGCCACCCTCGGCGACCGGGTACAGGCAGCGAATAACCTTGGACCGCAAGCCGTGCCGACGTCCGTTGACTTCCACGTCGGGGTCGAGGTTGATTAGCTTGGCCAGCTCGTGGTTGCGCAGAATCGGCTGCGACAACACGATCTGGTGACAAGAATTCTCGTCCGGGTTCAGCAGGTCGCCCTCCGGCCCAAGGGTGTGCTGCAGGCTGGTCACCACCTCTTCGCGGATGGCATCCAGCGGCGGGTTGGTCACCTGGGCGAACAGCTGGTGGAAGTAGTCGAACAGCATCCGGGGCCGATGGGACAGCACCGCGACCGGGGTGTCGGTGCCCATCGACCCGATCGGCTCTGCGCCGGTGCGGACCATCGGCGCCACCAACAGGTTGAGCTCCTCGTAGGTGTAGCCGAAAACCAATTGGCGCAAGACGACCCGATGGTGTGGCATCCGCACGTAGTTGCCCTGCGGCAATTCGTCAAGCGGGATCAGGCCCTTGTCCAACCATTCCCGGTACGGGTGCTCGGCGGCCAGTTCGGCTTTGATCTCCTCGTCGGAGACGATGCGACCCTGCGCGGTGTCGACCAAAAACATCCGGCCGGGCTGCAGCCGCATCCGGCGCACCACTTTCGACGAGTCGAGGTCGAGCACACCGGCCTCGGAGGCCATCACCACCAGGCCGTCCTCGGTGACCCAGATCCGTGATGGCCGTAGGCCGTTGCGGTCTAGCACTGCGCCCACGACGGTGCCGTCAGTGAACGTCATCGACGCCGGGCCGTCCCACGGCTCCATCAGCGACGCGTGGTACTGGTAGAACGCCCGCCGGGCCGGGTCCATCGACTCGTGGCGCTCCCAGGCTTCCGGGATCATCATCAGCACCGCGTGGGCCAGGCTGCGACCACCCAGGTGCAGGAATTCCAGCACCTCATCGAAGCGGGCAGTATCCGAACCGCCGCGGGTGCAGATCGGGAACAGCTTCTGCACGTCGTCGTGTGAGCCGAAGATGTCGGTATCGACCAGCGCCTCGCGGGCCCGCATCCAGTTCTCGTTACCGGTGACGGTGTTGATCTCGCCGTTGTGGGCGATCCGTCTATACGGATGCGCCAGCGGCCAGGACGGGAAGGTGTTCGTCGAGAACCGAGAGTGCACGATGCCGAGCGCGCTGGCCAGCCGGTCGTCTTGCAAATCCAGGTAGAAGGCCTTGAGCTGCGGTGTGGTCAACATGCCCTTGTAGACAAAGGTTTGACCGGAAAGGCTTGGGAAATAGACGGTTTCGCGCCCGGGCCCGTCCTGGCCGGGGCCCTTGGTGCCGAGTTCGTGTTCGGCGCGCTTGCGGATCACATACGCGCGGCGCTCCAGCGTCATACCCGAAGCACCGGCGATGAACAGCTGACGGAAGGTCGGCATCGCATCGCGCGACAACGCACCCAGCGACGAGTCGTCGGTGGGCACCTCGCGCCAGCCGAGCACCTCCAAACCCTCGGACTCGACGATCTTCTCCACCGCCGCGCAGGCCGCCGCGGCCTCTTTCGACGACTGCGGCAAAAACGCGATGCCGGTGGCATAGCTGCCTGCCGGCGGCAGCTGGAAGTCCACGACCGAACGCAGGAAATGGTCAGGAACCTGGATCAGGATCCCGGCGCCGTCACCGCTGTGCGGCTCGGCGCCCTGGGCGCCGCGGTGCTCGAGGTTGAGCAACGCGGTAATCGCCTTGTCCACGATGTCGCGGCTGCGGCGGCCATGCATGTCGACGACCATGGCCACCCCGCACGAGTCATGCTCGTATGCGGGGTTGTAGAGCCCTGTAGAGCCCCAGCGGTTGGGCGCCATTCCCACCTGACCCTTCACCAGACTTCCTGCGCGGCATTCATAAATCGGCTCCGTTGGCGCCGCGGCCCCGAGGCTGCAGGCTAGGCTCCTTCGGTCTTGTCGATATGCTGTCGCCTGGTGGCGAAGACCCGGTTGAGGATGCTCCGTGCAGCGCTGAACGGTGGCCCTGTACCCGGTTTCGACAAGTCGTAAAACGATATGACAAAACCCGCCTGACATGCCAACTTGACCAATTTTAACCCGTCGGACGGAGTGCTCAGCCAATCCGGCGCCGGGGACGGGCGGATTTTCCGGGTCCCTTTGCGCCCCAGGGCAATTGCCTGAAACGACGACGGGCCGGCGCGGCGCCGGCTGGACCCGGGCGGCTGGTCCGACCAGTCGGAGGATTTGCTGTGATCGTGATCAAATGCGCAGGCTGATGGCCGTTTCGATCACATTCGCTGGTAGCAGGCCCCTAGGGCTGGGCCACCGCTTCGTCATGAAATTTGCACAAAGTTGCCCATATTCTCGGGCCGGCGCGGGGTGGGGTAACGGGTCCGCTCTACGATGCGAGTGACTCAACGGAGAAGCCGGTGGAGCCGACCCCACATGCCATGAACGAGCGCGACGAATTCCTGCGCGACCGACTGCGGCCTGCGCAACCCGCCCCCTCGCCGCGGCCTGCGCACCCGCAGGCCCGCAGCCCTCGGCCAGTACCGCGCCAGCTTCGTCCACCGGTGGCGCCCCGCCCGCGGCCCGCTGTCGAGCCAGCGGCCCCACCGCAACGCCCGGTCGCCGACCGGGGCTGGCGTCGCACCGTTCGGGTTGCGACGCTGGGTCTCATCAGCCTTGGCCCCTCGGCTCGAGAACGACAAGAAGCCGAATTCGAGGCCGCCGTAAGGTCCGTGCTGCACGGCAGCTACAAGGTCGGCGTGCTCGGCAAGGGCGGTGTCGGAAAAACCACCGTCGCGGCGAGTGTGGGATCGATCTTCGCCGAGCTGCGGCAGCAGGACCGGGTGGTGGCGATCGACGCCGATACCGCATTTGGCCGGCTGAGCAGCCGAATCGACCCGCGAACGAGCGGCTCCTACTGGGAGATCGCGGCCGACAAGAACCTGCAGTCGTTCGCCGACGTGAGCACGCGGGTGGGCAGCAACTCCGCAGGGCTCTACGTGCTGGCGGGTGAGCCGACGGCCGGTCCGCGGCGAGTGCTCGACCCCGCGATCTACCGCGAAGCCACCTTGCGGCTGGACCGCCATTTCACGATCTCGATCGTCGACTGCGGTTCGACGATGGACGCGCCGGTGACCCAAGAGGCGCTGAGTGATCTGGATGCGCTGATCGTGGTGTCGTCGCCCTGGGCAGACGGTGCATCGGCGGCGGCACAGACGATGGAATGGCTGGCGACGCACGGCCGCACCGGCCTGCTGCGCCGAACTGTAGTGGTGCTCAACGATTCTGACGGCCATTCGGACAGGCACACCCGCTCGGTCTTGGCACGTCAGTTTCTCGACCGCGGACAGCCGGTGGTGGAGGTGCCCTTCGATCCCCATCTGCGCCCCGGCGGCGTCATCGACGTCAGGCATGAGATGGCTCGCCCCACACGGCGTAAGTTTCTGCAAATCGCGGCGACGATTGCCGGGTTCTTCGCGTCGCGGCCCGGGTAGTTACCCGTTTTCGGCGGCCCGCTTCAGCCCCGCGCTTTCCATGTCCACATAGGAGCGGATCCGCGACCCACCTATCAGGGACGCCAGCCATGCCAGCGGACCGGTGGCTGCGAACTCGAGCCTGGTGCGCACATGATCTCCGTCCTCCTCGATGACGTGCACCGCCTCGAAGGAGAGGCCGGGCTGGCGGGCCACCCAGGTGAAGTTGCGCAGTGGCTCCAGTTCGGTCACCGTAAAGACGGTCGGCCTGCCCTTCGGCTGCGTCACGCGTGATCTGCTGCCCACGGCCAGGGGGCCGTCGTCGAGGCGCTTGATCTCCCGCATCGACTCGGTCCAGTTCGGCCAGCCCGCGACGTCGACTAGCAGCTGCCAAACTCGTTCGGCCGGTGCGTGCACGGTTTCTTCACGGACATATCGCATGCGTTCAGAATGCCGCAGCCCGCGCAGAGGGGTCGGCGGTGGCCTCGATCTTGGTGATGTTGTTGTCGCCGATGGTCAGCACGATGACCGCGAACAGCCGTCGGCGGGCGAAGGCCAGTACCACCGGTTGACCGACAGGTCCGCTGACCAGCGTGACGCCCGGCCCCAGGTAGCGCAGCAGGTTGGTGGCGACATCCTGTGGGCCATAGTTGATTTGGGGCGGCGGGGCAGGCTCGGCGATCAGCGTGCCCACCCCCCACACCGTTGGATCCAGCACCGCGGCCAGGGCCTGCAGATCGCCGTTGGCGCAGGCGGTGATGAACTTCTCGGTGACGAGCTGATGCTCGGCGGAGGGCACCTCGCTCGGTTTGGGTTGGGCGAGGGTGAACTTGGCGCGGGCGCGCCGTGCCAGTTGGCGGCAGGTACCGACCGGCCGGCCCACCGTCTCGGCGATGTCGTCGAACGGAACACCGAACACGTCGTGCAGTACAAAAGACACCCGCTCACCGGGGCTGAGCCGGCGCAACACCTCCAGAAGGGCCGTGCGGACCTCGTCGTCGAGGGTCACTCGATCGGCAGGATCCACACGGCCGGATTGGTTGAGCGCCGCCACGTCCGGACCGATGTCGTCTGGGTGCTCATAGCGAGCACGCGCCGAACGGACCTGATCCAGGCAGAGCCGGCCCGCCACCACGGTCAGCCATGCGCGGATATCGTCGATCTCGTTCACGTTCGCACGCGAGAGCCGCAGAAACGCCTCTTGCGCAACGTCTTCGGCATCGCCGACGTCTCCGAGCATCTGATACGCCAGGTTGACCAGGTACGGGCGGTGGTGTCGCCACGCCTCAGTGATCTGGTCCGACTGCGGTTCGGTCATATCTCGATGACGATTTGGTGCCGCAAAAAGTTACGCATTTCGGTTGTAACTTTCCCACGCGGCGAGCCGTCCTTGGTGGAAAGAACATCCGATACCTCAAGGAGCACACCATGACGATCGTCGTGACCGGAGCCACCGGCAATGTCGGCCGGCCTCTCGTTAGCGAACTTGCCGCCGCCGGCTGCCGCGTGCGGGCAGTAACCCGCACGCCGGACACCGCCGCATTCCCCTCCGGTGTCGAGGCAGTCGGCTCGGCTGTGGACGCGCTCGCCGGGGCGAGCGCGGTCTTTTTGAACTCGCGTGCGTTGGGTGACCAACTCGCCGAGGTGGTGGCATCGGCTCGGAGCAGCGGCGTCAGGAAGCTGGTCGCGTTGTCAGCGCTCAACGCCGACGACGACTTCTCCCGGCAACCCTCGCGGTTTCGTGGAGACCGCAACAAGGAAGTCGAACAGTTCGCGGTCGAGTCCGGCCTGAGTTGGGTGAGCCTGCGGCCCAGCGTGTTTGCGTCGAACTTCATCGGCATGTGGGCGGCGCAGATTCGCGCCGGCGATGTGGTCGGCGGCCCCTGCGCGGCGTCGTCTACCGCGCCGATCGTCGACAGCGACATCGCGGCGGTGGCCGCGCGGGCATTGCTCACCGATGAGCTCGACGGCCGCAAGATTCCGTTGACCGGGCCGCAAGCCTTCACCAATACCGAGTTGGTGCAGATCATCAGCACCGTTTTGGGCCGCCCGCTGAGCTACCTAGAGGTGCCGGCAGATGTGGTGCGACAGCAATTCATTCGTATCGGCCTGAGCGCCGGATTCGCCGACGCCTACATAGCACTGCTCGCTGAGACGGCCGACAAGCCGGCCTTGGTCACCCACGAGGTGGAAAAGATCGTTGGCCGCCCAGCAGTCACGTTCGCCCAGTGGGTCGCCGATCACTACGACGCGTTCACGAAATAGCCGAGCGGCGAAATAGCCTAGCGGCGATCGCAAGCTCGGCGAAGCCGGGCGCTGGGGGCACCTCCCGCTTGCGGGGGATGGGTCGCCGCGAAATAGCCTAGGAGACACGCTATGTCAGATCCACGTCCACCCCGCTACCTCAAGCCGATGAACAAGGTGATGATGGCCGTGCAGAAGCTCGGCATCCCGACCGGGCCCGCCATGGTGTTGACCGTGCCCGGCCGTAAGTCCGGCCAACCGCGCAGCACCCCGATGACACCGTTCGAGTTCGACGGCGGTCTCTACGTTGTGGCCGGCTATCCCGGCGCGGACTGGGCCGCCAACGCCCGAGCCGCCGGGACCGGCACACTCGCTCGGGGGCGGCGCTCACGGACGGTCAAGATCGTCGAACTGACCGCCGAGCAAGCCCGCCCGATTCTGCGAGCGTTCCCGGCCGAAGTCCCCGTCGGTGTGGCGTTCGCCAAGCGGTCAGGAATGGTGGTCGACGGCACGTCCGACGAATTCGAGGCGTTGGCGGGCAGGGTCGCCGTGTTTCGGTTCGATCCGATCGCCGCGCATTAGTTGTCTGACGAAACCTGTCGGCCGCTGCTGCTAGTGTTCGAAAGTATGTTCGATTGCGGGCTGCCGGACTTGGATTCCCTGCCAGCTGTCAATGACTCGATGGTGGCGATGGCGATCACCGGCTGGGATCGGGTGGAGGCAGCCGCGGCGGCGCGCCGACTGGGCGCGATCGCTGAGTTGGTGGCTCGGCGGGTCGAGGGCGGCTCGCCCGAGCGGGGGCAGTGGTCGTGTGACAACTGGGATGCGATGGCCGCCGAGGTGGCCGCGGCCCAGGGTATTAGCCACGGTAAGGCGTCGGGGCAGATGTATTTGGCGGTGGCGCTGCGCGAGCGGCTGCCACAGGTGGCCGCGGTGTTCGCCGACGGGATGATCAGCGCCCGGCTGGCGGCGTCGATCGCCTGGCATACGGATTTGATCGAGGACGCGGAGGCCCTGCGGTTGGTGGATAAGACCCTGGCGCAGGAGGCGCTGCGCTTCGGGCCGCTGTCGGCGGCCAAGACCGCCCAGGCCATCGAGGCGGTAGTCGACCAGTATGACCCGGGGGCGCTGCGGCGCACCCGGCAACGAGCGCGCAGCCGTGAGGTGGTGATCGATTCTGCGGATCAGGACTCGGGCACCGCGCCGATGTGGGGGCGGCTGTATGCCACCGATGCCGCAGTGCTGGATCGGCGGTTGATGCAGATGGCCCACGAGGTGTGCGAGGACGATCCGCGCACCATCGCCCAGCGCCGCGCCGACGCGTTAGGGGCCTTGGCCGCCGGTGCCGAGCGGCTGGCCTGTGAGTGCGGGAACACGGACTGCCCGGCCGGCGCCGAGGGCACCGCGCGGCACGCGGGTGTCGTGGTCAATGTGATCGCCGAGGCCTCCGGGCTAAGCAGTGAGCCCGATCCGCACATGTCCGGTGAGCCGACGCCGCGCCCGATCGCGCCCGACGCGCCGCTGATGCAGGAACCGCATCCCGAGCCCGATCCCCCCGCGGCGCTGATACCCAAGCCGCCGCCCGCGCTGATCAGCACCGGCGGTATGGTGCCCGCGCCGCTGCTGGCCGAGCTGATCCGCGGGGGCGCGACGATCCGGCCGGTGGATCACCCCGGCGCGTGCGCGCCGGCTGAGCCGGGTTATCGGCCCTCGGCGGGGTTGGAGCGCTTTGTGCGCTGTCGGGATCTGACGTGTCGATTCCCTAATTGCGATCGCCCGGCCGAGTATTGCGATCTCGACAGAGAGGATCAGATGTCGCTCGCGGTGGCGGTCTGACTCTGACTTCGATTGACGCCGACGGTTGTCCTTGTG
>NZ_LQOW01000019.1 GCF_002102185.1 Mycobacterium fragae
GTGGTTGGGGAGTTGTATGTGGCCGGCGCCGGCGTGGGTGTGGGGTATTGGCGTCGGGCCGGGTTGACCGGGTCGCGGTTTGTGGCGTGTCCGTTTGGGCGCGCGGGGTCGCGGATGTATCGCACCGGGGATTTGGTGCGCTGGGGTGCTGATGGGCAGTTGGTGTATCTGGGGCGCGCCGATGAGCAGGTCAAGATCCGCGGGTATCGCATCGAGCTCGGCGAAATCCGCTCGGTCCTTGCGGAGCTCGATGGGGTTGAGCAGGCGGCGGTGATCGCCCGCGAGGATCGCCCGGGCGATAAGCGTCTGGTGGGCTATGTCACCGGGGCCGCCGACCCGGCCGCGATCCGCGCGCAGTTGGGCGAGCGGTTGCCGGCTTATATGGTGCCGGCGGCGGTGGTGGTGTTAGAGGCGCTGCCGTTGACGGTCAACGGCAAGCTGGACACCCGCGCCCTACCGGCACCCGAATACGCCGCGGGTGAGTACCGGGCCCCGGTCGGCGCGGTCGAGGAGATTCTGGCCGGCATCTACGCCCAGGTCCTCGGTGTCGATCGGGTCGGGGTCGACGACTCATTTTTCGATTTGGGTGGGGATTCGCTGTCGGCGATGCGCCTGATCGCGGCGGTCAATACCGGCCTGGATGCCGACCTTGCGGTGCGCGCCTTGTTCGAGGCGCCCACGGTGGCCCGGTTGGCGCCGCGTATCGGTGAGGGCGCGGGTGGACTTCCGCGGTTGGTGGCGGGTGAGCGGCCGGCGGTGGTGCCGTTGTCGTTTGCCCAGAGCCGGTTGTGGTTCCTGGATCAGTTGCAGGGGCCTTCAGCGGTGTACAACATGGTGGCGGCGTTGCGGTTGCGCGGGCGGCTGGATGTCGAGGCGCTGGGTGCGGCGCTGGCCGATGTGGTGGGCCGCCATGAAAGCCTGCGCACGGTGTTTGTCGCGTCCGAGGGGATCCCCCAGCAGGTTGTGGTCCCCGCCGAGCGGGCCGATTTCGGCTGGCACGTTGTCGATGCGACCGGCTGGCCGGAAAGCCGGCTGCGTGAGGGCATCGAGACCGCGGCGCGTTACACGTTTGATCTGGCCAACCAGATTCCGTTGCGCGCCTGGCTTTTCCGCGTGGCCGACGATGAGCACGTGCTGGTGGCCGTGGTGCACCACATCGCCGCCGACGGCTGGTCGCTTAGCCCGCTGATGCGTGATCTGGGGATGGCCTATGCCAGCCGGTGTGCGGGGCACGCCCCGGGCTGGGACCCGTTGGCGGTGCAATACATTGATTACACGCTGTGGCAGCGCGCGCTGCTAGGCGATCTGGAAGACAGCGACAGCCCGATTGCCGCGCAGCTGGCCTACTGGCAGCAGGCGCTGGCGGGGCTGCCCGAGCGCCTGGAGTTGCCCACCGACCGGCCCTATCCGCCGGTGGCCGATCAGCGCGGCGCCACCGTGGTGGTGGACTGGCCGGCCGAGCTGCAGCAGCGGGTTGCGCGGGTGGCCCGTGAGCACACTGCGACCAGTTTCATGGTGATTCAGTCTGCCCTGGCGGTGCTGCTCTCCAAGATCAGCGCCAGCCCTGATGTGGCGGTGGGGTTCCCGATCGCCGGGCGGCGCGACTCGGTGCTGGATGAGTTGGTGGGGTTTTTCGTCAACACCCTGGTGTTGCGGGTCGATGTGGCCGGGAATCCGACTGTCGCCGAACTGTTGGCTCAGGTGCGACAGCGCAGCCTGGCCGCCTACGAGCATCAAGATGTGCCCTTTGAGGTGCTGGTGGAGCGGCTCAACCCCACCCGAAGCCTGACCCATCACCCGCTGGTGCAGGTGATGTTGGCCTGGCAAAACCTTCCTGGGCAAGACACTGACTCCGCCGCCGGGTTGGCCCTGGGTGATCTGCAGGTCGCACCGCTGCCGGTGGATACCCAAAGTGCCCGCATGGATTTGGTGTTTTCTTTGGCCGAACGCTGGAGTGAGGCCGGTGCGCCAGCAGGGATTGGCGGGACGGTGGAATTTCGCACCGATGTGTTCGACACGGCCAGCATCGAGGCGTTGATCGGGCGGTTGCAGCGGGTGTTGGCGGCGATCACCGCCGACCCCTTCGGGCGGTTGTCGTCGGTGGATTTGCTTGATGCCGGTGAGCATGCCCGCCTGGATGAGGTAGGTAATCGGGCGGTGTTGACCACGGCTTCGGTTGCGCCGGTGTCGGTTCCGGTGTTGTTCGCCGCGCAGGTGGAGCGCACGCCGGAGGCGGTGGCGCTGACGTGCGGTGAGGTTTCGTGGACCTACCGGCAGCTGGATGAGGCGGCGAACCGGTTAGCGCACTTGTTGGCCAGCCAGGGTGTGGGCCCGGGACAGTGTGTGGCGCTGTTGTTTTCCCGTTCGGCCGAGGCGATCGCGGCGATTGTGGCGGTGCTCAAGACCGGGGCGGCCTATCTGCCGATCGACCCGGCGCTGCCGGCGGCGCGGATCGGGTTGCTGCTCGCCGACGCCGCACCGATCGCGGTGGTTACCACCGCCGAGTTGGCTGGGCGGCTGGCAGGGTGTGACGTGCCGGTGATCGATATCGACGATCCCCAAATCCAGACCTATCCGTGCACCGCACTGCCCGCGCCCGACCCCGACGATCTGGCTTACCTGATTTACACCTCGGGCACCACCGGGATCCCGAAGGGGGTTGCGGTCACCCACCGCAACGTGACTCAGCTGTTGGCGTCCTTGGAGGTGGGTCTGCCGGCGGCGGGGGTGTGGTCGCAGTGGCATTCGTATGCTTTCGACGTCTCGGTGTGGGAGATCTTCGGCGCGCTGCTGCGCGGGGGCCGGTTGGTGGTGGTGCCCGAGGAGGTGGCCCGCTCCCCGCAGGACTTTCACGACGTGCTGGTCACGGAACGGGTCGGCGTGTTAAGTCAAACCCCATCGGCAGTCGGGATGCTCTCGCCGGAGGGGTTGGAGTCGGCGGCGTTGGTGGTGGCCGGTGAGGCCTGCCCGCCCGAGCTGGTGGATCGGTGGGCGCCGGGGCGGGTGATGCTCAACGCCTACGGCCCGACCGAGGCCACAATCTATGCGGCGGTCAGTGCGCCGCTAATCCCGGGCTCGGGCGTGGTGCCGATCGGTGCGCCGGTGCCCTCCGCGGGGTTGTTTGTGCTCGATGGGTGGTTGCGTCCGGTGCCGGCGGGTGTGGTTGGGGAGTTGTATGTGGCCGGCGCCGGCGTGGGTGTGGGGTATTGGCGTCGGGCCGGGTTGACCGGGTCGCGGTTTGTGGCGTGTCCGTTTGGGCGCGCGGGGTCGCGGATGTATCGCACCGGGGATTTGGTGCGCTGGGGTGCTGATGGGCAGTTGGTGTATCTGGGGCGCGCCGATGAGCAGGTCAAGATCCGCGGGTATCGCATCGAGCTCGGCGAAATCCGCTCGGTCCTTGCGGAGCTCGATGGGGTTGAGCAGGCGGCGGTGATCGCCCGCGAGGATCGCCCGGGCGATAAGCGTCTGGTGGGCTATGTCACCGGGGCCGCCGACCCGGCCGCGATCCGCGCGCAGTTGGGCGAGCGGTTGCCGGCTTATATGGTGCCGGCGGCGGTGGTGGTGTTAGAGGCGCTGCCGTTGACGGTCAACGGCAAGCT
>NZ_LQOW01000020.1 GCF_002102185.1 Mycobacterium fragae
CCGAACCCGGAAGCTAAGCCTGCCAGCGCCGATGATACTACCCAACCCGGGTGGAAAAGTAGGACACCGCCGAACACACACCAAAAAAGGGCACCCACAAGGTGCCCTTTTTTAACACACAAAAAATGCACATTTTTGAAAATGAATTTGTGGCCGAACAGCGTGAGCGCGGTGCCCGTATCCTCTGATACGGGAACGGCAAATCGATTCGAGGGAACGGTACGAGTGGTCGAGAACGCGCACGGCGGAAACGGCGAGCGGCGACCGAAGCGGGGGCCGCGTTCTGGCGTACCTCAGTCGGGCCCGGGCCGGGCGCGCAGAGCGCAGCCCCAGCATTCGTCCGGCGACGATCGCGGCGCCCCGACCATTCCGCCAGGCCTCGAGGCAAGCCAGTTGGCACCCGAAATCCGGCGGGAGCTCAGCACTTTGGATCGCGCAACCGCCGACGCGGTAGCCCGCCACCTGGTGGCCGCCGGTGAGCTGATCGACGACGACCCCGAAGCCGCGCTGAGCCACGCGCGTGCTGCCCGCGCCCGGTCGGGCCGCATCGCCGCCGTCCGCGAGGCCGTCGGGATTGCCGCCTACCAGTGCGGCGACTGGGCGCAAGCGCTGGCCGAATTGCGGGCGGCCCGTCGGATGGGCAGTAAGTCGCCACTGCTTCCGCTGATCGCCGACTGTGAACGCGGCCTGGGCCGGCCAGAGCGGGCATTGGAATTGGCGCGCGGACCCGAGGCAGCCCGACTCAGTGGCGACGAAGCCGACGAATTGCGCATCGTCGTCGCCGGTGCCCGCGCAGACCTCGGTCAGCTAGAACAGGCCCTCACCATCTTGTCCACGCCGCAGCTGGACCCGGGCCGAATCGGCGCCACCGCCGCGCGGCTGTCCTACGCCTACGCCGAGACGCTGCTGGCACTCGACCGCGCAGACGAGGCGCTGCAATGGTTCCTGCGCGCCGCCGCCGCCGACGTCGACGGCGTCACCGATGCCGAAGACCGGGTCAGCGAGCTGAGCTGACGTGGGAACACTTGCGCAGCAACACGATTGCCTGCTTCTTGATCTGGACGGGACGGTGTTCCGCGGGCATGAGCTCACTGAGGGCGCCGTGGAATCGTTGGACAAGGCGCCCAGCCGCAAGCTGTTCATCACCAACAACGCATCGCGCAGCGCGGAGGAGGTCGCTGCCCATTTGCGCGACCTCGGCCTCGCCGCGACCGCCGACTGCGTCGTCACCAGCGCCCAAAGCGCCGCCCACCTCTTGGCCGCCGAGCTACCTGCCAAGTCGCGAGTGTTGGTCGTCGGCACCGAATCGCTGGCCGACGAGATCGCCGCCGTCGGGCTACGGCCTGTGCGCCTGTGGCAGGACAAACCGGACGCCGTGGTGCAGGGCCACTCCACCGAAACGGCGTGGGCCAATCTTGCCGAGGCCGCCTTGGCCATCCGGGCCGGCGCCCTGTGGGTGGCGGCCAACGTCGACCCCACGTTGCCGACCGAACGCGGCCTGCTGCCCGGCAACGGGTCCATGGTGGCCGCGCTGAAAACCGCGACCGACGAAGAGCCCCGCGTGGCGGGTAAACCCTCGCCGACATTGATGACGGATGCCTTGGGCCGCGGTGAATTTCGCACACCGCTGGTAGTCGGTGACCGGTTGGACACGGATATCGCCGCCGCCAACGCCGCCGGGCTACCCAGCATGGTGGTGCTCACCGGTGCCAGTTCGACGCGGGATGTGGTGCACGCCAAGGACGGCCAACGCCCCACCTATATCGGCTACGACCTGCGCTCCCTGCATGAGCCCGCCGATGCGCTCGCGGTGGGCCCGCAGCCGGCCTGGCGCGTCGAGACAGATGATGCGTCGATCACGGTCAGCAGCGGTCGCGACGAGGAGACCGGCGACGGGCTGTCGGTGGTGCGCGCCATCGCCAGTGCTGTATGGGAAGCCCACCTCGACGACCGACCCCTGCGCATCAAGGCCGGTGACGACACCGCGCAGGATGCCCTGCAGCGCTGGTCTCTGGCGTAAATCGGATAGCGTAAGGAGCGCCATGACTACCAATCCCGACCAGATTCGCGCTCAGATCGACGAGCTGCTCGCCGAGCTACCCGATGCTGCCGACCATGAGAACGAGCTCGACGAGGCCAAACTCGAAGAGATAGCGCGCCGTCTTTCCGAGGCGCACGACATGCTGGTGCGCGCCCTGGAGTCGGCGGAGAAGGGGTGAGTGCGCCGTGCCCCGGCGTACCCGTGTTGACGTCGAGCTGGTCCGGCGCGGGCTGGCGAGATCGCGCCAGCAGGCCGCCGAGTTGATCGGCGCCGGCAAGGTGAGCATCGACGGCATGCCGGCGGTCAAACCGGCCACCGCTGTCGCGGCAACCGCGGCACTTCGTGTGGCCGACGACGCCGACCGCAGCTGGGTGTCGCGCGGCGCCCACAAGCTCGTCGGGGCGCTCGAGACGTTCGGCATCAGCGTGCGGGGTCGGCGGTGCCTGGATGCGGGCGCGTCGACGGGTGGATTCACCGAAGTGTTGTTGGATCGCGGCGCTCGCGAAGTGATTGCCGCCGACGTGGGTTACGGCCAACTGGCCTGGTCGCTGCGATCCGATCCTCGGGTGGTGGTCATCGAGCGGACCAACGTCCGCGAGCTGTCACCTGATGTGATCGGCGGTCCCGTCGAGGCGATAGTCGCCGACCTGTCGTTCATCTCGCTGACCACGGTGTTGCCCGCGTTGATTGGCTGTGCGTCGCCGGACGCGGATATTGTTCCCATGGTGAAGCCGCAGTTCGAGGTGGGCAAAGGACAGGTGGGTGCGGGCGGCGTGGTGCACGATCCCGAGCTGCGCGCCAGCTCGGTGCTCACCGTCGCGCGTCGCGCCGAACAGCTGGGGTGGCACACCGTCGGCGTCACCGCGAGCCCGCTGCCCGGTCCGTCGGGCAACGTCGAATACTTCCTGTGGCTACGCACCGACACCGATCGCGGTTTCTCCGGTGCTGATCTGGAGCATGCGGTGCACAAAGCGGTCAGCGAGGGACCGCAATGACGCGTGAACGCACCGTCCTGCTGGTGGTCCACACCGGACGTGAGGAGGCCACCGACACTGCCCGGCGCGTGGAAAAAGTGCTGGGCGACAACGGGATTGGCCTGCGAGTGCTGTCAGCGGAGGCCGTCGACCGGGGCTCGCTGCATCTGGCCCCTGACGACATGCGGGCGTTGGGCGTCGACATCGAGGTGGTCGACGCGGATCCCCACGCCGCGGAGGGCTGCGAGCTCGTGGTGGTACTGGGCGGGGACGGCACCTTTCTGCGGGCCGCGGAACTCGCACGCAACGCGAGCATTCCGGTGCTGGGTGTCAACCTGGGCCGGATCGGTTTCCTGGCTGAGGCAGAGGCGGAGGCCATCGACACGGTGCTCGAGCACATCGTCGCCCGCAGCTACCGGGTGGAAGAGCGGTTGACGCTCGACGTCGCGGTGCGACTCCAGGGCGAGGTCATCGACCGGGGCTGGGCGCTCAACGACGCCAGCCTGGAAAAGGGACCGCGGCTGGGTGTGCTCGGGGTGGTCGTCGAAGTCGATGGCAGACCGGTGTCGACATTCGGCTGCGACGGGGTTCTGGTGTCAACCCCGACCGGCTCCACCGCGTATGCATTCTCCGCGGGCGGGCCGGTGCTGTGGCCGGATCTCGAGGCGATCCTGGTGGTGCCCAACAACGCTCACGCGCTGTTCGCCCGGCCCATGGTCACCAGCCCCGACGCCGCGATTGCAATCGAAATCGAAGCGGACGGGCACGACGCACTGGTGTTCTGCGACGGCCGCCGGCAGATGCTGGTACCCGCCGGTGGACGGCTGGAGGTGACGCGCTGCGACACCGCGGTGAAATGGGCACGGCTGGACAGTGCGCCGTTCACCGACCGCCTGGTGCGCAAGTTCCGCTTGCCCGTGGCCGGCTGGCGCGGTGAATAACGGTGCTGCCCGGTGCTTAGTGAAATCCGGATCGAGTCGCTGGGCTCCATCAGCGTCGCGACGGCCGAGTTCGACCGCGGGCTAACGGTGCTGACCGGCGAAACCGGTACCGGCAAGACCATGGTGGTCACCGGACTGCACCTACTCGGTGGTGCCCGCGCCGACGCCGCCCGGGTGCGCTCCGGGGCCGACCGAGCCGTCGTCGAAGGACGCTTCACCACAGTCGATCTCGACGACAAGGCGGCCGCGCAGATCGACGAGATGCTGGCGAGCTCGGGCGCCGAGCGCGACGAGGACGGCAGCATCATCGCGCTGCGCTCGGTCAATAGGGACGGGCCGTCCCGGGCGTACCTGGGGGGCCGCAGCGTGCCCGCCAAATCGCTGAGCGGATTCACCACCGAGTTGCTCACCCTGCACGGGCAGAACGACCAGCTGAGGCTGATGCGGCCCGACGAGCAACGCGGCGCACTCGACCGCTTCGCGGGCGTCGGCGCCCGGCTGGAGCGCTACCGGAAACTGCGGGACGCATGGCAGTTGGCGCGCCGGGATCTCCTTGACCGCAGCAGGCGGGCGCGCGAATTGGCTCAGGAGGCCGACCGGCTGAAGTTCGCGCTCCACGAGATCGACACCGTCAACCCGGCGCCCGGCGAGGACGACGCGCTGATCGCCGACATCCGCCGGCTCTCGGAGCTGGACGCGCTGCGCGAGGCGGCGGCCGAGGCTCGCGCGGCGCTGTCCGGGGCGGGCGACGACAGCGCTGCATCCGCGCCGCCCTCAGCAGCCGACAGTCTGGGGCGGGCGAAGACGGCGCTGGAGTCGACGGACGACGTCACGCTGCGGGGTCTGGGGGGTCAACTCGGCGAGGCGCTCACGATGGTCAACGACGTTGCCCGCGAGCTCGCCGACTACCTGGACGAGCTGCCTGCCGACGCCAGCGCACTGGACGCCAAGCTCGCCCGGCAAGCCGAGCTGCGCACCCTCACCCGCAAGTACGC
Source organism: Mycobacterium fragae (assembly GCF_002102185.1). GTDB lineage: Bacteria > Actinomycetota > Actinomycetes > Mycobacteriales > Mycobacteriaceae > Mycobacterium > Mycobacterium fragae. The sequence goes on from NZ_LQOW01000020.1 coordinate 4,952, forward strand.
CGCCGACATCGACGGCGTGCTGGCCTGGGCCGGTGAATCGCGAGATCGACTGGCTCGCTTAGACGTATCCGAAGAAGCGCTGGCCGGGCTGCAACGCCGCGTCGACGAACTGGCGGCCCAATTAGCCGATGCCGCAACCGAACTCAGCAAGACCCGCAGCCAGGCGGCCAAGCGACTGGCCAAAGACATCACAAATGAGCTGTCCGGCCTGGCGATGGCCGACGCCGAGTTCACCGTCACGGTCACGACCATGCAGGCGAACGACGACGACCCCGCCGCCCTGGCGCTGCCCTCCGGCGCGGTTGTCCATGCCGGCGGCGACGGTGTCGATCAGGTCGAGTTCGGCTTCGCCGCGCACCGCGGCACGGCGGTCCTGCCGCTGTCCAAGAGCGCATCGGGCGGTGAGCTGTCCCGGGTGATGCTGGCCCTGGAAGTGGTGCTGTCGGCGTCGATACCCGGCACAACCATGGTGTTCGACGAGGTCGACGCAGGCGTCGGCGGCCGCGCGGCGGTGCAGATCGGACGGCGGCTGGCGCGGCTGGCCCGCACCCGCCAAGTCATCGTGGTCACGCATTTGCCGCAGGTCGCCGCCTACGCCGACGTGCATCTGATGGTGGACAGCGCAGCACGAGGCGGTGCCAGCAGCGTGCAACGGCTGGACGGCGAGGAGCGGGTGGCCGAGCTGGCCAGGATGCTCGCCGGCCTGGGGGAGTCCGACAGTGGCCGGGCCCACGCGCGCGAACTGCTCGAGGCCGCTCGAGGTGATCGGATCGCAACCTCCTAAATCGTTCCCACCCTGTGACAAATGTGACACGATATAACTTCTGAGGCTGTTGTTACGGCGCGCCTCCCCGGCGAGGCGGCGGTTCACCGACAGAATCGCCCCCATGAAGATGTCAGCGCTTCTATCTCGTAATACGTCGCGCCCCGGTGTGGTCGGCACCGCCCGGGTTGACCGCGACATCGACCGCCTGCTGCGACGCGTGAGCCCCGGCGACATCGTGGTCCTCGATGTGCTGGACCTGGACCGGATCACGGCCGATGCGCTCGTCGACGCCGATATCGCAGCTGTCATCAACGCCTCCCCGTCGGTATCGGGCCGCTATCCCAACCTCGGCCCGGAAGTGTTGGTGGCCAACGGCGTCACCCTCATCGACGAGACCGGGCCCGAGGTCTTCAAGAAGATCAAGGACGGCGCCAAAGTCCGGCTTTACAACGGCGGGGTGTACTCGGGCGACCGGCGGCTCATCCACGGCACCGAGCGCACCGACCACGACATCGCAGACCTGATGCAGGAAGCCAAGAGCGGCCTGGTCGCCCACCTGGAGGCGTTCGCCGGCAACACCATCGAGTTCATCCGAAGCGAGAGCCCGCTGCTGATCGACGGGATCGGCATCCCGGACGTCGCCACCGACTTGCGCCGCCGTCATGTCGTGGTGGTCTCCGACGAGCCGCATGCCGCTGATGACCTCAAGCGACTCAAACCGTTCATCAAGGAGTATCAGCCCGTCCTGGTCGGGGTCGGCACCGGCGCAGATGTGTTGCGCAAAGCGGGGTATCGCCCGCAACTGATCGTCGGCGATCCCACCTCCCTGAGTGCCGAAGTCCTCAAATGCGGCGCGGAGGTGGTGCTCCCCGCCGACGCCGACGGCCATGCGCCGGGCCTGGAACGCATCCAGGATCTGGGTGTGGGCGCGATGACGTTTCCCGCCGCGGGTTCACCCACGGACCTGGCGCTGCTGCTGGCCGATCACCACGGCGCCGCGCTGCTGGTGACCGCCGGGCACAGCGCCAACATCGAGACGTTCTTCGACCGGACGCGCCAGCAGAGCAACCCCTCGACGTTCCTCACCCGGCTGCGCGTGGGGGAGAAACTGGTGGACGCCAAGGCGGTTGCCACGCTGTACCACAACCGGATCTCGGCCGGCGCCATTGCCTTGTTGATTCTGACGATGCTGATCACGGTCATCGTCGCGCTATGGGTGTCGCGCACCGACGCTGTGGTCCTGCATTGGATCGTCGAGTACTGGAACCGCTTCTCGCTGTGGGTGCAGCACTGGCTTCCGTAGGACGGCACACGACGTGATATCCCTACGCCAGCACGCGATTTCGCTGGCCGCCGTGTTTTTGGCGCTGGCGGTCGGGGTTGCGCTGGGCTCCGGCTTGCTCTCTGACACCTTGCTGTCAAGCTTGCGTGACGAATCCCGAAATCTGCACGGCCAAATCAACGCGCTCAACGACCAGAAGAATGTGTTGAACGAAAAGCTGGGTTCGGCAAACGCATTCGACACCCAGATGGCCGTCCGCATCGTGCATGGGGCACTGGCCGGCAAGTCGGTGGTGGTCTTCCGCGCCCCGGACGCAGCGGATGACGATGCCGACGCTGTGTCAAAACTCATCGGGCAGGCCGGCGGAACGGTAACCGGGACAGTGTCGTTGACCCAGGAGTTCGTCGACGCCAACTCCGCGGAGAAACTGCGTTCGGTGGTCAACTCTTCGATCGTGCCGGCGGGTGCCCAATTGAGCACCAAGCTGGTCGACCAAGGCTCGCAGGCCGGAGACCTGCTGGGAATCGCCTTGCTGATCAACCGGGATCCCGCGGTTGCGCCGGTCGACGACGCGCAGCGCGATACCGTATTGGCGGCACTGCGCGACACCGGCTTCGTCACGTTCAAGGCAAACGGCACCGAACACATCGGCGCGGCGAACGCCGCGGTGGTCATCACCGGCGGCGCCCTCGGCGACGACGCCGGCAACCAGGGCGTCAGCGTCGCGAGGTTCGCCGCCGCGCTCGCGCCCCACGGCGCGGGTGTGCTGCTCTCCGGCCGCGACGGCTCGTCGACGGGAACGGCCGCGGTCGCGGTGGCCCGCGCCGATGCAGCAGTGACGTCGGCGATCAGCACGGTCGACGACCTGGATGCCGAATCGGGCCGCATCACCGCGGTGCTGGGCGTGGCGGACCTGGTCAACGGCGGCCATCCCGGTCAGTACGGCACCGGTCACGGCGCCACCGGCATCACCGTCGTACAGTAGCCCCGTCACAGGGCGTGTTAGCCGCGACCCGGCAGCGTCGGTGTTAGGGTGGGGTTCCGTGGGTCGGCAGGCCCAACGAAGCCAGGCAAGCTTCGCCCTGCGCCGTCTTCACGGAGGTCGCTGAATTGCGCAAGCATCCGCAAACCGCTACCAAGCACCTCTTCGTCAGCGGCGGCGTCGTTTCGTCCCTGGGCAAAGGGCTAACCGCCAGCAGCCTGGGCCAGTTGCTGACCGCACGCGGGTTGCAGGTGACGATGCAGAAGCTCGACCCCTACCTCAACGTCGACCCGGGCACCATGAACCCGTTTCAGCACGGCGAGGTCTTCGTCACCGAGGACGGCGCCGAAACCGACCTCGACGTCGGCCACTATGAGCGTTTCCTCGACCGCGACCTGTCCGGATCAGCGAATGTCACTACCGGACAAGTGTATTCGTCGGTCATTGCCAAAGAACGCCGCGGCGAGTACCTCGGTGACACGGTCCAAGTGATCCCACATATCACCGACGAGATCAAGAGCCGGATCTTGGCGATGGCCAAGCCGGACGCCGACGGTAACCGCCCGGACGTCGTCATCACCGAAATCGGCGGCACCGTAGGCGATATCGAATCGCAGCCTTTCCTGGAAGCCGCGCGGCAGGTCCGTCACGATCTCGGCCGAGAAAACGTTTTCTTCCTGCACGTGTCGCTGGTGCCGTACCTGGCGCCGTCGGGCGAGTTGAAAACCAAGCCGACCCAGCACTCGGTGGCGGCGCTGCGCAGCATCGGTATAACCCCGGACGCGTTGATATTGCGTTGCGACCGCGACCTTCCCGAGCCGCTGAAGAACAAGATCGCCTTGATGTGTGACGTCGACATCGATGGCGTCATCTCCACTCCTGACGCGCCCTCGATCTACGACATTCCCAAGGTGCTGCATCGCGAAGAGCTTGACGCCTATGTGGTGCGCCGACTCAACCTGCCGTTCCGCGACGTCGACTGGACTGAATGGGACGACCTGCTGCGACGGGTGCACGACCCACAGGAGACGGTACGAATCGCCTTGGTGGGCAAGTACGTTGACCTGTCGGACGCATACCTGTCGGTCGCCGAGGCGTTACGCGCCGGAGGGTTCAAGCACCGGGCAAAGGTGGAGATGCGCTGGGTGGCATCGGATGATTGCCAGACGGCAACCGGTGCGGCGGCGGCGCTGGACGATGTGCACGGCGTGTTGATCCCCGGCGGCTTCGGTATCCGCGGGATCGAGGGCAAGATCGGCGCCATCCAGTACGCGCGATCCAGGGGCCTACCAGTGCTCGGGCTGTGCCTTGGGTTGCAGTGCATCGTGATCGAGGCCGCCAGGTCGGTCGGGCTCACACAGGCCAACTCAGCGGAATTCGATCCGGCGACACCCGATCCCGTCATCTCCACCATGGCCGATCAGCAGGATATCGTCGCCGGCGAAGCGGACCTCGGTGGCACCATGCGACTGGGGTCTTATCCCGCCGTATTGGAGCCGGGTTCGATTGTCGCTCAGGCGTATCAATCAACCGAGGTGTCTGAGCGGCATCGGCATCGGTACGAAGTCAACAACGCTTATCGCGACAAGATCGCCGAAAGCGGCCTGAAATTCTCGGGGACTTCCCCGGACGGCCATCTGGTGGAGTTCGTCGAATACCCTCCGGAGATACATCCTTTCGTGGTCGGCACCCAGGCCCATCCCGAGCTGAAGAGCCGGCCCACGCGCCCGCACCCGTTGTTCGTCGCGTTCGTCGGGGCAGCGATGGACTACAAGGCGGCCGAGCGGCTGCCGGTGGAAATCCCGGAGCAGCGGGCGAACGGCAACGAACATCGCGACGGCATCGAACAGTCGCTGCCCAAACCTGAACCCGCTGCTCGTGGGTGAGCACGTATTCGAGACCACGTCGTCCGAAACCCTGCATACCGGAAAAATTTTCGCTTTGCGCACCGACCGCGTCAGGATGCCCGGCGGCAAGATCGTGACACGTGAGGTCGTCGAACACTATGGCGCAGTGGGCGTCGTCGCGATGGACGACGACGGCAACATTCCAATGGTCTACCAATATCGCCATGCGTTCGGTCGACGCTTGTGGGAACTGCCCGCCGGGCTGCTCGACGTCGGCGGCGAGGAGGCGCATCTGACCGCCGCGCGTGAGCTGCGCGAGGAGGCGGGTTTAGAGGCCGAGAATTGGCAAGTGCTAGTCGACCTGGACTCCACACCGGGTTTCAGCGACGAATCGGTGCGGGTGTATCTGGCCACCGGATTGACGCAAGTCGACCGGCCCGAAGCGCACGACGAGGAAGCCGACATGACCTTGCAGTGGTATTCCATCGACGACGCCGTCCGCCGGGTGTTCGGCGGAGTGATCGTCAATGCCCTTGCGGTTTCGGGCATTTTGGCGGCATACGCGGTCCGGAAAGGTTTGGCCCAGCCGCGGCCGGTTGATGCGCCATGGATCGACCGGCCGAAGGCATTCGCCGCGCGACAGGCCCGGCGATGACCACGCTGGCGCCGCCGCTGGAGACACAGCTGCAGGGTTACCTCGACCATCTGACGATCGAAAGAGGCGTGGCGGCAAACACATTGAGCTCCTATCGGCGCGATTTGCGCCGCTACTCCGAGCACCTCGCGATGCGCGGCATCGATGATCTGGCCAAGGTCAGTGAGGACGATGTCAGCGAATTCCTGGTCGCACTGCGGCGCGGAGATCCGGATTCCGGGATATCGCCGCTGTCGGCGGTGTCGGCGGCGCGGACACTGGTCGCGGTGCGTGGCCTGCATCGGTTCGCCGCCGCCGAGGGGCTCGCCGAACTCGACGTGTCGCAGGCGGTGAAGCCGCCGACCCCAGGGCGTCGGCTGCCCAAAAGCCTCTCGGTCGACGAGGTGCTGGCCCTGCTGGACGGCGCCGGCGGCGACAGCCCCTCCGACGGGCCACTGACGCTGCGTAACCGGGCGCTGCTGGAACTCCTGTACTCCACCGGAGCGCGGATCTCCGAAGCCGTCGGCCTCGACGTCGACGACATCGACACCCATGACCGTTCGGTGCTACTGCGCGGCAAGGGCGGCAAGCAGCGACTGGTGCCGGTGGGACGCCCGGCCGTCCAGGCGCTCGACGCGTATCTGGTCCGGGGTCGTCCGGAGCTGGCGCGTCGCGGCCGGGGAACGCCGGCCATCTTCCTCAACGCCCGCGGTGGGCGGTTGTCGCGGCAGAGCGCGTGGCAGGTGCTGCAGGACGCCGCCGAGCGCGCCGGCATCACCTCGGGGGTATCGCCTCACACGCTGCGGCACTCGTTTGCCACGCACCTGCTCGACGGCGGGGCCGACGTCCGCGTCGTCCAGGAGTTGCTGGGCCACGCGTCGGTGACCACGACGCAGATCTACACGCTGGTCACCATTCACGCGCTGCGTGAAGTCTGGGCCGGCGCCCATCCTCGCGCACACTAACTTCGGCGAGCGCGCATAGGCGCGACTACCCCAAGTACTCCGACTCCAGCACCAGATCGCCGACCAGCGTCTGGTACTCGACGTGCGCCTTGTGTTCGACGGTGTTCCACAGCGTGCCCTGCTGCCGGCGCATGTATTCGCGGTACTTCGGCGCGCCGGGCACCTTGACGTTGTCGGCGACCACGATCGAGCCGGTATGCAGCCAGCCGCGGTCGAGGATGCTCTGCAAATCGGGCAGGTACGCGTCCTTGTCGTGGTCGAGGAACAAGAAATCCAGGCCGCCGGCGGAAAAGCCGTACTCGCCCGCCAGCGCGTCGAGCGTGCGCCCGCCGTCGCCGATGGTGCCGACCACACACGTCACCCGGTCGGCGACGCCGGCGTGCGCCCAGATCTGCCGGGCGTTGACGGCGTTGGCCTCGGCGAGCTCGACGGAGTACACCTTCGCGCTGGGCGCGGCCCGGGCGATCCGCAGTGCGCCGTAGCCGCAATACGTGCCCAGCTCGAGCGCCAGCTTCGGATCGGCGCGTCGGACCGCGGCGTCGAGCAGTGCGCCTTTCTCGTCGCCGACATTGATCAGCATCGACTTCTCGTAGGCGAACCGGTCGATGGTGGCCAGCACGTCGTCGATATCGCCCGCCCGGGCGTGTTTCAGCACGTAGTCGACCGCCGCGGCCTCGCGCCCGTCACCGATCTGTCCGGTCTTGAGGATGTTTCGATTGCCGACCGCCATCCGCCACACCGACCACCGCAACAGGGGAATTCGCTGCTTCAGACTCATATGGCATCACCCTAGTGGCCCGCATTGAATATTGGCTGGTTACGTTGCTGCGGGTCTGCCTGCGCGAGCGCGTATACCCGTTAGACTTTCCTGCGATGTCCGCCATTTCCCGAACGCCTCACCGTTCGACACCGAGCCGCGACCGGGTATGACTGGCGACGCCGACAGCGGCACCGGGGTCGGCCTGACCGGGCGGCCACCGCGGAAGATCCCCGAACCCAAGCCACGGACCGCGCACGGGCCGGCCAAGGTCGTCGCGATGTGCAACCAGAAGGGCGGCGTCGGCAAAACCACCTCGGCGATCAACCTGGGCGCCGCCCTGGCCGACTACGGTCGACGGGTGCTGCTGGTGGACATGGACCCGCAGGGCGCGCTGTCCGCCGGGCTGGGCGTGCCGCACTACGAGCTAGAGCACACCATCCACAACCTGCTGGTCGAGCCTCGGGTGTCGATCGACGACGTGCTGATCCACACCCGCGTCAAGCACATGGATCTGGTGCCCAGCAATATCGACCTGTCGGCCGCCGAGATCCAGCTGGTCAACGAGGTCGGTCGCGAGCAGACACTGGCCCGGGCGTTACATCCGGTGCTGGACCGCTACGACTACGTGCTGATCGACTGCCAGCCATCGCTGGGCCTGCTTACCGTCAACGGTCTGGCCGGCTCTGACGGGGTGATCATCCCCACCGAATGCGAGTACTTCTCGCTGCGGGGTCTGGCGCTTTTGACCGACACGGTCGACAAGGTGCGCGACCGGCTCAACCCGAAGCTGGAGATCAGCGGCATCCTGATCACCCGCTTCGACCCCCGCACGGTGAACTCCCGCGAGGTCATGACCCGGGTGCTGGAGCGCTTCGGCGATCTGGTGTTCGACACGGTCATCACCCGCACCGTCCGCTTCCCGGAAACCAGCGTCGCCGGCGAACCCATCACCACGTGGGCACCGAGATCGAGCGGCGCGCAGGCCTACCGCTCGCTGGCCCGCGAGGTCATCGACCGGTTCGGCGCGTGACCAGTCCAAACACCGCGACCCAGAACGGCTTTCAGGTCAAGCTGACCAATTTCGAGGGGCCGTTCGACCTGCTGCTGCAGCTGATCTTCGCGCACCGCCTCGACGTCACCGAGGTGGCGCTGCACCACGTCACCGACGAATTCATCGCCTACACCCGAGCGATCGGAGCGGAGCTCGAGCTGGAGGAGACCACCGCGTTCCTGGTGATCGCCGCGACGCTGCTCGACCTCAAAGCGGCGCGGCTGCTGCCGTCCGGGCAGGTCGAGGACGAGGAGGATCTGGCGCTGCTGGAGGTCCGCGACCTGCTGTTCGCCCGGCTGCTGCAGTACCGGGCGTTCAAGCACGTCGCCGAGATGTTCGCCGAGCTAGAGGCCGCCGCGTTGCGCAGCTACCCCCGCGCGGTGTCGCTGGAGGACCGGTTCGCCGACCTACTGCCCGAAGTCATGCTTGGCGTCGACGCCGAGCGGTTCGCTGAGATCGCGGCCATCGCGTTCACCCCGAGACCCGTGCCGACGGTGGCCACCGAACATCTGCACGAGCTGATGGTGTCGGTCCCCGAACAGGCCGAACAGTTGCTGTCGCTGCTGGCGGCCCGCGGCGCCGGGCAATGGGCGACGTTTGCCGAGCTGGTTGCCGACTGCCAAGCGTCGATCGAGATCGTCGGGCGCTTCCTGGCGCTGCTCGAACTGTATCGGGCCCGGGCGGTAGCATTCGACCAGTCAGAACCGCTTGGTGTGCTCCAGGTCTCGTGGACCGGAGAACGGCCGACCAGCGAAGACTTGCTGCAAACCGAGACGCTGGAAGCCCAACTCGAAGCGCCAGAAGTGCGAGAACCCTCATGAGCGAAGAAATGCCCGACGCCGACCTCGGCATCAACGGCTCGGCGCAGGAGGAGCTCGACGACGCCGAACTGGGCTCGGTGCTCGAGGCACTGCTTCTGGTGGTCGACACCCCGGTGACCGTCGAGGCGTTGGCGGCGGCCACCGAACAGCCGGCCTATCGGGTGGCCGCCAAATTGCGACTGATGGCGGACGCGCTCACCGAACGCGATAGCGGCATCGACGTGCGCGAGGCCGGAGGCGGATGGCGGATGTACACCCGCGCCCGGTTCGCGCCCTACGTGGAGCGGCTGCTGCTGGACGGGTCCAGAACGAAGCTCACTCGGGCCGCCCTTGAGACACTCGCCGTGGTGGCCTACCGCCAACCCGTGACGCGGGCACGGGTCAGCGCCGTGCGGGGTGTAAACGTCGACGCCGTTATTCGCACGTTGCTGGCGCGTGGCCTGATCACCGAGGTCGGCACCGACCCGGACACGGGCGCGGTGACATTCGGCACGACGGAGCTGTTCTTGGAACGGCTGGGGTTGTCGTCGCTGGCCGATCTTCCGGATATCGCGCCGCTGCTTCCCGACGTCGACACGATCGACGACCTGAGCGAATCCCTGGACGCCGAGCCACGTTTCGTCAAACTCTCCGGCACGCCGGTGCCTGACCAGCCGATGTCCATCGACGTGGACCAGGAATGATGGTCCAGACCGGCGAGACCCACGGGGTGCGCCTGCAGAAAGTCTTGTCGCAGGCCGGGATTGCGTCGCGGCGGCTCGCGGAGAAGATGATCACCGACGGCCGTGTCGAGGTCGACGGCCGGCTGGTGACCGAACTGGGCACCAGGGTGGACCCCGAGGCGTCGGTGATCCGCGTCGACGGGGTGCGCGTGATCCTCGACGACTCGCTGGTCTATCTCGCATTGAACAAGCCGCGGGGCATGCACTCGACGATGTCGGATGACCGTGGCCGGCCGTGCATCGGCGACCTGGTCGAACACCGGGTGCGGGGCAACCACAAGCTCTTTCATGTCGGGCGGCTGGACGCCGACACCGAGGGCTTGATCCTGCTGACCAACGACGGCGAGCTCGCGCACCGCCTCACGCACCCTTCCTACGAGGTGCCCAAGACGTACGTGGCGACGGTGGCCGGGTCGGTGCCGCGCGGGCTCGGCAGAAAACTGCGTGCCGGCATCGAGCTGGACGACGGGCCGGCTTCCGTCGACGATTTCGCTGTGGTCGACGCCATTCCCGGCAGGACGCTGGTGCGGGTCACGCTGCACGAGGGACGCAAACGCGTTGTGCGCCGGCTGCTGGCGGCCGCCGGATTTCCGGTGCAGGCACTGGTCCGTACCGACATCGGCGCGGTGTCGCTGGGTGAGCAGCGGCCGGGCAGCATCCGCGCATTGGGCCGCAACGAGATCGGGGACCTGTACAAAGCGGTAGGGCTGTGACGGGCTCGACAGTCGTCGCGGTGGACGGCCCGGCGGGAACCGGAAAGTCCTCGGTGTCAAGGGGATTGGCGCGCGCACTGGGTGCGCGGTACGTGGATACGGGGGCCATGTACCGCATCGTGACGCTGGCGGTGTTGCGCGCCGGGATCGACCCATCCGACGCGGCGGCCGTCGGCGCCGCCGCGGAGGCGGTGCAATTGTCGGTCGGCTCGGACCCCGACGTGGATCGCTGTTATCTTGCCGGGGAAGACGTTTCGGCGGAGATCCGCCGTGACGAGGTCACCCAGGCCGTCTCGGCCGTGTCGTCGGTTCCCGCCGTGCGGGCCCGGCTCGTCGAATTGCAGCGGACGTTGGCTCGCGGTCCGGGCAACGTCGTCGTGGAAGGCCGCGATATCGGGACCGTCGTGCTGCCCGACGCCGACGTGAAGTTCTTCCTGACGGCCTCGGCCGAGACCCGGGCACGGCGGCGCAACGATCAGAACGTCGCCGCCGGGTTACCCGACGACTACGACGCCGTTCTGGCCGACGTGCGTCGGCGCGACCACCTGGATTCGACGCGAGCGGTCTCGCCGCTGCGCGCCGCGTCGGATGCGCTGGTTGTCGACACCAGCGAGATGACCGAGGCCGAGGTGATCGCACACCTGCTGTCGCTGGTGAAGCAGCGAAGCGAGGCGATTCGGTGAGCCAGGATGGCATCTGGACGGACGAAAGCGATTGGGAATCAGTCGAGTTCGTCGAGCCAACCGCGGACGAGGCCGCTGGCCCACCGCCGGTGGTCGCGGTGGTGGGCCGGCCGAATGTCGGCAAGTCCACGCTGGTCAACCGGATCCTGGGCCGCCGCGAGGCGGTGGTCCAGGATGTTCCGGGCGTCACCCGTGACCGGGTGTCCTACGACGCGCTGTGGACCGGGCGCCGGTTCGTCGTTCAGGACACCGGCGGCTGGGAGCCGGACGCCAAGGGTTTGCAGCAACTGGTGGCCGAGCAGGCGTCGGTGGCCATGCGCACCGCCGACGCGGTGATTCTCGTGGTCGACGCGGTGATGGGCGCGACCGCCGGTGACGAGGCGGCCGCGCGCATCCTGCGCCGGTCCGGTAAGCCGGTGTTCTTGGCCGCCAACAAAGTTGACAGCGAGAAGGGTGAAGCGGACGCGGCCGCGCTGTGGTCCTTGGGGCTTGGGGAACCGTATGCGATCAGCGCGATGCACGGTCGCGGGGTGGCCGATCTGCTCGACGAAGTGGTCGCCGCGCTGCCCGAGGTGGCGGAGTCGGCCTCGGCCGAGGGCGGCCCGCGCAGGGTGGCACTGGTCGGCAAACCCAACGTCGGCAAGAGTTCGCTGCTGAACCGGCTGGCCGGCGATCAACGCTCGGTGGTGCACGAAGTCGGCGGCACCACAGTCGATCCGGTGGACTCGCTGATCGAGATGGATGGCAAGGTCTGGCGTTTCGTCGACACCGCAGGGTTGCGCCGCAAGGTCGGTCAGGCCAGCGGGCACGAGTATTACGCGTCGGTGCGGACACATGGCGCCATCGATGCCGCCGAGGTGGTGATCGTGCTGATCGACGCCTCGGTGCCGCTGACCGAGCAGGATCAGCGGGTGCTGTCGATGGTCATCGAGGCGGGCCGGGCATTGGTGTTGGCGTTCAACAAGTGGGATCTGGTCGACGAGGACCGGCGCTACCTGCTGGAGCGCGAGATCGACCGGGAGCTGGTGCAGGTGCGCTGGGCGCAGCGAGTCAACATCTCCGCGAAGACCGGCCGCGCGGTGCAGAAGCTGGTGCCCGCGCTGGAGCGTGCACTGGCGTCGTGGGACACCCGGATCAGCACCGGTCGGCTGAACGCGTGGATCAAGGAAGTCGTTGCCGCGACACCGCCACCGGTGCGCGGTGGCAGGCAGCCGCGGATCCTGTTTGCCACCCAGGCCACCGCCCGACCGCCGACGTTCGTGCTGTTCACCACCGGCTTCTTGGAGGCCGGTTATCGCCGGTTCCTGGAGCGACGGCTGCGCGAGACGTTCGGCTTCGCGGGCAGCCCGATCCGAATCAACGTGCGGGTCCGCGAGAAGAGGGGCGCCAAGTCCCGCTAAGAGCGTCAGATTCGTGGTCGATAGGGTCTTTCGGTGCCCGTATCACACGCGTTCGTGATCGTCTTGGCGGGCTTCGGGGCGGGAGCGATCAACGCCGTGGTTGGGTCGGGCACGTTGATCACGTTTCCCACGCTTGTCGCCCTGGGTTATCCGCCGGTGACGTCGACGATGTCCAACGCGGTCGGCTTGGTGGCGGGCAGCACGACGGGAACCTGGGGCTACCGGCGTGAGCTGCGCGGTCAATGGAACCGACTGCGTTGGCAGCTGCCGGCGTCGTTGGCCGGCGCTGGCCTCGGTGCCTGGCTGCTGCTGCATCTTCCGGAGCAGGTGTTCGCCGACGTGGTGCCGGTGCTGCTGATCGCCGCCCTGATCCTGGTGGTGATCGGGCCGTGGATTCAAACGTGGGCGCGGGAGCGAGCTGAACGAGAGGGCCGCTCCGCTCACCACGTGTCGCCGCGACGGATGGCCGCGTTGGTGGCGAGCACATTCGCGATCGGCGTCTACGGCGGCTATTTCACTGCGGCGCAAGGCATCCTGCTGGTCGGTGCCATGGGCGCGCTGCTGCCCGAATCGGTGCAGCGGATGAACGCGGCGAAGAATCTGGCGACACTGCTTGTGAACATTGTTGCTGCGCTGGCCTACACGTTGGTGGCCTTCGACAGGATCAGCTGGCAGGTGGCGGGTCTCATCGCGACTGGCTCGCTGATCGGGGGTTGGCTGGGTGCCCACTACGGTCGTCGGCTGTCGCCGTATGCACTCCGCACCGCGATCGTCGTCGTCGGTCTCATCGGGCTCTACCGGTTATTGACCGTGTAGCGGGCCCTATTCGCGGTCAGCCCTGTTGGACGACGTTCGAGTCGCCGGTTTTGGTGACGCTCGGTGAGCCCGAATGGAAGGTGACGTGGTTGTTGAAGCCGGAGGCTTCGATGGTGTCTGCGGCATCCACAGTCACGGAGTTCTGCACGCCGAGCACTGTGAGCCTGGCGCAATGACCGCTGATCACAACGGTGTTGGAAATCCCGTTCACGACGACCGCGCTTTTGTTGCAGACCATGTTCTTGTTCTCGTTCATGCCGGAGACGGTGAGGTTGCCACCCGGCGGCGGTACGGATTGCGTAGGCTCCTGAGTTCCGTTGGGGCCCAGGCTATTCGGTGCGACGCTGGGGGAGGGGGACAGGGTGACAAAGCCGCCGCGAGAAATGCGGTGCGCGCTGTGGGCGGCGATGCCGCCGACGAGGGATACCATGCCGATGACGAAGAACGTGGCCAACATCCACCACACCCGCGTGGACGACGGTGATCTCGGCGAGGTCCCGGGGAACGGCCCGCCGTAGTTGTACGGTTCCGGCGTCGGCGGGAGCGGCGGGCTGGCTGGGTTGGCGTAACCGCCCGGCGGCTGGGTACCGCCGAGTTCGGAGGCGCGTGCCGTGTCGGCCAGGGGGCGCTCCAGCTCCCGAATCCTGGCCTCCGGGTCATCCTGAGGATCCATCAACCGATGCTCCCATACCGAATCGCGGCGAATATGGCAATCCCTTAAGTGGTTTCGGCGGTTTCGGTAGTTTCGGCGTCGTGCCCGACTTAACCAACCGCCAGATTCTGCTGCGGCGTCGCCCGACCGGGCTGGTGCAGCCCGATGACACCGAGCTGGTCACCGCGCAAGCACCCGAACCCGGTGAGGGTGAGGCGCTGCTGCGCACCACCTACGTCGGTATCGATGCCGCGGCCCGCACCTGGCTCGACGACCAGCAGGGCTACCTGCCGCCGGTGCAGCTCGGCGAGGTCATCCGGGCGGCGGGGATCGGTGAGGTGGTGTCGTCGCGCTGCGACGCCTACGCCGTCGGCGACGTGGTCACCACCCTGACCGGCTTCCAGGAGTATGTGATCATCAGCGACGACGTCTTCAGCACACCGATCCCGGGCGAGGATGACCAGCTGGCGATCATGTCGGTTTACGGCCCGACCGGTGCCACGGCGTACTTCGGGATGACCGACATCGGCCGGCCCCAGCCAGGGGAGACGGTGGTGGTTTCGGCGGCGGCGGGCGCCACCGGATCGGTGGCCGGCCAGATCGCCAAGATCGCCGGAGCCCGGGTGGTCGGCATTGCGGGCGGCCCGCAGAAGTGCCGGGCGGTTGTCGAGGACTTCGGATTCGATGCGTGTATCGACTACAAGAACGATGACCTGGCGGCCGCGCTCAAAGAACACTGCCCGCGACGCGTCGACGTCTACTTCGACAACGTCGGCGGGGCGATCCTCGACGCGGTGCTGGGCCGGCTCGCCCCCAAGGCGCGGGTCGTACTCTGCGGCGTGATCTCCAGCTATCTGACCGGTGAGCATCCCGGGCCGGCCAACTACGTAAACCTGCTGTCCAAAACCGCGTTGATGCAGGGATTCAACGCGCTCGACCAGTGGGGCCGCTTCGACGAGGCGTTCGCCCATCTTCGCCAGTGGGAGGCCGAGGGACGGCTCCGACACCGGCAGACCATCTTCGAGGGCATCGAATCGTGCGTCGACGCGCTCAACGGACTGTTCACCGGGGCCAACATCGGAAAGACGCTGGTCAAGATCAGCGAGCCGACGTCGGCCTGAAACCGCTTGGGGCAGTTCGGTTCAGGTCAACTGCTGGATGCGGATCAGGTTGCCCGCGGGGTCGCGGACGGCGCAGTCGCGGATGCCGTAGGGCTGGTCGGTCGGCTCCTGGACGATGTCGACATCATTTGCCTGCAGCTGCTCGAAGGTCGCGTCGAGATCCTTGGTGGCCAGCAGCAGCATGGCGTAGGTGCCCTTGGCCATCATCTCGGCGATGGTGCGGCGCTCGTCGTCGGTGATCCCGGGGTTGGCGGCCGGCGGGTTCAGCACGATGGACGTGCCGGGCTGGTTGGGCGGGCCGACGGTGATCCAGCGCATCTTGCCTTTGCCGACGTCGAGGCGAACCTCGAAGCCCAGAGTGTCGCGGTAGAACGCCAGCGAGGCGTCCGGGTCGTCGTGCGGGAGGAAGCTGGAGTGAATGCTGATGTCCATGGCGGTCACAGTAGGTGCGGATCGGCGATCGGCGCTTCTTGATTCCTGATCGGTCTGGTCACCTGCTTGGCCACGCACGGCGGCAATCCCGCCTGCACGCAAGCGGTTTGGTCCCGATAGGTGCTGGGCGGCATACCGACCAGCTCGGTGAAGCGAGTGCTGAAGGTGCCGAGCGATGAGCAGCCCACAGCGAAACAGACCTCGGTGACGCTGAGGTCGCCGCGACGCAGCAGCGCCATCGCCCGCTCGATGCGCCGCGTCATCAGATAGGAATACGGCGACTCGCCGTAGGCGGCTTTGAACTGGCGGCTGAGATGCCCGGCCGACATATTCACCCCGTGGGCGAGCGCCTCGACGTCCAGCGGCTGCGCGTATTCGCGGTCGATCCGGTCGCGCACGCGGCGCAGTCGCGCGAGGTCGCTCAGCTGCTGTGCTGCGACGGATCTGTTGGCCACCTGCGCGATCGTGCCATGTCGCCCCGGAGTTGCCCAGTGCCGCGGGCGTTCCGTTGGGGTGACCCTCGTCGTCTGCTGTAGGCTTTCGACCTGCCGCCGGTGATACCGGCCGAGCACCGGGCTGTGGCGCAGTTTGGTAGCGCACTTGACTGGGGGTCAAGTGGTCGCAGGTTCAAATCCTGTCAGCCCGACCAGACTTTCCGCAGGTAGGCGACTAGCAACCCGCTGGAGCTTTCCCTCGACAGCAGTTTCATAGCTCACTCGGCGCCGCTCAAGCGTTCGACGGCACGCGGGCCGCATCGTCGGACGTGTACCCGTAGATGTCGCAGGTGATGCTTGATTGAGCTGTGCCGAGCAGATCCGCGACGGCCTTAATGTGCACACCGGGCCCCAACCAGCGCACTGCAGCACAGTTACACACTCGAACATCCGTGCCATGGCGCTCATCGAGCAATTCGTTCGATCTGGCAACTCGACGGCTGACCACGGTGCTCTCGGAGATGGAACGTGCGCGTCGCTGCCCGCAAGCACAATTCGGGATTGAACCATCAGGTCAAGTCGCCGTCCTATCGAAGACGTTTACGCCACTCATTCGTTTACCTCTTCGTCTATATCATCGTGTCGAAAGGAATCTCCCCAGCCCCGGGGGCGCCGTTTCTTATGAATTGATGCTATTGCCGCTATTACCGCAAATACCAACAGCGTTGTTGCCGGAAGAACCCCCGCGGCATAGTGAAAGGTGTCGTTCAATCTTTCCTCCTGACTCTTTGAGACTCTCTGAGCGCGGTCATCTTGGTCACGGGCATAGAGGGTGAGTGCCCAAGCGATGCAGCCGGTGGTTCGGGTGACTCCTCTTGCCCGGTTCTACATGTTGCGGAGGCCGCGACTGGTGTTTTCACGCAAAATAGCGCAACTCGCAGCGCGATTCGTGAGCTTACCTGCTTGCTGTCATTCCAACAGAGCACTTGGAATTCCGGAAAGTACTGCTCAACGACGTTGATAGCCCGGTCGCGAAGCTAGGTGATCCAAGGGAGCGGTCAAGTCCGCAAGTGGAACCCCAATACAGTCGACCCCGGTGATCGCTTCTGCTGCATCACCATCCATGTCGCCGGTGACCAGATCGAGTCGCTCATCTCGCCGCAAGATTCGAGTCAGGCGCCTAGAGTCAGTCCAATCAGTTATTGGGAGGGAGTGCACATGATCAAACTGGTTTTGACCAGACTGGGTGTAGCGGTTGGCTGTCTGGGATTGTCGTTCACCGCGCTGGCCGGGGTCGCGTCGGCAGAACCTGACCTGGGTCCGATCGTCAACACGACCTGCACTGAAGGGCAGGTGAAGGCGGCGCTGAGCGCTGCGGATCCAGCAGGAGCACAGCGAATCAATTCGGACCCGCAGCAGACGGCCTTTTTGCGTACGTTCCTCGCCGCACCGCCCGATCAACGCTTGCAGCTGGCCCAGCAAATTATGACCGCACCAGGCAATGCACAGTATGTGCCAACGCTTCAAAAAGTCTTCAACACCTGCAATAATTTCTGAGCGGTTTTTTGGGGCGAACTGCTTGCTTAAGCCGAAGCGCCCGTGCGTCGGCAGCCAGGGGCGCGCTGTCGCCGGGATATTTCATCTATGATCGCCGATTTGCTCTGTTGTTGCTGGGTTACGCGGATGTACGGCATGCCAAAACCCGGGTGTAGCGGGCGTCGCCGCTGTACAGAAACCGCCTTTGACTGCGTGCTAACCGTCCTCGTGTCCGAGATCACGGACACCAAGGCGGTATCGGACAGAATATTGAGCCCCGGCGGCGGTGGGGGCGGCGGTGGCGGCGTTTCGCCCTCAAAAATATTCGACGGGACATTGCCCTGCCCAGGTCGGACGTACCAGTAGGTGTGGCACACAGTCGAATCCCACACGCCCGGGTTCACCCGAAGGTTGCCGGTCTGCACCGGAGGATCTCCCGGGCACCAGTGACACGGCCCTTCCGGGTGGTCGTCCGGGCAACCGGGCCAGGCGTTTAGCGGCGCGGGACCGGGCCGGGCTTGGGCGGCATCTGGACCCACCACCCCCGCGACGCTCCCCCAGAGCAGCACCGCCGTTGCAAGCCCCACGACTAGTCGTGTTAGTCGCTCCATAAACCTGGGATTGTTCTCCACGACGACTCGTCGTGGTGGCGTTTACGCCTCAGCCAGAGAGCGGGGTGGATGCAACGCCGGCCATCCTGGCCTCAGCCTGCTTAACCGCGGCGAGCATGCGTTCACTGAGGTCGAGGCACACCCGCTCTCCTAGGCCCCCGTCGAGGGAATATCCGAGCTGACGCACCTGAATGGCAAAATGGCGTAGGTCATCGGCGAGCTGTTTCATGGCACCTTCTTAGCCAGGGTTCGATATGAGCCCGCGGACGCTCACGTCCTGCCAGGCTTAGACCCAATCCCGGACACCGGCGTCCCGCCGAATCGGGGTACAACGCAGACAATCCTAACCTGCAAAAAGGCTGTTCGCACGACGTCCTGAGCCGATAGCGCTCGCCGAGGCTCGGAGAACGTCGGGCTCCTCAGCGCTGCAGCGGAGAACCAAACACCCTGCGCAAATTGCCAAACCACACCGGACACAAACAGTAAGGTGCTGTCCGTGGGGAAACGCCTGCTAGCCAACGGTCGAGGCCGCTGGTTGGTGCTCGTGGCTGCGGTCGCCATCTCGGTCGGTATGGTGCACGCCCAAAGCACAGAGCATCGGTGCTGCGTCAAGCCACCGGCGCCCACTCCCACAACCCAGAAACCCGTGGCGGCCAAGGCGCCGCGCGTCGCCACTGCCGCGGAGGCGGAATTGCTTGCAGCAAGCGCGCCGACGGCTGCCCAGCAATTCCAGTTCGCGTTACCCCCCGGCGTCGCACCCGAAGGGGGGCTGCAGGTCCATACCATCCGGGCGGCCCGCGCAATCAGCGTGCTGTTTCCCGAGATCACTACGATCGGCGGATTTCGCCAGGATGCTTTGCAATGGCATCCCAACGGGTTGGCCATCGACGTGATGATCCCGAACTATCACAGCCCCGAGGGCATCGAGCTGGGCAACCAGATCGCGGGGATGGCACTGGCAAATGCCAAGCGATGGGGAGTGATCCACGTGATCTGGAGGCAGGCGTTCTATCCAGGCGTCGGGGCGCCGAGTTGGACGGCCAACCTCGGCTCCGAAACCGCCAACCACTATGACCACGTGCACATCGCCACCGACGGCGGCGGATACCCGACCGGGCACGAAACCTATTACATCTGATGCTGCGCCCGGCGCCGCCGCCGTTCGGGCCTGCCCGTGTTTGAGGTGTGACGTTGCGGTGTACAGGTACCTACTACTCCGACCAGGAAGGCCAACGATGAAGCGAATTGCACCTGCGGCGCTCGCGATCGCCGCGCTGATGTTCAGCGGATGCTCCGCCTCACAGATCATCAACACCGGTGGCGACACAAAGTGCAAGGACTTCATCACGCAAGACGAGAAGAAGCAGAACGAAGAAGTCAGCAAGATGCTCAAAGACAAGAACGGCGCTGAACCCAACAATCTGGAAGTCTCGGCAACGCGCATGTCGGCGTTGGCCTACTGCCAAACGGTCGGCAAACCAGACAGCAAGATCTCCGAATCGCCGCACGGCTGACCGATCGCGCGATCCCACAACCGCGCATACTTAGGCCCGTGACAACGCACGGCCGCCATCCCGAGGGCCACGTGCAGATGCAGGTGCACAGCCTGTGCCGCTACCCGGTGAAGTCCATGCTCGGCGAAACTGTGCCGGAACTGTTCGTCGACGAGTGCGGCGCCGACGGAGACCGGCGGCTGGCGTTGGTCGACGCGGCGACGGGGCGGGTCGCCAGTGCCAAGCAGCCCCGATTGTGGCGCCGGCTCTTGCAGTTCAAAGCCAGCGGGGACAACGGCCGGGTGCGCATTCAGCTGCCCGACGACACGTGCGTGGCCGCCGACGACCCCGATATCGATGAACTGCTCTCCCGGTTGTTGGGGCGGTCCGTCCAACTTGTCGGCCACCGGCCGCAGGGAGCGACTTTGGAACGGCCCGACCCCGAGAAGGTGCTCGAGCTGGGGGAGGACGCCGAGGTCGAGGCGCGCATCGTCGAGATCGCCGGCGCGACGCCGGGCGACTCGTTCACCGACCTCGCTCCGCTGCATGCGATCACCACGGCCACCGTCGAGCGGATCGGCACGGAGGTGCTGCGTTATCGGCCGAACCTGATAATCGCCACACCACCCGGATACCCGCCCTACGCGGAAAACGACTGGGTGGGCGGCGAACTCGCTGTGGGTGCGACGCGGCTGCGCGTGCTCAAATCCACGTCGCGGTGCGCGGTGCCCACGCTCGAACACGGCACCCTGCCACGGGCCCCGCATGCGCTTCGCACGCTGATCGCCGAAAACCGCTTGGAGACAGCGGGATCCGGAATGGTGCCGTGTGCCGGGGTGTACCTCGAGGTGCTGAAGGAAGGCACCATCCGCGTCGGGGACCGGGTCGCTCTGGATTAACCAGGTGCACTGCTTGACGGCGCCTCCGAATTATTTCTATTTTAGTAATTTAAGGATTTATGTCTGGCCACCTCGTGAAGGGGGTCCCATGACGCTGGTAATTGACGCCGATGGGCATGTGGAGGAGACGCTCTCCGAACTGGTCGATGCCATCCCATCGGCGATGCGGGACAGTTCCATGCAGTTCATCGCCGAAGCGGGCGGCTTCGTCACCTACCGCATCGAGGGCAAGCTCTGGCGCTCGAAGTATCCCTTCCCCGGCGGCATGCAGAACCACGTATCCGCCGGAGGCGTGCGACGCGAGGGAGGCCGCGACCCCAAGCTGCGGCTTAAAGTCCTCGACGACGAGGGGATCGACGCCGCGGTGCTGTATCCGAGCGTCGGGCTGATGTTCGGCTTGCTCGAACATCCCGACATTGCGGCCGCCCTCTGCGCGGCCTACAACGACTGGCTGGCCCGCTACTGTGCCGCCGACGCCAAGCGTCTGATCGGGGTGGCGCTGCTGCCGCAACAGGACCCGCGCCTGGCGGCGGCCGAACTCGAGCGAGCCGTCACGGGCCATGGTTTCGTCGGCGGGGTGATGCGGCCCAACCGGATCGGCGGCCGCACCGTGGAGCATTCCGACTTCGACGTGTTGTGGGACAAGGCCCAGCAGCTCGACGTCCCGGTGTCCTTCCACGAGGCCTATCTGTCGGGCATCGACACCGTCGGCCTTGACCGCATGTCCAGCTATGCCGGCTGCCACATCGTCAGCCATGTATTCGAGCAGATGACCGCGATGGTCAACGTCACCTTGGCCGGGCTCTTCCAACGATTCCCGAGGCTACGGCTGGGATTTCTGGAAGCCGGTTGCGGGTGGGCTCCGACGTGGGCCGACCGCATCGAGGAGCATTACGAGTTGGCCCCCGGCGACTACCGCGGAGGTGACCCCAGCGGCAGCGTCAACACCCGCTCATGGCTCACCTTCGAGATCGAGGAGCCGGGCCTGACGTCGACGCTCGAGCAAGGGTGGGCCGACAACGTGATGTTCGCCTCCGACTACCCGCATCACGACGCCGTCTATCCCGGAGCCGTCAAAAGCGTCAAGGAGCGGGGGCTCGGCGAAGTGCTAGAGCGAAAAGTCTTGGCAGACAACGCCCTAGCCTTCTACGGCGATCGCCTCCGACAGATCCTCGCCGACTGAGGAGCGCAGCATGACAAGCACCGAAACCAACCGCCCGACACCGATGCGGGCCATGACCGTCACCAAACCCATCGCCCCTGCGCTGCCGGACCTCAGCCCCGCACAGGAACTGGCGCTGCTGTGTCGCTGTCTTTTCGCCGAGGGGTACAACGACCACCTCGCCGGCCACATCACAAACAAGCAACCTGACGGAACCTTTCTGGTTAACCCCTTCGGGTTGACCTGGGACGAGGTAACCGCCAGCGACATCATGTCGATGGACTCCGACGGCAACGAGATCGGCGGGCGGTGGACGATCACTCCGGCCATCACGCTGCATGTCGAATTACACCGCGCCCGTGACGATATCGGCGTGGCGATCCACAACCATTCGCAGTGGGGAACGGTGTGGGCCGACCTGGGCCGCGCCCCGGACATATACGACCAGACCGGTGCGCTCTACCACGGTGGGGTAGCTGTGTACGACGAATACTGGGGATCCGTCGACGACGCCGGCAACGCTCGCGCGGTCGCCGCCGCGATCGGGGACAGCAATGTGGGTCTACTCGCCAACCACGGCGTCGTCGTGCTCGGCGCTGACATCCCGCAGGCCTATCTGCGGGCGATGGCATTCGAGTGGCGCTGCCGCCAGGCCTGGCACATCGCGGCCGCCGGAGGCGGGGTACCGATGAACCGCGACGCGGCCCGCACCTACGGTGACTTCTTCAACACCCACCCGTTCACCGGGTTGTTCGAGGCGATGGTCCGTCGCGAGTTGCGCCGGGATCCCGGCGTCTTGAACTGATCACACGCTTCTGACCAGCGCAAACGCGGGCTTTATGCGCCCGCGTCGCGACGATCCTGCTTTCCAAGGATTTATCAAGCGCACCCCGAGAGACTTCCCTCGAACGCCCACAGAGGGGCGTAAAAACCACCCAAGGGAAGCGAGAACACGATGCGCAACCATTCCCACCTCCGGCCGGTACGGGATGTCGTCCCTCCGTCACTGCAATACCGCACGATCCACGGATACCGCCGTGCCTTCCGGGTCGCCGGGTCCGGCCCCGCGCTCCTGCTGATCCACGGCGTGGGCGACAACTCCACCGCATGGGAGCCCGTGCACGCCAAACTTGCGCAACGGTTCACAGTCATCGCACCCGATCTGCTGGGCCACGGCGAGTCCGACAAACCACGCGCCGACTACTCGCTGGCCGCCTTCGCGAATGGCATGCGCGACCTGCTCGCCGTCCTCGGTATCGAGCGTGTCACCGTCGTCGGTCATTCGTTTGGCGGCGGAGTCGCAATGCAATTCGCCTATCAGTTTCCGCAACTGGTCGAGCGCCTTGTGCTGGTTAGCACCGGCGGCGTCTCCAAGGACGTGAGCTTCGCGTTGCGGTTGGCGGCGATGCCGATGGGCAGCGAGGCACTGGGCGTGCTGCGCGTGCCGGGCGTGATGCCCGCGATCCGATTCTTTGGCCGCGCTGTGGAAACGGTGTTGGGTTCCACCAAGTTGGGGCGCGACGCCTCCGACGTCGTGAGCCTGCTCGAGGGCTTCCAGGAACCCCGCGCATTGTCGGCGTTCGCACGCACTCTGCGGTCGGTCGTCGACGGGCGTGGCCAGTTCGTCACCATGCTGGATCGCAGCTATCTCGTCCAATCCGTTCCGGTGCAACTTATTTGGGGAGATGAAGACCTCATCATCCCGGTAAGCCATGCTCGGATGGCCCACGCGGCGCTGCCGGGCTCGCGTCTGGAGATTTTCGAAAAATCCGGGCACATTCCTTTCAGCGACCACCCAGATCGTTTCGTGGAAGTCGTCGAACGGTTCATCGACTCGACTCATCCAGCCGTCTACGACCAAGACCGCGTTCAGTCGCTGCTGCGGACTGGCGTCTGCGAGGACCACGAGGACGCCGCTTCCGACTCGCTCGACGCCCGACCCGTTGCGTGACGGCCACGTCATTTCAGCTATCGGACGCGAAGGCTGCCTGTCCGTAGCGGACAATGACGTCGTGAGTTCGACCGGACTTGATTTCGGCGTGCTGGGCCCGTTGCAGATGACGGTCGGCGGCCGCCCGGTGCCCTTGGGCACTCCGAAGCAGCGGGCGGTGCTGGCCATGCTCGTGATCAACCGCAATCAAGCCGTGGGTAGTGACGCGCTGATCGACGCGGCCTGGGAGGAATGGCCCCCGCCGGAGGCACGCGCCAGCCTGCACTCATATGTGTCCAACCTGCGCAAGCTGCTCAACAGCAGCGGCGTCGATGGCCGCGCCCTGCTGGCCGCAACCCCGCCGGGCTACCGGCTGAGTGCGCCCGACATCAACTGTGACATCGGTCGATTCGTCGCCGAGAAAACCGCCGGCATGCGCGCGGCGGCGATCGGCCAATTTGATCAGGCCAGCCGGCACCTGTCGGCCGCGCTGGCGCAGTGGCGTGGACCTGTCCTGGAAGACCTGCGCGACTTCCGGTTCGTCGAAGCGTTTGCCGCGGCGCTCGCCGAGGACAAGGTGACTGCACATGCAGCGCGGGCGGAAGTCGAAATCGCCTGTGGGCGTGGCGATGCCGTGATCGGTGAGCTCGAGGCGCTGACGACCGAACACCCCTATCGCGAACCATTGTGGGGCCAATTGATGACGGCCTACTATGTGGCCGGACGGCAATCCGATGCGCTCGACGCCTACCGTCGTCTCAAGGCGACGCTCGCCGAGGACCTGGGCATCGACCCCGGCCCAAACGTCCGGGCTCTGCACGAGCGGATCCTGCGCCAAGAGGAGCTGGACATCAAACGGGCCGCGCGTCTTACCGCCGAGGACACGGTCAGCATCCTCAATAGGCGTACCGCGGTGTCGGCCTTGCCGGCCGCCGCGCGCCTACGTGCGGTAACGGGGCAAAGCTATCCGTTGACCGTGGCGGCCACCCGGATCGGTCGGCTTGCCGATAACGACATCGTTCTCGACGAGGTCGAGGTCAGCCGCCACCACGCCGTGGTCAGCGATACGGGCATGAGTTTCGTGATCACCGACCTGCGCTCGTCGAACGGCGTGTACGTAGAAGGTGAGCGAATCCGTGGCAGCGTCGCGCTGACCGATGGCGATCGGATTCGCATCTGCAACCACGAATTCGTCTTCGAGATGCGGCAGTAGACGACGCCGTCATGTCGGTGGAGGCGAGATGAGCTGGCAGACCGCATCGACCGCCTCTTCCAGGGCAGGCACGAACCGGTCGGCTTGCAGGGTACAGCTGGCATGACCGGCGTCCACGGCAACGACATGGGCATGGGGTATGCGACCGGCCAAGCGTTGCTGACGCTCTGCACTAATGACCCAGTCGCGCAACGTGATCACCACCGATGTGGGCACGTCAACCTCGGATATCCACGACCTCGAATCGAATTTGGCGCACTCCGCGACCGCGCCGGCCACCGCCACCGGACTGGTGCTTCTGAACTGGTCCCACAGCCATTCCCGGTCGTAGCGAACACGAGTACCGACCGCCGTCGGCGGAACAGTGGGTAATCCGGGGCGAGGGCTGAGGCCCTCGATTGCCGCGGCGAACAGCCTCATCGCCACTTGCTCGAGTCTCGCGCGCGCAAATGTCGCCGCACCGGCGCACAGCACGAGCCCATCGACAAGCTGGCGATGACGGCGCCAAACAAGTTGGGCCACCAGCGATCCCATCGAATAGCCGACGGCGACGAACCTGCTTACGCCAAGTGCGTCGGCCAAGGCGGCGACATCGTCCGCACACGCTTCAAGCGCAAATCCTGGCGAGTGGATGCCGTGGCCGTGCCAGCGCTGGTCGAAAACGATGACCCGTCCATAGCCACGCATCATCTCGAGTGCCGGATACCACGTCATCAGCCCGGTGCACGCCACCGAGTGCAGTAGCAGAAAGGTCGGCGCATCGGTGACGGGCCCCGAATCAGCCACGTAGGTCTTGCCCCGGCCGGGTAACTCGACGGTCCGGCAAGGCGGGAGATTGCGCACAGGCGCTACCTGCGGAAACCCCAGCTGGCGGGACATTGCGGGAAGCCGCGGCAGTGGAAGTCTCACCGATCGAGCACCACCAGGTCCATGCTCGGGTCATTCCCGCGTCGGCCGCGACCGAAACGCAGACGGCGCCTAGCGGTTATGGCGCGACGGGCCGATTCGTCCATTCCCGGTCGGTTCGGCGCGACGAGCGGAACCAACCGCCCGCTGCACCGGTCCCCCCGTCAGTCGGGATGGTGTGGCCCGTGACGAACGCCGAGAGGTCCGAGGCCAGGAACAGGATCACCCGGGCCTGGTCTTCCGGAACCCCCATCCGCCCGACCGGAACCCACTGCGGCCACTGCATCTGCTCTTCGGCCGACAGCCAATGCGAGTAAGGCACCTGTAGCGACTCGGTGACATCGGGACCGATCGCGTTGACTCGCACACCATCTCGGCCGACTTGGACGGCCAGGCTTCGCGTGAAGTGGATCACGGCCGCTTTGAAGGCGGCGTAGACCGGATCCTCCGGGTAGCCGCGCAAACCTTCGACCGACGAGACGTTGACGATCGCGCCGGCGTGTCGGTCGATCATCGCCGGCAGGAATGCGTGGGTGACGAGGAATACGTGGTGCAGGTTGATCCGGTAGAGCTCGTCCCACAGCTGCGGGTCGGTCTCGACGAAGTCGCCCGGGTGGCGCAGCCAGTGGCCCACGTTGTTCACCAGCACATCGACCCGCCCGTAGCGATCCAGCACCGTCCGTGCCAAGCCGGCGACCTGGCCCTCGTCGCGGACATCGGTGACGACCGTGTGCGCCGACCCACCCACCGTCGTGATCTCGTCGGCGGTGCGTCGGGCCAGCTCGGCGTCGATATCGGCGATGACCACCTGGGCGCCGTGTTGGGCGAACAGCCGCGCGGTTGCCGCGCCGATACCGCCACCACCGCCGGTCACCACTGCTATTCGGTCTGCCAGTAACGGGCCTGGCTGTCGTGCCTCGTCCATGGACCTATTGAACCGACCTCGCCGCGAAATCGTGCCACGAACATGGCACCCCGCAAATCAGGGAGCCATCCATTGGGGACGCGCGCCGATTCAGAACCATCGGTCGGCGGCCGCGGGGGTCGGATGTGTGCACTGTCGCCGACGAGGGTCGGCGGTTCCGAATAAGGAGAGTGCTGTGGCCGAACTGCCGAATGACGAGAAATGGCTCCGCCGAATGCAGTCACAGGTGGTAGCCACTCTGGGGCGCCAGACGTGGCTGGATCGACCAACTTATCGCCTGGAGCACGCCTTGACGTTTGCGTTCGCGTTGTTTGGTCGCAATCGGGAACGGGTCGCCAATGCAATGCATGGCACATGGCTTGGTCATCCGTTGCATCCGGCGTTGACGTCGTTGCCGACTGGCGCGGTGGCCACCAGTTTGGCGTTGGACGCGGCCAGCGCCTTGCCAGGCAGGGCCGAAGCGTTTCGCGGCGCCTCGCGCACTGCGTTGACGGTGGGCATCATCGGAAGTTTGGGGGCGCTGGCTAGCGGCGTGACGGATTGGCAGCACACCCATCAGGAATCCCGGCGAATCGGCTTGGTACATGGTGTCGCGAATTTGGTCGCCACTGCGCTCTATCTGTCGTCATGGCGGGATCGCCGTCGCGGCCGGCATGTCCGGGGAATAGCCGCCAGTGCATTCGGCTACGGGATCACCCTTGCCAGTGGCTATTTGGGCGGCGCTCTGGTGTACGGGTCCGGCGTTGGTGTGGATCGCTCGGGTGCTGTGTTGACAGTCGATCGCTGGACACCGGTACTGCCGGTGACGGCCCTCAATGGGCGACCGCAACGGGTCGAAGTAGACGGCGTTGGTGTGGTCATCTGCCAAAACGACGGTCAGGTGCTGGCGGTCGGCGAGCATTGCCCGCACCTGGGGGCGCCGATGTGCGATGGCTGGATCGACGATGGCCGACTTGTGTGTCCATGGCATGGTTCCCGTTTCGCGTGCCCGTCCGGCGAGGTGTTGCGCGGGCCGGCAACCGCGGCGCTGCCGTCCTACCCGACCCGCATCCGCGACGGGGTGGTAGAAGTGCGCGGCAAGAACTCGCCCGCGGTGAAAGCGGTCGCCAAATGAATGCCTATGACGTGCTGTTCGAGCACCACAAGGTTTTGCGTCATCTCTGCGAGACGATCACGGCGATGCCAGCCGCCTCCGACGATCGTCAGGACGTGCTCAATGAGCTGTTGATGGAGTTGGACATCCACATGCGCATCGAGGACGACTTGTTCTATCCGGCCGTTGAGGCGGCGGGCGAACTGGTAGCGATCGCCCATGCCGAGCATCGCCAAGTCTGGGAGCAACTTGCGGTGGTTCTTCGCACACCGCCGTCTGCACCGAACTACGAGCGGGAATGGCATTCGTTCGTCTCTGTATTAGACGCGCATGCCACCGAGGAAGAACGCGATCTATGTCCGGCGCCAGTGGAGTTGAGCCGGGAAATGCTCGACGAGCTAGGCGACGAAATGCTTGAGCGCATGAATCAGTTGCGCGAATCCAAGCTCGAAAGGCTGCACGTCAGGGCTCGCGCCGCGCTACTGCGCGCATTCTGAGACCTGTGCCCACTTCCGATACTGCGAGTAGCGGAATAGAGTGAGCGGATGACGACCGGCCAAGACGGCACGCATCTGCGCACCTGTCCGCTGTGCGAAGCCATGTGCGGATTGCAGATCCAGGTGGAAAACGGCCGGGTCACCAGCATCCGCGGCAACCGCGACGACGTGTGGAGTCGCGGACACCTGTGCCCGAAGGGTGTGTCGCTGGCCGCGCTGCACGATGACCCGGACCGCATCCGCCGCCCACTGATCAAGGTCGACGGGCGCTGGCGGGAAGTCAGCTGGGACGCCGCTTTTCGCCGCTGCACCGAGTTGCTCACGCCGGTGATCGAAAAGTACGGGATCGCCGCGGTCACCGCCTACACCGGTAACCCGCTGGCGCACTCGTTTTCGTTGGCCCGCTACTCGGGTGTGCTGCTCGGTATGTCGGGGATGCCCGTCACCTATTCGCCGGGGACGATCGACCAATGGCCGAAGAACCTGTCGTCGCACCTGATGTACGGCGGCTGGTGGTCCTTTCCGGTGCCCGACATCGAACGCACGGACCTACTGGTGATCATGGGCGCCAATCCCGCCGCCTCGCAGGGCTCACTGCTGGCCGCACCCAATGTGATGGGGCTTATCGACGCAATTCGCAAGCGGGGCAAGGTGATCGTGATCGACCCGGTGCGTACCCTCACCGCGGCCCACGCCGACGAGTGGCTGCCGATCGTCCCGGGCACCGACGCAGCGCTGCTCCTAGCGGTCGCGCACACGCTCTTTGACGAGAACCTGGTCAACCCCGGACCGCACGTCGACGGTGTCGACACCATGCGCAGAGTCGTCGCGGCCTGGCCGCCGAGCCGCGTCAGCGCCGTCACCGGCATCGACGAGGACCGCATCCAACGGCTGGCCCGCGAGCTGGCAGGAACCGAAAAGTCCGTGGTGTACGGCCGAATCGGCTTGTGCAACCAGGAATTCGGCAGCCTGGCCAGCTGGATGGTCGACGTCATCAACATCTTGGCCGGCCATTTCGATACGCCCGGCGGCGCGATGTTCCCACGCCCGGCGGCCTGGTCCATCACCACGCAGCCGCTGCCCGGGCTGGAGGGCGGCGCCCCCGAATTCGGTCGTTGGCGCACCCGGGTGCGCGGCGCCAAGGAGGTCCTCGGCCAGGCGCCGGTGTCCTGTATGGCCGAAGAGATCGCCACGCCGGGCGACGGACAGCTCAAGGCACTGATCACGGTCGCGGGCAACCCGGTGTTGTCCACGCCCGGTGGCGACAAGCTCGACGAAGTTCTGCCGATGCTGGAAGCGATGATCTCAGTTGACCTTTGGCTCAACGAGACAACACGTCACGCCGACGTGATCCTGCCCGGGCTGTCGCCGCTCGAACAGCCCCACCACGACGACCTCGTGCTGCAATTCGCGATCCGCAGCTTCGCGAACTACTCGGCGCCGGTGTTCGACCCGGGCGATCGCCCGCACGAGTGGGAAATCCTGATCCGGCTGACCGGCTTGTGCACCGGCACGCCGGCCGAGGACGTCGACGTCGGGGCGATCGACGATGGCTTTTTCGACTACCTGGCATTCACCCAGGGAGTCGACGGCGCGGAGATCCGCAAGCTGTATGACCAGGGCGGCCCGGAGCGAATCCTGGATCTCACCTTGCGTACCGGACCGTTCGGGGACCGCTACGGCCAGAACCCGGGTGGGCTCACGTTGGACATGCTCAAGGCCCATCCGAACGGCATCGACTTCGGGCCGATGGTCCCGCAACTGCCAGACATTCTCGGCACGCCGGACAAGAAAATCAGGCTCGCCCCGCCATACCTGCTCGACGACTTGCAGCGGCTGGCCGCCCGCATCGAGCGCCCGGCCGATCCGCTGGTCCTGGTCAGCCGCAGACACCTGCGCTCCAACAACTCATGGATGCACAACGTCCCTGCGCTGATGAAGGGCAAGGACCGCTGCACACTGCTGATCCACCCCGTCGACGCGGCCCGCTGGGGCATCGCCGACGAC
Organism: Mycobacterium fragae; assembly: GCF_002102185.1. Classification (GTDB taxonomy): domain Bacteria; phylum Actinomycetota; class Actinomycetes; order Mycobacteriales; family Mycobacteriaceae; genus Mycobacterium; species Mycobacterium fragae. The sequence goes on from NZ_LQOW01000020.1 coordinate 35,305, forward strand.
GACATCGTCACGGTGAAGTCGGAAGCCGGCGAGATCAAGGTCCCCGTCGAGGTCACCGACGCGATCAAACCCGGCGTGGTCTCGATGCCGCACGGATGGGGACATGGCAAGCCGGGTACGCGCATGTCGGTGGCCAACAGCTCACCGGGTGCCAACACCAACGCGCTCTCCCCGCCGACCTTTATCGACGAGCCGTCCGGAAACGGAGCGCTCAACGGCATCCCGGTGACGATCATCGACGACCGAGCTCGGTTTCGACCCGCTGGCGCGCGAAATCCTTAGGCTGGACACCGTGGGCTCGCCGGCATTCACCGACGAGGATGCGGCCCGCTACCGCGCGGCCGGGTGGTGGTCGGATTCGACGCTGTCCGACGCGGTATCCCGCAATGCCGAACGCTCGCCGGACCGGGCCGCGTATATCGACCACCCGGGGCGGGCGCTGAGCTGGCGTGAATTCGACGCTGTGGCAACCGGTCTGGCGCAACAACTGGCCGGCTTAGGGGTGGCGCGCGGAGACCGGGTTGCGGTATGGCACGGCGACTCCGCTGCCATCCACGCGATGTTCGTCGCAATCGAACGCTGCGGGGCGGTCGTCGTGGGCATCGGTGCACGCGCCGGCACCCGCGAGGTCGCGCAAATTCTGCGCAGTTCGCAGCCGATTCTGCTGATCAGCGATCGGCAGCGCAGCACCGCCGCCGCAGCTGTGTTTGCCGCCTCCCTGGTCTTGGACCGCGACGGCGGCGTGCCCCGCCTGAACACCGACGCCGCGCCCAGGACTCCAACCCGCGGGTCGCAGGTCGGCGCCGACGACGTCTTCCTCATCAACTCCACTTCTGGAACCACCGGACTGCCGAAGTGCGTCGTGCACACGCAGAACCGTTGGTACTACTTCCATCAGAAGGCGGTGGCCAACGGCCTCCTGTCCGCCGACGACATATTCCTGCCCGTCATACCCACCCCATTCGGCTTCGGGATCTGGACCAGCCACACCACCCCCATCTACCTGGGGGCCACCGCGGTGATCGTCGAGCGGTTCACGCCGAGCGCGGCATGCGAGGCGATCGCCCGACACAAGGTCACCGTGTTGTGCTGTGTCAGTACACAATTGACAATGCTGATGGCCGACAACGCGAGCCGGGACTACGACCTGAGCTCGTTGCGAGTCGTGTTCGCCGGAGGCGAGACGCTGCCGTATCGTCCCGCCGTCGAGTTCGAGGAACTCGCCGGGGCGAAGATTCTGCAGTTCTACGGCTCGAACGAGACCGGGCTGCTCAGTGGGACCACCGTCGACGATTCGCAGTCACGACGGCTGCACACCGGAGGCCGGATTGTCCCCGAAATGTCGGTCCGCCTGTTCGACGGCGATCGCGACGTCACCGCGACGGGCCGGGGCCAGCCCGCATGCAGAGGTCCGGCGACCAGCCTCGGCTATCTCGGCGGAACCGACCACGACAAGCTGTTCACCCCCGACGGCTGGATGCGTATGGGCGACATCTGCGAGATCGACGCGGACGGCTATCTCACCGTCACCGGCCGAACTTCCGATTTCATCCTGCGCGGCGGCAAAAACATCAGCGCAGCGCAAGTCGAGGACGCCGCCACGGCTCACCCCGCGATCGCGGTAGCGGCGGCCGTCGCGATGCCCGACCCGGTGTTCGGTGAAAAGGTCTGCCTCTATACCGAACTCGCCGATTCCCACACCATCGACCTGCCCGAGCTCACCGAGTATCTATCGGCCTTGGGAGTTTCCCAGGAGCTGCTGCCCGAACGCCTCATCGTGGTGGACGAACTGCCCCGATCATCCGGCGGAAAGATTGCCAAAGGCCGGCTCCGCGAAGATATTCGAGCCAGGATGGAGGTCGATCATGAACTCTCCTGACGCACGGCCGGGTGGTCTGGAAGTCTGGGCCCCGTCGGTGATGCCGCCGATCGGCGTCGAGCTGTCCAACGAGCAGGCCCTGGCCGTGGCCTTCCGCCATCTGGCCGCCATCGGGTTCGCCGAGAACATGGCCGGACACATCACCTGGCAGCTCGACGGGCAAACCGAGATGCTGGTCAACCCGTGGGGTCTGTGGTGGGCCGAACTCACCGCATCGGATATCTGCGTGGTTGATGCCGATGCGCGGGTGGTGCGTGGACGGTGGGACGTCACTCCCGCGATACACATTCACACCGAATTGCACCGCATCCGCGAGGATGCCCGGATCGTCATTCACAACCACCCCTACTACGCGTGCGTGCTCGCCGCGCTGGGCAGGCTGCCCGAATTGGTGCATCAGACCGGTTCGCTGTTCTTAGATGATTTGTGCCTGGTCGAGCGCTACGACGGCGAAATCGACAGCGCCGCCCGCGCAGCGGATCTCGCGACCCACATCGGGGGCGCCAACCTGACCATCCTGGCCAACCACGGTGTCATCGCAACCGGTCGCAACCTGGCCGAGGCCGTCTACCGAGCCGCATCGATCGAACGGGTCTGCAAGCTGGCCTACGACGTCATGCTGACCGGCAAGGAACCCGTCACGATGGATTGGTCGGACATGGCCGGCATGCAGCGATCGCTGATCGAACGGGCCGCCGACGTGTACTGGGCGGGGGCCGCACGGATGACCATCAAGGCCGACCCCGATGTGCTCAATTGACCACGAGCGTGCGCTCAGGGCGCAATTCGGCCCGGATTTCCGCCATGGATGCACACTGAAAGCAGATTGCCGAGCATGAAATCGATCGACGAGCTGGCCGCCAACCCGAACTTCACGACCGCCAAGACCGGCGCGGATCGTTCGGTCACATTTCTGCCCGACCCGCCCCGCGCCGAACGGCGCTACACGGTGATTTCCGTCGACGATCACATCGTGGAACCTCCGGATACCTTCGCGGGACGCCTGCCACGCAAGTTCGCCGACCGCGCCCCCAAGGTCGTCGACACCGATGACGGCGGACAGACATGGGTCTATGACGGCCAGGAGTTACCCAACGTCGGGTTCAACGCCGTCGTCGGCCGGCCGGTGTCGGAGTATGGCTTCGACCCGGTGAGATTCGACGAGATGCGCAGGGGTGCATGGGATATCCATGAGCGGATCAAGGACATGGATCTCAACGGCATATACGCCTCGCTCAACTTCCCGTCTTTCCTGCCGGGGTTCGCCGGCCAGCGGCTGCAACAGATGACCCCGGATCGCGACTTGGCGCTGGCCGCAGTGTGCGCATGGAACGACTGGCACTTCGAGGTTTGGGCCGGGTCATACCCCGACCGCATCATTCCGTGCCAACTCCCCTGGCTGCTGGATCCCGACCTCGGCGCAAAGATGATCTATCAGAACGCCGAGCGTGGATTTCACGCCGTCAGCTTCAGCGAGAACCCGGCGATGCTCGGATTGCCGAGCATTCACTCGGGTCACTGGGATCCGATGATTGCGGCGTGCGCCGAGACCGGCACCGTGGTGAACCTACACATCGGATCGTCCGGCTCGTCGCCATCCACCACCGACGACGCGCCACCGGATGTTCAGGGCGTGCTGTTCTTCGCCTACGCCATTTCGGCGGCGGTTGACTGGTTGTACTCCGGGCTGCCCAGCCGGTTCCCTGATCTGAAAATCTGCCTGTCCGAAGGTGGAATCGGCTGGGTCGCGGGCCTGTTGGACAGACTCGACCACATGCTCAGCTACCACGCCATGTACGGCACCTGGCAGGCGCTGGGTGAAAGCTTGACTCCCGCAGAGGTTTTCACCAGGAACTTTTGGTTCTGCGCAGTCGAGGACAAGTCGTCGTTCGTGCAGTATGAGCGAATCGGCGTGGACAACATCATGTTGGAATCCGACTACCCGCATTGCGACTCCACCTGGCCGCACACCCAACAAGCGATCCATGAGCAAATCGGCGACTTGCCGCCGGACGTGATCGGCAAGATCACGTGGAAGAACGCTGCACGCTTGTACCAGCATCCCGTGCCGGCCGAAATACAACGAGATCCGGAGGCATTCTGATGGGCGACACGGTCACTCCCGACGACGCCATCGACGCGATCCGAGGCACCGGTGGGGCGCGGCCCGGTTATCGGGCGCTGCACGCGAAGGGCACCCTCTACGGCGGCACGTTCACCGCCACCCCCGAGGCGGCGAAGCTTTCCCGGGCAAAGCATCTCGACGGCTCCGCGATCCCGGCGCTGATTCGCTTCTCCAACGGATCCGGTAATCCGGAGCAGCGTGACGGCTTGCCGGGGGTGCGAGGGATGGCGGTGAAATTCACCCTGCCCGACGGGTCGACCACTGATTTGTCCGCGCAGACGGCGCGGCTGTTCATTTCGAGCACACCGGACGGATTCGTCGATCTGCTCAAGGCGATGCGGCCCAGCCCGACGACGCCGCTGCGTCTGGCCAGATACTTCGTCACCCATCCTCGGCTGCTCGGGGCTTTGCCCGTACTGCGCGACGCCAGCAGGGTCCCGGCAAGCTACGCCGCCACGGAGTACCACGGGTTGCACGCATTCCGCTGGCTCAGCGCCGACGGCAACGCGAGATTCGTTCGCTACCACCTGATCCCGGCAGCGGGCGAGGAGTATCTGTCGGCACCGGCCGCCAAAGGCAGGGATCCTGACTTTCTCACCGACGAGCTGAACACCCGCCTGGCCTCCGGGCCGGTTCAGTTCTCCTTCCGCGTCCAGCTCGCCGGGCCGAAGGACTCGACCATCGACCCGTCGGCGCGTTGGCAAAGCACCGACACCGTCACCGTCGGGACGCTCGACATCACCGGCCTGGACACCGAGCGCGAGCGCGGTGACGACATCGTCGTGTTCGACCCCATGCGGGTGACCGACGGCATCGAACCCTCCGACGACCCGGTGCTTCGGTTCCGAACGTACGCGTATTCGGCCTCGGTGAAGCTGCGTACCGGAGTGGATCGCGGCCCCGGCCTCCGGCCGTGAATAGACTTCGCGGGCATGACGGCATCGGATCTATCGCTACGTGGTCGACGCATTCTGATCACCGGCGGCGCCACCGGCATCGGCGCCGCCGCGGTCCGGGTGCTGCACGCCGCGGGAGCAAACGTCGCCGCCACGTACCATCGAACCCCGCCCGCCGATGACGTTTCCGACGTGACGTGGCTGCGCTGCGATGTCCGTGATGCCGAGGCGGTCGACGCCGCCTTCCGCGGCGCGTTGCAGGCCCTCGGCGGCCTCGATGTCCTTGTCCACGCCGCGGGCTTGTGGCAGGGGGGAGTGCCCGGGCAGATCACCGGCGACGAAATCACTTTCTTGATGGAAACCAACATCAAAGGAACGATCCTGACCAACCAGGCCGCGCATGCGGCGATGCGCGGCAGGGGTGGACGGATCATCAATTTCGGATCCGCCGAGGCGGTGATGGGCAGCCCCATCGCCGCGGTGTACGCCGCCACAAAGGGCGCCGTGCAAGCCTGGACCCGGTCGGCGGCCAAGGCCTGGGGCGCGGAAAAGATCACGGTCAATGCGCTGGCGCCGGCTGTCCAAACCGCAGGCGCCGATCGGTTCCGGGAGTTCTTGGGCCCGGATGCCGCGGCATTCATCGATCAGCAGATGAAATTGTCGATCCCGCTCGGCGGCAAGCTCGGCGACCCCGGCGCCGACCTGGGGCCGGTGCTGGTATTCCTCGCCGGCGAGGGGGCCGGATTCATCACCGGGCAATTGATCCCCGTGGACGGCGGGCTCGCCATGGTCGGCGGCTGAGCGCCGGTCAGTGAGCGAGCCCCTTCTTGATGGCCGCGTCTTGTTTGCGGCCGACGTCGGTGACGAACTCGGGGGGCGCCAGTGCGTAGTTGGGGCCGTCGAATTCCAGCGTCGTGAACGCCTTGCCCTCGGTGAACAGCAACACCGTCACCCCCTTGGAGCCGTCCGGCGATGTTCCCGAGATGGTCGTTCCGCTGGCCCCGATGTCGATGGGTACGGGCTTTCCGCGCAGCGATTCGCTCTGCGCCGCCTTGGCCGAATCCAGGGCGTTCGCAGCAGCGGCCGGGTCCAGCAAGATGTGAATGGTGTCAACAATCACATGGGTGCGGTCATCGTCGCTGAACGTCGTCGCCGCTCCCAGTTGGCCGTTCGGGTTCTTCACCGGCGGGCTGGCTGTGAAGGGTTCGGGTGCCTTGATGTCACTCGCCTTGATCAACAGCCCGGTGTAGTCGTCCGGTTGGGTCCGCGGCGACGTGCTCGATTTCGACGAAGCGGTCGGTGGCTTCGAATTGCTGCTGCAACCGACCACCGATGCGCCAGCCAGCATCGTCGCCGCAGCCACTCCGGCGATCACCGTCACAGAAATCCGCATCCGAGCTCCTTTCCGGCGAAGCCTTGGACATGCTCGTGGTCACGAGCACGTCGAGGCAACCGGAAAACGGTAACAAGTCAGCTCTTCTTGTGCGGCAGGAACTCTTGGGCTTTGGTCTTGATGCCCTTCTTGACGAACCCGGCCCGGTCCTCGTCTCCGGCGAGCACGGCGGCCGTTGCGGACTTGAACTGCTCCCAGGTGGCGTGCGGGGGGATCGGCGGCATGTCGGGGTCGGTGTAGACGTCCAGCACACTGGGACGGTCGGCTGACAAGGCGTCGCGCCAGGCGTCCCCGAGTTCCTCGGAATCCTTGACGGCCAACGCATTCAGGCCCAGGCTGGCTGCAAACGAGGCATAGTCGACGTCGGGAAGTGTTTGAGATTCCACGAATTTCGGTGCACCCGCCATGGCACGCATTTCCCAAGTGACCTGGTTCAGGTCGTTGTTGTGCAGAATCGCCACAATCAGGCGCGGATCCTCCCAATCCCGCCAGTACCGGTGGATCGTGATGAGCTCGGCCATGCCGTTCATCTGCATGGCGCCGTCACCGGCGAACGCTATGACCGGTCGCTTCGGGTTGCCGAATTTGGCGCCGATGGCATATGGGACACCGGGCCCCATCGTCGCGAGGTTGCCCGACAGCGAACCGCGCATGTCGCCCCGGAACCGAAGGTTGCGTGCGTACCAGTTGGCCGCCGAGCCGGAATCGGCAGTGACAATGGCGTTGTCGGGCAACTGCGGGGACAGCTCGGAGAACAGTCGCAGCGGGTTGATCGGGTCGGTGCTGACGTGCGCTTCCATCTCCATGGTTTCCCACCACCGAGCCACGTTTTTCTCGATGCCCTCACGCCATGACCGGTCCTCTTTGCGTCGCAGATGAGGAATCAGTGCCCGCAGCGCGGCCTTAGCGTCGGCGACCACGTTGATCTCGTAGGGGTAGCGCATGCCGATGAACCGCCCGTCGATGTCGATCTGCACCGCGCGGCACTTCCCGAACTCGGGCATGAACTGCGTGTAAGGGAAGCTGGAACCCACCGTCAGCAGCGTGTCGCAATCATTCATCAGCTCGTAGCTGGGCCGCGTGCCCAGCAACCCGATAGACCCAGTGACCCAAGGCAATTCGTCGGACAGCACGTCCTTGCCCAACAGCGCCTTGGCTGCTCCCGCGCCGAGCAAATCGGCGACCTCGACAAGTTCCTCGCGGGCGTTGCGAGCGCCGGCACCTACCAGCATGGCCACCCGCTTGCCCTCGTTGAGCACCTCGGCGGCGCGGGCAATGGCCTGGTCGTCCGGGGATACTGCCGGCCACTCGATGCCCAGGCTGGACGGCACCATCTTGAACTCGTGGGTGGGTGGCGAATACGGCAGCTCCTGCACGTCGGCGGGGATGATCAACGCCGTCGGTGCGCGCTCGCTCAACGCCACCCGGATCGCCCGGTCCAGCACATTGGGCAATTGCTCTGGGACGGTGACCATTTGGACGTATTCGCTGGCAACGTCCTTGAACAGACTCATAAGGTCGACCTCTTGCTGGTAGGACCCGCCCATGGCGCTGCGATTGGTCTGACCCACGATGGCCACCACCGGCACGTGGTCGAGCTTGGCGTCGTAGAGGCCGTTGAGCAGATGGATCGCGCCGGGGCCCGACGTGGCCATGCACACTCCGACGCGGTCGGTGAACTTGGCGTACCCCACGGCTTCGAACGCGCTCATCTCCTCGTGGCGCGACTGGATGAACACGGGCTGGTTGTCGGCGCGGCCCCACGCGGCGAGGATTCCGTTGATCCCGTCGCCGGGAAACGCGAAAACGTGCTGCACACCCCACGTCCGCAACCGTTCCAGCAGGTAATCGGCGACATCTTGCTTGGACATTCCAATCCTTCCTAAGCCGGACACCTCTTAATGCGACCGAGACCGCCGCTGGCACTGGCGACGAGGACAACCAGGCACGACAGGGACGCATTGGCAGTTCCCACAGCTCTCCTGATACCCGCATTCCCGACCGTTATGCCTCTTCAGCGGCATCAATTCGGCGAGCACGCCCCCGTGAACCCGGGGCGGGCCGTTTGACCCGCCGCCAGCCTGGGAAGCCGGTAGGGAGCGTCGGCTACGGGCGGCGCAAGCCGCAGTCCACGAAAGGGAGGATCGATCCATGGGGGATCAGAAGAGCGGACCGAAAGAAGCCGTGAAGGGCACCGTCGAGGGCGTCAAGGGCAAGGCCAAAGAGGTTGGCGGAACCGTCGCTGGTCGCGATGACCTAGTCCGGGAGGGCCGGGCCCAACAGGACAAGGCCGACGCCGAGCGTGACGCGGCCAAGAAGGAAGCCCAGGCCGAGTCCGCGCGCGGCGGCGCAGCTGCCGCCGAAAAGCGCGAACAGCAACACCAATAGATTCGTTCCTGAAGGATGGTCCGGCCCGGTGGTTTCCGGGCCGGACCACTATTAATGCAATCGCAACGCGAAATACCCCGCGGCCAAGTGACTTTCACTGGCTACTGAGCCCACCGCGCCATGGCGGGTTAGCCGGCGGCTACCATCCGGGGAATGGCCGACGCGGGCATCAGTAGGCGGGCCAATCGGCGCGGTCTGGCGACCCGGGAAAGCATCTTGGAGGCCGCGCTGATGTCGCTGGCCTCCGGCGATCCCGGAGCGGCTTCAGCCAACCGCATCGCCAAGGCGAGCGGAGCGACCTGGGGAGCGGTCAAATACCAGTTCGGCGACATCGACGGGCTTTGGGCCGCCGTGCTGCACCGCACCGCCGAGCGCCGCGGCGAGTTGCCGTCGAACACCGTCGCCAACGCCCCGCTTCAGCAGCGTGTCGCCGTCATCATCGACACCCTCTACGAGGGGTTGACGGCCAGAGACTCCTTGGCGATCGAGAACCTGCGCAGGGCACTTCCGCACGATCCCGCCGAGCTCGATCGGCTGTATCCGCGCACGGCCGCCGAACTCAGATCATGGCTGCACAGCTGGGTGAAGGCCTGCCAAAAAGCGTTCGAGGACCTGGACGTCGACCCGGACCGGGTGCGGGAAGTCGCCGCCTTCATTCCGGGAGCGATGCGGGGCATCACCTCAGAAAAGCAGCTGGGCACCTACTCCGATCTCGATGAGGCGCGACGTGGACTGACCAACGCGATCGTCGCCTACCTCGAGCATTCGCGCTCCGGTTGATCCACGCACCCCGCTGCGCTAGTTTCACAGAGGGTACTGTGAAACTACTATGAAACGTCCGTAGCGAGGGGAAGCAGCGATGGCGAAGCCGCCGTTGTCGATGAAGCCGACCGGATGGTTCCAAGTCGCGTGGTCTAGCGAGATCGACGCGGGCGAGGTCCATCGAATGACGTATTTCGGCCGCGAGATGGTCGCTTGGCGCGGCGAATCCGGGCGGCTCACGGTGATGGACGCCTACTGCGAACACCTCGGTGCTCACCTCGGCTATGGCGGTCATGTCGAAGGCGACGTCATCCAGTGCCCGTTCCATGGCTGGCAGTGGAGTCACGAGGGCCGTAACGTCTGTATCCCGTATCAGGATCGCCCCAACCGCGGCCGGCGCATTCACACCTATCCGGTCGTGGAGCGCAACGAGTCCGCATACATCTGGCACGACGTCGAGGGCCGCGACCCGTTCTTCGACGTCCCCGACGTGTTCGCAAGCTTCGATGACGGCCGCAGCGCGGACGATTACTACCCGCAGGTCACGATGTACCGTGCCGGTCTCGAGCTGCATCCGCAGTACGTCCTCGAAAACGGCGTCGACTTCGCGCATTTCAAATTTGTGCACAACACCCCCATCGTGCCGGTGTTCACCAGACACGATTTCGCCGAGCCAGTGTCCTACGTCGACTTCACCATCACCTTCGAAGGCGAGGAAGGCCAGTCGATCGAGGACGTCCGAAGCGGGGTCGAAGCGATCAACGGCGGCCTGGGCGTGGCCGTGACGAAAAGCTGGGGCATGGTGGACAACCGGACCATCTCCGCGATCACGCCGGTCGATGACCGCACCTCGGATGTGAGGTTCATGGTCTACATCGGCCGAAACCCGGGCGACGATTCGCCGAAGGCGCAGGACAGGGCGCGGGCATTCGCCCAAGACGTGATCGACCAGTTTCTGGCCGATGTTCACATCTGGTCACATCAGCGTTATTCGGATCCGCCGGCGTTGACGTCCGCCGAAAACCAGGGCTTCACCGCAATTCGCAAGTGGGCCACCCAGTTTTATCCCGAAGACGAGCTGCAGAAAGGCGTTACCGCATGACCCCGATCCGTGTTTTCCAGGTAGCCAGCGGAAACGTGGGGACCGAGATGATCAAACGCCTCGGCAGCCACCCCGGCCTGGAACTGGTCGGATTGCATTGCTACACAGCGGATAAGATCGGCCGTGACGCCGGCGAACTGGCCGGGCTGGCGCCCATCGGTGTCACCGCCACCGGCTCGGTGGATGACATCATCGCCGCCAAGCCTGATGTGCTGACTTTCCACGGGGTCTTTCCCGACGAGGGCTTGTACGTGAAAGTCCTTGAGGCCGGGATCAATATCGTGACCACAGCGGACTGGATCACCGGCTGGCACCGTGACACCAACCACCCTCACCCCTCCGGTCGGCCCACCACACAGATACTGCAGGAGGCGTGCGAGCGGGGCGGGGCGACGTTCTATGGCACCGGCATGAATCCGGGGTTGAATCAGATCCTCGGGATCGTGTGTTCGGCCGATGTCGCCGAGATCGAGAACATCACCACGATCGAATCCGTTGACGTGTCATGCCATCACTCCCGCGACACCTGGATCGAGGTCGGCTACGGTCTGCCCGCCGACGACCCCGAGATCCCGGCGAAGCTCGAGAAGTACACCCGCGTGTTCGCCGACAGCGTGCTGATGATGGCCGACTGCTTCGACCTCGAGCTCGACGAGGTGACGTTCAGCTATGAATTGGGAGTGTGCACCAAAGACATCGACCTGGGTTGGTACCGGCTGCCCAAGGGATCACTCGGCGGGAACTACATCAAATACCAGGGCATGGTCGACGGCGTGCCCAGGGTCGAGACTCACCTCGAATGGCAGATGACGCCGCACACCGATCCGAATTGGGATATCAAGGGCTGCTACATCACTCAGATCAAGGGTGATCCGAATATCTACAACAAGCACATGATCTTCCCGAAACCGGGCACCGATCTGTCCAACCCCGACTCGTTCGCCTCGATCGGGATGACCGTCACCGGCATGCCCGCCCTGAACGCCATTCCGGCGGTCGTCGCCGCCCCTCCCGGTCTGCTGACCAGTGCCGACCTGCCGCTGCGCGGGTTCGCCGGGCGCTTCAAGCACTAGCCGTGGGCGTACTCGACGGCAAAGTCGCCGTCGTCACCGGCACCAGCCGCGGCGTCGGGGTGGGGATCGCACACGAACTGCTTCGTGCCGGCGCCGTCGTCGTCGGATGTTCGCGTCGGCCACTCGACGCCATCCCCGGTGTCGACCAGGAGCCGGGGTGGGCGCAGCGCTCCGCACAGTTGGTGTGCGATCAAGGTGACTATCACCAGATCGATGCGCTGGTGACCGAGGTGGTCGAGACCTATGGGCGGATCGACATCCTGGTCAACAACGCCGGCGGCACGGTTCCCACGCCGCACGCCGAAGATGTTCCCGAGTTGGTGCAAAAGCTACAGGGTTCGCCGGCGAGCGACGACGGCTTCGAACGCACCGTGCTGTTTCACGCGTTCGCCATTCAGATGAACTTGATCAGCCCGCTGTGGTTCGCGATCCGGGTGTATCGACAGATGCAGCGCCAGGACGGCATGGGCTGCATCATCAACATCTCCAGTGGCGCCGGACATCCCGCGGGCTCGCCGACGCTGGTCTCCTATGGAGCCGCGAAGTCGGGCCTTAACCACCTCACCCGATCGCTGGCCGAGGAATGGGGTCCGCGGGTCCGGGTGAACTGCATCGCGCTTGGCCCGACCATCACCGAGAATTTTCGCTCATTCGTGTTGCCCAAAGACGATCCGACGGGGGAGAACTACTTCGCGGACGTGCCGCTGCGCCGCGGTGGCGAGCCTGCCGAGGTGGGCCGCATCTGCGTGTTTCTGGCCGGCGGCGGCGCCGACTTCGTCAACGGCACGACCATCGAGATGGACGGCGGGATGCTGCCCGGCGTGCTCTACGAGGCCGGCCTCAAGACGATCACCGACCTGTTGTGACGGCTAGATCGCCGCGATCTCCTCGCGTGCGTAGACGCCCTTCCCGGTAATCAGCGGCAAATCCAGCGTCGTCCTGATTCCGGGCGCCGCCGCGATCACCGCGGGGATCGCGTTGACGATCCGGCCGGCCGCGGCGACGATCGCGGCGTGATTGTGGTCGCCCTTGCGGCTGCTCGGGCAGATGTCCACGGCGTAGGACGGCTCGCCGACGATCTCGACCCGATACGAGCCGCCGGGTTGGGCGGGCTGCGGCCAGTCCGGTCGCAGGTCTTGCCGTAACCGGGTGATGTGTTCGACGACGATCGCCGGGTGGCCGTCGACCATGCCGCGGATCTCGAACTGCAGAGCGGCCATTGTGCCTTGCCGAACGTGCCCTACCGCGATGTCGAAGTCCTCCGGCGCCGGCTCACGCTGATACGACTCGGTGACCTCGTCGACCTCGATGCCCAGGCCAGCCGCCAGCTGACGGATCGCCGTCCCCCAGGCGATGCTGAGCACACCAGGCTGCAGCAGCATCGGCTTCTCGTCGAGGGGCCTGCCGAATCCCATGTAGTACATGACCTCGGAGCCGTCGTAGGTGGCGTAGTCGGCGATCTCCATGCAGCGCACCTGCTCGATGCGCTGGCAGGTGCTCGCGAGCGCGAACGGGATGAGGTCGTTGATGAATCCCGGGTCGACGCCGCTTATGAAGATGCTCGAGTTGCCTTGCCGGGCAGCATCTTCGATGCGGGCGATGTACTTGTCGGGCATCACACCCCACGGGTATTGGAGCAGACCCGGCGAAGACCCCACCACGTTGATGCCGGCGGCCAGGATGCGCCTGACGTCTTCCATCGCGTCGGGCAGGCGGGTATCGCCCATCGCGCAGTACACGACGCATTCCGGTCCGGTGGCGAGCACCGCGTCGAGGTCGTTGACGGCGCTGACGCCGGTCGACACGTCGACCCCGGCGAGCGTTCCGGCGTCCTTGCCGACTTTCTCGGTGGCCGACACGCACAGCCCGGTCAGCTCGAATTGCGGATTGGTGACCAGCTCGGTCAACGCCAGACGACCGACGTTTCCGGTACCGACGTGGGCGACACGGATCGTCATGGGTGTCCTCCATCCCTGGCTACGAGCGGACAAACTATCAGGTCTGGTCGGCGAATGCCGGTGCCACGAACCGATGCACGATCTGGCGTTCGGTGCGGGCATCGCCGACGGGCCAGTACAACAGCGACAGCACGACCCGGACCACCCAAAGTGCGGCCTGCGGGTCACGCTCGTTGAGTCCGGTGAGGTCGGTGGCGAAGCCGGCCAACAGCGGAGACCCGGTGAGCCAGGCCATTTCGTTGGCCCGGATCGAGTTGAACATCAGCTCGCTCAGTGGGTCGGATCGGATGAGCTTGAGTGCCACGGTGATTGCGGTGACGACCCGCTCCGGTCCGCGGAGATCCTCGACGGTATGACGCACCGTTTCGATGATCCGGGCACCGCTGCGGGCGAGGACCGCGTCGCGGATCTCGGCCTTGCCTCCGGCATGGCGATAAATGGTGGCGCGTGAGCAGTGCACGCGGGTGGCCAGCGTGTCGATGTCGAAGGCATCTGCGCCCTCGCGCATGATCAGTTCGGTGGCCGCGTCGTAGATCCGTTCGGTGGCGATGTCGCGGCGGTCGCCGCCGACAAGCCAGTCGCTCCGAGGCATTGGTCGAGTTTATTCTCAATTTGAGACAGATGTAACCGTTTATCTCTTCGCCGCTGCAGGTCTGCCCGGTCGGTGAGACGAGCGACGGTCGCGCGCCTTCACGGCGGTTTTTCAACTTCGCGCAGAACGTTGACGGCGCCACGAATAGCCGATCAGCCTGGACAAATGGCCGTCATTGACGATCCGATCGAGTTATTCGCCGCCGAATCCCTGCAAGATCCGTACCCGCTCTACGAGAGGATGCGCGCCGCCGGGCCGGTTCGCCGGATCGGTGATTCGGAGTTCTATGCGGTGTGCAGCTGGGATGCGATCATCGACGTCATCGCCCGCGTCGAGGAATTCTCGTCGAACCTGACCGCCACCATGGTGTACCAGTCCGATGGCACCGTCACCGCGTTCAACATGGCCCCGCTCGGCGATCCGTCCCACGCGCTGGCCGTCGCCGATGACCCGGTGCACGCCGCTCACCGAAGGCTGCTGGTACCTCAGTTGGCGGCCAAGAAGATCCGCGCCCTGGAGGCGTTCGTGGCCGCGACTGCCGAACGGTTGTGGACCGAAGGCCTGCATGACGGGCGCATGGAGTGGATGGGCGCCATGGCCAACCGGCTGCCCATGATGGTGGTGGCTCGCCTGATCGGCGTGCCCCACGAGGACGTCGACCAGCTCGTGAAGTGGGGGTACGCGGGGACCCAGCTCCTCGAAGGGCTGGTCTCCGCCGACGACTTGGCCGCGGCGGGGGTGTCGGTGATGGAGCTCGGCGGCTACATCACCGATCATTTCCGGCGGGCCGCCCTCGATCCGCAGGACAACTTGCTCGGCGAGCTTGCGACCGCCTGCGCATCGGGCGAGCTGGACACCACCGTGGCCCTCGGAATCATGATCACACTGTTCGCCGCGGGCGGGGAATCCACCGCGTCGTTGCTCGGCAGCGCGGCCTGGATTCTGGCGACCCGCCGAGATATTCAGGACCAGGTGCGCGAAAACCCTGAGCTGCTGGGCGCATTGATCGAAGAGACGCTCCGCTACGAACCGCCGTTCCGCGGACATTACCGGCACGTCGTCGCCGACACAGCGTTGTGCGGCACGGCGCTGCCGGCCGGATCGCACCTGCTCCTGTTATGGGGGGCCGCCAACCGGGATCCAGCCCACTTCGAAGCCCCCGACGAATTCCGGCTCGACCGCGCCGAGGGCAAGGGACACATCGCATTCGGCAAAGGAGCGCATTTCTGCGTCGGCGCCGCGCTCGCGCGCCTCGAGGCCCGCATCGTCTTGCGCCTGCTGCTTGATCGAACATCGGTGATCGAAGCAGCCGACATCGGAGATTGGCTGCCGAGCCTCTTGGTGCGTCGCCTCGAATGCCTCGAGCTAGCGGTCAAGTAGTCGTGCCGGCAAGCGTCAGCTGCCGAACCCTTGACCGCCAGATGCCGCTGACACCGGCGGGGTAGGCATTCCTTGCAGCCGGGCAGCGGCGAAATCCGCACCCTGGCTGATGATGTCGCCGTTCGCCGCGTACGCGTCGTGCGCGGAGAAATTCATCCCGTCAGAGCAGATCGGGTCCTCTGGCGCGCAGACCTTGATGGTCTTCGACTGATAGGCCGGGCCGATGACGACCGGCGGCTGACCGAGGAAGTTCATGGCCCGCACATTCGGCATTCCGAAGAGCACGACGGCCGCGACGTGGTTGGCCACATCAGGGGAGAGCGGCTTGGGCACGGTCGCGGGGTCGATCCCGTCCGGTACTGCCGCCGAGGTGACGAAGCCCATCACGGCCGCGCCCTGGGAGTAGCCGCCGAGCACCATCTTGGTCTGGGGGCAGGTGTTGGCCATGTCGAGGACATGAGCGCCGGCGTCCCGAATACCGTCGAGGCCGGTCTCCCACTGCTCGGTGGCGGGGTAGTTGACCGCATACACGTCCAGCGGGTGACCGACGCGCGCCGTCAGGGCGTCGACGAAGGCCTGTCCGACCGGGCCGACACCGGGCGGGTCACCGGTGCCGCGGGCGAACACCACCTGGCTGCCGGGACATGACGCGGCGGTGGCGGAGGGAAGGGCAGGGACAGAACCGGTGGAAACGCTCAGGCCCCACGCTGCGAGTACCGCGGGACCCAGCAGGCGAATGACGTGACGTGCAATCATGCCGCAGGAGGTTCCCATGCGAGCGCTGCTCCAAACAGAGATTTTTCGCACAAAGTTGAGCATAAGTCCCTTGGGCGCGACGCACCCGGGCGACACGGCGGGAGCGGTCAGGTCTCCAGCCTCGCTCGGACACTGGCGATCCGTTTCTGGAGTTCCGTTTCGTCAATGACACCGCCGACGACAAGGGAGTGCGCGAGGGAGACGAGCTGGTTTTCCGGGTAGGGCACCTCGGCGTAGACCGTCGCGGAAAGCCGGTCCTCCTCGCGACGTCGCTGAGCACATCCGAGCACCGTTGTCCCGCAGGCGGAGTGATCGAGAGCGTCGCACATGCCGTCGAGGCTTGACTTCCACGGTGGCACCGGATTGTCCACCCCGTACTTCGCGGCCATGCGCGTCCACACCTGGTTGCGTTGAACGATCCGTCGCAACGGCGCGATGTCGGTGATCCCGGTCGGTCGTGACTCTGCTGGAGTATTCATGCGGTCCGTCAGGATGGTCAGTGTTGGCTTGCCGGGTGGATGGCCGGACGGGTGTCGGTGATCGCATTGGAGGTCACGCCGACCTTCGGCAACGCGACCCCGATCAGACAATCGCGCGTGACGATTTCTGCCAGCTGGTCCTCATCCCAGTCCTCCGTTCCTTCCGGGCGCACCGGCAGGACTATGAAGCGGTGCTTCTGGTTGGAATCCTCCACGCGGATCGCGACGTCTTCGGGCAGGTAGAGCCCGAACTCGGCAAGAACTTGGCGAGGCCAGCGCACAATGCGACGGCGATAGTTGGGTGTGCGGTACCACTCGGGTGAGTTACCCAGGATCGGTCGCGGGTAGCAGGAGCACAACGTGCACACGATCACGTGATGAAGAGTCGGCGTGTCTTCGAGCACATGCAGCGCCGTGAAGTCGCTCGGTGTGCCAAAACCGGTGGGCTGCAACCAATCGACACCCACTTCCCGACTCGCGGCGATCCCGTCGGCAAGGGCGAGCTTCTTGAACTCGGGATCGAGCCACGCGCGGGCCACCAGATGTGCGGCCGGCGTCGGGCCGATCTGCTCGGCGAACTCGGTGAAGCGGCGATGCTCCTCCGCGGTGAACAGACCCTTCTCGATGCAGAGTTCACGGATGGCGATCTCGAGGACTTCGAAGTCGGTGATTTCGTCGACCATCGGCGCGGCGGTGCGCTCATGGTCATGCTCGTGTCCGGTCACGGGATCACCGCCGCAAGCCAGCGTTCGGGAAGCTCAGTCTGCAGGCTGTCGCTCGCGGTCCCGGTATAGCCATGCCACAGCTCAGCCAGGTTGAACCGGACGATGTAAAACCATTCCGGCTTCTGGTCCTGGCGGTCCCACGCCTCGTCCTCGGCCGCAAGGCTTTCGTAGGTGACCGCGGCGATCTCGCCGCTGACGCCCCGGATGTACTCCTGCGTGCGTGTATAGAACAGTGCCGGCAGCTCCCGCACGCGCACTTTGTCACCGACTCGAAACTTCGGGTCGCCCGCTCGGCCGGAAAACACCTGTGGGTCGCCGGTGCCGACCGCGTGGGTGTGGTGAAGGTTGCGTGTGACCTGAGAGCCGTCGCCCGCACACTTCGGGCTGGCGTCGAGGGTCTTTCCCTGCAGGCCGCCCTCATAGCGTTGCTTGACCTCAGCCAAGCGATCGGTCAGCTCACCGAGGGTGATGTGATGCTTGTCCACGAGGATCCGGGCGGCAGCCAAAAGCCAGCGGCCGTAGTAGGGAAGCCCCAAGTAGTTGGTACGGCCGATGTCGACGTTCTGAATGCGGCGCCGCTCCTCCGACACCCAGATCCCGCGCCACCCCAGCACCTCACACAAGACATAGGTGTTGTGCTCCCACATCTCATACTGCTTGTTCTCGAATTTTATGGGCGCATCCGGCTCGCCACCGACGTCGTGGGGGGTCTTCATGTATGCGAGGAAGCGCTCGTGGTCGATCAGATCCGGAGTCGGCGCGTCCGGGAGATCGGTGAATGCGGACTTCAGCCGGGCCATCAGGTCCAGATGGGAGACACGGTCGAAAGGAGTGGTCATCTGGTGACCCAATCTATGCCCATCCGTGGGGCCGTTACGCGGATTCGATTGAAATGTGGGCCCAGTGGGCCCTTGGCCCAAGGTGATTCAAGCCGAGGTGCTGGCCACGCTCGTCGGGACCTCAGATACCTTGACCAGCCGCACCTCCGGTCGGGCCGGGACCTCGTCGGCAAGAAACCACCGGAAGGCGAGGTTGCCCCGCGGATAGTCAAGTGTGGTCAAGGAGTTGGGGTGCGCGGTCATGCCGCGCGAGACAACGATGGTCACCGAGCCGTCCGCGTTGAGCACCGCGCTGTGGCCGTTGACCGAGCTGCGCGCGTCGGTGACGCCGTGGGTGGCCATGAATTGGTTCCACACCACCAGGTTCCAGAACCGGCACGGCGGTGGCCTGTGGGTGATGACGAGGGCCTCGTCCTCGGCGAGCACAAAGCTGCCGTAGGAATAGCAGGCATCCCGCGCCGACCAGCCGAAGTTGGCGTCCGGCACCTGATACGGGTCGGCGAATTGATTGGCGGCATGCGCGATCTCGTGGCCGAGCGCGTGCGCGTCGTCGACGCGCGCTCCGACGGCCAGCGGAATGATCGAGAACATGGTGCGCAGCCAGGCGGCGCTGGCCTGTAGGGCCGCGGCGGTTGGGGCGTCCCCGCGCCGGATCGGCTCGGGCTCGTCGAGCGCCTCGATGCGCCAGGTGACCGGGCGACCGGTTAACGGGTCGGCCTGATAGTCGCGGGTCATCAGCACGGCCGCGTCGGGCGTCGGCCCGAGCTCGAACGAGAAGTTGCCGGCCGCGTCGAAGTCGACGTCGTCGTCGCGCAGGATCGCCACGATCCGGTCCGACCATGCGCCGGGCGAAGGCTCGTTGTAGGCGGTCAGCGAGAAGTAGACACTGTCGCCCCGGTTGCCGCTGATGCGATAGCGCCGCCGCGGGTCGACCGGGCAGATGCAGTAGTAGGCGTCGGTGTTGTCGCCTCCCCAGCGCCGGTCACGCCGGAAGGGCGTATTGACTTCGACAAAGATGGGCCTGCTGGGGTCAGCGAAGAGGTAAGTGTCGAAGGCCACGCCGAGAGTGGTCGCGAGCATCCGGTAGCCGTCGGCGACGTGCTGTGCGTCGGTGACGGCGCGCTCGCCTTCCAGGAAAGATCGATCCAGCCCGCGCAGGGTCTCCAGCAGCTCATGCCAGGCCGCCGTCGACTGGTGCGTCATGCTTCGATTCCTCTCGTGATGAGGGCGGCGGTGCGATCCACCCAGGTGTCGTCGAGTGCGTCGCCACGGGTGAGCAGCGCCAGAAACGTTGTGCCGGCGACGGCCTCGACCACCTCGGCGGCGGTGACATCGGGCCGCACTTCGCCCCGCGCTACCGCGTCGCGCAGCCGCTGCGACAGCCCGCGCGACAGGATGTCGCCGAAGCGCTCCAGCAGCGCGGAGTGCAGCGTGAGGTCGGCGGCCATCTCACCGACCAGGCCTGGCAGCGCGGCCCGGGCGGCCGGGGTGGTCAGCACGGCCACCGTGCGACGGACCATCTCACGCACGTCGCCGGCCAGCGACCCGGTGTCGGGCAGCGCGGTCGCGTCGCCGATCGGGAACACCGCCTCGTGCACCAGGTGCGCCTTGCCCGGCCAGCGTCGGTAGATCGCCGGTTTGCTGGTGCCGGCACGCCGGGCGATCGCGTCGACCGAGAGGTCCGCATAGCCGGTCTCGGCGAGCAGTTCGACGGTGGCCCGCAGGACCGCGCCGTCGATCCGCTTGTCGCGGGGTCGGCCAATTTCTGTCGTCATTACGGAACTCAAAGTAACATAAGTCGGCGTGACCGACGCCGCAGCCCTGGTGCATCTGGACGATCTCGATGAGCCACGCTTCAGTGCCGAAGTCGAACCGATCCGCGAGTTGATGGCGGCGATGGCGCAGGACTGCCCGCTGGACGCCGAGGCATTGCACGCCAAGGCCATCGCCGAAACGGGACTTACCGATTTCGGGCCCGACGACTACCGGGGGCGTCTGGACGTTTACCTGGCGGCGCTGCGCGAGGTGGACGGGATGCATGGCCCGGGAATCGTCAACTTCCACACGCAGCTGCTGCAATGGCTCAAGAACCGGCTACTGCTCAACGACCTGCTGGCGCGCCACCCTGAAATCCACGACATCGAGCTGGCGCCTCCGGTCGTAATCGCGGGCTTGCCGCGCACCGGCACCACACACCTGCACAACCTGCTTGCCGCGGCGCCGACGTTCCGCACCCTTCCTTATTGGGAAAGCGTCGAACCCTTTCCGCTGCCCGTCGAGGCCGGCATCGAGCCCGATCCGCGCCGGACCCGGATGAATGCGGCCGTCGAGTTCATGAATGCGACGATGCCGCACTTCCGGCTCATGCACGAGATGACCACCGACCACGTCCACGAGGAGATCCAGCTGCTGGCCAACGACTTCTCCTCGATGCTGTTCGAGACCCTCGCGCATGTGCCGCGCTGGCGCGACTACTACGTGGCACACGACCAGAGCCCGTCGTATCGGCACCTGGCCGTCCAGTTGAAGGCGCTGCAGTTTCTGCGCGGCGGGCGGCGTTGGCTGCTCAAGTCGCCCCAGCACCTCGAGCAGCTACCGGTGCTCGACGCCGTCTTCCCCGGGGTGATCGTGGTATGCACCCACCGCGATCCGGTGCCGGTCGCGCTGTCGATGATCGCGATGATCGCCTACAGCGCACGGATGCACCGCTCCCCGGTGCCGGTGGCCGAGATCGCCGCCTCGTGGGTCGACCGGCTGCAGCTGATGCTGGCCGCGCTGGTGCGCGACCGGGGCGTGATCCCGCCGGAGCGCTCCATCGACGTCCGGTTCGACGACTTCATGGCCGACGAGTCTGGCGTCGCCGAACGGGTCTACAACCTTGCGGGCGAGCCGCTGCCCGACGCGGCGCGCGCGGCGATGGCCGAATACCTGGCGGGTCACCAGCGCGGGCGGCTGGGCCAGATCGCGACATCGGCCGAGATGTTCGGGCTCGACGAGGACGACCTGCGGGCGCGCTTCAGCGGGTACTGCCAGCGCTTCTTGGCGTGAACGCCTAGATGCCCTCAGCCGGGTCGCCAGCGGGCGGCGCCGGCTCAGGCGGCGGGGGAGGCAATTCGTCTGCCACCGGCTCGACCGGAGCAGGCTCGGGCGCGGGCGGCGGGGGCGGCAGCTCGGGAGCGAGCGGCTCAGGGGCCACGGCGTCCACCAGAACTGCTCCTGGCGGTGGCGGCGGGGCCGCGTCTGCCGGCTCGGGTTCCACCGGCAAGTACATGTGATGGGTGAACTGCGGCTGATATGCGCCGCCGCCACCGATTTTCACGCCACCGCCTTCACCGCTGGAGACCGGAGTCCCATCGGGCAGGGTCACTGCGGTGTGGCCACCGTTCCAACCGATCACCAACGCGCCGGGCGCGGTTCCATATTGGAAGCCCCGCGCCAATAGCGCCGATTCTTCATTTCCGGTGTTGAACCTACTTCCGAAAACTGGTCTATCAGTTGCCGCATTCGAGATCCAGGACGCGAGCCCCGAGCAGTCCGTGCCGGCCGGAGAATCGCCACCGGTGACATACGGCGTGCCTGAGACCTGCTGAACCAAGGTCATCAGCGTTGCTAAAACAAACACGGGCCGGGACACTAACAACAAGATCAGTAGGCAACCAAAATTTGTGGCAGCCATCACTTTGCATGGGACACAATGAGCCTCGCAACAAATGCCGGTAAAAGACCTGGTAGATAAGGGTTTTCAGGCTCACTATTTGACGTGCGAAAGGTTAACTGGCTCCTTATTTTTGGCCTTGCGCATATTGAACGATATTGCGTGGCAATAACTTATGCGGCGTATTTGGTGGGAGTCATTCGGCCGGGGGCAATTGCCGTGTGGCATCAGCTGCACGTAATCGGCGTGGGTCATCTCGTTCGGTCAGGCCGCGCTCGGGCTGCCACGCACTCGGCGGCAATGAGAGGTCTTCGGCGTCCTCGCAATCGATGACCGCCTGGTGCGGTGAGGACGCATCGCCTGCTTCCTCCGCGCCGCTGTCCTCGACATGCATGGTCACCGTGCGAGTGCGCTTGAGCGCGAAGGTGATCTCCTCCACCTCCTGGAACACCTTGCGCGCCGTACGCACCGGCTGGGTTGTCGCGTCGACTGCACGGGCCACAAACGTCGGCACCAGTGGACGCAGCCAACGCGCCGCCGTCCTGCTGACATCCGGGATCGTCAGGCGTGGTTCGACCACCGCTGGCACATTTTCCGTCTCGACAACTTCGGCGTCCTCTGCGGCAGCGGGCAATTCGGCGGGCCCGCTGGCCCCGCGGTCGATCTCGGTCTGTGCCGCCACGGCCAGGCGGGCTTGAGCGAGTTGGTGTTCGGCCCACATGGTTTCGGCAGCCGCACGCACTTCGGCGCGCTTGACAGCGATCGCCGTCTCTGCCTCGAGCTCGACACGCTCGCGCTCGGCGCGGGCGGCGGCGTGGCGATCATGACTCGTCTCACCGCGCCAGAGCCTCAGTATCAACGGCAGCAGGCTGAGCAGCACGAAAAACCCGATTGTCAACAGCCGCAACAGGAGTGCGCCGCCACTGGCCAACGTGATGTCCTGCATGGCAACCCACCGTGCGCCCAGGCCGCGGTCGGTGTCCGACATCGCGCTGCGGCGAGCCTGGTCCAAAGCCTGCTGGTCGGTGTTGATTTGGGAGTCCAACCCAGCGGCCCGGCGATCGCGAGCGGCGACGGCGTTGTCCAGTTCCTGCTGCGACTCGGCGAGGAGCTCGTTGGCCGTCCGGGTTTCCGGCCCGACGCCGGGCACTCCGGTGATATGGGTCTGCGGGCAGGCCGGCGTTGGGTGGTATTCGCAGCGCGCGACAACCAGGGCCTCGTCACGATGGACGCGGGCGGTGTCGACGGCTTGGTCGAGCGCGCTGCGCGCGGCGCGAGTCTGCTGAAGGGTGGCCGACGCTTGCACGACCGTAGGCGCCGTGTCGGCGTCGCGGGCGGCTTGCTGCTCGAGGCGGTGGTCGATCGAGCCGGAGAACAGCACCAGCCCGGCGAACTCGCCGACGACTACCCCGAGTGCTACGGCCACGGCGCCGCGTCCGGCGATCGCGCGTAGGCCGCCGGCCGACCCGGTGGCGATGGCACGGGCCGTCGCACCGACCAACAGGCCCAGTACCAGGGTCAACGGCAGTACGCCCCAGACCGGCCAGTGTGCCGCTTGCGCGATGGCCAGGGTCGTCACCAACCAAGCCAGCGCGGCATCGAGGATCACGACCACCCCGACGAGGGCATGCGCGGACCGCTCGTGACGCTCGCCGAGTTCGCGGCGCTCTCCGCCGCCGACCCAGGTCAGCATGGCCTCGGTCGACGAGGCAAACGAGCGCGGTTCAGCTACTTTGTGGGCGCACATGGACCGAAAAACACCTCCGGGTTCTGGTCGGCCTGGCAGGCTACGGCCGGGTTAGGAGACTTCACGGGCTTGTTCTGTGCTGCGGTTCGCGACGCAACCGGAATCGCCCAGCCCGGATCGCGCCGGTGCGACCGTGGAATTCTCTCACAACCGCGACGCCCGGCCGCGTCGGCCGTCGCAGGTTTTCACACCGCGCGAAATGGGTAGCTTCACCCCAATTGACGACGGGCAAAGGAGCACGCTGTGACGGTACGGCGGTTGGTTCTGGTGGCTGGTGCGGTGATCCTGGTCATCGGCATCATCGGCTTGTTGGTGCCGGTGAAGGTCTCGGACGCGAACGGTGGCAGTATCGGCTGCGGTAACGCGCTGGTATCCGATCTGTCCAGCGCGCGCGAAGCGAACAACAAGTCGGTGGCAAACGTTCCGATCCTCAATCAGATTGTCCCGCATACCGATTTCGTGGCCGAGTGTCAGTCGGCGCTCTCCAGTCGGCGGTCGTGGACCATCCCGGTGGCGGTGATCGGCGCGATCGCGGTGGTCGGCGCATTCTTCGTGCGTCCAGGCCGAAGAGCCCCCGCAGGCGGTGTCTGACAGTCGCTTTCGGAATCGACGATCAGGTTCGGTCGACGCGTCTGATCATTCGCGCAGTGGCTCGCTCGACCAAATTCCGCCGCCCCAACGCCGTACGCTCACGTTTGGCCCGGCGCAGTGCCGGGGCGATGGTGATGCCCTGTTCGTAGGCCGACACGACGCGAGGATCGACATAGGAGCTTCGAGCCACCGCCGGCGTGTTGCCCAATTCCTCGGCGACCGCACGCATCACGGCCGCTTCCTCCCGCCGCCGAGCGGTTTTCGACGTCGGCTCTCGCGCGCCCGCGAATTCCTCGGCGGCCAGCACGGTGCCGTGCCAAGTCCGCAAATCCTTAACGCTGTACTCCTCACCGACAAGCTCGCGGAACCGCGCGTTGAGGTCGTCGGCGCGGACCTCGCACCAACCATCTGACTTGCGGTAGACCAGCAACCGGGGGATCCGCGTTTCGGCCCGCAACAGCGATCGCACAGCTCGCACCACCAGTGGATCGTCCAGCGAGACCGTCCGGCGCACTCCGCTTTTGGCGGGATAGTCGAACTCCACACAGTCGCGACGCAAGCGAACGTGGTCACGCAGCAGAGTGGCCAATCCGAAGCTGCCGTTCTCCTGCGCGTACTCCTCGCCACCGGCGCGGAAATAGCCCTGATCGATCAAGTACTGGGCCACCGCGAGCACCCGATCGCGCTGTAATCCGCGCGCACGCAGGTCTGCCAGGAGCCCGGCCCTCCAGTCCGGCAGGCGCTTGGCCAGGCTCAGGGTCCGGTCGTATTTCTCCTCGGCCCGTTCGGTCTGCCATCGCTCGTGATAGAGATACTGACGCCGACCCGCTGCGTCCGTGCCGACCGCCTGAATGTGACCGTTGGGGTACGGGCAAATCCACACGTTCTTCCACGCCGGGGGTATCACCAGCGCCTCGATCCGCTCCAGCGTCTCGGCATCGCGCACGGGTTCCTGCCGGGACCCCACATTTGAGACATAGCAAAAGCCCCGACCACGTCGAAGGCGCCGAAATCCTTGGCCGCCGACGGTACTCCTGCGCAGCCTCATTGCGGTGCCTGGAAGCATCGAATACTCACCGCACGGGTTTACCCAAGGCGGATTCGCGCAACACCACGGGCACGAGCGGTTCGGGCCGACACAAACGGATCAGCCCCGGTGTCGGCAACGGACGTGAGACGGTATCAACTTATGCAGAGCTACGACTACGTGAGCTACGAGGATTTCGGACGGCGCTTCTTCGAGGTGGCCGTGACCGAGGATCGGGTCGGTGCCGCCTTCGCCGCGATCGCCGGAAACCAGTTCGAGATGGCTCCCATCGGCCAGGGGCCGGGCAAGATCGCGAAGGTCAGCGCGAAGGTAGCCATTCAGGACCCACAGGTCACCCGCAAGATCGGCGAAAGCATCACGTTCGATATCCACGTCCCACTCGCCATCGACCTGCTCGTCGACCTACGGCTGGACAAGCAGCGGTTCAACGTCGACGGCGACATCGCGCTACGAGCCACGGCGCGCGCCGCGGAACCCCTCTTGGTGATCGTCGCGGTGGAGAAACCGCGGCCTTCGGACATCACCGTCCACGTGTCGTCGAAGTCCATCCGTGGCGAGGTGTTGCGCATCATCGCCGGAGTCGACGGCGAGATCCGGCGTTTCATCGCGCAGTACGTCGCCGACGAAATCGACACGCCGGAATCGCAAGCGGCCCAGGTCATCAATGTGGCCGAGCACCTCGATACCGGCTGGACCGGCGGCTGAGTACCGGTTTACCGGGTCGTCGCATCCGGGTAGAGATACCAGATGGCACGAGTAGATGTTTCGACCTCGTCCGATATGGCGCCGCAATCAGCCTGGAAGCTGGCGTGCGACCTCAACCGGTTCGGTGACTGGATGACGATATTTGCCGGCTGGCGCAGTCCGGTGCCCTCCGCGATTGAAAAGGGCACGCAGGTGTCGTCGTGCATCAAGGTGAAGGGTTTTCGCAACGTCATTCACTGGACAGTCACCCGGTACGAAGAGCCGAAGGCAATCGAACTGCAGGGCCGCGGCCGCGGCGGAATTCGGATCGTGGTGACGATGACGGTCACCGACGAGCACCCGGGCTCGACTTTTCACTTGACCGCCGATCTGCACGGCGGTCTGCTCAACGGGCCGATCGGCCGGCTTGTGGCACGCGTCATCAAGTCCGACGTGCATCGGTCGGTTTGCAATCTCGCTGCGTTGCAATGACCAAGCGCCGGGTGATGGACCATAGCCGGGCCCCGCTGCTGGATGCACTGGCCGACTATCACCGGCAGAACCGATACGGATTCAGCCCGCCCGGGCACCGCCAGGGCCGGGGGGTCGACGAGCAGGTCCTGAACGTGCTGGGGCACGAGCCATTCCACGCCGACGTGCTGGCCAGCGGGGGCCTGGATGACTGGCGCTCGAGTGGTGAGTACCTCGAGCGGGCCGAGGAGCTGATGGCCGACGCGGTCGGCGCTTCGTCGGCGTTCTTCTCGACCTGCGGCAGCTCGCTGTCGGTTCGGGCCGCGATGATGGCGGTGGCCGGCGGATCCGAGGGCGGCTTGCTCGTTCCCCGGGACAGCCACAAATCGATCGTCGGAGGGCTGGTCTTTTCCGGTATCCAACCGCGCTGGATCGTCCCGCGGTGGGACACCGACCGCCACCTGTCGCACCCGCCCTCACCCGAGCGGGTCAGCGAGGCCTGGGCAGAGCATCCCGACGCCGCGGGAGCGCTGATCGTCAGCCCGTCCCCGTACGGCACCTGCGCCGACCTGCAGCGCATCGCCGAGATCTGTCATGACCGTGGCAAGCCGATGATCGTCGACGAGGCGTGGGGAGCGCACCTGCCATTTCACGATGACCTACCGACGTGGGCGATGGACGCCGGCGCCGACGTGTGCGTGGTCAGCGTGCACAAGATGGGCGCCGGCTTCGAGCAGGGCTCGGTGTACCACGTGCAGGGTGACCTGGTGGACAAAGACCGGCTTTCGGCGTGCGCCGACGTTTTGATGACGACCAGCCCCAACGTGATGATCTATGCCGCGCTGGACGGCTGGCGCAGGCACATGGTGCAACGCGGACACGAGTTACTCGGCGCCGCACTGGATTTGGCAAATGAATTGCGCGAGCGCACCAGCCGGATTCCGGGTATCGCGGTACTCGAGGAGGAGCTACTCGGCGCGGAGGCATCGCATGACCTGGATCGCCTGCAGCTACTGATGGACGTCTCGGCGACCGGCACGTCGGGCTATCAGGCTCGCGACTGGCTGCGCGAAAACAGCTGCATCGACGTTGGTTTGGCCGACCACCGCCGCATCCTGGCGACATTGTCGTATGCCGACGACAAGAGCACCGCTGACCGACTTGTCGACGCATTGGCGGCCTGGGGCGAAGCCACCGAATCCATCGACCCGCCACCGGAAACCCGGTTGCCCTCACCGGAGGAACTACAACTCGAGACGGTGATGCTGCCACGCGATGCGTTTTTCGGGCCGGTCGAAATGGTACCCGCGGACAAGGCCGCCGGCCGCGTCGCCGCGGAACAGATCACGCCGTATCCGCCCGGCATTCCGGTGGTGGTGCCCGGCGAACTGCTCAACGACGCCGTCATCGACTATCTGCGGTCGGGCCTGAAAGCCGGTATGCCGCTACCGGATCTCGCCGACCCTTTGCTGGAGCACATCCGTGTCGTCGCCTGACCGGATCGCTACTCGCGATGGTTGTCCGCCCCGCCCCGTTCGACTTCGCGGGCCCGCCTTCCTTCCATGCCCAACCAGGCCATGCCCGCGCCCGCGGCGAGCAACGCAATGACGACCGCGCCGACTCCGACGCCGACCTCTCCGAGAGCGAACGCGGCCACGCAGACGACCAGAGCCACGACGCCCGACGCAAGCAGCACGATCCCGCGCGTCTTCGTGTCTCCCATGGGCTTCTCTCTACCCGCATCCCTCGGCGAAAAAACTGGTTCGTCGAGCATCAGGGCGATGGGACGAAACCGTTCAGCAGCGCCCGCATCGACGACGCGACCTCATGCCTGGTCCCGACGGGATCCGGCGAGTTCGCGATCAGCATCGCGCCACGAGTCAGCGCACCCAGCAAGAGCCGGGTGACGGTCTCCGGATCATCGACCCGCAGAGTGCCGGCCTCGGTGGCGGCCCGAAGCGCCGCGGCGATGACGGCGAACGCGTAGCGCTCGTCCAGTTCGGTGTAGCGCGCGGGGCCCAGGACCGCCGGACCGTCGAGGATCAGGATGCGCTGCAAGTCCGGTTCCAACACGGCGTCGAGAAATGCCTCGAAGCCGCGCGCGACCTCGTCGAGGTCGTCGGAAGCCTCCTGAGCGGCGGCCATCGACGCGGCCATCAGTTCGGCGTGGGCATGCTCGAAAACCGCCTCGAAAAGGGCGGTCTTGTTGGGAAAGTGGTGGTAGAGGGCGCCGGTCGTGACGCGGGCCGCGCGCGCCAAGTCGTCGACCGAAGTCGCCCGAAAGCCCTTCTGGCCGAACAACTCCCGTCCCGCACGAACCAACGCATCGCGCGTCTGCGCGACCTGCTGGGCGCGCAGCGACGTCGGCTGCGGTGTCGACTCGGACATGCCCCTCACTCTCGTGCCAAGACCGCACCAGCCTATTGACATAGCGATACTATGTGGCATAGTCACACTATCTCAAGTTCGTCGACAGGAGGTTGGCTTCCATGAAAACTGCCCACGCACCGTCCGCCGGGCTGCTCGACGAGATCCGCGGCGCCGATCCTCGCGCACGAGCGGCGCTGGCCGATGCGGTCGCTCGCACCGGCCGGCTGTGGCGCAGCATCACCGATCCGAGTGCGCCGGTGCCCGGTCTGACCTGGACGGCGGCTGAGACGGCGGCTCACGTCGTCGCCGACATGCATGAATACACTGACGCGCTGACCCGCCAGCTCAACGGCGATCGCACCGAGATCCAGATCCCGGACGCGTCCCCGGCCCGGGCCAGAACCGCAGTCAACGACGGCCACCTGGTCGACGTCTGCGAGCGTGACTTGCGCCGGCTTGCCGACATGCTGCAGGAGACCGCCGCGAGCTACCTCGCCGCGGCCGCCGCCGTCGACGGCACCGCGATCGTCACCGCCGACGGCCTCGTCCTGGAGCCCGCGCTGATGACCTGTTTGTTGCTGGGCGAGCAACTGGTCCACGGGTTGGACATCGCCCGCGCCGGCGGGCGTCCGTGGACGATCAACCGCGATGACGCGCTGCTGGTGGTGCCGACGGCGCTCGCGCTGGCGCCGAATTACCTGCGGCAGTCGCGAACTCGGGGCATGCACGCCAGCTTCGAACTGCGGATGCGTGGCGGCGGCCGGTATCGGCTGGTCGTTGACGACGGCACCGCCGTGGTCACGGCGGCGGGCGAGAAGGCCGACTGCGTCATCACCGCCGACCCGGTCACCTTCCTGCTGGTGGGATACGGCCGGGTGGGGCAATGGTCTCAGATCATCCGGGGCAATCTGCTCGCCGGCGGCCGCAAGCCCTGGCTGGCCGCCAAGTTCGGCACCCTGCTGGCCAGCCCGTAATACGACGGGTCACTACCCTGGGGACGATGACATCGGTCGTGATCGTGGGCAGCGGGTTCACCGGCTTCGAGTGTGCACGTCGACTGGCCCGCCGATTACGCAAGTCGGATGTCGAGATCACGATCGTGTCTCCGGTCGACTACATGCTCTACACGCCTTTGTTGCCCGATGTGGCGGGGGGAGTGGTCGACGCGCGGTTTGTGACGATCCCGTTGGCGGGAACGCTGAACGGGGTGCGCAAGGTGCGCGGGCGCGTCGACAGCGTCGATCTGGATCAGCACACGCTCACGTTCACCGATCTCGAACAGCGCTCCTGCAAACTGTCGTGGGACCGGCTGGTGTTGACGCCGGGGTCGGTCACCCGGCTCTTCGACATTCCCGGGTTGGCCACGTACGCAAGGGGTTTGAAGTCGACGGCCGAAGCGCTGTATCTGCGCGATCATGTGCTCGAACAGTTGGAGCTGGCCTGTCTGGACGAGGACGGCCAAACCGCGCGCGGGCGGCGCACGATCGTGGTCGTCGGGGCGTCGTATTCCGGGACGGAGCTGACCGCCCAGCTTCGCGCGCTGGCCGACGCCGCGGCCAAGCAGATGAACTTCGACGCGGCCGACGTGAATTTTCTGCTGCTGGACCTTGCCGAACAGGTGATGCCCGAAGTCGGAGAAAAGCTGGGCGACAAGGCAATGCGCGTGCTACGACGCCGTGGAGTCGATGTCCGACTCGGGCTGACGCTCAAGGAGGTGCGCGCCGACCACGTCGTACTCAGCGATGGCTCGCGGGTCGACACCCGCACCGTCGCGTGGGTTACCGGGGTGACCGCGGCGCCGCTCATCGAGACGCTGGGGCTGCCCACCGAAAAGGGCCGCTTGAAAGTGCAGACCGATCTACAAGTCCCGGGCCATCCCGACGTGTTCGCGGCGGGCGACGCGGCCGCGGTGCCGGACGTGACCCAGCCCGGGAAGATCACACCACCGACCGCTCAGCATGCCACCCGGCAAGGAAAAGTGCTGGCGGACAACGTGTCCGCCAGTCTCGGACACGGGAAGAAGCGAGATTACAAGCACCGCAACATGGGCTTGGTGGTGGACCTCGGACCCCGTCAGGCGGTGGCCAACCCGCTCAATGTCCGGCTGTCCGGGTACCCGGCGAAGTTCGTGACCCGCGGCTATCACCTGTATGCCATTCCGCGAGCCGTCAACCGGTGGGCGGTGTCGCTGGCCTATCTGACCGACGTACTTTTCGCACGCACCCTGGTTTCGATGGGGTTGTCGACGCAGAGCGACGCCGAGTTCTCGACCAGCGAAGGCATTCCGCTGCCGAAGACCGACTAAAAGCGTTCGCCGTCAGAGGGTTTGGTGGCGGCCGAAGTACTTGTGATCTTCGCTGTAACCGCCGTAGCCGCTGCCGATGTCGCGGTAGTCGGCGACGAACTCGATCCCCTTGATCCATTTGACGAGTTTGAAGCCGTGCTGCAATTCGTTACGAAGGCGCAGCGGCTTGCCGTGCATGTAGGGCAGCGGCTGGTCGTTCATGTTGTAGGCCAGCATCGTCATGTGGTGGCCCATCTGGTCAACGGGGTGGGCGTTGTAGTAGATGCCGCCAGTGGCTCCGAGGCCCATCGAGTAGAACACGACCCATTTCGCCTCGGGCAGCGGTTTGACGATGTCCATGATCGTCTTCATCTGCACCCCACCCCATTTGGCGACGCCCGACCAAGCCTGGATGCAGAAGTGCTGGCTGATCTGATCGTGGTAGGGCAGTGCCTTGAGGTCGTCGAGCGAGAACTCCATCGGGTGCTCGACCAGCCCGTAAACCTTCAGCCGCCAGTCTCTGAAGTCGTTGGCCTCCAACTCCTTGTACTCCACGGTCTCCGGGAGCCGGCCATTGCGCCAGTGATGCGGCGAGATGTCCTCTTCGGTGAAGGCGCCGGGCTTGGGGTCCAGCCTCTCCAGCACCCGCTGGAACGGGCCGACCAATGCATACCCGACCCGCTGCACCACGCGGGGATGCTTGATGGTGAACGGGGTGGCCCACACCCAGGCGACCGCCGACACCACCATGGCCGCGGCGAAGATCCAGAACCCCATCCAGCTGTTGTCGTCGCGGGCGGCGAACATGTGGTTGAGGTTGCGCAGTGCGCTGGTCGCGAACACCAGCGTGACGTGGACGATGATGAAGAACAAGAAGTACACCAGCACCAGGAAGTGCAGTGAACGCGCGTGTTGGATGCTCAACCGCTTGCTCAGCCAGTGGACCCGCTGCGACAGCGCCGGCGACATGCCCAGCCCGGTGATCAACGCGGCCGGGGCGGCGATGAAGACCGTGGTGAAGTAGGCCAGCACCTGCAGGCCGTTGTAAGCGACCCAGCCGTTATCCGCCGGCCAGTGCTCCACCGACAGATACTGAATGGCCACCGACAAAGCGTTGGGGAACACGTCCCAGCTGGTCGGCACGATGTGCCGCCACTGCCCGGTGGTGAACAACAGCACGTAGAACACGGCCCCGTTGAGCAGCCACAAGACATCCATGCCGAGATGCCACCAGCGGGCCAGTCCGATGGAGTGCCGAAACCCGGGCAGACCGAACTGAGGGGGCAAGGCGACGGTATCTGCGTTAGCGGTCCACAGCTCGTCGTCAGGCACCGGGGGGCCGACCCGCAGCCACTCGTCCTTGCCGGGGGTGGCGTTGCGGCTGAAGTAGAGCCGCGGGTGGTCACAGAGGATCTGGATCCCGGACCTGATGATGAACATCATCACGAACAGGTTGAAGAAGTGGGTCCACCCCAGCCACGCGGGGACGCCGGGAGTCTTCTGGGGGATATCGGCGCCGGGATAGCGTTGGATGAAGGCCTGCACCGAGGGCATGTTGTAGAGGCCTTTGCCGATGGCCACCGCCACAACCAAGATGGCAAAGCCGATCGGGATAAGCCACAGCAGGTTGAACCACTTGTCCCGGCCGACCCGCAACTTGGGAGCGCTGGCCCGCCTGGTGAGGTCGAATCCGCCGCCGTACGTCTCGACGTCGATAGTGTCCTCGGCGGTATGGATCTCGCTGCGGAAGTCGGGGTCGGATTCCAGCGGCGTGCCTACCGCTAACGTCGTGGTGCCGATCGAATTGCCGATCGAATTAGCATGGCCGTCAGCATTGTTAGCGTCCGTGGTCGTCACGCGGCCGAAGATACACGAACGGGCCAGATCAGCGCTTTTAACACCGGGGAAACACTTGCTGGGAAACGGCTGGTAATCGGCCGGATCAACGAGGCCCGACGGCGTCCGCGAACGAACCCGCCGTTGTAGGTCACGGGTCAAGCTGTCGACCGGCGGAAATCGGTGTCCTGTAGTGAGATTCGTCACATTCTGCGGGTCACGCGTACCATCACCACGCAGACATCACCCCGAGTTAGGTTCGCCGATGAAGCTTGTATTGGCAAGCCATGGAACTCGCGGCGATATCGAGCCCTGCGCCGCACTCGGTCTGGAGCTGGTGCGCCGCGGGCATGACGTGCGGATGGCGGTCCCGACCAACATGCTTGACTTCGTCGAGTCGGCGGGGCTTGCCGCCGTCGCCTACGGCCCGGACTGGCAGGCGCCGCCGGACGAGGATTTCGCCCGCAAATTCTCGCAGACACATGACCCGATCAGCGTGCTTGTCCAGTACGCCACCCAGGTCTGGCTGGAGATGGGCATGAAGCTGGCCGCGCTGGCAAAGGGCGCCGACCTTCTATTGGCGGGCATGTTCGAGCAGGGACTCGCCACCAACGTCGCAGAGTATTACGGCATTCCGCTGGCTGCGCTGCACTGCTACCCGATGCAGGAGTTCGTTCCGATGCTGCCGCCGCAGCTCGGATGGCTGCAGTCGCGCATAACGAATGAGGCTGAAGACGCCCAACGCCGTGCACTCGGCTTGCCGGAGGCGCGGATGGCGGGACCCGGATCGCTGGAGATTCAGGCCTACGACGAGCTCTGTTTTCCCGGGCTGGCGGCCGAATGGGCGAAAGCAGATGGCCGACGCCCCTTCGTCGGCGCGCTGGCGATGGAGGTGCCGACGGACGCCGATGACGAGGTCGCGTCGTGGATGGCGGCGGGAACACCTCCGATTTACTTCGGCTTCGGCAGCATGCCGGTCGCATCTCCCGCCGAAACGCTGGCCATGATCAGCACGGCCTGCCTGCAGCTGGGCGAGCGAGCATTGATTTGCACCGGCGCCAATGACTTCACCCAGGCCCCGCATTTCGACCATGTCAAGGTGGTGGGCGCGGTGAACCACGCGGCCATCTTTCCCTCCTGCCGCGCGGTGGTCCATCACGGTGGCGCCGGCACCACGGCCAGAGGCATGCGGTCGGGAATTCCCACGTTGATCCTTTGGATGGGGGCCGATCAGTCGATCTGGGCGGATGTGGTGAAGCAGTTGAACGTTGGATCCGCCCAGCCCTTCGCGGCCGCCACCACAGAATCGCTGATCGCGGACCTCCGCTGCATTCTCGCCCCGCAATACCGCACGCGAGCGCGCGAAATCGCCACCCGGATGACAAAGCCTGCGGAAAGCGCTGCCCGCGCTGCCGATCTCCTGGAAGACACCGCCCGCCTGTCACCGGTTTAGGCCGGACCGCCGGCCCGCAACCGGCTGACCGGACGGTTTTCGATGGCGTTGATCGTCAACACGCGGCGGCATATGTGCCAGCCGGCATCGACGTGCCGGTATTCGTCGTCGTAGCGCAGATGCCAGACCACATCGCGGATTTCGTCGTCGTGCTGAATCCAGTGGTGGGCGACGGCGGCGATTCGGCCCCGCGCATGGTCGGGCCGCGGACCGGCGTCGTAGACCTCGCCGACGATCGCGTGCTCGGTGCGGATCGTGGTGGCGACGGCGGCGATCGCCGTGCTGATGGCCGCCCGCCCGTGATGTTGACGGATCGGCTCCAGCGTCGTCGGCGGGTCGGGCAGAGCCAGCTCAGCGTCCTGCGTGAAAAGCATGACCACAGCGTCGAATTGCCTGTCGTCGATGTCGGCGGCATACCGGTGGACCAAGTCGGAGAGAGCCGCTCGATCGGTTGCGGAGAGCATCACGCTGGCAGCGACAGACGTTGCGCGCAGGCCGACAACGTGTCCTTGGCCTGCTCGATGTCGGTGATCGGCGGCATGGCCAGCACCACCCGGTCGGCGCCCTGGGTGGCCAGCCTGCCGGCGCGGTCGGCGTCGACCTTGGTGACCGCATGGCCGAGCGAAACCTCGAGATCGGCGGGGTCGCGCCCGGCCGCCAACGCCTCGTCGCGCATCAGTGCCAGCAAGGCGTCCAGCTGAGCACCGGTTACTCCCAGCGGCTGGAAGCCGTCACCGAGGCGGCCGGCCCGTCGAGCGGCCGCCCGGCTGTGTCCGCCGATGTGCACCGGAAGTTTTGCTCCCGCAACGGGTTTCGGGGAGCAGATCACGTTCGCGAACCGAAAGAACTCCCCGTTGTGGGTGACGCCTTGCGGGCGGTCGTCCCAGAGCGCACGCAGCACCGCCAACTGTTCGTCGGCCCGCCGGCCCCGGCTTTCGAATTCGGTGCCACACGCCTCGATCTCCTCGCGCAGCCAGCCGACGCCGACGCAGAGCCGAAGCCTGCCTCCTGACAGCGCGTCAACGGTCGCCGCGCGTTTGGCCAAAACGACCGGATGGTGGTTGGGCAGCACCAGAACTCCGGTGGCCAACCCGAGCCGATCGGTATGACCGGACAGAAATGCCAGCAGATCGAGCGGGTCGGGGACCGGGCAGTCGGCCGCGAGTTCGACACGCCCCGAGCTGTCATAGGGGTAGAGGCTGTCATAGCGGGTGGCCAACACGGCGTGCTCGACGGCAACGATCGACTCGAAGCCGCACACTTCGAGATGCCGCGCGAAGGCGGCCATCCATTCCGGGGCGGCGGTGACCCCGGCCGCGACCGGGGCGACGACCGCGAACTTCATGGCACCCTCTCTCACCGCGTTGACTCTGCGCCTAGGGCGCGCGCTACTCGCACTTCTTCGCCGTGGACGCAGAGTCAGCGGAGCTTACGTTAGCGCGCAGCGCCTCGGCCAGCGCGGCTGCTCGCGGATCGGTGAAGACGTCCTCGAGCAGCACGGGTCGACCATCCGGGCCGGACAGCGGGACCCGCCAGTTGGGATATTCGTCGGTGGTGCCCGGCTGGTTCTGGGTCTTGTGGTCACCGACCGCGTCGGTCAGCGCGAGTCCCAACAGCCGCGACGGCGTCCGGCCCAGATACTGGTGCAGCGCCAGCACGGTCTCATCGAGATCGGCGTGCTTGCCGAGCAACCCGGCTCGATGCAACTCGGCGATCCAGGCCGTCCGCTCGCTCTCCGCCGCTGCGAGCTCCTCGTCAACGGGTCGGGTCAACAAGCCCAGGGAATCCCGCAGCCGCACATGCTCGCCGGCCAGATAACCCGCGGTCGGCGGCAGGTCGTGGGTGGTGACCGACGACAGGCAGTATTCCCGCCACCGTTCGGCAGGCAGGGGGCCCCCGTCGCCGTCGCGATCGCGCTCGAACCACAGAATCGACGTGCCCAGCACGCCCCGCGCCCGCAGGTAGTCGCGCACCCACGGCTCGACGGTGCCGAGGTCCTCGCCGACCGCCAGCGCGGCGGCGCGGTGCGCCTCCAGGACGAGAATGCCGATCATCGCCTCGTGGTCGTAGCGCACATAGGTGCCCTCGGTGGGCGCCGCTCCGCTGGGAATCCACCACAGCCGGAACAAGCCGATGATGTGGTCGACGCGCACACCGCCGGCGTGCCGCAGCACGGTTCGGATCAGTGCCCTAAACGGTTGGTACTCCTGCTCTTCCAGCCGGTCGGGCCGCCACGGCGGCTGCGACCAGTCCTGGCCCAACTGGTTGAACTCATCCGGCGGCGCGCCGGCGCTGACGCCGAGCGCCAACACGTCCTGCAGCGCCCACGAGTCGGCACCGTTGGGATGCACGCCGACCGCGAGATCGTGGACGATGCCCAGCGACATGCCGGCTCCCACAGCGCGGGATTGTGCGGCGGCGAGTTGCTCATCGAGCTGCCATTGCATCCAGCGGTGGAAATCAACGGCGGCGGAATGCTTGGCGACGAAATCGGCGACTCCGTCAGCGGCCGGGTGTTGAAGCGATGCGGGCCATTGATGCCAGTCGCCGCCGTGCTTCTCGGCCAGCGCACACCAGGTGGCGAAGTCGTCCAGAGCGGAGCCCTCCCGGGCGCAAAACGCCGCGTAGGCCAGTTCGCGACCCGCCGAGCGGGGCACCCGGTAGACCAGCCGCAGCGCCGCGCGCTTGGCTGCCCATGCGCTGTCTCGGTCGATCGCTTGGGCCTCGGGGACCGCTTTCCCCCCGCGCTTCTGCACGTCGTCGCGCAGCCGCCACACCCGCCCGCGCTTGCGCAGGTAAGCGAATTCCGGGATGGCTTCGACCCGAAGATAAAGCGGGTTGACGAAGCGCCGCGACGTCGGCAGGTAGGGCGAGGGCTCCATCGGTGTGGTCGGTGCGGCCGCATGCAGCGGATTGACCAGCACATAGCCTGCGCCATGCCGCGAGGCCGACCAGACCGCAAGGTCGGTGAGATCAGCAAGGTCGCCGACGCCCCACGACTGCCGGGACCGGACACTATATAACTGGGTCGCCAGTCCCCACGCGCGGCGGGCGCCGAGCCGCTCCGGGAACCCCAGCCAATCCGGTGTGACGATAAGCGCGGCGCTGGCTTCCTGCGCACCCGAGCGAAGATGCACCCGGTGGTAGCCGGGTGGCAGGTCGTCGGGGAGCTCGAAGCTGGCCTCACCGACCAGGCGGCCGTCGAGATCAAACGGCGCGGTGAAGTTGTCGCGCTGCCGCACTCCGGCGTGCACCGTCCCGTCCTCTAGCTGCACCCATACCTCGGCAGGGTGGCCGTGGGTGACATGCACCCAAAACGGTGTCCGCGCACCGGCGCGGCCGAGGACGGTCGCGGGCAGCGGGCGAGACCAGTACGCCCGGTCGGAGGCGGCCAGCGCCGCGGTTCGCTCCGGCTCGGTTCCGGCGGGCACCCCGAACGCGGCGAGGACGGCCACCAGCGTGCTCTCCGGGACGACCACGCGCCGCCCCGTCCAGTCCTCATAGTCGGCGGCTATCCCGAACCGCCCCGCGAGTTCGACCAATGACGGCGTGGTCATATGGCGCCACTCCTCCTCATCGCTGCGCTCTGCATCGTCGTCGGCGCGGTCATCCCGCCATCTTGCTTGGTGAACAAACGGGAAAGCGACCGTTTGCGGCGCGCCGACTTTGCTATCCGCCGCTACGATGCAGTGGAGACTTCAGCAATCCGATGGCAGGTGGGGGCACTGTGTGGCAGCTCACGTCGAGCGCGTCTTTTGCCGGGCCCGATGGCAACTCGCTCGCGTGGCGCGGCAGGTCAGGGTGCCTTACGGTTATCCCTGTGAATCGTGGCATGGGCGTGATTAATCGTGGCTGACCAGGACGGAGGCCAGCGCGGCTCGGGGTACGGCCTCGGGCTGTCCACCCGCACCCAGGTAACCGGATATCAGTTCTTGGCGCGCCGGACCGCCATGGCGCTCACCCGCTGGCGGGTGCGGATGGAGATCGAGCCGGGGCGACGTCAGACGCTGGCGGTGGTGGCCTCGGTCTCGGCGGCGGCGGTGATTTGCCTGGGCGCGCTGCTGTGGTCGTTCCTCAACCCGTCCGGACAGATGAACGCGTCGCCGATCATCGCCGACCGCGACTCTGGCGCCTTGTACGTTCGGGTCGGTGACACGTTGTACCCGGCGTTGAATCTGGCGTCGGCCCGGCTGATCACCGGTCGGGCGGACAACCCGCACAAGGTGCGGGGAAGCCAGATCGCCCAGCAGCCGCACGGGCCGCTGGTGGGTATCCCCGGGGCGCCCTCGGAGTTTTCCCCGACCCACCCGGCGTCGTCGTCGTGGCTGGTGTGCGACACGGTGACGTCGACGTCGGGGGTGGGAGCGCCGTCGCCGGTGACGGTCACCGTGATCGACGGCACGCCAGACCTGTCCGGTCGCCGGCATGTGCTGAGCGGGTCCGACGCGGTGGTGTTGCGCTACGAGAAGGACACCTATGTCATCCGGCAGGGGCGCCGGTCCCGCATCGACGCGAAGAACCGGGCGGTGTTGTTGCCGCTGGGTTTGGCGCCTGAAGACGTCAGCCAGGCCCGGCCGATGAGCCGGGCGCTCTACGACGCCTTGCCGGTGGGCCCCGAGTTGTCGGTGCCGAAGGTGCCGGATGCCGGTTCCAAGGCGGACTTCCCGGGTGCGCCGGGGCCGGTGGGAACGGTGATCGTGACGCCGCAAATCAGTGGGCCGCAACAGTATTCGGTGGTTTTGGCGGGCGGTGTGCAGACCGTGACCCCGGTCGTCGCCCAGATCCTGCAGAACGCCGGCGCCACCCCAGGCGCTCAGCCTGTGACCGTCGCGCCGGCCGCACTGGCCAAAATGCCGGTGGTCAAGGGGCTGGATT
The DNA here is from genome assembly GCF_002102185.1 of Mycobacterium fragae. GTDB lineage: Bacteria > Actinomycetota > Actinomycetes > Mycobacteriales > Mycobacteriaceae > Mycobacterium > Mycobacterium fragae. Next base: position 74,666 of record NZ_LQOW01000020.1, read on the forward strand.
TGTCGGCCTATCCGGAAGGGCCGCTGAACGTGGTGGACATGAAAGACAACCCGTCGACCTGCTGGTGGTGGGAGAAGACCACCGGTGAGGAACGGGCCCGAGTCCAGGTGGTCTCCGGCCCGACGATTCCGGTGGCCTCTCACGACACCGAAAGGATCGTGTCGCTGGTCAAGGCGGACAATTCCGGCCGGGAAGCCGACCGGGTTTATTTCGGCCCGAACTACGGAAACTTCGTCGTGGTCACCGGCAACGACCCCGCCGCGTCGACAGCCGAATCACTGTGGTGGCTCACGAATTCCGGTGTGCGTTTCGGCGTGGACAACAACCGCGACGCGCGCTCGGCGCTGGGGTTGACCTCTGATCCGAGCCCGGCGCCCTGGGTGGCGTTGCGGCTGCTGGCGCCGGGCCCGACGCTGTCGAAGGCGGATGCGCTGGTGCGCCACGACACCCTTCCGACTGATATGAACCCAGCAGAGTTGGTGGTACCGAAGTGAAACGTGGCTTTGCGCGCCCGACGCCTGACCGGGCACCGGCAGTCAGGCCGGAGAACATCGTCTTACCGACGCCGCTGAGCGTTCCGCCGCCCGAAGGCAAACCGTGGTGGCTGGTCGTGGTCGGCGTCCTGGTGGTCGGCTTGTTGGTCGGCATGGTGGGTATGACGGTCGCCAGCGGTTCGCGGCTGTTCCTGGGTGCCGGCGCGATTTTCCCGATCTTCATGATCGGCGGCGTCGCGATGATGATGTTCGGCGGCCGCTTCGGCGGCCAGCAGCAGATGAGCCGGCCGAAGCTGGACGCCATGCGCGCCCAGTTCATGCTGATGCTGGACATGCTGCGCGAGACCGCCCAGGAGTCCGCCGACAGCATGGACGCCAACTACCGGTGGTTCCACCCGGAGCCGACGACGCTGGCGGCCGCCGTGGGATCGGCGCGGATGTGGGAGCGCAAGCCGGATGGCAAGGACCTCAACTTCGGGGTGGCCCGGGTCGGGGTGGGGATGACCCGCCCCGAGGTGACCTGGGGTGAGCCGCAGAACATGCCCACCGATATCGAGCTGGAGCCGGTGACCGGTAAGGCGCTGCAGGAGTTCGGTCGCTATCAAAGCGTGGTTTACAACCTGCCGAAGATGGTGTCGCTTCTGGTTGAACCCTGGTATGCGCTGGTCGGCCGGCGCGAGCAAGTGCTGGGCCTGATGCGGGCAATCGTCTGCCAGCTGGCGTTCTCACACGGACCCGACCACATCCAGATGATCGTCGTCACCTCCAATCTCGCCGACTGGGAGTGGGTCAAGTGGCTGCCACACTTCGGCGATCCACGCCGCCGCGACGCCGCCGGCAACGCCCGGATGGTGTACGGATCGGTACGTGAGTTCGCGTCCGACCAAGCCGAATTGTTCGCCGGCCGTGGCTCGTTCACGCCGCGGCACGCCAGCTCGTCGGCGGAGACGCCGACGCCGCACCACGTGATCATCGCCGACGTGGACGATCCGCAATGGGAATACGTCATCAGTGTCGACGGCGTCGACGGCGTGACGTTCTTCGACCTGACCGGCTCTGCGCTGTGGACGGGTAACCCGGAGCGGGTGCTGCAGTTCACCAACGACGTCGGGATCATCGAAGCGCTGCCCCGCGACCGCGACACCTGGATGGTGATCGACGAGAACAAGTGGTTCTTCGCTCTTGCCGACGAGATCACCGAGGCGGAGGCCGAAGAATTCGCCCAGCGCATGGCGCACTGGCGACTGGCCGAGGCCTATGAGGAGATCGGCCAGCGGGTGACGCACATCGGTGCCCGAGACATCTTGTCTTACTACGGGATTGAGGATCCCGCCGACATCGACTTCCAAGCGTTGTGGGGCAACCGGCGCGACGGTCTCAGCCGGTCGCGGTTGCGGGTTCCGTTCGGTAACCGCTCGGACAACGGCGAACTGCTGTTCTTGGACATGAAGTCCCTCGACGAAGGCGGCGACGGCCCGCACGGGGTGATGTCGGGGACGACCGGCTCGGGTAAGTCGACACTGGTCCGCACGGTTCTCGAGTCGCTGATGCTCGGGCATCCACCCGACGAGCTGCAGTTCGTGTTGGCAGACCTCAAGGGTGGGTCGGCGGTCAAGCCGTTCGCCGGTGTGCCGCACGTGTCGCGAATCATCACCGACCTCGAAGAAGACCAGGCGTTGATGGAGCGCTTCCTGGACGCGCTGTGGGGTGAAATCGCTCGGCGAAAGGCAGTGTGCGACAACGCCGGGGTGGACGACGCCAAAGAGTACAACGAGATGCGCGCCAGGATGCGCGCACGCGGTCAGGACATGCCGCCGCTGCCGATGCTGGTGGTGGTCATCGACGAGTTCTACGAATGGTTCCGGATCATGCCGACGGCCGTCGACGTCCTCGACTCGATCGGCCGGCAGGGCCGCGCTTACTGGATCCATTTGATGATGGCCTCGCAGACCATCGAGAGCCGAGCCGAAAAGCTCATGGAGAACATGGGTTACCGGTTGGTGCTGAAGGCGCGCACCGCCGGCGCGGCACAGGCCGCCGGGGTGCCCAACGCGGTGAACCTGCCCGCTCAGGCCGGGCTGGGTTATTTCCGCAAGAGCCTCGAGGAGATCATCCGTTTCCAAGCGGAGTTCCTGTGGCGCGACTACCGTCGCGGCACCTCGCTCGACGATGACGGCCAGGCACAACTGACGCACACCGTCGATTACATTCGCCCGCAACTGTTTACCACGGGGTTCACGCCCATCGAGGTCAGTGTCAGCGAGCCGGATTTCAATGCCCAGCCCAACGGCGAAGTGATCACCGAGAACGGCGAGGTGTTCGACGGCAGGCCCGAGATCGAAGCCAGCTACGAAGACGAAGAAGAAGAGGCCATCAGAACGCCGAAGGTCGGCACGGTCATCATCGATGCGCTGCGCCGGATCGACTTCGAGCCCTACCGGTTGTGGCATCCGCCGCTGGACGTGCCGGTGGCACTCGACGATTTGGTGAACCGCTTCCGCGGCAAGCCGTGGCAGCAGGACTACGGCAGGCCGGGCGACCTGGTGTTCCCGCTGGGGATCATCGACCGCCCGTACAAGCACGACCAGCCGCCGTGGACGGTGGACACCTCGGGGGCCGGCGCCAACGTGCTGATCCTGGGCGCCGGCGGTGCGGGCAAGACGACCGCGTTGCAGACGCTGATCTGCTCGGCGGCGATGACCCATACTCCCCAGCAGGTTCAGTTCTACGTGCTGGCCTACAGCAGCACCGCGCTGACCACGGTGTCCCGTCTGCCGCACGTCGGCGAGGTCGCCGGCCCGACCGACCCGTATGGCGTTCGCCGGACCGTGGCCGAGCTGCTGGCGCTGGTCCGCGAACGCAAACGCAGTTTCCTGGAGTTCGACGTTCCCTCGATGGAGGTGTTCAGGCGGCGCAAGTTCGGCGGCGAGCCCGGACGGGTGCCCGACGACGGGTTCGGCGATGTCTACCTGGTGATCGACAACTACCGGGCGCTGGCCGAAGAGAACGAGGTGCTGATCGAGCAGGTCAATCAGATCATCAACCAGGGGCCCTCGTTCGGTGTGCACGTGATGGCCACGGCCGACCGTGAATCGGAGCTCCGGCCCCCGGTGCGCAGCGGTTTCGGATCCCGCGTGGAGCTGCGGCTGGCCGCCGTGGAGGACGCGAAGCTGGTGCGGTCGCGGTTCGCCAAGGACGTCCCGGTCAAGCCGGGGCGCGGCATGGTCGCGGTGAACTATGTGCGCCTGGACAGCGATCCGCAGTCTGGTCTGCACACGTTGGTGGCCAGGCCCGCGCTGAGCAACACGGCGGACACGGTCTTCGAATCCGACAGCGTCGTCGCAGCGGTCAGCCAGGTCGCGACCGGCCATGCGCGTCCAGTGCGCAGGCTGCCGGCGCGGTTCGAGCTCGAGCAGTTGCGCGCACTGGCCGCCGTCGATCGCCGCGACGGCGTGGGTGCGGGCGGGATTGCTTGGGCCGTCAACGAATTGGACTTGCAGCCGGTCTACCTCAACTTCGCCGAAAACGCACACCTGATGGTGACGGGCCGGCGCGAGTGCGGCCGTACCACGACGCTGGCCACGATCATGTGCGAGATCGGGCGGGTGTACGCGCCGGGAGCCAGTGTCGCGCCGCCGACATCGCAACGCTCGGCGCAGGTGTGGCTCGTCGACCCGCGGCGTCAGCTGCTGACCGTGCTGGGCAACGACTACGTCGAGAAGTTCGCCTACAACCTCGACGGCGTCTCGGTGATGATGGACGAGCTGGCGGCCGTGCTGGCCCGTCGCGAGCCGCCTCCGGGCCTGTCGGCCGAAGAGCTGTTGTCGCGGGCGTGGTGGAGCGGACCGGAGATCTTCCTGATCATCGATGACGTGCAGCAGCTGCCGCCTGGCTTCGATTCACCGCTGCACAAGGCCGCGCCGTGGGTGACCAGGGCAACCGATGTCGGCTTGCACGTGATCATCACCCGCACCTTCGGCGGATGGTCCTCGGCGGGTAGCGACCCGATGCTGCGGGCGCTGCATCAGGCCAATGCGCCGTTGCTGGTGATGGACGCCGACCCCGACGAGGGTTTCATCCGAGGCAAGATGAAGGGCGGCCCGTTGCCACGTGGTCGCGGCCTGCTGATGGCCGAGGACACCGGTGTGTACGTCCAAGTCGCGGCCACAGACCTGCGCCGATAATTCCCCGTTGCCAGTGGGCCATTCGCCTAACGGCGGATGAACAGCCGTTGTCGGCGGATGAACACTGGTTGTACAGGAATGAATAGTTGGCGTCGTCAGCGGCGTTCGCCGGTATAGCCATCTAACCTCACCAACGAGCGATTGTTCAGTGACGAGCATCGTGCCCAATGTTGTTGACGCTGAGGCTAACCGAGGAAAGAAAGCGTTTTTCGTCCGTGACCGCACAATGCGCTCCGCACGCCGACCTCGACAAGGCACCCGGCAACCCCATCGTGACGACTCACGACCGATTCTTGACCCCGCCGCGAGCGGGTGTCAGTTGCTGTGCGCCCGCCCACGCCGTCAAAGCGACCGCCGCCAGCTGAGAAGGGGAGCAGTGCTGGATTTTGGAATGCTTCCACCGGAGATCAACTCGGGTCTGATGTATTCCGGTCCCGGAGCGGGGCCGCTGCTGGCCGCTTCGGTGGCCTGGGATGAGCTGGCGGCCGAATTGGGTCTGGCGGCGTCCGGTTACAACTCGGTGATCTCGGAGCTGACGAGCGCGCCGTGGACAGGTCCGGCGTCGATGTCGATGGCGGCGGCGGCCGCGCCATACGTGTCGTGGCTGAGCGCGACCGCTGCGCAGGCTGAGCAGACCGCTTCGCAGGCCCGGGCTGCCGTGGCCGCCTATGAGGCGGCGTTCGCGATGACCGTGCCGCCACCGGTGATCGCCGCCAACCGGGCGTTGTTGATGGCGCTGATCGCGACGAACTTTTTCGGGCAGAACACCCCCGCGATCATGGCCACCGAGGCGCAATACATGGAGATGTGGGCCCAAGACGCCGCCGCGATGTACGGGTACGCCGCGGCCTCGCAGGTCGCATCGACAGTGTCGCCGTTTACGCCGCCGGCGCGCACCACCAATCCGGCCGGAGTGGCCGGGCAGGCCGCGGCCGTTGCCAAAGCCGCCAGCACGCCGGCTGGCACCTCCGCGCAGACCACGGCGTCGATGACCCCGCAGCTGGTGTCCACGACCACGGTTCCACCGGCGCTACAGGAGCCGGCTGCGGCATCCACATCGCAATCGGGGTCGCTATTGTCGATTTTGGGGCTCGATTCATCGTCGGCGTCGATTCCGTCGTGGCTCGTTGGGCCGAATGGACTAATCGCCACGGTGTTTGGGAATTCCAGCAATATTTGGAACTCGGTTACCAACTATGCGTATTTCCCTCTAGGGACGGCCAATTCGCTACTTGCGTGGTCGGCTGGCATGGCGCCAGGAGCCCCTGCCCCAAGCCCGGCGCTCGGTGGCGCGTTGCCGCCCCCAGGAGCCATCGGCGCTTGGGGTAACACGGTGGGCCCTTGGGGGACTAGTGCGCCCGTGTCGGCGAGTGTTGGGCAGGCCAACGCGATCGGGAATTTGTCGGTGCCATCGAGTTGGCCCGCGGCATCTTCTGCGTTAAACCCAACCGCCCCTGCGCAGTTCGTTGGCACCCCCGCCAACGCCGCCACAGGGCCGGGAGCCTTACTGCGTGGCATGCCAATGGGCGGGGCGGGCAGCCGGCGCAGCGCCGGATTTGTGCACCGCTACGGTTTCCGGCACGCCGTGATGCCACGCCCGCCGTCCGCCGGATAGCGTAAGCGCCGCTACCGCCAGTGCCAGTTTCTCTGCCATCCGGCCACATTCGGCTTTCGGCGCTGCCGCAGCTCAATCCTTTTATCCGCGACGAGATTTTTATCCCGCGCTACCCAAGAGAGCGCGCTTAGCTCCGACCCCTGACCGTTCGGGTGCGGACCCCGATAGCGAGTCATTTGCGCAGGTAGCAGCTGGCGGGTTGCGCCGGTAACCAAGGTGGAGAGAAGCATTGGTCACCGGCGAATGAAAGCTAGCTCGCCAGACGTGGACAACGCCGTGACGGCGGCATGCTTGGTCATCGCCTCCTACTCTTCTCACCAACGAGCGTCTAGTTTGCAATCCGCCCAAGCCGACGCCGGTTCCTGCGCGGCCAGGTGACGAGGGAAGTGTTCATTGCTTGATTTCGGGGCGTTACCGCCGGAGATCAATTCTGGCCGAATGTACTCGGGTCCGGGACCAGGGCCATTGCTGGCGGCTGCGGAGGCCTGGGATGGGCTTGCAGCCGAGTTGAATTTGGCGGCCACCGGCTACGCCTCGGTGATCTCGGAACTGACGAGTGCTCCCTGGGTCGGTCCGGCGTCGGCCGCAATGGCGGCTGCGGCCGCGCCGTATGTGTCATGGCTCAACGTGACCGGCTTGCAGGCCGAGCAGACCGCTACGCAGGCCCGGGCTGCCGTGGCCGCCTATGAGGCGGCGTTCGCTATGACGGTGCCACCGCCGGTGATCGCCGCCAACCGGGCCTTGTTGATGACGTTGATCGCGACGAACTTTTTCGGGCAGAACACCCCGGCAATCATGGCGACCGAGGCGCATTACATGGAGATGTGGGCCCAAGACGCCGCCGCGATGTATGGCTATGCCGGGGCCTCGTCGACCGCCTCGACAGTTACGCCGTTTGGCTCGCCGCCGAACGCCACTAGCGCGGCCGGGCTGGCCGCGCAGGACGCCGCAGTCAGCGGCGCCGTCAGCATGGCGGCGAGCAGCCAGTCGGCGACGGTCACGCCGACGATGTCGACTGCCCCCGTGATGTCCGCGCTGGCCACCACACTCGCGTCGTCGACATCCGGCGGGGCGTCCACAACGTCGGGGACGCTTCCGTCGTGGCTCGTGGGGCCAAATGGGTTGCTCGCCACCATGTTTGGAGCTTCGTCGGGATATTGGAACGCGCTCACCTACGACGTGTCCCAAGGTTCCCTTGGGACGACCAATTCGCTACTGGCGGTCGCGGCTGGTCTGGCGCCTGGCGCCCCTGCCCCCAGTCCTGCGCTCGGTGGCGCGCTACCGCCCCCGGGAGCCATAGGCGCCTGGGGTACCACGGTGGGTCCCTGGGGCTCTGGCGGACCGGTGTCGGCGAGTGTGGGCCAGGCCGGCACAATCGGCCGGTTGTCGGTGCCGCCGGGCTGGGGCGCGGAGGCGTCGGCGTTGCGCCCGGTCGCCGCGCCGGCGATGCCGGTCAACAGTCTTAACCCCGCGTCGGGGAGCTCGCCCAGCGGCTTGTTACGCGGAATACCGATGGCTGGTACGGGCGGACGCGCCCCGGGAGGTTTTGTCCATCGGTACGGGTTCCGCCACACCGTAATGCCCCGGCCGCCGGCCGCCGGATAGCAGGAGGCACGCCAGCAATGGGTGCGCTTTATCCGCGACCAGATTTTTATCCACGGCCCGCCTCAGGAGTCGACCGGATGAATCCGGAAGGCGGCCTCCGCCTGGTGCCGCCGAAAGGGTGTTTCGGCAGCTGGCAGCACCGAATTACGCCGACAGGCCAACTGCAGATGAACATTGGGTGCCGACCGATGAACACTAGTCATCCAGGAATGAACACTTGGCGTGGGCAGCGCGTGTTCGGCCATTCGCCCTTTAATCTCAGTACCGAGCGACTTACTGAAGTCGTTGAGGCTGAACGCTGTTGAGGAAGGAATCCATATGTCGTTCGTGACGGCGCAGCCAGAAGCGTTGACGGCTGCGGCAGGCAACTTGACGGGTATCGGCTCTGCATTGGCCGCCCAGAACGCGGCCGCAGCAGTCCCCACAACGGGGGTGGTTCCGGCGGCCGCCGACGAAGTTTCGGCGTTGACGGCTGCCCAGTTCGCCATGCATGCCCAGATGTACCAAACGGTCAGCGCCCAGGCGACGGCGATTCACGAGATGTTCGTGAACACCCTTACTACCAGCGGTCTCTCGTATGCGGCCACCGAGGGCGCCAACGGCGTCGCGATGGGCTAAGGAGGATTTAGTGCTGGATCTCGGGGCGTTACCGCCAGAAATAACCTCTGCCCTCATATACGCCGGACCCGGCTCGGCGTCGCTACAAGCCGCCGCGTCGGCCTGGAATGGGCTTGCCGCCGAATTGAATTCAGCCGCCTTGGGCTACGACACGGTGATCACACAGCTGGCCAATGAGGAATGGCTAGGCCCGGCGTCGGCGTCGATGGCGCAGGCGGCCGCACCGTATGTCGCGTGGATGAACACAACCGCCGCGCAGGCCGAGCAGGCAGCCACCAGCGCCCGCACGGCGGCCGCCGCCTATGAAACCGCGCGCGCCGCTGTGGTGCCCCCGCCGCTCGTCGCGGCTAATCGCGCCGAGACGGCGCAGCTGATGTCGACGAATGTTCTCGGTCAAAACACTCCGGCGATCGCGCAGCTCCAGGCGCAATACGGCGAGATGTGGGCCCAGAATGCCGCCGCGATGTACAGCTATGCCGGTCAGTCGGCGGCCGCCACAAAAATGGCAACGTTCAGCCCGCCCGCGCAAACCACCAACCCGGCCGGACAGGCGATTCAGTCCGCTGCGGTCACCCAGGCCGCCGGCACCGCGACCGGCACGTCCGCGCAGTCGACGCTGTCGCAACAGATCTCCGCGCTGAACGGCTTGCAGGCGGCCCTCGCGGGGCCCGCGGACCCGGGATCAGGTAATTTCTTCACCTTCCCGTCGGACTCGATCATCGGGTCGATCCTTACCGGGATAGGCGGGAGCAGCACCGTAAGCCCGCAGTGGTTCATTACCGCGTTCAGAAACTTCGCCGGCCCGGCATACAACGTCCTAGGTTTGCCGTATTTCTCGACCGGTATGGCGAACACGATGCTGTCAATCTCAAAGGGACTGGCGCCGGCGGCCGCCGCCGCGAAGGGGGCTGCGGAGGGAGCCGCGGCCGGGGCCGGGGCCGCGGCCGGCGGCTTAGGCGGCCTAGGAGGCTTGGGCGGCGGCGCGGGGGTATCGGCGGCGCTGGGCAACGCAGGTGCGGTTGGTAAATTGGCCGTCCCGCCCTCCTGGCTCGGAGCATCAGCCCCGTTGGCGCCCCCTCAGACTCCGCTACCAATCAGTAGTGTTGCCGCGGCACCGGAAGGCACGGGCGCCGGAAACCTGTTGGGCGGCATGCCACTGGCAGGCGCTGGTGCCGGGGGGGCCGGTAGCGCAGGGCCTCGTTACGGGTTCAGGCCCACTGTGATGGCGCGCCCACCCTTCGCCGGCTAGATCCCACGGCGCACGGCCGACGTTTGACGTGTCAATCGTCGAGTGCGGTCTTTGGCCTGCCTGTCTGCGGCATGACGAAGGTAAATCGTCCGCGTCCAGAGTGTCGCCCCCGTGAACAACTGGAAAAGCTTTGGGGGATTAGGGGATATCGTTACGAGGTCGAGCGCCATGGGAGTAGGTTTCGGCTTGGTGAACAGCTGGTGTTCGGGGTTAGGAGGGTCACGTGGCGCAGCCCATAGAGTCGTCTGATTTTCTAACTCAGCCGCACCGATCCCCAACCGATCGAAGACCATGGGTTGCAGCCGTCGAACACAACAGCGGCAGCATCCTGCCGAAAGCTACAAACGGCCATCGGATCGACATGCTCGCGCGCGCGGTGCAGCCCGCCGAGGTAGCTCAGGCTCGGCTCTTCGAGGGGATTCTGCAAGCCGAGTTCGCTGAACTGACCCAACTCGCCTACCGCATGGCGGGATCGCTGGACCGGCAACCCGGCGCCGAGCCTACTGAGCCACCTCGCGATTTACTACGAATACGTGAGCGCATGAACGAAGTTCATCGCCTTATTCAGGCGTTGCAGGGCCGGTTTCCACAACCCCGGTGGGACGGCGAACTTCTGCCGGAGTGAACTAGCGGCCCGGCGTCGGCGGTGTGGGTACCTCCACCCCCGGGGGCACCTTGCCGACACGTGCAGCAACCGCGGGGATCTGGATCGTCGCTCCTTGCTGGCCGCATTCGTCGCTTTCCACGGTGACCGTCATCACGCCGCGCAGCGCACCATGTGCTTCATGCAACCAAATCGCCTGCGTGGTGCTCTGTTTGGCAGCTGTTCCGTTCGGCCCGACACACGGGAACGGCACCGTTTCAGGCCGCGACTTCCAGGCGCCGTCGCGGAAATCCAGCACGAGCGGCTTGGCGTCGGCTTTCGCGCTCACCCGGTCATGGTCGACGTCGTCGAGCAGGATCCCGCTGGCGACACAACCGGCGGGCACACAGGATGTGCGAAAAGCCCACCAGGTGCTCACGTTGGGCGGTTGAGGGTCAGGGGTGTCGTTATAGCTCTGCTGCGCGCGATTGACGTCGACGCGGTAGGACCCGTCGAGCATCTCTGTCGGGCCGGGAACATTGTGGGGACGGGTGGTCGGTGTGGCGGCAGGAGTCGACGCGTGGCTGCCGGTCGTGGGGCCGGCCGGCCCTGTGGCGGTGTCGGTCTTGCGGCCGATCATGATGCCGAGCGTGAGCAGGCCGACGCACAGCATCACGCCTGCCGCGGCCAGCCCCGCGATCCACGGCCACCGGGCTCTGCGACGCGCCGCTTCGAGCGCACGCCGCCGTCTGCGACGCTGCATCACCGTCGGCCACGCCGCGACGCGGCCCGATCCCGTTGACCGCGCACGTCCATGCGCCTGGGCCCGTCCGTCGCGCACCTCGTCGTCCGGGTAGTCCAAGACGTCGAGGTAGGCCTCCGGGCTGCGATCACCGCTCCAGGCTCCGGCGTGCGCGCTGAGCGCGTCGGCGAAGTCGCGGCAATTGTCAAACCGGTCGTCGGGGTTGGGGGCAAGCGCTGTCGAGAGCACCTCGTCTACCCGCGCAAGCTCCCGGTGCCGATCACGCAATGTCGGGTTCATCCGGTCGAACGGCGCCCCGGTGAACAAATGAAATGCGGTGGCCGCGAGCGCATATTGATCCGCGCGCCCGTCGATGTCGGATCCCGTCAATTGCTCGGGGGCACTATAGGCGTACGGGTCAAACGTGAGATCGGGCGGGGGGGCAATTCCGAAGTCGGTCAACACAATTTGCGGTTCACCGCCGGCGGGACTGGCGAACAGGATGTTGGCCGGTTTGACATTGCGGTGCAGCATTCCCCGGCTGTGGGCGTAATCGAGCGCGTCGGCGACGGCGGTGACGGTTGCCAGCACTTCGCCGGCCGGCATGCCTGTCGGAAACCGGTTGGCGGTGAGGTGCGCGGCGTTGGTGCCGTTGATGTAGTCCATCGCAATCCACAGCCGACCGTCGAATTCGCTGCGGTAATGGACTTCGACAATGTTCGGGTGATACAGCGTTGTCGCTATGTCGTTTTCCCGCATGAACCTATCGCGGAACTCGCGGTCGACTGACAGCGAAGCGGATAACACTTTTAACGCGCTCCAGTGCGGTAACCGCGGATGCTGGGCGAGGTAGACCTCGCCCGTCCCGCCGGAGCCCAGTTGTCGCAGGACCGTATATCCCGCGAAAGTCGCGCCGCTGGCCAACGGCATGCCCAGATACTAGCTGCCGTCTAGCCGATCGTTGCTGGACGCGTGTACAAGTAACGGCCGACGGGTTATCTGCGGCAAGATTTTTATGCAGGGTGGCGATGCTGCGGCCCTTGTGCCTTCTGAGCCGTTAACCTGCGCTCGCCGATGCCGGGCCGCGCACCGATCCGGGCCAGCAGGGTTCGCGCAGGTCGGTGCGCTTTCGGTGGGCCCCCGGCCAGCTCGTGGACACCGCTTGTTACTGCGCTGTTACCGCAGGTGAACACTCGTTGCCGCCGGGTGAACAGTTGCGAACACAGGGCGTCGGCGGCGGCGCAAAGCGATGAGCGGATCTATTCTCATGCCTGGAACGATTGCTGAGACTTAAGCAAGGAGGAAGCTGAATGTCGTTCGTGACCACACAGCCGGAGGCCCTGGCGTCGGCGGCTGGCAGCCTGCAAGGGATCGGCTCGGCAATGAGCGCCCAGAATGCGGCTGCGGCGGCGCCGACGACCGGGGTGGTTCCAGCTGCAGCAGATGAGGTGTCGGCACTGACGGCGGCTCAGTTCGCCGCACACGCCCAGATGTATCAGGCGGTCAGCGCGCAGGCGACGGCGATTCACGAGATGTTCGTGAACACCCTTACCACCAGCGGTCTCTCGTATGCGGCCACCGAGGGCGCCAACGGCGTCGCGATGGGCTGAGCGCGAGTAGATGATGTCCGTCCCAATGTGGCGCCACCGGCGGCAGCCGGGTAGCGGGGAAGGGGGAACTGTCGCTGTGTTTCAGGTCGGCAGTTACGCCATCGCGTAACCGGTCCGGCTATCCGCGCGTCCATTGCAGTCGATCACCGATCAGTTAAGGAGACATTCAGGTGACCACGCGTTTTATGACGGACCCGCACGAGATGCGGGCGATGGCGGGCCGTTTTGATGTGCACGCCCAGACGGTGGAGGACGAGGCCCGCAAGAT
>NZ_LQOW01000021.1 GCF_002102185.1 Mycobacterium fragae
TCTCCAGCGGCAGACCAAAAAGAAAACCCGAACCCTAAACGAGGGTTCGGGCTATTCCTATGTCCTGAGACATCACAGTGGCGGTGGCGGAGGGATTTGAACCCTCGGACATGGGTTACACCTGCAACGACCCCTGATGAGTCGCGTCATAGGTGACAGTCATGGTTCATATCCAAAGCGCGTGTGGTCGTTCTCGAAGTCAGCAGTGGTCACCTGTCCGTGACGGCCGCAGCCCGGGCCTACGGGATCTCGCGGCAACACATCTGCCGCCTCCTCAAGCGCTACCAACTCGGTGGCCTCGACGCCTCGAGCCACGCTCCCGACGCCCCGCCAGCAACCGCCGCGCCGTACCCGATGACGTCATCGCCGCCGTCGTGCTGCTGCGCGAAAAGCTCACCGCCGAAGGCCTGGACGCCGGCCCACTGACTCTGCAAACTCACCTGGCTCACCAAGGCCTGCCCGTCCCCTCCACAGCCACCATCCGCCGCATCCTGCACCACCACGGCCTGATCACACCCCAGCCACGCAAACGCCCAAAAAGCTCCTATCACCGCTTCGCCGCCGAGCAACCAAACGAATGCTGGCAATCAGACTTCACCCACTGGAACCTGGCCGAAACCAGCGAGGTGGAAATCCTCAACTGGCTCGACGACCGCGACGGGCGACGCGGGGGCTGTTTGGCGGGCCAGGGGCAATCGCTACGGCGCACGCGGTGAACTGGCCGCTTCGGTTCTAGGCGATTACTCCGACACCATTTCTGGTAAGAATCTACCGCCATCAGCGGGGTCGGCCGCTACAGCTTGTCGAGGTCGCGAATCATGTCGCCGGCGACGCAGATTTGCGGTCGCAACTCGGTAGAAGAACGCGGGGTGCAGCAGGCGGGACGGGGGGTCGACGAGGGCGAAGACCTTGAAGAACTGGCCGCCGACCACGGCATCGGACTCAGATGCGGTCTGCACCCAGTCCACCAGCCGGTTGGTAACACGCATCGACGGGGTCCGTCGTCCTTCCACCTCTGGGAAAGCCAGGTCAGAGCCAGCCGCGATCTGCCAGGCCACACCGATCGATTTCGCCGCGGCGTGGAAGTAGCGTCGGGGCAGGTCGGGAACGCCTCGACGCAACGACTCCCGCAGCGCCACAGCGTCCAACGCGGCCACCGACATTCCTTGCCCATAGATCGGGTTGAAACTGCAGATGGCGTCACCGCTGACCAGCAGGCCGTCGGGGAAGCGGCGCATCTTGTCATAGCGGCGCCATTGGCTGGATGGCATGCGGTGTTGTACCACCGGGGCGATAGGCTCGCCGGCCCGCACTGCCGTCAGCAAGTGCGCCGGGGCGTACTCCTCGGCGAACGACAGCATTCCGGCCAAATCGCGGGGCGGCTCATGCCCGACCATCCCGCAGACCGAGAATATCCACGAGTCGTTTTCATAGCCGAAGAGAAACATCCCAGTAGGCCGGCCGGGCGCGGGGCTTATGAGGCACATCATTTCCTTGAGAGTGCCTGGCGGGATCCGCAGCAGCTGGCTGGTATAGGTCGTGTGCATGACGATGTGGTCCTCAACCGGTCGCCCATAGCCCAGACTTTCCAAGAAGGCCGGTGTGTGGGCCGCGCGGCCCATGGCGTCCACGACTAGGTCGGCCGTCAACTCCCGTTCGGCGCCGCCGCCGCGGTCGATCACTCGCGCACCGGTGACGCGTGTGCGATCCGCCGTCGACGTCAGCGCGGCCACGTCCTGGCCGCCGTGGATCGTCATGTTCCCGATCGCCTGCAGGCGCCGCCGGACATGGCACTCCAGAAATGGCCTGCTCGGCATATACAGCGCCATCGGCTGTGTGGGATCGAGGGCTAACTTGCCTGACCGCAGAAACTCGTGGCCGTTAAGCGAGATGTAGAGCTTGGAGAGGTCCCCGTCGTCCCAAACCGGAGCGCCGCCGGCGACCAACTCATTAAGAATCCCGGGGAAGAGCTCATCCAGGATCCGAGCCCCGTGCGGCAGAAGAGTATGAACATGCCGACCCTGCGGTACCCCGCGCCGGTTAGCGGGATCGTCGGGCAACTCATCGCGCTCGACAACCGTGACGGTCCTGAAGTAATCGGCGAGCACCCTCGCGGTAAGCAGCCCGCCCATGCTCGCACCCAGAACGATCGCACGCTCACCTAGTCGACTCATCTCAGTGACCCTCGCTCCCTGCTGGAGAGACGCTTCAGTAACGGCACTGCGCCGCATCGTTCGAGCGTCCAATTTCGCGAGGCACAGAACATCGGTAGGTACTCGTAGATGTGCGAGTTTGGGCTCGTAGATTTGCCCTGTGGCTGGCGGCTTACGCCAGCTGATGTTTTGGCCACGTGTGGCTGCCCGAGGTGGTTAGCATGAGCGAAAGTGTGGAGTCACGTGCGAAAACAGTGCCGATGACCGGGGTCGGAGTGTGACCGAATTGCTGCCGATGGGAACGGTGACGTTGCTTCTGGCAGACGTCGAGGGCTCCACGCGACTGTGGGAGACCCAACCCCGCGAGATGGCCGCCGCGATCGTACGCCTGAACCGCACGGTGTCCGAAGTCATCGCCGCCCACGGCGGGGTTAGACCGCTCGAACAGGGTGAGGGCGACAGTTTTGTCGCTGCGTTTGCCCGTGCTTCTGATTCGGTGGCCGCTGCCCTGCAGTTGCAGCTGGCGCCGCTCGCGCCGATCCGGCTGCGCATCGGGGTGCATACCGGCGAGGTGCAGCTGCGCGACGAGGGCAACTACGCCGGTCCGACCATCAACCGGACCGCACGCCTGCGCGACCTGGCCCACGGCGGCCAGACGGTGCTGTCGGGCGCCACCGAGGACATAGTGGTCGACCGTCTCCCGGCCGACGCCTGGCTGACCGATTTGGGGACTCACCCCCTGCGCGATCTGCCCCGTCCGGAACGGGTGGTGCAGCTATGCCACCCCGACCTGCGCAACGAGTTCCCGCCATTGCGTACCCCTAAAAGCGTTGGTGCACATAATCTTCCGGTGCAACTCACCAGTTTCGTTGGGCGCCAAGCAGAGATGCACGAGGTGCGTCAGCTGCTGGCGGATAACCGGCTGGTGACCCTGACCGGTGCCGGCGGCGCCGGCAAGACCCGCCTCGCCGTTGAGATCGCGGCGCATATCGCGCCCGAGTTCGGTGACGGTGTTTGGTATGTGGATCTGGCGCCGATCACCGATCCCGGCGTGGTACCGGTCGCGGTGGCCCGTGGGCTCGGTCTGCCCGACCAACCCGGGCGCTCCACGATGGACACGCTGCTGCGGTTTGTTCGCGGCCGCCAGCTGCTGGTGGTGCTGGACAACTGCGAACACCTGCTCGACGCAACCGCCGAGTTGGCCGTGGCTCTGCTGAGTGGGGCGCCGGGGTTGACCGTGCTGGCCACGAGTCGTGAGCCGATCGCGGTGAGTGGCGAGGCGACGTGGCGGGTGCCGTCGCTCTCAGTGGCCGATGCAGCCATCGAGTTGTTCGCCGACCGCGCCCGCCTGGCCCAGACCGGCTTCACCGTGACTGACGACAACGCCGCGGCCGTGGCCGAGATCTGCCGGCGCCTGGACGGGATGCCGCTAGCAATCGAGTTGGCGGCGGCGCGGGTGCGCGCCCTATCGCTAGCCGACATTCTCGAGGGTTTGCGTGACCGTTTCCGGCTGTTGACCGGTGGGTCGCGCACCGCGGTGCGCCGTCAGCAGACGTTGCGTGCCTCGGTGGACTGGTCGCATGCGCTGTTGACCGAGCCCGAGCGGGTCTTGTTTCGTCGGCTGGCGGTGTTTCTGGGTGGGTCCGATTTGGAAGCCGCGCAAGCGGTCGCCGGCGGTAGTGATGTGGAGCGCTACCAGGTCCTAGACCAGCTCACGCTGCTGGTCGACAAGTCGCTGGTGGTCACCGAAGACACCGCCGGCCGTATGCGATACGGGTTACTCGAGACGGTGCGCCAGTACGCGCTGGAAAAACTCCGGGAGTCCGGCGAGGCCAACGCCGTGCGGGCGCGTCACCGCGATTACTACACGGCGCTGGCGGCCCTGCTCGACACCCCGGGGCGCGCCGACTATGAGCGGCGTCTCGAGCAGGCCGAGACCGAGATTGACAACCTGCGCGCCGCGTTCGGGTGGAGCCGCGAAACCTCCGATGTCGAGCCGGCGTTGGCGCTGGCCTCGTCGCTGCAGCCACTGTGGCAAGCGCGGGGACGCCTGCGGGAAGGGCTGGTGTGGTTCGACACCGCTCTCGCCGACCTCGACACGCGCCACCCCGAAGTGGCGCCTGCGGTGCGTGCTCGGGCGCTCGCCGACCGGGCCATGCTCGCCAACTGGGTGGGCGCCGCGGACAGCCTGCATCAGGCTCAGCAGGCCCTGGCGATCGCCCGCGACGTCGATGACCCGGCCGTGCTGGCGCGCGCTCTGACCGCCTGCGGCTATACCGCCATTGTCCAAAAGGCCGAGGTGGCGGGGCCGTACTTCGCCGAGGCGCTCGGCCTCGCTCGCGCACTGGGCGACCGGTGGAGGCTCAGCCAGATCCTCGCCTGCCAGGCGCGCGCGGCGATCTTTGTGGGGAACCCGATCGCGGCGCGCGCGGCCGGCCAAGAAGGATGCGACCTCGCCGATGCGATCGGTGACTGGTGGACCTCGCGCCAGTGCCGCTGGTGCCTCGGAATGGCACAGCTATTCCAGGGCGATCTGGCCAGAGCCGCCGCACAGTTCGACTCGGTGGCCGCCGGGGCCGAGGTGGCCCACGATGGGTTCTTTGAGGCGTATGGCCTTGCGTTTCAGGGCATCGCACTGGCATACCAGGGTGACACTTGTGCGGCCCGGGCCGTGGCCGACGCGGCCCTCGACGCCGCCGGCGAGCTTGGCGGGATCGCCGCGGGCCTCGCCTACCTCGCGCTGGGCGGCGCGGCCTTGGCCGCCGGCGATCCTGCGGCGGCGCTGGAAGCGATGGAGTCGGCCTGGCAGCATCTGAGTGTTGTGCCCGTGTTGGCGGCGACGCATCACGCCTTGAGTGCGCAGGCCGTGCTGGCGGGCGGGGATCTGCTCGCGGCCCGCCGCTGGGCCGACGACGCTGTGACGACCGCAACCGGTTGGTCCCTCATGTTGGCGTTGACTGCGCGCACCCGGGTGGCGATCGCGCAGGGCGAACCGGACCAGGCTGAACGCGACGCCCACGAGGCGCTCGCATGTGCCGCCGAAGTTGGTGCTTACCTGGGCATTTCTGACACTTTGGAGTGCCTCGCCGCTCTGGCCGGCGACGCCGGCAGTCACCGCGAAGCCGCCCGGCTCTTCGGCGCGGCACATGCCGCCCGGCAGCACATGGGCGCGGTCCGCTTCAAGGTTCACGACGCCGGCTACGAAGCCTCGGCGGCGGCGCTTCGTGACGCGATGGGCGACGAGGAGTTGCAAAGCGCATGGGCTGAGGGCACCGCCCTCTCCACCGAGGAAGCGATCGCGTACGTCCAGCGCGGTCGCGGCGAACGAAAACGCCCGACGAGCGGCTGGGGCTCGCTCACTCCAACCGAGCGCGCGGTGGTCCGACTGCTCAGCGAGGGACTTGCCAATAAGGACATCGCCACCCGGCTCTTCATCTCACCCCGGACCGTGGAAACCCACCTCACCCACGTCTACACCAAGCTCGGCCTCGCCTCGCGCGTGCAACTCGCCCAAGAAGCAGCGCGTCACCCCTGACCCATCACGTCGGCAGTCCAAGCCGCGCTGCCTGCTGGACCCTGTCGAACGCTTCGGCTGGGGTGATCCAGCCCAGCACCCGCCGGGGGCGGTGATTGAGCTTCGCTGCGACGGAGTCGAGTTGATCCTGGGTGAGGCTGCCCAGATCCGCGGTTTTATGCAGGTATTGGCGCAGCAGTCGATTGGTGTTCTGCGTTGGTGCCGCGTTGCCAGGGATGGGTTGGTGTCGTGTTCACCCTGTTTTGCCTCCCATCGCTTGGTCGTTGGTCGTAGCCCGTTCATTGCGCAGCGGTTCGCCGCAGACCTGGCAGCGGGTGGAAATACGGTTCAATGAGTCCTCCCAATCGCCACGCATCTTGGAGACCTCTACCTCAGCGCCGAACGCGTCGGCCTCACGCTTGGTCTTGAATCCGCGTTTGTCCGTCTGCCGGCGATGAGGAGTGCGGTAGCGCACCCGGTAGCGCTTGCCCCCGCGGTCTCGTATGAAACGACCTCAGCCATGGACAGAAACCTACCGCCGACCCGTGACGGGGGGTTTGGGCAAAATGTGGGCAAACCGTGGGCAACACGGGTCGCAGCCAACCGAGATAGCGCCGTTCAGCTGGGCATATAGGGGAGTGGTTATGGCGGTGGCGGAGGGATTTGAACCCTCGGACGGGGGTTACCCGTCACACGCTTTCGAGGCGTGCTCCTTAGGCCGCTCGGACACGCCACCGCCGGACAGCTTACCGAACGCTGCGGGGCTCACCCCAATCGCTGGCGGGCGAAGAATTCCTCCAACAGCGCGGCGCACTCGTCGGCCAGTACCCCACCGCGGACCTCCGGCCGGTGGTTGAGCCTGCGGTCACGCACCACGTCCCACAGTGACCCGACCGCGCCGGTTTTGGGCTCCCAGGCCCCGAACACCAGCCGCTCGACCCGGGCCAGCACCAACGCGCCAGCGCACATCGTGCAGGGCTCGACGGTGACCGCCAGGGTCGCTCCCGACAGTCGCCATCCGTCACCGAGGGCGCGGGCCGCGGCCCGCATCGCCAGGATCTCCGCGTGCGCGGTCGGATCACCAAGTGCCTCACGGGCATTCACCGCGCGGGCCAGCTCGGTTCCGTCGGCGCCGACGACCACCGCCCCCACCGGCACGTCGCGCGGGCCCGCCGTAGCAGCAACCGCGAGCGCGGCGCGAATCAGGTCTTCGTCGGCGATCACCGACCGAGACGGTCGAGCACCGCCGAAAGTTCATCGGCGAAACCCATCTCGCGGGCGATGCGGCCCAGCTGCTCGTCGGCGTACAGATCGGTCTCATCGAGGATGACGCCCAGCACCGCCTCGGGCAGCCCGACATCGGACAGCAACCCGAGATCACCCTCCTCGAACGGTTCGGCGTCTTCGAGGTCTTCCGGCTCGATGTCGGCGTCGAGGTTGTCCAGCACTTCGGCGGCGATGTCGTAGTCGAGCGCAGCCGTCGCGTCCGAGAGCAGCAGCCTGGTTCCCGCCGGCCCCGGCCGCACGATGACGAAGAACTCATCGTCGACATCGAGCAAGCCGAAAACCGCGCCGGCGCTGCGCAATTCGCGCAATTCGGTCTCAGCGGCAGCCAAACTGGTCAGCGCCTTACGCCGCATCGGAGCGCAGAGCCACTTGCCGTCTTCGCGCACGACGGCAACCCCGAACCCCTCGGGGGTGTCGGCCTGCGCGGAGGCCCGCTGTGCTCCCATGGCCGCCTAGGCTAGTCCCTGACCAGCCCATTGACCAGCGAATCGACGTCGCCTACCGGCAGCGACGCTCCCCGCTGGATGTGCCAACCTTGGAGGGTGGCTGGGACTGTTTCCAAGACACCGGTGTGCGTGCTGGGCCTCGGGCTCATCGGCGGCTCGATCATGCGGGCGGCCACCGCGGCCGGATACCAGGTCTTCGGCTACAACCGGTCGGTGGAGGGGGTGCAGGCGGCCCGGTTCGACGGGTTCGACGCCACCACCGACCTGAGCGAGGCGCTGACCCGCGCCGCCGATGCCAGGGCGCTGATCGTTCTCGCCGTGCCCATGCCGGCGTTGCCTCTGCTGCTCACCCACATCCGCGAATCGGCCCCCGACTGCCCGCTGACCGACGTCACCAGCGTCAAAAGCGCGGTCCTCGACGAGGTGACCGCCGCCGGTCTCGTGCCCGGCTTCGTCGGGGGCCATCCGATGACGGGCACCGCCCACTCGGGGTGGGCCGCCGGCCATGCCCGGCTGTTCACCGGTGCCCCATGGGTTATCAGCGTCGACGACCATGTGGACCCGCAAGTCTGGTCGATGGTGATGACGCTGG
Organism: Mycobacterium fragae; assembly: GCF_002102185.1. GTDB lineage: Bacteria > Actinomycetota > Actinomycetes > Mycobacteriales > Mycobacteriaceae > Mycobacterium > Mycobacterium fragae. Next base: position 7,993 of record NZ_LQOW01000021.1, read on the forward strand.
CGCTGGACTGCGGCTCGGTCGTGGTACCGGCCCGATCCGACGAGCACGACGCAGCCGCGGCTGCCATCTCGCATCTGCCCCATCTGCTCGCCGAGGCGCTGGCCGTCACCGCGTCCGAAGTTCCGTTGGCCTTCGCCCTGGCCGCGGGATCGTTCCGCGACGGCACGCGGGTGGCGGGCAGCGCGCCAGACCTGGTGCGAGCCATGTGCGAAGCCAACGCCGGCCAACTGCTGCCGACGGTGGACCGGGCCATCGAATTGCTGACTAATGCCCGGGAGTCATTGGCGCACAACAACTCCGTGGCCGAGCTCGCCGAGGCCGGGCACGCGGCCCGCACCCGTTATGACAGCTTCGCGCGGCCGGAAATCGTCACGGTGTTCATCGGCGCCGACAATTGGCGCGAGGAGCTGGCCGCGCAGGGCCGGGCCGGCGGAGTGATCAGATCCGCTCTGCCAAGCCTGGATAGTCCACGATGAACCCATCGGTGTCGACGGTGAGCGTGGTGTCAGACACCGGCGAACGCACCTTGATCTTCTCCGCACTCGCCGGGGCCGCGCTGCTGTAGCTGACCATTGCCGAGTCGACGGAGAGATCCGGCAGCGTCACGTAAATCGTCGGCACCGTGATCGACCCCGGCCCTTCGATCAGGCCGCAGCGGCGGATCGGCAACGCGTTGAAGAACGGGCTGAAAACCACATCGACGTCGAGCGCACCGTCGAAGGCGGCCCGGGACTCCCCGCGGTGGTCGGTGACCAGCCACATGTTCTCCTCGTCGCGGGCGACGGAGAGCTGGCGTTCACGCTCGGCCAATGTGACGGTCATCCCGAGTCGCTTGGTTGCGCCGGTCTCATCGGTCTGCAAGTCGTAGTAGGCGCCGAACGCCGGGTGGGTCTCGGCGGCTGCCGCGACGATGCGGCCGTTGGCCTTGATCCGCTTGCCGGACAACTGCACTCGCACCGATTCCATGCGCGAGGCATCGGGTGCGCGCCAGGTCAATATCGCCGACCAGGAGCTCGGCGTCGCGTCCGTAGGGGCTGGGCTCACGCGTCTACGGTAGGCGACGGCGCGGATGGTTTCGAGGCCCGGTCGTCGCCGGCTTACGACGCAGCCGGCCGGTGCCGGGGACCGACGCCCAGACTGCGAACGCCAGCGCGCCGTCGAGGATCAACGCCAGCGCGGCCACCATCAGCGCGCCGACCAGCGCGATGTGAAACTGGCGGACCTTGATCCCGTCGATCAGGTAGCGGCCCAGGCCGCCAAGGCTGGCGTACGCGGCCACTGTCGCGGTGGCGACCACTTGCAGCGTCGCGGTGCGCAACCCGCCGAGGATCAACGGCAGCGCGTTCGGCACCTCGACGCGCAGCAGCACTCGGAGCTCGCTCATGCCCATCGAGCGGGCGGAGTCGACGACCACCCGGTCGACAGCGGAGATGCCCGCATACGTTCCGGCCAGCAGCGGTGGAATGCCCAGCAGCATCAGCGCCACAATCGGTGGCACCAGTCCCAAGCCCCACAGCAGCACCGCCAACAGCAGCACGCCCAGCGTCGGGAGCGCCCGCAGCGCGTTGACCGCGCTCACCACCACCAGCGTCCCGCGGCCGGTGTGGCCGATGATCAGGCCAACCGGGACAGCGAGCAGTGCCGACGCCGCCACCGCCAGCGCCGTGTACTCGAGATGCTCCAAGGTGCGGGCCCCCAGCCCGACGGGGCCGAACCAGTTGTCGGCGGTGAAGAGGTAGGACAGCGCCTGTCCGATAAAGCTCATCGCGCGCCGCCCACCACCGGAGCCCTCAGCAGCCGACGGCCGGTGCGCGACACACGCTCCCAGGGTGTGGCGAGCCGGCCGGCTGCCATGATCAGCATGTCGATGACTACCGCAAGCACAAAGATGGCGATGATCCCGGCGACGATCTCATCGCTCTTGTTCGACTGGTAACCCTCGGTGAACCAGGTACCCAGACCGCCGATGCCGATCACCGCGCCGACCGCGACCATCGAGATATTGGTCACCACGACAACGCGCAGTCCGGCAACCAGAACTGGAATCGACAGTGGCAGCTCGACTTTGAGTATCCGGGTGATCGGCCGGTAGCCCACTGCGGCGGCGGCGTCACGTACCTGCGCCGGCACCGCGTCCAACGCATCGAATACCGCGCGGACCAATAGCGCCGTGCTGTAGAGGGTCAACGCCACGATGACATTGGCCTCGTCGAGGATCCGGGTTCCGATGAGTAGCGGCAATACCACGAACAGCGCCAGCGACGGGATCGTGAAGACGACACTGGCTGTCACCGTCGTGAGCCGACGCAGTGTGGTTCTGCGTCGCGCCAGCACACCCCACGGCAATGCGATCGCCAGGCCGATCAGCACCGGCACCAACGACAGTCGGAGGTGAATCACTGTCAGCGTCCACGCCGTTTCGCGGTGAGAAAGGAGGTAGTGCACGCTAATCCTGCCGTCTGGATTCCACCGCGGCCAACACGTCGGCAGCCAGTACGCCACCGATGACCTTGCCTGACCCGTCGACCGCCACCCCCAGCATCGACGGCGAGGCCAGCGCGGCATCCAGTGCCTGGCTGAGGTTGCCGTCCGCGTGGAACACGGAACCGACGGCGGTCACCGCGTCGGACAGCGATGCGCCGCCCCGGTGCAACCGCATTCCAGCCGCATCGATCCATCCCAGCGGCGTGCCGTCGCCATGGACCACCAGCGCCCATCCATCCTGCAGTTGCGCGGACCCGACTTCGGACTCGGTGATCTGTGGAATGTCATGCAACGGCAGCCCATCCGCATCCAACCGCTGCAGCCATCGGTAGCCGCGGCCAAGTCCGATGAAGCTCGACACGAAATCGTTGGCCGGGCGTGACAGAAGCCGGGCGGGTTCGTCGCACTGCTGCAGCGAACCACCCGGGCCGAACACAGCTATGTAGTCGGCGAGCCGGACCGCCTCATCGATGTCATGGGTGACGAACACGATGGTCTTGTGCAATTCGTTTTGGAGCCGGACTATTTCGCGCTGGAGCTCGCGCCGGACTATCGGGTCGACCGCCGAAAACGGCTCGTCCATCAACAAAATGGGAGGGTCGGCCGCCAGCGCCCGTGCGACGCCGACACGCTGCTGCTCTCCACCGGAGAGTTGGGCGGGATAGCGGCTCGCCAACTTGGCGTCCAGGCCCACCCGCTCCAGCACCTGGTAGGCGGCTTTGCGTGCCGCCCTGCGAGACTGGCCTTTGAGCACCGGTACTGTCGCGACGTTGTCGATCACCCGCTGGTGGGGCATCAGGCCGGCGCCCTGGATGACGTAACCGATGCCGAGGCGCAGCTTCACCGGATCGACGGTCGACACGTCGGCGCCGTCGACCATGACGGTGCCCGACGTCGGCTCGACCATCCGGTTGATCATTCGCATTGACGTCGTCTTGCCGCAGCCGGAGGGACCGACGAAGACGGTCAGAGTGCCCGGCGGTACTTCCAGGGTCAGGCTGTCGACGGCGACGGTGCCGTCGGGATAGACCTTGCTGACGTTCTCAAAGCTGATCATTGCTTGATCGGATGGTTGAAGCCGTTGTCCCGCACCCAGTTTCGTGCGGCTTGATCGGGGTCGATACCGGAGTTCCCGGACACCGCGGCGTTGAGATCGGCCAAGCCGAACGTGGTGAGCTTCGCAGACACCGCATCCAGCACCTCTTTGAGTCGATCCGATTTCTTTTGCGAATTCACCAGCGGCACAATGTTTCCCGCCAAGAAGTTGTGCTCGGGGTCCTCGAGTACCACCAGATGGTTCATTGGGATGGCCGGCGACGTGCTGAAGATGTTGGCGGCGTTCACCGTCCCGTCTACCAGTGCCCGGACGGTTACCGCGCCGCCGCCGTCGCTGATCGCGACGAAGTTACCCGGACGGATGTCGAGCCCGTACTTCTGCCGGAGCCCCAATAGGCCTGCGGGTCGGCTGTCGAAGGCCGATGGCGCAGCCAACTTCACCTCCGGTGAATGTGCGGCCAGGTCGGCGATCGTCTTGAGATTCCAGTTCGCCGCGGTTTCGGCGGTGACCGTGACCGTGTCGGTGTCCGACGCGGGTGACGGCGTGAGAATGGACAAGTCACCGGGCAGCCGTTTGTAGAGCTCCAACTCGACGGCGTCGAGCATGGTCACGGTCGCGTCCGGCTGAAAGTAGAGCAGCAGGTTGCCGATGTATTCGGGCACCAGGTCGATCGAATGGTCCTTCAGCGCCGGGACATACGTCTCTCGGCTGCCGATTCCCAACCGTCGCCCGATGCTGAAACCGTTGGTCTGCAAGGCCTGTGCGTAGATCTCGGCGACGATTTTCGACTCCGGAAAGTCGGCGGACCCGACCACGATGGATTTCATGTCGCCGCACATGGCGCCGCCGAGCGGATTGGGACTGCTGCAGGCCGCGATAAGGCAGACCGCCGCTAGCAACACCGCCGCGCGGCGCCGCAGCATGCTCATACCAGCGACACTATCGCCAGGCACTCCCGTCGGCTCAGGCACCGGCCTTTTTTCCCCACGTTTCAGTGCGATTCGGTTTCTTTCGCGGGTGAGTGGGTAGAAGATGGGACCATGAGTAGCGATCCGTCGGTCTCTCCCGATCAGCCTCGTGCAACACCTGCGCCGACTGGCGGCACCGGCGCGGCACCGCGCGAACCCGCGGTTAAGTTCACCCGCACCGCAGGCGTATGGACGGCTCTGACCGGGGGCTTCCTGGTTCTCATCGTGCTGCTGATCTTCATCACCCAGAACACCACGTCGGCGGAGTTCAACTTCCTCGGCTGGGACTGGAGCCTGCCGTTAGGGGTGGCGATCCTGCTGGCGGCGGTCTGCGGCGGTCTGATCACCGTGGCCGTCGGCACCGCCCGGATGTTCCAGTTGCGTCGCGCCGCAAAGAGAAACCTCGGCGCGCGGTAAGCGCCTAGCCCGACGTCTGCAGCTGGGCCAGCCCACGGGCGATCAGCGGCGCCACCGTGTCCCCCACCCGGTCGGCGGCGTCGATATCCGCGGAACCCGACACGCGGCTGCGGAAATCGATCCCGGCGGCGATGATCGCCAACTTGAAGTAGGCCAGCGACATGTAGAAGTCCCAGTGCGCCAACGGCTGTCCGGAAACCAGCGAGTAGCGGTGCGCAAGTTCGTCGGCGACCGGCAACATCGGCGACGTCCAGGCGGCCTGCGCGTTGAGGATCAGATCCAGCGACGGATCGCGGTACACGCACATCAACGCCGCGTCGCTGAGCGGATCTCCGAGCGTGGAGAGTTCCCAGTCCACCACGGCGCGCACCCGACTGGGGTCCCGCGCGTCCAGGATGGTGTTGTCGATCCGGTAATCGCCGTGGACGATCGACGTGCGGCTCTGCTGCGGAATCGATTGGCCCAGAGCCGAATGCAGCCGTTGAACGTCGGCGTCGCGGTCGTCGTCGGGCAACCGCACAAGCTCCCACTGTGAGCCCCACCGACGGACCTGGCGTTCCAGATACCCGCTCGGCTTGCCGAAGTCGTCGAGTCCGACCGCGCTCGGGTCGACGGCGTGCAGGTCCGCCAGCACCTGGATCAGCGCGTCCACACAGCCGTCGATGATGTGCTCGTCGCCCAACGCCTCAAGTTCGGTGCGGCTGCGCACCACCTGCCCCGCAACGTATTCGACGATTTGGAACGGCGCGCCGATCACGGACTCGTCGTTACACAGCGCGACCGCGCGGGCCACCGGAACCGCGGTGTCGGCGAGGGCGGCGACCACGCGGTACTCGCGGACCATGTCGTGCGCCGAGGGCGTCAGTCCATGCAGCGGCGGTCGGCGCAGCACCCACTTCGACGAGTCGTCGTGGACCAGGAAGGTCAGGTTGGAGCGGCCGCCCGAGATCAGCTGTGCGTGCAGCTCGCCGTCACGGCCGACGCCGGCGCAACGCAGATACTCGTCCAGCGCGGCCAGATCGAGCCCGTCAAGCGGCGAGGAAGTCACCGGACTTGTCTACCATCGCTGATTGCGGGGCAGCAGGTCCCAGACGTGCTCGGTGCCGTTTACCGTCACCACGGTCGCTTGGCCGGACCGGGAGAACAGCAGTCGCGTCACCGACACGTAGTCGATGGGGAACGACAGCAACCGCTTGGTTCCCAGAATCTCGTGCAGCATCACGTTGATCACGCCGCCGTGGCTGAACACCGCCACAGTGTCCTCGTGATCGGCCGCGGTGACGACGTCGTCGACCGCCGCCGCTATCCGGGCGCGAAACGCCTGTTCGTCGACCGAGCTGGGTAGATGACCTTCCGCCATTCGGGCCCACTCGTGCGGGTTCTCGTCGCGGATGTGCTCGATCGGGATGTAGACGGGCAGGTCGCGGTCGTATTCGGCGAAGCGGTCGTCGATTTCGACCGGCAGCTCGCGCGCCGCGGCGACAGGCTCGGCGGTCTGGATGGCGCGCCGCTGCGGGCTGCTCACCACCCGGGAGATCGGAAACCTGGCCAGCGCGTCGGGTAACCGCGCGACCTGCTTGAAACCTTCCTCGGACAGGTCCGGGTCGGATCCCTGGCCAGGTTCGCTGCGCAGCGGCAAGGCATGCCGGACCAGGAGCAGTTGCATGCCTTCATCCTGCCGTCGGCGAGATCTGGCCTGACGCCGAGTCCCTTGGCGTTACGATCCGCGCCAAGAATTCTGCAAGCGTGCGGGGCAAGACTTCAACCACCTCTAGGCATCGTCCGAGGGAGAAAGAAGATGACGACTCACCCACCGGCCCCGGACTGGTACCCGGACCCCAGCGGCAAGCCCGGCCTGATGTATTGGGACGGCGAGCAATGGCACAAGCAGATCCCCGATGCCTCCTCACCCGATGAGCGGCCACCGGACGAGCCGATCCCACCGACGCAACGGCCCCGACGCCGGACTTCACAAATCGCCGTGTACGTCGCGGCCGTCGCGCTCCTGGCAGCCGGGGCGGGCGTCACCAGCTACCTCCTGGTGCGGCACTCACCGCCATCCCAAACACCAACGGCACAGCCCGCGTCGCCTTCGGGCCAACCCACGCAACCCCCGCGACCCGCACAACCCGCGCCACCGCCGGCGGCGTTAGGCCGATTCGTCGGCTCGTGGCACGCGCACGAGGAGAGTCTCACCATCCAGTCAGACGGCCACGGTCGCGAGACCTACAGCGACCGATCGACTTGCCCGGACGCCCCTATGGCTGGGTGTGGCGTGACAGGAACCGTCGACTTCTTATTGACGCAGGTCTCGGGCGACACCGCGACCGGGACCATCACCGCATCCTCAAATCCCAAGTCGCCCACAGGTGGTCCGGTAAGCATCAAGCTCGTCGGCGGGGGTCAGGGACTCGAGTTGACAATCGCCGGCGGGGACCAGGGCTTCCCGTTCTGCAACTCCAACGCCAGCGGCCCCGCAAGGAACTACTACTGCGGTGCGTGACAAGCGGGCACAGCCGGGTAGGCGTCCCGCCTAGAGAATGCTATTCTCCGCACAGAGAGCGAGGTGTGCGGCATGGCAGTGGCTAGCGAGCCCCAATTGGACGCGAGCATCCTCGGACGCTGGCTGGACGCGAACGGCGCACCTGGCGACGGCGAAGAGCCCTTCCTGGAGCCGCTGTCCGGCGGCTCGCAAAACACGCTCTATCTGATCGAGCGTGGCGGGCGGCGCATGGTTTTGCGGATGCCCGACGCCCGGGCCGACGCGGCCCGCATCGACGGCCTGCTGCGCGAAATCCGACTGGTGCGGGCGCTGTCCGACACCGACGTGCCACATGCCGAGCTGATCGCCGCCAACGACGCCGGCGATCTGCTCGGCATGCCCTTCTACGTGATGGCTGCGATCGACGGGTGGAGTCCGATGGGCGGCTGGGAGGCGCCGTTCGACACCGACCTGACCGCCCGGCGCGGACTGGCGTTCCAGCTCGTCGAAGGCGCCGCCAAGCTGGGCAGGGTGGACTGGCGCGCGCAGGGGCTGGAGGGATTCGGCCGCCCGGACGGATTCCACGAGCGGCAGGTCGACAGGTGGCTCTCTTTTCTCGATGCATACCGGGTACGTGACCTGCCCGGCCTGGACAAGGCCGCCGACTGGTTACGCCGTAACCGGCCCGCGCACTACACGCCCGGCATCATGCACGGCGACTACCAGTTCGCGAATGTGATGTTCGCCCACGGCGCGCCGGCCCGGCTGGCCGCGATCGTGGATTGGGAGATGACCACGGTCGGCGACCCGCTGCTGGACTTGGCCTGGTGCCTGCTCGGCTATGACGGTGAGCATCCGCGGGCCGACGGCTTCTATCTGGACCTCGCGGGCATGCCGACGCGCAGCGAACTGCTCGAGCATTACGAGAAGGTCAGTGGGCTCTCGACCGAGAACATCCACTACTACCTGGTGCTGGCCAATTGGAAACTCGGGATCGTGCTCGAAAAGACCTATGCTGCCGGGGTGCGCACCGGCAAGGTCGACCCGAAGATCACCGAGGCGTTCGGGCCGATGATCCTGCAGTTGATCGCCACGGCGGCTGAACTGGCGGACGCGAAATGAGCTATGCCGAGCAGCTTTTCGACCTGACCGACCAGGTGGTTCTGATCACCGGCGGCAGCCGCGGGCTGGGCCGGGAAATGGCCTTCGGGGCCGCGCGCTGTGGCGCGGACGTCGTGATCGCCAGCCGCAACATGGACAACTGTGTGGCCACCGCCAAGGAGATCGAGCAAGACACCGGCCGGACGGCGATGCCGTATGCGGTGCATGTGGGACGGTGGGATCAGCTCGACGGCTTGGTCGACGCGACGTACGAGCGCTTCGGCAAGGTTGACACCCTGATCAACAACGCGGGCATGTCCCCGCTCTACGGGAAGCTCACCGATGTCACCGAGAAGCTGTTCGACGCGGTGGTCAACCTCAACCTCAAAGGCCCATTCCGGTTGTCCGCATTGGTCGGTGAGCGCATGGTCGCCGCGGGCCGCGGCTCGATCATCAACGTCAGCACCGCCGGCTCGCTGCGTCCGACACCGGACATCATCCCCTACGCCGCGGCCAAGGCCGGTCTCAACGCGATGACCGAGGCGCTGGCCAAGGCCTTCGGCCCGAAGGTACGCGTCAACACATTGATGGCCGGCCCGTTTCTGACAGACGTCAGCAAGTCGTGGAACCTCGAGCAGGCCACCCAGAACCCATTCGCTCATCTTTCGCTGCAGCGGGCCGGTGACCCGCCCGAAATCGTCGGCGCCGCATTGTTTTTGGCCTCCGACGCGTCCAGCTTCACCACCGGCTCGATTCTGCGGGCCGACGGCGGGATCCCCTGAAAGGAGCGCTGCAGATGGCATGGGACTTCTCCACCGAACCGGAATTCGAGAAGAAGCTCGATTGGATCCGCGAGTTCGTCCGCGAAGAGGTCGAGCCGCTGGAGGTGCTCTTCCCCGGCTGCGAGTTCTTGCCGCTGAACGAGGAGCGCCGCCGCATCGTCGACCCGCTCAAACAGCAGGTGCGCGACCAGGGGCTGTGGGCACCGCACCTGGGTCCCGAACTCGGCGGGCAGGGCTTCGGCGCGGTCAAGCTGACCCTGATCAACGAGATTCTGGGGCGCAGCCCATGGGCTCCGATCGTGTTCGGCACGCAGGCACCCGATACCGGCAATGCCGAGATCCTGGCTCGGTTCGGCACCCAAGACCAGAAGGACCGCTATCTGGCGGGGCTGTTATCCGGAGAGATCTTCTCCTGCTTCTCGATGACCGAGCCGCAGGGCGGCGCGGATCCGCGTGTGTTCACCACCCGGGCCGTGCGCAACGGCGACGATTGGGTGATCACCGGACGAAAGTACTTCTCCTCCAACGCATCCGTCGCGTCGTTCTTCATCGTCGTCGCCATCACCGATCCGGACGTGCCGGTGCATCGCGGGGCCTCGACATTCCTTATTCCGGCTGGCACGCCGGGGCTGACCGTGGAAGCAACCCACCATCTGGTCGGAGCGGACCCGCATGAACCGGGGCATTCCTTAGTGCGCTACGACGGTGTGCGAGTGCCGTCCGATGCATTGCTGGGCGAGCCGGGCCAGGGCTTCTTGATCCTGCAGACTCGACTGGCCGGTGGCCGGTTGCATCACGCGATGCGATCGATCGGGATGGCGCAGCGCGCTGTTGAAATGATGTCGAAGCGGGCGAAAAGCCGGTACACCCAAGGTAGTTCGCTCGCCGACAAGCAACTGGTGCAAGAGTTCATCGCCGACTCGTATACCGAGTTGATACCGTTTCGGCTCACCGTGTTGCACGCCGCGTGGCTGATCGACAACGGCGACGAGCATGCCGCGCGCGCCGAGATTGGCGCCTGCAAGATTTTGGCGTCGCAAGTCCTCAAATCGATTGCAATGCGGGCGATTCAGGTGCATGGCGCACTGGGCCTCACCGATCAACTGCCACTGGTCAATGTCCTACTGGGTGGCATCGCGCTCGGGTTGGCAGATGGCCCAACCGAGGCGCACAAGGTCAACCTGGCCCGGATGCTTCTCAAAAACTACGAGGCCGAAGAGGCAGAGTGGCCCAGCGAGATGCTGAACGTACGACGCGAGGCCGCGCGCGCCAAATACGGTGAGCTCGTTGACCAGTAGCAGAGTCACCGCGGCGGTCGAGCGTGCACTCGATGATCGGCAGCGCGAGGCCACCGAGGAAGTCGAACGCATCCTGGCAGCGGCCGTTCGGGTGATGGAACGTGTGGCGCCCGAGCCGCCGCGGGTCAGCGACATCGTCGCTGAGGCCGGCTCGTCGAACAAGGCGTTCTATCGGTACTTCGCCTGCAAGGACGATGTCATTCTTGCAGTCATGGAGCGCGGCGTCGCGATCGTCGTCTCCTATCTGCAGCACCAGATGGCCAAGGAGCCAACACCGGCGGGCAAGGTGAAACGCTGGATCGAGGGCGCTCTCGCGCAGGTCGCCGACCCGCACCTGATCAGCATGAGCCGAGCCGCGGCCGGCCAGCTATCGGCCACCGCCAATGTCGATGCGGAGATCATGCAGCCGATGCGCGAGCTGCTGACCGAACCGGTCGCGGCATTGGGCAGCGCCGACGTTCGCCGCGACGCCGACGTCGTCTTCCAGTGCACGGCAGCCGCCATGCGCCGCTACCTGGATTCCACTGCCCGGCCCGGGCCCGAGGACATCGATCATTTGGTGCGGTTCTGTTTACGCGGTCTGGGCGCGTGATGCGCGCGGTTGTCTGCCGTTCCTACGGCCCGCCGGAAGACCTGGTTCTCGACGACGTCGCCGATCCGACCCCGGGCCCGGGCCAGCTGGTGGTGCGGGTGCGCGCCGCCGCGGTGAACTTTCCCGACGTGCTGTTGATCGCCGGCAAATACCAGGTCAAGATTCCGGTCCCGTTCACCCCGGGCAGCGAGCTGGCCGGAGAGGTGCTGGCCGTCGGCACCAGTGCGCGGTTTCAGCCGGGCGACCGGGTGTTCGGGACCACCCCCACCGGCGCGTTCGCCGAGCTGGCGCTGCTCGACGCGCACGCAGCGGCGCCAGTGCCCGACGGCGCAGACTTCGCCTCCGCAGCGGCATTCGGCGTCACGTACCGCACCGCGTATCACGCCCTGAGGTCGGTTGCCCAAGTGGGGGATGGCGATTGGGTGGTTGTCCTTGGGGCCGCAGGTGGGGTGGGGCAGGCCGCGCTCGACTTGGCGGTCGCCATGAAAGCCCGTGTGCTGGCTGCGGCGTCGACCGAGGAGAAGCTCGACGTCTGCCGGCAGCGCGGCGCCCAGGCGGCAGTGGATTACGAGCGGGAGGATCTCAAGTCCCGCATCCGCGAGCTCACCGACGTCGGCGCCCACGTCGTCGTCGATCCCGTCGGCGGGCCGTATGCCGAGCAGGCGCTGCGCGGCCTTGCCCGCGGCGGAGTCTTCGTCACACTCGGCTATGCCGCGGGCGCGATTCCCGCGATTCCGCTCAATCTGGTTCTGCTCAAGGACATCACGATCCGCGGCATGGAGATCCGCACCTTCACTGCCGATCACCCCGACGAAGCCGCCCGCGACATGGCCGAGCTGCACCAGATGTTCGCTGACGGCCTGATCCGTCCCTATATCGGTGCGCGGTTCGGGTTGTCGGACACCGCGACGGCACTACGACATGTCGCCGAGCGCAAGGCGATCGGCAAGGTGGTTATCGACGTCGCTTGATTTGCGGTGCAGTCACATTGGTCACGGGAGCCCCTGGGCCGAGAGACATACCCTTTGCCCGCCTTCGAGCGACAAATTCTTCGGGGGTTTAGTTGTCGCTCAGAGCGTTCGGGGCTGCGCGCCGGTATGGGGGCGAACATGCCGTCGGGTGTGTGGTTTCGTACGCGACGCGCCGGCGTTGGCGCACAGAAACGCACATTCGACGAAGTGCTCTGTCCGCCGACCACGGTTGTCGCTCAGAGGCGGGCAAATAGTGCTTTCCCTCCCGATCGAGACTTGTGTGGCAAATGTGACCGCTGCGGCTCGTTACGGCGTGACGATGTTGAATGCCGGGTCGGGCCTCTCCAGGACGGCCAGAAACGCCTGCAGGGCCGCCTGGTCACCGGATACCTCTAGCCCGGGCGAGCCGACGTCGCCCATCACCACCGCGAGTAGGCCCATCGCATTGCCCACAGTCACAGTCACATTCGCCGAATCGGAGTCGGCGGGCACGTTGCGATGTACCAGCACGCCGTTACGCAGCGTGAGCCGGTAATTGGTGTCGAGGTCGGTGAACGTGACGTCGACGGCGAGGTCCAGGTCCCAAGCGCGCGGCCCGTTGACGGCGATGGCCAGGCCGTCGAAGATCTGCTCCGGTGTCAGCTGAGACATCAACGACGGGGAGGCCACTTGCGCCGCGGTGCCGAAGTTGCCGTCGCGCAACTCGACGGCGCCCGACAAAAAGAAATTGCGCCACGTTGCGTTCTCGGCGCCGTAGGCCAACTGCTCCAACGTGTCGGCGTACAGCTTGCGGGCAGCCGCATGCGTACTGTCGGCGAACACCGCGTGATCGAGTAACGTTGCAGCCCAACGATGATCACCGGTAGCGAAGGCCTGCCGAGCCAGTTCGACAACACGATCGATCCCGCCCATCGCCTCGACGTACCGGGGAGCCAACGCCTCCGGCGGGTGTGGCCACAGACGAGCGGGGTTACCGTCGAACCAGCCCATGTAACGCTGATAGATCGCCTTCACGTTGTGGCTGACCGAGCCGTAGTACCCGTGGGTGTGCCACGCCTTGTTCAATGCAGGTGGCATCTCAAGGTTTTCGGCGATCTCGGTGCCGATGTAACCCTGGTTGAGCAGCCGTAGCGTCTGGTCGTGCAAATAGGCGTACAGGTCACGTTGCAGCGACAGGAATTCGACGACCCGCTCGCGCCCCCAGGTCGGCCAGTGGTGCGACGCGAACACCACATCGGTGCGATGCGCAAACGTGTCGATCGCCTCGGTGAGATAGCCGGCCCAGGCATGCGGGTCACGCACCAGCGCGCCGCGCAGGGTTAACAGGTTGTGCAGATTGTGGGTCGCGTTCTCGGCCATACACAATGCGCGGAATCGCGGGAAGTAGAAGTGCATTTCGGCAGGAGCCTCGGTGCCGGGGGCCATCTGGAATTCGATTTCCGCCCCGTCGATGGTGTGAGTTTCACCGGTAGCTCGGATGTCGACGGTGGGAACAATCAGGGCTATCTCACCGGTTGAGGGAACCTGGCCCAGGCCACAGCCGACCTGTCGTTGCGGCCCGCGCGCCAGCATCGCGCCGTACATGTAGGTCGCGCGACGCGCCATGGCGGGTCCGGCGTAGACGTTTTCTTGCACGGCATGCTTGGTAAATCCCTCCGGCGCCAGCACCGCCACCTTGCCGGCATCCACGTCGGCCTGTGAGGTCACGCCCAGCACCCCACCGAAATGGTCGACGTGGCTGTGCGTGTAGATCACCGCAACCACAGGTCGGTCACCGCGCCGGCTGCGATACAGCGTCAGCGCCGCCGCCGCCACTTCGGTGGACACCAACGGGTCGATGACAATGAGGCCGGTATCGCTTTCTACAAAGCTGATATTGGAGATATCCAAGCCGCGGACCTGATAGATACCCGGCACAACCTCGTACAGACCGTGCTTCGCGGTCAGCATCGACTGCCGCCACAAGCTGGGATGCACCGATGGCGGTGCGGGGCCGGCAAGGAACGAATAGGCGTCGTTGTCCCACACCACGCGGCCGTCCGCGGCTTTGACGACGCACGGCTTCAGCGCGGCAATGAACCCGCGGTCGGCGTCGTCGAAATCCGTTGTGTCGCCGAGCGGTAGCCCGTGAGACCGGTCGGCGGGAGGTTTCTGGTCCACCGCCCGACACTATGTGACCCGAAAATAAATTTTTGGCGAATTCGCTACTCGCCGTTCGGTAAGCCTGCATACTTCCGAAACGGTCCGTGAAGTGCCTATGGACCGCCACAACGGCAAAGGAGCAGGAGTGAACCGATCAGTAACGATCGCTGCAGCAGCGACGGCGATCGTCGTTGCAGGTCTATCGGGATGTTCGAGCGGCGGGCAGAAGGTCAGCACGTCAGGCCACGCCAAGGTGGTCGTCGACGGCAAGGACCAGAACGTCAAGGGTCAGGTCACCTGCCAAAAGGCTGGGGGCGAACTCCAGATAGGGATCGGTCAACCTGGTACATCCGGCGCCATTGCGGTCCAGGCCACCGATGCCAATCCGCCCGACATTCACCAGATCGCACTGGGCAATGTCGACGGTGTCAACCTCGCTTACCAGAAGGGCAGCCCCGGGGCCAGCGCTCAAGCCACCGTGGACGGCAACGGCTACAAGTTCACCGGGACAGCGACGGGCGTAAACACGTCCAACCCGATGGCGGGGATGGTGAGCAAGCCGTTCGAGATCAACGTCACCTGCCCGTAGCAAGGTCATAGACCGTCGCGCCGTTCACCTTTCGCGGAACGAAGTTCGCGGTCACCCATTTGGTGATCTGATCCGCTGCGGTGGAGGCTGAACGCGGATCGCCTTGGTGTCCGGGGGGTCCGTGCCTATCGGTGTCGTCGCGGATGAAGTAGCGGATCTGCCCGTCTGCGACATAGCGCTGAAACTGCGCGAGCGTCGGGAAGTTGTCGCGGCCGCTGAAGCCGCCGACCGCCATGGCTGACTTGCCTGCGCTCAGTTCCAGATTGTCGGCAGTATGTGCACCGACAGTGGCCGCGGCCCAACGGTTATCGACTCCGACCAGTAACTCGCTGAGGGGCCGGTTGTCGGTGGCTCGTTGATCGCGGTGTCCGGGCCCGGAGGTGGGGATGGCGCCGCCGTGATACACCGCCACGGCTTCGACGGTGTATGCGGCGGTGGCACCCAGGCCGAACAGCAGTCCCGCCGCGCACACTATCGCGGTCCGGTGGCCCGCTCGATGTGCGCCGATCACCAAAACGAATGCGGTGGCGATGGTTCCGATCAACAGCGCCCACCGCAGCCAGGGCAGCCAGTCCGGTGTGCGGTCGAGCAGGACGAAGTTCCACACACCGGTTGCGACCAGCATCACGGCCAAACTGGCCCGCGACGATCCGAAATGCCTGCCCCACCACAGCTCTCGCAGCGCGATGGCCAAGACTGCGGCGATTGCCGGCGCCAGCTCGATCGTGTAGTACGGGTGCATGATGCCGCGCATGTAGCTGAACACCAGTGCGGCCACCAACAACCAACCGCCCCAGAGCAGGAGGCTTGCCCGCACGGGGCCAGTCCACGGCGCCGACCGGGTCAACCACAGCATGGCGATCAGTCCGATCAACGCGGCGGGCAGCAGCCAGGAGATCTCGGTGCCCATGGACATCCCGAACAATCGGCCGATGCCCGGTCCACCGCCGAACATCAGCGATCCCCCGGGCGGCCCGCCACCCGGCCGGGGGCCAAAACCGTGGTTGCCGTCCCCGCCCAGCACCCGACCCAGGCCGTTGTAAGCCAGCGCGAGCTGCAGCAAGCTGTTATCGGTGGACCCGCCGATGTACGGCCGCGAGTTCGCGGGCCAAATGGCCACCAGCACAACGAACCAGCCCGCCGAGACGACCGTCGTCGCCAATCCGATCAACAGATTGCGGATCCTGGTGCGCATGCTGCCGGGCGTCGCCACCAGCACCACTAGCACCAGCGCCGGAGCTACCAGAAAAGCCGCCATCATCTTCGTCAGGAAGGCGAACCCAAGCGCGGTGCCCGCCAGTGCAACCCATCGGCCCGTCGAGCCGTCCAGCGCACGGACCGTGCAGTAGGCAGCGGTGACGAGCAGCAGGACGAGTAAGGCGTCGGGGTCGTTGTATCGAAACATCAACGCCGCCAAGGGAGTTAGCGCGAGCAGCGTCCCGGCCAGCAGACCGGCGACCGGGCCGCTCGTCCGGCGCACGGCACCGTAGAGCAACGCCACCGACCCGACGCCCATCAGGGCCTGCGGAAGCAGCATTGACCATGCGCTGAACCCGAACAACCGAGCCGACAGACCCATCACCCACATCGCCGCGGGCGGCTTGTCGACGGTGATGGCGTTGCCGGGATCCAGCGAGCCGAAGAGCCAGGCTTTCCAGTTTTGCGTGCCGGACTGCACTGCGGCGGCGTAGAACTCGTTGGCGTATCCCGAGGCGCCCAACCCCCAGAGGTAGAGCAGCGCCGTCGCTGCCAGCAGTGTCCAGAGTGCGGGCCGTAGCCACCGCGACGAGCGCGCCGCAGGCGCTGGGATCACCACCGGTGCAACGTCGGTCATGAGAAGACCCAGTTGCGCAGCAGCACGAACCGCAGGACGGTCGCAGCCAAGTTGGCCAATACCAGGACCGCCAGCTCCAGCATCCGTGACGGGTCGGCGGCCCAGTGCAGGACGGCCAATGCACCACTGGTGAGCGCCAACCCGATGGCGAACACCACCAACCCCTCGAACTGGTGGCGTACCGCGCCCACGGCGCCCCGCACCCCGAACGTGAACCGGCGGTTAGCCGCGGTGTTGGCCACCGCGGTCACCAGCAGGGCGATCAGGTTCGCCGGCTGCGGGCCCAGCGGGCGCAGCAGCAAGAACAGCCCCAGGTACGCCAGCGTGCTGAGGATGCCGATGGCGCTGAAGCGCACACCCTGGCCCAGCAGCGACCGAGGCGCGCCGGCGCGTCCGAACTGTGCACCGATCGCTTGCACCGGTATCTCGCCGCAAGCAAAGCCCTTGAGCAGCCTGGCGATTCCCTTGAGGTCAGCCAACGCTGTTGCGACGACATCGACGCGGCTGTCGGGATCGTCGACCCAATCGACCGGCACCTCATGGATCCGCAATTCGCTGCGCTCGGCCAACACCAGCAGCTCGGTGTCGAAGAACCATCCGGTATCACGCACATACGGCAGCAGCTGCCGCGCGACATCGGAGCGGATCGCCTTGAACCCGCACTGTGCGTCACTGAACCGCGTCGCCAGCGTCGACCGCAAAATCAGGTTGTAGCACCGCGAGATCACCTCGCGCTTAGGGCCGCGCACGACGCGGGAGCCGCGGCCGAGCCGAGTCCCGATCGCCAGGTCGGAATGCCCGGAAACCAGCGGCGCCACCAAGGGAGCCAGCGCGGCGAGGTCAGTCGACAAGTCGACGTCGGTGTAAGCCAAGACCGGTGCGTCCGACGTCGACCACACGGCGTGCAGCGCACGGCCGCGGCCCTTCTGCTCCAGCCGGATTGCGCGAACCTCGGCGAGCTCGTCGGCCAATTTCATGGCGATCAGCGGCGTCGCGTCCGTACTGGCATTGTCGGCGATCGTGATCCGGAACGTGAACGGGAAGTCGCGCGACAGGTAGCGGTGCAGACGACGAACCGAATCCGCGAGGGCCGCTTGTTCGTTGTACACCGGAACGACGATGTCGAGAACGGGAACGCCGCACTCGGTGGTGATCGGTGCGGCGTTGGGGTGGGCCACGAAATCTGCGCGGGCACCGGGCAATTCGACAGTGGTCATGGTTCCAATGGTCGCCGCGGGCCGTGGGTCTGCCGTTAGTGCCGACTATGTGTGGGCTGTGAGTGGCAACCGCACGCTGAATTCGGTGTGTCCCGGCTTGCTTTCCAACGTGATCGTGCCGTCGTGCGCTTTGACCACCGCCGACACGATCGCCAGGCCCAGGCCGGTGCTGCCGCCCTTACGTGAGCGGGAGGTGTCGCCGCGGGCAAAGCGCTCGAATACCTCGGTCTGCAACTGCTCGGGGATCCCGGGCCCGTTGTCGATCACGGTCAGCACGGCGTGCGTCGCATCGGAGGCCAATCGTGTGGTCACGACGGTTCCCGGGCCGGTGTGGATGCGGGCGTTGGCGAGCAGATTGGTCACCACCTGATGCAGCCGCGCGGCGTCACCGTCGACGATCACCGGCTCCTCGGGCAAGTCGAGCTCCCACTGCTGATCGGGCCCCGCGATATGCGCATCGCTGACCGCGTCGACGGCCACCCGGGACAGATCCACCGGTTCGCGGTCCAATGGCCGACCGGAATCCAGCCGTGCCAGCAGCAGCAAGTCCTCGACGAGACGGGTCATCCGCTCGGTTTCGGATTGCACGCGGCTCATCGCGTGCGCTACCGCGTCGCTGGCGCCTTCCTTCTCGCGGACCCGTTGCGCCAGCTCGGTATAGCCGCGGATCGCGGCCAGCGGTGTACGCAATTCGTGGCTGGCGTCGGCGACGAACTGGCGCACTCGGGTCTCGCTGGCCTGCCGCGTCGAGAGCGCGGCGGCGATGTGGTCGAGCATGCGATTCAGGGCCGAGCCGAGCTGCCCGACTTCGGTGCGGGGGTTGGCGTCCGCTTCGCGCACCCGCACCGGCAGCGTGACCTCGCCGCGGTCCAACGGCAGGTCGACGACCTCTCCGGCGGTTTGCGCGACGCGCCGCAACGGCGCCAGTGCGCGCCGGATGATCATGATGCCGGCGGTGGTGGCTGCCGCGACGCCGATCACGATGACAACCGCGAAGATCAGCAGCACCCGGATCATGGTGGCGTCCACGTTGGACAGCGGCAGACCGGTGACGACGACATCGCCGCCGCGCCACGTCGGCGCGGCCACCACGCGGTAACGGCCCAGGCCGTCGAGGTCACGAGTCACCGGCGTTGGGTTGATCGGGATCGCAGCGAGCTGGGCCTTCGCGGTGTCGGTCAACGCGGCACGGGAGCCCGTGTTGGTCAGGTATCCGGCGTCCACCTTCGTGTCGTTGGCGATCACCGCGGCGACCATGCCTACCGGCTGGCCGGGAGCGTCAAGGAACAACGGGCCCGGACCCGGCCTGGGAGACGGCCACTGGTGGTGGCGCCAGGGCATGGGAGGTGGGGGTGGGCCGCTGAAGATCCGCACCGAGCGGTGGGATGCCTCATGCACTTCGACGTCGAGCTGGCCGACGAGGTATCGGTACAACGCCAACTCGGTCACCGCACCGATCCCGACGCAGACGACGGCGAGCACCACGACCTGGCCGACCAACAGCCGAAGCCGAAGTGACCAAGTTCGTCGCATGCTAGCGGGCCGGCTTGAGCACGTAGCCCGCGCCGCGCAGCGTGTGGATCATGGGCTCGCGCCCGTTGTCGATTTTCTTGCGCAGATAGGAGATGTACAGCTCGACGATGTTGGACCGGCCGCCGAAGTCGTAACTCCACACCCGGTCCAGGATTTGTGCCTTGGAGAGCACCCGCTTGGCGTTGCGCATCATGAATCGCAGTAGCTCGAACTCGGTGGAGGTCAACGAGATCGGTTCACCGCCGCGAGTCACCTCGTGGCTGTCCTCGTTGAGCACCAGGTCGCCGACGACGAGCTGCGCGCCGCTGTCCTCGGTTGTCACCCCGGTGCGCCGCAGCAGCGCACGCAGCCGCAGCACCACCTCTTCGAGGCTGAACGGTTTGGTTACGTAGTCGTCGCCGCCGGCGGTCAGCCCGGCGATGCGATCTTCCACCGCGTCCTTCGCGGTAAGCAGCAGCACCGGCAGCTTGGGGTTCTGTTCGCGCAGCTTGTGCAGTACGTCGAGGCCGCTCATGTCGGGCAACATCACGTCGAGGACGACGACGTCGGGGCGCTCCGCCCGGGCCGCGGCCAGCGCCGACGCTCCGTCAGCGGCGGTGGCGATGTTCCAGCCCTCGTACCGAAGGGCCATCGACACCATCTCGGCGAGGACGGCTTCGTCGTCCACCACCAGCACATTGATCGGGTTGCCGTCGGCCCGGCGCATCACGACACGCTCGACCGATGCGTGGGGTTGGCTCACAGCATCCAAGTATGCGCACCGGCATGGGCCGATGCTGTGCGAACCCTATGCGCGCGCTGTGAGGTCGTCAGTCAGCGCAACCGGGCGGTTAATACCAGTATCGTCGGCCGGCGACGGGACGGCCGACACTGCCCAGGATCCAGAAGATCGCGCCGATGACCAGCAGGATGATGCCGAGCACCCACAGCAGGTGAATGCCGAACACGAATCCAAGGATCAGCAGGATGATGCCGAGGACGATCATGACTACTCCATTCCAACAAGGTGTTCGATGTCGACTGCGTGCATCGAACTGGGCTGTGGTAGGTGACAGTTCGCTACTTTCGGGTTGACGCCGGCGTAATTCAATGGACCGGCGATCACGGTGGCGGCGATGGTGCCCGCTGAGGCGCAGCTCGTGTCACCACCCTTGAAGTAGTCGCGCTGCCAGGCCGCAAAAACCCCGATAAGCAGCCAAACCAGCACAATGACGCCGACAGCTCCGCCATACCGCATCGTGACCTCCATCGTGTCGGCCTAACTCTTGCAGGTTGCGGTATTACCCAGCCCGTTATTTTCCAAACATCCAGTAAGCGGACGGCGGGATCTGGCCGTTAACTACTTGCCGGTAACCGACCGCGAATAGGACCGCTGTACCAAAACTGATGGCCAAACACCAAGTGCGGGTGGACGATTCCTACCCGGTAGCGGAAAGACGCTGTGCCGCCACGAATACCGTTGGCGGAATTACATCGTCGTCGGGGCAGCTGCGGCCGTAACGCGTCAGCATCTCTGCCAGGCTGATTGCCGATGCATCCCAGTCGTGTTCGCGCAGCCACTCGGGCAGGTCGGTGCGCTCCTCGGCGTACCACAGGTCTTCCACATCCGGCACCTCGGCGTCGAGCACCTGGGATGCCACGGCGCGGATGCGCTGCGACCGCTCCCGTTGACGAGCCAACAAAGCCGGATCAAGGGCGCTCTTTGCGGGTATGTTCGCGGCCAGCCAACTGCCCGCAGGGCTCAGCGCGTGAATACGGTCGAACAACAAATCCTGAGCCCTGGCGGGCAGATACCGGACCAACCCTTCGACCGACCATGCGCTTGGCTGCGCTGCGTCAAAACCCGCTTGCTGCAACGCAGTTGGCCAATCCTGCCGAAGATCGACCGCGACGTTGCGCAGATTACAGGTTGGGCGTGCACCCCTTTGTTGCAACGTGTTCGACTTGAACTCGAGGACCTTCTCCTGATCCAGCTCATACACGGTGGTCCCGTCCGGCCACGGCAGCCGCCACGCACGCGCGTCCAGGCCGGCCGCGAGGATCACCACCTGCCGAACGCCCAACTTCGCGGCGTTGAGGAAGAAGTCATCGAAAAACACTGTCCGCACGGCCACAAAGTCGACCATCACCCGCATCCGGGTCCGCAGGTCCGGATCGACATCGGCCAGTTCGGCCGACAGTGCGGGATTCGCGACCAGGCTCCACATGCCGTCGCCCGCAGCCTCCACAAACGCCCGGGCGAATGGATCCTGGATCAGCGGGTCTTCGCTTTCGGTCTCCGCGGCGCGCGCCGCGGCGACCCCCAGCGCCGTTGATCCGACGCTCTCGGTGATATCCCAGGAATCGTCATCCGTCCGCGGCACCGTCGTTACCTCCTGTCAGCAGTCAGCATCGGAGGGTACGCCTGCTGCCTGAACGCTACAGACGATGCGCGGCGAGCCATTCGGCCGCCCGCCGTTTCGACGCCCGTGACAGCCACGCGTCCTGGATGAGCTCGGCCAGCTCGGTCCTGCTGATTTCGGCTAATCGGCTGGCCCGCACCAGGACCGACGGATGCCCGTCGAAATGGTCGGTGGTGAAGAACGGTGTGCCGTGATCCTGCACCAGCGCCAGCTTGTCACTCTCCGACTCCACCCACAGCATGATCACGTCGGAATAGCGCTCCCCGGTGTCGGGGTCGACCGCGTCGGGTTGCGGCGTACGGAAGAATACGAACGACTTGCCGCCAACCTGATAGATCGCGTTGCCCTTCGGCCCTTCGATGCGCTTCGTATGCGGCATGGCAGCGGCGATCTTATGAACGTCGCTGAGCCGGGCCAGCCGGTCCGTCATCGGCCTACTGCTGCAGCTGCTCGGCCATGGCCGGCATGATCGTCTGTAAGGCTTTCAGTGGTCGCAGCATGACCTTGAAAGACACGATCTGCGAGTTGTCGTCCCAGTGGATCATGTCGATGCCGTTGACGTGGATGCCGTCGATGGTCGCGGCGAACTCCAGGATCGCCGAATTGTCCTTGTACCACTGCTCGACATAGTGAAAATCGCTGTTGCCGAAGACTTTTATGGCCGCCTTCAGGTAAGCGGCGGTCTTGGTGCGGCCCTCCTGCGGCGTGAACACCGCGGGCGAAAAGAACACTGCATCCTCGGCGAGCAGAGCGTCCAGTTCGTCTGCGCGGCCGTTTTCGACGATGTCGATCCAACGCTGGATTACGGGTGGGGTCATATCCCGATCCTTGCAGAGTGGACGGTAGCTTCAGCAACGTGGAGAACCTCACGGCGATCGCCGAGTGGATGTCGCAGCAGGGTTTGGGCGAGGGCCCACTGGACGACGTTGCGGAACTCACCGGCGGAACACAGAACATCATGCTGCGGTTCACCAGGTCCGGCCGACCCTACGTATTGCGCCGCGGGCCGCGGCACCTGCGTCCGCGCAGCAACATCTCGATCATGCGGGAAACCCAGGTACTGGCGGCGCTGGCCGGCACCGATGTGCCCCATCCGCGCCTGATCGCGGCGTGCGACGACCCAAGCGTGCTTGGCGACGCGGTCTTCTACCTGATGGAGCCCATCGACGGGTTCAACGCGGGCGAAGAGTTGCCCCCGCTTCATGCCGGCGACCCGGCGGTGCGGTTCCAGATGGGGCTGTCGATGGCCGATGCCCTGGCCAAGCTGGGAGCCGTCGACCATGTCGCCGTAGGACTCGCTGACTTCGGGAAACCGGCGGGTTTCCTGGAACGCCAAGTGCCGCGGTGGCTTTCAGAGCTGGAATCGTATCGGGAGTTCGAAAACTATCCCGGCCCAGACATTCCCGGGGTTCAAGACGTCGCTGCCTGGCTCGAACAAGGCCGCCCGTCGACCTGGACACCGGGGATCATGCACGGCGACTACCACATAGCCAACGTGATGTTCTCCCGCACCGGTCCCGACGTCGTGGCCATCGTCGACTGGGAGATGTGCACGATCGGCGACCCGCTGCTGGACCTGGGCTGGCTGCTTGCCACCTGGCGCCAGACCGGCGGTTCAAGCGCGTTCGGCCACTCGCTGTTCGACATGGACGGACTGGCCAGCGCCGAAGATCTGGTGGAACGGTATGCGCGCAACACCACCCGCGACCTGTCGCACGTCAATTGGTACACCGTGCTGGCCTGCTTCAAGCTCGGCATCGTGCTGGAGGGCACGCTCGCGAGAGCGTGCGCCGGTAAGGCGCCGAAGGAAGTCGGCGACCTACTGCACGCCACCACGGTGCGGCTCTTCGAGCAGGCGCAGACGTTGATGGCGAGCGGGTACGCCTAGTCCGCGGTCGTGCGCACTCTGACCAACGCGTCATCGAGCGTCGGATACAACGAGATGACCTTGTCGAGGCCGGTCAACTGCAACGGCCTGTTTGTCGCCGGATTGCTCGCCACCACCGCGAGCTGAGCCGATTTGCCGACTTTCTCTTGGGCGGCCGCCAGCACCCGCAGCCCGGCCGATGCCATGAAAGTCACCTTGGAAAGCTCGATGACGAGAACCGGCGAACCCTCATCGAGCGCCGCCGCGATCGCCGCCTCGAAGGCGGGAGCGGTGCTCAAATCGATTTCGCCGCCGATACTTACCACGGCGACTTCACCGCGACGAGCGACGGTGGTGGTAATGGGGTCCGCAGATGGCAACGGCCCGTCCTTAGGCTGGAGTCCGATCGCTCGTGGCGGAATTGGTGCCGACCCTAGCCGCCGTCGCAAACTATCAAAAATACTACTTCAAGAGATGGCGCGCCGAGGCTCGGTTAGTCTTGGCCCCGGGGTTTGCGCTGTGCCGAGAGCCGGGAGGTTCGATGTCGGATCAGTCGACTGATATTGCGGGAATCACTGCCGTCAGCCAAACGACGGGAATCCCGGCCGAAGTTTTGCTGCCTCAGCTGGTGCAGCACCTGCGGCAGAACCGCACTGCGCTGCGCGAGGAATGGGCCCAGCGGATCACCGAGGCGCAGTTGCTCACCGCGATGACGCCCGAGGAGATCTTCTCCGAAGCCACCGCCGTCTACGACAACTACGTCGAAGTGCTCGAGACCGGAAGCGTCGAGGCGCTGCAGGCCTATGCCCGCGACCTATCCGAACGCATCATTCCGCGTGGTGTGGAGACGGACGAGGTCGTCGGCATCGTGTTGCTGTTGCGCGACGTGCTGGCGCGCTCGCTGTTCGAGAAGTACCAGTCCGACTTCGAGATGCTAAACCGGGTGCTCGACGCCTATGAGCCGGCGGCCAACCGCATCGCCAACACCGTCGCAGTGAGCTTCGTCCAGGAACGTGAGCGCATCATCCGCCAGCAGCAGGAGGCCATCCGCGAGCTGTCTACCCCCGTGCTGCAGGTCCGCGAACAATTGCTGATCCTGCCGATCATCGGCATCCTGGACAGCCAGCGCGCCCGCCAGGTCACCGAGCAACTCCTCCGGGCTATCCGCGCCAACCGCGCCAAGGTCGTCGTCATCGACATCACCGGTGTCCCGACCATCGACTCCACGGTGGCCAACCACTTGGTGCAGACCGTCGACGCGTCGGGCTTGATGGGTGCCAGCGTGATCATCACCGGCCTGTCCTCGGAAATCGCGCTCACCCTGGTGACGATCGGACTTGACCTTTCGAAGATGAACGCCGTCGGCGACCTGCAGGGAGGCATCGAAGAAGCCGAACGGCTGCTGGGCTACGAGGTCACCCGCACCGGCGAGCAGAGCGGGTGAAGAAGGCTAACGCGAGCGCCCTATGCCAGTTCCGATCCTGAAACAGGGCGCGATCCTCATCGCCTCGGTGCAGGCGGCGCTCACCGACTCCGACGCCGAACGGTTGCGCCAAGACTTGATGGAACGGGTCAGCCAGTTCCGCGCGCAGGGCATCATCGTCGACGTCACCGCCATCGACGTGATGGATTCCTTCGCCGCACGATCGCTGCGCACGATTGCTCACATGACCCGGCTGCGTGGCGCGGACACCGTGATCGTCGGACTGCAGCCGGAAGTGGCCTTCGCGATGGTCCAGCTCGGGTTGATGTTCGACGACATGTACACGGCGCTGGACCTGGAGGAGGGCCTGGCGCTGCTGAATCGACAACTGGCGCTGCGGAAATCGATCGGACGCGACGGTGTGGGATGACGTCGTCGTCGATGTCGGCAATCCTGACGACATCGTCGCCGCGCGTCAGGCCGGCCATCATCTGGCCCGCGATCTGGGTTTCTCACTGACCGATGTCACGATGATCGCGACCGCGATCTCCGAAGTCGCGCGCAACATCACCAGCTACGCCGGTCGGGGCACGGTCCGGGTCGGGGTACAGGACCGGGATGGCCGCAAGGCGTTGGTGGTCCGTGCCGAAGACGACGGCCCGGGCATCGCCAACATCGAAAGGGCGCTCGAGGACGGCTATTCGACCGGACGGGGGCTGGGGCTCGGACTGCCGGGCGCGCGCCGGTTAATGGACCGGTTGATCGTGGAATCCACACCCGGAGACGGGACCGTGGTCGAGATGTGGAAATGGATTCCGCCCAATGGCTGAGCACGGTTGGCTAGGGCCGATCGAGTGGGCGGCGAAGGCGCGGCCGCGGCCGGGCGAACAGGTTTGCGGCGACCGTTCGATCGCCGTCGACGTTGGAGGTGCTGCCGCGCTCATCGGCGTGCTGGACGGTCTCGGCCATGGCGCCGAGGCCGCCGAGGCCGCTCTCTGCGGTGTGGAAACCCTGCGCGACGCCCATGCGGAGCCGATCGACGTCCTGTTCCAGCTTTGCCATCGCGCGCTGGCCGGCACCAGAGGGGCGGCGATGACGTTGGCGCATATCAATTTTCGCACCGACACGTTGAGTTGGGTCGGGATCGGCAATGTCACCGCCAACCTCGTTGCCAAGCACCCCGGCGGTGTGGAGGTGCGTTCTTCGGCGCGCCTTGCCGGCGGCATCGTCGGCTACCGGATACCGGAAGCGCTGACCCCCCAGGAAGTCTCCATTCGCCCCGGCGATCTGCTCGTCGTTGCCAGCGACGGTATCGACGAAGACCACCTGCACAACATCGACTTCGCTGCGCCCGCTCGTACGATCGCCGAACAGATCCTGCGCCGCCACGGTAAAGACAATGACGACGCGCTGGTGCTGGCCGCACGCCACCGAGGCACATCGGGATGACGCGCGCCGGCGACTTTCACGCCGGGTATGCCGCCGCACTGCGCCGCTACCTGGAGGAGCGAGGCGAGGAGAACCTCGCCGTCGGACACGAGCTGGGGCGACTTGCGTTGCAGGAAGGCGTCAGCACGCTCGAGATCGTCGAGAATCACTTCCGGCTGGTCAACGACGAGCTCTCAAAGCAATCGGCGGTAGACAGATCGGCAGCTCTGGGTTTCCTGCTGCAAACCCTGGCTCCCCTCGACGTCGCTACGCGCGGATTCCTCGACGGCACAAAGCGTTACGAGGAGCAGCGGGCCCGAGCCGATGATCTCGCCGATCGTGACGAGTTTCGCACCGCTTTGGTGAATTCCCTACAGGAGGGCTTCTTCGTCGCCGACGACAACGGTGCGGTCATCGAGATCAATGACGCCTTCACCAGAATCACCGGCTATCCGGCGAGCGATCTGCCGTACCCGTGGCCGCACCCGTGGCTGGTCGACGAGAACGCGGCGAGGCTGCAACAATCCCGCCTCAACAGCGAAAACCACGTCCAATACGAGACGCCGATCCGGCATCGAGACGGCCGTCTCGCGTGGGTCGCGGCCAACATCAACAGGGTGACGGCGGATGCGGCCATTGATCGGGTATACGTCGGGACGCTTCGTGATATCACCGCCGAACGTGCCTTTGCGGCGCGGGAAAGCGCGGTCCTGCGCCTGGCAACTGCGGTGGGGCTGGCCAAAAGCCTGGATGAGGTGCTCTCCACCACCCTCGATGAATGCCGAGCGGCCATCGATGTGCACCGGGTGGTGGCCGCCGTGTGGCCGACCAACGGCGGTGACCCCACCATCCACGTGGCAGGCGAGCAACCCGCACCGACCTGGCGTGACCTCGATCCGTTGTTGCGCCAGACGTTTCAGCAGGCGCGCCATCAGTTGCCGCTCACGATCCAGCCGGTCGAATGGGCGGACTCACCCGGCAAGTCACGCGGCATCATTGCAGTGCTCTCCGGCGGAGGAGACGTCGCGTTGTGGCTCGAGCTCCGGGCACCGCGCCGGGTCAGTGCCGAAGATCGCCTGCTGGTAACGGTGCTTGCCGGGCACCTTGGGCTGGCCATCCAGCATGTGCGCCAGTTCGAAAGTGCGCGTGAGACTTCGCTGACGCTCCAGCACGCGATGCTTTCGCCCACCGAGCTTCCGCCCGGCTTCGCCGTTCGCTACGAACCCGCTGTCCCGCCGTTGGAAATCGGCGGCGACTGGTATGACGTACTACCCATCGGCGACCACCGGATCGGCATCATCGTCGGCGACTGCGTAGGTCGGGGCTTATCCGCTGCGGCGGTGATGGGTCAGCTTCGCAGCTCCGCGCGAGCGCTGCTGCTTACCGGCGCCGAGCCCGCGATGTTACTCCAGCAGCTCGATGCGGCGGCTCAGCTTATCCCGGACGCGTTCTGCACCACCGTTTTCCTGGCGATCCTCGATACGGAAGCCGGCGCCTTCTCCTACAGTTGCGCTGGCCACCTACCGGCTGTGCTGGCCGCGCCGCAGTCCGAGCCGGTATTGCTCTCGGACGCTCGATCGGTGCCGCTTGCTGTGCAGCACAAAGGTTCTCGGCCGCAGACATCGGTGGTCCTGCCTCCGGGTTCGACGTTGATGCTGTACACCGACGGCCTGGTCGAGCGGCGCGACGCATCGATCGACGACGGGATCGCCCAGGTCGCCGAGATCGTGGCGAACGGCATGCATCAGCCCGTTGACGCAGTAGCCGAATCGTTGCTTGCCGAGATGGCTCCGGCGGCGGGGTACGACGATGACGTCGCGATTGTGGTTTATCGACGGCCGTACCCGCCGCTCGTCATCGAAAAGTATGCAGCAGCAGACGAATTGAGCGACATCCGCCATCAGCTCGCCGCGTGGGCCCGTGCGGCCAGGATCCCGGACGCGCTGGCCACCGACATCGTCTTGGCGGTCAACGAAGCGTGTGCCAACAGCATCGAGCACGGTTACCGGGAACACGAGCCGGGCAAGGTCCGCGTCGAGGCCGAAAACGACGGCGCCCGAGCGCATCTGCGGATCATCGATTCCGGCTCATGGAAGGCGGCACCGGAGCATCCAGGCAATCGCGGAAGGGGACTGTTGTTGATTCGCGCCGTGAGCGATTGGCTCGAGCTGGAGTGCACACCGTCGGGAACCACGGTCGACATGAGCTTCAGCCTGTCGCGAGCCTGCTGAACGCTATGGCAGCACAGTGTGCATCAACATCACGTCGTACGCCTGCCACAAGGACAGGTTGAAGTATAGGTCTTTGCCCGACGACCAGGGATGAATCATCGGCGCATAGATGCCACCGGGCATCTGGAATGACGAGACCAGCACCTGCTCGGGGCTCCATGGTCCTTGCGGAGCCGGCGCGGTCCGTGCCACGACGTCGTTGCTGCCGCCGTTGGTGTAAAGCACCAGGTACTGCTTGAGATAGTTGTTGTATTGCGCAGACATTTCACCGACCGGGCCGGGCCAAATCGGCGTGGCCTTCGACGGATCCGCCGCGACCCAGGAGTTCGAGTCGCCGTTCCAGTATTGGTATTTGGTCAGGTCGGGCAGATAGCGCGGTGGGACCCGTGAAAGAAACGCCGCGCCGCCGCGTCCGGACGGCGTCCCGAACGAATAGATGTAACCGTCGTTTCCGCGCATGAACGCGCCCATCTGGAAATTCTCATTCCCCGGAACGAACCTGGCTCCGGGGATGGCCTCCGGGTCAGCGGGACGCACCGAGCTCGGGTAGATCCCCCAGTTCTGGCCATTGTCGGGCGACACCGCGAGTGCCGAGAAGTTCGTCGACCATTCGCCATCACGGCCCCAGTTCCTGATCGACATGAAGTTGACGTATTGGGTTCTGCCGATGGAGATCCCGGAGGTGGGGATGAGTCCCGTCTCGTGGGGCGCCCGCTTGATGCTGCTGATGATCTGCTTGGAAACGCCCGGGGCCCAAAGCGGCGAACCGGAGTATCGGTTGTTGGGCACGCCGTCGGCCACCTGGATTCCGTCCGACAGATCACGGTCTTGGCTGCGGAACAGTGTGTTATAGCGCCATTGCTGACCGTGGACTGCACAGTAGCCGAACGTGTCACCGAAGGCCATCAGCACCTGATGGTTGGCGGGATCGCCGTTGTCCCAGGGGATCCCGAGGTCGGTCCCGGAGATGCTGAAACGTTGAAGAGTCTTGTTCGGGCTGTTCGGTCCGGTCACCCACTCGACCAGAGATGTCGGGGCGCCTGCAATCGAGGGGGGCGGCGGCGGCGCCGGGGCGCCGTCCGGCCCCAGCTGCGCAGCATTCGGCGACGGCTGGCCGGGGCCGGGCGGATTCGGCCCGGGCGGCACGACGGCAGCTTGAAGTTGCGCCGATTTTCCCGGGTTCAACAACCTGGATATCAGTGGACCCAGCTTGGGCAGCGGCGCGTGCTCATTCGTGCCGCGAGGCCTGCGCCCGGTCGGTGGCTGGACGACCGGAGCGGGCGCAGGTATCGCCGGGGGCGCGGCAGGCGGCTCCACGTTGGCTTCCGGTGCGGTGCAAGGCGTGGCGGCGGCAAGCGGCGCGGGGCCTATCGGCACGATGAGTCCGACAACGGCCGCCGATGCCACCGATACCGAAACGATTCGACGAATCGCCGACAATGTCACACCTTTCCAGGGGCAGACCTCGCATAGACGTCCGCAGTGGGCGTATGTGACGATAGTGTTCAGTGGGACTGTTGTGATCGGTGATGCACTGATAGGTATGCATCCGTGACCGTGTCGCAACCCGCGGATTTCGCGGAGCGGGTTCCGCCAGACTTGAGGGAATGACAACGCCGAAGGAGACGATCCAAGACTTCATATCGGCCTTCTCGTCGGCCTGAGCGAAGAGGGATGCGGCTCGGGTTGCGTCGTTCTTCAGCGACGATGCGATCTATCACAACGTCCCGATGGATCCTGTTGAGGGGCGCGAAGCGATTGAGGCGACCGTGGCGGGCTTCATGACTATGGGCGGCCAGGTGAGGGTCGATATCAGTCACATCGTCGCGTCAGGCCCGGTCGTGATGGTCGAGCGGGTCGATCACTTCGTCAGCAGCCAGCGAACGATTGACTTGCCGGTGGTGGGCGTCTTCGAGGTGCACGACGGCAAGATCACCGCCTGGCGTGACTACTTCGACCCGGCCCAGCGCAGGCTAATCCATTGTGCGAAAAGCGCGCCCGAAGGGATTCGAACCCCCAACCTTCTGATCCGTAGTCAGATGCTCTATCCGTTGAGCTACGGGCGCAGGTGTTTAGTTATGTCGGTGGCGGAGGCGAGAGGATTTGAACCTCCGGTCCCCGGTAAAGAGGACAACTCATTAGCAGTGAGTCCCATTCGGCCGCTCTGGCACGCCTCCTTGGATTTCCCGAGGGTACCGGACCCCGGCCGGGCCGCGGAACCGCCGGGGCCACAGCGTACACAGCCCGGACATATGCTGTCGAAGTGACTGCCCGCCTGCGCCCTGAGCTGGCTGAGCTGCCGGCTTACGTCGAAGGCAAGTCCATTGCAGGCGCGATCAAACTGGCCAGCAACGAGACGGTGCACGCGCCGCTGCCCAGCGTCCGAGCGGCCATCGAGGGGGCCATCGACACCGTCAACCGCTATCCGGACAACGGCTACGCGGAGCTCAAGTCGCGGCTGGCCAAGCATGTCGACTTCGCCCCCGAGCACATTTCCGTGGGCTGCGGCTCGGTGAGCCTGTGCCAACAGCTCATCCAGATCACCGCCTCGGTGGGCGACGAGGTGCTGTTCGGCTGGCGCAGCTTTGAGCTCTACCCGCTGCAGGTCCGCGTCGCCGGCGCTGTCCCCGTCCAGGTGCCGCTGCGTGACGAGACATTCGACCTCTACGCCATGCTGGCCGCGGTAACCGACCGCACCCGGCTGATCTTCGTCTGCAATCCCAATAACCCGACGTCCACGGTCGTCGACCCAGACGCACTGGCCCGCTTCATCGAGGCTGTTCCGTCGCACATCCTGATCGCCATCGACGAGGCCTATGTCGAGTACATTCGCGACGGTATGCTGCCCGACAGCCTGGGATTTGTCCGGGCCCATCCGAATGTTGTTGTGCTGCGGACTTTTTCGAAGGCATACGGCTTAGCGGGACTGCGGATCGGCTACGCGGTCGGCGACCCCGACGTGATCACCGCACTGGGCAAGGTCTACGTGCCGTTTACCGCGACGAGCATCTCCCAAGTCGCGGCCATCGCCTCGCTGGACGCCGCCGACGAATTGCTGGCCCGCACCGACGCCGTCGTCGCCGAACGGGTGCGGGTTTCTGCCGCTCTGCGCGACGCCGGCTTCGTGTTGCCGCCGTCGCAGGCAAACTTCGTCTGGCTGCCGCTCGCCGAACGAACGCTCGACTTCGTGGGGCAGGCCGCCGACGCCGGGATCGTGGTGCGCCCGTATGGCAGCGACGGTGTGCGGATCACGATCGGCTCGCCCGAGGAAAACGACGCCCTGTTACGGTTCGCGCAGCGCTGGATCAGAGGAGAGCGCGATGAGTGACGAGTTGGCCCGCAAGAAGTTCACCGAGTTCAAGGAACGCGCCGGCACGATCGCCGATGCCGAGCTCGACGACTACTGGGCGAGTCTTCCGCCGGCGACCATCGACGGCATGCTCGGCGAGTGGAAGGGCGGCGAATTCGTCACCGGCCACCGGATGAACGGCCAACTGGAGAAGGCCCGTTGGTTCGGTAAGACTTTCAACTCCTCCACCGATGTGCAGCCGCTGGTGTGTCTCGACGATGACGGGAACCGGTTCTCCAACGTCAAAATGGGCAAGGGCGAAGCGAGCCTATGGCTGGAGGAGTTCCGCGGCGAGGTCACCGCCACCATGGTCTACGACGGCCAGCCCGTACACGATCACTTCAAAAAGATCGACGACGACGCCGTGATGGGCATCATGAACGGCAAGGGCGTCGTCGATGGCGGCCGGTACTTCTACTTCTACCTCGAGCGGATCTAGGCATACCGCTCGAATGTGCGGCTGACCGCACATTCGGCGACGAGTGTGCAGCTAGCCGCACGCTCGCGCGGGTCTAGGGCCTTCGGCCGGTGAAGGCGACCAGCCGGTCCAGGGCGGGGGCATCATCGGCGACGTCGACCGGGTCGGCGAACCCGACCGTCGAACGGCCTTGCGGCGTAATGACTTTCTTCGCCAGCCCGAGCACATACTCGGCGACGGAATCTGCAACGTCCACATGGCGCCCGGTCGCCGTCGCGTAATCCCAGGCGTGCACCAGGAATTCGAGCGATAAGATGCCGGGCCCGAATCTGGCCGGGACCTCGTTCGGGCCCAGGCTCACGGTGCCATCCAGGCCGCGGCGGTGCCATGCGTCAAGCGCTGGCCGGGCCGCACTGATGACCTGGCCCTCCAGCGAATCGCCGGCGTCGCGGTCAGGGAACTGTGCGCCCGCCGCGCCGCCGATGATCGTGATGGAGTTCAGCAGATGGTCGGTCAGCTGCGCCACGTCATACTCCGTGCACGGCGTCGGTTTGGACAACTCGTCGCGCGAAATCGGATGCAGCACATGTTGCAGAGCACCCAGCGTGGCTTCCGCGCCGGCCAGTTCGTCGGTGGGCGGGGCATCGGGTCCGGGTCGCAGATCGGGAGACATGACGTCCACGGTACGGTCTCGACATGGGTCAGCCGTACGAATCCGTAACAGTCGAAACCAAAGATCAGGTCGCACAGGTGACGCTGATCGGGCCGGGCAAGGGAAATGCGATGGGGCCGGCCTTCTGGTCGGAGCTGCCCGAGGTGTTCGCCGCTTTGGACGCCGACGACGATGTGCGCGCCATCGTGATCACGGGCTCCGGCGCCAACTTCAGCTACGGCCTGGACCTGCCGGCGATGGGTGGGACGTTGGCGCCCGTCCTGGCTGAGGGCGCGCTGGCCCGACCCCGCGCCGATTTCCACGCCGAAGTACTGCGCATGCAGAACACCATCAACGCCGTCGCGGATTGCCGCACCCCGACCATCGCCTCAGTGCACGGCTGGTGCGTCGGCGGTGGCGTCGACTTGATATCGGCGGTGGACATCCGCTACGCCAGCGCTGACGCGAAGTTCTCCGTCCGCGAGGTCAAGCTGGCGATTGTCGCCGACGTCGGCAGCCTCGCCCGGCTGCCGCTGATCCTTTCCGACGGGCACCTGCGGGAACTCGCACTGACCGGCAAGGACATCGATGCCGCCCGCGCCGAGAAGATCGGCTTGGTCAACGATGTGTTCGCCGACCCCGAGGCCACACTGGCCGCCGCGCACGCCACCGCCGCGGAGATCGCCGCCAACCCGCCGCTGACCGTACGCGGCATCAAGGATGTCCTTGACCAGCAACGGATTTCGGCTGTGTCGGCCAGTCTGCGCTACGTCGCCGCCTGGAATGCGGCGTTCCTGCCGTCCAAGGACCTGGCCGAGGGAATGTCGGCCACCTTCGCCAAACGTCCGCCGCAGTTCACCGGCGAATAGGCGATTCGGCTCGCCGGTGGGCGGGAACACTCGGGTATGTCTACCTACCGAGTGCTCAACCCGAAGGGCGAGGTCGTCGCCACCAAGGACATCGCCAGCGCCGACGACGCGCACGCATGGTTCGTCGACCAGAAAGCCGACAACACCGAACTCGGCTGGCGGCTGGAAGTCAACCTCGACGGTGACTGGCGGTTCTTCGAACACACCGAGGGCGACCGCCCCTAGCGCGGCGCGTTTGTCTGCCGCGCCGGACGGCAACCCAACCAGGCATGGATTCGGAACGCTTCCGCGAACTGCTGACCACCAAGGGCCCGTTCGCATCGGTCTACTTCGAGGACTCGCACGACACCCAGGACGCCGCCGCCCAGCTTGACCTCAAATGGCGGGGAGTACGCGATCAACTCGTCGAGCAGGGTGTGGATGAATCCGTCACCGCCGATATCGAGCGGGCCGTCATGGACCTGCGCCCGCCGATCGGCCGCAGCGGCCGCGCGGTGGTCGCCGGCGCCGACGGCGTGGTGCTCAACGAGCACCTGCTGCGCCCCACCACCGCGCCGATCGTCCGGGTTTCCGAGCTGCCCTACATCGTGCCGATCGTCGAGCACGGCTTTGAGGATCTCGACTACGTGCTGGTCGCGGTTGATCACACCGGCGCCGATATCACCGTGCACGCCGACGGCGGGCTGCGCTCGGAGACTGTCGACGGCGGCGGTCATCCCGTGCACAAGTCGGCGGGCGCCGAGACCGCCGGATACGGGGATCCCCAGCTGCGCACCGACGAAGCCGCGCGCAAGAACTTGCGCGCAGTGGCCGACCGGGTCGCCGAGCTGGTGGACCGCGTCGGCGCCGACGCTGTGTTCGTGGTCGGCGAGGTGCGATCACGCTCGGATCTTCTGGCCACGCTGCCGGACCGGGTCGCCGACCTCGCGATTGAGCTGCAGGTCGGAGCGCGCCACAGCGGGCACGACTTCGACGAGGTCCAGCAGGCCATCGAGGCCGAGCTGCTCAAACGCCGGCTGGCCGTGCTCGACGACGCCGCGCAACGTTTCACCGCCGAGATCGGCCGCCAATCAGGGCTGGCCGCCGAAGGGCTCGGGCCGGTGTGCTCGGGTCTACGCCAGGGCGCTGTGGAGACCCTGATCATCGGCGATATCGGGGAGCAGACGGTGGTCGCCGACGAGGATCTCACGACCGTCGCGCCGAACGCCGAGGTGCTATCCGAGCAGGGCGCCGCCCCGGCGCGAACGCTGCGCGCCGACGAGGCGCTGCCGCTGCTCGCGGTGTCGGTCGGCGCGTCACTGGTGCGCACCGACGAGCGGATCGCCCCGGCCGACGGTATCGGTGCCGTGCTGCGGTACGCGCCCACGCTTCACTGAACAGTCCACGTACCCTCGCTGGGTGAGCAATTTTGGCGGCAGGATCCGTGTTCCGGCCGACCTCGACGCCGTCACCGCGGTGAGCGAAGAAGACTACTCCGGGATCGACCCCCTGGCCGTCGAGCGGATCTGGCAGGCCGTGCGGCACTGGTATCAGGCGGGGATGCACCCGGCGATCCAGCTGTGCCTGCGACACAACGGCAAGGTCGTGCTGAACCGGGCGATCGGGCACGGCTGGGGCAATGCCCCCACGGACCCGCCGGACGCGGAGAAGATTCCGGTGCAGACCGATACGCCGTTCTGTGTGTACTCGTCGGCCAAGGCGATCACCGCGACCGTCGTGCACATGCTCGTCGAGCGAGGCCACTTCTCGCTCGACGACCGCGTCTGCGACTACCTGCCGACCTACACCAGCCACGGCAAGCACCGCACGACGATCCGGCACGTGATGACCCACAGCGCGGGCGTGCCTTTCCCGACCGGGCCCAGGCCGGACCTCAGGCGCGCGGACGACCACGAGTACGCACAGGAACAGCTTGGGAAGCTGCGACCGCTGTATCGGTCGGGACTGGTGCACATCTACCACGCGCTGACGTGGGGCCCGCTGATGCGCGAGATTGTTTACGCCGCCACCGGCAAGGACATCCGCGAGATTCTCGCCACCGAAATCCTCGACCCACTGGGTTTCCGGTGGACCAACTTCGGTGTCGCCAAAGAGGATGTCCCGCTGGTCGCGCCCAGCCACGCGACCGGTAAGCCATTGCCGCCCCCGATCGCGACGGCGTTCCGCAAGGCGATCGGTGGAACGGTGCACCAGATCATCCCGTTCACCAACGACCCGAGGTTCCTCACCACAGTGGTCCCGTCATCCAACACCGTCTCGAATGCGGATGAGATGTCACGATTTGCCGAAATATGGCGTCGCGGTGGCGAACTCGACGGGGTCCGGGTCATGCGTCCGGAAACGCTACGCGAGGCGGTGCGCGAATGCCGCCGCCTACGACCGGATTTCGCGACCGGGCTGGTTCCGCTTCGCTGGGGCACCGGGTTCATGCTGGGATCCAACCGGTTTGGACCGTTCGGCCGCAACGCGCCGGCAGCATTCGGCCACCTCGGGTTGGTGAACGTCGCGATCTGGGCTGACCCCGAGCGCGAGCTGGCCGCGGGCTTGGTCAGCAGTGGGAAACCGGGCAGAGATCCGGAATCCGGCCGCTATGCGGCCCTGATGGACTGCATCGCCGCCGAGATCCCGCGGGTGAGGCTGGGCGCGCGCGGTGGCGGAGGTGTGTGGTTCCAGGACATGCGAATAGCGTGTCGCAAGACATCGGAATAGGTTGAGCGCTCGACTCTCGGCGGGTG
>NZ_LQOW01000022.1 GCF_002102185.1 Mycobacterium fragae
TCTCCAGCGGCAGACCAAAAAGAAAACCCGAACCCTAAACGAGGGTTCGGGCTATTCCTATGTCCTGAGACATCACAGTGTGCCCTCGGTGGGATTCGAACCCACACTGTCTGGGTTTTGAGTCCAGTTCCTCTGCCAGTTGGGATACGAGGGCTTGCCCGTCTACGGCCACCCACCATAGAGGATCCAGGTGGGGGCACAGCGTCACAACCCCGAGGTCGATGATCACCACCGGCCACGACAGAATGTCGGCATGACCGGTTCTACGACCGACGTCGAGGCCCCTGCACCTCGCCGAGTTCTCATTGCCGAGGACGAAGCGCTCATCCGGCTCGACTTGGCGGAAATGCTGCGGGAAGAGGGCTATGACATCGTCGGCGAGGCCGGCGACGGCCAGGAGGCCGTCGACCTGGCCGAGCAGCTCACGCCCGATCTGGTGATCATGGACGTGAAGATGCCACGCCGCGACGGGATCGATGCCGCATCGGAGATCGCCAGTAAGCGCATCGCGCCGATCGTCGTGCTGACCGCATTCAGTCAGCGCGACCTGGTTGAGCGAGCACGGGACGCGGGGGCCATGGCTTACCTCGTGAAGCCGTTCACGATCTCCGATCTGATCCCGGCGATCGAACTGGCGCTGAGCCGGTTCAGCGAAATCAGCGCGCTGGAACGCGAAGTGGCGACGTTGTCCGACCGGCTGGAAACCCGCAAGCTTGTCGAGCGGGCCAAAGGTCTCCTGCAGGCCAAACAAGGCATGACCGAGCCGGAAGCGTTCAAGTGGATTCAGCGGGCGGCCATGGATCGGCGTACCACGATGAAGCGGGTGGCCGAAGTCGTGCTGGAAACCCTGGATGCGCCCAAAGAGGCCTAGCCTCTCGGCGTCGAGTGTGCGGTGATGGCGTCGACTGTGCACTCATGGCGTTGCATTCGCCTGGATTCCGCCCTCAGTGCACACTCGACGGCGCGGAATCGCTCACCGGGCGACGATCACCGACGAACCGTGACCGAACAGCCCCTGGTTGGCGGTGATGCCGACCTTCGCGCCCTCGACCTGGCGGCCGGTGGCCTGGCCGCGCAGCTGCCAATGCAGCTCGCAGACCTGGGCGATCGCCTGCGCGGGAATCGCCTCGCCGAAGCAGGCCAGCCCGCCCGACGGGTTGACCGGAATCTTGCCGCCGAGCGTCGTCGCACCGCTGCGCAGCAACCCCTCGGCCTCACCCCGCGGGCATAGCCCCAAGTGCTCGTACCAGTCCAATTCGAGCGCGGTGGACAAGTCGTAGACCTCGGCCACGCTCAGGTCTTCCGGTCCGATTCCTGCCTCCGCGTACGCCGCGTCGATGATCTGATCCTTGAACACCCGCTCCGGTGCCGGTACGACGGCAGTGGAATCCGTTGCGATATCGGGTAATTCGGGCAGATGCTGTGGGTAGCGCGGAGTGACTGTGCTGACCGCGCGCACCGACGGCACGCCCTCGAGCGAGCCGAGGTGCTGACGGGCGAACTTCGCGCTGGCCACGATCAGCGCCGCCGCGCCGTCGGAAGTGGCGCAGATGTCCAACAGCCGCAGCGGGTCGGCCACCACCGGGCTGGCCAGCACGTCGTCCACCGAGGTCTCCTTGCGGAACCGGGCGTTCGGGTTGGACAGGCCGTGACGCGCGTTCTTGACTTTGACCTGCGCGAAGTCTTCGAGGGTGGCGCCGTACAGGTCCATCCGGCGGCGTGCCAGCAGCGCGAAGTAGACGGGGTTGGTGGCCCCGATCAGATGGAAGCGCTGCCAGTCCGGGTCGTTCTTGCGTTCCCCGCCGACCGGCGCGAAGAAGCCCTTCGGCGTGGTGTCGGCTCCGATCACCAGCGCGACGTCGCAGAAACCCGCCAGGATCTGAGCGCGGGCGCTCTGCAGCGCCTGCGAGCCGCTGGCGCACGCCGCATAGCTGGAGCTGACCGACACCCCGTTCCAGCCGAGCTTCTGCGCGAACGTCGCACCCGCGACGAACCCCGGATATCCGTTGCGGATGGTGTCGGCGCCGGCCACCAACTGGATCTGTTGCCAATCCAGGCCGGCTTCGTGCAGGGCGGCACGTGCGGCGGTGACGCCGTATTCGGTGAAGTCGGTGCCCCACTTGCCCCACGGGTGCATCCCGGCGCCGAGGATGTAGACGGGTTGGGGGGTCATGACGCGATCCTCCAGCCGTAGACGATCCGCTCGACGCCGTCGTCGTCGACGAACAACGGCATCGTGGTCAACTCCATCTCCATGCCCACCTTCAGGTCGGCGGCCAGCGTGTCGTCCACCACCTTGCCCAGCACGATCAGGCCCTCTTCGGCCAGCTGCACCGCGGCGACGGCGAACGGCTCGAACGGGTCGGGCGCCGGGTAGGGCGGCGGTGGCGCGTAGCGGTTTTCGGTGTAGCTCCACAGCGTGCCGCGTCGCGACAACGCGACCGACTCCAGTTGGTCGCCGTCGCAGCCCGGGTTGGGGCAGTTGCTGGCTCGCGGCGGGAACACGTATGTGCCGCACTGCGGGCATCTGGCCCCGATCAGGTGGGGTGAGCCGGAGTCATCTTCGGCGAACCAGCCCTCGATGGCGGGCTGCGTGGATGCTGGTGACACGCGGTCAGCGTACCCAGTCGCGCGACGAAACTGAAACGTGTTGCAGTTTGGTGGTTCCGTCGGACCGCATGCATAGAGTAGGGCCGTGAGCCCAGCCAAGACCGCAAGCGCGAAGACGCAAACCGGCCAGTCCGCTGACGGCAAGCCGACGTTGATGCTGCTGGACGGCAATTCGCTCGCGTTTCGGGCGTTCTACGCGCTGCCCGCTGAGAATTTCAAGACGGCCGGCGGGATGACCACCAACGCGGTCTACGGGTTCACCGCCATGCTGATCAACCTGCTGCGTGACGAACAACCGACACATGTCGCAGCAGCCTTTGACGTGTCGCGGCAGACCTTCCGCTCCGATCGCTACCCGGAGTACAAGGCGAACCGCTCGACCACCCCCGACGAGTTCCACGGCCAGATCGACGTCACCAAGGAAGTCCTTGCCGCACTGGGCATCACGGTCCTTGCCGAGCCTGGCTTCGAAGCCGACGACCTGATCGCGACGCTCGCCACCCAGGCCGAAAACGACGGCTACCGGGTATTGGTTGTCACCGGTGACCGTGATTCGCTGCAGTTGGTCAGCGACGAGGTGACGGTGCTCTACCCACGTAAAGGCGTCAGCGAACTGACCCGGTTCACCCCGGAGGCCGTGGTCGAAAAATACGGATTGACCCCTGCGCAGTACCCCGACTTCGCCGCGCTGCGCGGTGATCCCAGCGACAACCTGCCCGGCATTCCAGGCGTCGGTGAGAAGACGGCATCGAAATGGATCGCCGAATACGGCTCACTGCAGTCACTGGTCGACAACGTCGACTCGGTCCGCGGAAAGGTCGGTGATGCGCTGCGTGCGCATCTGGCCAGCGTGGTGCGTAACCGTGAGCTCACCGACCTGGTCCGCGATGTGCCGCTGGCGCAGACCCCCGACACGCTGCGGATGCAGCCCTGGGACCGGGACCAAATTCACCAGCTGTTCGACCAACTGGAGTTCCGGGTGCTGCGCGACCGGCTTTTCGAGACGCTGGCCGCCGTCGAACCCGAGGTCGACGAGGGGTTCGACGTGCGCGGGGAAGCGCTCGAGGCCGGCGCCGTCGGCGCGTGGTTGGCCGCGCATACCGCCGATCGGCGCCGAGCCGGGCTGGCGGTGGTGGGCACGCATCTGCCCTACGACGGCGACGCGACCGCGCTGGCCATCGCCGCGGCCGACGGCGACGGCGCCTACGTCGATACCGCGACGTTGACTCCCGACGACGACTCGGCACTGGCAGCGTGGCTGGCCGATCCCGACAAACCCAAGGCACTGCACGAGGCGAAGCTAGCCATCCACGACCTCGCGGGACGCGGGTGGCTGTTGGACGGAATCAGTTCCGATACCGCGCTGGCCGCCTATCTGGTGCGGCCCGGGCAACGCAGCTTCACCCTCGACGACCTGTCGCTCCGCTACCTGCGTCGCGAACTGCGGGCGGAAACATCTGAGCAGCAGCAGCTTTCGCTTCTCGACGACACGGAAGGCGTCGATGACCAGGCGGTGCAAACCGCCATTCTGCGCGCTCGCGCGGTCACCGACCTGGCCGACGCCTTGGACGCCGAGCTGGAACGGATCGACTCCACCTCACTGCTGGCCGAGATGGAATTGCCGGTTCAACGGGTGCTGGCCGGCATGGAGGCCGCGGGAATCGCCGTCGACTTGGACCAATTGACCGCGCTGCAAAGCCAATTCGGTGACCAGATCCGCGATGCGGCCGAGGCGGCGTATGCCGTGATTGGCAAGCAGATCAACCTCGGCTCACCAAAACAGTTGCAGGTGGTGCTGTTCGACGAGCTGGAGATGCCGAAAACCAAGCGCACCAAGACCGGCTACACCACAGACGCGGACGCGCTGCAGTCACTGTTCGACAAGACCGGGCACCCGTTCCTACAACATCTGCTCGCCCACCGTGACGTTACCCGGCTCAAGGTGACTGTCGACGGATTGCTGAACTCCGTTGCCGCAGATGGCCGGATCCACACCACGTTCAACCAGACCATCGCCGCGACCGGCAGGCTTTCCTCCACCGAGCCCAACCTGCAGAACATCCCGATCCGCACCGACGCCGGCAGGCAGATCCGCGACGCGTTTGTGGTGGGAGCGGGCTACGCGGAATTGATGACCGCCGACTACAGCCAGATCGAGATGCGGATCATGGCGCACCTTTCCGCCGACGGGGGACTCATCGAAGCGTTCCGCACCGGCGAGGACTTGCATTCGTTCGTCGCGTCCCGCGCATTCGGCGTGCCGATCGAGGAGGTGACACCCGAGCTGCGACGCCGCGTCAAAGCAATGTCCTACGGGCTGGCCTACGGGCTGAGCGCCTACGGGCTCTCCCAGCAGCTGAAGATCTCCACCGAGGAAGCCAAGGACCAGATGGACGCCTACTTCGCCCGGTTCGGCGGCGTCCGTGACTACCTGCACGCCGTCGTCGAACAGGCCCGCAAGGACGGCTACACATCGACGGTACTGGGCCGTCGCCGCTACCTGCCGGAGCTGGACAGCAGCAACCGTCAGGTGCGGGAAGCAGCCGAACGGGCGGCACTCAATGCGCCGATCCAGGGCAGCGCGGCCGACATCATCAAGGTAGCGATGATCGAGGTGGACAAGGCACTCAAACGGGCCGGGCTCAGGTCCCGGATGCTGCTGCAAGTGCATGACGAACTGTTGTTCGAAGTCGCCGAGGGGGAACGGGAGCAGCTCGAGGCAGTGGTGCGCGACAGGATGTGTGGCGCCTACCCGCTCGACGTGCCGCTCGAGGTGTCGCTGGGCTACGGCCGCAGCTGGGACAGCGCCGC
Organism: Mycobacterium fragae; assembly: GCF_002102185.1. Taxonomy (GTDB): domain Bacteria; phylum Actinomycetota; class Actinomycetes; order Mycobacteriales; family Mycobacteriaceae; genus Mycobacterium; species Mycobacterium fragae. Next base: position 5,422 of record NZ_LQOW01000022.1, read on the forward strand.
ACATTAGCCGCGCAATTTCACACTCCGCGGCGTGGGCGAGTTTGGCCAGCGTGTGCACAGTCGAGTAGCCTCGACGGGTAACTCAACTGTCCCTACGACCCCAACCTGTCCGGAGCAACCCAACAATATGCCGAGTCCCACCGTCACCTCGCCACAAGTAGCCGTCAACGACATCGGCTCGAGCGAGGACTTTCTCGCCGCCATCGATAAGACAATCAAATACTTCAACGATGGCGACATCGTCGAAGGGACCATAGTCAAGGTTGACCGGGATGAGGTCCTGCTCGACATCGGCTACAAGACCGAAGGGGTCATCCCCTCCCGCGAGCTCTCCATCAAGCACGACGTCGACCCCAACGAGGTGGTGTCCGTCGGCGACAAGATCGAGGCCTTGGTACTCACCAAGGAGGACAAAGAGGGCCGGCTGATCCTCTCCAAGAAGCGCGCGCAGTACGAGCGCGCCTGGGGCACCATCGAAGCGCTCAAGGAGAAGGACGAGGCCGTCAAGGGCACCGTCATCGAGGTCGTCAAGGGTGGTCTGATCCTCGACATCGGGTTGCGCGGCTTCCTGCCGGCGTCTCTGGTCGAGATGCGCCGGGTCCGCGATCTTCAGCCCTACATCGGCAAGGAGATCGAGGCCAAGATCATCGAGCTGGACAAGAACCGCAACAACGTGGTGCTGAGCCGCCGGGCCTGGCTGGAGCAGACCCAGTCCGAGGTCCGCAGCGAGTTCCTCAACCAGCTGCAGAAGGGCGCCATCCGCAAGGGCGTGGTGTCTTCGATCGTCAACTTCGGCGCGTTCGTCGACCTCGGCGGGGTCGACGGCCTGGTGCACGTCTCCGAGCTGAGTTGGAAGCACATCGACCACCCGTCCGAGGTGGTGCAGGTCGGTGACGAGGTCACCGTCGAGGTGCTCGACGTCGACATGGACCGCGAGCGGGTGTCGTTGTCGCTGAAGGCGACTCAGGAAGACCCGTGGCGGCACTTCGCCCGCACCCACGCCATCGGCCAGATCGTGCCGGGCAAGGTCACCAAGCTTGTGCCGTTCGGCGCGTTCGTCCGCGTCGAGGAGGGCATCGAAGGTCTGGTGCACATCTCCGAGCTGGCCGAGCGTCATGTCGAGGTGCCCGACCAGGTGGTGGGCGTCGGCGACGACGCAATGGTCAAAGTCATCGACATCGACCTGGAGCGGCGCCGGATTTCATTGTCGCTCAAGCAGGCCAACGAGGACTACACCGAGGAGTTCGACCCGGCCAAGTACGGCATGGCCGACAGCTACGACGAGCAGGGCAACTACATCTTCCCGGAGGGCTTCGACCCCGAAACCAACGAATGGCTCGAGGGTTTCGACGCTCAGCGCGCCGAGTGGGAGGCCCGCTACGCCGAGGCCGAGCGCCGGCACAAGATGCACACGGCGCAGATGGAGAAGTTCGCCGCGGCCGAGGCGGCTGCGTCCGCCGAGCGGCCGCAGGCCAACGGCAACTCGACCGAGGAAGAGTCGGGCGGCTCGCTGGCCAGCGACGCGCAACTCGCCGCGCTGCGGGAGAAACTCGCCGGCAGCGCCTAGATCCTTGGTCGTCGATATTGACGTTTTGCAGAACAAGTGCGAGTAACCCGCTGCAAAAAGTCGATCTCGGTGTAACCGCATGCTGAGGATCGGGCTGACCGGCGGCATCGGCGCCGGGAAGTCAGCGGTAACCGCCATATTCGAGCAATGCGGTGGGGTTGTCGTCGATGCCGACGTCATCGCCCGCGAGGTAGTGGAGCCGGGCACCGAAGGGCTGGCCGCACTGGTCGAGGCATTCGGTGAGGACATTCTGTCATCCGACGGGTCGCTGGAGCGGCCGGCGTTGGCCGCCAAGGCTTTCCAGGATGACGAGGCGCGCAAGACCCTCAACGGAATCGTTCACCCGCTGGTGGGTAAGCGTCGCGAGGAGATCATCGCCGCGGTCGCCGAGGATGCGGTCGTCATCGAAGACATTCCGCTGCTGGTGGAATCGGGGATGGCGCCGTTGTTCCCGTTGGTCGTGGTGGTGCACGCCGACGCCGAACTACGAGTCCAGCGGCTGGTCGAACAACGGGGCATGGCCGAAGACGACGCCCGGGCCCGTATCGCGGCGCAGGCCGACGACGAGCAGCGCCGCGCGGTCGCCGATGTCTGGCTGGACAATTCGAGCACGCCGGAGGCGCTGGCCGAGGCCGCCCGCGAGGTGTGGAACGACCGGATACTGCCGTTCGCCCGCAACCTCAGCGCCCGTCAGGTCAGCCGTGCACCCGCCCGGCTGGTGCCCGCCGATCCGACCTGGCCCGACCAGGCTCGCCGGATTGTTGCCCGCCTGAAAGCCACATGCGGGGGGAAGGCGTTGCGTGTCGACCATATCGGCTCGACCGCGGTGCCCGGGCTGGACGCCAAGGACACCATCGACATCCAGGTCACCGTCGAAACATTGTCGGCGGCAGACGAACTCGCGGCAGCATTATTGTCGGCGGGCTACCCGCGCATCGAACACATCACCACCGACGTCGCCAGGAGCGACGATCCGACGGTGTGGCAGAAGCGGATCCACGGCTCGGCCGATCCCGGTCGGCCGACCCATGTTCACCTGCGCGTCGACGGCTGGCCAAACCAGCAGTTCGCGCTGCTGTTCGTGGACTGGCTGGCGGCCAATCCCGATGTGCGGGCGGAGTATCTGGCCGTCAAGCGCCGGGCCGAAACGCAGGGAAAAGGCGACAGCGCCGCCTACGTTGCCTCCAAGGAGCCGTGGTTTGCCGACGCCCACCGGCGGGCATGGGAGTGGGCCGATGCCACAGGCTGGCGGCCCTAGCTGGGCAGTGGTGCACCGCAGGGCAACACGCCGTTCATCGGTCCGGCGTTGCCCGGTGCCGGACTGACGAATTGATCGACTTGGGTTGCGACATTGTCGTCCACGTCGATTTCGCAGTGCACCTTTGCCGAATACGGCCAGCGGATCACCACTTGCATACCGGCCTTGGCCGGGTCATCCAGGACGGTGTTGGCCTCGAATGTGTTGCCGGGGATGGAGTTCAACGAAGCGGTGTTCATTTGGTTGTTGTTGGTCACGAACGTGGCCTGGCCGCCGGGGGCCACTCCGTCGATTCGCGCAATGTAGGTGATGTTGTGCAGCTCGGCACGTGCGGTTGCGGGAGCCAGCTGGGAGCTGATCACGGCGCCCAGCAGAGCGGAGAGCGCCATCGGCTTGGTAGAGCTCATGACTGCAGACCTTACCGTCCCGTGCGCCGGTCCGGTTGACAGCGTGGACACCACACCGACGTTCGGCCGCCGATGCGACCACGGGCAAGCCGCACACCACAGCGGGGGCAGCTCGGATCCGGTTCGTCGCGGGCACCGGTGATCCACCGCGACAGCCCGGGCACTCGGCCGTGTCGCACCGAGGTGCGCAGCACGCCGGTCATCGCCGTGTGCAACCGCTTGAGCTCGTCGTCGTCCAACTCGGCAACTGGAAGAGAGGGATACAGCCGGGCACGCCAGCAGATTTCGTCGGTGAGGAGGTTGCCGAGCCCGGCGATCACAGACTGGTCCATCAGTGTCGGTTTCAGGCTGCCGCGACGCCCGGACAGCACCTCGCGGAAGGCGCGCAGGCCAAGGCCCAATGCATCGGGACCCTGCGGACCCGTGACGTCCGCGATGTCGTCTTCGGAATCGGCCAGCCAAACACCGCGCAACTTGCGCAGGTCGGCATAGCGCAGTTCGCCGCGATCCAGCGATACCACCAGCCGCTCATACCCCATTGGGTCCGCGCCGTCTGCGGCGTAGTAGGGATGGCCGGTCATACCGCTGTGCACCAGCATCGTCGGGCCGTCGGTCGGCAAGATCAGCCACTTGCCGTGCCGGCGCGGAGCACCGAAGCGGTGACCGACCAGCCGGCGTTCGAACGCGTGAGCGCTGGTGTTGCGCAGAATGCCGGGATCGCGCACCTCCACCTGCCGAATCCGGCGGCCGGGCAGCGGGCCTGACAGCTCGCGCCGAAACCCTTCCACGTCAGGCAGTTCAGGCACGCAGTTTCGCCACCCGCTTGGCCGGCGCGGTCAATGAGCGGGCGTGCCGTGACATGTCGGCCCACGGATCGCGTTGTCCCGTCATCCGTTTGGGAACGTCGCGGATGGTGAACCGGTCGGCGCGCATGCCACGGCTGTCCAGCTCATCCCATTCCAGCGGGGTGGCCACCGGGGCACCGGCGCGAGCCCGCACCGAATATGACGCAACCGCAGTCTGCGCGTAGGCATTCCGCATCACATCCAAATACACCCGGCCGTCGCGTTTGTCCTTGCGGGCTTCCACGGTTCGGTGCGCGGGATCGTCGGAGACCACCACCTCGGCGACATCGCGGGCGAACTGACGGACGGTGTCGAAGTCGGCGTCGCCGCGCAGCGGTGCCACCACGTGCAGCCCGCGCGACCCGGTGGTCTGCACATAGCGGGCCAGGCCGAGGTCGTCCAGCACCGCGGCCACTGTGCGGGCCGTCGCCCGCACCACCGCGAAATCGCCGTCGGACGGATCGAGGTCGAAGACGAGCCGGTCTGGTGTCTGCAGCCTGGCCCGCCGCGATTGCCAGCTATGCAACGTGATGCAGTTCTGGTTGGCCAACCACGCCAGCGCCTCTCGGCGTTCGGCCACCGGATGCACCACGGTGCCGCCCTCTTTGGCGACTTCTGCGCGGGTCATCCAGTCTGGCAGCGAATCGGCGAAATCCTGTTGGACGAAGCCTTGTTGGCCGATGCCGCGGGGGAACCGTTGCACGGTCAGCGGCCGGCCCTTGAGGTGCGGGAGCATCGTGTCGGCAACTTCGCAGTAGTAGTCGACAAGGTCGCGCTTGGTGATGCCTTTCTTGGCGGAGGAGTCGGGGAACAGCACCCGGTCCGGATGGGTGACGTCAACGTCGATGTGCGGCATCAGCGGGTCTCCCTTACGACGTCGCCGGCGTCCTTGTCGGTACGCAGGCCTTGGTAGCGCGGGTGGCGCAGCTTACCGTCGCGCGTCCATTCGGTGAACCCGATTTGGGCCACCAACTCCGGGCGCACCCATCGCGCGCCGATCTCACGCACCAGTCCACGGGTGAAGGGCGGTGCGTCCTGTTCGATGGCCGACATTCGCTTGTGCAGACTGCGCAGCGTGGCTTCATCGAACCCGGTGCCCACCTTGCCGGCGTAGACCAAGTCGCGGCCCTCGTGGTAGCCGATCAGCAGCGCGCCCAACTCGATTCGGCTGCCCTTTGGGGCCGTGTAGCCGCCGATCACGAATTCCTGGTCGCGCACGCACTTGAACTTCAACCAGTTCGGCGAGCGGCGGCCGTCATAGGGCGAGTCGGCGAGTTTGGCGATCACCCCTTCGTCGCCTCGCCGGCACGCAGCCTGGTAGGCGGCAATGCCGTCCTCAACGCGGTGCGGTGTGTAACGCAGCGGATCACCGCATTGAATTTCGGTGCGCAGCAGTCGTTTACGATCGGCCAAGGGCAGTGCGGTGGTGCACTTTCCGTTCAGGTGCAGTAGGTCGAACAGATAGTAGTAGACCGGGATTCCGGTCGCCCGGGCCTGTTTGGCATCGGTGAGGCCCAGCCGCCCCTGCAGCCGGGCGAAGCTGGTGCGGCGTCCCTCGAACGCGACGACCTCGCCGTCGACGACGAACCGCGTGCTGCGCTGGCCGGCAAGCGCGTCAACGAGTTCCGGGTAGGTGCCGTTGAGCGGCTGGCGATTCCGGGACAACAGCCGCACCCGGTCGCCGTCGCGAAACGCCAGGCAACGCATCCCGTCGAACTTGCGCTCGAAGATCCATTTCGGGTCGGAGAACCGCCTGTCCGTCAGGGTGGCGAGGGTGGGAGCGCGCCACTCGGGCACCGGCTCGTCGGGCAGATCGGCGAAAGCCGTCACGACAGGTCATCCAGCGTGCGCCCGGACAGCACCGATTCCGGCTGGCTGCGCACCGGCTTGCGCCGGGCGTCGGCGTCCTCGTCTCGGCGCTTGACCAGCAGCCAGGTTTCCTCCTTGCCCTCCCGAATCCGGGTGAGCGCGTAGCCGCCGCGCAGCTTCTCGCCGTCCAAGCGAACCGACATGTGGCCGCGTTCGAGGCATTCGGTCATTTCATGCGTGGTCGCGTTGGCGTACGTGCCGTGATCCCAGACGATGACGCCGCCGGCGCCGTACTCGCCTTGGGGGATCACTCCCTCAAACGTCGCGTACTCCAATGGATGGTCCTCGGTGCGACGCGCCATCCGCCTGTCCTTCGGGTTGGTCGACGGGCCTTTGGGAATCGCCCAGGAGACGAGCACGCCATCGATCTCGAGGCGAAAGTCGTAATGGTCGGTGCGCGCCGCGTGGTGCTGGATGACGAAACGGGGGCCGTCCTTCCCGGCGCGCCGACGCGACCGCCGTCCGCGTGGCTCGGGGCTGCGCCCGGATCGTCGTTTCTTGCGGTACTCGTCTAAAGCCATATCTGGGAAGTACCCACGAAATCGAGTAGCGAACTACCCTAGCCAGCCCACCGGGGCGGCACGACCATCGTTGGCCAGGCGGAATCGACGAGGGTGAGGGTTCGCACATGAAGGTTTTCTGCACCGGGGCGACCGGTTTCGTCGGCGCGCACACCGCATTGGCCTTGCTGGATGCGGGGCACGAGCTGCGGCTGCTCGTGCGCAACGAACCGGCGGCGCGGCAGTGGTTCGAGTCGCGCGGGCATCGCATCGAACGGTTCGTCACCGTCGACATCCGCGACAGAGCAGCCGTACAGCAGGCAATGGGCGGATGCGACGCGGTGTTCCACGCTGCGGCGGTCGTGTCGCTCGACCCCCGCAAAGCCAACGAAACTTACGACACCAACGTCGGCGCGACGAAGGCCATGCTGGGCGCCGCATACACGCTCGGCATCGGCAACGTCCTGCATGTCTCCAGCCTCACCGCGCTGTTCCACCCGGGCGTGCCGCGCGTCGACGAATTCATGCCACTGGCCGACGCGACCGGCGCTTACTCGCGCTCCAAGCGCGACAGCGACCAGTACGCGCGCGAGCTGCAGCAGCTGGGCGCGCCGGTGCAGATCACGTATCCGGCCGGCGTCATCGGACCAGACGACCCCAACCTCAGCAGGCTCAATAGGGCGCTGGCCGGCTGGATCTGCCGGGTGCTGCCGCGCACCACGTCGGGCATCCAGGTTGTCGACGTGCGTGACCTAGCGCAGGCACACCGCTGGCTGTTGGAGCATCCGCCCGCGAGCGATTTCGAAGACGCGCGCTATATCGTGGGCGGCCGCTTCTATCCGTGGAGCGAGCTGCACCGACATCTCGAAACGCTACTGGGGCGGCGCCTCTTCAGCCCGCGTCTCGAGCCGGGGCTATTGCGTGCGATGGGCGCAACGGTGGATCGGATCAAGAGGGTGGTGCCGTTGGAGACGCAGATCTCGACCGAGTCCATGGCGATCACCACCCAATGGTCGCCCGGCACGTCGAGCCGCTTCCTGGCGAGGTCGGATCTGCGCTTCCGCTCCGGGGAAGAGACCTTCGGCGACACCATCCGCTGGATGGTCGAGGCCGGGCATATCCCCGCCAGGAAAGCCGGCCGGCTGGCCGGTTCCCCCAGCTCACCGCTCGACGCTAGGGACCCCGCCAGGTGAGCTCCATACCCTTTCCGGCCAGCCAGCGCTGTAGGTCATAGCCATGGCGGGCCAGGCCGTCGATGGCGGCGACGGCGCGGCGTAGTGCCCGCTCACCGACCTCGGGGGTCAGCAGCCCATGCCGAACCGCGTCTAGCAGCTCGTCGACGTCGGTCAGCTCAACGTCCCGGTCTGTGCGGACCTCGAGGTCGAGGTAATGGTCTTCGGAACGCCACCGGGCCGGGCCGGGCGTGTATTCGCCGACGTCGAGGTAGTAGTCGTGGTCGCGTTCGTGGCCCGGGCTGAAATGAAAGACCGTTACGCGTAGACCCAGCGACGGCAGCAACCACGACTCCAGGTAGTGGAACTGGGCGCGGCCGGGCGTCGGGCGCGCCATATACAGGCCCCACGGCCGCACGGTGTAGTCGTCGACGGCCCGCACGATGCCCTTGGGATCAGTGTTGGTGCGAGCAACCAGGTCGAACGTCTCGTTCTTTGGAGGGTGGATAGCAGCCAGGATAGGCCCCGCCGCGGCGGGGAAGGATATCTGTCGGTGCGGGGTTCTACCCTGGTGAACATGGCTTTCGCTACCGAGCATCCGGTTGTCGCGCACTCGGAATACCGCCCTGCCGCAGACGCTGTCGAAGGGTTGGTACGCACCGGCGGCCGCTTCGAGGTGGTCAGCCCGCACGCCCCCGCCGGTGACCAGCCGGCCGCCATCGACGAGTTGGAGCGGCGGATCAGGGCGGGGGAGCGTGACGTGGTGCTGCTCGGGGCCACCGGCACCGGCAAGTCGGCCACCACCGCGTGGCTCATCGAACGGCTGCAGCGGCCCACCCTGGTGATGGCACCCAACAAGACGCTGGCAGCGCAGCTTGCCAACGAGCTGCGAGAGATGTTGCCGCACAATGCCGTTGAGTACTTCGTGTCGTACTACGACTACTACCAGCCCGAGGCGTACATCGCGCAGACCGACACCTACATCGAGAAGGACAGCTCGATCAACGACGACGTGGAGCGGCTGCGGCACTCCGCGACATCGGCGCTGCTGTCCCGGCGCGACGTCGTCGTGGTGGCGTCGGTGTCGTGCATCTACGGCCTGGGCACGCCGCAGTCCTACCTCGACCGCTCCGTCGAGTTGCAGGTGGGCACCGAGGTGCCCCGCGATGGGCTGCTGCGGCTGTTGGTCGACGTGCAGTACACCCGAAACGACCTGTCCTTCACCCGCGGCTCGTTTCGGGTGCGCGGCGACACCATCGAGATCATCCCGTCCTATGAGGAGCTGGCGGTCCGCATCGAGTACTTCGGCGACGAGATCGAGGCGCTGTACTACCTGCACCCGCTGACCGGTGAGGTGATCCGAAAGGTCGACTCGCTGCGTATCTTCCCGGCCACCCACTACGTCGCCGGACCCGAGCGGATGGCACATGCGATCTCCACCATCGAGGAAGAGCTCGCCGAGCGGCTGGCCGAACTCGAGGGCCAGGGCAAGCTGCTGGAGGCCCAGCGGCTGCGGATGCGCACCAACTACGACATCGAGATGATGCGCCAGGTCGGGTTCTGCTCGGGCATCGAGAACTACTCACGGCATATCGACGGTCGCGGCCCCGGTTCGCCGCCGGCGACGCTGCTGGACTACTTCCCGGAGGATTTCCTGCTCGTCATCGACGAGTCGCATGTGACGGTGCCGCAGATCGGCGGCATGTACGAGGGTGACATCTCCCGCAAGCGCAACCTGGTCGAGTACGGCTTCCGACTGCCGTCGGCGTGCGACAACCGTCCGCTGACCTGGGAGGAGTTTGCGTCGCGGATCGGGCAGACGGTGTATCTGTCGGCAACGCCGGGTCCGTACGAGCTCAGCCAGACCGGCGGCGAGTTCGTCGAACAGGTGATCCGCCCGACCGGCCTGGTGGACCCCAAGGTCGTGGTCAAGCCGACCAAGGGGCAGATCGACGACCTGATCGGCGAAATCCGCAAACGCGCCGAGGCGGACGAGCGGGTGCTGGTGACGACGCTGACCAAGAAGATGGCCGAAGACCTCACCGACTATCTGCTGGAGATGGGTATCCGGGTGCGCTATCTGCACTCTGAGGTCGACACCCTGCGCCGGGTCGAACTGCTGCGCCAGCTGCGGCTGGGCGAGTTCGACGTGCTGGTGGGCATCAACCTGCTGCGCGAGGGGCTGGACCTGCCCGAGGTGTCGTTGGTCGCCATCCTCGACGCCGACAAGGAAGGCTTCCTGCGCTCGACGCGCAGCCTGATCCAGACCATCGGGCGCGCCGCCCGCAATGTGTCCGGCGAAGTGCACCTCTATGCGGACACCGTCACCGATTCGATGAAAGAGGCCATCGACGAAACCGAGCGGCGCCGGGCCAAGCAGATCGCATTCAACAAAGAACATGGCATCGACCCCAAGCCGCTGCGCAAGAAGATCGCCGACATCCTGGACCGGGTCTACACCGAAGCGGAGGACAGCGAAACCGTCGAGCTCGGCTCGGGGCGCAGCATTTCACGCGGCCGACGGGCCCAGGGGGAGCCCGGCCGGGTGGTCAGCGCCGGCATCGTCGAAGGCCGCGACACCACTAACATGCCGCGCGCGGAGCTGGCCGACCTGATCAAGGACCTCACCGCGCAGATGATGGCCGCGGCCCGGGACTTGCAGTTCGAACTGGCCGCGCGGTTCCGCGACGAGATCGCCGACCTGAAGAAGGAACTGCGCGGCATGGACGCTGCCGGACTGAAGTGACGGCGCGGGGCGCGGCTTGATCTCAACCGCGGTTGAGCCCATACGGTGGTGGACGTGACCGCGACGACCACCACTACCGACACCGGCAGTTGGCGTGCGCTGCTTGGCCGCAACTATCTGGGCACCTCGACGCTGCTTGCCGGCGGGGTGGCGCTGTATGCCACCAATGAGTTCCTGACCATCAGCCTGCTGCCCAGCACGGTCGCCGAGATCGGCGGCGAACGTCTGTATGCCTGGGTGACCACGCTGTATCTGGTGGGATCGGTGGTCGCGGCCACGACGGTCTACACCGCGCTGCAGCGGATCGGGGCCCGTTCCGCGTATCTGCTCGGACTGGCCGTGTTCGGCATCGGCAGCATGGTGTGCGCAGCCGCCCCGACCATGGAGGTGCTAGTGGCCGGCCGCACGCTGCAGGGCGCGGCAGGCGGCCTGCTTGCCGGCCTGGGATATGCGGTCATCAACGCCGCCTTGCCGCGCTCGCTGTGGACGCGGGCTTCGGCGCTGGTGTCGGCGATGTGGGGTGTGGCGACTGTGGTCGGGCCCGCGATGGGTGGGCTATTCGCCCAATTCGGGCTGTGGCGCTGGGCGTTCGGCGCGGTGGCGGTGCTGACCGCGGCGATGGGCCTGCTGGTCCCCGTAGTGCTGGCCGCGGGCCGGGTCGCGCCGACCGAAACCCTGCCGGCGCTCAAGGTGCCGGTGTCGTCGCTGTTACTGCTGGGCGCCGCGGCATTGGCGGTCAGCGTCGCCCAAGTGCCGCACAACAACATCGCCACCGGCGGGTTGCTGGCCGCGGCCGCGCTCCTGGTCGTGTCGTTCTTGGTCCTCGATCGGCGGCGACCCGCAGCGGTGTTGCCGCCCAGCGCATTTGGCTCCGGTCCGCTGAAGTGGATCTACCTGACCATGGCGCTCGTGATGGCCGCGGCGATGGTCGACATGTATGTGCCGCTGTTCGGTCAGCGGCTGGCCCATCTGACTCCGGTGGTGGCCGGCTTTCTGGGGGCGGCGCTGGCAGTGGGCTGGACGGTCAGCGAGATCCTCAGCGCATCGCTTGGCAGCAGACGCGTCATTGCCGGGGTGGTCGCGGCGGCGCCGCTGATCATGGCCGTCGGCCTGGGGTTGGGCGCGGTCACCCAAGTCGACAACGCTCCGGTCTCGGTCGTCGCCTTGTGGGCGTTCGCGCTGCTGATCACCGGAGTTGGTATCGGGGTGGCCTGGCCGCATCTTTCGGCGTGGGCGATGGCCTGCGTCGACGATCCCGCCGAGGGCAGCGCCGCGGCTGCCGCTATCAACGTGGTGCAGCTGATCTCCGGCGCGTTCGGCGCCGGGTTGGCCGGTGTCGTGGTCAACAGCACCGACGGCGGTGCCGTCATGGCGGCCCGCTGGCTGTTCGCGGTGTTCGCGGTGCTGGCAGCGGTCGGTGTACTGGCCTCCCACCGGGCCACCCGCGGCCAGAGCCGCGCGGCGGAAAGCTAATCTCAGCCGCGTGGACGCTTTCGCTGCCGGGCGGCTGACCCGCGTACTGGACACCCTGCACTCGGTCGTGTATTTCGCGCCGGAAGCCAATGAGAAGTTCGGCGAACTCGGCTTCGATTTCCGCACCCACTACTTCGCCGGCCGGGCGGCGCCGATGGGCGCTGTTTCGGCGAATGTTGTTGCGGCGACGTTCTATAACTTCAACCCGCGATTGGTCGCAAGCGCGATCCCGGCTGCGTGGGAGCTGGCGTCGCCGCCGACGGTCACCCGGGTGCGCTATGAGATCGTCGCGTCAGTGCTGCCCCGGGTGCTCGGTGACGAGCTCACCGGCTCACCGGAGCTGGCCCGCGCAGCGGCGCTGTTGCGACGCGTCGCCGAGTCGATCCCCAACGCCGAGGGCCGGCCGCTATACGCCGCGCACGCCGAATTGCCCTGGCCCGAAACACCTGTCGTGGCACTGTGGCACGCGATCACCCTGCTGCGTGAGTACCGTGGCGACGGGCACATCGCCGTCTTGGTGGCCAACCGGCTCAGCGGCTTGGAAGCGCTGATCACCCATGTGGCAACGGGAATCGGCTTCACCGCCGAATCCGCTCGGCGATTGCGGGGGTGGAGCCGCGAGGAGTGGAGCGCGACCGTCGAAAGCCTGACGTCGCAAGGTCTGCTGCATTGTGAGGGTGAGTTGACGCATGCCGGTACCGAGCTGCGGTCCAGGCTCGAGGACCTCACCGACGAGCTGGGTTATCCGCCGTGGCGGGCGCTGCCGGCAGACCAGGCCGATGAACTGATGGGTTTTGCCCAGGCGGCTCGTGCGGCTGTACAAGCGGCTGGAGCTTTTCCTGCGGGGGTGTTTGGACCGCGGCACGGTCAGCCCCGCTAGCCCGGGTGGACTTGACGACCTGAGTGCGATGGAATTGCCACCGCTCGACGATCCGGAACCCGAGCTCGCCGGCGAATTGATACGCCGGTGCATGGCCCAACAGCGGCCCCGGCGATAATGCTGATCCGGCCTGATGGTCGGGAAGTGTCTTGTCGCGACTGGAAATTGTCCATACCGTGGTGCAGGCGTCGAGCCGATGCAGCACCAGCCACACCGCGACGTGGCCGTCCCACAGCCAGCCGCGATCCACTGCTCGGTCGCCACGTTCGACGTCGACCAACGGCCGAAACGCCGCCGGCCGGGTGGCCAGCAGCGCGCGGATCGGGCCGGGCCTCCATCCCACGGTGTTGTCGACCAACAGGCAGTCGCCGCGTTTGGCGTGCGCGCTGATGAGGTCGGCCACCTGGCTGTAGTCCCAACTTTCTTTGGCGTACGTCGTGCGTTGGGAGAAAAGGTAATTCGGCGCCGCCGCCGCGGCGAACACGACGACCAGTGCGGCGACGGCCCAGCGCCTCTTCGCGACCGTGACGATGCACACCGCGAGCACCACAGCCATCGCCGGCGCGGTGAAGATCACGTAGCGCGGGTAGTACAGCGGCTCGCTGATCGCCGAGTAGATCAAGCTGATGGCGGTCGGCACCACCATCCACGCGGCGCAGACAACCAACAGCGTGCGGGTGTCGCCGCCCGGTCCCGCTCGGCCGGCCAGCCGGCCCGCGATCGCGGCGACGATCACGGCGGCCGCCAGTAGCGCGAACGGGACGCTGTTGTCGAAGTACTGGTGCAGCGTGACGTCGATGATGTTGTGCCAGTTGAGCGGTGAGATCCAGGCGACCTGAAAAACCTGGCCGTGCGCGAACAGCATGAACGGCGTCATGATCGCCACCGCCCCCGCGGAGGCGATCGCCCACCACAGCAGCACGGATTTGCGGCGGGCGATCACCGGCACAACCAACGCGTATGCCGGCACCATCAGCGCAAGGCCGACATTCAGCAGTATCGAAATCATCAGGGCCACGGCGTAAAGCAGCCACAACCACCATCGGTTCCGCCGTATCGAGGCGATCAGCAGCACGGTCAGCCACACTCCGGCGGCGGCCGCGAAGGCATACGAGCGCGCTTCGATGCCGGCCCACGTCATCCGCGGCAGGATGGCGAAGACAACGCCCGCGCATACCGCGACGGAACGGGGCGAGAACTGCTTGGTGAAGACCACGACACCCGCCGCGGCGAGCCCTACCGCCAACGCGCTCGGGACCCGCGACCAGAACTCGGTCGGCGGGAACACGGCAAACCAGCCGTGCATCAACAGGTAGTACAGGCCGTGTACGGCGTCGATATGGCTCAGCAGCCGCCACAGTTCGGTCAGCGAGCGGCTCGCTGACGCTGAGATGGTTGCTCCCTCGTCGAACCAGAGCGAAGGCCGGCTTGCCGCCGCGCCGCTGATCACGGCGGCCAGCACGGTAACCGCCAGCGGGTCCATGAGCCCGCCCCGACGCCGCGGTGGCGTGCCGGCTGCGGCGACGGCGGCCCTGGGCTCGTCGATTGTCGAGGTAGCCATGATGTGTGTCACTGTAAAGCCAGAATCGTGAACCTAATTACCAGTACAGGCGAAACTCAAACAGCTCCGCTGCTCGACACCGAACACGCCGGTGGGCCTGATGCCGATAATGCTCTGGCGCCCAGAACCTTTCGTTCCCAACGGGCATCCATCACCGAGTGTGCGGGGCAATGGCTGCCGTTGCGCGAAGCGATGCTGTGGCGTTTGCCACCGCGTCGGCGTGTCGCGAATCCGACCATCTGCATGCGGCAACGCGTTACTGTCTTGGGTTGGCGTAGCAACCGACACCTGGGAGGGTAAATGAGCGCCTATCGGACCGTGGTGGTAGGAACCGACGGCTCGGACTCATCGCTGCGCGCGGTGGACCGGGCAGGCAACATCGCCGGGGCGGACGCCAAGCTGATCGTCGCGACGGCATACCTGCCCCAGCAGGAGGATCCGCGGGCCGCCGACGCCCTGAAGGAAGAAAGCTACAAGGTGACCGGCAGCGCCCCGATTTACGCAATTCTGCAAGAGGCGAAGGAGCGGGCCCAGGCCGCCGGCGCCAAGAACGTCGAAGAGCGATCGATCGTCGGCGCCCCGGTCGACGCGCTAGTCAACCTCGCGGAGGAGGTTGACGCCGATCTGCTCGTCGTCGGAAACGTCGGCCTGAGCACGATCGCGGGCCGGCTGCTGGGATCGGTGCCGGCCAACGTCTCACGCCGGGCCAAGGTCGACGTATTGATCGTGCACACCACGCCGTGAGTCGCGGAGGGCCGGCTCACCAGCCGCGCTCGCGCCACTCGCCGAGACTGGGACGCTCGACGCCCAGTGTGGTGTCATCGCCGTGGCCCGGATAGACGACGGTGGAGTCTGCGTACACGTCGAACACCCGGGTTGTGACGTCCTTGAGCAGCTGGGTGAAGTCACCGGGCTTCCACGTCTTGCCGACACCGCCCGGAAACAGGCAGTCACCGGTGAACAACTGGGTGGTCCCACCCGTGGCAGGTCCGTCCAGCGCCAGCGCGATCGAACCCGGCGTGTGGCCGCGCAAATGGATGACGTCGAATGTCAGCTCGCCGATCTGCACCGTGTCGCCGCCCGCCAGCAAGCGGTCCGGCTTGAGGGGCAGTTCGTCGGCGTCGATCTTGTGCGCGGCGGTCGGCGCGCCGGTGGCCTCCGCCAAGTCTTTCAGCGCCTGCCAGTGATCGAAGTGCTTATGGCTGGTGACGATCAGCGACACCTTCGGCGCGTGGCTCCGCACCAGGTCGATGAGGACGTCCGCGTCGTTGGCGGCGTCGATCAGCAGTGTTTCGCCCGTCGCGGAACACGTGATCAGGTAGGCGTTGTTGTCCATGGGGCCCACCGACGCCTTGAGGATCGTCGCGCCCGGCAGCGTGCGCCGCGCTGCGGTACCCGGTTCGACGTGCCCGGTGTAGTTGTCGGATACGACGGCCATAGCGGTCAGGTTACTGGTCGCCGAAGGCTTGTCGGTATGGGCACATAGCATGGGAATGAGCTTCGTCTGGAAAGGGCTTGAGTGGCCGACCGCCTGATCGTCAAGGGTGCGCGTGAGCACAACCTGCGCAGTGTCGATCTTGATTTGCCACGCGACGCGTTGATCGTCTTCACCGGGCTGTCCGGCTCGGGCAAGTCTTCGCTGGCGTTCGACACCATCTTCGCCGAGGGCCAGCGGCGCTACGTGGAGTCGCTGTCCGCCTACGCCCGCCAGTTCCTGGGGCAGATGGACAAGCCCGACGTCGACTTCATCGAGGGGCTGTCGCCGGCGGTGTCCATCGACCAGAAGTCGACCAACCGCAATCCGCGATCGACGGTCGGGACCATCACCGAGGTCTACGACTACCTGCGGCTGCTGTACGCCCGCGCCGGCACCCCGCACTGCCCGGTGTGCGGGCACCGGATCGCGCGCCAGACGCCGCAGCAGATCGTCGATCAGGTGCTGGCGATGCCGGAAGGCACGCGATTTCAGGTGCTCGCGCCCGTCGTCCGTACTCGCAAGGGTGAGTTCGCCGACCTGTTCGAGAAGCTCAACGCCCAGGGATACAGCCGGGTGCGGGTCGACGGCGTGGTGCATCCGCTGACCGGCCCGCCCAAGCTGAAAAAGCAGGAGAAGCACGACATCGAGGTGGTGGTTGACCGCCTTACCGTCAAGGCCACCGCCAAGCAGCGCCTCACCGACTCGGTGGAGACAGCGCTGAACCTGGCCGACGGCATCGTCGTGCTGGAATTCGTCGACCACGAACACGACGCGCACAACCGAGAGCAGCGGTTCTCCGAGAAGCTGGCCTGCCCCAATGGGCACTCGCTGGGCGTCGACGACCTGGAGCCCCGGTCGTTCTCGTTCAACTCGCCCTACGGCGCCTGCCCGGAGTGCGTCGGTCTGGGCATCCGCAAGGAGGTCGACCCCGATCTGGTGGTGCCCGACCCGGATCGCACCTTGGCGCAGGGCGCTGTCGCGCCATGGTCGATGGGCCACACCGCGGACTACTTCACCAGGATGATGGCCAGCCTCGGTGAGGCGATGGGCTTCGACGTCAACACCCCCTGGCGCAAGCTACCGGCCAAGGCGCGCAAGGCGATTCTGGAGGGCTGTGACGAGCAGGTGCACGTCCGCTATCGCAACCGGTACGGCCGCACCCGGTCCTACTACGCCGATTTCGAAGGCGTGCTGGCGTTTCTGCAGCGCAAGATGGACCAGACCGAATCCGAGCAGATGAAGGAGCGCTACGAGGGTTTCATGCGCGACGTGCCCTGCCCGGTGTGCGAGGGCACGAGGCTGAAGCCGGAAATCCTGGCGGTGACGTTGGCTGGGGACTTTGGGGGTGAGCGCGCCCAGAAGTCCATCGCCGAGGTGTGCGAGCTGTCCATTTCCGAATGCGCCGAGTTTTTGGGCGCGCTCACCTTGGGCACCCGCGAACAGGCGATCGCCGGACAGGTGCTCAAGGAAATACAGTCGCGGCTGGGCTTTCTGCTTGACGTCGGCCTGGAGTATCTGTCCCTGTCCCGTGCGGCGGCGACGTTGTCCGGCGGTGAGGCGCAACGCATCCGGCTGGCCACCCAGATCGGCTCCGGCCTGGTGGGCGTGCTGTATGTGCTCGACGAGCCGTCGATCGGGCTGCACCAGCGAGACAATCGCCGCCTCATCGAAACCCTCACCCGGCTAAGGGATTTGGGTAACACACTGATCGTCGTCGAGCATGATCTGGACACCATCGCGCACGCCGACTGGATCGTCGACATCGGTCCGGGGGCCGGCGAGCATGGCGGCAGCATCGTGCACAGCGGGCCCTACGATGAGTTGCTGCGCAACAAGGACTCGATCACCGGCGCCTATCTGTCGGGCAAGGAAAGCATTGAGACCCCGGCCATCCGACGTCCGGTCGACCGGCGGCGTCGACTTACGGTGGTCAACGCACACGAGCACAACCTGCGCGGGATCGACGTGTCGTTTCCGCTCGGCGTCCTGACATCGGTGACCGGCGTGTCCGGCTCCGGCAAGTCGACGTTGGTCAACGACATCCTGGCCGCGGTGTTGGCGAACAGGCTGAACAACGCCCGGCAAGTCCCGGGCCGGCACACCCGGGTCACCGGGCTCGACTACGTGGACAAGCTGGTCCGGGTGGACCAGTCACCGATCGGTCGCACGCCGCGGTCCAACCCGGCGACCTACACCGGGGTGTTCGACAAGATCCGCACTCTGTTCGCGGCGACGACCGAGGCCAAAGTGCGCGGCTATCAGCCGGGCCGATTCTCGTTCAATGTCAAGGGCGGTCGCTGCGAGGCATGCACGGGCGACGGCACGATCAAGATCGAGATGAACTTCCTGCCCGACGTGTATGTGCCCTGCGAGGTATGTCACGGCGCCCGCTACAACCGCGAGACGCTCGAGGTGCATTACAAGGGCAAGACCATCGCCGAAGTGTTGGACATGTCGATCGAGGAGGCCGCCTCGTTCTTCGAGCCGATCACCGGGATACACCGCTATCTGCAGACCCTGGTCGATGTCGGGCTCGGCTACGTGCGGCTCGGCCAGCCCGCGCCGACTCTGTCCGGTGGTGAGGCACAACGGGTGAAGCTGGCATCCGAGCTGCAGAAGCGCTCCACCGGGCGCACCGTCTACATCCTCGACGAGCCGACCACCGGTTTGCACTTCGACGACATCCGCAAGCTGCTCAATGTCCTCAATGGCCTTGTCGACAAGGGCAATACAGTGATCGTCATCGAGCACAACCTGGACGTGATCAAGACGTCGGACTGGATCATCGACATGGGCCCCGAGGGCGGCGCCGAAGGCGGGACGATCGTCGCCGAGGGCACGCCGGAGGACATCGCAAATGTGCCGGAGAGCTACACCGGCAAGTTCCTCGCCGACACGCTCGGAGTGCCCACGGTTCCGTCGAAACGGTCCAGCGGACGCCGGCGGGTCAGCGCGTAGCCTCTTATCGCGCTGACTGCTTAGCGCGCGGCCTTCGAGAGCGGCGACGGGAACCGCGGGCTGATCCGTACCCCGTCCAGCCAGCCGGTGAGGTCGTCGGCCCGGCGCTGCAACGCTCGTCGAGCGTCACGGCCGGGGTCCTCCAGCAGCTGCAGCTGCACGCGAGCGTCGGCGTCCTGATACCAGCCGCCCACCACGCGGCCGTTCCACCACGCGGTGGGGCCGGCGTTGCCGGTGCGGTCGAACAACTGGTCGCGGTGTTCACCGAGATACCAGTCGCGTTGGTACCAGCCCATGGTGGTGGCGTCGAGCCCGGGCAGCAGCGCGACCCATTGCGGCACATCCCCCTCGGGCTCCAGGTCATCGGGCAACGCGTAGCCGGGACTGCCATGTAAGTCGACTTCCACCGCGTCGATGTCGGAGAGAGCGTTGCGTGCCGCAGTCAAGGTGGTGTCGATCCACCACTTGACGTCCTCGGCGGTGGCGGGCCCGAACGTGCGCAGCCATCGCCGGGTCAGCTCGGCGCGGGCGGCGTGCGCGGGCATCGGCTCGGCCCGGTCGGTCAGCCACTTGTCGACGGTGGCCCAACGGGGTCGCGACGTGGTCCACGGCCCGTCATTGGGTCCGCGCACAATATCGCCGCGAGCCGAGAGCACCGTAAGCACGCGTGGCGCGAGCGGAACCGTGCCGCCCCAAGGCTTTCCCGGCGCCGGATCGTAGGTTGCGGACAACTCGGGCAGTTCGGCCCGCAACTCGGTGCTGCTGGCGACACCGTGTTCGGCCAGGCGACCCAGCACCGCCGCGCAAGCCTGGTCCAGCCAACGCTCGCCGTCTGCGGCGGCCCCCGCCTTTCGCACGTCGGCGATCAGCCGGCGGCGTTCGTTGTCCGCAACCCGGTCACTTGCCGCCGGCTGAATCATCGCCAGGTCATCGGCGTTAATCAGCCACAGGGTCCGCCGCATCGCCAGATGCCGGACCATAGAACGCTTCTGGTATAACTCGTCGTCCAAGTCGGCAGTTACAAAACCCGACATGCGCGCCCACAGCGACAGGTACGGCGTCGCTGGATCAGTGGCATGTAGACCAACCAGTGCGGTAGTGATCGACGCTATCGAGTCCGACTCGCCATCCGACAGAAAATGCCTGTGCGCCAAGCGGGTCCGTCGCTCAGCGACGCTAAACGTTCGCACCGCTCAATCGGAATCCTCGTGCATTGATTTGCGGATTTCGGCCAGGCGGTCGGCGGCCGCTTGCTGCTGTGCCTGATATTGCTCCTCGACGCTGCGGCCCTCCGCGGTCTCCGCATCTAATTCCGCGGCGCCCAACGACGTTCCGTACCGCGTCTCGATCTTCTCGCGGACCGATTCGAACGTCGGCACGCCCGAACTGTCGTATCCGGGGTCGGGGTCTGGTTCGTCGGGCACGGCTCCACGTTACCGGTGGCGGTCCAGGTAGCGCGCCATTTGCTCCCAGTACACCAGCGTCAGCGCCATCTGCGCCGCGGTCGCGGCGGCCGCTGGTACCAGGCGGTGCCGTCGCGCCGCGACGATCGCGATCACGGCGGCAGCCGAGGTCACTGCGGTCAACGCCGCCGCGGCGTCCTTCGGTCTGCGGGTGATCCACAGTTCTTCGCCGAGCATCGCCCGGGTCGCCCAACTGTGCTCATCGGTGACCTTCGGGAAGATGATCGGGTTGACCGCCAGCCACGCGCCGACCAAGACCGCATGGCTCGGTCGCCGCGTCCACACGGGCACCAACACCAGCGGTGTACTCGCCCAGCGCGTCCACGCGCTCCACGGGTTGGCGTGGCGAGCGAATATCGCGCGGCGAACGCGTGCCAGCAGTGACATGGAGGGGTTACGCGCGCGGAGGGGAGGCGTTCGGTAATAGAATCCGGGGTACGCCCGGCGTGCCCAGCCGGCCGGCCAGCCAGGGCAGTGCAGCCGTGAAGGCCTTACTCGCAAACGGCCAATCGTGTCTGCCGGGCTGGGCGACGATCGCGCAGTCGATGCCGTTGGCGCGGCCGAGGTGGCACAACGACTCAGCGGCGGCGGTCTGCTCGTTGCGCGCAGTGGTCTGCTGGCCGTTGGTTGTTGCCCCGCCGGTCTCGGCCACCGGGGTGCTGCGATGCCGTGGCGGCAGGTTGTCGGAAGAAATATCGAACCAACCCGAAACCCCGGAATAGCGGCCGTGTTTGGTGATCACCGTGGTTGGGTCGAACGCGGCCCACGCTTTGGCGTCGCCGCCGAACAGCCGGGCGATGGTCTGCGCCTTGGTCCCGGTGTCGGGGCCGAAGTCGCCGGCGATGTCGACGAATGAGCTGAACAACTCCGGGTGCATGACGGTGAGATCCAGCGCGCACGTTCCGCCCATGGACCAGCCGACGATACCCCAGTTCGACGGCTTAGCACTGACCCCGAAATGCGAAACCATATACGGAACGACGTCTTTGGTCAGATGGTCGGCCGCATTGCCGCGTGTTCCGTTGACGCATTCGGTGTCGTTGTTGAACGCTCCGCCGGAATCCACGAACACGAACACCGGGGCGTTGCCGCCATGCGCGATCGTGAAGTCGTCGATCGTCGTCACGGCATTGCCGGCCCGCAGCCAATCGGCGGGTGTGTTGAACTCGCCGCCGATCATCATCACGGTCGGCAGCTGCGGCGGTGCTGGTCCTGGATGGGCAAACCATGCCGGCGGCAGGTAGACCAGTTCACCGCGATGCTTGAAGTGCGACGCGTTGTCGGGGATCCTCACCGCCAGCACGCTGCCCCGGTGCGGCCGAATCCCCTTGGCGGCCATGGCGTTGACACTGGCCGGGTCGGTTTCGTCGGGCAGCGGCCCGGCGGTGAGCTGGTTCCACGCGGTTTGCACGGTGGGGAAATAGCCGACCCACATGTTGAGCGCGAGCGCCGAACTGAGCAGACACAGCGGCACCGCCAACACCGATGCGGCGCGCCGCCACCAGCGTGCGCTGGGCCAGCCCAGGACCAGGATCGCTACGGCGGCA
The DNA here is from genome assembly GCF_002102185.1 of Mycobacterium fragae. GTDB lineage: Bacteria > Actinomycetota > Actinomycetes > Mycobacteriales > Mycobacteriaceae > Mycobacterium > Mycobacterium fragae. The sequence goes on from NZ_LQOW01000022.1 coordinate 27,145, forward strand.
CCGCTAAAGGCGATCCAGCACCACAGCAGCCACGGCGCCGGGTCGTCGGCCAGGCCGTCGATGGTGATGAACCAGTGCGCCCACGCGGCCACCGCCACCCCGACGCCCGCCGCCACCGGCAACCAGACCAGACGCCAACGGCGCGATCGCCACCCGATCGCCAGCAGCAGCACCGACGCGGTGACGGCCTGGATCGTGCTGGGGACCCAGCCGTGCATCAGCGACGTATGGTGTCCGCTCAGCAGGGGCGCGGCGACGATCACCGTTGAATCTGTCACAGAATCCATTGTGACTCATCCTGACCGACGTTTCTGGTTGCTGTCTGCAAAACGCGGCAGGTACACGCGGTTAACGGGGTTTCGCCAACGGGAACGGCAGGGTCTCTCGGATGCTGCGGCCGGTGACGAGCATGACCACGCGGTCGACACCCATCCCGAGGCCCCCGGTGGGCGGCATCGCGTACTCCATGGCATGCAGGAAGTCCTCGTCGAACTCCATGGCTTCAGGATCCCCGCCGGCGGCCCGCAAGGACTGCTCGTGTAACCGGCGCCGCTGCTCCACCGGGTCGGTGAGCTCGCTGTAGGCGGTCCCCAGCTCCACGCCCCAGGCGACCAGATCCCACCGCTCAGCCAAGCCGGGCTTGCTGCGATGCGGCCGGGTCAGCGGCGACACCGAGGTGGGGAAGTCGATGTAGAACGTCGGTTCCTCGGTCCGAGCCTCCACCAGTTGTTCGTAGAGCTCCAGCACCACGGCGCCGGCGTCCCAGCGCGTCAGGTACGGAATCTGCGCGGCGTCGCAAAGCTTGCGCAGCGTGGACAATTCGGTGGTGGCGTCAACGTGTTCGCCGAGCGCCTCGGACACCGCGTCGTGCACGGTCTTCACCGGCCACTCGCCGGATATGTCGACCGGTTCCAGACAGTCGCCATGGCCGCCCGCACGCGGCCGCATCACCACCCGCGCGCCGTTTGCGGCGTGGGCGGCGTTTTGGATCAGCTCGCGGCAGCCATCGATCCAGTCGGTGTAATCGGCGTGCGCCTGATATGCCTCCAGCAGAGTGAACTCCGGGTTGTGACTGAAGTCGGCACCCTCGTTGCGGAACGCCCGGCCCAGCTCGAAGACTCGTTCCACACCGCCGACACATAGCCGCTTCAGATACAGCTCGGGCGCTATCCGCAGGTACAGGTCGAGGTCGTAGGCGTTGATGTGGGTGACGAACGGGCGGGCGGCGGCGCCGCCATGCACCTGCTGCAGGATCGGGGTCTCGACCTCGACAAACCCCTTGGCGCACAGGGTTTCCCTGATTGCGCGCAGCACGCTGCTGCGAGCGGTGATCAGCTCGCGGGACTCGGGATTGACCGCCAGATCGACATAGCGGCTACGCAAGCGAGCCTCCGGGTCAGTCAGCCCCTTCCATTTGTTGGGCAGCGGCCGCAAGCACTTACCGATCAGCCGCCAGCTGCGAACGATCAGCGACCTTGTTCCCGTCTTGCTGAAGCCCATTTGACCGGTCACCTCGACCAGGTCGCCGAGGTCGATGGCCTTGGTGAAATCCGCGTTGCGCCCGTGTTCCAGAAGCGAATTGTCCAGCAGCAGCTGCACTTCCGCTGACCAGTCGCGCAGCTGTGCAAACAGAACGCCGCCGAAGTCGCGGATCCGCAGCACCCGTCCCGACACGGAGACGGCGGTCTGATCGTCGGCGCCGAGCGCCCGGGCGACGGTGTGGCTGGGTGGCTGTCCCACCGGGTAGGGGTCGACGCCGTTGTCCTGCAGCATCTTCAGCTTGGACAGCCGCACTCGCATCTGTTCGGGTAGCCGGCGTTGGCGCTCGTCGCCGGCTCCCAGCTCAGCGTGGCGCAAGCCGGATACATCCGGCGCCGAGCCGTCGTGGTGCAACAGCCCAGTGGCCACGAGTGTCGGTGGCACGGACGGGTGATGGCCGGTGTGTTGCCTGTTGCGCCGAGTGAACGGCAGCACAAGGAAACCCTCCGCAATCACCGAGGCGACGCCGACCCGAGGGATCATGCGAGCGTCCTCGTAGCAGGCGTACCGCGGCACCCACTCGGGTTGGTACTTCGCGTTCGAGCGGTACAGCGTCTCCAACTGCCACCACCGGGAGAAGAACAGCAAGAATCCGCGCCACAACCGTGCAACCGGGCCGGCGCCGAGTTGAGCGCCCTGCTCGAACGCCGAGCGGAACATGGCGAAGTTCAGCGAAATACGGCTGATCCCAATACGTTCAGCGTGCAAAGCGAGCTCGCTGACCATCAGCTCGATCGTCCCGTTCGGGGACTGCGGAGAACGACGCATCAGATCCAGCGAAGCGCCGTTGTGTCCCCACGGCACCAGCGAAAGCATTGCAACCACAGTGCGGTCGGGTCGGATCGCTTCGACCAGCAGCGAGTCGGCGTCGGCGGGATCGCCCAGCCGGCCCAACGCCATCGAGAAGCCCCGCTCGGATTCGGTGTCCCGCCAGGCATCCGCGCGTTCGATCACCCGGGCCATCTCGTCGGCGTCGACGTCGCCGTGCCGGCGGATCCGCACGGAAAGCCCGGCCCGCCGCGCCCGCGTCACCGCCTGGCGCACCCCGCGCATATCTCGACCGGAGAGTCTGAAATTCGCAGTGTGCAGGATGGCCTCGTCGCCGAGCTCCAGCGCGTTCAGCCCGGCGTCGCGAAATGCCTTGGCCCCTGCCGAACTGGCGCCCATGTTCCCGGGCGTCCAGCCATACGTCTGGCACAGCCGCAACCAGGCATCGATGGCCTGCGGCCACGCGCGTGGGTCGCCGACGGGATCGCCGCTGGCCAGACACACGCCGACCTCGACGCGATAGGTGATGGCGGCGCGGCCGCTCGGCGCGAAAACCACCGACTTGTCCCGGCGAGTGGCGAAGTAGCCCAGCGAGTCGTTCTTGCCGTACAGCTCGAGCAGGCCGCGGATGGCGGATTCGTCCTCTCCGGTGAGGGCGTTTTCGGCGCGCTGCGATTGGAACAGCACAATCGCCGCGGCGATCAGCGCGAGCGCGCTGAACAGCCCGAAGACCGCGTTGAGCAGAACGTGCGGCTTGCCCGTGAACGAGCCCGGCCCGGCCAGGGCGAATCCGACTATGCGGTCCACCACGTAGAAGAACCGGTCCTCGCGCGCCAGCGTGCCGGGAAACATCTCGACCAGCGCCCAGGCCGCCAGGATTCCCATCGCCCAGCCGGCGAACAGCACCCCTGCCGCCTTGTAGAGTGCGCCCGGCCGCACCTTGGCCCAGAACTCCCGGTAGCCCAAAACCAGAATCGCGAGCGCGGCCACGTGCAAGACGAGTCCGAGGTTCTCGCCGAAGAGATTGAACGGGGTATTGAAGGGGATATGGCTGCCGACCGTCAGGTCGGCAATGTTCCACGCGGCCGCCACGACCAGATTGATGACCAGGAGCCACCAGGCGATCCGCTTACGCGCGGTGAGCGCTCCGGCCAGCAACGCCAACACGAACGACCACGCGAAGCTGGTGTCGGGAAAGTTGAATATGTAGTCGTTGATGAACTCGCGCGGCACTTTGATGACCCACCGGACCAGCGGCGACACGCTGGCGATCAACGACAGCGTGGCGATGACGCCGACGGTCCACCCGGCGGCCGCGGGGACCCAGCGGAACCGGCTCCCCGGCCGAGACGCAGTGAGTGTCACAGACCGCGAGGATATTCCCTCAAACTCCGAATCGCCTGCCAGCAACCCGCCGGATATCCGGCTCAGCCATCATCACTGCTAGACTCGTGGACGCGACCGTCCCGGCGAAGGCCAGGGACAGCAAGTGGAGTCCCACTCCCACCGTTGGCCACGAAATCGTTTCAAGGCTCAGCGGTCCGGTCACAGGCACCTCGCGGTGCCTGCTCTGCGCATGACGCAGGCGGCTCGACCCAACGGGCCGTGATCGGTCGGCACAAGGGCCCTGCTTATGCAGGGCCTTTTCGCTGATGGTGTGGTATTTCGACCGCTGGATCTCCGACATCGGCCGGTCGCGACCGAAATACAACCAGGGAGGCCCCATCAGCACTGAGACCCGCGTCAACGAACGCATCCGCGTACCTGAAGTCCGTCTGATCGGTCCGGGAGGGGAGCAGGTAGGCATCGTGCGCATCGAAGATGCACTCCGCGTCGCCGCGGACGCCGATCTCGACCTTGTCGAAGTTGCTCCGAACGCCCGGCCACCGGTCTGCAAGATCATGGACTACGGCAAGTTCAAATACGAGGCGGCGCAGAAGGCGCGCGAGTCTCGCAAGAACCAGCAGCAGACCGTCGTCAAAGAACAGAAGTTGCGCCCCAAGATCGACGATCACGACTACGAGACCAAAAAGGGCCACGTGATCCGGTTCCTGGAGGCGGGATCGAAAGTCAAGGTAACCATCATGTTCCGCGGACGTGAGCAGTCGCGGCCCGAACTGGGCTATCGGCTGCTGCAGCGCCTGGGCGCCGACGTCGCCGACTATGGATTCGTCGAGACGTCGGCGAAGCAGGACGGACGCAACATGACGATGGTGCTGGCACCGCACCGCGGCGCGAAGACTCGGGCCCGTGCCGCGCAGCAAGCCGGCAGCCCCGCGCCCCGGCCGGCGCCCAACAGCGACGTCGAACCATCGGCCAACTGACACAGCAGAACTGAGGACACATGCCTAAAGCCAAGACCCACAGCGGAGCCTCGAAGCGGTTCCGGCGCACCGGAACCGGCAAGCTCGCGCGCCAGCAGGCCAACCGCAGACACAATTTCGAGCACAAGCCGTCTACCCGGACACGCCGGCTGGAAGGCCGCACCGCGGTGTCCGCCAACGACACCAAGCGGGTCAAGAAGCTGCTGAACGGCTAACGATCACGTCCACACGAGGATAGGAACACCCATGGCACGCGTGAAGCGGGCGGTCAACGCCCATAAGAAGCGCCGCACCATTCTGAAAGCCTCGCGAGGCTATCGCGGTCAGCGATCCCGGCTTTACCGCAAAGCCAAAGAGCAGCAACTGCATTCACTGAACTACGCCTTCCGCGATCGCCGCGCACGCAAGGGCGAGTTCCGCAAGCTGTGGATCTCGCGGATCAACGCGGCGGCCCGCGCCAACGACATCACCTACAACCGACTGATTCAGGGCCTCAAGGCCGCCGGTGTCGAGGTCGACCGCAAGAACCTCGCCGAGATCGCCGTGAGCGATCCCGGGGCGTTCACCGCGCTGGTCGACGTCGCCAGGGCCGCTCTGCCCGACGACGTCAACGCACCCTCCGGAGAGGCCGCTTAAGCCCCGCGGCGCCAAGCCGGTGCTCACCGAACGTTCGACCCGCGTGGTCGCGGCGGTCAAACTGCATCGGCATGTCGCGCGGCGCCGGGCCCAGCGGTTCCTGGCCGAGGGTGCAAACCTTGTGGAGGCGGCGTCCCGGCGCGGATTGACCCGCGAGGTCTTCGTCACCGAGGCGGCTTCCCAGCGCTACGCCGCGCTGCTCGCGCAGCAGCATGCACCGGTGCACCTGGTGACCGAGCGCGCGGCAAAAGCGTTGTCGGAAACGGTGACTCCGGCCGGCCTGGTGGCGGTCTGTGAGACCCCCGCCACCGGCCTCGACGACGTGCTGGCCAGCGGTCCGCGGTTGGTCGCTGTCGCTGTGGAGATCGGCGAGCCGGGTAACGCGGGTACATTGATCCGCATCGCCGATGCGATGGGAGCCGCCGCGGTGGTTCTCGGCGGCCACAGCGTCGACCCGTACAACGGCAAATGCCTACGCGCCTCGGCCGGCAGCATGTTCTCGATCCCGGTCGTGGTCGCGCCGGATATCGGCGGGGCTGTCAGTGCGCTGCGCGATGCGGGGCTACAGGTGCTCGCCACCACGGTCGACGGTGAGCTGTGTTTGGACGATGCTGAACTCGCCGAGCCGACGGCGTGGCTGTTCGGCGCGGAATCTCACGGTCTGTCCGCCCAGGTGGCGGGTCAGGCGCACCACCGGGTGCGGATCCCGATGTCGGGCGACGCGCAGAGTCTCAATGTGGCTGCGGCCGCGGCGATTTGCCTTTATCAGAGCGCCCGGGCGCAGTGCTAGTCAGGCGGCCTTGCCGCGACCTCGCGCTGGACGCAGGCCAGCCAACGAGAACGTGGTGTGCACAAGCGACCCTGCGCGCTCGATGATGTTTTTGGCGGGGTGGGTGCGAGGGGGGAAATAGTGCATCGGCAGCCCGCGTCGATCGCGCGGCGGTGCCATGAATCGCGGCGCCTCCACCAACGGCGCGTCGGCGGGGATTCGCCCCTCGGCGCGGCGGTAAGCGGCCAGCGCGCGCGGATGTAACCGAATCTCGTCGGGAACCGCCAAAAACGCCAGCTCGACCACCTTGCCGAACAGGCGCAGCAACACCTCGTCGCCCGGTGTCCAACGCATTCCGGCCTTTTCGCGTACCACCGGGTCGAACAGTCCGGCGGCGATCCAGCGCTGCCCCGCGGCGAGCGGCTTGAACAACTGATCCCAGAGAGGAGTGGGCATCAGCACGAACTTCGGTTTGGGAATGCGGATCTGGAAGATGTCCAGGGTGGCCTGGTTGATCTCCAGCTCCTCGCGGCAGACCCTCTCCCAGTACTCCTGAAACTCCTCCCACGACCTGGGCACCGGTCGCATGCTCATTCCGTACATCCGGTACCACTGCACGTGCTCGTCGAACAGCTGGCGCTTCTCGGCCTCGGTCAATCCGCCGCAGAAGTATTCGGCGACCTTGATCACCAGCATGAAAAACGTCGCGTGCGCCCAGTAGAAGGTTTCCGGGTTCAGCGCGTGGTAGCGACGGCCGACCGCGTCGACGCCCTTGATGGTGCGGTGATACTGCTTGATCTGCCGGCCGGTCTGTGCCGCGCGATTGCCGTCGTAGACAACGCCCATGATCGGATACACCGACCGTGCCACTCGTTGCAGCGGTTCGCGCAGCAGGATGGAATGCTCCTCGACGCCGGCGCCCAACTCCGGATACATGTTCTGGATCGCGCCGATCCACACACCCATCATCCCGGTGCGCAGATCGCCGAAGTACTTCCAGGTCAACGAATCCGGTCCGAGCGGCTCGGCCTGGACGGCGCGCTCTGCGTGCTCAATCGAGTCCTGCGTCATCACGGCCTCCTGGGTCCCTGATGCGTCCCACGATAATGTTGACAACGTATGTTGTCTATGATTTCCCGGCGTGCCGCGCCGTACTGTTATCGACCGCCGTAACCGGGTGATCAGTGCGCTTGACCGACACGGTGGCGCACACCACGACAGCGGTCGTTGCCCGTCTCTTCGGACACCACCTACCCTGGGCGATGTGGAACTCGGGCCCAACCCGGCGTCCGGCGAGCCCGAGCAAACGGCGACCACGTCGGATCCGCCTGGTTCAAAACGTCGCAGTCCGGAGTGGATGCATAACGCTGCGGACTGGCTGCGCAGCAGAAACCACAGTCCCGGCATGGTCGAGCTGGTCCGCCGGGCCCGGCGCGCCTTGCCCGGTGATCCCGATTTCGGTGATCCGCTCTCCACCGCCGGCGAGGGCGGGCCGCGGGCCGCGGCGCGGGCCGCGGGCCGTCTGCTGGGGGACCGCAACGGTGCGTCCCGCGAGGTCAGCCTCGGCGCACTTCAGGTGTGGCAGGCAATGACCGAGGCGGTTGCCCGACGCCCGGCCAATCCCGAGGTGACACTCGTCTTCACGGACCTGGTCGGTTTCTCGTCGTGGGCCCTGCAGGCCGGCGACGACGCGACCCTCAAGCTTTTGCGGCGGGTAGCCCAGGCGGTGGAACCGCCACTGCTGGATGCGGGCGGGCACATCGTCAAACGAATGGGCGACGGCATCATGGCGGTGTTCTCCGATCCGCTGGTGGCGGTGGAGTCGGTCTGCGCCGCTCAGCGGGAGGTGAAGTCGGTCGAGGTGGAGGGCTACAAACCGCGAATGCGCGTCGGTGTCCACACCGGGCGACCGCAGCGGCTGGCCGCCGACTGGCTGGGCGTCGACGTCAACATCGCCGCCCGTGTCATGGAGCGCGCAACCAGGGGAGGGGTAATGGTGTCCGGGCCCACGCTGGACCGGCTTGCGCAGAAGGATTTGGAGGCCTTGGGAATCACCGCCAAGCGGGCGCATCGACCACTGTTCGCAGCCAAAACTCCCGGGCTGCCGGGGGACATGGCCGTCTACCGGCTCAAAGCGGTCGGCGAAACTGGCAGGGATTTGTCAGGCCTGGACGATACAGAAGACGAAAATTCGCAGGCATAGTAGAGGCCGATGATCTTCAATATTTTGTCCCGGCTGGCCCGGGTCCGGATGACGCTGGGCTACGCCGCCGCTCTGGTCACTGTCAGCACCGTCCTTCTGGTTCTCGGTCCGCGGGTGCGCGAGCAGGTCATCCGGTACGCCAGCACCAACGTGCACAACTTGGCGCACGGTCACCTGGGCACCCTGTTCGGCAGCGCATTCGTCACCGATACCGGCCCGATCTACTTCTGGTTGCCCGGCTTGTTTTGCCTGCTGGCCCTGGCCGAACTGATCTGGCACAGCGGCCGGGTGGCCGCGGTCTTCGTCACCGGCCACATCGGCGCGACGCTGGTGGTGGCCGCCGGTATCACCGCGGCAATCGAATTTGGCTGGCTGCCGCTGTCCATCGCCCGCGCCAGCGATGTCGGCATGAGCTACGGCGCCGTGGCGGTGCTGGGCGCGCTGACCGCGGCCCTGTCGGCCCGGTGGCGGCCCGCGTGGATCGGCTGGTGGGTCCCGGCCGGAATCGCGGCAGCGGTCTTGGGCGCCGATTTCACCGACGTCGGGCACGCCGTCGCATTGTTGCTCGGCATGCTGGTCGCCACCCGGTTGCGGGGACCGGCTCGCTGGACCCGGTTGCGTTACCTGCTGCTGGCTGTCGCCGCGCCCTTCGGATTCCTTCTGCTGGCGCACAACGGATGGTCGGCACTGGTTGCGGTGGGCGTCGGCGCAGTGGGCGCGCTGGCGGCCGAGCGGATCACCCGCTCACGCATGCCGCGCCGTGCGCTGCCGGTGGCTGCGTTGGCGGCCGCGCAGCCGGCACGCAACGCTTGACACGTCCGCGATCGGCCTCGTTTCACCGCATATGATCGGCATTTGCGCGTCACGCCCGTGTCGTGAATCCCTGATCAGCGAGGAGACTGTCGCCGCGTGCCCGATCAGCCGGTCGATCTGTCGCCGGAGGCGTTGACCGAAGCGGTCGACGCAGCCCGGCAAGCCTTCGACGCCGCGGCCGATCTCGCTGCCCTGGCACGCGCCAAGACCGTCCACCTCGGTGACCGCGGGCCGCTGGCGTTGGCGCGCCAGGCATTGGCCGGCCTGCCCAAGCCCGAGCGCGCTGACGCCGGCCGCCGCGTCAACACCGCCCGCGCCGACGTTCAACGGTCCTACGACCAGCGGCTGGCGGCATTGCGCGCCGAGCGGGATGCCGCCGTGCTGATCGCTGAGCAAATCGACGTGACCTTGCCGTCGACCCGCCAGCCGGCCGGCGCGCGGCACCCGGTGTCGATACTGGCCGACCACATCGCCGACACCTTCATCGCGATGGGGTGGGAACTGGCCGACGGGCCGGAGGTCGAGACCGAGCAGTTCAACTTCGACGCGCTGAACTTCCCCGCCGATCATCCCGCGCGCAGCGAGCAGGACACGTTCTACATTGCGCCGGAGGGTTCCCGGCAGGTGCTGCGCACCCACACCTCGCCGGTGCAGGTACGCACCCTGCTCGACCGCGAGCTGCCCGTCTACGTCATCTCGATCGGCCGCGCGTTTCGCACCGATGAGATCGACGCTACCCATACGCCCGTCTTCCATCAGATCGAGGGGTTGGCGGTGGATCGTGGGCTGTCGATGGCTCATCTGCGAGGGACGCTGGACGCGTTCGCCCGCGCGGAATTCGGGCCGTCCGCCCGAACTCGGATCCGGCCGCACTTCTTCCCGTTCACCGAGCCGTCGGCCGAGGTCGACGTGTGGTTCGCCGGCAAGAAGGGCGGTGCCGGCTGGGTGGAGTGGGGTGGCTGCGGCATGGTCAACCCAAACGTGTTGCGCGCCGCAGGCATTGACGCGCAAGAGTATTCGGGTTTCGCGTTCGGCATGGGGCTGGAGCGCACCCTGCAATTCCGTAATGGCATCCCCGACATGCGCGACATGGTCGAGGGTGACGTGCGGTTCTCGCTGCCGTTCGGGGTGGGGGCCTGATGCGCGTCCCATACAGCTGGCTGCGCGAGGTCGTCGCCCGCGGAGCGCCCGGCTGGGATGTGCCCGCGGAAGAACTCGAGCAGACGCTGCTGCGCATCGGCCACGAGGTCGAGGAGGTGATCGCGCTCGGCAGCGTCGACGGACCGCTGACTGTGGGGCGAGTAGTCGAGATCGAAGACCTCACCGAATTCAAGAAGCCGATCCGGGCCTGCCGGGTCGATGTGGGAGAAGATAAAGCGCGCGAAATCATCTGCGGGGCAACCAACTTCGTGGTCGGCGACTTGGTGGTGGTGGCGTTGCCCGGGACGGTGCTGCCGGGCGGCTTCACCATCACCTCGCGCAAGACCTACGGCCGCACCTCAGACGGCATGATCTGCTCGACGGCCGAACTCGGTTTGGCCGCAGACCATTCCGGGATCCTTGTGCTGCCGCCGGGAACCGCCGAGCCGGGTGCCGACGGCGTCGACGTGCTCGGGCTGGACGACGTGGTCTTTCACCTGGCCATCACCCCCGACCGCGGCTACTGCATGTCGGTTCGCGGGCTGGCGCGCGAGATCGCCTGCGCCTACGACCTCGACTTCGTCGACCCGGCCTCCAGCGATGTCGTGGAGGCGTTACCTGTTGAGGGACAGGCCTGGCCGCTGACCGTGCAACCCGGGACCGGTGTGCGCCGCTTCGCGCTGCGCCCGGTCACCGGGATGGACCCGACCGCCGTCACACCGTGGTGGCTGGAGCGACGGCTGCTGCTCTGCGGCATCCGGGCGATCTCGCCGGCCGTCGACGCGACGAACTACGTGATGCTCGAGCTGGGCCATCCGATGCACGCGCACGACCTCAAGCGGATCAGCGGCGGCTTCGACGTGCGGTTTGCCCGGCCCGACGAGACCGTGGTCACCCTCGACGGCATCGAGCGCCGGCTCAATGACGCCGACGTGCTCATTGTCGACGACGTCTCGACCGCCGCGATCGGCGGCGTGATGGGGTCGGGCAGCACAGAGATGCGCGACGACTCCACCGACGTGCTGCTGGAGGCCGCGGTCTGGGATCCCGCGGCGATCACCCGCACCGCGCGCCGGCTGCACTTGCCCAGCGAGGCCGCCCGACGCTACGAGCGTGCGGTCGACCCGGCCATCTCGGTGGCCGCGCTGGATCGTTGCGCCGCGCTGCTCGCCGAAATCGCGGGCGGCGTGGTGTCGCCGGCGCTGACCGACTGGCGGGGCGACCCGCCGGTGGGCGACTCGGCCGCCGACTGGGCTGGGCCGCCGATCCGGATCGGCGTCGACCTGCCCGACCGAACAGCCGGGCTGCAGTACCCGCCGGGTACGACGGCCAGACGGCTGACCCAGATCGGCGCCGCGGTCAGCGGTGACGGCGAAACCCTGACCGTCACGCCGCCGAGCTGGCGGCCCGATCTGCTGCAACCGGCCGATCTGGTCGAGGAGGTGCTGCGGCTGGAGGGGCTGGAACCCATCCCGTCGGTGCTGCCGTCGGCGCCGGCCGGACGTGGACTCACCGCCGAGCAGAAGCGGCGCCGCGCGATCGGCAAGGCGCTGGCGCTGTCCGGTTATGTCGAGGTGCTTCCGACGCCGTTTCTGCCGGCCGGCGTGTTCGACGACTGGGGGCTGCCCGCCGACGACCCGCGGCGTACCACCACCAAGGTGCTCAACCCGCTGGAGGCCGACCGACCGGACTTGGCCACCACGCTGCTGCCCGGGCTACTGGAAGCGCTGGCACGCAACGTGTCCCGCGGCATCGTCGACGTCGCGTTGTTCACCATCGCGCAGGTGGTCCAGCCGACCGAGCGGACCCGCGGTGTCGCGCTGATCCCCGTGGACCGCCGTCCCACTGATGCGGAGGTCGCCGAGCTCGACGCGTCTTTGCCGCGCCAACCACGACACGTCGCGGCGGTGCTGTCGGGGCTGCGGGAGCCGCGCGGCCCGTGGGGTGAAGGCCGGCGCGCCGAACCGGCCGACGCGTTCGAGGCGGTCCGGATCATCGCCCGCGCCAGCGGGATCGCGGTGGTTCTGCGGGCTGCGCAATACCTGCCGTGGCATCCCGGCCGCTGCGCGGAAGTACTCATCGGCGACACGACGGTCGGCCACGCTGGGCAACTGCATCCTGCGGTGATCGAACGATCCGGCCTGCCGAAGGGCGCGTGCGCGGTCGAGTTGAACCTCGACGCGATGCCCATTGTCGATGCGTTGCCTGCGCCGCGGGTGTCGCCGTATCCGGCGGTATTCCAGGACGTCAGCATGGTGGTGGACGCGAGCGTCGCGGCGCAGACGGTCGAAGATGCGGTGCGCGACGGCGCAGGGGAGTTGCTGGAGGATATCCGGTTGTTTGACGTGTACACCGGCCCGCAGGTCGGGGCGGATCGCAAGTCGTTGACGTTCGCCCTGCGGTTCCGAGCACCGGACCGCACGCTCACCGAGGACGAGGCCAGCGCGGCGCGGGACGCCGCGGTGCGCTGTGCCGCCGACCGCGTAGGCGCGGTCCTGCGGGCTTAGCTTGACCGTTTGACCACTCGAGCGTCGAGTTGTTGGGTCGGAGAACCGGCAAATGGCCCAACAAGTCGACGTTGGGCCGAGAAGTGCGGAATGGATTTGCAGCTCGATGCATAATCATGCAGAATGGACGGTCATGACCATACGGGTAGCGGTGGCCGGAGCCAGCGGCTACGCCGGCGGCGAGATCCTGCGGCTTCTGCTCGGACATCCGGCATACGCCGACGGCCGGCTGACGATCGGCGCGCTGACCGCCGCCGCCAGCGCGGGCAGCACGCTGGCCGAACACCATCCACACCTGCTGCCGCTGGGTCAACGGGTACTCGAGCCTACCGACGCCGAGGTACTGCACGGTCATGACGTGATTTTCCTCGCGCTCCCGCACGGGCATTCGGCGGCGTTGGCAGAGCGGCTCAGCGCTGAGACGCTGCTCGTGGACTGCGGCGCGGACTTCCGGCTCACCGAGGCGAGCGCATGGGAGCGCTTCTACGGTTCCGCGCATGCCGGCAGCTGGCCATACGGACTGCCGGAGTTGCCGGGTGCGCGGGAGACACTGCGGGGTGCCCGTCGCATCGCGGTACCGGGCTGCTATCCGACCGCGGCGTTGCTGGCTCTGCTTCCGGCGCTCGCCGACGACCTCGTCGACCCCGCCGTCACGGTGGTCGCCGTCAGTGGTGCCTCCGGGGCCGGCCGCGCCCCGAAGACCGACCTGCTGGGCTCCGAACTCATCGGTTCGGCGCGGGCCTACAACATCGCCGGCGCACACCGGCACACCCCGGAGATCGTCCAGGGGCTGCAGCAGGTCACCGACCGGGACGTCACCGTGTCGTTCACACCTGTGCTGATCCCGACTTCGCGCGGCATCCTGGCCACCTGCACCGCCCGCACCCAGGCGCCGGTTTCGCAGTTGCGCGCCGCCTATGAGAAGGCCTACCACGCAGAGCCTTTCGTTCACCTGCTGCCTGAGGGACAACTGCCGCGCACCGGCGCCGTGATCGGCAGCAACGCCGCGCACATCGCCGTCGCGGTGGACGAGGACGCCGCCACCTTCATCGCGATCGCAGCGATCGACAACCTGGTCAAGGGCACCAGCGGTGCCGCTGTGCAGTCGATGAACCTGGCGCTGGGCTGGCCCGAAACCGAGGGCCTTTCGGTGGTCGGGGTGGCGCCGTGACCAATCTCGCCGACGCCGTACGGCTGCTGCGCACGCAAGGCGTCACGGCTCCGGAGGGCTTTCGAGCCGCCGGCATCGCCGCCGGGATCAAGAACTCGGGAGCGTTGGACCTCGCGCTGATATTCAACGAAGGCCCCGACTACGCGGCCGCCGGTGTGTTCACCCGCAACCAGATCAAGGCGGCGCCGGTGCTGTGGACCCAGCAGTTGTTGACCACCGGGCGACTGCGGGCGGTGATCCTGAATTCGGGCGGGGCCAATGCCTGCACCGGGCCGGCCGGCTTCCAGGACACCCACGCCACCGCCGAGGCCGTCGCCGCGTCGTTATCGGACTGGGGCACCGAGACCGGGGCGATCGAAGTCGGCGTCTGCTCAACCGGATTGATCGGCGACCGGCTGCCGATGGACAAGATACTCGCCGGTGTCGGCCACATTGTGCATGAGATGTCCGGCGGGCTTACCGGCGGCGAGGAGGCCGCGCGTGCCATTCTGACCACCGATACTGTGCCCAAACAGGTCGCACTGCATCATCCGGAGAACTGGACGGTCGGTGGAATGGCCAAGGGCGCAGGCATGTTGGCGCCGTCGCTGGCCACGATGCTGTGCGTGCTCACCACCGACGTCGTCGCCGACGCCGCCGCGCTCGACACTGCGCTGCGGCGCGCCAGCGGTCAAACCTTCGACCGCCTCGACGTCGACGGCAGCTGCTCCACCAACGACACGGTGCTGCTGCTGGCCTCGGGTGCCAGCGAAATCTCCCCGGCGCAAAGCGATCTCGACGATGCGGTGCTGCGGGTCTGCGATGACCTGTGCGCCCAGCTGCAAGCCGACGCGGAAGGCGTCACCAAGCGGATCACGGTGACCGTGACGGGCGCCGCCTCCGAAGACGATGCCGTCACCGCGGCCCGCAGGATCGCGCGCGACAGCCTTGTCAAGACCGCGCTGTTCGGCTCCGATCCCAACTGGGGACGAGTGCTCGCGGCCGTCGGCATGGTGCCGTTCACTGTCGATCCGGATCGGATCACCGTGTCGTTCAACGGGTCTGCGGTGTTCACCGCCGGCACCGGGACGCCGGGCGCCCGCGAGGTGGATCTATCCGGCCCCGACATCGACGTCACCGTCGACCTCGGCGCCGGCAACGGTCGAGCCGCCATCCGCACCACCGACCTGTCACACGGCTATGTCGAAGAGAACTCGGCCTACAGCTCATGACTACAAGCGAACTGCCCGCCCGGGTCAAGGCCCAGGTGCTGGCCGAGGCCCTGCCGTGGCTCAAGCAGTTGCACGGCAAGATCGTCGTCGTCAAATACGGCGGCAACGCGATGACCGACGACGTCCTGCGACACGCGTTCGCCGCCGACATGGCGTTCCTGCGTAATTGCGGCATTCATCCCGTGGTGGTGCACGGCGGAGGGCCGCAGATCAGCGCCATGCTGCAGCGGCTCGGCATCCACGGTGACTTCAAGGGCGGCTTCCGGGTCACCACGCCCGAAGTTCTCGACGTAGCGCGGATGGTGTTGTTCGGCCAGGTCGGCCGCGAACTGGTCAACCTGATCAACGCGCACGGGCCCTATGCCGTCGGCATCACCGGTGAGGACGCACAGCTGTTCACCGCGGTGCGGCGCAGCGTCACCGTCGACGGCGTGGCCACCGACATCGGGCTGGTGGGAAACGTCGACCACGTCAACACCGCCGCGGTGCTTGATCTCATTGCAGCGCATCGCATCCCCGTAGTCTCGACGCTTGCGCCGGACAGTGACGGCGTGGTGCACAACATCAACGCCGACACCGCGGCGGCGGCACTGGCCGAAGCGCTGGGCGCCGAAAAGCTCTTGGTGCTCACCGACATCGACGGGTTGTACACCCGGTGGCCGAACCGCGATTCGCTGGTCAGCGAAATCGACGCTGCCACATTGGCGCAGCTGCTGCCGACGCTGGAGGCCGGCATGATCCCCAAGGTCGAGGCGTGTCTGCGCGCTGTGGGCGGCGGTGTGCCGAGCGCGCACATCATCGACGGCCGGGTCGAACACTGCGTGCTGGTCGAGCTGTTCACCGATGCGGGCACCGGCACCAAGGTGGTGAGCGCGTGAGCAATACGACAGAGATGCAGCAGCGCTGGTCGGCGGTGATGATGAACAACTACGGCGTTCCGCCCGTGGCATTGGCCAGCGGTGACGGCGCCGTGGTCACCGACGTGGACGGCAACTCCTACCTGGACCTGCTCGGCGGGATCGCCGTCAACGTCCTAGGGCATCGCCACCCCGCGGTCATCGACGCGGTGACTCGGCAGATGTCGACGCTGGGTCACACCTCCAACCTGTACGCCGCCGAGCCTGGTATCGCGCTGGCGGAGGCACTGGTTGCGCTGTTGGGCGTCGAGGCCCGGGTGTTCTTCTGCAACTCCGGCACCGAGGCCAACGAGTTGGCGTTCAAGCTGTCCCGGCTCACCGAGCGGACGAAATTGGTTGCGGCCCAAGAGGCTTTCCACGGCCGGACGATGGGATCGCTGGCGCTCACCGGGCAACCGGCCAAGCAGGCGCCGTTCGCGCCGCTGCCCGGTGACGTCACACACGTGCCGTACGGCGACACCGACGCGCTGGCCGCCGCGGTCGGCGACGATACAGCCGCGGTTTTCCTGGAACCGATCATGGGGGAGAGCGGTGTGGTCGTCCCGCCCGACGGCTACCTCGCCGCCGCCCGCGATATCACCTCCGAACACGGTGCTTTGCTGGTTCTGGACGAGGTGCAGACCGGGATGGGTCGCACCGGAACGTTTTTCGCTCACCAGCATGACGGCGTCACGCCCGATGTGGTGACCCTGGCAAAGGGTCTCGGCGGCGGGTTACCGATCGGGGCGTGCCTGGCGGTCGGTCCGGTCGCGCAGCTGCTCACGCCCGGTCTGCACGGCAGCACCTTCGGCGGCAACCCGATCTGCGCCGCGGCGGCGCTGGCGGTGCTGCGCGTGCTGGCCGCCGAGGATCTGGTGCGCCGCGCCGAAGTGTTGGGAAAGTCGTTGCGCCACGGCATCGAATCGCTGCATCACCCGATGGTCGACCACGTTCGCGGCCGCGGGCTGTTGTGCGGTGTGGTGCTGCGTTCCCTCGCCGCCAAGGACGTCGAAATCGCCGCCCGAGCCGCCGGGTTCCTCATCAACGCCGCGGCACCCGATGTCATCCGGCTGGCGCCGCCGTTGATCATCACCGAGCACCAGATCAACGCGTTCGTCACCGCGCTGCCCGGCATCCTGGATACCGCCGGGGGGACACCATGACTCGGCACTTCCTGTGCGACACCGACCTCTCACCCGTTGAGCAGGCCGAGGTGCTGGACCTGGCAGCCGAGCTGAAAAAGGATCCGCTGAGCCGTCGTCCCCTCGAGGGGCCACGCGGGGTCGCGGTGATCTTCGATAAGAACTCCACCCGTACCCGGTTTTCCTTCGAGGTGGGCATCGCACAGCTCGGCGGCCATGCCGTCGTCGTCGATGGCCGCAGCACCCAGCTCGGACGCGACGAGACCCTTGGCGACACCGCAAAAGTGTTGTCCCGCTATGTCGATGCGATCGTCTGGCGAACATTCGGACAGGATCGGCTGACCGCGATGGCCGGGACCGCGACAGTGCCGGTCATCAACGCGCTCTCCGACGAGTTCCATCCCTGCCAGGTGCTCGCCGACCTGCAGACCATCGCCGAGCGCAAGGGATCGCTACGGGGACTGAAGCTCTCCTACTTCGGCGACGGCGCCAACAACATGGCCCACTCACTACTACTGGGCGGTGTCACCGCCGGCATCCATGTGACAATCGCCGCCCCCGACCGCTTCACGCCCGACCGCTCGGTGCTAGCCGCTGCCGAGCAGCGCGCCGCGAACACCGGCGCGTCGGTGACCGTAACCGCCGACCCCCAAACGGCCGCGGCCGGCGCCGACGTGTTGGTCACCGACACCTGGACGTCGATGGGTCAGGAGAACGACGGGCAGGATCGGATGCAGCCGTTCCGGCCGTTCCAGGTCAACACCGAGCTGCAAGCCCTCGCCGATTCGGAAGCCGTTGTGCTGCACTGCCTTCCGGCCCATCGCGGTCACGAGATCACCGACGAGGTGATCGACGGGCCGCACAGCGCGGTATGGGACGAAGCCGAGAACCGGCTGCACGCGCAAAAGGCGCTGCTGGTGTGGCTGCTGGAGCGATCCCGATGACACGTTCGAAATCCACGCCGGACGTCACCCGCGCGGGGAGGCAGGCCCGCATCGTGTCGATCCTGTCGTCGGCGGCAGTGCGCAGCCAAAGCGAGTTAGCTGCATTGCTCGCAGCCGAAGGCATCGACGTCACCCAGGCCACGCTGTCGCGGGATCTCGAAGAACTCGGCGCGGTCAAGCTGCGCGGAGCCGACGGCGGCGTCGGTGTCTACGTCGTGCCCGAGGACGGCAGCCCGGTTCGTGGGGTATCCGGTGGCACCGGACGGCTTTCGCGGCTGCTCGGCGAATTGCTGGTCTCTACCGACGCCAGCGGAAACCTCGCCGTGCTGCGCACCCCGCCCGGCGCCGCCGACTACCTGGCCAGCGCCATCGACCGGGCGGCACTACCCTACGTCGTCGGCACCATTGCCGGCGACGACACCATCTTCGTGGCGGCTCGCGAACCGATGACCGGCGCCGAGCTCGCGGCCGCCCTGGCAGACCTCAAATAACGTAAGGAGATTGGTCGATGTCCGAGCGCGTCATCTTGGCGTATTCCGGCGGTCTGGATACCTCCGTGGCGATCAGCTGGATCGGCAAGGAGACCGGCCGGGAGGTCGTCGCGGTCGCGATCGATCTGGGCCAGGGCGGCGAGGACATGGAGGTCGTTCGCCAACGTGCACTCGACTGCGGCGCGGTCGAGGCGGTCGTCGTCGACGCGCGCGACGAGTTCGCCGACGAATATTGCTTACCCACCATTTTGTCCAACGGGCTGTACATGGACCGCTATCCGCTGGTGTCGGCGATCAGCCGGCCCCTCATCGTCAAGCATCTGGTCGCCGCCGCCCGTGAGTACGGCGGCGTGATCGTCGCCCACGGCTGCACCGGCAAGGGCAACGACCAGGTCCGCTTCGAGGTCGGATTCGCCTCGCTGGCACCGGATCTGGAGGTGCTGGCCCCCGTTCGCGACTACGCATGGACCCGGGAGAAGGCCATCGCGTTCGCCGAAGAGAACGCCATCCCGATCAACGTGACCAAGCGCTCGCCGTTCTCGATCGATCAGAACGTGTGGGGCCGCGCGGTGGAAACTGGCTTCCTGGAACACCTCTGGAATGCACCCACCAAGGACGTCTACGCCTACACCGAGGATCCCACCGTCAACTGGAACACCCCGGACGAGGTGATCGTCGGGTTCGAGCGCGGCGTGCCGGTGTCGATCGATGGCAACCGCGTTTCGGTGCTGCAGGCGATCGAGGAACTCAACGGCCGCGCCGGCGCCCAGGGAGTCGGTCGACTCGACGTCGTCGAGGACCGGTTGGTCGGTATCAAAAGCCGTGAGATCTACGAGGCGCCAGGGGCGATGGTGCTCATCACCGCGCACACCGAACTCGAACACGTCACGCTCGAGCGCGAACTCGGGCGGTTCAAGCGCCAAACCGACCAGCGCTGGGCGGAGCTGGTGTACGACGGGTTGTGGTACTCGCCGTTGACGGCCGCACTGGAAGCCTTTGTCGCCAAGACACAGGAACACGTGACCGGCGAAATACGCATGGTCTTGCACGGCGGGCACATTGCCGTCAATGGCCGGCGCAGTGCCGAGTCGCTGTACGACTTCAACCTGGCCACCTACGACGAGGGCGACAGCTTCGACCAGTCCAAGGCGAAGGGCTTCGTGTACGTGCACGGGTTGTCGTCGAAGCTTGCGGCTCGCAGGGACCTGCGCGCCGAGGAACCATGAGCACCAACGAAGGATCGCTGTGGGGTGGGCGGTTCAGCGTGGGCCCGTCGGACGCGTTGACTGCGTTGAGCAGATCCACGCATTTCGACTGGGTGCTGGCTCCCTATGACATCACCGCGTCGCGGGCACACACACTGGTGCTGTTCCGGGCCGGTTTGCTCACCGAAGAGCAGCGCGACGGGCTGCTGGCCGGGCTGGACAGCCTCGCCGAGGACGTGGCCGACGGCAGCTTCGGCCCGCTGGCCACCGACGAGGACGTGCACGCCGCGCTGGAGCGCGGGCTGATCGACCGGGTGGGGCCCGACCTGGGTGGCAGGCTGCGCGCGGGCCGATCGCGAAATGACCAGGTGGCCACCCTGTTTCGGATGTGGCTACGCGACGCGACACGCCGGGTCGCCGCCGGCGTGCTCGACGTGGTCGACGCGCTGACCGCCCAGGCCGCCGCCCACCCCACTGCCATCATGCCCGGCAAGACCCATCTGCAGTCCGCTCAGCCCATCCTGCTGGCCCACCATCTGCTCGCCCACGCTCACCCGCTGCTGCGCGATGTCGGGCGGATCGTCGACCTCGACGGACGCACTGCGGTGTCGCCTTATGGCTCCGGAGCGCTGGCCGGTACGTCGCTGGGGCTTGACCCGGACGCGATCGCCGCGGAGCTCGGGTTCCTGCACGCGGCCGACAACTCCGTCGACGCCACGGCGGCAAGGGATTTCGCGGCGGAAGCGGCGTTTGTGTTCGCGATGATCGCCGTCGACCTGTCCAGGCTGGCCGAGGACATCATCGTCTGGAGCTCAACGGAATTCGGCTACGTGACTTTGCACGATTCGTGGTCGACCGGTAGCTCGATCATGCCGCAGAAGAAGAACCCCGACATCGCCGAGCTGGCCCGCGGCAAATCCGGTCGGTTGATCGGCAACCTGGCCGGGCTGCTGGCCACGCTGAAGGCCCAGCCGCTGGCCTATAACCGGGACCTGCAGGAGGACAAGGAGCCGGTGTTCGACTCGGCGGCGCAACTGGAGCTGCTGCTGCCGGCGATGGCAGGACTGGTGAGCACGCTGACCTTCAACGTCGAGCGGATGGCCGCGCTGGCCCCGGCCGGATATACCCTGGCAACGGATATCGCCGAATGGCTGGTACGCCAGGGTGTTTCGTTCCGGGCCGCTCATGAGGCGGCCGGGGCGGCCGTGCGGGTCGCCGAGGAGCGCGGCGTCGGGTTGGAAGAGCTGAGCGACGACGAGCTGGCCGCCATCAGCAGCGCCCTGACTCCCGAGGTCCGTGACGTGCTGAGCATCGAGGGCTCGGTGTCGTCACGCGACGCGCGGGGCGGCACCGCGCCGACCCAGGTGGCCGGGCAATTGCAGGCGGTTCGTGAGGCCGCCGGACGGCTCCGTCGGCGCCTGGGCCGCCGATAAGGATCCCACAAACTTTGCTGGGCTGCGCCTATGTCCCGGGCTGACCCTCGAAATCGAAGCGATCAAGTAAACTGCCGGGATTGGGCTATCCGGTTGAACCCCTCAGCCGGGATCCTCGTGTACAGGGGATGGGCACTATGAGCGTCATCGCCGGTGTGCAATGCGCATTGCCACCGCACCGCTACACCCAAAGCGAGATCACCGATGCCTTTGTCGCCTTCCCGCGTCTGGCAGGCCACGAGAAGATACTTCGGCAGCTCCACGCGAGCTCCAAGGTGAACGCCCGTCATGTCGTGCTGCCGCTGGAGAAAATCGGGTCACTGACCGGCTTCGCCGCGGCGAATGAAGCGTTCATCGAACACGCCGTCAAACTCGGGTCTGCGGCGCTGGCGGGGGCACTCGAGGAGGCGGGCCTAAAGCCCCAGGACCTCGACGTGATCATCACGACGACCGTCACCGGCATAGCGGTGCCGTCGCTGGACGCTCGAATCGCCGCAGAGCTTGGCCTGCGCCCTGACGTGCGGCGCCTCCCGATCTTCGGCCTGGGCTGCGTTGCCGGCGCGGCCGGCGTAGCCCGACTGCACGATTATCTGCGCGGCGCGCCCGACGACGTCGCGGCCCTGATATCGGTGGAGCTGTGCTCACTGACCTACGCCGGGGCCAAGCCGACGTTGCCCACGCTGGTCGGCAGCGCGCTGTTCGGTGATGGGGCAGGTGCAGTGGTGGCGGTCGGCGAGCGTCGGGCCGAACAGATCCGCGCCGGCGGTCCCGCGGTCATCGATTCGGTCAGTCATCTCTACCCGGATTCCCTGCGCACGATGGGCTGGGATGTCGGCGACAACGGGCTCGAGCTGGTGCTGTCACCGGACCTGCCGGCAGTCGTCGAGCGGTTCATGCCTGACGACGTCACCAAGTTCCTGGCCGGGCACGGCCTGACCACCGCCGACATCGGCGCCTGGGTCAGCCATCCGGGTGGTCCCAAAATCATCGAGGCGCTCGTCGAAACCCTCGGCCTGCCTCCAGACGCGCTGGAGCTGACCTGGCGGTCACTCAGCGAGGTGGGCAATCTGTCGTCGGCATCGGTGCTGCACGTATTGCGCGACACCATCTCCAAGCCGCCGCCCAGCGGAAGCCCGGGGCTGATGATGGCAATGGGCCCGGGATTCTGCTCTGAGCTCGTGTTGTTGCAGTGGCGCTGAACGAGGCCTACTCGAGCATTTCCGAAAGCTCCAGCCAGCGGTTTTCCAACCCGGCGACGTCGTCTTCCAGACCGCGTAACTCCTGGCTCAGCCGGGTTACACCGACGTGGTCGGACTGGTCATGCGCGGCCAGTTCGGCGTGCTTTGCAGAGATCTGATCGCCCAGCCGCCGCAGCCGGCGATCGATCGCGGCGATCTCCTTCTCGACGGCGCGCAACTCGGCGCCGGACGCCGACTTGGGGGCGGCAGCTTGCGGGCGCCTGGCCGGCTCGGCAGCGAGTTTCAGGTATTTGTCGATGCCACCAGGCAGATGCCGCAGCCGGCCATCCAGAATCGCGTATTGCTGATCGGTGACCCGCTCCAGCAGATAGCGGTCATGTGAGACGACGATCAATGTGCCCGGCCACGAGTCGAGCAGGTCTTCGGTGGCGGCGAGCATGTCGGTGTCCACGTCGTTGGTGGGCTCGTCGAGCAGCAGCACGTTGGGCTCGGCCAGCAGTGTGAGCATCAGCTGCAGCCGGCGGCGCTGACCGCCGGAGAGCTCACCGATCCGCGCCGACAGCTGATCGCGCGCGAACCCCAACCGCTCCAGCAGCTGCGACGGGCTGACCTCGCGGCCGTCGACTTGATACCCACTGCGTAGCCTGCCCAGCACGTCGGCCACTCGGTCGCCGGCTATCGACGCCAGATCAGCGCCCTGCTGGTCAAGCATCGCCAACCGAACGGTCTTGCCGCGCTTGACTTTCCCGCTGTCGGGACAGATCGCGCCGCTGATAAGTGCGAGCAACGTGGATTTTCCGGCGCCGTTGGCACCAACGATGCCGCTGCGTTCCCCGGGAGCGATTCGCCATTCGATGTCGCGCAACACGGGATGGCCGTCAAACGACACCGAAACGTCGAGCAGGTCGATGACGTCCTTGCCGAGCCGCGCGGTGGCCAGCTTCGCCAATTCGACGGTGTTGCGCAGCGGCGGCACATCGGCGATCAGCTTGTTGGCGGCGTCGATCCGGAACTTCGGTTTGGAGGTGCGCGCCGGCGGGCCGCGGCGCAGCCAGGCCAGCTCCTTGCGCATGAGATTCTGCCGCTTGGCCTCGGCCAGCACGGCCCGCCGGTCCCGCTCGACGCGTTGCAAAACATATGCCGCGTAACCACCCTCGAACGGCTCGACGATTCCGTCGTGCACTTCCCATGTCGCGGTTGCCACCTCGTCGAGAAACCATCGGTCATGCGTCACCAGCAGCAACCCGCCGGTGTTGCGGGCCCAGCGCCGTTGCAGGTGATCGGCCAGCCAGGTGATGCCTTCGATGTCGAGATGGTTGGTCGGCTCGTCCAGAGCGATCACATCCCAGTCGCCGATCAGCAGCGCGGCCAGCTGGACCCCCCGTCGCTGGCCACCGCTGAGGGTGGCGATCGTTGCCTCCCAACCAATGTCGGACACCAGTCCGCCGACCACGTCGCGGACCCGCGGATCGCCGGCCCACTCGTGCTTGGGCCGCCCGCCGACCAGCGTCGCGCCGACGGTGCGGCCCGAATCGAGGGTGTCGCCCTGGCTCAGCGCGCCGACCCGCAGACCGCTGCGCCGGGTCACCCGCCCGGAGTCCGGGCGCACCCGGCCGCTGAGCAAACCCAGCAGGCTGGATTTCCCGTCGCCGTTTCGTCCCACGATGCCGATCCGGTCGCCGTCGCTCACCCCCAGGGTCAGCGCGTCGAAGACCACCTGGGTCGGGTATTCGAGGTGCACGGCCTCGACGCCAAGCAGGTGCGCCACAGCCCCAAACTACGACGGGCGCTACGGTGTCCAAAGCGCCGGGCCCGACCTCGGTGATGTGCCAGAATGTGCAGGTCAATCAGGGGAGCAACGGTGGATTTGAATCTATCAGCGATCACTCGACCGGTTTCAGCGGTCACCAGACCGGTCGAGCGGTTGATGGCGACAGCGCAGAACGGCCTGGAAGTCTTGAGGCTCGGCGGATTGGAGACCGGTACGGTCCCGTCGCCGTTCCAGGTCGTCGAGAGCGTGCCGATGTACAAACTCCGGCGGTACTTTCCGCCGGACACCCGGCCCGGCCAGCCGCCCGCGGGACCCCCGGTGTTGCTGGTGCACCCGATGATGATGTCGGCGAACATGTGGGACGTCACCCGGGACGAAGGGGCGGTCGGCATTCTGCACGCCGCCGGCCTGGACCCCTGGGTGATCGACTTCGGCTCACCGGACAAGGTCGAGGGCGGCATGCGCCGAAACCTCGCCGACCACATCGTCGCGCTGAGCGAGGCAATCGACACGACCGTCGAGGCCACCGGTCAGGACGTCCATCTGGCCGGCTATTCCCAGGGCGGGATGTTCTGCTACCAGGCGGCGGCCTACCGACGGTCGAAAAGCATTGCCAGCGTTGTGGCGTTCGGTTCGCCGGTCGATACCCTGGCGGCGCTACCGATGGGCATTCCGCCCAACCTGGCCGCGGCCACCGCCAACTTCATGGCCGACCATGTCTTCAACCGGCTTGATATTCCAAGTTGGTTGGCGCGCATGGGCTTTCAGATGATGGATCCGCTCAAGACAGCCAAGGCGCGCATCGACTTCGTGCGCCAGCTGCACGATCGCGAGGCGTTGCTGCCCCGCGAAGCGCAGCGCAGGTTCCTGGAGTCCGAGGGTTGGATCGCCTGGTCCGGCCCGGCGGTCTCGGAGCTGCTCAAGCAGTTCATCGCCCACAACCGGATGATGACCGGCGGTTTCGCGATCAACGGGCAACTGGTGACGCTGACCGACATCACCTGCCCCGTACTGGCTTTCGTCGGCGAGGTCGACGACATCGGGCAGCCGCCCGCCGTGCGCGGGATCCGGCGCGCGGCCCCCAATGCCGAGGTGTACGAGTACTGCCTGCGCGCGGGCCATTTCGGTTTGGTGGTGGGCTCCAAGGCGGCGCAGCAGTCTTGGCCTACTGTCGCCGATTGGGTGCTGTGGATTTCCGGGCGGGCACCCAAACCGGAGAGCATCGTGCTGATGGCCGATCAGCCGGCCGAGAGCACCGATCGGGGCGTGGCGATGAGTTCCCGTGTGGCGCACGGCATCGGCGAGGCGTCCGAGGTGGCGCTCGCACTCGCCCGCGGCGCAGCCGACGCGGTGGTGGCGGCGAACAAGTCCGTTCGCACCCTGGCCGTCGAGACCGTGCGGACGTTGCCGCGACTGGCCCGGCTGGGGCAGATCAACGACCACACCCGCATCTCGTTGGGCCGGATCATCGGGGAACAGGCGCATGACGCACCCGACGGCGAATTCCTGCTCTTCGACGGGCGCGTGCACACCTACGAGGCGGTGAACCGGCGGATCGACAACGTCGTGCGCGGCCTGATCGACGTGGGGGTCCGCCAGGGTGAGCACGTCGGCATGCTGATGGAAACCCGGCCGAGCGCCCTGGTGGCGATTGCCGCGCTGTCGCGGCTGGGTGCGGTCGCAGTGCTGTTGCGCCCCGACGCCGATCTGGCCGAATCGGTCCGGATCGGGGGAGTGACCGAGATCCTCACTGATCCACCGAATCTCGAAACCGCACGCCAATTGCCCGGCCAGATACTGGTTCTCGGTGGCGGTGAATCCCGCGACCTGCACGTCCCGGATGACGCCGGCGTCATCGACATGGAGCAGATCGACCCAGACGCCGTCGAGTTGCCCGCCTGGTACCGGGCCAATCCGGGGCTGGCGCGGGATCTGGCGTTCGTCGCGTTCAGCACAGCCGGCGGCCAGCTTGTGGCCAAGCAGATCACCAACTACCGATGGGCGCTCTCGGCGTTCGGAACCGCCTCGACCGCAGCCCTGGGCCGCGGCGACACCGTGTACTGCCTGACTCCGTTGCACCACGAGTCGGGGTTACTGGTCAGCCTGGGCGGCGCAGTGGTCGGCGGCGCGCGCATCGCGTTGTCTCGCGGTCTGCGCCCCGACCGGTTCGTCGCCGAAGTGCGCCAATACGGCGTCACCGTGGTGTCCTACACCTGGGCCATGCTTCGCGAAGTCATCGACGACCCGCAGTTCGTGCTGCACGGCAATCACCCGGTGCGGCTGTTCATCGGCTCAGGTATGCCGACCGGGCTGTGGCAGCGGGTTGTCGACCTGTTCGCGCCCGCACATGTGGTCGAGTTCTTCGCGACCACCGACGGGCATGCGGTGCTGGCCAACGTGTCCGGCGCCAAGATCGGCAGCAAGGGGCGGCCGCTGCCCGGAGCCGGACGGGTGGAACTGGGCGCCTACGACGCCGATGGCGACCTGATCCGGGAAAACGACCGCGGGCTGGTCCAGGTCGCAGCTGCGGACGAAGTTGGCGTCCTGCTCGCCGAGCCGCGCGGACCGATCGATCCCAGCGCCTCGGTCAAGCGCGGCGTGTTCGCTCCGGCCGACACCTGGATATCCACCGAGTATCTGTTCCGTCGCGACGCCGACGGGGATTTCTGGCTGGTGGGCAGGCGCGGCTCTGCGGTGCGCACCCCGCGCGGCCTGGTGTATTGCGAACCGATCACCGATGCGCTCGGCCTCATCCCGGCTGCCGACCTGGTGGTGACCTATGGGGTGCCGGCGCACGGCAAGCTGCTCGTTGTGTCGGCGCTGACGCTGCGGCCGGGGGCGTCGATCACGGCGGCGGATCTGACCGAGGCGGTGGCGGCGATGCCGACCGGGTTGGGACCCGATGTCGTATACGTGGTGCCGGAGATGAAGCTGAGCGCCAGCTACCGTCCGATGGCCGGCGCCCTGCGCGCGGCCGGGATTCCCAAGCCGGGACGCCATGCCTGGTACTACGACGCCGCGGTCAACCAATTCAAGCGGTTGACGGCCACCGTACGAGCCGAGATGACCGGCGGCCACGCGTGATCGACGAAACGCTGCTGAGCATTCTCGTGTGTCCGGCCGACCGCGGTCCGCTGCTGCTGGTCGACGAGATGCTCTACAACCCGCGACTGCGGCGCGCCTATCGAATCGAGGACGACATCCCGGTGCTGCTGATCGACGAGGCCACCGAGGTGAGCGACGACGAGCACGCCCGGCTCATGGCGCGGGCCACTCCGGCAGCTCCCCAGTGAGATAGCGCTGCAGGTTCGGTGCGATGGTCTCGGCGATCTGCTCCGCCGGCAGCGACGCGAACGGCTGCAGCTCGAGGATGTAGCGTGCCATCAGAACACCGGCGACCTGCGATGCCACGAATTCCGCACGGATGATTCCGCTTCCGGGCGGGTTGTCCACCCGCGCGGCGATTTCTTCGATGACCACCTCGCGCATGAACGTTCGCACCAGACCGACGTCGGCCCCGGAAAGCAGCGACCGAATCGTCGCGATCACGATGGCGCCGAGTTCAGAGTCCCACAGCGGCAACAACAGTGACGGCAGTTTGTAGCCGAGTTCCTCGACGGGCGCGTCGCGCAACGGCCCGAGTATCGTCATCGGGTCGATCGGGATGCGGATCGCGGCGGTGAACAACCGCTCCTTGGTTCCGTAGTAGTGGTGCACCAGCGCCGAATCCACACCGGCCGCGGCCGCCACGGCCCGTATCGACGTCTTGTCGAATCCGTTGCGGGCGAACAACTCCCGGGCGTTGACCAGGATCCGCTCGCGAGTGTCGGAGGCGCCGGGAGGACGTCCGGGCCGTTTGCGGTTCGCGTGGGTGACCATCGAGTCAGGGCGTCCGCCGGCGCAGCGTCGCGGCGGCCAGGCACAGCGCCGCGACAGCGAAGCACATCACCACGACGATGTCGCGCACCGCGATCCCGGTCAGCTCGGTATGTGCGCCCACCTGTTGCAGGGCCTCCAGCGCATAGCTGGCCGGCAGCACATTGCTGATCCACTGCAGCCAGGTCGCCATAAGCGCCCGGGGGACGATGATCCCGGCCAGCAGCAGCTGGGGAACCATCACCAGCGGTATGAACTGCACGGCTTGAAACTCGGTGCGGGCGAAAGCACTACAGAGCAGCCCCAGGCCGACGCCGAGCACGGCGTTGACGATCGCGATCACGAATACCCATAGCGGACTGCCCGCGGTGTCGAAGCCGAGGAACCAAAACGACACGATGCAGGCCAAAACGGCTTGTGTGGCTGCGGCGATCGAGAACGCGGACCCGTAGGCGATGAGCAGGTCGAGCCTGCGCAGCGGCGTGGTCAGGATCCGCTCCAGCGTCCCCGAGGCGCGTTCGCGCTGCATCGTGATCGACGTGATGATGAACATCAAGAAGAGCGGGAAGAGGCCCAGAAGGATCAGGCAGGCGTTGTTGAACGGCGACGGCGTGCCCGGCGGGTGCGGCGCGTTCTCGAACATGAAGTACATCAGCGTGATGACCAGGATCGGCACCAGCAATATCATCGCGATGCTGCGCCGGTCGGCGGCCAGCTGGCGCAAAATCCGCGCCGTGGTCGCGGTGTAACCCTTCAGCCCTAGCCGGCTTGGCGCATAGTGCTGCGCTTGATGATGGACAGAAACGCGTCCTCCAGTGACGTGCATCCGGTGTCCTCTCGTAGTTGGGTCGGGGTGGTGTGGGCGACCAGGTGACCGTC
Source organism: Mycobacterium fragae (assembly GCF_002102185.1). GTDB lineage: Bacteria > Actinomycetota > Actinomycetes > Mycobacteriales > Mycobacteriaceae > Mycobacterium > Mycobacterium fragae. The sequence goes on from NZ_LQOW01000022.1 coordinate 56,062, forward strand.
CCGCAACAGCAGCAGGTCACCGCAATGGTCGGCTTCGTCCATCACGTGGCTGGAGACCAGCAGTGTGGTCCCGGCGCGGGCCAGTTCGTTGAACTGCTCCCAAAGATCCGCCCGCAGCACGGGATCCAGGCCCACTGTGGGTTCGTCGAGGACCAACAACTCGGGCTGGCACACCAGCGCACAGGCCAGCGACACCCGGGTGCGTTGCCCGCCGGACAGATTGCCGCAATAGGCGGTGCGGTGATCGGCCAGTCCCACCCGTTCGATGGCGAAGTCGGCGGCGTGGCTGTCGAAACCGTAGAGCGATGCAAAATAGCGAACGTTGTCGATGATGCGTAGGTCGTTGTAGATGGTCGGGTCCTGGGGCAGGTATCCGACCCGGCGGCGCAGGGCGGCGGACCCGGCCGGTTGGCCGAGAACGGTGACGCTGCCTGAAGCCACGATCTGAGTGCCCACCACGCACCGGATGAATGTGGTTTTGCCGCAACCGGACGGACCAAGCAGACCCGTGATGGCGCCGCGGGCTATCTGCACCGAGAAGTCATGCAGGGCGGGGCGTTTGCCGCGGATCACCCGCAAGTGCTTGATGTCGATGGCGGTCTCGCGGCCGTTCGAGAATAATTCATCACTTGATGAAGTCATCATATGATGAAATATCCGCCCCTCTTGCTCAGTTGTCAAGAGGGATCCTTGCTGAAGTCGCGACCGGTCGAGGTCAGCCGCCAAAACGGAGGGTGATCACCAGGGCGATCAGCGCCAACACGCCGGCCAGAAGCATTGCCGTCCTCGGATTGCCGAAGTTCAGCGACCATCCCAGGCCGAACCGGCGCGGAACCAGCAGCGCCCGGTCTTCGCGATTGATGTAGATCAGGCCGCCCCGCCAGTACTTGTCGTCGTCCCGGTGGGTCAGGCCGGTGTCCTCCTCGCCCTCGTCCGGGACACGGTTGTTCATGGCCAAGACCACGACGGCCACGAGGACGGCGGCCAGGATCGGGAGCACGACCACCAGCGGCGCCCATGAGGTGACCGTCCCGGTCCACATCAACAGCGATGAACCCAGCATCCCCACGTCGATCATCGCGACCAGCCCGAGCAGCGCCCGAGCGCTCAATGCCATATATCGGCGATGCCAGCGCGCGGAGCCCACCGGGTGAGCCGGGTCGATGTCGGGGCGACTGCTGCGGAAGATGCCCGCCGCGATACCCGCCAGCAGCGCGGTGACGCCGATCTGCACGAACACAAGCGCGAACGCGGTGCCGACGGACTTGGCGGCCAACCGGTTGGGGACGCCGTTTGCGCCGTAGTGCACCGCGAGCACCTCGGGCATGGACGGGTAGCTGATCACGCCGATCACCACCGTGGCGATCGTGACGATGAGCGAAGGTGCCAGCCAGAGCCACGGAAACCGCGGTGGATCGGTCCGCAATTCCGTGTCGACCGCGATGCCTTGGCGCAGGCCCTCATACCAGCCCCCGGCGGCCTTCGCGACCCGGATCTCGTGGTTGGCCAGGAAGAAGCAGCCGTACCAGACGCCGACCAGCACCAGCACCGACAACGGCAGCAGTAACGTTTCGCCGGTCACCCGGTAGATGACGACGCCGACCCCGGCGGCGAGAATCCCACTCGCGAGCATCCGGCGTCGGTAGATCCGGGTCTGCCTGACCACTGTCGGGTCGTCGGCGTGCTGGGCCGGCACACGGACCCCGAAAGGCACGGTCGGACTATTGATCGAGGGCAGGACCAGGGCGAGTACGAGCACCAGTGCTAACAACCCGATACTCAGGGCGATGGCAACGGTCATCGCGCGTCCTCGGCCTGTGTGGCACCGAATGAATCGAGCACTGACCGACAGGTCTGGAGAACCTCGTCTGCCCGTAAGCCTTTGGCGACGGCCTCGGCCAGTAGGGTCCGCGCCCTGGCAGTCCATTCAGCGCGGAAAGCCGGGTCTGCGGGCGTTGGGGTCACCACCGCACCGGTCTTGCGGTTGAGCCGGATCAGGCCCTGCTGGCGCATCAGATCGTAGGCTTTGTTCACGGTGTGGAAATTGATCCCGAAGTCCGCGGCGAGCGCTCTGGTGGCGGGCAAAGCGCTGCCCTCGATCAGCTCGCCCTCCGCGATCGCCTCCACGACGCGGTCGCGAAGTTGCTGGTAAATCGGCACCTCGCCAGACAGGTCGACGTTGATGATCATGATTCGACCTCCCTTTGCTCTATAAGTTATAGAACAAATGACAATCTGTCGCAACGACGGAAACGCGACGGGATCCCGCGATGGCACCTCAGAGCCGCGGGCAGAATCTGTCCGGTGAGCGCTGAGGAACTCGCGGTGGACCCGCTCGCCGCGGCGCACCGCCTACTCGGTGCCACGCTTACCGGGCGCGGCGTCAGCGCCACGATCGTTGAGGTGGAGGCCTATGGCGGGGTGCCCGACGGCCCGTGGCCGGATGCCGCGGCGCATTCATATCGCGGTCCCAATGGCCGCAACGCGGTGATGTTCGGGCCGCCCGGGCGGCTCTACACCTATCGCAGCCATGGCATCCACGTGTGCGCCAACGTGGCGTGCGGGCCCGACGGAACTGCGGCCGCCGTGCTGCTGCGGGCTGCGGTGATCGAGACCGGGCTCGAAGTCGCCCGATCACGGCGCGGCGGGTTGCTCCGGGACGCCGCGCTGGCCCGTGGGCCGGGCAATCTCTGCTCGGCGATGGGAATCACCATGGCGGACAACGGGATCGACCTGTTCGATGCCGACAGCCCGGTGCGGGTGACGCTCAACGACTCCGTCACCGGGGTTTCCGGGCCCCGGGTCGGGATCAGCGTCGCCGCCGATCGGCCGTGGCGGTTCTGGCTTCAGGGCCGCCCTGAGGTCTCGGCCTATCGCCGCAGCCCGCGCGCGCCCGCCCCTGGAGCCAGCGACTGATGGAAGATCGGAGAAGATCTAATCCATGGCCACCATCCTCGACGAGCTGAGCTGGCGCGGGCTGATTGCACAGTCCACCGACCTCGAGGCGCTGGCCGCCGAGCTGGCCAAGGGCCCGATCACGCTGTATGCGGGGTTCGACCCCACCGCGCCGAGCCTGCACGCCGGACACCTGGTGCCGCTGCTGGCGCTGCGGCGCTTCCAGCGCGCCGGACACCGCCCCATCGTGCTCGCCGGCGGCGCGACCGGAATGGTCGGCGATCCTCGCGACACCGGCGAACGGTTGCTCAACACCGCCGACACCGTCCGCGAATGGACCGAGCGGATCCGGGGACAGCTGGAACGCTTTGTCGACTTCGACCGCTCACAGACGGGCGCCATCGTCGAAAACAATCTGGAGTGGACCAGCGCCATGTCGGCGATCGAGTTGCTGCGCGACGTGGGTAAGCACTTCTCGGTCAACGTGATGCTGGACCGCGACACGATTCGGCGACGCCTGGAGGGTGAGGGGATCTCCTACACCGAGTTCAGCTACATGCTGTTGCAGGCCAACGACTACGTCGAGCTATACCGACGCCACCGCTGCGTGCTGCAGATCGGCGGATCCGACCAGTGGGGCAACATCATCGCCGGGGTGCGCCTGGTGCGCCAGAAGGAGGCGGCCTCGGTACATGCCCTGACGGTTCCGCTGGTCACGTCCGCCGACGGGACGAAATTCGGGAAATCCACCGGCGGCGCCAACCTGTGGCTGGACCCGCAGATGACCACCCCGTATGCCTGGTATCAGTACTTCGTCAATACCGCCGATGCCGACGTCATGCGCTACCTGCGGTGGTTCACCTTCCTATCGGCCGACGAGCTGGGCGAGCTGGAGGAGGCGACGGCGTCGCGGCCGCAGGAACGCGCCGCGCAGCGGCGGCTGGCGCGCGAACTCACCACGCTGGTGCACGGCGAGGGGGCCGCCGACGACGTCGAGCACGCAAGCCGAGCGTTGTTCGGACACGGGGAGCTTGCGCGTTTGGATGAACCGACGCTGACCGCCGCGCTGCGCGAGACTCCGGTCGCCGAGTTGAAACAGGGTGCGCCCGACGGCATCGTCGACCTGCTGGTGGCCAGCGGGCTATCGGCGAGCAAAGGCGCCGCGCGACGGACGATCGCCGAGGGCGGTGTCTCGGTCAACAACACCAAGATCGACGACGAGAACTGGACACCCCAGGCGTCCGACTTCCTGCACGGACGCTGGCTGGTGCTGCGGCGGGGCAAACGGAACATCGCCGGCGTCGAGCGCGTGGGCTGAACAGCAGCGGGCTGAGCCGAAACCCCGCACCTATCAGGCCATTTGACTCCCCGTATCCCCTGGCGTAACTTGTGAGTTCGCGCTGCGGCTAGTCCGTGGCTGCGACGACATCCTGGGGAATACCTCTACCGCTGAGGATGTTCCAGCTAGTCCGCTCTAGTCAGCTCGCGGCGATGACCGCGGGGTGATTGCGCGGCCGCAAGGATGCGGGTGTTGTTTGAGAACTCAATAGTGTGTTTGGTGTTTTTGTTTGTTGTTGTTTTTTGCCGCATTCTGATGCCCCGT
>NZ_LQOW01000023.1 GCF_002102185.1 Mycobacterium fragae
GGGTGTTGTTTGAGAACTCAATAGTGTGTTTGGTGTTTTTGTTTGTTGTTGTTTTTTGCCGCATTCTGATGCCCCGTGTCAGGGTGTGGTTGTTTTGTTTTAGTCAGGTTTCTCTGATTTTTTGTTTGGAGAGTTTGATCCTGGCTCAGGACGAACGCTGGCGGCGTGCTTAACACATGCAAGTCGAACGGAAAGGCTCTCTTCGGAGGGTGCTCGAGTGGCGAACGGGTGAGTAACACGTGGGTGATCTGCCCTGCACTTCGGGATAAGCTTGGGAAACTGGGTCTAATACCGGATAGGACCATGGGATGCATGTCTTGTGGTGGAAAGCTTTTTGCGGTGTGGGATGGGCCCGCGGCCTATCAGCTTGTTGGTGGGGTGATGGCCTACCAAGGCGACGACGGGTAGCCGGCCTGAGAGGGTGTCCGGCCACACTGGGACTGAGATACGGCCCAGACTCCTACGGGAGGCAGCAGTGGGGAATATTGCACAATGGGCGCAAGCCTGATGCAGCGACGCCGCGTGGGGGATGACGGCCTTCGGGTTGTAAACCTCTTTCACCATCGACGAAGCTTTGGGTAACCGGGGTGACGGTAGGTGGAGAAGAAGCACCGGCCAACTACGTGCCAGCAGCCGCGGTAATACGTAGGGTGCGAGCGTTGTCCGGAATTACTGGGCGTAAAGAGCTCGTAGGTGGTTTGTCGCGTTGTTCGTGAAATTCCCTGGCTTAACTGGGGGCGTGCGGGCGATACGGGCAGACTGGAGTACTGCAGGGGAGACTGGAATTCCTGGTGTAGCGGTGGAATGCGCAGATATCAGGAGGAACACCGGTGGCGAAGGCGGGTCTCTGGGCAGTAACTGACGCTGAGGAGCGAAAGCGTGGGGAGCGAACAGGATTAGATACCCTGGTAGTCCACGCCGTAAACGGTGGGTACTAGGTGTGGGTTTCCTTCCTTGGGATCCGTGCCGTAGCTAACGCATTAAGTACCCCGCCTGGGGAGTACGGCCGCAAGGCTAAAACTCAAAGGAATTGACGGGGGCCCGCACAAGCGGCGGAGCATGTGGATTAATTCGATGCAACGCGAAGAACCTTACCTGGGTTTGACATGCACAGGACGACCGTAGAGATGCGGTTTCCCTTGTGGCCTGTGTGCAGGTGGTGCATGGCTGTCGTCAGCTCGTGTCGTGAGATGTTGGGTTAAGTCCCGCAACGAGCGCAACCCTTGTCTCATGTTGCCAGCACGTGATGGTGGGGACTCGTGAGAGACTGCCGGGGTCAACTCGGAGGAAGGTGGGGATGACGTCAAGTCATCATGCCCCTTATGTCCAGGGCTTCACACATGCTACAATGGCCGGTACAAAGGGCTGCGATGCCGTGAGGTTAAGCGAATCCTTGGTAAAGCCGGTCTCAGTTCGGATCGGGGTCTGCAACTCGACCCCGTGAAGTCGGAGTCGCTAGTAATCGCAGATCAGCAACGCTGCGGTGAATACGTTCCCGGGCCTTGTACACACCGCCCGTCACGTCATGAAAGTCGGTAACACCCGAAGCCCATGGCCCAACCCTTTTTGGGAGGGAGTGGTCGAAGGTGGGATCGGCGATTGGGACGAAGTCGTAACAAGGTAGCCGTACCGGAAGGTGCGGCTGGATCACCTCCTTTCTAAGGAGCACCACGAAAACACGCCCCGCATTGGGTGGGGTGTGAGCCGTGAAAGGGGTTCGGTGCTGTAGTGGCGTCGGACCGGGTGCACAACAACATTTGACAGCAAAAGCGCCGGCACACTGTTGGGTCCTGAGACAACACCCTGTGGGTGGTGTCGCCTCACTTGGTGGTGGGGTGTGGTGTTTGAGTGTTGGATAGTGGTTGCGAGCATCTAGCAAAGCAGCAAAGTTTTTTGTTGTTTTGTCGAGTTGTTTTCTTTGGTTTTTGTGTGTGTAAGTGTGTTAGGGCGCATGGTGGATGCCTTGGCATCAGGGGCCGATGAAGGACGTGGGAGGCTGCGATATGCCTCGGGGAGTTGTCAACCGAGCGTGGATCCGAGGATGTCCGAATGGGGTAACCCGGCACGAGTGATGTCGTGTCACCCACTGGTGAATGTATAGCCGGTGGGGGGGAACGCGGGGAAGTGAAACATCTCAGTACCCGTAGGAGAAGAAAACAAGTGTGATTCCGTTAGTAGTGGCGAGCGAACGCGGAGGATGGCTAAACCGCGCGCATGGTGATACCCGGCGGGGGTTGTGTGTGTGGTGTTGTGGGGCGTTTTTGTCTTGGGTCCGCCGGCCTGAGCGGAAGTCTAGAAATCGTGGTGTTAGTCGAAGTGGCCTGGGATGGTCTGCCGTAGACGGTGAGAGCCCGGTAGGTGAAAACATCGCGACTTCCGAGAAAATGTTTCCCGAGTAGCAGCGGGCCCGTGGAATCTGCTGTGAATCTGCCGGGACCACCCGGTAAGCCTGAATACTTCCTGATGACCGATAGCGGATCAGTACCGTGAGGGAATGGTGAAAAGTACCCCGGGAGGGGAGTGAAAGAGTACCTGAAACCGTGTGCCTACAAGCCGTCAAAGCCCTCTTTTGGTGGGGTGATGGCGTGCCTTTTGAAGAATGAGCCTGCGAGTCAGGGACATGTCGCGAGGTTAACCCGGGTGGGGTAGCCGCAGCGAAAGCGAGTCTGAATAGGGCGTATCACGTGTGAGCGTGTAGTGGTGTGTTCTGGACCCGAAGCGGAGTGATCTACCCATGGCCAGGGTGAAGCGCGGGTAAGACCGCGTGGAGGCCCGAACCCACTTAGGTTGAAGACTGAGGGGATGAGTTGTGGGTAGGGGTGAAAGGCCAATCAAACTCCGTGATAGCTGGTTCTCCCCGAAATGCATTTAGGTGCAGCGTTGCGTGGTTCACCGCGGAGGTAGAGCTACTGGATGGCCGATGGGCCCGACTAGGTTACTGACGTCAGCCAAACTCCGAATGCCGTGGTGGTTAGCGTGGCAGTGAGACGGCGGGGGATAAGCTCCGTGCGTCGAAAGGGAAACAGCCCAGATCGCCGGCTAAGGCCCCTAAGCGTGTGCTAAGTGGGAAAGGATGTGCAGTCGCAAAGACAACCAGGAGGTTGGCTTAGAAGCAGCCACCCTTGAAAGAGTGCGTAATAGCTCACTGGTCAAGTGATTGTGCGCCGATAATGTAGCGGGGCTCAAGCACACCGCCGAAGCCGCGGCAACACGTCAAAGTGTTGGGTAGGGGAGCGTCCTCTCACCGGGGAAGCATGCGAGTGATCGTGTGTGAAGGTGTGGGGAGTGAGAATGCAGGCATGAGTAGCGATTAGGCAAGTGAGAACCTTGCCCGCCGAAAGACCAAGGGTTCCTGGGCCAGGCCAGTCCGCCCAGGGTGAGTCGGGACCTAAGGCGAGGCCGACAGGCGTAGTCGATGGACAACGGGTTGATATTCCCGTACCCGTGTGTGTGCGTCCGTGATGAAGCAGCGGTACTAACCGCCCAAATGGTGATCGATCATGCCCTTTCGGGGGTGTGGAGGTTACCGGCTGCGTGGGATCTTCGCTGGTAGTAGTCAAGCGATGGGGTGACGCAGGAAGGTAGCCGTACCAGTCAGTGGTAATACTGGGGCAAGCCGGTAGGGAGTCAGATAGGCAAATCCGTCTGGCGTATTCCTCAGAGGTGATGCATAGCCGGATGAGGTGAATTCGGTGATCCTATGCTGCCAAGAAAAGCCTCTAGCGAGCCCATGCACGGCCCGTACCCGAAACCGACACAGGTGGTCAGGTAGAGCATACCGAGGCGTGCGAGTGAACTATGGTTAAGGAACTCGGCAAAATGCCCCCGTAACTTCGGGAGAAGGGGGACCCCCATACCGTCAACACCTTCGCGGTGGGCAGCGGCAGGGGGTGGCACAAACCAGTGAGAAGCGACTGTTTACTAAAAACACAGGTCCGTGCGAAGTCGCAAGACGAGGTATACGGACTGACGCCTGCCCGGTGCTGGAAGGTTAAGAGGACCCGTTAACCCCTTTCGGGGTGAAGCGGAGAATTTAAGCCCCAGTAAACGGCGGTGGTAACTATAACCATCCTAAGGTAGCGAAATTCCTTGTCGGGTAAGTTCCGACCTGCACGAATGGCGTAACGACTTCTCAACTGTCTCAACCATAGACTCGGCGAAATTGCACTACGAGTAAAGATGCTCGTTACGCGCGGCAGGACGAAAAGACCCCGGGACCTTCACTACAACTTGGTATTGGCGTTCGATGCGATTTGTGTAGGATAGGTGGGAGACTGTGAAACCCGCACGCCAGTGTGGGTGGAGTCGTTGTTGAAATACCACTCTGATCGTATTGGGCATCTAACCTCGAACCCTGAATCGGGTTCAGGGACAGTGCCTGGCGGGTAGTTTAACTGGGGCGGTTGCCTCCTAAAATGTAACGGAGGCGCCCAAAGGTTCCCTCAACCTGGACGGCAATCAGGTGGCGAGTGCAAGTGCACAAGGGAGCTTGACTGCAAGACGAACATGTCAAGCAGGGACGAAAGTCGGGACTAGTGATCCGGCACCCCCGAGTGGAAGGGGTGTCGCTCAACGGATAAAAGGTACCCCGGGGATAACAGGCTGATCTTCCCCAAGAGTCCATATCGACGGGATGGTTTGGCACCTCGATGTCGGCTCGTCGCATCCTGGGGCTGGAGCAGGTCCCAAGGGTTGGGCTGTTCGCCCATTAAAGCGGCACGCGAGCTGGGTTTAGAACGTCGTGAGACAGTTCGGTCTCTATCCGCCGCGCGCGTCAGAAGCTTGAGGAAACCTGTCCCTAGTACGAGAGGACCGGGACGGACGAACCTCTGGTGCACCAGTTGTCCCGCCAGGGGCACCGCTGGATAGCCACGTTCGGACAGGATAACCGCTGAAAGCATCTAAGCGGGAAACCCCCTCCAAGACCAGGCTTCTCACCCATTCAAGTGGGATAAGGCCCCCCGCAGACCACGGGATCAATAGACCAGACCTACACAAGTGGCAACACTTTCAGGGAACTGGTACTAACCGGCCGAAAACTTACCCACACAACCGCAACCACACCCACCAACAAACCCACACCCCCCACCAAACACCCCCGAAAAAACAATAAAGTTACGGCGGTCCATAGCGACAGGGAAACGCCCGGACCCATCCCGAACCCGGAAGCTAAGCCTGCCAGCGCCGATGATACTACCCAACCCGGGTGGAAAAGTAGGACACCGCCGAACGA